>NZ_CP195116.1:4455000-7430000 GCF_052692655.1 Nostoc sp. DSM 114167
GTAAGTTTTTTCCTTTTTTCCCTTCCCCTTTCCCCCTTGCCCTCAAAGTTTTCCTGGTGTCTATTGCGCGGTGGAACCACACTGAACCCTTCCCGAACTCAGAGGTGAAACGCTGCTGCGGCAACGATAGTTTAGGGGTCGCCCTACGCAAAAATAGCTCGATGCCAGGTTTAATTTTTCTCACATCAAGCCCCACACTCATCTGGCGTGGGGCTTTTTGTTGCTCATCAAAATCCTAAAGTTTTAACTGTGCCACTATTTATAGCAAATGAAGGGATAGTTAGTGGGACTTAGACAAAAATTAAGCCCAAATAAAGCCCAAATTAGCTTTATAAGCAGTAAACACTCACGGTTAAGTAAGGGTCAACCAATCGAAGAATTGATAAGACATAGCCGTTCTAAAGCCATCCATTGCTTCAGTAAAGGTGTTCAAAGGTTTGTTTGCCCACCTCCGTCTCAAGCCTCCTGTCATCTAATGCCAAAGAATAAAGTATAGGCACAGGAAAACCAAAATAAAATGGCGCACTTTTAAAATGGCGTACTTTTTCTTCCATCATATAAATGCGTGTTATCACTACTACAAAGAGAGGGGGTAGATGCTTATTTTATGCTGTATTGCTAGATTTAGGTGATGCTGTAGCTGATGAACTTTCCTTACCCTTTGACCAGATTTCTTTAGAAATGATTTATCGTGGTCTTTATCATTTTTACGTTGCTCATCAAAAAGGTCTAGCATCTGACCCTATCAAGTATTTTACTGCTCTTGAAAATCAGGACTTGCATTGTTAAACGACAACGAAAACCAAACATGAAGCTGATTGTTGCACCTTTCCCTGAGAAACAACGAGGAACCAAATAATTTTTCTTTCAAGCACCTTCTAAAATCCCCTTGACAACTTGCTCACAACCTTAACTTGTGACCAATGATATATAGGTTGATTGAAATGAGGTATTTTCCCAAGACTTGACTAGATTGCTAAACTTCATGATTCTTAACGATGCTAGCTTTATCGTGTAGCTGACAGAAGTCCCATAATCCAATAGGCTGATCTTAAAGTGGTTATTTTTAACCAAGTTTATCTGCACAAGAAGGTAGGCTTCGTTGCACATCACATTTGGATGATGTGTAACATGTTGCTTATCCTCTATCATCACTTAGTCGTTAATAACTAGTTATTAATACAGAAAATGGCCCTTAAAATTGTTCAGAACTTTGATGGAAGTTTTACTCTTGAAGCACAAGCTCAAGAAACTCTATTCAATTTATTGACAAGCGTTGCTTTCTTGAATCAAATTTGCCAACAGTTGGAGTGTGAGCAACTTAATTTTACAAAATTACTTTTCCAACCAGTTCCTTATAGCTTAACTACTACTAAAGGAATGCCAGCAGAATTTGAAAAATATCATGAATCTGATGAGTATGTCATCATTAATGTGCCACCAAATTTCATGTTCAGTGCTAAAATTTTTAAACCCAGCCGCCTTTGTGCAATTTACCAAAAATTAAGTAATGAATAATTTTAAAGATAATTTTTTTCTAATTCGCAATTTTCAATCCTGAAGGCAAATAATAAGTTTGATATTTGATGTATGGCTTCTGAAACAAATCTTTCTTCTTTGGCAACTCTGGAATATATACCTTATATAGACGATCGCGGCCAATTACCCGAACAATTTCAGGGTAAAATCGGTGTATATGCGATCTTTGACCAAGAAAAAGTGCTGCAATTTGTAGGATACTCTCGTGATGTTTACCTCAGCCTCAAACAGCATTTAGTTCGTCAGCCACAGCAATGCTATTGGGTCAAAGTTCAAACTATTGAACGCCCTAGTCGCACAATTTTAGAAAATACTGAAAATGCTTGGATTGCTGAAAATGGCAGTGTGCCTTGGGGTAATGGGGATCAAAAGGAAAAATGGACTCATCCCATTGATGTCAAAGTTGCAATGACAGTTGAAGAACAGGCAAAATATGAAAATCCAGCTAATGATGAATTAGCACAAATAAAAGTTCTTAAAAATGTGGCACGCAGAGTAGAAGCAGAAATTTCAACGCAATTGTTAGAAGTGCGCGGTTTGCAAATGCAAATTCGCTTCAATCCTAAATTGAAAGAAGAAGGTTTACTAGATTTGAAATGAAGGTAGTTTTGGGGAAAACTATCTTATGAATATCGCTTGTAATCTCCCATGACAATACAGCTGCTAAACGATCGCTATCAAGTTATCCGCACACTGGGTGCTGGTGGGTTTGGTGAAACCTATCTAGCTGAAGACACCTATATGCCTTCAAAGCGCCATTGTGTGGTTAAACAGCTAAGACCGATTCACAACAATCCCCAAATTTACCAGTTAGTACAAGAGAGGTTTCAACGCGAAGCAGCTATTTTAGAAGAACTCGGTGGCACAAATGACCAAATTCCGGCATTATATGCTTACTTCTCTTCTGGTGGACAATTTTACTTAGTTCAAGAATGGGTTGAAGGGGATACCTTAACCGCAAAAGTCCAGAAGCAGGGGCTATTTAGTGAAGGCGGTGTCCAGGAATTGTTTATGAATTTATTACCTGTCCTGGATTATGTTCACTCTAAGCATATCGTTCACCGCGATATTAAGCCAGATAACATTATTGTGCGTCATCGGGATGCTAAACCAGTGCTGATTGATTTTGGTGCTGTGCGGGAGTCAATGGGAACAGTAGTAAATTCTCAAGGTAATCCTACTAGTTCCATTGTGATTGGTACACCTGGCTATATGCCGAGCGAACAAGCCGCAGGTAGACCAGTTTATTCTAGTGATTTATACAGTTTAGGAATGACGGTAATTTATTTGCTGACTGGTAAACAGGCGCAACAACTAGAAACCGATTCTCAAACGGGTGAAATTGTCTGGCGGCAATATGCCAGTCATGTTAGCCCAATTATGGCAAGAGTAATCGATCGGGCGATCGCTTATCATCCACGCGATCGCTATCCCACAGCTAGAGCAATGCTGGATTCTTTGCAGAGCATAGCAAATCCAATTCCACCGACACAACCCCTGTTGACTCAACCAACTATAGTCTCTGCACCGCCACCTCAGACAGCACCTGTCAAACCACAGCCTAGCCCTCAAAGTAGTCATAGTCAGAATAATATTCTCATGGGCAGTTTGATTGTAGGTGGGTTAATTGGTGCATCTGTGATTATTAGTCAAGTGTTATCCAAATCTTCTCAACCTACAGCAGACAAAACGGTATTACCTTCAGAAACACCGTCAAATGTTACAAGTCCAGTGATAGAAACTCCCACATTGACACCAACGACCCCATCTGTTCCAACTCAATCATCTTCCTCAACTACATCAATACCACCTGTTGATAGCACGAGCAACAATTATTTCTGGCTTTCTCAAAGACTTGTAACTGATGCAGATTTGGATGGTAAAAGCGGTTTTGAACTCGATATTATGCGAAATTCGATTTTTGCCAGTCATGGTCGCCGTTTTGATAATATTGAATTGCAAAATTACTTTAATAACCAACTTTGGTATCGTCCTATATATTCACCAAAGACATTTCCAGTTAAATCGCTCACAAAATTAGAGCAACAGAATGTAGAATATATCAGTAAATATCAGGTTAATACTGGGTTAAGACATTTTAAATAATTAAGTTTTTCATCATCAGGGAGTGAGGACTGAGGAGAATAACCAATACTTTTCTACCAAGGCTGTGCTAACGGCTAAATTCACTGTGAGTAGTTAGACAAAGTGGATTATAAAAACTGGAGAATTCTTCAGTACAAATGCTCTTTAGATTTGTATAAATAATTGCATTAATTTTGGCTTATCAATCGATTTATCATTACTTATTAGATAATATTTAGGTTAGCTGGTGTAGCATATCAGACAAAATGAAGGATATTCAATACCCTAAAATCGAAAGATATTAGGGGCTAATCCTAGCGAAATGTATGTGGGGTCAGAACAAAGCTGTGTTTGTGTGCCATAAACTACATCTTTAGATACTAGTCAGTTTCCGAACCAGGCATTTATATTTAATATATAAAATTGCTATTTTTAAGATTAGAAATCCATAAGTTAAAGAAATGCCATTTTTATATTTTCTTTGTTATTTTGTATTTAACGGGACAGTTCTTCATGATTTGGTGGGCTTAAATAACAATTAGCTAAACCATTTCTCTTCCCAAAGATGCATGTAAATTGTTTGCATTATGCTTACTTTGCTTCTTAATCTACAAGCACAGTGCAAATTGACTAAACATATTACATGGTGATATTGTCAATCGGCAAATAGTTCATATTCACAACGATTAACCTTGCCTAAAACTATGCTTAAAACACAGAATCAACGTATTTTTCTGTCTGCTTTTATTAAACCTTTAGAAGAAAAGAATCAAACAGTTAGTAAAAAGCAATTTGCTCAACCAAAATTAGATTTACTGCAACCATTACGTCAATGGCTTGACAAAATTGAGATTCAGAATCAGAAATTAGCTAAATTTATTGCTAAACTAATTCCCGCCCAGTGTCCATTCGAGCGTGATGTCATGCTTTTTGGTCGCAAAATAGGACACATTCCGCCAATGTGCAAACTGAATCCGCTTTATAACGAACTTGTCTACTTGCGTTTTCGCGCTTTGTGTTATTTAGTAGATCAGTGTGGAGAGGATATTCAATCTTACTGCTGAATATAACGAGAAATAACCAATATGGAAATTAAAATTGAGCAGCAACTTAAGACTTGAATATCTCAATAAATTAGGTGTATTTAAATGGGAAATTTGGAAAAAAGAAGTTTCCAAATTCCCTTGGACTTATGATTCTCAAGAAACTTGCTATTTTTTGGAAGGTGACGTAGTTGTTACTCCTGATGGCGGAGAACCAGTGCAAATGGGTAAAGGCGATTTAGTGATTTTTCCTGCTGGTATGTACTGTACATAGGAAATTACAAGGAACGTAAAAAAGCATTATTACTTCGAGTAGTAAAAAATCAAAATTGAGCGACTTTTTTCTTGATTATCCAGAAAAGCAAAATTTCATAAATCAATTTTGATTTCTATTATGGAAACTTACCGACGAGTATCGTAGGATAAAATGGCAGAATCGGCAAATTGTTTATATCAATCTCTGTCAAAACTCGTTGCGACTCCATTATCTAAACAATATTCGTAGA
This sequence comes from Nostoc sp. DSM 114167, assembly GCF_052692655.1. Taxonomy (NCBI): domain Bacteria; kingdom Bacillati; phylum Cyanobacteriota; class Cyanophyceae; order Nostocales; family Nostocaceae; genus Nostoc; species Nostoc sp. DSM 114167. The sequence continues at coordinate 4,460,174 of NZ_CP195116.1, forward strand.
AATAGATCGTCTAATTCTCTCCAAATTTGGCAGTAAACAAAGATCCCCGATTTCGCAAAAGTTGTCGGGGATTTTGTGCGATCGCCAGCAGATAAAATCTAGAGAGTTCATAATCGTGTTAGTGGGAGTTGAGTTACAGAAGATGCTATTTAGCAGCAAAAGGTTTGATCCCACCGCAATTTTATTGAGGAAAAATCATTAAATGTTACTGCATTTAAGTACTTGGCAAGAAGTTGAAGCTTATTTACAGCATTCAAAGGGGATTATTTTCCCTATTGGTTCCACAGAACAACACGGACCAACGGGGTTAATTGGTACAGATGCTATTTGTGCAGAAGCGATCGCTCGTGGTGTGGGTGATGCAACCCAAGCGATCGTTGGCCCTACAATCAACGTGGGGATGGCACTACACCATACTGCTTTTCCTGGCACAATCAGTCTGCGTCCCAGCACTTTAATTCAAGTAGTGCGAGATTATGTAACTTGTTTAGCCAAAGCTGGTTTTAGCAAATTCTACTTTATTAACGGACATGGCGGTAATATTGCTACCCTGAAAGCTGCTTTCTCCGAAACTTATGCTCATTTAGAAGATTTGCAGATTGCCAATGCTCAACAGGTGCAATGTCAAGTGGCAAACTGGTTTATGTGCGGTTCTGTATATAAGCTAGCTAAAGAATTATATGGGGATCGAGAAGGTTCTCATGCAACGCCAAGTGAAGTAGCCCTCACCCAGTACGTTTATCCAGAGGCGATTAAGCAAGCACCCCTTTCACCAGAAGTTGCAAGCGGACATCGGATTTATAGCGCTGCTGACTTTCGAGTGCGTTATCCAGATGGACGTATGGGATCAAATCCGGCTTTAGCAACGCCAGAACATGGTAAGCAATTTTATGATTTGGCAGTTAAAGAACTTAGCAATGGATATTTGGAATTTGTGAACGCAGAATAAAACTTATGAAAAGACATTGTAGAGATGCGAGTAAAATCGTGTCTCTGCATCAAATATCTTGAGAAAGGTTATTAAATATCTGGTTAAATTAAATATGCGTTATCCAGAATCTTTGTAGAGATGCGTTAACCTAGCAAGATAAAGCTCAGTCCAATTTTGTGTCTTTATATACTACTTGTGATTCAAAAAGATAAAAAAAGCTGTAAATTATCTTAGCTGTTAATAATTTGTTCCACTGCAACAGAAACATCTGGGAATGCAAGCGGTTGAATTATTCCTCCGGTCAATGTCAGTTTTGCCGCGTACTCTCCATCTAAGATTTCTCGATACACCACCAAGTGTAACTTTTTTAGATTGACAACCCAATATTCTAAGATACCTGCTTCTGCATATATTTTGCTTTTTTCCTCTAAATCCTTTTCTAAACTAGAGTTAGCGTACTCAATCAACCAGAAAATATTTTCTGCATAGGGATGATGCTGTCGATACTCGCGTCCTAAAGGTTGGACAATAGCAATATCTGGTTCGGGTTCCGAGTTGTTGGGTAGAGTAATTGGTTTAGCATAACGAATTTTAGCGCGTCCAGCTAATAACTTTGCTAAATAGTCACCAGCTTCGCCACTACTATAAGCGTGAAGTTCCCCTTCCGGGGACATTTCGATAATTTCTCCATTGAGTAGTTCAACTTTGCGATCGCTCAAAATGCCAGCGTCAATCATGCGGTGATATTCGTCAATCGTCCACTTAGCAACTATCACACTCATGACGATTGATTCCTCCCAATAATTCTTAATATTCTCCCATTTTAAAGGCACTTCAGGTGTAATTCAGAATAAGTCGATTGATTAAAGAGAAAGATATGCCAGAAAGCATGTGATAATACTGATACACAGGCTGAGGTAACAGCTTGGTAACTATAAAATAGTTGAGTATGCAATTATGTTAAGAGAAATTTCGTTAGTGTTGGCGCAGTCCGCCGTAGGCATCGCTACTTTTGTTATTCCCTTGACTAGCTACACCCATAGTCAAGTAACTGCTACCACCACTAATTATCAAATTTCTCAGAATCTTAATAATCAATCAACAGGAATAACTATTGAACGTCTAGGAATAGGTGGCATAAAACTTTCTATGTCCGAAGCACAAGTCAGAAAAATTTTAGGTAAACCTGTAAAAGTAGAAAATGGCTTTATAGCTGCTATTGGTAAAGTTCGTACTCTGAAATATGCAGGCATCACAGTTGATTTAGATGAAGGTGCTAAACCAGGTAATTTTACCGTTTATCAAATCAAAGCAACTCGTTCTAAATATTCCACCATAGATGGAGTAAAAGTAGGTGACAAACAATCAAAAGTGATTAGAACCTATGGAAAAACTGAAATTTCCCAAAATGGTAAAGTTACTAATTTAAATTATATAGTTGAAAAACCCAGCCCTGGAGGTTTAAATTTTACTGTTGAAAAAGGCAAAATAACAGAAATTTTCTGTTTTTACGTGATGAATTAAGCAATTTTTACAAGAGAATGCTTTGCAATATCCAGGTCAATAGTAACGGCTTCTATTTATTTTATAGAGTTATCTTACCCCTGTATTTGAGCAACGTAGTAGATTGACCAATTTCTAAACTTGGTTCGCTGATGCGTATTTGCACTAATTACCTATAAAAGGCGATCGCTCAAAATGCCAGCCTCAATCATCTGGTGATATTCTTCAATCGTCCACTTCGCAACAATCAAACTCATGACGATTGATTCCTCCCAATAATTCTTCATATTTTTTCATTTTAAAAGCACTTTAGGTCTGATTCCGAAAAAATTTTAGGTAAACCTGTAAAAGTACAAAATGACTTTGTACGTGCTATTGGTAAAATTCGTACTATTAAATACACAGGTATTACAGTTGATTTAGCTGAAGATGCTCAATCAGGGAAATTTAGTGTTTACCAAATCAAAACAACTGCTTGTAAATATTCCACCATAGATAAAGTAAAAGTAGGTGATACACAATCAAAAGTGATTAAAACCTATGGCAAAATTGAAATTACTCAAGCTGGTAAAGTTACAAATTTAAATTATATAGTTGAAGAACCCAGTCCTGAAAGTTTAAGTTTTAGTGTTGAAAAAAGTAAAGTAACAGAAATTTTCTATTTTTACGTAATGAATTAAGGTATTTTTTTCAGAAAACCCCAATGTCATTAAATATTGAAATTTTATAACTTGATAATAAAGTCGTGGATTCTTCAGCTTGTCAACCAACATTTGAATATAGCAAAGTTTTAAACAACCTCTGCTGAGAAAATAAAAACCTCTGTTTTTGTTAAAATGCTTTAAGCAGTCCTGCTTGTTTCAAAACAGCGTTAGCAGTATGACGCGACTTGATAGAATTATCCACTACAAACCGATGGTCTGAAATTGGACTATACCAAATTTCATGATCTCCCTTGCCTTGTCGTTCAAAGTAACAACCAGCTTCAGTAAGAATCTTTTTCAATTCAGGAGTAAAAGACGCACCCATTTATTAAGCCACCTGAATTAACTCTTGTCGATGGCTGATTAACTCAAAAGTAATTGAGCCTATATAATCAGAGGGTATTATTCCATTCAGAACAATAAGTTCTGGAATCATGACTCGAAGCTTTTGCGTGAGAATTTCTATACTAGAAGCTTCTGTTACTAATCCTGGTACATCTGAACTATTTGCAACCCAAACCTCAGCATCTTTATCCCAAAATGCTTGGACTTTGAACGTGATTTGTGTCATTATCAAGCTTTTTGTTGAATTTGCAACGGTTTTGCCCTAATTAAAACTATCTAATATCTTCCTCAAATCTATTATATGATATAAAAGTTTTACTTCGAGAACGAGGTTCATAAAGAGGGTCATCTTTATCAAGCATTGGCGGTACTTGCACTAGCAAGCCTGGAACTTCTTTAGCCTGTTCTCCAATGCAGAAATCGCAAATAAATTTGAAAAAGTCTCTACCAAGATAACTAATAAATCCAGAATAAAATTGTAGTGCATAAATATCATATCTTTCATCTTGTTCGCTGTAAGTTCTTAAGTCAAAAATGAAAGAAAGAAAATTATTTCCTCCACCAAATAAATAAGCGTTATCAAGCAATTCTTGAACTTTCAATGACCAAGAAAAGCTATCTTTGCAAGATTCAAGAATAATTTCATTTGAGGTTAATCCACCTTCTATATCTTCACAATTTGGAACTTCAATAAAAAACTGATTGAACCCAAATTCTCCAGAACCAAAAACTTGACAAAAATTTTTGTATTCTTGTGGAAGAGCAAAGCCAGCTTGAGATTCAAAGTTTTTGAGAGTTATTTCATTTAAAGTTGAAAGTTCAGTAGTATTATTTGAAATAACTTATACTTGAGTAAGGAGTAATTTCCATTTACCTATGTCAATTTTATTCATGTGATATATCCTTAACAAGGAATTGAATTGTAGTTATTCTTATCAGTATGAAATTTTATTAATAATAAAAAACGGTAAAGGAATTCAACCCTTTACCGTTTTCTAATTTTTGATTCGAGACTAAAATCCCAAATTTTAAATCTTACTCAACACCTTGGGGTAACAATTCCCGACGCTGTTGAGAACTAACTTGGACAACGCCATTTTCATCCACATCAACAAGGGCTGTATCGCCATCCTTGATACGACCAGACAGAATTTCTTCTGCTAGGCTATCTTCTAACAGGCGCATAATTGCCCGACGTAATGGCCTTGCGCCGTAGCTGGGACTGTAACCTTCTTGGATCAACCGATCCTTGAAGCGATCGCTAACTTCTAAAGTGATACCCTTTTCCGTTAGACGACCAAATACTTCCTTGAGCATAATTTCGGCGATTTGGGTCACTTCTGGCTTGCTCAACTGACGGAAGACGATAATTTCATCGAGTCGGTTGAGGAACTCTGGACGGAAGTACTGCTTCAGTTCTTCGTTCACCAAAGAGCGAATCCGGTTGTAAGCTGACTCGGTGACATCTTCAGCAAATTCAAAGCCGATACCGCTACCACCTTTTTCAATTACCTTAGAACCAATATTGGAAGTTAAAATCAGCAAGGTGTTCTTGAAGTCCACCGTGCGACCTTTAGCATCAGTTAACCGACCATCTTCCAAAATTTGCAGCAGCATATTGAATACATCCGGGTGGGCTTTTTCGATTTCGTCGAACAACACCACGGTGTAAGGACGCCGCCGCACGGCTTCGGTCAGCTGACCACCTTCGTTATAACCAACATAACCTGGAGGCGAACCAATCAGCTTGCTGACGGTGTGACGCTCCATGTATTCCGACATATCTAAGCGGATCATCGCTTCTTCGGAACCGAAGAAGTAAGCAGCTAAGGACTTGGCCAACTCGGTTTTACCTACACCAGTAGGCCCGGAGAATACAAAGCTAGCTATGGGTCGGTTGGGATTCTTCAAACCAACACGAGCGCGACGAATTGCTCGTGAAACTGCTTTCACAGCTTCGTCTTGACCAATTAAACGCTGATGCAAGGTGTCTTCCATATGCAGCAGCTTTTCAGATTCAGATTCGGTGAGTTTGTTCACCGGTACCCCAGTCCAAGAAGCGACAATGTGGGCAATGTCTTCTTCTGTAACTACGGGTTCTTCATGTTCAGAGCCAGTTGCATTGGTCTTGCTTTGAGCGATCGCCCGGATTTCGGCTTTGATTTCCATTTCGCGATCGCGCAATTCTCCAGCTTTGTCAAAGTCTTGAGAGCGCACTGCGTCATCTTTTTCTTTTAATATCTGACGCAGTTCTTTGTCTAACTCTTTGGCTGCGGGTGGCAATTGAGAGTTAATCAAGCGCACCCTAGAACCAGCTTCATCAACTAAGTCGATGGCTTTATCTGGAAGGTAGCGATCGCTAATGTAACGGTCTGATAATTTCGCCGCCGCTACCAAGGCTTCGTCGGAGATTTTCAGTTTGTGGTGTTGCTCGTAGCGTTCGCGCAAACCATATAAAATTTCAATTGTTTCATCAACTGTAGGTTCGCCAACCATTACTGGCTGGAAACGTCGCTCTAGCGCTGCATCTCGCTCGATGTGCTTCCGGTATTCATCCAAGGTTGTAGCGCCGATGCACTGCAACTCACCTCTAGCCAAAGCTGGCTTGAGGATATTTGCTGCGTCAATCGCACCTTCTGCTGCACCCGCACCAATTAAGGTGTGTACCTCATCAATCACGAGAATGACATTACCCGCCGAGCGGATTTCATCCATGATTTTTTTCAAGCGTTCTTCAAATTCACCCCGGTACTTGGTTCCTGCTACGAGCAAACCAATATCCAAGGTGACGACGCGTTTATCTTCCAGGATGTCAGGGACATCTTTGGTGGCAATGCGTGAAGCTAAACCTTCAGCGATCGCAGTTTTACCAACCCCTGGTTCCCCAATCAGCACTGGGTTATTTTTAGTCCGGCGACCCAATATCTGAATCACCCGCTCAATTTCTTTAGCGCGTCCCACCACTGGATCGAGCTTATTGTCTATTGCCATCTGAGTCAGGTTTGAGCCAAATTCATCCAGAGTCGGGGTTTTTGTGCGCCCGGATGAACCGCCTGGTGAAACTTCGGCAGTTTCTCCCAACATACGGATGACTTGGGTTCTTACCTTAGATAGATCCACACCAAGGTTTTCTAGCACCCTGGCTGCGACGCCTTCCCCTTCGCGGATTAGGCCCAACAGCAGATGCTCGGTGCCAATGTAGTTATGCCCCAGTTGGCGTGCTTCTTCTAGGGAAAGTTCTAAAACTCGCTTCGCCCGTGGCGTAAACGGAATTTCCACGGCAACAAAGCCCGATCCCCGTCCTATAATTTTTTCAACTTCAATTCGGGCATCTTTGAGATTGACGCCCATTGATTTCAGCACCTTAGCAGCCACTCCAGTGCCTTCGCCAATCAGACCCAGGAGGATCTGCTCGGTTCCGACAAAGTTGTGACCTAAACGGCGGGCCTCTTCTTGGGCCAGCATGATTACCTTAATGGCTTTTTCTGTGAAGCGCTCAAACATGGCTTTATCCCATCATCTGCGGTCGTGCCGGTATGCTGATTTTAGCACAGGCAAAGCTTTTGGATGCCTGTATAACAGATTATAGACATCCTGAAGCTATGACTTGAGTTGATGGGCTAATTGTTAACTATTGACTACTCTTATATGGCTAGTGTACTGAGGAGCTTTAGTTCACCAGCCTTTTTGGGATTTATTACAAACACTTCACTGCTTAGATTAAGGGTTTCTTGACTCAATCCCAAACATTTATGTTTAACATATATATTTTTTAATATCAAGTAAAAAATATTAATATATAATTTACTTATAAATTTTATTTTTTAGATAAAATATTTAAATCAAAATAAATGCAGCAAAGTTACATTTTTTTGCTGAAGCCGATCGCAAGCCCCAATAATTCAAAATTAATCATGCCCAACTCAGTAAGGCACAAATAAACCTAACCATATAACAAAATGTAAAAATTTCCAAACCCTTACGATTGCTTCACTCGTTTTGGCTTTGTACCCTTCTCTACGAGAGGTTGCGCCAACGGGTTCCACCCTTTGCGGTACGCAATCGCATAGTTATAAATTTTCTCGCCTACATACTTACTTAAAAAGTAAGTGCCAAGAGGATTTTTCCAGGCGATCGCTAACCATAGAATACCACTGGTCTAAAGTTGCTTTAAATTTGGAGTGTTGTAAATCTGGGAGCCAAAGGATTAGGGCATCCTCACCGTTATCTTGGTAGTATCCTCGCCGCCGTCCGGCTGTTTTGAAGCCAAATTTTTGATATAAAGATATAGCCGCCAAGTTGGAAGCTCGGACTTCGAGGGTAGCTCGCTCCATTTTGCGATCGCAAGCTGTCTTAATAAGTGAATATAATAAAGCCGCACCCAAACCTTGACGGTGATATTGAGGATGAACCGCCAAAATTGTAATGTGGGCTTCATCTAAAATTGACCAAAAGCAACCCATTCCTAGCAAACTTGTGCTGGAAGAGGGGGAAAATAAACCGAGTAAATCGCTGTTGGGACTATCCAATTCTCGCTTGTAGCCGTCCAGAGTCCAAAGTCCGCCAAAACAGGCTCGATCGAGTTCCAGAATAGCACTGAGATTTTCTAATGTCAGTAATTTAATTTCTAAGTCTAATGAGATCACATTTATTGAATAACGTTACAAACCCTTTGTACACTGGGAATCGGGAGACAAACTCAAAGCCCGTAATTTGAACAAGGAAAACTTTTATAGTTATGGTATCGACTCACCCCACTGGGGTTCAACATTCTGGAAGTCAATATTTACCTCAAAGGCGTGACACCAAGGCAAATCCATCGCCTAATCAAGAACTTTTACCCTTGACTGCCAGAGTTCATAATCATGACCTCTTGGAAATTGGTGGGTGTGATGTCACGACCCTAGTTGAGCAGTTTGGTTCACCTTTATATATTTTAGATGAAGAAACCCTGCGTTCGGCTTGTCAGCAATACCGAGATGCTTTCAAGCAATACTACAAGGGTGAATCCCAAGTATTGTACGCCTCAAAAGCTTGGAATTGTTTAGCAGTTTGTGCGATCGCAGCTTCTGAAGGACTGGGTATCGATGTAGTTTCTGGAGGCGAACTTTACACCGCCTTGCAAGCGGGTGTTAGTCCCGATAAAATTTATCTTCACGGAAATAATAAATCTCGTGAAGAATTAATTTTAGCGATCGAGTCAGGTGTTACCGTTGTGGCGGATAACTGGTATGAGTTGCATACCCTTGTGGAAATCGCCCAACCCAGTCAATCAATCCGCATCATGCTACGGTTAACTCCCGGTATTGAGTGCCACACTCACGAATATATTCGCACGGGACACTTAGATAGCAAATTCGGCTTTGATCCCAATGATTTAGATGAAGTTTTTACCTTTGTCAGTCAACAACCTGCCCTTAATTGTGTAGGAGTACACGCTCATATTGGTTCCCAAATTTTTGAGCGCCAACCGCATCAAGATTTGGCCGCCGTTATGGTGCAATGGCTGCGGGATGCTGCTAAGTTTGGTTTAAATATTACAGAGTTAAATGTTGGTGGCGGTTTAGGGATTAAGTATATAGAATCAGACGATCCCCCTAGCATAGAAGAGTGGGTAAAGGCGATTTGTGAAGTAATTCAAGCAGCTTGTGCTGCCGAAAATCTGCCTTTGCCGAAATTACTTAGCGAGCCGGGGCGATCGCTAATTGCTACAGCTTGCGTCACTGCTTATACTATTGGTTCATCCAAAGTTATCCCAGAAATTCGTACCTATGTAGCGATCGATGGGGGAATGTCTGATAATCCCCGACCGATTACTTACCAATCAGTTTATCGGGCAGTAGTTGCCAATAAAATGTCTTCACCTTTAACCCAAACAGTCACAATTGCTGGTAAACATTGTGAATCAGGAGATATTCTGATTAAAAATGCTTTCCTCCCAAAGACTGAACCAGGAGATATTCTCGTAGTTATGGGAACTGGTGCGTACAATTACAGTATGGCATCTAACTACAACCGCTTGCCTCGACCGGCAGCAGTCGTAGTGGCGAATGGCGAAGCAAATTTAATTTTGCAACGTGAAACTTATGAAGATTTAATTCGACAAGATCGCCTACCAGAAAGACTAAAGAAATAGTCATTTGTCCTTGGTCATTAGTCATTAGTCATTGGTCATTTGCAAATGACAAAGGACAAATGACAAAGCGCAAAGTCTGAGCGCCGGCTTCCGGCGATCAGAACTTTGTAAGAGAGGACAAATGACAAATGACCAACTGTAAATTAGAGGCAAAAGTTTAATCCAGATGTCATGAGAGATTGGTGGAAGCAATGGCTGACAAACCTGGGGTGGTCACAGTCCTTGCTACTTGGGACTCTGGATATTGTGTTAGTGCTGGCGCTGACGTACATGATACTAGTTATTATTAGTGAGCGCCGGACACTATGGATGGTGCGGGGATTCATTATCTTAATGCTAGCCTCAGCACTAAGTGGCAGATTCGGACTACCTCTGCTAAGTTTTGTACTAGAAAAGTTGGTGATTGGTTGTGCTGTGGCGATGGCAGTTGCTCTACAGTCAGAGTTTCGGCGGTTTTTAGAGCAATTGGGGCGTGGCGAATTCCGCCAGCTGTTTCAACCTGACCGTCTGGCAATCCCCAAATCTGATAGCGTAATTGATGAAATTGTTGAGGCTGTTAAAGAATTGTCAAAAAACCGCATTGGAGCTTTACTAATTGTGGAAACCACAGGGCCAATTGATGAGCGAGATTTTTCTGTGCCAGGAGTAAAGCTAAATGCGGAAGTTTCTAAAGAACTAATCCAGACAATTTTTCAGCCGAAAACTTTGTTACACGATGGAGCGACATTGATTCGTGGCTCACGGATCGTGTCATCAGGTATAATTTTACCACTTTCGGGACGCACAGCCTCGCGCCAGCTGGGAACACGCCACCGAGCAGCAATGGGAATTACTGAGCGGGTCGAAAATTGCATTTGTGTTGTTGTCTCTGAAGAAACGGGTTCTATTTCCTTAGCGGAACGGGGAACCCTAAATAGACCGCTGACGATTAGGAAACTAAAAGAGTCATTAGAGGCTGTTTTGTCCCCAACCGTGGATAGGGAAGCAGTTGCTCCTGGTCTGTTGAGTTTTGTTCGTCGGATAGGTGGGAAGACACTAGCACTAGTTTCACGTTTACTCAGATTACCATCGACCGCTTCTCGAGATAAAAAATGACACTACAACAAACTAAACTACAAGATTTACCTACTGATTTAAAACGAGAATTATTGCCGCAGCACGTTGCGGTGATTATGGATGGTAATGGTCGATGGGCTAAACGTCAGGGTCTACCCCGAATTATGGGTCATAAGCGAGGAGTAGATGCTCTCAAGGATTTACTTCGCTGTTGTCAGGATTGGGGAATTCAGGCGTTGACAGCTTATGCTTTTTCAACAGAAAACTGGAAAAGACCGCAGGAAGAAGTAGATTTTTTGATGACTCTGTTTCAAAGAGTTTTGCGTCAAGAACTGCGGGAAATGGTCGAAGAAAATGTTCAAATTAAATTTGTAGGGAATTTGCAAGACCTACCGCGATCGCTCCAACAAGAAATTTCCCGTTCAATGGAAGAAACCAAAAACAATCGTGGTATCCGATTTTCAGTAGCAACTAATTATGGCGGACGGCAAGAAATTTTACAAGCTTGTCAGGCGATCGCTAAACTTGTCCAGCAAGGTATGCTACAACCCGATGAAATTAATGAACAGGTGTTTGAGAGCCACTTATACACAGCAGGAATTACTGACCCAGATTTGTTAATTCGCACCAGTGGAGAAATCCGCCTCTCAAATTTTCTTCTCTGGCAAATGGCTTATGGAGAAATTTATATTACTGATGCTCTCTGGCCCGATTTTGATCGTGCCGAATTTCATCGTGCCTTGTGTGCCTACCAGCAACGGGAGCGGCGATTTGGGAAAGTCTAAATCTGTTTACGTAATTAGACTAACTAGGTCGGCGGAAAAATTTGTCGTTGGCATCAGGCAGGAGGAAAAAGGGTTTTAGTCTAGTTTATCTTTCTTCATATGTTTGTTTTTATTGTGCCAACTTATACCATTTTTGATTTTAGACTTCGGCTGCGCCCTTCTCTACGAGAGGCTGCGCCAACGGCTACGCTCAGGACAAGCTCAGTCGAACGATTTTAGATTGTGAAACATCCATTGGATAAATGTTTCAGTCTTCCATCTGTCGCAATCATTTTTCACGCTTGATATTACTTATACAAACAATACCTAATTAGTATAAAAAAGTAATTAAATAAAATCAAATATTTTTCGGTCGTCGCAGTTTCTTAGAATTCATTGGGCCGAGAATTTGATTTAGGTTGCGCAACTGCTCTGCTGTACCCATACCAATTAGCCGATCTCCCGGCATTAAAATCGTATCGCCAGTGGGGCCACCGATTAAAGTTCCATCAATGCGGTGAATTGCCAGAACCAATGCCCCAGATTGCGATCGCAATCTCGCCTTTTGCAAACTTTGACCCACAACGGGACAGAAAGCGGGGTCGAGTAAAAATTCTTCCATATACAACTGGCGGTCTGCACCAGTCAAAATCCCATCTACAAAGTCCAATACCTGGGGTCTGAGAGCCGCAGCAGCCATGCGCTTCCCACCAGTAATATAGGGGGATATCACTTCATCTGCACCACCGCGTCGTAACTTCTGCAAAGCTTCTTCTGTACTTGCCCGTGCGATCACCCGAATTCCTGAATTCAGCGTTTTTGCTGATAACACAATGTATAAATTTTCAGCATCAGAGGGAAGGGCTGCAACAATACACATCGCCCGTTCAATACCAACTTTTAGGAGTGTGTCATCTAGGGTAGCGTCACCTTGGTATGCTGTATAACCTTCAGCTTGCGCCCTTTGGATTGATTCCGTCTCCGAATCAATTACTACAAAAGCTACACCTTCTGTCCGAAATTCCTTGGCAATTTGCCGACCAGTCCGACTAAATCCACAAATGATGTAGTGTTCTGTTAAGGATTCCATTAACCGCCTCTGTTGCTGTAACCGAATTCCTTCTTGAAAGTACCCTTGAATAATCGCTTCTGTAAATCTGTTGACAATGTAACCGATATTGACTACACCCAACAAAATCAGGGCAATTGTAAATAATCGTCCTCGACTACCGAGTGGGTGCGTCTCTCCGTATCCCACAGTGGCTAAGGTGATAACTGTCATGTAAGCTGCATCTTCCCATGACCAGCCCTCCACTAACCAGTACCACAAAGTGCCAATCAAGAAAACACCACCAAGAGCGATCGCCCCAGCCATCAACTCTTTTTGGATACGTTGATATTTTTGCTCAAGTGTTGAGAATGACGTAAAAATAGTACTTTTAGCCTACTTTTTCTAGTTTTCTACTAACTTTAAAGTTATCTATACTAATAGTCCAATAACTCAGAACTACTTACCTTTTTTCTTATCTAGTGCTTCTTGGATAGCGCGTCTACAGAATTCTGGAGGGTCTTCTTGTGCTTTCACCTCTTCCTTCATTTCCTTAGTAACCCGGAAACTGAGATTATCGGTTAACTCTCTACTTGGTTGAGAGGATTCAAAATTTTGAGGGTTACCCTTGGGGTTAGGCATTGTTGAGAGATATAAATAAGGCTTGATTTGATGTATACAAGGAAATAAAGGTTAAATCGGTAGGTATCATCCCTGGAAAAGTTGTTACCTACCGATACCACTTTTACAAGAGGTAACTCTATTTTATGTTCACGCGTTCCGAGTTAGAAATCAAAACCATCCCAGAATTACGTGACTTATGCCGTCGATACGGTGTTAAACCTACAGGGAGTGCGGCATACAAAGTCAGCTACCTTACTTCTCTGATGGCATTCCCTCAGCTAGCACTTGGGCAGCTAAGAGAAGGAAGGGGATTAAAATCTCCTGGACTTAGCGCCATTCAATTTTTTAAAGGGGTGATAGATGAAATGAATTCACCCACAGATGAGCAAGCAGCACTCATCAAAATAACCTTGGAAGGTAGGAGAATGGCTTACCCCGATAGGTTTGACCAAGAGAACCTGCTGATGCACAAAGCTAAGATGCAGAAATGGTTGTTGGGCTACTCAGTCAATCGCGATAGAGAAGATCCCCGACTTCTTTAAAAAGTCGGGGAGCTGTGGCTTTAACTTGCTCAAGTGTTGAGTACAAAGTTTTTTTCATCACCACCAGGCCTTTGAGGTTACATAAGCGTTAGCTTAAGAAGAAGTACGAGTTGTGCTAAATAAAAAGTATTTTTTAGGGATTTCTAGGAAACTAGTAAATAACTATATAATGAAAAACTTTCAGGAGGAGCGGTAGTGAGCCTACAAACTCTCGTTGACCAAGCCACCATCCCCCCATCAGGGTCTGTAGCATCTAGTCCCTTTGATACAGATAGCTTTAATGAAGCTGTCATGTCTACCTACGCTCGGTTTCCCTTAGCCCTAGAACGGGGTGCTGGATGCCGGGTTTGGGATACGCAGGGGCAGGAATATCTGGACTTTGTAGCGGGAATTGCTACTTGTACTTTAGGACATGCCCACCCAGCGATGGTAGAAGCGGTAACACGCCAAATCCAAAAGCTGCACCATGTCTCTAATTTGTATTACATTCCTGAGCAAGGTGAATTGGCAAAATGGCTTGTCGATCGTTCCTGTGCCGATCGCGTATTTTTCTGCAACTCTGGTGCTGAAGCTAACGAAGCCGCAATTAAACTGGCGCGGAAATACGCCCACACAGTATTAGACATTGAAAAACCGATTATTTTAACCGCCAATGCCAGTTTCCACGGGCGGACTTTGGCAACCATTACCGCCACTGCCCAACCGAAGTATCAAAAGTATTTTGATCCTTTGGTTCCTGGGTTCCACTATGTAAATTACAACGATATTAACGCTGTGGAAGTAGCGATTAGCGAGTTGGATGAAGGCGATTATCGGGTAGCAGCAATTCTGATTGAGCCATTGCAGGGAGAAGGCGGTGTACGTCCAGGAGACGTTGCCTATTTCAAAAAGCTCCGGCAAATTTGCGATGAAACTGGCGTTTTGTTGATTTTCGACGAAGTGCAAGTTGGTATGGGGCGTAGTGGCAAATTATGGGCTTACGAACATCTCGGCGTTGAACCGGATATTTTCACCAGTGCCAAAGGCTTAGGTGGAGGTGTCCCCATCGGTGCAATGATGAGCAAGAAATTTTGCGATGTTTTTCAACCAGGGGAACACGCTAGCACCTTTGGCGGAAATCCTTTTGTGTGTGGTGTAGCACTCAGTGTTTGCCAGACATTGGAACGGGAAAATATTTTGCAGAATGTGCAAGACAGGGGCGAACAGTTGCGATCTGGATTGAAGGCGATCGCCGCGAAATATCCTCAGTACATTGGCGAAGTTCGGGGTTGGGGCTTAATCAACGGTTTGGAGTTACGAGCCGACATCGAGATAACCGCAGCCGATGTCGTCAATGCTGCTATCAAGGAAGGTGTATTGTTAGTACCAGCCGGGCCAAAAGTAGTCCGGTTTGTGCCACCGTTAATTGTTACAGAGGCAGAAGTCAATGCTGCCTTGCAAGCTGTGGACAAGGCGATCGCAATTCTCGCCAAATAGAATATTGTTTGTTTTGTGTAGAGACGTTGCAATGCAACGTCTCTTTTTCATTCCGGGGAAATTTCTCGATAAGCTTGCCGACACTGCTGATAATTGTCTGGCAAAATCTCAGCATTATTAAAACATAATTGCTCGTGAGTAGTAATTAAAGTTTCATAAGGCTGTATGGGAGTCACAGACGATCGCAGCAATTGCAAATATTCTCCATCAGTACGGCTGAGTTTGTGGGGTGCGATCGCATTTTTATCCAACTGCTGCAACATCGCTAAATAAACACAACGGCAAGCCTCACGGTAGTTACCTTGACGGTAAAATTCTTGCGATCGCTCCAACAAAAGGGCTATGGATGACTCATTGGAGCGAGTTTTGACACGAAAATCAGTGAGATTGCCACTTCTATTTAGCCAAGAATATATATAAGGACTGAATTCTCGCCATAATCGCCAACCCACCCACGCTACAAATAATCCCAGTACCAGCCAAAACAAGAATTTCAGCAATTCACCAAGCCAAGGACTAATTGACCATCCAGTAGGCAATTCTGGTAAAGCCCGTTCAAAGCGGTAAAACTGGTATTCCCACCATTCACCCGCTTGTTGTTGGAATTGAGACAAATGCCAACTCCAGCTAGTTTTTTCAAAAGTATCTGTCATAGAGGAGAGTGGGGAGCAGGGGAGCGGGGGAGTGAGGGAGTGAGGGAGTGAGGGAGTTAGGAGACAAGGGGACAAGGAGATAAGCAAAACTCCTAACTCTTGTAGAGACGCGATTAATCGCGTCTCTACTTTTAACTCTTAACTCCTAACTCAGCACGGGCTAAACGCCGAGCTATCGCTAACAGCACTCCTAACGCCCAATGACTAATGACTAATAACTCTTGACTCTTTTTTTATCATTAGCCAGCCGATAAGAACAAGTAGCGCACCGAATGCCAGAAATCCTAGATCCCAAGCTAACTCATTTGGGCCTGGTTTAACATGATGGACACCGAGAATTTGGTGGTCAATTAAACCTTCAACCAAGTCGAACAATCCACCACCAATCAGTATCGATCCAATAAAGGTCTGTGATGACCAAGGAACATCATCACGTCTTCCAGCACGCCATAGTAACACAAGTCCAGCTGCGGTGAATACCCAATCTAAGGTATGAAATAATCCATCCCACACCATGTTCAAATCTATATTCGCCCTGTTTGTCAGAGGTCTAATGTTACTCAGCATATGATGCCACTGGAGGATTTGATGCAGTAAAATTCCATCAATAAACCCTCCAAGACCCACACCAAGAAAAATTCCAGCAGTGATTAGTGGTGCGCGTCGGTTGAGGATTTCACTTTTCGCCTCCATTGTCAACCTCATAGATAGGCTTTTTTACCAAAATACAACTCTTGTGAGAGAAATATCTTCTATCTTGAGGCAAGTGCGATCGCTTAACTTAAATTAATCAATCTTCAAATTTAATCTGCATACCCGCTTTCACCGGGTCGAAATCTTGGGGAAAATGGGTGTTGCGATCGCAATCTGCTTTTTCCAGGTTCGCTCCTTTAAGAGCGGCTTGGCGGAGATTTGCTGACATCAATAATGCTCCCCTAAGATCGGCATCCTTCAGATTAGCTTGACTAAGATCGGCAAAGCTCAAATCAGTTCCCCTCAAATTAGCGCTACTAAGGTTAGCTTCACTCAAGTCAGCATAACTCAGGTCAGATCCTTTCAAGTTAATGCCTTGCAAATCAGCATTACCCAGTTCTGCTTTACTAAAGTTCCGTTTTCCTGCTGCATAACTCTCCACAAGAGTAGCAGCACTATTTATCGGCTGTTGAAAATTGACTTCAGGCATATAACAGCGTCACAGATTGCTCGTTCTTACTTTCATCTTCCCTTTTTAATTACGAATTACGTAGCTTGCTTCTGGCATGAAGGCGAGTATTCCGAATTACGAATTAGTAATTATACTTCCTAAATGTAATACATTAGTTCCTTCTGTTGTCGGCTCGATCTTCGGTCACAAAGGTCTTGGAGTGTATATTTTTCCAAAACAGAGTTAGCAGCCTGACGTGCTTCTTGCCAAACTTCCTGAATTAGCTCACCTTCTACCGTGTTGGGAGTCGGTTCACAGGGAGATACAACAATATCTGACCCTTCCATACAACTAAAAGCATCCAACACTGTAATCTTTCCGGGATCTCGTGCCAGAACATAGCCACCTTTGGCTCCGCGTATACTCTTAATTAAACCTCCACGTCTTAACGTTGCCAGGAGTTGTTCCAAATAGCGGTTCGGGATGTCTTGCAATGCCGCTATCTCTCGAATTTGTAGGGCTTCACCCTTAGGGTAGCAGGTTGCTAACTCTAACAGGGCTAGAAGTGCGTATTCTGATTTGTTAGAGATTACCACAGGCGTAATATTTTAAGCTCATATTTAAAGATACAAAGTCTTTGAGTTTGTTTCCCTAAGCTACTGCGAAGAAAAACTTTACAATCAACCTATTGTTGACCGGCTTACTCCACTTTAAAGACCTTCTAGCATACAAGCAATTACTTTTGTTTTTAAATTCGATAAATAAAAGTGATTAGACTTTTTGCAAAAATATATTTTTGCACTCTTAGGGTAAAGGGAAAGGATTTTGAGTTTCTTTACCCTTTTCCCCTTCACCTTTACCCCGACTTTTGCAAAAAGTCTATTAATTAGCTATACATGGAAATTTCTTGAAAATGGCAGAATGACTGTAAAGGTAGTTCCCGCATCGATCGCACTTTCAACTGTAATCTCGCCGCCGTGTAAATCTACAGCCTGCTTGACAATGGACATCCCTAATCCCATTCCTGGGATATTGGCTGTATTACTAGCGCGATGGAAGGGTTCAAAGATGTGTTCAATGTCAGCAGTGGGAATGCCAATACCAGAGTCTTGAGCCTGAAATATAGCTTGCTCGTTGGCAGTGGTTACAGAAAACCTAACTGTACTACCAATGGGAGAGTATTTTAGACAATTCGAGAATAAATTACTCAAGATTTGGCGCAGTAGTTTCGCGTCTAAGTTAGCTTCTGTGCATTGGCACTCACTGCTAAAAACGATCGCATGTTGGGAGCGATCGCTCTGTTGTAATTCTTCTAATAAATCGCGGCAAAATTCCACTAAATTTATCGGTGTTGGATTAAACTCTAACTTGCCTGTTTCATCCTGACTCACCACCAATACATCATTTAATAAGTGGGTTATATGCATAACTGATTTTTGAATGCGACGCAGGTGGGTCTGTTGTCGCTGTTCGCTCCAAAGGTGGCGATAATGTTCTAGTAGTTCCGCAGAAGAGTGGATAGTAGCCAAAGGGGTGCGAAACTCATGGGAAGTGATGGTGAGCAAGCGGGATTTAAGTTCGCTAAACTCCCTTTCTTTGGCAAGTGCTTGTCGCATCGCCTCTTCTGCCCATTGCAGCTTGGCTTGGGTTCGCTTGCTTTCGCTAATGTCGTGCAATAACCAGCGCAGACTAACTAACTCACCAGATTGATTACGGATAGCAACCACCTTAACCGCAGCCATAATAGGTGTTTTGTCACGCGGTCGCAGGGTTACTTCCCACTCTTGCATTTTCCAGTCTGGGAATTGAGCGCGATCGCGCAGATGATTTAGTTTTAAATGAAAAGCAATTATTTCTTTCTCAACTACAAAAATCCCTATGGATGTGCCCAACAACGAACTTTTAGAAATGTTAAGTAGAGCGGTGGCGGCTGAGTTAGCTTCCTGAATTATTCCTTTTGTATCAGTCACAAAATAAGCGTCTGGTACTTCCTCAAATAATTCTTGGTAGCGTTGACTTTCTGCTACCAAAGCCTGTTGAGTTTTAGATAATTCTTCATTCTGCTGCTTTAAATCTTCATTTACTAGTTGCAGTTCTTCCAAAGCCAGGTAAACTTCTTTAAATACTGCGGTAACTAGTTCAATATCTGCTTGTGCTTTTTGCTGTTCGCTCTGGCGTTGCAAGAGGGCGACGCGCTTACGCATGTTCTCTATCTGCAAAGCTAAATCGTCCAAATTCACGCTCTTGCTCCTAATTTCTAAAGTTGGGTTTTGTTTTAGATTCCCTACTTAGACGATATTAGCTTTTGGAGTTTAGTAGTTATCAGTAATTTCAGTATAGTTTTAGGTAGTTTTAGTTCTTCGAGCTGATTATGACTTAATACAGCAGAATTTAGAAGTAAAACCAATTCTCTAAAATGAGACAACACATTCAAACTCTGAAAGCCATGCCATATCTGACTTTCTTAATTACGAATTACAAACTTGTACTGAGCTTGTCCTGAGTTTCGACACTTCGACTGCGCCCTTCGGCTACGCTCAGGACAGGCTCAGTGCATCGCTGCGCGGTAATCGAGCGACTTGTACTGAGCGTAGTCGAAGTAAGTCGAGATTCAACTACCGCGTAGTCGTTGGCGTGGTAACAGAGCGTTGGTCATTGAATTTCGACTACGCTCAATTACCGCGTAGCCGAAATGAGTCGAAGTGCAGCCTCTCCAAGAGTTGGGCGTAGCCGAAGTATTACGAATTGGTATAAAATATACTTTATACCTGGCTTTAAGACGAATCGTTGTATACTTCACCTTTCTTCAAATCTGCTGTAAGTAATCAAGCGGTTCTCATTTGTTCACTGTTTTTGTCTAGAAATGTTACTCAATTGCTCTCGAAGGTCAGCCCATCTAATACCTTCTAGGCTGGGTAAAACAATATGAGCGGCTCCAACTCGCTCAACAGGGCCGAGTCCTATTGCCCACATCCCAGCAGCGAGAGCGGCTTCAACACCTGCTGCGGCATCTTCTACAACCACAGATTGCGCTGGTTCGATTCCTAGTTGCTTGGCTGCGTACAGAAATAGGTCGGGTGCTGGCTTGGGTTCTTGGACGCTGTAACCATCAGCGATCGCATCTACTTTGTTCATAATGCCCAATCGCTCGATCACAGTCTGGGCATTTTTACTTGCTGAACCAATACCGATCTTAATACCAGCTTGCCGCAATTCATCCAACAAGGCGATCGCACCTGGTAACAAATCGTGGGATGTCATGTTTTGGATAAATTCCACATAGTAGCGATTTTTGCGCTCCATCATCTCCTCAATTTGTGCTTCCGAATACGGTCTATCGCCAACAATCAGCATCAGGGAAGCACGACGGGATACACCCCGCAGGGCTTCGTTAGCTTCTCGATTAAACGGTATACCCTCTTCATCAGCTAGCTTTTGCCAAGCGAGATAGTGGAGTTCTGCTGTATCTGTTAGCACACCATCTAAATCGAAGATGAATCCTTGGATGTTGGGGTTGTGGGTAGAGACGCGATTAATCGCGTCTGTACTGGAGAGTGGGGACGATAAGGGAGATAAAGAAGAACTCCTGTCTCCTACCTCCTGCCCCCTGTCTCCTGCATAGTTCAATGAGGGGGGATCGGGGGAGAGGGAAAGTTGGAGAAATTCTAGTTGACGAGTTATGTCTTGGGCGACTTTTCCCTGATGCAAATCGAAGTCATGCCATTTCCCGCGCCAGTGCAGTCTAAACTTTAGACGCGTCCAGCCAGGAGGTAGGTGGGGGTTGGCTACAGGGCCATTTTTAGTTAATTGGATGCCGCCGAATCCAAAAATTACAGCTTGCCAAATTCCACCAGCACTAGCACCGTGAATTCCATCGTTGGTGTTACCTCGGTTATCTTCAAGATCCACCATTAACGCCTGCATAAATTGTTCGTAAGCTGCAGTTGATTTGCCCAAATCGGAAGCTAAAATGGCTTGAACTGCTGGGCCAAGGGACGAACCATAAGTAATATCAGTGCGGGGTGCGTAGTAGTCCCAATTTGTCTGCAATGCTTTTTCGTTGTAGGGAAAATCTGCTGATTCCCGCATTAAATATAAGAGCATTAATACGTCTGGCTGTTTGAGTACTTGAGATTTGTTGGTTTTATCAATACCTAAGATCGGTTGCATAGAGCGATCGCGTGGTTCATAATCTGCTAAGTTGATATCTTCCAATTGGAAAAATCCCTCGCACTGCTCGATTAGTCCTGTTGATGGGTCATAGAAAAACAATATTTTGGCGACGATCTCTTGCCAGTGCGATCGCTCCTCTGGGGTCAGCTTTAATTTCTGTTCTAGTTCGGTGGCTCGTTCGGGGAATTTGTCAACCAACCAATCATAGATGGCGATCGCTTTCTCTAGATGCCATTGCGCCATCCGGTTTGTAAAGGCGTTGTTGTGGACTAATTCATGGTATTCATCCGCTCCGATTACTCCTCGAATTTCATACTGTTCGCGCTCAGAATTGAATTCGACTCGACTACCCCAAAAGAGCGCCGCATCTAAGATAATCTCTGCACCACACTTTTGCATCCAGTCATCATCACCAGTGGCTTGCCAGTAGTTCCAGACTGCGTAGGGGATATCTGCGTTGATATGAATTTCGCGATCGCGGCACCAAATCCGCACGTCTTCACCATAAAAATCACTACCAATAGCCCAACGTGGTGTCACTTCATCTCCAGTATCAGCACTTTCCCAGGCAAACATTGCCCCTTTATAACTGTAATGGCCTGCCTTGCGTCTAGCTCCTGGTAAGGTGTGCCAACGGTAACTGAGTAAGTTGCGGGCGATCGCTGGTTGAGTAAACAGAAACAAGGGCTGCATAAAAATTTCTGTATCCCAAAAAATATGACCGCGATAGCCAAACCCCGAAAGGGTTTTAGCAGGAATGCTCACTCTATCATCATCCCGTGAGGCAGCAATCAGCAGTTGAAACAGATTGTAGCGAACAGCAAAAGTAGCTGTGCTATCCCCCTCAATCAGGATGTCACTTTGCTGCCAAACCTCATTCCATGCCTGCTCATTGGCTTTTTGTAATGTTACATAGTCTGGCAGCTGTGCGAGTTTTTCTCGAGCTGCTGAAACTGGTGCTTCAATCTCCCGCGAGGTAAAAACAGTCACAAGTTTTTCTACCGTTACGGTCTGCTGCGCTTTCGCCAAGAAGTTTGTACTCAAAGTAGGATAACCGGGTGCGGTATTGACTTGCAAAGATGCTTCAGTGCCTAATATTGTCAACTTAGCTGCCATACCGAGTTCAATTCGAGAGTTGCGCGTGCGGCGTTGCAACCAGATTCCTTGATTAGTCTTGCCCTGGTCTAATTCTTCCCAGTGATTGAAACCTTGATTTTCGGGATAGCCATTGATGCTAGCTTGAACTTCGATTAACCCCTCAAAATCTATTGGTGTTAAATGGCAGCGTAAAGCCAACACGTGCGGATCTGCAAGACTAGCAAAGCGTTCAAAGCTAATGTCTATGGTGTTCCCACTGGGAGAGCGCCAACGCAAGGCACGCAAAAGTAGTCCTTGGCGTAAATCAAGCTGGCGCTCGTAGCTCAATATCTCACCTCGATCGAGACGGAAGCGATCGCCATTTACAATTACTATCAAGGGTAGCCAGTCAGGGCAATTTACCAGTTCAGTGTACACCACAGGCACATCATCGTAGACACCGTGGATAAAAGTAGCTGGCAATGCATGAGGATAACCTTCCTCAAAACTGCCTCTGGTTCCCAGGTATCCATTGCCGATTGTAAAGACGGTTTCTTTAGAGTGCAATTGCTCAGGGTCAAACTGGGTTTCGATTAATATCCAGTCTGTGTAGATAAAATGGCGAGAACGACCTTTTGTTTGCATAAGTTGGACGATTAAGATTTTTGAGTCTTTAAGCTAGATGAACGGAGTTCCGAGGTGGATGAATCCAGTTCCGAGGTGGATGAACGGAGTTCCAAGGTGGATGAATCCAGTTCTAACTCTCCCCTGCTCCCCTGCCCCCACTCCCTCATCCCTCATCCCTCATCCCCCCTGATGCTTTTCCAAAATCTTTTCGACTCTGGGTTTATAAATGAGATGGAATAAGGTTTCCATGTAGCGATCTCTAGCTTCGTTATTTTCGGGAGCAACAAAGTTCCAAAAACTAAACATTTTCGCAAGCAGTAGTAATTGATTACTATGTAAATGCCAATTATATTTGTGATGAATTCGTTGACTCATCCATTCTGAAACTTCGTACCAGTATTTAGCATGAGTATCACATTGTTCCAGGAAATCTAAGATTTTCGTTGCTGTTCCTTCTAAGTCTGTAGGATTAAGATTAAATTGGTTTTCTTTGTTCTCGATAATTTCTAAAGAACCGCCAAATTGAGTAGCAAAAGTTGGCAAGCCAGAAATCATCGCTTCCAAAATACTCCGACCGAAGGATTCAAAACGGGCAAAATGGACATAAATTCCTTGAGAATCGGCAACTACTCGGTAGGCTTCGCCGATGTCCCGGCTAGGAACACGCATCCCCACCCAGCGAATCTTGCCATCGAGATGATATTGGTCGATAATGTCGTGGAGTTTTTGAATTTCTTCTGCTTCTTCTGGGTTGCTAGCTTCATGTAAATGCAGTTTAGTAGTTAATAAAATCAGGTTACAACGCTCTTGCAACGCCTGACTTTTACCAAAACATTCAGCTAGACCAGTGAAATTTTTGATTGAATTGATGGTATCAAGGGCAAAAATTGGTCGATGATTGGGGCGTTCTAAATAACCAAGAATTTGTGGATCTTCGCGGGTAAAGAGTAAATCGTGGACTTGTGTGCCAAGTTTAGAATCTCGGTTTTCTTTTTGGCTGTAGGGAAAGAAAATATTTTCATTTACTCCCGGCGGCACGAAGTTAAATTTAGGACTAAACAAATCAATGCCATCAACTACATGATACAACTGCGGCATCGTAAACCACTTGTATGACTCGTATTGACCGATGGTATCAGGCGTACCGACAATTTCTTGATAGGACGATGTGATGATAAAGTCAGCTGCATTCATGCTAATCAAATCGGCGGTAAATTGTGCCGAAAAATGATATTTATCTTCTAAATCTTGCCAATATAAATTGCTAAATAGATATTTAGGTTTTTCCAAAGAATGGGCAATGTTACATTGGGTGACTTTCATGCGGCGAGATAGCAGAAAGGCTACTAAATTACCATCGCTGTAATTGCCAACAACTAAATTAGGTTTGCCTTGGAATTGAGCTAGTAATTCTCTTTCTGCATCTATCGCAAATTGTTCTAAATAAGGCCAAATCTCAAATTTAGAAATCCAATTATTCGTAATCTCTGGATTGAATTCACCAAAAGGAACGCGCAATATCCAAGCATTTTCAGTATCTTGGACTTTTTCTAAGGGCAAGTTACAAAATGTGCCTTCACAGTTGGGGATTAATCGAGTCAGAATAATCACATGGGGTTTAATACCTAGCTGGTCGAGTCCAGCGAGTTTGATTTGTTCGCGCAGTTCGTTTTCTAGGCTGCGAGCTTGTTCGAGGACGTAGATAACTTGACCGAGTGTTTCATCTCTTCCCAAAACATCCTCCTGTCCAACCCAGCCGTGGACAGAAACAAGGACGACGCGAAAGATGGCGGGGACGCGGGCCACAAAAGCTTCTAAAATGGCAGGTTCGGGAGAGTAAATGAGTCGGTCGAGGAGTTCTAAAGTTTCAGAGACTCGCGCCGCAGTATTACCCCAACCCGGCTCAAAGCCGAGTTCTTGGAGATCAAAGCGGAATTTTTCATAAGGTTCATCAGGCGATCGCTCGCTCAGGAATTTGAGGGCTAGCTTAATTTGTTTGGCTAACTGAATACCGGAAAGAATGCGATCGCTTAACAATAGGCGAATACCATCGCATTGCAGCCTATGTAATGCTTTAAATAACATTTCTACCCAATATTCAGAGTCAGTCAACAATTGATTGCACAGGTAACGGTTGAGGAAGGCTAAACCTTGACCAATATTTCTCGCATCGTCAATTCTTGGAGAACTCTCATAGAAGGGGTGGAGGTCGATTTCGAGGATATGGGGTTGGTAGCGGTTGACTAGACGATCTCTGACATCTAACAACGCTTGAGGCGTCATCTGCTCGAACCTGCTATCAACTGTCAGTTGCCAAACTTCTTGATTCGCAATCCTCGGTCGAATCACGAACCAAGTTTTTTCCTCTTCGAGAATGATTTCGTGGGTATATTGTATTAGTTTGCCAACAGAAGAAGAGTGGTAAAAATAGGCTGGCTTTTGCGATTGATGACAGTAATCAGCAAAGAAAAGCAAAATCTCATTTCTTAGGAAGTAATGCTTACCTGAAACACTCAACGCATAAATCAACTGATGCAGAGCAGTTTTTTCATCACCGTTGGAGAGAGCTTGAACTAGTTCATACATGATGACGAATTCCAGAAATTTAGCTAGGTGATAACCTCATTTTTCTTTCCAGTTTTCGGTTTGCTGAGGTATATTCCCCAAACCATCGTAAATTACTATAAAAATCTTTGCGTCTAGCTCTGGGATGAAAGGCTGTGAGAACTTCAAATCTATGGGATGAGGAAGTAGAGAAAGGCAAGGTATAAAACACTATTTTCAATTAAGTACTAAAGCCAAATTGGAGCGATCGCTAGTAAGCTTGAAATATAATTATTTTGACTTTTAGCTTTTGACCCTTCGACTGCGCTCAGGGTCAACTTTTGACTTCCACCTTGCGGTACTAGTCTTATATCAAGCCTATATTAATAACTTTCTGTAGGGCTTTTTCAAAGCCTATACCCTGTTTAAGAGCGATATACAAAAATACTATTGCAGCTGAACGAATTGAATTATCACAATGTATCAAAGTCGGTTTAGGTAGTTCAGTGATGAGTTCAGATATCTGGAGCATACATTGATGATTAATATCTTCAGATTTAGTTGGGAAATTAACATAATACAATCCCAAAAGCTCAGTTTTTTCTTGTTCAGTAGCCAGCAAACCTGTTTCGTCAGCCATACGTAGATTCACTACAGACTTATAACCATCATCAGCTATTTGTTGTAGCTGATCTGGTGTAATTTGCCCTGCGATCGCTAACTCATGATTAATTTCCCTAATAATGTTCATCAGCCGGATTAACTCCATTTTGCCGACATTGCCCTAGCTTTAACCCTAGCAAAGCAATTTGAGGAACTTGTGAGGAAAGCATCAAAGTCTGCTATAAAGCCCAAAATTCAAGCAGACGCGACTTTTGACTTTTGCCTTGTGCTACTAGTAGTCTGGCAACCCAAAAATGTTAGGTGGAGGTTGGGTAAAGGGTAAAGGGAAAAGGGTAAGGGATAAAAAACATGAGTCCCTTTCCAATACTTGTCGGGTTTTGGGGAAAAGGGGCGGGGGTACTGGGTTTGGGATTTAAAACCTTTCCCCTTTCCCCTTTCCCCTTTACCCTTTACCCCGCCAAGTGAACTTGGCGAACTACTAGCCTCTGAATAAATTGTGTAAGGTTTTTAATAATTCTCTACCCGTATAGGGTTTTAATAAAACTGCTTGTACATTATCATCAGCAGATTGAGCAAAGATTTCCATTGAGTTGAGTCCGCTACAGGCAATAATTTGAACTTGCATATTCATTCTTCGCAAGGTGCGAATGGCGATGATTCCATCCATTTTTGGCATTATTAGATCCATCAATACGGCATTGATTTGATGCTCGTATTGGGCGTAAAGCGCGATCGCCTCAATGCCATTACTGGCAGTTAGTATCTTATAGTTATGCTTTTCCAAGATGATTGTGACAATCTCCCGAATTTGGGGTTCATCATCCACAACCAAAATCAATTCTCCCTCTCCTGGAAGCAAATCCAGGTCTTCTATGTTGAACGCTTGGGTTGCTTCCACTGCTGGTAAAAACAGGTCAAATTTGCTGCCTATATCAACATTGCTAGACACTTTGATAAAACCGTCGTGGTTTCTGATGATTCCCAGCACTGTTGAAAGTCCAAGTCCGGTACCTGCATTGACTTGTTTTGTAGTAAAAAATGGCTCAAAAATTCTATCTATTATGTCTGGCGGTATCCCAATTCCGTTATCGGCAACGGTAATCACAATATAATGCCCAACCTTGGCATCAAGATTCATTCGCGTATAAGCTTCATCAATAAACTTATTTTCTACAGAAATATTGATATTACCGCCATCTGGTAGAGCATCGCGGGCATTTACTACCAGATTGATCAATACTTGATGCAGTTGTGTGATGTCTCCATTTACAGCCCAAATTTCTTCTGGGATAAACGTGGAAAGTTCAATAGATTTGGGAAATGTCTGTTTGGCAATTTGGACAATTTCTGAAATCAGATGCTGGATTTGGATAATTCTTCGCTCTCCTTTATTTCCTCGCGCAAAGGACAAGATTTGCTTTACTAAAGCTGCTCCGCGTTTGGCGTTGGTTTCTACAAGTGCCAAAAGTTGCCCAGAACGCTCCTCATCTTGTAAAAATCTTCCCTGTAGCAATTGAGCCGCTGCCAAAATTGGTGTCAATATATTGTTCAAGTCGTGGGCAATTCCACCTGCAAGAGTGCCAAGGCTTTCCAATCGCTGGGTGCGAAAAAACTGCTCTTGGAGTTGTTTCTTTTCGGTGATGTCAGTGTCAACAGTCAGGATGGATTTGGGTTTTCCCGCAGAATCGCGCATCAATGTCCAGCGGCTTTCCACAAGAATTTTCTGACCAGATTTTGTAACTTTATTTAACTCACCTTGCCAAGAGCCACTCTCAATTACTCTTTTCAGGGGTACTTCCAATTGCTGCTGAGTTCCTGCTGCGTGAAAAATCTCCTGGAGGTTTTTTCCGATCGCCTCTGTAGAAAGCCAACCGTACATCCGCTCTGCACCTTGATTCCAGAATAAGATTTGAGACTGGAAATCTCGAACTAATATGGCATCGGTGGCAATATCAAGTAAAGCGGCTTGTTCAGAGATTTTTTGTTCTGCCAACTTGCGCTCAGTGACATCCCTATTTGTGCCGACGATCCGGATCGGCTGACCGATTTCGTTATAGTAAACCTGACCTTTGCAGTTTAACCAGTGTAAGCTGCCGTCGGACCAGACAATTCGATACTCTATAGATCCCTTTCCTTGCTCAATCATCCGCGCTATACTCGCAGCCACAGATTCGCGGTCTTCTGGATAGATTAAATTGAGATAATCTTCATAGGTTGGACACAAGCTGTTGCTCGGTAGACCATAAAGTGGCCCCATATTGGCAGACCAAATACCAGTATTAGCGATTAAGTTCCGCTCCCAGATGCCAATTTGGGCTGCTTCGGTAGCTAAACTCAATCGCGCTTCACTTTCTTGCAGTGACTCTTCGACCAGTTTGCGTTTGGTGATATCTTCGGCGATGCCACCATAGTATTGAACTTTTCCTTGGTCATCATAGACAGTAAAACTCCGATCCCAAATCCAGCGCATCGATCCATCAGGTCGGAAAATTCGATATTCTATTGAAGCGGATTCACCACTAAGCTGTTGCTTTGCTGCTTTAGTGGTTAGACCGCGATCGTCTGGATGAACGGACTCTATCCAAGACTCAGGCCGCTCCAATAAACTTTGGCAAGAGCGACCCCAAATTTTTTCATAGGCAGGACTAACATACAAGGTTCGGAATGAATCAGTGCTGGCAATCCAGATAACTGCGTGGGTGTTTTCGGCAAATTTGCGAAATTTTTCTTCACTTTGGCGCAGTGCTGCTTCGGCAAGTTGGCGTTCGTCTAGCGTAGATTGCTGTTCGGTAATATCTCTGCCTACCTCTTGGATTTCAACAACCTCTCCTTTGTCGTTACGAATTGCGATCGCATTCCATTGAAACCAGCGGATACCGTTGACTGTCAATGCACGTTGCTCGCGATTCATCAAGGGATACAATGAAGATCCTAAAGCTGCCACATCTTCCATCGCTTCAGGCAAGTCATCTGGATGAAGAAATTGGAAAATTGACTGACTGCGAAACTCATCTTGTTTCCAACCGAAAATTTGACAAGCAGCTGCATTGGCAAAGGTAATCTGCCCTTGCAAATCAATGCGGATAATTATGTCAGTTTGGCTTTCCACGAGTTGGCGATAGAGGTTTTCGCTCTGGCGTAATGCAACTTCTGCGCGTTGGCGATCCCTTCGGGCAGCTTCGCTAACGGTAATTTCTTGTTGCAACAGAACATTGGACATCACAAGTTCTGCTGTCCGTTCCGCCACTCGTTGTTCTAACTCCTCGTAAGCTTGGCGCAGTGATTCCTCTGCCTGGTGGCGTTCGCTAATATCGCAGAGTAACCAGCGCCAGCCAACTTGCTTACCCTTTGAATCGTACATGGCAGCGGCTTTAATACTAGCCGGAAAAGCTGTACCTCCCCGTGGTTTTAAGTAAGCTTCCCACTTCTGTTCCTGCTGTTTATTAATTAGTCGAGTGTTAAAAGTTTGACGGTCTTGGTAAGGAATAAATAAAATTAATGGTTTGTTTAGCAAATATTTTTGGCGTACAGCCAGCAAGATTGTTGCTGCTCGGTTAGCCTCTTGGATAATACCTGCTGTATCAGTTACCAAATAAGCATCTGGAGCGAACTCAAACAAATCCCGGTAACGTTGACGCTCCAATTCTACTAGTTCGCGGGCAACGGCCAACTCTTCATTTTGTTCGCGCAGTTCTTCTTCCACAACCTGGAGTTCTTCGAGGGCTTGCTGAAGCTCCTGATTAACTTGCATAATTTCAGCCGATTGTGCCTCAACCCATAGCTTTAAGTTATTTTGAGTCTGGCAGCACACTTGCTGTATCTCTGTGTACTGATTAACCTGGCTAAATTCATCTCTGGGTTTTTGTAAATATTGCTGCAAGCCTTCAACAACCCCAGCCATTTTTACCAAGTCAAAGGCTTGTAGCAAGCTAGTCTCGTTAATGACTCCTACCAATTGTCCGCGATCGTCTAAAACGGGCAAATAGCCAGTTTGATGCTCACGCAATAACGATAAAGCGATGAAAATATCTTGAGAATCTGATTGTCTAAGGGTAATTACTGGCTGCGTCATCACTTCAGCCATTGTCACCCCAGATAAATCTATTCTCGAAGCTATAAGTCTAACTACATCTCTTTCAGTAAAAATACTTAATAAATTTCCTCCGTCCATAACCAAGACACAACCAGATTTTGGTTGATTTCCAAAAGTTAAGTTCAGCGAAGAATTTAAGTTGCTAGATGCATAATTAATACATCCTTGTTTACTCATCAATAAAATAGCTTCGATTACAAAACTATCAGGATTAATCGTTAATGGAGAATAATTTATAACATGATTTAAACTAGGTAAGTTAATCAGTCGATCGTTAAATTGCATAGTTAATTTATCAATACTAATAAACTTTTTGACATTCAGGACAAATTAGCAGAAGTCAGCAACAGGCAAAACGAGTCAGCTATTGAACATCAGAAATTATTGTGGCGGAATAACTATCAAGCAACTAGCAAGCGGCTAAAATGTAATTATAAATTAACTATAAAGCAACTATAAATTAATTGTATTGATAAATACAGGATTGAACTATTATAATGACTAATACATACAATACAAGTTAGTAACTAAACTAGAAAGTAAATAAAATTTTACAGCCGTCAAATTCATTCTATTGTCAAATTTATAAATAGATGATTTGCGAACTCAAGATATTACCTTAAGTGATAGTTTTGATAGTCTTATTACTGTGAAATATTTGAAATTAATTGATGAGTGCAAATATTAAACCCTTGGTCTCAAACATTGACAGAGGCTCAGAATTTCGGCTTTCTTAATAAACTCCAGCAAGACTTCAATAAACAATACAAAAAATAGACCTCTTGCATAAGTCGAATAGACCCCCCTTAATCCCAGGGCTGTTTCATTCCATTTCAAACAGGATTTGTCAAGATGATTAGCGAGAAAAATTGTAAGTGAGGGTGACGACCAGATGAACTTTTAAGCACTTAAACAACAGTAAAATTGTTCATTTTCTCGGCACGCTGGTAACAAAATAATCAATTTTTAATCGCTAGAACCCTTGATTTTTATAGCCATTTAGGGAACGAAACAGCCCTGCCCTTAATCCCACGCCACTTGCTACCCTGCGGGTTCCGCTTTAGCGGTACAAGTCGAGCATTGCCCGCCCAACGCAGTGGCTCCCCTTTATAAGGGCTACGGTGTACACACAAGTATGACCAGTATAGGTTTCAACTCTTTTAGGACTTACGCACTGAAGCCTGAAACCTTGATCCCCCCTAACCCCCCTTAAAAAAGGGGGGAACCTCTAAAGCCCCCTTTTTAAGGGGGTTGGGGGATCTGAGTGCGTAAGTTCTGTCTTTTAGTAATTTCGTAGTAGTAGCTCGGTCACACTAGTAGGGTGCGTTATCGACACGCCGAAATAACAAATGAGTACGCCGAAATAGCAAATGAGTACCCCGAAATAGCAAATGAGTACCCCGAAATAGCAAATGAGTACCCCGAAATAGCAAATGAGTACCCCGAAATAGCAAATGAGTACGCCGAAATAGCAAATGAGTACGCCGAAATAGCAAATGAGTACGCCGAAATAGCAAATGCGTACGCCGAAATAGCAAATGCGTTCTAGCTTTGTCAGCCAGCGTAACGCACCGCAAATCTTTGGTGGATGAAGTTTTTTCGACTTGTGTGTACACCATTGCCTTTATAAGGGGAGCCACTGCGGTCTTCTCCCAAGGGGAGACGCCAAGGGCGATAGCGTAGCGTTAGCGAGTCCGCGAGCGTCTGGGGTCTCCCCAAGTGGAGCAACTGCCGTCAAGTGGCGTGAGGGTTAGGGTGGGGTAAAACCCTGGTTAACCAGCTATTTCAGACTTGTGCGTACACCGTAGCCCCAACACATCGGGGAGGGTTGGGCTTTCTGGGGCAGGTTTTTTTGATTAGACAAATTTTTGGGATTTTAAAACCAAAACCATTGTCTGAGAACTTAAAACTACGTTCAATAATTGAGAACATTCTCAACTATTTATCGAAAGCCTAAAAGCCTGCCCTTGAAAGGGAGGGTTGGGGAGAGGTGATTCAAAGATTTTTGCAAGAGACTCCACGAGCTGCGCTCACAAGGAACAATGAAAATGTCTTTTCCTCCAGCATAGCTGCCTTCTTCAATCTATTCATAAGTAGGTGGCACGCTAGCAGTAACATCGCTCTGAAGCCCCACATTTATAGTTATAAGAATTTATACGAAGATAATTTGAGGAACTTGTGAAAAAACCGCTAAATTAGCCGGAAAGTCTTACTTAAGAATTGTGTATAAGTTTTGCAAAACCATTAAGTATTTTGACTATCCTCACAACTTCCTCATATTTAAAGACTATAGTCAAAATATAGACAGTTTCTTTTTAATATCTACGGGCTTCTCAAATAGCTGCCCTGAATCGCAATAACACTTTTATGAACAGGATTTGAGAAAAATATGAATTACTGTCCTTGCTGCTCAAGTTTACTTTTAGAACATATACGCGGTGCAGAGACTTACTGGTTTTGTCGTCACTGCTGGCAGGAAATGCCTATTTATAATAGGAATAATAGGAACGAATCCAGTTCATTCGCTGATGTTGTCATGGGAAAACTACCTAGAAAGCCTCAGAAAGAAAAACGTAGTAGTACTATTGTTTACGCAAGCCAATGGCAATCGATTACCGAATGGATTGGGCTAGAAGAGTTATCTACCTAATCCAATTTACTGAAACAGATTAGTATAATTGTTTTTCTTGATTTCAGTAATTAATTGCTCAAGAATGTGAGACTATAGCCTATTTATTAGGTATTAATTGACACATTTAGATAAAGAAAACAGAAAAATTTCTCAAACCCACAGCCAAAGAGGTAAGGTTGCTTCTGAGGTTAGGCTATGTCTGACTGGAGGTAGCAACCCCTAATTAACCATTCCTATGCAGAGTAGGCAAACAAGAGGACAATGGTAATATCATTTTGGATTTTAGACTTCCGCTCCTTTCGACTTCTCTACGACACGCTACGCGTTAGCGGAGCTTTCCATGAGAGCGATACGTTCAAGGCAAGAAGTCGCTCAGTCGAATGATTTTAGACTTTGAACCTTGTTTATTTTTCTTCACACAGCTTGTTTTTATTGTACCAACTTATTTAACAGAGAATTATTACGCTAGCAATGGTTCTCTTATCTTTTCAAACCAAAGCTATCCATCAAGATTTATTGCTTACTTTAATAATCTCTTGCTTATAGCCCCCGATTAATTCGAGAGCTTTTAATGTTGAAAACTGAATTTGTAATTTTGATTTTATGGAATGCAGCTAATAGGGTTTAGCCTTATGCAGCCTCAATCATCTTCCCAAGATTCGTGATTCAGTAAATCGATAATTCTATCTCTGAGTAGAAATTCATTTTTTTCTAACTCCAGTTCAAAATTAATCCAGTCACGATGAGGAATATATTTACAGAGGGTGTAAATTGGCTGTTGACGGTTAACAAGTCTCTTTTTAACAAGTTGGAGCGCTTCTTCTTTGATAACTTGGATGTCATATTTTACCGTAGTATTCATAAGTCGTTCCTTTATTTTCAATCAAGGAATTAAGACTCAAAACAATAGTTGCTTTGACTCTCCCTTAAACTTATCAAATAAAATTGACGAGAATTGTGAAGAATCAAGACATTAATAGTTGCTGAAAGTTAAATACAGGAGATTTCAACTTCTCGTGCGATCGCGAACAGAGTGTTAGAGGCAGAGGCTACGCTAACATGAGATACACAAAGACCCAACCACTTTCCCATTTATAAGGCTTGTCACTACGTTGGTTGTCCCGGCTGACTTGTTCGCTCTTAACCTTCTTGCTATGAAAGCAAGTGGAGTGAGGGTTGCTCATGGAGTCTCTTGCAAAAGTCTCTAACACCTCATCCCCAACCCCTCCCCAAAGCATAGGGGAGCGTTTGCTTTACTCAAATGCGGGGTGGGGTTCTTTATTTTTGATTTATGCAAGAAGTCTAATCTAGATGTTCTCTGGGCGACTTGTCAAAAGGTAGGCTAGGGTAAAGAACATTCTCTAGAAAACTTATATTATGCTCCTGAATCTTGATAAAGTTCGTCAATATTTTCCGGCTCTAGCTGGTGAATGGACTTTTTTTGATAATGCTGGTGGGTCACAAACCTTGAAAAAAGTAGTAGATAGAATTAGCGAATTTCTCCTAAGTTCTGATGTCCAGTTGGGAGCTTCTTATGGAATCTCTCAAATGGCTGGAGAACGATTGGCTTTAGCAACTAGGGAAATGGCTACTTTCATTAATGCCAATTCTTATAAAGAAGTAGTCATGGGGCCATCGACTACAATGATGTTGAAAGTTCTTTCAATTTGTCTCGGTAAAACCTTCACCTCTGGTGATGAAGTTATTGTTACTAATTGTGACCATGAGGCTAATATTGGTGCTTGGGTCGCTCTTGAAAAACAAGGAATAAAGGTTAAAGTGTGGCAAGTTCGCCCAGATACTTTAGAACTTCATTTAGCAGATTTAGAACCATTGATGAGTCAGCGCACAAAACTGGTAGCCTTGACTCATGCTTCTAATGTTCTGGGAACCATCAACCCAATCAAAGAAATTGCTGCATTTGTACACGATCGCAACGCTATGATTTGTGTAGATGGTGTAGCTTATGCACCTCACAGATTAGTTGATGTCCAAGATTTAGATGTTGATTTTTATACTTTGAGTTTTTATAAAGTCTATGGGCCGCACCATGCCTTACTTTATGGCAAAGAAGAACATTTATTAAGATTGCCTGGTCTTAACCATTATTTTATTGAGCAGACAGATATACCTTATAAATTTCAATTAGGGAATGTCAATTTTGAATTAAGTTATGGAATGTTAGGTTTATGTGATTATTTAAGTGAATTAGCACAACTGCACTATGGGAATGAAACTGCACCTGATTTGAGAAATCAAATGGTGCAAGCGTTTGATTTAATTAGCATACATGAAGAACATATTAGCGATCGCCTCCTAAATTACCTCAACAGTAAGCCGAATGTGCGAGTGATTGGTCAAGCAAAGGCTGACCGTAAATTCCGTGTACCAACTATATCTTTTGTCGTCGATGGAATAAATAGCTCAACCATTCCGGCAAAAGTTGACCAACATTATATTGGGATTCGCTATGGGGACTTTTATGCCAAACGGCTGATTGAATACCTGGGGTTAGCATCCCAAGGTGGAATAGTCCGGGTGAGTATGGTGCATTACAACACCCTTGAGGAAGTTAACAACTTGATTGAGGCTTTTGAGCAGATATTTTAAGATTGGGCATTGGGCATTGGGTATGGGGCATTGGGGATTGGGGATTGAAAAGAGACAGGGTAGACAAGGAAGAGGGGGAAGAACAGGAAAAGATTTATTCAATAATTCCTCCTTGTCCCCCTTGTCCCCCTTGTCCCTTGCTCCCCTTGTCCCCATTACCTATTACTAAGGTGCAAAACTTGCACTTCTTCTTGTGGGGAAATTAATGTTTTACCCACTGGGAGAACAGCTAAGGCATTGGTTTGAGCTAAATTAATTAAATTGCCGGAACTGTGACTACCAGCAGCTTTGTGAAATTCATAAACTCCATCAATTAAATGCAATTTACCCCAAAGGTAAGTTTCACGTTTACCATTCGATCGCAATTCATCATGCGATCGCACTTTCAAAAATGCTGGTTCCCAACCTTCAGTAATTCCCGAAAGTTTCTTGATTGCTGGTAGTACAAATCGCCAAAATGTCACCAGTACAGCAGCAGGGTTTCCTGGTAAACCAAAATAAAGCGGGGAGTTTGTAGAGACGCGATTAATCGCGTCTGTTGGATTAATCGCGTCTCCACTAGGGAAAGTGGCGACAGTCAAGGGTTTTCCTGGACTGATTTCTACAGCCTGAATGTGGATTTTTGCTTGTAGTGACTCTAGAATTTTGTCAATATAGTCATAATCTCCCACTGAGACGCCACCAGAAGAGAGAACT
This sequence comes from Nostoc sp. DSM 114167, assembly GCF_052692655.1. NCBI lineage: Bacteria > Bacillati > Cyanobacteriota > Cyanophyceae > Nostocales > Nostocaceae > Nostoc > Nostoc sp. DSM 114167. The sequence continues at coordinate 4,496,176 of NZ_CP195116.1, forward strand.
ATATCAGCGATCGCAACAGCGTGAGTAATAACTTTCTCCAAAGCAACTGGATCGTCTTTCACAATACCTAAAATTAACGGTTCTGCGCCACTTTGTCTCACCAAAGCTGCCAGCGCATACTGATTAGAATCCACAATTTGCCCTGGTTGCAACGGTTTATCAGCTGTCATCAACTCATCACCAGTGGAAAAAATTGCCACCCGCGGACGGCGGTAAACAGTTAATTGCGGACACTGTGCTGCTGCCAATACGGCAATTTCTGAGGCATTTAACTTAATTCCTGCTGGTAGTAGTTGTGTTCCAGCTTGATAAAAAGATGCTTTGTGTCTAACAAATTCTTGCGGTTTTGATGCAGCTAGAATAAATACGCGGTTTTCCTCGCGGCGTGTTTTTTCTTGCATAACTACAGTATCTGCACCTGCTGGGATTACCGCACCTGTAAAAATTCGTGCGGCTTGCCCTGGTTGAATCGTAGACTTGGGTTGATAGCCAGCCGGAATCTCTTCAACAATTTCTAAAACGGTTGGTTGTTCGGTGCTGGAGTGTTGTACATCTTCGTAGCGAACTGCGTAGCCATCCATTGCCGAATTATCCCAATGGGGAAAATCTAGCGGACTGGTAACAGGCGTTGCCAAAATGCGACTATCTGCTGTCAATAAATCTACAACTTCTGTATCCCGTTGACGATCCAACGGCTGCACCAAATTTAAAATAATTGCTTGTGCATCGCTGACTGATAACATAGCGATCGCCTCCGACTTTTTTCTTTTATTCTTGGGTAGCTTTGTCTAGATTTCTATAAGCGGTAAATCCCAAACTACACACTGTTAGTAAACCGATAATTATGCTTCCTTCGGGGACTTTGGATACCTGAACTGAATTGTTACTTAAATCTAGTATTTGCTCTGTGCGTGCTGCATCTCTATTGATCAAATGAAATTCTTTAGCTAGAACCTGATTGCTAAAACCTTCATCTATTAGTGCGAGATTATTATTAAGCCATGTGTCGCCAGGAAGCTCATTATCCTTGCCAACATCAAAGGGGCCAAAGATTTCCTCGGTAGTGCTATCAAAGTTGAATCTCAAATAGCCGTAGGTAGATATCCCATTAAGCACTGGAGTGAAACTATTTATCAGATTACTCAAGGGATCAAAGAAGGAAATTGAGAGAGATTGCAAGTTCTTCGTAGCTCCCAAACCAGCTTCAGAAATGATGCTGGGAGCAGTTCTTGTATCGTAGTTAAATGAACCTTTCGCTGAATAACCTGTGTCTCCTTTCCAGTTAAATTTGAACTCCGCAGCATGAGCTAGGTTGTTCGTGTTTATGGCGATCGCTAATGCTAAAGTAGTAGTCGTCACCAGACTAATAGCTGTTTTAGTAAACAGATGTGTCATAGATACAACTTCCAAATTAATTAAAATAGTCCAAGCAAAGATTCTACCTTTTTTTAGTACACATTACCGCGAAAAGGGGTCAGAAATAAAAACTGTAATCCTACTAGACAAGTTTCATTCAAAAAGTGAATTCTGTACCTTATTTATGGTGAGTTATACTAAAAGGAAAGCCTATTTACAAATGAACGATTACGCCCTTGTGCTTTTGCTTGGTAAAGAGCTTGATCGGCTGCTTTGATTAGATCGAGAGTAACCAAATCAGTAACAGGTATTACTGTTGCAATTCCTATACTCAGCGTGATACATTGCTTTACAGTCGATGCAGTATGCGAAATATTCATCTGTTGGATAGCTTCATGAATTTGTTTGGCAACATGGATAGCCCCATCGCTGTCAGAGTCTAGTAAGATGACAGCAAATTCTTCTCCTCCATAACGAGCAACCAAATCTGTAGAACGTTTAACAGTTCGTTTAAGAGTTTGGGCAACAACGGTTAAACAAGTGTCTCCAGCAGCATGACCATAGGTATCGTTATATTGCTTGAAATAATCAATGTCACATAGGAGTAATGAGAGAAAAGATTTCTTTCGTAGGAGATCGTGCCAGATGTGATTCAGCTTAATATCAAAAACTCGTCGATTGGCAATCTGAGTTAATTGATCGACCATAGCGAGATTTTCCAACTGCTGATTGGCAAGCTGTAACTGTTGACAAAGTTGTGATTGCTGGATGGCAATTGCTACTTGTGTTGCTAATTGCTTAAGTAGTTCACTTTCCCAAAGTTGCCACTCACGAGGAGCGCGGCAATGATGTGCAATTAACAAACCCCAAAGACCATCGCCTTGTAAAATTGGTACAACCAGCTTGGCTCTGACTTGCAACTGTTCCAATAACTCGAGATGACAAGCAGTTAATCCGCCGATGTAGATGTCTGGAGTAACCTTGATCGTACCCTGTTGATAGGACTGTCCCTGTGTCTCGACAAAATAGGTGTCTGTAATTTCCATATTCAGGATTGGCTTCCAGCCTTCTGCCACAGACTCCATGACGACGGTACCACTCCAATTGTCATTCAGACGGTAAATAATCACGCGATCGGTTTGCAGAAAATGTCGCACATCGGCAACGGTTGTATTCAAAATTTCATCTAAATCTAACGACTGGCGGATGTGTTGAGCGATCGCAAAAACCATACGTTCTCGTTCTGCCTGGTTTTGCAGTGCAAGTTCAATCTGTTTCCGTGCTGTGATATCTGTAAATGAAGCAACCACTGCATAGGGTTTTAATTCATTGAGTCGAAACAATGGTTGAGAATTAATGGAAATCCAAGTTAAGCTGCCATCAGGTTTATAAACCCCCATGACAACACTAAATTGTGGTTGTCCGGTGTGTAAAGTAACGATGGCGGGATGGGTTTCTCCTGGAAAAAGAGTACCATCTTCATGAATGGCTCTCCATCGCGGATCGATAGAAGTTCGCCCCATCATTTGCTCAGTATTTAGCCCCAAAATTTTTTCTGCTCTTTCGTTACAAGCAGTAATGCGTCCATCAACTTGTTGCAGTACAATGCCTTCTGCCATTGCTGTAATGACAGAACGATAACGTTCTTCACTTTCTCTGAGTGCGATTTCTGTACGTAAGCGATCGCTAATGTCTTCAAAAATATATAACCTGCCAAAGTACCGATCTCGAATATCCCGAATCTGGCTGGAGAAACGCCGAATCGTGCGCCCATCTACAAATAAAATTTCATCCTCAACTGTGGAACGATTATCCTCAGACTGTAACGGTTTACAGGATTCAGCAAATGCTGTTAAATCTGCAATTAAGCGTAGACAATCGGGAATTATGTCATTGTTTTTCAACTCGCCAATTTGCATCTGGGTTTTCAAATGCTTAATACCCCAAATTTCACAGAAGCGATCGTTAAAATAAAGAATTTTATCTGTACGATTGTCAACAACATAGAATCCCAACAAAGAAGTGTCTGTCATGGAACGCAGCAAAGCTTGCTGCCAGCGCAACTCGTCTTCCACACGCTGGCGTTCTTTGATAGCAGATTGCTGGAGGGCGATTCCCAGTTGTGTTGCCACCAGTTGGAGAAATTCAATTTCTAAACAATTCCATTGGCGGGGACTACTGCACTGGTGAGTAATTAGTAAACCCCACAATTGAGGAGATGAGGTAGAAATTCCAGACAGTTCCTGATTATTTACTAAAATTGGTACTACTAAATTCGCTCGAATCTGTAACTTGGTTAATAGCTGTTTGTAACAGGGATCGATTGGTTTAGTATCAATATCTTCAATCACACCTACTCGTCCCTGTTGATATTGCTTTACCCATTGGGCATTAAAGCAAGGATCGTAAATTAATTGTCCCTGAATTGGCATCCATTCTGGGTTGACAGATTCTTCAGCGACTACTCCATCTCCATTAGGTAAGAAGCGATAGATAAGGGTGCGATCGCTATCTAAAGTTGTCCTAACCTCGGTGACGACTACCTGGAGAATTTCTACCAATTCAAATGACTGATGTATTCGCACAGTCAGCTTTCTAATTTGATGAATAATTTGCTCTAAACTAATTTCATTACCCGATAGACGATTAAAGGACATGGCAGTATTAATAAAACAGGAGTCAAAATACAGAATTCAGAATTGGTGAATACTCTACCATCAAAGGATAATCGAACAAAGGCTGAAAATACGTATTTTCGTTGATTCACAAGATAATAAATTTGTAGAGTGCGTAAGTCCTAATATATTAAAAACAGGAGCGATCGCTATTTCCCAACCCCTAAATAAAATACTTATTTTGTATGACTATCGAACGACTTCCCCAAAAACACTATCCCAAAGCTGAGATTGGGCGGCGAGGTATGGCATTGGGACTTGATTTCCTTGGTGTCTGGTTAGTCAGTTCCCTACTGGGAGGCAGCGATATTGGGATTCAATTTATTGAAATCTTAGTTTTTGTAATACTTTGGCTGTTTTTGCGGGTAGTGGTGGTATACAACAATCAAGGGCAAAGTTTAGGGCGTTGGGCTTTCGATTTAAAGGTACTGGAAGTCGAAGATGGGGAAGTAGTGGGCAGAATTCCCGATTTGCTCTCACTGGTGAAGCGAGAGGCGATTATCGGCTTGGGTGCTTTGTTAGTGTCAATTGCCCTGAGCAATATTAGAGCCAATCCCACTGCTATACTGCTAGTAATTCCCCTAGCAATTGATTGTGGGACTGCTTTCTCTGATACCCAGATGCGGCAGGCTTTACACGATCGCTATTGTGGAACTTTCATCGTTTCCTCGCGTCGTGGCTACTCGCTCGATATAAAAATTAAAAGATTAGTTGAAAATATACGGCGGAATGTGAGAAGATAGTCATTTGTGTTAATTCTCTTCAGGCTTCACTTTTTGTAAGATTATGGCTAAGAGTAAAGGTGCCCGCATTATCATCACACTAGAGTGTACCGAGTGCCGGACAAATTCAGATAAGCGTTCTGCTGGTGTTAACCGTTATACCAGTACTAAGAATCGTCGCAACACCACTAACAGGCTAGAACTGAAAAAGTTCTGCACCCACTGCAACAAACATACCGTTCACAAGGAAATTAAGTAGAGATGAGTTATTTCCGTCGTCGTCTTTCTCCAATCAAGCCAGGAGAACCAATCGATTATAAAGATGTTGATTTATTGCGTAAGTTTGTCACCGAGCGGGGAAAGATACTGCCACGTCGGATTACCGGGCTGACATCTCAGCAACAGCGAGAGTTGACATTAGCAATTAAACGTTCGCGGATTGTGGCTTTGTTGCCATTTATCAATGCCGAAGGCTAAAACAATTTTGGATTTGGAATTTTGGATTTTGGATTATTTAAAGAGAATGTCCAAAATCTGAAATCTGAATCAGAGAGTGTAAAATAGATTGCTGCATGAAAAACCCTTGGACTTAGGATTTAATAGCTGTCGGTTATAAAATCGAAAATCCAAGTTGCGCTTCCAGCGCACCAAAGGTGAGACTAAAATCTAAAATTATTAGAGTGCGAGAGTTGTGGAGAAGGGGACGCTAGTTGAATTTAGGGTTCAAGGCGATCGCCGTCTGGGCATCGTAGAACGTCCAGACGGTAAAACCCGCTGGTTTGTGGTAGACGAACGTGGTCAATCCCACAGCCTCGCGCCTAGACAAATAACCTATACAGTTACCAAACAGACTTACAAGGCTTCTGAAATTGCCAGCTTTTTGGAGCAGATCGAGCCTTATTTAGACCCATCTAGTTTAGAAGTGGCTTGGGAATTACTGGTTGAAGATGGCGAAACAGTTACCCCAGACCAAATGGCGAATCTGCTATTTTCAGAATCAGCCGCACCTGCTTGTTACGCCGCCTATTGCTTGTTATCAGACGACAAACTTTATTTCAAGCAAAAAGGAGACGCTTACGAGCCAAGAACTGCTGCTCAAGTGGCAGAACGCAAGCACCAACTGGAAGTAGAGGCACTAAAAGCTAAAGGACAGCAGGAATTTTTAACTCGTGTAGAGCAGGCGCTTAAAGGTGAAGCAGTAGAGTGGCAGCGCCACGATCGCCAGCGCTTAGAAGGACTAGAAAAATACGCGGCGCTAATAGCTGACACGGTGCGGACGGGGGTTAACTATGACTCCTTAGCTCGCGCTTATCCGCCCAGCGCTCCAGTATTAGAAACTATGACCATGCTGGGACGACCCACAACACCCCAAGGAGCCTTTCAACTATTGGTAGATTTGGGTTGCTGGAGTCCTAATGAAAACTTGTTCCTGCGGCGTTCTTCAATTCCGATCCAATTTCCTCATAAGGTATTAGAAGTGGCGCAACAGCGTTTGGATTTCCCGCCGATTGACTCAGATACAAACCGCCTTGATCTGACTCACCTGAAGGTTTACACCATTGATGATGAAACTACCACAGAGATCGACGATGGTCTAAGTTGGGAAGTACTACCCGATGGACGGGAACGCTTGTGGGTGCATATTGCCGATCCTACTAGATGGTTAGTGCCCGAAGATGAATTAGATTTGGAAGCTAGAAAGCGCGGTAGTACAGTCTATTTACCGACGGGAATGATTCCCATGTTTCCAGAAGTGTTGGCAACTGGGCCAATGAGTCTGATCCAGGGAAAGGTTTGTTGTGCCCTCAGTTTCGGGATTATTTTAGGGACAAGTGGAGTAGTAGAAGATTACAGCATTCATACCAGCTTGATTAAGCCGACTTATCGCCTCACCTACGAAGATGTAGATGAAATGCTGCAATTGCGGGTGCAAGCAGAACCGGAAATTGCTGCGATCGCCACTTGGGCACAACGGCGCAAAGCTTGGCGTTACGCTCAAGGGGCAATTAGCATCACCATGCCCGAAGCAGCGATCAAAGTCAAAGGTGAGGAAATCCACATTGATATTTTGGACGATTCCCCATCGCGGCAACTGGTAGCAGAAATGATGATTGTTGCCGGTGAAGTTGCGGCTCGTTATGGTAAAACTCATAACATACCTTTGCCCTTTCGCGGTCAACCGCAACCAGAATTACCTCCAGATGAGGAATTGCTGCTACTTCCAGCCGGGTTCGTTCGCGCTTGCGCCATGCGTCGTTGTATGCCCAAGAGTGAAATGAGCATTACGCCTTTGCGCCATGCTGGTTTAGGCTTGGATACTTACACTCAAGCAACTTCTCCCATCCGCCGCTACAGTGACTTACTCACCCACTTTCAAATTAAAGCCCATTTGCGGGGTGAAGTTCTGCCATTTTCCGCAGATCAACTTAAAGAAGTAATGATGACTGTCACCAGCATCACCCAAGAGGTGACGATGGTGGAACGACAAACTAATAGATATTATGCTCTAGAGTATTTACGCCGTCATCCAGAGGAAACTTGGGATGTGACAGTGTTGATGTGGTTGCGAGAAGACAGCAACTTAGCCCTAATTTTATTAGAAGATTTGGGCTTGCAGTTGCCAATGGCTTTCAAACGTTCTGTGAAGTTGGGCGAACAAATAGTAGTGAAAGTTAGCCACGCCGATCCACAAAAAGATATGATTCAGTTCCAAGAAATAATTTATCAAGAAGCTCAGACAGCAGCGAATTAACTAATTTGTCATTTGTTATTTGTCACTTGTACTGAGCGAAGCCGTAAAGCCTGCGGCATAGCTACGCTTCGGGCGCAGCCTCTCGTAGAGAAGTATTTGTCATTAGTAATAATCGCCTAGTATTATCAATTACGAATTATTTTATACCAAGCGTGAAAAATGATTGCGACAGATGGAAAACTGAAACACTTATCCAATGGATGTTTCACAATCCAAAATCGTTCGACTGAGCGACTTGCCTTGAGTTTCGACACTTCGACTGCGCTCAGTGCATCGCTGCGCGGTAATCGAGCGACTTGTACTGAGTTTCGACACTTCGACTGCGCTCAGTGCATCGCTGCGCGGTAATCGAGCGAAGTCGAGATTCAACTACCGCGTAGTCGAAGTAAGTCGAGATTCAACTACCGCGAAGTCGAAAGGAGCCGAAGTCTAAAATCTAAAATCCAAAATGGTATTAGCCTTGCTCCAATTGCTTTCGGTTACTATATAGAGTAAATGGAATGAGGTAATAATTGTGAATGTATCTTTGACCCCAGAATTGGAGCAGTTGGTTAAGGATAAAGTTAATAGTGGTCGATATCACTCAGTGAGTGAGGTGATGGGCGAAGCATTGAGATTGCTAGATGAACGCGATCGCGTTCAAGAACAACGTTTAGCAGAATTGAAAGCTAAAATCCAAGTTGGTATCGAAGAACTCGAACGTGGTGAGGGAATTGATGGTGAAGAGGTATTTGCAGAAATAGAGGAAGACATTCGACGCGCCCAAGCGCAAATGCAACAAGCTGAGGCTGCTAAATAATGAGTAGGTGTATTTTAGCGCCTTCAGCTAGATTAGATTTGAAAGAAATTAGCAGCTATATTGTCAGCTTTAATCCTGATGCGGCTCGAAGACTCAACAAAAAAATTATACAGCAGTGTAAACTGTTGGCTGATTTTCCTAATATGGGGCAAAGTTCCGATACTTTTGCCCGCGGTTTACGGAGTTTTCCAGTAGAAGATTACTTAATATTTTATCGCCCTATTGATGGCGGTGTGGAAGTTGTACGTATTGTCAGTGGTTATCGAGATTTAGAGACAGTTTTCTTAAGTGAGGATATTCCTTAATATTGCATTTGATGTAAGCGATCGCTATCTCTAGCCAATATGTCAGAAAATAATCATAAAGTAATTATTTTTGATACCACCATGCGTGATGGAGAATTGACGCCTGGTGTAAAGATGGATTTGCAACAAAAAATTATCATTTCGCAATTGCTCGAAGAAATGGGAGTCGATATTATTGAAGTTGGTTATCCAGCAAGTTCTCAAAAAGATTTTGATGAAGTCTTTAATATTTCTCAAATAATTAAAAATTCTACTATTTGTGGGCTAGCTAGTTCCAATTCAAATGAAATAATCACTCTTGCTGAAGCAATTAAACCAGCAATCAGAGGTAGAATTCACACTTATACTCCGGTAAATCTGAAAAATCAATCTAAATTAACCAAAGAAGAAGTATTAGCAACAATCAAAGAGAGTGTTTCTTTAGCACGCAATTACTGTGATGATGTAGAATGGAGCGCTTTTGATGCTCCTAGAAGTGAGCCAGATTTTTTGTGTAAATCTATTGAAACTGCAATCAAGAGTGGTGCTACTACTATTAGCATTCCTGATAGCTTAGGTTTGGCATCGCCAGAAGAGTTTTCGCAACTTCTGCAAATGATTTTTAATCGAGTACCCAATATTAACGAAGTTGTCGTTTCAGTACACTGTCATGATGATTTGGGTATGGCAGTAGATAATTCACTGATTGCTTTAAGTTGTGGTGTGAGGCAAATTGAATGTGCAATTAATGGTTTGGGTGCGAGGAAAGGTAACGCAGATTTCAGTCAAGTTGTGATAGAGATTTTAAAAGAGGGGAATTATCAACTTGATATTGACACTTCGCTAATGAGTAAAGCGACAGAGTTGATTTTTCAAATAACTGGGATTGCAAAAGCAAAATAGTTTTTATAGTAGCGTGGCAAGCTTAAAATAGTGCATTAACTAGGTCTAACATTCTCCATTCTAGGAGAATTAGCATTACTTTGCCAATGAGTGGAATTGGTGTTTTTGCCATTCAGGAAGTGTCAATTTATGACTATCATACTTTGAATAGCATACTGGTTTTAATAACGGCTAATAAGTAATTTTTTCACTTTTACCTATTAACCGTTACTACATTTAACTAACTGCGGCTTCAGTTTTTTCCTCTGCTTTTTCCTGTACTGGTACATAGGGTTTTTCTACACCCTGCGCCAGATATTCTGCTAGCTGGCTTTCAATTTGATCGCGGACAATTTGGCGATATTCAAGAAAATGTTCGTTGTGAGCGCAAGCTGCGAGGTAATGCTCAAAAACTCCGGGGTTACGTTTGAGAATGCTGAACAAATGATGCCAGAATTTCCAGCGGGTTTCCCGTTTGATTCCTTGCCGCCAAATTACAATTAACAAGGCTTTTACAATTACCCACTCTGGCATTTTGGCTGGGGCTTTCCAACTCGGCAAACCCATCATCAAGAAGCAGCGATAGGTGCGATCTAAGTACTGTACTGGGTCGTACAAAGCACAAAATGCTTCAATATATTCTCGTGCAAGTTCTTCTAGAGGACGGGTGGGTAGGAAGTTCATCAATGTTGTTTGGTTGATGTTTCCATCTTGATTTTCCCGTAACCTTCCTTCCTTTTTCAGGCGATGCCAAAGCGCAGTGTTAGGTAACGCTTGTAACATGGCAAAAGTAGTTGAGGGAATTGCTGCTTGTTCTGCAAAGCGGACAATGCGATCGCCTGCACCGGCTTTTTCGCCATCAAACCCGATAATAAACCCAGCCATTGGGCGCAATCCCGCTTTAATAATGGTTTGCACCGCCTCAGTTAGAGAACTGCGAGTATTTTGAAACTTCTTGGTCATTTGCAAACTATCCTCATCCGGCGTTTCGATTCCCAAAAACACCGCCGAGAAACCACATTCAACCATCAACTCCAACATTTCTTGGTCTTGTGCCAAGTCAACTGAAGCTTCCGTGTCAAATCGGAAGGGATACTTATGTTCTGCCATCCAGACTTTTAACTCTTTCAGCAACAATTTGACATTTCGCTTGTTGCCAATAAAGTTGTCATCCACCATGAATACACCCCGCCGCCAACCCAATTCATAGAGGTAATCTAACTCTGCTAACAGTTGGGCTGGGGTTTTGGTGCGCGGTTTGCGTCCGTAGAGAACAATAATGTCGCAAAATTCGCATTGGAAGGGACACCCACGCGAAAACTGCACCGACATCATGTCATAAGCATCTAATTCTAATAAATCAAAGCGGGGTATTGGTGTGCTGGTGACATCAGGTTTTTCTGTGGCGCGGAAAGTGCCAGATGTTTCACCGCGTTTAATTGCCTCAATAAACATGGGGAGAGTGATTTCCCCTTCATCCAAAATCAGAAAATCTGCGCCAACATTTTCAACTTCGTGAGGTACAGAAGTGGGGTAAGGGCCGCCAACCGCAACTAACTTGCCACGTTTTTTTGCTTCCTGAATTTGCTCAAGTAAATCTTGTTTCTGGACAATCATCGCAGAGAAAATTACTACATCTGCCCATGCCCATTCTGCTTCTGTTGCGGGGCGGATATTGCGATCGACCAGCTTGAATTCCCATTCTTGGGGCAAAATCGCGGCTACTGTTACTAAACCTAGAGGTGGTAGTAAAACCTTGCGATCGACTAACTCTAGGATTTTTTCATAAGACCAAAAGGTTTTGGGAAATATTGGATACACTAACAAGATTCGCATGTAGTATCAATCCTCACACTTTGATTGTTATCCCACTCTAACGAAAATAAAGAGTTATTGACTTTTTATTAAAGTTGTTTTATTTTACCACTGAGATTTTTAACTTAAATCTAGGGGCTGGAGAGCAGAGAGGAAAGAGGTAATTTTCCATTCTTCACTCATACTCAATGACACCAGACGCTCTCTACGAGATTAGAATAATTTTCTGCTAATATTTTCTAAATGTTGTCAAAAGCCACAGATTATAATCAATTTTTAGCCTTTTCAACACCGCTAATTTTCAAAACATCACTCATGGTTGCACAATAATTTGGTAAGCCGAAACTATCAGGATTGATGAATTTTTCATAAGTAAAATGCCGATAGTTCATACAAAACCGATCCCAAGCAGCCATGCGAATGCGGAATAGAACAATAATCAAATTAGCCAATGCTATAGATATGGGAATACGAAAGTAAATCTTTTTGCCTAGATAAGCACAAACTTCTTTCACTGCTTGATTAGCAGTTAATGGTGCTTGACCTAAAACCAGCCGACGTGGCTGATTATCTTTAGCAGGACGATCGATTAAATATCGCACGACAGTGGCAATATCTCGTCCGTGGATAAAGTGAAAACTGCCATCTGCTTCCAAAAAGCGAATCAAATTGATATATTTCGTCACTTCTGTAATACCAGATGTGACAGCAGAATAGGGTTTATTCGCATCACCGCCCAATACTACAGTCGGAAATATTGTGGTAATTTTGGGTGCGATCGCTAATTTTTCTTTTTTCTCTAAGCACTCATATTTAGAACGGATATAATCTGTCCCAATTTCCCCGGCTTCTTTTAATGGTTGATTGTAGCGATCCAAAACGCTAGCTGTCGAAAAATAAATTACCTGCTGGCAACGTTCTGGATCTAGCAGTTCGAGTAACTCTATAGTCTTGACGACATTAATATCAAATGTTTGCTCGCCGCCCCAAGCTGTGGCTGTGAGTACGGCTGTATCAATTGTGGATAGCAAATCGGCAAATTGGCGAATATTTTGCATATCACCTTGCAAAACGTTGATGCCTGAACGAGCATTAGTATCAACTTGCAGTTTGCTTGGGTTCCTAACTAATAGATACAGTTCGTGATTTGTCTCTTTAATTAAGGCTTCTGTTAAATAATGACCTACACAACCACTTGCACCAGTCACTAAAATCCGCTTCTGGCTCATAGAGAATTTATAAAACGTTAGGAGTTAAAACCAAAGAATTAAGAATAAAGTTAAAAGTTCCGAATCGCAACTGAATAACTCTGGAAATTTTAGATTTTGAATTTTGGATTTTAGATTGCAGGAAAAATCTAAAATCTAAAATCTAAAATCTAAAATTGTATGACTTCTAACTCTTAACTCCTGCAAGATTCAATTCCTTCGCAGTTTCAAAGAAGAAAGCGACATTTTCTTCGGGAGTTTCTGGTAAGACACCGTGACCGAGATTGAGAATGTGACCCCAATTGCCAGCTTTGCGAACCGTATCAAGAATGCGATCGCGGATAAACTGTTTAGAGCCGAATAACACGCCTGGGTCAAGATTTCCTTGCACTTTCATTTGTTTACCCAATCTGGCTCTTGCGTCTGCCATATCTACTGCCCAGTCTACAGTAACAATATCAGCCCCAGATTGTCCCATTCTTTCTAACACACCTGCACTACCGCTAACTAACAAAATCAAAGGTGTATCGGGATGGGTTTGCTTAACTTGCTGGAAAACTCGCTGCTGATAGGGGAGAGCAAAGGTGTCATAATCTTGAGGACTCAATTGACCCGCCCAAGAATCGAACATTTGCACAACTTGAGCGCCACAGTCAATTTGGTAGCGGGCATAGATGGCGATCGCATCTGCTAATTTAGCTAATAATTGATGCAATATCGCCGGATCTGAAAATGCCATATTTTTGATGATGGAGTAGGTTTTAGAACCTTTTCCTTCGACTGCATAAGCTGCTAACGTCCACGGCGCACCCACAAAGCCTAACACCGTTGATTTGTCGCCTACTTCCGAACGCAACGCTTGCAATATTGTTTTGATAAATGGTAGAGCTGCTTCTGGTTCTAAAGGATGCAAATTATCAATTTGTTCTTGAGTGCGCAGAGGTGAGTGAATGATTGGCCCTTTACCTTCGGCGATGTCCATGTCAATCCCCAAACCAGGTAGTGGGGTGACAATATCAGAAAATAAAATTACTCCGTCTGGTTGGAAAGCTCTCCAGGGTTGCAAAGAAACTTCAATTGCTACTTCTGGAATTTCGGAGCGATCGCGAAACGAAGGATACTTTTCTCTTAAGTCTCGATATGCTTTCATATATCGTCCCGCTTGTCGCATCATCCATACAGGGGGACGATCTACTACTTCACCACGAGCAGCCCGTAAGAGATGAGGAGTCGTTGAATAAACACCCATTTATCACTTCATCCTAAGTCACAACTTTTATGCCACTGTTTAGCTTATCATTCTGGGATTACGCTTTATTAGCAAGTTATCAGCAAAAGCCCTAGTCCCTTGACACCAAAGGAAAATCGGGTCGGAAATGCGATAAAACAAGAATTAATAAAGAAAGTGGAATATAAAAGAATTTCGTCACTCTTTTGTGTTGTCTCCACTATCTACTTTTTTAATTCCCTATGGAAACTGACTCTAACAGTCCCGATCGTGTTGCATCTGCTAATAATGAGCCTAATCCAGGAAAGTATTTGATTCCGCGATCGCAGCGACAGAGGTTCTTTATTCAGTTTACCTTAATGACCCTCATCGGATGGGTTGTCGGTGGCGTTGCCAGTATCGCTTTAGAGAAAATTATTCTCCAAAGTCTTTCATCTAACGTTGCTAATCAACCACAAACATGGAGCATTTTGGTTAGAAGCCTTAGTAACGTTGTATTTGCCGTGATTTTCGCTGCGGATCAAGCTCTTGTCCTTTACCGATATTTACCGGGTTGGCAGTGGTTATTTGCTACTAGTGTCGGTTGGCTGATTGCCAACGGCGTTTCTACAGCCTGGATTAACTACATTTCAACCATTGCCTCATCAGCTTCTGAAGATACTTTGATTTTTGGATTTTTGTCTGCGATCGCATATATAATTTCTGGAATTTGGCTAGGGATTTGCCAATGGCTGGTGTTGAGGCGATATACAGCAGGTATTTGGTGGTGGAATTTTGTACCCTCAATCTCTTTTTTCTGGATTACTATTTTGGTTTGGTTGCTTTTTATTGTGCAAAATTTGATTCCAGAAACTTACCGTACTCCCATACTATATTGGAGTGGACAAGGACTGACAGCAGCGATTTTAGGAGCTATACCAGCAATTGGTTTGTGTAGATTAAAAAGAAATTTACATCCCAAAACTGGAATTTCTTCCTAACTTTTATCGAATATATTTCATCACCTTAATATTTATGACTCGCCCGCGCATTCTCCAACCCGGTCAAAGTTATAAATTTAGTAAGTATTTTGAATTACCATATACCCCAGCAGATATCTTGGCGGAACTGGGATGTAGTTACGAACGCGCATCGTTACAACTACCACAATATTCAGGCGTAATTGACTATTTAGAATTTTTACAGCGTTACTTACGGCGCAATATCATGCGCGTAAATCCTATCAGTGAAGCTGCAAAACGTGAAGTTTTAATTGCTCCTATTTTGTTGGAAATTTGCGACCAAACGCAAACTCAACTAAACATTGAGTACCCCATTAATGTTAGCGAACAACTCAAAGGAAGTTTTGATTACTATATTTCATCTTTCAATTCCCTGTTAGTGGTTGAAGCCAAGCAATCCGATTTAAGCCGGGGATTTACTCAACTTGCAATTGAATTGATAGCACTCGACCAATGGACAGATTCGCAAACACCAACTTTGTATGGTGCTGTAACAAATGGAGAAGATTGGCGATTTGGAATATTTTATCGGCAAGATAAACGGGTCATCCAAGATATCAAACTTTATCGCGTTCCTGAAGGTTTGGAAGAATTAGTGCGAGTGCTTGTAGGAATTCTTACCAATGCTGGTAGTTAATTATATACTCAAGCCACTGCACCCCAAAGGAGACCACGAGTTACCCAGTCCCATTTAATTGTTATCCCAAATAGTTTCTAAACGCTCTTGTGCTATTTTGAGAGCTTTGTCGGGAGATTCACCCAGCAATGTAGCCTCGATAGCTCGACCAAGACTGTCAGAAAGACGGCTATATCCGGCGATAATCGGTCTAGCACCAGCTAGAGGAATTTGTTCTATAAACACTTTTAACCAAGATTTTTGGTTGAGGAATTGCTGATAAGCTTCACTTTGTGCAGCTTTAAGATTAACTGGTAAAAAACCGGTACCGATACTCCATTCTTTTTGGAATTCTTCACTCAAAACATATTCTAAAAACTTGAGTGCAGCTTGCTCTCTGGCTGGTGTAGTCTTCATCACATAAAGATTTCCGCCACCTGTCACCGTAGCTTGACCAACATTTGTAGGTATGGAAAATGCGTCGTAATCAACGTTAGATTTCGTGATATAAGTCCAAGGGCCCGTAATTTGCATAGCAACCCGACCCGCTATAAAGGCATCCTCTTCATAACCCCGTTCTGGAGAAGAAAGCATTGCTGAACCATCTTTTAATAGCTGCTGCCAGAATTGTAAAGCTTTCAGCGCTCCAGCATTCGTTAAATTCGGTCGGTTATTTGTCAGTACTTCTCCGCCAGCGCTCAATAAAAAAGGAAACCAGCTAAAAACAGTCCATTCTCCCTTCCCTAAAGGCAGTAGAATTCCGTACTGTTCTGGTCGGTTGTCGCCATTGCGGTCTATGGTTAATTTTTTGGCAACTTCTCTCAATTCTTCCCAAGTCTTGGGCGTTTGTGTAATTCCCGCAGCTTCAAAAAGCTTAGGTCTGTAAAAAATACCGATGTTACTTGTATATAATGGAGCCGACCAAAGATGACCATCTAATTGCAATTCTTCAAGTAAGTTAGGGGTGATTTCTGACTTTAGAGGCAATTTTTTCAACCAATATTCTAAAGGTATAATTGCCCTTAAATCTGCTAACTGACCTGTAATTTGCGGATAGAATGCCAAGATATCTGGAGGCACATTACCCACAACAGCTGTTAATATTTTTGGCAAGTGGGGTTGAGCTAAAAAGACAGATTCTACCTGCACATCAGTATGAGTCTGATTAAATTTGTCTACCAGTTTTTCAAACACATCCCGATTAGCAGGGGGATTGATTGCTTGCCATAGGGTTAAATGAATTACTCCATCATCCTTCTGTACTAGTCCCTGACAACCAGATAAAAATATTAGGAACGAACTTAGAACAATCCCTAGAAGTAATATCCGCCAACCAGAAGCGATGAATCGGCGAGAATAATGGCTTATTTGGGATAGAAAAAGGATAATCTTCATACCAGATAGTTAATCAGATTAAGAAATATTCTCCAGAACACTTTTGGTAATACTAGTTTCTGCTCTTGTGTAAATATAAGTTTGGGGTTCGGTTACTTTTTCAGTTCTAAATATTTTTGCCGCCCGATACCAAAAGTCTGTATCCTCTCCGTATGCAATATTATTAAATCCTTTCACCTCAAAAAATACCTGTCTCTTTCCAAAAAATGTTGGCCCTAAAACACATTCTCGGAGATTAATTTTTTGACCTGGTTGAAAATAATCTGCAACCCAAACTTCTTCTTCTGTGGCAAATCCACCTTCAATCAAATCAATTTCTGGATTAGCTCTCATATATTCAATTCGCGCATCCAGATGATTTACTTTGTACGCATCATCGCTATCTAAGAATGTTATATATTTGCCGAAAGATGCCTGTATTCCTACATTTTTAGCATACCACAGCTTCCTATTTTGGTGTTTCAAATATCGGATATTTTGAAATTTTTGAATATAATAATTTACAATTTCAAAAGTATTATCTTGGCTGCCATCATCCACTATAATCAGTTCCCAATCTTGAAAATTTTGAGCAATCACACTATCAATGCAATTGTTTAAATATTTTGCCCGATTATAGGTACAGAGGATAATTGACACTTCATGATTGAAATCAAAAACTACAGTTTCCATTTTTAAATCATCATCGTAATTGTTCGCACAATAATCCCACTAATAAAAGAGGGATTTTTAATTATTGAGGGGTAAAGTATTAAGCTGTGTTGAACAGAACCAAGTTATTAACAGGCTGAAAAATTACTCCTTAGCTGTGTAAGTTTATAAATTCGTGCATGATATCATTATAATGAGAAATTATCCGGCTATAATCAAAGTTTTCTCGAACATATTCTAAAATTTGTGCACGATAATATTGGTTTTTCTCAATCATCTCGCTAATTGTATCGGTAACAATTTTGTGAGCTTCTGCTGTGGTGTCAGTTAAAATATTATCTGGCAAAATTTTAATGAATTCTTGGTGATGCAAATTAGCGCTAGCAGATTCGGAAACAACTATACATAAACCTGCTGCCATTGCTTCTAATACTACGAGTGGTGCAACTTCTCCTTCACTAATTAAAACTAAACAGCTATAATCTGTGAGCCGAGAATAAACCTGTTCTAAACTCCATACACCTAAATATTTTGTGGTTGTTCCTTGAATAAAATCAGGATCGTCTAGAGGACCAACAAAATCTATTGCAATCTTTCCATTTATAATTTTTGCCAGTAATTTCTGCTGTTTTCTTGGCTGAATCCAACCTAAACAAATAGCTTTATTATTCCCTTGAGGTTGAAAATTTACTTTCTGAGTATCAATACCATTTACTTGCACTGCGATGTATCCAGAATACCCTGCGTTCAAGAAAAAATCTTTTGTTAAATGAGAAAGAGCAATTATTCCAGGTGCATTAAAATAATGTTGATATGCTTCTCTAAATTCCTCATTCCATTTATCTGTTTTAAACAAATAACCATCATGGCAGGTAAAACAATACTTCTGTTTAAGGTTTCGATTAAACTCGCTGACAAAGCTGTAGGCGTGTAAATGCACAAAATCATAATTATTATTATTAATATATTCTATAACTTCGTTAACATCTTTCTTGTTTAAGATATCGGCTTGATGTCCAATTGTTTCTAAAAAATTTTTGTATTCAGTTATCACAGTTAAAACAGAATGTGATAGAGGGGGTTCAGGGATATAACCCCAAGCTACGAGGGCAATTTTCATAAAAAAGCTTTAGTTTTATAATCAGGAGAATGACTTGGTTATTATAAGCTATTTTCGATTGTATTTATAATGCGATCGCATTTATTTTAAGCTTGGCTGAAAATGACAATTTAGCGTTCCTGAAAGATTTTCTTTTCCAATCCTTGCTCGGTTGCAAGAGGTAAGTGTTGCTCTACTTATCTCGTAAGTAAGCAGTCTGGAAGGTTAGGTTTGTGATTTTTGAATCGATGCTCTGCTCTAATTGCCGCAGTCCCACACTAGAGGCGATTACCTTTATTTGGATATTCGAGTTGGTCTTAGTATTAACTATTGAACCATAGTATGTTACTGTTAATGCTAATTTCCGTAATTTATAGGAGTTACGCAAAAATTGCTAAAAAGCTTAATTTATCGAACCGCCAAGAGCGCCGAGAATTCGTAGAGTGTGCGTAAGTCCTAATTTAATTGGTAAAGCTAACAAAATTAGTACATAATTAATCTTGGGAGAAAAATTAATAATGGCAAATACTAATGAAGTTGTTCAAAATATCTCTTTGTCTAGTTGGGACTATATTTCACCTGAATTTGAAATAGTTTATCCTGATTCAGCTTTCCCCAATATGGTTATTGGAGACATTAATAACTGTTATTGGTCTTATTTACGTCGAGATATTCCCCATAAATGGTATGTGGATATAGATGAGCCATTTATAGGGTTCCTCAATAGAGATGAAGCACATATTTTATATAATACGGCACTCAGATTTTCCGGAAAAAAAGCTTTAGAAATTGGTTGTTTGCGCGGTTGGTCTGCCTGTCATCTGGCATTGGGTGGAGTGGAATTAGATGTAATCGATCCTTTTCTAGTCAGAGAAGATGTTTATGAAAGTGTAAGTAATTCCCTACGATTTGCTAATGTTCTTGACTCAGTTAATTTAGTAGCTGGTTATAGCCCACAAAGGGTAGAAGAGTTAGCTAAAGAATTACAACACAAGTGGTCATTAATTTTCATTGATGGCGATCATGAAGCACCTGCTCCGCTTAATGATACGATTGTTTGTGAACCATTGGCAGAGGACGATGCTTTAATTTTGTTCCATGATTTAACTTCCCCTGATGTAGCACAAGGTTTAGACTACTTAAAGCAAAAAGGTTGGAATACAATCATTTACCAAACTATGCAAATTATGGGCGCTGCTTGGCGAGGAAATGTTGAACCAGTAAAACATCAGCCAGATCCGAAAATTAATTGGAATTTACCAAAGCATTTAGAACATTATTCTGTGAGTGGATTATGACTGTTTAACCACAAGCGGATCTGATTTTAACTTCATGGGGATGCGCGATCGCTAATATTCCTGCATCCCCATCTAAAGTTACCTCTACACCCACTGGTAAGGCTGCATTGGGATTATCGTGGCCAAAAGGCAAATCGGAGACAATGGGAATCCCTAAATCGCCCAGGCGATCGCGCAATACTTCTTCTACGCTAAAACTAGATATAGTTGGCGGCGCTTCACAGCGAGTAAAACCGCCCAATGCAATACCGCAGACTTGAGACAAAGCACCGCTCAAACGCCACTGCGTCAGCATCCTATCGATGCGATAAGGTGCTTCGGTAACATCCTCGAAGGCCAGAATTACACCATCAAGATGTGGCAGGATTGGTGTACCCAAAAGGTGAGTAGCCACTGTGAGATTACCTGGCAATAAAGTACCATGAACCACACCACCACCCCAACCGCAACCTTTGAGAGGGGTAAAAGAACCACCTTCTACCCAATCAAATAATCGCTTAATTGACCAATCTGACTCATCTGCTAAAGTTGTCATTACCGGGCCGTGAACGCCGGAAATTCCTGCTGTATAAAGGCTCCATAATAAAGCTGTGATATCAGAAAAGCCTATGAGCCACTTGGGAGGCTCTGAATTTGCCCAATTCCAATTTTCTAAGATGCGGGTGCTGCCAAAACCACCTCTGGCACAGAGAATACCACGACAATCAGGATCTTGCCATGCTGCTGCTAGCTGTTGACGGCGGGTTTCATCTTTTCCAGCTAGATAACCCCATTTGTCATCTATCTGTGGGCTGATTTCTAGTTGATAGCCACGCGATCGCCAAATTTCTAGACTCTGTTTAAATTCTTCAAATTCTCGCAAAGCACCACTAGGGGCAATTACTCGTAATAAGTCTCCAGGTTTTAGGAGCGGTGGTAAGATTTTGGCTGGCATGAAAAAAGTTATGAGTGAAAAGTATAATAGACTTCTTGCAGAAGTAGGGTGCATGTTAAGGGTTAAAGGGTAAAGGTATGGAATTTTCCCAAACCCAGTAACCTTTAACATGCACCCCAATATCTTGCCAAAGTTACTTTTGCAAGATGTCTAATATTAACAATGCTGCAACTGTGTTAACAACACAACAACTTCATCAATTGCCTGCCGTATAACTGTTGCAGATTGATCCGACTGATTGACGATAATACTAAAAACTAGCGGCTCATATTTCGGCGCATTCAGATATCCAGATAGAGAAACTACACCCGTTAACGTACCTGTTTTTGCTTGCACAATGCCCTCAGCAGGTGTATCTTGAAAGCGGCCTTTCAGAGTTCCACTTTTAGCCGCGACGGGTAAAGATGCGCGATATATAGATGCTGTTGGGGTTTTTGCCATTCCCCGCAGAATTTGGACAAAAGCTTCTGGTGTCACTAAGTTACGACGTGATAAACCTGAACCATCGACCAAAATGTAATTAGCTGGATCGATCCCCAATTTAGTTAAACTTGCTTTGACAACTTCTAAACCGACATCAGCAGTAGTCTGATTTTTAAGTCTAGTCTTTTTCACAGCTAATGCTCTCAGCAATGCTTCAGCATAAAGATTATTACTATTTAAATTAGTTTCTGCTAATAATTCAGCTAAAGGTGGCGACTCTACAAATGCTATTTCCTGTTGATTCACACCACCATTTACTACTAATGTCTGTCCCAAAGTAATTTTTTCTGTTGCTAAGACAGTACGGAAACGTCGTAAGAAGTAATAATTTGGGTCAACTACAGGTAAATCTATTAAAGATTCTTCAGAATTCGTTGTCAGTTGTCCTTGAATTCGTAATACTGTTCCTGATAATTCGCGGGTGACATTGACGTAGCTCGGTTGATTTTGAGGGACGGTTACTGACTGATTAATTATCCGCCACTGTTTTGCTTCGCCAGGATCGATCCACAGCACTTGCAAAGATTTACCTACAGCCTGTGGTGCAAGTTTAAAGCTAAAAATATTTTTATTCAGAATAAAGCTGCTAACTGGTACGCCATCACTTGATTGCACATCTTCCCATTGCCAGGTGGGGTTAACAATATCACCTTGAATATAACTATCATCAGCACTCAACTGCTGAATTTGAGTAATACCTTTCTGTTTTAACTGCTGTGCCAATTTTTGCAGTTCAGTATCACTTAAACTCGGATCTCCCCTGCCGACAACACGTAAAATACCATTGCCATTCTGATAAATAGAGGTGCGAATCCGAAAATTAGCACCCAATTCCTGCAACGCGGCTGCTGTCGTCAGCAATTTCAGGTTAGACGCAGGAGTAAAATATTTTTGAGCATCTCGACTGTAAAGAGTTGGCCCCGTTGACAGAGGTTGTATCAAAATTCCCCAGCGCCCCCGACTAAATAAGGGACGATTGATTACAGCATCTATAGCTGTTCCCAGTTGGCTAGAGCAAATTGATTTGCTGCTAGTTGTTGGTGCAACTGGGGTTTGTGCTTTCGCAATAGAACTAAATCCTATCTGGCTAGTCAAAAATATTAACAAAACACCCAGTGGTTGATTTAAAGTCTTAAGTCTCACCAATTTTCCTTATCCCAAAGACAGATATTTTTACTTTGCAAACAATTTCTTTCCGGAGAGAGAAGAATTGGCTCAGTAAAGTTACTTAATTAGTATAGGGAAGATGTTCACATGTTTCATACATAGGCGATGTCTACGACGGGCTGCGCCTACGCATAAACATAATTTATGGGACTACAAAATCGAAACCTAAGTCAACCTGCATATACAGAAATACGAAATCGAGGCAATGGTGTGAGTACATTTTTATCTGGTGTAGCTGTATTACTCTCTACTTTGGCTTTGGGATGTAGCGGCTATGTAGCTTATGAAGTTTTTATGTTACGGCAAACACTAAATACTACTAGTACAGCCAGTAACACCATTCCCACTCAAGTCCCAAGTCCTACAGCTACAACTTCTCCACAAGCAACTGTCTCACCATCCCCAGCTAGTGCTACAACATCAGCAATTAGTCCTGGCCAATTTGTGCAGCCTGCTTTTGGCAAAAAGGCAGAAGTTGAGTTACTTTCAGCAAAACGAATTAAAGACCCAGAAACTGGAAACCGTGATGTGGTAAATCTGCAAATGCGGATTCGTCGCCTTGCCACAGACGGAGTTGTTGGTAGCGATATTATCTCGGTAGCTAGTACAACAGCCCGCAATCCTGAAACTAGCGTAACCTACAAAGGAGTTGCTCTTAATCGCTCAACAGGAAGCGTTTCTTTGTTCCCAGTACGTCCACAAGCCTCCGCAGATGCTTATATCTGGCTAAGAGTTCCCGATGGTGTTAATAACTTGGACATTTTTGTGCCAGATACAGCCGCATTTAAAAACGTACCAATTTCACCTTAGCTAGCTAACTGATATCAAATAACTCCCCATCTAGGGGAGTCATTAGTCGTTGATTGTACAAGATAATGCTTTACTTCTCTAAACAGTAAGCCTGCAACTGTAAGCAGCAGTCTGAGAGATAACCAAATTTTCAAAACTTTTTTTTAATTACTTTATCTTTGACTTCATTAGTGTTGCTTATGACTGCGGTTGAATTTATTTATTAATCATTGGTAAGAGCGTATTCCAAAATAATTTTAAATATTCTAAATAAATCATAATTCTAACATCACATGGTTAACTAACAGATAACAGGGGATTCTAATTAGTATCAATTGTCCAGCATAGAAAAGAACCGGATGCACTAATATCAGCAGTTTTACAGCATAACTGTAATTTTCAGCAGTAATCAGGGAAATATAAGTTTGATTAACTTTGCAATTATCGTAATGCTGATTCAGAGTGTTATCAGAAATGTTAACTCAAGGTTAAGGATTTAAACTATGTTGGCAATACATAGCATGACAAATGCTAATAATTTGAACTTGCAATTAGAGTCCACTTTGCAAGAATTACCACTTTGGTCTGTTTACGTCGAAGCAGATAGTCCAGCAAATGATTTGAATACACTCTTTAAGCAAGAGCCTTTACTACCAGGAATTATCCTGGTGAAAAATCATGACTATCTGGGGATGATTTCTCGACAAAGATTTTTTGAACACATGAGTCGTCCTTATAGTTTCCCACTATTTTCTAAACGGCCTGCAATTAATCTGATTAACTTTCTTCAGCCAGATGTGTGTATAATTTCTGAGAATACACTCATTGTAGAAGCAAATAAGCTAGCTTTGCAGCGAGAACCTCAATTTGTATATGAGCCGATTTTAATAGAAACTCAGTTAGGTAGTTATAAGCTCCTCGATTTCCATCATTTACTTTTAGCTTATTCCCAAATTCATATTTTAACATTAGCTCAACTAGAAAAAGTAGAAGAACAATCTAGAATTGCTAAAGTAGGTTTTCGTAACCTTAAGAATAACTATGCGCGATTAATTCAAAATGAAAAAATGGCTGCTTTGGGACAACTTGTTGCTGGCATTGCACACGAAATCAATAACCCTGTGAACTTTATTGCTGGCAACCTTGTTTATGCACTCAACTACACTCAAGATTTACTACAATTAATTAGCTTATACCAACACCATTATCCTACACCAGTAGCAGAAATTGAAGCTGCGATCGCAGAAATGGAACTAGAATTTTTAACTGCTGATTACCTCAAGCTTCTTGATTCTATGAAGTTTGGTACTGAGCGTATCCAAGAGATAGTTCTTTCATTACGCAATTTCTCTCGCCTTGATGAATCTGATAAAAAGATAGTTGATATTCATGAAGGTATTGATAGTACTCTAATAATATTACAAAGCCGTCTCGTAAATCAGCAAATAGGTCAGATAATTACTATTGATAAACAATATGGAAAACTCCCTTTAGTAGAATGCTATGCTGGGTTAATAAATCAAGTATTTATGAATATTCTCACAAATGCAATTGATGCTATCTCCGAAAATTTGGAATCAGCTTATTCAAATCTAAAATCACCTTTAATTCGTATTCGTACTGAAGTCACAGACAATCAGCAAGTAGTTATTAGCATTGCCGATAATGGTATAGGAATTCCCAAAGATATACAAAAGCGATTATTTGACCCTTTCTTCACTACTAAACCCGTCGGTAAAGGCACTGGATTGGGGCTATCTATCAGCTATCAAATTGTTGTAGAAAAACATTGTGGTCAACTGCAATGTATATCTAGCGTAAAAGAAGGAACCGAGTTTATTATTACAATTCCTGTCAAACTTAATTCCGGAAAAGTTAGTTAAAAAATCTCTATTTTGGGTAAATAATAATCGCTCAAGGATATTTTACCTTTTTGTTCGGCTACTACGACGCGTAGGTGGCTGTGGTGGAGGTGGTTCTTGAGATTTTAGCTTGTCATCATCAGTTAAAAACTCTACATGAAAACCCTTTTGGTGATAGTGCCAACCCAAGATGACAATGCTAGCATCACCCATAGAAGTCTTTTCTACAGCTTGATTGGGGAATTTAGCGGCTAAGTTTTTCAATTCTTCTTCTTCCCAAAGAACAATTTGCTCACGGAACTTTGCCCAAGGTGTAGTCTCATCAGCTGCATCAGTCATAATTTCGGCAAATTTTTGAGCTGCTATACGTTTACTTTCTGAATTAGTTGTTTTAGCCTGTGCAATGTGATTACCCGTTTCTATAACGGCAGCTAAAGGAAGTACCAGCGTTGTTGCTTTGTCGATTTCTACCTGAATTTTTTGATTTACACGCTCAAAATCCCATTCATTATTACCAGCAGTTTCTCTACCTGGAACTTGCAACCAAACGCATAAAAGGGATGTATCGATTAGTAGCACCTTTCTCATATTAGTAACTATTCATTACGAGAAAGGCTTCTTTCAATTGCACCTTTAGTTGTCATATCGCCCAAAGAATATGATGCAAATAACTTAGAGAAATTATCAATATCTTCTAAAAGTGTAAGCTTGCTTTCTCCAGTTTCAGAATCGCGGTGTGCGACAATCACAAAAGGAACTATCTCTGGGCCTAAAGCATCAAGCAAAGCTGGGTTATGGGTAGTAAGTAAAATATCGATTTTTCTTTTTTGACCAATTTCTCGTAGTATCCTTACAAGTAATTCTGCACGCGAGGGATGCAGCCTATTATCTATTTCTTCAATTACTATTTGACTACCTTCAGGTTGAGTAAGTAATGCTGTGAGTATTGCTAGAAAGCTGAGAGTTCCATCTGACATAATTTTAGCCTCTATCAGTCTCATCTCTCCAGGTTTCCATTCTTCTTCACAGTAAAGCATCGCATCAGTGTTAAGTCTACCAACTGGTTCTGCCCATACTTTTTTAATATCCCTTTCTGGTAAATATTTGATGTAGTGAGATAGAGTTAATTCTACTTCATTTTTTCGTTCTTCAGTTAATGCTGCTAAGACACCAGCAATGTTAGAGCCATCACTTTCCAACTTGTCAGATAGTGGTGAATAATTTTGTATTTTAGAAGGAATAGATTCCAAAATAAATATATTTTCTAGACTTTGAGAAACAACATTAATTGCTTCAACCATTTTCATAGAAAGCCCTATCAACTGGCTAAGTATAGACCGATTGCGCCTAAACTCTTGTGATTTTATAATATTTGTATCATATAAATGTACAGTAATATTGGGAGTATTAGATGATGGGTTATCTGTTTGGAATAATTTTTCTATATATGGTTCTTCATTCTTATTCAAGCTATGTTTAATTAGTGTTAAAGACTCATCTAAAAGCTGCGTATGCGGTTTAGTTTCCACAGTAATAGTGTAGAGGTAATCAGCTTTAGTATACTTTCCATTTACTAACACGTTGAGCGTAAATTTAGTTTCTGGTTTAAGTGCTGCCCATTCTACACCACCTCGAATAGAACTAAGCGTTTTATCTCCTGCTAACGCCGCTTCAATATTCTCACCTCGTCCTATTCTTTGTAAAAATTCCAAAGCTTCAACCATATTAGACTTACCACTTGCATTTGTCCCAATCACAACAGTCAATGGGTCAAGTGGAAGCTCTGCATAACGGAAACTTTTCCAATTTTCTAAGATGAGTTGCTTAAGCATGATCAGCTCCAAAACTCTACCTACCTAAATTTAGCTCCTATCAGTGGCGTTGGCAAAGCCCAACCCAGGCATCGCACAATTTTTTCATCCTTCAACATCCCACCCAAAAAATAGAAAAACCAGCAGACAAAGTAAAAAATTGCGTCATTACTCTATCTCACTGGCTAAATTTCACTATGCTTTTGGCGATTTATTTTTCTGGCGGTAAATCTACACTGTAAACAGTCTCCCCAGCCAAGTTACGCAATGTTACCGTCATCACCTTTGTATTTCCATTAATTTTAACTCCTCCAAAGAATTGCAAACCTTCACTTGGCGGTCGATTTGCTTTTGTACCTGGAGGAAGGCTTTGAAATACTAATTGTGGCCCAAAAGTATTTTCTAATTCGTTTGGCCCAAATGTGCCAGAGTTAAGCGGCCCAGCAACGAACTCCCAAAAAGGCTTGAAGTCGGTAAACTGAGCTTTAGCGGGGTTGTAATAGTGGGCTGCTGCGTAATGTACATCAGCAGTTAACCAAACAACATTCTGGATATTTTTGTTTTTGATAAATCGTAGTAAATCGGCAAGTTCTAATTCTCTTCCTAAAGCTGGGCCATCTCCATTCGCCCAAGCTTCAAAATCTGTGCTACCGTCTTTAACTATCAGCCCCAAAGGCATATCACTAGCAATCACTTTCCATGTTGCTTTTGATGACAGCAATTGCCTTTTTAACCATTGCACTTGTTTTCTACTCAAAAAATCTGTTTCTTTACTTGGCACTGGCTGATTATTGGGGGAATTTGGCCCCCGGTAGGTGCGCTCATCCAGCATGAAAACGTCTAGTAATGGGCCATAGTTGAAAGAACGATAAATTTTCGCTTTATCTGGATTATTGCTTGCATATCCAATAGGCAAATATTCTAAAAAGGCTTGTCTTGCCCTTTCGGCTAGCAAGTTAACATCTTTAATTTTATAACGGTCATCGTTAAGGATAATTTGCCCAGGATACCAATTGTTTCTAGTTTCGTGGTCGTCCCACTGTGCCAATATGGGAACTTCAGCATTGAAACGCTTGATATTTTTATCCAGCAAATTATATATATAGTTGCCACGAAATTCTGTGAGAGTTTCTGCTACTTTGGATTTTTCTGGTGTAGTGATATTTCTCCAAATAGTGCCATCGTCTAAAGTCACTTCTGATTGAATCGGGCCATCAGCATAAATATTATCGCCCGAATGGATGAAAAAATCGGGATGAAGTTGGCGCATAGTTTCGTAAATTTTCATCCCACCGAAATCAGGATTAATACCCCATCCCTGACCAGCAGTATCGCCACCCCAAACAAAGAATATATCTCGCCCAGATTTGGGGGGAGTTCGGAAAGTGCCATAAAAAGGAGCGCTGTAAGTGCCTTGATAATCTAAATCTTGGAAAATCACCCGATAAAATAATTTTTGGTCTGCTGGTAGATTCTTCAGATAAAGTCGTGCTGTAAAGTCGCTATCTTTTAAGGCATTAGGCCCCACAACTCGCTGCACATTGCGAAAAGACTCACTGGTAGAATATTCTACGATCATTTTGGCGGGGCGATCGCTCCGACTCCAAATCACGATGCTATCGTTAGATATATCTCCACTTGCTACGCCATAAGGTATGCCAGGACGCATTTTATCAGAGGTGATAATTGCAGGTGCTTCGCCAAAAACTGGTGATTTAGCGACAAAATTTGTGGAAATAATTCCGCCAGCAGTGATAGCTGAATGTAGCAAAAACTGACGCCGATTTAGCTTCAATGGGTGATGATATTCCATACTAAATAACAGCAACCTTTAACTAAAGTATTACAGGATAAGTGTTTACCACACGTTGTTATGTCAACAAGTAAAGATTGAGTTATCTAAGGGTTAATAAAATATATTTAGTTTGATGTAATCAGAATGGTAGTCTTGATTATGAACTGGTGTGAGCAAATTTATCCATGACCGAACAAAAAAGGATACAGGCAACTAAATTTATTTATGAGTTGGTTAATTTTTAATTTTTAATTTTTAATTCGGAGCGAAGCGACGTGACTGCTGCTGTCTTTTTAGAAAACGTCTACAAGTTTTACAACAATGTACCTGTAGTCAATGACCTGTCATTCCAAATTGAAGCAGGAGAGATATTTGCTCTACTTGGCCCAAACGGTGCGGGTAAATCCACCACAATTCGGATGCTGACTACACTTACGAAACCGTCCCAAGGACGCATAGAAGTAGGTGGATACGATGTGATGCGCCAAGCAACGTTGGCAAAACAGAGTATTGGTGTAGTCTTGCAACAAGTCAGTGTGGATAACGATTTAACCGTCTGGGAAAATATGGAACTGCACGGGAGACTACATCACATTAGTAACCCGCAGCGACAAAAATTGATTAATCAATGGCTAGAGTATGTTGAGCTAGCAGAAAAACGTGATGATTTGGTAAAAACCCTGTCTGGGGGTATGAAACGACGGTTGCAGATTGCGAGAGCTTTATTGCATCAACCGCAAATTTTGTTTTTAGATGAACCAACGGTAGGACTAGACCCCCAAACCAGGCGACGCCTCTGGGAAATTATTCGGGATTTAAATAAACAAGGGATGACGATGCTACTGACGACTCATTATATGGATGAGGTCGAATTTTTGTGCGATGCCTTTGGTTCTACCAAGCCAGGACGCATCGGTATTATGGATAGCGGTAAGCTGATTTCTTTGGGAACTTTACAACAGCTGCGTTCTGCTCACGGTGAAGGTTTGGTGATGAAACAATTAGGTGTATCTAATATCGGAAGTGATGGCGCTCGTAATTGGGAATATCTGTTTTTCCCATCATTGCAAGCAGCAAATATCTACTTGAATGAACAGCCCGATAAAACCGGAATGATGGTGCGTCCCTCTAATCTGGAAGATATTTTTGTGGAATTAACGGGACGCCAATTAGATTAACCTCATCCTCCTAACTGCCGCAGCATGGCTTCTACCCGTTCTACGCCATCTGAGTCATTGCGCCGTTTGTACAAGTCACGGGCTTTCTGAAGCAAGCTGTTTGCTTGTTTGGCTTGTCGTCGCTGTTTATACATCGAACCCATCAACTCATAAGTTTGGGCATTGTTTTTATCCAAGTCGATTGCTTGTTGGTATGCCCAGGTAGCAGCATTATAGTCTCCCATACGCGATTGCGTCACAGCCAATCCTAAATAGGCGTTGACGTTGTTACGGTTCAACTGTATGGCACGACGATAACCTTCCTTTGCCCCACGCGTGTCACCCAAATTGGCTTTGATGTAACCCACAGCGTAGTAAAAATCACTATTGTTTGGGCTGATTCCGATCGCTTTACGATAAGCTGCTAATGCTGCCTGGTAATTTCCCTGTTGAGCGTATAAATACCCAATACCTGAATGGATTTTAGCATTCTTGGGATCTATACTAGCTGCTTGCTGATAAACAGCGATCGCACCACCATAATCCCCAGCATTCACTAACCTCCGTCCTTCCTCCAGTAATTGCTTTAACTCTGGGTTTTTGGCTTGCGCCACTAATACCTGAGCCTGAGCTACTGAAGGTATGGTGAAAGTAAAACATCCTAGTAACACCACACTAAACACGAATGATGTTGGCTTGTACACAGTAAATTTCCTGAAATTTTAGAGGACTTTTTTCTTGTACATTAAAACAAAAATATGGACTTTTGAAAACTGTATTTCTTCGTATTGATTCAGATGTTAATAGTTCATTTTCTTTTCTTTTACATTTAGCACTACATAACAGAGTTTTTACTGAAGAATGAAGTGTCAGCGATTCCAGGCAGATGAAGATACCTACATATAAACTCGTACTATAGCAAAACTACACATTTTTTAATCAGTAGTTATACGTGTTACCTAGAAAAACTCAACAGAAATCTGACTTAATCCTAGATTCTGATACAGCAAGCTTATAGGTTTTTAAATTTATTCCTATTTTTATTTCATTTCAGAGTTTGCTGACTCTGTATCCAAAGTTATGACATTTTTAATCCTTGATATTAGCCTTTGAGAAGTTATCATCCAGGCATTTACATCCTTTTTTGGTCATTCAAAGATAAGATAAATTTAAACTGTCAAATGTTGCATTAATCTGTTTAGGACAAGACTAACCCCAAAGTGCAATCTAAAATTGGATGAGAGGATGTTTGTCAAACCTGTATTCTGTAATAATAGTGACAATTATTCAAGTGTTTATCAAAATACTGTAATAATAAATATTAAGATATATCCCATATAGGAGGTTAATTTATGATTATAACTACCACTGATGTCATTCAAGGAGCCGTGATTGAATCATATTTAGGCATTGTGACAGCAGAAGTCGTCTACGGCAGCAATTTCTTACGAGATTTTTTGGCTGGGATTCGAGATATTATCGGTGGACGCACTGGTAGCTATGAGCGTCTATTTGAGCAGGGTCAACGCAAGGCACTAGAAGAATTAGAACAACGCGCACAACGTTTAGGAGCAAATGCTGTAATTGGGATTGAAATTGATACTGGCACAATAAATGTTGACCAGTCAGGAGTGCTTTTGCTGATTACTGCCACAGGCACTGCTGTGAGGATGCGTTAGTTTTTGATGATTTTTACTTTTGACATTCATTACACAGCTTTAGTTAGATTAAGGCTAATGGCATACATCTTTAAAGCTGGTTTATGATAGCTAGCTAATAGTTATATCTTAAGTTAAGAGTTTTTAGATGGAAATTTTAGAAAAAATACATAAATAAACACTAAATTATATTAAAAATTGTTAAACAAAGTTTGTTTTTTTCTGGCTAAAGATAGACGTATTAAATCTTTCTATCGATAGAGATTAAAACAGAACATTTAGTTATTTAATTTGAAGCATAAAGATGAATATACCCGAGCAGAAACGTTGCTGAAATAGCACTGGAGAAAATAAGCGATGTCATACGTAAATCGGACAGGAAATGACGTTATATCTACCGATCCTGTGGTAGCAGGTCGAGTAGCTGAATATCACGACCGTGTTCGCTGGGGGCCAATTATTGCTGGTTTGTTGGTTTCTTTGGCTACACAATTAATTTTGAGTGCGATAATTGGTGCGTTTGCGGCAGGTGCAGTTGAAAGTTCAGGTGCGCCTAGAACAATTGCTCCTAACGCTGCAGGTAATGCGGGGCTTTGGTCAACTATCGCTCTACTAATTTCCCTGTTTACTGGTGGTTGGGTTACAACCCGTGCTTGTGGGCCGATGAACCGCAATACAGCTCTTCTGAACGGCGCAATTCTTTGGGCAACGACTTTGGCAGTTAGCTCATGGCTTTTAGCAAGTGGAGTATCTGGTGCTTTTGGTGTTGCTGCTTCTAACGCTGGGGAAGTCATAAACCAGGTACAACAGCAAGGTGGTGTTAATGTACCACAAGCAAATATAAGTGCCCAACAAGCTCGTGATGCAGCAGCTAATTTACGTTCGGGATTGTGGTGGTTTGTGTTTGGTTCTTTGTTGGGTTTAATAGCCTCAATGATTGGAGCTGTAACTGGCGCTCGTAGTCCTCGGACTAACACTTACAATACTTAAATAATTGTTTGAAAAATCAAATGTTATTTATTTTTTAATAAAAGCACCTTTTGCAAGGTGTTTTTTGTTTATTATTTCAGGTTGGCGTTTCTAGTACAACACGTGTCAACATATCTTCTTATCTGTGAATATCGCGCTTCTAAAAAACATTGCTGTTATTTAAAAGCGCGATATTTTTATGGTTATTTTTTTCTAAGTAAATGCAACGCCAAATTTTACTACCGCAGATTACCATTTCAGATATGAACCTTCAATGCCCTGCTCGCGACGAATTTTGCCATCTTTTTCAAACCAGGCAATTACTTGCTGTGCTGTCAAATCTTCAATAGCAACACCGTACTCTTGGGCAATATGTTTCAAAAGCTTCAGTGATGAAATTGTCAATCTTGTTAAAAACTTTTCTGGGGAAGACAACAACGCCGCATCTACTTTTGCTGACTCTTCCAGGGTTAAAAATTGTGTTGATGGTTGCTGTGGTGATACATCCATAAATGAAAAAATGAAATGCTATCTCAAAGTTAGTTGGGTATTAGTTATTAAAAAAATGACAAATACTTCGACTTCGCTCAGTACAAGTGACAAAGGACAAAGGACTAATGACTAATGACGAATTTGTACTAAATAGCCACAACGATGTTGACCATCAATAATCCAGTGGGTGCGTTCTACGATACAATCTGGTAATACGGCAGCAAACATTTCTAATTCGTGACCGCAGATACTAGGAAAAGATTCGGCAACATTAGAAATAGCACAGTTATGCTCCATTAAGATAAAGCGATCGCACTCAAAGGAGTCACTCACATCAACAGGATGATACTCCGCCATGAAGCCTTCCGCTTTTCTCAACTCGACTAAGTTGGCTACCCGTTCTCGCAGCGAACCATTACCGACGCGATCGCGGTATTCTTTGGCTTTGCGCTGCCACTGTTTCTCTAAAATCGATTTAAATTGATCGTGTCCTACCGTTTCGGCTAAGGTGTCTAGCAGCGAAACCGCAAAATTCCCGCTTGCATCACCAAAGCGATCGCTCATTGTTCGGTGCAAGCGATCGCGTCCCTGACGACTCAGCTGATAAAGGTGCTGCGGACGCCCCATCCCCGCCGCCTGCACTGATGTTGAATACAAAACTAGCTCCTCCGTCTCCAAATCTTTGAGATGGCGACGAATTGCTTGAGGGGTAACGTCTAAAACTTCAGCTAGCTCCAAAGCCGTTGCTTTTTCGTGTTTGTGCAGATATTCTAGGATATCTTGCTTGGTTGAGGACTGGTGGGTAGTCGCCATCTTCTGGTGCGAAACGTTCAGCGAACGTCCCAAAAATTTATTTGAAAATTTGACCGTGCCGATTTTGGATTTTGGATTTTGGACTTCGACTTCGCCCTTCGGCTACGCTCAGGACAAGCTCAGTCGAACGATTTTGGATTAAAAAAGTTTTCTGGTATGTGCCCCACTACGCGATCGTCAATCTAAAATCCTTGAGCCAAGCACCCTTGTGACCTCTTTCAATCCCAAATTGCAAATCT
The DNA here is from genome assembly GCF_052692655.1 of Nostoc sp. DSM 114167. Taxonomy (NCBI): domain Bacteria; kingdom Bacillati; phylum Cyanobacteriota; class Cyanophyceae; order Nostocales; family Nostocaceae; genus Nostoc; species Nostoc sp. DSM 114167. The sequence goes on from NZ_CP195116.1 coordinate 4,530,126, forward strand.
AAAATCCAAAATTGTTTGACTTTGACAACATTGTTGTTGTTAATTTAGCGTAAAATGAAGATAGATTAAACAACATAGCTGTTGTTTTACTCTCCACCACTATTCTAGCAGCCGTGTAACCATTCCGTAACGGGAGATGGGAATCGGTTAGCCGCAGCCCGTCTCCCATCCTAAAAGAGTTCCGAACACGAGAGATTATTACTGATGAGTGCCACTGTCAAAACCTTAGTCAACCAACCTTACAAGTACGGCTTTGTCACCGATATTGAAGCCGACACAATTGAGCGTGGACTAAACGAGGACGTTATCCGCTTGATCTCCTCTAAGAAGAACGAGCCGCAGTTCATGCTGGACTTTCGCCTCAGAGCTTATCGCCAGTGGCAAAAAATGACGGAACCAACTTGGCCCAATGTCAAGTATCCGCCAATTAATTATCAGGATATTATTTATTACTCAGCGCCAAAACGCAAGAAAGAAAAGCTCAACAGCTTGGATGAAGTCGATCCAACCCTTTTAGAAACCTTTGAAAAGTTAGGCATTTCCCTATCTGAACAGAAACGACTGGCAAATGTCGCTGTCGATGCAATTTTCGATAGCGTTTCTGTCGCTACTACATTTAAAGAAAAGCTAGCGGAAGATGGGGTTATTTTCTGCTCAATTTCTGAAGCGTTGCAAGAACACCCAGAATTGATCCAAAAATACTTGGGTAGCGTTGTTCCTGTAGCTGACAACTACTTTGCCGCTTTGAATGCCGCCGTTTTTAGCGATGGTTCTTTTGTCTATATTCCTAAAGGCGTAAAATGTCCGATGGAACTGTCTACCTACTTCCGCATCAACTCTGGTGATACGGGACAATTTGAGCGGACTTTGATTGTCGCCGAAGAAGGTAGTTATGTTTCTTATCTTGAAGGTTGCACCGCACCAATGTATGACAGCAACCAGTTACACGCCGCCGTTGTGGAACTTGTCGCTCTGGATAACGCGGAAATTAAATATTCCACCGTGCAAAATTGGTACGCTGGAGATGCCAATGGTAAAGGCGGTATTTACAACTTTGTCACCAAGCGCGGTTTGTGTCAGGGCGTTAATTCCAAGATTTCCTGGACTCAAGTAGAAACAGGTTCGGCAATTACTTGGAAATATCCTAGCTGTGTGTTGGTGGGTGATAACTCTGTGGGTGAGTTTTACTCGGTGGCGCTGACAAATAATATGCAGCAAGCTGATACGGGTACAAAGATGATTCACGTAGGTAAAAATACCCGTAGTACAATTATTTCTAAAGGAATCTCCGCAGGTAATTCTAGTAATAGCTATCGGGGTTTAGTGAAAGTTAATCCGACGGCTAAAAACGCGAGAAATTATTCCCAGTGCGACTCGATGCTGATTGGGGATAATGCTCATGCTAATACTTTCCCTTATATCCAGGTGCAAAATAATACTGGGAAGGTGGAGCATGAAGCTTCTACTTCTAAGATTGGGGAAGATCAGTTATTTTACTTTGCTCAACGGGGTATTTCAGCAGAAGATGCCATTTCGATGATGGTTAGCGGCTTCTGTAAGGATGTTTTCAATCAGCTACCGATGGAGTTTGCTGTAGAAGCTGATAAGTTGTTGAGTTTGAAGTTGGAAGGCAGTGTTGGATAAATGGAAGCAAGGATAAACACACAGACATCGGCGTTCTGTGTTTATCTTTTGGAAGAATGACGAACTGCGAAGACGCTAAGAAGGCGAAGAGAGAAGGGAGAGAAGATGATTATTGAAAATAGCGAAGTTGTGCTGTCAGTACGGAATCTGACGGCTAATGTTGATGGAACACCAATTTTGAAAGGTGTGAATCTTGAGGTGCGATCGGGTGAAATTCATGCGATCATGGGGCCAAATGGTTCTGGTAAGAGTACCTTTTCTAAGGTGTTGGCTGGGCATCCGGCGTATGAGGTGACTGGCGGTGAAGTGATTTTCCAGGGGCAAAATCTGCTGGAATTGGAACCGGAGGAACGCGCTAGAAGTGGTGTATTTTTGGCGTTTCAGTATCCGTTAGAAATTCCGGGTGTGAGCAATTTAGATTTCTTGCGGGTGGCGTACAATTCTCGTCGCAAGGCGCAAGGTTTAGAGGAAATAGACGCTTTTGATTTTGACGATTTGATTGAAGAAAAGCTGGATGTGGTGAAGATGAATTCCAGTTTTCTCAGTCGCAGTTTGAATGAAGGGTTTTCTGGTGGTGAGAAGAAACGGAATGAAATTCTGCAAATGGCGCTGCTAGAACCAAAGTTAGGAATTTTGGATGAAACAGATTCGGGTTTGGATATTGACGCGCTCCGAATTGTAGCGAATGGGGTAAATCAACTGGCAACTCCAGAAAATTCTACAATTTTGATTACTCACTACCAACGATTACTTGATTATATTGTGCCTGATTTTGTGCATGTGATGGCACAAGGGCGGATTATTACGAGTGGTGGTAAGGAACTGGCGCTGGAATTAGAATCTCGCGGTTATGACTGGGTGCTAGAAGAATTTGCTGCTGAGGTGGGTGTGTAATGAATATTCAAGTTTCTCCTAGCCCAATTCCAAATTCTAGTACAGTTAATCTATCATCAGCCCTTTTGCATAAAGATACTTTCTTGAGTGATCTATCAAAAAAAGTACGTGCTGTCAAGGGCTATGAAACCTTTTCGCAGAAAGATTTTGCTTGGGTAGAAAAATTACGCGATCGCGCTACTGACTGGGTATGTCACAGTACTATACCCACCACCCGTGATGAGGAATGGCGTTTTACCGATCTGTCTGCACTCAAACAGGTACAATTTGATTATCATTTAGAGAAGCGGAATCTAGCCTCTCTACAAAAAAATATTCTGCCTGAAGCTTCTGAAAGTCATTTGATGATTGTTAATGGTGTTTATGTCCCTGAATCATCTTCTATTTCCAATTTTCATACAGGGGGAGTTTTTGTAGGTAATTTTGCAAGCTTACCTGCGGAATATATTGAAAAAGCGAAGGAATATTTGGGGCAATCCGAAGGAGCGATGGAAGTCTTTACAGCGCTCAATACTGCTGGAATGATTGATGTTGATATAGCAGTAGTATGGGTATCAAAGAATGTAGTTGTAGAAACTCCAATTCATTTGGTGTATGCAACTACTGATGACAATCCTGTGATTTCTCAACCCCGTTGTTTGGTTGTTGTCGAATCTGGTTCAAAGGTGACTATTGTGGAAGAGTTTACGAACCACAGAGACACAGAACGCACGGAGGAAGAGGGGAAGAGTGGTTATTTCGCTAATGCAGTTACGGAAATCTGGATTTCTGATAATGCTAGTGTGAATCATACTAGGGTTCAAAGAGATAGTAACGAAGCGTTTCACGTTGGCAAAACTGCTGTGACTCAGGCGCGTTGCAGCCGTTATACTTGTCATGCCATAACTTTAGGTGCAAAGTTGTCACGCCACAATTTGGAGATTTTGCAAACTGGTGAGCAGACACAAACTACTCTCAATGGTTTGACGATAATTTCTGGTAAGCAGTTGGCTGATACTCACAGTGCGATCGCACTTAACTATCCTCACGGTACAAGCGATCAATTGCATAAATGTATTGTAGGCGATCGCGCTCATGCAGTGTTCAATGGTAAAGTTTTTGTACCCAAACCAGCGCAGTTAACAAATGCAGCCCAGTTGAATCGCAATTTGCTGCTATCATCGAAAGCCAGAGTTGATACTAAACCCCAACTGGAAATTACTGCGGATAATGTAAAGTGCGCTCACGGTGCTACCGTTAGCCAATTGGAAGATGATGAAATATTCTACCTCCAAAGCCGGGGAATCGATGAAAATGATGCTCGCAAATTGTTAATTAACGCTTTCGCCGCCGAAATCATCAACCAAATACCAGTTCCCTCTCTGCGAGAAATCTTGTTAAACACAGTCAATAATCTTAAGTCTCTGACTAATGACTAATGACCATTGTACAGACGCAATTAATCGCGTCTCTACTGACCATTGTACAGACGCGATTAATCGCGTCTCTTATAACTAATCTACCAATGACTTTTACTCCTACCAAAACCCTTGCTGATAAAGTTCGCGCTGACTTTCCGATATTGCATCAGGAAGTCAACGAGAAACCCCTGGTTTACCTCGATAATGCTGCGACATCACAAAAGCCTTTATTCGTATTAAATACCCTACGTGATTATTACGAGCAATATAATGCTAACGTGCATCGAGGTGCCCATACCTTGAGTGCTAAAGCTACTGATGCTTATGAAGGTGCTAGAGATAAAGTTGCCAAATTCATCAATGCTGCATCGCGTCAGGAAATCGTCTACACGCGCAACGCAAGTGAGGCAATTAACCTAGTCGCTTATAGCTGGGGAATAAATAATTTACAGCCGGGAGATGAAATTATTCTCTCGGTGATGGAACACCACAGTAATATTGTGCCTTGGCAATTGGTAGCACAAAAAACGGGTGCAGTAATTAAATTTGTAGAATTAACACCAGAAGAAACTTTTGATTTGTCACAGTTTAAAAAGCTGATTTCTGACAAAACAAAGTTAGTGTCAATAGTGCATATTTCTAATGCTTTGGGTTGCATTAATCCAGTGGAAGAAATTGGTGCGATCGCTCACAGCTATGGTGCTAAATTCTTAGTTGATGCTTGCCAAAGTGTTCCCCACTTCCCTGTGGATGTGCAGAAGATAGATTGTGATTGGTTGGTAGCTTCAGGTCATAAAATGTGCGCTCCAACTGGGATAGGATTTCTGTATGGCAAGTTAGAATTATTAGAATCAATGCCACCATTTTTTGGTGGTGGTGAGATGATTGCAGAGGTGTATTTAGACCATTCTACTTATGCAGAATTACCGCATAAATTTGAAGCTGGTACGCCTGCAATTGGAGAAGCGATCGCACTTGGTGCTGCGATCGATTATCTTAGCAATATCGGCATGGATAAAATCCACGCCTACGAAGCAGAATTAACCGCTTATTTGTTCCAACAATTAGAGCAAATTCCCCAAATTAGAATTTACGGCCCCAAGCCAAATGCAAAAGGTGAAGGTAGAGCCGCTCTTGCGTCGTTCACAGCCGGAGAAGTCCACGCCAACGACTTATCTACATTATTAGATCAAGAAGGCGTTGCTATCCGTTCTGGACACCACTGTACTCAACCATTACACCGTTACTTAGGTCTTGCTGCAACCGCACGAGCAAGTCTATCTTTCTACAACACCCGCGAAGAAATTGATATTTTCATCAAAGCACTGAAAGAAACTCTCGATTTTTTTGCAGGTTTACTTGCTTAAAGTTACAAAATATTCCGATAGTGATTGTGCCAAATATCAGCAATTTATCTTGCTAATAGTTGGCACAATTTAATTATCTGGATTCTTTACAGGAGCAACTAAAGTGTCATACAGTGACTTTACTTTAGATAGAGTTAGAAAAACCTTTGGCTTAACTATTTCTGATAAGATTGATATATTTCCATTTATACATGAAGTAGACTGTCCACCATTACTTGCAGAACTATTGCGGTAAAATGTACCTTTGGCTCTTGTTAGTAATACTGAAAAATCTCGTTCAAAGATGATTATTGCACCTATTTTAATCGCTATAAGAAAATATTTAAATAATCAAATAAGTTTATTTTCTGGTATTGACTTTACTGTTGATTCAGCACAAGGTTTAAATGGAAATTGCGATTTTATTATTAGCCGTTCATCAGAGTTACTAATTCTGAATGCACCAGTTGTCACAATTGTAGAAGCTAAAAAAGAAAATATCAATGCAGGATTAGGTCAGTGTGTAGCAGAGATGTTAGCAGCTAAATTGTTTAATGAACGTGAGTATAATAACATTCAGGCAATTTATGAACTGTCACCACTGGAACTAACTGGAAGTTTTTGAAGCTCATTGGGCAAGTGATTGAAATTGACTTGAGCGAGTATTATATTAATGACATAGGTAAAATTTTCGGAATTTTATCTAATATCCTGGCAGAAGAAGTATTGTAATATGCTTGTCAAGTCAACGCCTGCGGAACAAAGAACAGTCTTACACAACGTTAGCTGGGAAACCTTTGAAGCCTTGCTGAGAGATACAGGTGAAGATAGAGGTTCTAGGTTTGCTTACGACTGTGGCACTTTAGAAATTATGACTCCACTTTTTGAACACGAAAATCCTAAAATTTAGTTTGACCGCTTGATATTCGCTTTAGCAGTGGAATTAAAAACTAAAATTAGAAGTGCTGGTTCTACAACATTGAAACGTAAACCAATAACAAAAGGAATAGAACCCGATACTTGCTATTATATTCAAAATGAGCCACTAATTAGAGGTAAACCAAAATTAGATTTCACAACAGATCCAGCACCAAATTTAGCAGTTGAAATTGATCTTACTAGCAGTTATATTAATAAGCTTAATATTTATGCGGCTTTAGGTGTAGGAGAATTATGGAGATATGACGGTGAATTTTTAAAATTTTATCAACTAGTAGCAAGCGAATACATTGAAATTAAGTCGAGTATCGCTTTCCCTTTAATTTCTGTTAGTGAAATGAATAGATTTATCCAGCAAAGCAAAACTATGGATGAAATTCATTTGGTGCAATCGTTCCGTGCTTGGGTGCAGGGCAAGATAGGGTAAAGTGTACTTAATTGATAAATATAATTACTGGCTTATTTTTTGAATTTATGCTTGTCAAGTCAACGGTTGGTGAACAAAGAACAGTGCTACATAACATTAGCTGGGAAACCTTTGAAGCCTTGTTGAGAGATACAGGTGAAGATCGAGGTTCTCGGTTTGCTTATGATTGCGGTGTTTTAGAAATCATGACTCCACTTTTTGAACACGAAAACCCCAAAAGTAATTTTGGTAATTTTATTATTGTTTTAGCTGAAGAATTAGGAATTGAAATTAGAAGCGCTGGTTCTACAACATTGAAGCGGAAAATATCAAAGCGGGGAATAGAACCAGATACTTGCTACTATATCCAGAATGAACTAGCTATTAGGGGTAAGCAAACTTTAGATTTAGAAAACGATCCACCGCCTGACTTAGCAATTGAGATTGACATTACCAGCAGTTCAGTTAACAAATTGGGGATTTATTCAGCGTTGGGTGTAACTGAACTTTGGAGATATGATGGGCAAAATTTAAAGTTTTATCAGTTGATAGAAGAGCAATATGTCGAGTGTAAGTTTAGTATTGCCTTTCCTATAGTTTCAGTGAGTGAGATAAGTAGATTCATTGAGCAGAGTAAAAGTATGGGGGAAATTGCTTTGCTGAAATCCTTTCGTGCTTGGGTCAGGAAGAAGATAAACTAATTTTAATTACTTAGTTGATTATCTGATATTTTGGTAAGTGTTCATTCTGGGCTGTTTTACAATATTTATGCTGTAAAGCAAATTATTTGTAGTAGTAGCTAATCTCATTTTCAAGTTTGAGCCTTTTTATTTAATATTCACTCCTAGTGTAAACAAAATAGCTTTATGGCTACCAACTGGATTTTTGATAAAAATCTCAAACCACTGATTGAAATTTTGGCTATGTTTTGTGACTGCAAAATAGATCGAGATGATTTAGATACAATCTACTCTGGAGTCAAAAAAACAGATTATGAGAAAGATGTTTGGTTCGAGTATGAATATACTGGCAGCCTAAAGTTTAAAGTTGCACAGGATGTAGGTTCATCTGTAATTTTTGTGGATGTGTTGGCTGATGAGGGGTTGGAGGCAAAGGTAGCTGTAGCAATAGAAATTTTACAGATATACCGTTTAACATAGATAACAAACATGGATAACATCTATAATCTAAAATAATATTATATTGAGCAACTACATTAATAACAACCATGCACCCCATATTAAAAGTCGATATTTCCGAACTAAGTGTATCTGAACGTATACAGCTTGCCGAAGACTTATGGGACAGCATTCTTACTACGCCCGATGAAATTCCTCTCAACGATGAGCAAAAACAAGAATTAGATAGACGCTTGGAGATGCATAGCCAAAACCCAAACCGAGGTTCAACCTGGCAATCAGTGAAGCAAAGACTAGGTTTACCTGAATGAGCTATCAGTTAATAATTAGTCCAGAAGCAGAACTGGATATTCAAGATGCTTTTGAATGGTATGAACAACGTGAATCTGGAGTAGGTTCGGAGTTTGTACGCGCAGTTGATAGCTGTTTAGCATTAATCGGACGTAACCCTTCAGCTTATCCAGTGGTGTATCGACAAGCGCGACGATTACTAATACGTAGGTTTCCCTATGGTGTTATTTATATTGTAGAAGAAGATATCATTACTGTAATTGCTTGTTACCACGTCAAACGTAATCCTAAACAATGGCAGAGCAGGAATATTTGAACGCTTTTATGATCTCGCCTACAATCACCTGAACTATCTATAATTTCTGCTCTCAAATAAGCCATTAATAACAGTGTAATCAAAGCGATCGCATCCTACGAAATCAGCTCAAAGAATCTGGATCGATCCCCAACTCCGCAATTCTTGTGCCAGTCTTCGAGTGCATTGTTCAGCAGTGATTCCTGGTTTGTCATACCAATACAACCAATCCCGCCTAATTCCCTAATAGGTTTCCCGTTCATAACCAATTGCTAAACCTATCTCTGATAACCAAACGAAATTTCCTGGTTGCAATACATATTCACCATTTACAAAGCGATAACCTTCTAAAGGTAGTTTTCTTCAGCGTTGGGGATTGTAAACAACATAATATAAAACCTCTATATTCTCTTATTCTCTCGATTTTCACAATTCATTTAGGATTGCTATAGTTAGAAAAACTTTTAGTTTAACAGAGTAAAAGATAATATCGGGAAGAATTTTAATTGCTGAGTTGGAATGTGCAATAAGACATCAGGGGCCTTTTTTTAAAATTGTTGTAACTGTGGCTATGGCATTCACGGCATCCATACCATAACTCATAAAGAAATCTACTGTACCCCCATCAACAATTGAGTACCACTGAGAACCTATAGACCAGTCGTTTCGATAGTTACATCTAAACTGTAGTCTTTGTAAATACCAGTGGCGTAGGCGCAGCCCGCACAACTCTTGGAGACGCTCTTGCTAGCTTGCTTCCATCAAGTGGTACGGCAAGCTACTTCGGCTGCGCTCAGTACAAGTCAGTGACCATCTTAGACATCGTTTGGTAAAATCCACCATGTTCTGCTTGTGCTATCTAGTTTGTACTAAAGGTAACTTTATTCAACCGATTGTTAGTTGACAGTTGGTTGCTGTTAGTACAAACAGTGATAACACTGCTATTAATTCAGCTAGAAGCGTATTGAATAAAACTATGGCGAGTAAGGCGATGAATTGTTGTTGATGAGGACGATAACAGATTCCTAAAACAGTATGATGCTCTCTCCTATCTGCCGTTATAGCTGAATCTAAATGTACATTCTAGAATCAACTTTTGATTCACTAGGGAATAGGGCTGAATTTCTAAAGCACGTTGAAAAGCTCGGATAGCTTGACTATACTCTCCTATTGCTGCATAGCATAAGCCCATACCATGAAGCGCCCCAAAATGTATTGGATTTATCTGTACAACCATCTGACAATCAGCCAGAGATTTTTGATAATCGCCAATACTGTAATAGAGGAAAGCTCGACGATTCCAAGCTTCGGCAAAATCTGGCTGGTCTTTAATTAATGCCGTCAGCGCTGTTTCAGCTTCAGCAATTTCACCTGCATCCAGTAACTTTTGACTGCGGTCAATTATTTCCAGCCCATAGATTCCCTTTTGCTGAAACCAGATCCGCCAGATTTTTCTGGTTGCCTTGTCGCGCACTGTGGCATCCGGGTTTTTCAACTCTTCAAGTAAGGAATTGATAAATAAAGAATCCATGAATTTGAGATCAGTGAATATACCTTTGTATTAACTTTCTCACAAAATACATCAATTAAATCATTTTTCAACTCATCTTTAAATTAACTTTGATTAATCGTCAATTATGAAATTTATGTGTGATTTATTGTCTTCAACAATATGACTAATACCATACTAGATATTTCAAGTCATAAAAATAAAAACTGACTAAGGTAGCTAGCAGTTCCCTTTGGCGACATCAATATACTAGAACTGTAATATGCAGTTAGACAAAGGTTGTTTGCAGTTAGATGGCAAGATTATGAAACCAGGCGGTAATTTGGTTATTACCAAAGCCGCAGTTGAGCCAGTTTGGTATTTACCAGGAATTACTAAGCGCTATGACATTACACGATCGCGGCTGCTTTTCCCGTAAAGAATGTGATGGGCTTCTAAGAATTAATGCCGAATATGTTGTATTGGCTTTTCACAAATTATCTTAGTGGCTAATATACTTTTTACTAGAACCTAAATTTATCTGCTTACTAGCTGCACCAGAAGGTATAGAGAGTCTTGTAATGTACATTACATTCCCATGTAATATTATATGCCTTTGTCATTGATGACCATTTGCATAAACATAGCTAATTAAGTGGTGGGTTATGAGATACAGGCACGGTGGGCTACACCTAAGCTTATGTAACACAAAATAAGCTGATTACCCCGATCGAATGACGAGCAAATCCAGTTATTAACCTAATACTGCACAAATCGTAAGTTAACAAATTTTACTTCATTAAATATGGCAATATTCTTAAATAAATACATACTAAATACATCACATTGATACAGTAACTTTATATAAAATAGTGATTAGTTTTCTTAGCTATTCCATAATCATCTATTATAATGTTGGATAATTTAATTAATTTCCCGATTAGAACGATAAATATTACAGAGTAGGTACTAATGGTACAACCGACTATCGCACAATTAGAAACAGAAATATCAAAGCAAATCATAAAATTATATAATGATAGATTAGGAAAATCTCCTAGCCAAATCATTTGTCATTTTTTTGATACTGAAATCGTAATTTCTATAGAAAACTCTGTTACTCAAGCTGAACAAACTTTACTCAAAGGAGGTTATGATACTTTAGCTGAACAAGTACGATTATATTTAGAAAAAATAATTAAACCAGATTTAAAAAATTTGATTGAGGAAATTATTGGTCAACCTGTCCTTTACCTGATGACAAACACAAATTTAACAACAGGTCGTAGTGGGATTGTTGTAATTCTCAAAGAATTAGCTGAACTTCGTAATCCCGAACCTATTTCCAAGATAAATATTAGGAATTTAGCTGACAGATGTGGCGACTGATTACCACTTCTAATTGATTAAAATCATAGGGTTTAGTAATGCAATCATCAAATGCTGTGAGCATTGTGAAGCGCTCGTCTTGTACTGTTGTTATCGGTGTGACTGCAATGATTGGAATGGTAGCAGTTTTTGAGTCATCTTTAAGATCGTCAATGACTCGGTTCGCACTCAAATTAGATAGCTTCATATCTAGCAGAATTAAATCTGGTTGATGAGTTTGTGCCAACATCACAGCCCTCACTCCTTGTTTGGTACAAATACATGAAAAATTTAATATTCCTAGATGAGAATTAAGTAGCTCTAAATCATGTAAACTCTGTTCTACAACCAAAATTAAAGGCTGTTTATTCATAAGCAGTTAGTTCTGTCTAAAAAAAGCTATTCATCAAAACTCCACCCATCAGGAAAACCTGAAAGTCTTTGTTTATAGCAAGTGTTTAATTGAATGTACAAACGACCAACTAAAGCATAAAAATCAATAACTTAATATATAGTTCATTCGGTTGTCCATCAGCGTTAATTAGGAAATAACCTCGTAAAGCAGTCATAACATCAAGCACATATTAGCATAGTTGATGTATGTAATTGCCAGGATTGACCATAAGAGCTGATTCGTAAAGAAAATCTGAAGGGTACTTAACTCATTGCTAGGTCTAAGTTTCAGCGAATAAGTGCTGTATTGACTTAAATTACTGAAACCCTGATTAGACAAGTGTTTTACTTGAGTTGACAAATTAGCTCTAAAGATCGGTATTTTAACCTTGTTTTGTCACTCTTGGAAAACAATAATCGAAGCAAGATTTTGAAACTTTGATTGAGTCAACCTTTGAGCCTCTATTTTTTAATAGTAACTATTTGTAGCCAAAACCGGAAAATTCAAGCTCTGAAAGTCTTTCAGCGATTGGGTTCTCCCAAAGTGACAAAACAGGGTTATGGTACGTAAGGGATACTTAAGGCACTTAAAGTTGCAGATTTACCAGCCTAAGCCAGGAGTGCCCAAATTGCGTAGGCATCGCTTTTATTACATTACCATAACTTAATTAAGTATATTTAACCATCAAGTAACTTACGTGCATAAGCGATCGCCTCTGTTGGAGTTGAAACTTTCCCCTCAGCTTGTGCTACGCCAATTTCAGTGAGCAGTTGACCGATAATTGGCGAAGCTGGAATATCTAATGTTGTAATCAACTCCTTCCCGCTGACTAGGGGAGTGGGATGAGCGATCGCATCATCAGGGTTGAGGTAGCGGTCGATCAAAGGTGCTAAGATTTGGTAGCCCATTGCTTTAGTTTCCACTGCTGTGTGTAGTGGTTTGTCACTAGATACTGTCTCTAGCAAATTATTAATTGCTACAGCTAGCACTGCCGTAGCGGGGAACACAATATCTGCGTTATGAAACAAAAAGTATTGTTCTCGCAAGGACATATCAACTACTTGAAATTGCGGTAACAGTTTCAAAGCAGTAGTTACACCTCGGATTTCGGCACGACTATAAGTTAGTTCCTGTAGCTCTATTTCTGCTAATACTGGATCTGGGTTGACGAGACAAGCAAGTTTAGCAATACCTAGCCAAGTAGTTTTAATACTATCGCGGACATATTCTTGCAGTTGTACGCCTAGTTGTTGCCAATTTTCTGTGAGTAAGGTGGCGGCTGTGTCAACTGCTGCTAGTTTGAGCAAGCTTTCACGGGTGGCATTTTTGAAGAAAGGCGCAAGTAAACCATCTTCCCAAGCCGTTGTAATCCAAGGAGTACCCTGAGAGTTTGCCAGTAGATAGCCAATTTCTACCCTAACTCTTTCGGCTGCAACTTTGCTAAGATGTGATGCCAAAGAACGAATTGTGGCTTGGGTAGCTGGCTCAATAGTAAAACCTAGTTGGGCGGCTTGGCGATAACCTCGCATTAACCGCAAAGGGTCATCTTCTAGGTTCGCGGGTGATACCATTCGCAAAATGCCCTGTTGTAAGTCTACATAACCTTGCAGAGGATCGATAATTTCTTGCGTATGGGGATTATAGGCGATCGCATTTACTGTAAAATCCCGTCTGTGCAAATCAACTTCTAAACTATTTCCTTCCTGTTGGGCAAAGTCAGCCGTGGCGTGGGGAAAAACCACACGCGCAATTTGTCGTTCGGCATCGAGTAACACAAAACCAGCTTTGTAATGATGAGCGATCGCTCTGGCTACCTTTACCGCCTGAGATGGTATAACAAAATCTAGATCCAGATATTCACGAGTTCTGCCCAGGATCGCATCTCGGACAGCACCACCTACCATGTAAGCGGGTTGTGGCAAGAATTCCAAGCTAAAAGGCCAATTTTCGGGAGCGAGGGTAGAAGGAACAGATTCGTGCATTGTAATAAAAATCAACCCAGCAACTCATGAATAACAGTTGGGCTTAAGTTAGATTAACAATAAAGGCCCCTGGAGTTGGTTCTATTATGTGTATTTGCGTGAATTGCCACTATGTAGACAGCTGTGTTACCTATCATGCCGTAGAAGGGCAGCACCAACAGCCTCACTTGACTGAAACACCAAATTTTGACCCGAATGAACCTTCTATCAATGTCAACATTCGGACTAAAGATGATGTGATTGAAATGGAATGGGATGTTGTTGGTTGTCTGAGCTTCAAGCGAGAAACGGGTAAGTGGTCGAAATTGCGTCCTGGTGAATTAGTGCCGACTTGATAGAAAATGATTGGTGTATCTTACAGCTATTTTCAGGTAAACAGACTACGCGTTAGGGGCACAGCAATGCTGTGCCCTTAATACAGATGTGGTTCAAATACATGATTTCTGCTGTAATGAGATTTTGTCCATTAGCGATCGCGAATTCATGATACAGAAACGAGATGTCAGGAAAGCGATCGTAGAAGATAAAGAAGCTAGCCAAGAGAAACCAGCATGACCAACACACAGCGACTAGACCATGTAGAAGATGACCTCGAAACTGTTAAGCGATTGCTAATATCTACTGCTAGCTACGCAGAATCAGCAAACAGGCGGCTTGATGAATTGACCATAAAACAAGACCGTACTCAATCTCACCTTGATGAGTTGACCATAAAACAAGACCGTACCCAATCTCACCTTGATGAATTGACCATAAAACAAGACCGTACTCAATCTCACCTTGATGAATTGACCATAAAACAAGACCGTACTCAATCTCACCTCGATCAACTAGAGGTACGTATTGATCGGGTAGGGGGAAAGGTTGACCAACTTTCTGATAAAATTGATGGCTTTATCACTCACACGCAACGCCTATTTACAAAGGCAGGCAGTGAAATAGAGGAAACAATGGCACGAACTGAGCGATTAGAAGCACTCATGCTAAAGCTTGACCGAAGCTTTGAAGAACAAAAATCTCAGTTTCAGGAGTTTCAACTCACCACGGGTGCTACCTTGGAGCGAATTGACCGAGTTTTGGACTATCTACTGAGACAGCAAGGCGGTAATCTAAATCCCCCATCCTAGCCGCGATCGCTTTTAGAAAGTCAACAGCATTGGCTCTCACAAACTTTGTAACAAGACTGTTTGACTGATTATTACTCAGTAGTTTTTCAATTAAGAACCGCTATGTTATATGCTTAAATAAATCACGTTAACTCTATAAAAATAGATATTTTAAGTAACTTTGACAACGGAACTAGAAGACCTTGCAATAAATAAATACGCTTTAGCACTACACACCACCACTCCCGAATTGGGTTTGGCAATTAGTAATTTTGCAGGTGAAACTCGCTCTCAAATTTGGAATCTGGGGCGCGATTTATCTAGCTTAGTGCATCAATATTTAATTGAATTTATCAAACCGCAAACTTGGGCGGATTTGTCCTTTATCGCAGTTGCCAAAGGCCCCGGCGGCTTTACGGGAACTCGCATTGGCGTTGTCACCGCTCGGACTTTAGGGCAACAGTTAGATATTCCTGTATTTGCGATTTCAACTTTGGCTGCGGTAGCTTGGTCAGAAGTAGGTAAAAGTCAAAATATAAAAACTTTTGCTGTGGAAATGCCAGCACAACGAGGTCAAATTTTTGCTGCTATTTATCAATTTCAGCCAGATACTTCTAAACTAAACGTGTGTTTGTCAGATAGAGTGTTGACACCAGAAGCTTGGCAGGAAACTTTAGCGAAGTGGAACACTAATTATCAGCTGATTCAAGCCCAATCTGGGTTAGCAGCGACGGTGACAAGTATTTTGGAACTAGCTAATCTCGATTGGCAAGAAGGCAAGTGTCCTCATTGGTCCGAGGCTTTGCCATATTATGGGCAACATCCTGTAGAACTTTAACTGATATTATCGCAGTGCATAAGTCCAAAATCAAAACAGCCACAGCCAAACCGGGAGAGTAACCAGTAATACTATAGCCCCAGCAGCTAATGCTGTAACTGCCAGATCGCAATCGAGATTGAATGTCTCAGCAATTACCAGTGTGGCAAAAGCTGGAGGCATAGCCATTTGTAGCACGATTATCTTTGCGATCGGCCCAGTTAATCCAAATAGGGGTAAGATGCTACCCAATATCAAAGGAACTAGCAGCATTTTGATTCCTAAGCTCATCCCTACTTGTGGTAGGCTACGCCAAGATTTGAGCAACGCTAGGCGCATTCCAATTAATACCAGGGATAAAGCTACACTACTCCAAGCAAATTTTTCTAACCAGAATTCTGCAACTGTGGGAATTGTCACCTGCCGAAACAGCAAGCCAAATCCGAAACCCCACAGCGCAGGATTAATTAAAATCGCCCTAGTAATCTGCCAATGATTCTGGACACTGCCACCAAAACTAGCTGCTAGCAACACACCCAGAGCATAAGTTCCTGGGAATGAACCTAACAAATCGTAAAATAACGCCCAAGCAAAGTATTCCTTGCCTACCATTGCCAAGGTAATGGGAAAACCAAGATAACCAGTATTACCCAACATTGCGGCTAATATCAAGCTAGCCTGAGTTGATGGTTGGGAAACAGTCTTTCTAAAATAGGCTTGTCCTTTAATCGCTAACCAAGCAAAAAATGCTCCTAGTAAAATAGCTAGGTAAGCGATCGCAGGTGCAATCCAAATTTGCCCCGACAAGCTAGATTGACGCAAAAACGATACTATGCTTATGGGTACTCCCACCCAAAAAAGAAACAGTCCTAAACGTGTAGGAACTGTTACAGGTAGTTTGCGTCCCAGGATAAAACCTACTAGGACTAATCCTCCCAGCTTGACGTATAGTTCTAAAAGGTTTGTCAAGGTTGCGCCTAAGAACCACAGATGTAAAATGCTACCTGTTACGTCTACTTTTGTCCAGTGCAAAATCTGTTATGGCTATTCCACAAAAACAGGAGTTTACCCTTGAATAAGGCAGGGTTTTCTGGAAAACCGCAAAACTCATCGAATGACTTTGGTGATGATATTCCAGTGGCTGTACGCGATACCCCTGTTGCAGCACCGAAAATTTGGTTGCAACCCCGAATTATTTTGATTGGGGGAGTAACAGGATTTGTCTTGCTATCTTTAATTAGCGGTTTGTGGTTTTTCGTGACTGCACCCAAAAAAACCGCCGATTCTCAACCTTTACCAGCTACTTCTGCTCCGGCGACGACCCCAGCATCTAATAATTCCAGCGATACTGTGTTAGGGCATTTTCCATACCCAGAAGCCCCTGAGTCAGAACTAGTAACCATCTCCGCAAATAGGGGCATTAGAATGCGAAAAACTGCTGCCCAAAAATTTGAGGAGATGGTAGCAGCAGCCCGGAGTTCAGGTGTAATTTTAGTGCCGATTTCTGGCTTTCGCTCAGTCAAAGACCAAGAGCAGTTGTTTTTTGCTGTCGGCGCCCAGCGAAATCAAACGCCAGCAGAACGAGCCGCCCTCAGCGCTCCTCCTGGTCATAGCGAACATCACACGGGTTATGCAGTGGATGTTGGAGACGGATCGGTACCAGCAACTAATCTTCAAACAAACTTTGACAATACCAAGGCTTATCGGTGGCTACAAGCAAATGCACCGCGTTTTGGCTTTGAAATGTCATTTCCCAAAGATAATGCTCAAGGTGTAAGTTATGAGCCTTGGCACTGGCGTTTTGTAGGCGATCGCAATAGTTTAGAAATGTTTTACAAAGCCAGAAACTTGAAACCCGCTAAGATATCGCCATAAAAGACAGCAGTCAACCCCTTTGGGGAATTCCAAATTCCAAACTTGTACTGATTTGTGCCGAGCGTAGCCGAGGTAGCTTGTCGAAGTATTCCAAATTCAAAATTCTTATCCCCATAAATAAATTTAGCGCAAAGTCTGAGCAGAGGTTTCCTCCGCTCAGAACTTTGTAAGAGAGGGGCTTGAAATAAGGACACATTATTTCTCGTGCTTTGCATCTTCAAATTAATTTAGAGGCTTGTATCATGAGTCTGTTTTGGTCAAAATAATTCGGTCAGGAGTAATTAGTTTGACTTTTGTAGTATATTACTCCTCTTAAGATGGATACGATCGCTCTCAGCTTTTGTTTAAAATCCAGAATCTAAAATTATTTAGTCTTGGGGGGGCATTGATAAACAATATTCGCAATCGTTTTAATAATTTCAAACGCAAAAAAGTTGAACCTTCACAACTAAAACAGTTGGTAGATGAGTTGTTGTCAGAGTCTACTCCCGACGCAACATATTTGATTTTGATTGTTGGTTCTTGTGCGATCGCTACATTTGGTCTACTTGCTAACAGTACTGCTGTCATCATCGGGGCAATGATTATAGCACCTCTAATGTTACCAATTCGAGGTTTAGCCTTTGGTGCATTGAGCGGAAATGTCAACCTATTTCGTCAAGGCGCAATAGCAGTATTATTAGGCACATTCTTAGCACTTTTAATTTCTTGCAGTATAGGTTGGGTAGTTAATCTACCTAGTTTCGGCAATGAAGTGCTATCTCGCTCCAAACCTACCCTGCTTGATTTGGGTATTGCAATTGCAGCAGGTAGTATCAGTGGCTACGCTAAAGTAAATTCAAAAATCTCTGCTAGTGTTGCAGGGACGGCAATAGCTGTTGCCCTGATGCCACCAATTTGCGTTATTGGCTTAGGTCTAACAAAATCTGACTGGTCGCTTAGTTTAGGAGCAACTTTGCTTTACCTGACGAACCTGTTGGGCATTAGCCTCGCTTGTATGCTGACATTCTTATTCATTGGCTATTCTCCTATCGATCGCGCACGAAAAGCGCTGCTATGGGCACTAGCGCTGACAGGTGCTTTGCTAATACCTTTAACTGTGAGCTTTACCCAGTTAGTTAGACAAGCACAACTCGAAACCCACTTAAAAAGAGCTTTGTTAAATCGAACCTTAACTTTTCAACGTTTGGAACTCCTGAAAACCGATACTAACTGGCTCACAAACCCACCCGAAGTTCGCTTGAGCGTTCGCGCGCAGTCAGCTGTAACACCGAAGCAAGTAAGTCTTTTAGAAGCATTTCTTCAAAAAGAAATGGGGCAGTATTTTTCCCTGATTTTTGAAGTTAGTCAGGTGAAAGAAGTCAAGGGATAAAAATCAGATTTTCCTCACAAAAATCTCATAGACAAGGAGAAAGAAGAATAAACAACCAATCTAGACAATTAGAATCTATAAAGCCAGGAAACAGTCGCAAAAGACAGAGATTAACTTTACAGGGTGAATTTGCTCTAGCTTCAATGCCAACGCTAGTAATTCTAACAGTACTAGCTTTAGTTGAGATACTTAGTCGTCAGCTTATTCTCAAAATGTCTACTTCTTTTAGGGAAATACGCTTGAAAAACTTTATTTTTAGTTATCAATCAGTTTAATTTTTTTAGGATAAATTTTATTATTAAGATATAACAACATAATATATCGTTGAAAAAAGTTTGTTCATACTATTTATAGACAAGAAAAACTAACTATAGATGGAATTGAATATCAGAATTTTTTCCTAATATCAGCAATGCTGACTAATTAAACAAGTAACATGAATGCAGATATATCCGCACTCTGGGACAAAATCCAGGGAATGATTAACGGATTCATTGTCCTACTGCCTAATATCGTGCTGGCATTGATTGTCTTTGGAATCTTCTTTTTTGTTGCTAAAGCGATTAAGAGACTGGTCAAACGATTGACACGCGATCGCCATCAGGCTCGGAATCTAGGACTGGTACTAGGACGCTTGGCACAAGGTACAACACTGTTGTTAGGGCTATTTATTGCTTTGTCGATTGTAATTCCGACATTCCGAGCAGGGGATTTGGTACAACTATTGGGAATTAGCGGGGTAGCGATCGGTTTTGCCTTTCGTGACATTCTACAAAATTTCTTGGCTGGCATTTTGATCCTATTGACAGAACCGTTCCGAATTAACGACCAAATAGTTTTTAAAGACTTTGAAGGAACTGTAGAAAACATTGAGACACGAGCGACAACAATTAAAACTTACGACGGTCGCCGCATTGTGATTCCTAACTCAGAATTGTTTACTAATTCAGTGACGGTAAACACTGCCTTTGAAAGTCGCCGACTACAGTATGATGTCGGTATTGGCTATGGTGATGATATCGACCGAGCCAAGGAGTTAATGCTTGAAGCATTGCATAATGTGCCGGAGGTACTTAAAGACCCTGCTGCTGATGTACTGGTCATGGAACTTGCTGAAAGTACTGTTAACATCCGCGTTCGTTGGTGGATCAAACCGCCACGACGAGCAGATGACCTGATCTCACGGGACAAGGTACTGTCTGCAATTAAGAAAACATTAGTAGAAAACGGCATCGATTTACCCTTTCCCACGCAGCAAATTTTGTTTCACGACCAAACAGAAGAGACAGACGGAAACCGCTCCCGTCAGCGTGAAGGTTGGCCTGCTGGCAGAGGTGAAGTACCAAAATCTCGACGGCTCGGCGATTCGCTTCGGCTGCTTGCCCAAATGCAGAAGCAAAGAGATGATAACGATAACGGCAAGTAGATTCTCCAAAAGCTAATGACGAAAACTAAACTACTTGCCACTTAACTTATTGGATTCAGTTGTAGCGGCGTATGACTTCTAGTTGTTTAAAAAGCCCTAACAGCAGATTGCTTTATACCAATTCTCTAAAATGAGGCAACACATTTAAATCCTGAAAGCTATGCCATATCTGACTTTTTTAATTACGAATTACGAATTGGTATTAGTTGCTATTTTACTTATGAGCATAAAATATTGGCGGTTTGATAGTTTATCTATTTTTATTTATGGTAAATATTTTCTTCAACTCCAACACTTTTATGGCATTAGAGTCTGCTGTAGGTGAAGTCGTAATTGCAGGACAACTTAAACAATTTCTACTAGTACTCTCTGTCTCTTTGGGTGTAGCAACATTACCACAAATTTTTAGTTGGCTTCGCCGGATTCCTTATACGTTACTACTGGTGATTGTGGGATTAGGGTTAGCATTCGTTAATGTGCGATTGGTTAATCTCTCTCCTCAATTGATTTTAATGATTTTCTTACCGCCACTATTGTTTGAAGCTGCTTGGAATTTGAAATGGTCAGACTTAAAGCGAGATTTGCTACCTATTTGTCTGTATGCAGTAATTGGGGTGATAATTTCTATTGCAGGTGTAGCGTTTGGTCTTCATCAATTCGCTGGACTTGAACTGAGCATTGCGCTATTAATTGGTGCTAGTCTCTCAGCAACCGATCCAGTTTCGGTAACGGCTTTGTTTCGGGAACTAGGAGCAAGCAAACGCCTAACAACGCTGATGGAAGGAGAAAGTTTATTTAATGATGGGATGGCGGTTGTGGCTTTTGGCTTACTAGTTGCTCTGCCGTTAGGTACTGCCAAACTGGATTTACAGTCTGCTTTATGGGAATTTTTTCAGGTGGTAGGCATTGGTATTGGCGTTGGAGGACTAATCGGGTTTGGCATCTCTTACCTGACACAACGTTTCGACTTACCGCTAGTAGAACAATCTCTCACTTTAGTTTCTGCCTACAGCACTTATCTAATTACAGAAGATTTGGGTGGTTCTGGAGTGATTGGAGTAGTCACCACAGCTTTAATTTTAGGCAACTTTGGCTCGCGCATCGGCATGAACCCGCGCACACGCATCATTGTTACAGAATTTTGGGAATTCTTGGCTTTTTTTGTGAATTCGATTGTTTTTCTATTAATTGGCGACCAAATTCGTTTTGCCGTCTTAGGAGATAACTTAAAAATTATTGCAGTGGCGATCGCTGCGATGATTGTGGCACGAGCAGTATCCATTTATGCTTTAAGTAGTCTTAGCAATTGGCTAGCTAAATCCGAAATTCCTTTATCTGAACAAACTGTATTATCGTGGGGTGGATTGCGGGGGTCTGTCTCTATTGCCTTAGCTTTGAGTGTACCAGCCATACTCCCCCAAAGAGAAGAAATTATTGCTACAGTATTTGGAGTAGTTTTATTTACACTGTTAGTACAGGGCTTAACTACTCAACCATTGTTAGAAAAACTACAACTTTTAGGTAGCCAACCGCTACGTCAACAATACATGGAAGCAATTGCCCGTCAAGTTGCTCTCCAACGGGCGCTGGAATATTTAGAAACTACACAGAAGCGTCCAGGAATTCAGCCAGAATTTTATCACTACCACAAGACACTGCTTTCTGGATAAATTGCCCTTTTACAAGAAAAAATTGACAACTTACTTGATGAGTACCCACATTTACAAGAATTTACAATCAAAGAACTGCAAGGGGAGCTGCTGGCAATTGAGGCAGACACTTATGCCGAGTTTGTCCGCGCAGGTAAGTTAAATGAAGAACTGTCAACTTTTTTAACAATGCATGACAGAGTTAATGAAGATAAATGAATAAACTGAAAAACCTGTGTCAGATAGAACATTCTCGACATCGTAGTATTTTCAACTTTTTGGTCAATTTGATGGCTGCTAATCGTGCTTATACTTATCTGCCTCAAAAACTTTCGCTCGATATTTACCCTAAAGACTTACTATCTCTACCTCCTGCTGTTTTTTAGTTCGTCGAACTCACGTAATATTCAACAATTTTTTTAGCGATCGCATCTGGGCGGGAAATTTTATCGAGATTGCAAAGTAACATTACAGTAATTTTGTCATCAATAAAGCGGGTAATGTTACTTGCGAATCCTAGTATCGAACCATTATGACCAACTACTCGGCGATCGCCATAATTAAATACCCACCAACCTAAACCTGCAACATATCTCAATTTTTCCCAATCATCACCCTGATTGGGAAAGTGAGGAGTCCACATCAAATTCAGGGTTGATTGCTTTAGTAGAGTTTCACCACAAAGCGCCTGTTCCCACTTCACCATATCTTCCACACTGGAAAGTTGACCTCCAGCAGAATAGGTAACTGAGGGACTGTAATAAGGTTTGTTAACAAGCTTGCTGTTTAGTAACCGATAACCAGCAGCCCGGTGCGGTACTATGTCACTGGGATTATTCATCACGGTTGCATTCATTCCCAAAGGAGCAAAAATACGCTCTTGTAACAAATCTCCATAAGATTGTCCAGTTACTTTTTCTAGGAGCAAACCCAGTAGATAGTAGCCTGTGTTGTCGTAGGCGCTAAACTCACCCGGTTGGAACTTGAGGGGTAAGTGAGTAACTAGAGCCAAAATTTCAGACTTAGATAAATCAAGATGAGTAATTTCCCAATAGTTTGGAGCATCGGTATAGCTAGGAATTCCAGACTGATGAGACAGAATATGCCCGATTGTGACATTTTGCCACGTTATGGGTAGACAATCGAGATATTCTGCGTAGTTTACCGCCGCAGGCATCGCATCATCTAGCGAAATTACCCCTTGTTCCACCAGCATCATTACGGCTGTAGCGGTGAAAGTTTTACCGACAGACGCAATTTCATAAACTGTGTGTTCAGTAGCTGGAACAGAGTGTTCAGTATTCGCCAGTCCATAGCCCTTAACTAAAACAGGTTCACCTTCCTGCACCACTGCAACAGAAAGCCCCGGAATTTGATTTTGAGTCATTACAGCTCGAATATAGTCGTCAATCATAATTGACCTGATTTTTGTTTGGCGATCTGGAGATGAGGAGTAGGGGAGCAGGGGAGCGAGGGAGCAGGGGAGCAGGGGAGCAGGGGAGCGGGGGAGCTTTCTGGGGCAGGTTTTTTTGATTAGACAAATTTTTGGGATTTTAAAACCAAAACCATTGTCTGAGAACTTAAAACTACGTTCAATAATTGAGAACATTCTCAACTATTTATCGAAAGCCTAAAAGCCTGCCCTTGAAAGGAGCGGGGGAGCAGGGGGGAAGTTGCAGTAAGTCTTTCCCCTCTTCCCCTCTTCCCCATGCCCTACGTTTAATTTCGTCTGCTATTTCCTGGATTTTCAGGCTGAGGTTTCTGATACTTACCTGGATACTTGCGCTGAAAGTATTCTTCCATAATTTGTAAGATCATGGGCGCAGCAATGCTACCACCACCACCACCGGAATGTTCGGCAAATGCTACGATCGCAACTTCTGGCTGTTCAGCAGGTGCATACGCTCCAAACCAAGCGTGATTTTGCTTAACACGGCCTTTCCACGCTTCAGCAGTGCCACTCTTACCAGCCACTGCGGGAACTGTTGGCTGCTTCAAAGCTTTACCCGTACCTTCAGCTACTACTTTCCGTAGTCCCTGACGGAGAACACTTATAGTTGTCGGCTTCATATTTAAAGATGCTCGCCAGCTTTTTGCTTCTTCATTGTCTTTAAGCAAATGTGGCTGGACTCGATAGCCACCATTAGCGGGCACGGCAAACATGATGGCGACTTGTAAAGGTGTCGTTTGTAAAGCTCCTTGACCAATTGACATATTAATGCTGTCTCCGACAGTCCAAGGTATCTTCCAAGTTTTCTGCTTCCATGCCTCATCTGGCACTAAACCCTTTGCTTCTTCGTTGGCAAACTCAAAACCAGTTTTTTTACCAAATCCATACTTGCGAGTCCACTCAATTAAAGTTGGGCCGCCGACTCCGCGACCAATTTGATAGAAGAAGGTATCACTACTCCACTGTAATGCTCCGACAAAACCCAATGGCCCGAACCCGGCGTGATTCCATTCGCCAAATCGGGTGCCGCCAAAACTCAAAGAACCGTAAGTTTGCAGGACTGTGCTAGGAGAAAATTTACCTGATTCTAGACCGGCTGTGGTGGTAACAATTTTGAAGGTGCTAGCGGGTGGAAAGGCGCTGAGGGCGCGATTCACCAAGGGATGATCGGCACCTTGGACAAATTCCCAATCTTTTTGGGTGAGTTTCTGCTTCGAGAAAATATTTGGGTCAAAGGTGGGATGAGATACCATTGCTAAAACAGCACCGTTCTTTGGATCGAGAGCCACGATCGCACCGTCGCGATCGCCTAGAGCTTTTTCTGCTGTCTTTTGCATATTTAAATCTATGGTCAAGTGCAAATCGTTACCAGCTTTCGCCTGTTTCTCTCCCAAAACCCGAAGCGGGCGACCTGCACCATCCACTTCTACCTGCTGACCGCCCCATTCGCCCCGCAGAGTTTTCTCATAAGCTTTTTCAACTCCCATTTGACCAATTACATCACCTAATCTGTAGCCTTCTTGCTTCTTTTCTTTTAACTGATCGCCGGTCAGTTCTCGCGTATAACCTAATACATGGGCTAATTCCTTGGCGTGGGGGTAGTAACGAACGGCTTCTGTATGAATTTCTACGTCTTTAAGTTCAGTTTGATACTCTTTCAATGCTGTGATTTGCGCTTCATTCAAGTCACGAGCAATTCGGATCAGTGAAGAAGAGTTAGCACCTGCCTCTTCTAGTTTCTTTTCCATCTCCTCTTGGGGAACGTCGAGAATTTGAGATAGACGCGCTCCCACTAATGACCACGCTGGTTTGGTATGTGCCATCGGCCACAAATATACAGAGCGAGGATAGCGAGTACTGGCTAAAAGTTTGCCGTTGCGGTCAAAGATATTGCCTCGTTCTGGTTGTTTGGGAATCATCCGAATTCGATTTGACTCGGCTCGTTTTCGGTGGCTTGCTCCTTCAGTAATTTGCAAATATGCCAAGCGAATGCTAATTCCTGTCAGCATCAATAGAGTAAATATAATTAAAAATATCGGCTGGAAACTTTGGCCAACAGTACGTGTATTTTTTTGTCCGCCAAGTGGAGATGGTTTAAGGTAAGTCATAAGGAAAAGAGAATTGTAAAATTAAGATTATCTGTAAATAACTCTGCTAAATTTTTAACAGGTATTTAAGGGCAAACTAATTGGCAGTAATTAATTGTTTCCAATTGATACCATAAGCTCATCTCTTCTATTGCCTTGCCTAAAGGCTTTTTGAATTTTAAACTTTGCACACTACTGGTCTGTCCCATTAATTTTGATGAGTTTGTAGTAAGCACAAAGCGTGCTTAAAAATCTAGGATTAAAGTCTTTACTTTCAAAACTAATGGGATAGACTAGAAAATCTGACGCTGTATACCTGTTTGACTTTTGAATTCGTCACTTTTGACTTTTGCCTTGCGGTACTAATCTCCAGTGCTATGTCCTGAACTTTGAGTTTTAGCTTCTGATGGGTCAGGCTGAGGTTTTTGATACTTACCTGGATATTTGTGCTGAAAATAAGCTTCTAGTACTTGTAAAACCATCGGCCCGCAAATAGTACCGCCATGTTCGCCAGTATTTTCCCCAAAGGCCACAACCACAATTTCTGGCTTATTACTGGGCGCATAAGCACCAAACCATGTATGATTTGGGCGACCAACACCAGCTTCAGCTGTGCCACTCTTCCCGGACGCTGGGGCAATTGTCGGCACGTCTAAGCGCTTACCAGTGCCTTCACTCACTACCCTTCGCAGTCCATCGCGGAGAACTTTGATAGTTGTTGGCTTCATATTTAAGGATTCTCGCCAACTTTTTGCTTCTTCGTTATCTTTAAGCAAATGCGGTTGAACTCGATATCCACCGTTAGCAGGGACAGAAAACATAATCGCCGATTGCAGTGGTGTCACTTGCAAAGCACCTTGACCAATTGACATATTAATGGTATCGCCAACAGTCCAAGGCGTTTTCAAAACTTTCTGCTTCCATATTTCATCTGGAACCAAGCCTACTGATTCTTCATCACGAAATTCAATACCAGTTCTTTGACCAAACCCGTATTTGCGACTCCATTTGATTAGAGTTGGGCCGCCAACTTTTCTGCCAACTTGATAGAAGAAAGTATCACTACTCATAGCGATCGCTCTGGGAAATCCCAATGGCCCAAATCCGGCGTGATTCCACTCACCAAATGTCACCCCACCCACGGTAAGAGAACCAAAGGTTTGTAGTATTGTATCAGGAGAAAATTCACCTGATTCGAGTCCAGCTGTTGTAGTAACAATTTTGAAAGTACTGGCGGGTGGAAAGGCACTCAGGGCACGATTAACCAAAGGATGATCCTTACCTTGCAAACTTTCCCAATCTTTTTGAGAAAGTTTTTGTTTGGAAAAGATATTTGGGTCAAAGGTGGGATAAGATACCAGCGCGAAAACAGCACCAGTATTCGGATCGAGTGCTGCGATCGCACCTCGGTGATTTCCCAAAGCTTTTTCGGCTGCCTTTTGCACATCCAAATCTATGGTCAGGTGCAAATCATTACCAGCTTTTGCCTGTTTCTCTCCGATAACTCGGATTGGTCTACCCGCACCATCCACTTCTACCTGCTGACCGCCCCATTCGCCCCGTAGAGCTTTCTCATAAGCCTTTTCCACACCCATCTGACCGATGACATCTCCCAGTCGATAGCCTAACTCCTTCTTGCCTTTTAACTGCTCGGCGGTCAACTCCCGTGTATAACCTAGTACGTGCGCTAATTCTTTGCCGTGGGGATAATAACGTACAGAATCTGTATTAATTTCCACTTCTGGGAGTTCATTTTTATACTCCTTTAATGCCGTAATTTCTGCTTCATTTAAATCGCGAGCAACCCGGATGAGTGAAGAAGAATTAGCACCAGCTTGTTCTAATTTCTTTTCCATCTCTTCTTGGGGAATGTTAAGAATTTGCGCTAGACGCGGGCCGACTACAGACCAGGAAGGCTTAGTATGTGCCATCGGCCACAAATATACAGAGCTAGGATAGCGAGTGCTAGCTAAAAGTTTGCCATTCCGGTCAAAAATATTGCCCCGTTCTGGTTGCTTGGGAATCATCCGAATTCGGTTTGCTTCAGCTCGTTCCCGGAGTTTTGGCCCATCAACTATTTGCAAGTAAGCCAAACGAGCCTCAATTCCACTGGTCATTAATAGGGTAAATACGATTAAAAATATTGATTGGACACCACGTCCAACTGTACGTGTATCTTTTTTGCTACCAAGTGATGGGAATGAAGACATAAGTATTAATTCAAAATTCAAAACTTGTACTGAGCGTCTTGCCCTGAGCGAAGTCGTTGGCACAGCCTCTCGTAGAGAAGGGAGCCGAAGTATTCAAAATTCAAAATGAATAAATGCAATTCCAGCCAGCCTTTTAGCAATTGCTAAGATGCAATTTTAAGACTTGTTAACTTAATTACAGATTATCTAAATAATAAATTTTGTATATAAAATTACCATATTTTTGTTTTTATTACTGAGTATAAAATAATCGGACGAGTATATTCTTGAACAATTGTTTTTGGCGGATACAATAAACCAAAGTGTCAAATATAGTCTGCCCAAAAGACTAGAGCAATTGACAAAATCACTTAAGATCGCGGCATTCTACTGAGGATTATGGCTCAAATCGTCATGCAAAATCAGAGGGGGATAACAAGTTTTCAGCCACTTGATGTTGAACTGCGTAACGTCTTCAAGTTTTTTAACCAAGAACCAGCAGTAAATGGGATTGACTTGGATGTTAGACAAGGAGAATTTTTTAGTATTTTAGGCCCCTCCGGTTGTGGTAAAACAACAACACTGCGCTTAATTGCTGGGTTTGAAATTGCTGACGCTGGTAAGGTGTTTATTCAGGGTCAGTCCATGACTAATGTGCCCCCTTACCGCCGACCCGTCAATACTGTATTTCAAAGTTACGCTTTATTTAACCACCTGAATGTCTGGAATAACATCGCCTTTGGACTGCGGCTAAAAAAAATACCCAAATCGAAAATTGAAGCTAGAGTCCAAGAAGCTTTAAAACTGGTGAAAATGGAAAGTTTGCGATCGCGCTTTCCCAATCAACTTTCTGGTGGTCAACAGCAGCGAGTAGCTTTAGCAAGGGCCCTAGTCAACCGTCCCACCGTGGTACTACTAGATGAACCTTTAGGGGCGTTAGATTTCAAACTACGTAAAGAAATGCAGGTTGAGTTATCAAATTTACACAAAAACTTGGGGTTAACCTTTGTGATGGTGACACATGACCAAGAAGAAGCATTGTCTTTGAGCGATCGCATTGCCGTAATGAATCAAGGCAAAATTGAACAAGTTGGCACTCCCAGCCAAATTTACGAACGTCCCTGTACATCCTTTGTTGCTGATTTTATTGGTGATACTAATTTATTCAGTGGTGAAATTGTCGCGGTAGACTCCTCTAGTATTAAAATTTCTACAAAAATGGGACTCTCAATTGTTATTAGCCGCGCTGAGGATACACCAACTGAATTATCACAAGCTGTAGTAGTGAGTGTGCGTCCAGAAAAAATACAGCTTTCGCTTTATCCACCTAATTTGCCAGTTAACTGCTTTGAAGGACGGCTGGTTAACGTTATGTATTTGGGCACACACGTTAATTATGTTATGGAATTAACAAATGGCATTAGCATTAATGTGTTGCAACCTAATACTTTGGGCACTTTACCAGACCGCGACACACTTATTTATGCTTGGTGGGCAGAAACTGATTGTTTAGCTATTAGTCAATAGTCAAACAATTTTGGATTTTAGATTTTAGATTTTAGATTGACCCCAGCAATCAAATCAAAGGCTTGTCAATTAGTTTGAGACTTAGTTGTGAGCGCTCAGTCGAAGGATTTTAGATTTATTCTATGTAGATTGCTACTAGGGGGGCGAGTATAAATTCGGGGGCAACTCTTTGACATACTCGCGTTCAGACCTTTTTTAATTTTGAATCTTTAATCAAAAATCCAAAATTTAAAATCTAAAATTCGGTGAGGAGGACAACCGCCCCATAAGGAATATAACCTTACAATTACAAAAAAACTTTAATGCTGAATTGGAATTGTAATTACAAACTCTGTTCCTGCTGCTGGTGATGAATGACATTCCAGTTTGCCACCATGTGTTTCTGTAATGATTTGATAACTGATAAACATTCCCATACCTGTTCCCTTACCTACAGGCTTGTTGGTGAAAAACGGATTAAAAACTTGTTGTTGAATCTGTTCTGACATACCTATTCCATTATCAGCGATCGCAATTTTTACCCAACTGGAATCTATCACTGATGTACGAATGGCAATCGTGGGAGTTAACAACCCAGATGTGAAATTGTCTATTCTTAATTGTGCATTCTCAATTGTCCATTCTTCTAAAGCATCAATGGCATTCGCCAATATATTCATAAACACCTGATTGAGTTGTCGGCCATAGCATTCCACTAAAGGTAATGTGCCGTAGTCTTTGATGACTTGAATGGCTGGAAGCTTTGTTGTTTCTTGGAAGCGATGTTGCAATACCATTAGAGTACTGTCAATGCTTTCGTGAATGTCTACTGCTTTAAACTCGGCTTCATCTATGCGTGAGAAGGTTCGTAACGACAGCACAATCTGACGGATGCGCTGAGTACCAACTTTCATCGAACTCAATATTCTTGGTACATCTTTTTGGATGTACTCTAGGTCAATTTCCTCACACAAAGCCTGAAATTCCAACTTATTACCAGATTGCTGCTGATGGTGAATTATTCGCAACAGGTCTTGAGTATATTCCTCAATGTAAGTGAGATTACCGTGAATAAAATTAACGGGGTTGTTGATTTCGTGAGCAACTCCAGCCACAAGTTGACCCAGACTAGACATTTTTTCTGCTTGAATCATTTGTGCTTGAGTTTGTCTGAGTTCTTGAAGAGTTTGGGCTAAATTTTCTGTTTGTTGTCGCAATTGGTCTTCCATCTGTTTGCGCTCACTGATATCCCTGGCGACACAAACAACGGTGTTTTCGCTCATGCTGGCAATATTCGCCTCAAACCAAACCTCTCGGTCGCCTATAGGCAAGCTATATTCTACCTTCACAGTTTTTTTAGTTAAGAGTGCTTGTTGAATAGAGTTGAGAAAATAGTTGGCACAAGCAGAAGGTAAAACCTCATATATTTTTCTGCCCAGCAGTTCCGCAGGAGGTTGGTAGAGTAAGGGCGCACCACTAGGAGCGATTTTTAAGTATCTTCCTTCAGCATCCAAGACAAGAATCACATCCTGCATAGCGTTGAACAACGCAAGTAATTCTGCTTGCGAGGCTTTGATTAATTCTTCAGCTTGTTTGCGACTGCTGATATCGCTAATAGCGCCATGAAGACCAATAATTTCACCATCTGAATCGAAAATTGGCGAAGCCACTGACCTCATCCAGCACCAATTTCCATCCTTTTTTTGGTGGCGAAATTCTATTGCGATTCGCTGCCCCTTGGTTTCCACCATTTCTTGAATTTTTCTCTGGGCTAGGGGGAAATCATCAGGATGAAGCAGGGGGGCAAAGGGTTGACCAAGTAGGTCTGAAGGTTCCCATCCTAAAACATTTTTATATTGTGGTGAGACATAAGTAAAAAGACCTTCCACTGACATAGAAAAAATCAGGTCGCTGATATTTTCCACGAGTTGGCGATACTTAGCCTCACTCTCAGCCAGAGCAGTTGCCGCTGCTTGGTGATGCCGTCCGCGAATTTTATTTGCTGATTCCACAAAGGCAGAATTATCTGCCAATTTCGACTGTAATTCTATCAGTTGTAAATCTTGTGGGACTTCATCAGTAACTAATTCCCAAATTTGATGTTGTTCGGCTAACAGTGTAGTTGAATAAAGGTCTTGCAATGCTTCTAGCTGTTGCAGCAATTGGGCATTTTGCTGACGTAAAAGCAATATCTCTTCATTGATTTCGTTAGTACACATATTCAACTCCAATTTACTTTACTTAGTGCTGTTAACAGATAGCTAGTAGTCTGCCAACCCAACAATGCTTGGTTTGTAGTGAGCGCTTTAGCGCTCAAATTAAGGACTAAAGTCCTAACTACAAACTTATTCACCCATCAAACTTAGCTTGGCAGACTACTAGGGGGGATCGAATTCTATGCAGCTTCAGAAAGAATTGCTCTTAGCTAAAGTTGGTCTACTCAGCACTATTTAGTACCGCACTGGAATTGCAATTACAAACTCTGTACCTTTTCCTGGGGAGGAGTTGCAGTGTATCGAACCCCCGTGTTTTTCCACAACAATTTGACGGGCGATCGCCAACCCCAAACCCGTACCTTTGTCAACAGATTTCGTCGTAAATAAATGTTCAAATATTTTTTGTTTGACTTCTTCATTCATCCCTTTAGCATTATCAGCAATAGTTATTTCTACCTGATGAGATTTCAATGAAGTTTTAATGATAATCTTGTGAGGATTTTCTTGAATTTCTGCAAAATTTCGCCCAACATTTGACTCATCTAAGGCATCAATGGCATTAGCGAGGATATTCATAAATACCTGGTTTAATTGTCCGGGAAAACATTCAAACTGAGGGAAATTACCGTATTCAGTTATTACTTGAATTGCTGGGCGTTGTTCGTTAGCTTTGAGGCGATGTTTGAGAATCAAAATCGTACTGTCAATACCTTCGTGGATGTTAAATGGCACTTTGTAATCTTTATCTGCGCGGGAAAAGGTACGAAGACTATGACTGATGGATTTGATGCGATCGCCACCATCTTTCATCGCTCTGATTAACTTGGGTAAATCGTTCCGTAAATATTCCAGATCAATTGTCTCTAATTCTTCTTCAATTTCAGTTCCAGGTTGGGGGAATTTATCGTTGTAGAGGTCAATCAACCCAAATAGGTCATTGATGGAATCTTGGACAGCATCAACGTTGCCAATAATGCAGCCGACAGGATTGTTGATTTCGTGGGCAACTCCGGCAACTAAGTTACCCAGCGCCGACATTTTTTCACTTTGGACAATTTGCAGTTGGGCGTGCTGCAAATCGTTCAAGGCATTTTCTAATGCAAGGGATCTCTGCTGTAAGGCAAGTTCTGCTAGTTTGCGTTCGCGAAGTGCAGCTTGCTGTTCGCTAATATCCAAAAACAATCCATCCCAAACCATAGACCCATCGGCAAATCTTTGGATTTGAGATTCCCCATGAATCCACTTGATAATTCCTGATGGGGTGATGATTCGCCCTAACCAGTGCCAGGAAGATTCGCTTTGAATGGCCTCAGTTTGGGACTGTAGAAAACTTGCGATGTCATCTGGATGCACCATATTGTTTAAAAACTGCCAATTGGACATAGCTTGCTCTGGGGTAATTTCCAGCAAGCTGTAACAATTTGCACTAATGTAGCTCAACGATATAACCCCATCGGCACTCATGGTATATTGAAAAACTACCCCAGGCACATTGTTTACCAAGTTATGGAAACGAGAGTTACTCGCACTCAATGAGTTCAGTGATTCCTCTAGTTGTTGAGCATATTGCTGCGATCGCTCATAAAGTTGGGCATTTTCCAAAGAAATTGCGGCTTGAGCGCAAATTAAATTGAGCAGTTCGACGCGTTCGCCCTTGGCGTTGGCGGAGCCATCGCTCGTGAACGCCCCCGTTGTTAAATTATTTTCTAGATATAAAATGCCCATCAACTTGCCTTGATGCAAAATTAGGTTGCACAAGATACTTTTCGGCTGCTGACGGATAATATAGGGGTCATTGGCTAAGGTGGTATCTGCGGTTGCATCCAATAAGACAACAGTCTGTTGACTGTGCTTGACTTTGTAAATGAGCTTGTGGGGAATGTCTTGACTTTCTTCAACCCGAAGGTTCTGCAATACCACTGGGTTTGTTCCCTGGATAAGTGAGCCTTGAATTAGCAGGCGATTGTCTCGCAGCAGCATTAACACACATTTATCAGCCCCAGCATTTTCGATGATGGTGGAAAGTAACGATGAAAGTAGTTTTTCGAGTTCGATTTCACCAGAGATAGTCTGAGAGGCTTTGAGAATTGCTTTTAAATCTAGAGTATCTGAGACACTGCTGCTAGAACTGGAAGAACTGGTAGATGTCACAGTTCCCAAAGTGAAGATAGTTTCGTTAGTAGAAAGAACCGAACGGCTTTGCTTTAATATTGGCGCAAGTAATAAGGGATAGCATTTTTCTAAGGCGGCGACTTTGGCTTTTGCTCCCCAACGGGCATAACAATAATATGCTTGTTGCATATAACCTGCGGCGATTTTCTCTTTCCCCCAACCAAGGTAAAATTTGGCGGCTAATTCGTTAGCGAGGGCTTCTTCTTGGATATAGTGATTTTCTTTTGCACCTGCGATCGCGCGATCGTAATGTTCAATTGCTTCGGCTTTATTGCCGAAAACCCGATACTTTTCGGCTTCAACTAAATACCATTTATGCTGATGATTCATGGGAGCATTCTGCGCCCACTGTTGCAAAATAGTTTGATGGGTTTTTGCCAAAGCGAGAAGTTTTGCTTGCTCCTGCTCTGGCTGTGTGGTGAAGAGTGCCAAATGCGTCAGAGCTGTATAGAAATGGAAAATGGGAATCAGCATCAAGCCTGATATTGCCATTAAATGCTGTTTGACTTGAGCGCTATGTTCTAGGGCAGCCGTGTAATTACCAAAACAGTAGGCAAGGAGAAGTTTGTAGAAGTAAGCAAGAGCGATCGCACAAAGATCGTTGTCCTGATGGTGCTTAGGAATCATCACCCTTTCATCGTAGGCATCACCAATTAAGCAATCCGACAGAATACGAGTTTCCCTCAAGTTTTGTATCGCCTGCTGTTTCATATCCAAATAAGTCTTGGCAGAATATTGCTTCACATCTGCCATAACGCCGCTGTAAGCTGCAATCTCAGGTTCCCAAGTGTCTAGTTCTACCCCACCAAAAAGGTTGGCATTAAAGTAAATGCCGATGTTACAGCCAGCGTTGAAAAAATCGCCAGTTTCTATACCAGTCGCATAGCCATCTTTACCCGTCAGCATCGTTGCCCTCAGAGCTTCCTGACGATGTTGGATAAAAGATCCAAATAGAAGTAGAACCTTGCTCTTGAATTCCCGCACATTAAATCGGTCAATCAAATTCAGTGCCAATCGCCCAAAGCTATAGCCTGTTTCCACTTCTCCCAAAAAACCACACAGTACCAGACCATGAATCACATACCCCACTGTTGATGCAGGCGAATTCCCAAAGGAGAGCGATAAACTCACCATCGTCGCGCTCAGTATGGGCACTAATTCTGGCATTCCCTGGATAATGGGTGCAAATAACATTCCTAACATTTGCATGGCTGCCTGAGTCTGAGGATCGCTCATTATCGGGAGATCGACTAATTCCTCAATCCTGCTACTGCTTAGTTGAGCCGCAAGAGTCTGTAGCACTTGGCTAATTTTGGCTTCGTCAGGTGCAGTCGGGAGTTCTACCCCCAATTGCCCCAAGGCATCTCTACCTACTACAATAGCTTTTAACATCTGGCTCTGGGCTGCCAGTGCCATTATTTGAATTTCGTAAATTTTAACTTTGTCTAAAATTGTTTGAGCTTCTTCTAACACCAGTGCAGCCATCTGTTCCATACTGTCAAGATCGGCATTCAAATAAGCGGCTTCCGTAGCAGCAACATGGAGATTCAGAGCCAATTGATACTGACTTTGCCAGCAGTTAGCTGTCAGTAACTCAATCCCTTTTTGCAGATAGACTCTTGCTGCAGTGTATGCTGTAGAATTTCTGGCTTTCTGTCCCGCTTTTAAGTTAAGTTGAGCTAAGGCTTCTCGTTCTTGCGGTTGAGTAATTAACTCACTTCCTAAATTCAAATGCCCGACCAGATCGAACAGTTTTTCCTCTTGCTCTAACTCGGAGAAATTTTGTTGAAGTAATTGTCCAATTTTTAGATGAATTGCCGTTTTCTGTTCGTCGGGAATCAGGGAATAAGCAGCTTGTTGTACTCGGTCATGTAAAAATCTATACTTGGCTATTTGTTTAGTAGTATTTTCATTTGACACTACCAATCTTTCATTTTCTTCTCCCTGATAAAACTTATAAACATCGCCAATCGGCAAAATCAAGCCTGATTGTAATGCTTTCCATAAATCCGCCGACGTTTCAATTTCTGATTTTTCTGAAACAATTGCCAAAGTTGCTAAATCAAACTGATTGCCAATACAAGCTGCTAACTGCAATATCTGTTGAGTTGATGGCGGTAGTTTTCGCAATTGAAAACTCATAAAGACTACAACATCATCTGTAACTGCTTGCTGGTTCACTTGTGCAATGTCACATTGCCATCCCCCGGCTCGATCGGGGGGAGTTGGGGGGGTGAATTGAATCAGTCGATCTTGATGTAATGCTTTGAGAAACTGGGTAGCGAAAAACGGATTTCCTTGAGTTTTTTGAGAGATTAATTGAGAAAGAGGTAATGCCAAAGTTTCTGGACATTTCAGCGTGTCAGCAACTAATTGATTTACTTTGACTTGACTCAATGGCGCTAAAGTAATCGTATTAATCGTTGCTTGGGTTTTTTGAATCTCACTCAAGGTCAAGATTAATGGATGTGCTGGAGTAACTTCGTTATCGCGGTACGCACCAATTAACAAAAGATAACTTGTATCAGCCATTAAAAGCTCCATTAACTTCAGCGATGCCAAATCTGCCCATTGCAAATCATCTAAAAACATCACTAAGGGCTGTTCAGCACTGGTAAAGACTTGAGTAAATTTTTGAAATAATAAATTAAATCTATTTTCTGCCGCCGTTCCTGATAATTCTATAGCTGGTGGTTGTTCGCCAATAATTCTTGATAATTCGGGTATGACTTCAATAATTACCTGACCATTTTCTCCAACAGCATCTAATATTTTGTTTTTCCATTGCTGGATTTGTGCATCACTTTCGGTTAATAATTGCCCCATTAAATCTTGGAAGGCTTGGACAAATGCACTGAAGGGAATATTCCTTTGAAATTGGTCATATTTCCCTTTGATAAAATAACCCCGTTGTCTGACAATTGGTTTATGCACTTCGTTAACAACCGCAGTTTTGCCAATGCCGGAAAAACCTGCTACCAATATCATTTCTGTTGCACCAAGGCTGACTCTCTCAAAGGCTTGCAGTAGGGTTGATACTTCGGCTTCTCGTCCATAAATTTTATCGGGGATGATGAAGCGATCGCACACATCCCGTTGGGCAATTGGGAAGTTTTCTATTGTGCCCGTTTCCTTCAATTGAATCAAGCAGTTTTCTAAGTCATATTTTAGCCCTAATGCACTCTGATAGCGGTCTTCAGAATTTTTTGCCATCAACTTACTGACAATTGCAGAGAGCACAGATGGAATTGCTGAATTAATTTTATGTACTAAGGTTGCTGTTTTCGCAAGATGACAATGTACCAACTCCATCGCATCTTCTGACTGAAATGGTAATTTTCCAGTGAGTAATTGGTAAAAAGTCACACCGACTGAATAAAAATCAGTGCGGTAGTCAATCTGGCGATTCATCCGTCCAGTTTGTTCTGGTGAAATATAAGCCAGCGTTCCTTCTAGCACATTTGGATTGAGGAGGGTTTGAGTTTCTCTTGGTAGCAGAGAGGCAATACTAAAATCAATTAATTTGACTTGTTTGGTTTCGGGGTTAATTAGAATATTGGCGGGTTTGATATCTTTATGGATAATGCGATCGCGATAGAGTATATCTAAGGTGTTGCACAGTGCGATCGCAATCTGCAAAAATTCCTCCAAAAATGCGATATATCGCGTCTCTACAGAGGTGAAATAATCTTTTAAAGAAATCCCCCCAAAGTCTTCCATCACCAGCGCATAGCCATTTTGATAGGGTTCCAGGCTATATGTTTGGATAATCAGAGGTGAGTTAAGATTTTTGGCTATGGTGTATTGATTGCGAAACGACAAGAGTTCGCTGAAACTCGGATAAGGATTTTTCAATAATTTGATGACTACAGGTAATGAGTCAGTCTTTTTATACCCTCGATAAACTATGGTTCTCGAACCATTGTAGAGTTCTTCGCTAACCTGATATCCGGGAATATTGACTCTCGTGTTAACCATACTGCTAAATCTTTAAGACTCCAGATATAGTGTTCCCAGATATAAAGCGAACCCGTCGCTCCACAACTTGAAATTTTAAAGATTTAGAGTCAAAGAAAATCGGCGCTAATCCTATCCCTTCTCTACGAGACGCGGCGCGAACAAAAAGTGTCCGAGATTCATACCGGAATTTCAATCATAAATTCTGTACCTTGACCCAGAACCGAGTTAAAACTTAATTTTCCACCGTGGGTTTCTTCAACAATTTGACGAGCGATCGCTAATCCTAAACCCGTTCCTTTTCCCACAGATTTTGTTGTAAACAAATGATCGAATATCTTTTGCTTGACTGCTTCATTCATGCCATTAGCATTATCAGCAATCGTTATTGTAACCCGATCGTCTTGCAATGAGGTTTTAATTGTAATCTTGTTAGGATTTTTTTGGATTTCTGCAAAATTCCGCCCAGTATTCGACTCATCTAAGGCATCAATGGCATTAGCTAGGATATTCATAAACACCTGATTTAATTGTCCAGGAAAACATTCAACTTCAGGCAAAGTGCCATAATCGGTTATTACTTCAATTGCTGGACGTTGTTCATTGGCTTTGAGGCGATGTTTGAGAATTAAAATTGTACTTTCAATTCCTTCATGAATTTTAAATGGCACTTTGTAATCTCGATCGGTACGGGAGAAAGTTCTTAAACTAGTGCTGATATTTTTCAGGCGATCGCACGCCATCACCATTGAATCTATTACCTTGGGTAAATCTTCTAAACTATAATCTAAGTCAATTTCTTCTGCATGGTCGATAATTTCAGCACTTGGATTAGGTAAACTTTCTTGATAAAGTTTCAAGTGTTGCACAACATCGGCAATAGTGGGTTTAGTTTGTTTGAGACTTGCAGCAATAAAGCCCAAAGGATTATTCATTTCATGGGCTACACCAGCAACTAAATTACCCAATGCAGACATTTTCTCACTTTGAATAATTTGTAATTGCGCTTGTTGTAAATCTTCTAAAGCTGTTCCGAGTGCTTGAGATTTTTCTGTAACTGCTGATTCAGCTTGTTTGCGATCGCTAATATTAATCGTTGTCCCAACTATACGATAAACTTTGCCCGTCTCATCTTTTAAAGGGCTGAGTGTGGTTAACCACCAAATTTTCTGGTCATTAAATGTTAAACATTCTTCATAGGTGATGCGTTTTCCGGTTTGAAAACAATGCAAATATTTTTGCTCGACTGCTACACCTTCGTCAGGAACCATTATTTCTTGCGGAGTTTTACCTAGCACTTGAGAAGCAGGTATACCAACCGCTAATTCGCAAGATTTACTCCATCCTGTGTACTCATACCTGCCATCATCCCGGATCTCAGTCACAAAAATAAGACAGCCAACACCTTCGTAAATACTATTGAGGAACTTTTCTCGTTCCTGGAGATGATTATATAACTGGGCATTTTCCAAAGAAATTGCAGCTTGAGTGCAGAGGAAATTTACAATAGAAAGGCGATCGCTAGTAAATACCCCTTGCGTTAGTTGATTTTCTAGGTAAAGAATCCCTACTAAACGCCCTTGATTAATAATCGGGGTACATAATACACTCTGGGGTTGTGTTCGCTGCATATATTCCCCAATCAACCCAATAATATCTGTTTTGCAATTGTCTATAACAACTGTTTGTTGAGTATTTTTGACGTAATTGATAATTTTTGCGGGAATCTCTTGACAATTAACGAGTGATTGTGGTTCTAGAATGGTTTGTATTTGGTTATGATTAATAAAAGTAATTGCCCTAACTTGCCAACGATCGCCAGATACTTTCTTCAATAAGGGTTCCCCCCGCCCGGCAGTATCCTCATCTTGGGGAAGAATTAGTACAACTTTCTTGGCACCAGAGTTTTCTAGGATAATCTGGGTCAAGTTGGCAATGAGTTGATCTAATTCCAGAGAACCGGAGATAGCTTGAGCGGCTTTAAGAACAGAGGTAAAATCTAATGTCTGGGAAATACCAGTACTGCCAGTGGTAGAAGTGCGAGTAGATGAGGAAGTGCCACGAAAGCTAATAGTTTCTAAGGTATTGAAGTTGATTCGTTGCTGTTGCAGAATCGATTGGAGTAGTTGGGGATAGCGTTTTTCTAAGTCTTCTATTTTGGCTTTTGCACCCCAACGAGCGTAGCAGTAGTATGCTTCTTGCATATATGCTTGGGCAACTCTTTCTTTACCCCAGTCGAGATAAAATTTGGCTACTAGTTCATTGCTAAGTGCTTCTTCGTTAACGTATTCGTTTTCTTTGGCGAGGGAGATGGCGCGATCGTAATGTTCAAGTGCTTCTGCTTTATTGCCCAACACTCGTTGTTTTTCAGCCTCAACTAAATGCCATTTATGTAGATGATTCATGGGAGCATTTTGCGCCCATTGGTGCAAAGTGATTTGATGGGTTTCTACCAAAGCGAGAAATTCGGCTTGCTTTGGCTCTGGCTGTGCCAGCAAGAGCGCTAAATGCGTCAGGGCTGCATAGAAATGAAAAATGGGAATAAAAATCATGCCTGATACTGCCATCAAATACTGTTTGGCTTGGGCGTTATGGTCTAGGGCAGCCGTGTAGTTACCAAAAAAGTAGGCAAGTATCAGTTTGTAAGTATAAGCAATAGCGATCGCCGAGAGATCCTTGTCTTGATGGTGCTTAGGAAGCATCGCCGTTTCATTGTAGGCAGTGCCAATTAAGCAATCCGACAGAATACGGGCTTCCCTCAAGTTCTCCACAGTCTGCTGCACCATATCCAAATAACTCAGGGCAGAATGTTGTTTTACCTGCACTAAGACAGCCCTGTAACCTGCTATTTCGGGTTCCCAAATGTCCAGTTCTACCCCAGCAAAAAGTTTGGCAATGAAGTAATTGAGCGAGTTGTAGCCAGCGTTGAGAAAATCACCAGTTTCCATACCAGTTGCATAGCCATCTTTCATCGTCAGCATCGTTGCCCTGAGAGATTCCTGATGATGTTGAATCCAGGCCGCAAACAGAAGTAGAATCTTACACTTGAATTCCCCGACATTAAATCGGTCAAGCAAATTCATTGCTAATCGCCCAAAGCTATAGCCTGTTTTCACTTCTGACAAAAAGGCACACAACACCATACCGTGAATCATATACCCCACCGTTGATGCAGGTGTATTCCCAAACTGGAGTGATAAACTCACCATCGTTGCGCTCAGTATGGGCAGTAATCCGGGCATTGCCTGTAGAATCGGTGAAAATAATATTCCTAAGAGTTGCATGGCTGCCTGAGTTTGGCGTTGGCTTTGCCCGCCGCAGGCATCGCTCATGACAGGTAGATCGACTAATTCTTCAATTTCTCTGCCGCTTTGAAGGCTGGCTACAGTCTGTAGTACTTTGCTAATTTTGGCTTCGTCAGGTGCAGTGGGGAGTTCAACCCCCAATTGAAAGAGTACATCTCTGCCAACTGCGATCGCTTCTAATATTCTGGTCTGGGCTGTCTGGGCAGCAATTTGAATTTCGTAAATTTTAACTTTGTCTAAAATCGTCTGGGCTGATTTCAACACCTGTACTGCGATCTGTTCCATGCCATCAAAGTCAGCATTCAAGTAGGCGGCTTCGGTGGCGGCAACATAGAGACTCAGGGTCAATTCATATCGATCTTGCCAGCAATTCGCTGTAAGTAGCTCAATTCCAGTTTGTAAATAGACTCTAGCAGCAGCATAAGCGGTGGAATTTTTCGCTTTATCTCCTGCTGCTAAGTTAAGCCGAGCCAAGGCTTCTCGTTCGTTTGATTGTCCAATCAACTCTTGCCCTAAATTCAAATGCCCGACAATATCAAACAGTTTTTCTTCTTGTTCTATTTGAGAAGAATTTTGTAGAAGTAATTGACCAATTTTGAGGTGAGTTGCTTGTTTTTGGTTATCAGGAATTAGAGAATAGGCAGCTTGTTGTACTCTGTCATGTAAAAATCTATAATAAGCTGTCTTTTGTCCTATGTCCTTTGTGATTCGTTCGCTCTTTTCTAATGACCACTGACCACTCGCCCTGAGCGGAGCCGTACCACTTCGTGGAAGCAAGCTACGCATAGCGTCTCGCAGAGAAGGGATGACCAATGACGAATCATGATAAAACTTATAAACATCACTAATCGGTAAAATCAACCCTTCTTGTAAAGCTTTCCATAAACTTGCAGCCGTTTCAATCTCTGATTCTTGCGAAACAATTGCCAAATTTTCTAAATCAAATTGATTGCCAATACAAGCAGCTAACTGCAACACCTTTTGAGTTGAATCAGGCAGTTTTTGTAATTGACATATCATGAAATTAACAACATCATCTGTAACTGCTTGCTGATTTATTTGGGTGATATCACATTGCCAATATCCTGATTCAAAGTTAAATTTAATTAATCCATCTTGGTGTAATGCCTTGAGAAACTGTATGGTAAAAAACGGATTACCTTGAGTTTTCTGAAATACTAATTGAGAAACAGGTAATGCCAAATCTTTTGTACATTTAAGTGTATCAGCAACTAATTGATTCACTTGCAATTGACTCAGAGGCGCTAAAGTAATTGTATTAATTGTGGCTGCTGTTTTTTGGATATCATTCAAAGTCAACATTAATGGATGTGCTGGGTTCACTTCATTATCACGATAAGCACCAATTAACAAAAGATGTTTGGTATCAGCCATTAATAACTGTATTAACATCAATGATGCTGAATCTGCCCATTGCAAATCATCTAAAAACATCACTAATGGATGTTCAACACTAGTAAAAACTTGGGTAAATTTTTGAAATAATAAATTAAACCGATTCTGGGCAGCAGCTCCTGATAATTCTGTAACAGGTGGTTGCTGACCAATAATTCTTTCTAATTCGGGGATGACTTCAATAATCACCTGTCCGTTATCACCTACAGCCGCTAAGATATTGGTTTTAAATTGCTGGATTTGAGCATCGCTTTCGGTTAATAATTGCCCCATTAAATCGCGGAAGGCTTGCACAAAAGCACTAAAGGGAATATTTCGTTGAAATTGGTCATATTTCCCTTTGATAAAATAACCGCGTTTTTTGACGATTGGTTTATGGACTTCGTTAACTACAACGGTTTTCCCAATACCCGAAAAACCAGCCACCAGCATCATTTCTGTCGCACCTGTACTAACGCGCTCAAATGCTTGCAGGAGAGTTTCTACTTCTGTTTCTCGTCCATAAAGTTTATCAGGGATAATAAAGCGATCGCACACATCTCGTTGAGCAATTGGGAAATGCTTAATTTCACCAGTTTCTTGGAGTTGAGATAAACAAGTTTCTAAATCAAATTTCAGTCCTAATGCACTCTGATAGCGGTCTTCAGCATTTTTTGCCATCAATTTCATGACAATATCACAGAGAACTTGGGGAATCTCTTCTCTATTCCCTGTCCCCTGTTCCCTATCCCCTAAAAGTGGTGGAAGTTTTGCTAGATGACAATGTACCAACTCCATCGGATCGTTTGAATGGAACGGTAACTCACCCGTAAGTAGTTCATAAAAAGTGACACCTAAAGAATAGAAATCAGTCCGGTAGTCAATCCCCCGATTCATTCTTCCTGTTTGTTCGGGAGAAATATAACCAAGTGTCCCTTCCAAGACATTGGGATTCATCAGTGTTTGAGTTTCCCGTGGTAATAGCGATGCAATACTAAAGTCAATTAATTTAACTTGTTTGGTTTCTGGATTAATTAAAACATTGGCGGGTTTGATATCTTTATGAATAATCCGGTCGCGATACAATATATCTAAGATGTTGC
This sequence comes from Nostoc sp. DSM 114167, assembly GCF_052692655.1. Lineage (NCBI taxonomy): Bacteria > Bacillati > Cyanobacteriota > Cyanophyceae > Nostocales > Nostocaceae > Nostoc > Nostoc sp. DSM 114167. The sequence goes on from NZ_CP195116.1 coordinate 4,573,338, forward strand.
ACAGGGCGATCGCTATTTCTAAAAACTCCATTAAAGATTCTAAGCTTTTCCCCACTACTTCGGCTTCTCTTCGAGACGCTACGCGAACGCTCAGTACAAGTCCCCAATCCTTGAGAGAAATCCCCCCAAAGTCTTCCATTACCAACGCATAACCATTTTGATAGGGTTCTAGGCTATAGGTTTGGACTATTAGCGGTGAGTTGAGATTTTTCGCTATGGTGTACTGATTACGAAACGACAAGAGTTCGCCAAAACTCGGATAAGGATTTTTCAGCAGTTTGATCGCTACAGGTAATGAGTCAGTCTCTCTATATCCTCGATAAACGATGGTTCTAGAACCATTGTAGAGTTCTTCGCTAACCTGATATCCGGGAATATTGACTCTCGTACTAACCATACTGCTAAATCTTTAAGACTCCAGATATAGTGTTCCCAGATATCAAGCGAACCCGTCGCTTCACGACTTGAAATTTTAAAGATTTAGCGGCGCAAACAAAAAGTGTCCGAAATTCATACCGGAATTTCAATCATAAATTCTGTACCCTGACCCAGAATCGAGTTAAAACTTAATTTTCCACCGTGGGTTTCTTCAACGATTTGACGAGCGATCGCCAACCCTAAACCCGTCCCTTTACCAACAGCTTTCGTCGTAAATAAATGGTCAAATATTTTTTGTTTAACTGATTCGCTCATTCCCTTGCCATTATCAGTAATGGAAACTTTAATTAGATTATTTTCGACTGAGGTTGTAATTGTAATGCAGTTAGGATTGGCTTTAATTTCTTCAAAGCTGAGTCCATGATTAGATTCATCCAATGCATCAATAGCATTAGCAAAAATATTCATAAATACCTGATTTAATTGACCGGGAAAACATTCTACTTGAGGTAAATTACCGTAGTTGGTAACAACTTGAATCGCCGGACGTTGGTCATTGGCCTTGAGACGATGTTTGAGAATGAGAATAGTGCTATCAATGCCTTCGTGGATATTAAAAGGTACTTTGTAGTCTTGATCGGCACGAGAGAAAGTTCTCAAACTGGTGCTGATGTTCTTTAGCCTGTCACACGCCATAGACATAGAATCAATCATCTTGGGCAAGTCTTCTAAGCTATAATCTAAGTCGATTTCTTCGGCGTGGTCTTCGATTTCATCGCTTTTGTTGGGTAAACTTTCTTGATATAGTCTGAGATGTTCAACAATATCAGCGATAGTAGGTTTAGCTTGTTGAAGACTAGCAGCAATAAAACCAAGGGGATTATTCATTTCGTGAGCTACACCAGCAACTAAGTTGCCTAGTGCAGACATTTTCTCAGTTTGCACCATTTGTAATTGTGCTTGTTGCAGGTTTTGTAAAGCAGTTTCTAGCTCTTGTGCTTTTTGTTGAAGTTGGGCTTCGGCAACTTTGCGTTCGCGTAGCGCAGTTTGCTGTTCTGTAATATCATCTACTAGGGAAGCAACTCCGATTGACTCGTTATCTGCATTTACAAGCGGATTGTTATACCAAGTACAAATGATAATTTTACCATCTTTTGTTACATTTTCATTGATACTGTAATTGCCGCCCTGCTGGGATATAATTTCGACGCTGACTCGCTCCATTTCTGCTTGAATTATTTCAGGAATGATGAATTTGAAGTCACGACCCAAAGCCTCTTGTTTGCTGTAGCCAAAGATTCTTTCTGCGGCTGGGTTCCAGTCAGTAACGTGAAAATTGGTATCCCACTCGATAACTGCCAATGGAGTTTGCTGAACCAATAGCTGGAGTCGTTGCTGGGATGCTTGCAAGCCAGACTGGGCGGCGCTCAACTTATCAAGCGATCGCTCTAGCTGTTGGGCATATTGCTGCGATCGCTCATAAAGTCGGGCATTTTCTAAAGAAATTGCCGCTTGGGCGCAGAGTAAATTCAGCAGTTCAATGCGATCGCTAGTAAACGCCCCCGTTGCTAAATTATTTTCTAGATATAAAATGCCCATCAATTTACCTTGATGCAAAATCGGGCTACATAAAATACTTTTCGGCTGCTGACGGATGATATAGGGGTCGTTGGCTAAGGTTGGATCGGCACTTGCATCAAGTATCACAGCAGTCTGTCTATCGTGCTTCACTTTGTAAATCAGCTTCAGGGGAATGTCTTGACTGTCCTCAACGGGAAGGCGTTGCAACACTACTGGCTGCATCCCCATGGTAATTGACCCTTTAATTAGCAGATGTTCGCCTTTGGTATCGCCTAGCGAATTGTTTCGTAACAGCATAAACACGCATTTATCAGCCCCAGCATTTTCAATGACGATTTCAAGCAACGATGAAAGCAGTTTTTCAAATTCAATTTCGCCGGAAAGAGTGTGAGAGGCTTTGAGAATAGCAGCTAAATCTAAAGCAACAGAAACACTACTACTGTGGGAAGTGCCGGAATTCGTGGGTGTAACACTTGCTAACGAGAAGATTGTTTCGTTAGTGGAGAAAGGAGAATGGGTTGGCTGGAGGATAGGGGCTAGCAGTTGCGGATAGCGTCTTTCCAGATCGGCAATTTTGGCTTTTGCCCCCCAACGTGCGTAACAGTAATATGCTTGTTGCATATATGCTTGGGCGAGTTTTTCTTTCCCCCAGTTGAGGTAAAATTTGCCAGCAAGTTCATTCGCTAGTGCTTCTTCTTGGATATATGCGTTTTCTTTGGCAGAAGCGATCGCGCGATCGTAGTAATCCATTGCTTCATACATCCGCCCCAATACCCGATACTGCTCTGCTTCAACCAAATAAAATTTGTGTAAATGGTTTTTGGGTACATGGTTTGCCCATTGTTCGAGCTTTTTCTGGTTGTCAACAACTTGCTGGGGGAGGCATTCTTTACCTTGAGCGTTGGGTAACATCGCTAGATGAGTCAATGAATCGTAAAAGTGAAACACCGGCACCATAAAACAGCCGGATACTCCACTTAAATATTGTTTGGCATCAGCCGCCACTTTGATAGCTTGTTCCCACTCATTAAACAAGTAACAAAGAATTAATTTATTGATATACAGTGTTCCCATTGCGTAAAGATCGTTTGCCTTTTGATGCAAGGGCAACATGATTTGTTCGTCATAGATTACACCTTGAATTTCCCAAGGGCACTTGCTCTCGGCGAGTAAATTTAAAACGGATTGGTAAAAGACTCTCAAATAATTATGAGCAACTTCCTGTTTGAGTTGAGCCAATGCCTGATTGTAAACCTTCATCTCTGGTTCTAAGATTGACAAATCTTTTCCGAGAAAATAGGAAAGCGAACAGTAATTGTAGGCACAGTAGGCAGCATATTCTAAAGTACCCATTTCCAGACCGCTGTGGTATCCGTCGAGTAAAGGAGCGAGTGAATTTTGAATATGATGTTTCCAAGGCTTCACGAAGGGATAAACCATGTTAATCGTGCTGGCTTTAAATTCTTTGCTTTGGAAGCGTGATAGTAGTCCCATTGCCAGTTCGCCAATGCGATCGCCTAAATCTATTTCTCCAATACCACACAAAATGACTCCATACCAAGCATAAGCCTGTGCTGATACCGCAGCATTACCGTATTCTACTGATAACCTAATCTGTTTACACACGATTAACGGCAGTAATTCTGGAACCGCTTGATAGACTGCTGCTGTCACCGCTGCTAAAATTCGGATTGTTGCCAGGGCTTGGAAGTCTGTCATTTCCGGCAGTTCCAAGAAATCTTCTAAATGTTTTCCTTTTAAGACATCTTGAGTCTGCTGCAAACTTTCAGTAATATCTGCGTCAGTCGGCTGTTCTGGAAACAATACTCCAAATAATTCCAAAGTCGAAAGAGCGGTTTTAATAGCTTTGGGCTGTTGACTCTGGGCCACCTCGGCCAAAATTCTTACTTCATAGACCTTCACTTTATCTAGTAATTGACGGGCATTTTGCACTACTTCGTCAACTATCTGCTCCATTTGCCTAAAATCACCGCTCAGACAGGCTACTTCTGCGGCTAAATCATGCAGAGCTAACGTTAGTTCATAGCATTGCTGCCAACAATTTGTTGTGAGAAGTTGTATCCCTTTAGTGGCGTATTCAATTGCTGCGACGTAAGCGGTTGCAGATTTAGCTCTTTGGGCAGCAACTAGATTTAGCTTTGCTAATTCCTCACGTTCAATTTCTGCAACAATTAAATCGGCTCCTTTATTTAATTGATTGACAATCTCAAAGATTTTTTCCTCTTTTTCCGTCTCGCTCATTACACTTAAAAGCAATTGCCCAATTTTTAAGTGCGTCAATTGTTTTTGGTCATCGGGAATCAGAGAATAAGCGGCTTGTTGGACGCGATCGTGTAAAAATTTATATGTAACAGTCTGAATATTTTCCGGTGTACGTGCAAGACTTTCTTGCCCAATATAAAATTTATAAACATCACCGTTCGGTAAAATCAACCCTTCTTGTAATCCTTTCCACAAAGTCGCAGCCGTTTCGATTTGAGATTGTTTAGAAACAATTGCCAAACTTGCTAAATCAAACTGATTCCCAATACAAGCAGCTAACTGTAACACCTGTTGAGTTGATAGCGGTAGTTTTCGCAATTGAAAACCCATAAAGGCAACAACATCATCTGTAACGGCTTGAGTCATCACTTGGGTAATGTCACATTGCCAACAGCCTAACTCAATATTAAATTGAATAAGATTTTCTTGATGTAATGCTTTGAGAAACTGGATTGCAAAAAACGGATTTCCTTGAGTTTTCTGATAAATTAATTGAGAAAGAGTCCATGCCGAAGTTTCTGTACATTTAAGTGTGTCACCAACTAACTGATTCACTTTTAGTTGACTCAGTGGTGCTAACGTAATTGTATTAATCGTCGCTTTGTTTTTTTTGATTTCACTCAAAGCCAACATTAATGAATGTGCTGCATTTACTTCATTATCGCGGTACGCACCAATTAACAAAAGATGACCTGTATCAGCCATTAATAGCTGCATTAACTTCAATGATGCCGAATCTGCCCATTGCAAGTCATCTAAAAACATCACTAATGGATGTTTAACACTGGTAAAAACTTGGGTAAATTGTTGAAATAATAAATTAAATCTGTTTTGCGCCGCCGTTCCTGATAATTCTATAGCGGGTGGTTGTTCGCCAATAATTTTTGATAATTCGGGGATGACTTCAATAATTACCTGTCCATTTTCCCCAACAGCATCTAAAATCTTGCTTTTCCATTCCTGAATTTGTGCATCACTTTCGGTTAATAATTGCCTCATTAAATCTCGGAATGCTTGTACAAATGCACTGAAGGGAATATTTCGTTGAAATTGGTCGTATTTGCCTTTGATAAAATAACCGCGTTGGCGAACAATTGGTTTATGAACTTCGTTAACAACCGCAGTTTTGCCAATTCCCGAAAAACCTGCTACCAGCATCATTTCTGTTGCACCAAGGCTGACTCTCTCAAAGGCTTGGAGTAAAGTTGATATTTCGGTTTCTCGTCCATAAAGTTTATCAGGAATGATGAAGCGATCGCACACATCCCTACGAGCAATTTCAAAACACTGAATTTCGCCATCAACTTGTAGCTGATGTAAGCAATTTTCTAAATCAAACTTGACTCCCAAGGCACTTTGATATCGATCTTCGGCATTTTTTGCCATCAATTTCATCACAATATCGCAAATAACTTGGGGAATATCTTCTCTATTTTTTAAAATTTGTGGAAGTTTAGCAATATGACAATGCACCAATTCCATTGGCTCGTTTGATGCAAAAGGTAAATTTCCTGTAAGTAACTCGTAAAATGTCACACCCAAAGAATAAAAATCAGTTCGGTAATCAATCCCCCGATTCATTCTGCCTGTTTGTTCTGGGGAAATATAAGCGAGTGTTCCTTCTAAGATATTGGGATTGACTAGCGTTTGGGTTTCTCGTGGTAGTAAAGATGCAATACTAAAATCGATTAATTTAACTTGTTTGGTTTCGGGATTAATGAGAATATTGCTAGGTTTTATGTCTTTATGAATAATCCGCTCGTGGTAGAGTATATCTAAGGTGTCACACAGGGCGATCGCAATTTCTAAAAACTCTTGTAGAGATTGTCGCCTTCCCTTGATTCCCCATTCCTTGAGAGAAATCCCGCCAAAGTCTTCCATCACTAGCGCATAGCCATTTTGATAGGGTTCTAGGCTATAAGTTTGGACTATTAGCGGTGAGTTGAGATTTTTAGCTATGGTGTACTGATTCCGAAACGACAAGAGTTCGCCAAAACTCGGATGAGGATTTTTCAGGAGTTTAATAACTATAGGTAATGAGTCAGTCTCTCGATACCCTCGATAAACAATGGTTCTAGAACCATTGTAGAGTTCTTCGCTAACCTTGTATCCAGGAATATTGACAAGAGTGCTAACCATACTGCTAAATCTTTAAGACTTCCGGATTTAGTATTCCCAGATGTCTGAAGTTGTTTACTAAACGAGCCAAAAATTACACTGGAAATTCAATCACAAATTCTGTACCTTCACCAAGAACAGAGTTGCAACTCAATTTACCGCCGTGGGTTGATTCAACGATTTGTCGAGCGATCGCCAACCCCAACCCCGTTCCTTTCCCCACAGCTTTTGTAGTAAATAAATGGTCAAAAATCTTTTGTTTAACTGATTCACTTATTCCTTTGCCATTATCAGCAATGGTAATTTTTACAACACTATCTGCAAGTGAAGTATTAATTGTAATGCAATTAGGGTTGGTTTGAATTTCTTGAAAACTGCGTCCAATATTCGACTCTTCTAAAGCATCAATAGCATTGGCAATAATATTCATAAATACCTGATTTAATTGGCCAGGAAAACATTCAATTTGCGGTAAATTACCGTAGTTAGTTATCACTTCAATAGCTGGACGTTGTTGATTAGCTTTGAGGCGATGTTTGAGAATAAGAAGGGTACTATCAATACCTTCGTGAAGATTAAATTGCACTTTATAATCTCGATCGGCACGAGAAAAAGTGCAGAGTGAAGTGCTGATTTTTTTCAGCCTGTTGCACGCCATCGCCATCGATTCAATTACCTTAGATACGTCTTCTAAGCTATATTCCAAATCAATTTGCTCGGCATGGTCAATAATTTCCTCACTGCTATTTGGGAAAGTTTTTTGATAGAGTTTCAGGTGTTCGGTAAGATCGGCAATAACGGGTTTAGTTTGTTGCAGGCTAGCAGCAATAAAGCCCAAAGGATTATTCATTTCGTGAGCAACACCAGCAACTAAGTTACCCAAAGCAGACATTTTCTCACTTTGGATCGTTTGTAATTGGGCGTTTTGCAAATCGGTTAGCGCCTGTTGTAATAAGAGCGATTTTTCCTCTAAAGCAAGTTCTGCTTTTCGGCGTTCGCTAATATCCAACAAGAATCCATCCCAAACTATAGTTCCATCGGCTTTTTGTTCTATTCGGGCTTGGCAGTGAATCCATTTAATCATCCCAGATGGTGTAATAATTCGCCCTGACCAGTCAAAATCAGTTAAGGTTTGCATTGAGTCAATAACAGACTGCTGGTAGCTTGCGACATCATCTGGATGCATTCTCTCCAAGAGCAGCTGCACATTAGCGATCGCTTGTTCGGCTGTAATTTCGTATAGTTCATAACATTCTCTACTCATATAGGTGAGAGACATTGCACCATTAGCAGATATCTGGTACTGATAAACAACCCCAGGCACGTTGTCTACAAGTTTCTCAAAGCGAGAGTTACTCGTACTCAATTCGACAAGCGATCGCTCTAACTGTTGAGCATATTCTAAGGAACGTTCGTAGAGTCGAGCATTTTCCAGAGAAATGGCGGCTTGAGCGCAGATTAAATTCAGCAGTTCGACGCGATCGCTGGTAAATGCTCCCATTGCTAAATTATTTTCTAGATATAAAATGCCCATCAACTTGCTTTGATGCAAAATTGGACTGCACAAGATACTTTTCGGCTGTTGACGAACAATATACGGATCGTTGGCCAAGGTGGGATCTGCTGTCGCATCCACTAGGACAACAGTCTGCCTGTTGTGCTTGACTTTGTAAATCAGCTTCAGGGGAATATCCTGGCTTTCTTCAATGGGAATGCGCTGCAATACAATTGGTTGTGACCCCTCAACAATCAACCCTTTGACCAACAAGCGATCGTCTCGCAACAGCATTAACACGCATTTATCGGCCCCTGCATCTTCGATGACGATTCTCAGCAACGATGAAAGCAGTTTTTCAAGTTCGATTTGCTCTGAGAGAGTTTGGGAAGCTTTGAGAATAGCGGCTAAATCTAGGGAATCAGAACTGCTGCTAGAAGTGGCCGAACTGGTGTATGTAACGCTCCCCAAAGCGAAAATGGTTTCGTTAATTGAAACGGGAGAACGGGTTTGCTGTAATATCGCAGCAAGTAGTTGAGGATAGCATTTTTCTAAATCAGCGACTTTGGCTTTGGCTCCCCAACGAACATAGCCATAGTAAGCTTGAATCATATACTCCTGAGCAATCCGCTCCTTATCCCATTCCAGGTAAAACTTTGCTGCTAGTTCGTTGGCAAGAGCTTCAATTTGGGTAAAGTGATTTTCTTTGGCGGCGATAATGGCGCGATCGTAACAGGCGATCGCATCTGCGTAATTACCAGAAACTCTTGCCATTTCAGCCCCAAGCAACAGCGATTGATGCAAAAAGTTCTCTGGACAGGTCTTAGTCCAGGTTTCTAGAAGCTGGCGGTGCTGCTGCATCACATCCCAGTAGTGCTGTTGATTCTCTGGGGTTGCTTGGGGATAAAGCGCGGCTAAATTCAGCGGGTAATAGAAGTGGAATAAAATAATCGGAAACAGACCAAGATTAGAAGCCAGGGTTTTTTCAGCAATCGCAGCAACTTCCAGGGCATCAGCATAGCGACCGTACAAGTACAATAGCTGGAGTTTCAAGAAGCAATACCAATTGATCCCAGCTTCAAAATTATTCTTCTGCCAAGCATCAAGACAGACAATCTGGCGATCGCCGCGATCGACTAGCAGATCGGGTTCGGCCAACAAACCTTGCAGGTGCAACAGAAATTGCTGCTGGAGGTTAAATGTCAGCGTCATGTTCGCGTTATTTACTTGTTGCACATAGCTCAAGTATTTCTCGGTTTCGGCATACACCTCTGATAAGCAATCACCCTTCAACAGCATCGTCCAAATCAGACATACTACTGCCCAGATGCCAAATCCAATATCACCTGTTTCATAACTAATCTGAAGAGATTGTTGGTAAACTGCGAGGTTTTCAACCAGTGGCCTGTTGTAGGGATTGATTGTATGACCAAAAACGTTATTGGTTTTGGGAATGAACTTGGCGCTATTGAATTGGCGATCGAGCTTTCGCCCCAAGGTAGCGAATTCATAAGCACTGCGATAGTCTCCTTGAATTGTCAGCATCATCCCATACAAACAGTAAGCGCAGCCCGAACTTTCGGCATTGCCATAGGTGAAGGAAGTCTGAACCATTAACAGGATACTGAGAATTGTTAGCGCTTGATTGCCACCGACATAAGCAGCCCCCCAGAGATCGGGGAGGATTGACATACATACCTTCTTCGCCGGATCGGTCATCGCAGGCAGATCGAATAAATCTGCGGGTTGTACAGTTTCCAGTTTGACGCGGATCTCCTTGAGTATGCTTTCAATCAGCGCTTGCTGACCTGCATCAGTTGCCGGAATGCTCATCCCCATAACACTCAAGCCACTCAGTGCAGCCTCATAAGCGGCGAGTAAATTCTCTCCCTGATTGGATCTCAGGGCTAATTGCAGTCCATAAATCTCTGCTAGCTCGAATTTATTCTCGACGTACTGTAATGCCTGATGGAAGAGTCGTTCTGCTTCGTCAAAGCGTCCTGTAATGTATTCGCACTCTGCACATTCCCGATAAAGCTGAAATGTGAGATCGTAGGCAGTCTGCCAACTATCTTCCGGAAGGATTTCCATGCCGATCGCACAGTATTTAATGGCTGCCTTATAAGCTGTGGAAACTTTTGCTTTTTTGCCAGCGATCAGATTCAACTGCGCTAACTCATAGCGATCGCCGATCCGATCGATCAGAGCAATTCCATTGTTCAACTGATTAACAATATCAAAAACATTCAGTTCTATGGCTTCAGGTGCGGTATTTTGCAACAGCAATTGCCCAATTTTGAGATGAGTCGCTTGCTTTCGATCGTCAGGAATCAGAGAATAAGCAGCTTGCTGGACGCGATCGTGCAGGAACCGATAGGTCGGATTAACTGTCTCCCCTTGGGACTTTTGGGCATCCTGAAAAAACTTGTAAATCTGACTCGTGGGTAAAATTAAGCCTAACTGCAAAGCTTTCCACAATGCTGTGGCTGCATTGGTTGGCGATCGTTCGGAAACGATCGCCAATGTTTCCAGATCGAACTGTGCCCCCACACAAGCAGCCAGCTTCAGTATTTCTTGAGTGGTTTGTGGCAACTTTTGTAATTGCTGCGCCATGAATTCAACCACATCATCAGTAAGCGAGAGCAATTTCACCGACACCATATCGCACTGCCAGTGTCCAACTTCCAGGTTATATGTAATGTAGTTTTCCTGATGCAAAGCTCTGAGAAATTGGGTAGCAAAGAAGGGATTGCCTTTGGTTTTTTGATAGACTAACTCTGCTAGGGGTTGTGCTAGAACTGTGGAACAACTGAGGGTGTCGGCAACCAAACAATCGATCTGAGATTGACTTAACGGGGTGAGGGTAAGGGTACTGATAGTTGCCTCAGCTTTCTTCATCTCCTCCAGTGTCAGCATTAGGGGATGGCTGGGAAAGACTTCGTTATCTCGGTATGCCCCGATTGTTAGCAGGGAATCCACCTCGCTTTGACTCATTAACACTTGCATGAGCTTCAATGAGGCTGAATCTGCCCACTGCAAGTCATCGAAGAACATCACTAACGGATGTTCTAGTGTAGCTAACGCGGCAATGAATTTCACAAATACCAAGTTGAAGCGGTTCTGGGCGGCACTACCATTGAGTTCTGGGGCTACTGATTGTTTGCCGATAATCTGCTCTAGTTCGGGAATAACTTCAATTAGGACTTGCCCATTTTCACCTAAAGCACAGAGGATTTTCTCTTTCCACTGCGCCAGTTGCTCATCAGTTTCGCTTAACAATTGTTCCATTAAATCTCGGAATGCCTGTACAAAGGCACTCAACGGGATATTGCGGTTAAACTGGTCAAATTTGCCTTTGATAAAGTAGCCGCGTTGTTTCACAATCGGCTTATGCACTTCGTTGACAATAGCAGTTTTGCCAATCCCCGAAAACCCAGCAACCAGCATCATTTCTGTTGCGCCAAGGCTGACTCGCTCAAATGCTTGCAGGAGAGTTTGAACCTCCATGTCTCTGCCATAAAGTTTATCGGGAATGATGAAGCGATCGCACACATCCCTAGTTGCTATTTCAAACTTGTGAATTTCCCCAGTTTCTTGCAGTTGTTCTAAACAATTTTCTAAATCAAACTTTAATCCCAACGCACTCTGATATCGATTTTCGGCGTTTTTCGCCATTAATTTCTTGACAATCTCCGAGAGTACAAATGGGATTTGTGGGTTAATGTCATATACTAGCGGTGGAAGTTTTGCAATATGACAATGCACCAACTCCATCGGATCGTTTGATGCAAAAGGTAATTCTCCCGTCAGTAATTCGTAGAAAGTTACGCCGAGTGAATATAAGTCTGTGCGGTAGTCAATCCCCCGATTCATTCTGCCTGTTTGTTCGGGGGAAATATAAGTAAGTGTCCCTTCTAATACATTAGGATTGATTACTGTCTGCGTTTCTTGTGGTAGCAAAGATGCAATACTAAAGTCGATTAATTTAATTTGTTTGGTTTCGGGATTAATTAATATATTGCTAGGTTTGATATCTTTATGAATAATGCGCTCGCGGTAGAGTAAATCTAAGGTGTCACACAGGGCGATCGCAATTTCTAAAAATTCTTGTAGAGATTGTCGGCTTTGGCTGAGGAGCCATTCTTTGAGAGAAATCCCCCCAAATTCCATTACCAGCGCATAGCCATTCTGATAGGGTTGGAGGCTGTAGCTTTGGACGATTAGCGGTGAGTTGAGATTTTTCGCAATGGCGTACTGATTGCGAAACGACAAAAGTTCGCCAAAACTGGGATAGGGATTTTTCAGCAGTTTGATCGTTACTGGTAAGGAGTCAGCTTCCCGATACCCTCGATAAACTAGGGTTCTCGAACCATTGTAGAGTTCTTCAGTTATGTGATATCCGGGAATCCTAACAAGAGTGTTGACCATACTGCTGAAGGAATGACGATTTATAGATATAGTGTTCCCAGATATATTGAGTGTTTGATAAACAAGAGCAAAGATTTACATTGCAATTTCAACGATAAATTCTGTACCATGACCCAGAACAGAGTTGCAACTCAATTTGCCACCGTGGGTTGATTCGACGATTTGAAAAGCGATCGCCAACCCCAAACCCGTACCTTTTCCCACAGATTTCGTAGTAAATAAATGCTCGAATATTTTCTGTTTAACTGATTCGCTCATCCCTTTACCATTATCTGCAATGGCAATTTTCACGAGTCGATCTGCCATTGAAGTGGTAATAGTAATTCGGTTGGGATTAACTTTAATATATTCAAAACTCCGCCCAATATTCGACTCTTCTAATGCGTCAATGGCATTTGCCAGAATATTCATAAATACTTGATTTAGTTGCCCAGGAAAACATTCTATTTGAGGGAGATTGCCGTAGTTGGTGACAACTTCAATCGCGGGACGTTGTTCGTTAGCTTTGAGACGATGCTTGAGAATGAGAATAGTACTATCAATACCTTCGTGAATATTAAACGGTACTTTGTAATCGCGATCGGCACGAGAGAAAGTGCGTAAACTGGTGCTAATATTTTTCAGCCTGTCGCACGCCATCGTCATGGAATCAAGCATTTTCGGTAAATCTTCTAAGCTATATTCCAAATCGATTTCTGATTCGTGGTCTTGGATTTCTTCACTCTTATGTGGAAAAGTTTCTTGATATATTTTCAGGTGTTCAACAATATCAGAAAAGGTGGGTTTAGCTTGTTTAATACTGGCAGAAATAAAACCCAGAGGATTATTCATTTCGTGAGCTACGCCAGCAACTAAGTTACCCAACGCAGACATCTTTTCACTTTGAACAATTTGTAATTGAGCTTGTTGCAAGCCAAGTTCTGCTTGCTTGCGATCGCTAATATTCAAAAACAATCCATCCCAAACCAATGAGCCATCCGATCGCTGTTCAACTCTGGATTCACCGTGAAGCCATTTGACGATTCCTGACGGGGTAACGATTCGTCCTTCCCAGCACCAGGAAGATCGAGCTTGAACGGTGTCAGTGTAAGTTTGCAGGTAAGAAGCCAGATCATCTGGATGTATCATTTTGTCGAGAAAATCGGGATCGACAGCAGCTTGTTCTGGGGTGATTTCGTAAAAATTGTAACAGTCGGCACTGATGTAGTTTAACGAGAGGATGCCATCAGCACTCATCTGGTATTGACAAACGACTCCAGGCACGTTGTCTACCAGATTGTGGAAGCGAGACTGGGACGCATTCAACTCCGATAGCGATTCTAAGGAACGTTCGTAAAGTTGGGCATTTTCCAAGGAAATGGCAGCTTGAGCGCAAAGTAAGTTGAGAAGTTCGACGCGATCGCTCGTAAATGCCCCCGGTGCTAAATTATTTTCTAGATATAGAATGCCGATCAATTTCCCTTGATGCAAAATTGGGCTGCACAAAATACTTTTGGTTTGCTTACAGATGATATACGGGTCGTTTGCTAAAGTCAGATCGGCACTGGCATCAACTATTACAGCAGGTTGCCTGTTGTGCAAGACTTTGTAAATCAGCTTTCTTGGAATATCCTGAGAGTCTTCAATCGGAAGATGCTGCAACACGACGGGCTGTGTTCCCTCAGTAATCGAACCTTCAATTAGCAGGCGCGAGTCTTGCAACAGCATTAACACGCATTTATCAGCCCCCGCATTTTCGATGATGATCGAAAGCAATGATGAAAGCAGTTTGGACAGTTCGATTTCGCCAGAAATAGTTTGGGAAGCTTTGAGAATGGCAGCTAAATCTAAAGCTACAGAAGCACTGCTGCTGGAAGTAGCAGATGTAGTGGAGGTGATACTTCCCGAAGCGAAGATAGTTTCGTTAGTTGAGAGGGCCAAACGGGTTTGCTGTAATATGGGGGCGAGTAATTGGGGGTAGCGTTTTTCTAAGTCGGCGACTTTGGCATTCGCACCCCAGCGGGCATAGGCGTAGTAAGCATTCGTGATGTATTCTTGGGCAATGCGCTGTTTGCCCCAGTCAAGGTAAAATTTGGCAGCTAGTTCGTTGGCGAGGGCTTCTTCTTGGATATAACCGTGTTCTTTAGCCAGAGCAATGGCGCGATCGTACAAGTCGATCGCTTCAGCTTTTTCACCTAACACTCGATGCTTTTCTGCCTCCACCAAATGCCACTTATGCAAGTAGTTCATCGGTGCATGATGCGATCGCTTCTGCAACTTTGCCTGATTCTCTGCTACCCGTTGCAAGCGATCTCCCAGATCGGAATCCCCACTACAATCTCCAGTTAAAGCAGCAAGAGAATCATAGAAGTAAAAGATTGGCACCGTAACCAAACCTGCCCCTGCTGTTAAATACTGTCTGCCCTCAGTCGCAATCTCTAACAGGGATTGTGCCGTTTCACCAAACAAGTAGCCAAGAATCAGTTTGTGCAGATAGAAGAAATGAAGCCCCATCAGATCGTTCGCTGCCAACAACTGGGGTAGCAACTGCGCCTCGTCGCACAGATCGCCCACAGAAAGCTGGGGATTCTTACCGTTGCCCAACAGGTTAAAAACCGCCTGTCCGAGCATTTGAAAGTAGTTAAACGTCTGAACCTGCTTGAGATTCTTTGGCATCTGGCTGTAGGCGTTGATGTCTTGCTCCAGCGTTCCTAGTTCCTGACTGCTGAAGTAGGCATTTTTGCAGCTATGAAGTGCGGCATAACCCGCAAATTCCAAATCTCCGGTGTCTAATCCAATTTGGTAGCCTTCCCGTAGAACTTGCACTGACGTTTGCAGATGAGTAGTTCCATGCAGAACCAGCGCCCCTGCTATAACGCGGGTTCTACATTCAACTTCCTTAGCATTGAGTTTTTCGATGACCGCTAACCCTAGCTTGCCAGCCCGCTCTGCCCCTTCCATGTCTTCTAAAATGCCATTCAACAGCAGACCATAGTGGGCATAAAAGAAGGCAGAGAATGGCGCATTGCCGTATTGAATCGAGGCATTCACCTGCGACAGAATTAGTAATGGATATAAGGATGGATTTGTAATATAAATAGCTGATGCAGCGCTGGCGGCAATTTTTATC
The DNA here is from genome assembly GCF_052692655.1 of Nostoc sp. DSM 114167. Classification (NCBI taxonomy): domain Bacteria; kingdom Bacillati; phylum Cyanobacteriota; class Cyanophyceae; order Nostocales; family Nostocaceae; genus Nostoc; species Nostoc sp. DSM 114167. Next base: position 4,588,730 of record NZ_CP195116.1, read on the forward strand.
GCTGCTAGAGGTTCACCTGCCGTCATGGGAGGCAGGTATAATAACTCCTCGATCGCTCTACCCGCCAACAGGTTCACCGTATGCTGAAATCCCTGCTGGATATCTTCTTGCGTGGGGCTATCGGGCAATTGAATACCTAATTGACTTAGCACTTGTTTCGCCAGGTCGCTCGCATCCAACAGTTTATGCTGCAATGTATGGTTTTGAATCTGAATTTCGTAGATTTTCACCCGATCGAGGAGAGTTTTTCCTTGCTGCAATACTATCTGCGCCCAATGTTCCATTTGCTCGAAGTCTGCGGCAAGAAAAGCATTTTCAGCTGCCAATTCGTGCAACATTAGCGCCAATTCATACTGACTTTGCCAGCAATTGGGGGTTAACAGAGCGATCCCCGTATTTGCGTAGGTTATGGCAGATTCATAGGCGGTTGCAGACCGAGCTTTTTTAGCGGCGAGTCCGTTTAACCGGGCAATTTTCGCTCGTTCTGCGGGTTCAACGACCAATTTCAATCCCCTGTTCAGGTGATTGACGATATCGAATAGTTTGTTGTTCTGTTCTATGTCAGATGTATAGTCGAGCAGCAGTTGACCTATTTTCAGATGGATCGAAGCTTTTTGGTCATCGGGAATTAGGGAATAGGCGGCTTGCTGGACGCGATCGTGTAAAAATTTGTAAGTAACTGTCAATTGTTCTGGGTCATCGCTCGTTTGTTGTACTTCGTCTGCGAATGACAAATGACTATTGACTAAAGACTCTTGTTGGTAAAACTTATAAACTTCACTAATTGGTAAAATCAACCCTTCTTGCAAGCCTTTCCATAACGCTGCCGCTACGTCTGTTTGGGATTGTTCTGAAACAATTGCTAGAGTATTGAGATCGAACTGCGCCCCGATGCAAGCTGCCAATTTGAGAATTGTTTGGGTGTCTAGTGGCAATTTCTTTAGTTGCACTGCCATGAACTCTACGACATCATTAGTGAGCGAGAGCGATCGCACCTGAGCAATGTCACATTGCCAATAGTTACCGTCAAAGTTAAAAGTAATTAATCCATCTTCATGCAATGCTTTGAGAAATTGCGTAGTGAAGAAGGGATTACCTTTTGTCTTGCTCATCACCAGTTCGGTCAACGGTAAGGCCAAGTTTAGAGAACAACTCAGCGTATCTGCAACTAACTGATTTATTGATGCCCGATTCAGGGGAGCTAAGGTAATAGTATTAATGGTTGCCTTTGCTTTTTCCAGGTCTTGCAGCATCAACATTAATGGATGGGCTTGTGAAACTTCGTTATCCCGGTATGCGCCAATCAGTAAGAGATACTGACTATCAGCTTTACTCATCAACAGCTGCATCAACTTCAGCGATGCCGAATCTGCCCACTGCAAATCATCAATGAAAATGACTAGAGGATGTTCTTTTGTAGCGAACACCTGGATAAATTTTTCCAACAGTAAGTTGAAGCGATTTTGAGCAGCACTGCCAGAGAGTTCGAGGACAGAAGGTTGTTTGCCAATAATGCGCTCTAGTTCGGGAATCACTTCGATAATTACTTGTCCATTTTCTCCAAGTGCTGCTAATATTTGATTCTTCCATTGCTCTAGCTGAACATCGCTTTCGGTTAATAATTGCCCCATTAAATCCCGAAATGCTTGGACAAAAGCAGAGAAGGGAATGTTCCGTTGAAATTGGTCGAATTTTCCTTTGATGAAATAACCGCGTTGCTTGACAATTGGTTTGTGAACTTCGTTGACGACGGCTGTTTTCCCAATGCCGGAAAAACCTGCTACCAGCATCATTTCTGTTGTGCTTTGACTTACTCGATCGAATGCTTGTAATAGAGTTTCTACTTCGGTTTCTCGTCCGTAGAGTTTGTCGGGAATGAGGAAGCGATCGCACAGATCCCGACTCGCAATTTCAAACTTGTGAATTTCTCCTGTTTCTTTTAGCTGACATAAACATTTTTCTAAATCGTATTTTAGTCCTAAGGCACTCTGATAGCGATCTTCTACATTTTTTGCCATGAGTTTCATGACAATTTCTGAAATTACTAAGGGAATTTGTGGGTTGATTTCATGTATTAATGGTGCTGCTTTGGCGATATGGCAATGCACTAATTCCATCGGGTCATTTGATTGAAACGGCAACTCTCCTGTCAATAATTCGTAGAAGGTGACACCCAAGGAATAAAAATCTGTTCGGTAGTCTATTCCTCGATTCATTCTACCTGTTTGTTCGGGTGAAATGTAAGCCAGCGTTCCTTCTAATACATTGGGATTAATTAGTGTTTGCGTTTCTCTTGGTAGTAAAGATGCAATGCTAAAGTCGATTAATTTAACTTGTTTAGTTTGAGGGTTAATTAATATATTGCTGGGTTTGATGTCTTTGTGAATGATGCGCTCTCGATAGAGAATATCTAAGGTGTTGCACAGTGCGATCGCAATTTCTAAAAACTCCTGTAGAGATTGGAGATTTCCCCTAACTCTCCATTCCTTGAGAGAAATACCGCCAAAGTCTTCCATCACCAATGCATAACCATTTTGGTAAGGTTCCAGGCTATAAGTTTGAACTATTAGAGGTGAATTCAGATTTTTGACAATGGTGTACTGATTGCGAAACGACAAGAGTTCGCTAAAACTCGGATAGGGATTTTTCAGCAGTTTAATGACTATAGGTAATGAGTCAGTTTCTCGATATCCTCGATAAACGAGGGTTCTCGAACCATTGTAGAGTTCTTCTGTTAAGCGATATCCGGGAATCCTAATAAAAGTGCTGACCATACTGCTGAAAAAGTGACGATTTACAGATATAGTGTTCCCAGATATCTCTAGTTATTTAGAAACAAGAATAAAAATTTACACCGGAATTTCAATGATAAATTCTGTACCTTCACCGATAACAGAATTGCAACTCAATTTGCCGCCGTGGGTTGATTCGACGATTTGTTTTGCGATCGCCAATCCCAACCCCGTACCTTTACCCACACATTTCGTAGTAAATAGATGGTCAAATATTTTTGATTTGACTGATTCACTCATCCCTTTACCGTTATCAGCAATGGCAATTTTAACGAGATTATTTTCGATTGAAGTTGTAATGGTAATTTGGTTGGGATTATCTTTGATGTCCTGAAGGTTGCGCCCGGTATTCGATTCATCTAATGCATCAATAGCATTAGCCAAAAGATTCATAAATACCTGATTTAATTGTCCAGGGAAGCATTCAACTTGCGGTAAATTTCCGTAGTTTGTAACAACTTCAATCGCCGGACGTTCAGGGTTAGCTTTCAAACGATGTTTGAGAATGAGAATAGTGCTATCGATACCTTCGTGGATATTAAACATCACTTTGTAATCGCGATCGGCACGAGAGAAAGTTCTCAAACTGGTGCTGATATTTTTCAATCTTTCGCACGCCATCGTCATGGAATCAAGCATTTTGGGCAAGTCTGATAAGCTATATTCCAAGTCAATTGATTCTGCATGGTCTTCGATTTCTTCACTTTTATTTGGGAAAGTTTCTTGATATAATTTCAGGTGTTCGGTAACATCGGCAATGGTGGGTTTAGTTTGTTGAAGACTGGCAGAAATAAAACCTAAAGGATTATTCATTTCGTGAGCAACACCAGCAACTAAGTTACCCAACACAGACATTTTCTCACTTTGAACAATTTGTAATTGAGCTTGTTGCAATGCCAGTTCTGCTTGCTTGCGATCGCTAATATCTAAAAACAATCCATCCCAAACGATCGAACCATCATCCTGGCGATGGGTTCGCGTTTCTCCGTGAATCCACTTGACGATTCCTGAAGAGGTGATGATTCGCCCCTCCCAATGCCAAGAAGATAGCGTTTGAACGAGATCGCTTGTGGACTGCTGGTAAGAAGCGAAGTCCTCTGGATGCACCATTTGTGTGAGAAAATCTACATTGGCAGTAGCCTGCTCTGGGGTGATTTCATACAGGTTGTAACAGTCGGCGCTGATATAAGTCAGTGTGGAAACCCCATCAGGAGTCATCTGGTATTGATAAACTACTCCAGGCACGTTATCTACTAAGTTGTGGAAGCGAGACTGGGCCGTATTCAACTCCGACAGCGACTGTTCTAATTGTTGGGCATTTTCTAAGGAATGTTCGTAAAGTCGGGCATTTTCCAAGGAAATGGCAGCTTGAGCGCAAAGTAAGTTGAGAAGTTCGACGCGCTCTTTTGTAAAGGCCCCCGTGACTAAACTGTTTTCGAGATATAAAATGCCCATCAACTTCCCTTGATGCAAAATCGGGCTGCACAAGATACTTTTCGGCTGCTGGCGCATGATGTATGGGTCGTTGGCGAGAGTCAAATCGGCAGTTGCATCTAGTAGCACAACAGTCTGCTTGTCATGTTTGACTTTGTAAATCAGTCTGTGGGGAATGTCGTGACTATCTTCAATGGGAATACGCTGCAAGACAATTGGCTTTGAACCTGTGGTAATCGCTCCTTTGATTAACAGGCGCTCGTCTCGCAAGAGCATAAACACGCATTTATCAGCCCCCGCATTTTCAATGACGATCTCAAGTAACGATGAAAGCAGTTTTTCAAATTCGATTTCACCTGAGATAGTATGAGAAGCTTTGAGAATGGCAGCTAAATCTAAAGCAACAGATACATTAGTACTGTCGGAAATGCTGGAACTGACGGATGTAACATTTGCCAATGTGAAGATTGTGTCTCTAGTGGAGAAGGGAGTATGGATTTGCTGGAGGATAGGGGTTAGCAGTTGCGGATAGTGTCTTTCCAGATCGGCAATTTTGGCCTTTGCACCCCATTTTGCGTAACAATAGTAAGCTTCTTGTATATAGCCTGCGGCGAATTTTTCTTTGCCCCATTCGAGGCAGAATTTACCTGCAAGTTCGTTTCCTAAGGCTTGTTCTTGCAGATAGCCATTGACTTCAGCAAGAGAAATAGCACTATCAAATAGTTCAATTGCTTGTGTTTTCTGTCCTGATAAAACGCTTAAAACTGCATTCACGAGATCGTACTTATGAGCAAAGTTTTCCGGACAACTAGCTGCCCATAGACTCAGTTGCGCTTGGTTTGATTTAACTTTTTGGATGTAACTATTGTCTAAACCTAGAGAATGACTCCGGCAGTATTCAGCTATAGCAATAGATTGATAGAAATTGATCGCTGCAACCTGATATTTTCCAGTAATTGTACCAACGAGGTCTTCAGCCCCCTGAGCCGATTTCAATGCCTCCTCATAGCGTCCGTAAAAACAGAGAATTTTAGTTTTTAGGAGCAAATAGTGGCAAATTGCATAATCGCTGTTGTTTATTCTACATACTTCAAGATGCTGCTGCTCAGTCGGGATATCAAGAGCAGAACTAGCTGTCAGTTCAGCAAGCGCAATGTTTAATCCAGAGAGCACATCCACAGTAAGCTGATAGTTAAGTTTCTTGGCACAAAATTCTAAATATTCAGGAAGATTTTGCTGAATTTCTAATAGGTTTTCTCCTGCATAAAATGGATTGAGCAGCTTGTACATCAAAAGATTACCTGAGAAAACCATCTCCCCAGACTGTAGCCCAGCCACTAATCCTCGATCGAAAATAGGCCCTGAGCAACGCAAGGGACGCACCCATGAAAGCAGATTATTCCCCAGCATATAACAAGCTTTGCATAGATTATCTGCTTGCTTAAATCGTTTGGCTAAACTTTCTGCAAGTACTCCAAATTCATAGCCAGATTGATAGTTGCTTTGATAATATCCGAGATACATTCCATAGGCGGAAAATCCGTTTCCTGATTCAGCTATTACGCCAAAATTGAGAGATACTGAAACCATCGATAACGCGACGACAAAGTATAGTTCTGCCTTTTGGAGAACATAAACGGGTACGATTAAATTATTCAATATTTTGATAATCAGGCGTTTTTCTGGATCGGTGGCTTCTGGTTCATCAACGAGCTGCTCTATTGTGCGATCGCCTAATTTCAATTGAATCTCACGTTGGTAAGATTCAAGTTTCTCTAGTAAGTCTATTTCTGATAAATCAAAATTCAAGCAAGACAATGCCTTTTGTCCATACTGAAGTGCTTGGAGGTACTGACCTTGCAATGTGAACATCAAAATCGCTAGGTTAAAGGCTTCAGCTCTTTCAATTTGTTGTCTTGCAAAGCGAGAGATCGCTTCAACAATGGCTAGAGAAGATTGAAAATCTCCAGACAAATATTTAACTTCTGCGAGATTGAAATAAACATCTAAGGACTTCTCATAACATTGCTGCCAACTATCTGGAGGTAACAAGCTCTCAGCTACCGTAAAGTAGTTAACAGCAACTCCATAGGCAGTAGACTCTTTAGCCTTTTTCCCGGCAATAGAGTTTAGTTGTAAAAGTTCTGAACGTTCTTCTTGGCTTTGATGAAGTACCAAGCCCTCATTTAAGTGATTGACGATCGCAAAAATTTTACTGCCTTGTTCTTCTTTTGAAACATTAGCAAGCAGAAGTTTGCCAATTTGGAAGTGGGTTGCTTGTCTCAAAGTCTCAGGAATGAGAGAGTAAGCGGCTTGCTGTACTCGGTCGTGGAGAAACAGATAACTAACAGTAATGTTATCAATTGCTTCTACATCGTGTCCTTTGCCCTGGAAAAACTTGTAGGTTGAGTTTTCTGGAATAACTAACCCGTCTTGAAGCGATCGCCACAAGTCTGCTGCTACACTATCTTGAGTAGCTTCACAGACTACTGCTAAGGTTTCTAAATCAAATCGATTACCAATGCACGCCGCTAGCTTTAATACTTGCTGTGTTGCTTCTGGTAGCCTCTGCAATCGTCGGATCGTAAATTCCACAACATCATCCGTCAGCGCCAACTGTGTCACCTGGGTTAAGTCACACTGCCAATAGCCGGAGGAACGATTGAAAAAAATACATTCTTCCTCGTGCAGTCCGTACAAAAACTGAATGGTGAAAAATGGATTTCCCTGAGTTTTTTGGTAGACCAAGTGCGAAAGTGGCGCAGCGATATTATTTGAACACTGCAATGTATCGGCAACTAAACAAGTAATATCTAATTCATTCAAAGCAGCCAACATGAGAGTATTGAGATTGACACCTTGTTTTCTAATCTCATTGAGGGTTAGCATCAGCGGGTGGGCTGGAAAAACTTCATTATGCCGATAAGCTCCCAGTACGAGTAGATAGCCTGCTTCTGACTCGCTCATCAACAATTTCAAAAGGTTCAAAGAAGCAGAATCGGCCCACTGCAAATCATCGAGGAAGATCGCTAAGGGATGTTCTTTTTTCGTAAATACCCGAATAAATTTGCCAAAGAGCAGATTAAACCGATTCTGAGATGCACTCCCAACTAATTCAATTACCGGGGGTTGGGAACCAATGATGTATTCTAGTTCGGGAATGACTTCAATCAGAACTTGTCCGTTTTCACCAACAGTCGCCAGGATTTGCTCCTTCCAGCGAGCTAATTCTGTATCGGATGCGCTGAGGATTTGTCCCATCAAGCTGCGAAAAGCTTGGACAAAGGCTGAAAACGGAATGTTGCGATTAAACTGGTCGTACTTCCCTTTGATGAAATAGCCGCACTGTCGGGTGATGGGTTTGTGGACTTCATTCACCACCGCAGTTTTGCCAATACCAGAAAAACCAGCCACTAGCATCAGTTCAGAACCGCCGCTAGCAACACGCTCGAAGGCTTTCAGTAAAGACTGAACTTCATTTTCCCGTCCGTAGAGTTTATCGGGGATAATGAAGCGATCGCACACATCATGCTGTGCTATTTCAAAGCTCTCAATCTTACCCGAAACTTGTAACTGATGCAGACAATTTTCTAAATCTAATTTCAGTCCTAATACATTCTGATATCTATCTTCAGCATTCTTCGCCATCAATTTACTGACAATTTTTGATAGTACAGATGAAATTTCTGGATTAATTTCGTGTACTAATGGTGCGATTTTGGCAATATGAGAATGTACCAACTCCATTGGATTGTTGGACGCAAAAGGTAACTCTCCAGTGAGTAATTCGTAGAAAGTTATGCCGAGTGAATAAAAATCTGTGCGATAGTCAATCCCCCGATTCATTCTGCCTGTTTGTTCGGGAGAGATATAAGCTAATGTTCCTTCTAAAACATTGGGGTTAACGAGGGTTTGGGTTTCTCTTGGTAATAGTGATGCAATACTAAAGTCAATTAATTTAACTTGTTTGGTTTCGGGATTAATTAATATATTGCTAGGTTTAATATCTTTATGAATAATCCGCTCTTGGTAGAGTAAATTTAAGGTGTCGCAGAGTGCGATCGCTATTTCTAAAAACTCTTGTAGAGAAGCGATATGTAGCGTCTGGTCAGAGGTGAAATAATCTGTCAGAGAAATTCCCCCAAAGTCTTCCATGACTAAAACATAGCCATTTTGGTACGGTTCTAGGCTATAAGTTTGGACGATTAGAGGTGAGTGGAGATTTTTCGCAATCACATACTGATTGCGAAACGACAAGAGTTCGCTGAAATTGGGATAAGGATTTTTCAGCAGTTTGATTGCTACTCTTAAAGAGTCAGTTTCTCGAACTGCTTGATAAACCACGGTTCTCGAACCGTTGTAGATTTCTGCGGTAACGTTATATCCAGGAATTCTCACAAAAGTGGCTATCATACTGCTGAAGAAGTGATGATTTACTGATATAGTGTTCCCAGATATCTAAAGTTATTTAGAAACAAGAATAAAAATTTACACCGGAATTTCAATAATAAATTCAGTGCCTTGACCAACAACAGAGTTACAACTCAATTTGCCGCCGTGGGTTGATTCAACAATTTGCCGAGCGATCGCCAACCCTAACCCCGTTCCTTTACCTACACATTTCGTAGTAAACAAATGGTCAAAAATCTTTTGTTTTACCGATTCACTCATTCCCTGACCATTATCTGCAATAGCAATTTTTACGAAATCATTTTGCACGGCAGTGGTAATAGTAATTCGGTTGGTATTGGCTTGAATATCTTCAAAACTTCGCCCAATATTCGACTCTTCTAAAGCATCAATAGCATTAGCAAGAATATTCATAAATACCTGATTTAATTGTCCGGGGAAACATTCAACTGGCGGTAAATCGCCGTAGTTAGTGACAACTTCAATCGCCGGACGTTCAGAGTTAGCTTTGAGACGATGTTTCAAAATTAAAATCGTGCTATCAATACCTTCGTGGATATTAAAAGGTACTTTGTAATCGCGATCGGCACGAGAAAAAGTTCTCAAACTGGTGCTGATGTTTTTCAGCCTGTCGCACGCCATCGTCATCGAATTAAGCATTTTTGGCAAGTCTTCTAAGCTATATTCCAAGTCAATTTATGACTCGTGGTCGAGGATTTCTTCACTCTTATCAGGTAAAGTTTCTTGATAAAGTTTCAAGTGTTCGACAATATCGGCGATCGTGGGTTTAGCTTGTTTAATACTGGCAGAAATAAAACCCAAAGGATTATTCATTTCGTGGGCTACCCCAGCAACTAAGTTACCCAAAGCAGACATCTTTTCACTTTGGATCGTTTGTAATTGGGCGTTTTGTAAATCAATTAGTGCTTGTTCTAAGTCGAGTGATTTTTGCTCTAAAGCAAGTTCAGCAATTTTGCGTTTGTGAAGTGCTGCTTGCTGTTCGCTAATATCTAAAAATAAGCCATCCCAAACCATAGACCCATCAGCAAATCTTTGGACTCTTGATTCGCCATGAATCCACTTGATAATTCCAGAAGGTGTAACAATTCGTCCAGACCATTGCCAAGGAGATGAGGTTTGAATCGAATCAATCTGGGACTGCTGATAACTCACGACATCATCTGCATACACCAGATTGTCGAAAAACTGCCAATTAGATATGGCTTGCTCTGGGGTAATTTCCAGCAAGCTGTAACAGTCGGCACTAATGTAACTCAACGATATAACCCCATTGGCACTCATGCTGTATTGATAAACTACTCCAGGTACATTGTTTACTAAGTTATGAAAGCGAGACTGTGCAGCACTCAATTCGGCAAGCGATATCGCTCTAATTGTTGGGCATATTCTAAGGAACGTTCGTAAAGTCGCGCATTTTCCAAGGAAATTGCAGCTTGAGCGCAGATTAAATTCAGGAGTTCGATGCGATCGCTGGTGAATGCCCCCGTTGCTAAGTTATTTTCTAGATATAAAATGCCTCTCAACTTGCCTTGATGCAAAATCGGGCTACACAAAATACTCTTGGGCTGCTGACGTATGATATAGGGGTCGTTGGCTAAGGTGGAATCTGCTGTTGCATCCAGCAGGACAATAGTCTGACTATTATGCAAGACTTTGTAAATGAGCTTTTGGGGAATATCCTGACTCTCCTCCACAGGAATTTTCTGCAACACTACTGGTTCTGTTCCCAGAATCATTGACCCTTTAATCAACAGGCGACTGTCTCGCAACAGCATTAACACGCATTTATCAGCTCCGGCATTTTCGATGACGATTCTCAGTAACGATGCAAGCAGTTTCTCCAGTTCGATTTCACTGGAGATAGTGTGAGAGACTTTGAGAATCGCTTTTAAATCTAGGATATCTGAGACACTACTGCTAGAAGTCGTAGAACTTATGGAGGTGACAGTCCCCAAGGCGAAGATGGTTTCGTTAATTGAGAAGGTCGAACGAGTTTGCTGTAATATGGGGGCAAGTAGTTGGGGATAGCGTTTTTCTAAATCAGCGACTTTGGCTTTTGCACCCCATTTGGCGTAACAATAGTAAGCTTCTTGCATATAGCCTGCGGCAACTTTTGCTTTACCCCAGCCCAGGTAGAATTTAGCTGCCAGTTCGTTAGCTAAGGCTTCTTCTTGGATGTAGCTGTTGGCTTTAGCTAGAGAAATAGCGCGATCGTAATAATCCCCTGCTTCATAATTCTTGCCTAATACCCGATATTTTTCTGCCTCTACCAAATCCACTTTATGCTGGTGATTCATGGGTGCATAATGCGCCCATTGCTGTAAAAGAGTTTGGTTTTCTATTACACTCTGCAATGCTGCTGATGTTGCATCTAATTCTGGATTCAATTGTGCCAAAGTCAGCAGCGAATCATAAAGATAAAATACTGGTTCGCTGACTAATCCCGCACCAGCCATAAAATAGCGCTTGACTTCAATAGCATGATTTTTCGCTGGCTCTATTTCTCCAAATAATAAACAAAGCATTAATTTATATAAATGGAAAATATACAATCCATATCCATCATTGGCGGATTGTAGCTGCTGGAGAAATTCTGTTTCTTCAAGGGCTTTTCCAGACAAAAGGGTGGTATGTTCTGCAAAACCCAGCAGATTTAAAACCGGTTGCCAATAAATCCGACAATAATTAGCAGTTGTCGATTGATTTATTTGCATCAAACTATGGCAGTAGGCGCTAATATCCTGCTCTAAAGTAGCCAGGGGTTGATTACACCAAAAAGAATTGAGACAAAAAGTGTGTCCATTATATCCAGCAAGTACCAGGTTTCCAAATTCTAAGGCACTGGTGTAACCTTCTTGCAAGAGAGGTAGTGTTTCTTGAATGTGAGATTTGCGGTGTATAATAAATATCCCCAAAATCATCAAAACTTCTGTTTTAGTGGCTTTGGCATCGAGTTTTGAGATAACCTGGAGTGCCAGAGAACCAAACTGCGTTCCTGTATCTACGATTTGGAAGAAATTGCAGAGAATATTGCCATAGTTTGCATAGCCGAAAGTAGAAGTCGATGTGTTACCGTACTGAATCGAGAGTTTAACGGACAAAGTATTCAGCAATGGGTACAACGGTGAGCCAGTGAGGTAAGCTGCTGGGCTGATGATATTGGCAATCTTCAGAATAGCGAGTTTTTCGGCATCTTGCATCTGTGGCAAGTTAACCAAATCGGCAATTTGCCTATCTCCAATCAGTTCCTCAATCTCTTGGATTTCTTGTTGCCAATCTGATGGTGTGGGTGTTTGGGGAAAGGTAACACCAAGCTGTTGTAAGACTGGTTGGGCGATCGCGATCGCACAAGTCAATTTACCTTGGAAAATCTGCGATTGAATTCTAATGCAGTAAACATTAACCTTTTCTAATAAAGAATGTGCCTGTTCAATGACAGTATCAATGAACTGTTCCATCACCTCAAAGTTGCCATTTAGCAGTGCTACTTCTGCCGCTAATTCATGCAAGGCGAGGGTCATTTCATACTGCTGCTGCCAAGTATTTTCTCCTAATAAAGACAATCCCACTGTGGCATATTCATTCGCTGCTTGATAGGCGGTGGAATTTTTGGCTTTGCGAGATGCAATCAGATTGAGTTGTGCTAATTCATTTCGTTGAGTTTGTTCGCTAATTAAAGCCGTGCCGTAATTTAATTGATTGACGATTTCAAAAATCTGGTCTTCTCTTGCTTGTGCGGAAATCTGTTGCAGCAGCAGTTGTCCGATTTTATAATGAGTCGTCTGTTTTTGGTCATCATGAATCAGGGAATAAGCTGCTTGCTGTACTCGGTCATGTAAAAATTTGTATGTAACAATCAGTTGATTTTCTGATGTACCAGCAAGGGTTTCTTGCCCGACGTAAAATTTATAAACATCACCAATTGGTAAAATTAACCCTTCTTGCAAAGCTTTCCATAAAGCCGCAGCCGTGTCAATTTCCGATTGTTGCGAAACAATCGCCAAAGTTGCTAAATCAAATTGAGCGCCAATACAGGCAGCAAGTTTGAGTACATTTTGAGTTTCATCGGGCAACTTTTGCAATTGCATTGCCATGAACTCTACTACATCATCGGTGAGCGCGAGTGTCTTCACTACTGCAATATCGCACTGCCAATGTCCGCCATTGAAGTCAAAAGTAATGTATCCTTCCTCGTGCAAAGCTTTGAGAAATTGGGTGGCAAAGAAGGGGTTGCCTTTGGTTTTTTGATAAACTAACTCTGTCAGTGGCAGTGCTGTTATTGGCGAACAACTCAGTGTATCGGTTATCAAATCATTAAGATGGGTTTGACTCAAAGGATTGAGAGTCAGGGTATTGACGATCGCCTCGGCTTTTTCAATCTCCTCTAGCATCAGCATCAGGGGATGTGCTTTTGAAACTTCGTTATCTCGATAAGCTCCGATGATGAACAGATAGCCGACCTCGCTTTGACTCATCAACACCTGTATTAAGTTGAGTGAGGCTGAATCTGCCCACTGCAAGTCATCTACGAACATTACTAACGGATGTTCGGCTGTAGCGAACACGGCGATGAATTTCACAAATAACAAGTTGAAGCGGTTCTGGGCTGCACTACCACCGAGTTCAGCAACAGGTGGTTGTTTGCCGATAATCTGTTCGAGTTCGGGAATGACATCTATTAAAACTTGCCCATTTTCACCTAAAGCAGATAAGACTTTCTCTTTCCACTGCATTAGCTGAATATCAGTTTCACTCAATAGTTGTGACATCAAGTCGCGGAAAGCTTGTACAAAAGCACTCAAAGGAATGTTGCGCTTGAATTGATCGTATTTGCCTTTGATGAAGTAGCCGCGCTGCCTGACAATCGGTTTATGCACTTCGTTGACGACGGCGGTTTTGCCAATTCCAGAAAACCCTGCAACGAGCATCATTTCTACCCCCCTATGTCCCGATTCAGGGGGGTTAGCGACTCTATCAAAGGCTTGCAGTAAAGTTGCTGCTTCGCTTTCTCGTCCGTAGAGTTTGTCGGGGATAATGAAGCGATCGCACACATCCCGACTCGCTATTTCAAAACTTTCAATCTTACCCGAAACTTGTAACTGATGCAGACAATTTTCTAAATCAAACTTCAGTCCTAATGCACTCTGATATCTATCTTCGACGTTTTTCGCCATCAACTTCATGACGATATCATCTAGTACTTGAGGAATTTCTCTTTCTGATTTGCTCGTCAATTTTTCTGGAAGTTTTGCAATATGAGAATGTACCAACTCCATTGGATCGTTTGATTGAAAGGGTAACTCTCCTTTTAGTAATTCGTAGAAAGTTACGCCGAGTGAGTAGAAGTCTGTGCGATAGTCAATTCCTCGATTCATTCTGCCTGTTTGTTCGGGGGAAATATAAGCAAGTGTCCCTTCTAACACATTGAGATTGACGAAGGTTTGGGTTTCTCTTGGTAATAGAGATGCAATACTAAAGTCGATTAATTTAACTTGTTTGGTTTGGGGATTAATTAATATATTGCTGGGTTTAATATCTTTGTGGATGATGCGCTCGCGGTAGAGTAAATTTAAGGTGTCGCAGAGGGCGATCGCAATTTCTAAAAATTCTTGTAGAGATTGTCGGCTTTGGCTGAGGAGCCATTCTTTGAGAGAAATCCCCCCAAATTCCATTACCAACGCATAGCCATTCTGATAGGGTTGGAGGCTGTAGCTTTGGACGATTAGCGGTGAGTTGAGATTTTTCGCAATGGCGTACTGATTGCGAAACGACAAAAGTTCGCCAAAACTCGGATATGGATTTTTCAGCAGTTTGATCGTTACTGGTAATGAGTCACTCTCTCGATACCCTCGATAAACTAGGGTTCTCGAACCATTGTAGAGTTCTTCGTTAACCTTGTATCCAGGAATATTTACAAAAGTGCTAACCATGCTGCTAAATCTTTAAGACTCCAAATTTAGTATTCCCAGATGTCTGAAATTGTTTACTAAACGAGCCAAAAATTATACTTAAATTTCAACGATAAATTCTGTCCCCTTACCCAGAACTGAGTTAAAATGCAATTTTCTGTTGTGAGTCTCTTCGACGATTTGTCGAGCGATCGCAAGTCCCAATCCTGTACCTTTACAACCGCTTTTGTAGTAAATCAATGGTCAAATATTTTCGATTTTATTTGTTGATTCATTCCCTTGTCATTGAAAGCAAAAATTTTGCCAATTAGGAATTTGGATAATTCTTCCTTACTGTTGTGAATCCAAAACACGTCACAGTTTTAACTGGTAAGGTAAGGACGACAAACCCTGTAATTTTTGCTAATACAGAAGTGCAGTTCAGCTTGCCACACTGAGTTTCCTTGATAATTTGGCGTTAGCGTTCGCGGAGCGTCTCGAAGAGAAGCTCACCGTTGGCGTTCGCGTTAGCGTCTCTGAAAGAGAAGCCTCTCGTAGAGAAGGTATCGCTAGCTTTGTTAATTTTTATAACTCAAGCTTGATTAAAAACCGTGCCTAACACTAGCTAACAGGGGTAATTTATTAACAGTTGCACAGTTAAATACACTTAAGTTAATCTTTAAACTACCTATGGCAATACTTGTCGGGTTTTGGGGAAAAGGGGAAGAAGAAAGGGGAAAGAAAAAACCTTTACCCTTTAACCTTTACCCCAAACCCAATGCCGAGTTAAAAATGGTTAACCGAGCAGTATTGCTACCTATGGGCACTCCAATTAAAGGCATATTTAGAATCAATCGACAACAATACAAAAGATGATTAACTATTAACTTAATGATTAACAGACGCCAATTTTTAAAAGGGGTGACAGCACTTTCTAGCTTATCTTTAGGTGGTTGTGGCTGGAGGCTAGCTGAAGTACGTGCTAATTCTAATACCAATAGTCAGCGCGACCAACTTTATATCTTTACCTGGACGCAATATACTGACAATCAATTATTGAAAACTTTTAGCGCTCAAACTGGCATAAAAGTGCTGGCAGATGTCTATGATTCCAATGATGTCATGCTGGCTAAATTGCAAGCTGGAGGCGGTGGCACTTACAGCATCATCAATCCATCTGATTATATGGTGCAGAAGATGGTAGACAAAGGTTTGCTAACAGAAATAAATCACGATCGCTTAATCGGTCTAGAGAATTTATTTCCTCGGTTTGAAAATCCTAGTTATGACCCCAATAACCGCTATAGTATCCCTTTTAATTGGGGAACAACAGGTTTACTTTATAATTCCGAAAAAATTAAAGATGCACCCCAAGACTGGGATTACCTTTGGCAAAATCAAGAGCAACTTAATCAACGAATGACTTTGCTCAATGATGTTCGAGAAGTGATGGGTGCAACCTTACGAATGCTCGGTTATTCTTATAACTCAAAAAATGAACAAGAAATCAAACAAGCTTATGAAAAATTGAAAGTTTTAAAACCTGCGATCGCCCGTTTTGACACCGACGCTTGGCAAAATCAAATTCTGGCAGGAGATTTATTATTGGCAATGTGTTATTCGGCAGATGCAGTGAAAATCTCTCAAGAAAATCCTAAATTCAAATATGTGATTCCTCGTAGTGGTTCTTCATTATGGACAGACACTATTGTAATTCCCAACACAGCCCCCAACCAAGCTGGAGCCTATGCTTGGATTAACATGATTTTGCAACCAGAAATCGCAGCCCAAATCACTCAACGCCTGAATATTTCTACGCCGAATAGCGCCGGATTTGAGCAATTACCAAAAACAATTCAAAACAACACTAATTTGTTTCCGCCAGAGTCACTGTTAAAAAATTGCGAACGTGTTACACCTGTAGGAGAATTTGAAGAGGTTTACGATCGTTATTGGACTCAATTAACTAGCAGTTAAAAGAGTTAGGAGTTAGGAGTTAGGAGTTGGGAGTTAAGAGTGATTAATTTGGAAAAAAATGAAATTTCTAAAATAGACAAATTGCAGCACCCCGTTAGAAATTGGCTGCAACCCTTGGTATTGCTTGCACCATCTGGGATTTGGCTATTACTTTTGTTGGTGCTGCCATCTTTGCTCATTTTCGAGTTAAGTTTAGTTGCAGATATCCGACCGGGAGATTTGGTCAACCCCAACGGATTCAAAAACTACATCCGAATATTTGACTCCCTTTACGTGCAAGTAATTTGGCGATCGCTATTTTTTGCGTTTGGTACTACCATTATTTGTTTAATTTTGGGGTTCCCCGTCGCCTATTGGATTGCTCAGATAGCGCCACAGCGTTGGCGAAATTTACTGCTATTAGGCTTTGTTCTACCTTTGTGGACTTCTTCCTTACTCCGTTCTTATGCATGGATTACAATTCTTCGTCCTACTGGTTTATTAAACAGTTTACTCAGCAATTTAGGCTTGCCTACTTGGGAATTACTTAACAATAGTCAAGCTGTATTGATTGGCATGAGTTACAGCTTATTACCTTATATGGTTTTGATTTTATATGCTTCTCTTGAAAAGCTAGACAAGCGGTTGTTAGAAGCTGCGGCTGATTTAGGTGCAAATCCGGTGGAAACTTTTTTCCAAGTAACCGTACCGCAAATTTTTACGGGAATTGCGGCTGCTTCCATGCTTGTATTCATCACAGGCTTAGGGGATTTTGTCGATCCAGAATTACTCGGTGGTGCTTCTAGTATGACGGCGGCGCGGTTAGTTTATAATCAGTTTCTTGGAGCAACGCAAAATTGGGGATTTGGTTCAGCCTTGAGTATGACGTTAATTTTGCTTGTTAGTATTGCGATCGCACTTTTAATCAAGTTTGGGGAAGCTACACCCAAACGCTAAACTTTTGGTCGCTCACTTATAATAAAGGCATCAAACGCCAGCGAGACAACGGTTATGCTCTCACCCAATCTCAAAAATGCGTTACCAACTACTGACGAACTTCCCTGTTCAGACGATACGCCAGTGGATAACGAAGATTAAAACACAGATGCAGAACAGGCACAACAAGAGCGATCGCGGGCTGAACAATTAGCCGAGTATTTACGTTCTCTAGGTGTAGATCCAAATAATCTACCTGGTAATTAAGTAGGGCTATTTGATTGTTGTGAAATAGCCTTACTTAATTAAGGCGATCGCATTGTCAAAATTATCAATTATTTTTCACTATAAGTAAACGATCTAAATCATCTGTATTATTGTTAATTAACTCCTTAATTTTAGAGATAAACTCATGCTCTAAAAAAGGCTTAGTTAAGTAAGCTTTTGCGCCTAATTCTTTAGCAAGCTGGCGATGTTTTTCAGCGCTGCGAGAAGTAAGAATCACAACAGGAATTTTTGCTAAATTTGTGTATTGGCGGAAATTGCTCAACAACTCAAAACCATTCATTCTTGGCATCTCTAAATCGGAGACGACAACTTGAATTTCAGGATGTAACTGCAATTTTTCTAGAGCTTCTACACCATTTTGAGCTTGTATTACTTGATAGCCAGATTTTTGGAGAGTTAGAGAGAGAGTTTGCCGGAGACTAATTGCATCATCTACTAC
Organism: Nostoc sp. DSM 114167; assembly: GCF_052692655.1. Lineage (NCBI taxonomy): Bacteria > Bacillati > Cyanobacteriota > Cyanophyceae > Nostocales > Nostocaceae > Nostoc > Nostoc sp. DSM 114167. Next base: position 4,606,894 of record NZ_CP195116.1, read on the forward strand.
TAAAACAACTTTTGGTGATTTATAATCTGGCTCTTGAGAATAACTGGGTTGGGTTTCTATAGTTGTTGTGGAAGTCGATGCTGCAAGTAATGGTGTAGATGAAAAAGTATGCCCTGATATTGGCAAGGCTTTTATATTTGACGCAGAAGCTACTGGTAGCGCCCTGATATCAAGTGTTGTTTGTTGGATTTCGCTAGATTTTATCAACAACAAAGCATCAATTACTAAGATGAGATTACCATTAGCTAAACTACTACAACCATAAATGTATTTTGGCGGTGCGATCGCATTTCCTAAAGGTCTGATTACCAGTTCTTGTTCGCCGATTATCTGGTCAACTTCTAAAGCAACCTTTCCCTGATTTCGCTGTAGCAAAAGCACCGGATTATTTGCTATGCTTGGGTTTTGAGTATTTGAAGTATTGTATGAAGTCTCGTTATTAATGAATGATCCATTATAATTAATCAACTTTGAAAGTTGACGAAGGCTGACCATAGTTTCATCATTGTCTATATTCAAATATAAGACTTTTTTACCTTCAATTTCTTTAATCTGCTGTTCATAAGGAATCAATATTTTTTCGATATTGTCCAACATCAGACCATAAACAACACCTTTGGCTTGAACTAGCATTAACTTCTCTGTAGTCATAGAAAAAGGAATTTTGAGGATGAATATTGTTCCTTGGTTGGGTAAAGATTGAACTGAAATCGAGCCGTTGAGAGCGTGCATTTGAGTACGCACAATATCTAAACCCATACCGCGCCCAGAAATTTCACTTACTTTATTTGCAGTAGTAAATCCAGGCGAAAATATCAAATCTAAAAGTTCAGGTTCAGCCAGACTAGAAGCATAGCTTCTAGTTTTTTCTTCAGTTTGTATGGGATAAAGTTCGGCAGCTTTTCTGCGAATTCTGTCTAAATTCAATCCCTGACCATCATCTCGAACTTCGATAACAGTCTGGCTACCCTGATGATAAGCGCAGATTTCGATTAAACCTTCTTCTGGTTTACCAAGCTCTCGGCGAACTTGCGGAGCTTCAATACCGTGGTCAAAAGCATTACGCACTAAGTGTAACAAAGGATCGTAGAGCTTTTCGGCGATCGCTTTATCTACCAGTACTTCACTACCAGTAAGTTTCAATTCAACAAGTTTGGCATGAACATTCCCCAACTTGTTTACCATCTGGGGGAAACGGTTCAGAATATTACCCAAAGGCGACATTCTTGCTTCGACTAAGCTATCTATAATATTAAGAGTTAAATTCTCTTTTTGATCGCTAATTTGAGTAGCTTGTGTCAGAAGCAAGTCAAGAGACTCTGTGGTTTCTTGTAGTTGCAGTGTCTCTTCTATTGCTTCATGCAATGTCATGTGAAATTCTGTATATACATCCATTTCTAGAGAGTCAAAATCCACTGCAAAACTTTGCGTTTGTTCTGATGTAATGTTTTGTATTTGTAAAGGTAAATCGCGTAACTCATTTAAAGTTGTTTGGTGTCTAGTGAGTTGCTGTACTAGCTGCTCAATTATTTCTTTGACTTGTTCATCTTGTAAACTACGCCGTTTTTGGTAAATCAGCAATTCTCCTGCTAGATAATTGAGATGTTGTAGTCTCTCTGTATCTACCCGAATAAATGAAGGTTGGCGAAAGTTTTTAGTTTGAACATACTGTGATTTATCTTCTATTTCTTTGTTGATTTGTGTAGCTATCTCAGGCATGACTTCAATAGCTGTTTCCGGAATATCTACAACTACCTGTTCGCTGACAGTTAATGAATCAAGCTTTTCTGAATAATTATCTGTCTGGGTTGTTACGACTTCAACAGCAATTTGCCTAGTTTCTTCCCCCCATATTGCTTCTAGCAAATTATCAGTTGATTGAGAAGATACAATCTCTTTGATCGCTAACAGGTTTTGTAACTTTGGACTATCAAGCCAGTTTTTCTCTTCCCTAGTAACAGGAGGATAATTTTTATATTCTTTTGCTAATTTGTGAATTTGGTTTTGTAATAATTTAATTCCTGAAAGGTAACTATCAGATGCTTTCAGAGAATATTGAAACTTGGCAACGGCAAATAGAATAATTAAGATTATGCCACGTCGATAAATACAAAGGCTTTGACTATCTTCTTCATTCTGAACAAAATCAAGAAAGTTTTTCAGCCAGTTTTCAATATAATTAAGCAGATTTTCTCTTTCTAAGCTGGGAACTAGTAAAGTCAAACTGAGTTCAGCTTCTGGTATTTGCATCTGGTGATTAAACCAGCCATAAATGTAGCGAATTACTTTTAAATAAAACTTGGCAGTTTTTGGTTTTACCGATTCGCTCTTATTGTTATCAGATGTAGTGAGAAACTGATAAAATTGTTCTTCATCAATGATAAATCTGTCAGTAAATGAATTATTTGGGAATTCTTCAGATAACTCATTATTTTCCACTACTGCGAGTTTTTGCAAACCTGATGAAGGTTCTCCACCAGATGTGCGATCGCCTGCTAATACTAATTTTTTTGCTTGTTGTAAATCTACTAAGGCAATTTCTGCAATTTGCTGTACCTGACTGGGATTTGCTTGCAGCGCTGAGAGAATAGTTTGGGAAATCTCTCCTAATCCAGGTAAATTTAAAGATTCTGCCAAGCCCAGAAATACTTCAGCTTGAGAGTGTAAAAAATCGATAAATTCGTCATTATTTGGGTGATTGTTAATAACGTCAGCAATACTGTTTAGACGTTGTTCTACTCCTACTTCAAAAACAGATTGTACAATATCAAAACCCAATTCTTCAGAAGTAGGAATATGAGATTCAGATCCAAATGCATCACCCAGCTTTTCTTGCAACTGCGCGAACACTGAAGTCGCTCGGTGAAGCAGTTCTTCGTCATTAACAGTACTACCTATTAATTCAGTATTTAATGCTATACTCAAACACTCATAAGCTTGTAATAAAAGTGTTTGTAACTCTGCATCAACTACCACTTTTGGATTGTATAAAGCCTTAAATACATCTTCTAAAAAATGGGCGATCGTCTTAATTAATTCCAGCCCAACGTTAGCTGCACCACCTTTAAGTGTATGAGTGGCTCGCATTAGATTGTGAATTTTAGCAATGCTATAATCTTCCGACAAGCTAAATAGTTCTTGTTCAATAATTTTGACTAATTCTGGGGCTTCAGCTAGAAAGTAGATGTAACCTTGTTGCCGAATTTCGTTATCTGTAATCATATTTTAGATTTTTGATTTTAAATTTTGGATTTTAGATTTGTTGCGTAAAGTTTTAATTGATGCAACTGTCATTGCCAGAATTTCGGTATTTTCTAACATCAAGCTTTTCACTTTTTCCAGTGGTAATAAACCAACCTCAACAACAAGTTCCATCCAATAAAGACTTTCATCGGCTTCTTCCTCTACCAAACTGAGTTTAGCAATGACATCGGCGGTTGACTTACCACGACAAGCTGACCGATAGTTAGCTCCCACAGATGTTGCTGAACGGATTAGCTGCTTGCCAATTACATCTGCCGTTCTGCTCTGTGGGAGAGCTTCTACTAAGCGGATTGCTCGCTAGCTGCTTTGTTCTCCGCTTAAAATCCTCCTCATTCATAATCTAAAATCCAAAATCTAAAATCTAAAATTCATTTGACTTTAAACTTACTAGCAGTTGTTAATAACTCTTGCGCCATTCCTGATAGCTCTTGGAACACAGTCGCAATCTCTTGAGATTCCGCAAAAGTTTTATCGGCAATTTCTGCGACATCTTGCATTGATTTGGTGACTGTTACAGATTGCGCCATTTGTTTTTGAGTCGCTGCGGTAATTCGCTCGATTAGCTGACTAATTTCGGCAGTCGCAGAAACGATCGCATTTAAGTTTTGGCGAGTGTCACTAACAAGATTTGTGCCTTCTACTACCTGCTGAATACCAGTTTCCATTGCTACTGCAACTTCTCCAGTTTCTGCTTGAATCTCCTGAACTAATTTTTCAATTTCGATGGTTGCTGCTGCTGATTGGCGAGATAAAGAACGGACTTCATCAGCCACAACTGCAAAACCTTTGCCATATTCACCAGCACGAGTAGCTTCAATGGCTGCATTCAAAGCGAGTACGTTTGTCTGTGTGGCAAAATTACCAATCAAATTCACCACTTTGGAGATTTTTTGCGAAGATTCGCTGAGGCGTTTAATCTTTTTGCTGGTTTGAGCAACGGTTTCACGAATCCCTTGGATTGCTTTTACAGTCAGGTTCATGGCAGTATCGCCAGACTCTACAGTTTGATTGGCTTTTTGCACTGCTAGTTGTACTAACTCAGCATTCGCTACTACAGCTTGAGTAGAGTCCACCATCTGTTGAATGTCATCTAAGGCTGCGGTAATGTCCTCAGACTGTTGTTGTGCCAGATTGGTTAGTCCCGCTAGTGAAGACTCGCTATTGCTAGAAGTTTGGGCAACTTGTTGAGCAGCCCCTTGTACTTGAACAACAATTTGCCGCAGTGCTTGCAAAGTATTATTGTAAGCATCTGCGATCGTGCCTAGTTCGTCTTCTGTAATCGGTGCGCGTACTGTTAAGTCGCCGTTGAGAGCAGGTCTCAGGGCTTTTAAGAGTTGAATGGATCGTTGTTGGAGTAACTCCTTGGCTGCCTTTTCTCGTGTTGCTGCTTCTGCTAATTTTGCTGACTGCGCTTGTACTTGTTGCAAATATTCGGTATGTTGTAATGCCAATCCTAACTGGCTGCCAATACGTGCTAACAAAGTAACTTCTGATTCTTCCCAATCACGAGTTCCCGAATTCTGATAAGCTGCCAGCAATCCCCACAATTGTTCGCCAGCAAATACAGGAACAATTACATAAGCTTTAACTTCAAATTGCTCTAAAATTTCAATGTGGCAAGGAGAATGACCTACCTGATAGATGTCATTTACAACAAAGTTTTCTCCTTGGGCATATCGACCTCCCTGGGTTTCTTGTAAGTGGGTATCTTCCCAGACAGTTTTGATATCGGGGCCTACCAGTTTTACCCACAAATGACCTGCTGACTCTGCAACAAATTCACCACTCCAGTTAGGATTGAAGCGATACACGGCAACGCGATCGCATCGCAGTAATTGCCTAACTTCTTGAGTAGTTGTTTTGAAGATTTCTTCTACATCCAAAGATTGGCGGATGCGGTTACTGATCTTGGTGACAGCTTTCTCTTGTTCTGCTATTTGAGCTAGTTTCTCAGATTTAACTCGCACTAATTCCAAATAGTCTATCTGTGATTTAGCTAAACTAAATTGCAAGCTAGTCTGAACCAAAAAGTTAACTTCCCAGCTTTGCCATTCACGGGAGCTAGAGTTTTGATAAGCTGCCAGCAATCCCCACAATTTATCCCCGAAGAATATCGGAACAATTATGTAAGCTTTGGCTTCAAACTGCTCTAAAATCTCAATATGGCAAGGAGCTAACCCTACTTCGTAGATATTATTAACGATAAAGTTTTCACCTCTGACATACCGACCTCCCTTGGTTTCTTGTAAGTAGGTATCATCCAAAACGGTTTTAATATCAGGGCCTACCAGTTTTGTCCAACCAGTACTCACAGACTCAGCCACAAATTCACCACCCCAGTCAGGGTTAAAACGATAGACAGCAACGCGATCGCATTGTAGTGATTGACGCACTTCTTGAGTGGTTGTTTTGAAAACACTTTCTACATCTAAAGATTGTCTAATGCGGTTGACTATCTTAGTGAAAACTTTCTCTTGTTCAACTATTTGAGCTAGTTGGTTAGATTTTGTCTGCACTTGTTCGAGATATTCCCCTTGTGAGATAGCTACACCAAATTGCAAGCCAATTTGAGTTACAAAGGTTTCTTCCCAAGGTTGCCAATCACGAGGCCCAGAATTTTGATAAGCTGCTAACAAACCCCATAATTTTTCTCCAGCAAATATAGGTGCAATGATGTAAGCCTTCATTTCATACTGCTCTAAAATGTCAATGTGACATTGAGCATGACCCATTTGATAAATGTCATTGACTACAAAGCTTTCACCCTTGGCATAACGTCCTCCTTGAGTATCTTGTAAGTGACTATCTTCCCAAACCATGTAAAAATCAGGGCCGACCATTTTTATCCAGCCGTTACCCACTGACTCAGCAACAAACTCACCACTCCAGTCAGGTTTGAAGCGATAGACACCGACGCGATCGCATTTTAGTAATTGGCGTACTTCTTGAGTGGTGGTTTGAAAAAGCTTATCGACATTTGATACCCGCAGAATTTTGTCGATGACTTTAGCTACCGATTTTTTTGCTACTAGCCGCTGTTGCTGTTCTTTTTGGAATTCAAAGCTTTGCAACTTGTAAATTAGTTCTGTTGTCAGTTGAGATAGTAGGCTAATTTCTACTTCTTGCCACTGCCGCGTTGAGTAGCAATTATTGACTGCTAGTAAGCCCCACACTTTACCTTCTACTACAATCGGTAAACTCAAACTAGCTTTAATTTGAAATTTATCTAGCAGTTGCTTTTGATAAGGGGTAAGTTGAATCTGATTGATATCGTCAATAACTACAGCTTCTACATAGTCTTGATTGGTATATAGACCAAAAATAATTCCGGGAATATTTTCGCCTAAAGTTGGAGTCCAACCTAATGTTCTCGATTCGGCTAAAACATTACCTGATTCTCGCGAAGTAAACTGATAAATTAAGGCGCGATCGCAGCTAATTTTTTCTCTAATTTGTGCTACAGTAATTTTCAGTAATGTATCAATGTTTGGGGCTTGGCGCATGTGAGTTGCGATATCTTTTATTTGTCGGCGCCAAGTTTTAAATTCTTGACCGATCGCACTTAACAAAGACATTTCACTACTAGCAATATTTGCTATATTAGCGTTACCATTCTGATTTTCTAATTCAGAAATTAAATGCTCGTTATCATGGCTGTTGTTATACAAAAATGTCATTTGATTATACCTCAAAATTGTGATGGGTGATAAATGGATATATGGGAAGCGATATTTATCTGGTATTTACCGACTAATAATTATGACTTTTCAAAACTCACATTTTACTAAATATTCAATTATGAATCCCCCATGCTGGAGCTTGAATAATACTTGTCGCATCCAAATTAAAAATTATATTCTCTGAATCATTAATAAAGTATCCCTGTAAAAAAGGTGATAATTTAGGATAAAATAATTCAGCAGTTGCAGGTTTCATTTCTTTAGTATCTAGCCATTCAATATCTATTAGTTGTCGCACTAAAAGTCCTAAATACTTACCCTTATTTTCCAAAACAATTGCCATCATTCTTGAAAGTAAATTTGAGCCTTGCGAAATAGGAGGATAACCTAACATTGCCTCTAAATCAACTAACCAAAGCATCTCACCACGCCAGTTATAAATACCTAAAATGCTGCTTGGCATCTGAGGAACGCCACATACTTCTGGTAATGATACTTGCAAAACTTCTGTGATGTGTTGTAGAGAAATGACGGCTGTATCACTTACTCCCAAATTAAAACTTAAAAACTTTTGCTGGGTTTCCAAAGCTATCGATCCTTTCTAGTTGATGATTTATCTCTAGCCACTATTTGCAGTTATTGTTGATTTTTGGAAAAATTATATTTAAAAAATAGTGACTTTTAGGATTTGTTTAATTGTGAGATTTTTCCTAATTAAGTAATCGCTTTAAAATTACCACTAGTTCGTCTCGATCGATCGGTTTTGATAGATAACCATCAGCGCCTAACATATTACCCCAAATTTTATCTACATCACTATTCTTTGTAGAGCAAAAAACCACAGGTATCTTGCTAGTGTCGGGATTGTTTTTCAGTTCTCGGCAAATTTCAAAGCCACTTTTACCTGGTAAAATTACATCAAGAAATATTAAGTCTGGCTTATTTTTATCTATTTTGTCTTGAGCCTCTTCACTACTAGTGGCGCTAATCACAGAATAACCTGCCTGTTGCAAGTAACGGCTGATTATTTCCATATCTGTTAAGCCATCTTCAACAACTAAAACAGTATTCATGGCAATTACTCATTAACTTTTTCTCAAAATGTAAACAAAATATACAAATCCTCAATGATTTCTCAAAAAGACATGGAAGGGACTAGAGACTAGCCCTAACCCCTTTGCCCTAACCAATATTTCACAAATCAAATAGGACTGCTATAAATACAAAAAATTGTATTTGTCTAATTTTGATTCAATCTTTATTTATCAACCTCAGAAAAAGTACGTAATAAACATCATTTTAGATAATATTTTTAATAAAAATAGTTTAATAACCTAATTTAAATTTTCAAGTTTGGATTGAATTTTCAAACTTGAAACATGACTAATAATTAAATAATTTAAAGGTAATAATATATCTAAAAGCCTAAATCAATGACAAATAAATGATTCTCTTAATAGAGGAAATCTAAATTGTGGAACCTCAATAATTTAATTCTTACTGAGGTACAAAAATCTTTAAATTTTGAGAAATAATTGAGAATCAAAAATTGCCTCTAACTCTCCCTACTTACAAACCTCTAAATTAGATTTACTCTTATCAGTGGATACGCTCTGTGTAGGTAAATATTTACGTATTATACTCATTAGCTTATCAGTCACTACAGGTTTAGTGAGAAAATCTGTAGAACCAACTACTTTGGCACGAACTCTATCTAAAAGACCATCACTGCCTGTTAATATAATTATTGGTGTGTTGGAAAATGTAGATGTTCTTCGTAACTGAGTACAAATTTCGTAACCACTAGCAACTGGCATAATCAAATCCAAAAAAATTAGGTCTGGTTTATTCTGAATTAGGGTTGGTAGAGCTTGTACAGCATCTTGAATTTTGACAAACCTCAATCCATTAGAAGTGACAATATCCTCTACCATTTTGCATACTTGAGGGCTATCATCGACGCAAGCTACTAGTGGAGCAATCCGTTTTTTTGGTTGGGTAGTGGTAGAGTTATTATTAACTTCAGTAATTCCTAAAGGCAAGTCGGGTACTTCTATCAATTCGATGATTCCTTTAAGGATATAAGGAAGCAATGAACGGGTCAGTGGCAATACACTTTGCTTCATTTTCATGGCTAAATCTCGTAGAGTGAATTTGCCATTGATTAAATTCACAAAGTTTTTGTAGACAGATGGACTTACCATTTGCTCAAGTTGTTCTGGTCGCCGTAGAATTGGTGCTAAGTCAGGAGAAAAATTTGCTAAACCTGCTTCTGACCAAATTTTCCATGAGTCTTGCATGTGCTTTACAGACATTTCTGAACTTGTGAAGCTCATTGGAGTTTCTAAAATAACTTCTTGGTTGCGATTGCAACTTAGAGAAGCAAAGTTTCCTTGCAAAGCTAGGTCAAATAATAGCTCTGCTATCGTATTTTCCGCAATAGATTGAATCTGTTCCCTCTGAATTTTCTGTTTTTTATAAAATACTTCTATCAGTTTATAGTCCCAGTAATCAATTGATAGGTCTTGTCCACGTAACTGCAACTTATCAACATCAATCTGGGGACAATTCTGGGCTATATGTCTGCGCCAACGTCGGAAGGGATGAGTTCCGCCTGTTGCCCAAACTATCCGTCCCAATCGATAGTAAAAAGTCCATTGACTGCCCTTGGAACTTTTAATATTTAACTTGCCATTGTATTGCAACTGAGTACAAGTTTTAAATTCATTTACTAGGTTATTTGAAATAAGTTCTTGATGGGGCATAGTTTGTTCCTTTTATTAAAAAGTTAGCTATTAAAAACCGATACTAGTAGAACACAGCGTAAATCTACCTACCATCTCAATTAATCAGACAAGTTTCTTAAGTCACTTGTTCAAGGTAGGCAACACTTCTGCTACAGCGTTCTAGCTATATAGCGATTGGCAGATATGTGAATCAGTGCAAATGGATTTGGGATATAGCAGTCTAAATCAAGATTATTAAAAGCAAGGCAGATGTTAAGATAGCAAAACTATTGCTAGCAAAGAATTTATCTAGCATAAAGTTGTATTGGCATTTACTTTTCTGTTAATATTTATGACTAAAGGAGGTTGCCATAGTCGATATCATAGTGTAATAACAGATCATTTTAATAATTTTCATATAGAATCATATCCGTATAAGTTCTGAATTTTTGTTTAAAGAAGTAGAAAGCTGTGCTTTATTTATTGAAATTGACAATAGAGGTTAAAATATTTATTTAAGTTTACTATTCTTAATTATTCTAATTAATGTCAACTTTTCTAGGAATTTAAAAAAAAAGGCGTGCTACTAAAACAAGTAGCAGCCAGATTAGAAAGTATTTATTTAGAAAATTTCTTCAAGATTGCTTATGGTTTTGATAACTGACAACAGCTGCCCTGAGATTACTTTGGTGTTCTGAAAGTAGCCGATCGCCTTCGTCTTTTTCCAAACCAGTCCAGTGCATCAATAGCGCCAGCTTAACCCATTTACCACTACGTTCTAGTAAAAAACCAGCAGTTTCGCGACTTAAACCTGTGAGGTCTTGCAAAATACGCAAAGCGCGATCGCGTAATTTTTGATTTGTTACTGCTACATCCACCATACGATTGCCATAAACTTTGCCGAGCTTAACCATCACGCCGCTAGAAAGAATATTTAAAGCTAATTTAGTGGCTGTACCAGCTTTCAGGCGAGTTGAGCCGGCGATTATTTCTGGGCCTGTTAATAAGCGAATGTCAATATCGGCATCAAAGCTAACTTGTTCAGCAGGAACACAGGCGATAAAAATAGTTGTAGCTCCTCGCCCACGAGCAGCATGAAGCGCACCGTGCACATAAGGCGTTGTCCCACCAGCAGTAATGCCAACTACGACATCTAATTGGGTAATATGTCGCACTGCGATCGCAGCCTCGCCATCTTCAATGCTGTCTTCCAAATCTTCAGAACTACGTACTAGTGCGCCAGCACCACCAGCAATAATCCCCTGTACCAACTCTGGGGGTGTACAAAAAGTAGGTGGACACTCAGCAGCATCTAACACCCCTAATCTGCCACTTGTACCCGCACCAATATAAAATAGGCGTCCTCCGTGGCGCAAACGCTCTGCGGTGCGCTCAATTGCTTCTGCTAACTGAATTTTCGCCGCTGCAACTGCTGCGACGGCCTTTTGGTCTTCGTCATTAAACAACTCCACCAATTCCAGAGAACTGAGCTGGTCTAAGTTCAGACTATTAGGATTTACCAGCTCAGTTAAAAGATGCCCGCGTTCTTGCAAATTTGTCATTTGTCATTTGTCCTTTGTCATTTGTCTTTTGTTCTAGCCTACGCCGCCCTTTCTTTGGGCATCTATCTATGTCCGTTGTCATTAGTCAGTTAGCGACCAATGGCTAATACTTCGGCTACGCTCAGTACAAGTGACCAATGACTAATGACTAATGACTAATGACTAATGACTACTTACAACAATCCTTCCAATTTGCGACGCATCTTCTCTAATTCAGAATCAGACAATTCTGGTTCTTCTAGCGGCTGTTGATTGAGAGGGAAAGTGTCTTCAACAGTATCCTCCTTCTGGGCATCTTCTTGCCAGTCGGTTTTTTCGACGTTAAGTTCTGGGGGAGTTACAACTAAATTGCTGTTTTCTGGGATGATTTCCCATTCATACCCAGCACTTTCGCAAAATTCCTTGATTTCTTCAGCATCCATCGGCTCTGGTGTGGGTGCGGGGAAATCCTGAGCTTCTAACATCAGGGCAAACCGTGTCGCATCGTCTTCTGACTCGAACATCAGAATTTTATTGCGTAGCTTGCCGCTTTTGGCATCGCCTTCCCGAATCGTGTGAATCCCCTCATTTTCCGTTCGAGCATTAAAAATTAACACAAAAACACGCATTGGTGTAATCATCTGTCCTTTTTAAGGTTTATTCATATTAAAGTTCGAGATTGTGCCTCAAGGAAAGTCACAGGAATAATTTTCACTCTATTCAGATTTTCCTGAAAACGCCAATATTATTCAGCATAAGTATTGGATCGAGAAAATACCGTAACTCAACCAATGGGGTCTTGAGTTTAGTTGGCGTATCCTGGAAATGGCATACTGAACCAATGTGCCAGTTAATGCTTGTGTGTGCCAACGACATCCGGCAATTAATACAGTGAAAGCAAATGACTAAATCTACCAATCAAGATATTCATTCCCCCTCCCCTATCCGCAAACGTTTGTGGTTGCAGGTGTTGAGCCGGGGTAGCATTGCCTTGAGTGGACTTTTGCTGTTAGGAGTTCTCGTTGGGATTTGGCGGTTGTGGACTTTTGTCCAAACAGAGTTAACGCCGTTAGCACAACAAAGTCTAACTACTACACTCAACCGTCCGGTAAAACTGGGAAGAGTCACACAATTTTCGTTGACAGGTGTACAGTTTGGGGCTTCAGCTATCCCAGCCACACCCACAGATGCAGACCGGGCCACAGTCGAATCTGTAGAGGTGGGTTTCGATCTGTTACAACTAATTTTTAATCGCCATCTAAAGCTAGATGTAACCTTAGTCAACCCAGATATTTACATTGACCAGGATGACCAAGGGCGTTGGGTTTCCACTACCATCGCGTCGTCAGGTGAAAGCACTGCAATTAAAACCGATTTGGACTACCTGCGGTTTCGGAATGCCAAGCTGGCCTTGATGCCGGATGAGAGAGTAGAGGGAGATGAGGGGGCACAGGAGCAGGGGGGCAGCACTTCTCTACGAGAGGCTGCGCCAACGGCTACGCTCAGTGACCGAGGGGCAGGGGAGCAGAAGGGCAAGGGAGAAGACCCAAATTCTAATTCAGTACTGGATAAACGCCCTGCTACCGCTAACAACACTCAGCAATTACCGGTGCTATTTTCTCAACTTAATGGATCTGCTCAACTTTTAGCAAATAACCAGTTGATACGGTTTGAAGTTGGGGGTCAAGCAGATAGTGGTGGCAATATTTCCATTCAGGGAGAGACACGTTCTAAGGTGCTAGCAGGGACTTTCCAGGTGCAAGCACAAGATTTTCTGGCTGAGAATATTACTCGGTTGATTAAGTTACCAGTGAACTTACAAGCGGGTCGAGCCAATGGCGATTTGTTAGTTCGGTTGACACCAGGACAGCAAACTTTATTGTTTGGCAACGCTACTGTGCAAGGGGTAACGCTGCAAATACCCAAAGTCCCGCAACTGTTGAGCAATAGTCAAGGAAACCTGCACTTCCAAGGAACGGAGTTGCAGTTAAATAATGTGACTAGCAACTACGGCAAAATTCCTTTAGTGGCTACGGGAATCATCGACACTCAAGCAGGCTTGAAGTTGGCAGCGCGTGTAAATGCGGTGAGTTTGGCGAATGCCCAGGAGACTCTCAAGGTAAAATTACCTGTAGCGATCGCAGGACAAGTACAAGCTTCTTTGCAGATTACCGGATCGACAAAAGAGCCAATACTCTCCGGCTCAGTTGCCACAATCCAAACTGCCAGAATTGACAAAGTTGATTTTAATCGCATCAGTAGTAAGTTTGAGCTTGCTACTAGTTCCTCTTTACTTACCTTAAAAGATATTCAAGGTAAAGCTAAAGTTGGTGGTGAAATCACGGGCGCTGGTACAATTCAACTTGGTAAAAGTCCGCAACTGGATTTAAATTTCGCTGCCAAGAATGTTCCAGGAGATGCGATCGCCAAAGTCTACGAAACAACACCGACCTTTCAAATCGGCAATGTCTCTGGTACAGCTCAACTAACTGGCGCTTCTACCAATGTCCAAACCGTGGTACAGTTTCAAGCTCCCAATGGAACTTACCCCGGAACAGGCGAAGTTGCGATCGCTCCAAATCGTACCGTCTCTTTCCGTAATGTGGCTCTGAATGTCAGTGGTGGTACAGTCCGGGCAACTGGTAGTTATTTTAATGAGCGTTGGCAAGCTGTGGCTGTTGCCTCTGGGGTAAAATTGGAACCCTTTGTAGACACGAGTCAACTGCAAAATGTCTCTTTGGCTGGGGCACAATTCAATGGTCGTCTCATCCTCTCAGGCAGCACAGCACCATTTGCAATTGCCACGATTCGCAGTGATGGTGCAGGAGTTCAAATTGGTGGCGGCACAGTTGCAGTTTCTAAAATCCAACTGCAAGACCAAAGCTTCTCGGCTCAACTGGTAGCTAATGGCGTGCGGTTGGGACAAATATTAAAACAGTCTCCCCCAGCTTTAGATAATCCTTTGGCGGGAACGTTCCAAATCGCAGGTAGCAGAGATGATTTCAGCCTGAAAACCTTCCGTGGCAGTGGTGAGGGTCGCCTTGCTATTGGTGGCGGTACGGTTACAGCCTCTAATATCCAAGTGGGGAATGGTGTCTATCAGGCGCAAGTTCAGGCAACTAATGTACCTGTGCAGCAATTGGCAAAAGTACCCAAGCAGTTCCAAGGAGCATTAAATGGTCAGTTCAACGTAGCGGGTTCTGTTGAATCCTTCCAACCGCAAACGATTCAAGCCAACGGTCAGGCGCGGATAAATGTTGCAGGTGGAACGATTACAGCCTCTAATATCCAAGTGGGTAATGGTGTATACCAGGCGCAAGTTCAGGCAACTAATGTACCTGTGCGGCAGTTGGCAGCAGTACCACCGCAGTTTGCAGGGAAGTTAACCGGTCAAGTAAATGTGGCAGGTTCTGTAGAGTCCTTCCAACCGCAAACTATCCAAGCCAACGGTCAGGCGCGGATAAATGTTGTGGGTGGAACGATTACAGCCTCTAATATCCAAGTAGGTAATGGTGTATACCAGGCGGAAGTTCAGGCAACTAATGTACCGTTACAACAGTTAGCAGCAGTACCGCCACAGTTTCGAGGGACGTTAACTGGTCAAGCAAACGTGGCGGGTTCTGTTGATTCTTTCCAACCACAAACTATCCAAGCTAACGGTCAGGGACGGCTAGATGTTGCAGGTGGAACTATTACAGCCTCTAATATCCAAGTGGCTAATGGTCGCTATCAAGCTGTAGTTGATGCTGCTGGTGTGGAATTAAATCGGTTAAATCAGCAATTGCGGGGTCAGTTTGGCGGTCAGTTGCAATTAGCTGGCAATATCGGATCGGCCAAATTAGCTGATGTGCGTGCTGCTGGACAGGTGCAATTATCTCAAGGTATCCCTGGTTTAGAGCGACCTCTGACGGCTGCGATCGCTTGGAGTGGTGAAAGGCTGACCATTGAGCGAGCGACTGCTCCCGGTTTAAGTGTTACTGGTAATATATTAGCCAATGCAAAACAAGCAGGTATACCGGAAATTACTGCCCTAAATCTCAACGTCCAGGCGCAGAATTACAACTTAAAACAGTTACCGATTAATCTTCCTAATCAGGTTGCGGTGGCGGGAAGTGTAGATTTTAATGGTCAAATTACTGGTAAACTGCCCTTGCCAAATGTGGTAGGGCAAATCAATTTACGAGACTTGGTTGTTCAAGATATTGCTTTTGAGCCGTTGTTAACCGGAAATATTGATTCAGCACAGGGACGCGGTTTGAGTTTGAACTTGGCAGGTAATAGCGATCGCCTGAACTTCAATTTAGATGCCAATAATCGCCCGAAATCTTTCTTAGTCAAATGGCAGCAAGCATCAGCCACAGGTAATGTTCAAGGAAATGATTGGGCGCTGAAAGTTGCCAATTTCCCTTTACAAATATTAAATTTGACTCCACCACCAATTACTCGCTTGGGTGCTGGTAAGATAGCTGGGTTGTTAACTGGGGATGTGCTGTTTAATCAGCAGACATTGGCAACAACGGGAAATTTAGCGATCGCTAATCCGCAAATTGGCCGAATTCAAGGCGATCGAATAGCTGCTCAATTCCGCTACGGTGACGGTAAAGCTACACTTACTAGTAGCGAATTTGTCAAAGGAAAAAGTAGCTACGCCCTTGTTGGTACTGTGGCTCAAAGCCCTAAAGGGCCTCAACTACAAGGTAAACTGAACGTCAAGCAGGGTGAGATCCAAGATGTTCTAGCTGTAGCCAAGGTATTTGATTTACAAAATTTGCCAGGTGGTTCGGCAGAAATTTACGGCACCGCAGCGGATCTGACTACCAACCCCCAAGGAACGCCAAATGAACCCTTATTAACCCAAATCCAACGGTTTTCTGAAATTGAAGCTTTGCTGGCAGAACAGGAAGAACAGCGACTTAATTCCACTCCAATACCAGATTTGGCAGACTTAAAGGGGACTTTCAATGGGGAAGTGGCTGTAAATACAGCTACAGCCAATGGATTATCAGTGGATTTTAATTTGAATGGACAAGACTTTGCCTGGGGCAAAAAAGAAGAACGAAATCGTTTTTATACTGCCGAAAAAGTGATTGCCGAAGGTAACTTTGAGAACGGTGTTTTAAGTTTGCGACCATTACGAATCGAATCTCAAAACAGGCTGATTGCATTTACGGGTAACGTTGGCGGTGATGAACAATCTGGTCAGTTGCGGGTGAATAATTTTCCAGTACAACTATTGAATAATGTTGTCAAACTACCAGTTGGCATCACAGGTAATCTTAACGGTACAGCAGCTTTAGCAGGCAGCATTGCTAATCCCCAAGCTAGAGGGGAATTGCAAATCACAGAAGGAATACTAAATCAGAGCAAAATAGAGTCAGCAAGAGCAAGTTTCAGCTATGCCAATGGACGTTTAAACTTTGGTAGCACTGTAGCAGTTGCTGGGCCAAAACCTGTTGATATTACTGGCAGCATCCCTTATAAATTACCTTTTGCTTCCGTCGCACCAGACAGCGATAAAATCAGTTTGGATATGAAGTTAGAAAATGAGGGATTGGGGCTGTTAAACGCATTGACTAATCAAGTGTTATTTGAAAAAGGTGAAGGTGAAGTAGACCTCAAAGTGCGGGGAACACTGCAAAAACCTCAACTAGACGGAATTGCTACTGTCAATAATGCCACTTTTTCAGCCCAGGCTTTGCCAGGTAAGCTCAGACGCGTCACAGGTAGAGTGCTGTTTAATTTTGACAGCATCTTAGTAGAAAATCTTCAAGGTAGATTTAGCCGTGGAAAGGTAGAAGCAGCTGGAGAAATTCCCATCTTCAACAATGAGAACGTAACTATCAAAAATCCCCTGACTGTTAATCTCGAACAGCTAGCGTTGAATCTCAAGGGACTTTACCAAGGAGGCGCTAGTGGCAATTTGCAGATTACTGGTTCTGCCCTTAATCCCATAATTGGCGGTAGAGTAAATTTATTTGATGGTAAAGTATTGCTGGCAGAATCTACCGACGCCACGACATCTGCAAATGGTAGTATTGGCGTATCACCCACAAAAGACAATAAGCAGAGCAAATCTAACATTGGGAATGGGGCGGGAAATACTAACGCCAGATTTAATAATTTAGATTTGGAACTAGGTAAAAACGTCCAAATTACCCGTGACCCTATTCTCAACTTCCGCGCCAGCGGTAATCTCATCGTTAACGGCTTAATCAATCAGCCTATACCTGATGGCACCATCCAGTTAGAAAAAGGAGGGGTAAATTTATTTACTACCCAATTTAACCTTGCTCGTGGCTATAAACACACTGCAACTTTTAGTCCTTCTCAACCCCGCGACCCCAACTTAGATATTCGGCTATTTGCTAAAGTACTGGATGTAACTCAAAGCAATGACTTCAGCCGAGTAAATTCTACAGGTTTATCAGCGTTAGAGAGTGTTCGAGTCGAAGCTACTATCAACGGTTTAGCTAGCAAACTAAATGAAAATCTAGAATTAACAAGTAGTCCGTCACGTAGTCAAACTGAAATTGTTGCTCTTTTAGGAGGTGGATTTGTAGACACCCAAGGACGTGCAGACAGTACTTTAGGTCTGATTAACATCGCAGGTTCGGCTGTGTTTAACAATTTTCAGTCAGCTTTTAACCAGATTGGGAGTACTTTTGGCTTAAGCGAACTGCGGATATTTCCTACCGTGATATCTGAGAATCCTGAAGCTGGAAGAAGCAATTCAACTTTAGAATTAGCAGCGGAGGCTGGGGTTGACATTTCTTCCAAAATATCTGTTTCCAGTATCAAAATTTTGACAACAAACGACCCCTTCCAATGGGGTATTAATTACCGAATAAACAATGAATTTCGCGTGCGTGCCTCCACTAACTTAACCGATGACAGTCGTGCTGTAGTGGAATATCAAAAGCGGTTTTAAATAAATCTCTTCAATTACGAATTACTTTCTGTTCCCTCTTCTCCTTGCTTCTCAATAGCTTTTCGTACCTGTTTAACATCCAATTCTAATGCTTCCGCAATTTGCTCTATACTTAAACCCAACCTAAGCAGACGGGGTATAGTCTCCAGCTTTGTTTCTTCACGAACCTCCTCTTTTACTTCTTGCTTTGTTTCTTCCTTGACTTCTTGGTAAAATTTAGTTTGTCTCCAATCGGTTAATCCAAACATTGCTTCTAACTCCTGCTGACTTTTGTTTACAAATTTGTAAATAAGCATTCTCTCTACTAATTCTAAGAGATTGCTCCGATTAGCTTCATCCGTTTGTTGTACTTGTTTTATCAAGTTTTTCGCTTGCTGTACGGCTCGATCTTCTGCTGCAACTACTAACTTAATTACGCTTAACCCAATCGAAGATGATGGTACATTATCTAATTCGTCTAAATAAATTATACGAATTTGCTGTGGAGCTAATGATGTTTGGTAAATGAATGGTATACCTGGGTCGAGACTACGTTGAGCAAAAAGTAATACTGCTTGCCAGCGACGTTGAGGTTTATATTGATTGATATATAGGAAAGCTTCTGTAATTATTCGCCAGTATATCTCATCATCTCGCTGAAATTGTACCTCAACAAAATAGATTGTGTCTTCTGGGAATTCAGGTTTGGGTAAGAATAAGCCATCAATGCGACGTGCTAGTTCTTTGATTTCTACTGAGGTAAATTCGTAGTGTAATGCTAAGGCTTGCGATTGTTCCAAAAGTTCAAATAACACACCTGGAAGAGTTTGGAATAAGGTGTAAAAAATCGTGTCTGTTTTCATGCACTCTCGATATTTGAATATTTTTAGATTATCGGGGCTGAGAAAATATGATTTTTCTAAATTTATTAAATTGTGATATCATCACCTTGCTGATTAATAGCTAATCGCAAAACTGACAATCCTAAAATTATCAAAAATAGCACTAGACCAATCGTGCAAGCATAGCTAATTTCCAAGTTATTGAAAGCTTGCTCATATAAATAATAAACAATCGTTTTCGAGCTACTGAGTGGGCCTCCTTGAGTCATAATGTAGACTTCTTCAAATACTTTGGTCGCAGAAATAGCCGAAATTACTGCCACTAAGGCTAAATATGGCTTCATTAAAGGTATGGTAATATCCCAATGTTTGCTAATACCATCAGAGCCATCAATGGCAGCAGCTTCGTACACATCAGCGGGAATTGATTGCAACCCCGCTAAATAAATCACCATGTAGTAGCCTAATCCTTTCCATACGGTGACAGCCATGACGCTGGCAAGAGAAATTGGTACAATGCCAAAAATTTTTGCTGGGCTAGTTAGCCAAGGAATACCTTCTGGAAAAAGACCTAAAGCTTTAAATAACTGATTCAGTAATCCGTTTTCTGCATACAGCCATTTCCAAGCTATTCCCGCAACCACCATTGAAATTACTACTGGAGTGTAGTACGCTGCTCTAAACCAATTCATTCCCCGCAGTTTCTGATTTACCAAAATTGCCAGTACTAAGGGAGCGATTACTAAAATTGGTACTACACCTACAAGATATAAAAAAGTGTTTTCCAAAGTTTTCCAAAAAACTGCATCCTTCCAAAGCTTGAGGAAGTTGGCGAAACCTATCCATAGTGGCGGCTGGGCAATGTCTTCATAGTTAGTAAAGCTGAGGTAAAACGCTTGTAGTGCAGGCCAAAAGACAGTTAAGCCTAAAAGAACTAAGGCGGGTAGTAAAAATAAATAAGGGGTAAGCCGCTGTTTGATGAAAATCCAATTTTTAGGTATCAATTGATTCATAAGAATAATAGTTGTTTTTGCTTTTTCAGAACAAGAATTTGGAGATGTGAGTAGATTTAAGCTTCAATATTTTAAGGGCATTATTTGCTTGTGTAAGCATTGGCGTAGCCTCTCGTAGAGAAGTTCGTCGTAGACATCGCTAATTAATAACTCGGAGATTAACTGCAATGGAAACTCAGCACAATCCGCCAATTGAACATCAAAATGTCCCCATAAACCACCGTGGACTGCATGAATTTTTGTATAGTTCCGATGATGAACACGCTGCTATTGAGGTGAGTATAACTCCTGAACTGGCAAACAATGGTACTGAAATCATTGAGTTTAAGGCTTGGAGTGTAGCTGCTCAGAACGCTAAAATTGCCGGAGTTTATGCAGTATTAGATGCAGAACGTCGCACGCAGTATATTGGCTATTCTCGGAATGTGTTGCTTTCCCTAAATAGCCATCTTCGCCAAAATGGCGAGCAAAAGTGTGCTTTTGTACGCGTGCAAGCATTCAAATTTCCCAAACGTCAAGAAATGGAAGATTTGCGAGATGCGTGGATAGCAGAACTCGAAAGTACGCCACCTGGTAATGCAACTGATTGCGGAATGTGGGCTAGTACGGTAGGTGAAGCGACTAAGGCGGTAATGTCAGAAGCCCAACTTCAAGCCTACGAGGAGAAAAAGCTAAAACTGCGGAAAGCAATGGCTGATACAACCCTTTCAAAAGAGTCAGAAACAATAGATGCGAGTGAAGCCGAACGTCAACGTCAACTTGAAGCTGCTGTGAAAAACGATGACTGGAGTGTGATTATTGACGCACAGACACAGGAAACTAAGTATTGATTTTTGTCTGCTATCTGACTTTTTGAGTAAGTGGCATGAAAGTTTTGTGAAAGATGAGAGTTAAGATTTTAAAACGCAGAGGGGCGCTGAGGGAAGCGCAAAGGTTCGCAGAGAAGTTAATTCTTTGCGTTCCTTTGCGTAACCTTTGCGTTCTTCTGAGTAAAAAAAAGGATATATATGACGAGAAAATTAGATGCTCTGATTAATTCTCTAGAAGGTATAGAAACTATTACCGATTCTAGCCAAGTCGCAAAATTATCCCAGGATTATCACACTTTTAGCCCTGTGTTAGTGTCGAAATTAGAGGGGAAAGTTGGAGATATTGTAGTGCGTCCCGCGAATGAAGCAGAGGTTTTAAAAGTTGCAGCTGCGTGTGCAAAACATCGTATACCTGTAACTGTGCGAGGTGCGGGAACTGGGAACTATGGGCAATGTGTACCGTTGCACGGTGGCGTAATTTTAGATATGACGCGGTTACAAGAGATTCTTTGGGTAAAACCGGGGGTGGCGCGGGTAGAAGCTGGGGTGAAGTTGGCAGCTTTAGATAAAAAAACACGAGAAATCGGCTGGGAAATTCGTATGGCCCCCTCTACGTACCGCACAGCCACAATTGGCGGATTTATTGCTGGGGGAAGTGGCGGTATTGGCTCGATCCAATATGGGTTATTAGCCGATCGCGGTAATATCTTAGCACTGCGAGTAATAACTGTAGAAGATGAACCTCGGGCGATCGCATTACGCGGCGATGATGTCCAAAAGGTAAATCATACTTGGGGAATTAATGGCATCATCACTGAAGTCGAAATTCCTTTAGGGCCAGCTTATCCTTGGGCAGAAGTGATTGTCACCTTTGATGACTTTATGACAGCAGCAAAGTTTGGTCAGGCAATTGGCAATGCTGATGGCATGATTAAGAAGTTGATTTCTGTCTTTGCATCCCCAATTCCCCAATATTTTCACGCACTACAAGAGTATATTCCTCAAGGAAGTCACTCAGTATTTTTGATAATTTCTGAACCGAGTTTGGAATTCTTACCAGCTTTGGTACAGCAATACGGCGGACAAATTACATATCAAAAACCAGCCGAGGAAGCAGCTAAAGGTACACATTTAGCAGAGTTTTCCTGGAACCACACTACTTTACTTGCCCGGAGTGTAGATACTGGTATTACATACTTACAAAGTCTGTTTCCTAAGGATTGCAGTTTGCAACTAGTAGAGCAGATGTATAATTACTTCGGCGATGAGGTAATGATGCATTTAGAATTTTTTCGGGTGAATGGTGTCGTAGTTCCTAGTGCATTACAACTTGTGCGTTACACCACAGAAGAACGCCTCAATGAAATTATCCGCTATCACGAAGAACAGGGTGTGAGTATTGCCAATCCTCATACATATATTATTGAAGACGGCGGCAGAAGATTTATCGATCCCGAACAGTTAAAATTTAAAGAAATAGTCGATCCTTATGGCTTGATGAACCCCGGTAAAAGCAAGGTTATTCAATTCCAAACTCAAAATTAGCAAACTACAGAAACACATATCAGAAATTTCTCTGTATATTTGTGTAACCTCCCTTTAAAAAGCTAGCTGTTGGGCGTTTATAATTTGTGGTTTGATTTTAACAGCCGTGGGGATAACCCAAAATCCAACATCCCAAAATCGCCCATGATTGAAATTGACGGTTCCTACGGAGAGGGAGGCGGACAAGTTCTTCGCACTTCCTTAAGTCTAGCCGCCATTACCGGCGAACCCATACGAATTACAGGCATTCGCGCTGGACGCAAAAAGCCAGGATTAGCAGCACAACACTTAACAGCAGTTCGGGCGGCGGCGAGAATTTGTAATGCCCAACTACGAGGTGATGCTTTGGGTTCAATGCTGCTAGAATTCATCCCAGGTAGTGCTGTGCAAGCGGGAATTTATACCTTTGATGTTAGTAAAGCACAACAAGGTGGTTCTGCGGGTGCGATCGCTTTAGTTCTTCAAACAATTCTCTTACCTTTGGCGCTAGCATCTGGCAATTCCCTGGTGACACTAAAGGGTGGAACTCATGTGAACTTTAGCCCGACAGCGACGTATATTGAGCAAGTTTATCTGCCCATACTGCAACGCATGGGTGTAGAAGCCCAAGTCAAGTTAGGCGCTTGGGGATGGTATCCCCAAGGTGGGGGCGAGGTAGAGTTACAGGTGGATGGCGGTGGTAAACTTGGTGGAATCGACTTGCTGGAACGGGGCGATTTACAACAGGTGCGAGGACTAGCAGTGGTGACGGAATTGCCTTCCCATATTCCGCAACGGATGGCGAATCGTGCGGAGAATTTATTACGGGAAGCCCATTTAAAGGTTACTGTACAGACTTTACGAGAAAGAGGTGTGGCACCTGGGGCGGGTATTTTCCTCACTGCTGAGTATCAGAATAGCTTAACTGGATTTGGTGGATTTGGGCGTTTGCGGTTGTCGGCGGAAACAGTTGCAGAGATTGCTTGTCAGCAACTACTTGAGTTTCATTACACCGGCGCACCAGTGGATGAACATTTAGCAGATCAGTTATTATTGCCAGCTGCTTTAGCTTCACAAGAAAGTCAGTATCGAGTGGCTGAAGTAAGTAGGCATTTAACAACAAATGCAGCAGTTATTGAACAGTTTGGGCTGGCGCAGATTAGAATAAATGAAGCTGAGAAAATAGTGTCAGTAAAGAGTTTGACTAGTTGAAATAGATTATAATTTATAGGAAAAGCTATACTTTTGGTAATTGAATCAGCAATCAATCTGATCTCATGGAACTACTTACTATTGGTCACTCTAATCACAGCATTCAAGCTTTTATAGAGCTTTTGCAAAAGTATGATGTAACTGCACTAGCTGATGTAAGGTCGTATCCTTATAGTCGTTATTTACCTCACTTTAACCAATTAACACTCAAAAATGCACTTTTAAGCGAAAATATTAATTATGTATTTCTTGGGCGAGAATTGGGAGCAAGACCAGATAATCCAGAGTGTTATGTTCATGGTAAAGCTTTATATGAAAAAATTGCCGCCACCGAGCTATTTAGAAAAGGAATTAAGCGTGTACTCAAGGGCGTAAAAACTCATAAAGTTGCTCTCATGTGTGCAGAAAAAGACCCTATCGTTTGCCATCGTGCGATTTTAGTTTGTCAACATCTACGAAAGCAGCATGATTTAGAAATTAATCACATTAAAAGTCATGGCAATTTAGAATCACATCATGAGCTTGAAGACAGGCTATTAGCTAAACATGGCTTCAAGGAATTGGCTTTTATACCAGCACCAGTTCAGTTATCTCTTTTTTCTGACAGTCCATCTAATATTCCGCCCAATAAATTACCCTCAAAAGAAGAATCGCTCCAAGAAGTTTACAGATTGCAAGCTGATGAAATTGCCTATGTAGAAAAAAGAGGAGTTGGAAATGAGTCATTCCATTAACTTATTCACAATTGGCTTTACCCAAAAAAGCGCCCAAAAATTTTTTGAGACTCTGGTTAAGGCTGGCGTTAAGCGTGTTATAGATACGAGACTGAATAATATCTCTCAATTAGCAGGATTTACCAAGAAGTCAGATTTAGAATACTTTCTCCACAAGATTGGTAATATTGAGTACACTCACGTCATAGAGTTAGCACCTACAAAAGATATCTTAGATGAATATAAGAAAAATAAAGGTGATTGGGTAATTTATGAACAGAAATTTCTGCAACTGATGGCTGAACGAGAAATTGAGAAGAAAGTTAAACCAGACATATTAGATGGCGGATGCCTTTTATGTAGTGAAGCCAAACCCCATTACTGTCATCGCCGCTTAGTAGCAGAATATTTAAATGGCAAATGGGGTGATGTCAAAATATGCCATCTTTGAAGCGTATTATCTGTCTTGCTAACTCCTGGAAACTCAAAGAACGTTGCATTGCAGGGATTGATTTAGATACCGATCAATGGATTCGTCCTATATGTGACCGATTTCCTAATGATGGTCGGGTTCCGAGAGACATTAGACTTGTGGATGGGAGAGAACCAGAATTATTAGATATTCTCGCTATTCCTTTAGCAGATACAGGTGAAGACTTCGGGTTTGAAAGTGAGAATTTCACCATAGTATCGGGAAAATGGCAACTATTAGGCAAAGCTATACCAGCAAATTTATTTCCATATTGTGGGAACTATCCTCATATTCTTTATAATTCCATCAAGTATGTCAACGTTTCGTATCTACAATCTCTACCTTTTCAACAAAGACGTACACTACAGCTGGTTCATGTTATCAAATTTTCTGTACAGGCTCAAAAAAGTTCTAGCGGAGTAATACAGTGGAAAGGTACGCTAGAAACCTCTTCTGGTCAAAAGTTAACAGATGCTAATATAACCGACCCAGTATTTGTTGCAAAATTGGAAGTGGGATACCAAGCCACAGGTGAGTATCTAGTAACGGTTAGCTTGGGTATGCCTTGGATACCTGATAATTGGGAAGGTGAGGCTCCTTGCTGGAAACTCATAGCAGGCGTGATAGAAATTCCTAAATCTACCAATCAACAAAATACTATGGATTTAGTTGATAGGAGTGATTTAATTGCACAAACAGATAGGGAAATGCAACGAATAGGTTGGAATGTAGATCAAGGACGTAAATATTTACAGCAAAACTTTAACAAGCGATCGCGTCAACTTTTGACTTTAACTGAATTAGCCCAATTCTTGAGTTATCTTCAGTCTCTCTCCAATGCCTCTTCATTGAGTCAACCTGACAATGATGACTGTTAAAGCTTTTCCTAAAAGCGATCGCTAGCAATACAAAGATGAAGCATAAGTCAATATACTAGGTTAAGCAAAATACCTTGCAGTACTAACACTTTGCCTATATTCCCGTTGACAAAATTATGCGTGGGTGTATAGCAACATAGGAAATGCCTCATTTCTAAGAGTTGAAATGAGGCAAAGGAGCTTATATAAGTAAAAACGACAACTTGTGATACTTGATCTAGGGGCATTTGCAATCAATCCTGTAAAGTTAGATTTGTTGTAAGAAGAAGCAAATGACAAATTTACAAGGCGATCGCAAGTAAGGTTAGAACTGAGTTTAGTTGTTCTTGATATTTACTATTTAATTCAATATCGAACATAGCCTTTGAATTTACCTCTACTAAAGGTATATATTTAAGTTAAGTCAGTTTGCGATCGCAAATACAAAGTACTGGGAATTGGGCATGGGGTATGAGGCACTAAATACAGAGATATTTTTTGTTGGCTGTGGTTATCCCCAATCAGGTATAGGACTCTTGCATCTAGTAAATTATGCTCTTGCATGAACCTTTGAGCTTTTTGGACAAATGTTTGAACTTTTTGGACGAATGTTTGAACTTTCTGGACAAATGTTTGAACTTTTTGGACAAATGTTTGAACTTTTTGGACGAATGTTTGAACTTTTTGGACGAATGTTTGAACTTTTTGGACAAATGTTTGAACTTTTTGGACGAATGTTTGAACTTTTTGGACGATATGTGGCATCATCTTCACGACTAACCATCTGCCAAGCGCTGAACCTACTTACTTAATATAATTAAACACCATTGAAGTAGCTTCAAGATTCACCGATTTCCTGAACAGTTTGCTCAAGACAGTTACTACTTCCAATGAAGCCGCAGCAGCCAGCACCCAACCGACACCAGAAACAACAACTCCAGAGTTGGCACAGCTAAGAGAACAGTTAGCGCAACAACCAAACTCACCGAATCAAAAAAAAAGTGGTACGTCCCCTTTGCAAATGCAGATTGGTTTGTTTCGTTTGATTCAAGAGCAGCCTACCGCAGTTTTCGTGAGAGTTTCTCCGCCAACCACGAAACTCACTTGCGGGTGAAAAACTTGCCATACAGAATCACTGATTTTGTGGAGTTTGTCAAACAAGCGATCGCACTTTACAAAGCATTAGGTATAGTATCCGAAGATTGCTACCCCGTTCTAGATGCAGTGGTGAAATCGATTGCCGATGAATACGCCCAATTGCAGGAGCGGATTAAAAACTGGCAAACAGTGGCAAAGACACCAGAAATGTTGGCAGAACAGCAAGCGATTTTAGAAGCGCGGAGTAAATTTGCCAATGTCAAAGAAAAGTTTGCTGCCGGAGTCGAGTTTGCAATTACGATCAAAAAGAAAAGTCTCAGCTTGGGTGATATGGGGAATTTTAGCGCAACCGATTAAAACCCGTTTGCTCGTACAGCGTGTCAAACACTTGTGGCTAGCGCCGTTGCAACATTATGGATTGTCTAATGAGAATCGCCCTTGGTAGCTTGAAATATCAATGATATAAAGAAGACAATAAAAATAACCAAAGTAAAAGCTTGCCCCGAAAAGGCAATTTTAATGCTTTGAAAAGTCACAGCATTGGTATCTCACCCTGTATATGACTTTGAATATCCTCTAAAATAAGTGTTTAGAAGCGTAAAGGTCTAATTTCTAGAGGATTTTTTCTAAAAGACAACCACTGATGTAGCCTGTAACTGCACATGACCAATCGAGAGGAATTGATGAAGAACGAATCAACGTTAGCAAGCAATGCCAACGTCAATTTCCTTATCGGTGGAGGTGAAATGGGTGCTAGGATGCGAGAACAGGATTGGTCAAAAACGTCCCTTGGCCCAACACAGCAGTGGCCACAAAGTTTGAAAACTGCGGTGCGAATTATGCTAACTTGCCGTCAACCGATGTTTGTTTGGTGGGGTGAGGAACTGATTAACCTTTACAATGACGCTTATAAGACTATTATCGGCGGCAAACATCCAGAAGCATTAGCACAGCCGGCTTCATACGTGTGGCGGGAAATATGGGATCAGGTTGGGCCTCGCGCCGAATCAGCAATGCTGAAGAATGAGGGTACTTACGATGAAGCGCTACTGCTAATTATGGAGCGCAATGGCTACCCAGAAGAAACCTATTATACTTTTTCATATAGCCCGGTTCCTAATGACCAGGGCGACACAGGTGGGATCATCTGCGCCAACACAGAGGACACGCAGCGGATTATCAGCGAGCGTCAGTTGGCACTTTTGCGCGAACTAGCGGCGAGGACAGCAGACGCGCGGACATTCGATGAAGCCTGTAGGCTAAGTGCGAGTTGTCTGGAGAGCAACCCTTACGATCTCCCCTTCGCAATGATTTATCTAGTCGATCCCGATAAGCAGGAAGTTTTTCTGGCTGGAACGTGTCGCATCGAGCCAAACCACGTAGCAGTTCCAGAAACAGTTGCTCTTGATGCTGATGGGGTTTGGCCTTTTGCGGAAGCGATCAAAACGCATCGGCCAAAATTAATTTCTGATTTGGAAGTGTCTTTTAGTAATCTACCCTGTGGTGTTTGGCAGCGATCGCCCCATCAAGCGATCGCAGTACCCATTGCCGCATCCGGTCAAACCGGAAAAGCTGGTATATTAATTGCTGGTTTGAACCCCTTCAGGCTATTCGACGACAATTATCAACGATTCATTGATTTAGTTGCGGCTCAAATTGCAGCCAGCATCGCTAACGCCCAAGCTTACGAGGAAGAACGCAAACGTGCTGAAGCTTTGGCAGAAATCGATCGCGCCAAAACCGTCTTTTTCAGCAACGTCAGCCACGAGTTCCGTACCCCACTGACTCTGATGTTGGGGCCATTAGAGGACACCTTAACCACTTGTGCTACTCTGCTTCCAGCCAAAGAACGAGAGCAGTTAGAAATGGTGCAACGCAACGGACTTCGGCTGCTGAAACTGGTCAACAGCTTGCTAGATTTTTCACGCATTGAAGCCGGAAGAGTTCAAGCCTCTTATGAACCCACCAACCTTGCCACCTTCACCGCAGAACTAGCTAGTGTATTTCGTTCCGCAGTAGAACGAGCAGGGATGCAGTTATCAGTTAATTGTCCTGCCCTGCCAGCACCAGTGTATGTAGATCGAGAGATGTGGGAAAAAATTGTTCTTAACCTGCTCTCGAATGCCTTCAAGTTCACGATGGCTGGAGAAATTGCGGTCAGTTTGCAGTGGTTAAACGACCATGTTGAGTTTGCAGTCAAAGACACAGGAATCGGTATTCCAGCCGCAGAAATCCCCCACCTTTTTGAACGATTCCACCGCGTCAAAGGAGCGCAAGGACGAACTTTTGAAGGGTCAGGAATTGGATTATCACTGGTGCAAGAATTGGTGCAAATGCATGGTGGAACAGTTGATGTTACCAGTCTTCTCGGAGCAGGCAGTTGCTTTACTGTGTCAATTCCAACCGGATATGCTCATTTGCCACCAGACCGGATTAGTGCCCCGCGAACTTTAGCTTCAACTGCATTAGGTGCAACACCTTATTTAGAAGAAGCCCTGCGATGGCTACCGGAAGAAGCAGGGGAGCAGGGGAGCAGGGGAGCAGGGGAGCAAGGGGGCAGGGGGGCAGGGGAGCAGGGGAGCAGGGGAGAAGTAGCAGTAAGTCTTTCCCTTTTGCCTCTTTGCCCCTCTGCACCCTCTGCTCGAATTCTCCTGGCTGACGATAATTCAGATATGCGTGATTATGTCAAGCGGCTATTAAGTCAGCAGTATGAAGTGGAATCAGTGCCGGATGGTTTAGCTGCTTTGGATTCGGCTCGTGGACGTGTCCCAGATTTGGTACTGACAGATGTGATGATGCCTGGATTAGATGGCTTTGGACTGCTGCAAGCATTACGAGCCGATCCGCTGACGCAAAAAGTTCCCATCATTCTGTTGTCAGCACGGGCGGGAGAAGAAGCACGGGTGGAAGGCTTAGAAGCGGGAGCCGATGATTATCTGATTAAACCTTTCTCTGCCCGTGAATTGTTGGCGCGAGTAGAGGCAGCTTTAAAAATGGCTCGTCTCCGCCAAGAGGCAATGGAACGCGAGCAAGGGTTGCGAATTGAAGCTGAGGTCGCCAAAGCACACCTAGAGACTGTTATCGCTGGTATTCAAGACCAGTTCTTTGTATTGGATCGAGAGTGGCGTTATAGCTTTGTCAATCAACAGGTAGCAGAAGTTGTTGGCATCCCCAAGGAAGAATTGCTAGGTAAGATCGTTTGGGAAGTATTTCCCGATGTGGTTAAAAGCAAGTTTGATACTGAGGTTCATCGGGCGATCGCCCAAAACACTGTTGTTCAGTTTGAATACTTTTATCCAGCTTGGCAGCGCTGGTTTGAGAACCGCGTCTACCCATTTGCAGAAGGGGTAAGCATTTTTGTTACAGACATTAGCGATCGCAAACAAGCAGAGAAAGCCCTTCAAGAAAGCGAAGAAAAGTTCCGCAACATGGCTGATAATGCCCCCTTCATGGTTTGGGTGACAGATACCAATAGCTACTGCACCTATCTCAGTCAAAGCTGGTACGATTTTACAGGTCAGAGCGAGGAAATGGGTTTGGGATTTGGCTGGTTAAATGCTGTGCATCCAGAGGACTATAATGATGTCAGGAATATTTTTCTAGAAGCTAGTAGCAGTTACTCGGCTTTTCGTTTGGAGTACCGCTTGCGGCGCAAAGATGGCAAATATCGCTCTTGCATCGATGCCGCGAATCCGTGGTTTGGAGTGGACGGTGAGTTTAAAGGTTACATCGGCTCAGTCATTGACATTACCGAACGCAAAGTTGCAGAAGCCGAACGCGATCGCCTCTTAGAACTTGAGCAAGCTGCTAGAACTGAAGCCGAAAGAGCCAACCGGATTAAAGATGAGTTTCTGGCGGTACTTTCCCATGAATTGCGATCGCCTCTGAATCCGATTCTTGGTTGGGCGAGACTCTTGCAGACTCGTGAGTTTGACGCCGCAGCCATAAAGAAAGCGATCGCAACTATCGAGCGGAATGCTCAATTACAAGCTCAATTAATTGAAGATTTGCTCGATGTCTCTCGAATCTTACAAGGCAAGCTCAACCTGAAGATGTTACCTGTCAACCTAGTACTGGTGATTGAAGCGGGATTGGAAACAGTCCGTTTGGCAGCAGAAGCTAAAAATATTCAAATTCAGACGATGCTGGATGCTTCTTTCGAGCAAGTTTTAGGTGATTCTGGTCGTTTACAACAAGTTATTTGGAATCTCTTATCGAATGCCGTTAAATTCACTCCGGAAGGAGGAAAAATTGATATTCAACTAGAGTACGTTGACGCTCAAGCTCAGATTACCGTCAGCGACACAGGTAAGGGAATCAGCCCTGAGTTTCTGCCTTATGTGTTTGAATATTTTCGTCAGGCTGATGGCACGACAACCCGAAAATTTGGTGGATTGGGGTTAGGGTTAGCAATTGTGCGTCATTTGACCGAATTACATGGCGGTACGATTCAGGCAGAAAGTTTAGGTGAGGGGCAAGGAGCTATTTTCCGAGTCCGGCTACCATTAATTAAAAAATATTTAACTGCAAAACAAAATATAGATATAGATGTTGCTGCATTAAATCCTTCTCCTCCGATTGAAATCCTGACAGGCACCCAAATCTTAGTTGTAGATGATGACGATGATACCCGTGACTTCCACACATTTGTACTAGAACAGGCTGGAGCAATGGTGACAGCAGTGACATCAGCAAAAGAAGCATTACAAATTTTGGCAGAGTCAGAACCAGATATCTTGCTCAGTGATATTGGGATGCCAGAGATGGATGGCTATATGCTAATGCGCCAAGTTAAAGCGTTACAGGCAAACCAAGCCAAACAAATTCCAGCGATCGCTTTAACTGCTTATGCTGGAGAAATCAATCAGCAACAAGCACTTGAATCAGGGTTTCAAAAACATCTGTCTAAACCCGTCGAACCAGAGGAATTAATCAAGGAAATTGCAACTTTAATTGGTAGAAGTGGGCATGTCTAAGTTATAGTGGAGCCAATTTCAAAGTCCCTTTCCCAACATTAGGAGAGGGATTTAGGGTGAGGGCAAGGGATTCATGGCTTAATTTCACGTGAGTCTCCAACGAAGGCGCACCAACGGGAAGGGCGAAAGAAATAAGTAGGTCGGCGTAAATAATTATTGTTGGGCTAAGGCAGGGAGCAGGGGGAGAAAGAGTTTGAGCCTTATTTACTTTTCTTGACACAGTTTGATTTTATTTCACCGACTTACTTAAGTCAAATCCTCTTCCCTTCTGCCTCACTTCGACTCCTTTCGACTTCGCGGTAGTTGAATCTCGACTTACTTCGACTACGCTCAGTACAAGTCGCTCGATTACCGCGCAGTCCAAACTCAATGACCAACGCTCTGTTACCACCTGCCTCCAGCAAGAACTGCTATATTTAGTCATCTTCAGATGACTTGAGCTATGAGGCGGGAATTTCAATTCCCGACGGACAAGTGGTTTGGCGTTAAGTTGACACTAACGAGCAATCTGTGCCCTGACGACAGATGTGGTTCAAATACATGAAAACTGCTGTAAGATTTTGGCTTTCCTCTCCGTGTCGGAGAAGGGTTGGGGGAGAGGTCAAAAAAGGCTTGTCGAACTCACGTTAATTTATTAACTTGTTTCAAATATTTTGTTGTTTATTGAGGTCTATTCATTCTTCAACAAGATATATTTACCCTAAATTAATCTAGCTAAACGCTGCTATTAATCTCGCTAATTTTACCTTTACTTTGTAACTTAAATTGTTAATATAACTTCTCGTTATCTTGGTTGATTGTACAAAACGTATCGGCAATCAATACTGCACGCTTTGTGCATTTTTAACTCGGAATTGGGTTTTGGTAAAAGGTTAAAGGGTAAAGGGCAAAGGTTTTTTCTTTCCCCTTTTCCCGAAAATCCGACAAGTATTGCATCGGCAATTACTTGGGCTTTTAGTATAAATTTGGGTATGTGTTGCAAAGTCACTTACTCAGCTCAATTATGTAGTTTAATTAACTCATCAAATCTTCATATTTTTGAAGTGTAGTTTATCTTTTACAGTAAAAATAGTGGGAATAATAGAACAAATCGGATTGAGCAAATTATTTAGCTATGAGCCAAATATGTCCTATCTCCAAAACCTGTGCTTGTCGCAATATTGCACGCTGCCGGACTAAGGAAGCAGGTAAGCTCTTTCTCTGGTTCCCCGTTTCACATACTCTGATAAAAGTCACCTCCTACCTACAGCAGTTTTCCCTTAAGTATGAACTGATGCACGAGCGACCAGGTTTGAGTTTGGAGTGTAGACCTGGACAGTCTCTAGAAATTGCCCGTAACCTGGCCAAACTACTTGCACCAAGAGAATTAAAAGAGACGCAAGTCCTTTTCATGCAAGGCACTTTCCAACCTCAACTCCATGATTTTAGTGACATAGCCTCATTACAACGTTTCATTAAGTTAAACCAATCCGATTGGTTGATTGATATGCTGGCAACAGAACGATTCACCAGTTACTTTCAACCAATTGTTTCAATTAACAATACATCGCAAATTTTTGGATATGAATCGCTCTTGCGGGGACTGGATGAAGAAGGCAATTTAGTGCTACCAACACCAATTATAGAGTTAGCAACCGAAGCCGGACTCCTACCACAAGTCGACCAAGTTGCTCGTCTGAGCACAATCACTCAATTCAGCCACCATCAAGTAAATGGGCACATTTTCATCAATTTTGCACCAACGTCACTTTATGACCCAGCTTTTTGCCTACGTAGTACGGTAGAGGCCATTGATGCTGCTGGAATTTCTCACGATCGCGTTGTTTTTGAAGTCGTAGAATCAGACAATCCTCAAGATTTAGCGCACCTCAAGGCAGTGCTTCAATACTACCGCAATGCTGGGTTTTTAGTCGCTCTTGATGACCTTGGTTCTGGCTATTCCAGCCTAAACTTGCTGCATCAGTTACGTCCAGATTTTATCAAGCTGGACATGGAGTTAATTCGAGATGTGCATCAAGACCTTTACAAAGCTTCGATTACCGAGAAGCTTTTAGAGATTACTCAAAAGTTAAACATTCAAACCGTTGCTGAAGGAATTGAGTGCATTGAGGAACTGAACTGGCTGCGAGAACGAGGTGCAAATTTTGCTCAAGGCTATTTGATTGCTAAACCCAGTGCAGTGCCCGTCACTACAACCCCTTACTTTGAGCAAATCGCATCATTAACTGTAGCATCAGCACACTCTCAGCAGGTTGAGCAGCGTGTCCAACACCAAAGCGAGTCTGAGCGAATTGTTGCGGCTGTAACGCAGCGCATTCGTCAATCGTTGGAGTTAGACGAGATTTTGCAAACCACAGCAGCCGAAGTGCGACAACTGTTTGAGGTAGATCGAGTGGTGATGTATCAGTTTAAGCCAGACTGGAGTGGATTAGTCGCTGTAGAATCCTTAGCAGAAGGGTGTATGTCGATTTTGGGATTTCACGTCATGGATACCTGCTTTCAATCGACGCGTGCAGCTTACTATCAGCAAGGTAACACCAGAGCGATCGCAGACATTGAAACTGAGGGTCTATCACCTTGTCATGTTGACCTCCTTAGAAGTCTGCAAATCCGGGCAAATCTTGTCGTACCAATTTTGCAGCAAGGACGTTTGTGGGGATTATTGATTGCTCACCAATGCCGTAGTGCCAGACAATGGGAGCAATCGGAGATTAACTTGTTTAACCAGTTAGCAGGTCAAGCTGCGATCGCTATTCAGCAATCAGAACTTTACCACCAATTACAACAAGCAAACCAGGAATTACAGCGCCTTGCCTGTTCTGATGGTTTAACCCAAGTGGCAAATCGCCGCTGCTTTGATGACACATTAAACACGCAGTGGCAATGGTTGGCACGAGAGCAAGGTTCGCTATCTTTGATTTTGTGTGATGTCGATTACTTTAAGCTTTACAACGATACGCATGGACATCTGGCAGGAGATGATGCACTGAGACAGGTTGCTAAGGCAATCTCGCAGACAGTTAAACACCCCGCTGATTTAGTGGCTCGTTATGGCGGAGAAGAGTTTGCAGTTATTTTGCCGAATATTGATATTGAAGGGGCCATTGCAGTTGCAAAAGATATTCAGATCAATCTTAGTGCATTACAAATGCCTCATCCCCATTCTCAGGTGAGTGAATTCATTACTCTAAGTCTTGGTGTGGCAACCATCACTCCTCATAGCCAATTATCTCCTGCAACCTTAATTGCTGCTGCTGACCAAGGACTTTACCAGGCAAAAGCACAAGGGAGAAATTGTGTGGTGCAGATGGATTGTGAGAACGCTGATATTAAATAAGCTGATACCCTTGTGAGTTGTTCAGACAAAAATAATCATTTTAGCCATACTGTTAGAAAATAAAGCTCCAAACTTACTTTTGGTCTATTGTTTAAAAGTTGCCTGAGATTTTTCTTTGACCAAAGTGATGGCAGAATGTTAAGTAGAGCGGCATAAATAATTACAAGTTTACAGTGAAAACTTTAGCCCTCACTTGATTGCTAAAGTTTTTACTACAAACTAATCTCAAGATTTTTTACATTATTTAATTTACTTCGTTTTATTCTCACTTACCTAAAATAGGTGAAGATAAAACGAAAAGTGAACGTGTGAATAAAATATTAATGGCTTGACAAGTTGTGATTATATGAAATAATAATCATCTATGTATATAAAAGATTGATGCTCTCAATAGATTTGGATATACAAATGTTAAATTCATTCAGTTTTATATTCATATATGAATGTATTAATTATTTTGGCTGAAGTCAGCCTGATAATCTTTGTTTTCTTATTACTGAACTGGGTTTTCAGCCAATTATTCAAGCTATTTACTAAAACCTTTATACCTAATAACGACAATAGAAGTATCAAAACCCTCCGCCGAAATATCACAGGGTTATTGTTACTTGCTTGCGTGGTGTCGTGCATTTTGATTGTGGGTGCTAACAGTTATCTAGTTTATCGGGGCGAAAACCTTCAGCAATACACACTCTTGTTGATTGAGCTTATTCCATCAGGATTTTGGGTGACACTAGGAATTGGCATAGCTCAGAGTATTGGCACTTTGATTTTAGCGGCGATCGCCCTGAAATTTCTCAAATATTGGTTGAAGGTAGCCAGCACTCGCGCCAAGAACTTAGAAAAAAATACTGCTGACGATGAAAGTATTGATGCTTTCTTTAAGGCCTTCTATGACAGAATCAGCGGTGGAATCTGGCTTTGGGCTACCATCTTGTGTGCCCAGTTTCTCAAATTACCAACTACGGTTTCGGAATATTTGTATATCGCCCTGCGAATCTATCTAATCATTGCCGTTGGCTTGCTTATATTCAAAGCAGTCGCTGCGATCGTTGATAGCCTAGATGCTCTCAGCATCAGATACTCCAATCCTGATAACCTGCTAAGATTCTACGATCGCCTCCGACACCTAATACCCTTTTTAAAGCGCTGCTTGGAATTTGTGATTTATGTCTGCATGGCAACATTGGTGATTCAACAGGTGCAGTTAATTGCCAATGTCGCAACTTTTGGCCCGCGAATTATCAAGATAATCGGTATCATCTTCATTAGTCGCGTGTTGTTTGAGGTAGTTTACTTACTTATTGAAGAGGTGCTGTTCAAAGAGCAGAATCTAACTGATATTCAAAGAAGTAGACGCCTAACGCTCGTTCCTCTGTTTCGTAGTTTCTTACAATACTTAATTTACTTTGGTGCTACAGTTTTCATTCTCTATGCTCTAAGTATCGATCCAACTCCCATACTTGCGGGTGCTGGTATTGTCGGCATCGCTGTAGGTTTAGGGGCACAAACACTAATTAACGATATTGTCTGCGGCTTCTTTATTCTATTTGAAAACTACTACTTAGTAGGTGACTATATTGAAGCTGGAAAAGTCGAAGAGAAAGTTGTCGAAGGTATTGTCGAGGCGATTGAACTCAGAACCACTCGTATCAGACATCCTAATGGTCAATTGCAGATTATTCGCAATGGCGATATTGGCTCAATTACTAATTACTCCAAACAGTATATCTTTGCAGTAGTAGAAGTTGGCGTGCCTTATGATTCTAACTTAGCGCACGTGTACAAAGTCATTGAGGAGGTGGGACAGCAGTTAAAAGCAGACTATCCAGATGTACTCGAAGGCACACAGATAGATGGAGTCGAAAGTCTGGGAAAGTCTAACTTGTTGCTGCGGACTTTAACGAAAGTAAAGCCAGGAAAACATCTTCAGATTCAGCGCGTTCTTCGGAAGATTTTTACGAACGCACTGCTGCGGGAAGGAATTACAATTCCCGTGCGCGCTGAAAGTGCTGAAGGTTAATTTGGCTCTTTTTTTCTACATTAGATTAGGCGGATTTCTAGTCATTAATATGATATGGAAAATAAATTTTAAGCTTAGTTAAAACGTGTTGATTTATACAAAAAATCAGTAGTGATTGTTATAGGCTTGAAAAGCCCTTTACTTTTATACTTTGGCGAAACTTCACCGCCAAAAAAGCACCAGAACGATAGGAAATTACCTGTTACCAAATGCGATTGATAGTTATCAAATGCAAATCCGGTTAAGTTGAACAGATTCTTGTCAGCAAAATAGGTGATTTTCTACGCTCTGGTTATTTCTTTTAATTATTTTAGCTCAATGCCTTTAAGCGATATCAATGCTATCTTAAATGCTTTGGCAGTTTGTGTACTTGCCAAAGATGTTATGAACAAAATATGGTTGTAATTTGCTAAAATTAGCCGCTTCATTTATTGATTAGGCAAAAAAGTTCTGTTAGCAGTGACGCGGCGTTTAACCCGTTCTCAGTTCTGAGTAAAGATGTTAGATTCCCAACTTCTTTACTCAGCACTACTACCTCAGTCTCTAGTCTCTAGTCTCTAGTCCCCATCAGTCTAACCAATTAATTTCTGCCAACTAGCAGGGCCGATAATTCCATCGGCATCTAAACCATTTTGCTTTTGAAAGTTTTTAACTACAATCTCTGTTTGCGGCCCGTAGACACCATCATTATCCACACCTAAACGGTATTGCAAGTATTTGACAACTGCATTACCAGCATGGTTAGGTCTAAGTATTCGTTTTGCCAAAATTTGATTTATGGCACTCCATGTAGTTGTGTCAGCAATTCCAGTCGACTGAACCCCAACAATAGTCTGAAATTTTTCTACAGCAGATTTGGTGTTAGCCCCTGTGAAGCCATCTTCCACTAATGTTTTACCATTTTTATCAGTTATTTTTAGTCGATTTAAGGCTTTTTGCAGTCTGAGAATCGTGGTATCTACATTATCTTCTTCATCTGGTACGGGGTTAACAGGAACACTTGCCACTTTACCAGTTAAGCCTTTGACAATTGCATTAGCCATTGCTTCAGGATTAAAAAGATTCATATCTTTTTGCGAATCGAGGAAGCAACATTCTACCAAGATAGCAGGCATATCTGTATTTTTCAGAACAAACAAGTGGGAACCACTCTTAACGCCACGATTAAAAAATCCTAACTTGATGATTTCATCTAATACAGGTTTAGCGATTTTTCTACCTGTATCGCTAGTTGCAAATACTTCTGTGCCATTAGCTTGCCCGTTAAAAGAGTTAAAATGAATCGAGACGTAAATATCTACTTTACTCGCATTAGCTGTAGAACATCTTTTTGAGAGTGATTCACGTACTGTACTAGCACTACTTGGTTTACATACTACGACTTCATTTCCTAAAGCTCTTAATTTGGCTATAACTCTATTACCGACATCTAAAGTTAAATTATCCTCGAATTTAATTCCTCTAGCTCCTGTATCTGGTGGACAATTGTGCCCGCTATCGATTCCGAATTTCATTATTTCATCCTCAATTTAATTGTTTTTACACTAATTCAAAACTTTTCTAATTATATAGACAAAGTTTTGTTAATAACTTTGTGAAAATACTTGTTAGCAATGGCTGCATTATTTTCAGCATTCCTACGCTATTAAACCAAATAAGTTTTTGTGCGAACCTGAGCAGTAACTTTGATTTGGTAAAATCCATTAATTACAAGCTATATTGTAACCAAAAACACAACTATTATAAGTTATCAATATCGAGAATAACCAGTAAAATTTTGCAATAAATTGAAATCTAGTAATTGCCTCCATTTTTTAGATAATAACGCTTTGTAAAACTGGAAAGCCATGACAAATGTACTTAGTTAGATGCCCAAATCCCAAAACCGAACGCACCCCTTGATGTGCATCTGGGTTTATAAGGCCGTAAACCCTTGACAGACTCTACCCTTGGCTTCTTGTTAACCCTGAGCAGCTTAACACACAATGCTTTACAGTATTAATGAATACGCGTTCGCCCTTGGCGTTGGCGTAGCCATCGCTTCTAGTAGTTCACCAAGGAAACTTGGCGGGGTAAAGGGTAAGGGGTAAAGGGAAAAGGTTTTAATTCCTTCCCCTTTCCCCTTTCCCCTTTTCCCAGTCCAAACATAGCAATTTTGGGTTGGCAGACTACTAGACACACCTGTGCGAGATTAACAAACTAAACTGCTCAAGAAACGAGGCTCAACATGGGATCTTTAAATTTTGTGAAGCTACTGGAGAATTCCATCAATGAACCCGGCTTAGGGTGGACTCTTTGTTTTATAGGGGAAGATCAATCTAGCAAACTTGCAGAACTCACGCAAGAATTGAGAGGGGAATTTTCTGCAACAGGCGATGGAAAAGAGATTTTATCTGGTTTTTCCTATTGGGGAATCGGCCCAACCATCGCCTGGGATCGTGCTTGCAACGATCGCTTCTATCTCGTAATGAAAGAGAGTATAGAATCTTTTAGATATCGATGGAATGAAATTAATACAAATAATATCAAAGATCAAAAATATCATTATGTAAGTTTAGGCGTAGGCACCGGTGAAAAAGACCAACACATTTTAAGTTTATTGATTAACGCAAATCCCGATTTACTCTACTTTCCAGTTGATATGAGTTCGGAAATGTTAAGGCTAGGTGTGCAACAAGCAACGAGAGGATCGCAATTGCAAGGTAGCCATGTATTGCCAATTCAAGTTGACTTCTCAATTGAGAGAAATGTTGACGAGTTACGAAAACTACTAGATAGAGTTATCAATAACAGTCCGGTGCTATTTTCGCTTTTGGGGAACACATTAGCTAACTTTCAGCAAGACACAGAACTTTTGCAAACTATTTCTAAACTAATGCGACCTGAAGATAGACTACTCCTAGAAGTAGCTACCACCGAAGAATTAAGCGAAGAAGCGGCACAAAATGCAGCCAAAGAATACGCAAAAACTAAATCGTTTAAAGAGTTTGTCACCAGTGCGTTGCTGCAAAATACTGATTTACATATCGACTTAAATAGTGTGTTTTTTGAAGGTACTGTAGAAGCCGATCGAGGAATTTTAATAAAAATATTGTATCGCAATCTAACTAAAAACAAAATTGAAGTAATGTTACCCGATCGGTCAGTAATGAATTTTGAAGACCAGGATACGATTCGTTTATATCTGAGTCGGAAATATGCTTCTAATGGCATCCAGAAAACTATATCAGATTGCAACCTGGTGCTTGTCGCTCGGCTACACACAGTATTGGAACCGCGTTTAAAAAATGGATTTGGCATGGATTTAATCTTAATTGCCCCTGACTCTTCAGGAATTAACAATAATCCTTCTGTAGCAAATGATATATGGTCTAAAAGGTAAGATGTGATATGAGTATGAAAAACCTAGTGAGTTTTATCACGTTTTTCCCTCTACTTCTGGGATTTATTTTAGCCGCCGTCTGGTGGACTAGAGATGAAAAAAATTTGGAACCAATACTAACAGGTCTGGGATTATTAGCCACAATTACCGGGATTTTTGGCGAACGATGGGCATCAGCTAACGAAAAGAGGATAGAATTTCTGCGTGCCTTACTGAATGAGTGCAGATCGAATGACGTAATTTTATCTGATGAACGATTTAATCCAAACTCACACAAGCCAGGACGACCGATAGTTTTTCCGCGATTAATTATATCAGTTACCGAAACAGCGATCGCATCTAATGTCTTTGCAGAACGTCAAGATAGAGAGTTATTTTCGCTTATACATCAATGGCGACATACTGCCAATGAGTTTAACCGGAGATTAGATATTACCGAGTTGCGTACATTCACAAACTTGTCAGCACAAGAAATTCGTTTGCTATACGAAGCGCTACAACAGTCAAAAGAGTTCAATGATGCACTGAATTTAACTCAACATATTACAACTTTTTTGCAATCAAAATATCCTAAAGGTAGTAGCGATAGTGAAGTCCTCATCCCTTCAAGGAACTACTGACCGGAATCTGTGGGTAGATATTTAACAATCAGCCTGAAAGCACGTTTAAAATTTAAGTAAAGAAATATTTCGTAGCTTACAGGCATGAAACGCATCGTCTTGATTGCTGGGTTTGAATCATTCAACGCTGACTTGTACAGAAAAGCAGCCTTTTTGGCTAACTCTCGCTGTCCTGAGTTGGATATTCGGGTATTTAGCGATCGCGATCTTACAACCAAACGCGCCGAGGTAGAAACAGCACTTGATGGCGCTGATGTGTTTTTCGGTAGCCTACTATTTGATTATGACCAAGTTGTGTGGTTGCGCGATCGCATTGCCCAAATTCCCATCCGCCTAGTTTTCGAGTCAGCCTTGGAATTG
This sequence comes from Nostoc sp. DSM 114167, assembly GCF_052692655.1. NCBI lineage: Bacteria > Bacillati > Cyanobacteriota > Cyanophyceae > Nostocales > Nostocaceae > Nostoc > Nostoc sp. DSM 114167. Next base: position 4,648,250 of record NZ_CP195116.1, read on the forward strand.
ATAAGTTTAACCAAGTTGGGTGACTTTGCCATTGGCGACAAACCCAAAGGAATGCCCAAACCAGTTAAATTTATCCTCGACAAATTCAGCAATGGACGAGAAGAAGACAAACTTGCTGGTTACATCAGCTTCTTAAAAATTGGCCCCAAACTACTGAAATACGTCCCAGTGCAAAAAGTCCAAGACTTACGCAACTGGTTAATTATCTACGGTTACTGGAATGCTGGCGGCCCAGAAAACGTCGCTTCATTATTCTGGACACTGGCAGAAAAATATTTAAATTTAAAAGTCGGCGACATTCCCCCGCTAGTCGAAACCCCCAACATCGGATTACTCCACCCCGACTATCCAGGGTTTTTTGAATCCCCCCGCGAATATTTGGAATGGTATGAAACCCATTGTAGAGACGCGATTCATCGTGTCTATTCTACAGACGCGATGAATCGCATCTCTACAAAACCAGTTATCGGAATTCTCCTCTACCGCAAACACGTCATCACCAAACAACCTTACATTCCCCAACTAATTCGCAGTTTTGAAACAGCTGGGTTAACTCCTTTACCCATCTTCATCAACGGCGTAGAAGGACACGTGGCGGTACGAGATTTGATGACAACCGACTATGAAATTCAGCAACGACAACTAGGTAACATAGAGACTCCCTCACTTTCTAATGAAGCAGTAAAAGTAGATGCGATCGTTTCCACAATTGGCTTTCCTCTGGTAGGTGGCCCGGCTGGTTCAATGGAAGCTGGCCGTCAGGTGGAAGTAGCAAAACGCATCCTCACTGCCAAGAATGTACCTTATATTGTTGCTGCACCACTATTAATTCAAGATATTTACTCGTGGACGCGCCAAGGTATCGGCGGATTGCAAAGTGTCGTGTTGTATGCTTTACCAGAATTAGATGGCGCTATTGATACCGTTCCCCTTGGTGGTTTAGTAGGTGAAAATATTTATCTGGTTCCCGAACGGATGCAGCGATTAATCGATAGGGTTAAAAGTTGGGTAGCTTTGCGGCAAAAACCTGCATCTGAACGCAAGATTGCCATTATATTATATGGCTTTCCTCCTGGTTATGGTGCTGTAGGCACAGCTGCATTATTAAATGTGCCGCGTAGTTTGCTGAAGTTTCTCCACGCACTCAAAGAACAAGGTTACACCGTGGGAGATTTACCTGATGATGGCGAAGAATTGATTCGCCGGGTGAAAGAGGCGGATGAATCTTTAGATGATACAAAAAATATTCCTGCGTCCGTTAGCACCCGCACTCTAGAAAAATGGTTGGGATATCTGCAAACCTCCCGTATCGAAAAACAATGGAAATCTCTCACGGGAACTGGAATTAAAACTTATGGCGATGAATTTCAAATTGGCGGTGTGCAATTAGGAAATGTATGGATAGGTGTACAGCCACCATTAGGGATACAAGGCGATCCCATGCGCTTAATGTTTGAACGAGATTTAACGCCCCATCCCCAATATGCAGCTTATTATAAATGGCTGCAAAATGAGTTTCAAGCTGATGCTATAGTTCACTTTGGGATGCATGGGACGGTGGAATGGTTGCCTGGTTCTCCTTTGGGTAATACGGGTTATTCTTGGTCGGATATTTTGTTAGGAAATTTGCCTAATCTATATATATATGCGGCAAACAATCCGTCTGAATCGATGTTGGCAAAACGTCGCGGTTATGGTGTGTTAATTTCTCATAATGTACCGCCTTATGGGCGTGCAGGTTTGTATAAGGAATTGGTGGCGTTGCGAGATTTGATTTCGGAGTATCGCGAAGATCCACAAAAGAATTATGTTTTGAAGGAAGGGATTTGTAAAAAAATTGTGGACTCTGGTTTAGATGCAGATTGTCCCTTTGAGGATGCTAAACGGTTGGGTATTGCGTTTACTCCTGAAAATGTGCGGATGTTTAGCAATCATGCTTTTGATGATTATTTGGTGGAGTTGTATGAATATTTGCAGGTTTTAGAAAATCGGTTGTTTTCTTCTGGGTTGCATACGTTGGGGGAAGCACCAAATGAGGAAGAATTAAAATCGTATTTGGAAGCTTATTTTGGAGAGGATGAAGGAGAAAAAGAAGAAGAAAAACTAATCAAAGACTTGTTGATGCAATCTACGGATGAGTTAACAAATTTGTTAAGGGGGTTGAATGGAGAGTATATTCCGCCTGCGCCTGGTGGTGATTTGTTGCGAGATGGCGCTGGTGTGTTACCGACTGGGAGAAATATTCATGCTTTAGATCCTTATCGGATGCCTTCACCTGCTGCTTATGAACGGGGACGGGAAATTGCTCAAAAAATTATCGCCCAGCATTTGGATGAACATGGGAAATATCCTGAAACGGTGGCGGTGATGTTATGGGGATTGGATGCAATTAAAACTAAAGGTGAATCTTTGGGAATTCTGTTGGAATTGGTAGGGGCTGAACCTGTTAAGGAAGGAACTGGCAGAATTGTTCGTTATGAATTGAAGCCGTTGGCGGAAGTTGGACATCCCCGCATTGATGTGTTGGGTAATTTGTCTGGGATTTTTCGGGATAGTTTTGTAAATATTATCGAATTGTTGGATGATTTATTTCAACGGGCGGCTGATGTTGATGAACCGGACGATCAAAATTTTATCAGGAAACACGCTTTAGCTTTAAAAGCCCAAGGTGTGGAAAATGCATCGGCGAGATTGTTTTCTAATCCAACGGGTGATTTTGGTTCTTTAGTGAACGATCGCGTGGTTGATGGTAACTGGGAATCTGGCGAGGAGTTAGGCAATACTTGGCAAAGTCGCAATGTATTTAGCTACGGGAGAGAAGATAAAGGTCAAGCTAGACCGGAAGTGTTGAATACGTTGTTAAAAACTAGCGATCGCATTGTTCAAGAAATCGATTCGGTAGAATATGGTTTAACTGATATTCAAGAATATTACGCCAATACCGGCGGTTTGAAAAAGGCAGCAGAAAAACAAGGCGGTAAGAAGGTTACAACCAGTTTTGTAGAAAGTTTCTCGAAGGATACTACACCCCGCAAGTTAGATGATTTGCTCAGAATGGAGTATCGCACTAAGTTGGTAAATCCCAAATGGGCGCAAGCGATGGCGAATCAAGGTTCTGGTGGTGCGTTTGAAATTTCCCAACGGATGACGGCGTTGATTGGTTGGGGTGGTACTGCCGATTTTAGCGATGATTGGGTTTACGACCAAGCGGCAGATACTTATGCCTTAGACGCAGAGATGGCGGAGAAATTACGCAAGGCAAATCCTGAAGCTTTTCGCAATATTTTAGGCAGAATGTTGGAGGCGCATGGGCGGGGTTTCTGGGAAGCTGATGATGATAAGTTAGATAAGTTGCGGCAATTGTATGAGTTGACAGATGAGGAATTGGAAGGGGTTGTGGTTTAATTCAGTATTTATACTGGATTAATATCTAAATTATCTAAATAGAATAATTAAACCAATTTATATGCAGAATACCTTCTTAAAAATAGGCTGTTTCTGTATATATTTTTGGATGACAACAAATATTATTCATAATGATGGTTATCCAAAATTCTCTAAATACATCTACACGTCTTGAAGATGTCTCGCGCGAACTATGGCAATTTATTGGTTCCTATGAATCTTGCATAAATGATCCAGCCAAGTGCAAACATATACACCAGAAGCTCTCACACTTCAACCAGACTCATTCAGACAACTCAGACCATATTTATGATGTTATTCAAGGCTTATCAAAAGGATTTTATTTGATTAAATCTGGTTTAGAATGGCAGGAGCCTGCTGTTGGACATAGCTCAGTTGACAAACCCAATGATACACATAAAGCACGTGGTATTCAGTGGCGACTTGTGATGACCTGGGGTGGATTTGAAACAATTACAAAAACATTGCTATTGAAAAAAAGTAATGGAGGTCTAAAGACAGAAAATATTAAATCTTTCACGGTTAAATGTGATTTACTAAACAATTATAATCCATTAAATCCACCCGATTCAAGAAGAGTCAATCTTGAGAAATGGCTTAATATAAATACATCAATTCCAGGAAAGAGCGCACTTGCAGATTTTCTCAGTCTTGGAAATGGAGATCAAGAAATCATCGAAAATTGGATAGTGAAATCTCAACCTATTTCTAACTGGGTTGAAGCTGTAAGACTCGCAAAAGCACTGCGGAATGCAACGGCTCATGGCGCTCTTTCTGCAACTAAAGTTAAGGAATGGGGACTTCAAAAGCCACTTCTAACTTTATCAGAGAACCTCGCAGAAATTGTTGTGGCTGCAATGCAAAAGCTAGTATAGTTATAGACTCGAAGTGAGGTATTTGGGGTTGAGTATGGAAAACTCTTTTACTGCTGTATATGAAAAGTTAGATGACTGGTATATTGGCTACGTTCAAGAGCTACCTGGTGCAAATGTCCAAGAGAGAACTCTGGAAGAAGCTAGAGAAAGCCTACGGGAAGCGATAGAGTTGATTCTAATCTCAAATCGGGAACTCGCAGAGCAACAACTCTCCGGTAAAGATGTCCTCCGCGAACAGATTACTGTCAAATTATAGTGAAAAGACGTGAATTGATTCGCCATTTGGAAAAGAACGGCTGTTTGTTTCTTCGAGAAGGTGGAAGGCATACGATTTATTACAATCCATCAAACAACAGAACTTCGGCAGTTCCAAGACATACTGAGATTATTGATATTCTAGTTATCAAAATTTGCAAAGATTTAGAGATTTTCCCACCCTAGTGTTGTAAGTATGTTATGGCTTCCGCAGGGTGGGTTAGTTTTGTATTCGTGCAAGATATCTAATCAATTACGAAAAATATAGACTAATACCCTTGGGTTAAGGATAATCATAGGTTGGGTTGTAGCTTGCTTCCCCGTAGGGGTAGGAAGTGAAACCCAACAAACCACCAAAAATGTAGGGTTTCGTTCCTCAATCCAACCTACGCAGTTCGAGAGGCAACTCTTTGGTAGTGACCATGCATTTAGTGATGTTGCTTGAGTACGACCAGATAAATAATAGGCTCTTTGGTGTTCTTATTTTTGATTCGCTTTTACGCTTAAAACTGTAAAAATTTAAACCTTTGCAGCTAAGATTACTTCATGTATAAGAAAGGCTTAAGTTTTTCTAGCAAATGTATAATCCCTTGCTGGAAAGGCTTAATACTTTGCAACAGATGTTCTTCCATGTATAAGAAAGGCTTAAGTTTTTCTGGCAAAGTATAAGCCCTTGCTGGAAAGACTTAATACTTTGCAACAAATGTTCTTTCATGTATAAGAAAGGCTTAAATCATTGCAGCAATTGTTGTAACCAACTTATGAATCAATTTAATACCTGAAATCAAGTATAGTCTAAGTGAAATTAAGTAAGCTTTTCGAGATGCGAGCGCAACTGATTTGCGATATTTTCCCATGACAATCAGGAATAGCTTGGTATAAAACAGTACTATAAACCTAGTAGCAGAGATGCATTATGGCACGTCGTAAAAGAAATTCCAGCGTTTTAGAACGAGCCGATCGCCGGATTGAAAGTTTACAATCTATCAGTGTAGAACTTGACTTTGGGGAAGGATTGACTATACAAGCTTACACCATGACAATTAACGATCTCCGGTCTAAGCTTGCTGCCTACAACACTGCATTATCTACCATTGACAAACTCACAGATGACGTGAATAACGCCGAACAGGTTGTAATAACCATGTCAGAAAAAATGTTACTAGGAGTTGGCAGCCGTTACGGTAAAAACAGCCCAGAATACGAGATGGCGGGTGGTGCTAGACGAGGTAATACCAAGAAGAAGCGAAGCGTATTAGGCAATTCTAAACCCACCAATTCTTTAGCAGCCGATTCTGTTAAGGTTTCTTCTGCAAATGGATCTATGAATCGGGTGTAGGGTGCGATCGTGAGTTGAGTAAAATCCAATAGGGTTTAGTGTCAACTTAAGCTCAAATACTTAATTTACTGTAGTTTGAGATCCTTCAACTCCATTAAAAAGGGGGCACTAGTTCCCCCTTTTTTAAGGCTACCGTGTATACACAAGTCAAATTACCCCCCTTAATCCCCCCTTGCAAAGGGGGGAAACAAGAATCTAGTTCCCTCCCCTTTGCAAGCTGCGGTGTACACACAAGTCTAATTACCCCCCTTAATCCCCCTTTCTGGGGCAGGTTTTTTTGATTAGACAAATTTTTGGGATTTTAAAACCAAAACCATTGTCTGAGAACTTAAAACTACGTTCAATAATTGAGAACATTCTCAACTATTTATCGAAAGCCTAAAAGCCTGCCCTTGAAAGGAGGGTTAGGGTGGGGTAAAACCGATATTTATCAACGACTTCAGACTTGTGTGTACACCGTAGCCTTTGCAAGGGGAGGGTTAGGGTGGGGTAAAACTAACGCGAAAACCAAATGAGTAAACTATTTCAGACTTGTGTATACACTGTAGCTTTCCAAGGGGGGAAAAACAAATCTAGTTCCCTCCCCTTTGCAAGGGGAGGGTTAGGGCTTTCTGGGGCAGGTTTTTTTGATTAGACAAATTTTTGGGATTTTAAAACCAAAACCATTGTCTGAGAACTTAAAACTACGTTCAATAATTGAGAACATTCTCAACTATTTATCGAAAGCCTAAAAGCCTGCCCTTGAAAGGAGGGTTAGGGTGGGGTAAAACTAAGGCGAAAACTCAGTGAGTAAACTATTTCAGACTTGTGTATTTCTGCAACTGCTGCACAAACGCATCATGTTCCGGTGATTTCAACCCCGCTTGCACCACCTCCAACACTCGCACCATCTGATTGTTTAACAGCGCCTCCACCGCTAACCACAAACCCGGAAACACCCCAGAGCGAATAATTCCATCTGCACCGGGAGATAGCAATCGATAATCGCCATCAATGAGGCAAAACCATTCAATTTTATTCTCGTAAGATTGCCAGATTACGTACTCTAACACCCCATTACGGCGATAAACCTGCTTTTTGCTACCTGTATCAATGGCTACACTACTTGCGGCAATTTCAACAATCAATTCCGGAGATCCTTCAATGTAACCGTCGCTGCTCAAACGGGTTTGTCCGCCTGCGTCTGGTTCAATAAACAATGCTGCATCTGGCTGGGGTTCATTGTCTAAATCTAGTCTTACCGTTGGTTCAACGCTCAAATCAACGCCAGGAGTCAGTGATTGGTAGACTCCTAACCAAGTTATGACGCGACTGTGAGGTTTGCCATGCTGTTCGTGTCTTACAGGAGATGCGATGTAAACGATTCCTTCAATCAGTTCTGCTTTCTTGATATGGGGTGCAGCCGCATAACGCCGTTCAAATTCAGGACGCGTTAGACGATCGCCACTTTCAAGCGGAGGCAGATGTCTCTGGGGTGAGTACTCTCTAACCATTTGCCAATCCTTGGAGTTGCCGGATATTTTTGACTTTAGCAAACCTCAGTTATCAGTTAGAATTTATTGATTTGCTGTTTTCCTCAAATTCCAAAAATCATAAAACGTACTGTTAATTATCATCGTATGTTCTACGTGCGATCGCTTACTGCCCAAGTTAGACATCGCCGATAATTAATGCTGCATAACAGATTCCAACTAGCTATCATTAGCTAAGTGGTATGCCAGATATATTGACGGCAATACCATTTAGTTAGCAGTCTTTCTTGACTGTTTACACTCGCACCCATAAAAATATTAGTTCGATCCACTTTCTATTCCCTGCTCTCTATTGTGATACGCATTGGCTAAAAGTACTCTAAATAAGTACGGGGTGCAAAAAATATAAAAAATTTCTCAAGATTCAAGATTAAGGATAAGGCTATGGCAACCGAACAGTTAACTAGAGACAGCGACAATCTAGATTTAAATCAGCTACTAAGAACGCTGAATGCTGTTAAACAGGGTGACTTCTCTGCTCGGATGCCCATAGATCGTACTGGTGTGGCGGGGAAAATAGCTGATACGCTCAATGATATTATTGACCAGAACGAGCGGATGGCGGCAGAGTTACAGCGAATTGGTAACGTTGTTGGCAAAGAAGGAAAAATTGCTGAACGTGCCTCTCTCGGAGATGTTCGTGGTTCTTGGTCAGATTGCGTGACTTCTGTCAATAGTCTAATTACAGATTTAGTTCAACCAACAGCTGAAACTACTCGTGTAATTCGCTCAGTTGCTAATGGTGACTTATCGCAAACGATCGCCACAGAAATTGAAGGCAGACCTCTGCAAGGTGAGTTTCTCCAAACTGCAAATATCGTTAACACGATGGTAGAACGGCTCGGTTCTTTTGCATCGGAAGTAACGCGGGTGGCGCGGGAAGTAGGAACCGAAGGTAAATTGGGCGTTCAAGCCGAAGTGCAAGGTGTGGCTGGCACTTGGAAAGATTTGACTGATAACGTTAACTTGATGGCGGGTAATCTCACCGGACAAGTTCGCAACATTGCCGAAGTTGCCACTGCGATCGCCAATGGCGATTTATCCAAGAAAATCACTGTCAATGTGAAGGGCGAAATTCTGGAACTCAAAAACACCGTCAACACGATGGTGGATCAGCTTAATTCTTTTGCATCGGAAGTAACGCGGGTGGCGCGTGAGGTGGGAACTGAAGGGAAATTGGGCGTACAAGCCGAGGTTAAAGGAGTAGCAGGGACTTGGAAGGATTTAACCGATAACGTGAATTTGATGGCAGGAAATTTAACTGCGCAAGTCCGTAATATTGCCGAAGTTACTACGGCGGTAGCGAATGGCGACTTATCCAAGAAAATTACTGTTGATGTCAAAGGCGAAATTTTAGAGTTGAAAAACACCGTCAACATCATGGTGGATCAGCTGAATTCCTTTGCATCGGAAGTAACAAGGGTTGCGCGTGAGGTGGGTGCAGAAGGAAAATTAGGCGGTCAAGCAGAAGTGCGCGGCGTAGCGGGTACGTGGAAAGACCTTACCGATAGTGTGAATTTCATGGCGGGAAGCTTGACGGCACAGGTGCGGAATATTGCCGAAGTGACTACGGCGGTAGCAAATGGCGACTTATCTAAGAAAATCACTGTGGATGTCAAAGGCGAAATTTTGGAGTTGAAAAATACCATCAACACAATGGTGGATCAACTCAATTCCTTTGCATCAGAAGTAACAAGAGTTGCCCGTGAAGTGGGAACTGAAGGAAAATTGGGCGTACAAGCAGAAGTCCGGGGAGTTGCGGGGACTTGGAAAGATTTAACCGATAACGTTAACTTAATGGCGGGTAATCTCACCGGACAGGTGCGAAATATTGCCGAAGTTGCGACTGCGATCGCCAATGGCGATTTATCGAAAAAAATCACCGTCGATGTTAAAGGTGAAATTCTGGAACTGAAGAACACCATCAATATCATGGTAGATCAACTCAGTTCTTTTGCATCGGAAGTTACTAGAGTTGCGCGTGAGGTGGGAAGTGAAGGTAAATTAGGCGTGCAAGCCGATGTGCGCGGTGTGGCGGGAACTTGGAAAGATTTAACCGACAGCGTAAACTTCATGGCGGGAAGTTTAACGGCACAGGTGCGAAATATTGCCGAAGTGACTACGGCTGTGGCAACAGGCGATTTATCCAAGAAAATTACCGTTGATGTCAAAGGTGAAATTCTGGAGTTGAAAAATACCATCAACACAATGGTGGATCAACTGAATTCTTTTGCATCAGAAGTAACAAGGGTTGCGCGTGAGGTGGGAAGCGAGGGTAAACTCGGCGTGCAAGCAGAAGTGCGCGGCGTGGCTGGCACTTGGAAAGATTTAACCGACAGCGTGAATTTCATGGCGGGAAGCTTGACGGCGCAGGTGCGGAACATCGCCGAAGTGACTACGGCGGTTGCAACAGGCGATTTATCTAAGAAAATTACTGTTGATGTCAAAGGTGAAATTCTGGAGTTGAAAAATACCATTAACACAATGGTGGATCAACTCAGTTCCTTTGCATCAGAAGTTACCAGAGTGGCGCGTGAGGTGGGAACTGAAGGTAAATTGGGCGTACAAGCGGAAGTAAAAGACGTTGCCGGAACTTGGAAAGATTTAACTGACAGCGTAAACTTCATGGCGGGAAGCTTGACGGCACAAGTGCGGAACATTGCCGAAGTGACAACTGCGATCGCCAATGGTGATTTATCGAAGAAAATTACTGTTGCCGTCAAAGGCGAAATTCTGGAACTCAAGAATACCATCAATATAATGGTGGATCAACTCAACTCCTTTGCCAGTGAAGTAACGCGGGTGGCGCGGGAAGTGGGAAGCGAAGGTAAACTCGGCGTACAAGCAGATGTGCGCGGCGTAGCTGGAACTTGGAAAGATTTAACCGACAGCGTGAACTTCATGGCGGGAAGTTTAACGGCACAGGTACGAAATATTGCTACAGTTACCACGGCGGTGGCAAATGGCGACTTATCCAAAAAAATCTCTGTTGATGTCAAAGGTGAAATTTTGGAACTCAAAAACACCATTAACACAATGGTGGATCAACTCAATTCCTTTGCAAGTGAAGTAACGCGGGTGGCGCGGGAAGTAGGAACCGAGGGTAAATTGGGCGTACAAGCAGAAGTTAAGGGAGTGGCAGGTACTTGGAAAGACTTGACCGAAAGTGTAAACTTCATGGCGGGAAGCTTGACGGCACAGGTGCGGAACATTGCCGAAGTTACCACGGCGGTAGCAAACGGCGATTTATCCAAGAAAATCACCGTTGATGTCAAAGGTGAAATTCAAGAGCTTAAAAACACCATCAACACAATGGTGGATCAACTCAATTCCTTTGCAAGTGAAGTTACCAGAGTTGCCCGTGAGGTGGGAACCGAAGGTAAATTGGGCGTGCAAGCTTACGTCAGAGGCGTAGCTGGAACTTGGAAAGATTTAACAGACAATGTGAACTCGATGGCGGGGAACCTCACCGGACAAGTTCGCAACATCGCCGAAGTTACCAAGGCGGTAGCTAATGGCGACTTATCTAAGAAAATTACCGTCGATGCCAGAGGCGAAATTTTAGACTTGAAGAACACCACCAATACAATGGTGGATCAACTCAGTTCCTTTGCCAGTGAAGTAACGCGGGTGGCGCGGGAAGTGGGGACTGAAGGGAAGTTAGGCGGACAAGCGCAAGTCCAAGGTGTTGCAGGGACTTGGAAGGATTTAACAGATAACGTTAACTCGATGGCGGGTAACTTAACGGCACAAGTGCGCGGTATCGCCAGAGTCGTAACAGCAGTTGCGAACGGTGACTTGAAACGAAAACTGATGTTAGATGCCAAAGGAGAAATCGAAACCTTGGCAGAGACAATCAACGAGATGATTGATACCCTAGCAACATTTGCCAATCAAGTAACTACAGTAGCGCGGGAAGTGGGAATCGAAGGAAAGTTAGGCGGACAAGCGAGAGTACCTGGGGCAGCTGGAACTTGGAAAGATTTGACGGATAATGTAAATGAACTCGCTGCTACACTGACAACTCAGTTGCGAGCGATCGCCGAAGTTGCTACAGCTGTAACTAAGGGCGATTTAACTCGTTCAATTGCCGTCGAAGCACTAGGGGAAGTTGCAATACTCAAAGACAACATCAACCAGATGATTGCTAATCTGCGCGAGACAACGCAGAAAAATACCGAACAAGACTGGTTGAAAACTAACCTCGCCAAGTTTACCCGAATGCTGCAAGGGCAGCGAGATTTGGAAACCGTATCTAAACTAATTCTCTCAGAACTAGCGCCTTTGGTAGGAGCGCAACATGGCGTATTCTTTTTGATGGAATCTGCTGAACATACACCGTATTTGAAATTAATTAGTAGCTACGCTTACCGGGAACGCAGACATCTAGCTAACCGCTTCCACTTGGGTGAAGGTTTAGTGGGGCAATGCGCTTTAGAAAAAGAGCGAATACTGCTAACGGATGTACCAAGCGATTATGTCAGAATTGCCTCTGGTTTAGGAGAAGCCACGCCCTTGAATGCCGTAGTGTTACCTGTACTTTTTGAAGGACAAGTGACAGCAGTCATTGAATTAGCATCCTTCCGCCGCTTTAGCGAAATTCATCTGACATTCTTCGACCAGCTTACCGAAAGTATCGCGATCGTCCTCAACACGATCGCCGCATCGATGCGCACTGAAGAATTACTCAAGCAGTCGCAATCATTGGCTGAAGAACTCCAAACCCAGCAAAGCGAACTCAGGGAAACTAACAAGCGCTTAGAACAACAAGCCCAATCACTCAAAGCCTCTGAAGATTTACTCAAAGGACAGCAAGAAGAACTGCAACAAACCAACGCTGAGTTAGAAGAAAAGGCAGAGTTGTTGGCGATGCAAAAGAAAGAAGTCGAGCGCAAAAATCGGGAAATTGAACAAGCAAGACTTTCTTTGGAAGACAAAGCTGAACAACTCGCCCTTTCTTCAAAATATAAATCAGAATTTCTCGCCAATATGTCCCATGAACTGCGGACACCGTTGAACAGCTTGTTGATTTTGGCGAAATTGTTGTCAGATAACATCGATCGCAACCTTACCGCCAAACAAGTCGAATACAGCCAAACAATCTACTCAGCCGGGACTGATTTGTTGGCGTTAATCAATGACATTCTCGATCTCGCCAAAATTGAATCTGGAACTATGTCAATTGACATAACTCAAATGCCATTGACAGAATTGGGCGATCAGATTGAGCGCACCTTCCGACAAATCGCTCAGAGCAAAGGACTTGGTTTCACAATTGAATTGGCTCCCGAATTGCCCACAACCATCTATACAGATGTCAAACGTTTACAACAGGTCTTAAAAAATCTCCTCTCCAATGCTTTTAAATTTACAGAAAAAGGAGAGGTACGCTTACAGATTGCGGTGGCGAAGCAGGGATGGAGCAAAGATCAAGAAACTTTGAATCGCGCCCAAAATGTCATCGCCTTCTCAGTCAGCGATACAGGCATTGGTATTGCTCCCGACAAGCAGAAAGTTATTTTCGAGGCATTTCAGCAAGCCGATGGCTCTACCAGTCGGAGATACGGCGGTACTGGATTGGGCTTATCAATTAGCCGTGAAATCGCCCGTCTCTTTGGCGGCGAAATTAAACTAATCAGTCAACCAGGTCAAGGCAGCACCTTTACATTCTACTTCCCCCAATTGAGTCCAGAGTTCCGAGTTCCGAACGCTGAGTCAACATCAACACAATCCAGCACAGACGCGATTAATCGCGTCTCTACCCACTCCTCACTCTTAACTCCTAACTCAGCACTGATTAATGACGATCGCGCTACTATCGGCGTAGGCGATCGCGTGTTACTAATTGTTGAGGATGACGTTAATTTTGCGCGTATCCTGCTAGATATGGCACAACAGCAAGGATTCAAAGCGATCGCTGCCCAAACAGGCACTACAGGTTTGATGCTAGCGCAGCAATTCCTACCTTCAGCGATTTTGCTAGATATCAGGTTGCCAGAAATGGATGGTTGGACTGTATTAGATCGTTTGAAGCATGACCCAAATACCCGCCACATTCCTGTACATATCATGACCGTTGAGGAAGGAAGACAACGCGGTTTGCAATTAGGTGCGATCGCATATCTGCAAAAACCTTTAACCAGCGAGATCGTATCCGAGGCGTTGACCAAAATTAAAGGTTTTGTTGAGCGCCAAGTGAAAAATTTGTTGGTAGTCGAAGACGACGACGCTCAACGGCTGAGTATTGTGGAGTTGATTGGTAACAGCGATGTTTCGACCACAGCAGTAGGCACTGGTGCAGCAGCTTTAGAAGCTATTCGCTCACAGCATTTTGATTGCCTCGTTCTCGATTTAGGGCTACCCGATATGACTGGGTTTGAACTGATCGAGCAAATAAAGCTTCTACCTCACGGTAAAACTTTACCAATTATTGTCTACACAGGTAGAGATATTAGCAAAGCTCAAGAAACGGAACTCAGACGAATTGCCGAAACAATCATCATTAAAGATGTGCGATCGCCCGAACGTCTCCTCGATGAAACAGCATTATTTTTACACCGAGTCCAAGCAAATTTACCAGCACCCAAACGAGAAATACTTGAACAACTGCATTCCATAGACTACTTACTCGCTGGCAAAAAAGCGCTAATCGTAGACGACGATATGCGTAATATCTTTGCGCTGACAAGTATGCTGGAGCGCTATCAAATACAGGTTTTATACGCTGAAAACGGCAGAGAGGGGATTAACTTGTTGGAAACTACACCAGATATTGATGTTGTTTTGATGGACGTAATGATGCCAGAAATGGACGGTTACGAAACAACACGCTTAATCCGCCAAAACGAGCAATTTAAATCTTTGCCGATTATTGCACTGACCGCTAAAGCCATGCAAGGCGATCGCGAGAAGTGTATTGAAGCGGGCGCATCAGATTACATCACCAAACCCGTAGATACAGAACAATTGCTGTCGCTATTGCGTGTTTGGCTATATCGTTAACGAAATAATATTCTTACGTATTTGAACCACACCCAATACGGTTCGGTTAAAGGGGAAAGGGTAAAGGGGAAAGGGGAATAATAAACCAATACGCTTGGGTTAGCCCCAAAAACCTTAAACTACGTAGGTTGGGTTGAGGAACGAAACCCAACATTTGCAGGACTTTGTTGGGTTGCGCTTTGCTTAACCCAACCTACAATTTTTCTTAACTGAACTGTATTGGAATAATAAACCTTTAACCGCAAACCCATTCCCCTTTTCCCCAAACCCTATTCTGAGTTCAAAATACTTATCCGAACCGTATTGGAACCACACCTATCGTCAGGGTGCGGGTAATGCAATAGATTTCTTGGCATAAGTCGGGAAAAGGTTCTGCAAAAGTCCCTTTCCCCTTTAACCTTTTCCCTTTTCCCCAAGAGTGCAAAAAGCACTTTTGCCAAGAGGTCTATTTCTTTGGGGAGATGAAATTTAGATGATATCAGGTTGCGATAATTTTGGTTATCCTGACTCAAAAACCAAAACTAAGCTACAATTCAAGCAGAGTAAGCATTTCCGCTCAGAGACTCCCCATGTTTGATAACCTGCAAACCCAAATTTACCAACTAGAACAATTTGCCAACAGCCTTGTTTCTAACCAACTGACACACCTTACTGGGTTAAGCGTTGGCATCATCTTTGTTGCTGGCTTGCTCACCAGTCTTACACCCTGTATGCTTTCGATGCTGCCAATTACTATTGGTTACATTGGTGGTTATGAAGCCAAAAGCCGCTTGCAAGCAGCTGCCCAATCAACTTGGTTTGCTTTAGGTTTAGCAACTACACTAGCAGGGATGGGAATAATAGCAGGTTTTGTTGGAAAAGTCTACGGTCAAGTGGGAATTGGTTTGCCGATTATCGTCAGCATTATCGCCATTCTCATGGGGCTGAACTTATTAGAAGCGCTGCCTCTACAATTTCCATCCTTGAATGAAACCAATTGGATTTCGCCAGATTTGCCAGCAGGATTGCGTTCTTATTTGCTGGGGCTGACTTTCGGTTTAGTCGCATCCCCTTGTAGCACACCTGTTTTAGCGAGTTTGTTAAGTTGGATTGCTAGTACACAAGACTTAATTTTAGGTGCTGTTTTGCTACTTTCTTATACAGCCGGTTATGTAGCACCGTTGATTTTGGCGGGTACTTTTACAGCTTCAATTAAAAAATTACTAGAATTGCGTCGCTGGTCTGGCTGGATTAACCCAGTTAGTGGGGCACTATTGGTAGGATTCGGTGTATTTTCCTTAATTTCTCGGATTCCCCTTGGCAGTTTTTAATATCAATACGTTGTATTAGATTTTACACCTAATGATAGAAGATTCAGCGTCCAAAGAAATAAAATGGTGGGCGATACCTGGGCAGTTCTTACGCCAAGAGCTTTTGCCCGTACTGACTAACTTAAAATTAGCGATCGCACTACTGCTATTGATTGCCATCTTTAGCTCTACCGGTACTGTTATTGAGCAAGGTCAATCACCCGCATTTTACCAAGCCAATTACCCAGAACATCCAGCTTTATTTGGTTTCTTAACTTGGAAAGTAATTCAAGTAGTTGGGTTAGACCACGTGTATCGTACTTGGTGGTTTCTGGCATTACTGATCTTATTTGGCACTAGCTTAACTGCTTGTTCATTTACCCGTCAGTTACCAGCCTTAAAAGCTGCCCAGCGCTGGAAATATTACGAAGAACCACGACAATTTCAAAAATTAGCTTTAAGTGCAGAACTAGATACTGCTTCTCTAAATTCCCTCAGCGAAATCTTACAAAAACACCGCTATAAAATTTTTCCAAATCAAGAAAAAGCAAATCTTCTTTACGCCCGCAAAGGAATAGTCGGACGCATCGGCCCAATTATTGTTCATATTGGTATCGTTGCTATTTTGCTAGGGGGAATTTGGGGCGCGATGACTGGGTTTTTGGCTCAGGAAATGGTTGCTAGTGGCGATACATTTCAAGTGAAAAATATTGTCGATGCTGGACCTTTAGCAGCAGCGCAAGTCCCGAAAGATTGGTCTGTGCGCGTCAATCGTTTTTGGATTGACTACACACCATCTGGCGGCATCGATCAATTTTATTCCGATATGTCTGTCTTGAATAATCAAGGAGAGGAAGTTGACCATAAGAAGATTTTTGTCAACGAGCCTCTGCGCTATCATGGCATAACTTTCTATCAAACTGATTGGGGAATTGCAGGTGTTCGCGTCCAATTTAACAACAGCCCGATTTTTCAGCTGCCAATGGCGCAATTGAACACCAACGGTAACGGGCGGATTTGGGGAACCTGGGTTCCGACTAAACCAGATTTGAGTGAGGGTGTCTCTTTGTTAGCGAAAGACTTACAAGGGATGGTATTAATTTATGATGCCACTGGCAAACTTGTTGATACAGTCCGCGCGGGGATGTTCGCGGAAGTTAATGGCGTGAAGCTGAAAATTCTAGATGTAATTGGTAGCACCGGCTTACAAATTAAAGCCGATCCAGGCATCCCAATTGTTTACACAGGGTTTGGCTTACTCATGCTGGGTGTGGTGATGAGTTACTTTTCACACTCGCAAATTTGGGCATTGCAAAAAGGCGATCGCTTGTATATTGGTGGCAAAACTAATCGCGCCCAAGTTGCTTTTGAACAAGAAGTTTTAGAAATTTTAGATCGGCTGAGTTCCCAGCCAAAAGGTGAAGAGAAAGAGGCAGCAATTGAAGTTTAAACACAGAAGGGCGCAAAGTAAATCGCTCCAGGAACGCAGAGAATGACTTTGCGTACCTTTGGGTTAACCTCCGCGTCCCTTTGCGTTTCAAAATTATTTACAACTAATTACACCCACACACCTACAAACATTGAAATTACTACAGGTATTTATTAAACATTGGAACAAAAAATTTCTATATCTGCTAAACTTCAATCTCAAGGACGGGTTTGCCTTCTACCTTTAATCGCTATCTTGTTGAGTATTGCTTCTTGCACTGCCGAGCAAAAAAACATCAAGCGTGTTTCCCTTGTTGGTACTGGGGCAAGTTTTCCCGCACCTTTGTATGAGCGTTGGCTTTCAGATTACAACCAGCAAAATCCCAATATAGAAATTAACTATCAAGCTATAGGAAGCAGTGCTGGAGTGCAACAGCTCATCGACGGGACTGTAGATTTTGCAGCTAGTGATGTGGGAATTACAAGAGAACAAGCAGCCAAGGTAAAACGGGGAGTAATTGCTTTGCCAATAACTGCTGGTTCTATTGTGTTAGCTTATAACCTGACACCATCTATAGGGCAGTCACCTCAAGTGAATGTGCCACCCACTCTCAGGCTACCACGCCAAGTTTACGTAGATATCTTTCTCGGAAAAATTAAGAATTGGAATCATCCTAGAATAGGTGCAGCTAATCCAGGTGTAAGTTTGCCCGATTTACCAATTCAAGTTGTAAACCGAACTGATGGTAGTGGAACTACAAGCGTGTTCACGCAACACCTAAGCGCCATAAGTGCAGAATGGAAAAGCAAAGTTGGGGCTGGTAAATCTGTAGCATGGCGAGTAGGAATTGGTGGAAAGGGTAACGAAGGTGTTACCGCCCTGATTCAACAAATACCAGGAGCTATTGGCTATGTAGAATACATTTACGCCAAACAAAATAAACTTTCTGTGGCTGCTTTAGAAAATAAATCCGGTAATTATATTACGCCGACACCAGCATCTGTAGCACAAACTTTAGAAGCAGTAAAATTACCAAGTGATAATTTGATTGCTTTTATCACCGATCCTACAGGTACCCAGTCTTATCCCATCGTCACTTACAGCTGGCTTTTAACTTATCACCAATATCCAAACCGAGTCAAAGCTCAAGCACTGAAAAACTTTGTAAATTGGGCTGTGATTGACGGGCAAAAATCCAGTTTGGAACTTGGGTATATTCCTTTATCAAAAAAAGTTGTGCTGCAAGTGCAATCTGCCGTCAAGAAAATTGCTGAATAAATATAGCAGTTCTCCTTTGGATGCAACATAGACTAAATGGTTGAAAAAGAGGCAAGGGAGCAGGGGAGATAGTTCAGATATTGCGTTTAGTTATAAACTTTGTAAAGAATAAGAAATTTTTTAGCAACCCAATAATCATTACAGTTTTATTATGAAATAAGAAACAGCTAATAACTTTATTCCTAGTTGACTGAAGTTTAGTGCTGTTATTTGGTGGAGGGTGCAATGTCCGGTGATTTGGATTTTGCTCCTTAGAGTGCTTTGGCTAGGAATTGTACACTTGCTCAATTAACTTCAGAGCTTCTAACTTAATGGAAGTAACTCCAGACCCTGACCAAATAGTACTTTTTTGATTGATATTCCCATTACTATCTGGAGGCTATTGCTATGTTCAATGAACAAGCTTACTTGCTAGCATACCCTGATGTAGCGGCGGCTGTTAATGCTGGCTCTTTTACCTCAGGACTACAACACTATGAACAGGTTGGACAATTTGAGAACGATCGCTTTGGCTTTTTTTTTGGAACCAACGGAAATGACACCGTAACTGGCTTTGGTGAAGGTAACAAACTCATTGCTGGACTTGGTTTTGACGTTTTATCAAATGGATCGACAGTTGCTGGAGTCGGTCAGATTGATACCCTAATTGGCACCCAAGGACAAGATGTATTCCTCCTTGGCCATCCTACTTTGTCTTCATTAACCTCCACGCCTCAACAATTTTACGTTGGTGGCGGTAATACAGATTATGCTCTAATCCAGAACTTTAAGCGAGGCAGTGACAAGATTGTGCTAGAAGGAGCAGCACAGAACTACACCTCTCAAGTAATAAACGGAAGTTTAAACATCTCTACATCATCGGGAGACTTAGTTGGTATTGTGGAGGGCGTTACTTCTTTAGTGCAGATTCCGGGTAGTTTAATTGACATTACACAATTCAACATTCCATTTAATGCTATTGGACAGTTTTCTGTTTTTTTGTAATGCAATGTACGAACTAGGCGTTGTTGCTTTATGGAGTTAAGTTTACTGAATGTTTATTAACTGGAAAGATTGGAACTGGTCATTGGCGTTAGGGAGTTTGTTAATTATTGATGGTGCAATCTCAGCCTCTATCAATTGTGCTCTTGCCCAACCCATAGCTGATGATACCTTAGCTAAAAATTCTATTGTTAAACCTAGTATTATTCCGTTAAACAAAGATGTATCTAGTATCCTGATCGATGGTGGAGTCACTAGAGGAGCTAATCTTTTGCATAGTTTTAAGGAATTTAATATTGGAGAAAAAGAAGGAGTCTATTTTATTAATCCTATCGGCATTAAGAACATTTTGAGTCGAGTTACAGGAGATAAAGGCTCTGAAATTCTAGGAACTCTGGGAGTATTGGGCAATGCTAACCTGTTTTTGATTAATCCCAATGGGATCATCTTTGGACCAAATGCCAGCCTGAGTCTCAACGGTTCGTTTGTAGGAACAACAGCAAATGCCATCGGGTTGGCTAATGGTGACATTTTCAGTGCAAATCCGGTTAAAAACCTGCCAACCGGACTGTTGAATGTAAATCCTTCTGCATTTTTGTTCAATCAAATTGCTGCCCCAATTCAAAATAACTCAGCTGGTTTAGGGGTTGACGATAATCGTAGTTTGCTGCTTATAGGTGGCAACGTGAGAATAGATGGTGGCTCCTTGAATGCCTTGGGTGGGCGAGTGGAGTTAGGAGGATTAGCACAAGAGGGGACAGTCGATCTCAATATCAGTGGTGATAATTTCAGCTTAAATTTTCCGGCTAACATAGCGCCAGCAGATGTGTCGCTTACCAATGGCGCTGAAGTTAATGTCGCCTCTGGCGGTAGCGGTAGTATTGCTATCCACGCTCAGAATATAGATATTTTAGACAGAAGTAGCCTGCGTGCTGGCATCAGCCTACTTGCAGGTATCGATGACGCTCAAGCAGGAGATATTATGCTCAGTGCCAAAGGAGCATTAACGGTAAAAAATAGCTTTGTTTACAATGCTGTTTTTGATAGGGGGAATGGCGGTGATTTACTTGTTGACACAGGAAAATTGATTATTCAAGATGGAATAGTAGCGACTGCTACTACTTCTAGTGGTAGTGCTGGGAATCTGGCTGTGAAAGCCTCTGACTCAATAGAACTAACTGGCAGTTCCTCATCAAACGGTACAATTGACATCAATGTTCCGATTAATTCCGCCGATAATTCTTCCAATTTTCCTGTTCCAATTGGCTTGTTTTCCGCTTCCTTGGATGTCAAGAATCTTCTTGCCCAGAATCTTCGTAATGCTCCTCCTTATTTAAAAAATTTTATAATTTCTTCTCTACCTACTGCAAGTGGAAATGCCGGAAACCTGACCATTGAAACTGGGCGGTTAATTGTCTCTAATGGGGCAGTAATATCGGCAGGGAGTACTACCCCAGGGCGAGCCGGAAATTTATTCGTGAACGCAAAAGACTCTATAGAACTTAGTGGCACCTCAGCTAATGATGCTCCCCAAGGACTAGGACTGTTCACCATAGGCGATAGAGTTCCCAGTGGATTGCGTAATGAAACTAGAGGTTTGGGACAAGGAGGCGACTTAACTATTGATACTGACAGATTAATTGTCCGTGATGGGGCCTGGGTGACAGCAGGTACTGGTGGAGAGCAGCCAGGAGGAAAATTAACTGTGAATGCTTCAAAGTTAGTAGAAATAAAAGGCATCGGCACAGACAATAATGTTCCTAGCGTCTTAGCTAGTGGAACACAGGGATCTGGAAAATCGGGCGGTATGGCTATTACTACTAAAAAGTTAATAGTCAGTGATGGGGGAATCATCTCATCGGGTACTTCTAGCTTGGGAAAAGGCGGAGATTTAACTATCAACGCCTCCGAATCTGTAGAACTTCTCGGCACTTCAAAGCAAGGAGTGTCCGCCGATGTCTTAGAGCAACTAATTGGAATTAGTGGAGGCTTAGTCTCTAACGTCGTAAAGGATCGTCCGTTTCCTAGTGGTATAATTACAGGGACTACAGGTCAAGGAAATGCCGGAAACTTGGTAATTAAGACTGGACAGTTGTTTATCCAAGATGGGGCACAAGCATCAGTTTCAACAACCAGTGTAGAGAAAGGGAATGCGGGTTCCTTGACTGTTAATGCCACTTCTATAAAACTGAGTGGAACTTCACTTGAAGGCTCCAACCTCAACGATGTTGTGGGTCGGAGCCTGTTAACGACTGCTACCAGCAAAGACTCAACAGGTAAAGGCGGCGATATTAATTTATACACCAACTCCTTAGAAATCATCGATGGTGCTGCACTGACAGCTAGTACTTCAGGGCAAGGAGATGCAGGTAAAATAACTGTCAACGCTACTGATAAGGTAATAATTAGTGGTAGTGATTTTAATTATGATGACCTAGTTAATAACTTTAGCGATCGGGTAGAAAATATCGGCGTTAGCAGTGGCTTATTTGTCAGTTCTACTGGTTCAGGAACCGCAGGCGACATCGAAATCAATTCACCTAAAATTATTTTAGACAACCAAGGTAAACTCAACGCCGAATCTGCATCCGGTAACGGTGGTAACATCAACATCAATAGCGACTTACTTTTACTCCGTCGCAACAGTCAAATCTCCACCAATGCAGGTACAGACAAATTAGGTGGCAATGGCGGTAACATCATTATCAATAACCTCCCAAATTACCGAGGCTTTATCGTTGCAGTTCCCAACGAAAATAGCGATATCACTGCCAACGCCTTTGAGGGTAGCGGCGGGAAAGTTATTATCAACTCTGCTGGCATCTTTGGGCTACAGCCGCGCAGTCGGCAAGAGCTCGAACAGCAGTTGCAAACAACCGACCCGAACAAGCTAATTCCTAGTCAGTTGCTAACAAGTGACATCACTGCCATCTCCCAAAGCAAGCCTTCCTTAAATGGTGAGATAAATCTCAACACACCTGATACTGACCCTAGTCGCGGCTTAATTCAACTACCTTCTAACCTGGTCGATGCATCCCAACAAATCGCTCAAGGCTGCACTCCCAGAGGACGACAAACCGCCAGTCGTTTTATTGCCACAGGACGCGGTGGATTACCCCTTAGCCCCAACGAGCCTCTGCGGGGACGAGCAGTAATTACTGGTTGGGTAGATTTGCCCCCACAAGCAACACAGAGAGTCACGGATAAATTATCTACATCTGTTACTAAATCTACTAATCAGATTGTGGAGGCTCAAGGATGGATTGTTGATGGTAAAGGTGATGTTATTCTTGTGGCTCAATATCCCCAAAGTTCTTCTATTCCCTCTGCTATGTCCTGTAGTCGATGATTCATTATCCCAAGAGTAGGGGGAACAATTCCTATGAAACCCAAGAGTCATAAAAGTAACAAGTGGCCAAGAATGTGTAACGGATGCTTTGAACCCACATTCCGCACCCCAACTGTCACACATCAACAAAATGTAAATAAAATAGTACAAGAAAACTAATAAGAACGAATATTTAAATTGAAGCTAAGGGAGAAAAAGGAGATTACAGTACAAAACGTGTAAAATTTAACTCTAATCGCTTTAGTTAACTTTACGTTACATACTTGTAAATTTTGCCGCCCACTTACTTATATATATCCTGTCCGGTTAATCAAACTTCCTTCAAAAATATTTCTAGTCAGGATTTCAGTCCTGATTTTGTATCACTAGCGTCTTGTAAAAAGGACTAAAGTCCTCTCTAAAAGCCAAAGGTTTCATTCTGGGTACTTATGATGACGCACTTCAATCACAGTATGTACATTACCGCGAGGCGTAAAATCTGCTTTTACAATGACTTCCAACGGATCGCAAGCAGCTACAAAATCATCCAAAATTTGATTGGCAGATTCTTCGTGGGAAATGTAGCGATCGCGGTAACTATTAATATAAAGTTTGAGTGCCTTTAATTCCACTACCCGTTCATCAGGCACATAGCTAACATAAATTGTCGCAAAGTCAGGATAACCGGAAAACGGACATTTACAAGTAAATTCCGGCAAAGTAATGTTAATGTCATATCGCCTCCCCACACGCGGATTCGGAAAGGTAATTAGTTTACCTTCGGCAATGTCGCGTTCGCCATACTTCATTTCTTGGTTTGTCATTTGTCATTTGTCACTTGTCATTTGTCATTAGTTATTCTACTTATCTTTACGTCCTTTTAGTAATTTTGTAGCTTGTTAACTCCAAACTCCAAACTCCAAACTCCTAACTCCCCCTCAATACTCTTCCTTCTCCCAGTCTGGACAATTCTCATCTTCGCACCCGTGGGGATGCATAGCACAAACTAATAAATTACCACCATAAACTTGACCGTGGTAATGACTACAACCAATACAGGCAGGATTTTTTTCAGATGTAGGTTCAACTGAATAAGGAAAACCCGGATCTACATCTGCTACCATGTCTTCCAGTTCCCAGTAAGCTTCTAACATCGGTTCAGCCAAATCCTGTAGATACTGATCGACTTCAGTAACAATATTATTATGTACTTGCTCGGTGACTTCTTCTGTTAGCTCAAAAAGTGCGTCTACCACTTCACTCATTCCCAGGAAGAAGCGCTCTACTTCATCAGCCACTGTTTCGACGATTTCTACTAAATCTTTTTGCCACTGTTCCATAAACTTGACACCTTTGCAGGCTCTAAACAGGACGCTTTGTGTTATCTGGCTTGAAGCACTAAAATACACACTAAGCAATGTATCTTATCAAGTTTTTATCCGAAGTGTCATGTCAAAATGCCACTTATTACTTAATATTGCGCTCAAAGAATGCTTTTTTTTAGCGATCGCGTTGCAATCGTTTTAACTCATCTTGCAGTTTTAGCACTTCATCGCGCAATTTATCTACATTCTCATCATTTGACGCCTCTTTCACCGTTGGTTCATCTTCCTCTAAAATTTCAATGCGGCGAGGTTGAGAAGGGGGCGTTTCTGGTGAGGTTTCAACAGATGGTTGGGCTTGTTGGGCTTGCTTCATCATATCCTCAACGAAGCGGCGGGCTTCTTCTGTGTTCATTTCGCCCTTTGCCACCATTTCATCTGCCAGTTTTTGGACTTGCGATCGCACTTCGGCTAATTTTCCCCCTGCTTTCTCACCCGCGTAAGAAGCTAATCCAACACCGAGGTAAAAAGCTTTTTGAACAATATCTCCAAAACCAGGCATTGTTACTGACCGCTCCTAAAAATAGGGCGACCCGGAGACTACGCCTACCACAAGCCTCCCGTGTTGCTGCTACCTTCCGGTTCTGACAAGATTTGGGTGTTGCGATCGCATAGATCCAGGTCTTATATAAACATAACATGAAAATTCAGTAAGTGTGTGTCATTCCATAACAATTCGCCATTCATAAAGCTGATAGTTGACGCAGCCGTGTTTTACCAAGGGGTCATCAGCTACAATCGCTTCTGCTTCTTCCTTTGAGGCAGCCTCAAACAGCAACATTCCGCCTCTTTGCTCTACCCAATAGCCTGTTCGCGCTTTGTGTCCTTTAGTAATTAATTCCCGAATGTAGGCTTTGTGAGCAGGTACATATTGGTCAAAGGTAGGTTTATCGACTTTCCCTTCTTCAATTTTTACAAACCACGGCATTGGTTTCTTAACTCCAGTTACAACAAACATCCTGTCTTAGTTATGACTGTTTTGAGTAGCATTTGAGCAGTATTTTGATCAAAAATCTGGGCACTCGGACTCGACTACGCTTGGGTGGCAGTAGAAACGTAAAACTGTCTCGACGGTATCCCCAATCCATAGTGCTACCTTGTCCGGTGATATTCCGTTGCTAATCGCCCAGGTTGCAAAAGTGTGGCGGGTAGCGTAGGGCTTCAAATAAGGGACTAGCCCCTGTGTGGCTAATTCCTGGACTACACCCACGTAGCGGTAGGTCTTTCCGCTCTGTTGCTTGGTACTATATCCAGTCCAGGCTGGCTTAAACAGATCGGAGGTGATGGGCAGCCCTGACTTGGAAAGAAAAATCAGAGATGACCTTTTCTCTGCTCGAAGGCTTAGTAAAAGCTGTTGAAGCTTTGAACCTTCTACGGTCGGGAATATTCGCTTTCGATTGTTTTTGGTAGTTTTTAAAATTTTGTACTTGTTACATGATTTCGTAATGCTTATCTTGCAGCAATCTGGAGAAACATCGTCCCAGCAGAGGGCAAAAGCTTCCCCTGGACGGCATCCAGTCCAAAAGAGGAATTTCACGATCGCAGTGTAGTGGGAATACAATGTGTGATTCTCAAAAGCTTCTATGATGGTATCCCTTTGTTCTAGGGTGAACGCCCTGCAATCGCTCTCTTCAACCTTTGTTCGGCGTTTGTTTAGTGTCAGTTTTTCAAACGGATTATCAGGAATCAGCCGCGAGTCTACGGCCCATCCACAGCAATTACTGAAATAATCGAGAATTAGCCGTGCAGTAAAATTTCCGCTATTTTTGACCAGCCAATCACGAATGGTCGAGGCTTCATCTAACGCCAATGTAGGCAGGCGATCGCAGTAATTTTTTATGTATACGTATCGCCCTAAAATTGTTGTTTGTTCAAGTTGTGTCTCTTGAAAGTCAACAAATTTATGCCAAAGTTCCAAAATATTATATTGATACTGTGGCTTGTTTTCTGAAACAACTTTCAACTTACTATCTTTGCCTGCTGGGCTGAATTCATAGCTGGCAAGCGTTGGGTCGAAGCGCTCCAGGGCGATATCGTTTGCGATCGCGTCTCTCTTGCTCCTCACAATCTCCCGGTTTCGTTTTGTATCCTTAAGTCCGGTCGAGAGATAGAATTGACGAGAAAAACCGCAAATCCGAAAGCGAAGTGATAGCTTTTTCGTTCGCGGATCGACGTTGATCCATCTGTCCTCAGCGTTCATGCTATTCCTCGGCATCGACAACATATAATTGACCTTTGCTGTCAGAGGTAACGTACACAGAAATGCTGCGACTTTGCGTTTCTGGGTCTTCATCCTCCTCTTCTTCGCTGTCGCGAACAGTTACCAAAGCCTCGACTAAAACTGTCCATTCACGAGCTTCATCATCACGTTCTTCTACCGTGACTAACTCAATAGTTGTGTCTAAAATCTCCCAACTAGAAAGCGCTTCCTCGTCTGGCTTGGGCCATTCGCTAGCCCAGGTGTGGCACGTGGTATCGTCATTTGGATCGTCTTGCTCCTCATACAAGTAAGCAGTCAGCCCAGGCGGCGAGTATGTATTGAGAATGTACATTTCGGCTAATTCTTTTAGTTGCTCATCGGTTGGGACTGTCATCGCGATCCGCTCCCGTCGCACTTAGGACAGCAGAGCAATTCACCGTCTTCTTGAATTAAGCCACCACCGCTACACGTGTTACACACGGTTCTGTCGTAATACACGATATCGTCTTCATAATCTGGATCGTCAGCGTCGAACGCCCAGGTATGACCGCAGTCAAAGCACTCCCAGTAACCATAATTTTCTTGATACTGTAGCCGCGTAGAATCGCATCGAGGACAATTTGCTTGAGTCATTGCAGATTTAAAAATTGTTTCGATTTTTTAACTTTTTTAACCCCAGGATTTTTGTCTACAATCGCTAAAATCCGCTCTGGCGGCTATTTTTAGCGTCTACAGGCAAAATTTTGGGGCGAAAAAATTGTAGACGGTGTAGACGCACTATTGAGTGATTGGCGGCGAGGTGGTGAGCGATCGCACTTCCACCCAACTACTAGCTAATCAATCAGTAATTTACCTATAAAGCGTTGCCTACAGCCTGTAGACGGACTGTAGGCAAACTATAGACATTACTTTGACCACCTCCAGCCCAAGCGATCGCCATTTCCCTCCACTTCCCCCAATCCCCTGTCAGCCATAGAAACGAAGAAAATTCTTATCTCGTCTGGCTGCATACCATCGAATAGCCGCGCACCTCGACTGAGCATTCCAGCCTTTAAAACCTCTCCTGGGTGCTGTTGACCCCAGTTGAGAATAAATTGCTCAAACTCATTCATGGCTGACGGTTGTGATCGCACCTCCTCTTTTCCCCCGCCGGAGTTTTCCGGCTGACCCATGCCCCCTGCTCCCCAGTTGCTCAGGTCAAGCTCGCAAGGACAGTCATCGACCATGAATCGCCTTTTGCCACCTGCCTTTAACCACTGTTCTAGTTGAGGATCTTTCAGTTTGCTCCTGGCGTGGTCGCGGCCAAACTGACCTAACCTCACCAAGACAAAGCAGCTGTAGAGCGTGTCTTTGTCACCTTGCAAGCCGTAATTCTCAGCCGTGTCATTTTGGGCCAAAGCACAAATAAACTGTTTGTACCTTCTCCCGCGTTTGGCGTGACGCTTGATCCAAGGTGTAGCGTTATCGCATTCATCGACTAGGATCGGGAACTCCTCAGCGATTAAGAATCTTTCACGACCCGCGATCGCGTTATCTCCCCCCTCTCCGCGAAGCTCCACAAGCTCCTCTAAGGTTTTGAGGTCATTACCCATTGCGGTGTCGATGGCTTTGAAGTTGCCTTTGCGCCCAATGACATCGCTTTGATTAATCCACGACCAATCATCGGGTTTCGCGTCGCTGTCGTAAACGACAACTCGACCGCCGATTTTTGAGGATAGGTACTGGGTAAAGGTTGATTTACCGTCACCCGTGCCACCAACCAAAGCAACGTGTTTTTGTTTCTTCTGGATGTATTCAACCGGATCGGTGATTAAGTTCTCTGGTTGCCAGTTGGCATCAATAGCACCAACCGTCAGCGCTAACTGTGCTGTTGGTTGCGTGTTGTTTCTAGCCCATGCTTGGAAGTTGAGCCGCGATGCTCGGTCGATGTCGCCAAGTGATTCCTGTAGGAGTTTGGCTGTTTGGCGATGTCTGCGTCCTACCTCTAAAGTCCCCACGGATGCCGCTAGAACCCACGGCTTCGATTCTTTTTGACTCGCTCCCAAAAACAGCAAGCCACAGCTGACAACTAGACTACCCCAGAATGACCATTTGGCACAGGCATACATCTGCAAGTGTTGGTGTAACTGGGATGGGTGTAGATCGCTGCTCATATTCCCAGCAGTACCCCCACAGCAACCAATCCAACCCGCAACAGCAGAATATCCTTGACCTCTGGCACAGCTTGCCGCAAGTAGAGAATCACAATTCCAGCGATCGCCAGCAACCCCAATACCCCCAGGCGGATAAACCCAGGCATGGGTACACTTACCCAGCAGCTACTTAACAAAGCGGGAATCGCCACGCTGGAGACAAGACTGTAAGCTAAGTCTGGCAGATTGTCTGGGAGAGCGATCGCGTTCACCCACCCTTTTTTAAATTCCTCTAGGCGTGATAATTCGGCTGGGCTGGCAACCGGGGAATAACCCCGATCGCTCGGAACCTCGACTATAATTTTTTGCTCATCTGCCATACTGCACCTCGATTTTGAGATAAAACGGGCGGTTGCTTTCCTGCTTGCAGAGGGCGGCGATCGCAATTACCAGAGCGGCTATGGTGCAAATAAGAATGATTGCTTGATTCACTCCTGCTCCTTCTTTACGATCTCCATGTTCAGGTCAACCATTGCCTGGTACGCGTCGCCGAGTGTTGCCTCTGGCTCATACCCTTTGGAATCTATCTCTTGGTACTCAGGATGATTGTATATCTCGGAAATTTGCTGCGAAACTTCGACAACCAATTCGCTAAGTTTTTTGTTAGTCATTTTTGACTCCTAGCAATTTATCAGCGGCATCCAGTACTGTCTGTCTCTGGTCTGCGGTCAGTCTGTCGTTGCCGTCACATGAGATAATTTCCATTTGTGTGCCGACACGGTATAGGGCATTATTCTGCAAGTTCTCGTCATCTGTGGATCTAGCTTTATCTACATAGCGCTGGACGTAGGATTTGTTGATGTCTTCTGTCATAATTTTGTTAACGTGTTGTTTTCTTTGCAAAACACCGTTTTTCGATGGGCGATCGCTAATCTGATGCGGACTGCGATCGCCTTTAAAAATCGGCTTTGGTGGCAGTAGTACTGTTAAAAAGGGTTACAAGCCATATCTGCCAAGTTTTTCGCCTTGTTGGGCTAACTTCGATTGGTTGACGAGTATCAAGGCAAACTGCCCGACCATCATTTAGCTTGACGTAAAGGCTTTTCCCGGTTTTTGAGCGAGAAAACAGTTGACCGGGTTCTAAAGTCCCAAAGCCTACCTGAGTTCTACCTACTACGTATTCAGCTTGGTGAGAATCAAATCCCTCAGAAAGCGGATCGTCTGCCATTTCTTTCCACTCTCGTGGTCTGCCTTTGCGATCGCTCCTGTTGGTGGTCGATTTACCGTTAGTAATGGCTCGATCTGTTATCTGTTGGTCGGTCATAGTGGGTCACGTGTGCTTCATTAGTTAATCGATAGTGCGTCATTAGTTGGTGATGTGTGCCTCACAAGTACGTTAATAGTCACTCAATGAGTTAAGCTGAGATTGGGCACCAATCGCTTGTGCAGCAAGGGATTGGGCGTTTTCTTCGTCCAGTGCTGCGGAATTTTCCTCCGCAATTAAGGCGAGAGTGATTCGTCCTGCTAAATCCAGTAGGTCGTCATCATCCAGTCGATCGCAAAGGTTAACGATCTGCTGGGGGATGTCGTCATAGCCGATTTCTTCGTACTGGTAGGTAACAGTGGTCTGTTCTCGCACTGCCAGGAAGATGAGAACATTTAACCCCGTAGCCTGGGTGCGGTTAAAGTCGCCAATGCGGGCGATGATGTCATCTGGCTTTGTGTTTGTTACAGTCATTTTGTCCACTCTTTCAATGTTTTTGTTTGCCAATCGAGTCGAGGATATCCAGGGCGCTTTGCTCTGGATTTTTAATGGGAACCGCTAACCCAGCGACGCTACGACTTATGGGTGAATACAGTTGTCCCTTGTCACTTTCCTCTAGCAGGTCTTTGGTATTTGCTCAGTGCTGGCAGGCTGCTATCTCTGCCTGGTTTGAGGTGGGGTTGGAACTAGGTGCAGAATATCTGCAAGACAATATTTCAGGGCATAGGCCCTGACTAGCTTTGTATTGGTCTACTGTTAGCTTTCTTCCTTTTACTTAGGCAGTGGCTTCAGCAGGAGCAGCTAAACTCGGAGGCAGTGCGTCAAACGCTACACCAACGTTCTGGCAAAAAAGTTGCCATTGGTGTCTAGTCATTGAGGGTTCCATCCCCTCGTTCTCCCATCTTCGGAGAGTGGAAACAGCGATACCAAGATAAACAGCAAGCTGTTCCTGTGACAAACCTGCATTTTCTCTAAGAGCTTTTAACACTGATTTAGGTGCCAGTTGTTGCCTTTTTTGTTCTACAGTCATAATATCATAACAGGCGCTCAAATCAAGCGGTTCTAAAAACCTGTTGATAAAAGCGCCAATTCCATAAACAACATGAGCGGTCAATATCACCGCTCATTTTCTAGAATCTCACAACAAATTAGAGACGGCGATGCCTACTATCCAACGGCCGCTTATTGCAGTGATGGTTGATGCATTTAACCGTGCTAATTAGTAAAACAGGTAAAAAATGTTATGACCGGACAAATAGGTGAATCTAAACAAAAATACGGGTATCCTCTGATGCTTGCATCAAGAAAACCCGTAGATGGTGGAATGAGTTGCTCTACCAACTCAATTCACTATGGAAATTTTATTACTTCTCAAAATAGCCTTGCTGTGTTTCTCCCTGTTAGTAGCGCTCTGCAAAGCAGCGAAAGACCAGAGCAATAAGAGCAAGGAACCAGTCCCTCGTAAACCGTCCGGCAAAGTCTCTCATTCATACCGCACCGACCCCAAAAACAGAGCATTGCAAGCCGACTTACTCATCCTGCTCAAAGGTGATGTACCAGCAGCGAAGCGTCTTCTACTACAGCAGAGGCGAAAAAAGCCAGGTCAATCAGATAACTGGTATCTAGAAAAAGTAATTTACGACTTGGAACGCGATCGGCGTTAGCTAACTGCAACTTGTTGAAGGTTAATGGCGGCTGATCAACACCAAGGTCAACCGCCATTTTTTATTGTGTGATGGAGCAACCATGAAAGTAATTCTAAAAATTACCACTGGACAAATAGCCGAAACAAGGGAATTGGTGGGCTTACTTGAATTCCCTAACTTCATTTTCAGCAAAGGACATCTTTACCAGCTAGTAGAGCGCAACCTCTCAGAGGCAACTTACCAGTGGGAGGAATGTTTTCTAATGCCCAATGACCAATGACTAAAAAACACCGAATCTCAGCAAAGGCAGTTGACACAAGACTTGCATCTGTTTACGCCTTAGACGAATTAATCGACTGCATCCGCACTCTTGACCCAGATTTAGATATTAGTGAAGCCACCTTACTAACAGCAATCACATTGCATAGCTTGCAGGACTTATTAAAAGAAATTCCCTCACTAAAAAGCAAATTGCAAGAGGCAGCAGCAGAGATCAAGCGCAAAAGATCCAATCCCCAACAACCAATAACTAATGAGCGAACAACAACCTGAACAACTAATTGATGCTGGTGAATTATTTGAGCTAGCAAAAAAACATCTGCCACCCCCGCCGAAGTGGATCAACTTCCAGCATCCTGATTTTCCCAAGTACTTTTACATCGGTATTTTGGACGAAAACGGGGAAATCAAAACTTGGTGGCAACGAGTGCCAGAACACCTTCGCACCAAATTCCTTTAAGCGATCGCTCAATACTCCTAACTCCTAACTCCTAACAAACACATGAAAATCAAATTAGTCCACGCCCACTTCTTAATTTCTATTGGAGATTACAGCAACGAACGCATTGGCTTCACTGTTGAACTAGAAGAAGGAGAAACCATTGAATCAGTGGTTACAGCATTAAGAAGCGAAGCCAGAAAAGCTGTTGGGCCCAAAGCTGATGAGCTTTATGAGGCACGGTCAATCCTACAAAAGCAATGCTATGCCCTTGAGAAAAAAATAAATGAAGTTCGTAGTGAGTGGGATGCTACAGCCGAATTTTTACGAACTCAAGGTATTAAGCCAGACGCACCTCCGATGCCGCAATTTAGCAACCTACTTGCAGCCGTAAAGGTTGATGAAGAGTCAGTAGCACAGGCAGAAATAGTAGACGGTTTCTAAATGACCAAAAAACCAACATACGCAAACTTCGACAACCTCATAAACAAGACAGATGCCGAAATGCAGCGATTGGGCTGGACAGAACTTCAAGGTCGAGAGCATTTGCAAAAGTTTTATGGAGTGCGATCGCGCCTCCAGTTGACCGAAGAGGAATTAGATGATTTTCTGTTGTTTTTACAGCTTTCCGATCGTGAATAACACCCCGCAAAAGCCACCCACCAACAAAGACTCAACCCAAGAACGACTAGTCAAACTAGAGCGCACAGTGGATATTCTACGTTGGCATCTGCTCTCCACCCTAGAGCTAACTTATGCACTGGCCGCGGAGCTAGCCGAAGCCAAAGGACGACAACAGTCTTCAGATCCAACCTGCACCAAACTTTTAGCCGAATTCAACACCCTTAATACCTTAAAGAAAATCCAGAGTGACCTTAATCAGAGGAGGTAGTTTTAAACAGCAACTAGGCGAGCTTTCGCACGTAAAAAAAAACTCACCAATTAAGGAACTGGTGAATTCAAACAATAAAGGATTAATAAAAATGAAAAAATACTTACAAAGGTTAGGCGGTAAAATAGCCGTTGCTTTCCTATATTCTACCACATCAAATAATTTAAAGCTAGCGAGTGTGGGGGTAGAGAAATGACACAAGGCATTTATCAATTTCCCCAAGAACAGAGAAATTTTCAGCCCAACGTAGATAGATTACCACCATCCAATATAGAAGCAGAAGAAGCAATATTAGGTGGTATATTATTAGACCCAGAAGCCATTTATCGAATTAAGAATAGATTAAAACCAGAACATTTTTATATCAGTGCCCATAGAGACATTTACCAAGCTTGTTTAAGGCTTTGCAACAAAGAGAAACCTACTGATTTGTTGAGTGTTACTAGCTGGTTGTCAGACCATAATATTTTGTCTGCAATTGGGGGTAGAAACAAGCTAGCAACTGTACTAGATAGAACTGTAAGCGCCGTTAATATCGATAGTCTAGCTGAATTAGTTATTAATGCATCTGTTCGACGTGACTTAATCCGTGTCGCTAATGAAATCAACCATCTAGGATATGAAACAGAGTTAGATATCCCGGAAATTTTTTCAATGGTTGCACAGAAAACTCGGTCAGTTATCGAACTTCCCGTTGCGGCAACTAAGGATGAGCATGAGCAATGGTTGCACGATAGATTACTCTCAGAACTGACAACTATTTATACAACTTGTGCTTTGCCATCCCTGAGACTTTTGAAGCTTAAAAGACTAGCAGAAGACCATCGCCTCTCAATGGGGTTTTTAGAACACTTCTACCTCAAAACTCTTATTGCCCAATGTACTAAATTACTCACATACGAAGAGTTAAAAGAATTAGCAGGTTCTACAGTTAGAGAGTGGCTATTAAATGGTCTAATTCCCCAAAGTACAACAATCTTGCTAGCCTCAGATGGTGGAATTGGTAAAACCAAATTTAGTTATGCCATTGGTAAAATTTTGATTCAAGGCACTCAATTCGGCCCATTTGTAACCACAGGTAAAAGGAAGATTCTTTACTACCAAGGAGACGAAAGCCCAGGTGATATGCTGCAAGCCTTGGATTCTCTCGGTTACTCAGAGCAAGATATTGGCAACTCAGTTCGCGTCCGTTTTGGCTGGAGTGCCGAGAACATACCAACGCTCATCCAAGACTTAAGGGAATTCCAGCCAGAGCTTGTTTTCATCGACTCGCTATCGACTGCCAATCGCTTCTCAATTTACCGCGAATCAGAAATGGAGTATGCTCGCCCCATTTTGGAGATGACCGGGCTGGCTGCCCAATACAAAACCACCTTTGTAATCATTCACCACACAAATAAAGAAGGTGGCGTGCGTGGCACAACCGCAATTAGAAATGCGGTTAGCGAAGTCTGGACACTGACCAAGGACAACAAAGAAACAGCTACCCCCTACGACCGGATATTAGAAATCGACAAATCGCGATCGCGATCGAGCGGCAAGAAGTATCGCATGTACTTCAACAGCGAAGACCTCAGCTTCACTTTCCTGGGTGAAGAGGGAGACGAACTTGGTGGCCCTGGTCAATCTGCCAAAGAAGCAACCTTACAACTTTTATCTGACAACAGAAATATCAAATTCACCAGTGAAGAGATAGCCCATCGGTTAGGCATTTCCAAAGCTTATGCTCGTCGCTATCTCGGAGAATTATCAGCTGATGGGCTAATTAGCGTCAAACGTCACCCAGCAGCTAAAGGCGAGAAGGCCAAGCCGAACGTTTACTTTTTAGCCTACGAAGGATCGGGGGATGATCACCCCTCGGATCAGACCCCCTCATCTCCTGTAACGATTGACAGTAATGGCTTACAGTCAATATTAAAATCTGGTATAAAAAAACAGGATCAGTACGAGGATCAGACCCAGGATCAGACCCAATGTTTAGACACAGTAAGCAATACAGCCTCTAGTGATCCTCAAGGTGCAGAAAATCTCGAAAAAATGCCTAGCACAGAATTTTTAGAGCCGAAAAGTGAGGTAGAGGATCGCATGAGTCCGAATGCCTTGCCAGACAACAATAATGGGTCTGATCCTCGTACTGATCCTCCCCCGATCCTGTGCCAAAATACACACCCTAGTCAAACGACCATTAAACCCTTACCAGACAACGATTCTGGCAGTTCTCCCCAGTCTGATCCGAAGGGTGGTACTGGGTCTGATCCTCTCCCCTTACCTCTCATCGAGGAGAAGGCTACCTACTGGAGTGCATCGTTCAAGCGAGAAGTAAAAGTATTCCAAATTTTTGATGAATTCTCAGAAGCTAGCTGCCACGTTGCCGAAAAAGGCAGGTTCAGCTTAACCTTCACTGACTTGCAATGCTGTGAACAATCCCCCAGGAGTGACTTTAGGATCGGAGACAAAGTAGTTATTTTGGTTGGTAAAAACAAGGAGACCTTCGCAACCATCACCACTATTAGAGCCGATGGCATCTGGCTCAAATCGGATGATCGCAAAAAACGACTTGCAAAAGCCTACTTCCCGCATCAATTGGCAAAAGCCTGATGCTTGCCGCAACCCAGAAAACGCGATCGCCCTTCTACCTTAGAGAGCGATCGCGCAGTAGCAATTCATATTTCCAAACCCAAGGTATTCGCCTTAAAGGGATAAGGCAAGTGCGATCGCCTTGTGAGTGAGTTTGGAGGATTGCGATCGCGGAAACACTTAGAACTTGGCAAACTTTTCATCAAATTCGCCATAGTTTAAAGATTTGTATAAATTATTTTTCTATCAAAATCAGTACAGCTACTCAGGCTGTTGGAAATCTTTTTGGGGGTATACATTCCGGTTTAACCATGCCAAATGGTTAAACAGGTATATTTTAAATTCATGAAAACAGTAGTCTTTCTAGAATCCAGTCTTTGCAGTATGTTGATTCAGTAAAGCACTTCTGCTTTTACATAAAAGTGGAACATTTACTTATTTTTGGCTAACGAATACAACGGATTTATTCACAACATCTAAATCCGCTTTTATTTGAAATGGAACCAAATTTAGGTCAAGTTTTTGGAACTGGTACAACACGTTTAGCATCTGGGGCTACCACCACTACATCAGGCTTATTTATTCCTGATAGTGCTTTTGTCGCAGTAGGCTTGGCAACTCCTACCACGGCAACCGCTGAAGGGCATTTAGTAGCAATTGTAAAAAATGCTGAGAGCTATTTGACACAATCAAATTTCGATTCAAATATCGACCAATCATTAATTGTGACGGATGGATTTTCTAGTTTCACTACTAGAGGTACCGATAATACACCCTACAGACAAGATCAAAAAACAATTTCTCTTGCCAAACCTGATACTGGCTCTACTATCAACCCCGGCGATTACTAATGTCTTGTACTGTAACGGTGTATTATTCGGCAACGGCTATCCCAGGAACTCCCTCTGCGGGACAAACATACTCTACACAGAGTTACTCAATTAATGTTCCAGATGGCAACTGGATTGGTGAGATGGTGAGTGCAGGGAATGGTTTTGGGCCCTGCCCTGGTGTAGCTCAATTCTGGGTTCAAGCACGAGATCCCTCTACTGGTGAAATACTAGGCGCAGCGAATACAAATACTTGCGCTGATGTGGCTTTTCTTTACTACACCAATTCCTGTCCAGCAACGCAACCGGATAATTCTCAACTACCTCACGATTGCATTAATGGCGCTTGCATAAAAAAATCTACCTACAACACACCAGGGATATACAAATCATTGAGCGAATGCGAAATCGCTTGCGGTACTGGGTGTAGTGGGAACTGTATCAGCAATAGTGAATGGGCGCAAATTAAAGGTTTATCCAATCAATTAAGAAATAGGAATTGCGGCTAAATATGAGTGCTGAGAGCGTAATTGGGAGTATGCAATCAGCGCTTGATTGCGCTGGTAAGTGCGATTGTTGCGACAAATTGCAATCACAAATCAACTCTTTAAAATTTGAACTAACAAGGTTAAAGGGAGGTAGTGACGGGAACATACAATCGCTCGTTGCTGTCGCAGTTGGGGCGGCGTTAACAACGCAATTGAAGCCAGCAGTGAATGCTGCTGTGGAATCACGAAATTCGGGGTTTGCGTCTACACTGGCGCAGATGAAAGCTGCTATTGGCGATAACGAAAATAGTGTTAAAAAAGCCGTAACTCAAACTAGTGAAGTTTTAGAAAAAAATGCGAAGTTTGAGAAAACATTGGCCAATATGAATAACGCCATAGCTGACGTAAGAGGTGTAGCTAACGGCGCTAAATCTACGGCTACCAAATCACTAGAAGAAGCAATAAGAAATGCTAGAGAAGTAGAACTGGCTAAAGGATTATCTAATCAAGCTGTCACGCGATCGGGACAAGCAATAACAGAGTCGGCCAAAGCTACTAATGCTGTAATTAATGCTGCTACTGAAGCGACGGGATTAAGGCAGTTAGTAAATGGTATCGGATCGAGAATTGACGGGTTAGGTAGGGCAATCGGGGTACTGGAATCAAAAACTGCAACTGCGGTAGCAAATGCAGCAAAGGCAATAGGCATTAGTAGCGAAGCACTTGCCGCGACAGGGCGGTTACTGGGTAGGGTGTTGGAGCTATTTAACCTCGTTGCGACGATTTTTACCTTGCTAGAACAACTCGCAGTACTAAACACTCTTGGCGATCGCATTGATGCGGTAGAAAACGGGGTAGTAGCGTTAGGCAATGACCTATCCCGTGTTCTCGGTAAATTACTGGGCCTTCAAAATCGGATTGGTGCCAACGAGTTACTGACCGCACAAGTGAAGAATATCGCCCTTGATGCCAAAGGGATAGGTGAAGCGGCAAATTTAAAAGCGGGTGCTGCACAAGTGACATCTGCTAGGGCACAAGGTTTGGCAGAAAGTGCTTTAGGTAATGCAAGGCAAGCCCAATTGACCGCAGACGGTGCAGTTCGGAATGCTGGAATAGCAAACGAAAATGCTACTACTGCTTACAAAAAAGCAAATGAAGCACAAGGAATAGGAGAGCAAGCCAAGCGCATCGCTGGAGATGCCCTGGGTAAAGCAGGTGTGGCGCTGACTACGGCACTCACTGCGATCGCACTTTATCAGGGCGTAAAATCACTGCGTGGATTACGTGGATTACAAGGGATACCTGGCATACCTGGAAGGCAGGGTGAAAGAGGATTTCAAGGAATACAGGGAGTGCCAGGGAGAGACGGTATTACAACAGTTGTTCAAATTCCCGGCGTACCAGGTAGAGATGGAAGAAACGGAATTAACGGCATAAACGGCAGGAATGGTAGAGACGTGAATCCAGCAGAAGCAGCCAGCTTAAGGGCGCTGATTATCCAGCAACATACACAAACGCGTCTTAATAGCACGACGCAGCACAGCACCACAAGAACAACCATACTCACGCCGATTATGGCAGCGCTAGCACCGATATTGGCATTGTTAAAACAAGTATATGACATTGTTTCAAAAGCAGCAGGTGCAGCGCAATTAGCACTATTAAACATCATTAATAACAAACTTGGAAATCAAGTTGTTGGTGGGATTGGGGGATTGATAACTCGCGTTGCGGAGAACACATACATTGAGAAAGTACTATCTGTTCTAACGTTTGCCGCTACAGTTCACAATGCCTTGATGTTGAGTAATAACTTAGGGCAAACTTTTATTCAAATTATTGACCAAGTAACAGGATTTTTATTACCTAAAGGACTTGATGGTACGCCCATAAGCTTTACCAATGTTCTCGGCAAGGCAGTTCATGAAGTAATCGCTGACACTATTGGCGAGGCAAATTATCAAGAACTTAGCAAAGAATGGCAAGCAGCAAATAGGATTTATCAAGCTGCCAGCAATGTTTTTAATCAAATATCAAACCTTGGTGCTGTAGTAACAGCTGGACTAGAGGTTATTGGTGGCAACGTCGGAAAAATCGGTAATGCCCTTAAAAAATGGGGGGTTGTAGGCGAGGCAGCCTACAATTTCATGAATCCACAGCCTAACCTCAAAGGTAAGTTTTTTGAGAAGCTACAACTTACTGGCGATAATCTTCAAGCAATAGCATTAGTAGTCGCAGTGCCAATCGCTCTTGAGGCTGCATTTTCAGAAACTCAAAATAGTGTTGACACCCTAAAGCGCGAGATAGGGCAAATAGATCCTAAAGACAAAGATGGTAATCCGATCCGAGATAAAGACGGACAGATTGTTCATTGGCAACCAGGACTAAATACACCCGAACCGGCTGTTGTCAAACAAACTGAAGACCAAAGCAAGGCTGATTCAACAAACATCATTCAAGCAACACTAGACGACATTTTTAATGCGAACGACTGATGACAGAAATCGTTGCTGCCACTCCACCGGATGATTCATTGCCAGATAATTTTGACCCATTCGAGCATTTGCAAACAGTATATATTCCTCAGCATAACGCGGCGGTAAAACGTTTTTTTAGTGACCTACCAGACGATTGGAAGCCTAACATTGCAACTGCTAGAAGTAGTTTAAGAACTGCTTGCACGATGTTAGATAATGACAATCAGTTAATGATGAACTTGAGGCATCATTTGCTTTTTGATTTACTCGGATATGGGAAGTCTGATTTAATAATTTATCACGGTGCTAAAGATGGACTCGCACCAGCAGTAACGGGTCATCCAAAAGTCACGTTGTACTTTTCTCAGGATGAACAATCGATAACTCCTGGAGAGCCACGGGTAGATGCCGAAATATCTTTTAGGCTGATGAATGAAACGCAAGCAACATTCACGCCAGCAAATGCTTTGACAATAGCTGAAAAAGTAAAACAACATTTTGTTGTAGGGAACGAAGGTGTTGTCTTTACTAAAGGTAAAAATATTCATCTTTATAAAGATGAAGTTCACGGTTATCGCTTACAGATTTACGGTAACAGTAAATCAGATGTTGTAGATATAATACAGCGATGTCTTGAAATACAAGACTTGACTTATGACGAAAATAAATTAACTATTAGTACTCCTGAAAAAAATAGTGACACAAATACTTCTGTTCAACTTTCATACGGTAAAGAAAGACGCAAAAAACGATTTAGACCTATAGTCAACGTCCGTTTTAGATTTGCTTTTATTGAAGTGCCAGGATATGACAAACACGTGTTTTTAGTTGACACGACCTTTAGACACAACGCTCTGGTGAAAATTAGCTAAATATACAAACATCGATTTAAGTCAAAAACTTAAGGAACCCTATAGGGTTCCAGTGGAAAAAAATAGCCAAAACCTAGTGTTAACTTAAGTTCTACGAGAGAACCACTAAATCTAGGTATAACAAATGACCAAAAGACTCAGCTACGTAGAATTACAAGCTCGGGCCGACAAAGCCAAAGCTAGAGAAGCAGAACGCAGACAAAACCTAATCGATAACCCCAAGCCATATACACCACAGGCGGCTGAAGATTATGATACTGCTTACTACCGCGATCCTTTGGAAGCAGGATTGATTTTAGCAGTAACAGTTAAAAAAGAAGCTTACACAAAACTTGGTGGTTTAGCTTCTGTTGGTTTATTAGCAACTGTTCCAGAGAATTCAGTATCAATTCCAAAAGTCAAGGGTGATAAACGAAAGCTAGTAACTATTAGTTGGTTCTATGGTGATAACACTCCTGTAGTTGTACCTGCTACGGCAACTCGTAACCGTTATGTCAAATTTTATGACAAAAACGGAAGTCAATCTCACTACAGTATTCCATTCTCGGTTGCTACCGGAGCGTTCACGTTGTCAACGATCATCACGAATTTTGGAACCTTGTTTAATAAAACGAACGGAACTAAGCGTGATGTTCTTGGCGCTCATGGTGAAGTCTTCCTGAAATTTGGACGTGAAGTAATTGCACGTTTCTAATGAGTATTTCGTGGAATTCAATCGGAGAAATTCAAGTATCAGACAACTGGCAATTATTTCCTAGCGATACAATTAGCGACACTTTTCGTATCACTACCACCATCACTGATACCGAAGGATGGAACAGAACTAAGATACAAAGCGGTGCATATATACGATTTATATATCCCGACGAACAAAATACTAAATCCAAGCCTGTATACATCCCAGTCCGTGATGAAATAATTGTTTATGAATTGCCAGTTCCTCATGAAATGAGAGGGGCGGGGTATTATCTCCGGTCGATATCTTGCAGGTTTTCATCAAAGTGGGTAGGCAAGCTTCCACTTGCATCATTTGCAGGTTGGAAGCTGAAGGTTGAAGGTTTTTTGCAGTAATCAAATTATTGCAGAAGTAAATTAATTTATTTCTGCAATTCTCTTTTATTTAAAATTATTATGAAAATTGATATTAATAATGCTCTAACTATCATTCTTGGGTTACTTACTTTGATAGGAGCTATCTACCGATTGGCACAGGTAGAAGCTAACATTAACGCCAAGATTAGCAAAATAGAGAATATTTTGTTAACAGAAATTGATTCTCTTAAAGATAGATTTGTTGATAGGTTGTACATCAACGAAAAAAAATTAGATGTGCATTTAACTGAGTATACAGAGAAGAAGTTGTTCGCAGAATATCGGCACAATGCTACCGACGAACTCGTCAAACACAAATTTAACCGTCTCAGAGGGCTGATAAAGCAGCTTGCTGGTTTCCTCAACAAGGAATCTGGCTTTATCCTTCGTGATGATGAATATTAACCCTCTGGGGATTCACTCTAGTAATTTAAAAATTTGAGTGCATATTTTGAGATGCCCCTGTATTGCTTCATCCCAGGTGGGGTAGAGATTTTTCTTTCCATCCATCGCCCCACCCATGACCAAAGTTTCAAATACCATCGGCTTAGAGCCAGAGTTGCAGCTGCCAGGGTTTAAGTCTATGCCCACAAATCTAGTTGAAATTATTGAGTCCTTCAGTTCATTGATCATGACTATGGTCTTAGCTGACATCATCCACAAAGACCACTCCATGAAGGATTCAACAGCAACAGGGGTTTCTCCATCAAGTTTGTAGTAGGGAGTCATAATCTCCATTTCGTCACTTAGGCAGGTCAACGCTCTTTACTGATGGCTTGACCTCAGCCCTTTTATCTTGGCATCTTGGGCAATTAGTTATCAGCGACGAGCATTCATAATAAAGCACTCTTTCTCCACATACAGCAGTTAAAAATGCTTGTCCGCCCCAATGCCCAGGGACATAATGAATTATTTTATCTTGTGGCATAACTCCCAAAAGTGAATAATGCTAATGGACTTTTAGCAATTCTATGTAAGCAGACAATAATACAAGCTGCTATAAAAACGTCTGGCGGTAATTTCTGCCAGCCTAAGTAATATGGCTCTAATAAAATCCTATGAATTGTTTTTGGTGATAGGATTCGCGATACCCGGTCAATAGCAGCATGATAGGGATTATCAAATTTCCTAAATCGCATTGGTCATAATTCCGTTTTTGTCTCATTATCGCCCAAAGGCTTACTCTGTGGTTGAGTCGCTGTTATGCCAACCAGTGAGCGTTTTTATTTAAATTAGTCAAAGATTCAAAGCCGTTTACCCTTGTCCTTTGGCGCTTTTGGAGTGTGTCACCAACTGGATTTAGTCAAGAATTAGTCAAGGGTAAATTTGGAGGGCTGGAAGTAGTGGGTGACGAGGGATTTGAACCCGCAACCAATAGATTAAGAGTCCACTCGTCAAAATGAGTAGCATTTGAGTAGCGCGATCACCAACTGCGATCGCGAAAAATAAGGGTAAAAATGGCTCAGTTGAGTAGCAAATGAGTAGTAGAAACGCCTGATCCAACGAAAAGCTTGGTATTGCGTGATTTGCTCCTTTTTTTACAAACCACGGCATTGGTTTCTTAACTCCAGTTACAACAGACAGCCTACGTAAAGTACCCAGTGCTGATGAAAGAGTATCAAATACAATAAATTTTAAGTGAAGTGCGTTATAGCTTTAGCCTAACGCACCGCTATATCTGTAATATCCTTTGAGCGTTTGCCGTTCAATACTCAACAGCAATGATTTCATAATCCAAAATCTAAAATCCAAAATCTGAAATTGAATGAGCCGTTTTTTTATCGCCCTCCTACCACCGCAAGATATTCAAGACTACGCCAACAAGATTAAGCAATACTTTGCCGATCGCTATGCTAGTAGCGGGACGCTAAAGTCTCCGCCTCATATTACCCTGCAACCGCCCTTTGAATGGGCAGATGCTAACTTGCCACTATTAGAAGCATCCTTGAAGGAGTTTGCCAGTGGACAACAGCCAGTAGCAATTACACTTAAAGGGTTTGATGCCTTTGTACCTCGTGTCATATACATTAATGTCGTCAGAAGTCAAGAACTTTTAACTTTGCAAGCTGATTTAATGGCTTATACAGAAAGCAACTTGAGAATTGTCGATCGGGTTTCTAAAACCCGCCCTTTTGCACCTCATTTAACGGTTGCATTTCGAGATTTAACAAAGCAGAATTTTAAAGCTGCTTGGCCAGAATTTGAAAATCGCCAGTTGCATTTTGAGTTTACTGCTGACAAATTAACCTTGCTGCTTCACGACGGGAAGCGCTGGAATATTAAACGAGAGTTTGCTTTTTTATCTGGTAGTAATTGAGCTTTTAACCGAGAATTCAGCCATTGCAAGTATTATATTAATGTTAATGTGGGTAGAATTTGGGATTTTAATTTATCAAATAGGTAATTCAATCACAAACTCGGTACCCTCACCTGGTGTTGAATGGCAATTTAGCTTACCGTGATGATTTTTAACTACAATTTGGTAAGCAATAGATAAACCTAGTCCTGTTCCTTTACCGATGGCTTTTGTAGTATAAAAAGCATCGAATATCTTTGTTTGGTTTGCTTCACTGATTCCTGAGCCATTGTCTGCAATTCTGAGAATAACTTGCTCTCCAATTGCTTCCGTTTTAATCCAAATC
Source organism: Nostoc sp. DSM 114167 (assembly GCF_052692655.1). Classification (NCBI taxonomy): domain Bacteria; kingdom Bacillati; phylum Cyanobacteriota; class Cyanophyceae; order Nostocales; family Nostocaceae; genus Nostoc; species Nostoc sp. DSM 114167. The sequence goes on from NZ_CP195116.1 coordinate 4,692,196, forward strand.
GTCCCACTATGTCGAAAGTTTTCATCAAAATATTTATTTTTTTGGATTTCTTCAATTGCATCAATTCCATTACTAATCAAATTCATAAAAACCTGATTTAGTTCGCCTAAATAGCACTCAATAAGTGGTAATTCTCCATATTCTTTGATTAATTTAATTGCTGGACGATGACCATTTGCTTTCAGTCGATGTCCAAGAATGAGTAGTGTAGTTTCTAAACCTTCATGCAGGTTAGCCAGTTTTTTACCTGCTTCTCCGTGTCGAGAGAACTTATTCAAGGATGACACAATTTCTGTAACGCGATCTGTACCTAGTTGCATAGATTGAATAATTTTGGATAAATCATTTAATAAATAATTGATATCTTTTGTTTTAATAGCATTTTGAATTTCATCTGGGGGATCGGGGAGATACTTCTGATATAGTTCGAGCAAATTAACAACTTCTTGGAAATACTCTTCAATAAAATTCAAGTTGCCAGCAATAAAATTGATGGGATTATTTACTTCATGGGCAATTCCTGCTGTCATTTGACCCAAGGTTGCGACCTTTTCTGCTTGAATCAGTTGGGTTTGAATCTGTTGTAATTCGGCGTTTTTGTCTGTCAATATTTTCGTCAAATTTTTCAGCTTCAGTTGATGCTCTATTCGCACCAAGACCTCTTCATACTGAAAAGGTTTAGTAATATAATCTACGGCTCCTAATCGCAATCCTTTAACCTTATCAGCAGTATCTGAAAGAGCAGTCATAAAAATGATCGGAATATCCCGGACACGAGGATTGCTTTCACTTTTGAGGTATTTACAAGTTTCAAACCCATCGATACCCGGCATCATGATATCAAGCAAGATTAAATCAGGTAAATTATCATTATCTAATCTCTGAATGGCTTTTTCACCACTACGAGCTGCCCAAACTTCAAAGCTAGACTGATCTAAAAAGCTTGATAAAACTTGTAAGTTGGCAGGATTATCGTCAACGACTAAAATAATTCCTCTGCTAGAATTGCTATTTAAGGAATTTTTTTGATCGCCTATAGTTACTGTCATAATATTTCTAACCTATATTGATTCACGTTGCTTATTTGCAAAACACTAAAGGAGAAAACTCCCAATTCAAAATTCACGGCATAAAATTTCCATAAATTTAAGTAAATTAATCCTTTGAGTTTTCGGTCAAAAAGTTAAGGATTAAATCTTCGTCAAACTGTCTCGCTAGCTGCCGCAATTGGTTAGCAAAGGGAGTGAATTTTGCGTCTATTTCCTCTAGTTTATCTGCCCATTTTAAAATGTCATTGAAGTTACCTTTACTGGCTAAATTCATCAGTTCTTGCAGTACATCGGGGGAAGGAGGAGTCAATTTCTCTGGTGAACTATCAAGTGTTGTAGGCGAAGAATTAATTTTTTGTTCCTCAGATTGCTGGTAAATCCATGTCAAACCTAAATTGCACTCTAATTGATGCAGTAATTCATTTGCTTGTACCGGTTTGCTCAAAAAGGTGTCACCTCCTGCTTGCAGACTGCGATGTTGATCGGCTTCAAAGACACTAGCAGAAGAGACGATAATTTTGACATCCTGAATTTCTGGGGTATGACGCAGGTGTTTAATCAATTCAAACCCATCCATTTCTGGCATCAGCAAATCTGTAATCACTAGGTCTGGTTTCAGGGCGATCGCTTTTTCTAAACCTTCTTTACCGTTGCTGGCTTCAACTACGTTGAAACCCAATGGTTGCAATAAATTTGTAATTACTGTGCGATTCTCCCAGCGATCGTCCACCATCAAGATGGTGCGGGGTCTACCTGTAAAGCCAATGATTTGTCCCTTGGATACAGCCATCGCAGACTGTACCCATTCGCTGGCTTGGGCGATCGCAATTTCAAACCAGAAAGTACTACCCTGACCAATCTCACTTTTAACCTGGATATCGCTACCCATCATCTGCACCAACTGCCGAGTAATAGCTAAACCCAGCCCTGTCCCTTCTATCTGATGCTTTTTTTCACCTACTTGTTCAAATGGCAAAAAAATGTTGCCCAATTGGGTTGGAGTTATGCCAATTCCTGTGTCTTTTACACTAAAGTGAATGTGATATTTCTCCATCTGCCCATCAGCAGTCAGTCGATCGATTACCTCAACCTCGAAGCTAACTTTACCCTCATCAGTAAATTTAATGGCATTTCCCAGCAGATTCAAAAGAACCTGACGTAACCTTTTGACATCGACATGAACCCCTGTGGGTAAGTTGCTTGCGGGTTCATAGACAAACAAAATGCCTTTTTGTTCTGCCCGAATCTGGCAAATTTCTACAATACCCTGTAAAAAAGACGGAAAATGCACATCTTGAGGATTCAGTTCTAGTTTTCGCGCTTCAATTTTGGAAAGATCCAAAATGTCATTAATTAGAGTCAGTAGATGAGAGCCACACTGTTCAATAATATTTACATGATATTGCTCTGACTCTGGCAAAGCTTTGGAACGCAGCAAAATTTGAGCGCAACCCAAAATACCATTCAAGGGCGTTCGCAGTTCATGGCTCATGTTGGCTAAAAATTCGCTCTTAGCCCGGTTTGCGGTATCAGCCGCTGTTTTAGATTTTTTCAGTTGAGCTTGTTCAAAAGCTTGTACCTGCCACAAGACAGCGATCATCGTCACTGTTAATCCGCCCACAATTAGGGCGATCAGATCGAGAAATTGTAGCCGAGATTCAATGTTTTGACGCGGAATTACCAAAGCCACAGACCAATTAGTTTCTCGTAACGGCATATAAGCAACATACTTTTTAGTGCCGTCAATTTCCATCAACTGAATTCCCTGTTGTTTGTTTACCATTCGCTGCGCGATCGCATTTAAATTGCGATCTGGAATTTTCAGCAGGCTGGGTGCGGGTTTTTCTACCGTTGACATTAACATTGAGTTGGGATGGACGATCGCTTCTCCTTGGGAATTGAGGGCAAATGCATAGCTGTTGTTGCCGTAGTGCAAAGAGTTGACCACCTTTGCAATGCGATCGACTTTAACATTGCCGTGGAAAACTCCAATCGGTGAACGATTGGTAGGAGAATCAGACCAGATTGGAGTGGCGATCGCAATTAAAGGAATACCTGTGGAACGGCTAATAAAGGGATCGGAAATGTTGCTTTTTCCTGCTAGTGCTTTTTGAAAGTAGTCTCGATCCTTAACATTCTTATTTGACCGACCAATTTTAGTATTAAAATACGAACCATCCGGGGTAACTATTTGGAAAAAGAAAAATTCATCGATCCGCTTAACTTCTGACTTTAAATAAGGTTCTGCTAAAGACCAGTCTAAGGAGCGTACAGTTGAAGTATGAGCAAGGGTTTGCACCTCGACTTTGCGAATATGTAACCACTCCTCAATTTCATCAACTCCTCTCTGTACCTCTAAAAATGCTTTTCCTCTCAAGTCTTGTAGCGTTATTTTTCGAGCAGCCTGATAGCTAAAATAAGCAGAAATACTCACAATAAGAGTAGTGCCGCCAATAATAAATTGGATTGGTAAATTCCGTGAAGAATACATTTTGGTGTCAGATGGGCTGGAGTTGCCTTCGATCGCAGGCTTAACCCTTTAAACAATGGGTTTTGTAAGCAAAAAAAGGGCTATATTTAGATTGCCCAAAAAATTATTAATAATCGCAATTATGATTGTTACCCATAGCTGCGATTGTCAATACCCTAAACTTTGCTAACTATCCTTTAAAGACCTGTATTGTGAAGTATGTATAGGCCGATCGTCGAGTAAGTTCAAAAAATACACTTTATCAAAAATATAATAATCAAATTTCTCGTTATAATTTTCTTGATAAATTAGATAATATTACTGATATTTAAGTATCGGTAAATAGTCAACTTTATTTAGTAAAACAGGTATTTAAAATCAAAAATTTGGATTATTTTGTAACAGGCGAAAGCCAAGAGTCGCCATCTAGGTGACATTGGTAGCGATTAAATGACTGCCGACCCTATGCAAATTGAATGTGAAAGAGGTTATCAAATCTGATTAACAAGCTACAGTATATACCTGTAACATAACAACCAATTAGGTAATACTTGCCTTTTGACTAATGACTCAAGTAGATATTCTGATCCTTTCAAATGGCCCAGGTGAAGTAACAACCTGGGTGCGTCCAGTAGTAAAGGCGTTGCGGCAAGAACTAGGGGATGACCGTTCTATAGTGAGGATTTCTGTGGTATTATCGCCTTGCTCAAATGCCAGTGGTAAAGAAGCAGCGATCGCTCTTTCTTACCCCGAAGTAGATAGAGTTCAGGGAGCAGAACATTTTTGGCAATTTTTGCTTTGGGGTAAAACATTTGAAAATTGGGATTGGAGAAGTCGCGGTGTTATCGTTTTTTTGGGCGGCGATCAAATTTTTCCAGTGATTATAGGCAAAAAGCTCGGATATCGCACAGTTGTTTACGCCGAATGGGAAGCCAGATGGCATAACTGGATTGATCGCTTTGGTGTGATGAAACCCGAAGTAGCAGCCAAAGTCCCAGCAAAATATGCTCAGAAATTCACTGTTGTCGGTGATTTGATGCTAGAAGCTAGTAGTCAAGAGTCATTAGTCATTGGTCATTTGTCCTTAGCAAATGACAAAGGACAAATGACTAATGACATAAACGCGTCAGTGACTTCCCACAGCGTAGGACAAAAGACTGAATTGATTGGTTTACTCCCTGGTTCAAAAGCAGCAAAATTAGCCCAAGGAGTACCATTATGTTTAGCTATTGCCGAATACATTCATGCAAAAAGACCGCAAATCAGATTTGTGATTCCTGTAGCCCCAACTTTGGATTTACCAACTTTAGCTAGTTTTGCCAATCCCCAAAAGAACTCTATTGCTGAAATCTTTGGCTTTGGCGGTGCTTCCTTAATTATCCCAGAGGATGCTCAAGGCAAGGCATTGCTCAAAACAGCAACGGGCTTAACTGTAGAACTGTGGCAAGAAAACCCTGCATATCACTTATTATCCCAGTGCTGCATCTGCTTAACTACGGTGGGGGCAAACACTGCTGAACTTGGTGCTTTAGGAGTGCCAATGATTGTTTTACTACCAACGCAGCAACTTGACGCTATGCGTTCTTGGGATGGTTTACCTGGATTGTTGGCAAATCTGCCAGTAGTCGGTACGCTATGCGCTAAGGCAATCAATTGGTCATTTCTGAGATTTGTGAGACGTAAAGGTTTATTAGCATGGCCAAATATCTGGGCACAAGAAGAGATAGTCCCAGAAATTATGGGTAAAGTTCAACCACAAGATATTGGAGAAATGGTTTTAGATTTTTTGGCGAATCCAGAAAAATTGGATGATATGCGCGCTAAACTCCGTAATATTCGCGGTGAAAACGGTGCAGCGCAGAAGATAGCACAGATTGTTGGTGAGGAGATTGGGAAGTAGGGAAAGATGAGGGAGTAATCAAAGCAACATCCCCCTAATTTTTACTCTGGCTTAACGTGAGTTAGACAAGTATTATTTGACGTCTCCCCCAACCCCTCTCCGACACGGAGAGGGGAGCAAAAGCTGAATTTTTCGCTACTCCTCCCTTTGGGTTTCGGAGAGGTTCATCGAACTCACTCTGGCTTAATCTGAAGATTCTCCATCCCTGCGCCCAAGTTCATAAATGCCAGCACCCATACAGGCTAATATACCTGTACTAATTCCCCAACTCTCGCCTAAACTAATTTCCAGACCCCAGTTACATAAAGTGCCGACTACCAAAAAAGGCACAATGCTAAACAGTGAGGCGTAGAAAGCATTTTGGGATTCTCTGGCTTTACGAGTCTTTTCAAATTCTGACTGGCTGGTGTAGAGCGATCGCTCGGCAAAGTTAAACCAGCGATTGAGTTGCTCGATTACCCATTCATTGACTCTGGAAAAACCTAGATATAGCGCCAATGACCACAAACTCGCTCCAGCGATCGCGATCGTGTCTAACTCAAAACGGAAAGGTAAAATTTCAGTCAGCATTGCTTAGGTGAATCCTGCAAAGGGTTAACTTTAGCTGTCAGTAGATGCTAAATAAACCTCTTGTGCAATTTTAAGCATAAAAGCTCACAAGATTTCAACTACTTAGTAAATATCCAGCTTCTTAGCTTGTTTACACCCGTTTTACACTCATTCTCTATCTAAAGGTATCAAAAAATACCTCACATTTTAGTTTAAGCTACAACAGTTTTCCTATATAAGCTAGTACCTACAAACCACAAACCCCTTGAAATTATTATATTTCAAGGGGTTTAATATAGTGCCAGGAACCGGACTTGAACCGGTGACACGAGGATTTTCAGTCCTCTGCTCTACCAACTGAGCTATCCCGGCTGGGGCTTTTGTGAGCCACGATTAATCAATGTAGCAAAGATAAAAGAATATAGCAAGTCTTTGGAGAAAAATAGTTATGCAGCTTTCAAACTCAACTTAAACCAGATGAAAACGGCTACAAATAGTAGAAATTGGACAAGAACAATACTTGGCCCAGAAGCAAAGTTGAAAATACCTGACACAATGATCCCAGCAATGCTGCTAATGGAACCAACTATCACCGACATGACTAGAAAGCGGCTAAAGTGGTGACTCATCAGTTTGGCGGTAGAGGCGGGAATGACCAAAAAGGCGTTGACTAATAAAACGCCAACAGCTTTAATCGCGACAGCAACGGCGAGTGAAAGCAAGACTACAAAAGCGTAGCGGTACAATTGGACGGGAACACCTTGAACTTGGGCGACATCGGGGTTAAGGGTCAATAAAATTTGCTGTCGCAGAGTTGATAATAAAAATATGCCACCTCCCACAAGTACTAGCAGCGTCAAAATCAAATCTGTGGTGTCGATCGCTAGAATATCCCCAAACAGTACAGCCATCAAGTTGCCACGATATCCTTTAATTAGGCTCGTGAGAATTAAACCGATCGCTAATGCCCCAGATAGCACTATGCTAAGTACGCTATCGCTAGCTAAGTCGGTTTTATCGATAAAGTAAAGAACAATAACCCCAAAAACTAAGGTAAAAGGTAACAGCATCCAAGTAGGATTTATTTGTAGCAGTACACCTAACGCCACACCTACTAATGCTGCATGACCAACTGCGTGACTGAAAAATGATAACTGGCGCAAGGTGACAAAACTACCCAACATCCCGCCAAGTATTCCCATCAATGCAGCACCTGCGATCGCACGCTGCATATAAGGGAATGTTAATAAGCTTACCAAATCATTAATATTGGCGATCGCAAGCCAAGTTATCTGACAATCATTGAAGAAATTCATACTTATAGGCATTAATGTTGGTGCTGGTAGCGGCTAAAACCTGGGCCGTAGGTTGCTAACAGGTTTTGCGGTGAAAGGGCAATTTCTGGCTTACCAGTACAAACAATGCTTTGGTTCAGGCAAAGCACGCGATCGCAATGGCGATTTACCATATCAATATCGTGAGAAACTTGTAATACTGTCCAACCCTCTTCTCGCTTTAATTCATTTAGCAAAGCATAAAAATCTGCTGCACCTTGTACATCAACACCAGCAAAGGCTTCATCTAGTACCAAGAGTTTCCGAGGCATTACCAAACAATAAGCCAATAAAACCCGCTTCAGTTGACCGCCGCTAAGAGTCCCAATAGCTTGATGCTGTAAATGATAAGCATCAGTTCGCCGTAAAGCTTCTGTTACTGCTGCCGATTTTTCGCGGTCTTGTCTCGACAATTTAGAGAAAAATGAATTCTTTCTTTTATCTTCCTTAGTCCATCCCAGTCCCACCAATTCGCTGACAGAAATAGGAAAACTGCGGTCAAAAATGAAGTTTTGCGGCATATAGCCCAACGTGTGGCGTAAATGTCCCAATCTGGCAATTGGACGACCCAAGATTTCAATCCTACCAGCACTTCGAGGGATCAAATCTAAAACCGCTTTTACCAGGGTACTTTTACCAGCACCATTGGGCCCGACGATAGCTGTATCTGTTCCTGGCAATAATTCAAAGGATACATCTCGAACAGCTAGATAGCTGCCTTGATAGACAGTTAATCCTTCTACTTTCAAAATAGGAATGTTATTGGTCATTGGTCATTGGTCATTGGTCATTAGTCATTGGTCATTGGTCATTGGTCATTAGTCATTGGTCATTGGTCATTGGTCATTTGTAAAGAACAAAAGAGAAATGATTAATGATAAATCTATTTACATGCAGTTTCTAAAGTTTGCAAGTTAGCTTTCATCGCTTTAAAGTAACGCTGCGGATCTGTTTCGCCATTTTCTAGAGAATCCAGAGTACGCAAATTTAATTTCAAGTCTTTGGAAAGGCTGGTTAGAAGTTTATTATCTACTCCTGGCTCACTAAATAAAGCTTTAACTTTGTACTGTTTTACGGCATTAATTGCATTTTGTACATCCGTTGGAGAAAGCTGGTCTTCGGGAATTTCTACCACAGCGACTTGCTTGAGGTTATAGCGTTTAGCTAAATATGGAAACGCATCATGAAAGGTAATAAAGGTGCAACTGGTATTTTTTTGCAAAATCTGCTGAAATTCGCTGTTTAAACTTTCTAATTCTTTAATATAAGCTGTGGCATTTGCTTCGTAAGTAGCTTTGTTAGCGGGGTCGGCTGCAATTAATCCATCGCGAATATTTGTTACCTGTTGTTTTGCCAAAACTGGATCTAACCAAACGTGAGGATTACCTTGGGCATGATTATGGTCTTTTTCATCTTGAGTCGTTTTCACAACAGGTGAGATTTCATTTAAGGGTTTAATACCAATACTTGCATCAATTTCAGTTAATTTGGGATTTTGGGCATTTTTCACAGTACCTTCCAGAAATTCCTCCAAACCTAAACCATTTTTTACTAACACATTGGCAGTAGCGATCGCTTTAACATTTCCTGGTGTCGCTTGGTATTCATGTACCTCCGTACCAGGTGGCACTAGAATTTCTACATCTGCGACATCCCCAGCTACTGCCTTAGTAAACAAATATATCGGCAAAAATGTCGCTACTACTTTAGTTTTTCCCGACTGTGCCTGTGGGTTAGAAGCAGCTTCTTGTGCTTGCGGCAACTGTTCGGAAGTTGTTCCCTGATTTGGATTCGATTGACTACACCCAGTAGCCATCGACAACATTAGCAGAGCAATTATGGGCAAGATGCCGCTTCTTTGCCTACCTGTTCTAACTTCTGTGCAATTCACAATCACGTATTTTGCCTCCAAAACGGATGCTTGCTCTACCTCTGTCATCATCGCTATTGACAATGGGAAGTATTCTAAACTTTATACTATAATAATTCTCATTCTCATTTTAAGTACATAATATCATTCTGAGTTTGCTGTGTAATGAGTAACAACAAAACTTTTTCAGACGGTACAGCCCTCTGCAATTTAGTTTTCCCTAAATAATTAGGGTTTGTTGACTTTTTTTGTTAAAAAGTTTCCTCTCTTCTGATAAGATTGCTGACAAATATTCTCATAAAATACACGTTTAAAAAACGTGGTTTGGGTGTGAGTTGGAGATCGGTGTGAGGAGAGAAATGCAAAAATTCTGGAAATATCTGCTAGTTAGTCCAGCAGTCTGCGGTGTCATGCTATTTGTGAATACTGCTACATTTGCAGGTGAAACTTCTAGCATGTCTGAAATCAATCAAGTGCAAGTTTTAGCTAATCCAGACACAAAAGTTGAGACAAAAGCGCAAGTTACCTCCGTGTCTCAATTTTCTGATGTACAACCAACCGACTGGGCATTTCAAGCATTGCAATCCTTGGTTGAGCGCTATGGCTGTATTGCAGGATACCCAAATAGCACTTATCGCGGTAATCGGGCATTAACGCGATATGAGTTTGCTGCTGGTTTGAATGCTTGTCTCGATCGCGTTAACGAACTTATTGCGACAGCCACTGGCGATTTAGTTAACAAACAAGATTTAGCCACATTACAAAAGCTGCAAGAAGATTTTTCCGCCGAACTGGCGACACTCCGAGGCCGTGTAGATGCAGTAGAAGCGCGAACTGCTGAATTGGAGGCGAATCAGTTCTCAACCACAACTAAATTGCAAGCAGAAGTTGTCGCAGTCGCTAGCGATGTTTTGTCAGGAAATACAGTTAACGGTGCGGAAATTACAGATAAGAATACAACTTTAGGGTTACGGGCGCGGATACAATTCGTGACCAGCTTTACAGGAAAAGATACGCTGTTCACCAGAATCCAGGCTGATAATATTCTCAGTCCTAACATCGGTACGCCAGAGGGGAACTTATTTTTTGCTGGCGAGGATGGTACCACTAATGCTTTTATAGATGCCTTGTATTACAAATTCCCTCTGGGTGAAAAAACAGAGGTTACTGCTCTTGTCAACGCAGCCGCAGCAGATGATATTACCAGTACTGTCAATCTCTTTGACGGTGATGGCTCCTTTGGTGCTTTGTCCACGTTTGGTACACGCAACCCAATTTATAATCAGATAAATGGCGCGGGGTTGGCAGTAACGCACGAGTTCAGCGATCAATTGGCATTAAGTCTAGGGTATTTGAGTGGTACAGCTAATGACCCTACGCCCAATAATGGTTTGTTCAATGGTTCTTATGGTGCGTTGGCACAGCTGACAGTTAAACCAAGCGATCGCATTTCTATCGGTTTAACTTACATCAATTCCTACAATCAACCACTACTCACAGGTAGCAATGCCGCCACTTTCCAGGATATAGCAGCTATCCAGGGTTTACCAGAAGATCAAGTAGGATTTTCCAGTAATTCTTACGGTGTTGAAGCATCTATTGGCATTACTGATAATATCGTCTTGGGTGGTTGGGCTGGATACACCAACAGCCAAAGCTTGAGAGGAACTCGTGGAGACGTTGATATTTGGAACTATGCTGTCACCTTGGGCTTCCCTGACCTCGGTAAAAAAGGTAACTTAGCAGGTATCATCGCTGGTGTGGAGCCGAAAGTGACAAGTTCTAACATTGCAGGGTTGGATAGCGATCCTGATACATCCTATCATCTTGAGGCGTTCTACCAGTATAAGCTGAGTGACAATATCACCATTACTCCTGGAGTCATCTGGTTAACATCTCCAGATCATAACGACGCTAATGATGATGTTGTTATTGGTGCATTGAGAACCACATTCAGTTTCTAATTTTTTAAAATTTTAAAAGAAGACGCAAATTTATCTTTTGCGTCTTTTTTTGGATATAGGTTTAAAAATAGAACTTAGCATTTTTACCCAGCTTGATATCTAAAAACAACGTGAGTTCGACAGTTAGGAAAAGTCAAAAAAGTTGCTCGATATGAATTTGCTCAACTGAACATCCATGCAGCTTGAAAAAAGTCGCGTTCACAAAACATCGCATAACGATAAGTTGAATGCACAACAGAATTGGTAGCGGCATAATTGTCAACCAAATTTTCTAATTGTTGTGTCAGTGGTTGAAAATCTGCGCTGCTATAAGTACGAATCCAGTCTGCATATTGATGATTAGGAATACCGTTACAAGCCAATTTTTCTCCTAAAAAAGCATACAAACGCATACAGGGAGACATTGCCGCCGCAGTTAAACCTACATCTTTGCTCCAAGCAGTTGCTAACAAAAAATCAGTATAGCGGCGGGTGGCAGATGCAGGTTCTACAGCATACAAATTGACTCCCCACTCAGAAGCATAGCCACTATGCAGCCGCAATTCTTCTAAAACTCCACTAGCTAAATTATGAAATGTGGTGAAACCTAACCAGTCTGGTGCTTTAGCCGCGGCGATACTGTAGGCACGGGCAAAAGCTTCTAAGAAAAAAGCATCTTGCCCTACGTAGTAAGCAAATTTAGCTCGCTCAAGAGTACCATCGCCAATGCCTTGAACGAAAGAATGCTCTAAGCAAGCTTGGGCTAAGTCTTGATTTGCTGCCCATAATTCGTTAGATAAAGTCACGTCGCTTCGCTCCGAATTCAAAATTCAAAATTCAAAACACCCATAAATAAATTTAGTTGCTCTGTATCCTTTTCGTTTTCGGTCATTTGTCATTTGTCATTTGTTATTTGTCACTTGTACTGAGCGAAGCCGTAAAGCCTGCGGCATAGCTACGCTTCGGGCGCAGCCTCTCCAAGAGTTGTATTTGTCATTTGTCAACTATTATCTCCTTTAAAAAGGGAAGAAATTGAGCAAGACTGAGCCAATACTTCCCAAAAAGTCAACGAAGCTGGGTTTACCAGTACTTACCTTCTCATTAACCGGTGTTTGTAGTTCTTTTATAAAAGTTTGGGCTGTTAGGGTTCCAGTGCTGTTGTTTTGGGATGTAAACAATTTTTCTGCAACTTGAGCATCTTGGAATGCACCTTGTCTATCTAGTATTTGGTAACGAGCGACACCACGAGCAAGATAAGCATCTGCATATTCTGGTTTAATTGCGATCGCTTGATTAAAATAACTGATTGCTTGCTGTTGGTTGCCTTTTTGCCCTTCTGCTACACCCAAAGCATAAAAATCTGCTGGTGAAGCAATTTGTGATGGTATCGCAACTGCACCTTGAAAGTTAGTCCCATTCAAGTAAGCACCAGTTAGTTCTGCATTTGCTAAATAAGTATTTCTCAAATCAGCACCCGTCAAATTTGCCCCATTAAATTTAGCTTCGCTCAGGTTAACGCCAAATAAACTCGCGCCACTTAAGTTTGCACCGCGCAAATCTGCACCGCTCAAGTTTGCGCGGCTGAGGTTAGCACCTGTGAGATTAGCACCGCTCAAATTGGCTCCAGATAAGTCAGCCATCACTAAACCTGCACTCGTCAAATCACAGTTTTGACATTGTTTGGTTGCTAATAACTGTTTAACATGTTCAGAATTAGCTGCTTGTACGGTCGTTGTCAAACTAATCGTGGTTAAAAATGCAACTGCACTTAGAAATTGATTCTTCATATTTATGTAATATTCCTTACTCAATAACAGTATTAACTGAGATGGATTTATACCTCAGCATTATGATATGAGCAATCTCAATAATTTGTCCTCTGTAGTTGCCTACATCACTTATAAATTGGTGATACCTTTCCTGTAGAACCTTACGCTAAAGGATTCTATAAAAATCGGGAAAGTATAAATTGAGCCGATATTAAGATTGATAACCCCAGTAATAAGGGTAAATGAGCATTATTTGTCAAGATAAATGATACACTTTACTAGAGACAAAATTGATGTTACAAAATTAAACTCACTGCAAAATATCGCTTCCAAAAAATCATCTGTAACATCCAAATAATTAGTATTTGTTAAAATCAAGTCAATTAGTAGAGCAGTATCCAAGCCTAAAGTTTGCCCTATAACTGGACTAGTCATTATCATCAGAGATGCTTGAACTCAGGAGCAAAATGATAGATTTGCTTTTAGATACCCTGATTTTAAATAAATATGAGACTATAGAAATATTAAGGCAGTCAGAAAAACGTGAGTCAGCAAGACAAACTCTTAGACAAAATTCTCTCTGGGACTTCTGATACAGATATCCCTTTTGCCCAACTGTGGCAACTTTTATATACACTAGGCTTTGAAGAACGGATTCGTGGCGATCATCGTATTTTTGTCAAAGCCGATGTTGAGGAAATATTGAACCTGCAACATAAAAAAGGAAAAGCCAAAAGTTATCAAATTAAACAAGTTCGGGCAGTGATTCTCAAGTATAAGCTAGGAAGTAAAAATGATGTTTCGGTATGAAATTATTCTCTACTGGAGTGAATTAGATCGAGCCTTTATTGCTGAAGTCCCAGAGTTATCAGGCTGTGCTGCTGACGGTGATACTTATCAAGAAGCCCTGCATAATGTAGAATTAGTTGTGCAGGAATGGATAGAAACTGCTAAGGATTTGGGGCGTCCAGTTCCTGAGCCTAGACCGCGTTTGATGTACATTTAATTGATATACAAACCAAGTTAAACTGATTTTTTAGCATCATCAGAAATATTTAATACCATATTAGATACGGATCGGAAAAATTTTCGCTATAGGCTTCTCGTTGGTATGCAATAAACTCTGACCTCTTTCTAAACCTCTCTTCTTTTAAGAAGGAGGCTTTGAATGTTACTCCCCAACGCTAGTAGGGAAGAGTTGAGGCAATACTTTTCGGGCTTCGGGGCAAAAAGTTTGAATTTACCTTTCCCTAGACCAAAAGAGGGATTTTTAGGTTTATCCAAATAGTATTGAGAGTTGAGAGCTAGGTCTTTATTAGACCTCTTGCACGAATGCAAAACTTGCCCTCATCCCCCAACCCCTTCTCCCAATTTTGGGAGAAGGGGAGTCAATTTTAAAGTCCCTCTGCCTAGCTTGGGAGAGGGATTTAGGGTGAGGGTAAGGGATTCATGCAAGAAGTCTATTGAACTAAACACAGAAGCGCTATAAAGTCTAATTGAAAAGCTTAGTTACTGACAACCTTACAAATCACCATAATATGTGATTTGTATTTGTTAGTAGTATAGTGAACAATTTGTAGTCCAGAACGTTCTAGTTCTTGCAATAGTTTAGGCATTTCATACTTGTGATGTCGCCAAATAGTAATTTCTTCACCTTCAGAGATTGCAATATTTTTATCTATTCCCATCCGACTAAAATTGATAGTGTAATCATGATGTAATTTCAGATTAGCAACAATACTATCTGTTTTTAAATCGTATTTTCTCACTAGTTCACAATCTTCAGATTTAATCCCAATCTTCTTTTTAACCCATGCATATACTTCTTCTACATGATACTTGCAGCCACCTCTAACTATTCCATCCCATGTAGAGTTAGAACCAGTTTCATTAGTAAATACTAAAAGATCATTTTTTCCCATACTATCTCTAAAATTTTTGAAAACCTCATCTCTATTTTGATGATTTCCAATAGTAACTCCTAAGTGGAAAAATATTTTCGCTGTGTCGTCCATTTCAAGGCTAGCTTGATTTTGGAATAAAATTTTGGGTACACAACTACTTTCTATGTCAATTGTGGAACTGATAAACTCGACTAGTGGAAACCATTTTCTGAAATTGCTTTTGGAGACGCGAAGCAATTCTTCACTAATGTCTAAAGCAACATATTTATTAACTTTTCCTAATTTGTTTAGTCTGCGAATAAACTTTTTAACTGGATAGGAATTACCTGCACCAACGTCTATAATATTTACTCTGTCACCAATGCTTATACGATCATTCAGGTATTTAAAATTATCTTTTAAAAGGTCAATTTCTACATTTGCTCTTCCATACCATCTAGGAATAGCATGTTTTAGATAAAAATCGTTCCAAATTTTTGCACCTCTCCCTTTATATGAATACTTGAGAGGGATTTCTCGTTTGACTTCTAATGCATGAATTATTCCTGAAATTTCTTCTTCAGAAAAAAGAGAGTAGAACTCAGAACTTGGCTTTGCTGTGCGACTGATAGTAGTTGAGATATCCGAGGGAAGTTGGGAATTACGATGAAAATTTTGAGCCATTATTCTTGTTCTTTGGTTTTCTTCGGTCTTGAAATTGATTAGCCGTAATGCTTGCTAAAAATGTATTCTCCCATGCCACTGTCCCAAAACTCGAAATTTGCACCACAAATAATTTGCCGCAAGTCATACAGAATTTAATCAAAAACAACATAAACCTTGCTACTCTTCTTTTGGCGGAGATGCTATGCTAACGGGAAAGCTCCGCGAACGTCGTTCCTCTTCGCAATTAGATATTAGATTTAGTTATATCTGTCTACTTACATTATGGTAGATAATTCCCAAGAGCCAAAAGAGCATGATGTATCTCTGTGCGGTCATTATAAAGTCCCAGCAGATGATGTAGTTTTGGGAGAACTTGAAAGAATTAACCAGTTGATGATGCATGGAAGGATTGAGCAAAAAATTGATGCTCTTCTGGATGCTTTTGAATATGGTCAAGCTGGCTTACAAATAATTATTCATTCGTTGCATGACTCTTCAATAGAAGTGAGAGAAGCTGCCTATTTTCTACTTCAAGAAAGTACAGAATGGTCAGCAAAAGAGGTCTTACAAGAATATATACCTATGAATTTTTTAAATGCCTTCATGCATGGAATGGGCAAACTGTAATGTCTTTGTGTTCTTCAATCAGTTCAGATTGGAAAACTCTAGTAAGTGTTGATAATGGAAAATGCAACCTTTGGGATTTAAGAACAGGTCAGCTAATACGCACTTTGGATATCAATTTACCAAATGATGATATTGATGATGTTACTGATTATGTTAATATCGCTTTCATCCCTGATACGCAAACCCTTATCATTGCATCTGAAGGTATAGTAAGTCTATGGGACATACAAACAGAGGAGATAATTCGCACTTTAAAAGGGAATTACGCTGGCTCTTTCGCTACCAATTTGCTGAATAAAACAACCATCTCTCTCGGTCGTCGCGTTCATGATGACTACTCTGACTCTGAACACCCTGTTAAAGTCTGGAATTTACAGACAGGTCAGCTAGTTAGTACTATATACGGGCATAATACAGCTGAAGAGAACGATCTGATCGTCAACCCCTCAGAGCAGTTTCTCACTATTATGTATTGTCACTTTAAGGATGCACGTGGTTTTTATGACATAGTTCTTAAAATGTGGGATTTACAAACTGGTGAACGACGAATTGCTACATTTAATGTGCCTCTTAGTAAATCGGATAAAACTTTTTTCCCTACCTTAAGCCAAGATGGAAAAACTCTTGTTACTTGCAGTGGGGATGCCAGCATCAAAGTGTGGAATTTCCAAACAAAGAAGATAGTTCATATTTTCCAAGGTCATCGAATTATTCACGGTCATCAACCTATTTTCCTAAGCCCCCAAGCCAATATTCTTGCAAGTGTAGGGGTCGAGAATAGAATAAATACTATCATTTTATGGGATTTAATTAGAGGAGAAAAAATACATATACTTGAAGGCTCCGCACCTGTGGCTTTCAGTACAGATGCTAAAGTTATCGTAAGTGGAGGTGCAGACAATACAATCATTGTGTGGGATTTACAAACGGGTGAAAAACTTTGCATACTGGAAGGTCATTCATCTCGAATTGTAGACATTGCTATCAGCCCAGATGGCCAAACTATTGTCAGTTCCAGTGACATTAGTAGTTACTTTGCTAACGATGCTACTATCAAAGTCTGGGGAGTGTGATAATACTAACACCCTTGATGGACTAGCCAATTGGTTTTTTACAATCAAAAATAGGAGATAATTTTCCAAAGATAGAGGGGTAAATACCATTGGTTCAGCAACCAGAACTCCAAGAAACTTCGTCGATAAAGGCAACCCAGCGCGTGCTTAAAAGTTTAAGCACTTACCGGTGGACTTCACTGGGAGCATTAGTCAGCCTGTTGCTGTTGACGATCGCCAACGCACTCACTCCACAACTATTTCGGTGGGGAATTGATGAGGGAATCGCGCCAAAAAATCTCCAAATTGTGCTATATAGCGCCGCCTGGATGGTAGTTGCCGCGATCGCTCGTGGTGTATTTAACTTTGGACAAAGCTATTTAGCAGAAGCAGCATCTCAGGGTGTTGCTTATGAACTGCGAAACAAAATTTTCAGCAAAATCCAAAATCTCAGTTTCAGCTTTCATGACCAGGCGCAGACTTCCCAACTACTAACCCGTGTCACCAGCGACATTGAACAAATTCGTACCTTTGTTGGTACTAGTTTAATTCAGGTCGTCGGTTCAGTTGTGACATTGGTGAGTATTTCGGTGGTTTTGCTGGTGATGAACTGGCAATTAGCACTGATTAGCCTAACAGCAGTGCCCATAACCGCATGGTTAATGGCACTATTCGTCAGCCGAAATAACAAACTTTTTCGGCAAGTACAAGAGCAACTGAGCAACCTCAATGCTATCTTGCAAGAGAACTTGCTAGGAATCCGTGTAGTTAAAGCCTTTGTGCGGGAGTCAACCGAAAGGTCGCGTTACACAACTCTGAATGATGGCCTAGTCAAGGCAAACATGAAGACCATTAGCGCCATCCGCGATACCTTTCCCTTGATATTCTTGCTGAGTAATTTGGTAACACTGGCAGTTTTCGCCTATGGGGGAGCGCAGGTGATTGGGCGCAGATTTTCCATTGGCGAGCTGGTGGCGTTTAACTCCTACCTAGCGTTGATTCTCCAACCAATTTTGTTGATTGGATTTGCCGCACCCGCGATCGCTCAAGCAGCTGCTTCCGCCGAACGTGTCTACGAAGTTGTGGATGCAGAGGTAGAAATTCGCGATTGCCCTGGTGCTGTCCCCTTTGACACCTGCGGTGGTAGAATTACCTTTGAAAATGTTTCCTTTCGCTATCCCGGAGCGACAACCGAAACTCTCAAAGAAGTATCCTTTGAAACCAAGCCTAACGAGCTAATCGCCGTTCTCGGAATGACTGGTTCGGGAAAAAGCACAATCATGAACCTGATTCCTCGCTTTTACGATGTCACCAAGGGAGCAGTTCGCATTGACGGACGAGATATAAAAAGTTTCACACTCAAAAGCCTCAGATCGCATATTGGGATTGTCTTTCAGGAAACCACCCTCTTTTCTGGCACAATCCGCGAAAATATTGCCTACGCCAAACCTGATGCCACCTTAGAAGAGGTGATTGAAGTTGCGAAAACCGCCCAAATGCACGATTTTATTAGCGGTCTAGCTGATGGCTACGAGACGATTGTGGGCGAACGGGGCGTAGGCTTATCTGGTGGACAAAAGCAGCGAATTGCGATCGCTCGTACCTTACTAACCGATTACAGCATTCTGATACTTGACGATAGTACCTCGGCTATAGATGCCAAAACTGCCGCCCAAATTCAAGCCGAACTAGATGGTTTAATGCGCCAAAAAGCTTGTACAACCTTTGTAGTAGCTCAACGTATTAGCACTGTTAAAAATGCCGATCGCATTTTTCTCATGGATAAAGGACGATTGGTAGCACAAGGCACTCACGAAGAATTGATGCAAACCAGTCCACTCTACGGTGTAATTTTGGAATCTCAGGTAAAGCCGAAGGAGAAAAAATGAGAGGCACTATTCCCGTTGTTGCATCTGAGGAAAACGCAAGTCAGCAATTTTCCACCCTGCGGCGCTTTTTACAATACGTGCTGCTTTATCGCAAAGAAATTCCCATCGCTCTGACATTAGTATTAATTGGTGCCATAACTCAGGCAGTTGGACCATTCTTTCTCGGCTGGTCGATCGATCGTTTGATTGCACAAGGGAATTTGCAAGGACTGCTGATGTTGTTAGGGCTACTAGGGCTGAACTACGGACTTGGTGTCTTAGCAATTCGGGGTCAAATTATTCGAGTCGGCTGGATTATGCAGCGATTGCTGGCTCAACTAAGACAAGATATTTTCATTAAAATCCAAAGTCTGCCACTCAGCTTTTTCGATCGCAGCGAAGCAGGCGATTTAATGAGCCGCTTGCTGAATGATGTCAATACCGTGAATCAAGCATTTGGACTGACGATTGCCCAAATGCTGGGCAATACTTTCAGTTTGGTGGGCATTGTAATTGCCATGCTCTCAATCAACCTGCGACTTGGTTTGTTGAGCAATCTGGTTGTGCCACTGATGATTTTTACCACAAGCTTATTTGCACGTTGGGCAAGAGTCAGATTTCGCGTCACCCGACAAACCATTGGGGAACTTTCCGCCAAGTTAGAAGAAGATATTGGCAGTGTCCGAGAAGCACAAGCATTTAATCGCGTACAGATGAATATCGCAGAATTTGATATTCTTAACGCCGCTAATAGAGATGCCAACGTTGAGGCTGTGGCAATTACTTCCGCCTTTTTGCCCTCTATCGATTTTCTCAACACACTAGCAACGGCTGGCGTGCTAGCCTATGGCGGTTATCTAGCGGTAACAGGAGCTGCAACAGTGGGTGTAGTGACATCCTTTTTACTTTACGTCCAGCAGTTCTTCCGCCCGATCCAAATTCTCAGCCAGTTTTATACTCAAGCTCAATCTGCCTTCGCCGGATTAGAGCGAATATTTCTATTATTAGATGAACCGTCAGAACTCAAAGATGCACCTGATGCCATAGAAATGCCGCCTATTCAAGGTGAGGTGACATTCGAGAATGTCAAATTTGGCTATAACCCAGATCGACTGGTTCTTAAAGGAGTGAATTTACACGCCTATCCAGGACAGATGGTTGCATTAGTCGGGCCAACCGGTTCGGGAAAAAGTACAATTATTAACTTGATTTTGCGTTTCTATGATGTATCAAGCGGTGCAGTGAAAATTGACAATATTGATGTGCGTAGCGTGACTCAAGCAAGTCTGCGCCGTCAAATTGGCATCGTCCTGCAAGACAATATTTTGTTTACCGGCACTGTCGCCGAAAATATAGCTTTTGGCGCTCCTTACGCCAGCCAAGCTGATATCGAAGCGGCTGCACAACTAGCAAATGTGCATGAGTTCATTACCTCATTACCACAGGGTTATACAACTCAATTAGGCGAACGGGGAGCGCCCTTGAGTCAAGGACAGCGACAACTAATCAGTATTGCTCGGGCGGTATTAATTAATCCCCGAATTCTGATTTTGGATGAAGCCACCAGCAGCATCGATACCCGCACAGAAGCACTAGTACAAAGTGCGATCGCTCGTTTGCTCCAAGGTCGTACTAGTTTCGTAATTGCCCACCGCCTCAGTACAGTTACGCAGGCAGATCGGGTATTAGTAATTCAGCAGGGACAAATTGTCGAACAGGGTACTCACGCCGAACTCATTAATCAGCAAGGTGTTTATGCCAACCTTTATGCTCTGCAACTGGGTGCAGCAGACACAATGGTTCTTCAAAACGAAAAGTAAAATATTATATATAGCTCAAATTTACTAATTGCCAGCAAAAAAAAATGAAGCTACCTAACCTTGATTCACAAACCATCGATCGCATCATTGAAATGGCATGGGAAGATAGAACATCTTTTGATGCAATTGAAGCTCAGTTTGGGCTGTTGGAGAAACAGGTAATCGCCTTAATGAGGCGCGAAATGAAAGAATCTAGTTTCAAGATGTGGCGAGAACGAGTCACCAAACGCAATACGAAGCATTTATCTCAGCGAGAATTTATTACAGGTCGGTTTAAATCGCATAATCAAAAAACCTAAGTAATTGGGTAAGCGTAGGCGTAGCCCGTCGTAGCATCGCTCTTTTGTGATATAAACCATCAAGGGCTAAAATGCTGTAAAAAGAATAAGCGTGCGATCGCTTGTACTCATTGAGTGAAAACTACCAAATTCACCAAGCACAATGACGAAAGTTACACTCTACATTGCAGCTAGTTTGGATGGCTACATTGCTCGTAGCGATGGCAAAATTGAGTGGCTATCAATCCTTGATACAGAAGATGAAGACTATGGTTATGGTGATTTCTACGAATCGATTGATGCGATCGTCTTGGGTAGCAAGACGTATGAAGTAGGGCTGGGTTTTGATCGATGGCCTTATCCAGAAAAAAAATCCTTCGTATTCACCCAGCGTAATTTCCAATCCGATCGTCAGGACGTTGTATTTGTTTCTCACCCAGTAAAACAGGCGTTAGCAGATATAGAGGCTCAAGGTTTTAAAAATATCTGGCTAGTTGGTGGCGGAGAATTAATCAATTCGTTTCTTCAGCACAGCTTGATTGACGAATATATTATTTCAACGATTCCAATTATCTTAGGTGGCGGTATACATCTTTTTCCACCATCTAACCATGAAGAAAAATTAGAGCTGATTAACTCACAACAATATCCAAGTGGTTTACTTCAAGCACATTATAGGCGAAAAGTAAATGGTTAAAATAATTCGTAATCCCTAATGATATTCTCTACGAATTACGAATTACGAATTAGCTAAACAAGCTTCTGAACAGCGTTGCTAAAGTCTTCGTAAGGAGAAACCCCTACTATAGTTTCTGCTAAAATACCATCTTTGAAAATTAAAACTGCTGGAATACTGCGAAGACCGAATTTTTTGAAAACGGGCTTATTCCTGTCAACATCTACCTTAACGACTTTAGCACGACCTTTGTATTCTTCGGCAAGTTGATCCATTAACGGACTGACTAGGCGACAGGGGCCACACCAAGTAGCAGTAAAATCAACAACAACAACTTTCTCTTCACTTCCATTTAAAACAATATCAAATTCACTTTCTTCAACGTAAGTAACTATGTCAGTATCAGTAGACATTTTTTAATTCCTTAGTGGCAAACTAAAATTTCAGCAAAAAACTAACTATACAAACTATACTCCCTTCTGAGTGTCAGATTAATTAGTTACCTACATTCATAGGAAAACTCCCACAGATGATTTTTGCTGTAATGGTATATTTAATGACTTATAGATTTTTACGTAGGTGCGATCGCATAACGCACATTACTATCCAAAAACCCCTACCTTCAAGGCGTAGAAGCGTCAACAGTCATTCTGCTGGTCAAATAATTCTAACAACCCAATTGTGCCGACAAAAAAAGTATAAATAGCATATTTTATTGGCATCTTTTGTCTTGAAGGTGCATAAAAAGCTGCTATAATACTTTCAATAAAATGGCATATCATCGCAAAACGCTCAATCAAAAAAATTGGATTAAGGCTGCTTGGTAGAGGAATGTTAGTTATTACTGCATAAATATTCCACGATTCCAATCCAATTGCGCTTGTTATCAGCGCTGTAGATATAATTTTTATAAAGGTATAAATCTTTTTCTCGATCGATTTTAAGTCCATACTGCTCAAAATAATATTTAACATATCTACAATACTTGGAAAATTAACCAAAAAGTTAATATGTTTTGTCTAAAAATTTGCCCTAAGCCAACCAATTTTATTTCATATTTTCATTTTTACAAAAGCCTATAAAAATATAAATATGCTACAGAGGTAAACTGGCACAGCTAGCTATATGTTCTCACGATGACAATTTCTATATTGGTAACTTACAAAAAATAAATTATCCTAAATTATTCGTACATTTGTATTAGGGGCGTACATTGGGGCATCCCTAAGATCGGATGTTTTTTAACTGGAAGTAGCTGAAGTCAATATTCCCAAAATTTTGAGAAGAGAACAGACTAAAAACTATGAGCTATTGAGATTAAATCGCCTAGATATTTCAAAAATGAAAAAAGTGTGGAATAATACATAAGTGAGAAATTTAATTGCACTCCATAGATTGATAATAAATGTAAAGCTATGATTGCTCAACATTACAACTCAATTCATGTTGAAAATGACTTGCTTAAACAAATCAAAATTAAAGAAAATCAGCTAAAAATTGCACAAGAGTCTGAAATGCTTCATGTAGCAGAAGAATTACAGAGTCAATTATTAAAGCTACAGTCTCAATTATCAGAGCCGCAAGAGCAAGACGCTGAAATTCAAGCGTTGATGAGTTTGCTAGACGAATAAGATTGTAAACTTTTGTTGCAAAATTGGAAATACAAAACCTCTGTTGGCCAAAAGCAAAGTATAGCGATCGTGATGTCTGGAAATGTAGCTTATGTGCTACAGTTTAAAAATTAACAAGACAAGCAAAAGCCATAGAAGAGTGATGATTCTTACTTAGATAAGACGTTGGGGTTTTTGCTGAGTATGTGGTCTTTTGCTTTGCGGTACTGAATCAATCTTCAGAATAGGTTTAATTGGGCGCTGTTGCCTTTGATTAAGAATTTGAATTTCTCTCTCAATTGAATTTTTTCCTTGTCTAAAAAATTCTTGAGAATTATATGGAACCAAGTCACGGGATAAATGTTGAGCTTGTCTTGGAGTCAAATTAGAAACTGCTTGTTCAGCATTGGCAGAAGTCTGTACAGCCAGTAAAAAAGCTGTTGAAAGCACCAAAGGTTTTATTTTTATACATCTGGTAAATATTAAGTTTAACATCGTTGATAGATCGGTTGCGTGAAGACAGTTTTCAACCATATTAGTCTTGGTCTGATTATAAATAAAATACATTTATTCCTTGCTAATTACCTCCTACAAATGGATGAATTATGAATTAACCAGCTAAACTATTAGTACAGTACAGCGTAAATATGGCTACTATCTAAATTAACCAGATAAGTTGCTCAAGCAACTGGTTAAAGTTAGACAAACCTTCCGCTACTTGAAATTTCGATGGATGTTGAAAGCAAGAGAATTGTGCTATTCAGTAGCTAATGGTATTTTCGCCTTTTGAAACACCCGCTCAACAGTAAATTGCAGTCCCTCAAACAAAGAATCTGTGAGTAGTTCTTCTCCCATATAAGTTTGTGGCGCTGCGTCTGGATAAAAAACAGTAATGCTTCTGGCTTTACTATCTAATATCCATACCCGCAGCACCTGAGCATCCAAATAGTCTTTGGCTTTAGCCGCCATTTGTCCAAAGGTTTGCCCTGGTGAGAGAGTCGCAGTCTTGGCGGTTTCCGCCGATTGCGAACTCTCGAACCCGAAGGGCGAAATAATCTCAATCACCAAATCAGGAGGAACAGGACAAGCTTCATTTTCATCCCAGTTGGCGGGTAAACGCTTATAAGAAATGTATAAAATATCTGGAATTGGCATCCAATCTCGTCCTCGACGAGTTAAAGCAACAGCCCATTCCGGGCAAACTTCTCCTTTACCCTCACACGATTGCTCAATCAAATTAAGAATAACGCGAGTAAGTTTCGCGTGAAAAAATTTTGGTGACATTTTAGGAATTGCTTGGCCATCAACTAGCTCATAAGTTATGTCTCCCTCGCTTGGTGGAAGATTTAGGAACTCTTGCAAAGTTAATTGATTTTTGCCTTGGAGTATCATGGCTCATTAATTCGTAATTGAAGAACAGAGCAACTAACTTTTATTCTGACTCCTTAATTCTTCTTCAAATTGTTCACATTCCCCGCAACACTTGCCGAATAATATCCGATGGCACTTCATCGGTAATTGTTACTACACCAATCTCTGTTGGTAAAACAAACCGCACTTTCCCCGCTTTGACTTTCTTATCTAACTGCAACGCCTCAATAATTGCTTCAATATCTACTCCATCTGGTAACTGAGTTGGTAAACCCGCTTTTTGAATTAAAGCATTTTGACGTTCTGTGTCTTCTTTTTGCCACAGTCCCAAATCCACAGCAATTTGACCGGCTGCTACCATACCAATAGCCACCGCTTCACCATGATTTACTAGACGATAACCAGTCAAACTTTCCACTGTATGACCGATGGTGTGTCCATAATTGAGAATTGCCCGTAATCCGCCTTCTTTCTCATCTTTGCCAACAACATCAGCTTTAGCTTGACAAGAGCGCGTTAATATGGTGGTTATTAAGTCAGGTTTGACATAGCGGAGTTGGTCGAGGCGTTTACTTGCTTCTAACTGGGTAAACAATTCGGCATCCCAAATCACACCGTACTTAATAACTTCTGCCATTCCTGCCCGAAACTCGCGCATAGGTAGAGTTTTTAACACATCTGGGTCAATCAAAACCAAACGCGGTTGATGGAATGCCCCAATTAAGTTTTTACCTTGGGGATGATTCACACCAGTTTTGCCACCAATTGCCGAATCTACCATCGCCAACAAAGAGGTAGGCACTTGGACAACATTAATACCGCGTAGCCAAGTTGCGGCTGCAAAGCCAGTCATATCGCCAATTACACCTCCGCCCAAAGCCACCATCGTAGAAGAACGTTCTAGGCGGTTTTCCAAGGCTACATCGTAGAGTTTTTGGATGGAATTGAGGGTTTTGTAGCGTTCACCAGGTGGTAGAGTGCAGCTAGCAACTTCAAAACCAGCAGATTTGAGGGATGTAATTGCTCTTTCGCCAAAATGCTTAAAAATCGTCGGATTAGAAACTAGCAGTACCTTCTTGCCCAGCTTGAGACTGGCCATCCGTTGACCCAGTCGATCTAAACTCGAAGGTGCGTTAGCGTCGCTCGACGTTCGCGTAGCGTCTCGTTCGCGCAGCGTCTCCAACGGGAGAAGAGAAGTTATCACAATCTCATAAGACTGCTCTGGTAAATTTACATTAATTACAGAAGTCATTGCCCAACCCCAAACAAGCGCTTGTGGGCTGTATTGTATCGCAATCTACGAAATGGGCATAGGGCATTGGGCATAGGGGATTGGTAAGAAGCAGGGAAGCAGCAAAGAAGTTGCAGTAAGTATTTCTCCTCTACCCCCATGCCCAATGTCCCATACCCCATCCCCAATACCCAACAACTAATGATTCAATAGATTTAGGAAGTATTCTGGAGAGCAATAAATGTTTGCAATTGTATCTTATATCGTCTTCTTGGGTTTATTCTTTGGCTTATCTGTAGGATTGCTGTTCGGTCTACGGACTGCCAAAATAATTTAATCGAGGTATATTTAACCCAAAACTCTTGTGGGGGCGGGCATCTTGCCTGCCCTCAGTTGACAAATAGGCTATAAAACCTTTACTTTTTCACCAATTCCGGCAACGTGGACTTAATAAAATTGCTGTAGGCTTTAGTCCGTCGGTACTTACTGCCTGATGTTGACAAGAAGTTAATTGTTTTTTCCTAAAGTATTGTTACTGGATCGTGATATGATTCAGCTGACTGAATGTGCAGTCATCATATTTAACTGTACTGGTTTCAAGTCCCGTGAGCTTGTCAGACGAATCAATTGCGCCCACTCCGACAACGCAACAAGATGCTAAAACTGGTTCTGAAGACACAGAATCAGGTAACTCCATGCAAGAGTTCTATCAACTCTTCCAGCGATTATTGGTAATCACGCTTGTCTTGACGGGGGTTATTTTTATCTCTGTGTGGATTTTTTATTCCTTAAACATTGCCCTAAATTATTTAATTGGGGCGTGTACAGGTGTGGTTTACTTAAAAATGTTGGCAAGAGATGTTGAGCAGCTTGGTAGTGAAAAAACCAGTCTGAGCAAAACTCGTTTTGCTCTGTTTATTGGAGTCATGATCGTAGCAACTCGATGGCGTGAGCTACAGATTTTGCCCATTTTTTTGGGATTTCTAACTTACAAAGCCACGCTCCTCGTCTATATGGTGCAAATTGCGTTCATTCCTGATTCTTAAAAAGTCAGGCTCACAAAGATAGTAATCCCATCCTCGCTCGTTGGGGAAAATGCTTGAAGAATGCAAATGCTTAGTGTCTTAAACGCCTTTAATTCTTTTCCCCTCGCCGAATTAGAAGTAGGTCATCATTTCTACTGGCAGTTGGGCAATCTTAAAATTCATGGGCAAGTTTTTCTCACCTCATGGTTTGTGATTAGTATTCTAGTAGTGGCTTCAATTGCTGCTACTCGCAACGCACAAAGAATTCCCAAGGGCATCCAGAATTTGATGGAATATGCCTTAGAATTTATTCGTGATTTGGCAAAAAACCAACTTGGTGAGAAAGAGTACCGCCCTTGGGTGCCATTTATTGGCACATTGTTCTTGTTTATTTTCGTATCGAACTGGTCAGGTGCGCTAATTCCCTGGAAGCTCATCAAGCTACCTTCGGGCGAATTGGCAGCTCCCACCAATGACATCAATACGACAGTCGCATTGGCATTGCTGACCTCTTTAGCGTACTTTTACGCAGGTTTTAGCAAACGGGGTTTAGGCTACTTTAAGAAATATATAGAGCCAACCCCTGTTTTGTTGCCGATCGCAATTCTCGAAGATTTCACCAAGCCCCTCTCCCTAAGCTTCCGGCTATTTGGTAATATTTTGGCGGATGAATTGGTAGTAGCGGTGCTGGTGCTACTAGTTCCTCTATTTGTACCTCTGCCTGTAATGGCCTTGGGTTTATTTACCAGTGCCATTCAAGCCCTGGTTTTTGCCACCCTAGCCGGAGCATACATTCATGAGGCAATGGAGGGGCATGGTGAAGAAGGACATGAGGAGCATTAAATCAGTGAACAGTTAATAGTGAACAGTTATCAAGCGTGCGGTGCAACTGACAACTGATAACTGGTAACTGAATAACTGTTAAACTTCTCAGTTGATAGCACAGTTCCAAGAGCATTTTCGCTCAAAACATCGCAAAGCGCGATCTAAAGAACTCAGGTGCAGCGTGAAAACCACGTTTCTAATTGTTAACGTAATGTCTGTTAGTTTTGTAATCAAAGCAAGGAAAATCAACATGGATCCATTAGTTCAGGCTGCTTCAGTTCTCGCTGCTGCTTTAGCGATTGGTTTAGCTGCAATTGGCCCTGGTATCGGTCAAGGAAACGCTGCTGGACAAGCAGTAGAAGGTATTGCTCGTCAACCTGAAGCAGAAGGAAAAATTCGCGGTACTCTGCTATTAACCTTGGCATTCATGGAATCCTTGACTATCTATGGTCTAGTAATTGCCCTGGTATTGCTGTTTGCTAATCCTTTCGGCTAATACCTAAAATTTTTGTGAGTGTGGAGACGTGAACCATCACGCCTCTACAATCAAAAGATTTTGGGTATCTTAATAGTTGTAATGTACAGTTGACCCTTGTTGGCTATGGGTCTCTAAAATATGAAAGGTTGGATGATGTTGCTAGCCATGAAAACTGCTACTCCAGCCAAAGAGGAGACAAATGTTTGATTTCGATGCTACCTTGCCCTTCATGGCATTGCAATTCCTGCTACTAGCAGCTTTGTTGAATGCAATTTTCTATAAGCCACTGACCAAGGTACTAGACGATCGCGATAATTATATCCGAACGAATACCCTTGAGGCGAAAGAAAGCTTGGCAAAAGCCGAGCGTTTAGCCGCCGAATATGAGCAGCAACTCGCAGACGCTCGCAGACAATCGCAAGCTACTCTAGAAGCAGCTCAACTGGAAGCTAAAAAAATTACTGCCGAGAAAATCGCCGAGGCCCAAAAGGAAGCTCAGTCTCAACGAGAACAAGCTTCTGTTGAAATAGAACAACAAAAGCAAGAAGCCTTTCGTACCTTAGAGCAACAAGTTGATGCTCTAAGCAGGCAGATTCTAGAAAAACTATTGGGGCCAACTCCAGTTAGATAAGCTAACCAGACTGGTTCCGTGAAAGCATAGGCGCAGCTGGTCCCTAGTCCAGAGCGCAAAATTTAAGTGTCAAAAAAAGGCACTTTTTCCCTTCTCGGGAAAGATACTTAGATTTCCTTACGGGGAAAAGATACTTAAATTTCCTTCACTTGGGAAAAATACAACGTATTAGCAAGCGAGCAGCGCACTTGTAAATGGGTATCATGGGGACATTGTTATTACTTGCCGCAGAAGCGAACGCTGTTGGCTCTGAATTGGCAGAAGGCGCAGCAGAAGGTGGTTTCGGTCTAAACCTAGACATTTTTGAAACCAATCTGATCAATCTAACGATTCTGATTGGCATA
The DNA here is from genome assembly GCF_052692655.1 of Nostoc sp. DSM 114167. NCBI lineage: Bacteria > Bacillati > Cyanobacteriota > Cyanophyceae > Nostocales > Nostocaceae > Nostoc > Nostoc sp. DSM 114167. The sequence continues at coordinate 4,721,465 of NZ_CP195116.1, forward strand.
TTATTCTACTTCGGACGTAAGGTTTTAAGCAATATCCTGAACGAGCGACAATCCAATATTGCCACTGCAATTCAGGAAGCAGAAGGGCGCTTAAAAGAGGCAAAGACTGCCCTTTCCCAAGCGCAAGAGCAATTGAAGCAATCTCAAGCAGAGGCAGAACGCATCCGCCAATCTGCCACAGAAAACGCCCAAAAGACGAAAGAAGCCTTGTTAGCGAAGGCAGCGCAAGACGTAGAACGCTTGAAACAAACAGCAGCAGCAGATTTAAATACCGAAACAGAGCGAGCGATATCGCTCAACTACGGCAAAGAGTTGCTGCACTAGCATTGCAAAAAGTCGAATCGCAACTCAAAGGCGGGATTGCCGACGATGCTCAACAAAGTTTAATTGACCGCAGCATCGCACAACTGGGAGGCAATGTATGACAAGTCAAGTAGCAACAGCCGAAGTAGCCCAACCCTATGCACAGGCACTTTTGTCAATAGCGCAATCGAAAAATTTGACAGAAGAGTTCGGGGAAGATGCGCGTACTTTACTGGGGCTGTTAAAAGCAGACAAACAGCTACAAAACTTCTTTGGCAACCCGTTTATTCAGCCTGAGAACAAAAAAGCTCTGATCAAACAAATACTTGGTGAAGGCTCTAACCCCTACTTACGCAACTTTTTGTTGGTGCTAGTAGACAAACGCCGCATTGCATTCTTGGAATCGATTTTTCAACAATATCTGGCGCTGTTGCGGCAGCTGAATCAAACCGTATTAGCGGAAGTGATTTCAGCCGTTCCCCTCACAGAAGCTCAACAGCAGGCAATCATTCAAAAGGTCATTGCCATAACTAATGCTCGCCAGGTAGAACTAGAAACCAGGGTAGACAACGAGTTAATTGGTGGTGTGATTATTAAAGTAGGTTCACAGGTAATTGATGCCAGTATCCGGGGTCAGTTGCGCCGCCTTTCATTGCGCTTAACTAATAGTTAAGAGTTAGGAGTAGAGACGCGATTAATCGCGTCTGTACAGGAGTTAGAAGTTAGGAGTTAGAAGTTAGGAGTTAAGAGTTAAGTAGACAATAATTTATTTTGACTTTTAACTTTTAACCTTTGATTTTTTAACTCATCGCTCTTAACTCATCACTCTTAACTCATCACTCCTAACTCTTGAATTTTTCCGTCTCGAAAGCAAACAAGATAGACACATGAGCATATCAATTAGACCTGACGAAATTAGCAGCATTATCCAACAACAAATCGAGCAATACGATCAAGAGGTCAAAGTTGCTAACGTTGGTACCGTCCTACAAGTAGGTGACGGTATTGCCCGGATCTATGGTCTGGAAAAGGCTATGGCTGGGGAACTCTTAGAATTTGAAGATGGCACAATTGGCATCGCCCAAAACTTAGAAGAAGACAACGTGGGCGCGGTGCTTATGGGTGAAGGGCTAGAAATTCAAGAAGGTAGCTCTGTAACCGCTACTGGTAGAATTGCTCAGATTCCAGTAGGAGAAGCCTTAATTGGACGAGTTGTAGACGCTTTGGGTCGCCCCATCGATGGTAAGGGAGACATCAAAACTTCAGACAGCCGTTTGATTGAATCTCCAGCACCCGGTATCATTGCTCGTCGGTCAGTACACGAACCCATGCAAACGGGTATCACAGCTATTGACTCAATGATTCCCATCGGTCGCGGTCAACGAGAATTGATTATTGGCGACCGTCAAACCGGTAAAACTGCGATCGCGATCGACACAATCATCAACCAAAAAGAAGAAGATGTAATTTGTGTCTACGTTGCGATCGGTCAAAAGGCGTCCACCGTCGCTAACGTGGTGCAGACATTACAAGAAAAAGGCGCACTTGATTACACCATCGTCGTCGCTGCTAATGCCAGCGACCCAGCAACCCTGCAATTCCTAGCACCCTACACAGGCGCAACTATTGCTGAGTACTTCATGTACAAAGGCAAAGCGACCCTGGTAATTTATGACGATCTCTCCAAGCAAGCCCAAGCTTATCGCCAAATGTCCCTACTGCTGCGTCGTCCACCCGGACGCGAAGCTTACCCTGGAGATGTATTCTACATTCACTCCCGCTTGCTAGAAAGAGCAGCAAAGCTAAGTGACGAATTAGGTAAAGGCAGTATGACCGCCCTACCAATTATCGAAACCCAAGCTGGTGACGTTTCGGCATACATCCCCACCAACGTAATTTCTATTACCGATGGTCAGATATTCCTGTCTTCTGACTTGTTCAACGCTGGTATCCGTCCGGCTGTGAACCCCGGTATTTCTGTATCCCGCGTGGGTTCTGCGGCGCAAACCAAGGCAATGAAAAAAGTTGCCGGTAAGATTAAATTGGAACTAGCCCAATTTGACGACCTGCAAGCCTTCGCTCAATTTGCTTCTGACTTAGATAAAGCCACTCAAGACCAGTTAGCACGGGGTCAACGGTTACGCGAACTCCTCAAGCAGCCACAAAATTCGCCACTTTCAGTATACGAGCAAGTAGCAATTCTATACGCTGGTATCAATGGTTACTTAGATGACGTTCCTGTAGATAAAGTTACCAGCTTTACCCAAGGTTTGCGCGAGTACTTAAAGACTGGTAAGTACGCCGAAGGAGTAAGAGCCTCCAAAGCGCTAGGTGATGCAGAAGAAGCTGCCTTAAAGGAAGCACTTACCGAATACAAGAAGACCTTCAAAGCAGCAGCGTAATTAAAGTGAGGAGTGAAGAGTTAAGAGTTAAAAGTTAATGAAATACTCCTACCTCTTAACTCCTAACTCCTAACTCCTAACTCCTAACTCAAGAATATGCCCAATCTAAAAGCAATACGCGATCGCATTCAGTCGGTCAAAAACACCAAAAAAATCACAGAAGCCATGCGTCTGGTAGCTGCGGCTAGAGTGCGTCGGGCGCAAGAACAAGTGCTAGCAACTCGCCCCTTTGCCGATCGCTTGGCACAAGTATTGTATGGTTTGCAAAGCCGTCTGCGCTTTGAAGAAGCAAACCTACCACTGCTGAGAAAACGCCAAGTTAAATCAGTCGGGTTGTTGGTAATTTCAGGCGATCGCGGTCTATGCGGCGGCTACAATAGTAACGTTATCCGTCGTGCAGAAAACCGCGCTAAAGAAATCCAAGCAGAAGGTTTAAACTATCAATTTGTACTCGTTGGACGCAAAGCTACACAGTACTTTCAGCGCCGCAATCAGCCAATTGATGCCACCTACAGCGGCTTAGAGCAAATTCCCACCGCAGCAGAAGCCAATCAGATTGCTGACCAGCTACTTTCTTTGTTTCTTTCCGAAGAAGTCGATCGCATCGAATTAATCTATACCAGATTCATTTCCTTAGTTAGCTCCCGTCCTGTGGTACAAACCTTACTGCCCCTCGATCCCCAAGGTCTAGAAGCAGGCGATGATGAAATCTTCCGCTTGACAACCCGTGGTGGTAAATTTGAAGTCGAACGCGAGAAAGTGACTAGCCAAGCCCGCACGTTGGCTCCTGACATGATCTTCGAGCAAGATCCCGTGCAGATTCTCGATTCTCTATTGCCCTTGTATCTGAGTAACCAGCTATTGCGGGCGCTACAAGAATCAGCAGCTAGCGAACTAGCAGCGCGGATGACAGCTATGAGTAATGCCAGCGACAATGCCGGTGAACTGATTAACACTTTAACCCTGTCCTACAACAAAGCTCGACAAGCTGCAATTACCCAAGAACTCCTTGAAGTTGTGGGCGGTGCTGAAGCACTAACTTAGAAAAATACTTGTTGTGGATCGTCGTAAATAGCCAATCGCTAATTTTAAAACCATTAACGATTGGCTATTTTGAGTAATGGGAGCTATATATCCTGACTTTGATAATTACGAATTACGAATTACGAATTACGAATTAAAAATCGCGTACTATAATTGAAATATGAAGCGCATGGGTCCGTCACGGTTTCGACAGGTTGGCGAACGCTGCTCTGTGATTCAGGTCGAGAGTGAGTCTCCTCTCGCAAATCAAAGGCTCAAACAAAAAGTAAATGCGAATAACATCGTTAACTTTGCTCGTAAGGATGCTCTAGTAGCAGCCTAAAACACCTCTTACAGGTTCGAGCGTCTTTAGTTTGACTCCGTTAAGGACTGAAGACCAAACCCCAACGGATGCTCTAGCAAGCGTTCTCTGGTTGGCTTGCTGGCTAAGATTAAATCAGAGCATCCTACGTTCGGGATAATGAACGATTCCCGCCTTGAGGGTCAGAAAGGCTAAACCTGTGAATGAGCGGGGGGTCAATACCCAATTTGGACAGCAGTTCGACTCTGCTCGGATCCACTAAAAATAGTTAACAAGTCCACTTGACACTGTGATGTGTAAGTGGGCTTTGTTTTATGGAAAACTCCATCATAATTTTCTATAATGCACAGTTAACTTGAGTTCATTCAACGGCTAAAATAGCAATACCGTTTAGTGAAGCCCAAAATTTTTGGTAAAGATGCGAAACTAAACTGTTATCCTGCTGCGCTAAGGTGTCTCTACAAGTTTCTCGGCAAACCTTAAACCAAAAATGTGTAGACCTCAACAGCACCCAAGCCCGACTAACAGAAAGAAGCGCAACAAATATTATTTCTGCAAAAAGTCAGGAACTTGTCAAGAAAATAATCTTGATTTTCAACCATAATCTAGCGATCGCTACCCAAACGAAACAAGTGATTCGATTTCAAGATGGTGTAATCAGCTAATCACGCTGTTTCTGGGTTTGTGTGCGTTTCCCAACCTTCTTCCTCTTTTTTTCAGTACACGTCGTAGTCGATCTGCACTCAAGTTTACTTGACGCTCAGATGCTAGTTTTTTTGCTAATTGTTTAGAGTTATAAGTCTCTGACTCTTGAGCTAAACAATTTTCGAGATAAACCAAATCTGATTCTGAATATCGTGGTTTTCCTCCTCGGCCAGGAGCATCCCATAAACCTGCTAAACCCATTTTTTCCCAGCGATGAAGGGTTTGACGCACTGTTGAAATCGCCCAATTCAAGCCTTTTGCAATTTGCTCATTTTTTAAGCCGCGAGTATTCAGCAGTAAAACTTGAGCGCGATCCTTAGTACGTTGAGGAACATCTTTGGCTTTTCTCAATTCTTCTAAAGTCAGCTTTTCTTCTTCTGTGAGAAACACTTTTAATCGGCATCCCATAAACAATAACCTTTTACAAAATCAATTTTTGTATCTATTTACGCCTGTATATTGAATTACTTAGGTATTTCATAATACATTTTAAATATTTTAACTACAAGTATTAGTGATATCGGCGTTTCTAAGGCTACTACGCGATAAGTATTGGCTTGGGAAAACTATCAAAATTTGCATTTTTTCATCAACAATGGATTTTGATAAGAAGTTCGGCACATCGAGATTACACATTAACCTATATAGGTAAAGCGATCTGATAGCCTGAAGCTGTAGCTTATAGCTATAACAAGAAAAATTTGTTGGCGTTATCTTGTTAATGTTTAAAGTCGATAATAAAGGACTGTATCATTAAATTCCTGAGATTATTCTTATGCTTACGGAGGTTTATCGAAACTTTAAAAATTATTTTTATGCTAGTTTCCTTTTAGATGAGCAAAAAAATATATACAAGCCTGCTTTCTTTTTATTCAACTAGTCTCTGGAAATTTGCCTTGATTATCTTCAAAAAAATATCTTTTTTCTCAACTTTACATAAAGTTTATATTCTATGCACCATATTTTTGGTTAAGACAACATATTGAATACCAATTGAATAAACTAATGTTAACAGCCGATGCGACGCTTTTTGCAAGCCTAATAAGGTTTGTCCTACCTTTCCTACTTTTCCTACTTTTCCTACCTTTCCTACTTTTCCTACTTGTTTAATTAAGTGAGTACCCGAAAAACATAAATTTTTCTACTTGATAAATATATCCTTTGACAATATGAAGTATTAAAAGTAATCTCAACTTGGTAGATAGACCAACAATCTAATCATGGTAAAATTATGCTTTCTTAGTTAAAAAATATAATTACTATGATATTTTTAAATTAAGATAAAACCAGATAAATAGCAAAAACAAGTACTCAGTAAAACTTAGGGATAAATTAATATTTATTGAGAATATTTTTTGAATCATATTTTTTGCGAAAAAACAGCAATAATTGATACAAGTTAAATTTTTAAAAAACTGATATTCATTACAACTTCAAAGAAAAATAATAGAGAGAATGGGGGCAGAAGAAAAACCTGTTAATTTGCGCTCGGAGACGAATAATGGTATCGATGTCTACGACCGGCAAGGCCCACGCAGAGAACGTTCAACATCGGCTAACTATACAAACTGTAGAAATTGCCCCTAACACAACGGCGATTCGCTCTCTTGACTGGGATCGCGATCGCTTTGATATCGAATTCGGATTGCAAAACGGTACAACCTACAATTCATATCTAATTAGGGGCGAACAAACAGTTTTGATTGATACTTCTCACCAGAAGTTTCGCGATTTGTATTTAGAGACTCTCAAAAGTCTTGTTAACCCCAAAACAATTGATTACATAATTGTTAGTCACACAGAACCAGACCATAGCGGTTTGGTAGAAGATGTCCTCCAGTTAGCTCCTAGAGCCACTGTTTTAGCCTCAAAAGTTGCGCTGCAATTCCTTGAGGGATTAGTACACGATCCTTTTTCCAAGCGGGTTGTGAAAACTGGCGATCGCATTGATCTCGGCAAAGGACACGAAATGGAATTCGTGAGTGCGCCTAACCTGCACTGGCCGGATACAATCTTTAGCTTTGACCGCAAAACCCAAATTCTCTACACCTGTGATGCTTTTGGAATGCACTTCTGTGACGATCGCACCTTCGACGAAGATTTAGAAGCGATCGAAGCGGACTTTAGATTTTATTACGACTGCTTGATGGGTCCTAACGCTCGTTCGTTGTTGAATGCGATGAAGCGGATGGGCGAACTAGGAAAGATTAATATAATCGCCAATGGTCACGGGCCATTATTATACCACCATTTAGATGTTTTAACCGGGTGCTACGAAAATTGGAGCCAAAGACAAGCTAAAGCAGAAACAACAGTTGGCTTGTTTTTTGTCTCAGAATATGGATATGGCGAACGCCTTGGTCACGCAATTGCCGAAGGTATCCTGAAAACTGGCGTTGGCGTAGAAGTACTGGATCTAAGTACTGCCCAGAGCCAAGAAATTCAAGAACTAGCCGGGAGAGCAGCTGGCATCATTATCGGGATGCCCCCAACTACTTCCGCCGCCGCCCAAGCTGGTATCAGTTCGGTGCTAGCTGTCGCCAAGAACAAGCAATTGATTGGGCTGTTTGAATGTTACGGTGGGGATGATGAACCCATTGATACACTCCGCAGACAATTTCTTGACTCTGGCATCAAAGAAGCCTTCCCACCCATTCGGATTAAAGAGGCTCCCACCGCATCAACATTCCAGTTGTGTGAAGAAGCGGGTAAAGACATCGGACAATTGCTAGTGCGCGATCGCAACATCAAGCAAATCAAGTCCCTTGATGTCAACATGGAAAAGGCACTGGGTCGCATTAGTAGTGGACTATATATAGTCACCACGAAAAAAGATAATGTCTCAAGTGCAATGCTGGCATCCTGGGTAACGCAAGCGAGTTTGCAACCATTAGGATTTACAATTGCCGTTGCTAAAGACCGCGCCATTGATTCCTTAATGCAAGTAGGCGATCGCTTCGTCCTCAACGTTTTGGAAGAAGGCAATTATCAAGAACTCAAAAAACACTTCCTCAAGCGCTTGCATCCTGGTGCCGATCGTTTTGCTGGAGTGAAAACTCAAACCGCGAAAAACGGTTCGCCGATTCTAACTGATGCTTTGGCATACATGGAATGTGAAATACAGACCAGTATGGAATGCAGCGACCACTGGATATTATACTGCACCGTCCAAGAAGGTCGTGTCTCCAAAAACGATGGATTGACAGCTGTTCGCCATCGCAAAGTAGGTAATTACTACTAAGAAAGAGGCAAGAGGTGACAGGTGACAGGGGACAGAAGAGAAAACTATCCCCTGTTCCCTATTCCCTATTCCCTATTCCCTATCCCCTGTTCTCTGTAACCTATTTCCAACAGCTATGACCAATTCCAAGCCACGTGACGTACAAGTTTTACCAATTGCTACCAATACTAAAGCTATCAGAGCGCGTAGTTGGTCACGTCTGCGGTTTGAAATTGAATACGCACTTGAAAGAGGTACAACCTCCAATTGCTATTTAATTGAAGCTGATAAAACCGCACTTATCGATCCACCGCCAGAAAGCTTTACCGAAATTTATTTAGAGGCATTGCGGCAGACTTTAGATTTACAAAGTTTGGATTATATCATCTTGGGTCATTTTAGCCCCAATCGAGTTGCAACCCTCAAAGCAATTTTAGAACTGGCACCACAGGTAACTTTTGTCTGTTCTCTTCCTGGTGCGAACAATTTGCGTGCTGCTTTCTTAGAGCAAGATTTAAATGTTTTGGTGATGCGGGGGAAAGAAACTCTGGATTTGGGTAAGGGTCATGTTTTGAAATTCTTACCCACTCCCAGTCCGCGTTGGCCGGAAGGACTTTGTACCTACGACCAGCAAACTCAAATTCTTTACACAGATAAGTTATTTGCAACTCATCTCTGTGGCGATGAAGTGTTTGATGATAACTGGGAAACGCTCAAAGAAGACCAGCGTTACTACTTTAACTGCCTGATGGCTCCCCAAACTCCTCATGTGCAAGCAGCTTTGGAAAAAATCTCAGATTTGCAGGTGAGAATGTATGCTGTGGGACACGGGCCCTTGGTACGCACCGGCTTAATTGAACTTACCAAAGCTTATGCAGAATGGAGCCGTTCTCACAACGATCGCGAAATTTCCGTTGCCCTACTTTACGCTTCAGCTTATGGGAATACAGCGACTTTAGCACAAGCGATCGCTCTGGGACTAACTAAAGGTGGAGTCGCAGTTAAATCCATTAACTGCGAATTTGCTACCCCTGATGAAATTCGCATCAACCTCGCACAGTCAGAGGGTTTTATCATTGGTTCTCCTACCATTGGTGGTCATGCACCAACTCCCATTCATACTGCTTTAGGGATTGTGCTATCGAGTGGTGACAACAGCAAACTCGCTGGGGTCTTTGGTTCTTATGGCTGGAGTGGCGAAGCCTTTGACTTAATTGAAGGTAAACTCCGGGATGCTGGATATCGCTTTGGCTTTGACACTTTGAAGGTGAAGTTTAAACCTGATGATGTTACCCTCAAGTTTTGTGAGGAATTAGGTACAGACTTTGCCCAAGCACTGAAAAAGGCTAAAAAGGTACGCTTACCCCAACAAGCCGCGACTCCAGTGGAACAGGCTGTTGGCCGGATCGTTGGTTCCGTTTGTGTGGTGACAGCTAAACAAGGAGAAGTGTCTACCGCAATGTTAGGCGCTTGGGTTTCTCAAGCCACCTTCAACCCACCCGGAATAACAGTGGCGATCGCCAAAGAGCGAGCGATCGAATCTTTGATGTATCCAGGCGGGAAGTTTGCCTTAAATATTCTACCTGAAGGCAATCATCAAGAATACATGAAGCATTTCCGTAAATCTTTCGCGCCTGGAGAAAATAGATTTGCCAACTTTAGCACAGCAGTTGCAGATAACGGTTGTACCGTCCTCACTGATGCACTAGCATATTTGGAATGTTCAGTCAACCAACGTCTAGAATGTGGCGATCATTGGGTTGTGTATGCAACTGTAGATGAAGGTAAATTACTCAAGCCTGATGCTGTGACTGCCATCAATCATCGCAAAACCGGCACTCATTATTAAATAATGAGAAATTTAACCTAACGAAACCGCTTTAGCTTAAATATAGCCAAGGCGTTTTATAACAAAAATTCTCTTTTTTCTTGTGGGATGGGTCGAAAAGCCCGTCCCAATTTTTTGTCGATATGCAGAATACGCCCAAATAAATTTTAGTTATCTAGAAGCCGATCGATCTTTAGACAGATGTTCAGGGTTATTTAAGTTTTAGATTATACACTATATACCCTTGTATTACAAATTTATCTATTGTTTTAAAAGGACTCCGACAATATTCTAGTAAATTTCTGAAATAAAGAACCACTGACTACGAACTATATCAAGAGCGATCGCTCATAACTGTTGATAAAACGCATATTGCCTAGAGCATCGACGACACATATTGCCTTATATCAAGGGTTTGGTAAATCTGCGTAACATAACTTTACAAGTGTTCCAATTTCCACATATCTCGGCTGATCTACTATTAGGCTATTCTGAATCATGTAAATAGACCTTTAATATGCAAATGTTTAAAATCTGTCTAGCTATTGCTACTTTTTTACCTTTTATTTTCTTTCCTCTTTACTCACAATTGCTGCATTCACACTAACTTCTATCAAGGTTGCTTTTCTTTTTCTTGCAACTGCTCACGTTGCAACTACTGGATATTTTTATTGGTGCAGAGAATTTAGAGAAAATATTATAGTTAAGAATAAGATGAGATACATATTCTTACCTATTCTGCTGTTTCTTGTAGCAGGATTTATTTATGCTTACTCACCGGATTTTTTAAAGATATATCTGCTGCTGTTCTATTGGGTTTGGCAATCTCACCATTACGGACGCCAAAACATTGGTGTGTATAGCTTCTGGGTTAAACGACCTCTTAAAAAGCTGGAAAGGCAGTGTATCACAATAGGAACATTAGCAGGTACATTTGCAGCATTGAAGATCGTAGGTTATGCAACCGCTCCTATTTTCTTACATCAATTAATTGATATGATGTATCATTTTGGACTGTTTCTTGCTGTTAGCGCTTTTTTTTTATCAGCTTGGACAATCTTCAAAGGTGCGAATCCCTTTCTTTTTGTTATGTCACTCTTTTTTGTTCCGGCTTTTCTTTCAAATAATATTGCCATAAGTTTTTATACTTATGCGATCGCACATGGTTTGCAGTACATCATATTTATGGGGGCGATCGCACTTGCGGATAGTAAGAAAGCCCTGATTCCTTTCAGTATATATATGATACTTGGTGGGGCGATTTTATATAGTAGCCAGTGGGCTGGTGATTCTGTGTGGATACAGTTCTTTGCTGGTGGAGTACTTGGTTTGACAATGGGACATTTTATTGTAGACGCCCATGCATGGCGTTTGTCAATGCCAGTACAGAGAGAATTTGTGTTGAAGAGACTAACTTAATTCTCTTTCTGTTTTTTTGATTTTTTATGCCATAAACGTTCCAGTTTTATGGATACTTCAAGCCTGAATTTTTCAGGAGTGTGCGTTATCAATTGGTTTGTAGTCAAATGTATAAGCCAATACAGTTAAGTTAGGTATTTATTTTTTCTGTTTGTGTCCTTTAGGTTCTTCTGGTACGTCCGCTGCGCGAATGCAGTAGCCAAGCCACTACGCCTCTACGTTCAAAAAATTGACTTTGACAAAGCGTTTTAGCCTTAAATAAACCGTATTGGTTTCTACCCGGCGGCGAAATTTTCATCGCCTAAACACCAGAGTTATCAAGGAGTCTAAACCAAGTGAATTCCAGTAACAGCAACGTTGAGAAACCATTTTTAGAAATCAACGCTTCTCGCCAATTTACCGCTTGGCTGTATGAGCAAAACCTCAGTTTGTCCTTCACTACCTATCAAGCGGGGAAGTTATTTTTCATTGGCTTGCAACCAAACGGCAAATTGTCAGTATTTGAGCGTACCTTTGAGCGGTGTATGGGGTTGTATGCCAATGGCAACAGCCTCTACATGAGTTCCCTGTACCAACTGTGGCGATTTGAAAACATTATCCAATCTGGAGAAAACCACCAAGGCTATGATGCTCTCTATTTACCCCAGATGAGTTATGTGACAGGAGATTTAGATATTCACGATATCGCTTTGAGTAAAGCAGAAGAGAAAGATTCAATTCCACAAAAACTATTATTTGTCAATACTTTATTTAGTTGTTTGGGAACAGTCAGCGAAACCCACAGTTTCGTTCCTCTATGGCAGCCAACCTTTATCAGCAAGCTGGCAGCAGAAGATAGATGTCATCTGAATGGGTTGGCAATGCAGCAAGAAAAACCGAAATACGTTACTGCTGTCAGTCAATCGGACGTAGCCGAAGGTTGGCGGGAGCATCGGGCAAATGGGGGCTGTGTTATTGATTTAGAAAGCAATGAAATCGTCTTGCAGGGGTTGTCTATGCCCCACTCCCCACGCTGGCATCAGGGAAAACTCTGGCTGCTCAATTCAGGTACGGGCGAGTTTGGTTTTGCCGACTTAAAGCGAGGAGTATTTGAACCAATCGCCTTCTGTCCGGGATATCTGCGTGGTTGTGCATTTTATGGCAACTTTGCAATAGTAGGAATTTCCCAACCCAGGCATAACAAGACCTTCAGCGGCTTGGCTTTGGACGATAAATTGCACCAGAAAAATGTTGAGCCTCGCTGTGGGTTACTAGTGATTGACCTGAGAAGCGGTGATATTGTCCATTCCCTGCGAATAGAAGGGGTGGTACTGGAATTATACGATGTGGTAGCCCTTTTGGGGGTACGTCGTCCGATGGCGATCGGGTTTCGCAGCGATGAAATTCGGCGGGTGATAACGGTGGGATAAAAAGCAATTCAAAATTTCCGAAAAATCAACATCAATGATGTCTAATTGAGCAATTTTTCACCTATCTAATCTCAACGGCAGCAACGGCTTTGTGATGTGGAATCAGAAAAATCGCGTGTGCAATTTCAGTATTAAAGCGTAAACAACATAAATTCACTTGTTGGAATTCCGCAATTGCCACAAAGACAATAGCAAAAACGCAGGGTAGCCTTTAACTAGAAAAACAGTATTAGGTAATTCCTAGACACAACTTTTATATTATTTTTCTTGTTCTTATGACTCCAAAACACACTAAAATTAAATTTCCTCTTTGGCAGTATCTGAACCAGCCCTTATTTAGTCGCGATACTAAATTAATACTGAATCCCCAACGTTTTGTATTAGTCTGGCGTCTGCAACTTTTAGAACGTTGCTGGACTAAAGAATGTGACGCCAAAGGGCCTCAACAGCATTAGATATTTGAAAAACTAGCTGCTGAACTCAACTATAAGCTGGCAAACTAAGCCTCGTCTACAGAACGTGGCTTTTTGCCATCAAGTAAAGTACTGACAGTCATATCTCCCATAACATTAATTGCGGTGCGGCAGCGATCCAAAAACCAGTCTACAGTCACTAGCAAAGCGATGTACTGGGTAGGTAAGCCAACAGAAGTGAACACTAGCGTCATTGTTACCAGTCCTGCATTGGGAATATTTGCCGCACCCACAGATGCAAAAATCGAGGTAAGGATGACAATTAACTGCTGTCCTAGACTCAGATGTTGTCCAATCAGTTGGGAAATATACAACGCAGACATTGCTTCATAGAGGGCAGTACCATCATTATTGAAATTTGCCCCGACTAATGCGCCCAAAGCAGCAGAAGATTCCCTTAAACCGACTTTTGTTTGCAAAACCTCAAAGGTTACGGGCATTGCCGCTGCTGAGGAAGAAGTTGAGAAAGCTGTCAAAAAGGCATCAGAACCACCAGCGAGGAATTTTAGTGGGTGTACCCAAGAACCAAATTTTACTCTGGTGAGGTAGTAGCACGCTTGCAATACCAGTGCTAACAATACGGCGACGATAAATGCACCCAAAGATTTAAATGGTGTAAATCCCTGCATCGCCACAGTTTTAGCCACAATCCCAAAGACTGCGAACGGTACTAAAGCAATTACCCAGTTAAGGATGCGGACTACCGCTTCAAATAAAATTCCGATGACATCCTCTATGGGCTGGAATCCATTCTTGCCTTGGGCGATTTGTTCAGATTTTAATGCCCGCAGGACGATGCCAAAACTCAGGGCAATCACAATCAACTGGATGACATTATTATCAACCAATGGCTTGAGGACGGCTTCTGGTACAGCATCTTTGAGTATTCCCCAAGGATCGAGACTCTGAGCAGTTATTGCCGTACTTGTTGAGGTGGCTACATTCCCCCAAGTTCCTGGACGCAGGACATTCGCTACGAAAAGCCCCACCAAAATAGCTACAGTAGTATTGGTTAAAAGTAGCACTGCCAGCCGCCGTCCGGCTGTACCAGGGATGTTGGTGGTCATTAAAGTATGCAGCACCGCTACCAAAATTAGGGGTGTAGCCAAGGCGCGGAGAGCCTTTAGCACCAATTCAGCCGGAATTGCTAAATTGTTGATTAAGGCAGCGTTGCTGGGATTAGGATTCCCTGCACCAAGGGCAATTCCGACGCTGACTGCCGCTATTAAGGCGATGAGAATTTGCAACGTGAGAGGGATACGCTGCCACCAAGGGCTAGCTTTGGTTTCAGGCGATGTAGTTCTCTCTGTTTGACTCATTGGCTAGATACTGGTTAACTGCTGTAACTATTAAAACAACACTAATGATATTGGTAATTCCAGAAAAAGAACAGCTTTAATTTTGGTTAAAAACTGTTAATCTAAGATTCCGTTGCTTTGCAAAATCTCGCTCAAAAGGGTATACCACAAGGTAGGCCCCTAGAGGTGTCTTGGCTTGTGGTTGGAGATGCTTATGTCCTTTGTTCCTTTACATATTCACAGTGACTATAGTTTGCTCGATGGGGCAAGTCAGCTACCAGAGTTGGTAGATCGAGCGATCGCACTAGGAATGAAAGCGATCGCCCTTACCGATCATGGTGTCATGTATGGAGCCGTTGAACTGATCAAAATCTGCCGTAGTCAAAATATTAAGCCGATAATCGGCAATGAAATGTATGTAATTAACGGCGATATTGAGAAACAAGAACGCCGACCAAAATATCATCAAGTAGTTTTAGCTAAAAATACCAAAGGTTACAAAAATTTAGTCAAATTAACTACAATTTCTCACCTCCAAGGTGTTCAAGGGAAAGGAATTTTTTCTCGTCCTTGTATTAATAAAGATTTATTAAAAGAATATCATGAAGGCTTGATTGTCACTAGCGCTTGTTTGGGTGGAGAAATTCCCCAAGCGATTCTCAGTAATCGACCAGATGCCGCCCGGAAAGTTGCTCAGTGGTATAAAGATGTATTTGGTGATGATTATTATCTAGAAATTCAAGACCACGGCTCCCAAGAAGACCGGATTGTGAATGTAGAAATAGTCAAAATTGCTAGGGAACTAGGGATTAAAATTGTTGCTACCAATGATTCACATTTTATTTCTTGCTTTGACGTTGAAGCCCACGATGCTTTGCTATGTATTCAAACAGGTAAGCTAATTATTGAAGATAAGCGGATGCGTTATAGCGGCACAGAGTATCTCAAATCTGGTGAGGAGATGCGGCAGCTATTTCGCGACCATTTGCCGGATGATGTAATTGCCGAAGCGATCGCCACTACTGAAGAAGTCGCTGATAAAGTCGAGCCTTACCATATCATGGGTGAGCCTCAGATTCCCACACCCCCCATTCCTTCAGGTCATACTGCTGATACTTATGCCGAAGATGTTGCATGGCAAGGACTTTTAGAACGATTAAATCGCAAATCTCGCCAAGAAGTTGATTCCGTCTATAAAGAAAGATTGGAATACGAACTGAAAATGATTCAGCAGATGGGTTTTTCCAAATACTTTTTAGTTGTATGGGATTATATCAAATTTGCTAGAGATAATAACATTCCTGTGGGACCAGGTCGGGGTTCGGCGGCTGGTTCATTAGTTGCTTATGCAATGCGAATTACTAATATTGATCCTGTGCATCATGGGTTACTCTTTGAGCGTTTCTTGAACCCAGAACGGAAATCCATGCCTGATATTGATACGGATTTCTGTATTGAACAACGGGATAAAGTGATTGATTATGTAACTGAGAAATATGGTGCAGATAGAGTTGCCCAAATTATTACTTTTAACCGTCTAACTTCTAAAGCCGTTTTGAAAGATGTCGCTAGAGTATTAAATATCCCTTATGGGGAAGCTGACAAAATGGCGAAATTAATTCCTGTAGTGCGGGGGAAACCAACGAAACTCAAGGTGATGGTTTCCGATAAAACTCCAGAGCCAGAGTTTAAAGAAAAATATGATAAAGAACCCCATGTTCGCCACTGGCTTGATATGGCCATGCGAATTGAAGGAACTAACAAAACTTTTGGTGTTCATGCAGCAGGTGTGGTAATTTCTGCCGATCCACTGGATGAAATTGTGCCGCTACAGAAGAATAATGATGGTTCCGTGATTACCCAGTATTTCATGGAAGACTTGGAATCAATGGGTTTATTGAAAATGGATTTTCTCGGTTTGCGGAACCTAACGCTGATTCAAAAAACTTTGGACTTGATTCAAGAAACGAGAGGATATCGGGTCGATCCTGATGAAATTCCTCGCCAAGAAAGAAAAGCCCAGAGAATATTAGCTAAAGGCGAACATAGCAGTTTACCTAAAGATGTCCAAAAAACTTATGAATTATTAGAAGCAGGTGAGTTAGAAGGAATATTTCAATTAGAATCTTCTGGTATGCGTCAGATCGTGCGAGATTTGAAACCTTCTAATATAGAAGATATTTCTTCAATTTTGGCACTTTATCGACCGGGCCCATTAGATGCGGGACTGATTCCTAAATTTATTAACCGCAAACATGGTCGAGAAAAAATTGATTATCAGCACCAAGTTCTGGAACCAATATTAGACGAAACTTATGGAATTATGGTCTATCAAGAGCAAATCATGAAAATTGCTCAAGATATGGCGGGATATTCTTTAGGACAAGCTGACTTGCTGCGTCGGGCGATGGGTAAAAAGAAAGTTTCTGAGATGCAAAAGCAGCGAGAAAAATTTGTAGATGGCGCAGCAAAAAATGGCGTTCAGAAAAAAGTTGCGGATGAATTATTTGAGCAGATGTTAAAGTTTGCGGAATATTGTTTAAGCTATGACACGGAAATATTAACAGTAGAATATGGATTGTTGCCCATTGGGAAAATTGTAGAAAAAAGCATTGAATGTAATGTGTACAGCGTTGATAAGAATGGGAATATTTACACGCAACCTGTAGCACAGTGGCACGATCGCGGACAACAAGAGGTGTTTGAGTATTGCTTGGAAGATGGTTCAATAATTCGGGCGACAAAAGACCATAAATTTATGACTGTTGATGGTCAAATGTTGCCAATTGATGAAATATTTGAACGGGAATTGGATTTGATGCGGGTAGAGAATTTGCCGAGTTAGCCAGAATAAAACTTTAGTAGTATGAGATTACGCTGTTGAATTAGCAGCGATCGTATTTGCAAGACAAATACTTTTATTTTTATGGTTGCTGAAAGCGATCGCTCCACTGATGGATGTACATGACGGCGATCTTTATAGAGAAAGGGTGATGCTATGCTTGCTATAAAAAGGATTGAGGATACAGTACGATGAAAACTCGCAGCTTTGCAGTCCTCATTTATAAAGAGGACGATATGTATATAGCTGAGTGTCCCGAAGTTGGTACGGTCGATCAGGGGGAGACAATCGAACAAGCAATTGCTAGCTTAAGACAGGCAACGCAGCTTTACTTGGAGGAATTTCCTCTACCTGAAACATCTCCAAGATATATGACCAGCATTGAAATCACCTATGCCTAAGTTGCCACGAATCTCAAGTAGAGAGGCAATTCGGGCACTGGAGTGTTTGGGTTTTGAGCAAATTCGACAAACCGGTAGTCATGTCGTGATGAAGAAGCAAACGCCAGAAGGCACAATTGGCTGTGTTGTACCTGTGCATCAAGAACTGAAGGTAGGAACATTGAGCGGCATTCTTAAGCAAGCACAAGTTACACCGGAAGAGTTCATAGAAAATCTGTAAGCGATCGCTTTGAGTGCGAATTGGATTTGATACAGGTTGATGCGACTGGGGAGACAAGGAGAATAACCCGTGTCCCATGCCTAATACCCAATGACTCAATACGCTTGGGTTAAGGGCTACTGGCAAAAATTTTGGGTTTTTGAGACGCGATAAATCGCCGTCTCTACAAGTGTTTTGTTGCTCATTCTGAACTGTATTGCCCAATGACAAATGACTAATAACTAATGACCATTTGTGGTTTTCCCCAAAGGATGGTTTCTTGCTTGTAAATGGCAATTCCTGGTTTTGCTCCTTTGGGTTTGTAGACGTGTTTTGGCTGAGTGTAAACTACTGGCACTTGCTCACTCTGACGTGCGCGACTGTAGTATGCAGCAAGGTTAGCTACAAATTGCAAATCAGCTTCTTCCGCCACAGCACCCGGTTCTAAACGTAGTAACACATGGCTACCTGGAATTTCTTGAGCGTGGAACCATAAGTCATAATCCCCTGCTACACGAAAGGTTAATTGGTCATTTTGGCGATTGTTACGACCGATTAAAACTTCAAAGCCATTAGGCGTAAGGTAACGATAAAAGTTAGTGCTGGGAGGTTCGTTTGCACTGCGGCTGCGGTATTCTGGATCTTCTAAATACTTTTGCCCAATCAACTCTTCGCGGATTTCTTCTAAAGCTCGCAAATCTTCTGCTGTTTGGTAGTTATCTATTTGAGCTTTGGCGTAGCCCATCGAAGATATCGCAGCTTCTACTTGCTCTAAATAATCAATTTCTGTCTGCACTTCCAATAGTAAGGGTTCGACAGCAGCACGGGCGCGTTTGAGCTTTTGGTGCTGTTTGTAAAGACTTTGGGCATTTTGGACGGCATTTTTATCTGGCTGGAGAGCGATCGCTACTGGCAAATTTGTCTCAAAATCAGCAAGGATAATTTCTTTCATCCCTGGTTCCCAGTTTTGCAAATGAGCCATCAATAAATCAGCTTTTTGCCGATACTCATCGGCTCGATCTGATTGCTGCAAGCGCGTCTCAAAGGTTTGAGCTTTATTGTGTAATTTCGCCAGAATATTATTCAATTTCTGACTCAACTGATGGCGCAATTGCGAAAATAACTGTTCGTTAATCTTGTTACTGTAATAGTGGTTGAGTAACTCCTGAATATTTTTGACCTTTTCAACTGCACCCCAACCCATTACGGTATAACCATCTTTTGTCCAAGCGGGTTGAAATTCTTTGGAATCTAGAGCTTGCAGCCATTCTTGCCAACGCTCAAATAGCCGTCGCCAGTCGTTGGGGTTGAGAGTATGGGTGGATGTTTCTGGTGCAATATTTGCTTCTAGCAGCATCAACTCCACTAGTACAGCACTCAAGCCACTATAACTTTTGAGCAATTGCTGCTTAATTGCTCCTGGTACTAAACTTACCCGTTCTTGCCAACGTTCTTGAGATTCGCTCAAGTAGGGGACATTTCTAGTTAGTTTCGGTGGTGTTTCATAAGGTTGTCCGGTTTGGATGGGACGGACACTAGATTGTTGCTGACTGACTTGATGAGCGGCGGTGATAATTATATTGTTAGCGTCGGTGAGAATGACGTTGCTATACTTGCCCATGATTTCTGCATAGACATGATATAGAGCGCTTTCTCCAGGACGACGGGCAAATTGTAAATCAATCACCCGCTCCCAAGGGGCGATCGCTTGAATCGCCACCAGTGCCAAACCACCCAATTGGTGTATTAATTGTTGGCTAAAGGTAAAGGTATCCGGCGATCGCGGTGGCGGATCGCCAATACAAATATGTGCAGCTTGGGGATGCCAAGAAATTTGTAGCCAATCTCGCTGTTCTAAGGTGCGTAATGCCATAGCGATCGTGTAGCGATCGCGCTGGTAAACTTGTTCTAAGCGTGATGGTAGCCAGTTAGCGCGGATTTCGCTACAAGCAGCTGTGAGAGTGGTAAAGTCAACTGGTTGCAAAGCGATTAGTTTTTAACATTCAAATGGTAGCGATCGCTATGCTTTTATTTTTGTTTAGTTAAAGCATAACAGACCTCACCTATCATAGCGGTTACTTGCTTTGGTGATAGCTGCGAATCAAAAAACGCAGAAATTATCATCAGATAAGCTTCTGCGTTTAAGCGATCGGTTCGTTTTTTATACAGTTTGTATTTTGGTGTTGAGTTTTCCAAGCTCAGGCGATGCCTACGGTGGTCACTGAGCTTCTTGCCTTGAGTTTCGACTGCGCGGTAATCGAGCGAAGTCGAGATTCAACTACCGCGAAGCCGAAAGGTGTCGAAGTGCGGGCAACTCTTGGAGAGGCTACGCCAACGCCTACGCTGCTAAATTTAAACCCAAAATATTATCCGAGTTACTCACTCACCATTATTTGTTACGCAAAAGCATTATTTAGCAGCTAAAACTGGCTTTTGTGCTGCTGATTGCACTAGTTCGGTGGTTGAGTGTACTAGTTCTTTGGCTGCTGATTGCACTAATTCAGCGGTTGAGTGTACTAGTTCTTTTGCTGTTGACGCTACTGTTTGTGGCTGCATCAGTTCGGTGTAAAGTTCACTCAGTTGATTTGCGACACCATCCCAGCTAAACTTAGTTTCGACGCGCTTTCTACCAGCTTTACCCAATTCATCTCGCCATTCTGGATTTAAGAGAATTCGGTCAATCGCAGAGGCAAAAGCATCTACATCTTGCGGTGGAGCCAATAAACCAGTTTTTTCATTAACTACAGTAAACTGAAGTCCGCCGACATCGCTTGCTATTACTGGTGTACCGCTTGCCATCGCTTCGATCGCTACTAATCCAAAGGGTTCGTAGTGGCTGGGAACAACGCAAACATCGGCAGCAGCATAATAAGTTGGTAAAATATCTTGACTCAGACGACCAGCAAAGGTGGTAAAGTCGCTCATTCCCAATTCGTTGACGATTTGCCCAATGCGATCGCGCTCAATTCCGTCGCTGTTACCTGGAGTGCTACCACCACCAATAATTAGCTGAATATTTTTGGAGTCGCGCAGTTGAGACTCGTTTACCGCCCGTACCAAAGTTTCTATACCTTTGCGTTGGTCAAAGCGCCCCACGTATAGTACAACTTTGGCTTCTTTGTCAATCCCCAATTCCGCCCTGGCTGCTTCTCGTCCAATGGAGCCAAAGCGCTGAATATCTGTACCACAGGGAATGATATCGATATTGCCTTTTGTAGAAACTAGCGATCGCATGTGTTCTTCTTCTTGCGGACTTGTCGCTACAATTCGCTCTGCTTTTTCCAACACTTGTTTTTCCACTGCTAATCGCTGACTAGCAATCAAAGGAATATTTTCTATAGTGTTGTACTTGACTGCTCCTAATGAGTGGTAGGTGTGAACCTGTTTACTCTTTTGGATTTTATTTAACTGCATCCCCACCCAACTAGAGAGCCAGTAGTTAGTATGAACCAATTCGTATGTAATTTCGTTTTTTACTTGAAATTTGAGGAAATTATCCACAAATTCTGGCAGATATTCAAAAATTTCATCTCGCGGCACAAACTCAAGGGGGCCAGCTTTTAAACGGATAGTTCGACAATTGTTGCTATGTTCAACTATCGAGTCTTGCTCCAGACTTACTTTGCGGGTAAACATATCAACTTGCCATCCCAGCTGCGCTAGTGCTTCACCCACATTACGCACATAAACATTTTGTCCCCCAGCTTCTTCTTTCCCTATCTCAATCGCTGGGTCTCCGTGGACGGAAATCAAGGCGATACGTTTTTCGGTGGTAGAGTTCATAGTTTGTGTGTTGCTGATTTTAACAAAGTTTTGGATTGTTCCAAACACGTGTATAGCACACTTGCCAGAATTGTTTAGGAACTTTGATTATTATTGACTTTAATTTACTATGTCTAATTTTTTTTAACATCCTCTGTCAGAAATATACATTTAGTTTCTTCAGATATAGGAAATTGTTATATCCGTATCTCATCCTTTTGATAGATAAACATGAGATTTTTTCATTCATGTCTAGCTCTAATTTCATAGATATGGCAATTTTAATTAGCTCTCTACCTAGAGACTCAGTTCTCTGACTTGGGCGAGGATATATCTGGTGAATAGGGGGTTTGACCCCCTAACACATCTCAGAGTAGGAAGTCAGAATTCAGAATTCAGGATTGAGAATCAAGACGCGACCCTATCTGCCTTTTCGTTCAAAAGACCCTTCTTGTATTCTGGCGACTGACGCCTTTATTCTGTTTCGATAAAAATATATTTATTTAGCTTATATTCTCTAAAAGAAATTTAAATTCTGTTTTTACGCAATTCTACTGATTTTGCTTCAAACTAATAAATATAGATAGTCACCACCAATTTTCAAACGGAGAAGATTAATATATGAGTTTGATAGATGGTATATTTCTGACGATATTAAATACTGTTGTCTGTCTAGCACTGCCTAAGCTGGTATCTGTAATTCTGTCTGTCAAAAACCAAAACACTGAGTCTTCAAAGTCTGCTATGACATCACAAGATTCTAACTCTGAAATTCCCAGTTTTTCTTAATGTAAACTGACGAGCTATAGATATCGCCTTGATGAGGAGAAAACTTAGTTATTGGTGCAAGGCGATATCTGAACAATAAATTATACAGATTGTGTTTTGGGAAAAGAATAAAAGCTGTTTTTCCATTCAACCTAAAATTTATACAGGAAAAAGCTGGTCTACAGTACAGCTAAAACCAGGCAATAGCCCAGAAATGAGACGATCGCTACTAAATAAAGTTGCGACCAAGTTAAGTTGACTTTGTTCGCGCCGATAAACCTCTAGTTTACGCGCTCGCCAATCAGCAATCCAATATTCTTTTACTCCTCTGGAAGAATAAAGTTTAAGTTTAGCTTCCTTATCTCGTCTTTCGTATGACTTACTTTCAGACAAAACTTCTACTACTAAATCTGGTGCGCCAGTTAAATGTCCCGCTTCATCCAATGTTAGCGCCAAGGTTTCTTTAGTAGCCCAAACTACATCAGGAATCACATTATCTGATTCTGAAAACAAAACGCCGGGGTTGATTACAGCTTCTCCTAAACCAGTAGACTCTGACCAAATATTAAGCTGTTGGAAAATTCTGCCACAAGTTTGCTGATGTTTAAAGTGAGGTGCCCTGGTCATAAATAATTCCCCATCAACTATCTCGTAGCGCGTCCCCTCATTTTCTGCGAAGAGTTCCACATCGTGAATTGTCCAGCGTACTCCATTATTAAGGATCTTACTCATCGGCTAACTCCTTTAATCTTGTTTATTACTTGTTCTGAACAAATTATCTCTTACGATTTTCCCGCCGCCACTTACTCCGTACTAAGCGAATTTCATCAAAAGTGTAGCTTTCACCTAGTTGTTCTTTGATGGGAGTGAGAGAAATATCACCAAGTACTTCTAAAACTTGCCAAATTTTTTGTTGATGTTCTAGAGGTATTAATTGATTTAAATCAACTGGCTGATTTTTCTCAATTAGTTTTTCTAGATGATTGCTAACTGTTGCTGGACTAAGGTTGCGTTTTTGGGCGATTTGAGCAATATTTAAACCTTGTTGATGTAATTGTAATGTCTGCAATTCAGTATAAGAAGAAGAAGAGTTTGGAGATGATACGGAAGCGGAAGTAACTGATTTATTTTGCAAACCTTTTTCTTGGCGGTAGGCGCGAATTTCTGTAATGAACTTTTCGCCATATTGAGCAAGTTTGTGACTACCTACACCAGAAAGTTTGGCAAATTCGGCTAAGTTTTGGGGTTGCACCTGTACCATCAGTTTTAAAGTGGAATCGTGGAAGATGACGTAAGGTGGTACAGATTGCTCATCAGCTAATTGTTTACGTAGCGATCGCAACTTCTGTAATAATATTTCTGCAACTTCTGCTTTTTCACTATCCGGTTCCCAGGTAATCTTTTGCACTGTGGTTACAGCTAGGGAAACTGTGCGTTGTTTTCGCATGACTTGCCAACTTAAGGCATTTAGTTTTAAAACTGAGTAACCATCGCTAGTTTGTTCTATTAACCCTTGATGTAAAAGCGATCGCCCCAACATTCGCCATTCATCTACAGTTCTATCTTTACCAATACCGTAGGTAGAAAGCTTATCGTGTTCGTATTGAATAATTTTGTCTTTTTTTGCTCCTCGCAACACATCAATTATGTGTAACATTCCAAACCTTTCTTTGCAACGCGCCACACAAGATAAAAACTTCATAGCTTCAATTGTCCAATCTTGCACGGGTTTGGGATGACGACAATTGTCACAATTACCACAATTCCCAGGAAACCTTTCGCCAAAATAACCCAGTTGAATTGTTCGCCGACAATCAGTCCCTTCAGCGTAATCGATCATCTGACGCAGTTGTTGTTTAGCAATCAACTGTTCTTGAGGGTCAGCTTTTTGATCGATACTCCATTCAATTGTTTTAACATCACCAAAGCTGAAAAATATTGTACATCGAGATGGTTCTCCGTCTCTACCAGCCCTACCCGATTCTTGATAATAACTTTCTATATTTCTGGGCAGATCGAAATGAACTACCAACCGGACATCGGGTTTATTAATTCCCATTCCAAAGGCGATTGTTGCCACTATCACCCGGACATCATCTCGGATAAATCGCGTTTGATTGTTACTACGTTCTTCATCACTTAATCCGGCATGATAAGGCAAAGCAATAACTTTATCATTTTGTAATTTAAAAGTTAATTCATCAACTTTTTTCCGAGTTAAAGAATAAATAATTATCGAACCTTCAGTTTCTCGAATTAGTTCTAATAATTCAGCGTAAGCATATTTAGTTTTAGGACGAACTTCGTAATAAAGATTTTCACGGTTAAAACTGGCAAGATGGATGCTTGGTTGCTTTAGTCCTAGTTGTTGAATGATATCACTACGGACGCGATCGGTTGCTGTGGCGGTGAGAGCGATTGTAGGCACATCAGGATAGCGTTTCCGCAGAGATTTCAACTGGCGATATTCTGGACGAAAATCATGTCCCCATTCTGAAACACAGTGCGCTTCATCAATAGCAAAGCTAGAAATACCGATTTTTTCTTTAACTAAATCGAGAAATGGGAGAAACCTTTCACTGAGAAGACGTTCTGGGGCGACGTAGAGTAATTTTACTTTACCGCTGAGGATGGCTTCTTCCCGCGATCGCACTTGGTAAGCGTTCAAACTGCTATTGAGAAATGTCGCATTAATATTATTATTTCGCAATGCCTCTACTTGGTCTTGCATTAAAGCAATTAACGGTGACACCACCACCGTTAGCCCATTTTTTAACAACGCTGGTAGCTGAAAACACAAAGATTTCCCCCCGCCAGTCGGCATCACCACCATTAAGTCTCGATTTTGCAGCGCATCTTCGATAATTTGCCGTTGTCCGGGGCGGAATTGGTCATAACCGAAGTGATATTTTAGCGCTTGTTCGAGATGGGGATACTGAAGCATAGCGATCGCTTTTTCGGGGCCGTTCTGCGTGGGTAGTTATTGAAGATATCAGGATTTTAACTCACATCATCGGCAGCTTTGGCCAGACCTGCGTTTCTGTTGGCGATCGCACGCTGAATCAACCTTCATGCTAGGAGCGATCAATTGACTTTCTAGACTGCCAATTCCCGAAGGGCTTATTCAATGTCACTTCCATTTTTGTAACAATGGATCTCCTCCATAGGCTTTTCCACTTGTCTTACTGTTCCATATCATTCCTTCTGCTCGAAGGTTTTCTAGATTTTGATATGCCTGTTCCACATCGTTCATACTATACGCCTCTATTACCCCGCCTAGCACCTCGTAATCCTGTGGATCAATATTGTCTCGTATGAAATTTCGCCACTGCACAATATGTCCAATTGTTGCATGATCTTCATCACTATGAGCTGCTCCAGACCGAGGCAACCAAGCGTAATCATTAGAGCCTACTTGACATTTGTATACAGTACGTTGTTCTCCATTGGGGGTTGTTTCTTGCCTCGACTCCTGTGATGCCCAAAAATTATCCTCAAACCCTCTCGACCAAGATGGCCGCTCAAAACCATTCCACAACTTTGTTTGATCACTAGCCGTTGAAAACGGTTGATTGCTTAGATTTCTCTGTGGCGGCGCAACCTCACCACCTCCGGCTATAGTATTGCGCTGTTCGCGATTCCTTTGTGCACCTCTGGTTCTACCTTGCGTGTCTGTTGATGGTGCATTTCTATCATACGTCCCCAGTCTCGTCGATGTTCTAGTCGTTCGTGCAGCCGGCATCCTCTGTATGATATCTGTCACCGTTATAGTGGGGTCTTTCTTCATAACCTCATCCTCACCCCGTGCCTGATTGATGGATGTTTCTAAATCTTGTGTTGCTGCCACACCACCGTCTGACACACGCTGCACCATCGGCTTCATTTGCAATTCTTCTTCTTCTTCTTCGGGCAATGACTCGCACTGGATATTGCCCTCTGGTTTCATTTGCAATTCATCTTCCTCTTCAGGCAATGAATCGCGTTGAAGTTTCTCCCTTTGTGGCTGATGAATTTTTTGCACAACCTGACGCGCTGTTTCGTCAGCTTCCTGCTCATACTTATCTCCAGGCTCTCCAATTGTCAGCTTTGCCTGAATTGGTATATCTGGTCTTCTTAGTGAAATATTGGCAATGTTATGTTCAAATCGAGTTGCGTGTTCCAGTCGAGAATTCAATAATCCATCCATCTTGGCTTGCAGGACAGTCAGCCGTTCCTGCCCCTCTGGCGTAATCTTGCCATATTTGGCTTGTAATTCCAGACTGGTTGCTTCAAACTTCTGTTCTGCAAAGGCAACATCTTCTATATCCGTTTCTGTCACAGGTGCAACTGATGCTTTTTGAATTTGGCTACCAAACGGTCTATACGCCAATCTTGGGTTTTGTTCTGCTGCTTGGGAATTGGTATTGATGGATGAGGGAGTTTTTGACAATCTTTTGTTATGCATTGTTTTTACAAGTTTTGTACTTGGCAGTCAAGCTGACATTAAATTTTCGGTTTACTGACTTTAAGTAATAACTTTATCGAAGTGAATATATATGTAGTATCGAATTATTTGTTAGCTAAAAAATCTATTCATCTTTCTTCAGATAGAGATGAATGTTCAAATAATGTAAATTTTAAATAATTCTGCAAAAAGTAAAATCTTAAATTAGCCTCAGCATCCACCTAACCGAGAATTGGCAGTTATTACTTTGCCTTTATGCCCTATCTGAGTGCATTTTAACTGTGATTCTAAAGCATCAATCTTTCGTAAAAGCGATACTCCCCACACTATAGAAATCACTAATTTAATGGTCATTCCCACGAGCAAAAGTGTCACTATTGTGGCATTTCTCTTTTGTTGAGCCAGCCTTTTTTGTTGTTCTGCAAGTCGTGCTTCTACTTCTTGAGCACGTTCAGCTTCTAATGCCTGCTGTACTTCTCGCCGATCTAATTCTTCACTAGCAGCTAAAAATCGATAATCTAAGTTGCTCAAGCTTTTACCATTTGCCCAAATTTGGGCATCTATCAAGGCTTGTCCGCGTAATAGGCGAGATTTATCTTTTTCTTCTGAAGCTACCCATGCATTGAAGTTTTCGTAGTAGGGACGCAAGTAAGCTAGTTTTTTTGCAACCCATTCTAAATTGAAAACTTCTTGATAAATTCGGTTTTTTACTTGGAGATAACCTTGTTTTTTGATTACCAAACCAGACAGCAAAAGTTCTACCTGTTCTCGACTATCATCAACTGGTACTTTCAATCCTTGGAGGACTTGTTGATAAATTCCTAGCAATCTAGCAGCAAATTTTTCGTTTCTGAGAATGCGATCGCGAATAGTTCGCAAATGCTCCGGTTCATCTTGTGATTCCCATTTCTCAATGACGTGCGATCGCACCACATTTTCTATCCAAAATTCTTCTGTGCCAGGGGGAATTTTTAGCTTTCTACCTAAATCATCTTGAGATAAACTCACAATTAGTCTACACAGCTTTTGAGTAAGAAATGGTTGTCCTTCTGTCCAAGCTAATACTTCTTTCAAAACTTTCTGAGGATGATTGTCTTTAATATCTAATCCCAAAGATAGTGGTTGAGCTTCTTCAAAGGTAAAACCATTGACTTGTATAGTTTTACCAATATTAAACGGGGTAGTATTATCTCCATATATAACTAAGTCTGAAGGTGTCGCAACCCCAAAAATTGCAAATGTTATTCGATGATACTCTGGATTAATTGCTCGTTGGTTATAACAGAATCGAATCATGTTAAAAAAGTCATCAACGGAGAAATTGAGGCTGAGTATACTATCAATTTCATCAATAAAAATAAATAGCCTTTCGTTAGGAAACTGAGCTAATAAAACTTCCGAAATAAATCGACTGAGTTTCTGAACCAAACAAAGATCGTTTTGTTCTTGCCACCAAGTTTTTAAATTAATTTTTCCTAACAGTTTAAAACTTAACCATAAGTCACCAACAACTCCTTTGTACCACTGCTCTGGAGTTATATTTTCACAACCAATATTAGTCATATCAATGGTGGCACATTTAAAGCCCTCTTTTTGCAAACGGTGCTTTGTTTTTACCATAAGTGAAGATTTACCCATTTGTCTACAGCTTAGGATGTAGCAAAATTCACCTTGTTTCAAAGCTTCGTAAAGTTCCATATCCGCTCTGCGCTCAACATAGCTAGGAGCGTCATTAGTGAGAGTACCACCAACTTGGTATCGATAATTTTTCATTTGATTGATTTTTAATTTTAAGTTTCTTCTATATCTCAATAGACTTCTTGGCATTGGTCGGGGTAAAGGGTAAAAGGATAAAGAAATTCAAAATCCTTTCCCTTTAACATGAGTCCCTTTTCCCCTTCCCCCTTTCCCTTTTCCCGACTTATGCAAGAAGTCTAATTGACACATTTGGATTGTGACAGTTAATAAAATTCTGATAATATCGATGAATAATTAGATTCGTAGTCAAAACTTTAGTGTTTAGTATGAACACTCAAAACTAGCTGGTAAATTCATAAGAAATATTAGCACTATTTTGCTTTCCAAACTGTTGGCTAAAATAAAGACGATATAACTCACACATGGCGCTAGCTTGATTGCCGTTTAGTTGAACCAAACCCATGCTTTCTAACTTGTAAGCAGCGATCGCGTTTAACTCCACTTTTTCATCTGTGGCAATTACCTGTTCCATAGCTGACATTAATTCTGGTTCTGCTTGCAGTAGTGTCAACAGTTCTCGTAAATGCTGACTGTAAATTCCTACTGGTGTAGATGCAGTTTCTAATAACACCTCTAGCGTCATTCTACCCTGACATAGATGATAAAATGCAAGGCTCACCAGATAGGGATGTCCTCCTACCATTGCTTGTAGGGGTGCAAGGCGTTTTGCCCCTTCCAAGTTTCCTGCCCAATCTAGTCCGTAACGTAATGCTAAACTCTGTACTTGCTTAAGGGTAAATGGTGGCAGTGTAATTGTTATCCCAACATTGAAAGGCGATTGGTTGAGCTTGAGCGGAATATAAATTTCTGTGGTGTGAACCACTACCATCCGTAGTTTTTGCCAAATCCGATCTTGCTTTGCTTGTTCATGCCAAAATCGCAGCATTGGCAGAAAGTCTTGGGCAATATTGGGATGTTCAAAAATCCGATGGACTTCATTCAAAGCCAAAACTAAAGGATTATCATTAATGTATTGCAACAAATAAGCTTCAAAATAGATTTTGCAGCTTACCTTGCTGCCCATTTCTATATCCCAAAAATCATCTACACAAGGAAGGAGATTTAACTGCCTACTGGCATTTACACAAAACCAACGCAAAAATTTATCCAGAGAAACAAAAACATCTCGGTCAGCTTCTTGAAAGTCCAAACAGACAATTTGATAATCTTGCTCTCTAGCATAAGCAATCATCCGATTGAGTAGAGAACTTTTTCCCATCTTTCTAGGTGCTTTGAGCCGGATTAAGCAACCAGGTTGTAAAATCTCATTACAAACAAGTTCTTCCAGAGAAGGGCGATTGATGTAAAAAGGAGAATTTAGCGCTACAGGGCCGCTAGGAAACTCTATCTTGCTTGCTGAAAAAAAGCCTGGAGAAATCATTTCTAAACTAGATTCTTCACCAAACTTTTCTTGAACCTGATTTTTTTGATTATCTATCTCGTCTTGCAAGTGTTTCTTCAAAGCTAAATGTAGATTTTTTTTCGTTATTCTTTCCCCAAGTGCGATCGAAAGGTCTTGCCACAACTCAGAACCAATTTCCTTGATGTAATTGTTGCCGTAGCCTGATACCTCTGCCATCTCACCATAAGTTTTACCCAACCACGATTGATAAAGCACAAACCACTGAATTGGATCGAGAGGCTTGTCTTGGAGAATTTTTTTTACAGATTGTAGAAGCTTATCCACAGAGAAGAAGTTGTTAAACAGCTAGGCAATTTGCTTATACTTTTGAGCCTGGTAACAATATACATCTGAAATATATCTGAAAAAAAAATATTTGAAATCAAAAAAAGTTGATATTGCTGCATTCATCACTATACCAAAAATGTGATTATAATTACTTTTTATCAGGTTTTTTGTATAGAGTTTAAGTCGGCAAGCACGATAAAAGCAATATATATTTAGTTTTGTAAAAACGGTGAAATAACGAATTTGTAAAGTATGTGCTGTATTTACATTTCGTAAAATACTTGGGGATTTTCTCGCCCACTTACTTAGCGCTCTTCCATCACTCTTGGAGAAAGCAATTGCTGCAAGGCTTACGAACCTCACTTTTCAGGTTTTGGCTACATTTACATTTGTAAATTTATATTAGAAAATAAAGCCTCAAACCTTGATTTAGTAATAGTTTCAGTTTTCTGCTTCGATTATTGTTTTCACCAGAGCGATCGAAGGGCGTTAGTTTAGCCTAAATACAGCCCTGAAAAACCTGGTGACAACGATGGCTCGCTGGTATGAGATTCTAGAGACAGTCAATGTGAGCTGAACAGAATGGAACAACATCAAAAGCCAACGGTTGTAATTACGGGTGCCTCTTCAGGGGTGGGTTTGTATGCTGCAAAAGCTCTTGCTGAAAGGGGATGGTATGTGGTGTTAGCGTGTCGGGATTTAGCAAAGGCACAAAAAGCAGCCCAAAGTGTGGAAATCCCCTACAACAGTTATACCAGCATACATATTGACCTTGGCTCCTTGGAAAGTGTTCGACAATTTGTGAAGAACTTCCGAGCCACTGGCAAATCTCTAGACGCTTTGGTGTGCAATGCTGCAATTTATATGCCCTTAATCAAAGAGCCGTTACGCAGTCCAGAAGGTTACGAGTTAACTGTCACTACCAATCATCTAGGGCATTTCCTATTGTGCAACCTGATGCTGGAGGATCTGAAGAAATCATCTTTAGAGCCAAGGCTGGTAATTTTAGGAACAGTTACGCACAATCCAGACGAACTAGGTGGAAAGATTCCACCACGTCCCGATTTAGGCGATTTGCAAGGCTTTGCAGAAGGGTTTAAAGAGCCAATATCGATGATTGATGGCAAAAAATTTGAACCAGTTAAAGCTTACAAAGACAGCAAGGTTTGCAACGTGCTGACTATGCGGGAACTGCACGAGCGCTATCACGAGTCAACTGGTATCGTCTTCAGTTCTCTTTATCCGGGATGTGTTGCAGAAACGCCTCTATTTAGAAACCACTATCCCCTGTTTCAGAAAATCTTCCCCTTATTCCAGAAGTACATCACTGGGGGATATGTGTCTCAAGAGTTAGCGGGAGAACGGGTTGCTGCCGTGGTTGCCGATCCTGAGTATAATCAATCCGGTGTTTATTGGAGTTGGGGAAATCGCCAGAAGAAAGATGGTAAGTCTTTTGTGCAAAAAGTCTCTCCTCAAGCTCGCGATGACGAAAAAGGCGATCGCGTATGGGAATTAAGTGCCAAGTTGGTTGGAATTGCTTAATGATACAGGACTTGCGTTACCCTTGTGCATGATTCATCGATTTATCAATCCACTTTTTTGAATTGGCATCATGTATAAGTAAAAATGCTTGAGGTGATTATTACGTCACCTCTGACTTTATTGATAGCTTTTTTAAGTAGCGCTACAGAGCCAATACAGTTGTGAAAAAAGCTAGTATTTAGTGTGATCGATAATAAATCATAAAAATTGTAAAGTTTTAGATAAAGGAAATGATATGGCGCTTAACGATTTCAGAGCAGTATTTCTTCCTTATTGCATTGAAAAACAATCTGATGGAAAATACGTGGTGCTTAATAGAGAATACAAGCCAGTTGGTTTCAAAACAAAGGAACATATCAAGTATGAAGAATATCCTATTTGCATTGAATTGAAAGGTATAGGTTTAGCAACAGCAGCAAAACTTTCTTACAAAGGTGATTCAAATACAGACAAAATTTATCTGTACAACGATGGTTGTGTTCCAACAGAGAGTGCTGAACACATGAAGAATTATCTGAAACGCCTAGAGATATTGGCAAAGCTTAAAGTTGATTAGTTAGACAATTGACATTACTTTAGCCAGGAGGGTGCGTTACACTTTGTTAACGCACTGATGTTAATTGTAAATAGATACGAAAAATTATCTAAACATTTCTGATGGAAACTGCTATGTCTTCTTTAAAGGCGCATTCCCAAACGCTATATGAAACTGATTACTTGCAATGGATAGAAACGACTATAGAAAAATTGCAAAGTCAGGATTACGCAAACGTTGAGTGGGAGAACCTAATTGAAGAAATTGCCGATATGGGAAGGAGTGAACGCCGGAGTCTTAAGAGTAATTTGATTGTAATTCTAATGCATTTGCTCAAATGGCAATTTCAGCCCGACAAAAGAAGCGGTAGCTGGGAAGGAAGCATCATTGAACATCGTAGACGCGTCAAAGAAGCTCTAGATGATTCACCTAGTCTCAAATCCTATCTTGAAACAGTTTTTGCTGAGTGTTACACACAAGCGGTTAAGCAAGCAAAAGCTAAAACGGGCTTGTCAATGGAATCCTTTCCTCTGAACTGCCCATACCAGCTAGCAGAAGTCACAGATGATGAGTTTTTACCTCAGTAAGCCCTGAATCGGTCTGGATGTACCGCTTTACTCTACAGTTATGCCTCTATATGCCTACTCTCTTGACTTAATACATGGAAAATATGTATAATGACGGACGCATAGAAGGGGAGTAGCTGCTGGCAAAAAACTTGAAAGCCAGTACATCTGAATCAACATACTGGCGATGAGCCTGGTTCAGATGGCAAGTAATCAATATTTGAAAGCGAGACCTTCACTAAGTTCACACCGAAAAGTGTAAACTTGGTGAGGTCTTTTGGCTCTCATCAAGCTTCACATCGGTAAACGATTCTTCAGGAGCTTGAGAGAGTGTTAACAGCTTTTACCGCAGGTTTATTACTAATTACAGTTTCAGAACTAGGTGATAAAACATTTTTTATTGCTGTAATTTTGGCAATGCACCACCCGCGGCGGCTGGTGTTTACAGGTGTGACAGCTGCTTTGGCGGCGATGACAATCCTTTCGGTGATATTTGGACAAGCAGTATCTTTGTTGCCAAAAGTTTATATTCATTACGCCGAAATAGCTTTATTTATTGCCTTTGGTATCAAGCTGTTGTATGACGCTAGTAAGATGTCAGCTGCTGCTTGTGATACAGAAGTTGTGGACGAAGCTGAAGCTGCGGTGAAACAAGCAGATTTGCAGTTACCAAAGCAAAAGACTGGTTTGGCAATTATCATAGAAGCCTTTACGTTGACATTTATGGCAGAGTGGGGCGATCGCACCCAAATTGCCACTATTGCCCTAGCCGCAGGTAATAACCCCATTGGAGTGACAATAGGTGCGATTTTAGGACATTCTATTTGTGCTGCGATCGCAGTTATCGGCGGCAAAATGATTGCCGGACGTATTTCTGAGCGTCAACTCACCCTGATTGGCGGATGCCTATTTTTAGTCTTTGGTATTGTTGCTGCCATTGAAGGAGCGTGATCAGGGGCAGGGGAGGCAGGGGAGACAAGGGGACAAGGAGAAAAGGGGGAATTATTGAACAAGTCTCTTCCTTGTCTTCCCCCTCTTCCTTGTCTACCTTGTCTCTTCTCCATGCCCAATGCCCCATGCCCCATGCCCAATGCCCAATGCCCCCTACTTAGGCTTACTTTCCAATGGAGGCGCGGGAGATGCAGCAGGAGTAGGGAGAGGGGAAGCCGTTGCTGCTTTTTTAATTCCGTCTTTGTACTGAGCAGGTGCTAAAGCTACGGCACTATCAAACAAAAGTTTTGCTTCTGCGTCTTTGCCCTGTTGTTTCAGGAGCATTGCTTTTGCCACAACGGGGCGGAAATCTTTGGGATCTTTCTTAATTGCCTGGTTATATATAGAGCTAGCTTGAGCGTACCGTTTCTGGGAAGCATGAACAGAACCTAACAGCACCTGCACCGCTACTGTATCTACACTTCCAGGCTGAATTGTATTTGCTTGGGGTGCATTAGAGAGGGTTTCTTGCAACAAACCAATGGCTGCTTCGGGGCGTTGCTGACTGATTAACAGAGCCACCATTCCTTGCAAAGCCTTCAAATCGCCCGGTTTCGTGGACAAAACCGAGCGATAAGCTTGAGCGGCTCCTTCGCGATCGCCAATTTGCTGTTTGGCTTGAGCTAGTAACACTGAATATTCTGACTGTTCGGGATTCAGTTTTGCTAGCTTTTCTAGGGGTTCAATAACAACTTGGATATCAGCTGGTTTAACCTCACTTTTATCTTTTTGACTCAGTAATTGCAGCCGCGCCTGTAACAGACCCTTAAGCGCAGTTTGATTTTCTGGTTCCCTTTGCAAAACCTGTTCATAACCCCGTGCTTCGTCTTCCAGTTTTGATTTTTGGTCAGCAGAGGACAAACTGCCTTTGGTGCTAGCAGTATTCTGACTTGAGGGTGGCGTATTATTAAATGCTCCAATTATGGGAATCACCGAAACACCCACAAAAGCAAGAATTGCCACCGCTAAGACGACTTGAACTATCCAACGATTGCGCGGTTGAGACACGGTTTTGTCTTTCTCCTAAATTTTAATGACATTATCATTTACACAAATCGTAAAGTTAAAAATTTCCAAAACTTTGCGGAATACCGCCAATTGCCTGTGAATTTTATAACAATTAACTATCCACACTGCTAAAGTAAGTGATGACTTTAGGAGGAGCCGTCAGAATTGTAGCTATGATATGCTTCCGAAACTAGTGTAAAGCCGCTAAATTAGACATTTAGTGTTTATACATTAAATTTAGCGCCTTTAGGATTGTATAGAGTACCCTAGTGTGATTTTGTGAAAAGCCAATATACTTTCATCAGTCGCACAAATGCTCTTTCCAGCTGCCTTTGTAAAATCCCACAATGGGATGTGTCTGTGCCGCAAGGAGTTTTTATGAATTCCGACCTGATGCCGTTGCCTGAATCTTCCAATTCTTCTGCCTCTAACCAGGGCCCAACTAACGTAGAGGCAGCCGCTAATGTTCGCATAGCAGCCCAGTCCTCTAAACAAGTTGACAATTTGCCTGTCAACACCAGCGAGACTGACTCAAATGGGAACTCGATCAATCGCCAGCAACCGATTCCACCTCCCAGCGAACCGATGCAGTATCGAGCGATCGGGTTAGTCCGGGGTCGCTATCATGCTAGCAGCGAACAATTTACTCAAGGTACGCTGTTGACCGCAGATGGTGTAGAACTCAATGCCGTCCTCCTAGGCCGGATTATGAGCTTAGTCAAGAATCATCTAGACCTAGAAAAAGAACACTTGTGGGTAGTATATCCACGTACCAGACAAGAAAATGATACCTTGCACATCCAAATCGTCGGAGTTTGGGAGCCAGAAAATCTGGCTAAAAACTCAACAGATGAGGACGAATCGGATTTGGAGTTGCAATTACAGACACTTGATGATGGCTTATCCGAGAACTCTGAACTAAATACAACTCCCCCCAGACCTTCATCAGAAGTTACTGATGGTGGTTTTTCTGTTCGTGGTGAAGTAGTATACCAATCTTTTGATGCTAAAAGCTTGGTAGTCAAAATTAGGCAGGCTCCACGTAAATCAACTGATAAACCCAAATATTTTAAGTTGAAATTGAGGGGTGTGCTAACTACCAAAGCAGTGGGAAAATTCTGGGACTTCCAAGCCAAGCGGGAAGCAGACGTTTTAGTAGTAGAAAAAGCTGAGGCGATCGCTGATTTACCCAAAAAACGCAAACCACCATTTAAAGGTGGGCCTCGTGCTGGCATTGGTGGTGCTGGTGGTAGAAAACCATTCCCCCCCAGACGCACTGGCGAAACCCCTCGTCCCATCAAGAAAACAAGTACAGGCGGCGACCCTTCAGTGGTGTCAAAACCTATACCAAGAACACCTGTTCCTAAACCTATCAAACGACCGAAACCGACTCAAGAGTAGGGAATGGGGCATTGGGCACTTGTACTGAGCGAAGCCGAAGTATTGGGTATGGAGAAGAGACAAGGTAGACAAGGAAGATGGGGGAGATTTGTTCAATAATTTCCTCTTGTCCCCCTTGTCTCCCTGCTCCCCTGTTCCCGCACTCCCCCCAATCAAAAATCCGTTCGACGGTCTTGGGGTAGAAAAGATCGCTCCATCGGAATTGGAGAAACTGGTTCTGTCAGGGTAAACGTACCTGCTTCGATCCACTTTTTCAACTCTAAGGCGACTTGCCTAGAAAAAAACAAACTCGCTAAGGGGGCAGAGCGTACTGCTTTGCCCTCTATGGCGATCCACCCAGATTTGAGTTGGGCGTAACTCACCAAACCAAAGGTGGGACGGACGCGCCGGGGAATGGAAAAATCTACTATTGGGGCTACTAAGTCTCGATCTTGGACAGCACAGTGTTCAATTACTTGTTCATTTAATACAGGTAGTGGTACCCCAACACCTAACATTAATGAGGGGCCATAACTTTTGAAGTAACACCCCCGCACCCAATGAGCATCCATTTGTTTGGCATCACCAATTAAAGCTAAAGTAGCGGAAGGCCCGATCGGTGTACGATTAGCTAAACGCTTTTGTAAGGGAAAGTGCTGAGTGCCTTCCCAGGCGACATAGCCAATACCGCCGCCTAAAAAAATTCGAGTACCTATACCAACGAGTTGCAAATCGGGGTCGTTGAGTAAGGGGGAAATCGCACCAGGGTTAGAATAAACAGCATTCCCCAAACGCGGTTGTAAAGGGCCGAGATAGGTGAAGAGGGGGCGATCGCCACCATTTACACCAACAATAAAATTTTGATAAAGATTGCGCGGATTGAATAAATAAAACTGATTAATTGTGTCACTGGTAATTGTAGTTTCAAAATTTGCTCTGGGGTAACAATCTGTTACTTGTCCTTGCGCTTTCACGTGTATAGATTTACCAGCGATCAAATCTTCGATTATATGACCACCACCACGTTCTCGCACTTCTTCCCCATCCGTCGTCTCCACAGCGCAACTCGCACCCAAATATAAATCTACTGCCCCAAAACCAGAGTATGCTGGCACGCCATCTAACCAACAACGGCGAATTTTTATTGGGGGATCGGTATGTCCCAGATTGATAATTGCACCACTTGATTCCATCGGCTCAAAAGTACCAGTGGTAATTACATCAACTTCTTTAGCAGCTTTAGTAACACCGATTTCTACAACTCGTGCTTTTAATTCTTCAGTTGTCAACACCACCGCACGTTGGCGCTTAATTTTTTCGTTAATTTCTGCAATTGTTCGCATCTTCTCAGTGCTTGCGCTTCCTGCTGAATGGTAAATAGGGAGAAACACGATTAATCGCGTCTGTAACTAGGGAGTAGGGAAAAGAAATTTTCATTGCTCTTTGTGAACGCAGACGATCGAGGCTTTTGGATAATTTCATCTCCAAATAGCGATCGCCAATCTCTGCCCGACATTAACACCCCGAATAAGGATAAAATTCCAAAAAACAATTCAAGGATTGCAAAATTAAAATGATATATTTTTTGGAGCAAACAAGCTGTCTGTATCCAAAATGCTTTTTTCTAAGTAAAATTACTATAAAAATTTTTTGTATTATCAATCAAATGTATGGTTACAATTAAGTGGATTTACTGATTTTAAATAAGCAA
This sequence comes from Nostoc sp. DSM 114167, assembly GCF_052692655.1. Lineage (NCBI taxonomy): Bacteria > Bacillati > Cyanobacteriota > Cyanophyceae > Nostocales > Nostocaceae > Nostoc > Nostoc sp. DSM 114167. The sequence continues at coordinate 4,759,463 of NZ_CP195116.1, forward strand.
TGTCCATCTCTAAGGGTTTGTACCAAAAGTTTACAACTTTCAGTTGTTGTTTCACAATTTCTGCCTAATTAATTTCCGGTTTCTGCAAATTTAATCTTTAAGTCGTGGTGTTTTACCGCTAAACTACCAGGTCAAGGTTTTAGAAACCCGGACGAGATTTGAACTCATGTCTCACTGACCAAAAGCGATCGCCTTTTTCTGTAATCAAAAATTGAATGACTAATCTTCTGGTTTCAAGATGTCATCATCAATCGATGGCTTCTTCTTAATGTCTGTATTTTCTGCTTTCCAATTCTCATCGGCTTCTGGAGATTGAGAAACTATTACAAATTCAGTCTCTTGTGTATGATTATTTCCCCATTCATCCAGAACATCTTTAATTAACACTTCTTGCAACCAAATCTTAGCGACAACAGTCAGGGGTAGGGCTAGAAATAATCCTAAAAAGCCAAAGAAAGTGACGAAAAATAGCTGGGCAATTAAGGTTATGGCTGGCAGCAATGAGACTTGATGCGCCATCACAACAGGCGTGATGAAATTACTCTCAATTTGTTGAATAATAAAGTAGAGAATCAAGACAGCGATCGCTTTCCAAGGTTCATCTAAGAAGGCGATCGCCATTGCTGGGATTACACTCATTGTTGGCCCCAGATTGGGAATCAAGTTAAAAAATCCCGCTAAAACTGCTAAAGCAAGTGCTGCCTTGACATGCAAAATTGATAACCCAATCAGACTCATCACTCCCACTACACAGATGGCAATGAAAGCGCCTGTAATCCATCCCTCCAGAGAGACTTCACATTTATCTAAAATCCCATCTACCCGCCGCCGATAAAATGAAGGGAAAAGCCGCACAAATACTTTGCGGTAAGCCATTGGGTCGGCTAACATCATTCCTGTTAAAACCAACACTAGCAAAATCTTGAGAACGACTTCTAAAGAACCAGATACAAAAGCAAAGGAGTTTCCCAGTAGCCGATTGGCGAAAGGCTGTACTTGTTGGATGAGACTATTAATATCTGGGATATAAGGAACTAACTGGTCAGGAATACGAGTTCTCAGGGCATCAAGCCAACTATTAAAGCGTCCAAACCCTCTAGGAACTTGATAGGTTAGTTCTTGAAACTGCTGGGCAAATGGCGGCACAATTAGCCAGAAAAAACCCACGACACCTGCGAAAAAGATAGCTACTGCTAGGAGGACGGCGAATCCGCGCCTCATCCCAAAGCTTTGGAAGCGTTTCGCTAGCCGATTTAAGGTGGTGGCTAACACAACTGCGGCAAACATCAGCAAAAGCACTTCCCGAATTTGCCACAAGATGTATAAAGAAAGAACTATGGCGATTAAGCCGATCCATTGACCGAGGTTCACAGGCTAACTCCTAACCGTTGCCAAGATGCAATTTTATTGTAATTAAGCTAGGTTAGCTGATTTTAGGAACTTGTGCGTAAATGGTTTGAGTTAATTTTGTTTTTCTGCTTGAAATCGCCACAGTAGAGCGATCGCTACGATCGCAGTCGGCAAGAATACTATAATCAGCGCGTTGGTTGCTGTCGCCGGAATTGGTAGACTTGGCCCTGCATACTTGATCGATACTGATAACAAAGCCGAGAGTAAAAGCAGTTTTAGAATTAATCCTAGTTGATTTTCCATAAAAGTACGGCAATACAGATTTTTGCGGTACATACAAATTTGCGCTGTACCGTGTAGTTTCTAGAATAAACCCACAGATACAATCCTTGTAGTTTTCACAAAAATATAATTTCTAGTACCTGTCAGGAGCGAAGGATGTGAGGCGCGATCGCTATTACACTTTGTTAGTGCTGCCTGAACCTCAGACAGCACATTATACACTATTAAAGCTTTACAGAAAGTAACCAAAACAGCCTTTGAGTAATTTAAATTAAGCACAAAGGAATGCAGAGTTTTAGCAAACTTTATTTGCTCTGAACTGCCTCAATTCTATATTTAGTTTTAATCAACTCAGACAGTTGTATCAAAAGTTTTTTCACTCTAGCTTGAATATATTTAGGATTTTTTGGTACACGTTTAGCTATATATCTTAATAAAGCAATCTGATAGCCAAACTTATACTGAATTGCGGAAAATATATTAGACTTGACCTGGTGGGCTGCATCTTTATCTAGGTTTTTTAACTTTGTGACTTCACGATGATATACCGGATGCTCTCCCCAAACGCAGGCAAAGTGTACAAGAGCCGGAGACACCACCTGATTGTATTTTTGAAAAGTAGATTTACCTTTAATAGCATCTATATTAAAAGAACCACGAAGACCGATAGGTGTTCGCATCATCAGACCTTTATCTTCAAACATACTTTGATTATGTAGCATCATAGCTAGACCAAAAATACGTTCATCATTAGGGCCATCACCACGAAATTCACTAATACCTAGCTTTTTCCAGTCTCTTGAAAATTCTAGTGCTGTTTCAAAAAAGGCCTTCGTAGTATCGTTTTTTTCAAAATAATAGAGACCTCCATTAAATCTAGGTAATTTTGTCAGATTAAATCGTTGGAGTGTGTCATCTACATCAATGAAATTATCTTTATCACCTGCTTGAAGATATACATTACCTGGCACACTAAAACTTCTGCCTTTAAAATCATCAAAAATAAAATTAATATCCCTTACTGCTATGCAATCACTATCAATACAAAGTGTGTATTTAAATGGAGAATAATCATAAACGTGAAGCTTTTGTTTGACGTTAGAACCGTATTCTTTTCTAAGATTTATAACGCAATCATAAAGCTCTAGCAAATCTTTATCATCTTCACGATCGGTAACAATAGCACGCGGAATATTTGGTGAATGAAGACGTAGAGAACGTGCTAATGACTTTGCCATTTCTAGATAATAAGATGCTCCGTAAGCATAGGTGATAATGCCACGTTGTGAAATCAACATATTTCTATTAATTAGTAGTATCTAAGCTTTAACTTTCTAATTGCATTCTAACTTACACTTCAAAAGATAGATATCCACTAATATCAATCCAGCTTAAAATCTGTGTAAAGTATCCGTAAAGTATAGTCTAGAGGATTTACGCAATTGGCATATTATTTTCAGTTCGCAGTGTTGGCGCACTTGTACTGAGCAAAGCCGAAGTAGCGTCTCATTCGCGTTAGCGTCTCTGAAAGAGAAAACTAAAGTCTTCAAAATAAAGACTAAAGCCTTGACTACAAACTACAAATCCGATTTTTTGGTGACACTTACGTAAGTCGTAGTCTAAATTTTCTTCAGACCTGTTTAAGTATATCTGATTGCCTTTAAAAGAAAATTTTAAAGGTACAAATCGGTTAAAAACATAAATATATGCAGCAAAAAACAACACAGTAAGAGATACTAAAAGCAAGTATATAGGCAAGAAAATATGGAATCCCTAACCTCTCGTATGCAGGCGGTACAATCGCCAATTATTCCTGTGGTTGGGGAATTGATTAAAAACTCTCCTGGAACCATCTCTCTAGGACAAGGTGTTGTTTCTTACAACCCACCACATGAAGCCATAGAATTTTTAGCCAAATTCTTAGCCGAACCAACTAATAATTTATACAAAGCAGTTGAGGGAATTCCCCCTTTACTGACAGAACTAGCAGGAAAATTGCAAGCCTTCAACGGCATTGAAATCAACGCGGAAAACTGCATCGTTGTGACAGCAGGGAGCAATATGGGATTTATGAATGCCATTCTTGCTATCACTAACCCAGGCGATGAAATTATTCTGAATACCCCCTACTATTTCAACCACGAAATGGCGATCGCAATGGCTGGTTGTCGTGCAGTGTTAGTGGCGACAGATGAAAATTACCAACTGCGAAAAGAAGCGATCGCTCAAGCAATTACACCCAAAACACGGGCTGTGGTGACAATCTCACCAAATAATCCGACTGGAGTTGTTTATTCTGAAGCCGCATTGCGCCAAGTAAATCAAATTTGTGCTTCTCACAGTATTTACCACATCAGCGATGAAGCTTACGAATACTTTACATATAACGGAGTAAAACACGTTTCACCTGGCTCATTTAGTAATAGCAGCAAGTACACCATTTCTCTGTATAGCCTTTCCAAAGCATACGGTTTTGCTAGTTGGCGCATTGGCTACATGGTGATTCCTAAACACCTACTTGTCGCCGTTAAAAAAGTCCAGGATACAATTTTAATTTGTCCGCCAGTGATTTCTCAATATGCAGCTTTAGGGGCATTGCAAGCAAAAGAGGAATATTTGAAGAGTCATATAGGAGCTATTGCTCAAGTACGCCAACTAGTCTTGGACTCCCTTAACCGTCTACAAAGCTTATGTAGCATTATCCCTGCCAATGGCGCATTCTATTTTTTCCTCAAAGTTCATAGCCAGATGGATGCTTTTGAGTTAGTCAAACAACTGATCCAGGAACATAAAGTTGCAGTTATTCCAGGTACAACCTTTGGTATAGATGACGGATGCTATCTACGCGTTGCCTATGGGGCGCTGCAAAAAGAGACAGCAAAAGAAGGTATAGAGAGATTAGTGCAAGGTTTGGAAACTATAGTCAAGAACTAGGAGTCATTGAATTCCTGCCTCCTTCAAGAAAGCGTTAAGCTGTTTTAGTGTACCTCGTTCACAATCCCAAATATAAAATTTAACAGATGCCAATTATTAATAAGTTAATTGAAATTGAAACTAAGCCAAAAATTAATATTTATAATATCAGCCCACAAATTCAAGATTTTATTGCCTCAACATCAATTAAAAATGGACAAGTTTTAGTGTTTTCTCGACACACAACAACAGCCTTAGCTATCAATGAAAATGAAGTCAGATTATTAGAAGATATAAAAGTATTCTTACAAAAATTAGCACCTGAATCAGACAGCTATTTGCATAATGACTTGCATTTAAGAGATGTCCCAGAAGATGAGCCGATTAATGCTCACTCTCATTTAATGGCAATGATGCTGAACACTAGTGAGATAATTCCCATTGTGGATGGTAAATTAGCTTTGGGAACTTGGCAATCTGTGTTGTTTTTTGAGTTGGATGGCCCGCGCAAAAGAACAGTATTTATCCAAATTTCTGGCGAATAATGCAATTTCAAACCTGCAATGCTCTGAGAACAACCTAAATCTGAGAGAATTACGAACACGACTAATAAGTACATCAGTTGAACTTACCTACAGCAATTAAAAACCTAAAAGAATGTTTTCCAGCATCACCTTCCTTTCCACAAACCAGGACTTTCGTTGTGTCAAAGGCAGAGGCCATTAGTTATGAAAAATAACGATAATTTTGTATTACGTAATACTTGGTACTATGCTCTGCCTAGCGATCGAATCAAGCCAGGCATGATGATCAGCCGCATTTTTTTAGGAGAACCAGTGCTGTTAGTTCGCAGCCAAGATGGCAAAGTGTCTGCGATGACGGACATTTGTCCCCATCGTGGTGTGCCCTTGAGTTGTGGGAGATTCAATGGGCAAGAAGTTGAATGCTGTTACCACGGTTGGCGCTTTAACTCTGCTGGGCGCTGTACTGCGATACCTTCTCTTGTGGAGGAGCAGCAAATGGATTTGAGTCGCTTCGACGTGCAGTCATATAGTATTCGCGAGGCCCAAGGCAATATCTGGATATATATGCCCGATCCCGATAACCCTCAACCTGCATCTGATATGGAAATTCCGGTAATTCCAGGGTTTGATGGGCGATCGCACCAGTTCGTAGAGGTGGTAAAATTCCCTTGTTTTATAGATCATGCAGTAGTCGGTCTGATGGACCCGGCTCATTCCCCTTATGTTCATCGTGCTTGGTGGTGGCGAAATGAGCAATTGCACGAGGAAGTAAAGCAATTTGATGCTTCGCCCTACGGCTTTACGATGCGACGACACCGATTACCTGCGAATGGGGGTAGATTATACTGGCTGATTGGCGGTGGTGTCCCGGAAACGGAGATTTCTTTTCGTTTGCCTGGAGTCAGAATTGAAGAAACCACTATTGGTAATAATCGAGTCGTTAATTTGACGGCAGTTACACCAATTTCAGACACCGAAACGGAAGTAACTTTTGCTCTTTACTGGACACTCCCTTGGGTGGGATTTTTCAAGCCACTGTTACACGTGCTGGCGCGGACTTTCATTGGCCAAGACCGAACAGTTGTGGAAAAACAGCAAATTGGTTTGAAATATAATCCTGTGCTGCGGCTGATTAAAGACTCCGATATGCAGGCACAGTGGTATTACCAGTTAAAGCGGGAGTATGCTCGTTCTGTCGCTGAAAAACGAGAATTTGTTAATCCTGTCAAGGGTCAAATACTGCGCTGGCGTGCTTAAATTACTCCAAAGTAAATTCGGCAAATTCTCTTTGTCCAAATAGCATATTTCGGTCTACGGCTGACAATATTTTATTATTGGCGCGATCGCTATTTAAACTGCGACCAACTAATTGCGCCACATCTGCACGATTGATGCTACCAATAATGTGCGGATCTTCGGTTAAAACGCCATTACCCGTTGCTGGTTCTGACTTTAGTCCACCAGGACGGATGATTGTATAAGTAAGTCCACTGGCAATTAAGTGTTGTTCGGCTTTGTCTTTCTCAGCTAAAACTTTTCCCAGTACCTCTAAAACTTGGGGTGAGGCAGCAACAACACTATTGCCAGCACCTATGGAAGATACAAGAATAAACTTTTGCACCCCAGCTTTAACTGCTGCATCGATCAGATTTCTGTTACCAGGGTAATCCGGCCTTTCTACATCTGATGGTAAACCGCCAATTGTACTGATAACGGTGTGAATAGGTGCATCTGTTACCATTGCGCGTTCTATATCGCCAAGATTCAAAGCATCTCCCTGAACTACTTCAATACCCATTGCTTCTAGTTCAGTAGCAACTGCTGCTGTTCTCAGGAGTGCTTTAACCTTTAGCTGTTGTGCTGTGAGATATTGAGCAATTTCTCGACCAACACCGCGACTTGCTCCAGCTAGAAAAATATAAGATCCACTTGTCATAATAAATTTAATTATTTACGCTCAAAGGATTTTATCAGAGGATTGGCAGTATTTAATAGTTGTTCAAGACCATCGAAAAGTGATTTGCCCCCTCCAAAAGTAGTAGATAGCTATCATTGCAATCTTAATCTCGCGATCGCAAATAACTGAGTAACCATAATTACAAAAATATATAAGATAGCAATTATACCTAACCCAATGGTAGGAAGTATTTTAGTAAACATTTGTGCAAATGTAGCAAATAACTTTTCTGTGGATAAACTTATGGCTAAAAAATCTCAACCCAATCTCGAACAATACCAAGATGTGAGATTATCTGCTACCACAAGAATTTGGGTAATTACAGTTGCCATTCTTGGAGTTTGCGTGCCACTGTCAGCCGTTACTAGAAGTGGTGCTATTCTTCCTTTAGTTGCTATTGGTGGCGCAGCTGTTGGTACAGTTGCTGTTTGGCGTTCTGATGAGCAAAAATCCAAAACTAACTATTTGCAACAGCAACAAATAGAACTGCTAGAGCGGAGATTAGCGAATTTAGAAACAATCGTTAGCAGTGATGACTTGAACTTACAAATGAAAATTAAACAAATCGAAGCAAGGGATACTTTTGACGACTCATCTAATGTAAGTACTACACCCAGACAACCAAAACGCAAAGGTTAAAATTAGCCAATCTTCACCATTTATTTCGATTTCAGAGGATATTTCCGCGAATTATCGTTAATAGGTGATTTTTATGTAGCTATTTGCTGACTTAACGTGACTGCAATCTTTAAATCTGTCTCAAATTCAACTTTCTTTTGCAGCTAGAAGTGTTTCTCTAGAAACAGTATCTCGATCTCTATCTCCGTTAGAATTGACTGATATCATCTAATTCTATATACTTCAACTGCATCAGTTCATGAAATGTCTAAGTGCTATCCATCTATCTCTTTCCCGGAAACATTTGTCAATGGCTGTGTTTTATTAGACTGTTAATATTACTGAATTTTTAATTAACTAAGGTTATAAACTTGAGTAATTGCATTTGTATAGCTTACCGTAGGTATGCAATAGTTTGCCGCAGGAATGTAGATGGATTGGATTAGCTTACTCAAAGCTCAACAAATTGACTTCCTTCAACGTGTGAAAAAACCTAAAACTTATGACTTATCTTTGCTGGAAAGTCAAGTTAAAGGTTGCCACACTGAAGTTATAGCCTTTTGGGGCGAGCCATTGGCTAGACTCCAAGAACTTTCTCGCCAACAAGCAGAAGTTCTCGCCAAAAATCCGCCGCCGACGCCGCCGGAATATCCTGAACCTCCTGACTGGACGATACCTTTTCCCAAATACTTCCAACAACAAGCCCAAGATTATCTTTTCCGGGAGCATATTGTTGACAGGGTAATAACTGAACGCTTGGGCAAGTTAGTCAAAAAGGTGTCACAAGATACTTTGCAAAACATGATTTTAGATGATGAGGGAAATTTGGGTGGCGAAAGTAAATTTCCTTATATACTCAAGGATCGTCCTCAGCTAAGTGTTCAAGTTTACGTTGCTGATGGAGAAAGTTTTAATGGTATTAAGAAAGACAAAATTAGGTGGTCAATTACTCAAGAAGATTTAAAAAATCACCAAGTATTAATTTTTCTCTGTTTATTTTATCCATCTACAGGTAATTTAGGTTACGAAAAGCAGAGTATTATAACAGGCTTTTTACCTACAAATCAACTTGAATTTAGCGAACCAAAACTGTATGTCACTCCGAGTAATTTGTTATATGCAGGAGGGTTAAGTTGGTATTTAGAATCATTGATGGGTAAAAAAGACACGTCGCCAGTAAGTAATGAGAGAGCGATCGCAGATACAATACAGACTCTACCATCAGAACATTGTCTCAAAGCTATAATCGGTGACTGGGAATGCTGGCAGACTTTGCAAGGACACACCAGAGGAATTAATTGCCTAGCTTTCAGTTCCGGGTGTAATAATGGCAAAGCCTTACCCATTTTGGCAAGTGGTAGTCGTGGCGAAACGAAACTCTGGGATTTAAGCAAAGGCGAATTAATAGAGACATTATCAGAATATCCTTGGGTAATATCTGGGCTGGTGGATGAAGTGAATTCCCTAGCTTTTAGTTCAGATGGACAGACTTTAGTGAGTTGCGGTGCAGATTCGACAATTAAGCTTTGGCACGTAGGCGCTTTAGACTTGATAGATATTTTGCACAAACACAATGGAGTAGTGCGGTGTGCTGCTTTCACCCCAGATGGCAGAATGTTAGCGACAGGCGGAGATGATAGAAAAATTCTCTTCTGGGATTTGATGCATCGTCAGGTTGCGATCGCACTTTCCTTAGATGATACAGCGGCTCATTCCCTAGTTTTAAGTCGAGACGGCGAAACTCTAGTTACAGGTAGCTACCGCAAAATCAAAGTTTGGCGCACCTCACCGCAAACGGGAATCAAAAGTTTAAAAGATGCACAACCACTGCATACCCTCATGGGTCATTCTCACATCGTTTGTTCCTTAGCAATCAGTGCAGATGCTAAACTGCTCGTGAGTGGTAGTTGGGATCAAACGATTAAAGTTTGGCAATTGGAGACTGGGGAATTACTTCATACCCTTAAAGGACATAGAGATCGGGTATATGCGATCGCTTTAAGTCCTAATGGACAAATTATCGCTAGCGGTAGTGCTGATAAAACCATCAAGTTGTGGCATTTACAAACCGGGGAATTGCTGGCTACGTTTACAGGTCATGGGAATATAGTTACAGCATTAGCCTTCACAGCTTCCGGCGAAATGTTAGTCAGCGGCAGTTTGGATAAGACAATTAAAATTTGGCAACGCAGTTAATCGTAGTTGGTAATTCATCATCACACTTTCTTTGGAGCTTGCTTCTTTGCAGGAGTACAATAGACACCTTGCAAAAGTAACAAATGCCAAGATGTTGATTAGACTTCTTGGCATTTGTCGGGAAAAGGGGAAAGGAGAAGGGGGAAAGGTTCTGCAAAAGTCTCTTTCCCCTTTAACCTTTACCCTTTTCCCCAAGAGTGCAAAAAGCACTTTTGCCAAGATGTTGATTGTAAAAAGTAGGAGTCAGCGCTACCATCGGCAGCACTGACTCCTTATTTTGTAGTAAATTCAACTATGTCAGGTTGGAGTTTCTAGTCAATCGAAATCTGCTGAGGACCACTGGCTTTGCCGTTATGTGCATCTGTTGTGGTGCTACTGGTGTAACTATTTGAGCGGATCTGTTTATCTAGCCAGCTTTTAACGGGATCGTCTGCAAGATTGAGTCGAAGCACACCAGAGAAAAACCCACCGACAAATGAGACTGGATGCCGAGTAAATTCTCTGAATAGAGGTGACAATTCATTAATGAACATAAAAAGACTCCTGGCACTGCCGTAAAAAATTATTACTTCTTAATTGATCGTAACGTGTTAAAGGATTGGGGATTGGGCATGGGGCAAAACAGTGCTGAGTGCTGAGTTAAGAGTTAGGAGTTAGGAGTTAGGAGTTAGGAGTTAAAAGTTAGGAGTTAGCAGTTAAGAATTATTCTCCCCTCTGCCTTACTCAGCACTCAAAACTCGGAACTCAGCACTCTTGAAGGGCATTGGGCGTTAGGAGTGCTGTTAGCGGAAAGCTAAGGTTTAGCCCGTGCTGAGTGATGAGTTAGGAGTTAAGAGTAGAGACGCGATTAATCGCGTCTGTACAAGAGTTAGAAGTTAGGAGTTTTGTTTATCTCCTTGTCCCCTTGTCCCCCTTGTCCCCTTGTCCCCCTTGTCCCCCTTGTCCCCTCACTTCCTCACTCCCTCACTCCCTACTCCCCGATCATTTCGCCTTATCAGCTTGGTTCTTGATCGGGAAACATACACTTATCAGAATCACAACCACTAGGGCCAGCCTCTGTCATTTCGCCTAAATCGTAGCGGCTTAGTACTGCACAGAAATCATCTGTTTTGCGTCGCGCTTTCACCTCTTGAGTTAAGCGATCGTAAGTTGATTTATTTATTGGTTCAAATGGCAAACGTGGGAATGATTGCAAATCGTCAAAACGCGCTAAAAGAGCAGCTGAAATATATCCCTCATCATTGTGAATGGTTTCGTAAATGCGCTGTCCCAAAGGCTCAATTTCATCAGAGCGAAGTTCCAAAGTAGCTGATGTGTTGTGAGTCACGTACCAACGTTGAACCTGGAGGACAAAATCAAATTGGGCTAAGACTGAAAACTTAGAAACATCAATTTCATCAGCCCCTGGTAAATCAGCCCAAGTTACAGAAACAGGGATTTCCACTAGCCATTCACTCACCCGTGGATCGAAGGGATCGTTAAGCAAATTGCCTTGTTCGTCTTTGTCTGATTGAGAGGGAATGACGTTGTAACCATAATCAATACAAGCTAAGGCTACTGGGTCATTTTTACCGAAGGTGATGCGACGAATAAATCTTTGCGCTTTCGGAGGATGCCACCCCGAACTAGCATTAGTTAATAAAGCCTTAGTACCACTTGGTTGCACTGTGGTACAACGATTTGGGCGCTTGAGATTGTGGCGATCGCAATAATCCCAAACCACCCGATGTACAATATCTCTCCAAGAACTGAGGTATTTCTCTTCCTCACGCTTGAAAGCTAATCCTTGCGGCGTTGCGGGTCTTCCTGCTTCCCACCAGCGCAGCCAATTAACACCAAAAGCATGGACAAAGAAATCAAATAAACCTGTAAAAGAAACTCCCACAATCGGGTCTAATTCACGGCTGTATTGATAGCGTGGTTCCAGGAATTTGTGATTTAAAAGTGCCGCTACAGATAACGCTCCAGCAGTGAAAGCTTCTTCTTGTTCTTTGTAGTTACGTGGGTCAATTTGATTAAGGTGAACCTCTGACAAATTACAGTGAAAGTTACTACCAATGATTTCCTTTCTTTGTTACCCTAGAAGCTTTTTATCCCCTAGTTCTACTGCTTGATTATTCGCAGTAGCTCCGCGTACCTTTTACAGATGTGATATCAGATAATAAAAGTGTTTCGGCTCCCTTCTCTACGAGAGGCTGCGCCAACGGCTACGCTCAGGGCAAGCCGCTTAACACAAGTGTTTTTCACATCCGCCCCCGCACTCTTGGAAAGATTATATTCTAAACAACAATTTTCGATGTCATCTAGTTTCACTCTCTACGCTGTACGGTGTCAAAGACTTTTTAATTCCTTTGATTACCACGGGATTAGCATCTCAGCTTTCCCCGTTTTTGCGAGGTTTTTAACGTGAGGCAAAATCACTTACCACACGGATTTAGCCCATAGCGAGCTAAACGATGTTCTAGCTCATTAGCATCAAGATTTGAATAACGTTCTTCTAACCACTGTTTTGCTGTTCCTTGTTCATAAGCTTGTAAAAACTCAACTTTCAAAGCTTGTGTTGGCAGCAAATCAATATTCGATCGCGCTACAGCTTCACCAGCCCATTGAATCGCTCCCTCGCCACTATAATATTGTTTGCGGACAGCACCAACACATTCTTCTAAGGTTGGCTTACGGTGAAAAACTCTGGTATGATTTGCCATCCTGAGTGCATCACGCTCTGGATCGATTCGCCAGTTGCCATTTTCATCTTGCTGCCATAAGTTATCTTTGGCATCAGCAAACAAACTATCAACGCTTGAACCTTGCCTCATGCCAGCCGATCGCCTAATATTACCGGCAACAATTGTTACAGCTGCTTGATCGATTAGCAGGCAGCATTCAACTGAATTTAATTGCCGTCCCACAGCTTTATTCAGGATGGAAGCACAACGCTGATAAAGTCCGGGCAATTTCACCGGATTTGCAACTCCTCCAAAGCCGTTGAGAGTTTCTCCTGCTTTTCGGACATCGCTGATATCAACTAATACTTCAACTTCTGCTGAAAATTGTTCATCAGTAGAGAGTTCTAATAAGGCTTGATATGATTCAACCCAACCTTCACGGCTATCTCCAACGTGAATAGTGACGTTATTTCCTTCTATATGAGTTTCAGTAAATTCACGCCGCTGTTGGACAGGAGTGCTGCCAATTTCGCCTTGGACAGTGACATTGAGTTGATTGCGAATTGGAGGCAACTGGTTAATAAATTGTGGTTCTAGGACGGCTCCAGTTCCACAGCCCATCATTGCTAAATCCATCATCAAGCCGAAGGCACTCCAGTCTTCGAGATTGGTAGAAGTGCAATTATAAGCCCCGGAAAAGTTCTTTGGCTTGGCGATCCAGTCTGTACCACCAACCCATAGCCAGCGCCCACTGGGCATAGCTTTCAAGCTGCGCTGCATTTTATCCAGTGTGGCAGCTTCTTCTTGAGTGAGCTTTCCCAACTCGACTAAGCCTTGTATAGTGCGATCGCATACCTCATCCCATGTTTCCCTAAGTCCCGCCTTTGTACGGCGGCTATAGGTTCTAAAAAATACGGGATTAGCAGCCGGTGCAGTTTCTGGAAACCTTGCACTCTGGCGTGTTCTTTCGAGATTCTGAACCATATATAAAGTGTCTTACGTTCTTCTTGCGTGCGGACAGATTATGACTATACGCCAAGTAGTTTGAGTATTAAAGATTGTCAAATTGTCCACTTTACGCTAGCTCTATCCGGCACTAATTACAACATAAATTTATGATGTATAATGTCCCTCACCCTTGGATGGGAAAAATATACTTGGTTATAGTTAACACCATTATTTTTAAGTAAATTATCTCTATCGCCTCATCTTCAGTCCGATTATCATTACTCAGCATGGGCTAAACCTTAGCTATCCGCTAACTATACTTAGGATCTCTTCATTACTTTCCCACAACTAAGTCAGTTGGCACAATAAAACCAAACTATGTGAAGAAAGATAAACTAAACTAAAACCCTTTTTCCTCCTGCTTCCTGCCTTATCCCAACAACAAATTTTTACGCCGAGCTACTTAGCAGTCATAGTTAAATAAGTTGCAGTTATCAGTCAAATCCAAAAATGGTATGGACTCCCTTACATGCAAAAATCCATCGCACAATCAGATCGCGCCACTTATTTGAGCGCAACCAGCGGCTATTAATCGCTGTCTCCGGCGGACAAGATTCTCTGTGTTTAATAAAATTACTTTTAGATTTACAATCCAAATGGGGATGGGATTTAGGTATTGCTCACTGCGATCATCGCTGGCGTTCTGACTCCGAAGCTAATGCTAACCACGTCGAAAACTTAGCTAAAACTTGGGGTATATCCTTTTATTTAGAAACAGCGAACAAACCGATAAATAGTGAAGCGACTGCACGCGATTGGCGCTATCAAGCTTTAAGTGCGATCGCTCAGGTAAATAATTATCAATATATAGTTACAGGACACACGAAGAGCGATCGCGCCGAAACTCTCCTCTACAATTTAATTCGCGGTACTGGTGCTGATGGTTTGCAAGCCCTAACTTGGCAACGCCCTCTAACTACAGGCATTGTGTTAGTACGTCCACTTTTAGAAATCACTCGAAAACAAACAGAGCAATTTTGTCAAGAATTTAAATTGCCAATTTGGGAAGATTCCACTAATCAAAATTTGCAATATGCCCGCAATCGCATTCGCCAAGAACTATTACCATATTTGCGAGATAATTTCAACCCCCAAGTAGAATCAGCCTTAGCCCAAACAGCAGAACTTTTACAAGCGGAAGTGGAATATTTGGAAAAAGCTGCCCAGCAGTTGCGGGATCGGGCATTAGGCGTGAAACATGAAGAAGATTCTCTTACTGTTTTTCCCTTACGGTTAAATCGTCGGGAATTACAAAAAGCACCATTGGCACTGCAACGTCGGGTAATGCGTCAGATATTGCAGCAAATACTGACCGATGCGCCCAGTTTTGAACACATTGAAAAATTAACGGCTTTAATTATAGCGCCCAACCGATCGCAAACCGATCCATTTCCTGGTGGGGCGATCGCTCAAGTACAAGGCGATTGGATCTGTTTTAAATAGTTATAAGTTGGCAGTTAGGAGTTAGGAGTTAGGAGTTTTAAATTTGGAATTTGAAGTTTGGATTTTTTGGTTTTGGATGTTGAGATTTGAGTGAGAAATTTTCTTTAATTGATAATTCCTAACTTCTACAGCGCTTCTTGCTATTATGCAATCCCGTTTTTCTCCTTGTCTCTCCTCTTATAGCTTTCAACTTTCAAAATGTACTCATAGCTGCCGGAAGTGCTGTAACTCATCACTCCTAACTTCCAACTCTTAACTCCTAACTCCTAACTTATTAAGACGCCAGTAATTCCGGCTGAGGCATTAAACTCTGGAGAGTATGACGCAACTGAGCGATCGCTTGGACTTGATAATCACCAGTTTCCTGGAATTGATCTAAAGATTCTGCAATTCCTTGCAGTTTTTGCCGTAATCCATCTAGAGAATCTTGAATTGGTTGTAGTGCTTCTTGATAAAGATTCACTCGCCCAGATAATTCAGCAGTTGTTCTTCGTAGGGATAACAAATTTTCCTCGATCGCTTTCAATTCTTGGCGCTTTTCATCTAGATCGTGAGTTTGATTGTCAATCATTCCCTGATTTAGCTCAACACCAGAACGAATCTGCTCAATTTCACGTTCCAGCTTTTGAACTTCCTGTGAATATTGTTGTCGCTGGGTTTCAATTTGTAACAAAATCGGCTCGAAATTAATTTTGTTGTTACTTTCTTCTTCAGTAACAGTATGTCCTTGGCGTCGTAGCAGTACAGTTTGATGTTGCTTGAGAAACTTCTGGTGCTGTAGCATATTGCGGCGTTGCCCCACCAAACTGGAATTTAGCATCTGATAAAGGTCTTTTTCATCAGTTAGTTCTAATTCCAAATTGATGTGGTCATGGTCAGATGCTTGATTTAATTTAGTTTGGAGTTCTTCTATAGCTTCTTGTTTATATTTCAGTTCTTGTTCTTGATCGTGAACAAAGCTAGCGTCGATTTCTAACTTATGCTGCAAGTCTTGCACTATCTTTTGTAGTTCTTCTAAAGGCATTTTCTCCAAAGCCTCCTCATCAGCTTGCTTGCCGAGAACTACATCACCAGATGTTGCCGCTAAAGAGTGCATCTGTTGATATAACTCTTCAGTGTTTTGTAACTGCTCTTTGACGATCCGAGCATATTCTTGCTTACTGGTAAGGTCTGCTGTATTTATTTGCAATTGGGCTGTTTGCTGTACTAGAGAATTTTGCGCTTCTTGTAATGCATTTTGGCGATCGCTAAAAGTTTGTGATAAACGCTCAACTTCTTCTTGCTGTTGTGCGATCGCACTTTTATGCTCCTCCAGTTTTTGCCAGTGCGGGGTAAGAGTCGCTTGCTGCTTTTCGACCAATTCAAAGGCTAGATGCAGGTGTTCTCTAACTGTTTCCGTAGGAGTAACACGACTAGACAAGCGATCGAGTAACTCACTCATTACTCGACTTTGCTCCTCATCCAAAACCGTCCCTTGTTGAAAATCCGTTTGGCGTTCTTCTAGGCGACGCTGCTCACCCCGTAAATGCTCCCAAGCGCCTTCCAACTCTTGGCGGTTGCGCTCAATTTCTCCTTGTAATCGTTCAATTTCCTGACGGGAGGTGTCAACTTCCTGTTTTTGCTCCTCTAGATGTTGTACCTCATCCTCCAATTGCTGCAACTGTTCTGCTCGTACCTCCATGTCCATTTCACGGCGATTCAACTCTTGCGCCTGAAATGTTAATGACTGTTTCCACTGATCGATTTCATCTTCCTTGAGCTTAAATTTCTCCAACTGGCGGGAAAAATTCTGCAAAATGTTGACGAGTGGACGTCCTGCTTCTTGAATCCGCTGTACTTGACGATTGGGATTGAGTTCAACCAATACCAAAGCACCATCATTTAATTTGCTTGCATCCTCAGCGGCAATCACCTCTTCCGACACAGTACTCCAATTCTGGTCAGTTCGCTGACAAGCTAGCAGTTTCAGTTCGGTTTTGCCACCGCCACTGAGTAAACCACCTTTCTGTTTTTGTACTTCTGCTAAATACAGCACACCGTTAGTCCTTTATTGATGCACTTAAACTTCGTGTTTTGAGATATACCTTAAATAATTCTGTTAACTTGTCTCACTGAACTAAGGTTTAGAAGAACAAGACAGACAAAACTATAGACGCAAGATGTTACGTCTTGATACTTATAGAAGCGATCTGGTCGCGCCTTTATATTTTGTACTGATGACAGTGATGATGACTTCCGTGTTAACACTAGCTTTGTCAAAGTGTATTACGAAAGATAAAGGTTTATAGTTTAATGTATTCCCTAATGACAATCAGACATAGAGTAAAAATCTTTTCAATACTCCATAATCAATACTTAAAGAATAAGTCATAATTCACGATTCAGAATTCAGCAATACTAAGGAGTACTTTTTAGCTAAATGCAGGGAAATTTAAATGAAATTGATATTTGCAGTATCCTGCAATTGATTGAATTGGGACAGCGAACTGGGCAACTATGGGTGGAAGCTTATAGCTCTCACCATAACAACAAACTGGGTGGAGATGGAGCAAACATTTATCGCCCTAAACAACAGTCTTGGTTCGTTTTTTTTCTTAATGGTCAAATTATCTATTGCCAAGAAGGTGAGAGTAGTTTATCCAGAATTAGTGATTATTTACGTCATTATCGAGTTGAGATGCGACTCACCGACAAACACATTGCCACCCTACCACCAACCGATGCGCCAGAGTATGCCTATCTTTGGGCGCTTATGGAGCGGAATATCATCAACCCAAAGATAGCTGGTAGTATCATTTACGGTTTGGTGCATGAAACTCTCTTCGATCTACTAAGTTTACGCCAAGGTAACTTCATTTTCCATCAGAGTGCGGCACTTGCCCCACAATTAAACACTTATGAGATTGCTCCCTTGGTGACAAAAATTACTAAGCAGGTGCAACAATGGAAACAACTCTATCCACACATTCAATCTCCAGAGCAATTGCCAGTGCTATCTGACAAAGTTCAGCTACAATCTTCTTTACCAGAAGCAACTGTGAATAAGCTACAACATTGGGCTGATGGTAAAACATCCTTGCGACAACTAGCTCGCCATCTCAACCGAGATATTTTGACAGTCGCTAAGGCAATATACCCTTATGTGCAACAAAGTTGGCTACAACTAGTATATTCAGAGACTAATCACCCAGATACACACACGGATAGTTGGGAATTGAAAGAAAAACCGATAGGGCGGATAGTATGTATTGACGATGCGATCGCCATCGGTGAGACTATAAATTCCATCTTACAACCACAAGGTTATGAAGCGATCGCTCTCACCAATCCTTTAGAGGCACTGAGTCTGGTTTTTCAACTCAAACCAGATTTAATTTTATGCGACATTGCTATGTCGGAATTGGAAGGATACGAGGTTTGTGCCATGCTGCGACATTCAACAGCATTTCGGCTCACACCGATTATCATGCTTACAGGGAAAGATGGGTTTATGGATAGAGTCAAAGCTAGGATGGTCGGGGCAACAGATTATTTGACAAAACCGTTTACAGACACTGAGTTACTGATGCTTGTAGAAAAATATATCAACAACCAATGAAAATTGGGCATAGGGCATGGGGCATTGATTATCTCTCTCACCTATGGGGCATATAAAGAGATCAAAGATTTGTCGATCTACTAAAAGATGAGTCAAAAGATGTTATCACAGAGTCAGTTAACTGAGTGAAACGTCAATCTCCGGGAAAATAGTGAAAACATAAAATCAATTTATACAGTTAATACTTGCGGAGGAATCAGGGAATGTTCCAATTAGGAACGTCTAAATCAGGAGGTAAATAGACACTTATGAGCACAGTTCTGATTGTGGAAGACAGTATAGCGCAAAGGGAGATGATTACAGACCTCCTGAAAGCAACTGGCCTAACAGTTACCCATGCTAGTGATGGATTAGAAGCATTAGAGGCAATTCAAATAGCACCTCCAGATTTAGTGGTATTAGATATTGTCATGCCCCGAATGAACGGCTACGAAGTTTGTCGGCGGTTAAAATCCGATCCAAAAACCCAAAATGTCCCAGTGGTTATGTGTTCTTCCAAAGGCGAAGAATTCGATCGCTATTGGGGTATGAAGCAGGGTGCAGATGCTTACATAGCCAAACCGTTTCAACCAACCGAGTTGGTAGGAACAGTCAAACAACTGCTGCGAGGATGAGGATAAAAACAACATGGTCAGCAAACCGGACTTTTTAAGTGGCGGCGGTCAAGACCACTTTCGACCAGAATTACAAGTAGAAAGTCCTGAAGGTGAGTTACATTTGAGGTTTTACATTCCCTCGCATCAGGAGTTTGCACTACAAGCAACTGGCATCCGAGAGGTAATTGAACTAAGTCCTGATAGAATCACCCCGATTCCTAATGCTTCTCCTTTACTTTTGGGTACTCTAAATTTACGAGGTCGAGTTATTTGGGTGGCCGATTTGGGTCAATTTCTGGGAGAAGCAGGTGCATTAAACACGGATAGAGCTGAAATTTCGGTGATTGCCATTGAAGAGCAAGACACAATAGTGGGTTTAGCAGTAGAGGAAATCGGTGGTATGGACTGGTTGGATGTCCAGAATCTCATGCCACCAGCTAGTGTTCCAGATACGATGGCTCCCTTTTTACGTGGAGAGTGGTCATTAGGTGCTAAAAATAATCAGTGTCTACGATTGCTCGATCAAATGGCAATTGTACGAAGTGCTAGGTGGGCAGGATGAAATTGGAGGAGGAAATGGCAGCAAGTATTGATAATTACGAGCCAACATATCAACAGGCGATGACCGCCTATGTTCAAAGAAATTATGAGGTTGCGGCCACTTTAGTTGACCAAGTGGTGCAAAATTTACCAGACGACCCCAATACCCATTTGTTGAGAGGTCACATCTACTATGTTTTACAGCACTATGATGTAGCAAAAGAAGAATATCAACAGGTGTTAGGCTTGACTAACGATCGAGAAATTATTGGTTTTGCCAAGAATGGAATTGACAATATCAATCAATATTTAGAGTCATTTAGTGGGCAGATAGATCCATCAGAAAGTCAAGAGGAAATAAACTCTTCAGAGATATCCGATCCACTGGCATATAGCGAATCAGAATTAGAAGATTTAAACGCTAATCAAGAGTTTGACAGCGACAACCTTGATTTGAACTTTTTTGGAGAGCATCAAGAAAGTATGAATGGCGTTGAAGATACATCTTCAAAAAGTCCATTCGACCTGCCCACAGAAGATAGTATTGGAACAGAAAAAATATCAGATTCTTCTAGAGCTTTTGGTGATGACCCTTTTGCCATGAATGAAGAATCACAGGAACAAGAGTCAAATAAAAACTGGGAGGAAAACACAGAGTTAGAGTTGCCTGCTTTTTGGCAGGAAAGTATCTCAGAAGATATTTCTGAAGAATCATTAGCAAATAGTCAATTCTCAGATAATGAGATAAATTCTCCTTACGGAAATTCAACTATTGATAATAATAACTCTTCATCTTCTAATTCACAAACTGATAATAACGAGAATAATTTTTCTGATTTGTTGAGTGAGCCAAAGTCTCCATCTCAGAATATGGGAAATTTAGAATATAAAAAATCTAGTTTTGGAGACGAAACTTTACTGATTGTTGCAGAAGAATCAAAAAATGATTCGCCAACAACAAATAACTTGGAATACGGCAATCAAAATAACTTGTCTGAAACCGAATCCCATAGTTGGTTAACACCAAAAAGAGTTGAAGCGAAATCAGATTTTCAGCCGAATTTACCCGATAATGAATCAGCTTTTAATAGTAATTTACCTCGAAAAGAAAAGCAGTTTAAATCAGGTGAATTCATCGGTAAAAATAGCTTCGATGATGAAAATTTTGATATGGAAGCATTTGAGTCTGCCTTTGGCTCAGATGGTTTAAACTCTTATGAAGACTCAAGTAACATACTGAATGGAGAAAATTCTAAGAGCAATATCGAGTTTTTAGATGACTTTGAGGAATTTGATGATTTAGGAAATATTCCAGGGTTTGACCTGATCGAAGGAGATTCTAACTTCGGTAATGTCACAATGCATTCTGCTCCATCAGAAACTAGTGACACTGGACGCCCGCAAGTAGCAGAGGCTTTTGCAAGTAATTCAGCCGATCGCGAAGAAGAACTTTTCTCAATGACTGGTTCCCATGAAGCCGTTCCAGTCTTTAGCCAAACAGATATCTCGAAACTAGAACCCAACGTCAGCATTGAGCAAGGATGGTTAGCACCATTAGAAAATGCCTCCATCGAACGAAAACAATGGCTAATTGCTGGGAGTGTGGGCATAGTCTCAGCGCTGGTTGTAGCCACAGTTAGCTTTGTCGCTACCACATTTTCACCACCCCAACAACGAGAATCAGTACGAAACACAGGTTGGGCAATGTCACTGGCAGCCGGGATTGCAGGTTTTGCTACCGCAGGCTTTATGGGAAATCTGGCGCTGAAACAAATTCGGCGCACAACTGATGACCTCCAAGCTCAGTTTGAGGCTGTACGTCAAGGAAATCTGAATGCTCAAGCTACAGTGTTTTCCGAAGATGAATTGGGGCATTTAGCCACTGGCTTTAATGAAATGGCGCGGGTAATTTTCACAACCACAAGTGAAGCCCAACGCAAAGCCGATGAACAAGAGGAAGCCAAAGAAAATCTCCAACGTCAGGTGATTCGTTTGTTGGATGATGTGGAAGGAGCTGCTAGAGGCGATTTAACAGTCCAAGCGGAAGTGACCGCCGACGTACTAGGAGCCGTAGCTGACGCCTTTAACCTGACAATTCAAAACTTGCGGGATATCGTTCAACAGGTAAAAGTGGCGGCGAAGGATGTGACAAAAGGTGCAACTAACTCTGAAACCTTTGCGAGAGCTTTATCTAGTGATGCTTTGCGGCAAGCAGAAGAGTTAGCGGTGACGCTGAATTCTGTACAGGTGATGACCGACTCGATTCAGCGGGTAGCAGAAGCGGCGCGGGAAGCCGAAACCGTTGCTCGTGATGCTAGTACGATCGCCTTGAAAGGTGGCGAAGCAGTAGAAAATACCGTGGCAGGGATTTTAGAAATTCGAGAAACTGTTGCCGAAACCACTCGCAAAGTGAAGCGATTGGCGGAATCTTCCCAAGAAATTTCTAAAATTGTGGCGTTGATTTCTCAAATTGCTTCCAGAACAAACTTACTGGCACTCAATGCTAGTATTGAGGCGGCAAGAGCCGGAGAAGCCGGACGCGGGTTTGCGATCGTTGCAGATGAAGTGCGCCAGCTAGCAGATAAATCTGCTAAATCCTTGAAGGAAATTGAACAAATTGTGATGCAAATCCAAAGCGAAACAGGCTCTGTAATGACCGCGATGGAAGAAGGCACACAACAAGTAATTAAAGGTACAAAATTGGCAGAAGATGCCAAGCGATCGCTCGAAAATATTATTCAAGTGGCGAATCGCATCGATATTCTGGTGCGATCTATTACTAGTGACACTGTGGAACAAACGGAAACCTCCCGCGCCGTTGCTCATGTAATGCAATCAGTAGAACTGACCGCCCAAGAAACTTCCCAAGAAGCACAGCGAGTTTCAGGTGCCCTACAACACTTAGTAGGTGTATCCCGTGACTTGATCGCCTCCGTTGAACGTTTCCGAGTGGAAACTATGGAAACCAGGTAAAAAAGTTAGGAGTTAGGAGTGAGGAGTTAGAAATAAAAATCACAACTCACATCTCACAACTCGTAACTTGGAAAAAAGTTAGGAGTTAGAGGTGAGGAGTTAAAAATAAAAATCATAACTCACATCTCACAACTCATAACTCATAATTCATAACTCATAATTCATAACTCATAACTCATAACTTTTGCTATGCTGCCGGAACAACAACAGCGGATTTTGGGTTACTTTATCGAAGAAGCCAGGGATCACCTGAATACCATTGAGCAGGGCTTGCTGAATTTAGAAGGTACCCTGAACGACCCGGAAATGATCAGTGAGGTCTTCCGGGCGGCTCACTCCATCAAAGGAGGAGCGGCGATGCTTGGATTGACTAGCATCCAGCATACCTCCCACCGTCTGGAAGATTGTTTCAAAATTCTCAAAGATAATCCGGTTCAGATTGACCAAAAGTTAGAGTCTTTATTTCTTGGTGTCTCTGATACCCTAAAATCGCTTTTAGAGCATTTGAGTGGGCCTTATGGTCTTTCTGAAGATGCAGCTAATACTTTGATGTCAGAAACTGAGCCAGTTTTTCAATGGCTGTATCAGCATCTGGAACTACTTGTAGAACAAGCAAAGAGTGGAGTAGCCAGCAGTTCTGACGCAACAGAACTCACAACCTCTATAGAGAATGTCTCCACACTTACAGAAATTTTCATGCGGCGAGATATTCCCGATCTGGCAGAATACACTCATCAGGAATCTTCAGACTCGGTAGCACCCCAAGAGGCGCTAGCGCCAGTCACCGCTAAAGAAAATAATAACTGGAGTGAGTTTCAAGCCCAAGTGCTGCAAACACTGCGGGAAATGTTGCAATTATTTAAGCAAACTACAACACCTTCAACTCGGCAAAACCTCCAGCAATGCTGTCACCAATTAGTCAAACTTGGTGAAACTTGGAATTTGCCCAACTGGTGTGGTTTGTGTCAAGCAGCAGCGAGTGCGATCGGCAATCCCGAAAATACTTATCTGACTTTAGCTAAAATTGTCATTACCGAAATCAAACAAGCTCAAGAATTAGTTCTGCAAGGTAGAGAAGCCGAAATTGCAATTAGTCAGCAACTAGAGGCACTTTTAAACTTTGCAGAAATTGAGTTATTAGAAATAACCCCTGATTTATTTGATGAACAATCTCCGGTTCTGACAGAATCAGAGTCAGTTCTATCTGGTGACACCAAGGCGTTAGCCCAGACAACTGAAGAACTGAATTTAGACAAAGATAGTAGCGATAGCGCAGCGTTAGGGAGTCCACGAGCGTCTGGCTACGCCAACGTCTCCGACGAACGCCCCTCCCTTCAGTTACAAGGAATACCACTAAACGAAAGTAGAAACAATAGTCTTACTTTCACCACACATGACGAAGCACACCCAATCAGTAACAATCTCGATCCCAATGGTCCAGAAGTAGGAATAGCTGAGTTAAATACCCTTGCCGATTTATTTGACGGTGAGACTCCCGAACTAGATGAAAGCTGGCATCAAGAAGAAACCTTAGATATTGTTACTATCGATGACTTTGGAATTGATTTGAGCAGCACTGAGGCTGAAGATGCTCATAACGATTTATCTGACTTACTCTCCTTTAATGAGGATATAAGCAACGCGCTACACCCAACAACCACCGCTACAACAGAAGATTTATCCTTGTTATTTGGCGACCATTTCCTAGAAAAAGATAATTCAGAACCGCAAAATCAACAAACATCTGCTACGCCTTTAGAGTTGAGCGATATTAACGAATTTGAGATAAATTTAGACTCATCTTCTTCCGAAATTTTACAAGAATTTATTGATATTTCTAACGAGCCAAACCAGACTAATAGCGAGATTGCCCAAAATAGTGTAGTCGAAGATTTATTGACACTGGGGTTAGATGATGATGAACTATTGCCAACTAGCAATGTCACTCAACCAGAAACTGAGCCGTTTACTAGTGTGGAACTATCTACTAACCAAGAAAATAATTTTGATAACTTATTTTTAGAAACTAAAAATGCCAATTGGGTAGAAGAAATTACCCCTAGTGACTACATAGAATTACCTCAGCCAACAGACTTGTCTTTGGACAACTTGTTTGCTGAAATGGAAGAACAGCCACAACTATCGACAAGTGAACTAGAAATCACTGATTTATTTGATACGCCTCCAGTAACAGAACCTGAGTTTTCTCAATCAGAAAACGATCTGAGCAACTTCTGGAACCAGGAAACCACAGAGGAAAAGGACGAATTCGATTCCTTAATTGAGCAGAATGTGGAAAGGGCGTTAGATGAAAGTTTGTTTACTGCGGCGGCTGATGACATTTTTGCTGATAATCAGCAGTCCATACCTTCTCCTATAGCCAATTTTGATATAGAAGAAGATTTTGATATCAATTTCCAGCATCAAGAACAGCTAGATTTGATATTATCATCAGACTCTGGAGATAATTTATTTGATGAATTAACATCAAGTAACTTAACTATTTCTCCTATAATCAACGATACCTCTACGCCTGAAACGCCTTTGTTCGCGCAGCATCCTGGAGAAGAAATTCTCAGGTCACAACAACCAGAATCTTTAGATTTTGTTCCAGAATTTACTCATGGAAGCTCAGATATATCTGCTGTCGATCTGGAAGTTAATTCATTAGGCTCTTTTGAGGATAATCCGCAACTGCTGTTTGAAGTCGCAACAAATGAATTGACCTATATTCAGATGGACACCACAGAAAATACTGTGGACGAACTATCAGAAACTATTAGTTTTGGAGAAACTTCAGATTCAGCATTATCCGAAGCACAGCCAGGTGACTTGTTCGACTCTGAAGATGTCGCAACAAATGAATTGACCTATATTCAGATGGACACCACAGACAATATTGTGGACGAACTATCAGAAACTATTAGTTTTGGAGAAACTTCAGATTCAGCATTATCCGAAGCACAGCCAGGTGACTTGTTCGGCTCTCTCGATGAAAATCCGCAACTGTTGTTTGAAGTCGCAACAAATGAATTGACCTATATTCAAATGGACACCACAGAGAATACTGTGGACGAACTATCAGAAACTATTAGTTTTGGAGAAACTTCAGATTCAGCATTATCCGAAGCACAGCCAGGTGACTTGTTCGGCTCTCTCGATGAAAATTCACAACTGCTGTTTGAAGTCGCAACAAATGAATTGACCTATATTCAGATGGACACCACAGAGAATACTGTGGACGAGCTATCAGAAACTATTAGTTTTGGAGAAACTTCAGATTCAGCATTATCCAAAGCACAGCCAGGTGACTTGTTCGGCTCTCTCGATGAAAATTCACAACTGCTGTTTGAAGTCGCAACAAATGAATTGACCTATATTCAAATGGACACCACAGAGAATACTGTGGACGAACTATCAGAAACTATTAATTTTGAGGAAACTTCAGATTCAGTCCAGACAAGCCCAGAAGTTTTAGAGACTGAGGAAAATAATAATTTAGAAATTACCTTTGATACAAGAGAAAACACAGTTGTTGAAAATAATTTATTGTTGACAAAAACCACTGAAATAGTTGCTCAAGAAGATGAATTTGCAGACTTGGCAGCATTATTAGAAGAGGACATAGTACCCATCCCCAAAGCTAAGAAGATACCAGAAGTAGATTTTGCTGCCTTGGAAGACTTGCTAAGTACAGATAACAACAACGATGTCTACGACGGTCTACGCCAACGCCAGCCCTTCAACACTCAACCAGTCTCAGCTAAAAATGCTACTCCATCACCAGCCATAAAAGATGAATTTGGTGACTTAGAGAAATTGCTGGCAGAAGCGAATCAAACAATATCCCATTCTACTGTAGTAAAATCGAACACCAGCCAAGCTACCCGTCCGTCTACTCGTCGGGCTGCGAGATTTGAAGAAACGATGAAGGTTCCAGTTAAGCAACTGGACGATATGAGTAATTTAGTTGGGGAATTGGTGGTAAATCGCAATACCTTAGAGCAGGATCATGAACGACTGCGACAGTCATTAGATAACTTGCTAATTCAGGTACAACAACTCTCAGATGTAGGCGCAAGGATGCAGGAGTTGTACGAGCGATCGCTACTGGAAGCTTCTCTATTAGCTGGACGTAAAAAGAAAGACTCCGGCTTACAAGACCCTGATTCCAATGCCGATAGGGGTTTTAGCGAGTTAGAAATGGATCGTTTTACTCCCTTCCATACGCTGTCCCAGCAGATGATTGAGCGGATTGTGCGAGTACGTGAGTCGGCAAGTGACATTGATTTTGTTACCGAAGAAACCGAGCGCGTAGCAAGGCAGTTTCGCCAAGTAACCACCCAGTTACAAGAGGGATTAACTAGAGCGCGAATGGTGCCTTTTGCTCAAACTATCGATCGCTGGCGGCGAGGAGTGCGCGACAACGCCATTAAGTGTGGCAAACAAGTAGAGTTGGTGATCGAAGGTGGCGATACCTTAATTGACAAGATGATTTTGGATCATCTGACCGATCCGTTGACTCATATGCTGAATAATGCGATCGCTCACGGTATTGAAACGCCAGAAGAAAGGCAAACTGCCGGTAAACCACCTGTAGGAATCATTACTATCCGTGCCTTCCACCAAGGGAACCAAACGATCATTTCTGTCGGCGATGATGGTGCAGGTATCGATTCCGCAAAGGTTAAGGCTAAGGCGGTGAAGATTGGCATGATTACAGAAGCGCAGGCAAAAGCCATGTCTCGTCTGGAAGTCTACGATCTGCTGTTCCAGTCTGGTTTTACGATTAAAGATCAAGCCGATGAAATTTCTGGTCGTGGCGTGGGTATGGACGTAGTGCGCTCCGAAATTAGCGAAATTCGGGGAACAGTTAACACCGATTCTGCGATCGGCAAAGGAACCACCTTCACCATTCGTTTACCACTGACTCTAAGTATTTGTAAAGCTCTCTGCTGCGTCTCCGATCGCTCCAGGATCGCCTTCCCGATGGATGGTGTAGAAGATACGCTGGATATCCCAGTCAAAAATATTCAGCACGATGCCAATGGGCAATCATTTATTTCCTGGCGCGATACAGTGCTACCATTCCGACCTCTGAAGGAACTTTTAACCTTCAATCGCCAAATCAGTCGCGGTAATGTCTATGGCGGCACCAGAGATGATGATATGGTTTCTGTGGTTGTGGTGCGATCGGCAAATACCCTGATTGCTCTACAGATTGACCTGGTGTTAAGCGAACAAGAAATTGTAATTAAGCAATTTGAAGGGCCAGCACCTAAACCAATTGGTGTAGCTGGTGCTACAGTCTTGGGCGATGGTCGGATTATGCCCATTGCTGATGTACTAGAAATAATTGACATCTTCCAGGGACGGATTTCTACACAAGCTGGTGGCAATTCTTGGCAACAAAAACTCACTCCTCCAGATACCTCTCCCGCGAAGATTGACCCGACAGTGCTGATTGTCGATGACTCAATCACAGTCCGAGAATTGCTATCCCTGACATTTAATAAAGCCGGTTATCGCGTAGAACAAGCGCGTGACGGTCAGGAAGCTTGGGATAAACTCCGCTCAGGTCTGCCTTGCGATATTGTATTTTGCGATATCGAAATGCCCCGTTGCGACGGTCTGGAATTACTCTCTCGCATCCAGAAAGACTCTAACCTCAACCACTTACCGATCGCAATGCTCACCTCGCGCGGTGCAGACAAGCACAGACAGATTGCCGCTCAACTCGGTGCTAGTGGCTACTTTACCAAGCCCTATCTCGAAGAAGCTCTACTTGAAGCCGCAGCGCGGATGCTGAAAGGAGAGAAACTTGTTAACTAAATCAACCAAAAGACTTAGATTTTAGGGAAAACTCTACACGCTTCTACCTTTGTTAACGTGAGTTTGACAAGCCCTTTTTTGACCTCTCCCCCAACCCCTCTCCGACACGGAGAGCGGAGCCAAAACCCTAATTTCTCGTTACTCCTCCCTTTCCCCGTGGGAGAGGGAGGTTGTCCGGGAGAGGTTCATCGAACTCACGTTTTGTTACAGCTGATACCCGTTTTTATAGTACAATTGTTCTATGAATTAAAATAGCACGTATTGGCTTCGGCTTCTGCCGAGGCTTTCCCTTTGAGAACAATTAGAGTGAATACCCCAAGTCTTGGGTCTATCTTTGTAGTATGTAAAGAAGCACTTTGACCTAAGACTATGCCTTCTTCTGAAAAATCTCTCACTTATCCAACCAGCCATAAGAGCAATCAAGTCGATAATTACCACGGTACTTCAGTTGCAGATCCTTACCGTTGGTTAGAAGATCCTGACTCTGAAGAAACAAGAACTTGGATTGAGGCACAAAATCAAGTTACTTTTGGCTACCTGAGTGAAATTCCTGCTAGGGAAAAAATTAAACAGCGCCTCACCAAACTTTGGGATTATGAAAAATACGGTATTCCTTTTAAAGAAGGTGAAAGCTACTTTTATTTTAAAAATGACGGGCTGCAAAATCAAAGTGTTTTTTACACCTTGAAAACCCTCGACGACCAACCCAAAGTTTTACTAGATCCCAATAAACTCTCAGAAGATGGCACTGTTGCTCTTTCGGGATTATCGATTAGCGAGGATGGTAAGCTTTTAGCTTATGGTCTATCCTCCTCCGGTTCTGATTGGCAAGAGTGGAAAATACGCGATGTTGAAACTGGGGAAGACCTTCAAGACCACCTGAAGTGGATTAAATTCTCTGGCGCATCTTGGACACACGATAATCAAGGTTTTTTCTACAGTCGCTACGATGAACCAAATGAAAAAACTCGATTAGAAGATGTCAACTATTATCAAAAGCTCTACTATCATCAACTAGGTAAACCTCAATCAGAAGACGTTTTAATTTATCATCGTCCTGACCAAAAGGAATGGGGTTTTAGTGGTGGCGTTACTGAAGATGGACGCTATCTAATAATTTCAATTTGGCTAGGTACTGACTCTAAAAATTTGGTTTTTTCCAAAGATTTAACGAATCCTAATGCGGAAGTCGTAGAACTAATTAACCAATTTGAGGCAGATTATAGCTTTATCGATAATGATGATAGCGTCTTTTATTTTCGCACAGATTTAAATGCACCACGGGGAAGGGTTATTGCGATTGATACCAAAAACCCCGCTCCAGAAAATTGGCAAGAAATCATTCCCCAATCTGCGGAGACTCTCGAAAGTGTCGGTATACTTAATAATCAGTTCGTTGCTGATTACCTCAAAGATGCTCACAGTCAAATCAAAATTTTTGACCTCAAAGGTGGATTTATTCGAGAGGTAGAACTACCCGGACTCGGTTCAGCTGGAGGTTTTGGGGGCAAGCGTTATGATACTGAAACTTTTTATAGCTTTACCAGCTTTACTATACCAGGCACTATTTATCGCTACGATATGGTGACAGGAAAAAGTGAGATTTTCCGTCAACCAGTGGTCGATTTTAATCCTGATGATTACGAGACAAAACAAGTCTTTTATCACAGCAAAGATGGTACTAGAGTACCAATGTTTATTACCCACAAAAAGGGTATTAAATTAGATGGAAATAACCCTACTTATCTCTATGCTTATGGTGGTTTTAATGCTTCAATGACACCTGGCTTTTCTGTGAGTCTGTTAGTGTGGATGGAGATGGGTGGTGTCTATGCGATGCCTAATATCCGCGGCGGTGGAGAATACGGCGAAGAATGGCATCAAGCAGGAATAAAGGATAAAAAGCAGAATGTCTTTGATGACTTTATTGGCGCTGCTGAGTGGTTGATTGCTAACAAGTACACTAAGACACAGAAGCTAGCGATCGCAGGTGGTAGTAACGGCGGTTTATTAGTGGGTGCTTGTATAACGCAACGTCCCGATTTGTTTGGTGCAGCGTTACCAGCAGTCGGCGTTATGGATATGTTGCGGTTCCACAAATTTACTATCGGTTGGGCTTGGACTTCCGAATATGGTTCAGCAGATAATCCAGAAGAGTTTCCCGCGCTGTATGCCTATTCACCATTACACAACATCACACCAGATACAGCTTACCCAGCAACCTTAATTACCACAGCCGATCATGACGATCGCGTTGTCCCTGCTCATAGTTTCAAATTTGCTGCTGCTTTGCAAGAGGCTCACGCAGGTGATGCGCCAACGCTAATTAGAATTGAGACTAAAGCCGGACATGGTGCAGGTAAACCCACGGCTAAAATTATCGAAGAAGCCGCAGACAAATGGGCTTTTTTGGTACGTGCTTTAGATGTGAAATTTTAGTGGGCATTGCCTACCCTATGAGACTAAACTAACTATCGCCCTCACTAACTTCTCTGGCTCTACAGGTTTTGTAATGTGAGTTTGAAATCCTACCTGAAGCGCTCTTTGTTGGTCAATTTCTGCGGCATAAGCGGTTAGTGCGATCGCCCGAATGTTTCCTCCTTGATTCGGTGGGCGAGATCGAATCTGCTGCATCAGCATATAGCCGTCCATCTCAGGCATACCTATGTCACTCACTAGCACGTCAGGAGTGAACTGCTCTAGAGCTTGCAAAGCTTCTAAGCCAGAAGTGACGGCTGTCACATTTGCCCCGCTTTGTGACAGCACAAATGCCTGAAACTCGCGGGTATCGGTATCGTCATCCACCAGCAAAATTTGAACGCCGTCTAAAGGCACTTCTGCTTCTATCTGTGTGTGTATTGGCTCAGATGCGTTGAGCTTTGCTCTTGCCGCAGGCATCGCTCTTGCCTGCTGCATGAGGGGCAATTGGATGATAAAGGTTGCACCTTGATTCTCACCCTGACTTTCTGCTGTCACCGTGCCCCCGTGCATTTCTACAATTTGTCGCACGATCGCTAGCCCCAATCCCAACCCGCCAAATTTGCGTGTCGTTGAGCCGTCTTCTTGGCGAAAATACTCAAATACATGAGGTAAAAACTGGGGATTGATGCCCTTACCAGTATCGATTACCCGAATTTGAGCTAGCCCGTTGAGTTGCCGTAGTTCAACGGTTACTTGTCCGCTGTGGGGTGTGAACTTAACCGCATTGGTAAGCAAATTCCACACTACTTGCTGCAAGCGAGCTACATCACCAGAAATCAGAGCGATCTCAAAGTCAAGATCGAGAGCGATCGCAATATTTTTTGCTTCTGCTGCCAAACGTACCGTTTCCACAGCAGCAGAAATCACAAAAGTCAACCTGACCGGAGCCGCTGTTAAGCTGAGTTTGCCCTGCATGATCCGCGAGATGTCGAGCAAGTCTTCGATTAGTTGCGTCTGTAAATTGGCATTGCGCTCGATAATTTTCAAGGCTTCAGCTCTACGAGCTTCGCTGAGTTTGCCGTTTTGTAGTAACTGCGTCCAGCCCAAAATCGGGTTGAGAGGCGATCGCAATTCATGGGACAGTACCGCCAAAAACTCATCTTTGATCCGGTTGGCGCGATCGGCTGCCTCTCTTGCGGCTTGTTCGCGAACCAGGAGTTGTTCTCGTTCTGCATCAATGCGTTTTTGCTCAGTGATATTGAGTACAGTGCCAACAAACCGTTGTGGATTGTCGGCAGCATCAAAGTAAGCCTGTCCTCTGGCCGCAATCCACCGTTCAACCCCATCCTGAATCCCAATCGTGCGATATTCTGCGTCATACTTGCCGTTGCTGGCCGGATTCAAAGTCCATTGCACCACCTGTTCTAGTCGTTCGCGATCGTCGGGGTGCAATCCGGCAAAAAAGACCTCAATGCTGCTCTCGGCTTCTGGTGGTAAGCCAAACATGGCTTTGCAACCCTCATCCCAAATCAATTGGTTGGTGATGAAATTCCAGTCCCACGTGCCTAATTGGGCAGCTTCGATCGCCATGCGAAAGCGGTTTTCACTGTCGCGCAAGGCGGCTTCAGTGCGGGCGCGTTCGATCAGCGGAGCGACACGCGCTGCAACGTTTTCCAGCAACAACATCTCATCCGCCGTCCAATGGCGCGGCTTGTTGGAACTGACTCCGATCGAAGCTACCCAACGCCCTTCACGGACAAACGGTGCGATGACGTAGGATTGCAGATTGATCGGCGTGTAATTGTCGGCGAAATCCTTTGTCCACGGATGCACGTTCACGTCGTCAATCCCGAACGGTTGACGTGCCGCCGTTTCCCACCATTCCTTCACACCGAAAAGGGAAAGGTCGTAAGTTCCGGCAAGATCCGATCCGTCGAGCCGCCAATCGGGTAAAACCGTTACCTGGCTGCCGTCCGGCGTGACATCGAGATAATAGCAACGGTGTCCGTTCAAAAACGTTCCGACTTCGCGCGTGACGATGCGGTTGATTTCCACTGCATCCGTCACTGTGCCGAGTCTTCGGCTTAACTCGGTTAAAAACTCCACTTGTCGTTCGGCTTGTTTGCGCTGGGTGATGTTGCTGAAATAAACGCTGATGCCGTTTGGGGCCGGGTAGGTGCGAACTTCGTACCAGCGATCGTGATCCGGGTAAAACGCGGTCATTGACGCAGCCACACGATCGCGCATGGCGCTCCAGTAAACCTGGGCCAATTCATTGCTAATCAGTCCTGGATATTCTGACCACAAATTCTTGCCAACTAAATCGCCTGGAGTGCGATCTAGTAGTATTTCGGCAGATGGATTCATATAAGTAAACTGCCAGTTCTCATCCAGTGCAAAGAAGGCTTCAGCGATGCTCTCTAAAATATTTCGAGTCTGCTTCTCGCTTTGGCGCAAAGCTTGCTCTACCTGTTTGCGCTCGGTGATGTCTCGCGTCACGCCTGCCACTGCATCTACTACGCCGTTTATGCCCAAAATTGGCACGAAAATGTATTCATAGGCGCGTGTGCCGATTGCGCTAGTGTAGGGCATTTCATCCTTGAGCGGCTGGTGCGTGGCGATCACCTGTTGAATCTGCTGCTGAAGTCGGGTTGCTAAATCGGTTGGATAATCCAGCTCAAAAAAGTTTTTTCCCAAAGCTTCATGCGAAGTTTTCTGCCAAAGATTGAGCAACGCCGGGTTGACATACGTGAACCGTCCCGCCAAATCAAAGGTGTAAATAAAATCGGGAATTGCAGCGACAAGCGCGTCAAACTTCCGCAGTTGCCCTTCCAGTTCGGTGCGGCTCTTGCGTAATGCTGCTTCAGCACGGGCACGCTCGACAGCTGCCCACGTCTGCTCTGCGGTTTCCTCGACTCGTTTCACCTCATCTTCCGTCCACTGGCGAGGGTTTGCCTGATGCACCGCCAGCAAAGCGACAAATCGATCGTTCTCGATCAGCGGCACATCAATATGCGCGGCAATATCGATTGATCGATACCTTGCCTTTTCGCTGGCTGTGTATTTAGAGTAGTTGACCACATCAGGAACGATCGCCGTTCGCCCCGCTCGATGGTCATCTGTCAGGTTGCGCCCAAAGTCTTCTAGATGGTACAGTCCGCTCAGTTCGGCAACGCCGTTCGTGTAGTTTTTATGAGCGATGATCTCCTTACTGCCGGGTAACACTTCGATGTAAATGACGCGGCTTGCACCTAGAGACTCGCCTAGAATGCGGGCAGCGATCGCCTGAATCTCATTAGCATCAGTCAGCGGGCGTAGCGCATTGGTGAGCTTGACTCGAAGCGCATCGGCTTGGGCAGCTTGAGGCAAGGTATCTGTTGATGTGCTAACCGACAGCAGATCGGATTCTAGCTGCTGGACTCGATCTAGTTCTGTCAACAGGATCTGCACAGCCGTTTTTAGACTGTCCGACCAGGTTTCGACGGCCCCTAGCGACGTTTGCGACCAATCGTGCGATCTCAACAATGCACCTATCTCGCCGCCACCAACAAAGAGGTTTTCAGCCTTGGTGCGATCGGCAGCCCATCTCTGGCGGTGTCGCATTTCCCGTTCTAAAGCCTTAACTATTAAATCATTAAATGATTCGCTACCTTCCTTGAGTTTCCTGGCTTTTGCAAGCAAGTCAGGCGGAAAACAGATTGTTAAGGCTTCGCGTTCCATAGCAATGAGTGTAACCAGATATGGATACCATTTATTGTATTGTGCCCATAGAATAGTAAGACTAAGTTTGCTTCCACTCTCTTTATCTGCAATCAGAGGGTGAGTTTTAATATTGATAGATGAGTTAAAATTCAATCAATCACTCACTCTAGGCAAATATTAATTATGAAATGGGAAGAAGTTTGCGAACACAAACAATTACAAGATTTACCCTTCAAAATCGAATTAAATAAATGGGGTCAAATCGTCATGAGTCCAGTCAAAATTAAACATTCTTTTTATCAAGGAAGAATCCAACGTTTATTAGAATCTTTATTGAATATAGGAGAAGTCATGCCAGAATGCGCTATCAACACATCAGACGGTGTGAAAGTTGCTGATGTTGTTTGGTGTTCAGAAGAACGATTTTCTCAAATTGAAGATGAAGTATCAGCGTCTATTGCACCAGAAATTTGTGTAGAAGTCAAATCAACTGGTAACACTTTGGAAGAAATGGAATTTCAAAGAAATTTATATTTAGAAGCTCAAGCTATTGAAGTATGGTTATGTAATGAACAAGGTCAAATGACATTCTATAATGAGCAAGGCGAGTTAGAGCAATCTTTGTTAGTTTCTAAGTTTCCTAGACAAATTAAACGGTAATTTTAGAGAACAAGGGAGAAAGCGACCGCCTAAATTACTTCTTTTTAAAATGTATCTTAAAAGTCTTGATAATCTTTAATTAAAACCTGGATAAAACTAACCTTTACTTCATTTAAATTATTATCTATTTCATAAATCATGCGATATCAACCTTAACAAAGGGTTAAGCAATAATAATGAAGACAAACAATTATTTACCTTCACCCTCAATACGCTTCGGTTAAGATTTTTTGATAAAAATTCTAGATTATTAAAGATGCGAGAAATCACCCTCTCTACAAAGGAATGATTATTGTAGAGACGGCGATTCCTCGCGTCTTGCCTTAACCAAACAGTATTACCGCTTTTCCCGATGTGAGCAAGAAGTTTGATATTTTTATCCTTCTTGTGCGGTTAAAACGCGACAGCTTGAGCTGTACCGGTCAAATGGATTGTCGTATAAGTTTGTCTTTGCCCCTGGTTGAATTTAGGAATCACAGAAAAGAGATTTGTTGTTGTGATTCCCTTAGTTTCTACTGGCGCTGAGTTGGTTTTTCCAAGGTTTACACGGGGTAAAATCAAAGTAAACACGGTATTGCCAGTATCTACTGTCTTACGGATAGTCACACTTACTAATGTACCAATTTCTGTTTCTACACTACGGATCTGCTCGGTACCTTGAAAGTTTAATGTCTGTTGCTTATCTTTATAGGTAAAAAGGGGCTTGCCAGTAAAGCTTGTCGTTGAGTAGCTAATGCTGACATTCTTACCTTGAAACTGGTATAAGTTTGGTACTACTTCTGAGGCATTAGCTGATAATACAGGTATTGCTGTTAACAGCATACCTAATGTAAACGATCCAATCAAATTTCTTGTTTGCATATCTAAAAAAGTTTTTGCTAGTTTGACGGAGATACTTACCCGAATGGGATGACAATAGGTATCAAATCAATTTTAAAAGTAGATATTGCTACAATCGTGTAAAATGGAACACATTGCAATGCTTGTTAATATATTTGCAATAATTTCTAATATTCTGTAAAAGTTTGCTCTGCGAACCTGATAACCCTTGGGTAGTTTTAACAAATGCACCCAGATATGCTATGGGCAAAAAAGTAGTACAGCAATAAGTTTATATATCATCTTCCCCTGTCACATTTGTTTTAAGGGAATTTTGATTTCATTTTTGTCTTATTCCCTCAATAACTAGCAACTTGAGTTAGATTTAAATTTTGAAATACCCTTTGGGGTTTTATTTTAAAATTGGAAATTTTGTATTGCTTATGAAACGGCGATCGTACATGATGCTTTTAGGATTTTTCCTCAGCCTTATTTTAACTATCGTGCCAATGCATGGCAATTTCACTAATGCTGCAACACCAACAGCAGTCACACCTGTTTCAGCCCTCTCATTCACCCAAGGAGTGCAAAAAACGGTATTAGACAACGGCTTAACGGTACTAACTAAGGAAGTCCATACTGCTCCCGTGGTGAGCGTGCAAGTTTGGTATAAAGTTGGCTCACGCAACGAGGTTAAGGGAGAGAATGGTATTTCTCACCAGCTAGAACATTTGATGTTCAAAGGTACAAATGACCGTCCAGTACAGTTTGGACGGTTGTTTAGTGCTTTGGGTAGCCAGTTCAATGCTTTTACTAGTTATGACGAAACAGCTTACTTTGGCACAGTGCAGCGAGACAAATTAGAAGCACTGCTGACACTAGAAGCCGATCGCATGGAAAATTCCTTAATTGGACCTGAACAACTCACCAGTGAAAAGCGGGTGGTGATCTCCGAGTTACAGGGATACGAAAATTCACCAGGTTATCGTCTGAGTAAGGCAGTGATGCGAGCTGCTTTCCCTAATCGAGCTTATGGTTTATCGGTGGGAGGCACAAAAGCCGATGTCGAGAAATTCACGGTCGAGCAGGTACGGAATTATTACCAAACCTACTACAGCCCAGAAAATGCCACATTGGTGATTACCGGAGATTTTGCCACAAAACCCGCACTCAAAGTTGTCCAAGAAACTTTTGGGAAGTTATCGCAACGAGCAAAAAAGAATACGGTAGTCAATAATGCCAGGAGAACGATTGATAATTCCTCGGCATCTTCTTCTGTTGCCAACGCTTCTCCATCTACCCCTGCTGCGAAAAAAGCACCGATTGTCCTCAAGCAACCTGGAAGTACAGCACTATTGCAAGCGGTGTATCCTCTGCCAGATATTAAACATCCTGATGTTCCAGCAATTGATTTGATGGATGCCATTCTTACAGGTGGACGTAGTTCTCGACTTTATCAGGCTTTAGTGGAATCTGGACTGGCTAGTTCAGTGAGTGGTGGTGCTGCCGAACTGATCGAACCGGGTTGGTATGAAATTAATGCTACAGCGGCTCCCGGTCAAGAACTAGGGAAAATTGCCCAGGTACTCCAGGAATCTTTAGTAAAATTGCAAGAGCAGCCTGTTACCTCAGAAGAGTTGAAGCGGGCAAAGACGCAACTGCAAGCCTCGTATATTTTGGGTAATCAAGATATCACTAGTCAAGCTAATCAACTGGGATATAACCAAACGATCGCAGGGGATTATCATTTTATTGAAAGGTATCTGGCTGCGATCGCAAAAGTAACTCCTGCTCAAGTCCAAAAAGCTGCAAAAACTTACCTCAATCCGGCTCAACAAACCATTGGTTTCTTTGAGCCGACTCAACCAGATGGTAAACCAGGAACTTCTAGCGCTGGTTCTAGTCGCACGGTGGAAAATTTCAGCCCTGGTAAGCCTGTAGATCCAGCAGAACTAGCAAAATATTTGCCACCTGCCACATCAGAGACAGATTCAGCTAAACAATCACTACCAGAAGAGTTTACCTTAAAGAATGGTTTGAAGGTTCTGCTGTTGAGCGATCGCAATCTTCCCACTATTAACTTAAGCGGACAAATTGACGCTGGTAGTGAATTTGACGGCAATCAAAAAGCTGGATTAGCGAATCTAACTGCAAGCAACTTAATGAATGGGACGCAGACTAAAAATGCTCTGACCCTAGCAAAAACCTTAGAAGACCTGGGAGCCGATTTGAGTTTCAGCGCTAGCCGCGAGGGAACTAGCGTTAGTGGTGAGGGACTTTCAGCAAATTTGCCAATATTGATTCAAACTCTGGCAGATGTGTTAGAAAACGCCACTTTCCCCGCAGATCAGTTAGAACTAAGTCGCCAAAGGGCATTGACAAGTCTGAAAGTCCAGCTAGATGACCCTAGAGGTTTGGGAAGGCAAGTATTCCAACAGGCAATTTACCCTGAAAATCATCCATTCCACAGCTTTCCCACAGCCGAGAGTTTAAAGACTATTACTCGTGATGATTTGCTTGGTTTCTACCAGACACACTACCGACCGGATACCACAACGATCGCCTTAGTAGGAGACTTCGAGCCAGCTAAGGTAAAAGCTTTGCTAAATGAAGTCTTTGGTAAATGGCAAGCCACAGGTAAGCCACCTGTTCTTAAAATACCAACCGTACCATTTCCGAAAACTTTGACACAACTAAATAAAGTAATTCCCGGTAAAGCTGAGGCTGTTACTTACATCGGCTACAACGGCATCTCCCGGAAAGATCCACGTTATTATGCGGCATTGGTGCTAAATCAAATTTTGGGTGGTGATACCTTAGCCAGCCGCTTGGGTACAGAAGTGCGCGATCGCCAAGGTTTAACCTACGGTATATATAGTGGTTTTGCTGCTGGGATCAATCCGGGGCCCTTCTTGATTCAAATGCAAACTGCTCCTCTTGATGCTCAAAAAGCGATCGCCAGTACTCTCGCATTACTAAAACAGTTACGCGAGCAAGGAGTAACTGAAGCTGAATTAAACGCAGCAAAACGCTCAATTACCAATAGCTATCCTGTGGATTTAGCTAATCCTAGTGATGTATCAAGCATCATTTTGGATAATGCTGTCTTGGGGCTTTCACGGTCAGAAATCCGAGAGTTTCCTCGACGGATTGAAGCAGTCACTATGGCTGATACACAAAAGGCAATTGAAGATTTAATTAAGCCAGAAAATCTGGTGATTGTCACCGCCGGGCCTGGAGATAGTGTAACCAAAGGCAGCTAATCACCTCAGATACATACTAATGGGATTTGATTCAATACAGTTCAGTTAAGAAAAATTGTAGGTTGGGTGAAGCAAAGCGCAACCCAACAAAGCTATGAAAATGTTGGGTTTCGTTCCTCAACCCAACCTACACAACTAAAATCCAAAATGGTATAACAATCCTATCTGATTGGTAAAAATCGCAATAATAAAATCCCCGATTTCTTTAAAAAGTCGGGGATTTCATTGTTTACGAATGATTTAGTAGGATGGCTAATATCACCTTCGTACTTCTTGCCTCCTGCCTCCTGCCTCCTGCCTTCTGCCTCCTTTAAATTGAATAAGACACTGGAAAGGACTTTGCATCCTTTGGCTTCACATACACTCGCTGTAGAGGTTCTAACTTTAAGTCATTAAAGCGATCGCGTGTTAAATGCGCCATCACTACTTGCCCGTCATCGAAAGTTAATTCCACCTGAATTTCCCAACCCAAATGTATTAATCGGCTTACTGTTGCAGGTGTAGTGGTACCGTTAGCAGCCTTTTCTAAAATCACATCTTGCGGGCGCAAAAATACTTGTGGGTGTGGCGCATCAAACCCGCTACTTTGAAAAATCTTCGAGTTGCTGGGTAACACATTCACCGGGCCAATGAAGCTCATTACAAATGCGGTGGCAGGATTATCATAAATTTCAGATGGTGTCCCCACCTGTTCTACACGTCCTTTATTCATCACCACAACCTCATCGGAGACTTCCATTGCTTCTTCTTGGTCGTGGGTGACGAAAACTGTGGTAACATGAACCTCATCATGGAGGCGGCGTAACCATGCCCGTAAGTCTTTGCGGACTTTAGCATCAAGTGCGCCAAAGGGTTCATCTAGCAATAAAACTTCCGGTTCTACTGCCAAAGCCCTAGCTAAAGCTACGCGTTGTCTTTGACCGCCAGAAAGTTGTGATGGATAGCGATCGCCTAATCCAGTCAATTGCACCAATTCGAGTAACTGTTCTACTCGTCCTTTAATCCTCTTTGGCTGTGCCTTACGAATTTCTAAGCCAAAGGCAATATTTTGCTTAACTGTCAGATGCTTGAATAGAGCATAGTGCTGAAATACAAACCCAATATTTCGTTGTTGCACACTTTGGTATGTAGCGTCCTTACCGGTAAGCAGGATTTTACCGCTATCTGGCATTTCTAAACCTGAAATTAACCGTAGTAGCGTAGATTTACCCGATCCCGATGGACCAAGTAATGCAACTAGCGAACCACTCTTAATTTCTAGGCTAACCTCATCAACTGCCTTGAAACTCCCAAATTGTTTGGAGACGTTCTCAACTACTATACCCACTGCTACTATAACCTCTGCAACTAAATCTACAGATCCTTGGTAGGATTACTGTGTCCTACATATACCATATATTGTTATTTATGGATGAACAAGATTTAGCTACCGCAACTACCGCAATCGAGGAAGCTACAGTCAGCACCACTGCAATCTAGGGAACTACAATCAGCAGCACCACAATCTAGGGAAGCACAATCGGGAGTTATGCTAACGATCTCGACACAATTACAGCCCAAATCGGCACAATCAAAACAGTTGGTATTGTCGCTACTAATAAATGAAGATTTTTGAGTAACTTTACCAGATGCTTGTCGTTGCTGCATGTCTCTTTCCTCCTCTGTAGATTCTTCTGAGTTTTCGCTCTGCATTCGCAATATTTGATTGGCTTGCTTGCAAGCTTGAAATCGTTCGCGGGAATTAACAAAAGCTGCTTTTAACCCTTCCTTAGCAACTATCCGCTTAATGTATTGCGAGCAAGATTCGCCGCCATATAGTATTCTGTGGGCACAAGCAAAACCTTTGTGCGGAGAAATATGTTTTTGATATCCAGTAATTGCGGCAGTACTAATTTGTCTAGTAAAAGAATCGAATAAGGAAATCTGCATATTTTATAACTGGGGCATTGGGCATTGGCACTAACCAATATTCTTTTGTACTTACGCAAAAGCTCTTTGAAACTCTTATTTCTTTGTGTTATACCCTGCAAGAAGCCGCTTTGCATCTATGAGGTTCGTTTTTCATGATTTTGCGTAAATCCTGTTCTTCATTCTTCCCAATACTCAATACCAAATACTCAATACCCCAGGTTCAATTCGTATCGAAACATTAAGGAATATTGCATTTGTGCAGAAACCTGGAGGTAAAGCGCCAAATCACCAGAAAGACCGTGGTAGTATGCTCTCGGTAAATGTGAAGATTGGGAGAAAGACCTTTGACACTACGGGTTGCTGTTATTGGGTCAGGCCCTGCTGGTTCATCTGCCGCAGAAACACTGGCAGCCTCTGGGATTGAAACCTACCTGTTTGAGCGCAAGCTAGATAATGCGAAGCCTTGCGGGGGTGCAATTCCCCTATGTATGGTGAGTGAATTTGACTTACCACCAGAGATTATCGATCGCCGGGTACGGAAGATGAAAATGATTTCACCTTCCAATCGCGAGGTTGATATCAATCTGGTAAATGAAGAAGAATATATAGGAATGTGCCGCCGGGAAGTGCTGGATGGCTTTTTGCGCGATCGCGCAGCCAAACTAGGCGCAAATTTAATTAATGCCACTGTTCATAAACTCGATATACCAGGAAACAATACCGATCCCTATACGATTCATTACGTTGACCACACAGATGGGATATCACAGGGTATTGCCAAAACTCTGAAAGTGGATCTAATTATTGGGGCGGATGGGGCTAATTCCCGCGTTGCCAAAGAAATGGACGCTGGGGATTACAATTATGCGATCGCTTTCCAAGAGCGAATTCGCTTGCCCGAAGACAAAATGGCCTACTATAACGATCTCGCCGAAATGTATGTCGGTGATGACGTTTCTACCGATTTCTACGCTTGGGTTTTCCCCAAATATGACCACGTAGCTGTCGGTACTGGTACGATGCAAATCAATAAAGCCAGCATCAAACAGTTACAAGCTGGTATTCGCGCCCGTGCATCCGAGAAGTTGGCAGGCGGTAAAATCATCAAAGTTGAAGCCCACCCCATTCCCGAACATCCCCGTCCCCGTCGTGTTGTCGGTCGCATCGCTTTGGTGGGAGATGCTGCTGGTTACGTTACTAAGTCCTCTGGTGAAGGTATTTATTTTGCCGCTAAATCTGGGCGGATGTGTGCCGAAACCATTGTCGAAGCATCTAATAATGGTAGCCGTATTCCTACAGAAGGCGACCTGAAGGTTTACCTGAAGCGTTGGGATAAAAGATACGGACTCACTTATAAGGTGCTGGACATTCTGCAAACCGTATTCTATCGTTCTGACGCCACCCGCGAAGCGTTTGTAGAAATGTGTGATGACCTCGATGTACAACGGCTAACATTCGATAGCTATCTGTATAAGACGGTTGTCCCAGCTAATCCGATCACTCAACTGAAGATTACTGCCAAAACCATTGGTAGTCTAATTCGCGGTAATGCCCTTGCACCTTAATTGAGTGGCACTTCCAACAAATAAATTACCCGATTTTGCCGATTGGAAAGAATGTCAAATTGAAATTGATCGGTAAACAAGTTCGTAGTAAGGACTTTAGTCCTAGATTTTTAAGCACTGAAGTGCTTACTACAAACTCATCATATTTAATGAGACATACCACTTGGTAATACCATTTTAGATTTTGGATTTTAGATTTTGGATTGGGAATTGCCTTGGTGCGTCTGACTTGGTGTGAATCCATCTGTCGCAATCATTTTTCAAAATGGTATAATTTGTGAACGTCAAAAGTATTTATTTATACTTACAAGCCATGCTTGCTATACCAATTAAGATAGCGTTGTAGGCGATCGCGCAGGTAACTCGGCTTGCTAATATCGTGGGATTGCTCAGGATAAATAATCAATTGAGTATCAACCCCTAAACTTTTGAGTGCTTCATACATCTGCTCGGAGTTGTGCAACGGAACAGAAACATCGCGATCGCCACCCAGAAATAGTGTTGGTGTTACAATTCGGTCGGCGTGCAGGAACGGAAAAGAAACTCTTAGCCAAGTGTTGAGGTTTTTCCACGGCACGCCCAATTCCTGTTCGTAGTCATAAATATACTCGTCAGTACCGTATCCTGCCAAAATATTGGAAATACTAGCTCCACTTACCGCAGCTTTGAAACGGGTATCTTGGGCAATCGTATAGTTTGTTAACATACCACCGTAACTCCATCCACCTATTCCCAACCGAGATGGATCGGCTATTCCTTGTGCTTCAACGTAGTCAACAGCAGCAAGGACATCTTGAACATCTTTATTTCCCCAGTCAGCGTAAATAGCCTTCGAGAACGCTTCACCCCGTCCCGAACTACCCCGTGGATTAACTGCAACGACAACATAACCTTTTGCTGCAAACAGCTGCCAGTCATACATAAACTGGTTTGTGTACTGCCCAACTGGGCCACCATGAAGTTGAAGGAGTGTTGGGTATTTCTTTCCTGGTTGAAAATTTGGTGGTTTGACTAAGAAACCGTGGATTTCGGTGCCGTCTTTACTCTTGAAACTAATTTCTTCCGTGGTTCCTAATAGAAGTTGGGCAAGCAATTCCTGATTTTGGTGCGATATTGAACGCAGTTCACTTCCTTTAAGGGTAAAAACCTCACTTGGTTGCTGCGGCATTGAGGATAACAAGGCAATCCTGTCGTCACCCGCTAAGTCAAAGGCGCTGATATTTCT
The DNA here is from genome assembly GCF_052692655.1 of Nostoc sp. DSM 114167. Classification (NCBI taxonomy): domain Bacteria; kingdom Bacillati; phylum Cyanobacteriota; class Cyanophyceae; order Nostocales; family Nostocaceae; genus Nostoc; species Nostoc sp. DSM 114167. The sequence goes on from NZ_CP195116.1 coordinate 4,803,525, forward strand.
ACGTCCACCTAGTAATCGCTCTATTTTACCGCCTGCTACTGGTACTTTTGCTAAGTGAACATTGCCATCGTCTTCCAGCAAAAACAGAATTGATTTGCCATCAGATGTAAAGCGTGGCTTAACAACATTGCGATCGAGTTTTGCTGTTAACAGGCGTGGAGTACCTCCTTCCGATGGAATAACGGCAAGATGGTAAACAGCGTACTCAATTAGCTTTTCAGGGCCTCCTTGCAGATAGGCTATTAACTTCCCATTTGGACTCCAAACAGGTCGGCTACCCCAGGAGGGATCGCAATCGGGGACTTCATTGGTAGTTATTTGATGTACTTTTGCTCCTGGTTGGGCTTGGATTGTGTAGACATCCCAATTGTTATGCCGATCAAAATCAGCACCACGCTTGCTGACAAAAGCAATCTTCTTGCCATCTGGAGACCAGCTGGGCAAATACTCATTAAATTCACCTGGCGTTAGAATATCTGCTTTGTGAGTTGCTAAGTCAAACAGGTAGAGGTGTTCGCGACTTTTTCCAAGATATCCAACGCCGTCTTCCTGAAATTGAAAGCGATCGATGACAATTGGCTGTGCCGTCTTTTGTTCGTTGTGAGTTTCTGGGGGTGGATCGTCGGCGATTACAGCCAGTTGTTTGCCATCGGGCGACCAAACGAAATCAGAAACGCCTCCTGGAAAATCTGAAATCTTTTTTGCTTCTCCATCGGCAAGATTCAGCAGCCAAATTTGATTGTCTTCACTGTCGGACTGACGACTGGAGAGAAAAGTTAGGTACTTTCCATCAGGACTGAAACGAGGAGAACTTTCGCTATCTTTACTGTTAGTTAATTTTAGGGTGCGGGAGCCATCCCACGAAGTCAGATAAATATGGTTGTTGACAGAATCATTCTTGATATCGGTACTCTTGACTGTATAGGCTATCCAGGCTCCATCGCTAGAAATTTGCGGTTCGCTAACTTGGTGGAGAGCAGACATATCGTCTAGGGTAATCAGCCGTTTGGACGTTGCTTGAACCTTGAGACTCGTACCGATTAAAGCAGCGATCGCACTACAAGCTAATGCCAGTTCCCTAAACTTTTTCATGTTTGTTGTCAAAATTAGCAAGGACGCTTATCTTACATCTGTTAGTCACTTTGCTGGATGTTACTTGCAACTTTATTTTACAAACAGCCTCTTCTAAATTTGTCACGCTTGGGGGGAGGTTAAGTATGCTGTATTCTGAACTTCAGCGATAAATTGCTTTTTGAATAAATGCTTAATTTTATTTCCTATTTGTTTTTAGCTCAAGCATCGCCTTCTCCTGCACCGCAAGAAATCTTCGTTCCCCAACAAACAAGACCTTTAACAGGACATCTTGACGAAGTACCAGTATTTAACAGTAATAATCCAGAAGTAGTTAAGAGTGAAGGAATTCTGCTGTCTACATTTCCTCCTCAAGGAAAAAAAGTGCCCAGCGCCCACTTGAACTTTCCATTTCAGGGAAGGTTTGATTTATTTTCTCACCATATTGCTAGAGCGATTGAGACGCCAAATGATTTGCGGACTCTTTATTTGGGAGTGATTGTTTACAATCCTAGCGATCGCTCTGCAACTGTCAACATCTTGCAAGCAGCTAGTTATGTGAGTCAACCCGATGCACCTTTTGTCAAGCTTCCCCCCATGCTGTCAAATAATTCGGGAAACATTTATGCAGGGCCTGGCGATCGCGTGATGAATGATGTGCTGCGAACCAGACAACAAGGATGGCCAGCCCAGTTGGTAATTCCACCAAAACAAAGCCGGATGTTAATGAATCATCCCATTCCTGTGCGGACTTTAACGCCGCCATTGAATGGACGTTCTACTTTGTTACGTTTGTATAGCGATCGTCCTGTTTATCTGGCGAACCTGGCCATGTTTGCCAAACCCAATGCCGATGGTAGCGAACGAGCGCCTACTTTAGAAGAATGGGAGAATTTATTAGAAAATGGTGATTTTGCAGGGCCCCGCGAACCTGCACCCAGTCCTCCAGATAAACTTGCAGGGGCAACAGAAATTTACGGACGGGTAGCAGGGGTAGCTATTGGCTCTCGTTGGCAAGCACAAGTTACCGACTCTAATAGTTCATACCTGACAATTCCCGGATCGGGACAAGCTTTTTCTTACGGTTTAAGTACCCTTTTGGCTGGCAAAATGGGTACAGGACAAAACCAAACTGCTAAACTCGTAGCGCGTTATCCTGGTACTGCTTACGAAGCTCACGGCAACTATGGCATTGAATACAACATCTCTCTACCATTATTCAACAATACAGATAAGCCGCAAACTATAAATGTACTTTTCCAAACGCCTATCAAAGAAGATGAGTTAAGTAAACCAGGGCTTCGCTTTTTTTCACCACCTGAACCATCTGTGTTTTTCCGAGGTACAGTTCGTATTCGCTACAATGACGATAATGGCTTACCCAGAACCCAATATTGGCATTTAGTTCAACAACGGGGACAGATGGGAGAACCGCTGGCTCAATTAAAAATATCTCCTGGACAGCACCGACTGGTAGAAGTGGATTTTCTCTATCCACCTGATGCTACGCCTCCTCAAATGTTGACAATCCAAACTGTAGATCGAAATTAACAATTTAAAATTCCAGAAGTATTGTATGGAATACAAGTCTTGATTTGAGTGCAATTTCTGATAAAACAGATGTTGTTCTGAATCTACTGGGGCAAAATAGAAAACATGACGATTGAATCCAATTCCTCTAATCTACCAACCCCAGAAAACGATTCGCAACCAGATGACTTTGACGGTGGCGCAGCTGAGAAGAATCTAAACTCAGAAGTACTAGCAACACCACAAGCTCTAGCGGCGATCGCGTCTTTAAAATCTCCGCAATATACAACTGCATTACAACAAACTCGTTCGGAAGTCAAGCACCCTACTACCAAACAATTCACAGTTAAGCCCAGGGCATTGCTGATTACTCTAATCGCGATCGCCACCACCTTCATTGGAATTATCCTTAATAACTGGATCGTTGGCATTATCGGAACGCTGATGGCTTTGCTGCTATCCCTGGCGATATTATTGCCTTGGTTGCAAGAAGTTTTAGACGAATGGTTTTCACCTCAAGAACGCACTCTGTTTGTGGCTTTTTTGGGATTACTAGTAGCCATTATCGGCACGATCAGGTTCACAGGTGTAGGCGATCGCTTGCTGCTTTTAGGACGCCAAATTAACTGGGACATTGCTGGAACCCTCGCTGATTGGTTTGGCGCTTTGGGGCAAATTCTCATCGCTATCATCGCCGTTTACGTAGCATGGCGACAATATGTTATTTCTAAAGACTTGACAATTCAGCAAAACCTGCTGACAGTTCAGCAAAATATCATCACCCAGCAACAGACAATTGATTCCTACTTCCAAGGCGTTTCCGACTTGGTATTAGATGAAGAAGGATTATTAGAAGATTGGCCCCAAGAAAGAGCGATCGCTGAAGGACGCACTGCGGCAATTTTAAGTAGTGTCGATGGTAGTGGGAAAGCGAAAATTCTCCGTTTTTTGTCACGTTCCAAGTTACTGTCACCCCTAAAACGCGATCGCTTATTAGGTCGAGCTATTCTTGATGGAACTGGCGGATATGCAGAAGACCGCCTCGAAGGTGTGCGCGTCATCGATTTAGGCGTAATGCTAGCCGCAGCCGACCTTTCTGGTACTGATTTACGTTGGACTGATCTGAGCGAAGCTAATCTTGTCCGCGCCAATCTGAGCGGTTGTGATTTAGTAAAAGCCAACCTCTCCCGCACAATTTTATATGGTGCGAATCTCAATGATGCTGACATCAACGGGATTCGCCTATTCTATGGTGTAGTAGATAAAGCCTCACCCCGCAGTCGCACCCAAGCACCAGATTATGAAACCGGCGAACAAACCGGCGCTGTGGTAGAAAATGCCGATTTCAGCAACGTACAACGAATGTCTGAGTCTACACGTAACTACTGTTGCACTTGGGGTGGCGAGAAAACTAGAGGTACTATTCCTGGTGGTTGTGAAGGTATTCCTAATAAGTTGGGAAGATAATTATAAGACTAGATAAAAAATTAGTTAGCCGCATTAAAAATCTGCTGTGCAGTTAAATTTAATTGGGGAAAGGTAGGTGATGAAATCGCGGTGTTACCTTGAAACGCTGTCATTTGATATTCACCATCAACTAATTCGCATACAAAAATAGTGGGTTGTTTGGGATTACCGATGAACTTTCTTGCACCCAATGCAGCATAATCAGCAATCCAATATTCGGGAATGCCCATTTCTTCATAATCTCCAAATTTATTGTAGTAATCATCTCGCCAGTTGGTTGAAACAACTTCGATGACTATTGGAACCGATGCAGCTTGGCTTACTGTTGACTGTTTTTGAAAAAGCGGTTCATTGTCGAGATTATCAAGATTTAGCAGCAACACATCAGGCGAATAAGCGGATTCGGCAGAAGCAGTTTGGAGCAATACAGTTTTGGGAATTCCGTAGGGTAAATTGAGACGATCAAACTCCACAGTTAATTTCCGCGACAAAAATGCAATAACTTTTTCATGTGTTCCGGTTGGAGGCGGCATTTCAATAATTACTCCTTTGTGCAACTCATAGCGTTTTGCATCATTGGGATACCATTCGATAAATTCATTAAAGGTGAGTAATTTGGGCAACGCTTGGATCATAATCTTACCTCCATATATGTTTTACTTTATCATCCAATAAATGTTGATTAGGACTTACGCATTGACAAAGTGATAAAAGAGTATCATATTGTACAAAAATTCTTGACATTGCCTACAAGTATTAATTTGCTTGCAAAAGTTTAGACAAAATGCCAGCATTCTAGAAATTTGATTGCTATATTAGATTAAATAACTATTCTGGCAAGGGTTGAAAAGCTGTGCGGGATGATTTACAGGGATTGGAAATTAGTCAGAACGATCTGCAAAAGCTGACTAATTTACCTGTCAATGAGGAACTTTTAATCATTACAAATCCTCTCAAGAGATTAGTAAATGTATATATACAAAAACTTCAAAGCTCTGAAGGAGCAACTGTGGTTTTTATTGGATTTTCTACATTTATTTTTATCTATATTTTATTCGATTTAATTATTAAAATGTTTGTGACGTGGATAACAATTCCATCATGGATATTATTATTTTTTTTAGGACTTTGGGCTGGTGGTCTGACGCAAAGCATTTTATATTTTGTCTGGAAAAGTAAAAGTAAGCTTGTTAAAGCTAACATGACAAAATCTCTGCAAATCCTGTTAAATGAGGTTAATAGATATAATACTGTTATTAGAGTTATAGATATCAATGACCAAATAGAAGAAGCTGGTAATCCAGAAGTGATTATAAAGGAAAGGGAGGATGTAATCGAAGCGCTTAAACTCACCAAAGCTGATTTAGTTCGCGCTTTGAAGACAGAAAGGATTTTAAGAGAAAATAAGAATTTTATCCTCAGTAATACAGAACTATTTATCAACAATTTAGCAACGTTAACAGCGATGCAAGTAACAGAGGAGGCTACTGAACATGGAAGGTTACTCAATGAAGCATTACAAATTGCATTAGATGTGCAATACGAAATGAAAAGATTACAGACTCAACGTTAAGATAATTCGTAATTAAGTTTTGTAATAGGAATTTAGAAAGCACTCGTAAATTCACTCGGTACTCAGTCAGAGTGAGAGAAAGCGTAGATGCTACTGATAAATCCATAGAGGTTACTGGGTGAGTTAGCTTCCAATCTGCTAGTAAAATATTCTTAATGGCTTTTTTCCATAATCTTTCCCACGGTTGCAATCCCCGGTCTACCATAAAGAATAATCGTAAAGCGATCGCTTATCCGTATGGACTGGAAAGAAATTAGAGGGAACTGGGTAATCATTCCCCAAAATCCCATAGGTATCGTTCATTTTTTAGGAGGTGCATTTGTCGCCACTGCACCACACATCACTTATCGCTGGTTGCTCGAACAACTGGCAAGTAAAGGCTACGTTGTAATTGCTACGCCTTTCGTCAATACATTGGATCATACTGCGATCGCAAAATCCGTGCTGTTAAACTTTGACCGCACCCTCGAACGATTGCACGATTCTGGGGCATTACGCAAGCTTTACTTCCCTATCTACGGCGTTGGACACAGTATGGGCTGTAAACTCCACTTGCTGATTGGTAGCCTGTTTAAAGTAGAACGTGCAGGGAATATTTTAATATCCTTCAACAACTACGCCGCTAAAGAAGCTATCCCTCTAGTAGAGCAGTTCAATTCTACTTTTGCGATTGAATTTACCCCCTCACCGTTGGAAACTAACAAACTTGTCCAAGAACATTACAATATCCGGCGCAATTTATTAATAAAATTTAGTAATGACACCATCGATCAATCGGCAGCTTTAACCAAAATCTTACAAGAACGTTTTGATGAGATGGTGACAGCGAAAACGTTACCAGGAAATCATACAACACCTTTAGGTCAAGATATTAAATGGCAAACGGGAACATCTTTTACCCCCTTTGATGCTTTAGGGCAATGGTTCAAACAAGAAGCATACCGCGACTTAAACCAGTTAAAAAGCAACATTCTTTTATGGCTAAATCCTTTGGGAACGCCATAATATTTTATGACTCTTAAATAGTCGTAAATTTGCTCGGTAAATAGAAATGAGTTATAGTGCTTCTTTCTCATTTGAGTCTAATAAAGACCAAACTCTCAACTCCTTACGCTTGTTGCCCCAACGTCAGGTACTTTCTCTTAAAAAGAGAGAGTAGTCAAAGTCTATTGCATACATAGACACGTAGCCGCTACTGTACGAGTTATCTGTTCGTCCTAGCGTCTCCCCTTCTCCCAAAGGGAGAGGCTAACGCCAAGGGAGAAGGAGTACCCGCAGGGTACGATCGGCGCTATAGCATCTCTGTATTGATACTACTAGCTTATTAGCTCATATCATATTTTTATTTTCTAGTTTGACAAAAAATTATTAATGAGTGTTTTCAAAAAATTTATATGTTTCAAATACTAATAATTGATGACGATCATTCAATAAAAATACTCCTGAAAAGGATGTTGGAAAAACAGGGTTATGAGGTCGTTACTGCCAGTAGCGGCGAGGAAGGAATAGAAAAAGCACAGGTTTATCGTCCAGCACTAATTATTTGTGATTGGATCATGCCGGGATTGAATGGTCTGGAAGTTTGCCACCACATTAAGACAGACCCAAAATTTTTCACCACATTTTTTATTTTATTAACATCCTTAGATTCCGTTGCCGATTGCGTCAAAGGTCTAGACGCTGGTGCTGATGATTTTATCTCTAAACCTATTGAGCATAATGAATTACAAGCACGGGTAAGAGCAGGATTACGCTTGCATCAGTTGAGTAGAGATTTGCAGGCTCAAAAGTTGCTTCTAGAATCAGAAATGTCAGAAGCAGCAGAATATGTGCGATCGCTGCTACCTCTTTCAATGACTGAACCCTTCAATATAAATTTTCGATTCATTCCTTCACGACAACTAGGCGGTGACTGTTTCGATTACTATTGGCTCGATGATGACTATCTAGCAATTTACTTACTCGATACCGCCGGACATGGACTCAAAGCTACTCTTCCTTCTGTTTCAGTGCTAAATCTGCTGCGTTCCCGTGCGCTCAAAGGTTTCGATTACTATCAACCTAGTGATGTATTGAAAGGTTTAAATGACACTTTTCAGATGAATTATCAAAATGATAAATACTTTACGATTTGGTACGGAGTTTACAACCGAATCAACCGCCAGTTAATTTATGCTAGTGCAGGTCATCCACCAGCAGTTTTAGTAACCGGCACATCTCCAAGAAAGTCTGAAGTTCAACTCCTAAAAACCCCTGGTATGCCAGTTGGCATGTTTCCAGAGGCAAAATATATTGATGGGTTTTGCAATATTGAAAAATTCAGTACCCTTTATATTTTTAGTGATGGCGCTTATGAAATAACTAAATCAGACGGCACACTTTGGAGTTTGGATGCTTTTATTCAGCTACTAGTTAGCTTACAAGATCCTGTTGATAGCCAACTCGATCGCGTACTCAGTTATTTAATAGCTCTGAACTCCAAAGATGCTTTTGATGATGATTTATCTATTTTGCAAATTAAGTTTGATTAATTACGTGTTAGAGACTAAAACCTGATTAAATGCGTCTTGGCTGGGAAAGATTTCAAATACTTTATCCATATTAGTCAGTTCAAATAATATCCTGACCTGCTCATTAATTGAGCAGAGAACAAGCTTAATATCTGCGGCTCGCAAGGTTTTAAAAGCTAATACTAAAGCTCCCAAACCCGAACTATCCATAAACGTTACATCTTTAAAATCAACTAACACAATTTTCGCACCACTTTCTAGAATATTTGTGATATTTTGCCGAAAGTCTTGTGAAGTTGTGGCATTCAAATTACCACTGAGCTTAATAACTTTTACTTGTTCTCTCATAATTATGTCACTCTGACTTATGTAAATAATACTCTGATTTCGCTATTATAGAACATTTAAAAATGCTTGTAAAATAAAATTTAAGATTAGAGATGGAATAATTATTAATCATTAATCAGGATAGAGAAGGATTAATTATCAAAATTTGAATCTATTTTCTTGTAATTTTAAAAAACTATTAGTTCAATTAAATATAGTTTTTTAACTATAAATAGATCAGCTATAAATCAACCAGTTAAGTAAGCTCGCATAATAAACAACTAGTAGATTTAGTTTTATAAAGATGTTAAAATGACCAATTTATAAGCCGTTCGTTGATTTGATGTTCTATCATATATGTTGATTTTTTGACGACGACTTATTTGCATCTTATCGATTTAGATATATACTTACTTATATACAAGCTGAAGTTAGTGCTTTTCAGATTATTTCCCAAAAATTTTTGCAAAACTGAGATTCTCCAATAAATCTCACGATCGTAGCTGTCATTAAGCAATTCAAAATTCAAACAGTCTGAGCTACACTTACGTATAGCTAAACCTGGTCTAGCAGCAGCTTTTCCTCCGTGAGTATTTATGATAGTAACTAGGATCTACATTTATTTATGTCCAATTACTTACATAATTGAAAGAATTTACCTCTGGACTACCGCTCTAGAGCCAAAAATTTAGGTTTCAACAGCGCCAAGCAAGCTAGAACCGACACCAAGGCTTTAAAAGAAGTTTTCTCAAGGCGATCGCCTTTGCTATTTTAGTATTCCCAATATCTGTCATTTATCGACAAACAATACAAAAAGTAAAGAGTTATGAATTTGTTACTCCTAACTCCTGGAAAGACTTGGGTTAATCGCGTCTCTATTCCTCACGCTCTCAAACAGGACTCACTTTAGCTCTGTAAAGCAACTTCTCACCTTGAAGGTAGCCAGTGTAGCGTACTTTGACTGTTTCTCCAGGTTGTGCAGTTCCCTCCAGCAATTGGTGCAGTTGGGGATCGTAAGGTAATTCTGCTCCCACAGGGGCGATCGCTTCCACTCCCCACGCCTGTAATAGCTTTTCTAGGGGTTTCTGCACCAAAGGTACTATTTTGACTGCTGCTAGCTGGGGATTCTCCTGCGCTTTCTGTGCTGCTGTTGGCCATTGCAATAATAAAGACTCCAGCAGTTGTAAACTCGACTGCTGGAGTTCTTGTAGTAATAATTCTCGCTGTTGTTCTAATTGAAGCTGCGAGCGATCGTACTCTCTTCTTAAATCTGTAATTTCTTGTAACAATTCCTGAGTAGGCGCTGTTTTCTCTTGTAATAACTCTACGGTTGAAAAAGTTGCGATTAATTCATTCAATGGCATCTGTAGCACTGGCGAAAGCTTAAGCAGCACATCTACCCGCATCTGCTCTAACTTTCCTTGGCGTAAGCGTAAAAGTTGACGCTCTGAGACACCAGCAGCGCGACTCAGCCCTTTAAAACTAGAAATACCTACCTGTTGCATTAAATCTTGCAACTTTTGGGAATGGAGCATTGGAAATGGGGCATTGGGAATGGGGCATTGAGAATGGGGCATTGGCGATTAAGTTTTTTCTCTGTTCCCTATTGCCTATGCCCTATTCCCTATTCTTTATTCTTCCAGTAAACTTCTCAACATCCAAGCTGTCTTTTCGTGTACTTGCATCCGCTGAGTCAATAAATCGGCGGTAGGTTCGTCGTTAACTTCCTCTATCACCGGAAAAATAGACCGTGCAGTTCTGACTACAGCTTCTTGTCCTTCCACAAGTTCGCGAATCATCTCCACAGCTTTTGGAACTCCGGGAGTTTCTGGAATCGAACTTAGTTTGGCATATTCGCTGTAGGTTCCTGGTGCAGGATAGCCAAGCGCTCTAATTCTTTCGGCTATTAAATCAACTGCTAAGGCTAATTCTGTATACTGGGTCTCAAACATCAAATGCAATGTTTGAAACATCGGCCCCGTTACATTCCAATGGAAGTTATGAGTTTTCAGATACAGTGTATAAGTGTCAGCTAACAGGTGAGATAAGCCATCGGCAATTTTAGCCCTACTCGCCTCGTCAATGCCGATATTTACATTTTTGACTGTTACTTTCGATGACATAATTTTCTCCTAATTAGGTTATATGTAATGGGGGATTGGAAATTGGGCATTGGGCAGAAGAGGCAGAAGTTCTAAAATGTTTGAATTTTGAATACTTCGGCTACGCTCAGTACAAGTTTTGAATTTTGAATTGATTTCTCCCCTGCTCCCTCATCTCCCCACTCCCATTCTCTATGCCAAGTGCATCTTCAAAACGCTACGGGGTGCTTTACGAACTCTGGCTAAAACGGTTTCTTTGCCTAAACGCTGGCAAGCTTCATACCGATGGCAACCAGAAAAGCCATAATATTGTCCATCTACTTCTAGGACATCAATAGGTTCTTGCTGCCCAATCTCCGCAATCGATTCCATTAAGGCTTGTACTTTATTTGGATCGTTTGTACGCGGCAATGGCCGTTTTATCTGATTTAATGGAATTTCTTGGACTTTAACCATAAAGAGTTTATCCAACTAGTTCTGTTTTTTGTCTCTATATAAATCATAGTCATTATGACTTCGTTTTGCAACTAGTATTTAGGGCAAAATTGGTAATGGTATCATTGGAGCATTCATGCGACAAAAAAACCGCACTACAAAGCAATTGGAAAATCAGCTCCAACGACGCATTAAGGGGCAGAAGACGCTTGAGTACTCGCTATCGCTTCCCTATCAGATAGCCATGAAATTTTCGTTTTGGCGTTTTCCCCACGCTGTGCTTACAACATTTTGTCTATTGGGACTGACTGCTGCATCAGGGCCTGAGAGCAACATCCAGGATATAGAACTGAAAATTGGGATTGTGCAGCGATTTGGCGCCGAAGCCACAGCCAAGCTGCAACTCGAACCGATCAAAGGCGATCGCTTAAAGCTAAAATTTCAAGTAGGCAATAAGCAGCAAGTCTTGTTTACGAAAAATCCTGTAAAGCTGGAAACAGTCATGCAAGCTTTACCCCAGTCAGCAGTCCAAGAAGTAGTAGTTTTGGGCACATACCGTACTTTTGAAACTGCGGAAGACAGTGCTAATAAATGGCGTTCTCAGGGAATGGAAGTGGAAATAGCCCAGCCAGAACGCTGGCAGGTTTGGGCTAAACGAGATGTTTACAGCACCCCTTTACTGCGACGCTTGTTATTACAAAACATCCAAGCTTCTACTCAAGATAAAGTATATCTTGATACTACAATTTTGAAGCAAGTGCCGCGAGTGAGCTGGGTAGTGGATGGTAATCGCTATAGCCCAAATAACTTGGAAATTAGCACTGATAAAAACTTGATTCGGGTAAATAAAAGCGAAAAACCAGAGTTTGCTCGTCTTTATGCCGGTCGAATGAATTTGCAGCCAAATGCTTATGGCACATACACTCTCGTTAATCAAGTACCTTTAGAAACTTATTTGCGTGGGGTTGTACCTTACGAAATAGGAACAGATGCACCAAAAGCGGCGCTGGAAGCCCAGGCAATTCTCGCCCGGACTTATGCTTTGAGAAATTTACGTAGGTTTGCCGCCGATAACTATCAGTTGTGTGCTGATACTCACTGCCAAGTTTATTATGGGCTGAAGGGAGCAGCGGCCAAAACAGACCAAGCGATCGCCTCAACTAAGGGTAAAGTACTAACTTATCAAAATGAACTCATAGACGCCCTGTATTCTTCTACCACTGGTGGCGTCACCGCTTCCTTTAGCGATGTCTGGAATGGCGAAGATCGGCCCTATCTGCGCCCTGTACTGGATGCTCCGACTAATTTTTGGGACTTGTCTAAGCAGAATTTAGCAGATGAAAAGAACTTTCAGAAATTTATTAATACGCAACAAGGATTTAATGAAAGCAAGTGGGATATGTTTCGTTGGCATAAGGAAACGCCTTTAAAAGATATTATCAAGGACTTGCAAAAGTTTTTACAGGTGAAAAACAGTCCCCATACCAAATTTAAGACAATTCAGGCTATGGCAGTAGTGGAGCGCAGCCAGAGTGGACGTATCCTAGAACTTGCGGTTAAAACCGATCGCAGTACTTTTATTTTGCACAAAGACGAAGTTCGCAGTGCTTTTGCCGCTCCTACAAGTACGCTTTTTTACATCGAACCCCTGAACAAAGGCAAACCAGAACTCTGGGGATACGCTTTTATTGGTGGTGGATTAGGACATGGAGTTGGCTTGAGTCAAACTGGCGCTCAAAATTTAGCTAAACTAGGTTGGTCAAGTCCAAAAATTCTCCAATTTTACTATCCTGGTACTCAGATTCAAATTCTCAACAAAAAAACTAAGCTTTAAGCTTATTAACATTTAAGTTGCATCTTTCGCTAGGAGTCGGGAGTTAAGAAGAGGTAAAAAATAGAGAGCAAACTCATACTTAAAAAATTAAGCAGGAACACAACATTTACTGTGTTCCTGCTCAACACAAAATTAGACTTTTTGTCAAAGTCCCTTCAGAGGTACACACGGCATTGCATTGCCAGGATGTTAACTCTAGATATCTTGTTTGTATTTTGTCAACATTAGTAACTCTTGCAAGTTTATGGTTGAGTCGCTTAACTCTTAGTAAAGGTCTTCTTCTTTGTGAGTTTCGATTGTTACGTCAGAGGTTGGATAGGCGACACAAGTCAGTACATATCCTTTTTCTATTTGTTCATCATCTAAGAATGACTGGTCACTCTGATCGACAGTACCCTTGGTAAGTTTACCTGCACAGGTCGAGCAAGCACCAGCGCGGCAAGAATAAGGCAAGTCAAGACCAGCTTCTTCAGCAGCATCTAGAATATAGGTATCGTCTTCAACTTCAATTGTTTCGTTCAGTCCTTCAGCGTCGTTGATTAGTGTGACTTTATAACTTGGCATTGAGTAATCCTCTCTTTTGCGAACGGCAGTATAAGTTATCTTAAGGCAAAGGTCACGGCTGTTCTGTGGAATTAGCCGTTAGTTCAAATTTGCTTCAATTCTGATACTACGAGAAAAATTAAACGATGTGACTGGAAATTGAACGCGATTAGTAATGAAATTTAGTTACTTAATCCCGATAAGTTTTGTTTATATTATTTTCGACCCTATTCAGGTTGTAATTAGAAAAAATTATATACCTAAAACATAAACATGAGTAAGGTTAATGTTACCGAAATGTTGTAGAACTTACGTAGAAAAGATTCCCCGGCTCCTTGAAAAAATAGGGCTGTTTCATTTTCTAATCTGATTTAAATGCGCCCGTTATAACAGTAGAGATGTAATTTTTCTTTTGCCATTTTTTTGCTCATAATATTGACAAATTTCTGAGATTATGGATAAAAAAAGGCTTTTGTTTTGAAGTCTTCATTTTTGAGTACACGTAATTCTATTAAATAGGACTTACGCACTGAAGCCTGAAACCCCGATCCCCTCTAACTTTCAAGGGCAGGCTTTTAGGCTTTCGATAAATAGTTGAGAATGTTCTCAATTATTGAACGTAGTTTTAAGTTCTCAGACAATGGTTTTGGTTTTAAAATCCCAAAAATTTGTCTAATCAAAAAAACCTGCCCCAGAAAGATCCCCCCTAACCCCCCTTTGCAAGCTACGGTGTACACACAAGTCCAAGTAAACTAATAACAGAAGGAGTTGTGGGGAGTAAGAAGTGGTGGAAAATCCAATAAGAATTCACGCTCAACTGGTTGAGGGAAAAGCATTTGGAGACCCTCGACTGATAAAAAGGGGGCAGCATTGTACGAAGCAATGGGAAAACATCAATCAGTCAGCATTCGTCAAATCAGTAGAAATAGAGCAGAACAAGTGGGATACTACCGCTTTTTGGAAAATGAGAATGTGACAGTAGGAGAATTAGTCCGAAGCCTGTCAGACCAGTGCGTATTACAGGTAGAAGGAAAGCATATATTAGCAATAAGTGATACCAGCGAAATTAACTTGCAGGCTCATGTAGGCAGGTTAAAAGCAAAGGGGAAAGGTGTAGTAGGAAACAACACAGATGTGGGATTTTATATTCATCCCACTCTAATATTGGATGCAGAAAATGGATTTCCTTTGGGGATAAGCACAGTACATCTATGAACTAGAGACATCAACCATGCGGATAAGCATGAGCGAAAGTACCACAAATTGCCGATAGAACAGAAGGAGTCATATAAGTGGTTGCGTTCGGCAACGGATACTCAAAGATGTTTAAGTATTGGGTTAGCCAAAGTAGTGACTCATATCGCCGACCGAGAAAGCGATTTGTATGAGGAATTTGCCACTGTACCAAATCGAGACAATCATGTATTGGTAAGAGCTTGCCAAGACCGTCGCCTTGCAGGACAAACTCAATCGCTTTATACGTATTTAAACCAACAATCTAGTGAGGGAACTTATACCGTAGATGTCCCGGCAGATTCACGTATCGGTAGAACCGCAAGAGAGGCATTATTAATCCTTCGCCGTGCGGTGGTGAAAATTCAACGTCCAGATCAATTGAGTGCTTTAGATTATCCCGCTAGTGTAACGCTTTATGCAGTTGAAGCTGTGGAAGTCAACCCACCTGTTGGTCAAGAACCGATTCATTGGCGATTGCTGACGACTCACCAAGTCGTTTGTTTAGAACAAGCATTACAAGTGATTAGATGGTATACATGGCGATGGCGAATTGAACAGTTGTTTGCCACCCTCAAAAAAGCCGGATTAAATCTCGAAGCTACCCAGTTAGAGTCGATTGCTGCCATCCAACGACTAACTGTGTTGGCTTTGTCTACTGCTGTGAGAATTTTACAATTGATTCAGGGACGAGAAAATCCTGATTTGCCTGCAACTGTTGCCTTTTCGGACGAGCAACTGCAATGCTTGTCTACGATGCCTGCGGCGGGCTACGCCTACGCACCAACTCTCGATGGGAAAACTCAATTGCAACAAAATCCTTATCCTCCTCAAACCCTTGCTTGGGCTACTTGGATTATTGCTCGACTTGGTGGTTGGTCTGGTTATAAGTCTCAGAAACCTCCCGGAATTACTACTTTGATTCGCGGATTATATCAGTTTGAATCTACCTTTTTTGGCTGGAAACTCGCTCTAGGACTACTTGTGTGTACACCGTAGCCTTAAAAAAGGGGGGAACCTCTAAAGCCCCCTTTTTAAGAGGGTTGGGGGATCTGAGTGCGTAAGTTCTATTAAAGTCTTATCGATCCTTGAGGAGGTAGGACGAATGTTGTAAAGTCTAGACTGGTGAACCCCATAAAGAGAGAATCTGACTCCTAGAAGCGTGGGAAGATCGAGAACAGAACTAATGAGGATCGTGTATAATTCAGAAGCAGCTTTGGAAAAAGCAAGAGTGCGTGTAGGTTTGGTAGGTACTGGGTATGCGGCAAAGTTTCGGGCTGAGGCATTGCTCCATGATGAGCGATCGCACATAGTCGCAGTTGTTGGTCATACAAGAGAAAAAACCGAAAGCTTTGCCAAAGAGTACCAGATTGAAGTCTTGAGTACTTGGCAAGAGCTAGTAGAGCGTGAAGATATAGACCTAGTAGCGATCTCCACTATTAATCGAGATCATGGGGCGATCGCTCGTGCAGCACTTACCAACGGCAAACATGTAATTGTAGAGTATCCTCTTTCGTTGGATGTATTTGAAGCCGAGGAACTGATTGCCTTAGCCAAAACACAACAAAAACTCCTGCACGTTGAACATCTGGAACTTTTGGGTGGTTTGCATCAAGCTTTGAAGCAAAACTTAGACAAAATTGGTGAGGTATTTTATGTTCGCTACAGCACCATCAATCCTCAAAATCCTGCACCCCGCAAATGGACTTATAACCACGAGTTGTTTGGCTTTCCCTTAATTGGTGCCTTGTCTCGCCTACATCGCCTGATCGATTTATTTGGTACAGTATTTACTGTTAACTGTCACCAGCGATATTGGGAAATAGAACCGGAATACTACCAAACCTGTTTCTGCAATAGTGAACTGTGCTTTAACAGTGGACTTTTAGCCCAAGTAGTGTATGGCAAAGGCGAAAGTATTTGGCAATCAGAGCGGAAGTTTGAAGTTCACGGTGAAAAAGGTGGTTTAATTTTTGATGGCGACACCGGAATATTCGTGCAGCCAGGGGAAACAACACCTATAGAGGTTGGGCCTCGCCGGGGTTTGTTCGCTAAAGATACGAGGATGGTGTTAGACCATCTTTTTGACGGGACTCCTTTGTACGTTACCCCAGAGGAAAGCTTGTATACCCTGCATGTTGCTGATACTGCACAAAGAGCTGCACAGACAGGGTTAACTATGTTTATGAAAGATACTTTAGATAAAAGTTAATGAAAACTGAACTAATTGTTATTTTATCCCAACGAGAAATAGAGAAAATGCGTCAAGCTGGGCGTTTAGCTGCTAAACTTCTCCAGCATCTAGAACCCTTTGTGAAACCAGGGGTTAGCACTCTCGAACTAAATGATGAAGCCGAACGTTGGACGCAAGCGCATGGAGCAAAAAGCGCACCCCTTGGCTATAAGGGTTATCCTAAATCGATTTGTACCAGTGTAAATGAGGTAATTTGTCACGGCATTCCCAACGCCAAGCAAATTCTTAAGGAAGGTGACATCATCAATATTGATGTGACGCCAATTGTTGAAGGTTATCACGGCGATACATCCAAGACATTTTTTGTTGGTTCTCCTTCCCCAAAAACGAGAAAGCTGGTAGAGGTGACAGAAGAGTGTTTGCGTCTAGGTATTGCTGAAGTTAAACCTGGGGCACGCATTGGCGATATTGGTGCAGCCATTCAAGAGTATGCTGAAGGACAAGGCTTTTCTGTAGTGCGAGATTTCGTTGGCCACGGCATCAGTAATATTTTCCATACTGCGCCGGATGTTCCCCACTATGGCACACGCGGTAAGGGCAAGCGTCTCAGACCAGGGATGGTTTTTACCATTGAGCCAATGATTAATGAAGGTACTTACGAAGTCGAAGTTCTGGGCGATAAGTGGACGGCGGTAACGCGCGATCGCAAGCTTTCTGCTCAATGCGAGCATACCTTAGCTGTAACTGAAGATGGGGTTGAAATCCTTACCTTACCTGAAGGCGAGAATTACTGGGCTGTATGAGTAACGAGAAAAGAAAAGTTTTTGCTCCCCTCTCCTGGTAGGAGAGGGGCTGGGGGAGAGGTCAAAATAGCACTCGTCGAACTCACATTAACATGAGTCCCTTTTCCCTAAGAGTGCAAAAATATATTTTTGCAAGAGACTCCATAAGTGAAACTCACAAGGAACAATGAAAATACTTATCCGGTTTTGCAAATTGTCGTTAAGAAACTGGTGGCGAAGTTTCCGCAGTGGAGTATCGCTTGCGTAAATGGGATGCTGGTGAATTAGGAGGAGTAGTGAATCAATACAATCGAGAAGAGTTTTGGCTTGCTGTTTAATATCCAGATACCCTTGTCTAGAGCGTTACCCGGCAATGTAGTTAACTTGATGACACCTCAATGACATTTTGGGCAAAGCTTTTATAAGCATCGCCCATTTGTTTAGCTATCGAGTCAGGAAAGACGTGAAAATCCCCAGCTTTGAGAGCTTTTATTATCCCGTCTGCCACAAGTGCAGGTGACTGTGCAACCTCACTCATTCCTGCTGCATCGCTCATATCCGTGGCAATCGGGCCAGGGTGAACACTTAGCACAATCGTGCCCTGCTCACTCAATAGTTCTCGTAATGCCTGGGTGATTGAATAGGCCGCAGCTTTTGAGGCACAGTAAGTAGCAGAGTCGGAGAAAGCCTTGAGCGAAGCAACAGAATTGATTTGGGCAAAGACACCACCTCCATTGGCTTTGAGTACCGGGGCAAACGCCTGAGCCATGTAGATCAATCCATATACATTGATGTTCATCTGAAATTCGAGAGCGGCGATCGCATTCTCAGCTAAGGGAGTTCCAGCTTGAAAGACTCCTGCATTATTGATAACAACTTGCACATCTGGGGCAGTTTGAGCAGCAGCAACAATAGATTGGCGATCGCCTAAATCAACCTGAATTGGTACTACCCGTAAGCCGTATTGTTCAACCAATGAGGAGACACTGTTGAGCTGACGAACAGCCGCATAGACTTTAGTGGCTCCGTGTTCAATAAACGACTCAACTATCGCCTTGCCGATGCCGCGATTTGCGCCCGTAACCAAAATGGTTTTGTCTTTGATGTCGTAGTTCATTGGGATTTTTACTTATGGTTTTTCACGATCTGAAAAACCTTGGACAATCGCTCTAAGTTAGGGCAAAGAAATTTAGCTGCTCTCTTGAAGAAAGACTGCGGCTTCCACCGCTCCTTCTAGCATGGTATCATCATCCATCATGCGAATCTAGCAACACCAATTTTTTAGCCTTCTTGAAAGTTTGTGCTTTTGGACACCTCGTTTCAAGCCTCTCCTTTATGGAGAATATTTAAAAAAATCATTATTGAAGCCTCTTCTTTAAAGAAGAGGTTAATCCTTGCATCCAAAATCGACGTGACCTTTCAAAACTTTTCAAACATCCTCTTAGAGCTTAGTATTTATTAATAGTAGTGTACAAACTATTGCACCAAGCATATAAACCATAGACGTGTCAGCCTCTTTTAAAAATAGAAGATAAAACATAGACAACACTACAAAAATAAACCCTGTTATTTTCAACATAAAACCTAACAATTTCAACTATAACTACCAAAAAATACATCAAAAATATATCTTACGTTTTTTGAAATTGTTGTTTGCAGAAAATAGTTCAATTTCTAATAACATTTAAGACTTTATACCGTTTCTTTGTAAAGCTGCATATATTTACCCCCCAGCTACGCTGTCCCTCCAAGGCATCGGGGGACTACAGGGGGGTCTTATTATGTGCTTCTTCATGCAGAATTAGTATTAGCGTGAAAAAATTATTGAATCACTATTCTTAATATATTTCTCAAGTAATTATTTACCTGATTGTAATTATGACAGTTTTTTTTGTGGTAGTAACTAATCTAGACAAAAGTACCGATACCAAGTACTTTTATCTGTCTAAGTTAAATCTTGGTCAGAAATATGCCGTCTCTAGCATTATTTATTTTATTCTCTGGAAGTCCCTTAGTTAGATAATCTAAATAGTGTGAGCTTCTTTTTATTTTTCAGCAACCCCTAAATCATTGTGTCTTATTCGTTACATTAAGTTCGTTTTGGCTGAGGATTTAAAAATGGGGGGATGGGACACTCTAGCGTCATGGCGATCGCTCTGAGTAAATCTGCTTCTGAAGAAGTAACTTTGTTATCTAATAATACGGTGTGGGCGCAAGCATCAACAATAGCTTGTTTGAGTTTGGGAGTGGCAAGACGCAGGCGCTCAATACTTTTCTTTAGTTCGGTAAAATTACAACTTAATGGTATTTCTGGTTTTTCTTGCTCTCCGGCTTTGGGAAGTCGAAAAACTCCAGAACGAAAAGCATAGGCGATGTCTTCAGTGGACGCATCAGGTTGGGAGTGTCCGACACGAGCAATTACGGACAATATTAATAAACTATCTGGCCAAATTTGTTCGATGGAGGTGAATTCTACGGTTGTAGTATATGCAGGATTTATACTAGGTTGAAGACGATACCACAGTATTAACTGCAACACAAAATGCCACAGCGATAAACTTCCCGTAGCTACAACTAAACCGTGGACGCATTTGCATAGCCTTTGGCATTCTTTGGCAGAGTTTTGGCGCAATATAGGCACTGCCAAATCCACAAGTGGCAAGCGAATTCTGGGATCTAACTGACTAATTTCGCTACTTAGTTCCAAGGTTTTCTCTACTAAATCAGCAGGCTGTACCTCTCGTAACCAAGCAATTTGACGTTCTTGAATTTGGAGATTTTCCGTATCTAAAGCTAGCGCCAAAGCTAGGGCCATTGCACTTTGTTGCTCCCGCGCACCCAAACGCAAGGATTCTGGTAACTGCGATAACAACACTTGAGCATGGGCAAAATGCTCTGGTGTAACGCTTCCAACTTGGTTTACAATCTGTGATGGTGTGGCGTTGCCACCACCAGCAAAGCCCATTGTTAGGGATTCTTGGGAAAGGGAACGCATTTGATTGCGAGATGGCATTGCTGCTAAATTGTTGACGTTCAAACCCCCAACGCGGCGGATACGTTCTGCTAAGGGTGGGTGGGTAGAAAACATATTTTCCCAAAAAGAGGGGTTGAGGGCATTGCCAAAAAACATGTGGCTAGAGGCTTCTGCACTCGGCGATATCAGGCGTGAATCCATCTGTTGAAGTTTTTGAAAGACTCCGGTAAGTCCGTTGGGGTTGCGAGTGAACTGTACGGCTGAAGCATCAGCGAGAAATTCGCGTTGGCGAGAGACGGCGGCTTTAATCAAGCGTCCGCAAAGTAATCCGATACCGCCAATTGCCATTAGTGCCAAGCCAAAAGCCCAGATAGGTAAACCCTTGTCTTCCTTTCCTAAACGGAAGCTACCGCGAAGGCGCCAGAGCAATTCCCCGGTTAAATAAATGAATAAAATCCCATGCAGTAGTCCCACTAAACGCAAATTTAGCCGCATATCTCCATTGAGAATATGACTGAATTCGTGGCCGATGACTCCTTGTAGTTCATCCCGGCTCAAGTTTTCCAAAGTGCCACGGGTAACTCCAATTACAGCATCATTGGGCGTAAATCCGGCAGCAAAGGCATTAATGCTGGTTTCTCTGTCGAGGAGATAAACTTGTGGGACGGAAATACCAGATGCGATCGCCATTTCCTCGACAATATTTAATAGTTGTCGCCCTTGTTCGTCGGCTATTTCTGGTAGCAAGAGTCTTCCTCCTAACTCTTGGGCAATGACGCTTCCGCCTTGACGGAGACAAGTAATTTTATACAAACTTCCGATTGCGATCGCAACTATTGTAATCCCAGCTACGTAGAGAAATAACCCTGGATGCCACCAAACACGAGGAGCGATGCGAAACAGAAATAAACTGGCAATATAAATTGCCATAATCATGACTGCGATCGACAGGGAAAATAACCCGATTAATTGTTGCGTATTTTGGCGTGCCCGATCCTGATGTTCAAAGAAGTTCATAGACACCTAAAAAGATACGCGTGGAGCATTTCTAATTTCTGGAGTAGCTTCGGGGAGCAATTCTGCAACAGTAAAGTTAAAAGTATTTGCCACAAGGTTGCTGGGGAAAGATTCGCTCTTGGTGTTGTAAAGTGTCACCGCGTCATTAAAAGCCTGACGGGCAAAAGCAATCCGGTTTTCAGTGGAAGATAATTCTTCCATTACCTGAGTCATGGCGCGATCGGCTTTCAATTCTGGATAAGATTCTGAAAGTACCATCAATCGACTTAACGCACCCGTCAACGCCCCTTCAGCATTGCCCAACTGTTGCATCGCTTGGGGATCGCCAGGATTTTGTACCGCCCGACTGCTAGCATTAATTGCAGAATTCCGGGCGGCAATAACTGCTTCTAAGGTTTCTCGCTCATGTTTCATGTACCCTTTGGCAGTTTCCACCAAGTTGGGAATTAAATCATAGCGGCGCTGTAATTGAACATCGATTTGAGAATAAGCATTTTTGTAACGGTTGCGATACTTAACTAAATCGTTGTAGGCATTAATGATAATTACAGCAACAATGGCAACTAAAGCAACAGAAAATATTAAAAGCCCCATATTTTTAGATTATTTCCATCAGGTACTTACTTTTTTGCAGATTTACCAAACACGGTAATCCTGATATCCAGCAAAATTAGTGTGGATATAAAGATGAGTCTACTTGTAGCAAGTTGGCTTCGTCGTCTGTAGAATTAGTTACGCAAGTTTACTGATGTAGGATTTTTAAATAACCGCAGAGGCGCAGAGAATGCAGAGTGAAATAATTTACAACAATTCCAAACTATTTGTGTCTAAGTATTTAGGCATAAATAAATTAAAGTTTGTAGTAAGGACTTGAGTCCTGATAATCCTTGTTCTGAGCGATAAATCACTCACTACAAATTAAGAGTTTATTTTATTGTATTTAATTATGTCTACCTATTTACCTAATTATCATCTCTCTTTTCTCTGTGTACTCTGCGCCTCTGTAGTCGATTAAAAATTATAGCCAGATATATTACCTATGAATCTGCATAAATAGGGAATAACCACTGACAGCAAAAATAAAAAGGATGGCGGCAGGAAAAATTACTACATCTCTAACAATAAATAAAATCCAATCTTTTCTTAGTTCTTGTTTAAACTTGAGTTCTCGCAGTTTTCGCTCAAGTTCTACATCTTCTTGTGGCTGCAAGTTGACAGGTGACAAACTTAGCGGATTATCGCCTTTGCTGGCAATTCTTTTTGATAAATCTGTTATATCTGTCATACCGTTGAGATACTGATATTACTTAGTGTCTCATAAAAAAGAGCCAGAGAGTTCTAACTCTCTGGCTCAAAGCTGGAGACAAAAGAATCATCAAATAAAGGCTAACTTGGGTAAGAACCTAAATTCTTCCCAGGTTATGCAGCCCTAAAATAGCACCCACTCCTAAGATATGACCAAAGGCGGTAGTTGCTAAAAGGGCTGGTAAACCAAAATTACCAAAGAAATTGGCTGAGGGTAGTTTTGGTTCGGCATTGGGATACTTGATGCTAGATTTGCCAAAGGCAATGGCAATGATATTAGCAATAATCATAATCAGTCCAACTGTAGGACTCCATTGCAGAGGTGTAGTTGCAGCAGCGAGTAAGGTTGAGGTCAACACCTAGATTTGCTCCTGAGATTTATTAATGGTTGAAAACATAATCTGAAACTTTCCGAAGCAAATTCAAGAAATTGCCCGATTTTGCATCAATATTTAACAGTTATTCTTACTACTTAATACAATATGAGTTCAATGCGGCGAGCTGATTGTGGTAGCTAGTTTGAATTTCAATGTCTGATACAAACGAACTGTTAGTATTGATTTATACTTACAGTAAAATTCAGGACTAAAATACGCTTTATATCTGGGTAACAGACTTAATTTGCGTACCTCCCGAACTTGAAATCTGCTGTAATAAAAGTGATTCCGATAAAATTATCCCTAACTTTTTGAAGGATACAGTTGAAGTCAGAAATTTCAGGAGCGGATTCACCTTTCGGTAGATTTAGACAGAATCATCAAAACTGTATATTTGGATGGGATAACATATAATTTGCCGCAAAACCTCATGCCAAATCAGTAATTTCAAGAACGACAGATGAAATTTTGATTGAATTCTAGTTAATTTGTTCCTTAAGTTCCTCAAAAGCCATGACATCCCCTGAGCCTCAAACTGATTTGGGAGAAAAAGCTCCAGAAACGTCATTTGAGCCACCTTCTGGAAAACGGCGGTGGCTTTGGTTGAGTTTAGCCGCACTCTTATTGTTAGGAAGCGGAGCAACTCTATGGCGTTTACTTACTCCACAAAATTCAGCACCTTCAAATGCTAACGCTCAACCTCAAGGGGTAAGAGTCAAAATATCAACAGTACAAAGCGGCATAATTGAGGAAAGTTCAGATTTTATTGCTAGTCTAAAATCCCTGCGCTCAGTCACGCTTCAGCCGAGAATTCAGGGTCAAGTTACCCAGATACTTGTCAAATCTGGAGATCCAGTTGTCCAAGGAGCGCCAATTCTCCAAGTAGATTCTACACCACAGGCAGCGATCGCTAGGAATAATCCTGTGCCTCAAGCATTTTTAATGCAACTGGCGAATGCTCGCGCCACGCTCAAATCTTTAGAAGCAGAACGACCATCCTACGTTGCGAATGTGCAATTGTACCAGCAGAACTACGAAAAGTTTGTCAGCCTAGCTGAACAAGGAGCCGTGTCTCGACAGACTAGCAATCTGTTTGCTAATCGTCTGGCCAATGCTAAGACTAGTCTGGATGCAATAGATTCCAGAATTCAAGCACAACGAGCCACCATCTTGCAGGCTGAAAAATCTTTGCAGCAATCTAATGTAAATCCTCAAACACAACAGCTCCAGTCTGACAAAATTACCGCTCCTTTTAGTGGCACAGTTGGTAACATCCCTGTGAAAGTCGGTGATTTAGTTAATACTTCTACACCATTAGTTAATATCACGCAAAATCGACCTTTAGAAGTGAATATCTCTGTACCAGTACAACAAGGGCCCCAACTGCGTAAAGGTATGCCAGTAGAGGTGATGAACACACAAGGTCAAAAGCTTGGTAGAAGTAGGATATTTTTTATTGCACCTAATGCCAGCAATGAAACACAAACGATATTAATTAAAGCACTTTTTGACAACAAAAACGGCCAGCTACGTGCAGATCAATTGGTCAGGACTAGAGTGTTCTGGAATCAGCGCCCCGGAGTTTTAATTCCCACAACAGCAATGACTCGTGTAGGTGGGGACACTTTTGTTTATGTAGTTGAAACAGAAACATCTCCCCAAGGTGTATCCCAACAAGTGGCTCGGCAAAGGCGAGTAAAGCTAGGCGAGATCAAAGGTAATAATTACCAAGTTCTTGAAGGATTACAGCCAGAAGATAAAGTTATTATTTCAGGGTTGCTCAATCTCAGAGATGGTGTTGCAATCGTTCCAGAATTTTAATTAAGGAGAGTAGCACAACTCTTGGAGACGCTGCGCGAACGACTCATTTCGGCTACGCTCAATGACCAACGCTCAGTGACCGAGGAGCAAGAAAGAAGTCTCAATCTTGTCTCCTACCAATTTTCACCCAAGAGCGTTACTATAGCGATCGCTCTTTGTTAGAGAACTGGCAAAATAGTCTCTAAGTGTCTATCTATGCAATACACTCTGAACTCACTTCCATTCTTTTCTCGTACAAAAAAGCATTCATAACATTTTAAGATATAACTCGTTTTGTCAATAGTGATTACGCTGTAAATTATCTATGCTATCGAGTATCTAATTAAGCTTTATACTAAATTTTATGGCAAGGATGACCGATGTTTTTAAATATGCGTAGGCGTAGCTAGTCTTGTCTATGAAACGCTATGCGAAGGCATCACAGGCTGGAAATTTACGTTTGTAACCTCGATTTTGACTAAATTTAATCACCACTACTTATTGGCAAATGGTTAACGATCTTAACCTGTCACCAATGAGTAAAAGTAAGCAATTACTTGATTACGTAACAGAGGCAAACAATTATGTCAGTGAAAATCATCCAATCTAAGTTTGGTTTAGTTTTAACTTGTTTACTTGGACAAATAATGTTGTTGGCTGCGCCAGTACAAGCTGGAGTGGAGGGCAAAAGCTACGATGTCAATGTTCAGTCAAGTCAGGGAGATAATTTTACTGCTTGTTTTGAATTTAACGCCAATGGTAACAGCCTTCGCTTTGTTGGGCTAGATGCTACTTATAGCCGTACAAATCTAGGTCGGGATCAGAGAAATTGGCAAGCAGTAACAAATCCAGGTTCAGAAGTAAGTATCGCACTTAGCGGTCAAGTAAGAGGAGACTTTATTCCAGATCGGAGGATAAGTGGTAATGCTATCAATTCCAAGAACACTACTTATACATTTAATGGAACACTCTTATCTGAGCCAACGTGTCCAATTGAGAATGAATCCGTGATCGGTTCAGAAAATCCCTTCTTCAAATAATTTAATCTACGCAGATACGATCGACCAGATGAGCTTCAATACTTGTCGGGTTTTGGGGAAAAGGTTATGTATTGTCCCCTTCCCCTTTAACCTTTACCCTTTTCCCCAAGAGTGCAAAAAGCACAAATGCCAAGAGGTCTAATATT
This sequence comes from Nostoc sp. DSM 114167, assembly GCF_052692655.1. Lineage (NCBI taxonomy): Bacteria > Bacillati > Cyanobacteriota > Cyanophyceae > Nostocales > Nostocaceae > Nostoc > Nostoc sp. DSM 114167. Next base: position 4,829,785 of record NZ_CP195116.1, read on the forward strand.
CGCCAAGCCGTAGCAAATCTTAATCTGCTGTGAAGATGCCGCCAAGAGGGCACGTATCTTTACCTTTTGCAAAGTATTTTCATTTCTCCCGCCTGAGAGTTACTTGAATTCACTGGCGGGATTTTAGCTGGAATCAAGTCGGGAGTTTTAGCAGCGATCGCTAAATTTAACCTTGGAACAGTACTGTAAAAGCAGATAATCACTTTGGTGAACCAAAATAAAACTCGATTAATCTATGGCATCAATAACCGGAAAAGTTGCAATTATCACTGGTGCATCGCGGGGAATTGGACGAGCGATCGCACTCAAGTTAGCTGGTAATGGCGCATCTATTGTCGTTAACTATGCAGGTAATGCAGGCAAAGCACAAGAAGTTGTTGCAGAAATTGAAAAGTTGGGAGTAGAAGCGATCGCTATCCAAGCTGATATTAGCAAAGTACCCGACATCAAAAAGTTATTTGAACAAACACTTGAACGTTTTGGTAAAGTCGATATTTTGGTCAACAATGCTGGAATTGCTTTCTATAAACCAATTACTGAGGTGAGTGAAGAAGATTTCGACGCGATTTTTGCCATTAATGTCAAAGGCACTTTTTTTGCTTGTCAACAAGCCGCGCAGCACATGACAGAAGGCGGACGGATTATCAACTTTTCTTCATCAACCACGGTGATGATGCTGCCAACTTATAGTGCTTATGTCGGAACCAAGGGTGCTGTTGAACAAATCACACGGGTACTAGCTAAAGAATTAGGTGCAAAAGCGATCGCAGTTAATGTTATTTCTCCTGGCCCCACCGATACAGAACTATTCCGAGAAGGTAAAACACAAGAACAGATAGATCGTTTAGCCCAAATGGCTGCTTTTAATAAACTGGGAGATGTGCAAGAAATCGCCGATGTAGTAGCGTTTCTCGCTAGCGATGAAGCTAGGTGGATTACTGGGCAAAACATTCGTGTCAACGGTGGAATTGCGTGAGGAAAAGCTCTGCTAACGATCCCCGTTTTCAAACCTCAGCCAGTAATGTGCAACGCCGTAATAGAAATTTAATTCATGAATTCCAATATCAATCTTTTCACACCAGTTCAGCTTGGCCCTTACACCCTACCAAACCGAATTGTAATGGCACCGATGACACGTTTACGGGCAATTGCAAGCATCCCCAACTCGCTAATGGCAACTTACTACACCCAACGCGCCAGTGCTGGGCTGATCGTTACTGAATGTACAATGGTTTCACCTCTGAGTTTAGGATACATTAACTGTCCAGGAATTTATTTAGAAGAACAAGTGGCAGGATGGCGGTTGATAACTAATGCAGTACACGAACAAGGGGGGAGAATTTTTTTGCAACTTTGGCATTCTGGGAGAGTTTCTCACTCAGCTTTACTTAATGGAGAATTGCCAGTTGCTCCCAGTGCGTAGACGCAAAGCGGCTTGTCGTTAGACATCGCAGGGATTGGCTCACTCCACACACCCATAGGTAAAGTATCGTTGGAAACTCCCCGCGCTTTAGAAATTCCAGAAATTACTGAAATTGTCGAGCAATTTCGCAAAGGTGCCGAAAATGCCTTGGCGGCTGGTTTTGATGGGATTGAACTTCACGGTGCATTTGGCTATTTAATCGACCAATTTCTCCAAGATGGCTCGAACCAGCGCACAGATGAGTATGGCGGTTCAATAGAAAAGCGTAGCCGATTCCTCTTAGAAGTTGTGGAAGCAGTCGCTAGCGTTTGGGGTGCAAATCGGGTTGGGATCAAACTTTCGCCAAGTAACACTTTTTATGGAATGCATGACTCCAATCCTGAAGAAACTTTTGGTTATGCTATCAATGCTCTTAACTCCTTTGGACTTGCCTATCTTCACCTGATGGAACCGAACGAAGTCGATTTAGCAACCCGCGAAGTCATGAACCCAGTTACACCCTACTTTCGGCAAATATTCCCAGGTACTTTGATTACTAATGGTGGCTACGATCGCCAAACAGGAGATAGCATTCTTGCTAGTAGCAATGCAGATTTAGTTTCTTTTGGCAAGTTATATCTTGCTAATCCTGACTTACCAAAACGCTTAGAACTTAACGCCCATTTGAACGCTCCAGATCCAAAAACATTTTATGCCCCTGACGCTACAGGATACACCGACTATCCATTTTTAGAACTTCAGACAAATTAAAGCAATCACAGTCATCTCTAAATCAAAAATATAATTTGTCAGATGCACAATTTTTCGGTTTTATAATTGTCCAAGTAGGAGAACACAGCCGTGCTAGCTTCCGATTAAAACGGATTGCTAAATATGGAATGACAAAGTTTGTATAAAGCATTTATAACTTATACAAATAACGGCTGATTATCCGGTTGTAGAGTCTGTGCTTTTGCACTAAATATCACTTATCAGGCATTAAAAAATTATGGATTTGTCCAACTTTACTACACTTCAAAACTTAGAAGCTGCCTTCGGTGGCGAATCGATGGCAAATCGTAAGTATCTGTTTTTTGCTGAGGTGGCGCGTCAACTTGGGTTTACAGACTTGGCGAAACTTTTTAAAGAAACAGCAGATCAAGAAACTGAACACGCTTTCGCACATTTTAAGTTACTACATCCAGAACTTGTGGTAGAAGATGCAGCTGCTTTAACTGATGAACAAAAGCGGGAAATTGTATCTCGCTGTTTATCTTTGGCAATTGAAGGCGAGACTTACGAATATACCACAATGTATCCAGAGTTTGCCGCAGATGCCCAACGCGACCGCGACAATCCGGCAGCTGAAGAATTTCTCAAACAAGCTCAAGAATCTACCGATCATGCCAATACATTTCGGGAAGCTGCACACCGTTTTGGCTTGTTAAAATTCATCGAAAATTATCACGCCGATCGCTACGCTGAAGCCTTAGAAGTATTAAATGGAGGAGAAGCAGCAACAAGAGTTGCTGGTGAAGAACCTAAAACTCGGAAATGGATTTGTAAACAATGCAGCATGATTTACGATCCCGTTGCTGGCGATCCTGATTCGGGAATTGCGCCAGGTACACCTTTTGAAGAAATTCCTGAAGACTGGGAATGTCCGATTTGCGGTGCTAGCAAAAAAACCTTTAAACCATTTGAGGAAAAAGTTGCAGCTTAAGACGACAATCAATTAAGCACTTTTTTAGCATATGAACGCGAAGCGTCTTAAAAGATACTTCGCGTTCTTGATTTTTTATACGTACAAATTAAATGCGTAACAGCTGAGGTAATTCGTAATTCGTTTAGGAAGTGAGAGTCTTCTCAATGCGACGGTCAGGAATCAGCCACATGATTGCGACTAAAACGTACAATGCACAAGCAAACCATGAGTTTACAAAGGCAAGTGGAATTGCCACAGCATAGACAACTACTGATATTTTTCCTTTGAAGTCTTCACCAACTGCGATCGCCAGAGTCGAATCCTTGCCGTGGTAAGAAATCAGGATGCGGGTAAGAATAAAGTAAGCGATCGCAGCCAACAACAACACCGTACCATAAAGGGCAACTGGTATGGGAGCAAAGTGATTCTCGCCCATCCAACCAGTGACGAAGGGGATTAGCGACAACCAAAACAGCAGATGCAAATTGGCCCAAAGGATACGTCCATTAACATATCGGACTGCTTGTAGTAGGTGATGGTGATTGTTCCAGTAGATGCCGATATAAATAAAACTCAACACATAGCTCAGAAATACTGGGATTAGTGGACGTAGCGCGGCTAAATCGAACCCATGCGGCACTTTAATTTCCAGCACCATGATGGTGATAATGATGGCAATCACCCCATCGCTGAATGCTTCTAATCTCCCTTTTCCCATGTACGCATTCCTTTTCTATTTACTTGAAACTTAGTTGCAATCCTCTGTACTTTATCGTACAAAGTAGTTGCCATTGATGAAGATTGTCTGCGTTGGCGTAGCTTGCCGAGGGCATCGCAAAATCAAAATCTTTAATTCTCGCTCGCCAATTTCTGGCGTAATTCCCGAATAACAGCGCTAGTATTGCGCTTGTAGGAAATTTTTAGAGACTCTGTGACTACTTCTGACACGAGGAGCGATCGCCTAGTTGTTCATTGAGTGCTTGATAATCTTGCCAGCTTCCAGGTAAGCGTACTACCGCACCTGGGGGCAAACGGATTGTATCGGGTGTGACAACAGCAAACATAGAACTGATACCTACTACCTCAACTGTAATGCTTTAGATAAACTGTAGCTATACTTCGAGGATAATAACTGTTAAGCGCTGAAACAAAGTTTTATGGGAATCACTGGTAAGATTAAACAGATTTCTGCATCAACGCTTGAATTACTTAGAGAAGATCCACTTCTTGTTGGGGCATTTCGTGATGCTCAATGGTTGCCAGAATCTGCTCTTTGGCAACGAGCACCTTATTGGAAAGGAGAGTCTGCTGAAAAAACCAAACAAGAAGTGAGAGCGCGGTTTGGTAAATTGCCTAAAAGTCAGGGTTTAAGTAGGTTCATTCCTGGAAATCGTGAACAGTGGAAAAAAACTTATGACTGGCAATTACTAGAACAACAGTTTATTGCTGAATGGGAAAACCCCGAACTAGATTTACATAAATATTGGCAGGAATTAACGTTTCTATTAGCTGGGTATGTTCCTGGTTATTATGCTAAATCTCAAGGGAAAATTCCAGAATTAATTGTAGATAAAGGATATGAGAAAGATTTCTTGCCATTTTTAGTAATAGAAAATTCGGCATGGGATGATATGCCTTTGGTTAATGCCTTTGGTGCTGGTACTGAGATCGGTGATGAAAATGAAACGGGTTATGGCCCTATCAGGTATCTATCGCCAGGTGATGAAATTGGACAAATTCTTGATGGATTATTAGAACTTTCACAAGAGGGGTTCCAGAATCGTTTCATCCGAGAATCACAGAAATCAGAACCAATACCCTGGATTGACTGGTCTGAAGAAGAAATGTTGGATTGGATGACAGATTACTACAACGAGATTGTTGATTACTACCAGAGTGCTGTCAGGCAGCACAAGGCCCTTTTACTTTACCTTACTTAATTTCTGTAATGTTTTAAATATTAACTGCTGCGGCTAAAGAATACAGCAGCTATAACAATTAAAACTAAAAGTGCTAGAGGAACCCAGAGATTAGGGAGATCGGACAAACTCATAAAGGACTTTCAAATAAGTAGGGTGTATGACAATACAGTTCAGTTAAGCATTTTTTCCTTCTCTCTGTGTTCTCTGCGCCTCTGTGGTTCGTTAAAAAAATTGATTCACAAAGGGTTTTAGCCTTAACTGAACCATATTGGGGTGTATGAGACAGATTCAAAGAGACAGTCGCTACTTTATAAATTAACTTTTAGGTAAGCCTCTTTTTAACTTCCTCAGCTAAATTTTCTAGTAGTACTTCTACTTGCTCGCCTGTTTTCAAATCTTTGAGCGATGACTTTTGCGCTGCTGCTTCTTCAGAACCAATAATTACGCAAAATTGAATTCCTTGTTTGTCTGCTAATTGAAATTGTTTACCCAAGGGACGCTTATCAAAGTTAGTTATGACATTAATTCCCGCTTGACGCAGATGTTGAGAAACTTTTAAATAAGTGGGCATTAAATCTTCTTGCATATTCACTACCATCACTTGGGCTGGTGTAGCAGCTAAGGTATTTAGAATACCAGCTTTTAACAAGCGACTAATTAAACGAGTTAAGCCGATAGAAATACCGACACCAGGCATTTTTTCACCCAAAAATACCCCAACTAATTCTTCATATCTCCCACCAGAACAAATACTACCTAAAGCTTCATGTCCTAATAGAGTTGTTTCGTAAACTGTGCCAGTATAGTAATCAAGACCACGGGCAATAGATAAATCAATACAAAAACGATTTTCGGCAACTCCAAGATTACGCACTCCAGTAATTACCGTTTCTAATTCGCTAACTCCTAAAGTCAATTGCTCGGTTTCTGGTAGATTTTGGGCAAGGTGCTTGAGCTTATCTAAGACTTCATCAACGGAACCGTCTATTTTGATAAATTCAATGATTTTTTGCGCCTGCTCTACTGAAATCCCTTCTTTCTCTAAATCTTGTTTGACTTTACTTTCACCAATTTTTTCTAGAGTATCAACAATACCAATACAAGATTTTATTTGATTTTCGGCAATACCCAATGATTTAAAGAAACCAGTAAGAACTTTACGGTTATTGATGCGAATCAGAAAATCACCAATATTAATTGCTTCAAATATCTCAGTGATAATTGCAGGCATCTGAGCATCATAGAGTAAACTGAGTTCGCGACGCGCAACTACATCAATATCGCACTGGCGGAACTGACGAAAACGCCCATCTTTCGCCCGTTCTCCCCGAAAAACTACATCGGTTTGATAACGAGCAAAGGGAAAAGTTAATTCATTCAGGTGACGCGCTATATACGCCGCTAAAGGAACTGTTTGATCGAACTTTAAAGCTCTGGCTTCCGAACCAGTTTCGCCCGATTTATCTCTCTCGGCTTGTCGATTTGGTGGCAATATAGGATTAATTCCATAAATGATATTATCGCCTTGATTACCTTTAGCTTGCAGTACTTCTAAACGTTCTACAGCAGGTGTTTCGATGGGCGTAAATCCATAGCTTTCAAAAACTCTACGGATGATATCTAACAAATATAATTCTAGACGCTTTTCGCTAGGAAGAAATTCTGGAAACCCGCTAGGGGTAGAAAAGTTTATTTTGTCACCTTTGGCCATGCGTGTACCTTACTAAGTTAAGATTTGAGATCAAAGCTTAACGACTGGAAGTCGTGGCTACACAAACAAAGTCCGCCTGCGCGGACTGGAGAATAATCAGTGGTTATCTCTGAAAGGAGAAATTACTATCTTAGCGGTTCTTCTTGTCTTATCCGTCAAACTCACGCTAATTAGTGGCAAAATCCTGACTTCGGTTGGAATTAGGACGTTGTAAGGAGGTTCCGGTGGCTCTTAAAATAATGGCTTCTAGCTCCAATAGTAACGTAGGGTTTTCCCAATATGAAATGAATTGCACTGCGATTCGCACATCTTCATCGTTATACTTATCGAGCCACGCTCACAAAAAAGCTTGATGTCCACCACTGAAACGCCCCCGCATCTTGGTTTTACCGATGTACAGCAATCCTTCAGTCCTGTGCCTGATTGCATAGATGCTAGGACTAGCCGGAATGCTCGTAAAATCACGAACGAGTCAAGGGTTGGCATTGTTCAAAGGGAATTAAGGCGATCGCATCCAGAATTTTCCTTTTCTTGACTTTGAAGTTCAGAATCATTTGTTGGCATGAAGACGAGAGAGGCGTGATTACACAGAAATCATATTCTCACGAATTCAGTTATTTTCTAGCCCTTCCCAAAGTTGAGCCACTGGGATACGCAATTTAGAGTTTGCCTGCCAGAATTTGAGCTGCTGTGAGATTGAGGTTTGGAAAGGTGGGGGATTGGATCGCTTCATTTCCTCGAAATTCAGTGGAGTCGTAAAACTGATGCTCCAGGATGCAGAGGGTGATTTTCCCTTCCAAGGGGTCAACGATCCAATATTCAAGGATTTCTAGCAGCCCATACTCAGCTCGTTTTGAGCGGTAGTCTTCAGCTTTGGTCGAGGGACTAACGACTTCGACGACTAGAATCGGAGGTGGCTCATTAAGATTAATTACAGCTTCGCGATCGCTCATAGCTTCCCATTGGGCAACCGTTAGAACAGTGACATCAGGAATACGGGAAGTATCCCAATTTCGCCCACGCGGAGAGCGAACACCAACGAGGGCAGGAAGTGCTACCCAAGGTTCCCCAGATTGCACCAGTGCATCCTCAAACTGCCGTGCAACAAAGTGGATGATTGCCCCATGTTTGCCAGTTCCTAAACTCATGGGTACCAGTTCTCCATCGACCAGTTCATAGCGGGTATCTGTGCCATCATCGTAGGCAAGGTATTCTTCAAAGGTGAGTTTTTGAGTCGTAGTCGTCATATAACTGTCTCTAGGCAAGAATCAGACAACTGGGTCTGTGAACTGTTGGGGCGGAGTGTGGGGAAACAGCGATCGCTTGCTTTATTGTCATCAATATGCTATAAATTCCGAGACTTCACGAATTAATTCAACGATCGCGCTTTTGAAGATTTCCTTAAGTTGCTCTGGATTTATAGTAATCTCATATATTATGCCTCCATTAGGTTAGTTTGAGTTTGATAGATTGATTCCTAACGCTTCAAGCTGCTGGTTCATCCAAGCCGTTGCTGTCGCTTCATCGGTTGCGATCGCTCTTTCTACTCCGGTTTTAGCAATTTCTAGTAGTTGCTTGGATTTAGATTTTGCATCTTTCCCATTTTGCATTTTCTCAGCTATTAAAAGTTGTACATCTTTGGTAACAAGTGGAATATACATATTTTTGATGGTTGGCATCAAAATCAATCGAAAATACCTTTTCCTTGACATACTCATCGCACTCTGGCGGCTTTGGTTTAGCCGTAAACAGATGACTGGCTTCCCGTCCTTGATCGCGCATAATCTGCTTCCAGACATGAAACATTGTAGTTCTGAACCAAAACTATCAAAATTCTTCCAGATGCTTTGATTATCGCGGACGAAACTGTGGCAGAGGCGATCGCCTCTAGTAAAATAACGTGAGTTCGATGAACCTCTCCCCAACCCCTCTTGGAGGCGGAGAGGGGCAGAAATATTCTTAGTTGACAACGAAAAAATTAGGGTTTCAAAGCCTCTCGAAGAGTGGGGGAGAGGAATGGAAGTAGGGTTTTTAGAGCCGTCGAACTCACGTTAAAATAGATATTTTGAAGAAGATGCGAATGCAATGCCAACTCTTGGAGACGCTTTGCGTAGCTTGCTTCTTTAAAGGAGTACGGCAGCAAGCTACGCCATTGGTTACGGTAATCAGTTGCATAGTGATAATGGCATTGGTCACTCCCCATTTTCAAACCACCAAGGGTCATTAGTAGCATTAGTTTTAATCAAAATAGCTTTTTTTCGCATAAATCGTTTCATCGCTGCTGCACCTATGCGTGACTGTCCCAAACCGGAGAATTTGAAGGCGTTTTTCTCTCCCTCATGCATGATGGCGGTGAGTCCAGCATCGTTGATATTAATAGCACCTGCATCTATTTGATAAGCAACTTCTAAGGCTTCTGTTTCTGAGGCAAATACAGCAGCACTTAATCCATAGATTGAGTCATTGGCTAAAGAGACTGCTTCACCTACTCCAGAAAAAGGCATGACTGGCATAATCGGGCCAAAAGTCTCTTCAGTCATGACTTTCATGGAATGATTAACTTGGGTAAGCACTGTTGGACGACACCACCAACCCCCACTTAAATCCTCGATGACACCACCGCAGTGAATTACTGCTCCTTTTTCCACTGCATCTAGAAGATGATCGCTAATGATGGCTGCTTGTTTTTCGGCAATAATCGGCCCAATTTCTCCACTTTCGACTGTGGGATAGGCTAGCTTCAGGCGATGTGCTTTGGCTACTAGTTGATGGTAAAACTTTTCAAATATCGAGTCTGCAACGTAAATTCGCTCAATTGAGAGGCATGACTGTCCGGTGTTGACAACAGAACTCCACAAGATTGCTGAAGTTGCTAATTCTAAGTTGGCTGATTCTAAAACGATCGCCGGATCTTTTCCTCCTAATTCCAAAAAAGCTGGAATAAACTGTTTTGCAGCTGCTTGTGCAACTTTTCTCCCTGTGGCTACACTGCCTGTAAAGCATACCAAATCTACATTTTCAATTAAAAGAGATCCGGTTGCACCTGCTCCTTCGACAAAAGTTAATACCTCGTGCAGTTTGGGAACAGTGTTGAGTGCTGTAATTAGTGGTGCTACAAAGCGGGGAGTGATTTCACTGGGTTTAACAATGACAGCACAACCTGCCAACAACGCCGGAATGGTATCAATAGTAGACAGTGACAGGGGAAAATTCCACGGGCTAATTACCCCAACTAAGGGATAAGGAACAGATGTTTGTTGCAAGGCAATAAAGGGAATGGCTGTATTTTTTGCCGATTCTTGCAGCAATTCCGGTGCTAACCGACACCAGCGATCGATGCTGGAGAGGAAGGAGTCTATTTCTAATACCGAGGCTGACAATCTTCCTGTATCATTTACCAAAGCTTCCGTGAGGCGATCGCGTCCAGATATTATCGCATCCTTCCACTGCTGTAAAGCTTCAATTCTCCCTTCTAAGCCCAACTGCTGCCAGCGAACTTGTGCCCGGCGCGTCCGCTTACATTGCTGTACCACCAACCTTGGAGGCGGCGGGATAATTACGTAATCAAATTTGCCAGTTCGGGGATTGCGGACTTCTATTGGTTTTGTCATTTGTCACTTGTACTGAGCGTTCGCGTAGCGTCTCGAAGAGAAGCCGAAGTATTTGTCATTTGTCATTTGTTATTACTTCCTAATCCCCAATTTCCATTCTCAAATTCAAATCATCCCCAAATTGGTGAAGCACTCAATGGTGGTTTGCTGTGTTTGCAGGAAGTGTTTGCGGTCTACTTCTTTCCAGCATAGTATTAGCAGGGTAAAAGTGTGATTGGCGATCGCGAGTGAAGGTTGATTGCACAACCGATAACTTGCGATGCTAAAGCGCAGCACGATTCTAAATTAGTGGACATGGAAAATTGAGGGTCATAACAAATGACCAATACTTCGACTACGCGGTAGTTGAATCTCGACTTCGCTCGATTACCGCGCAGTCGAAACTCAGTACAAGTGACCAATGACAAATGACCAATTTAGAGAATCCGATCGCCACCCCAGAGCGATCGCACAAGTCTATCTGTCAATTCCGAGCCAAACATCTGTGCGGCAAATTTATTACCTGGATCGCGTTCAGCACTGATACGGCGGAGCGCTAAATCACGAGCCGCTAAAGTTTCTCGTGCATCTTCTGGCACAGGTTCAGCTACATCTACCCAAGTTAACCAGCGATCGAGTGTTTCGCGTGCAACTGTACGAGTTAGTTCGAGAGTTTCAAAAGTAGGCGCGCCTGTGTAACACAAGCTAACAGGCGATTGAAATAGACGAATATAGGCACTTTTGCTGGTAAATACCTTGAGTTTAGAATCTGACTGTAACTTTAAGAATGTTTCATTAACTGGCTCATAGTAGCGATCGAGATATGCCAAATCAGTTAGAAGCTCAGTTCGAGCAATGTAATCTATATAAAATAAAATATTTCCATCTGGAAGTGTGCCAAACTCAAAGGCCAAATGAGGAACCTGAATATGGGACTTCAACCAAGTAGTGAGACGCATAGTCCCAAAGTTTGATTTTTCCGGGTTTCCCAACCACGAATGCACTAGCCAGTCAATTTCTTCCCCAGAAAAAGCAGTCAGCGAACCTTTCATGTTGCCATCAAGACTGCTATATTGCTGTAAATTTTCTACAGAAGGGTCTGGATGTAACTGAAAACGAGCCTCTAATTTTTGGCGGAGTTCCTTTGTAATCTCCCACAACTGCTCAAATACAGCTTTATTATCTAAATCAGTTGGTTGCTGAGTCATGGTTTGAGTTTGCAGTTTTTCTATAAACTTCATATTTAGTTTGACACTTTCCGGTATCTAATTCGTTACTGGTATCGAGCAACGCATTCATCGAACTCAAGACTGTGAGAAATAGTCCATCAACAAAGGGCGATCGAGCTATTGCTGCAACATCTTTTTTCACAGCATTGCAGCAATTTATCTCAGTCGATGATTCTTCATTTAGATGCTTTTGCTCTTAGCACAAGCTTCAGTGATAATACTGTAATTTTATGTAAAATTATTTTTTATATACTTAATTATAAAAATAAAAATAATTTTGTCGATAATTATAGACAAATTAGCAGAAAAACAAATATTAATAAGTTAATTGTTTGATTATAAATATACAAAATATGGCTTTTGATTTAGATAAAGCTTTTCAAATAGATATCGCTCAAATGAATTTGAAAAAAGCACATTCATTAGTATTTAGGTTACATGGTGAGCCGAAAATGCCTTTTGTCATTTGGCTGCTAGAGAATCCTAATAGCATAATGGCATTACCTGGAAAAATTAGTCTACTCCATCATGATTATATTCACATACTTTTAGATAGAGGGATTTCTTCACAAGATGAAGCTTTTGTCATAGGATTTACAATGGGTAATGACTTAAAGACTAATCAACTACATTTATTCATCTATCAATTCTTTGCTAAATTTATATATCCAGTTCCTTATAATTTTTCCAAGCTAGACTTTATGAGTTTTAAATTAGGATTTATCTATGGCAGAAAGATTAAAACTAAACAAATAAATGAAATTGACTTTGAAATTTACCAAAATGAAACCATAGAATTTTTGAGAAATTTCTTCGGTATCAATACTGATGATTCTCAAGTTATGCAAGAGGATTAATGGCGACAAGAACGAATTAAAATATATCTAAAAAAATAGTATTAAAATGCATCTACCTTATAAACTGAGATTTGCTTCTTCTCAACTAATAACTGTAACAGTACTGCTTACTCTGCTCTTATTCATTCCTCAAATTTGGCTCAACTTACAAGCATATTATAACTTCAATAGTATTACTAAAAATGAATTTAAACTTCAAAAACTAAGTGATGAAATTACTTATTTTGATGAAGTACTAACTATGTCAGCTCGTATGAATGCTGCTACAGGAAACACTATTTGGGAACAACGATATCGCCAATTTGAACCTAAGCTTGACATTGCTATTAAAGAATCAATTAAACTAGCTCCTCAAGCATATAAAAATGAAGATGCCAAGAAAATTGATGCTGCTAATCAGCGCCTAGTCACAATGGAATATCAATCTTTTGACTTAGTTAATAAAAATCAAAAAGAGACAGCACAACAAATACTTTTTAGCCATGAATATGAAACTCAGAAGCAAATTTATGCTGATGGGGTGATGAAAAGAAAGTATAATATCTCATTGGAATTACAGCATAAGGTTGATGAATATTATCAAAGAATCCTATGGGCAATTTCAGAGTCTATTATAAGTTTAGTAATGCTGATTCCGGCATGGCTTTTAGTATTGCATTTATTACAACAATACTTAAAAGCTAAAAAAATTGCTCAAGCCGCTTTAGAAGAAACGAATTGTCGGTTGGAAATGCAAGTTGCGGAGAGAACAGCAAAATTAAAACATAAAAATATTCAGCTACAAAATACACTGCAAGAATTGCAACACACTCAAGTACAACTTATTCAAACTGAAAAAATGTCTTCATTAGGTCAGCTAGTTGCTGGTGTTGCTCATGAAATCAATAATCCAGTTAATTTTATTTATGGTAATCTGATACATATTAGAGAATATAGTCAGCAATTACTAACTTTAATTAAACTGTATCAGCAGCACTGTTCTAGTAAGAAATCAGAAATAACTACTCTAATTAATGAGATAGATTTAGAGTTTATTGTTGATGATATGCCGAAAATCTTATCATCAATGGCAGTTGGTACTGAACGGATTCGTGAAATTGTACTAACTTTGCGTAACTTCTCGCGCCTTGATGAAGCAGAAATGAAATTTGTTGATATTCATGAAGGAATTAATAGTACCCTATTAATTTTACAGTATCGTTTCAAAGAAAATCATAAACAGCAAGAAATTGCAATTCTTAAAGATTATGGAAATTTGCCTCTTGTTGAATGTTATGCAGGAGGGTTAAATCAGGTATTTATGAATATCCTCAGTAACGCTATTGATGCTTTACATCAACGGGAATTAGAGTGTTTAAAAGGAGATATTGAAAGACAGCTTAATTCTATTATTATCCATACTCAAGTTAAAAATAAAGAATGCGTAATTATTAGTATAAAAGATAATGGTTTAGGAATAACTGAAGAAGATCAAACTAGATTATTTGACCCTTTCTTTACTACTAAACCTATAGGTAAAGGTACTGGCTTAGGATTATCTATTAGTTACGAAATTATAGTGGAAAAACATCAAGGAAAAATTAAGTGTATTTCTGTACCTGGTAAGGGTACAGAGTTTATCATTGAGATTCCTATCAAACAGACACGTTCAATAGTTACACATTGACAGAGAGCCATCTTTGCTATTTCAATTATTACTAATAGAAAATCCTCGACGCGTAGGTTTAACATTAGCTAACTCTACCTGAAAACTTACTTTGTCCATCATTTCCCCGCTTCTCGCTTCCAAAGCCCACTTACCAGGACGCAAATTCCAAAATAAAGAATTAGCTGAGTTTGTATCTAACTTTTCGCCGTTTAACCACCACTCCACTGGTGCAGATTTATTTCCCGCTAGCTTAAATTCGAGTTTTTGCTGCGTTTGTTCGCCAGGATAAACTAAAAATAAATCGCCATGATGGGGAGATAAAATTCTCAAACTGGCAGAAGTAAAATTTGATTGCTGTTGTTTTGCTAACCATTCATCATACTCTGGTGGCAAATTAAATTGATGCTCGCGTTCGTAATTACTTTTATCTTCAGGATAGAAATATTCCTGCACCACTGAGGTACAATCTGGGGTGGGTCGTAACCCAGAAATTGCACAAACAGGTAATTGCACTAAACCTTTTGGAGATGGAAAACCTGCTGGTTCTTGATGTTCGTGCAGATGTAACATAATTCGATTCCATAAAGGTGCTGCGCCCGTCACACCTGAAACTTGTCGCATCGGTTCGCCGTTGAAGTTGCCTACCCAAGTAGCGACGGTGTAATCTGTAGTGAAACCAACAGTCCAAGTATCCCGAAAATTGGAAGAAGTGCCAGTTTTAACAGCAACAGGAAAGGGTAAATTTAACACCGAGTTTACACCAAATGCTGTTGCACGAGCATAGCTGTCACTGAGTATATTGGTGATTAATTGCCATATTGTCGTTGAATTTTGGACTTCGACTTCGCTCAGTCGAACGATTTGAGATTTGGAATTTTGGATTGGGGAATCGGAAAATGTGCTTACTAAAGGAATCGCCTCTCCTTGTCGTGCTATGGTTAAGTATGCACGGGCTAATTCCCAAAGACTGACTTCGCCACTACCTAGAGTCAACCCCAAACCATAATGTTCTGGAGTTTGATTGAGGTGTTCAAATCCCAGTTGATGCAATCGTTCTAAGAAAGTTTCCACACCGACTTTTTCTAACACCTTTATTGCAGGTACATTTAAAGAATTTGCTAAAGCGATTCGTACCCGCACAGGGCCAAGAAATCTTTCGGTGTAATCTGTGGGGCTGTAAAGTTTCGCGCCGGGAATTGCATAATGGGCGGGTACATCTGCCAAAATGCTGTTTGGCCGAATTAAACCTTTTTCTAAAGCTAATTCATAGACAAAAGGCTTGAGGGTAGAACCTGGTTGACGTAGTGCTTGCACTCCATCATTGCGTCCCAGTTTGGCTTCATTAAAGTAATCAGGTGAACCGACATAAGCCAAAACTTCACCAGTGTGGTTATCAATCACCAACGCAGCAGCATCATGGACATTGTTAGCGGCTAGGGAAGAAATTACCTGTTGTACCTGTGCTTCGACAAACTGCTGCAAAGGGCGATTGATAGTCGTGCGGATGGGGGAATTTTGTTCTGTTTGCGTCTTATCAAACTGATTGGCTAACCAAAACAAAAAGTGTGGTGCGGCGATAATTCCCCCTTGGCGAGACTGAAACACAACCTTTTCGGTGTGTGTTCGGGTTGCGTTCGCTCCATTAATATACTTTTCCTGTACCATCCGATTAAGGACGTATTTTTGTCGCTGCTTCAGCCGTTCCCAATGTTCGTAAGGATTAAAATATGTGGGATTATTAGGAATAGCAGCTAACAAACTAGCTTGAGCAAGATTCAACTCACTAGCTGGAATGGAAAAATAAGTCCGCGCGGCGGCTTCCACACCATATATATTCCCGCCCATTGGTAGCCGATTGATATATGCAGCCAGAATTTCATCTTTGTTCATCCCTGCTGCTAACCGCCAAGCTAGCCAAATTTCACTTAGTTTACCAGAGAAGCTGCGCGGTACTGGATCTAACATTCGCGCTAACTGCATAGTAATAGTGGAAGCGCCGGAAACAATTCTTTTGGCGTGGATGGCTTCTTTGCTGGCGCGGATAATAGCTTTCATATCCAACGCCCCATGATGATAAAAGCTGCCATCTTCGGCGGCTAAAATAGCATGGATAAACTGGGGCGAAACCTGATTTAGGGGTACTACTGATGTATGTTCTTGGTCGCGGGTGAGCAATGTTCCTAATGGTAAACCATTGCGATCGCTAAATTGCATTGCCAACTGATTTTGGGCAATATCTGCGGCCCGAATGGGCGCAAAATAAGGGAGTAAGCGTACCAGCAGACAGATTAGCAGCACAGCTAAGATAACTTTACTAGTGTGCTTAAGTTTGAGTAGCGATCGTAAAATTAGTTTCATCAGGGAATCCCCTGTCCAAGAAAACCTACCTTAATCTTGACGCAGCGATTACATCTACATCAGTAAATATTTCAAATCCTTAATAATTAATTTTTACTAACTCAGCAGATGTAAATTAATGTTTGCGAAATTTAAATACTTCTTTATAGTTAAGAATTGTAGTCATTTTTGGAACAATAACACTAGATTAGTTATCTATGTAAATAAACAGACGTTACCTCCGCAGCTGGTGTAAAAATAACTAGTTATCTTGCGTCCTTTATTAATGTTGGCATTTCCGGCTCCATCAGGTAATGCAAGTCTTTATTTGCTATAGCGTGTAAATTTTTTATTTTTAATTACTAGAAAAATGATTATCAGAGTTTTAATGCGTTTCCAGCATAAAATAACCTATCGCGTTCTTAGGATTATTAGGAATTCGGTAAAAAAAATTAGGCGTTCTTCAAGCCGGAAGAGAACAATACAGTTTATCCTTCTCTTTACATTTATATTAGGGATGGCAGGGTGTAATTTTTTTGGTATCAACTCAAGTAAAGAACAACTCCCAGCAGTATCCCCACTCACACCACCAAAATTACCAGACTGGATTGAACAAATAAGTCCCATTGGAGATGCAAAACCCCTCAATCAAATCCGCATCCGTTTTAAAGAAGCTTTAATCCCAGTTGAAAGTCTTGATAGTCCAGAACAACAAAAATTATTACAAAAATTTGCTCTTTGGCCGCCTTTACCCGGACAATTTCGCTTTTTAACACCGCGTATGGTGGGATTCCAAGCTGAAAAAGCATTACCAATAGCGACAAGGTTTCAAGTTACTCTGAAAGCAGGTTTAGCCGATTTAAAAAATCATCGCCTAGACAAAGATTTACCTTGGACTTTCAACACTGAATCCATTAAATTAACTAATTTACCCGGTGTCAATCCCATAGAAAAGGCTGATATCGAACCAATTGATTTACAACAGAAGCTACAATTTACTTCTAATGTCGAGTTGGATTTAGCTTCTGTCAAAGAACATTTACAGCTAATTCCAGAAGGTCAAAAAAAGGGTATAGGTTTTAAAGTTGAATTAAACAAAGAAGAAAAACCAATAAAAAATGAAGAAGATCCTTTAGAAAAATTTGACCCTTCAGCACGCAATTGGATTTATAATCTCATCCCACAGCAAAATTTAGAAAAAGCAACCAGTTATCGCCTGGTATTTTCTCCAGGAATACGTCCTGCTTATGGCAATCTAGCGACAGAAAAAGAATTTGCCAGTAAATTAGCAACTTATTCGCCTTTAGCATTTCAAAAAATTAACTATTACGGACAGCCAGATTCAGGCGGAACATTTGGACGATTTGTTAAAGGCAGTCCGCAGCTAGAATTTAATAATATTTTATTAGCAGATTCAGCTAAAGAAAACATTACTATTAATCCAGCACCAAAAGAAATTTCGAGAATTTTGCAAGTTAATGATGAAGATAAAATTGTCGGGATTAATCCTTATGCACTAGAACCTGCCAAGACTTATACAATTACTATCGGCGAAAATCTCAAAGATAAGTTTGGGCAAACTTTGGGTAAACCCGTCACCCTTAAATATGATACTGGAGATTTAGCTGGAGATATCTGGGTACCATCAGATTTGAATATTTTCCCTACAAGTAAAGATTTACAGTTAAATATTAGTACGGGAAATCTGCCAGAATCCAAATACAAAGCAGCTTATCGAGTAGTTCAACCGACAGATTTAGTTTATTTTAATAATAGTAGTGATTTATTACCACAACCTTCTGAATGGCAAAGCTTTAAGGTATCGGGTAAGAAAAATCAATCAGTTGATATTGCTGTTCCTCTGCGGGAAAAAATAAATTCTACTACGGGGATGTTAGCTTATGGAGTCCAAGCCCGCACGAATAAATATCAGGAGAATGGGAAGGAACTGTGGCGCGAACCTACGACTTATGGCATGGTTGAATTGACAAATTTGGGCGTATTTACTCAGTGGTTTCCTGAGTCAGGGTTAATTCGTGTCAATCATCTTACAGATGGTTCGCCAGTTCAAGCGGCTGCTGTTGAAATTTATCAATCAAAATTACAAGCAAAATCTCGCCCAGAAGCTTTACCTTGTGCAACAGGTAAAACTGATGACAATGGAATTTTTAGAATTGCTCGTGAAGGATTACAGAAATGTTATTCTGGCAATGAAAGCTCTAGTAAATCACCACAGTTATTAGTAATTGCCCGTGAGAATCAAGATTGGGCATTTGCTAGAACTGAAGAATATAGCGGCGTTTATGGCTACGGCATTGATGCAGGTTGGCAAGATAAGAAGCCAGAATCACGCGGGGTAATTTTCTCGGATAGACAATTATATCAACCAGGCGAAAAGGCTTGGTTGACTGGTTTTGCAGACTATTTACAAAATGGTGCAATTCAGCAAGATAAAAATGCTGCTTACCAATTAACTTTGGTAAATCCCGATGGACAAAAAACCAGCTTAGGTACGCAAACCACAAATGAATTTGGCAGTTTTTCTCTGGAACTGCCAATTAAAACTACTCAGCACTTAGGCTACTATACAATCCAGGCGAAAGGTAAAAATGGACAAGAAATTTCTGGAGAGTTTCGGGTAGCTGAGTTTAAGCCACCCAACTTTAAAGCCGAACTTAACTTAGATAAAGAATTTGCTCTCATTGACGAAAAAGTTAATATTAATGCTACAAGCAATTATTTGTTTGGCGCACCTGTAGAAGGTGGAGAAGCAAAATATTTTATTACTCGCCAGCAGGCTGATTTTGTTCCTAAAGGTTGGGAGGGATTTAGTTTTGGTAGACAATGGTTATGGCCGGAGGAAACCCCTACTATATCTACTGATGTATTGCAAACTAATGCCCAACTAGATGCTAATGGTAAAAGTAGTCAAACTGTAAATGTGGCTAATGATTTACCATATCCGATGACTTACCAAGTAGATGTGCAAGTTGCAGATGTTTCTAATTTGTCTGTAGCGAATTCCAAAACATTTACAGCTTTACCGAGTAATCGCCTGATTGGATTAAAAAGTAATTTCATTGCTGATGCTGGTAAGGCTTTTCCTGTTGAAGTGATTGTTACTGACCCTACAGGAAAACCGATAACAGGTCAACGAGTAAGGGTGGAATTACAACAGATTAAATATAGCAGCGTTACCCAATTGGTGGAAGGTAGCCGAACTCCAAAAAATCAAGTTGAATATAAAACAGTAGGACAAACAGAAATTACATCTGCAAGTAATCCACAATCGGTAAATTTGACAGCACCAGAATCCGCTTCATATCGGATTAGAGTTAATTTTAGCGATGCTAAAGGTGAATTAAGTGCCACAGATTTACAAATTTGGGCAACTGGAGAAAATCCAGTATTTTGGGGTTCTAGAGAAGAAGATGTTTTAGAAGTTAAATTAGATAAAAAAGAGTTTAAACCTGGTGAAACTGCTACTGCACTAATTCAATCTCCCTATGCAGATGCAGAGTTGTACTTTGCTGTGATTAAAGATAAACCCCTTTATCAGCAGATTATCAAAGTTCAGGGAGGCGCACCACAAATACAGTTTCAAGTTACGCCAGAAATGCTGCCAAATGCAGCCATTGAAGCTGTATTAGTCAGACAAGGTAAACCCATAAATCAAGTAGAAGCGGGAAGTTTAGAAAACTTGGTGAAGATTGGTTTTACACCTTTTAAAGTTAATTTAGAAGATAAGTATTTAAAACTGCAAGTTAAGCCAGTGCAAGCATCATTAGAACCTGGTGCAGAGGAAACGGTACAACTAGAACTGAAGGACAATCAAGGAAACCCCGCCAAAGGACAGTTTACAGTGATGGTGGTAAACGAGGCGGTGTTACAACTTTCTGGTTATCGTCCGCCAGATTTGGTAGATACAGTTTATGCAGAACAGCCAATTTCTACGCGCTTTAGCGATAATCGCCCAGATGTCATATTACAAGCACAAGATGTAGCTAAACCGAAAGGTTGGGGTTATGGCGGTGGTTTTTCAACTGGTGCAGCCAATACTCGCACTCGCACCGATTTTCAAGCCTTAGCTTACTACAACGGTTCTGTCCTTACCGATGCAAATGGGAATGCACAGATAACCTTTAAATTACCGGATGACTTAACTACATGGCGGGTGATGGCTGTCGCCACTGATGGAAATCTGCGTTTTGGGAATGGGGACGCTACCTTTATCAGCACTAAGCCACTGCTAACTAATGCCATCTTGCCACAGTTTGCCCGTCCAGGCGATCGCATTCTCGCCGGTTTATCTGTAACTAACAACACTGAAAATACAGGAAATCTCTCAATAAATGGCGAACTTAGCGGTAATGTGAAGTTTGCTGACAAAAACTCCACAGCTACTTCTTTGCAAACCAAAGCTGAATCCGCAACTCACGCTTATCGTTTTCCCATGCTGGCGGATAGTGTGGGAACTGGTAAAGTTCGCTTTATGACTCAGTTAAATGGTACAGCCGCAGATGCTTTTGAAGTACCTTTGGAAATTAAGCCAATTGAAATTACCGAACAAGTTGTTGAATCTGGTGTCACTGAAAAACAGGTGAAGATTCCCTTAAATGTTGATAAAAATACCTTCCCTGATGCGGGAGGTTTAGATATTCAGTTGGCGAGTACTTTGATTCCAGAAATTAAAGCACCAGCAAAACAGACTGTAGAAGATGATGATTTACCATTTACAGAACCGGCGGCGAGTCAATTAATAATTGCTGCTAATTTGCAAATTATTGCACAGAAATATGGTCAGACATTTACAGAATTTAATCCTAGCCAACAGGCAAGTCAAGCAATTGAAAAATTACAAAAACTCCAAATAGCAGATGGTGGTTTTGCTGCTTTCCCTGGACAAGAAAAATCCGACCCTTGGGTTTCTTCTTATACGGGTGAATCTTTGGCTAAAGCTAGTCAGGTGTTCCCTAATTTAGTTGATTCTGCAATAGTGTCTCGCCTGAAAGCTTATTTACAAAAAGTTCTAGCAAACCCTGGAGAATACGACTTTTGCAAACAACTACTCTGTAAAAGGCAACTGCAACTTAATGCTTTAATCTCTTTAGCAGAATTAGGAGACAAACGCAATACTTTCCTCGCAGATATTTATGAACAGCGCAATAGCTTTGATGTAGCAACTCAAATTAAACTAGCGCGATACTTATCTCAATTCCCAGAATGGCAAGATGAATCTCAACAATTAGTGAACAAGCTGCAACAGAATATCTATGAAACTGGTCGCACAGCAGTTGTGAGTTTACCAACTAGTTGGGGATGGATGAGTTCATCTACTACGACGCAAGCGCAAGCTTTACGCTTATTTATTGCCAAACAAAGTAAACCCGAAGTTATAGATAAATTATTCCAAAGTCTTCTGGCATTGCGCCGGGATGGTACGTGGCAAACCAATTATAATAATGCCCAAGCTTTAACAGCTTTGGTAGATTATAGTCAACTGCAACCCACACCACCTAATTTTGTTGCCACAGTGGAATTAGCTGGTAATAAGTTAGGAGAAAATCAGTTTAATGGCTATCAAAATCCCAGCTTACAGCTAAATGTGCCGATGAATAAATTACCTCGTGGGCGTAATGATTTAACCCTGCAAAAATCAGGTAATGGCACTTTACACTATCTGGTTGCTTATAATTATCGCTTGCAAGGTAATCAACCAGGCAGGTTTAATGGTTTACGCATAACACGAGAAATTAGTCAAGTAAATAAAGAAAAAGTTTTGCAAAAAACAGGTCTTTATGCTTTCGATAAACCCTTGACTTTAGCCTCTGGACAAGTGTTTGATATTGGTTTAGAAATCATCGCCGATCGCCCCGTGGATCATTTGGTGATTAAAGATCCATTACCAGCAGGATTTGAGGCGGTGGATGCGAGTTTTCAAACTGCTACAGCTGCATTACAAGCAAAAGCCGATAGCTGGGAACTTGGTTTTAAGAATGTGTACCGCGATCGCATTATCGCCTACGCCGACCACCTGGAACCAGGAGTTTATAGCTTGCATTACTTAGTCCGTTCTGTGACACCTGGGACATTTTCTTGGCCTGGTGCGGAAGTTCACTTGCAATATGCACCAGAAGAATTTGGGCGTACTGCTGAGTCTACATTAATATTGGAAGATGGGAAATAATAATTGTACTTAATTGCATTTCTGCAACTGCAATTAAAGTACAATCAAACAAATCACAATAAGATTCAGTCTATTTAGCTTGGATAAACCCCAAGAGTTAGTATTAACTAAATTAGGAGAAGGACTACCCGCTATAACTCCATCTTTTGGAGCAGCTTTAGCAGAAGCTTGTGCGGTGTGTTTAGAGGATCGAGGTCATTTACAGGGTGTAGAACTCACAGTTAATGGAGACTTTACTACCACCTTCAGACTATATTGGCAAACCGTTACACAGCAAATGCTGCGCTGCTGGAATGATGAAGAGTTCACCACAGAACAAGCAGCCTATGGTATAGCCTTTATGCTCATTAGACAATTGACTCAGTTTACAGTGATTGAGCGATCGCGCAAAGGCACTGGATTTGATTATTGGTTAGGTAGCGAAGATGAAGCAGGTGAACTTCCATTTCAAAATCAAGTCAGACTGGAAGTTTCAGGTATACGTAAAGCAGATGATAGCAGAATTAGAGCTAGAGTCAAACAAAAAATCGAGCAAACTAATCCTTCCGATGGCGAATTTCCTGCCTACGTTATTATTGTTGAATTTAGCAGACCCCTATCTTTTATTGTGGAAAAATGAGTCAGATTCAGGAGTTGCATAAACAAGCGATGGATTTAGCCGAAGCAGCTTTTACTGCTAAACTCAGAGGAGACTTAAAGCAAGCTAGTCAAGTTTCTCGACAAGCTTTTGAAAAAGAATCTCAAGCTGCTGCATTGATTGCCAATCAACTTGATGCCGAACCAACTCGTTCAGTATTGCATCGTAGTGCTGCAACTCTTGCAATAGACTGTGGTGAATTTCAAGCAGCAGAACGTTTAATTGCGATCGCATTATCAGGAAATCCACCCCAAGAAATTGCCCAAGAACTAAAAGATTTATTCATTCAAATAAATTTGCGCCCATATTTAGAACGTCACGGGCTTACTTTTGATGAAGAAAAGTTGAGGAATCTGACGGTAGATTAACAGTCAAACTTAGCCAAAGAATTATTGTGTAGTATTGAGCTGCTGAGTCTACAGTGGTACTTAGTCATTCAGCTAACAGTCTAGACTTGTCTGATGAAGCTTTGCGCCGTGAGAATATCTATGACTATATGAACTTTTGTAACAAGAGCGATCGCACTACCGCTACTGAGACAAGAGAAGGCGATCGCATTATCGCCTACGCCGACCACCTGGAACCAGGAGTTTATAGCTTGCATTACTTAGTCCGTTCTGTGACACCTGGGACATTTTCTTGGCCTGGTGCAGAAGTTCACTTGCAATATGCACCAGAAGAATTTGGGCGCACTGCTGAGTCTACATTAATATTGGAGGATGGGAAGTAATTATTTATGCCATCTTTGGCTACAATAAATCTAAAAATCTTTCCAAATCTATACGGGCCTGCTTTAAAATCTTAGCTAGGGTGGAACGCTTAACTGGGCGGTGAGCTGGAACAGTTAATTTTAAGACTTCATCCGCTATGCTTTTTTCCAATCTAATGTGACTACCTCGCTGGCGTACAACTATCCATCCATCCCGTTCTAAAGCAGCGATAATCTGAGTGTAAGGTAAATTGGGAACTTTGCTCACAGTACCAATTCCCTGACTATTACGCCTTCTTGAGTAATCCATTCATCTTCCAATGGCTCAAGGTAAAGTTCTATTGCTTCTTGGATATTCTCTAATGCTTCTTCTAATGTTTCTCCTTCACTGATACAGCCAGGAAGTGAGGGAACATGGACGGTGTATCCGCCTTCGTCACTGGGTTCTAATACAACTCTGAGTTTCATAACTTGACAATAAAGTTACTTTTTTATTTTCAATGATTTATGGCGATCGCACTACCGCTACTGAGAGAAGAGAGGCGATAATGCCATCGCCTACGCCGACCACTTCAAACCAGGAGTTTATACCCTCTATTATTTAGTCCGTTCTGTGACTCCTAGTAAATTTTCTTGGCCTGGTGCCCAAGTTCACCTGCAATATGCGCCAGAAGAATTTGGGCGCACTGCTGAGTCTATATTAATACTGAAAAATAAAAAGTAATTATTGATACTATCTTTAGCTACAACAAGTCTAAAAATTTTTCCAAGTATATACTCAAATTTTAGCTAGGTAGAACGTTTAACTAGCCGATTTGGTTTTTATGAACGCAGGAAACACTCATATAATACGATTTCTTAACAAGCGTACTTAAGTAAAGACTACGTTTATTACATAGATATGTTGAAGTTAAAGTTAAAACAACAACAGTAAATTAGCTGGTTACAATTTAGCGTTAGCCTCAATACGATCTAACACAATACATCTAAAACCCTGATGTAGATGCGGGATTTATCGTGTCTTCAAAGACCAATTATCTACACACTCTTAACTAAACCAGCAATATCACAAATTAGACATTATTTGCTATTCAAATAGTGAGTTTTGAGCTAATGACTATCAAAAAAAATTGGTAATTGAACAACCAAAGCTTGGGCAGATTCCCTTCCCACAACAAAGTCGGAAAGTTACTTCTGCTTGAATATTAAACATTGAAAATCTGCACAATTAAAAATGCAACAAGTACTAGCATTGATTGAACAAAAAAAACAAGAATTTGCTCAAGTGCCATTGTTTAATTTTATGCAAGATAAAAGTATAAATCCCAGACAAAGGTTAGCTTGGGCACCATGTGCTGCTCATTTTGTTATGAATTTTGGAGAACTAAATAAGTATTTTTTGCGGGTAGAACCAACAAACGATCCAATTCAGACATTAATTAATAAGCATACTTATGAAGATGACCATCATTGGCTGTGGTTTCTGGAAGATTTGAAAAACTTAGAATTTGACAAAACCTTGCAATTTAGTGATGCATTGAAATTTCTTTGGAGTGAAGAAACTCAGAATGCTCGCTGGTTGAGCTATCAACTCTATCGATATACTTTGCAAGCTACTCCTATTCAAAAAATAATAGTCATTGAAGTTACCGAAGCAACAGGCAATATAATGTTTTCTGTAGCCGCAGAGATTGGCAAAGAACTTAAAGCAATTACCCAAAAACCATGCCGATATTTTGCAGATTTTCATTTGGATGTTGAAACTGGTCACATGATAGGTTCATCTGGAATAGAGCAATTGTTAGAAGATATTCAACTATCAGAAGCAGCCCAACAAGAAGCTTTGGAACTGGTTGAAAACTTATTTACAGTTTTTACCCAATTTACAAATAGTCTTTTGGTATATGCCAAAAACCATAAAGTTGAGCAACTATTAAAAGCTGTATAAATTAACGAACCAGCTTCTTGAAATTGACAACTAATACCTAATTAAAACCGTAAGGAGAAATTTTACTATGTCACACCATGTACAAAATGTTGTAATTGTCGGTGGTGGTTCAGCAGGTTGGATGACCGCAGCTTATTTGAGCAAAGCTTTGAAAAAAAATGTTCAGATTACCTTGGTAGAGTCTTCTAATATTACAAAAGTTGGAGTTGGCGAAGCAACTTTTAGTAGCATCAAGTCATTTTTTGATTTTCTGGGATTACAAGAGTATGAATGGATGCCAAAATGCAATGCTACTTATAAGATGGGGATTAAATTTGTTGATTGGAATTCAGATAGAAGACACTTTTACCATCCTTTTGAAAGATTTGATTTTATTGATGGATTCAGTATCTCTGAATGGTGGTTAAAACTTAAGAGTGCCAATGAGCCATTTGATTATTCCTGCTTCATGGCACCAACGCTGTGCGATCGTCAAAGGTCTCCGAGATATCTTAACGGTAAAATCTTTGATGACAGAGTAGAACATTTATTCTCAGAGAAACATTTTTCTGAAAAAAATCTTATAACACTTGCTGATGCTGAAGGGCAATATCCTTACGCCTACCATTTTGATGCGAATCTAATTGCTAGATTTTTGAAAGATTATTCAATACAGAGGGGCGTGAAACAAATTGTTGATGATGTGGTAGATGTAAATTTAACTGAGGATGGAAGCATAGATAGTCTCAACACTAACGAGCATGGCATTATCAGTGGAGACCTTTTCATTGACTGTAGTGGTTTCCGTGGTCTTTTGATTAACAAAGCTCTTGGTGAGCCATTCATTTCTTATTCAGAGTCGCTACTGTGCGATCGCGCGATCGCCATACAGATACCAAGCGATATTCAGAAAAATGGCATCAACCCTTACACAACTGCAACCGCTCTCTCATCAGGTTGGGTCTGGAATATACCTTTGTATGGCAGAGATGGTACAGGGTATGTTTATTCCAGCGCCTTCATCTCTGCACAGGAAGCAGAACAAGAATTTCGCCAGCATCTAGGAAATGTCGCTGATAATTGCAAAGCCTCTCATATCCAGATGAGGATTGGACGTAACAGAAACTCATGGGTGAAAAACTGTGTAGCAATAGGGCTTTCCAGTGGCTTTGTTGAACCATTGGAATCTACTGGGATATTTTTTATTCAGCATGGAATCGAAGAATTAGTCAATCACTTTCCAGGGAAGTCGTTCAATGAAGAGTTGATCCGCAACTATAATAGAGCGATCGCTAACTGTCTAGATGGTGTTCGGGACTTTTTGGTACTCCATTACCGTGCCAGCGATCGAGCAGATACAAAGTTTTGGCAAGCAACTAAGCAAGAAATTAAAGTTCCTACAGAACTGCAAGAAAAGTTAAAGTTGTGGAAAAGCAGATTACCAAATAAAAAGAATATCAATCCATATTTTCATGGGTTCGAGACATACTCTTATTCGGTAATGTTACTTGGACTCAATCATAAGCCTGAAGGTAGTTTACCTCTGCTGGAGCATCTTAACGACGAGAAGGCGCTAGCTAAATTTCAGGCAATCAAGGAAAAAGCTAATTACCTGAGCAAAAATCTACCCTCTCAATATGAATACTTAACTTATGTAATCAAGTCTCAAGAACACTCAGAATACCTCAGCGACAATCATTTTCCGACTTCATCAGTTAACGATAGCGGATATCAAATTCCTGTGCCAATTTAATATAGGACTTACGCAAACAATAGTCAAAACTGTGATTTTCTTCTTAGGGCAATTTATGAATTGCCCTTACCTCGTGTATTTTGGCGTAAGTCCGATAATAATTGAGGATAACCCAAGATGACAGCGAAACAAATATGCGTGATTGGGGCAGGCGTGAGCGGATTAGTCTCAGCCAAGACGTTTCTTGAAGAAGGTTACGAGGTTACATTGTTCGAGAAGCGGCAAAAACTTGGTGGTGTGTGGGAAAAATCGAGGATTTACCCAGAACTGTCGCTGCAAAATCCCAGAGACACCTATGCTTTCTCAGACTATCCTATGCCTGCCTCTTATCCAGAATGGCCCTCAGGAGAGCAAATATGCGCTTACCTTGAATCCTATGCCCAACACTTTGGTGTCACAGAAAAAATTCAATTCGGTGCAAACGTAACTAAAGTGGAGCGCAAATCAGGAAATACTCCTGGATGGATAGTTAGTGTTAGCTTTCAAGAAAATGGTAAGGAGATCGGAAAACAAAATTACGAGTTCGACTTTGTGATTGTGTGCAATGGTCTTTATGATATTCCCTATATTCCTAACTTGCCGGGAATGGAAGAGTTCATTGCCGCCGGAGGTAAGGTAATACATAGTAATAACTTTAATGACGGCTCTGTAATTGAGGGCAAGCGCGTGGTTGTTGTTGGTTTTGGCAAGTCAGCCACCGATTTAGCGAATCTCGCAGCTAGTAAGGCCAAGGAATGTACCCTTGTGTTCCGTCAAGCGCTGTGGAAAATTCCCAACTTCTTTCTCGGTCTGTTCAACATCAAGTATATTTTCCTGACTCGGTTTGCAGAAACTTGGATGCCCTATCATAAACTTCAAGGATGGGAAAAGTGGCTGCATAGTTTTGGCAAGCCACTGGTGTGGGCATTCTGGCGGCTAAATGAGACTATCATACGCTTACAGTTTCCCCTTGATGCTTGTGGGATGGTGCCCAAACAACCGATGAACAAATTGATTGGTTGTAGTATCGGCTTGATCGCTAAAGACTTTTTTGAACATGTACGCGCAGGCAAAATTCGTGCTGTGAAGACAAAAATCAACAAGTTTTTTGCTAGTGGTGTCGAATTGGATAACGGGGAGCAAATACAGGCAGATGTGGTTGTCTTTGGCACAGGGTTTCTTCAAGATATCCCCTTTTTAGAAGAGAAGTACCACAGACACGTATTTGATGAGGAAGGCACTTTCCATCTTTACCGCCATCTCATTCACCCTCATGTTCCCCAGATGGGTTTTGTGGGTTATAACTATACTTTCTGTGCCCAGTTATCAGCAGAAATTGGTGCTAGATGGTTATCAGAGTATGTCAAAGGAAATATATCTTTACCATCCCCGCAACAAATGTTAGAGGATGTAACAGCAGAGTTGGAATGGAGAAAGAAAGATAGGCCCTATGCTTTCGTTAGTGGAGCATGTGTGACTCCTTTTACATTCCATTACATTGATGAGTTGCTTCAGGATATGGGTCTTGGCACCCGCCGCAAACCAGGAAACCTGCTTGGAGAGTTGATGATGCCAGCAGATCCATCTGCCTACAAGAATCTTCGACAGGAATTACAAGCAAAACAACAGCCATCTCTTAATGATTCTGCGATCGCGGCAAGTGTAAAGGTAAAAAGCGTTCTTTGATATCTCCATAATACGGTTCGATGAAGTTCTAAACCGAACCGTATTATGGATAGTGCTGAGTATTGTAAATTTTTCAGTATTAACAGCTTGTCTTACTGTTGCATTGGAATCTCAATCACAAACTCAGTTCCCTTTCCTGGAGTTGATTCACAGCTTAACTGACCTTTATGTTTGTCCACTACCACTTGATAACTAATTGACAACCCCAACCCCGTACCACTTCCTACTGCCTTAGTGGTAAAAAATGGATCGAATATTTTTTGCTGTACCTGTGCAGTCATCCCATAACCGTTATCAGCAATCCGAATCTTCAATGTATTTACTTCTCCTAGTTCAGTACGAATACGAATCTGAGGATTTTTCCTTGGAGAATCTTCTCCATTGTTGTAGTCCTCTAAAGCATCGATCGCATTACTTAAAATATTCATAAACACTTGGTTGAGTTGACCAGCATAGCAAATAACATTCGGCAGTTGTGCGTATTCTTTAAATACCTCAATTTCCGCGCGATTATTATTTTCTTTGAGTCGGTGCTGCAAAATCATTAGGGTACTGTCGATGCCTTCATGGATATTGACAGGTTTCATTTCCGATTCATCTAGACGAGAGAAGTTACGTAAGCTCAGAATAATATTTCGGATACGGGAACTTCCCAACTTCATCGAATCGAGAACCCTTGGCAGGTCTTCTGTCATAAATTCTAGATCCATTTCCTCGATTTTATGCTTTACTATTGCTGAGGGATGGGGATATTGTTGCTGATAAATATTAATCAAATCTAGGAATTGTTGAACATAATCACTTGCGTGAGTGATATTACCATGAATAAAATTGATAGGGTTATTAATTTCATGGGCAATTCCCGCCACCATTTGCCCTAACGAAGACATTTTTTCACTTTGAATTAATTTACTTTGGGTACTTTGTAATTCTTCTAGAGCTTCTTGCAAATGCTGATTTTTTTCGTTTAGTTCTGCTGTTCTTACTAGCACCTTTTTCTCTAGTATATGGCTGTATTCCTCCAACTGCTCATTCGCTTTAGCCAAATTATTGTAGAGAATGGCATTTTCTAAAGAGATTGCAGCTTGGATAGTTAAAAGCTTGAGAACTTCTAGGCGATCGCGTGTAAATGCTGCTGTAGTTAAATTATTTTCTAGATAGATTAGCCCCAGCAATTTCCCTTGATTAAGCATTGGAATACATAATATGCTTTTTGGTTGCTCGCGGTTAATATAACTATCTATCGCAAAAGAAGCTCGATCTGTAATGTCATCAATTACTAATATTTCTTGGGTTCGTTTGACATAATTAATCAGAGAAATAGGAACAATATCGCTAGACTCGAAAGGAATAGATAAAAACTCTGTGTGAGTATCTCTAAAAGTTGAAGCAGAACTAATTGCAGCAATAGTTAAGTCTAAATTATTAGCTTCACTCAATATCAGCACACATTTAGAAGCTCCTGCATTCTCCATCACAACTTCCATTAAAGTAGAAAGAAGTGCCTCCAATTCAATTTCTCCAGATACAGCTTGAGAAGCTTTAATGACAGTTCCCAAATCTAACATATCTGAAATACTAGTGTTGGAGCCAATGACAGTTTCATTCGTCACCAAAGTAGATTTATTGCTAAGTGTAGATAGGTGTAGACTCAGTTCAGGTAAATTATTTTCACTGTAAGAATAGCTAAGTTCTTCTTGCTGAATCGTGGGGAGAAGTAATTGAGGATAGCGTTTTTGCAAATCATAAACTTTGGCTAACGCTCCCCAACGAACATAGCAATAATAGGCATCAGTGAGGTATAATTGAGCAATTTTTTGTTTACCCCATTTGAGATAAAATATTCCTGTTAATTCACAAGCCAGAGCTTCATCGTTAATGTATTCATTTTCTTTGCTAAGGGAAATAGCTTTCTCGTAATTATCTATCGCTTCAAGATATTGACCAAGAACTCGATGCCGTTCCGCCTCTACTAAATGAAATTTATGTAAGTAATTCATTGGAGCATGATGTGCCCAATGTGCTATTTTTGCCTGATTTTCTCTAACTTTTTTGATAATTATTTCTTGTTGATCTTCATCAACATCAGGATACAAAGCAAGCTGTACTAATGAATCATAAAAATAGAATTGAGCACTGATTATCATTCCTAGACCAGCAGATAAATACTGTTCTGCCTTCAGAGAATTTTCAAGTGCTTGGGAATAATCTGTAAATAGGTAACATAGTTGCAGTTTACAAATAAACAAGCAAATAATTGCAACTCCATCATTAGCCGCCATATGAATCGGTAACATTGTTTGCTCATTATATGCGTCACCAATTAAACAACAAGAATTTTCTGAAGAACCTAACAAATTCAATACCATCTGGCGATATATTTCATTCCAATGAAAAACCCGCTCTTGTTTTATTTGTTTGATAGCATTGCTATGCGTTGCCATTTCCTGCTCAAGAGGAACTAATTCCTTACCAATAAAATATGCATAATAGGAGTATGTATAAAGACAATAAGCCCCAAATTCTAAATCTCCTGTTTCTAAATTGTTAGAGTAAACTTCTATCAAAGGTTTTAAAGTATTTCTAACATGTTCTTTCCAGGGTTTGATCAGTTGATTATATGTTTGAATTACCTTCAACATAACTTCTTGAGTTTGGAATTTGCTCAACATACTTTCAGCCAGTTTGCCAAATCGATAGCCAGACTCAATATCTCCCACTACACTGCACAATATAATCCCATAAGCAACATACACGAATGCAGATAAAGATGCATTGCCATATTTAATCGATAAGTTGATCTGATTCAGAACTATTAATGGAAACAATGTGGGAACAACTGTGTAGGTAAAAGCAGTTATATTAGATAATATACGTATCACTACTAATGACCGAGAGTCCGTCATTTGGGGTAAATTAATTAAATCTTCAATACTCCTGCCGCTTAGATGTGATGCTGTTTCTGCTAATGCTATTTCAATATCAGACTGCTGAGGATTACAGGGAAAGTCTACTCCTAATAATTTTAAAAATCCTAGTGCAAGATTAACAGCTTCTAGTGCTTGACCCTGTGCGCCATAAGCTTGAATTTTTACTTCATAGACTTTCACTTTTTCTAAGAGTGTTTTAGCTCTTACTAATACCACCTCTGCCAATTTCTCCATCTGCTCAAAGTCGCCAGCCAAGTATGCTGCTTCTGTTGCTATTTCATACAAAGCTAGAGTTAGGTCATATTTTATCTCCCAACTATTATCTGCTAGTAGCTCAATTCCAGTAGTTAAATACTTAAGTGCCGATGAATAAGCTGTTGATACTAAAGCTTTACGTCCAGCGATTAGATTCATTTCAGCTAACTCATTACGTTTAGCTTGATGGATGATAAATTCAGCTGCAATATTCAAATGATTGACAAGCTCAAAAATATTTTCTTCCCGTTCGGCAATTGGGGTATTTTTCAAGAGAAGCAGCCCAATTTTTAAGTGCATTTGCTTGATTTGGTCTTCGGGTATTAGAGAATAAGCTGCTTGCTGAACTCTATCATGTACGAATTTATATCTGGGAAGTTGAGAATTAGTTGCTGAGAAATTTTCTGATTCTCTACTTGAAAAGCTTAATAGTTGTCTATCATTTTCTGGTGCCAAATTATAACTATCTTTTTGAAGTATAATCAGTCCTTCAAGTAATGCTTGCCATAATTCTGATGCTGTATCTATTACAGATTTTTCATTAACAAGTGATAATGTTTTTAAGTCAAACTCATTACCAATACAAGCAGATATTTTTAATACATTTTGTACATTCTGGGGCAACTTTCCTATTTGTATGCCCATAAACTCTACTACATCATCTGTAAAAGATAAGGTTTTAATTTTGGTAATATCATACTTCCAATAGCCAGCATCAAAATTTAATTCAATTAGTCCATCATCATATAATAATTTGAGAAATTGAGATGTAAAGAATGGATTGCCTTTAGTTTTGAAAAACACCATTTGAGTCAGAGGTACAGCAATGACTTCTGGACAACGTAGCGTATCGGCAATCAGATGGTTTAAATCAAGTTGACTTAAAGGTAAGAGTTTAAATGTATTAATTACTCCTCCAACTTTGGCAATTTCTTGCAGTGTCAAATTTAAAGGGTGTAGATTTGAAACTTCATTATCTCTATAGGCACCAATTAGTAGCAAGCTACCTTGACTTTCAGATGTTTTCTCTGTATCTTTAGCAAGGTGAGAAGAAGTTCCATCCATTAATAGTTGAATAAATTTCAAAGAAGCCGTATCTGCCCATTGCAAATCATCTAGAAAAATGACTAGAGGATGATCTTTCGTAGTGAAGACCTGGATAAATCTCTGAAACAATAAATTGAAGCGATTTTGAGCGGCGCTACCAGTAAGTTCAGCAGATGGGGGTTGTTTGCCAATAATTATTTCCAGTTCAGGAATTACATTAATTATTACCTGAGATTGCGTACTCAATGCCGATAAAATTTTGGTTTTCCACTGTTGAATTTGGGCGTCTGTTTCGGAGAGTATTTGACTAATTAAATCTCGCAAGGCTTGCACCAATCCTGACAACGGAATGTCACGTTGGAATTGGTCAAACTTACCTTTGATGAAGTAACTACGCTGTCTAGCAATGGGTTTGTGGACTTCATTAACCACAGCAGTTTTACCAATCCCTGAGTAACCAGAGACTAAAATCATTTCCGTGCTTCCCTTTGTCACTCGGTCAAAAGTAGTAAGGAGAATTTCAATCTCTCTTTGACGACCATAAAGTTTTTCAGGAATAGCAAAATGATTTGAGATATCCCGACTTCCTAATTCAAAGGCTGTAATATTTTGTTTCTCTTGCCATTGGTTTTGACATTTCTCTAAGTCATGCTTAAATCCATGAGCGCTCTGATATCGGTCTTCGGCATTTTTTGCCATCAGCTTGCTGATAATATCAGATAAAATTGTGGGAATATTAGAGTTAATATGACTAGCTTTTGGCGGCTCTTTGGCAATGTGAGAGTAGACTAACTCCATCGGTTCAGTAGTACTAAATGGTAACTGCCCTGTCAGGAGTTCAAAGAAGGTGATACCCAAGGAATAAAAGTCGGTACGGTAGTCTATACCTCGATTCATGCGTCCTGTTTGTTCAGGGGAAATATAAGCTAGAGTACCTTCTAGGACATTGGGATTTGTGAGAAATTGAATTTCTTTTGGTAATAGAGTTGCAATACTAAAATCGATGATTCTAGTCTTACCCGTTATCGGATGAATCAAAATGTTAGCGGGTTTGATATCTTTGTGAATTATGCGATGGCGATGTAATTGTTCTAAAGTTGCACTAATTTCAATAGCAATATCGAAAAACTCACTCAATGAAACAGAATGATTTCCTTTTTTCTGCTCTTCTTGTTGCCAAAGATTCAGGGCAATACCACCAAAGTCTTCCATTACTATCACATACCTATTGTGATATTTTTCTAGATTTATTGGTTTGACTATGCCTGGAATTTGAAGATTTTGGGTAATAGTGTACTGATTATGAAACTGATTAATTTCAGCAAAACTAGGATCTTCATTACGCATCAATTTTAAAATAACTGATTGCCGATCTTTTTCATTGATAGCTCGATAAACTAAGGTTTTTTTCCCTGAATATAATTGCTTAATAATGCGATAGCCAAGTATAGAAAATAATTTATCTGATTCTACTAACATTGCATTTAGCTATGATAATTTTCTTTCTCTGGTTTAGTATACCCAGAGCATAGTAGCTACTATCAGTGAGTCATGTAATTTTGTAATGTGCTAAAAATTAGAATTATTAATCACCAATTGGCAGCAGATTGTAGGTAACTGAGCTATAAGAAGATCAGTGTATTAACGGGTAATGAGTGGCTATTTATGTTTAGTTTCTTCAAAAAGCGAAAATTGAAAAATGCTGCGATCGCACATAAATATTAGACATTTTAACCGCAGACAGATATTCATTTTGCTGTATCTAAAGGTAGAGGATATACTCAAAATTGTTCATAGTTTTGACAGCAAGATACATTTGACAGAGTATAATGTGTATAAAACAATTAAAATTTACGTAAGTTATCACCAAATTACAAAAGCGATCGCACTCATAACTTTATTCAATTTTTAAGACTTCACTACTACCCATTGCGTCACAGCCGCCATTGCTCGCCAACCTAAAAATTTACCAATAGGTTCCGCTCGCTGAATGGCAATACGAGTTAAATTGCCACCGACTTGTTCATACCATTGAAATAAAGTTTGCTCGCCCTCTACTGTGACAACATTGGCCACTAAACGTCCACCCGGCCGCAGTGCTTCCCAGCAAACATCAAAAAGTCCGATTGCTGTCACCCCACCACCAATAAAAATAGCGTCTGGTGCTGGCAAATCTTTCAGGGTATGGGGCGCTTTACCTTCAATGATTTGCAGATTTGGAGTACCGAGAGTAGCAGCGTTGTCAGCAATATACAGTAGTCTAGAGGAATTTTGTTCGATCGCGATCGCTCGACATCGCGTATTACTCCGCATCCATTCAATTGAAATTGAGCCGCAACCCGCGCCCACATCCCACAATAACTCTCCTGGTGTGGGTGCTAAAGCTGCTAGGGTGATTGCCCTAACTTCACGCTTCGTTAACTGTCCATCGTGGCGGTAGGCGTTATCTGGTAATCCTGGTAATCTTGGCAATGGGATAACCCCAGTATCAGCAATACAATCAACTGCGATCGCATTCAAAGCCGCAACTTCGATTTCACTCCAGGATGCAGCCGTACCTTCCACAATTCTTTCATGAGCGCCGCCCATACGCTCCAATACGGTGATTTTACTGCCACCATAGCCGCGATTTGTCAAAATTTGAGCAACGACCGCTGCGGTGTCTTTACCCTCACTCAAAATCAACAGTCGCGCTCCCGGATAAATGTAGGACTGGAGTATGGAGGATGGACGACCATTCAAACTCAAGGTTTCTACCTCAGTCAAAGACCATCCCACCCTGGCACAGGCGAGGCTGAAGGCTGAAGGTGCGGGGATAATCGTCATTTCAGAGACGGGAATTCGCCGCGTTAAGGTGACACCAATGCCGTAACACATCGGATCGCCGCTTGCGAGTACGCAGATTGACTGACCCCGGCGCTGAATGATTTCCTCTACTGAAGCACTAATGGGAGATGTCCAGACTAGTTTCTCACGTCGATCGTCTGTAGGAAGCATTGCTAAATGGCGATCGCCTCCCACAATTACTTTCGCTCGATCGAGTAAAGAAAGAGCGATCGCGCTTAACCCCTGTAATCCATCTTCCCCAATGCCAACAATAGAAAGCCATTTCTGTATCATGCTAATTCATGATTAATTACTTCATAACGTTGTTGGCAGGAACTTTTAACTGATAATTCCGAGATTGTTGTAGATTTCGATGAGATTGCCATCGGGATCGCGCAAATGAGCTGTGCGGATTCCCCAGCTTGGGCGATCTCGTGGTTGAGTCACAACGAGCGCATTTTGAGCCTTTACTTGCTCATAGACCTCATCCACGTTATCCACTGCCAAAATCAAGACTATTTTATCTCGATTGACAACGTATGAAGGCTGTTCAATTCTTGGGACTACTTCAGCCATTAATTCTTGTTTGAGTAAACCCAGCTTGAGATATCCGGTATTAAACTCAGCATATCCGGTATTTTCATCGCCCCAATCGACATCAAATTTCAGCAGATCCCGGTAGAACAGAAAAGAATCTTTGTAGTTGGAGACAAGCAGTCTCAGGTGTGTTAGCTGAAGCTTCATATCTGTTGGGTTAGTCTACTAACTGTGAATTCTAGGTTCTGGGTGCAAAGTCGCCAGCAACTCGCTTTCGACAATTGCTAATTCATCAAGCCGCTGCATAACAATTTCTTTGTCGAAATAAGTAGCAGCTAAAACCCAATATATACCGTAGTGACGCGCTTCGGATGCCATTAGCCCACGATAAAATTTTGCTAACTCTGGCTCTGGACAGTGAGCAGCTAATAGTCCCAGGCGTTCGTGAGAGCGAGCTTCAATTAAACCAGTGACTAGTAAGGAATCCAGAAATCGCTCAGGTTCTTTGGGGCGTACTTGAGCTTTTAAAAGAGCGCCGTAAGGAGGGGGTGGTAGAGGAGCTAGGGGAATATTCCGGCGTTCTAACCATTGGTTGACTAGCTCAAAATGTTCTAGTTCTTCGCGGGCGATCGCAGTTAACTCCCGTACCATTTTAGTATTGGAAGGGTAGCGAAACATCATGTTTAAGGCCACCCCTGCTGCTTTGCGTTCGCAGTGGGAGTGGTCGAGTAAGATGATATCTAAATTAGCGATCGCTTGTTCTAACCAAGCAGAACTAGTGGGCTGTTTCAGGGCGTTGATAGTCGATAACTGAGTAAGCACAGAGTCAATCAATTTTGGATTTTGGATTTTGGATTTTGGATTTTGGATTTTGGATTTTTCAATAGTTTAAACTATTAGTCCACCAAAGAAACTTTGCGGGATTTATCGTCAGAAAATCAAGTCTTTTCTCCCTACCTTGCCTACTCCCGCTTCGGCTACGCTCAGTGACCACCTGCCCCCTGCCCCAATACTGCACGCTTTGTGCATTCTTAACTCGGAATTGGGTTTGGGGAAAAGGTTAAAGGGTAAAGGTTAAAGGTTTTTTCTTTCCCCTTTCCCCTTTCCCCTTTTCCCCTTAACCGACAAGTATTGCCCCCTGCCCCCTGCCCCCTGCCCCCTGCCCCCTGCCCCCTACTCCCCTACCTCCCTCATTCCTGCCGCTGCCGTTTCTCCATTTCTTGAGTAGAAATCATACTGTTGACTTTCTCTACATCTACCATCATCAAAACTGCTCCTTGCATTTCAATTCCAAGCAGGGGAGTAATTGCTAGGTAACATTTTATTTGTCTACCCCGACGATTGGTAGCATTGAGGATCATTTCTTGAAACTGCTTTTTCCCGGATAGGGATTCACGAATAGGCGATCGCAACTGCTCGACGGGTAGCCCAATATCTAAGCTGAAGATAGACTTGCCGATCACTTCATCAGTCCGCAAGCCCCATAAATCTTCGACCATGTAATTCCAAATAGAGATATTAAAGCTGCCGTCAATTACCACTACTCCCGTTTGCAGACTTCTGAGAATAGAAATGAGACTAATATTTGTGTGATTAAGTTCTGTGGTGCGCTGGCTCAGTTCGCTATTAATTGTCTGTAATTCTTCATTAGTAGATTGGAGTTCTTCATTCATCGTCTCCAATTCTTCATTGGTAGATTGGAGTTCTTCGTTAGTAGTTTCTAACTCTTCATTGGTAGATTGTAATTCTTCGTTGGTAGTTTCTAACTCTTCATTGGTAGATTGTAATTCTTCGTTGGTAGTTTCTAATTCTTGTTGGGAACGTTTCAAGGCATCTTGGAGTTTAATATAACGGGTGACATCATGAAAAGAAATACTGACTCCTAAAAAGCTGCCATCTGTATCTTGTAAAGGTGTAATTTGTACATCTAGATATTGAATTTCTGTGTTAGACACATAGCGCTCTACATTTGTTATGCTCACAGGGCGGCGTTCGGTATAAGCCCGTTCAATTAGCGATCGCAATTCAACAGGTCGATAGGAAAGTTCTAGATCCTGGAAGGGACGAGTTAAATCTTTGGGGAAAAGACCGAACAAAATCCGCGCTTGCTCGTTCATCATTACCAGAGTGCCATTGGTATCAATGACTATTTGGGCGATTGGAGTTGTGTCAAAACCCATTTCTCGCAATCGGAGATTTCGAGCCAAACGGTTGCTAGATTCGTCATCTGCAGGATTTGCCATAACTAAGAGGCGATCGCGTAAATTCACCATCGATACTTTAGTAAATATTCGATTTTTTAAGTCCAGCGGCATAAACAAATTAGAATGCATCAATAGCATCTCTGCTTTTCCTAAAAACAGATAGCCATTATCATTTAGTGCAAAATGAAACCGGGCTAGAATTCGCCCTTGAGTCTCAGAATTAAAATACATTAATGTATTGCGGCTGACTAATAAATCTAAACGCGAAATGGGTGCATCCTGAAGCAAATCGTGACGACCAAAAATCACTGAGCGGCGCAAGTCTTGGCGGAAAACATAGCGGTTCCCCACAAGTTCAAAGTATTTCTGCCGCAGTTCATCTGGTATAGATTGGACATCTTTTACTGAATACACAGCTTGCCTAGCCTGGTTGAGAGCATCTTCATCTACATCTGTGGCGTAGATTTTCACTCGTTGACGAAATTCCTCTGCTCCCAATATTTGGGCCATCAACATTGCCAGGGTATAAGCTTCTTCTCCAGAAGCACAGCCAGCGCTCCAGATACGGATTTGATCGGCAGCTTGTTTATTGTTAATCAGATTAGGCAGTATTTGCTCTGCTATCTCTTCCCAAGCTGATGAATCTCGAAAAAAAGCGGTCACGTTAATTAAAATCGTATTGAAAAGATGATTAAATTCTTCTGGATAAACTTCTAGATAGTCTTGATACTCTTCAAAACTTTCTATGGCTAATGACTGCATCCGCTTGAGTACTCGACGTATCAAAGTCGAGCGCTTATAGCCTGTAAAATCAAATCCCCGGCTTTGTCTGAGATAAACCAATAAATTTTCAAATTTAGGATCTTTTTCTGCGGAAGTCATAGTTTAAGGGGGCAGGGGGCAGGAATAAAGGAGTGGAGTTCATTATGCTTCCACGAGTATCAAAGCCTCATTAACGGAGTTCAAAGCCTCATTAATGGAGTTGTGAGCTTCATTAATGGAGTTCAAAGCCTCATTAACGGAGTTGTGAGCTTCATTAATGGAGTTCAAAGCCTCATTAAACTATGTTGACACTAAGTTGGTTGCACTTTAATACATATCTCCTCTACTCCCCTGTCCCTATGCCTCTCAGTTTAGTTAAATTTTGCCATGACTAAACTTACCAAGGTGGTAGAAATTTCATCAAGAGGTAGAATAAAATCTACATTGCCAGTGTTAATTGCGGCGGAGGGCATCCCTGCAAATTCGGCGGTTTTTACGTCTTGGACAATGACAGTACCACCCATTTTTTTAATTGCTTCTATTCCGATTGCGCCATCGCTACCTGTTCCACTTAGCACAAGGGCCATCGCTCTGTCTTTGTAAGTGGCTGCAACCGATTCAAATAATAAGTCAGCCGAAGGACGTAAAAAATGTACTAATTCAGATTGTGATAAAGAAAGTGTACCGTCACCATTAACCAACAAGTGACGATCGGGTGGAGCAACGTAAGCCGTTCCTGGGGTCAGGGAATCTCCTTCTTGTGCCTGTTTGACAGTAATATTTGTGCGCCGACTGAGAATTTCTGCCATAAACGACGGATGTTCCGGAGCCAAGTGTTGCACAATGGCGATCGCGGCAGGAAATTCTGCTTTTAGAGTCGATAGCACTTGAATTATAGCAGTCAGTCCGCCTGCCGAGGCTGCGATCGCCACTATATCAAAAACAGCATTAGTAAAGTGAGGTGGATGATTTTTGGCATTTTCTGCCATTTCAATCATGATTTTGCCCCTATGACTATCTGCATAACTTCTTTAGTTACAAATAGTATTACATTAATTAAGTTGCAATTTTTTCTTATTTACATATATCATACAATATATTTTAACTACTTCAGTATTTTTTGCCTTTACCGATCAAATTCACAGGTTAATCTTCCTGCTCTAAAATAGATTTCGCTTTCAAAAGTTGCTGCTTATGTTCCTCACTAACTGTTGGGTATTGCAGATTTAGTTCTTCTAATTTTGTGCAGATAATATTGGCAACGATCAGCCGTGTAAACCATTTGCGATCGGCAGGAATGATATACCACGGTGCCCATTTAGTACTAGTATTATTAAAAACTTCTTCATAAGCATTCATATAATCATCCCAAAAAGCTCGTTCTCGGACATCATTATCTGAAAACTTCCAATTTTTATCAGGAGAGTCAATCCGTTCTAAAAAGCGTTTTTTCTGCTCTGACTTAGAGACATTTAGAAAAAACTTCAAAATGATTACGCCATTATCAACCAAATATTTTTCAAAGTTATTGATTTCTTCAAAACGCTGTTTCCATATCTTATTTCCATTAGGAATGTGAGGAAGTTGTTGTTTCTGAAGCATTTCTGGATGGACGCGAACCACTAGCGCTTCTTCATAGTATGAACGGTTGAATATGCCAATTCTTCCTCTTTCTGGCAGAGCTTTCATTGAGCGCCACAAGTAGTCATGGTCTAATTCTTCCGCACTGGGGCCCTTAAAACTAAACACCTGAAATCCCTGTGGATTAACACCAGAAGTTACGTGTTTAATAGTGCTGTCTTTGCCAGCAGCATCCATTGCTTGAAAAATAATCAACAGAGCATAGGTGTTTTGAGCATAGAGAATATTTTGGTAATTAGCTAGTCGTTCAATATCTACTTTTAATTTGGTTGCAGCATCACTTTTTTGATGGAAATCAGTTTTATAAGCTGGGTCATAGTTTTTTTTCAAAGAAATCTTTGAACCAGGTGGAACAATGAAAGCATCATGATTCATCTATCAAATCTCCTAACAGCTATTTAATACAAAAGCACATTTTGAAGCGTTGATTCCTGAAAGTTAAGTAAAGCAACGTAAATAATTAAAAGTTTGTAGTGAGGACTTTAGCCTCTCTGCAAACTAATCTCAAGATTTATTACATTACTTAATCTACTTCGATTTATTCTCATCTACTTACTTCCGTCGCTTTGGCATCGGACGCATTGCTTCACGTCCCAAGATAAACATCCCTGTGATACCTAAACAGACAAACCAAATATATTGATACCAATATTGCCGAATCTGTACAACTGTACTAGTTTTTGGATGCAATGTATTTAAGTATAGCAGCAGCATCAATATCATCAGTGCCCCAAAACCAACAAGGCTCAAGCCAATAAAAATTCGTGCAGAACGCAGTTCAAAATCACTAATAGTATTTAGGTCAATTTCTGCCAGTTCCTTAAAGGAGTCATCCGCTAAAGATGAGGCTGCTTGAAATCTATTACTCAGTTTTGATGGCAAAATTGGCGACAGTTTTGCTACAGTTGGGCGACGAAGTAAAGCCTCAGTATCTCGCAGCAATTCTAGTGGTTTACGGGTAGTAGTTGGTTGAGCAAACTCTATGTTTTCTG
Organism: Nostoc sp. DSM 114167; assembly: GCF_052692655.1. NCBI lineage: Bacteria > Bacillati > Cyanobacteriota > Cyanophyceae > Nostocales > Nostocaceae > Nostoc > Nostoc sp. DSM 114167. The sequence continues at coordinate 4,872,258 of NZ_CP195116.1, forward strand.
TAGGAGTTGAGGCATTAGCTTTGCTTTCAAAATCCATAGTATACTTCGGAAAAACCAGGATATACATAGCCTAGCGAATCAAAAGACAAATGCGTGAAAATAATTTGTAATTTGTAATTAATTGATTTTTGGGAAAATACTAATCATTCTACATTACTGATAAATTCTGACTCCTGACTCACCTCGGCTCATTTCGGCTACGCGGTAATTGAATCTCGACTTCGCTCGATTACCGCGTAGTCGAAATTCAATGACCAACGCTCGGCGACCATCTGAGTGCTGAATTCTTACTGAAAAACTATTCGTCCATTTCTTTTAATGTAGCTAATGCCGATGGAGATAAACGACTGAGATAGCGGAATATCCAGTATTTAAAAATAGTATTTAAAATCACAGGAAATGTAGCAATAAAGAAAAAGATTACATTTCTAGTGGGTGGTAGACCTAAATGTTCTGCCAATCCTGCAAGCAGGACTTCCCAACCGTCTGGTGAGTGAAATCCGACAAATATATCAGTAAACAGAATAATTAAAAAAGCTTTGGCACTATCGCTCAGACCAGAGACAATGGTATCCATAAAAGACTTAAGGATCGCAATTTCTCTTTTGCTCATGGCGATAACTATACCAAAAGAAAATAGTGATATTAAATCAGCAAAAACATTACTAAGACTACTATTGCTTTTTCTCCTAAATTCTTCCGAGATTTCAATTGCTTTACTTTTAATTTTTCCTTGTGTTAACTCTGAAGAAAGTGCTGGTGCTTGATTAATAAAATATTCAAATCTCAATGCTTCTTGAAAACTATGGAATTCATGGAGAGCTTCTTTTTCCATATCAGAATTGATGAATATTGTAGTTGCATTATCTCCTCTAACCCTTTCTAGGATTGGACTTACAATATATTCTTTAGATAAATATTGAGTTAAAAGCGGTACAAGAATGAGAACTATCAAAAATCGCAGAGCAATTATTGTTCTACCTTTAGAAAGGCGATAATTCCTGACAAATTCTTCTTCTGTCTGCGGTGCAAAATCTGCTTGAATTTTATTAATCCTTCTGCCGATAGAACTCTTAGGCAATTTAGGTTTTGGAATTGGAGGGTTAATTTGAGGATCGTTTACATTAGCTGAATTTAGCTGTTTTTTGATTTCGTTATCATTAATGTTTAAAGGCTGATAAGTGGGCACTAAGGAAGTCTTATTAATTACTTCATCTTTGATAGCATACTTCTCTACTACTTCATCAATAATCTTCAACTTTTCTAATAAAACAGAGTTAGAAATATTGATAATTCCCCGACTAAGCTGAAATTCTGCAAGCCTGATCTTAATAATAGTTAGGTTCTTATTAAGATACACTTGCCAATAAGACATTACATTTTCAGTATAATTTACTGATTGTAAAGATATTTTTTTGTTATCAAAATGTTCGTTCTCAATGTTTTTAATTCTCTGAGCTGCTTGATAAGCTTCTAAAAGTGCCCTTTCTGGCGTATCTGAAAACCAACGCTTAAGCGATCGCAAATATTTTTGGAATGTTCTGGTAAGTGAGTTTTTCATTACATATATGACTTTTAGATAATGTGTATTATAGTTATATAATCATAAAAAATGGGTAATACAGCTAAATAGTTAGTCCAATCCAGATTCAGGTAATACTCCCTGATGCAATAGACCTCTTGCAAAAATATATTTTTGCACTCTCAGGGTAAAGGGAAAAAGGTAAAGGGAAAGGATTTTGAGTTTTTTTATCCTTTTCCCCTTCACCTTTACCCCGACAAATGCCAAGAAGTCTAATGTCTAGGAAGGGCTACGTCTACGCTAGCAATTTTATATTACCTGTAAACTCAGATGGATCGGCATAGATTGGCAGTTTATCCATTACACTGTCATTATTGACACTACATGTCAGTATTTCTGGTCTATACAAAAGCCCTGATTGTAACATTTCACAATCAAAGCAAATTTTCCATTATGCAGAGTTTATCACTGTTAAAAGGAATAGGAAGTAAAGATGTTGTTTTCTCATCTCCCTTATCCCTCTATTCACTACTCCCCACTCCCAAGTTTTAAATTATGAGTTTGAGTCTATGCATGATTGTGAAAAACGAAGCAGCAACACTGCCTAAATGCCTAAGCAGTGTGAGAAAAGTAGTGGATGAAATGATAGTCTTGGATACAGGCTCAATCGATCGCACTCCCAATATTGCCCAACAACTCGGTGCAAAAGTCCATCATTTTAAATGGTGTAATGACTTCAGTGCTGCCCGCAATGCAGCTCTCAAATATGTCACTGGTGATTGGATTTTGGTATTAGATGCTGATGAAACTCTGACTTCAGCAATTGTACCGCAGTTACAAGAGGCGATCGCAAGAGATGAATATTTGCTCCTCAACCTCGTCCGCCAAGAAGTTGGTGCAGAACAATCTCCCTATTCTCTGGTTTCCAGGCTATTCCGCAATCATCCAGATATTCGTTTTGACCGTCCTTACCATGCCTTGGTAGATGATAGTGTGTCAGAAATTTTAACCAGAGAACCCCACTGGCAAATAGGTTATTTACCTGGGGTTGCCCTTGTACACACAGGATATCAAAAAAGTGCGATCGCTCAAAATAACAAATATGCCAAAGCCGCTACAGCGATGGAAGGGTTTCTGGCAACTCATCCCAACGATCCCTATGTTTGCAGTAAATTAGGAGCGTTGTATGTGCAAACTGGGAAAATTTCTCAAGGTATGGATTTGCTCAGACATGGAATCACCGTTGCTGAAGACAACTACGATATTTTATATGAACTCCATTATCATTTAGGCATTGCCTACAGTCGCTTGCAAAAATCCCCACAAGCTATTTATCACTATCAAGCTGCCATCAAATTGCCAATTTATCCTATGCTCAAACTAGGAGCATACAACAACTTGGGTAACTTACTCAAAGCAGCAGGAGATTTCAACGGTGCGAAAACTGCTTATATCACAGCTTTGAAAATCGATCCCACTTTTGTTTTTGGACATTATAATTTGGCGATGACATTTAAGGCTTTGGGTTTATTTGCAGATGCGATCGTATATTATCAACATGCAATTACCTTAAATCCCAACTATGCCGAAGCATATCAAAATTTGGGGGTAGTGTTGCTGAAAGTTGGCAATCATCAAGATAGTTTAGCAGCTTTTAGAAAAGCGATCGCCCTTCACGAAAGATATAATCCCGAAGAAGCGAAGAGACTACGCCAGGGATTGCAAGAGATGCAGTTGATATAGGGCATTGGGCATTGGGCATTGGGTATGGAGGAGAATAACAAATAACAAATAACAAATGACAAATGACAAATAACAAATGACAAATTCAGAGGTTTCGATGAGCCAAAGCATTGATGAACGGATACGCTGGACAAGTGCAGACTTAGAGTTATTGCCAGATAACGGTAATCGCTACGAAATTATCGATGGGGAATTATTTGTGACTAGGGCACCGCATTGGGGACATCAAAAAGCTATTGGTAATATTTATGCAGAATTAAGAACTTGGTCACTCTCAACAGGTCTTGGTGAAGCTGTCCCAACACCAGGAATTATTTTTAGTGATGCAGATAACGTTATTCCCGATGTGGTTTGGGTAAGTAAAGAACGCCTCGCCATTTTACTTGACCAAGAAGGACATTTAACGGGAGCGCCAGAACTGGTTGTAGAAGTACTTTCCCCTGGAGTCCAAAACGAGCGACGCGACCGCGAAGTCAAGCTAAAATTATATGCTTCTAGAGGAGTTCAAGAATATTGGATTTTAAACTGGCAATTACAACAAGTTGAAGTGTATCGCCGAGAAAAAGCAGTTCTGAAATTAGTAGCAACATTATTCCCAACAGATGACCTCTCTTCACCTCTGTTACCAAATTTTGTTTGCACTGTAGCGCGGTTGTTTGTGTGAATATGCGGAACTTCAAAAACTTGAAGCTGGAAACACAAAACATCAAACTGAAGTATAGTTCAATACAGTTAAGTTAACTGTATTGACTTATAGTCTCAAGACTTGCCTCCCCTAGTTCTCCCCGATTGTTACCTAATCTAAAAATACCAACACAAAAGTTAAAATCAAAACTTTTGGCAGTATCAAACTTTTCATTATTTTATGAATAAAGAGATAAAGTTATTTCGTTTATTTTGTTCATATTCGGTGATGTTGGCAGCATAATTGCCTTCACGGGCATAATTCTTTAAAGAATATGACAACGTAGATGCAATAAGTATCTGAGGAAGTAATACCTATGCTTGAAACCCATCTTATCCACACCGAAGCTGATTATCGTGCTGCACTTGATGAAATTGAAAGATTGTTTGATGCAGAACTAAATACACCAGAGTTTGACCGCTTGGAAGTTTTAACTACGCTTGTGAAAGCATACGAGCAAAGGTATTATCCAATCGAAGCACGAGATCCTATTGAAGCCATCTTATATTATCTTGAATCCCGTGAGTTGTTTTTAGATGAGATAGAGCCAATGAAACCAGCCATGTTTTACTAAAAACCCCTGGAACTTGAGCTTCAGAACGCGAAACTTGAACTTCAGAACACGAAACTTGAGGTTTAAAAATGAACTCCACCAGTTCTGAGTCGAAAAGGTGGAGTTAAAAAGTTGAAGAGTAGAGAAATGCTCCTCACAAATGACAAATACTTCTCTACGAGAGGCTGCGCCAACGACTACGCTCAGTACAAGTGACAAGTGACAAATGACAACCGACTAAATACGCGACTTGACAAATTTCTCTAATCTATCCATTCCCTTTTCAATCGTCGCCATATCTGTGGCGTAGGAAAGGCGAATATTGTCATCAGCGCCAAAAGCAATTCCGGGAATGACAGCAACTTGATATTCTTCCAGTAAAGCGTCACAAAATTCTAGGGATTTTAGACCGGTTTTGCTGATATCAGGGAACAGATAAAAAGCGCCATCTGGTTTTGCAGTACTCAATCCGGGAATGGCGTTGAGTCCGTCTAGCATTACCTGTCGTCGTTTGGCGAAGGCTTGGCGCATTTCTTCGACACAATCTTGAGAACTTTGCAGCGCTGCGATCGCACCATATTGGGCAAAGGTACACACGTTAGATGTACTATGTCCTTGGATGGAACTCGCTGCTTTAATGATTTCCACAGGCCCCGCTAAATAACCAAGTCTCCAACCAGTCATAGAATAAGCCTTCGCAAACCCATTACTAATCAAAGTCCGGTCAAAAATTGCCTTCCCCAGAGAACCGATGCTGATATGTTCTGCACCGTCGTAGAGAATCTTTTCGTAAATCTCATCTGAGACAACAAAGATATCTGCATCAACTACTACCTGCGCCAATGCTTTGATTTCATCTGGCGTGTAAACCATCCCCGTCGGATTAGATGGAGAGTTGAGGATAAATAACTTCGTCTTCGGCGTGATGGTTTTACGGAGTTGTTCGGGAGTAATTTTATAACCCGTCGTTGCATCTGTAGTCACAATCACCGGGACTCCACCTACCAAAGTCACCATTTCGGGATAACTTAGCCAGTAAGGTGCAGGGATAATTACTTCATCACCTGGATCGATCAATGCCACCATTAAGTTGTACAGAGAATGCTTACCGCCATTGGTGACGATGACATTCTCAGACTTGTAATCAAGACCGTTATCAATTTTAAGCTTATGGGCGATCGCTTCCCTTAACTTTGGTTCTCCGGCTGCTGCACCATATTTGGTTTTGCCTTCATCCAAAGCTTTGACTGCTGCGGCTTTAATATGCGCTGGGGTATCGAAATCTGGTTCTCCAGCGCTAAAACTACAAACATCTATTCCTTCCGCCTTCAGTGCCTTAGCCTTGGCTGCGATCGCTAAGGTTAATGAAGGTGTTACCTGACTTACTCTTGCTGCCAGCTTCATTCTTACTATTTTTGGCAAATCTTTCACTTATCTAAGGATATCCCAGAATCCCTACCAAGATTTGCTTTTTCTGAATTCGTTGAAAATCGGGGAGATGAGGGAGCAGGGGAGCAGGGGAGCAGGGAGCAGGGGAGCAGGGAGCAGGGAGCAGGGGAGAATAATTAATAACTAATGCCCAATGCCCAATGCCCAATAACTCCGCAAAGCAGTTTGATTATTGACTCTTAACCATGTATTATGTATAACTTTATTTTTAGGTAAACTAGTTGTTTTTATGCAGATTAAGAAACTTTTAATTGCATCTTCTCTGTTAATTACTGGTCTTTTTATACCTAATGCTGCTATTGCTCAAAATCGCGGTACTCCGGGTAAATTTGATTTTTATGTACTGACACTCTCTTGGTCGCCAGATTATTGTGCGGCAAATGGTAGCCGTGACAAGCAGCAGTGTGGTTCTGGAAGGAAACTTGGTTTTGTACTACATGGTTTGTGGCCGCAGTATCAAACTGGTTATCCTGCTAATTGTTCTACGCAAAAATTACCGTCGGAAGTAAAGCGGCAATTTCCCAATTTGTATCCTAGTAATAAACTTTACGATCATGAATGGGAAAAACATGGTACTTGTTCGGGGAAAACTCCTGCGGAATACTTGGGATTGAGTAAAAAATTAAAAGATGCGATCGCTATTCCCGCAGCTTACAATCGCCCGGCCAAACCCGTGCGTACCACAATTACAAATTTTAAAAATTCATTTTTGAGTGCAAATAATCAAATTACTGCTGATGGTATAGCACCTTTTTGTTCTGGTTCGGGAAGATTTTTGCAAGAAGTCTTCTTTTGTTATTCCAAAAACGGCGAACCTGGTATTTGTAGCGCCGAAATTTTGAAGCGATCGCAAAAAAGTTGTGGTCAGCCAGATTTTCTACTGAGAAACGTTAGATAAAAATCGGGAATGGGGCATTAGTCATTTGTCATTGGGGACTTGTACTGAGCAAAGCCGTAAAGCCTGTGGCATAGCTACGCTTAGGGCGTAGGCTCTCCAAGAGTTGTATTGGGCATGGGGCATGAAAGAAGCAGAGGGGCAGAGGGGAAAAACTTACTGTAACTTCTCCTCTGCTCCCCTGCTCCCTTGCTCCCCATAACTATGATTTGAAGTTCCTTAATTTCTTTTTTACTGTTTCTTATTTATTCCTTAACCTATTTATTCTAATCTTCTAATTGTAATTAGAACCTATTCTTATTTTGAAATAACAGATGCAATCAGAAAATCTGTTTAGCACAAAGTTGTATTTCTAATTATAACTTTTTGTGTAGCTCACTGAATTGCAATAACTCCAAGTTTTTTCCCAGTTTTAATAGTTTTTTGCAACACAAATTATTTTAGTCAGGGTGCATTCTTGTCTTTTACTAGGAGTGCTAAATGGAATATTTATTTCTGGCTTTGGCGCTGAGTCTTGCACTCGGCTTCGAGTTTGTCAATGGTTTTCATGATACTGCAAATGCAGTTGCCACGGTCATTTATACTAACACCCTAAAGCCAAATATTGCCGTTGTTTGGTCAGGCTGTTGGAACCTAATTGGTGTGCTGACATCAAGCGGAGCTGTTGCTTTTGGCATTATTGCCCTGCTTCCTGTTGAGTTGGTACTCAATGTTGGCTCAAGTGCAGGCTTCGCAATGGTCTTTGCACTTTTGATTTCAGCGATCATGTGGAACTTGGGAACCTGGTACTTGGGCTTACCTGCATCCAGTTCACACACATTGATTGGCTCGATCATAGGTGTTGGTTTAGCAAATTCAATGTTGTCTTCGGGTCATATTTTTGGTGAGGGCGTGAATTGGGCAAAGGCACAGGAAGTTTTTACATCTTTACTGATTTCGCCAATTATTGGATTCACCTGCGCCGCACTGCTGTTAATACTAGCGAAGATACTGATTAAACGACCAGAGTTATACCGTGCGCCGGATCATGGTAAAGCACCGCCGCCTTGGATACGTGCTTTGTTAATCTTGACATGTACTGGTGTGAGCTTCGCCCACGGTTCAAATGATGGTCAAAAAGGTATGGGTTTGATCATGCTCATCTTGGTAGGCATTCTACCAGGTATGTTTGCACTGAATATAGATACCAATGCAGGAGCGATCGCTCAGTTGGCCGCTACGTCCAACTCTGTGATTTCAGTGCTGCAACAACCACTACCTGGAACATTCTTAAACAACCAAAACGTCTCAGATGAGCTTTCCGACTACCTCAAACCAAGTAACGAAGCCACCGAAAAAACATTACCAGCTCTTGCTGCTAAGAGTCGTACAATCAAAGATAAGCTTGCTGATAAGACTAGTTTCAAGCAGCTTTCAAAGGATGAGCTTGGCTCATTACGAACTGATATGTATCTAGTAGCTGGAACAATTGCAAAGTTGGACAAACAGAAAAAATTAACTAATACCAAACAAGAAGAGGTGCTTACCAGTTATAAAACGCAGTTGGATAAAGTAACCAAATTCATTCCCAATTGGGTAAAATTTGCCGTTGCCATTGCACTGGGTCTTGGCACAATGATTGGTTGGAAGCGGATTGTAGTAACAGTAGGTGAAAAGATTGGCAAAGACCACCTTACTTACGCTCAAGGAGCTTCCGCCGAGTTAGTAGCTATGACAACCATTGGTGCTGCGGATTATTTCGGTCTACCAGTCAGCACCACTCACGTACTATCATCTGGTGTAGCGGGTACAATGGCGGCGAACCATTCGGGTTTGCAAATGGATACTCTAAGAAATCTGCTCCTAGCCTGGGTGCTGACACTGCCGGTTTGTGTACTGCTTGGTTCTGCTACATACGCAGGTGGCTTGTATATAGTCTTGAATATTCTAGGCTTGAAGTAGGACAATGGGGCATTGAAAAGTAAAAAGTAAAAAGGCAAAAGATTCTTTTCTTTTTACTTTTGCCTTTTACCTTTTGACTTCTTAAGCTATCGTCACATCTGGCGACAAGTAAACATCTTGAATGTTGTGAAACAGTTTTACACCTTCCTCAAAAGGACGTTGGAAGGTTTTTCGCCCAGAAATTAATCCTGAACCACCAGCGCGTTTGTTGATTACGGCGGTGCGTATTGCTTCGGCGAAATCATTTTTACCAGTCGCGCCACCAGAATTAATCAACCCGACACGCCCAGAGTAGCAGTTTAGTACTTGGTAACGAGTTAAATCAATTGGGTGATCGGTTGTCAACTCTGTGTAAACCCGCTCATCGGTTTTGCCGTAACTCTTACCACTGGCTTTGGCAATTGCACCGTAACCATTGTTATTTTCGGGTAACTTTTGTTTGATAATATCAGCTTCAATCGTTACGCCCAAATGATTCGCTTGTCCGGTAAGATCAGCCGCAAGGTGGTAATCTTTATCTTGTTTAAAGGCGTTATTCCGCAGATAACACCAGAGAATTGTTGCCAAACCGAGTTCGTGGGCGCGTTTAAAAGCTTTGCTGATTTCTTGAATTTGTCTGGTAGAATGCTCCGAACCAAAGTAAATTGTCGCACCTATCGCCGCCGCCCCTAAATTCCAAGCTTGTTCGACATCCGCAAACAATACCTGGTCAAATTGATTGGGGAAAGTCAGCAATTCGTTGTGATTGATTTTGGCAATAAAGGGAATTTTGTGGGCATACTTGCGCGAAACTATACCTAATGTCCCCAAAGTAGTAGCAACAGCATTGCAATCTGCGGCGATCGCTAACTTGACAATATTTTCTGGGTCAAAGTAAATTGGATTGGGCGCAAAAGACGCGCCAGCTGAGTGTTCAATCCCTTGGTCTACTGGTAAAATCGAGAGATAGCCTGTATTTGCCAGACGACCAGTAGAGTAAAGTAAGTGGAGATTACGCAATACTTGAGGATTGCGATCGCTGTTGAGCCAGATGCGATCTACAAAGTCTGGGCCCGGCAAATGTATTAAATCACGAGAAACTTTTGCTTTGTAAGTAAGCAGGTCTTCAGCCTCTTTACCTAGCAATGACTCAATAGAATTAGGCTCTTTGAGCGTTGTAGTCATAGTATTATCCTCAAAAACTGAGCAAATGACCTTGTTTTTAAGATAGCATTTCTAATATTGCTAACTTGGTTGTACGGTCATTAGTTATGTGTATTCTTTTTGAATATATAGCAATCTTCTTTTATAAATGAAAACCAAAAGGCTGAGATTTCCCACTTGTTTCAATAAGCCGAGAATCTTGTGATGAATGATTAAGTAAGGCTATACTACCGGAAGTATTAAATCAACTTTCGGAATTGATATTTTCAACAGTGACCAACATCAAACAGTACAATCATACTATCTGGCGATCGTAACTGAAAAGTGAAAACCCATCTTTACCGGATTTTGATAATAATTTTGAACAAAATAAATACAATCGTATGAATAAGTTTCAAATCGATATCGACTTTAGCAATATAGATTTAGCTTCCCTTGAGACAGAAGAAGATTTTCAAAGAGAAGCAAAAATGTTACTCCCAAAGGCACTGGTCAAACTAGGTGAAAGTGTGGGTGAAAAAACTTGGGAAGAATTACAGCAAAAGTTGCAAGGAACTGGAGGTAAACTCAAATCTTCTCCCAGCGAGAAACGTAGGTTTATTCAAGAAACTGGAAGAACTTATCAACGAAATGCTAGTAACAGAGAAAAACAAGAACTAGAAGATTATATAGTAGAGCAATTACGCCAGCACAAGTAGTATTTGTCAGAAGTTAACTTATCAGACATAATTCAAATAAACCAGCGACGAATAAACTCCACTTGGAAGCGATAGCCGTCGTCAACTTCCTCAATTAACTTCCGTTGCAACAGCAAGTTGAAAATAATATCAGCATCAGGGAACTGTTGCAATAGAGTTTGGCGCCTGACTATAGCCCCTTCCCCTTGAGCGGCGATAAAACATAGAATAGCTTGTCCAATAGCATCTATTGGTTGTTTTGAATGTCAGCTAAGAAAAATCTGCCACTTTGCAAAGCTTCTGAATTGCAATTCCAGCGATCGCTGCAATAATTAGCTTGGAATATTTAGGTGTTAATAAGTCAAAATTTATTCTAGTCTACTAGCAGAATTAACATCTAAAAACAACGTTGCTTGTGGTTGTTGACGAAGAATAGAAGCTGGACAGTCTGTACCGATATAGCTTTGCAGCATATCTTTTACCACATTCGCTTTACGTTTTTCTGGAGCAAGACAGATAATTTTTTTAGCCGAACAAATTGTTGGGATGGTGACAGTAAAAGCATACTGTGGAACATTTTCTAAATTCGGAAAGTGACCTGTACTTACTTGTTGCTGACGGTTTACAGTATCCAGCTTTACCAGTTTTACGCTGTAAGGATCTTGAAAATTTGCTACAGTTGGATCGTTAAAAGCTAAATGTCCATTTTCGCCAACACCAAGACAGCATAAGTCAATCGGTTGTGCTTGCAATAATTTAGTGTAGCGATCGCACTCTGCTACTGGTTGTAATGTATCACCTTCTATATAGTGAAATTTCTTAGGATTAACCCGATTTTCTACACGTTCTCGCATATAACGCCGAAAACTAGCAGAATGATCGGCAGTAATTCCCAAATATTCATCTAGATGGAACACAATAATCCGCGACCAATCTACATCACCCAATGCAATCAAAGCATCAAGAAATTTGAGTTGGGAGTTACCTGTAGCTAACAATACAGCAGCTGTATCCTGAAGATTAAGAACTTGCTGTAAATACTTTTGCACGATTACGGCAACATCCTCGGCCATTTCGACTTCAGAGTTGTAAATCTGCACTAATAAATCGTCAACGCGAAAAAAGTTTGTGGCGGCTACCATTTGCTTACGAAGAAGGTTATCAATTATACGGCAGTTTGCCCAGAGGTTTTACCTGTCTACCCTTATATGCCCTATCTAGTATAGATTTTAGGATTTAGCAAAGTAATTTGTGACTCTTGAAATTTTCTTCTCCAGTCCCCAATCCCCGTATTAACAAAGGAACAATCACTAAAGGCAAAAAACAATGTAAACTATTTAAATTAAGTTAACAATTATTTACATTTTACCCAAAAATCATGCTGGCTGCAATTCTTTTTGACCTAGACGGCACTATTGTCAATACCGATCCTATACACTACCGAGCTTGGCGGGAAATGCTGTTAAATTACAGCATAGAAATAGATGAAACATTTTATAAATCCCGAATTAGTGGAAGGCTAAATCCAGAAATTGTTAAAGACATTCTGCCACAATTATCGGCAGCAGAAGGGCAACAATTTGCAGACGAAAAAGAGGCGTTCTTCCGCAAGCTAGCCCCACATCTCAAACCGCTAAGTGGATTTTCTGAACTACTAGCATGGACAGAAACACATCAATTAAAACGAGCATTAGTAACTAATGCTCCTAGATTAAATGCAGAATTTATGCTAGAGGTTTTGGGGATAAAAGAAGCTTTCCATACAGTTGTTTTAGCGGATGATTGTATTGCAGGTAAACCCGATCCTGTGCCCTACCAAGTTGCCCTGAATAAATTGGGGATTACAGCAGAAGAAGCGATCGCTTTAGAAGACTCTCCCTCTGGGATTCGTTCAGCAGTGGGTGCAGATATCCGCACCATTGGCATCGCCTCCACCCACGATCCGCAAATTTTGCAGTCAGTCGGTGCATTTATGGCAATTCCAGACTTTACTGATTTGCAGTTATGGACATTGCTAAACTCACTCATCGAGCCAGATTTAAGTGCGATCGCTTCTAATTTTTGAGGACATGGGGAAGAGGAGGCAGGAGGCAGGAGGCAGAAGGCAGAAATTCTTTAATTTTGAATTTTGAATTTTGAATTTTGAATTTTGAATTGATTTCTCCCCATCCCCAAAAACTCCACTTTTTAACCGAGCCATATCACGCAACGGTGGTGCGCCGAACAAGCGACTGTATTCACGGCTGAACTGTGAGGGACTTTCATAACCCACATAATGACTAGCTGTTGCTGCATCCATACCTTGCCCCAGCATCAGACGACGGGCTTGTTGAAGCCGAAGTTGTTTTTGATATTGCAAAGGACTCATGGTGGTGACAGACTTAAAGTGATGATGAAGCGACGAGGGACTCATGCGCGCTTCACGAGCGATCGTATCGATCCGAAATGGTTTTTCGTAGTTCCATTTCAGCCAGTTGATCGCTCTGCTAATTGCTTGGAATTGTTTATCGACTAAAGCAATCTGTCGCAATCTAGCACTGTGTTCGCCAGATAACAAACGGTAGAAAATTTCTCGGACCATCAAAGGTGCGAGGATGGCAATATCTTGGGGCGTTTCCAACAACCGTACAAGTCGGATTGCAGCATCAAGTAGTTGTGGGCTAACAGGATTAATAGACAAACCCGGTTTTAGTGGTTGGTTAGTGGGAGCGTCTAGTTTTGCCTCCATCATCAGTGTGCTGAGTTCTCCGGGATCTAAATCGAGCCGAAGACACAGATACGGAAGGCTTGGTGTCGCTTCAATCACTTGCCCAACGACAGGCAGATCGACCGACACCACCAGATATTGGTCTTGACCATAAACATACAGATTGTCTGCCAGCATTACCTGTTTCTTGCCCTGAGCGACGATGCAAAGGGCAGGCTCATGCAGGGTATGGAGAGGGGCAGTAGGTTGTAATGAACGGATCAGGAATAACCGCTCGATCGCTGTGGGATGGACACCATCTCCATTACTGTTTTGTGCAATCAGAGCGGCTAGCTCGGACTGCTGCTTTCTAACAGTCTGTTCCATAATGTTGTTTGAAATCCTTTATTAAACTAACATTCAGGGCAGCCGCAATCTATTTAGCCGCTGAGGTCAGTTTATCTTTTTATGATAAACATGAATAAAAATGCAGGATTAGGCAAGAATTTCGCAGGTTCAGATTACCGCATCAAGCTTTGACTCCCTTAGATTAAGAGTGTGCTAGAGAATACAACAACTTGGAGATCCGGTTTTATGACTACCAACCAACAGAAAGTCGTACTAATTACAGGCGCAAGTAGCGGTATCGGTGAGGCGACAGCACGTCTACTCGCTCGTAAGGACATCCACGTCATCCTGGGCGCACGACGCACGGAGCGGCTAGAAAAGCTCGTGGCTACAATCCGCGCTGAGGGAGGCTCGGCGGAGTATCAGACTCTTGATGTTACTAATCGCGCCGACTTCCAAGCCTTTGTAGAATTTGCTCAGAGCAAATTTGGCCGCATTGATGTCATCGTTAACAATGCAGGCGTTATGCCGCTCTCGAAGCTAGAAGCGCTGAAAGTTGATGAATGGGACTGGATGATTGATGTGAACATCCGTGGCGTACTCAATGGCATCGCTGCTGGGCTACCGCTGATGAAACGCCAGGGATTTGGCCAGTTCGTCAACTTGTCCTCCATCGGCGGACATGCTGTCTGGCCAACCTGCGCTGTTTATTCAGCAACTAAGTTCGCGGTGTTGGCAATTTCGGAGGGGCTGCGTCAGGAAAATACTGACATTCGCGTTACAGTTATTTCACCGGGTGTAACGGAGTCGGAACTAGCCGATAGCATTACTGACCCCGAAGCTGGCAAAGGTATGGAGGAATTCCGCAAGATTGCGCTTCCGGCGGAAGCGATCGCCAGAGCGATCGCCTTTGCAATCGAACAACCGGATGACGTTGATGTGAATGAGATTATCGTGCGTCCTACAGGCAGCGTATAGTTACGCAAAGATGCGAAGAATTTTGAATCTAAGCTAGTAGTAAAACAACTGAGAAGCCCTATATGACTACCCAAAATAAAATTCAACATCGCCAACTTGGTTCAATGGTCTAACTATTTTTCCCCTAGCTCCATGTAAATCTATCCCCAGAAGACTAACCCGTATTGAAGCAGCAATTCCTGCATCTGCGATCGCAGGCACTCGTTACGATCGACATCAAATGCAGATGTTGGACAGCGAACGCTAATGCGATCGACAGCGTGAGCAAAGTACTAGAGGGTTTGTAGTAAGCAATTTGCTGCTTAGAAACTAAGGACTAAAGTCTTACTACGAGCCTCTACTTATTTTTCAGCCAGAATCGCGTAAATTTCCCGTTTAACTTGCTCTAAAAGCTCGCGCACCCGATTTATCCGCTCCATATTGCCACTACGAGCCACCTGCGCCACCGCAGCAGCTAACTCTGTGGCGGCATTCCGCAACTCAATAAACTCTTGGGGCTTACCTGTAACAAAACTTTTGAAGGTATCCCAAGGAGTGTCTGAAGGTTCTTGTTGGGAACGTTCTGCCAATAATTGTTTACCCTCATCCGTAATCGTATAAATCCGCTTGCCCCCTTCCTGTGCGCTCTTGAGATAACCTCCTTCTTCCAGCAATTGGAGTGTTGGATACACTGAGCCAGGACTGAGGCGACGGAAACCACCATAGCGAGTTTCCATCTCTTTAATCAGGTCGTAACCATGACTAGGATGCTCAGATAACAATTCCAGCAGAATGAACTTGATGTCACCCCGACGAGTCCGGTATTCATCTCCCCAACCACGACCAAACATTTCATTATCAAAGCGTTTGTCATGATGTCTACCATGATGCTTGCCATGTCCAAACCAAGACCTGACAAGCAATGAATCCTCTTCGCTAACTCCTGCCCATGCAGGTGCGCCAAAACGTGACCGAAAATGTCTAAACATAAGTAAATCTCAAATCAACTTTCTCTAATATACGATATATCGCGATATATTCCGATATATCGGAATAGAATTTTGGTTAAGATTTGTAACAAAAGTAGCATCAACTAGTTAAGAGTCTGCACTTGTTCGACAAAAGACTCTACCCAATACTGCACGCTTTGTGGATTTTTAACTCGGAATTGGATTTGGGGAAAAGGTTAAAGGCTAAAGGTTAAAGGTTTTTTCTTTCCCCTCCCAAAACCCGACAAGCATTGAGACTCTACCCATTGCAAAAATGCTTAATCTACGGCGTTTAGTCGTAAATTAAGCATTTTTACTTGATTCTGAAGTGATAGGTGTAACAAAAAGTTCAGTCTACAGATAAAACCCCGTATTTTTAGATGGTTTGCTTTTTTTGTGTCTTGTATTTCTAGATAAAATATGTATAAATACGAGATATTTTAGTTAAATATTTTATTGAAATCGGTGTTAATTACAGATGTGAATATAAGAATTTATTGCTAGTTAAAATTATTAGAACTAATTTTGTGAATTTATAAAATACTTTATTTTTTTGTATAGATTGTGAACTTAACTTGGGAATACTAAGTGTGAGAAAAGTTAAAATTATACATAAACTGATGATTGTTTAACTTTTTTACTAGCATTCGCTGCTAAATAATCTAGATTCCTTTTTTAAACCACGTAGGGAACTAATCAGATTCAATCGAAGCTGACTAAGTTCTCTCAAAACTTTCATTGACCCCAACAACAGTTTATTTACACTTGCTTGATTCATATATCCTATTTAGTTAAGAATCACTTTAGGTTCAATACTATTCGGATAAGATAACCCCGCCTGGATTTGAGGGAGTGAAAGAAAAAATAGTCTCCCTTTTAAAGAAAGCCAGTGTGTTGGGAACTCTCCTAAATTTATAGGAGCAGGTGTCAGCAAAGCTGACTACCAGTTTTCTATTGAAGAAAAGCTGATTAAATATTTTTGTTTTGGTTGAGATAACAATGTTAGAAACTGACGGTGGCGAACGTGGTAGTGGCAGATAGGACGAGTGTAAAGTTCTCTCTCGATTATTTGCAGGAATTTTTGAGTGTTGCGGTCAAAAAACTAAAATCCCTCGTACTTTAGGCGGGAAATGAGCTTAAATTGCGGCAATGATTTTGCTAATGGCACAATTGAATGGTGTGAGTTCGACTTGACGAGTGCCTTCATATCCATAAGTCAAACTCACGCTCAGATAACTATCTGGCTTGTAGGGTAATCGTTCTGCCCATTCAACTGCCACAATTCCTAGTATCACTTCAACACCTTCCCAGTAACTTTCTAAATTTAGGGTTGCGACTTCTTGCGGTTCCAAGCGATATAAATCCAGATGGTAAAGGGGAAAGCGTCCTTCAGTGTACTCATTAATCAGCGTGAAAGTAGGACTGACAATGGGTTCAGCAATTCCTAAACCTTTACCAATGCCTTGAACTAAAGTAGTTTTACCAGCGCCCAAATCACCTTCTAGTAAAATCACGCTGCCAGGTGTCAGGGATTCGCCAAGAGTAATACCTAAGCGCAGCGTCGCTTCTGTATCTGCAAGAAAAATTTTCATAATTAGTCATTAGTCATTAGTCATTAGTCTAAACAAAGAACAAATGACTAATTTTTTATCTTAAGTGATGACCTCTACCGTACCACCGTAATAACACTTGTGCTAGTTTCTGCGGATTGTGACGTACAAAACCTGTTTCATCTTCATACAAAACATTAGCTGGAACAATCCGTCGCCCTAGTTGAGTTACGGCTTCTCTATCAAGGAAAACGGGATGAGAGTTTTGTTGGGCGTAGCGGATAAGTGATTGCTCCGAAGGAGATTTTTTGTGTATTAATACAGCATCGAATAGTCGTCTTTGTCCGCAAGCAGCATCAATTGCTCTGATGTGATCGGCAACAGTATAGCCTTCAGTTTCTCCTGGTTGAGTCATGATATTGCAGATATAAATACGGGGGGCATCTGATTGAGCGATCGCATCGGCAATTTCTGGTACTAATAAATTAGGAATTAAGCTTGTATAAAGGCTACCTGGGCCAATAATAATGTAATCAGCTTCTTTAATTGCTTTAATAGCTGCTGGCACCGCCGGAGGATTAGCCGGAATGCAGCCAATTTTGACAATTTTACCGCCAGCTTTGGGAATACTAGACTCCCCCTCAATCCGACGACCATCGGCTAATTCTGCCCAGAGGCGAACATCACTGAGAGTTGCTGGTAGTACTTGTCCTCGCACCGCTAGAACTTTAGAACTGGCTGCAACTGCTTGTTCTAAATCTCCAGTAATATCACTCATTGCCGTTAAAAACAAATTGCCAAAACTGTGACCAGTTAACCCATCTCCAGCCCGAAAACGGTATTGAAACAATTCTGTTAATAACTTTTCTTCATCTGCTAGTGCAGCCAAACAATTACGAATATCTCCTGGTGGTAGCACTCCAAATTCTTGACGCAAACGCCCAGAAGATCCACCATCATCGGCGACAGTGACAATCGCGGTAATATTAGCGCTGTAGGTTTTCAGTCCTCTCAACAACGTAGAAAGTCCCGTACCACCACCAATTACCACTATTTTTGGGCCTCGGTACAATCGACGATGGGCCAGCAAGACATCAATGAGTTCCTCTCCGCCTTCTGCTCTTAGTACCTTAGTAATTGAGCCGACAGTCCGAGTTTGCCCCCAAAGCACTAACAGCAAGCCGCCAAGCAGTACCAAAGGCCCACTGATATAGTTCGGTAAGAGGTTGGTGATTACTCCCAAGAAACCTCTAACCAACTCAATCATCCAAAAAATTGGGGTTAGCTTAATCCAAATGGCTAACCCCAAACTCGCCAGCAGTACACCCCCAACACTAATTAACAACCAACGTTTTACCGATAGTCCAGGGGATAACCATTTGAACCACTGGTTAACTCGATAGGAAGTACGAGAGCGCGACTGCTTTTGCAGGGCGTTGAGGGCTTGTCTGAGAAAACCAATTGACATACCTGATTTGGAGCAGTGCTACAAACAATAATTAACAGAAAATTTACACCGCTTGGTTTAAAAAACCAGGCGTGAAACTATTATATTTATCAATCCTATTAGACTAAGAGCAAGTCGTGAACATTGCCAGGATTTCTAGTTAAACAATACCCTGGCTTGATAAAAGTGAATTTAATGGAAAAACGAATTTTAGGATTAGATCCAGGACTGGCAATTTTAGGATTTGGGGCAATTAGCTGTACACAAAATCTCAAAAAGGTGCAAGAGACTACAGTAAATATGCTGGATTTTGGAGTAATTAAAACGTCAGCAGATGTAGAAATGGGCCAGCGCTTATGTACCTTGTTTGATGATTTACACACCCTGATAGAGGAATTTCAACCAGACTTAGTGGCAATCGAGAAACTCTTCTTCTATCGGATGTCAAGTACTATCCTGGTTGCACAGGCGCGGGGTATAGTCATTTTAGTGTTGGGGCAGCGTCGTCTTCCTTATGTAGAGTTTACTCCGGCTCAAATTAAACAAGCTTTAACAGGCTATGGCAATGCTGATAAGTCAGAAGTGCAAGAAGCGGTGGCGCGGGAGTTAGATTTAGATGAAATTCCTAAGCCGGATGATGCTGCGGATGCTTTAGCAGTGGCTTTGACGGCTTCTTATCAACTGTAGGTTTTGTAAAACGAGAATAAAGTTGGAAACTGAATAATAAAGTTGGAAACTAGAGAATAAAGTTAGAAACCAACTGGCACATCTGTCTTTACTCTTTAGCTTAGTGTATAAGTTTATAGTTAGTACTTGTACTGTGGCTGACTTTTCCCGTTAAGTGTCTTTTGCAAGCTGCCAGCCTTGACAGAGGTCGTGTAATTTTAACCAACCTCGCCACAGTACTTGAATACCAATGGGTGTTTTACTTCGATGTTCTAAGTAGCCACCAAGACGAGCAACGGCTTCAACGGCCCAGCTAACTGTGAGGACTGTGGGTGCTTTGGGAGACTTAGCTTTTAAAATTTTAAGTTCAAGAGGATTGAGAATTTCAATTGCCAGGGCTAAGGGTTGAGTGCGGTGTAAATAATTTAACTGCAACAGTTCTACAGCAATCACACTCAAGAATCCAATCAGAGCCTTCATGCCTTCAGCAGCAAGCCGATATTTTTCTACCTGACATCCCGAAAGAGAAAATTTTATGATATTCTTCAACACGCTTTCCGTTACGTGTACCAGTGTAAAATCGTAGAAGCCATCTGACTATCTGCAATAACTTCCGTTGTTAGCAACATCCATTCCACGGGTGATTCACTATCTGGACAACCAATCTCAGTGGCATAAACAGCGTAGACCTGTTGTGGGTCACGGTTATCAAAACGATAAGGTGTACGGAGATTAACTTGACAAAATCTGATAGCTAATTTGGTTTGCCGGGCAGATCGCTGGTTCGTGGATGGTAATTCAATTTTCTGTTCAAAACTGATAGGTTGTGCTTCTAATTTCGACCATAGACGCTCACTATTAGAATCTAAACTGCGGTTATGAGCTGCCCGAACAAGAACTCTGGTGTGCTTGAGTTGGCGAAGTTTATCAAAAACTTCTGTAATATCACCTTCGCGGTCGAAAACATGAATCACTCTTGTGCGCTGGCTCACAAGATTTTCTACCGTTGTGAGTGCCTCTACCCATTTATACGATTCTTTTTGTTCAAACGGGCGATTTCGGGCTTCTTTACGGGCTGCTGCTTGCCGTTTCTTCTTCTGTGTTGGGGTTTCATCTTGTGGTGGTTTCGGCTTTGGCTCCCGATTCCAAAGTTTTTGCCACAACAAACCTATTGATTGACCATTCTGAGGCTCTATGGCTAAGGCACTGTGTAATATTAGACCATTACCTGCCTTACCAATTGGCCCGTAACCTTCTGTTTTAGCTTTAATACTGCCATAATCAAGAAAACTTGTATCTCCGACGCACAGCACTACATCGCGTTCTGCAACAGTTTCCGCCGTCATTTGACAGTGCGGCTCAATCACCCTGGAAAATTCCACTTTTGGGTTAGCAAAAACTCACGGATCTGTTTTGAGTACGGTTCCACTTTTAAAAACTTCCGACAGTGCTTTGCCAAATCCAAGACTTAGAGCATAGCCGATTGACATTGCACGCTCATTTAATCGGCGATCGCCTAATTCTAAAGTTGCAAAATTTTTCTCCCACCAGTCCAGCATTGCTTGTTACCTTTAGCACCCGATTTCAATTACTGTACTGGATTTACTGTGCTGTTTCTTAAATCCTTTACCAGCAAGGTTTTCGAGACTTAACGGGAAAATTCAGGTACTGTGGCTATGGATATAGCCCAATTGAAAAAGGAGAATAAGACTCTTCCGTCCTTATGGGATAGAAAAATTAAATATCAACTCTGAAATTCGGGCAAAAAACCGATGGTTATTAACTAAAGATTAACTGCTGTTTTTGTACTACCGCCATGTTGAGTGAACCTGGGACGACACCTGACTTTTACGGTTCCTTTGGTAAATGCATTATCACTAGCTTTAGCCGACCAAATATAAGCTTCACCAGCACCTAGATTACTCATATTTTCTGGAGACAGACTGTTAAGCGATACATTAGCTTTTTGAATGTGCTTTAGCCAAGCTGGTGAATTAAACCGATGCATTATTATATGTGAGGATAATTCAATGAGCGATGTGGGGACTGATGGTGGATCTTGTGAAGCAACCATGATACTAGTTCCCTTGTGTCGCATTTCTCGAACCACCTCGATTAGTCCAGCTACTAGGTCTGGGTTTTCTATGTACTTGTGCGCTTCATCAAAAACAACAAGTTTGTTGAATAGCTGTCCATTATGAGTTGCCTCGGAAAGAATTTGTAATAAAACAACGAAGAGTCCCAAAGCTTCGTCTTTTTCAATAAACTCATCTCGTAAATCCACGATAATTAAGCGACCAGGACGAACAGCATCAGTTAAGCGACGCGTATCATCAATGTATTCAGCCGCAAATTCTAGCCTAGTTCTGGCTAAATCTTTTAGGTGATCTGATAGAGAAGAGTTTTCTACACCTTGAATAATTTCTTGAAGTGTTAGTTGATCGCGCAACCTTCTCATAATTTGGTTTACTTGACGCAAATACATACTTTGACTACCAACAGCACCCATCAAAAATCTCCAGTGTGTAGCTTTTAGTTCTGATGCCGCAAAGGTAAGAGGAAGAACTTCTATATTTGGGTACTCAGCTTTTCTTTCTTCAACTTTTGAAGCGGGAACGAGGATCACAACATCTTTAAGCGCAGCTGGTTCTGCCCCAAATCTTTCACGCAACAAAGTTACTTGAATAGGCTCGGAATTGGGTGAAACCATTGAAGTAAACTCAGGTTTGTAATCTTGGGTTGGACTGTAATGAAAAATTACAGTTGCTAAGGGGCTTGGTAGAATGTTGATATTTGAAATAGGTATACAAGCCATTTCAACAATACTGCCTAATGTGTAACTTTTTCCTGCTCCTTGAACTCCAAAAAGGCTGATAGTGTGAGTTTGATTCAAGTCTAAAGCAACCTTACGTCCAGATGTTTCTCCTAGAATTCCATACTGGGGGGTTGAAGATTGAACGCCAAGCATTACATCATAAACCAGTTCCTTTTTAGGTGCTTCATCAGTTTCAACCTGTAATGGTAAAGGTAAGGCAAAATTATCTGGTGGCTGTGAGTTAATAACTTCAACAGATTTTAAGACATCCTGAACCTCTTGTGTTTCTTGATTGTTTACTGCGGAAGCTTCTATCTCTTCACTGATACTTGAGGGGATTTCGTAAGAATTTACTGAAGAGTAAACTACTGGAGTAGAAGTTTCAGGATGTTCTTCTTCTAAAATAAGACTTTGTTGCTCATCCATTATCAAATTATCCCAAGTTATAGAATGTTTCCTTGATGGGACAAGAAAAGCGGCTGATATCAAACGAGGGATTGAGTCTGTAATATCCCTTGGCTGTGACTCTTTTCTAATATTTTTCCCCTCAGAAGATTGAGTGATTTTTACGATAGGTTTTGCTAAAGCGATCAATTCTTTAATTAAATCAATACCAATACGATGATATTCAATTCCTTGGTCAGATTCCGGTGGTTCTGTGCCTGCTTTTCCAAAATCAAAAACTAGCGCACTTCGCGTAAATGTAAGCGTGTAACCATCTTCTAGTGTTGTGATTAAGATTCTTGCTTCTTCTGCGGCATCCTTCTCAATTACTTCATAGCGCAAAGCTCGTTCTAAGTAAAATTCAAGTAGAGTCGCAAATTCACGAACTTTTAATAATATGTCTGGTCTTGGCTGTACCTCAAAGTGTAGGCATAAAACGTTTTGAGATTGATTAATTTGTTCTGCTATTTGCTCTTTTAATCGATTGAAACTGCTAATACTTCCTACCTGGGCATAGCATTTAACTTCAACTAGGTTGCAAACTATAGTTCGAGTTTTAGCATTGAGATCAAAAAGCGCTAAATCTGTACGTTGCAAACTGACTGAGTTACCTAATTCATCTGCTTGCTGCTTCGCTTTTTGAAACAATTCTACATGGGCATCCAGAGGAAGTATAATTTGGTTTGATAATGCTCCTTGGTAATGCAAAAATAGACGAGCTAAAGCTAGTCCAAGAGCTTCTGCTTGCTGATTAGCAGATGAGATTAGTTTTAATGCTAGTCGTCCAGAGAGCGATCGCAGCTGTTCAAGAATAACCCCTGCATGACTTCCTTCAGCCTTAAGTCCATATTGCTCTAAAACTTGCGACAAAACTGATTCCAGTTCTGATAAAGAGCGCGAAGTAACCACCAATCGATGTCCAAGACTAGCAGCAGTATTAGGAACATAGTCAACTAAGTAAGGTGGGCGATCGCTCTGACCGCCGTGGTCGAAAAATTCAATGCCAATATTACGATCAATGGTGAAAACCCAATCACAGACATTATGAATATGATGCAATAATTCCCGTTGTTCTGCATTTAGACCTAACGTTACCACTGGACGTTTTTCAAAAGCTGGTACCCCTGTAGCGACAGTAGCAGTTGCGCCGGACATTATTTTAGGCAACTCAGCCAATAAATCAATCAAGTTTTCTGCACCAACAACAGAACGCGCTTCGCCATGACGGGGTTGTCGCCGCCAGAAAGTACCATTCTCATTATCTTGAAATTCGACAACAAAATCTTGAACTAGACCATATAAGGATGCAATCTCTTTCGAGCGGAAGGGTGGTGCTGAACCGATTTCTTTTGCGGGAAATAAATCTACTAATATACTAATGTGAGCTTGATATTTATTTTTTGATTCTGGGTTACGAAAATCATTAACGGAATGAACTGCCAGATTTAATTTAGGAAACAAGTAATTTCCGCTAGATGTAGAAAAAGCATCAACTACCTCTGACGTTACGGTGGAAATTGGTGTAAGGAGCTGTTCTATAGCTTCACCAACCCCAGGCGCTTCTGGATCAGGGACAAATAAGCGAATGTCATACCGTAAATCTCTAAATGCTTCCTGCTTTTGCAATAAAATAAGGGCATCTGCAAGAACAGTCGCACGACCTGAGTTAAATGCATTAATACTGAGCGTGCGGATGTATGGATTTTGTGCCAAATAACTTTCAATCCGAGAAGCTAAGACTTCAGCATTGACCGCAGCGCCAATAGTAGGTTCTGTTAGTCCTAAAGCAGCACAGACTTCCCCTAATAAGCCCCGTGTGTTTTCTTCGGTTGATGGAGCATACAGCGACCAGAATGGATTAATATTATCAACCGTGATAAAAACTCTGCCGTCAGTTAGGGGCAAAGTTGGAGGTACGTTTAAAGGTAGAAACCCCTGTAAAATGCCATCTCTCGCAGAAACCACATATTTTTTTTGTCCATTGTAGGTAGCAGCAACCCAAGATTGTGCAATTTGACTCCATGTTGTCAGCCATAAGGCACGTAGTGGATGGGTTGATCCTAATAATATAGCTTCCCGTGTTTGTCCACGGAAGTCTGTAATCTCCAAGCGCACTGTATCTACCAACAGTACTTTTTTCAGGTCACTGAGAGATTGCCAGTCTGAAGCATTGCTTTTTTCTACTTTACGGCACAAGTCAACTAACAGTTCTCGATATGCCGCAGCGTACTCATAAGCAACGTCTTTCAAAGCAATAAAATTAACCGCCTGAGAAATAAGGTTTTTATCTCCCGAAAGAATGTCGGCGAAATAATCAGCACGGGTTGATAAAAAACTTAATGCTACTGCTGATTTCGGAAAATCAATAATATCTGTTGAAGGCGAACCAACTTGACCCATTTTGACCTGTAATTTCCAACCTACAGGACTTTGTGGAGATGTTAATATTGCAAATTCTAAATCCTTTAAGCATTGCGCTATGGGGATACGAAATTTGCCGTCACGACCAAATTTTACTTCTAAGGCTTCTTGGGCTGTGCTGCGAGTTTTGCTACTTTTTTCAGCCCAAACTACATTTTTGAGAGTAACTACATTGGGGTCGCGACCCTCAGCGATCGCCTTAAACTGGAGTCTTAGTTTTGCGTGTTCTAAGCTAATTTCTTCAGAAAACTTGATTTCTGGTGGTTCTGCATCAATTTCAGCATTGGGAAGTACATAAAATAATTCACTTTCATAAGGCTTTATCTGGGCAAGAGTTGAACTATTCTCTGGTTCAGCTAAAGGTATTGAATCATCATTCTCTGTCCAAGGTAAAACCCTAACAAAATGCCAGCCTTCTTCAAATTCAAATTTATCGAGTTTATCTAAAGTAACATTTTTATTTTGGCTTCTTGTTTTCCATACTTTAACTTTTTTAGCACTTCCAACAGTACAACCATCTTGCGTCATAATTTGGACAGTAAAGTGGTCTAACCCCTCTATTTGCTGAGGATGGGGGTCTACCTTAAACTCAACTTTGAATTTTTTTTGCTCTTTGGGAACTAATACTTGTTGACCAATTAGGCTTTGTAAACTTTGATTGGTTTCATCATCTTTTACAAAACTTAGTCCAATATCCAAAACTTCTATTAAGATTTTATCAGGACTAACATCTTCCTGAAACTTCCATTTGTCAAAAGATATATCCCAATTTTTGCGGTTTAATATAACTTGCTTAGTCCACACGTATGGGTCTTCTACACCTACTTCAACTAAATATTTATTTAATTTATTTTGAACTGATTTATCAGTTAACTCTAAATCTAAAACTCTACCCAAAATCGATTTGTCAAAATTTAAGGTAAGCTTTTTCATCGATTCTAAATTCTTGCTAATTTTGAAAGTGGTATTTGTAGGTTGATCAAACAAATGAAAATCTGGAACCAAACCCAATTCATACAATGCAGCACCAAGGGTATCCCCAGCAATCCCATTTATAACTGCGGTTTGCAAAAAACGCGCTTGCTTTACTGCATTAGCCCAACGCCATTTTTCTTGGGTTAAATACTTCAAAATTTCTTTAATATAACCTTGTAAAGGTGTCGGAACTTGCTGAATGAGTTTCTGAACTAGTTGCTGATAAACATCAGCCAGAGAAATTTCTTCAAACGACGCAACGTTGAAGGAATCTTCTGCATTTGTTTGCAGATTTGATGGTAAAAAGATAAGTAATGGTGGTCGTAACGAACCATCAGGTAAAGGGTTACGTAGTTCGATTAACTTGGTAGACGAAATATATAAATCTGGGTTGTCAGTATTTTGTCCGTTACCATTCAAAATAAAAACTTGCGCTTCTGGAACTTCTCGACGCAAGCTGCGCGTCAGTATTATCATCAGATGTGAGTCCAAATCTGCGACTCGCATACAATGACCTTTACTGCGTGAAGCAAGAATATCTCTCAGGCGCGGTAACAATAATGATTCTAAAGCTTGAGTTAATTCCTCATGCTGAAGCTCTTTAAAATCTTGGCTCATTTGTTACCTCTGGAATTCTCAGTATTGATAGTATAACGAGGAGTCACTGTTTGGGTAACATAGGCATCCGATAGGTCTTGGAAAAATCCAATTTCTCGCAGACGAGTCTTGAAAGCTGTAACATTTTTCCGCAGTGCCTGCTGATCTACAATGCTGGGTTGTCCGAAGCCATCAGCAGGAGGTAAACGATCAATGTAGAGACCATAGCGATCGCGCAGAAATATAAGCAGTTCATCAACCCTAATTTCACGGGTCACAAAGCTTGTTCCATTGGGTTCCAAAACAGCAATTTGCAATAGTACTTCAAGTAATCGACTTCCTAAAGCAAACCAGCGAGGGCTGCCCTTAGGACGAAATTGACGTAGCAAACCTGAAGCACTATTTTTTACGAAAAAAGAATCCAAGCATTTGGTAATAGCCTCCCTATGACTCCTGCCTTTTAAAGCTACTATTATTTCTATAAAAGTATCAAATTCTGCCAAATTCATATTAATAATGCGCTGAACTTCTGGAGGAATTGAAGATTCTGCTCCTCCTTCCTGATATCTTTCTATAAGTCCCGTTAATCTTGATTTAAAATAATCCTCCCGTTCTTTATTCTTAGAAGGATGCAAAAGTTGTAAAACTTCTCCAACAGAGAAATAATTTCCAGCAGGTGATAACTTGTTTCTTTTTTTTAAATATTCAGCCATTTCATCTAATTTTTTGGTGATGAAATGAGCTTCAATATAAGTTTGGATACGACGGTAATGGGTATCTGCACTTTGACAACTTAACTCTGTCATGTGAGGATTGGTAGGGTCGCCCATATCAACCAGTAACTCAATACGGTGCGGACACTCACCATGCGGTGAAGATATTCTGGGTTTTACAGGACAGCGATCGCACGTTGGGTCACTTCCACGCCGCTTTACTAACGCTGGTAAAAGTTTCATCAGGCGCAGGTGGTACAGCCCTAAGTGGAATGACAACAGCGTTTTCAGGTAATCCACCAGAACTGATCGAGGCATATAACTTTCATAGGTTAGTAAACGGAGAATATCGTCTGCTAGCAAGTCTGCTTGACCAATACAAAGGGGTGAGTATCTCTCAAGTTCTTTGGAACGGTCTTCAGCGTCTTTTTTGACTTGCTTATCAAAATGTAGAATTGCCTGAGTTTCTACATCAATTCTTTGGTCTGAAAGTAAAATACGGTCAGTTTGTTGGTCAAGCCCAGCAAAAATAAAATCCTTCAACGCATCCCTTGCAGCTTGACCCAAACCATTACGGGCATAATAAATCATCCAATAAATTTGCTCAGATGAACCATGATCTCTAGCGTGTTTTGTATTTCTATATTTGTATGCATTACCGTGTAGTGGTCGAGGCGATACAACAGCTTGGTTTGATTTTCCTCGATTAACTAAATCCAATAAATCAGTTTCTAGCCACTTATAAACGATATCTTGATGAGCTGCAAAGCCAACAAACTTATCCTGATTTTCTTCTTCGATAAAATCTTCTAAAAATTTATCTATAGTCAATATAGTGCTGGAACTTCTAACTCTACCGGGATAGCCATCAAATTTCAGTCTAGGAAAGAAATTGAGTAAAGCCCTGTCGATTTCAATATGTGTGTAGTCAACATAAGTTATTTTGCCAAGTGCAAAGGCTTTGTCTTTTTTATCCAGTTCCATTAAATTCCCTCTTGGACTTGCGTCAGCGATAAATTACCAACTTCATCGCGGCTGATACTATAAAAGTCTTGTCCGGTTTCTGTGAGTAAAACTTCTTGATAAGGGGCTGAAGCCAAGATATTCTTGAATACAGCTAAACTCCGGTAAAGCCCCTGTTGTTCTTCAATACTGGGACGATAACCCGCATCAAGTCTTTTCAACATCTCATATACGTCCAAGTTTATACTTAACTCTGCATCCTGTCTCATTAAAGAATGATACTGAAGATAGAATGCTTGTGGCAAAAATTCTATAAAGCGAGTTATTCCCCCAGCTTTACCAAGTTGAATGCCAAAACTATTACTATCAAATATACGGTAACTGCGGATAGTACCGTTGTTGACTTGGTGAACTCGTAGGGCTAGTTTATTGCCAAGACGAGATGGATTTCTTAGCCCTTCACCCCTGTTAATAGCTCGTAAGAGAGGTTGCACTTCCTTGGCTAGGTCTTCCTCTGCTGTTACTAGCCTGAGAAAATCTTCAAAATAAGAATAAGGTAGCATTTCTTGCCATCCTGAGTCTCGGCGTTCAAAGTATTGCCGCCGTCGTAGCATAGCTATATATTTCTTGTATGCTTTTTGACGATCATCTTCAATTTTACCTCGATAGTCATTAAGTAGTTTTTCAAATGTCTTTTGTAACAAATGGTCATCATTGCGGCTACGGTCTGAGAAGTTAAACCGCCCCATTTCTTTAGCACCGGGTTCTAAAAAGGCAAAGCTGCGGTCAAGGCTAGGATTGCTGGTTTCTCCAACATCAATTTCTTGCAGCAGAGAAATTAAGCGATCGCCTGAACCACCCATACCTCCCATCCAAGAATTAAAATAAAATCCATCAAGGATGTGTTGTCGTGCTTCGGGGGTGCTTTGGCGATACAATTCGTGAACGCCGTCACAATCTCTCGTTCCCGCCAGCATAAAGGCTAAGGCTGAACGCAAATCCCGCAAGGTAATATGCAAGCGGCCGCGTAGGTGGGTGATAGTATATAGGGTTTTAAGCCTTTCAATCACTTTCGGACTTGCTGTGCCATCCATGAAAGTGCGGGCATTGTGGTAAATGTAACATCTTTCTTTCAGGTCGCAACTACCGCAAGCTTCCCAGAAGCGCGGTTCAGTCATGCGGCGAATTAATCTATCAAAAATTGAGTGATTTCCTTGACCTAAATCGGCGACAACTGACCGGATATTGAGGTTGATGACTACAACACCGTTTTCTGGATCTGCACCTTTTATGCCATTCTTGACTATTTTGGCGAGTTTGGGAAATCGGTTTTCATGTTCAGATAAAAAGTCAACTAGGCGACCTTCGTTAATCGCAATCAACCGCGTTTCGTTGGTTTGCCAAGTTTTTGTATTTGACCCTTGGAAAGATGCTAAAAATTCTAAAAGTACATCGTTATTAGCTTTATCGCCTTCGTCTTGACTACCGTCATAATTGGTAAAGAAAGTTCGTCCTCCTATTTGAAACTCGGAACCGTTTAATCCTCGTTTTAATTGAACGTTTTCTTTCTCTTGTGCATAGTTTTCTAGTTGCTGAATAAAAGCGGTTTTACCATCACCTGCGTTCCCGGAAATCATTACTAAGCTAAATTCACCTGCTAAAATTGCAGGTTGCAATGCTTGGTCTAACAGTGTGGGGACATAAGTTAACTTGCCTATTTTATCTAATCCTCTGGTTCCTGCATTGGTTTGCTGACTTTGGCTGTACAGGGTAAGCAAATGGCTAACAAAGGGATTAAAATTAGGTTTAGAAGTATCTGTTAATGCCGATGGTAAGGATTCAGTTGTTAGCTGAGTGGGTTGGGAAATTTTTCTTGGGTGTTTGATTACATCCAATGCTTCGCCGAATACCTTAGCAGAAGAAAATCTATCAACCCTGTAGGGAGAAATAGCCTTCATCAAGAATTGTGCTAATTCGTCACTCAAATCCTTAGACGCAGTAAAATTTCGTGGATCGTGGGGTAGTTTATCTCGCCTTAGCTTCGGATCTCGATCATCGAAAGGATATTTACCTGTAATGCACTCATAAAAGGTAATCCCCAGTGCATAGAGGTCGCGATCGCTTTTTTCGGCTTGATCAATTTGGTCTAAATCTAGAGTCAAGTCAAAATCTGGTGGGATATATGCCCTAGTTCCGCCGCCTGTCATGGTTTCATCTCTTTCTGAGACAGCAACATTAAAGTCAATGATGCGAACTCCCTTGTCTGTCAACAGGAGATTAGAAGGCTTGATATCTTGGTGATAAACACGATTTTCGTGCAGATGTGCTAACCCTTCGGCAGTTTGCAGTGCAATTGTTACTGCATCTTCCAAGGAAAGGGCTTCTGTTTCTAGGAGTTTTTCTACATCTTCACCATCAATATAATTAAATAGAATGTATGGTGTATCATCTGGCAATTTACCAGCAATAATGACTTTCACAATATAACGATGTTCGGGAATATTTAGCAGTGTTTTGTATTCTCGTATTAAACGTTGGTAAATTGATTGTTTGTCACGGGTGATGAGTTTCATTACTAAATCCCTATCTCCCATCGAATCAAATACTTTGTAGGCTACACCAAATCCACCTTGACCAAGGCGCTTTTGAATAATAAATAGCTCATCAAGAACATAATCCGCTGGTAAATTACACAAGTCTATTTCAGCCAAAGATTTAGGATTTTCCTCTGTATTAGATGGAGGTATCACTGGTGATTTGGGTGTAATGATATTGTTGAGTTCCACCAGTGTAACTGCTGCACTTATAAAGCGTTCTTCAGGGTCAAAAGCGCAAAGTTTTTGCAACCATTCATCGATACCTACTGGGAGGTCTGGTTTATAGGCGGATGCTTTCTCTGGAAAAATACCATCACAGTCAAAAACTTGGGAAATATTCCCAAAAGCCGTTTGTCCCGTTAATAATTCGTAAAAGACCAACCCAGCCGAGAATAAATCTGAGGCGATACTGGCTTGGGTGGGGTCGCGGTAACACTCAGGTGCTTGGTAGTTATAGTCAAGCTCGTCTACAATATCTTCTGCAATGGTACTGCTGCGGTTTTTTGTCACCCTAGCGTAGTCAAAAGCTGTTAGCCGCGCATTGCCATCAGGAGTGACTAATATGGCATCTAGTGTAAGGTTGCGGTGAATTACTTCGTATTTATGAGCGTGGTCAAGGGCTGAGAGAATATCGCTGATTATGCCAATTTTCTGGTCAAAAGTAAGTGCTAAATTGGGTTTTCTAATGTGCTGACTAAGGGGTTCTCCGGCGATATCTTCTATAACTAAAATGAATTTCTCTTCTGCTTCGGTAGGGAAAAATTCTGTTAATTTTAAGATGTTTGGATGGCCAGGCATCTGCACCATTGAACGATAAGCATTGCTAATCAGATTCCGTTGGCGATCGCGAATGCTATGCTCTTGGTAGGGGTCAACTTCATAAACGCGCAGTCGGGCTATTCCCCCGCGTTTACCGAGAAAAATATGCTTGGCGCGGTATTCTGTATATTTATCTGGGGTTCCTCCCAGTTCTTCTTCTATTTGCCATTCACGGTAAATAATAGGCGCAGACTTGGGACGGGCTTTCCCGACAATTGCTTGTTCGATATTAGTGTGAAAAGAACGAATATCCTGTGAACGATGGCTAGGAATATGACCTTTGCCTTTGAAATAAGTCAGGCATTTTTGATTGAGGTAAGTGATATCATCTTCATCAGAACTCCCATGAGCATCAACATGAGAGTTAGGGGCTGTCATTAAAATCGCAGCGTGGACGTGAATTTGTTTGAGGTCTGTTTTGGTGGGATGAGTATCACAAATTAAAGATTTGATAACCCTAGCATTTTGTCTGCACTTTGCTAATGGCGCACCAATATTACCTCGTCCTTCTGGATACCATTTTGAATTATAAATATCAATTAGTCCGGGAATACCTTTAACATCAACAATAAAAATGCTGTGAGGGGCGATGATGGCTAGATCAATTTCATATTTTTCTTTGCCTTGAGGGATTTCAAAGTTATGAATTATGGTGTAAGTATCGGGTAAGTTATCGCGGAGGAATTTAATTGCTTGGCGTTCGGAGTCGTTGACGGGTTCACCTATACGAATGACTTTAGCAACCATTAAACTACCCCCTCAGACTCAATCCATTGCTCTACCAAGTTTCTCGCTCGCTGTTCTTTCTCAATAGCTTTGCTTCTTGCTTGGGAAATTTGATATCCAATAGTACCTATTTCTTGCATCTTTTCTTCTGAAAGCAGAGGGATAACTGTTGCTTTAATCATGCGTACATCAAGATGTGGTATTGAAGAACCAAATGCTCGTGCTTTTAGTTGTCGTCTTCCATATTCAGATGACAAAGCAATGAAGAGATAACCTGCAATCGCTTGTGATTTAGCCTTTATACGAATAGCATCTTCCGTGACTGCTCCACCAACTACAGAACCATAAGGAAATACAACATGACCAATTATGCCTGCAAGCTGACCGGATCGAGGAACCAAAAGTGTTTTATCATCTACTATATACTGTTTAATTCCTGGCTTATTCTTAGCTATATAGTATGTGAGTG
This sequence comes from Nostoc sp. DSM 114167, assembly GCF_052692655.1. NCBI lineage: Bacteria > Bacillati > Cyanobacteriota > Cyanophyceae > Nostocales > Nostocaceae > Nostoc > Nostoc sp. DSM 114167. The sequence continues at coordinate 4,905,048 of NZ_CP195116.1, forward strand.
TTGGCTCAAGCCACATTAGAGTGGAAGTTCCAAAAAAAGGTATTCCGTAAGCTGAATTATCAATTGGGGTACGCTTGAATCTTAATGGCTCTACAACCTCATCCGCTATAGTACCTAAAGTTGTCCTCATTGACTCAGGAAGTTTCAATAGTGGTTCTAGCGCAGATTTGTGATAATTGCTGTGAAATAATCCATCTAAACGAGAGCTTAACAATTCAGAGGAAGTGACAGAAGTATCCGGTTCTGTTTTATTAATTGTTCGGGGTAGATGAGGTAAGTTAAAATATTTTTCCAACTTATGAATAGCTGAAGATAGCTGAATATTTGCCTCTGTTCGTATTCTCGCAGCTTCTAAAACTAAATTATGCACTTCTTCTTCAATATCTTTACCTAATCTTGGCACTGGTAAATCAGCTAAATGCTGAGGTTCAATACCTTGAATAATTGAACCGTAAGTTCCTGAGATAACAAGAGGAACTCCGAATTTACTACTGAGATAAGCATATAAATAGCCTGGCAAAATCTTGTCAGGGTCTGCAACAACCCGCATAAAATGCTGTGAACCCGCCATACCTCTCATCTCAGAACGGGAATAAACCATTCTACCTATAGTTCCAGAGCAAGTTATCAAAGTCCATCCTTCATCAATTAGTAACTCTGGATGTGAAGCTACTTGTTTTTTAGATAAAAGAGTAAGATTTGATAAATCTGCTGCCAAAATATCTACACTGCCAAGAAAAGGAATACCGTATTCTGGGTCTTCAACATAATTACGAGCAAATCTGGGACCATTAAAAATCCCTTTCATTCCTCCCTGCGTAACTTCATGCAAAGGCTGTTTCTTGGCTGACAGTTTTTCAAGTATCACCTTCGCTTCAAAAGCCCCAGAAAGATACGGGTTACAATCCAAACGCCGCCCGTTATTTTCCATCCAAGAGGACATCACTGGAAAGTCTAGCTTGGTAGTTTTCATGCTTGATCCTCCTCAAATGGAAACCACTGCTGCATTTTAATGCACAACATTTCAAATGCTGTATCTGTACATCCTTTGACAGAGACTTTGCTGGTTATATTTTTATAAATAGCTGATGAGCGAGGAGTTCTTGAGAATTTCAAAGCATCTTCAACAGCTTTCTTCGGGTCAGCAGGTTTTAATGCAGAAGCATCCCATAAACCTTTTTCTTCTAACCACTTTCTTAAAGGAACATCTTTTTTAAATCGAAAAGCCTCTTCTACGTTACGATTATCCTGTAATATCCAAATCTCTAGTTCTGGGTCAATTACAATCACTGCACAATTCTCTTCATCCCAACCAGTTTCAATAAGATTTTCCATAATATTATTAGAAATTCTTTCTACCCCAGGCGACCCATCCCAAGCATTATCTAACACCACAACAGCATAACGATGAGTTTTTTGGTAAAGGCGAATTAATTCATGGGCGCGGTTATACACACCTGGATCACTACCGGCTTCAACAATAATGTCCTGTTGTGGGTCGAATGCAAACTGCCGAATTCCCAAACTTCTATGGAACTGCTTTCTTGTCAAAAAACCCGTAAAAGCTGCCTCCATATTTTTATCAGCCAGCAAAAAGATACAATCTCTCATCCCAGTACCCCTGCTGCAAACAGGGAACCAAGGTCAATACTTCCCTGCCAATCTTGTAAACGTGGGTGTTTATTTCCGGGAATTGCCTCTGCACCATTTTCTTTACTACTTCGCATCACAATCACTGATTCTAGTTCAGTATATGCCAACACTACAGGAGAATGTGTAGATACCCAAACTTGAGAATCATACACCGAACTCAAAGATTGTAATACTACCTCAATTGCTCTGGGATGAATACCATTTTCTGGTTCTTCCAAAAAAATTAGACTATGCGGTTGAGGCAGATATGGCAAAATAGTTAACGCCAAAATATGCAGAGTTCCATAAGATAATCCTGAAGAAGTAACAACATGATTACCCCAATAGGTTAATTTGAGGTAAGCATGATAATCTTCTTCACGTTGAATGGCTTTTATTGTCACAACATTAGGCAAAGCCATTTTGACGTGTTCTACCCAAGACTTAAATAAATCTGGCTGTTCTTGTTGCAAATTCAGCACTAACCAAGGCAGATTATAACCATCTTTACGCAAAGTTTTAGGCTGACCAGGCGGACAAGCTTTCCGCAGCACTGACCAACTTGGTTCATAACGCATTACGCCTTTTTCTAAAAGATTTCTGAACCAAATAGATGCAGAAAATTTATCAATATCATTAGGTAAATTTGCTAAAGCTAATTCTTGAGGTTCCAGTCGCAAGTTAATTTTAGAGCGGCTTCGGTCTTCTTGTTTAAAAATTGTTCTTGAACCGGATTCCCGCACAATAATTGTTTGCCAATAACGAGGGCGTTTACCTCCTATTCCCCAGCCTTCTTTGGGTTCAGAGACCTTCTGCGGAACAATATATAAAAATTCATCAGTTACATGAAGCTCAATCTTATTAAAAATTTGAAACCGAATTTCATACCTAATACTCCGAGGATATCTATTTTTATGTTCTATAACTGTGGATGGTGCATATTTAAGCAATTTAACAATAATTTCTTCAGGCAAATCAGCTTCTATGGCAAAACCAAAATAATTCCCTTTGCCATAATGCAGCAATTCTTGTAAATTTTGCGCTCTCGGACTGCCGCCAATAGAAGGAGATTCCAAACAAGCTGATACTAATCCCTGTGATAGAATTTCGCTTAACAATAAAGGAATATCAAGCAGCGTACTTTTACCCGTGCCATTCGCACCAGCCAAAACATGATATTGACCGAGTTTAATATCAAGCCTTTCAAAGCAGCGATAATTAAAAGCTTCTATTCGAGAAATCATATACCTGGAGTTGGATATTCTTGGCGGAACTCTCGATATTTTTCGGCAATTACAGGCAGGTCATCATCAAGTATCTTTTCTTTTCGTTTTAAAGGACGTTCAATAATACGTTCCCCAATGCGAATTCTTTCTATTTTCTCTTTCACCACCACAATTTCTTCACCATCAGGAGTCCGTTTATAAAGCGTATTTCCTCGACGGTCAAATCCTACCTTCTCTGCCACTGCCATAAATACAGGATAGTCCGTCTTACCTCCCAAATCCTCAGCCCTAATTTCCTCTTTGGTTTTCTTCTTGAGGAACAGCAAACTTGTGAGGATATTTACATTCGCCTCTACAATAAATGCCTCAACTGGAATATCTACACTAGCTAATACCCAAGAATGACGCAGAATCCACCACCGGATATATTCAGTTCCAGGATTGCCCAAAATGCCATCTGGCAAAACAATCCCCATCCTTCCCCCCGGTTTTAGCCAGTTCAGACAACGTTCAACAAACAACACCTCCGGCGCAACACTCCCCTGAAGTCTGCCAGTCCTGCGAAAACTACCATCCTCTGTACGTTCCCAAGCGTAAGCTAATTCAAACTGCTTGAGTGTATTTTGATCCGTAATCGGAATATCAGAACCAAAAGGCGGATTAGTCAACAACACATCAATTGATTCAAAAGGAATTTCTTTTTTAGCTGGTTCTAAACCGTCTAAATGCCCATTGGGAAAATCCACAGAGTTGATGTGATAAAGATGACCCCTGCCATCTCCCGCCATCACCATATTCATCTGGCAAGCTTTAATTAGAAACGGGTCAAAATCCGCACCAAACACTTGTTTCTCGGCAAACTGGCGCAGGCGTTTATTGACAGACAGAAACTCCTCCGTAGTTTCATCTTCCACTGGTACATTTCTAAACTTTTTCATCATATGTGCCAGCACTGCCACCAAAAATCCACCAGTTCCACAGGCTGGGTCTAAAATCCGCTCATTTTCCTGGGGGTCAAGCATTGCCACCGCCAGCTTGATAATACCCCGTGGTGTAAAGTATTGGCCGCGATCGCCACGCAAATTCGCACCAACTATTTCTTGATAAGCTCCACCCTTAGCATCTACATCTGTGCGTGTAAAGTCATACTTTGCCAATTCAGAAACCATAAAAGCAAGAGCGCGGTCAGAAAGGGTAATTTCCTCATTTCCCCTGAAAAGATTGCTGTAATTTTTTTTCACATCCTCAAACAACGGTATAAGTCGGTTCCGGATTTCCTTGCGTCCCTCTGTGTCAAACTGTTCCTTTGGCCCCGCCCAAAATCGCCGTTGACCGCGAGGCGATTTCTGCTCATCATGCATTTTGCAGAAAATCAAGTATAAAAACTGCCAAAATGCTGCATCCTTGGGCATTCCCTCATTCCCGTGAATGAAATTATGGCAGCGCCGGAAAGCCACACGCAGCATTTCTGGATCAGCCTTGCGGGTACGCGCACTAGAAACTACTTCCTGTGTGTCCAAAGATTCATCAGCAGGGGGCCAATCTCCTATCGGCTCAAATCGGTCTTCAAACCGCGTTTTTTGCTTCTCTAAATAAAAGAACTCTAAACCATTCGTCCATAAACCATACTTACAGGAGTCAATATGCACCATGATGGTTTCTAGTTCTTCTAAATCCTTCGCTGCTTGGTCGTAATCTCGAATCCTAACCGCATTTCTGCCGACCTTCGGTTCTTGGCGACAAACCACCACCCGACTTAAATTTTGAACCGTATGCTCCTGGTCGTGGTGAAAAATGGCAATATCCAGCTTTTTCCGCTTCCCATTAATAGAAACTGGAAAATCAGCCGCCATATCTTCCACCGAAATTCCATACTCGTGAAACAGCGCCCGTGCAATCCGTTGACGCACCTGTTCTTTTGGCGTATCTTTGAGACTTTTCTCACCACTAATAAAGTCAAGGATATAGCCATCAGAAATAGTGAAATCTTCTGTATCAACTTCTAAATCAGGAATAGGCAACTGTTTTGATTTCATGTGCTAATGACATTTTCCTCATTCCCCTCCTCACTTACCGCAGGGAGAGGTGGGCTTTTATTATTCAGAGACAGCGAGTATTGTATCCGAGGATGGCTCTCCTAATATATCTCGCTTAATAAAATGCTCAACTTTACCAAGTTGCTCATCAGAAAGTTCCTGAGCCATCACTAAACGCACCAGTTCTAATACCTTTGGTCTTTCCTTCAGCAAAGTCACCACATCTGGGTCTGTGGAAGGACAAAGCCGAAATAGTACATCAGGATCAGCAGCTAAAACTTTTGCTAATGCTTTTATAACTTCTGGCTTTGGCGGATGCTCCTTACCCCGCTCAATACGACTCAAGTAAGCAGGCGAGATACCGACCATAGTAGCCGTCTCCCGAAGTCCCAAATTTTGAGCCTCCCGAAGTTGCCTGATTGTTTCTCCAAACTTGCTCATCCCTCCAATCCTTGTTGTTTGTTATGTAACACTAAACATTTTTGGTCTCAGCCGTCAACGGTAGTTTCGGTAGCAATTGAGAAGCTAGCAAAGCGATCGTATATTTCTTGCTATTGCGAAGATAAAAAGAGCGTCCTCAAAAAATAAAAATAGCAAAATTCCAAATGTCCAAAAGAAAGGATTTAGACGAAAATCAAATCATTACATTACTTCATTCAGCACTTTTTGAAGGAGTTTTAGAGCTTAATAACGTGCCAGAACTACTTCAGCAAGTCCTTGAAGAAGAATTATGGCGGAAAAGAATTATTCCAGAAACACAGCAGGTTACAACATTTGATTCCTTTATTGATTTTATACAAACTTCCCCACCAGTAGGACTAGGGACAACTTTTGAAACACTCTGGCGACTGTGCTCCCATGACTCATTACTTCTAGATTTGCTAGACCGTGCTGTGCAGAGAGGAGCGGGAGCACCTGAAAAAAATCAAAGGATTGATAGTGAGGAAATAATTGTTGATGATATACACAGTTATGATAAGATAAAGAGACCTAGTGGCACCAGCAAACAAGCTGGACTTCGCCAGCTTCGTAAAAAAAATCCCGAATTACACGCTAAAGTTCTGGCTGGTGAGTTAACTGTTAATGCTGCTATGGTTCAAGCCGGATTAAGAACTAAGCAAGTAACAGTTTTTGTAAATCCTCTTCGGGCAGCAACGAAGCTTGAAAAAACCTTTCAAGAGGAGGATTTCATCAAACTGGTAGCATTGCTTATGTCTGCCTTGCCAGAACAAAAGGAGATAGTTGCAGAAAAATTCAAACAAGTTCTAGATGAAAAGCAACTCAAAAAAATTAAAGATTTTTTAGCATCTCTTTGAAGAAGCCATTGAGTAGCCTTCCTTTTCAGACAGAACTTGTACATAGGCAGAATGCTTTTGGTGCAGCGCTTAATCGTTACTGCGACAAGGCAATGTATGTGACGTACAGGCTGAAGAAAAGCACAACTTATTTAATTGAAGGGCAATTGAATGGCTAAACGGAAGAGAATTATAAATCCAGAAGTTATCAACAGGTACATCAAGGAAGGTCGTGGACAAGGCATAGCTTCTGAATACAAACCCTGGTTATTGATTCAAGATGTACCATCACTAGGTCTTGCTACCAGAATTAAGGGTTGGAAAACCAGAAGAGTTCATCATTTACACAGCAACCTAGAACTTAACTATTTCTATGTGCTGGAATGGTCATCTATTGTTTGTGATATTCGGGAACAGTATCCCCTCCTACCCTTAGAAGAAACATTAGCGATCGCTGAACAGTCTGGAATTCCTCATCCGAAACACCCAAAAACTCAAGAGCCAATTGTAATGACAACTGACTTTTGTGTTACTGTTCGCCAGAAAATTGGAGTTGTAGAGCAAATTCGTACAGTCAAATATGCTCAAGATTTGCAGTCAGAAAGGACATTACAAAAATTAGACATTGAACGTCAATATTGGCAGTCCAGAGGTATCGATTGGAAAATCGTCACAGAAAATGAAATTTCTGAAGCATTAGTCAGAAATGTTGAGTGGCTACACCCTTATCTGGTAGTTGAGAATCTATCACCTCTTTCAGCATCTGAAATTCGTCGAATTGAAACAGCTCTAACTCTGAGAATAGTCAAACACAATCAATCATTAGCAAGAATAGCTGCTGATTGTGATGACAAACTTGGTCTATCACCAGGTATCTGTCTTACTGTGGCTCGTCATCTTCTTGCCAACCGCAAGTGGTTGATTGACATGAATAAACCAATTCAACCCAGTGAGCCTTTAGTTCTTCTGGCCAATCTGTTAGAGCAATCACATCAAGGATTAGAGGGTGTAGGATGAGTCTTCTCGTCAATATGCTGCTGGAATGGCAAAACGCTGAGGCTGAAAACAAAATTGAGCGTGTACTGTGGATTGACCCGTCTGGTCAAGACATGGTGACCATAGAGATTAACAACTCAAAAGCGCTCCCAAAATGGCAAAAATTCAAAGAGGTGGAGACAGCAATTATATCCAAGAAGATGTGTATCCTTGAAGTTGATCCATATTCAGGGTTACTTCGTCCCGAAAGTGCTATTTCAGAGAATCACCGTCAGCATAGAGACCATGCATGGAATGTCATTGCCCCACTAGTTGAGGGTGAAATAGAGTTAATCTTTGATGCCCGTACTCGTGGTCAATTGATAAGGGATACAGTCAAACGAACAGGTTGCATAAAAAAGACTATTTATCATTACTTGCGGCGTTACTGGCAGGGAGGACAAGCAAAAAATACCCTTCTTCCTTTGTTTGATAGATGTGGGGCAAAAGGGCAAGAAAAAAAACCTTCTAATTGTAAGCGTGGTCGCCCAAGTAAGCTCTCAAAAGTAACAAATATACCACTAGGGGTCAATGTAGATGATGAAATAAGACACAGCTTTCAGTGTGGAATCAAATTATTTTATGAAAAGCAACAGGGAATAACTTTGAATAATGCCTTTGACGAGACCTTAAAAAAGTTTTTTCATAAGGGTTATGAAATTCGAGATAAAGTATTAGTGCCTGTATTACCACCTGCTAGCGAACTACCTACATTTGCTCAGTTCCGCTATTGGTATGACAAAGAGCGTGATATTAGTAGGGAAAAAATTTCTCGTGAAGGTCAGCGTCGATTTAATTTATCTTATCGGGCTATACTTGGAAGTTCAACCCAAATGGCTTATGGACCAGGGTCAGTCTACCAAATTGATGCCACTATCGGCGATATTTATCTAGTTAGTTCTCTAGACCGAAATCGTATTATTGGTCGCCCTGTAATTTACTTTATTATCGATACCTTTAGCCGACTCATTACAGGATTTAGTGTCAGTTTAGAAGGTCCAAGTTGGTTAGGTGCAATGTTAGCTCTTGAAAATGCTACGAAGGATAAAGTAGCTTTTTGCCAAGAGTATGGAATTCAAATTGATCAAGCAGATTGGCCAAGTCATCACCTTCCTGAAAAAATTCTAGCAGACCGAGGTGAATTAGAAGGATACAACGCTGACAATTTGGTCAATGCTCTTGACATTGGGATATCCAACACACCTCCCTACCGAGCTGATTGGAAAGCAATTGTTGAGCGAAACTTTCGCTTAAGCAATGACAAAATGATTCACTGGATGCCTGGAGCTGTTTACCAAAAACGAGAAAGAGGTGACAAGGACTATAGGCTTGATGCAGTTCTAGACCTTAACCAATTCCGCAAGCTGATGATTTACTGCGTCCTTGACCATAACAAAGACCACAGGATGCAATGGTATCGAATGGACGAGTTCATGATCCAAGATTATGTTGACCCTTACCCACTAGACCTTTGGAATTGGGGCATCAGAAACCGAGTTGGTCATCTTCGCCAAATGGCATCTGAAATTGTCAAACTAAATCTGCTGCCAACAGCAGAGGCTTCAGTCACTGCACAAGGTATCTATTATAAAGGATTGTTATATACCTGCCAACTAGCTCTATGTGAGCAATGGTTTGTAAAGGCAAGAATCAAGGGAAGATGGAAAATTCCAATAGCCTATGATATCCGCTCATTGAATACCATATATCTGCGCCTTGATGACAGTAGACACTTGGAACCTTGCGAGCTTATTGAGACTGAGACAACATTCAGAGGGCGAAATTGGTATGAAACCGTTGACTACTTTGAGCTACAAAAACAAGGCAAAGAAATTGCTATGACTCGCCAACAGTCTTCCAAAGCTACTTTCCAAGCTCAAGTAGACCAGATTGTGGGTGAAGCCAAAGAACAGACTGAAAAAGCGCTCACTGGCCAAAGTAAGCGATATCGCGTACCAAAAATATTAAAGAAAATCGCAAATCAGAGCGTGAAAGTGAGCGAGAAACAGGAGCATGGGAATTGGGAGCCAAAGAAAATTCCCAGGAGCTAGGGCAAGTAATTCCAATACCTTTAAATACTCAACCCGAAGAAGAGAACGAAGGTTATGTAGCTCCACCCAAGCCAATTGATAAATTACGCAAGCTAAGAGAGAGGAACTGGAAAAATGACTAGTACCAATTTGACGCCATCACTGTTAGTAGGGAAGGGAGCAGTTGTACCAGCCTCATACCGTGATCCACTAATTTCAAGCTACCGTGGTAATCCACTGATAGAGGCCTTACCCCCAATTCTATCAGAAGAGGAAGTTATGCAGTTTCTGGCAAATTATCCCAATTATGACGAGGGAGAACGCCAACTGCCATCCCATCTGCGTTTACATTTGGTGCAGAATGCACTGCAATTTTTTGAACCTCTTCCAATTCATATTGATTTAGAACAGCGATTTTCACGCATGATTCGGGCAGGGTATCAAGCACGCAATCCATTAAAAGCTGATTTTTGGAGAAATTTCCAAAAGCAATTAGATGTTCTCGGTTCTGAAGTGACCACGGTCACTCAAAATCATCGATTCAGGTCAACGGCTACAGGCTTCACAATTATTGGCATTAGCGGTGTGGGTAAGACCACATCTGTAGAAGCAATATTGGATCTTTATCCGCAAATAATAGTTCATGGCCACTATTGCGATCGTGATTTTATACTCATGCAAATTGTATGGCTAAAACTAGAGTGTCCTAATGATGGTTCGATTAAAGGCCTGTGTCTAAATTTCTTTCAAGCCGTTGATGACCTTTTAAGAACAGACTATTCCAAAAATTATACAGGAGGAGGTAGGCGCACTGTAGATGAGTTAATTCCGTACATGGCTCGTGTAGCTTCGCTACATTGCATCGGGGTGTTGGTAATCGATGAAATTCAACATCTGAACGAAGCTAAAAGTGGTGGCTCAAAAAAAATGCTCAACTTTTTTGTCCAGCTTATTAATACTATTGGCATTCCTGTTGTTCTTGTAGGAACCTATAAAGCCATGACTATTTTAAGTGGTGAGTTTCGTCAAATCCGTCGGGGTAGTGGTCAAGGGGATCTTGTTTGGGACAGGATGGCAGACGATGATGTTTGGGAATTCTTTGTCGAATCGCTTTGGCGCTATCAATACCTCAAAAAACTTTGCCCACTCAAACCAGAACTATGCCACGCTCTCTATGAAGTAACTCAGGGGATTACCGACTTTGCAGTCAAAATTTATATGCTGGCGCAAGTGCGGGCAATTGCAACTGGAAAAGAAACCGTTACTGAGAGCATCATTCGGTCAGTTGCTAAGGATAGCCTGCGCCTAGCACAACCAATTATGTTAGCTTTAAAAAATGGTGATATCCAATTTCTTCAAAATTTTGAGGATGTTCATCCAATCGATATTACATCTTTCATACAAGAAGCTCAAAATAGTATAAAAGTTGTTGGCAAAATTAGCTCTTCACCCATAATTCAGAAAAGCTTGGTAGAGGTTGAACAAGAAGTTAAAGTTAGCCCTGATAATCCTAATTTTGATTCCCCTGTGACAGAGTTAGCAGGCGAAGTAACAGATGTTACTACTCAATCTCCTTTGCAAAGTGAGATTAATAAGAGGCAGAGAAAACGTCATAAAACTACTACAGGAAAAAAAGCCTTAGTAGAGGTTGTGAATTTGAGTGCAAAACAAGGAATTGCTGCCTATGAAGCTCTCAAGCAAGAAAATTACATTTGTTCCGCTACTGAATACCTGCCGGAGGAAGTAGAAAAATGATTGGTTTATTTCCAGATCCCTATCCTGATGAACTGCTCTATAGTATCTGTGCCCGTTTCCAAGATCGAGTAAAGTATCCAACTCACAGTTCTGTAGGAAGAGAACTCTTTGGAGTTCTTGTTAAAGCACCTATAGATTTCCCTACTCATCTTGGGTATCTTGTTGCGAACTTACCACCCCAATATTGCTATACAGTTGACCAACTCATCGATAACCATACTTTGCTGCCTTTTTATGCTCCATTTCATCCACATGAGCGGATCAATTCTATTCGGAACGCTATGGCAGGATCAGACAACGCATCAATTCATGGATCTTTAGGTATTTTAAATAGTGAGATTAAGCCACCAAAGTGGCTGCAATTCTGTCCTTTGTGCAGAGATCAGGATAGCAAGAAGTTTGGAGAATCCTATTGGCATCGTGTTCACCAATTGCCTGGTGTAGAAGTTTGCGCTACTCATCTTGTTTTTCTAGAAACAAGTAGTGTAAGGACACAAGATAGAAAAAGAGTATATGAATTTACCTCAGCTGAACAAGAAATACATAAAACATCGCCACGTCAATTGAATATATCAAACTCACATCATAAAATTTTATTGAACATAGCTGAAGATGCTGCTTGGTTATTAAATCAAAAGTGTCTGAGTGCTAATTTTGACCTTTTGTATGAGCGATACTACTTTCTTTTAAGAACTCAAGGATTAACTTCCTTTAGCGGCAGGTTGCGTGGATCTGAATTTATAAAAGCATTTGAAAGTTATTACTCGCCTAAATTGTTAGAACTATTACAATCAGAAGTTGATAAACTAACTAAAAAACAGTGGCCAATATCATGGTTTGCAACCTCAAATCAAATATCACATCATCCTCTGCGTCATTTACTAGTAATGAACTTTCTCGGCTATAGAGCCGAAGATTTCTTTAAAATCCAGCCTATTGAATACAAACCCTTTGGAAAAGGCCCTTGGCCTTGCCTTAACTCTGCAAGTGACCATTTTAACAAAGCAAAAATAAAGGAGTGTCGTGTACAACTTAATGGAAACAATAGCAAACCTATAGGTATATTTAGTTGTACTTTCTGTGGATTTGTTTACTCCCGAACAGACCATGATTCATCATCCAAGAATAAACTTCAAACAATAAAAGTACAGACCTATGGACCTGTATGGGATACAGCTTTGACAAAGCTATGGAATGATTCGACACTTAAACTTGTGGAGATTGTACAACGACTTGGAGTTCATCATACAACCATCAAGCGTCAAGCTGGCCGTTTAAATCTGATCTTCCCTAGACCAAGTGCTCGTCTAATTCAAGGAGCTTTAACGCCGCCTCGGCAGAAGGATTCTCAGATTGCTATGGCAGCAGAGACTTTGGAGTCTTATCGACAGCAATGGCTGTCAGCTATAAAACAGAATCCTGGGCTGGGAAGGTCAGCTTTTGCACAAAGATTTCAGCGTATTCATCGTTGGTTATATCAAAATGATCTTGAATGGCTAAAGAATAATCTGCCTGCCACTCAATTAGAAACGCAGCGAATGCCCAAGTTGGATTGGGAAAACCGTGACATTCAACTAGCCGATGCAGTGAGGCTCTCAGGCTTAAGGCTGAAAAACTCTCTTGATAAACCTATAAGGGTAAGTGTAGAAGCAATTGGTAAAGAGCTTGGTCAAACAGCACGAATTACTAAGCAAATCGATCAGCTACCGTTAACAACTAAAGCACTGGCTGAGGTAGTTGAGACAATGGAAGACTTTACTATTCGTAAAATTTACTGGGCTGCTGAACACTTCCGTCAAGACAGGATATACCTAACACAATGGCAGTTCTTGCGTAAAGCAGGTTTAGAGGGATCAAAATTCTTAACAGTACCAAAAGTGCAGGACGCAATTGTTACTGCTATGAAATATTGCAATTCTCTAGATACTTCTATAACTACATATACCCCGCCTTCCGAGGCTTCTATTTCAGAAAATTTGGTAGAGGAAGACTTAATGCTTGGTTGTTTTCCTGATTCTTATCCAGATGAATTGTTTTACAGCATTTGTGCTAGATTTCACGATCGAGTTCTGTACCCTAGTCAGAGATCAACCATTCGTGATTTATTCCAAACTAAAAACGCGATCGCAATCTTTGATCTACCAAGTCGGCTAGATAAATTTATTGCAAATTTACCTGCTGGACACCGTTATACAGCTGAGTATTTGATTGACAACTATACATTGCTGCCCTTTTATAGACCTTTCCTTCCGCCGGATAGGCTTCAGCTAGTTTTCGAGGATATGTGCAGTGATAATGGTTCAAAAATCCATACGCGTTTAGGAATTGTCGCTGGCTCCATCCAGATGCCTACTTATCTTCGTTTCTGTCCAATCTGTATACAAAAGGATAGAGAGCAGTTTGGCGAATCCTACTGGCATCGTCTCCATCAAGTGTCAGGTGTCGAAGTTTGTCCCACTCACGAAGTGTTTCTAGAGCAAAGTAGTTTACAGACCCATAATCGCAGACGGCTCTATGAATTTATTTCCGCAGAACGCATAACTGCTAACGTATATCCCCGTCAAATAAACCTCTCAAATATTTGTCACAAATTTCTGTTAAAGATTGCTAGTGAAGTGGAATGGCTACTCAATGATTGCCAATCTGTTCCTGGTTTAGAGTCTTTGTATCTTAATTACCGAACATTAGCAATGAATAATCCAGAGTTAGTCACTTACGCAGGCAGGATTCGGCTTCAGGAATTTTTGAGAAACTTCAAAAATTACTATCCTGCTGAAGTTTTAGAGATTCTCCAATGTCAACTTAATGAGCAGAGTCGTGGTAACTGGCTCTGTGAGCTTATGCACTTTCCTAGAAGAGTTCACCATCCACTACGCCATCTGCTCCTTATTAATTTCTTGGGATTTACAGCAAAAGAGTTTTTTGAGCTAAAAGAAGCACCTAAACCCTTTGGTGATGCTCCCTGGCCTTGCCTAAACCCTGTTTGCAAAAACTTCAAAAAGCCTGTAATCAGTGAATGTCGAATTACATACAGCCAGGAGACTCACAGACCAACGGGTAATTTTGCTTGCACCTGCGGTTTTGCTTACTTCAGGATAGGTCCTGATAAATCACCAGAAGATCGCTTCAAATTTTGTAGAGTCAAAGTTTACGGAATTATTTGGCAAAAATCCCTGAAAACTCTTTGGAAGGAATCGTCTCTCACCCTCAATGATCTAGAAAAGCGTTTAGGAGTTAGAGCCACAACTGTTCTCCGCCAAGCAGCTTTGCTGAAACTGACTTTTCCTCGACCTAACTCTAGGGCAAGAGCAACTGAGTTATGTGCATCTCTCAAGCCTCGCTTTGTAGGTCCGCATATCCTTGCCCCAGAAGTACTAGAGTCTTACAGAAACCTATGGTTGGAAAAAATAGCAAATAATCCTAGACTAGGACGCACTCAACTGCGAAGTCAAATACCAGCAGTTTATGCACAATTGTATAACTATGATAGAGAGTGGCTCAAGGAGCATCTGCCACCACCCCAAGCTAAAAATGGTTTATCGGGTGTGGATTGGGCTAGCCGAGATGCTACAACGATGGAAGCTGTTAAAGTTGCAACACAGCGCTTAAAAGAGAATGTCAATCCAATTATTTGGATTACTCAGACAACGATCGCTAATTCCCTCAATTATCCTGCTAGTGCTTGGATCAAGAAATTCCTCAATAAACTACCAATGACCGCAAATGTGGTAAGGGAACTGAGCGAAACTAGAGAAGAGTTTGCTGTGAGAAGAGTTCAGTGGGCAGCAGACTGCTTTCGCCAAGAGAACTTGTGTCCACAAAGATGGGAACTAGTGCGTCGTGCAAGTTTGCGTCCAAAAACAACAGAATTGCCATTGGTTAAGGAAGCGATCGCAACTGCTTTAGAAGCTTTAGGCTCACTTCTGGTCCCTTAATTATTCAACAAAAAAACCTGATTATAAGCTAATCGTCATTCATTTTTCCAGACTGATTCGCTCGTAGTAAGGGCTTCAGCCCTGATGTTATGCAACAACTTAAATGCTCATTAGCTTATAACCTGAATTCGGTTCAAATGAATTAGCGATCGCTAACCATTGCTCTCCATACTCAATGGCTTTGGCATAGTTGGCCAAATTAGAGTAAGCAACTCCCAGATTGCCCAGAGCTTTACCCTCGCTTTGGCGGTGTTTGATTTCTTGGGTGAGTAATCAATGTCTTGTGATGCACACCTTTGACCCGTTCGATGCCACGAAATCCCATACCATTAACGTACATTTTCAGGCATTCCCGTTTCATTTCATCACTGTATCCTTGGGGTGGTTCTTGGCGATCAATGAATTGGCGTTAGCGAAACGGAGCGGAACGCACGCCGCAATCACAGCAAATGTGATTCTGCTTACCTCTTTTCTTTCCATTCTTACGGATATGGAACGACCCACAAAGCGGACATTCCATCTAGTTTCACCTCAATTCATACCACCATTATGCAATGCCGGAATTTTCTAGTCATAGATATAGAGTGAGTGCGATCGCGCTTTATCTTCTCAGTCAAAAGCTCAATTGCCTAGCACAGACAAGTACTTATACTTATGTGACAGTTTCCAACTTTATTATTTGCAGCGAAGGCTAGGTAGAAGAGAAATTGGATTAGAGTTTCCAACTTTATTTTTTCAAGCCTGTTCGATATCAAACGGAAAATCAGGGCTTTTAGCCACTCTGAGTATCCAACTTTATTGTTTGTGTACAGGTTTTCATCAAAGATTTGGGGTTGGGGAGATAATGCTTTCTCTAAAAGCCCACCAACCATCACCAAGACTGGACTCTTTAATGAAAACGCTTAAGGGCGAGTTATGATGATGTTGCTCAATGCGATCGCCTACAGTGAGCGGTTACGCGATCGCCAAAAGTCTTGCTAAATAATTGTAATAATATTTAATATGAGTCTAGGTTGTGTAATTTAGATTAACTATTGCAGAGAAATTCTCTCAGACTGAGTAAAATGACAAATACAACGAGGCAACTATTTTATAGATTAGTTACCCTAGAACTGGAGACTATGTTTTCAGTCCTGAGTTACTTCTGTATTTTGCCTCTGAGGCATAGCAATTTAGACCACACTAAATCCTTCATTTAAGAGCTCCTACAAATCATAATGGCTGTGATTGAGAAGAAAAGAACTCGCGATCTGCCCCAAATTAACGAACGAATTCGCTTCCCGAAAATTCGGGTCATTGACACTGACGGTGCCCAACTGGGAATTATGCTCCCACAAGAAGCACTACAACTAGCAGAAGAAAAAGAGCTAGATTTGGTGCTAATCAGCGATAAAGCTGACCCGCCGGTTTGTCGGATTATGGACTACGGGAAATACAAGTTTGAACAGGAGAAAAAGGCGCGGGAAGCCCGGAAAAAACAGCACACGGCTGATGTCAAAGAAGTTAAGATGCGCTACAAAATAGAAGAACACGACTACAATGTGCGTGTTAAGCAAGCAGAGCGCTTTTTGAAAGATGGCGATAAAGTCAAAGCAACTGTGATGTTCCGGGGTCGAGAAATTCAACACAGCGACCTAGCAGAAGATTTGCTCAAGCGAATGGCAACGGATTTAGAGCCTTTTGGTGAGCTTCAACAAGCGCCTAAAAAAGAAGGACGAAACATGATGATGCTCATCTCGCCTAAAAAATAATTCTCTAACTGTTTAATAGACTAAGTTTGAAAATCCCCTGACTTCTGGCCAGGGGATTTTTTGATGTTTCTTTCCGATGCAATATGCGCCCAAAGTTTTGAGGTTATTTAAATTTATCTAAAATCGATAGTCCTGAAGACTGAATGGGAAACATAATACTCAGTTGCTCAGGACTGTTGCTATTTCCAGGAAATGAGAGACAAGGAAGACAAGGAAGACAAAAAGTATTTTTCTCCCCCTGTCCCCCTGCTCCCTGCCCCCTGTCCCCTGCCCCCTGCTCCCTGCTCCCTGTCCCCTGCCCCCTGCTCCCTGCTCCCTGCCCCCTGCCCCCTGCCCCGCTTCCCAATGCGCGGTGATACTACCAGAAAATAAAACTGCATGGAACTGAAAAATCACTGGTTGGCTGCAAATAAAGTTGCTTTACCACGACTACTACAGTGGGTGAATCTCCGACCAGAGGAGAGCGAACGCACTCAGATAATGTTTCTTTTTTACACAATTGTCTGTGTAGGATTGCGGTGGGCAGAAGACAGTACGGTGGCGCTGTTTTTGGATGAATATGGGACTCATCTACTGCCGTGGATGTACATTGCTAGTGCGGCAATGAGTGCCGGACTGGTTTTTTTATACTCTTGGCTGCAAAAGATTTTTCCCTTACGTCGGGTAATTGTGGCGATCGCACCTTGCATGTTGATGCCATTAGTTTTATTAGTTGTATTACGTTGGGGATCGCATTTTTCCTATCTGGCAGTGATTTCGGCTTTTCTGCTGCGGCTATGGGTAGATGCACTTTATGTGGTCAATGACCTCAACACCTCCATCGTCGCCAATCAAATATTTAATATTCGGGAGATTAAACGAACTTACCCACTGGTGAGTAGTGGGCTTTTAGTAGCAGATGTAATCAGTGGCTTTAGTTTACCTTGGCTATTGCAATATACCACGCTGAATAAGATCATCCTGATCGCCTGTATGGTGATTTTATTAGGATCGGGAATTCTATTCTATTTAACTCATCATTATCGAGCAGCTTTTCCTGAAACCCCACAAAGACTAGCTCCTGAACAACAAGCTTCACAAGAGCGTTTCATTAAAAGTCCACTGAAGCGCTACGTCTGGCAGTTGTTTGCTTTTGTGGGACTATTGCAAGTTATTGGGTTGTTAATAGATTTTCAGTATCTGCGCGAACTCCAATCCAATTTGAGCGACCGAGAACTTGCGAGCTTTTTGGGTCTTTTTGGTGGGATGTTGGGACTGTGTGAGTTGTTGTTGCAGTGGTTTTTTTCCAGCCGACTCATCGAACGGATGGGGGTATTTTTCACTGCAACGCTTTTACCAATCACCGTCGGCTTTTCACTCCCAGGAGTGCTGGTATTGCTGCATTTAATTCCAGCCATCCAATCGCAAAGCTTTTTCTGGGGTTTGATAATTGTCAAATTCTGCGATGAACTTCTGCGCTACACCTTTGTCATGAGTAGCGGCCCCATCCTGTACCAACCGATTCCAGAGGGAATTCGCAGCCGGATGCAGACTTTATCTGGCGGAACTGCTGAAGCGATCGCCACAGGTTTGACAGGAGCGCTAATTTTTGTAACTATCTTGGTTTGTGGGCGGTTTGTACCCGTATCACTACAAAAATGGGTGTTAGTAGCAGAAACCATGCTGATAACTGGCACTTGTTTAACAGTAGTTTGGGAATTGCGATCGCGCTATGTGGAACTGTTAGTCTTGAGTGTGGCGCGGGGTCACTTGAGTGCAAGCAATGTCGGCTTGCGATTTTTCAAACAGGGTGTAGTCAAAGCTTTAGCAGAAAAAGGCTCTGAGGCTGATAAACGCTCTTGTATTGAACTTTTAGCCCAAATTGACTCCCAAGGCGCGGCGGAAGTTTTAGCCCCGCTACTAGTGAAGTTAACTCCAGATTTGCAGCGCCAAAGTTTGGAAGTGATGCTGATGGGAGGCGTAAACCCGGTTTATTTAGCTGCCATCCGTCCTTTGTTAGAAGAATCCCAAGAAACGAACCCCGAAGTTTTTGCTTTAGCGTTGCGCTACGTTTGGCTGGCTGAACCAAATCCTAATTTAAGCCTCTTAGAAGGATATTTACACCCCCGACAAAACTCACTCATCCGCGCCACCGCCGCCGCTTTAGTCTTACGCCAGGGAACGCCGATGCAAAAGGTAGCAGCTACTCAAACCATGCGCCGGATGCTGACTCATAAGCAAGAACGGGAACGGGTGAATGGAGTCAGAGCGCTCAGAGAAGCAGTTTATTTGCAGGCGTTGCGGATTCATATCCCGAATTTATTACAAGATGAGTCGTTACGGGTGCGCTGTGCCGTATTAGAAATGATTTCAGCCACTCATTTAGAAGAGTATTATTCGGCACTGATTGCAGCACTTTATTACAAATCAACCCGCAGTACAGCCATGTCAGCCCTAGTGCGACTGGAAAATGAAGCTTTAGAAATGCTGTTGCGGTTGGCAACCAATATTTACAAACCAGAAGTAGTGCGGATGTATGCTTGGCGTACCATTGCTCAAGTCGGTACCCAGCAAGCATTGGAGACTTTATGGGAAAACTTGGAAATCTCCTGGGGTACTACTAGAGATCATATTCTCCGCAGCTTACTAAAAATCCACAAACAACCAGGAATTAAAGGTTTAGTAGATCGATTTTATGAAAGTCGGGTAGAAAATTTAATTAAGCAGGAATTAAAATTTTTAGGTGAAATTTACGCCGCATACATTGACTTCCAAACACTAGACCAAAAAGAAAATTATCAATCCAATCAAAGGATTGTGATTGTCTCGGAATTATTGCAACGCGCCCTTCTAGAATTGGAATTAGATGTCAAAGAGCGGCTGCTACTCTTACTGAAACTGCTTTACTCGCCAGAAAAGATGCAAGCAGCATCCTTCAATCTGCGATCGCTCTCAGTGGTAAACTTAGCGCGGGGGTTAGAAATCTTAGAGCATACCATAACTTTGCCTTCAAAATCTTTATTGCTGAATATTTTAGACAACCGACCACAAACAGAAAAATTGCAATATCTTGTCGAAGCCAAGATCGTAGAATATGAGAACATGATAGTTAGCGATCGCCTCCACAGATTGCTGATGTTAGGTAATTTTCTTTCTGATTGGTGTCTAGCTTGTTGTTTTCATTATGCTCAAGTGACACGCATTAGACTGACCAGTTCTGAGATACTAATGAGTTTGCGTCATCCCACCGGCTTTGTCAGAGAAGCTGCGATCGCATATTTAAATATGGTTTCATATCGCGTTCTCCAGCAAATCCTCCCCCAGTTACAAAAAGATCCACATCCTTTAGTGTCCGCTCAAGTTAAAGAGTTACTCGAAAAATATCAATTCAAAAATTACAATTAAAAAACCTCCAATCGCTGTAGAAGTAGAATTAATGCCCAATAACTAATGACAAATGACAAATGACAAATGACAATTTGTTAACCTGTAAACTGAAGTAAAAATTCAAAGAATATCAGGAATCATGTACGTACTGATTGGTGGAGCAGGCTTAGTGGGGCTAAGTTTAGCGCAAAAACTGGTAGAACTAGGACATACTGTTGCCGTAATTGACATTGACCCTATCGCTTGCCGCTATGCCCGCGAACAAGTAGGAGCAATGGCTTTTGAAGGCAGTGCTGTAAGTACAGAAGTATTGTTAGAAGCGGGGATTCGCAAAGCTGGTTCCTTGGCAGCAGTTTTGAGAAGTGATGCCTTAAACTTAGCAATGGTAACTCTTGCGAAACACTACGGCGTCACCCATATTTTGAGTCGGATGCGCCACCCAGATTTTGCCGAACCACTACGGATAGCTGGAGCCAACCATATTATCAGTACTGTTGAACTATCAGTTTCAACAATGGTAAACGCCATTGAATATCCCCAAGTGGAATCAATGATGCATTTTGAGCAGGGACAGATTGAGGTTCTGAAACTTTCCATCCCCAACAATTGCTATGTTGCCGGTCGTAGCGTTGCCGAAATTGCTCAAGATTCCCAATTCCCTACTGGTTCGCTAATTATTGGCTATCAATCCCATCCCCACGAAGATTTAATCATTCCTAACGGCAGTACAATACTGGAACCTCATTCAACTGTGCTGATTGTGACTAAACCAAGATGCTTACATCAAGTCATTGATTTTATTGAACAAAAATGTTGAGCGCAGTTCCTACCTAAACTGTTTATTAGGTAGGGTTAGCTACACATATAAAAAAATTGGTGAATTTTGATGAAGCTGTATAGATATATTTATTTAGCGATCGCTGTTATTTTTCTTGTATCTTGTCAATCAACACCCAAGTCACAACCCAATGCCATTCCAGCAACCCCATTGCAAAAAACAGTGACCCTGGATAAGAATTTTAAGATAGCAAGCGGTCAAACTCTTTATGTTCCAGTCTACTCTCATATCTATCATCACAATCGCCAAGAGATTTTTGAGTTAGCAGTTACGCTTAGTATTCGGAATACAGATTTGACCAATCCGATTATTATTACTTCTGTGCGCTACTACAACTCAGAAGGGAAACTAGTTAAACAGTATTTAGAGCGCCCTATTCAACTTGATGCGCTAGCTTCGACAGATTTTTTTATCAATAGAAATGACACTAGTGGAGGTTTAGGCGCAAACTTCATTGTCGAGTGGGTAGCGCAAACAGAACTATCCGAACCGATAGTAGAAGCAGTCATGATTGGCACTGACTTTCAGCAAGGAATTTCTTTTATCAGTCCTAGTAGGGTAATTAAAAGTCAAAATAACGATAAGCGATCGCTTTTAAAATAATTCGTAATCACGCTCTCTACCAGACGCTAAAAGTGTAGCTTGCAACTCTTACAGAGTACGCGGACTCGCTTTACGGGACGTTAACGTAATTCCTAATCAAGTTAATTCCTCGTTCCTATGCTCCGCATGGGAATATATTCCTCTTGACATTGCTCGTTTACAGCAATTAAAGTAAGAAACTTTGTCCTGAATTTTCTTAATTTGAGCATTCAATATTAATTATTTACATATCTTCTAGGCGACACAGAATTGATAGCTTTCTCAGTCAATATATTTAGTTCTGATAGTACCGTCTGGCATGATGGTATCTTTGAAAAGAGTATCTTTGAAAACAACTCTTTCACAAAGTACAAGACTTTCGATATTATCGATGATTTCCAACTGAGTTCCTCTGAAGTTAACTCTAGTCAAATTAGCTTCGGAGAAGTCGGTCTGATAAAACCTGGCAAAACTGAAGTTAACTTCAGTCAAATCAGCACAAAGGAAACAAGTTTGGCTCAAGCTAGCACCGCTCAAATTAGCTTCCCTCAAATTAGCTTTGAAGAAAATAACCTCATCCAAGGTGCCGCCACTCAAATCGGCTCTACTCAAATTGGCGTTGTCAAAACAAGCTCGCCACAAGTTGGTGTAACTCAAATCAGCCCCGCTCAAGTTGGCTCGTTCAAAATGAGCGTATTCCAAGTTGACACCTCTCAAGTCAGAGCCACTCAAATTGATTCCTTGGCTACAGGTAATAAGTCTTTGCAAGTTGGCATATCTGAAGTTAGCTCCACTCAGATTGATGCCATACATTCCTTCCTCCCTCAATTCCAGAAAAATGTCAACTCCAGTAAAATCTCTTTCCCCAGCAGCATACTGCTCCAACAACTCCTCAACAGTTATTCTCATCTATACACCTCCGCAATCACCAACATCCTCTAAGCTCGACTTTATCCAAAATTAAGAACTCGGTTTTCTTTATCCGACAAAAACCTTAGCTTTTCGGCAAATACTTTTTCAACGTCACAGATTATCGATGAAGTTAAAAAAGCAAAACTACTGTCCTACAAAGGTTTCAGCTTAAGCGATCGCGTTGTGAAAAAAATGGATAAAGTCGAGCTAAGAGGATGTCTGAAAACTTTTTGGTACTGTTAAAGGTATTTATATTTCATGTGGTTAGAACACTTGAGAAGTTGCTTTCATATAAGTAAAAGTAATTACTCCTCACCTCCGATTTCAGATAGTTCAGCAAAAAATGTATCTCAATTTACAAAATCTTGACGTTCACTCTCTTGGAAAAAACTTTGCGATTTACTGATATTTAATCGTCTTCCAATTTCAACAATTGTTCATCAAGAATTTGTATCCGTCCACGCACAATTTCTTCTGATAGAATTCGCTTCCGCATTGCCTCATTGAGCGCTCCTTTTTCTGCCAGCAGTAAACGGCGGCGAATGGCTTCAAGTTTACTGCTCTTGCCACTTCTACCTTCCACCTCATCAGGGCGACGATTATATAATTCCCGCAGTGTTTTTTCTGCACCGGCAATTCGTACCTGATAAGCTGAACGCATCTCTTCATAAACGGCTTTTGGTAATACCCCTGATTTCAACAGACTATCTAATTCATCTTGTGCTGCTTTACCCGTCATCAATTGGGCTTGCAGCTCTTCAACTTGTTGTTGAATTTCGGAAAATTTAGATAATTTTAAACGTTTTACCACCCAAGGCAAACTTAAACCCTGTCCCACTAACGACACCAGCACACAGCCGAAGACTATAGCTATCAGGACTTCTCGCCCTGGCAGTGTTGTAGGTAAACTCAATGCCAGAGCCATTGAGAGTGAACCTTTGATGTTGCCTAAAAACAGTAAATGTTGCCAGCGCAGCGGAATTGGGCGGTCAATCCAACGAACTAATGCTAGTAGCGGATAAACTGTAAGAACTCGCCCGACTTGATAAGCCAAAACTGCAAGTAGAATTGCAGGTAAAGTTTTCCAAAGCGTTACCAAATTTATTTCTACACCAATCAACAGAAAAATAAAGGTGTTGACAGTAAAACTGGCATATTCCCAAAAACTCAACAAGGTGATGCGGCTAGAAGCAGAAGTATTGCGAGAAAGCCCAAAATTCCCGAAAATCAATCCAGCAACAACTACAGCCACAGGGCCTGATACACCAAGAAATTGCCCAGCCTGAAAAGTTCCTAATGCAACTGCGACTGTCAGCAAAAGACTACCAAGGGCATCATCTAAACGGGCGAATACAGGTATACTCAAGTAGCCCAAGACTAACCCGACAACGCAGCCTCCTAGAGAGATAAATAGCAGCTGTTGGATTCCCTCGATAAATGTGAGTGAGCCTGTTGAATATACTTGCACGATCAAGTTGAAGGAAACTAGGGCAGCAGCGTCATTGAATAAAGTTTCTCCTTCAACAATGGTGGAAAGCCGCGAGGGCACTGGTATCTCCTTAAATACAGCAATCATGGAAACAGTATCAGTGTTTGCCAGAATTACTCCGACAAATAACGCAGGTATCCAACTCAGTCCCAGCCCAAATTTCAACAGGACGGCAATAATCACACTGGAAATCACAGCCCCTGGGCCAGCTAGTAAAGCAATTGGTTTAAAGGTACTGCGTAAGCGGCTGACATCTGTATTAATACCAGCTTCAAAGATCAGAATTGGTAAGAAAAGATCCAAAACAAGGGTTGGATTTAAACCAATCCGACGAGACAATAACTCAGTGATGGGCAAACCTGCTAATACTAAACCAGTAACATAAGGGATTCCCAACCTTCGAGACAGCAAAGCTACTCCTGTAGCCACAACCAAGAGAATAATTGAAACTTTGACTAATTCGGTAACATCCACTATTGCGTTTTAGAGAGTTAGTTTGACTTGACTGATAGATTCTCTCTTCATTCACTCTAAACTATTGAGGGATTTTAAAACCCCTACAGTTAATGTAGGGGTTTAATCACTTAATGAATTTCTTGCAAATCCTTCACGTACCCGCACTCAAT
The DNA here is from genome assembly GCF_052692655.1 of Nostoc sp. DSM 114167. Taxonomy (NCBI): domain Bacteria; kingdom Bacillati; phylum Cyanobacteriota; class Cyanophyceae; order Nostocales; family Nostocaceae; genus Nostoc; species Nostoc sp. DSM 114167. Next base: position 4,929,556 of record NZ_CP195116.1, read on the forward strand.
GCAAAAAGCAATTTGTTCTTCAACCTTTTCTGGGTCTATAAACATTTGACCATCAGCGCAGTTAGGGCACTCACCGTAAAAATCTAAGTTCCCTTGATTGTCGTACTCGTCATCGTCAGGATCGTAAAATGCATAATTTTGTTCGCTCATTTTGCGTTTGCTCCTGGTGTTGCCTGCGCCATTGCTCTCGATAACTCCCGAAACAACATATTGGCAACCTTAGAACCTAACTTTGCCTGCAAGTGCTTACCATTAAGCAACTGCTTACCGGAGGCATCAACCTTACTTTTGAGGGTTTCTTTATAAAGTTCAATTTCCTCACCAATGGGATTATTGGGCAATCGACCGTTGATTTCGATTTTGGTAATCACATACTGCCAAAAATTCATTCGGCACAAGGCGCTACCACTACCTTTTTCAACGAGCTTATCGCCAGACTGTTCCAAGACAGTACCCATACCTAGCCTGAGTTTAAAGCCGTCGCGGCTGCGGTTGCGTTTAACCCGCTTCACGTCACCGGGGAGAAACTTGACTACAGATTTACCATGTTCGCGGCTGACCTCCTTTTTCTTTACTTCCCTGACCTCTCGCTCAATTAACTGTTTGCCGTTGGTCAAAAACGCTTCAAATGGATAAATTCGACTGAGCAGCCGGGACCGAATTCTCAGGCCAAAATTGAACTGGTCAAAGACGTGGTTATAAGTTTTGAATTGTTCGTGGTTGACCAAAGGCGACAGCAAAGCTTCCAAGCGTTGCTCCTCTAAGTCAATGTCGCATAACCAATCAGCATGAAGTCGGACAATTGGATCTATTTCTAGTCCAAGTTTTACCGCTATTGATTGCTGGTATATTTTGGTTATGGATTTATAAGTTGGTGGATGTACTTCTAGCTGACGCTGTGCTAACCAACCCCACAGGGGCGGTACATTTCCTACTTTGGTACTCTCAGTTTTACTGTGAGCTTTTTCTGGAAATTGCCACGCCAGGGCCTGGCGGGTGTAGTTAACTATCGGTGACTGAACGCGGTTAAGGTGTTCGAGTTGCTGTACCAAGGAGCGCAGTTCATCAATCGGTTCGGGACGGTGCATTAGAAACTGACGCCCGTTGAGTTCTCCAGTTTCTAAATAATTCTCTTGGTCTAAGGCGTATGCTGCCATCGCTAAGGCATCGGCGGCATCGGATTTATTGGGTAGGTTTTTACCACCGCGATAACGCTTGAGTTCAACGTGTCCAACCCAGAGGATCTTAATTTCTAAGCTTTCTAGAATTTGTGCCCAAAGACGTGAATAATGATTGCCTGTTGGCTCCAAAATGGCGACATCAGGATTATTATTTCTCACATAATCAGCAAAATCAAAAGCTGATTTTTGATTGCTTTTCGGCTTTGGACTAGAGTAAAAACTAGGGAATAAGTTCGAGGCTTTAGTTCTAGTTTTTTGCCAATAGTTCTTTAAACCTCCTACTGGGTATTGAGTTAAAATATGGCAAGTGACTGACGACTTGCTAACATCAACTCCCAAGGATGTAATTGATTTAATTGTCATGGTTCTGCCGAGAATTGGGATTTTTAGTATTCGTGGTGGCACACGAATTGATTTGAAAACCCAGTTTGACGCTTGAATCCCCTAACACCCCACCAACAGAGGGGCGCGATTCACTCTTAACGCTGGGTTTAACCCGGTAGCTCTAGGGTTGGTGCGCTTGAACGATTTAACACCCCACTATGTGGGTGCGCGATTCATGTTTAACGCCCCATTCCCTAGAAACAATGGGGCGGATTGCTTTGGACACAACCCGCGACGGTGGAGAAAGCCACCGTTTCGGCTACTGTGTCAGGTAGCCCACGCCGTAGGTGGCGCGATCGCAGCAATTGCGATTCATCAGGCGGTTACTCAGTCTCTATCTTTGGCAGCGTTGAGTTTAAGTTGGCAATAATTTTTAATAGCTGCTCTTCAAAATATTCATTTTGGGTAGCAGTTTCTTCTTCAAACTCGGAAATCTCTTTAATTAAAGTATCAAGACGAGATTTAGCTTTTAATAACGTGTGCCAAGTAATGTAGTAATCCCAACTGGGATCTGGTTGTGGGATATTTAAATCTTCATTCATAAATTTCATCGTCCTCAAATTCATCATTATCAAACTCGTCATACTCAACTAATGAATATGAGTTTTCTGGGTCAATAATGTTAAGAGCAGCGGTGAATGCTCGACCCGTGATAACATCAAAAACCGAGAAGCCACCATTCGCGATCGCAGTCTCAATTGGTACCATCTCGAAGATTCGCTCCAGTTCCGGTGTTCTCAGCCTTGGGTCGATGTCTTCAATGGAGTTGATTGGCGGTGGTTCCTGGTTGCCATCAATCCATCGGTCATATTGGGTATTGCAAAACTCAACAAAAGCTCTAGCGCCTTCAACCGTTCCTGACTGTGGTGCAGTTTCAAAAAAATCAGCAAGTTCTTTGCTACGGGCGAACCCTTCCACCCAGCACTGCATAGAAGCAACCCACTCATGACTCACGGAAAAGCCACCTTTTAGCTCTGCCTCAAGTGCAACTGCGACTGCATCAGCTTTGCAATTGATGGCAATAATTTGGGCTAGGGACTGAAATTGAATGCTACTAAGGCGCTCTACGTCGATAATCCACAGCGCCACTTCTTCACCATTTTTGTTAACGGTTCGCTCCATCGGGAAAGGGTCGCGCATGGGTATCATCCCGTTTGCAAATAAATCTAAAATTGGCTCGTAAGGACTGCCGGGTTTGAGTTTCACCCAAGTATCATGTTTGGTCATGGTGTAATTTTTCGCTAAAGTTAAAAGCCGTCGGGGACACCGCCCGTTTGGGAAGTATCCCCAGTTTCAAAAGGGATATTATCTGGGTCAGGTTCGTTAGGGTCAAGTTCTGGGGCAGGTGGCTCATCCTTGATTTTTCCAAGCCGTCTAAGCTCGGCTCTGAGTTCGGCAATCTCGTCAAGTAACCTTTCTTTCTTCACTTCGGCCTGTAACATTTGCCTGTTGTATTCCTTGGTTACTGATTCTCGGATTGTGCGCTCGACTATATCGGCAAGTTGCAAGATAGCTTGTTCTGGATCTTCCCCTTCATCAACTTCAGCAAACAGTTCTAGGTGCTTATTTTCGTAATTTCCCAGATTGAGTACGCGTTTGTAAGAAATGGTTTTGATTTTCATGCTTGTGTGCTATTAAATACTTGTTTGAATCGATTTTCAATTGCGATGCCTGCGGCGGGCTGCGCCTACGCGCCATCTCCTGCCGCGATCGCAATTGATTTAGATGAGCTATCCTTGGTTAACTCCCTGTGGCTGAGGTGCGTCGTAAACTACCTCAAATATTCCCCCTCCCTGACGCAGAATGCTGGTGTAGGCATCGGCATCAGTGCGGCTACGAAGTCGAGCAACACAAACATTTTCCCCACTGGGCAAGCGTCGGAAAATCGCCCAAGGTCTTAGCCCATTGCTGTAAGTCATAATCTAAATTCCTAATTTTCAAAAAAACACCAGCGCAAGCTTTCCAGCCTGCGCTGGTGCAACTTTATAAATGAGAGGTGTTGTGATTAGTGGGTTTATTGCTGCATAGGCAATACCTCCGTATCTAAAAGACTGCGACCCCAACGCACTTGATTAATCAGCGCTTCGATTAATCCCTCTCTGTCGCCCACGGGCAAAGAGCTATTAATTTGATGCCCCACTACATAGATTTCATCGCGGCATCTGCCGGGAGCTTGATCGCACAATTGAATAGCGATCGCCGAAATTAAAAACAGCTTTTCGCGTTTGCTCATTCCCTCAAACGTCGGCCCGTACTCCTCTTGGAGAGATTCCAATAGGGAGCCATCATTTAAGGTGTAACTAGTGAAATGTCCTATTGGCTTTGACATTGGTACAATTTCCTCAATGCAAATAATCGTAGACTTGGCGATCGCTATCCAGTTCAGGGATGGTAGGCGATCGCCTTTTCAATTACTTATTTCTCCTCCTTTGGCTCCTCCTTCTCAATCAGTTCTTGGACTGTGGTTGTCATCTGGTTTCCTGGGTTGTTGATTGTGCAGACATCAAACATCACCGCGCGGCAAACTCGTTACCGCGCTCAGTTCTCTGGTGATTACAGGGTGTTTCCGCACCGGGGCTTATGCAGTGGCGCGGGTGCTTGCTCCTGAATGGGCCCTCACAGGCTCGGTGGCAAGGGTGAGGGGGGAGCTAAAAATAGTTTTCTATGTGAGAAACTAATGTTATGTTAATCATATAGAAAACCTCCTGTCAACAGTTTTCTATATGAGAATTAGTTTTCTGTATGTAAAATGGGTTTACCATATATGAGCAAAAAGCATGGCGAGACCGAAAAAACTGGCCGAGGACGCAAAGAACGTGTCCCTATTCCTGAGCAAGAAGGACTGGGACTTATTCGAGACGAAAGCGAAAACGATGGGATTGAGCAGGGCGGACTTGGTAGCGAAGATAGCGAGGGGGGACATACCCTTAGGTCAGCCGTCTCCCTCACTGGAGAAAGCGATATTGGAAAAGTATTAGAGCGACTTGAGTTATTAGAGCAAGGTTTTAAATTCTATGTTGGTTCTCATCGCCAACGTCTTGAAGCTCGACTTGACGAGAATAAGAAGTTTGTAGACTCATTTGATGAAGGAATGAGACTGATCAAGTCAGAACTTTACAACATAGCTGCTCAGTCGCTCGAAAAACCTGAAGAACCTGAAGAACCTGAAGAACCTGAATAAAACCGTCCTGCCGACTGTGGTTAGGGCGGTTTTGTTTTGCGATCGCGGTTAGGGGTTAGGGGTGGAGGGGTGCGATCGCAAATGAGAGAAAGACTTATGACAAGAGACGAAGCGCTAGAACTGATAATCCATGCAAAACCCTGCTTTTACACCGGGAATATCCTCAAACATTTCTTGAGGAGAGAGCTTTACGTTATTCAGTTAAGCCCACCCACTAGTCCATTGCAAGCTGCCCAAGTTGGTATGGCAGCAAAACCCGGCGAACAGCAATACGACTCTGCTTGGGTGAAATTCACTGAGTTATCAGTTGAGGAACCAAATGACTAATGACTAATGACAAATGAAAAAATCAAAAATCTCATCATCAAAAGTAGTTCGAGCTAGAAGCCTTGCTGTATACGAGCTAGAGAAGCTTTTCGACTATATCCGCACCGTTGACCCAGAACTCGAAGCCGATCAAGCGATCGTGCTGACAGCATACGTCTTGGCTGATTTACCAAACTTATTCCGACAAAATCCTGAGTTAGTGGATCGCATAAAAGAGATAGCAGCGAATATCAAGCAAAAGAATACTCGCAATTGATAACCAATGAACAGGACTGAACATCTTGATTGGGCCAAACATCGGGCCAATGAATATCTCAACCAAGGACTGCTAATACTAGCGTGGCAATCCTTCTCTAGCGACCTGCTAAAACACGAAAAGCTTAGAAATCATCCTGGGCTTCAAATTGGAATCCAAAAGCTGGTCTTGGGTCAACTTCAAACAGAGTCAGCAATGCGGAAGTTTATTACTGATTTTTCTTAACTCCTAATTGACCGAAAAAAAACCAAAAAGCCACCCAGATTTACAAGGTCGGTGGTGGCTCTCTGTGAGAATAACTAATAATATCATGACAGAAAATACTCTAAAAATCAATCTTCCGTGGACGGAAGAACACGAAGCATACTGTTACAAACACCATATTCCACCAGCTGCAAAAATTCTCTGGCAGTGGCTAATGAGGCAAGGCCAAATAGCAACTAAAATCGAGCCAGATTTATCAGAATTTAATGCCTGGGTAGCTAAGACCAGAGGTAAACCTTATGCTCATAATTACCTCAAAAAGATATTTGAAATACTGGTATCATGCCGGGTTTTACAAGTAATTAAACAATATTCTTGGAAGATAACCAAGTTACTTGTTAGACCTCTGTCATGGTTAAATCCACCCAAAAAACGCCAAGAAAAAAAGTTATATAACCATAACTCTAGTTACAATTCACCCCCCTCAAATGATATCTCTGCCGAACAGGGGTTAAACAGCAGCAGCAATAATATTACTCCTACAACGGCCGAATTTGAGGAGTTAGAAAGACAACACGAGATACTGACCGCTTGTGCTGAGTACGAAATATACTTTGACCCAAATAAACGAACAACAAGACAACTCTTTGAGTTTGACATTGGAGATGTGCGATTAGCTCTTAAGCACTTTGTTCTTCGTGGTGGAAATCAAGCAATTAACAATCCTCAAGGATGGTTAATCAACTGTTTACATAACTGTTACTGGGAGGACGCAACGCTTAATCTATCTGAATTTTTACTTGCTTTAAAATCTTGGTTCCCTAAGAACCTTCCAAGGGATTACTAGGGAATAACTGCATAAAAAAACTGCTTCCTCTTGGAAGCAGCGACCATAATAACCACTGTTGATTATGAACCAACCTACACTTTTTGATTTACAAGCTTTCACTAGGAGTTAATTCGCTCCTGGCGTGACCGTTCTTCGCGATCGCACTCCTGAATCGTCGTAGCTCATCCCAGCGCCGCGTAGTAGTTGAGCCAGTACTGCTGTACTGATTTGGGTGAAACTGTGCAATTCTTGATTCTACAAAAGAATCAATTAGCAGTAAAACTTGGGAATCTAGGGCAACTTGCCCCGAATCCAAAGCACGAGCAAATTCTATTATTTGTTGCTCCAGGGCTGCGGGAACCCGAATATGTTTAGTCTTGCCGTGGTTCCATTGAGCCTGCCAAGTTGTACTTCTGCGGCCGCCTTTGCCTGCCATCTTTAACCTCAAATGCTTGTCACAGGTACTTTATCAGCCTGTATTGCCTGTGACAAGGCAATTGTGATTTGGCTCGCCAATTTTCACTCCCAATGCCCAACGACCAATGACCATATAGTGTCAAGTATTCTCAATAAGTAGAAGCTGCGCTGGGGCCATCAAATAATGGTGTAGAAACATTGATTTATCGTGATAATTTTGCTTAAAAGCAAATTTTTTATTGGGAGTAAATTTCATTAAGTACTTAAAAATGAAAAGCGATCGCGCCAAATAGGATGAACGCGCGATCGCTTGCTAGTTGTTTTTGAAATTTAGGATCTTCAGCTTATTCGCTTGTTTCATGCTTTGTCCAAATTCGGATAAACCCGATCGACTTCATCCCATGCAAGATTTGTGAGATTCTCCAGTGCCATAGCCAAATACACAGGATGGTCATATTCCCCTTTCTGCAAGCGCTCGAAGAAGATTTCGATTTGGAGGAATAGCAGGTTGGGGTTCATAGAGTTGCGATCGCGCCTCTTCTCTCATCCGTCTCTATCTCAAAGTAAGGGTCAAGCCCTTTATTATCGCGGTGTCCGGTGAAGGTGCGAATAGTTTCCTTTGGAATTCCATTCTTTCTCAATCGGTTAACAAAGCTCCGTCTCATGCTGTGAGTGGATATTCCCTTCGCTTCATACCCTGCTTTCTCCACCGCAGCCATCAAAATGTTGTAGGCATTTTTCCAGACAATCGGCTTAGTTCCGCACCGGGACGGGAATAACCACTCGCTATTTGTGGCTGGTTTATATCGCTCCAAAGACTCTTTCAAGATTGCATGTACTGGAATCTCTGTGGCATCGGCTGTCCCGTCTGGCCTGTGCTTTCTAATGATTGCAGGAAAAATGATATCGGTTTTAGCAATACCTGGTTCCTGATAAACATCGGCTACTTTCAGTTTCACCAAAGCCCCCCAGCGTTCGTCGGTGAACCATCCAATGTCTAAAAGCAGTTTGTATTTTTCTGTTAAAATTTGTTGCCTGACTTTGGAATATTCAGCGTTTGTAATTACAGCAGCTTTTCCTTTTCTGTTACTCTTTGCCATAGACGTAAAAAATAAACTTCGCATATTCCGCTTTTACCTGAATCAGAGGTGAAAGTGGAATTACCTAAATATTCACTATTAGTAAATATTCGCTCAATCCTAATGCTGGCAAAGGATACACGGCATCAGTGAATATTCCACTTCTACATAAAAGTGGAACATTTACGATTTTTTTAAACTTGCATAAAACAGGAGAGTAACTATTTACAAATCTCTTCAAAATGACAGCATTAAATCCAGCCACAGATATTCCATCTCAAATTGATACGCTAGAAAAACTTGCAGCGTGGGTAGGTTTAGCGCTTTTTAATATAAATTCCACCTTGACCGTTATTGAGGGTGTTGGTTACACGGAGCGCGCTTGCCAAGCGGGTAACTATTGGGTTGCTGCTGATGCAAAAACACGTATGGTGGTTAGACTATCCCTGGAAGTCTCGCCGGATCAATCGAGTGGTGCGAATAAGAACTGGACGTATATCCAGGCATTGAGTAATACTGCCTTACCCGCAGCATTCAAACAGAATTAATTGCAATCAGTGAACCATTATGGAAAACCCACGCCAATTTGCTTCACTTGATGCTAGCGATGCGGCGTTGCACGGCTCTCTTACGAATCGCCCTGCAAGCGGTGTGCCCGCAGGAGATCCAATTGACTTCGAGGCTATTAGCGCACGTGTCAGATATGAACGTACACTGCCAAATTACGAATACAAAGAAAGTCCCGCAGAGATTGCATTACGGCTAGAGCGACAAGCCGCCGCCGAACAAAGAATTAGGGCTGAAACGGCTGACACGAACGAAAAAAATAGACTGATGCTTGAACGAGAGCAAGCACAGAGGAACGAACTCAGGAACCGTATTAGTGGAAGTGAAGTTGTAGAAGCAGAATTTGTTCAACCGACACGGCGCGAATCACCACTAGCTCAAATTCAACGATCGACACCCGAACGTCAACCCCTACCATCAACTGGTAGCCCACCGCCAACACCAAAAGGCACTGCTGCATACGCCGATCCACTGGTGGAGCCGACTGCATTACCGCGTTCGGCAACGATACGCGAAGCAATTGGCAACACGATTGGCGGTATCGGTCAGTCGTTACCAAAGTCGTTACCACAAGCGGCGGGTAGGCTTGCTATTCCTGGTCTCAGCACTGGGCTTACTTTTGCGGGTGCATTGATCGCGGGGCAGTCTGTACAACAAGCCGCCACAACTGCTGTAGCAGTAACAGCGGGTGGTTATGCTGGTGGGTTAATCGGCGCTGCTGTTGGTGGACCAATAGGTTTTTATGTCGGTTCCATGATTGGTGGTTTCGTGGGTGGACAACTCGCAGGTGCGTTTTTTCCACAGCCATTGCCATCTACAGCAGCGCACCTTGAAAGCTTTACCCCAAACTACGCACCGTTTAAAGGCGGTCAGAGTGAAGGAGGAATATATCAAGTACAAGCACAATATTCAACGACATTCAACGGGAATCCAGGCGACGAGCAAGTTGTAAGCGTCCAGGTCGTCGGGCCTATAGAGTCAATTGGTATTGCCAATTTTCCAGGTGTCGGCTCCCCAGGCGTTGACATTATCGCCAAGGATGCAGATGGAAACTCAAAAGTATATCACCAAGGAAGCGGCTTTTATCCCGCGACAGTACCTTACAACCTGCGAAACATACAAATCACACACATCGGAGGTACACCCGATACACCTGCTGATATTCAAGTATCGTCGCCACCAGCAAGTAATGCGCCAGCGCAACTAGTTCAAAATCCCATAAACATTACAAATATCATTTCATCTGGTGTACCTGGGGGTGGTATTAGGAGGGGCGAGATCCGAGAGATAGCGCCAGCGCCATCCAAACCGTCAAATAACACGCCCAATGGAGCGCCTTATTTTCCCGGTCACGGTGGACTTGCACCGTCGTACTTGCCCAATCCAGAACACCAACCGTCAAATCTTGGTGGGATGTTGCCAGCGATCAAAAACGCGCCACAGCCGTTACCGTTCGCCGAGGCAGAAGATATACCAGTACCTCGCGTATCCCCGATATCAGAGGGTACGGCTACAACTACAGCCACGAATCCATCCACGTTTGCATATCCCCCCTACGTTCCACAAACCGCGCAACCAATACCGATTAGTGATGGCAATAGCCCCGTACCAAAGGCAAAAGCTCAACCAATACCGAAAACACCCGAACAGGTAGCAACCGATAAAACCAACGAAACCATAGAAAAGCAAAAGAAAGATTTTGATGAACAGATCAAACGCCTGACAGCTATCGCTACCGGACTGGCAGCACTGACACCAGCGATACAGGGCATACCAGACGCGATCGCAAAATCTCCTACCGTGCAAGCTGCAAACAAAGAAACCACCCAAGGTGCAGTTTGTGAAATTGCTCAACCAGGCAAATGTTTGGGGAAAGCAATAGATGATTCCGCCGAAAAGATTAACCAAAATAACAATCAAAATACAGCTAATCTTCTAGACAAAATTAATGCTGGTGCAAACGCTGCACAATTAGCACTTTTAGAATTAATCAATACAAAACTTGGAGATTTACTTCCTGGCGGTTTATCTGGGACTTTCACTAGATTATGGCAAACATTGCAAGTAGATAGAATCCTCAACATTCTGATTCTAATTACTACTTTCCACAATGCCCTGATGCTTTCTAATAATTTAGCTCAAACTCTATTTGCAGCTATTGATAATATCTCTCAAGCAGTAGGGTTTAAATGGAAAAATGAGAAAGGTGAGGAATCTGGTTTTGCAAGCATCATGTCTGAATGGACTGCCGACTTTTTCAAAGCCATATTTGGAGAAGAAAATTATACAGGATTAGTAGCTAATTACAAAAAAGCTAATCGAATATATCAAGCCACTGCAAACATATTTAATGCTTTGCAGTCTATTGGTTATTCAATATTAAGTGCTTTAGAAGTTGTTGGCAGTTATGTAGCTTTAATCGGCAATGCTTTGCGTAAATGGGGCGAAGTTGGGGAAAGCGCTTACAAGTGGTTCAATCCACAGCCAAACTTTCACAATAAATTTTTTACCACAGTAGAAGGTGTTACTAACGTTGTTTCTCAAGTGGATCAAGTAGCTTCTGAGGTTGTCTCAGTAGAGCAAAATATTGCTCAAATTGGAGAATTAAAGAATGAGCTAGGCAAGTCAATAGGTGAAGAAGACGGCTCAAAACAAGGTGTACAACCACCGGAAGCGGTAAAGGTAAAAGCTGGTTTTGATGCTGATAAGTTAGTTAGTGCAACAGGATTAGCTATTGCAGATTCAGATAAGGAGGCTGATGATTAATGCCATTACCAGAAGGTTTTAGCGAGTGGGAGAACTTACAAGATTTAGTTAGGCTTGACCACAACAAAGCCGTAACAAGTTATTTCAAAAATCAAGAAGACAACGATATCAGCACCCCAAAAGCTAGGTTAAAACACACCTGCTTAATTAAGGATGAAGATACTGCAACAATGACATTGATGCGAATGTGGTTGTTTGAAGTCACTTGTGGACACGCTCAAGCATTACAACGGCCTGTTTATGGGGTACCTGTTTATGATGCTCAAACAGATAGAACCTTTAAACCACAGATTAAACTATATTTTTTAGAAGCGTATGACCATGAAACTCATGGAGATGGATTGCCGCAGCTTGAAGGAGAAATTACCTTTAGATTAATGACAGAATCCAGTGAAACTATCAGTAGAAGTGACGCAGAAAGGTTAGCTAGAAACATTAAAAATATCTTTGCTACTCCTCCTCTTGTTTGGAGTAAAGGACATTTTAAGGCAACATATACAGATGAAACTCGCGGGTATAATTTGCGATTACTTGTAAGTAGTAAAGCCGAAGCAGAAAGCACCATCAGGTCAATTTTAGAAATACAAGAGCATCCATTTGAGCGTGATTTCTTCCAGTACATCGAAAACGATCGCACTTATTCCTTGTCCCCAGGTACTCATCGGGTTTACAGTCGCACCGTCAAAAAACCAATCAAACGTCGCCGTGCTGATGTGAAATTCCGTTACGCTCAACTACTGATTTGGGGGCAACCTAACCCAGTCAACTTGGTGTCAGTCGGGGGCACTAGACTCCGAAGTGTGATCGAGCGGGTTGGTTGAGAATTACTCCGAAAATTTGGTGGACTACTTTAAGTAATCCGGCTAAGAAAATTGACCCAAAATATCGGCTATGACTGGATTTAGAGAAATTATTTACCAGTCAATTCAACACAATAAGACGATTATGGGTAGAGTTAAAAGCCTCAGACAAATTCAGAAGGAATTGGCATACGCTCAAGCACGAGAAGCTTACACGCCGCCAGCTAGAGAAGATGGCGCGCCTAGCCGCAATAACCCTAAAATTGCCGTAGCCTACAAACCAGTGCAAATTGCCGCTGGAGAAACTGCGAAAAAATATAAAGTACAGGCTTCCCAAAAAAGTGTGCAGTTTTTTGGACAAACAGAATTAAATTTAGTGGATGCCACTTCTGAAGATTCTCTCCCTCGTGGAGCAAAACCAGCACAAGTCCACGCAACAGTGGCAGATGGTTCTCCCCAAGTTATTCGAGCGTTAGGTAGCAAGCGTCCATACAAGAGATATGCGCCTGGTAATCGTGGAAGCAACGTGCAATACAGTTATACCGCTCCTATGAGCATTCAATCGGCATCGGCACTGGATACTGAGATTAAAGCCGTTTTCACCGCGGTGAAAGGTAAGCTAGGCGGTGCTTACGGTCGAGTTTGGTTCACTCCTGAATACTTTGTTTTAACTGGCAGTGGAGAATAAGTTAGAAACTCCCGCAATTTGGTATCCAGGGCAATCTCAACTGGAGTATGAAGAAGAAATTAACCTCATGCTCCAGCGCGCGCAAATGACAGCGGCTTTTTTGCGGGGAGAAGTTCACCCGGATACCTTTCTTGATTTCCTGAATGAACAGGAATTTGACGTTTTTGAACTAGCTGATAACTGGGAATTAGTTGGAGTATGACAATCAACCTCGACCTGACAGCGGTCGGGGCATGGGAGTTAACTTACTATCAAAAGTTGGTAGGCAATCCCCAAAACCGCAGAATCCGCGCTCCTCTCATTGACCCGGTTGAGCTTCCTTACCTAACCGACAAGCACGTTTTTTTGGTCGGTGCTTCTTGGTTAAATGCCAAGCCAAGTTGGGTTAGAGCCGGTTACTTCTACCAACAAATCAGCGGCATTCACATTGATGACACAGTGATTTTTGAGGGATTGGGGCAGGTTCCCTCTGCTGAAATAGACGGCAATCGCCATTTAATCAAGCTCAATGCCATTGAGTTAGTAATTTTTCCAAAACTTACCAGTAATTACCGCTTGCGATTTGAAGCAATGCCGTGGATCGAACAGGTAACTTTGGGCGTTTGGGAATATCTCGGCACAGAAACGGATACAACAGAAGACCTTGTTAATGCAGTCAGGTCAAAGTTAGAAACTATTGAATTCAAGATTGATAATTTATGACGACATTGAGCTTTTCAGCTTTATCTGAAAAATTAGCCGCAGGTGCAATTGAATTTGTTGGGAATAATCAAGTAAAACTCAATTTCAACTTAGCAACAGCCGATAATTTAACGCTTAATACTTCTTGCGTTAAAGGTATTGTCAAGCTGATGCAAGCGTTATCTGCACTAACAGATCAGGTGAATGAATCAAGAATTAACGCTAATCTTCCACCTATTCAATTTGCATCGCAGCAAATAACAGGCACACCAGAAGCACCAGAATTTGAATTTACTGTGCGAGTCAAAGTTGACACTGCATTATTCGTTGACAACCTTGATGACCCCACTGATTAATTATGATTAACAATTCCTCTAACACGATTGAAATTGCTAAATTTAGCAATTGCACTCATGGGGTAAAGGATTTGACCGCTACTGTTGGCGATACAGTTCTCAACGCCAATAGCAGCAGAGAATACGCAGCTTTCATTAACAATTCTTCTTCTGATATCACTTTGATTTTGGGTGATAAATCCAAAGGCGCTATTGGTCGAGGAATTGTTTTAAGACCGAGAGGAAGTTACGAAATTAACCAATCCAATCTTTATATTGGAAAGGTTTCGGCTATTTCTGCTAGCAACTGTAAATTAACTTTCACGGAGTGTATTGAATAATGGCTTTATATAATCCGGCTACCGCAACACTAGTTCAATCAACCAGTGATGATTCAACACCAACCACTGTTGCTTCTAGTACTACTAGCGTGACAATCTTGGCTGCCAATTCCAACCGCAAAGGTGCAACAATTTGGAATGATAGCACCGCTATTCTATATCTAGAATTGGGTGCAACAGCAACGACCGGCGCATTCACTGCCAAATTATTTGCAAGTGGATATTATGAAGTGCCGTTTAATTACACTGGCGTAATTAGTGGTATTTGGTCTGCTGCCAATGGTAATGCTTTGGTGCGGGAGCTAACTTAAAATGCCTTTATTCAACCAACAAGAATTTTCCGAATTATTGCTTCCAACCAGCTTTACTCACTGGCATGATGAAAGCTTGGTGGAGCAGGGTGGACAGCTAAGAATCGATACAAACACTGCTATTGGTTATGGAATTGAAGTGTATCAAAACCCTTCTGCTAATGGGGATACATTTTCATTCAAAAAGCTTCTTGCTGCTGGAACTTACGAACTAAAACTTATTACAGTTTGCAACAATAATGTAGGCAGACTGAAGCTAGAGATTGATGGAGTGTTGGCATTTGACGACATGGATTTATATTCTCCCTCTACCATCGTTAATGCAATACTCACCAGGAATATTATTATTCCTACTGATGGACTGCATGAATTTGTATGGTCTATCAATGGCAAGAATGCATCGGCTGTCAATTATTATTTTTCTGGTCGCAAGTTCTGGGCGAGGAAGATTTAAATTTCATACTTAGGCTAAAACCTTTAAGAAGGGATTCGCTTTAACTTTAGATTATGAAAATTGATGTTAATAATGCCCTAACCATTATTCTTGGACTGCTCACTGTAGTGGGTGCTATTTACCGATTGGCACAGGTAGAAGCGAATATCAATGCCAAAATAAATAGAGTTGAAACTACTTTATTGACAGCTGTCGATCAACTTAAGGATAGCTTTGTCGATCGCTTATATACCGTTGAGAAAAAAGTAGACGTGCATCTAACCGAATACAACGAGAAGAAACTTTTTGTTGAGTATCGGCTTAATGGTATTGAAAATATGGTCAAACACAAATTCGATAGGCTGGCAAGCTGGGTCAAACAGATAGCTGGATTCCTGAATAAGCAATCTAACTTTCAAATTCGAGATGACAAATTTTAGTTACCAGCTACATTAATAAGGAGTAATTTTAAATGTCTCAGAAAACTTTAGATCGTCTTTCTACAATTTTAGGTTTAGTTGCTGGGGTTTCCGGGGTACTTGGCAGTTCTGGAATGATTGGGAGTAATACTGCCGGAATTACAGGCATTTCAACCGCACTACTTGGCTATTTGGTGCAGCACCCTGCTACCGACAAGCCAGCTAGTTAGCGCTGTCCGTTGACAGAATGAGAGTAAATCTTTAGCCATCGACTTAGATCGACAAACACTTCACATTTTTGATTTTTGTCCCACATCCACCATCCACCAGCTAATCCTGCGTAGAAGTTAAAGTCAGCAATCTCCCTTAAGGTCAGGTCATCCGAGCATTCCCTGACCTTTTTCCATAGGATAAACTCAAGCCCTGAAAGCCAACCAGCAGACCACATCCTTTCCGAAAAACTACTCATCATCTGTCTAAGAAATTCTTTTGGATCTTCTGCGATCGTTAATTCATTCATGTCACTGGCATATCACTGGGGCTTCTATCAAAACTGGGAATACTATCAACACACGAATCAGGAGTAATACCATGTCTAAATCAACTCTCAATACCCTTACTACAATTTTTGGGCTGGCTGCTGGTGCTGCTACTTTCCTTGGAAACATTGGCGCAATTAACCGCACTATCGCAGGCACTATCGGCGGTCTTGCTACTGCTGCTCTCGGCTACTTGGTACAGCAGCCCGCCGTAGAACAACCGCAAGCCCCTACAACTCAAAAGTAATTCTGTAGGGATTCAGGGTAACTGAAACTTTTGGGGAATGGGGAATGGGGAATGGGGAATGGGTATTAGAGATTCGGCAGACGGTGACTGCCGAATTAACTCACTGGGGATTCAACAATGGACATGCCTAAACCAACTCTTGTATTCTTCGTTATTTGGATCGAAATCAAACTTAAACCTAGAACCAGAAGAATCTGACTGGGGATTCATGCCAAATTAGCAAGTTCAGGGTGTGGGTTCAGAATTTCTAATTTCCTCCACTTGACCAACTTCAAAAATTAGAGTGAATGGTTGCCTCATCTCTCGTTTGATAAATTCTTCTAATAACTCCACTTGCCGAGGTGTGACAGGTTCTCTTGCTCGGACACTCAAACGCAGTTCCTGCTAAACTACCAGAGATTTTTGTCTCAATTTTCGCGTAGCCACTAATACCACCAGCCGCTATCGCAATTCCCAAATCTAACAGCGTTGGTCTCGATCGCGCTAACACTTCACTACCATAGCTGGGCAATCCCACCAGCAAACCCAGAATCAAGGCGATCGCCACCGCTAACATCGTGCCTACTGCTACAGCAATTATCCCCTTGCAAAGCACCAAAAGCTAACCCGCGAATTGGCAACATCAGAGGGGTAACGATCGTCGCACCGATAATAACGGCTGCACTGTTGGAATAAACCTAAAGTAGCGATTGCGCAGGAGCTAATAATCAAAATTATGTAATGAGTCTAGGGTAGATTCTGCCAGCAAGTCTGTTTGTAGCTCAGGTGCCAACCGAAAAATAAATGATGATGCGATCGCTCCCTTAACGGGAAAACATTTTCAACATGAATATCCAAAACTTAATGGAGAATATTTTCAACAGTTTTTGGACTGGTTATCTCAGCAATTAAGTAAGTCGATGCAATAAAACCAAACTATGTAAAGAAAAGTAAATAAGGCTCAAACTCTTTCTCCCCCTGCTTATTTCACGAGGATCTCACTTTTTCGCGTTGCTCCCGTTGTTCTCTTTCACTAGGAAGACGCGATCGCACTATTGCTTCCGTAGGATGGTAAGAGTTAAAAGCTTGTAATTTGAAGATTATGAATCAGACGTTGACCCGTCCCTTGGCCGTTGTAACAGGTGCACTGATTGTTGCCAAAGGAAATAGACAATGGCGTTGAATATCAAGGATTTACAGATTTCCAGCCCTGCATTTACTTCTGGTGAGCGTATCCCGAAACAGTATACCAGCGACGGTGAAAACATCTCACCTCCCTTGGAATGGAGTGGACTGCCAGCCGGAACCCAGCAATTAGCACTCATCTGCCACGATCCAGATGCGCCCCTGCCACAGGGGTTTACTCACTGGCTAATCTATGGGATTGGGCCAACGGTTAACCAGATTGCCGAGGCGGGTGGTAGTAAATTTACTGAAGGTATGAACAGTACTAATCAGCCAGGGTATACCGGGCCGGCTCCACCAAAGGGACATGGGCCTCACCATTACTATTTCTGGTTGTATGCCCTAGATGCAGAACTTGACCTGAAGCCAAATATCAACCGCGAGCAACTGCTTAATGCGATCGCTGACCATGTGATTGAGCAAGCACGGCTGATTGGAGTCTATGAGTCCTGACATCATAATTCTAAAAATCCAAGGAGGGTGTAAGCATGGGGAAGATGATAAACAACTATACACCGCAAGAGCAGAAAAACATTGAGCTATTCAGGGTAGAGAACGGGAAATTAGCCGAGTTCATCAAGGAATGGAACAAACTTTCTATGTGGGAGCAGTTCGGATGGCCGATTGAGGAGTGTTTAACCCAGAAGGAATAAGGATGATGACATCAACAAATTTCTCTCTACCAACCGATCGCCTGCAAAGAGAAACAATCTCAGTTACCCTCCAAATTAACGATCGCCTTTACACGGTCGAAATTGAACCGCGTGTGACATTACTCGATTTATTGCGAGAACGGTTAGAACTTACAGGAAGTAAAAAAGGCTGCGATCGTGGTCAGTGCGGTGCTTGTACGGTGCTGATTGATGGACGACGGGTGAATTCCTGTTTAACGCTAGCAGTGATGCAGGTGGGAAAAACCATTACCACGATCGAAGGATTGGCACAAGGAGACGAACTCCATCCGATGCAGGCAGCATTTATCCAAAACGATGCTTTTCAGTGTGGCTATTGTACGTCTGGGCAGATTTGTTCGGCAATCGGGTTGTTAAGTGAAGGCAAAGCAGACTCGGATGCAGACATTCGAGAACTGATGAGTGGCAATCTTTGTCGCTGCGGAGCGTATCCAAATATTGTCGCAGCAATTCAGTCTGTAGCAGCAAGCGTGAGGGCGGGGGATGCAACCATTTAACTATCTACGTGCATCAGACGCAGCGATCGCGGTGAGAACTGCGATCCAAGACCATCAGGCAAAATTTATTGCAGGTGGCACGAATCTGCTGGATCTGATGAAGGAAGGTGTGGAAACTCCACAGCAGTTGATCGACATCAATGATTTGCCGCGATCGCAAATTGAACGCTTACCCAACGGCGGAATTCGCATCGGCGCACTGGCGCGAAATAGTGATGTTGCATACGACGAGAATATTCAGCGACAGTATCCGGTGTTGTCTGAAGCACTTTTATCTGGAGCATCTCCCCAACTGCGAAACATGGCAACCGTCGGGGGAAACTTATTACAACGAACTCGCTGTTATTACTTCACCGATGCTGGATTTTCATTTTGTAACAAACGTATCCCCGGTTCAGGCTGTGCTGCCATTGGGGGTTACAATCGCATTCACGCCATTTTCGGCACCAGCGACTGCTGTATTGCCACCCATCCTTCTGATATGGCGGTGGCATTAGTTGCCCTGGATGCCATTATTCACACGCAAAACGCGGATGGAACTCGGCAGATTGCGATCGCCGACTTTTACCTATTGCCAGCAGACACTCCCGATCGCGAAACCGTCTTGGAACCCGGAGAACTGATTACCGCCGTTGAATTACCGCCGTTACCCTTTGCGGCTAGGTCACATTACCTGAAAGTGCGCGATCGCGCCTCCTATGATTTCGCTCTGGTTTCAGTAGCTGCGGCTTTGGACGTTCAAGATGGTCAAATTACCGATGCACGGATTGCCTTGGGTGGAGTTGGTACAAAACCCTGGAAAGCAACTGAGGCAGAACGAGTTCTCATCGGTTCACCTGCGAATGCATCCACTTTTGAAGCAGCCGCTTTTGCAACAATCCACGATGCTAAACCACAGCAATACAACCACTTTAAAGTAGAACTGCTGCGGCGCACGCTAGTACAGGCATTCTTTAAGGTTACAGGAGGTGAGCAATGAATCCGGTAATTGGAAAAGCAGTCGATCGCGTAGACGGACGGCTAAAAGTGACCGGAGGCGCACATTACTGTGCCGAAATGCCGATTCCTAACTTAGTTCACGCAGTCTTAATTAACAGCACGATCGCCAACGGACGCATTGTGTCGATAGATACAAAAGCAGCCAAAGTTTCTCCCGGTGTACTGGCAATACTCACACATCTGAATGCGCCGCCAATTGCACCTGCAAGAGTTACATTAGATAGTGCCAGTCAAGGAGGAGGTGCGGGAGAGCAGTATATTCCGCTTCAAGATGACCGAATTTATTATAGTGGGCAACACATTGGGGTTGTGGTTGCAGAAACTTTGGAGCAGGCCGATCGTGCCGCATCACTAGTAAAGGTTCGTTATGAAGAAGAACCACCTACGGTAACGATGCAAGAAGCGATGGAACGTGCCTTTCCACCCGATAACGTTTGGGGAAAACCACCAGATATCGTCCAAGGTGATTCAGTAAAGGGACTGGCAGATGCCTTTGTTCGGATCGACCAGATTTACACTACCGCTATGCAGCACCACAACGCCATCGAACCTCATGGCACGATCGCAGTTTGGTCGGGTGATTTCCTGACGTTATACGAACCGACTACCTGGGTTTACGGCATTCGGAATGCAGTCGCACAGTGGCTGCAAATGCCGCGTGAAAAAATCCGCGTGATTCAGCAGTTTGTGGGCGGTTCCTTTGGCTACAAAGGCCCTGCTTGGACGCACGTAGTACTAGCAGCGATCGCTGCTCGTCAGGTCAATCGCCCGGTCAAGCTGGTTCTGACTCGCCGACAGGAATTTGCAGGTGTCGGCTACCGTCCGCTCATTCAACACCACATTCAGTTAGGTGCAACCTCAACTGGGCAACTGACAGCGCTGACACATCACGCGATCGCTCGCACTTCAACCTTTGATAATCGGGTCGTTGCACCAGTCGAGCGCACTAGCCGCAAAATATACGCTTGCCCGAACGTTACCACTACTTACCGTCTCGCTCCCAGCAATCTTAGCGGCCCCTATACTATGCGTGGGCCTGGAGAAACACCAGGGTTGTTTGCCATCGAGTCGGCAATGGATGAACTGGCATACGCCTTACAAATCGATCCAATCGAACTACGCTTACGTAATCACGCCGACGTTGACCCAGAAACGGGAGATCCTTGGTCTAGTAAGTCGCTCAAGGAGTGCTATCAGCAAGGCGCAGAGCGATTCGGCTGGCATCGGCGCAACCCACAACCCGGTTCTATGCGAAATGGCGATCGCCTTGTAGGTTGGGGAATGGCAACGATGGCCTATGATGCCCGCTTTTCTGGGACGACTGCCTCGGCTCAACTGTTTGCTGATGGCAATGTCCTCGTGCAGAGTAGTACCTGCGACCCAGGCACAGGTGCTTACACGGTCATGCAGCAAATTGCAGCAGATACCTTAGGGCTATCGGTGGCATCGATTCGGTTTGAACTAGGCGATACTCAGATGCCCGAAGCTCCTGTTGCAGCTGGGTCTAAGACAACTGCTAGCGTTGGGTCTGCGGTATATGCTGCTACCACATCCCTACAGCGTAAACTGCTCAATTTAGCATTCAACAATCCCAACTCTCCTCTTTACGGGCATACCGAAGCTGAGGTGACGGTGGATAATGGACGTTGCTACCTCAAGGATAATCCTACTCAAGGACAGACCTATGTAGAAATTTTGCAGCAGCACCAAATGGAATCGATTTCAGCACAGGAACAGGTTCAGCCTGATGAAGAAACCAAGAAATTTACTCACTACTCCTTCGGCGCACATTTTGCCGAAGTACAATTTCATCCAGGATTAGGCGAACTACGAGTCACCCGTTATGTCGGCGCATTTGCTGCCGGACGGATCGTTAACCCCAAAACTGCCCACAGCCAGTTGATTGGCGGAATTATTTGGGGCATCGGTATGGCATTGATGGAGCAGAGCATCGTCGATCCGCATTCGGGACGAATTGTGAACTCGAATCTCGCTGAGTACCTGATTCCGGTGAATGCTGATATTCCCCCCATTGATGCCTTTTTTGTCGAGGAAGAAGCTTTGCATCTCAACCCGATTGGCACCAAAGGAATTGGCGAGATCGGCACGGTTGGAGCCGCAGCCGCGATCGCCAACGCGGTCTATCACGCTACAGGCAAACGGATTCGCGATCTGCCTATTACATTAGACAAGCTAATATAACAAGGGTGCTTTCAAGATGACTTGGAGTTTTGATAGAAAAAACCAGCAAATAAGCACGCACAACCAATGACTAGTTCAATTAACCAACAAATCTTACTCAAAAGCCGTCCGATTGGAGAACCGAAAGAAAGCGACTTCGCCCTTGTCGAAACACCAATTCCAGAACCAGGGGAAGGCGAAGTTCTTAATCGGACGATCTGTCTGTCCCTTGACCCTTATATGCGCGATCGCTCATACGACCGCGAGTCTTATGCTGCTCCAGTAGAACTGGGGTCTGGGGTCTGTGATGGTCGGTGGCACAGTTAGCCAAGTGATGAAATCTAACCATCCCCAATTTTCAACCGGAGATTTTATGCTTGGTTATGACGGCTGGCAAGCCTATGGCATATCGAAAGGGCGTTGTTGCATGAACAGGGAAAATGGTAAATTTTACCTATCGCCTATGTTCTCTCGCCGCCTAGCCCAGTATGATTATATTTTGATTGATTGCCCGCCTTCTCTAGGAATTCTAAGCATTATGAGCTTAGTCGCTGCTTCACACGTTATTATTCCTGTTGAAACACAATACAAGTGCTATCTCGGCACCAACCAACTGCTAGAAACGACAACATAAGAAACCCCGGAATGGAGAATTAAGTGCAGAGCAAAAAGCCGAAAATAAAGTTTTTTCTAGTAATCGGATTTTTGTTGAACATCTGATTCGACTCCTCAAGGTTTTTCGGATAGCTTCTGAGAGATTTCGACTTCATTGTGATACCTACGAACAGATAATCCAGCACTTTCGGCAGAAATTGTACCGTTATGGAGTTCAACTAAGTGACGGGCGATCGCGCTAACCGCCTATGCCTCAGACGTTGCTCGGCAGCGGACACTGCAAGTCAGATTTCAAGCTCACCTGACCAAACCTGTCGAGCCAGAAGAGCTAGTAAGGGCGATCGCAAGCTTGCTGGAATGCAACTAACTTTCTGGCTTAGGCATCCAACTAGCGATGTTCGAGCGTTTTCGCAAAATGCTAAATGTGGATATAATTGTGGCAGCTTTCGTGGACGGCTATAAGGTTGTTTTGCCATCAATTCCTGGAGTCTTTTTCCCAGCGTTAAGCTGTGATACTTGACGGATTGCCAGTAATCTCGCTGAGGTGGATTTCAGAATGCTTGTTTGCAGTTTCGTTGCAATTATTGTGGTTTGGGCCGCAATTATTGTGGTTTTGAGACCACCTCTAGTTGCAATTTATTGTGGTTTCAAATTTGCCTTGATTGCAGTTTTGATGATTTATGTTTGCAGTTCGCCACACATAATGGTAACAGTCGTAGCAATAATTGTGATGCGGGCAGTTGGTATTTACATTCTCAGCAAATTGAGTACTAGCATCACCAAATCGGAAATTTTTTACCAAAACAAACTATCCTCTGGACTGAAAAAGATATCAAACCTATTCATGAATTGCCCCAGAGCGCGTATAGTTCCAATTTGAAAAAAGAATGCAACACATAGACCATTTGTAGAGACGCGATTCATCGCGTCTTTACCCAAGGATGTGTTGCAATCATCAATTGAATTGGTATTTAGTTTCGCGTCAGTCCTAATTTTACTCGAACCCAATAACTCCCGGAATTTCAAGGACAAAATCTGCCCCATATACAGATGCAGGAGTCTGGAATCCTACCTTAACTTCGCCTTTAATTACCCGTTTGATAACTGCTACAGCCGCCAATGCCGTAAAATCGTATGCTTCCGGCCCTAAGAGTTTTGCACTTACTTGTTGACCAGTTTCATCCTCAGCAATACCAATTACTCTAACTTGCCCCTTGGCTCGTTCTGCTGCCGTTGGCCCAGTGGGTAGAGTTTTAATTAAACTTGCTAAAGCACTTTGGAATAAAGACGAGTTAAATAACCATTCCAAATACTGGCTCAACTCCATCAGGAAGCGCACGGGATTAGGAAATACGGTATAAACCTCAATATTGGGAATACCCGTAGTCTGAAACGCAGTAATAATATCAGCACGCCAAGGGTTTGTTACTGCTGTCACGGGTCCATAACCAAAATCAACTTTACGTCTTTTCGATGCTGGACGAGATGGGATGAGCTTACCTGCTTCTCGGACTACCCCGATATGATGTAAAGTTGGCAGTACTGTATTTGCAGTTCCCTGAGATACACCGCCCATTGTTTCATAGATTAAAATCAGTCGCGTTGCAATTGCTAACTTCTGTTTGAGGTAAGCAGCTACACAATCAGTAGGGACAACCCCAAATCCCACACCAGGAAGAAGCATTATCCCTGCACTTTTAGCCTCAGTATCTCGTGCTTGTAGCGCCTGAAATTCCGGTACTTCGCCAGCTATATCTAAATAGTGAGTTTTAGTTTGGAGACAGGCATCGACAAGTGGCTTTGAGGTTTTGGAGAAAGGCCCAGAGCAGTTGATGACAGCAATTATATCCTCAAGAGAGCGAACGAGCGATCGCGGATCGTCTAAGCCAAAAACCCGAAAGTCCAAACTTAATTCATTGGCTACAGCTGCTAGTGAACTTTGATTGCGTCCAGCTAAAATTAATTCCAGTCCGTTATTTTTAGCAGATTCAGCAATGAGTTTTCCAGCATAGCCAGTTGCACCATACAATAACACCCTTGATGTCATTCTTATCACCAGCTAGGAATTAATTGTTCGCAATCTGCTGCCATAACCTGACTTCAGGTGGTTCAACCAAAAATTGTCCTGACTTTTCGTTCAAAGCTTTAATATACGGCTGCTCTAAGTGTTGAGCCAAAATTTCTTGGCTGACCCAGTTTTCATGCAACAGAAACAAAGATGGCTCTTCAACAGATTGATGTAAATCGTAATTAATACAACCTTCTTCTGCAAGTGTAAGAGCTATTACAGGTTGAAATTCCTGTTTGAATCCCTCCTCCAAACCTGGCTTTACTTTTAATCGAGCGGTGACTGTTACTTGCTGATTTGACATTGTTATACCTCTTTTTTCTGAGATGAATTCAACGGACCGCCTTCAATATTCTCCAATTTCAGCGAAGAAAAGTTTTGGATCGAAGTGTCCCCAATTCCTAATTCCCAATCCAATACAGTTCGGTTAAGGTTTTTGATGACAATTCTCGCTCGCTAAACCCCCATCTCTAAAAAAATGATTGTAGAGACGGCGATTCATCGCGTCTGATGATTGTAGAGACGGTGATTCATCGCGTCTCTTGCCTTAACCAAAGAGTATTGATTCACAATCCCCAGTTCAAGTATTAATGCTATTAATAATTTCCGAAGGTTTGAAGTAGTTATAAGGTATGGGACGAGTTTGATTTCTAATATCTATTTGCCGTTCTATTTCATGCAAGTTCTGTTGAAATTGCACCACAATTTCCTGCGCCAAGGGATCGGCAAATTCCTCATCATAAAAACCCAATTTGTCATAGTGGTATGATGTTAAAATCTCAGTCCACATCACCTGATCGGCAGCTTGTTTAAAGGGAGGAAGTATCTTCATGATAGTTTCTAAATCCACACCCTTAGTTTCTGGAATTGGGTGGTAGGCTGCATAGGGCATATTGGGTACAAAAGCCATATATTCGTACTGAGAAAAATTCAAAGCAGAGTGTAGAGGAGCGCAAGTGAATACTACCACACTGATGATTTCAATCAGTTGTTCTAGAGTCTCAATCTTGGCTGGCATTCCCTTGACTCTACCACCATCTTGAGCTACTAATTCTCTAGCCCAATTTTGCAACTCATAGTCGTCACTGATATCCTGTGAGGTTTGGTAATAGAGTTGCAAGTATTCAGCCACAAACTTTTCGACGGCATTCCAAATTAATATACCATCGTCCCGGAAAGGAAAGTGCGGTAGAAGTTCTGGGTCATCCGTTCCGCGACTTTTTATTAACCGAGGGAAGGTAAATTTTTCAACACTCCATTCTTCATAAACCTTCGCCACAAATCCAAGAGACTCCGTTAATGAACCTGCCATAAACTCATCAACCGGGCCTCCAGGTTGTAAAAACTGAGTGCGTCCTAAATCGTTATCAAATAGCATGAAACGGAAGTGGGGTTTTAACAGTAAAGCGATGGGATGATTTTCTGCTAGTTGCCGCGCAGTGACAATCGCGAACGGAGCCATAACTGCATGGGTATAGGCGAAATGACTACCCAATTCTTGATGGTTGCCATCAGCAATTTGAACGCAGGTTTTTGCCAAAAACCAATCTAAATGGGGGTCATCTGGTGTATAAATTACACTTTTTGCACCAGAGTCATGATTAATCTGGATAGCAACAGGTACTAGAGAACCACCATTAGGACTATCACTACTTTGCCAATAAAATAGAGCTTGTGGCTTGGGAAGGTACTTTTTAACATTCTCATAGACACCACCTTTAATATCAGATAACAAAGGATAATCTAAGAAATACAGCTTGCCTTCCTTAAGCGCCTTTTCCAAAGTAAATTCTGTACCTGCAACCTTCTGAAAATGTGCATCTGTGACAGCAAAATTCTCAGGTAATACATCAATTTTTTGGATAGCTAATGGGTTCGCTCCAGAGAGTCGTTGTTCTGCAAAACAAGAGTCTGTTTTGTAATTTTTTATGACATCGGGTTTTGGTAGGAGTGACAAAAGTTCTTCATATTCTTCCAATTCATCTAGTGGGTCTAAGAAGTTTCTGGCTTTGGCAGCTAGCATATTTGGCGCAAGAGTTGCCATACTTGCCAAACGTTTAGCAGTATATTCCGCCGAGAATATTTCCTTATGAGGAACTTTATCAATTACTGGTAGAGGAGCTAGATAATCGTAATTAAATTTGTACTCTTCTCGATTTTTATCTAGCCAATTGATTCGGACATTAACATCAGGGTCTTTTTGTGGTAAATATGGTTTCACGATGATCTCCAATTCGCTTTTTTAGCGGTTGCTAGTAAATGATTAATGTCAGGATTTAGCAAACAAACTTCATTACAGAGTTTTCAGATATTCAATCAAAGCTTTTTTATTCTCATCAGATAAATCAGTGCCATAAATATGTCCCTGATTGGAATTAGCAGTTACCTTGGTATCGTATTTAAAACCTATAGTTTTGGCTTCATCTCCTTCAGTAATAAAACCAACTTTTTTCGGGTCGTAGACATCATATCCCCGATAGAAAACTTGAGGACGATTCTCTGGTTTTTCTAACAAATCTTGTAGAGATGGGACTGAACCATTATGTAAATATGGCGCTCTTAACCATAATCCATCTAGGGAAACGGATACATACCCATTGGTTTTACGTAAGTTTTTGAAGTCCCAAGGGTAGCCATCACCAAAATGATTGTAAGTATCTGCTCCTTCTTGCGTCCACATATCTAACCGATGGCGGTCAGTTCCAACTTCTTCCACAGGGATAACAGTACCTGTTCTTTCCCCACCAAAAGCGTGACAAGATGCACAAGTATTAGCAAAAATTTGACTTCCTTTTGCAGCCACTTGCTCATCAATAGCAAATGGATATTTAGGAGGTGGTAGTTCTTGAATAAAATCTTCTACTCTTTGTAAATCGGCTACAGGAAGTGATTTTTTAGTAGCACCATCACCAATTGCTCCAGTTTGAACAGTTTCTGTTAGTGAAGTTTCTAAGCCATCCCAATGGAGTGCAAACCCTTTGTGCATCTTTTGATTCCAAAGAGGCATCATATCAGAGTTGCCGATAGTGTTATCTTTAGGCAACTTTAAAGTATTGAATTTAACTGGATTAAAAGGATCGATTCGACCAGGGCCCCAGTTAGGACGGGAATCTGTCCAACTATAGTCTTCTTTTTGTTGCAGCAGTGCTTTCTTAGTTTGAGGAATTAGCACATAGCGATAAAGTAAATTTTCTAACCAGGAAAGGTTGTAATTATATTTGATTTCGTCAAGGATATAATCTGCCGTAAATCTGGGATCGCCAGCACTTGCACTCAAAAATCGTAAATAGCCTTGTGAATCAAACTTATTAGCAGGAGCCGCAGCTACAATTGTGGGTTTATCTTTCTCTGTTCTTCTATAGGTAGCAGTATGGCAAACAGCGCAAGTTATACCGACGCGAGGGAAGCCAATGGTTTTTTTCGTAAACCCAACTGGCATTTCTTTACCCTCTTCCCATGTGATTCCCAAGGAAGTATAACCACCTGCTCCTGGTAATTTATCAGGGAATATTCGTGGTAATACCAGCCAAATCCAATAGGGAACACCTTGCGCTTCTTCTGTGCCAATAGAACCATATTTAAAGTGTTCTTCAGACGATTCATAATATGTGGGAACCTCTCGAAAAAGGTTGTACCATCCCACATACCCAACTACACCAGCTAAAAGAACCACAATTAAAACAATGCTTGTGATTACCCTACCTATTTTATTTTTGAGTATTGTCATGGCACTTTTTTGCTCCTTTGCAGAAGAATCTGTTTGTAGTGCAGGAAATATACCCACACTAGACTAGGGATAAAATTAGGAGAATTGCTTCACTGGAATTGCAGCGATTGCATTTTGCTACGCATTGCTAAGGTCAGAAGAATTAGTTCCGTTAATCCAAAAAACAGGTCTACAAAGGCAATGGATAAAAATCCTTTATCTTGCCCAAAGAAAAGTACTGCACAAATGAAAAATGTTGAACCAAAAGCTCTTGAAGGAAATATTGATATCCAGGCAGTTGCCTGATATCGGTACGGGTCAAGTGCCCCAGGAATATAAAATGCACTAATAATAAACAACAGCATTCCCGCAGCGCGAACCCAGATAATTGGCTCTGGTATATGCATTTTAAGGAACGTCAGCATTAATTCTGGAAAGAAGCAAGAAGGAATGACAAAAAGCATATTAACAATAATGCCAACCCAAGTAACACGACTAAACCATTTAGCGTAATTATTCATTTTTTTCTCCTTTTAAAGCTTTTTCATGTACTCAACTAGTGCATTTTTATCTTCTGTAGGAAGATCGGTACCATATAAATGACCGCTGTTACTATTTCCAGGTTTTGTAGTATCGAACTTAAAGTATTGCTTACCGTTTTCTACACCGACATCGGATACAAAGCCAACTTTTGCTCTATCAATCACATCGTAGCCACGATAGAATTCTTTAGGTCTATTTTCTGGTGTTTCTAGTAAATCCCGTAAGGTCGGAACTGAGCCATTGTGCAGATAAGGACTACGCAACCAAACACCATCAAGTGGCATATTTGCATAGCCATTCGTCTTGCGGAAATTTTTAAAGCGCCACGGATACCCTGTATACAGAGTATTTTGGTTAGACATCGTTTTGTAGGTATATGAGTCAAGACGATGAGGGTCTGTACCAATTTCTTGAATTGGGACAACTTTGCCTGTATATGCACCACCAAAAGCGTGACAACTAGCACAATTGCTTTCAAAAAGCTGTTCTCCCTTCGCTGCTGTAGTTTCGTTCACTTCGTAGGGATATTTTGGTGGTGGTAGTTCCCATAACCAATCAGCAACTCTCTGAATTCGAGGCAAATCAATTGTTGTCGGAGTAACTCCAGCGCCTAAAGCTGCACTCTTATTTCGTTCATCAACTGAAGTGTTATTACCATCCCAATGTAACTGCAATCCCTCACGGGGTTTTTGATTCCAAACTGAGGGAAAATCAGAAGTACCAATCAGTTCATCCTCACGCAATTTATCCATTGGGAAATGGAATTGAATTGCTTTATAAGGATTAAAAGTATCTACTCTTCCTGGCCCCCAATCTGGTTGTTTTTCAACAAACTTAAGTCGAGATGCCTGATTAATTAGTGCATCTCTGGTTTGAGGAATTGCAATGAAGCGATAAAGTAATTTTTCAATGGGATTAAGACCACCACTGATTTTTTCAATTTCTGGCAACATCCGGTTAGCAGTAAAGCGCTCATCTACACCAACTGTTGATAAGAATTTGATATATCCCTGCAAATTAACTACATTCGCAGGCATTGCCGTGATGACTTGATGTTCGCTATTAGGGGTATTTCGCAGCGTTCCTGTATGGCATACAGCACAATTCAACCCAACTCGGTCGATAAAGACTCGCCGTTGCGAAAAACCTATAGGTAAATCTTTGTCAGCTTCTTTGATAAATCCCAGAGAAGTATAATCTTTTCCAGGTAATTTATCTGGGAATAATTCGGGTAAAACTTTCCAAATCCAGTAAGGGATGCCATTGACCGGTTCGCTACCGATTGAACCATATTTAAAATGGTTTTCAATATCAGCATAATCCACTGGGGAGTTGGACAAAACAGGCCAAAGGAAAAATACTGCTACTGCTACAATACCTACAATTACAACCCAAATCCGCTGGAAGATTCCCTTGATTGAGGTTGGAAGTAGGGTAGGGTTTGTTTGTTCAGTCATGAAACACTCCCCATATTTTCGAGATTATTTGTAAGCGAAATTGTCGATGCGATACGCATCGCTTTTTTATCTAGATAAATTTGCAAACTGAGTTTCATGAAAGACTGACATTACTTCTTCCATCATCTCCTCATAGCTATTGAAGCGATCCTGCTCGTAACAACCCAAGGGATTTTCAATGACATTTAGCAGACATTTATTGCAATAAGTACAGGGTTTATCTGCCAAGTCTTTACCTGCTTGAAAAGATTTAACTAAGTCATTATTAGCAATTAGGGTACGAGCCATTGTCACCCCATCACAATAATGTTCGCTAATTGCCTGACGAATATAAGAAGCTTGCTGTAAACCACCTGTACATAATACCGGAATATTAACGTGCTTTTTAATTTCTCTGGAATCTAGTAAGTTTCTACCTTGGTTCTCTATTAGTAGCTGCTTGATTTTAGGGTCTTTTACATCGTCACCACTAAATGCTTGAGGAGGCAATTGCTTTTTCACGCGATTCCATAAAAAACTAAACAGTGGATGCAAAAATGCTTTGCGAAATAAAATGTAGTTGCGTGTAGTTTCGACACCACTTGACAACATGGAATCATAGGTTTTAGTAATGATATCGAAATTAAAATCACCAATGGGATTGAGTGGGTGAGGAAATAAGCTACCAGTTGACACATGCACGGCATCAGCCCCAGCTTCTTCTGCCCATTGACAAACTTGGATAGAATCTTCTATGGTATTACCTGGTTTTTCCCAAAAGGTGACGGCGTTGTTATAGTCAACGGCACTAATTTTGAATTGCAGATGAAAGTCGTTGCCTACTTCTTTGCGGATTGCTCTAATTACATCTAGCAAAAACCGCGCTCGATTCTCTAATGAACCACCATATTCATCTTGACGGTCGTTAATTCCAGAACTGAGAAATTGATTAAAAAGATATCCATTAGCACTGTGCAATTCCACCCCGTCCAAACCTGCTTCACGGGCACGTCTAGCACCATCGGCAAAATATTGAATTGTTTCTTTAATCTCTGTTAGTGTCATCGCTTGACACAAAAAGCCGTGGAATGGCTCAGTTTGGCTAGTGGAACTTAAGGCTTTTTTTCCTAAGTTTTCTACACCACCAATATCTTGCTGTCGCCCTGAATGACTTAATTGCAAAATAAATTTACAGTCATATTCGTGGACTCTTTCTCCTACTTTTCGCCAAAATGGAATGCGCTCATCACAGTTAATGGTGGCGTAATTGGGCATAATTCGTCCCCGGATGGCGACTGGGACAAAGGAACTAATAATCGCTCCTACACCACCACGAGCAAACTTTTCTTCCCAGTTGATTCGGGCTTGAGTACCTGAACCATCATAGTTATCCCATCTGCCAGAAATACTAGAGCGAAATATCCGATTTTTTACTGTGAGATTACGGAATCTCAATGGCTCAAATATAATATCGTTTTCCATGTGTTTCTCTGTGTTTCTCTGTTGTTTCGGCAATAAAATTACATATCGAAATTATTCGTAGCGCTAACAGTCTCGCCAGAGAACTATTATTTCTAGTGTCTCTGGGAGAGCAGTTTTTTATGTCTACAAATCTACAGTGGAAGTTTTCGGATGGGAGCGCTAAATATTAAGTTTTTGTTACTTAAATTTACTTAACCAGTTTCAGCATGGATATTTATCCTTATTGGTTTTTACAGTTATATAAAGACTTTTGCAATTTGTAAACCTACGGTATTTACAGAGCAATTCTTAAAAAAAGTCAAAATTTCCGTCTTTTATTTTTCTTAAAAGGTTAAGGCAACCTTAAAAGTAACTAAAAGTAGCTGCTAACAATTTGTTACAAACCTAACCAAGTAGGTAGGAAATCGATATAACCATAGCAAATTGGTTATTGAAGACCATTGTAAATTTACAAATTTTTAAAGTTTTGATTGAGAAATGTATAAAAGTTTATTGATGACGTTTTACAAATTTGTGTAGTAACTTCATATATAACGAACCTCAGTAAGGTACATTAATCATCAAAATATCCCAAGACTAAATCTGGAAAATGGGAAATTGGTGATGAAGCATTAGTGTACCTCTGCAAATGTGAGGTGCAATGGAAAAGGTTTAGGTGTTATAACCAGAGAGTTTTATGAAAAAGACAAGTCTAATTTTTAAGGGCTGTCTGCTCCTCCTATTCGTGACTGTGTTTATAGTCTGCGGCTTTTATGGAACGCCTACAGCTCTAGCCGATGAGTATAGTGAAATACCTACGTCCATAAGTACCGAGTATTCAGATACGGGTGTATCTGAATATCCTGATAACTGCGAGGGTATCGGTTATCTCCCAGAGTACACAAAGGAGAATTTGACAGATGCCGAGAAACGGGGTCGTTGCACTTGGTACTTATGGACTGGCGGTAATTCTAAGTACTATCGCGATTTAGCCAAGCGAACGCATGGTGGTGTCGATCTGTTAAAGCTGATTGACTCGCGTATGCATGACGAGCGATTGCAACGTTATGGTGCAATTAACGATCCTGGATGTGAAAAGGCGACAGCACCAGATGAATACGGTTTGTGGCTAGATAAATGTAAAGATCCGCTCTCAACTGGCGTTATTGGGTTGCGTAAGTTCCAAAACCCCAACTTCGACTCGACAAAATGGAACCCTGTTGAATATGCCAAAACTTCACAAGTTGAGCCTCCATACGTAATCGGGCAGTCCTGCGCCATCTGTCACGTAGCATTAAATCCCCTCAATCCACCCAAAGACAAGGAACATCCAAGATGGGAAAATTTGGTACCAGCATTGGGTAATCAGTACATCAAGGAAAACAAATTATTTGGAAGCAGCGTTGCGGATAATAGTTTTATTAAGCAAGTACTTGACTCTCAAAAACCTGGTACATCTGATACTTCTCGGATTGCCACCGATCATATTAACAATCCGAATGCGATTAATGCCATTTTTAATTTAGGCGATCGCCCCAAATATCCAGAGGTAATGAACGATGGTTCAACCAAGGATGTTAATCATATTCTCAAGGATGGTGCGGACTCTACAGGAGTGGCAAATGCCTCACTACGCGTTTACGTCAACATTGGGATGTGCGGCGATTACTGGACAAGTCTCCATGAGCCTTTATTAGGCAGAACTCCCCAAAAACCTTTTGATATCGAAAAAGCGCGGAAGGAGTGCGAAGGCTGGAGACAGACAGAAGCACGCATGGCTGATGCCGAAGCATTCTTAAAAACCATCAAGCCGATGCACCTGAAAGATGCACCAGATGGTGAAAAGTTCTTGACTAAAGATGAAGAAGTTCTCAAACGTGGCAAGCTAGTTTTTGCCAGCACTTGTGCTAGTTGCCATTCCAGCAAAAAGCCACCTGCTGCGATCGCAGCTGACCCCGAACAGGCTCAAAAATGGTACGAAGAGTCTGTACTCAGTAGTAATTTCCTCGACCACAACTTCTTGTCTGATGACCAGCGTTATCCAGTTACTTTAATTGGTACTAATGCGGCGCGATCGCTAGGGACAAATGCCGCTAAGGGGCATATTTGGGATCAGTTCTCCTCGAAGACGTTCAAAGAACTGCCATCACCAGGGACTTTGACGCTGTACAACCCCTTCGATCGGGAAAAACCCATCGAATTTAAGATACCTGATGGCGGTTTGGGATATTACCGTACACCTTCACTAGTGAGCATTTGGGCAACAGCACCACTTCTTCACAACAACACACTAGGACTTTACAACGAAGATCCTTCAGTGAAAGGACGTGTAGAAGCCTATACGGATGCGATGGAAAAGCTGCTGTGGCCTGAAAAGCGTGAGGGAATTATCAGCAGAACATCTCAAGATACTAAATTAGAGCTTCCCCCAGGAGATCCGAATCCCAGATTTAAGCTTCCTGTTCCTAAAGGTACACCTGTGAATTTGCTGGCAAGCATCAATATGAGAGAAGCGATTACATCTCTCAATCTCGGCAACCTTTTTCAAGACTTGAAACCAGGCGGTGGAATTAAGGGTAAATTGGCACGTGTACTTTTAAGAGCCAACAAATCTCCTGACTTTGTAGAAGATGAGGGTCATTATTTTGGCTCAAATCTCCCAGATGAAGACAAGAAAGCCCTAATTGAGTTCGTGAAAACTTTCTAAGTACAGCTCCCATGTAATATCGTAGTGTTTTAAACGCAGAGAATTTGCTACGAATTAATAAAATGTTTGTACTAAGACAACTTGTCTTGATATTCTGCACTCGTTTCCAGGTTAAATCTGGGAACGAGAAAAAATATTGATTAAATAGCAAGGATATATATGCAGTATTTACCAATCGTCTTCGTTCGTGGATATGCAGGTACACAAAAAGACGTTGAGCAAACAGTCAACGATCCATTTTATGGATTCAATAGTGGTTCAACTCATATTCGAGTAGATGAGAAGGAAAATCCTCAGAAGTTTTTTTTCGAGAGTCCATTGCTGCGGCTAATGACCGATCATGGTTATCAACCGATTGTTGATAATCAGAATGTGAGCAATCAAATTAAAAGATTGTCCGATCGACTTCATAAAACTATTTGGATCTATCGATTTTATGATATATCTACATCTAGCTTTGGCTCCTCAAGTGTAGTCCGGCAGGAGATGGAGGAGATAGCTAAGGGTTTAAGAGACTTGATCCAGAATGTCAAAAAAACGACGGGTGCTGATAAAATTTATCTGGTTGCCCACTCAATGGGCGGCCTTGTTTGTCGCAGTTTGATTGAAAAGATTTATCCAGAACAAGGCGAGCAAGCTGGCGATAGCATTGACAAATTCTTTACCTACGCTACACCTCATGGCGGTATTTATTTTGAGGTCGGGGGTGGCTTAATTGAAAATCTTAGGGACAGGTTTCAATTGAATAATTCTGATGACTTTGGCCCTCTGCGGATGTACCAGTATTTAACACCTGGTATAAAGTCAACGGCTGAGTTACCCGATAACTTTCAGCTACAACAATTACAAAGTATAGATCCTGCATTTTCGCCAAGCCGCGTTTTTTCTCTAATCGGCACGAATGCACATGATTATGAAGAAGCTTTTGGTCTTTCACGCAATCTTGTTGGAGTGAAAAGTGATGGTCTAGTTCAGATTGATAAAGCTTATATCCTTGGATCTCATCGTGCTTATGTTCATCGCTCTCATGGTGGGCCTTATGGCATATTGAACTCCGAAGAAGGTTATCAAAACCTGCAACGATTTTTGTTTGGTGATATCCAGATAAAACTCTCTCTGAGCAATGTTGAGTTAAAAGACCTGGACAAAAACTTTTATCAACTGGAAACTAGAGTGGCTTTGCGTGGTCTTCCTATTCCAATATATGAGCAAGCGATCGCTCATTATTGCCCAATTACACAAGAGTTAACCCGAACAGATAAACCTATTCCGCTATTTACAGCTTTCTTAATCCCCAGAAACTCAGTCAATGATGATAATACCTGTAGATATGCCCTGCGTTTAGCACTGCATTCCTTTACAAAACAAGAGACGAATTGGTTACGCGACCATCATCTCGACCAAGTACCTTTGTGGTCTGACTATCTAATTACTGATGTTGCCGAATCAAATAGCACTTATGAGGCTAAATACAGTTGGAATTCTGAAGATAAAGAGCCAGTAACAAAATTAAATCCAACTTCCGAATCTAGTTCAGATGTATATGTTGCGTATGTTACTTTACCTGAACGCGGTCAA
The DNA here is from genome assembly GCF_052692655.1 of Nostoc sp. DSM 114167. NCBI lineage: Bacteria > Bacillati > Cyanobacteriota > Cyanophyceae > Nostocales > Nostocaceae > Nostoc > Nostoc sp. DSM 114167. The sequence goes on from NZ_CP195116.1 coordinate 4,965,188, forward strand.
AAAGTTTTAGGAACAAATGCAGCAGTTCGCTTGGAAATTTCCCAATGGCAATGAAGGGAGCAGGGGAGCAGCACTTCGGCTACGCTCAGTGAACGAGGAGCAGAGGAGAATAATAAATAACAAATGACAAATAACAAATAACAAAAGGAAAAATTATGCAGACTAATCGCAAACAAACGGCTCTTATTACTGGTGCATCTGGCGGCATCGGTTATGAATTTGTGAAATTATTTGCTCAAGATGGTTACAATCTTGTGTTGGTAGCTAGAAGCCTGGAAAAGCTGAATAAAATTGCCGATGAATTGAAAAAGAAATTTGGCATTGATGTCAAAGTTATTTCCAAGGATTTGTCTAACCCATCAGCCCCAGAAGAAATTTTCACTGAGCTAGAACAAGCATCGATTAATGTTGATGTGTTGGTGAACAATGCCGGGTTTGCTACCTACGGATTATTTAATGAAATTGACCTGAATGCTGAAATGCAATTGCTACAAGTCAATATCTTATGTCTGACACATTTAACCAAGTTATTTCTCAAAGGTATGGTTAAACGGGGGTCTGGAAAAATATTAAACCTGGCTTCCACGGCTGCTTTTCAACCGGGCCCGCTGATGGCAGTATACTACGCTAGTAAAGCTTATGTCTTATCATTTTCAGAAGCGATCGCAAATGAATTAGAAGGTACAGGCGTTTCTGTAACGGCGCTTTGTCCAGGGCCTACCGAATCTGGTTTTCAACAAAGAGCCGCAATGGAAGACTCAAAGCTAGTAAGCGGTCAAAAAATTATGACTGCGGAAACAGTAGCCGAAATCGGCTATCGTGGTCTATTTGAAAACAAAACTGTTGTCGTTCCTGGAATTAAAAATAAGTTACTTGCTGAATCTGTAAGATTTACTCCCAGAAAGCTAGTGACTAAACTAGTTAGAAGTATGCAGGAAAGTAAGTAATAAGTAGGTCGGCGTAAATAATTAAAGCAGGGGGAAGAGGACTTAGAGACAAGGAGAATTGGGGACAAGGGGAAAGACTTGTTGCAAGTTCTCACCTTTCGTCCCCTTATCCCCCTGTCCCCCTTGTCTCCCTTGTCCCCCCTGCCCCTCTGCCCCCCTGCCCCTCGTTCACTGAGCGTAGCCGTTCGCGGAGCGTCTCGCAGAGAAGTGCTGCTCCTCTGCTTTTTCACTAATCCCCCTGTGGATGCTCATCCCACAAGGTTGTCAGTTCCCGTAAACTTTGATGATTGCCATTGCCCAAAATCAGATGATCTAGTACTGGAATGCCCAAAAGCTGCGCCCCTGCTAATAACTGACGCGTCAATTCTATATCTTCCTGGCTGGGTTCAAGGTTCCCAGAAGGATGGTTGTGGGCAACTATTACCCGCGTTGCGCCTTGACGAATAACTTCTCGAAAAATATCACGGGGAGAGGCTAGGGTTTCAGTTGCAGTGCCAATGGTAATTACTTGCGTACCCAATAAGCGATTCTTGACATCTAACAGCACCACTGCAAAACGTTCTTGTATCTGCCACATTAAATCTTGGCTGAGGGTAGCAGCAGCAGCAAGTGGGCTATCAATTAATGTGCCATCATTGGGACGTGATTGAAAGGCGCGTTTACCCAATTCAATTGCTGCTAAAATGCTTGTCGCCTTCGCCGGGCCAACACCAGAAATTTGCATCAATTCAGCAGGGCTAACTTCTCGCAGAACTACCAAAGGATCGCGTTGGTGTTTGGCTAATTCGCTCAAGATATATTGTCCCAAACCCACAGCAGATAATTTTCCTGGCCCTTGACCAGTGCCTAGAAGAATTGCGATTAACTCGGCTGTGGCTAAAATTTTTGCACCATGCGTCATTAATCGCTCACGCGGACGCTCATTTGTAGGTAAGTCGGCAATTCTGAGGCAATAGGTCATATTAAACTAAGAAAATAGCACCACACATCGAACTATCCTTAGTTATCCCTCGTTTGCTCTCAAAATCATCTTTATTTGAGAAAATCTTTAATTTTGGGGAGTTTTACCTCTAGTTCCTATGTAGAGATACCTTTGATAACACCATCTTCTCAAATACTTGCCACAAGATTTAGATAAAATTGGATTTAGTCTATTAATCGAACATACTTGAGATAGGAGATGAGATGAAGGTATTTATCAGCTACAACTCTCAAGATAGAAAGTTAGCTTGGCAAATTGCTGATGCTCTGCGAAATGCAGATTTCCAAGTTTGGGACGATACTCAATTCTTTCCAGGCGATAACTGGGCAGAAGTTATTGCTAATGAGCTTCGAGAGTCTGATGCAATGGTTATTTTACTAACGCCTAACTCAGTTTCTTCTCCCTACATGAATGCCGAAGTAGGCTATGCTCTAGGCGAACAGGGCTATAAAGGTCGGGTAATTCCTGTCCTTGCTGCTCCTTCTGAACAAATTTCTCAATTAGAACTAGAAATTCCCTGGATTCTGAAGAAATTTGGGATAATTTACTTATCAAATCTTGAGCATGATGAGGAAGGTTTGAGAAATATTACCCAAGCTCTCAAAAAAGCTGCTGCTTAACAGAAGTGGATTTTCTAAATAATGATACCAAGTGAAGCTTTTCTTTCCCATTCAAGCCAAGATCAAGAATTTGTTTCTAAATTAGCAGAAGTTCTACGTCATCATGGCATTCCAGTTTGGTACAGCAAAACGAACATTTTAGGTGCACAACAATGGCATGATGAGATTGGAAATGCACTAAAAAGATGTGATTGGTTCCTTGTAGTACTTTCTCCAAGCTCAGTAGGTTCAATGTGGGTTAAGCGGGAGTTAATATTCGCCCTCCAACAGAATCGTTTTGAAAATAAGATTATTCCAATTGTCTATCAAGATTGTGATTATGAGCAGCTTTCTTGGGTGCTATCGAGCTTTCAAATGATAAATTTTCAAGAAGCTTTTGAAGATGGTTGTCGTAATATTTTACGTATATGGGGTGTAGGCTACCAGTTACGTTAGTAATCCTCTGGCTACAGAATCAGTTCATAAAGGTCAAGCATCCCGCTATTTTATACAGAGGATTTGATGCAGAAAATCGATACTAGGTTATAAAGTTATAACTTGTTCAAATTAAGAAGAGGCTCAACTCTGGTTGCTAGAAGATGAGTATGAACCAATTAAAGGACGCGTTTCTGCATCTGAACTTTGAATAGCGTCAGCAAAGGGCATAGTTTACCGCCGTAGGTATCGCATAATTCAGTAGCCAACACTACACGCGATCGCAAACCATTTAAACCCCTTTCTTTTCGCTAATTACTGATGAATTTGCGTTGCTTTGAGCATGTGGTAGGTAATAATCAACTGAGTCAGAGCCAGAGGATAACTTTGCAGTGTTTCTCCAGTTGTACCAGCAATTTTACCCAGTTCTGGATTACTTTCGCGATCGCAAATACTTCGTAAATGGGGCATATCAGAACAAATAATATGCTCTAGCTTATTCACCTGGTCTAAGGTGGCATGACCATCAACTTCTAAGACATCTACAGGCTTACTCATATCCCTGTCTAACCCTAGACGGATCGCTGAGTCAGAATTACCATAGCCAGAGTTGACAATCTGGGTAAAATCTGGGTGGGGAATTGTTGGACGTAGTACCAGACGGACATTCAGATGTCCATTGGTTTCATCATCTTCCCCTGTGGGTGGATAAAAACTAATGACTATATCAGACCATTGCCGCTGCGGACGGATAAACTCTGCTGAATCTGGTTCGCGCTTTTCTAATTCTGCTAGTACCTGTTCATCTGTGTAGCCGCGCTTTTGGGTATCCCGCTTGACTTTCCACTTTCTGCGTAGTTCTTCAGGGGGTGCAAGATAAACTTTCACATCGTAGGAATCACGAGCACCACGGGTAGAATAACCGAGTAATCCCTCAATGATTACGAATTTATTGGGCTTGATATACTGCGGTGGCTCGAATGTGCCGGTTTTATGGCTGTAAACTGGCTTAAGAATTGGTTGTCCTGTGCGTAGCAGCGACAGATGTTGCTGCATAATATCTAAGTGATTGCAGTCGGGGTGAAGAGCAGTGATACCAATTTCTGCACGTTGTTGGCGATCGTAACGGTGATAATCATCTGTACAAATGAGCGTGACATTTTCTGGCCCGAGTACCTGAGCGATTCCTCGCGTTAGCGTTGTTTTACCAGCCGCGCTGTCGCCGACAATACCAAGAATTATTGGACGGCTCATCATAACCTCCCACAATAAAAACAACTTTAGTAATAAAATTACCTACAATAGTTTTTATTCTAGAAGGGTTTAAGCAAGTAACTCAAACAAACACTTGGTATGCAATATCTCTACACATACATAGAATAGACCTCTTGCAAAAAGCACTTTTGCAAGAGGGGGAAAAGGGTAAAGGTTAAAGGGGAAAGGGACTTTTGCAGAACCTTTTCCCCCGCCCCTTATCCCCAGAGGGGACCCCACCTTCCCCTTTTCCCTTTTCCCGACAAATGCCAAGAAGTCTAATGTTTGTGAGATGCCTACGGCGGTAAATTACGCTTTTTGCATAAGAATTACAATCTAAATGATTGTTAGAATATCTGTAGGCATAAAAACTAAATATTCCCTGTTAATCCTACTCTCAGCCGCAGATATTCAATTTTGATACAAGCATCCATAACCACATTAAGTCCTGCATCTATAGCTTTTTGTGCTGATGGTTGATGCCAGATACCCAGTTGTGTCCACACAGTTTTAGCAGTGATGGAAATTGCTTCATCTACAATTTCTGGCAAGTACTCAGAACGACGAAACACGTTAACAATATCCACAGGTTCGGGTAATTCTTGGAGTGCAGCATAACTGGGTTGACCGTCAATTTCTTTAATTTGCGGGTTGACGGCATAAACTGTATAGCCTTTGTGCCGCAAGAATTGGGCGATTTGATAACTGGTGCGTTCGCGTTTATCAGAGTGACCCACAACAGCGATGATTTTGGCTTGGGTCAACACCTCGCGCAGAGCGTTATCATCTTCTTTAAGGTTTGGCATGATTTAAAATATCCTGAGCGTAGGCGTAGCCCGTTGTAGACATCGTTTTGTTTATCATACTGAGTTGCATTTAAATATAATTTTGGCTTTAAAAAAATCATTTACGAATATCAAAGACTCGTCTACGAGTAAAAAAGATTCGTCCACGAGTATCAAAGACTCGTCCATGAGTATCAAAGACTCGTCCACGAGTAAAAAAGACTCGTCCATGAGTATCAAAGACTCATCCACGAGTAAAAAAGACTCGTCCACGAGTAAAAAAGACTCATCCACGAGTATCAAAGACTCATCCACGAGTAAAAAAGACTCATTCACGAGTATTAAAGACTCGTCCACGAGTATTAAAAACTCATTCGCTATTCTCCATGCCCAATGCCCAATCCCTAATGCCCAATCCCCAATTTCCATGACAACTAAAACACTAGGACTCGAACAAAACCTCCACGACTATTTACTGTCAGTCTCTCTTCGAGAACCGGAAATTTTAACCCAACTCAGACACGAAACAGCCCAGTATCCCATAGGTAGAATGCAAATTGCTCCCGAACAAGGGCAGTTTTTGGCATTACTGGTGCAATTGTTGGGAGCTAAGAAAACTTTGGATATTGGGGTATTTACAGGTTATAGTTCCCTGGTGGTGGCATTGGCATTACCGAGCGACGGTAAGGTAGTAGCCTGCGATATTAGTGAAGAATTTACAACGATCGCTAGACGTTATTGGCAACAAGCTGGAGTGGCGGATAAAATTCAACTGCATATTGCCCCAGCTTTGCAGACTTTGGATCGGTTACTGGCAACAGGAGAAGCAGAAACTTTTGATTTTGTCTTCATCGATGCAGATAAGAGCAACTATGATGGCTATTATGAGCGATCGCTGCAATTAGTGCGTCCGGGGGGATTGATTGCGCTCGATAATGTTCTCTGGTCAGGTAGGGTTGCCGACCCCGAAGTGCAAGATAATAGAACTAAAAGAATTCGTGCCTTTAATCAAAAACTGCATCAAGACCAGCGAGTTAGTCTTAGTGTAGTAGCGATCGCCGATGGCTTAACTCTGGCATTGAAAAAGTAATACCAATAAAAAAAAGAATGCGACAAATACACCATTTCTTGTAGAGACGCGATGAATCGCGTCTTCACCCAAGAATGTATTGCAATCATTAATTGAATTGGTATGCGTTTAGCGAAAATAGCTCTTATTGCTCTAACATTTGGGAAAATCGGGTAAAGTAATCTGGAAAAGTCTTGGCTGTGCAACCAGGATCTTTAATTACAATCCCTGGAACCTTCAAGCCAGTGACAGCAAAAGCCATCGCCATTCGATGATCGTGATAAGTTTCAATCGCTGCTGGGGTGATTGGGCCAGGCTCAATTTTCAGTCTATCTGCGAATTCTTCAACTTCAACTCCTAGCCGCCGCAACTCTGTAACCACAGCTTTAATTCGGTCGGTTTCTTTATATCGAATATGTTCCACGTTACGAATGGTAATTGGTGAACTGGCGAAGGGGGCGATCGCTCCTAATGTTTGCACTAAATCCGAGATATCATTCATATCAATGTCGATGCCTTGCAATTGCTTCGGCCCCGTCACTTCGGTGTAATCATCCGCATCCTTAATTTCGCAACCCATCTGTTCTAAAACATTCAGCCAGAGAATATCACCTTGACAAGATTGTTTGGTCAAATGTTTTACCCGCACCCGTCCACCCGTGACAGCAGCGGCGGCAAAAAAGTAAGAAGCATTTGACGCATCGGGTTCGACTGTGTAATGTCGAGCTTGGTAACGTTGACCTGCTTTAATCTGAAACTTATTATCGCCAATTTGCATCACCTCCACGCCAAAATCTGCCATCAGACGACAGGTCATTTTCACGTAAGACTGAGAAACCAGCGTACCTTCAACCTCAACAATTGTGTCTTGTTGAGCATAAGGCGCAATCATCAGTAATGCCGAAAGTTGCTGACTTGTTTGGTTTGCTTTCAAGCGAAAATTTCCGCCAGCGAATTGCCGACTATAGACGGTGTAGGGCATAAACCCTGAGTGTCCTTCAAAGTTAACAGTTGCTCCACCCGTTTGCAGTACCGTCAACAAGTCGCCCATCGGTCGTTCTCGCATCCGGGGAACGCCATCTAAGCGATATTCACCATTCCCCAGTGCCACCAGCGCCGAAATAAACCGTGCTGCTGTACCTGCCAAACCCACAAATAAATCTGCCTGTTTAGCTGGAATTTCGCCTCCCCTTCCCGCCACTTGAATTTGTGCCAGTTGAGGATTCAAAGTAATGGGAATGCCCAATTGCTCTACGCATTTAGCAAAATACTCGCTGTCTTCACTAAATAAGGCATTTTCTAAAATGGAGTCACCTTGCGCCAAAGCTGCGACAAGCAACGCCCGATTGGTAAGACTTTTAGAACCAGGAATTTCTACCGTGGCATCCACTGGCCGATTTAGAGCAGGAATTGCAATGGTATCCACTTTAAACCTCTACGTAGGCAGTTAGCTACAACTTTATAATATTCCCATATCTTGAGCAAAAGGAGCAGGGGAGTAGGGAGTGTGAGTTACAAGTAAAGTAGTGAGGAATAAGATTTTAAAACTTATAATTTATAACTCGCCTATAACTCAGCACTGGCTCAACGCCAGCTATCCGCTAACAGGACTCTAGAAAGATGCAATTTATCGATCAAGCAAAAATTGAAGTTGAAGCTGGTAAAGGCGGCGATGGGATTGTCGCTTTCCGGCGAGAGAAATACGTGCCGGCTGGCGGTCCCTCTGGTGGTAATGGGGGAAGAGGTGGTTCGGTATTTTTCGTTGCCGAACAAAACCTACAAACTTTGTTGGACTTTAGATACAACCATCGCTTCCAGGCAGAAAAGGGTACTCGTGGCGGGCCAAATAACTGCACTGGGGCAGCCGGAAAGGATTTAATTATTGAGGTTCCCTGCGGTACAACCATTTATGATGCTGAAACTGGCGAACTGCTAGGGGATTTAATTGAACCTAAGCAGACTTTGCTGATTGCCCAAGGTGGTAAAGGCGGACTGGGAAATCAGCATTTCTTGAGCAACCGTAACCGCGCCCCAGAATATGCCCTCCCAGGATTACCAGGAGAAATAAAGCAGCTGCGCCTAGAGTTGAAACTTTTGGCAGAAGTGGGGATTATTGGCTTACCAAATGCTGGTAAATCCACTTTAATTTCATCTTTATCAGCAGCACGTCCGAAAATCGCAGACTACCCCTTCACTACCCTGATCCCAAATTTGGGTGTAGTGCAAAAACCTACAGGCGATGGTACTGTTTTCGCCGACATTCCCGGACTAATCGAGGGCGCGTCTCAAGGTGCAGGACTGGGGCACGATTTCTTGCGCCATATTGAGCGCACGCGGGTGCTACTTCACTTAATTGATGCTACTAGTGATGATGTGGTTAGAGACTACTACACAATTAAGGAAGAATTACAAGCTTATGGACGGGGTTTAGCAGAACGTCCGCAAATTTTGGCGCTGAATAAAATTGATGCAGTCGATCGCGAAACTGTCGATTTGGAGGCGTTGGCCACCCAACTTAATCATCTTTCCTACGCGCCGGTTTTTGTGATTTCAGCAGTTACTCGCACCGGGTTAGAGCCGATGTTACAAGAAATCTGGGGAATTCTCGACCAAATGAAGGTTCCTGAAGAAGTGGAAGCATTTAGATAATTTGTAATTTGTAATTCGTAATTACTACTTTGATATGAATTATAAACGCTACGCAAATTTAGCTGACTGCCACCTTGGCTTGCTGTTGCCATACCGCGTCTGCATACAATAACGTGTCGAAGTCCGGCGAAATGTTGCCGCTAGCGATCCGGGCTTCGTGTAATGACCAGTCAGCGAAGAACAAGTCATGACTGATGCCTGCCACTACTGCTGGCACATCGCGTCGGATGCTGGGTACGTCGCCGATGGGCAGACCGAAGCTTACGAAGCCAGCAGGATTGAACACATGGATATTTTTCAGGTACGGGGCATTGCCAGGTACTTTCTCTTGGTATTCATGGGCGCTGCCAAGGTAAGGGTGGGTGCTGAGTCGCTCGTCACATTGGTCGGCTGGGGCTTCATAGCGATCGCGCCAAAGTGCGATATGATGTGCAAATTCGGCGAGTTCCGGGCGCTTTGTCGGGTCAACAAAGTAGCCAGTACCAGCGATCGCAAAATCAAACTCGAAAACATCATCATTTACCTGAGCGACGATGCGATCCCCCTGGTTATGAGCAGATTTCCACGGTGCGGATAGATGCAGGTGGAAGTTAGAGAACGCTATTACCCGCTCGATTGCATCTGGTGGTGGCGTAGAGCCAACTTGATGAAAGCGCCAAGCTTGGAACCAGCGAGCTGCATCAGGTAGTTGCGGATAGTTATAGTAAGCGCCAGGATAACCTCGCACGCGATTCACTGCTACAGATGCGATCGCTGACCGTCGTGCGAACAAATGTACTGCTTTAGCGCCTGATTCAAGTGCCACTCCTGCCGCATCAAAGGCTGAGGCCGCAGCACCCAGCACTGCTACTGTTTTGCCACGCAGATTGTTGAAGTCGATTTCATCGGCGGTATGTGCATATAAGGTGCGTGGCAGAGATGCCAATACAGGCGGTATGTTTGGGCCACCAGTGCCAGCTACACCGTTGGCGAAGATAATTTTACGTGTGGTCTCCACTTGGGCGATACCGTTCACTTCTAGGTGTAGACGAAAGAAATCTGCGTCTGGCTCAATCCGCACCAACTTCGTCTGATACCGAACTGGAATGCTCAGAAAATGCCGATACCAGCTGAGGTACTCAGCCCACGCCACTCGTGGAATCCGGTCAATGGCTGCGTATGCCTCAACACCGTGCCGCGCCTCGTACCAAGCTTGAAATGACAGCGCCGGAATGCCCAGTTCTGGCCCTGGCAGGTTTTTCGGTGTGCGTAGCTTTTTCATCCGCGCCCGCGTCAGCCACACGCCAGCATGGGCTTCGTCAAGAGCCTCATCGATGACTGTCACGCGGCCAATGCCGACACGCCGCAGGGCAAATGCAAAGGTGCTGCCACTGCCACTACCGCCTACTATCGTCACATTGTGGTCAATATCTGCGCGATCGCTCACCCAGTTTTCGGGATCGGGGCCGAGTAGGCGCAACGCCTCACGTGCAGCAAAATCGAGGTCAGTCGTTGTTGTCATGTCGGTATTTGAAGATGAAATGAGATTTTATCGAGATTAGTAGATACTGAAAAGCATAATATCATGAGTAACTAATAATTAGTGTACCTAATATTCAGTTTTACAAATAGATAATTATTGACTGTTAGCGAAGCGGTGCTGATGTCATCCCAATACTTGAAAGAAGCTACCCCGGTAAAGGTGTACTGCACATTGCAAATTAGTTGAAATTTTCTATTAGTTTGAGTAGCTGATAATGCTTATCTTTATTTATTGGCGATAGCCTTTAAAGAAAAACTTTTTAGTTTGCTAAAAATCCCAAACTGTTTTATCTCCTGCTTAAAAACACGCTCGCGATCGGCAGATTCTTGTGGTGGAAATTCCCAAATATCACGGATCTCATGTTCTTGCTCATCTAATAATTGCAGATGATGTGGGAATTGAGACTGTTGCCCAAATAACCAAGGTACTCCATTTAATAATTCTCTTTCTATTCCATGAAACATATTTTTACCCTGATGAAAAATAAGGTGATGTTGACATTTAGCTTTTTACTTATTGCTGCAATTATTGGCATTTGGCGATATCTTCGTTAAAACTGCTGTCCCAAAGTTGTTTAACATCAACTTTTGTGGAAATTACACCCGCTTGAAAAAAGGTATCAGCAACCTTTTGCTGAGAAGCAATAGCCTCGTCAGAAACAGGAAGTAATTCTTGACGACGCTGTTGTTGTCCTTCCTTGGCATCCTGATAAACGATGCCTTCATCAACATCAATGGTATTTGCATAATTCTTCGACCATTGCTTGAGATTAGATTCCCGCCAAGTTTGGGATTTCTGCAAACGACAGAGAAAATCGGCGATTGCAACTTTCTTTTGGGGATCGGCGATCGTATTGGGTGAAGCAATAATTACGAAGTTACCGCTCAAAATATCTTTTGCAGATTCCAGCACCCGCGCCCCTTCTTTTTTGGCTTGGGGGATGGAGTAACCGTAGGTAGCCCAAGCATCAAGCTGTCCTTTACGAAAAGCAGCTAGTCCATCGGGTATCGATAAAGGAATTGTATTGATATCCTTCATCGTTAGCCCGACTTTTTCCAACATCTTAATCAGGAAGTAGTGGGCAGTTGTAGCTTTAACGTAACCCACTTTCTTACCTTTGAGGTCAGCGATCGTTTTGGCAGTCGAGTTTTTGGGTACGAGTACAACTTGACCAACCGTGGGCCCTTTGAGAGTGGCAATAATTTTTACAGATGCTTTCGATTCAATCGCAAAAATCGGCGGAATTTCACTAGCTGAAGCCAGGTCAATCGCACCAGCATTGATTGACTGTACCATCAAATTACCCCCAGTAAACTCAGTAAATTGAGTTGTGTAAGGGAAATTATCTAGTTTAGCTAACTTTAAATTTAAGTCCCAGCCACCTTTAAATTTAGCAACATGCAGTTGAGTTGTATTCGATAGTGCGACTTGGGATGCACTAGGATTAGTAGCGATCGTTGCCGGACTGGTAGACTTAACCTCTGAGCAAGCTGTTGTTGCTATTAACAAGCAACCCAAAGAGAAGAAAAAATTTTGCCGCAGCCAATTGGTAAACACGTTAATTTTTGGGTATAAAAAGACAATCAAGAAAAATAACCATCAACTACTCTAGTAAGCCTGGTTCTTCGCCTACAATTCGGTCGTAGAGCGGCTGAAAGCTAAACCAACCACCGGAATGGGTTCCTACTTGGTTATGAGTAAAAGTTGCTGTTTCGTGGTCAATGGGAAGTGGTTTACCAGCTGCTTCTGCAAGCAGTTGGGCTTGAGCCGATCGCTCAAAAGAAATGTACCAAAAAGCAGCTTCGTCTACTGTCTGTCCCACCGTCAAAAAGCCATGATTCCGCAGGATGACAGCTTTCTTATCTCCCAAAGATTCAGCAATTCTTTTACCTTCTGAAGTATCTAAAACTACTCCTTTATAGTCATCAAATAGAGCGTGGTCTTGATAGAAAGCACAAGCATCTTGAGTTAGGGGATCGAGCAGGCGACCAAGACTTGACCAAGATTTACCATGCAGAGAATGAGCATGAGCAGCTGCAACTATATCAGGTCGCGCCTCATGAACCTGGGAATGAATCGCAAAAGCGGCGCGATTGACAGGAGCATTACCTTTGACAACTTCGCCTTCTCTATCGACCAAAATCAAGTCAGAAACTCGGATGTGACCAAAGTACTTGCCAAGGGGATTTACCCAAAAATGGTCGGTAAACTCTGGATCTCTAGCGGTGATGTGGCCTGCGATTCCCTCACTAAAGCCAAAACGAGCAAATAGCCGAAATGCAGCCGCAAGGCGTTGTTTGCGATAGAGTCGTTCTTCTTCAACTCGTTCAAAGACTGGCGGTTGTGGTCTAGTGAAATTTGCCATGATTTTCTCTTTCTTGTTTTATAAGTACATTGGAATATCCAGAGCGTAAAGACCGCAGACTCTTTTGTTGGGGATGATAATAATGTCGCCAAATATTACCAGTATCATTACTTACGATATGGATCAAATACTGTATCTTTCCTACCTAGCGGCGGTAGTTTCTAACGGACACACTGCTGTCGCAATATCTACTCGTTGCGGAATAATTTTTTGCTCTAGTAACCAGTCAGCTGTTTTCTGAAGCTTGGCGATATCTTCAGTATTAGGAAATACGTAAGACTCTGGGCCTCGATTTTTAGTCACCTGCTTGGCTACCGCATCAGAGACTTTTAGCTCTTTAACTAAAAAATCTGATGCAGCATTAGTATGTTGATTTAACCACTCACCATCCTGACTCAAAGCAGTAAGAGCAGCTTTTACAGCTACAGGATTTTCTTTAGCTGCATCAGTACGAACAATCATAATGCCGTAGGTAGGAGCAGGGTGTGTAGTGGTAATTCTCCGTGCCTTATGCTCTAATTCTGCAATGGAAATATAAGGTTCCCAAACTGCCCACGCATCAACAGAACCTTGATATAGAGCAGGTGCAGCATCATTCGGTGATAGATAAACTCGCTGAACTTTATATGAAGGAATCTTTTCTTTTTCCAAAACTTTTAATAACAGATATTCGCCTGCACCACCTTGATTAACAGCAACTTTTTTACCTACTAAATCAGTCGGTTTTTGAATAGGAGAATCACCACGAACTAAGATGGCACTACTCAAAGAATCTGGACTAGGACGCTGTACAGAGCCAATACAAAGAGGTTGTCTGGCAGCGATTCCAGAAATCGAAGGAATATCACCACATCCACCAATATCTGCCCGATTCCCATTGAGAGAACTTAAAAGCGTAGCACAACGGTCAAATGGGCCACTCCATTCAACTTTGATATTTTGCGTGGCTAACTGACGCTCTAACTCACCTCGTTGACGCGCAATGGGAATAATCCCGCCTTTTTGGTAGCCCAAGCGAATCACATTGTTTTTCTCTGTAGTTTTGGTAGTGAGAGTTTTTGAGGAGGAATCTGAGTTTGCTACGACGTTGATAGCTTTTTGTTGACTGCAACCAGAAGCTATCAAACTCAGAAGAGACACTGCAACTACGAAGATTGTACTAGCAGAACATTTTTCTTTGTACTGAAAACGGTGTTCATTGAAATAATTCCCCACAATGGACTCCTTGATATCAATTATCAATTTTTAGGAGTTTAAGCAGCCATATCTATGATGATAGGGACTAAATTACACTAAATCGACTGACTTACCGTAGTATAAGATATAAATACCACCTTTTAATGGGCTGTTCAAATCCAATCAATATTTCTTTATCTTTGACTATAAGAATTTAGTGCAGGTTAAATTTCAACCCCCAATTCCCCTTAAAATCTAAGTCCAGCCTGTTTCAATAGTGGTAGAACGCACTTACCGAAGAAATCCAGATCGGGTTCAAAATCATAAAAGGCAAGCTGGAAACCATCGACACCAGCTTTATTTAGTTGCAAAAGTTGTTCGGTGATTTGTTTGGGTAAACCGATTAACTGCACATTACCGCCGATCGCACTACCAAAGCCATGACGCAGATTTCCCTTTTGATGCCCCCTCCAGGCATGTGCATCGCTGCTAATGCTAGAACGTGCAGCAATTGACTGATAATCGGCACGATCGATAATCGCCTGAGCATATTCTTCTGCCTCTTTTTCAGTTTCCCGCACGACAATAAGCGGATTTAGGAGAGTGCGGACAAGTCTACCATTAGCGATCGCCTCTTTACTTGCTCTCAAAGAAGTAGTATCAATTGCACTCATAGTTCCTCTCAACGGTTTCGGTTGCCAGCAAGATCCCCGACTTCCGATCAATTGCTACAAGTTATATCATGTCCGCCTAATTAGTTATAATTCGCACATTTGTGCAAAAACCAGGAAACCCTCTTTCCCCCTGCCCCCTGCTCCCCTGCCCCCCTGCGATCTTAATGATAAGTCTTTAACGGGACACGATATTAGAAGTCAGGGGTCTGAACAAAATTAGAAGAATCCGCGTTGCGGCAATGGTGTACCGTTGATCTCGTAGTCGCCGATCGCACGAGCCTTAAAATGATTTGGGTTGTGTGAGGATAAGGTACGGGCGTTGCGCCAATGACGATCAAAGTTTGAGCTTTTCTTTGTTGTAGAAGCCCCACCCACTTCAAACAACAAAGTAGCCGAACGTAGAGCCAAATCATCGACAATCAATTTGGCTTTGGCTGCACTCAGAGAAGCTGCCAGTGCCGCAGCCGTTTCTGCCTCTTCACCCTGAGCTTGGGCAGCAGGGAGGCGATCGAGAGCATCAGCTGCTGCCAAAACGATTGCTTCGGCAGCAAAGGCATTGGCGGCAATCTGTCCGACAGTCTGCTGCAAGATTGGGTCTTCTGAGGCTTGCTCGGATACAGCATGGTAGAAAGTCCTCTTTCGGGTACGGATGAGGGTTGTTGCATCGCGCAGAACGCTGCGAATAATGCCGGCGTTGATTGCTGTTAAAAATAATTGCGGGACGATATTGTAGGGTAGGTTGTCTTTGTCTGTATCTGTCTCAAAAATTACTTCATCTGCCTCTACACGTGCATTCGTGAAGGTAGTCGTTCCCGTACCTGTGAGTCTTTGTCCAAAGCCGTCCCAGTCGTCCACAAGGTCAATCCCCTCGCGGTTAGTAGGAATCAGTATAAACGCTTTAGTGCCATCAGGTACTAGTACACGCACAAAAATCAAGTCTGCATAAAGGCTGCCAGTGCTGTAATACTTCGTCCCATTTAGACGATAGCCGTTGCCATCGGGTGTTAATTTTGTATTCGCGACTTGACCACCACCAGATCGCTTGACTTCTAGTTCGGTGGAAGCGAGTCCAATAATCGCGCCATCAGCAACGGCTTTGAGCCAGCGACGATTCCTTGGGGTGCGTTCAGAACGCAAAATCCGCTCTGTGATAGAGAAATGATTCCGCACAATGTGAGCGACGTTCGGATCGGCATCCCCTAAGCGAATTACGACCTCGAATAGTTCGCGTGCGGTGCTACCGCCACCACCTTCAGCTACGGGGATTCGCAATGCGCCTAATCTGGAACGCCGGATCAATTCAACCACATTATAAGGAAGGATGCGATCGCGATCGCGCTCACTTGCTCCCAAAGCAATAAAATCAAAAAGCTGCTGGAGTTCCGGCGAGTTTGCTCTCACCGGAGCCGAAAACTGAATTGTCGTATCTGCAAGTTTCTCTGGACTCTTAATCATTAGTTTCTATCTCCGAATATCCTGTGGAAAATCTATGTTGGTGAGTGGTGAGGCAATTGCTATTTCTAGGTGACGCGACTTTAGCACTGCAAAATTGAAGAATGTTTCCAGCCTTGAGGCGATTACATCTGGTAACATATTCAAGCCACCGACTGCACTCGACAAAAACCATTCCTCTGTAAGGGTTTTAGATGTATTTAAATCTTATAAAATACTAAAAAACTACCTGTTTACCGTAGATTGATACTCCCAAATTTTCCTCAAGTTGTCAATATGTTTTATGCCAAATTTATGAACTTCTTCAAGGACAATTTTTATCCGACTCGAAGGAGCAATGCTGAACTGGTGGGAGAAAAATTTTGCAAATTGTGAGTTAGGCGATAAGCCTGACGGCATGGCTTCGCTTACCGCCGATTAAATGAGCGTGCAATAGACCTCTTGGCAAAAGTGCTTTTTGCACTCTTGGGGAAAAGGTTTTGGTTAAAGGGGAAAGGGACTTTTGTAGAACCTTTTCCCTTTCCCCTTTCCCCTTTTCCCGACTTATGTCTAATGTCGAGATGAAAGAAAGGCGGTACAAATGGCGAAAGTCAAAGTTAGGTGTCGTCTCCAGGATTTATTATCTGAATAATCTTAGTAAAAAATGCACTTTTGTGCATACGCTGTTAAGTTTATCTCCGATAAGCTATTGAGATAAAGAAGAATTCAGTTATTCTGAATTCAGGAGCAAAGCCGGAGACGTTTCCGTTGCCCAGGTCAGAATCAATTGAGTATGGTTTTAGACCACGCTTAATTGTATACCGTCTATAGAGTCAGGGATATTAAACCCTTTTTTCATTTACTAGTTACACAGAATAATCCACTGAAATTTTTAAAGTAGGAGTATAAAATTTATGGTTGAAATTGGTGTGAATAAGTTAGCAAAAAACCAAATACAATTAGAGTCTCAAAACTTCAAATCCCAAAAAATATTGGTTGTCGATGACCATCAAATGATTTTAACTGGGACCCTCGATGTACTGAAGCGACAATATCCAGACACAGAATTTCTTCAGGTGAAAACTGCACGAGATGCTTTAGAAAAAATAGCTCAAATACAAGTAAAACAGGAAGATAAAGAGCAGGAAAAAGCACCTTTGAATTTGATTGTGGTCGATTTATCGATTCCTGTGAGTGAGGGAATGACTGCGACTACTGATACTGGAATTGAACTGATCAAGCAGCTACTCAAACAATATCCAGAGCAGAATTTTTTGGTACAAAGCAGTTATGTTAAAGCTTTAGTGCGGATCAAACATGAAATCGACAATCATCAGGGGGGATTTGCGATCGCAGATAAAAATTTGCCCGAATCGGAAATGTTAATCCGCACGAATTTAGCACTCCAAGGTGGAACTCATACTAAAGATATTAAAACAGCGATTGAATTGAAACCGGACTGGTTGCAAGTTTTGCGTCTAGCATTTGACGAAGGATTAATGGATAAACCGATTGCCGACCGGATGTATAAATCGGAACGTGCTATTCGCAATTACTGGACGAAGATTCAGGATGTACTTGGTGTATACCCAGAAGACTGTAAAGAAGGTGGAAAAAGTTTGAGAATCCAAACAGAAATCCGGGCGCGTGAAGAAGGATTAATTGATTAGGAGATGAGAGTAAATGCGTAGAGGTTGGGATGAAATTATCACAGAATTAAAGATATGGCGCTATGCAGCACTGCCAGGAATTATTGTGTTGATACTGGTTATCCTTGCTCGTATGGTTGGTTCGCTACAAGTTCTAGAATGGATGTTATTCGATACATTTTTACGTCTGCGTCCACCCGAACCTGTTGATGAACATGTAGTAATTATTGGCATTGATGAAGACGATATTGCTAAAGCCGGAGGATATCCTATACCTGATGGTGAAATTGCATATTTACTAAACAAGTTGGAAACTTACAAACCTCGTGCGATCGGACTCGACCTTTTCAAGAATGTCCCTGTTGAACCAGGTCACAATCAACTTGTGAAAACTTTTCAGGTTCATCCTAATATATTTGGTATTGAAAAAAATCAGAAACCTCAAATTCCAGCACCCAATTTTATTCCTCAAGAAAGGACTGGAATAGTAGATATTCACAGCGATAATGATGGGAAAAATAGACGCTACATTTTATGGACACCCAATTCCAACAATCTTCAAGAAGACCGTTTTTCTTTAGGTTTTAAACTTGCTCAATTTTACCTAAATTCGCAGGGAATTAATGATGATAATGGCGCCAAAGACCGAGATACAATACGGTTTGGTAATATTGAATTACCCCGTGTAATACCAAACTTTGGTGGATATATTGATAAAAAAATTACAGGTGAATTACAAATATTAATCAACTTTCGGCAGAGAAATCAGCCATTTCGCATTTTTTCACTAAATGATATTAAAACAGGTCAGACATCAGAAGGTAAGATTGACCCTAGTTGGTTGCGTGACAAGATTATTATTGTTGGTAATTTATCTCCCAGTGTCGGAGATAATTTGTATACATTAGCAATTCCTGGTAGGAAAATAACTGGACAAATATATGGAGTTGAGTACCACGCACACGCAACCAGCCAAATTGTTAATGCTGTTTTAAACAATCGCCCGATGTTGAAGTCTTGGACAGAACCTTGGGAATATATATGGATAGTAATTTGGGGAATTACTCCGATCGCAATTGGACGCTTTACCCAATCTATTATGAAAAATCTGTTGGCTGTGACAGTTGTGGGTTTGGGCGTTGCTGGTAGCGGTTACATCAGTTTGCTATTGTGGGGAGTTTGGATTCCTGTGGTTCCTAGTTTGCTAACTTTGGCAATGAATGGCGTGGGATTAAGTGCATTCGCATTTTTTCAGCATGATAAACTGTTGCGTGAAAAAAATGACCAACAAAAGCGCACAATTGAATATACATTTAATCTTATTCATAATGGACCATTGCAAACCCTCGCCAACGGATTACAACAATTAAGGAAGCAGAATCTACCCAATGAGCAATTAATTTATCAGTTTGAAAAGCTTAATTCTGAGATTCGTGAAATTGGTGAATATTTAAGAGTAGAAGCACTGACTAATTATGAAAGTTTAAGATTAGGAAGTGGATTAAAAATAGATTTAAATCGTCAGATACACGATTTATTTTACGAAGTATATTCCAGCACACTTGAACGCTACGATCTAGAATATTTAAAAACTCTTAAAATAAAAACGCGCACATTTGAGCCAATTAATGATAAATATTTAAATATGGAACTTAAGAGGGAAATATGCTTATTTTTAGAAGAAAGTTTATGTAATGTGGGTAAACATGCACGAGGAGTAAAGTCTATAGAAGCATCTGGGATTTGCGTAGACGGTGAATACTCACTCTGTATCAAAGA
The DNA here is from genome assembly GCF_052692655.1 of Nostoc sp. DSM 114167. Lineage (NCBI taxonomy): Bacteria > Bacillati > Cyanobacteriota > Cyanophyceae > Nostocales > Nostocaceae > Nostoc > Nostoc sp. DSM 114167. The sequence continues at coordinate 4,984,504 of NZ_CP195116.1, forward strand.
TGATGGTTCTGGGTTAACTGCACACAGCGAAAACAAGGGTACAAAACAGGCTCAAAACCTTGCTAGAAAATTAAATGGCAGCTTTAAACGCGAGACTGTAAAACCACGAGGTACACTGTGTGAATTGATTTGGAAATTAACTATAAACGTCCAGCAAATAAACACTCAAAAACCTGATTTGAATAAGAAAGAATTCAGAATACAGAATTAAATTCTGAGTTCTGCTTTAAATTTTTCATGTCTACTAGCTTGATAATTAACAACAAATAAAAAACTAAGAAATACCTATGAAACTTCGTAATTTTTCGTTGTTTCAATCGTTGTCTGCAAAAGCTAATCAACGGCGACTGGTAAGTATTTTTACTTTGAGCTTGTTTCTGTGGGTTACGCCAGAAGCGATCGCTAAATTTAAACCTCGCACTCGTAACCCTCCTAGCCCATACTCTCGTGGTGGTGGTTCGCGAGGATGTCCTGATGATGGAGGAATTCCTCTGACTTTACTAGCACCGCAGACTTATGTGGGTGAAACTGTATCCAAGCGTCCTACATTTGCGTGGTTTATGTCAACAGCAGGTACCGTTGATTTCATGTTGTTTGAGGTGAAACCAAAGCAACTACCGCAGATAGTAATGAAAGCAGAGGGATTAAATTCATTACCAGGAGTGAATAAATTTGTAGTTCCTTCTACGCAACCGGAACTTACGGTAGGAAAAAAATATTTCTGGCGAATTTCGATGCTTTGTCCCAATGGTTTAGCTTTTGAAAGCGCAGATTTTCAAGTTATAGACATACCTTTGGCATTCAAAGGAAGTATTAAATCTGCTAGTAATTCAACTCAAAAAGTTACCTATCTGGCAGAGCAAGGACTTTGGTATGATGCATTTGCAGAAGCGTTGAAATATTCCAGTCAAGGTAAATTAGGTAAATTAGGTTCTAATTTAATCCAGGAACTAATTGAGAATGAAAGGGTAGAAGATAAACCTAATGATAGGGAAGCAATTAATAGGTTTATCAAGAATTTACAACTGATTTATCAGCAATAAAATTGATGGCAATTGCGTTATTTGTAGAGATATTGCATTGCAAATTCTCTACATGGGGAATGGCGATCGCTAATCAATTAAACCCAATTACCAATCAAAATAAACGGCGACCAAAATGCTGGACTTGCAAACACCGATTGCTCTCCAGTTAACTCGATCATCTTAATTTGTGCTTGACGTAAAGCTTCAACTTTCGTCATACCTGGCTTTTTCAAATTACGATAAAATTCCTCAACTAAAAGCGCTGTTGATTTATCCTGAACTGACCATAATGAAGCTACTGCACTTTTAACACCAACTTGTAATGCAACTCCCGCTAAACCCAATGTAGCGCGATCGTCTCCTAGTGCTGTTTGACAGGCTGTGAGTACTAACAATTCTAATGCATTTGCTTGACTGCGAAGGTTACTTAAAGCAGCTTCGAGTTCGCTAATTGTGAGTTTACTGTTATTTCCCGTGACTATAAATGTATCTTCAGGAATTGTGCCAAATTGTGCGTGACTGACTATATGAACGACAGGGAAAATATTTTTACTACCTAGTTCTGTTTTAAGAGTTTCTGGAGTAAATTTTGTATCAAGAAAAAATCTACTTTTAGGAAAAACTTGTTTTACTGCTTCAATTTCCTTTTCAGCATAGTCTAATGCTTGAAACTCTTGTTTATCTATAATTGCTGCTTTCGTTAAACCCAAAATTAGAGCTTGTTCTAGGGGGCGCTCGCTCGATTTGGGTGCAGTCAAGCGGATACTGGGAGTAGTTCCAACTGCGTATTGTTGGATTAAATATTCTTGTGCTTGAGCGTCGTAAAGTGCAGCCATTGGAATGCTACGTAGAAAACCATCTTGAACAAACACTAATGTTTTGATATTTGCTGCTTTTAAATTTTTTCCAAAAGGATGAATTATCAAATCGTAGAGTTGACTTGCTAAAGTGCGATCGTAGCCATCAGGACGAGCTTGACCTAAGATTAGCGACTTTTGAAATGCTTTAATCTGGTTTTGTAATTCTTCTTTTGGGAGGATTTTATTATTTGCTTGCACCCAACGAGTCAGCATTTTTCCCGCTTGATTTCCCCCTGGTGGTAAAGTAAGCAGCAGTGCTATCTTATCATCAAAAATAATTGAACTCAAAACTGCGGTGTTCTTATCTACTATCTCATCTACTCTCTGAGGATTGAGTACATTAATAATACAATCACTACCGAAGTAATTTTGTAATTCTGCCAATTTCAGAGAATCAATTGTTTCTAAAGCATCCGATACACCAGATTTTGATATATCTGACTTTACTGATGCTTGCAATATTTGCTGAAGTTGAAATTCTGCTAGTTCGCGGTACAAAGGTTGAACAACATCACGAAAGTCAAATTGAACATCACGTGTAGTTGTCATAATATCACTGCGAATTGCTTCTAAAGTTTTAAATGCTCTTTGGTATGCTTCTAGTGACTCTTTTTCCTGATTCTGCTTTTTCAATATTCTTCCTGCTTGCGATTCCCACAAATACAAGCCATCTTTTGCTGCTAATTTTTGGTCTGCTGCTATCAGTGCTTGTTTGGTATACTTGAGTGCTTGTGCTTCATCACCTCGACATTCCCAGAAATGTCCTAATGCACCATAAGTATATGATTCAATACGAGAATTTTGAATTTTTTTACTGATAGTAATTGCTTTATTTAAAATATCAATAGATTCTGTATTTGATAGTTTACCTAATCCACCTGTTTTCGAGCATTGGGCGATCGCAGAAGTAATTGTGAAATCACTTGGTAATAGAGCTAAATCAATTGCTGCGTAGACTTTTGTCGAAGAATCGGGGACTTGTTCAATTAAACTTACAGCTTCTCGGATTTTACTATCAATTGTCGCGTTAGAGATAATATTTAAACCGTGGCTTCTATAACCAACTTGAATTGTGTTAAGTAAAGCTTGAAGTTGCCCAAGAGAATTGTTTTGTTTGCGTGCTAATTCTAAACTAATATTAAAATAATTAATTGATTTATTAAAATTTACTAGAGCATTTTGTTGAAATTCTCCTGCTTTGTAACCATTAGTTTGTTCTGCGGACTTTGATCGTATGTACCAAAGTTGTCCTAAATTGATATGGACATTTCCCAAACTATTATTGATGAGAATTTCATATCCCGAATCTTCGACTTTTGCTGCGTATTCCAAATATTGAATCGCTAAATCATAACTACCTACTAAACGCAGTGCTTCACCTAAAATACCTAATGCTGCAACTTCTGTATGTCTATCTTTATTTTTCAGAGCAATTTGTAATGCACTATTGGCTTCGCAGGGTTGTTTTTTATCTGACTTAATATCAAATTTATTACTGCACAATAAAGAAATTGCTTTTCTTACTTGTCCTTGGTTGTTGTATGTCTGCGCTACTTCCGTCAGCATTCGTCCTACCTGACGCAAATCCTTAGCTGCACTGTAGTGGGTTATTGCTTCATTAAAGAATGCGATCGCCTCTTTTATATCACCCAATTGCCGATAAGCCCTAGCAAGATTTTCGCTGACAATCGCTGCATTCTGGACATTGTGAGCTTTTTTATAAGTATCTAAAGCTTTCTGCCAAGTCTCTATAGCACCCCCAATATCTCCTGCTTCATAACTTTTAACACCTTGTTCCACCTGTTGGCTAATATCAGTATTTTGTGATGTTGCAATATTTGCCATCAAAGGTAGGTGAGTCAACCAACTAAAAAATATGAGGCTACATAAGAAGAGAAATCCGAGAAATCGACGCTTGTTCAATTGGCGATCGCGATTTGACACAGCCTAACTCCTGCAATATCCTACCTCAGATTCCCGACTTCTTTGAGAAGTCAGGAATCTTGTTGTTTACAAGCTCATTCATTCAGTATTAATTCTTGTTTAACAGAATACCAAATTTTTGGGTGTTGCTGAATTTATATATGATTCAGGATTTTTCAGAATATCCAAACCTTTGCAGAAACATGAAATTTTGCGTTTCCATACTCAGATTCATACTTCAAATCAACAACGCTATAGATCCGGCTCAAGAATTACCAGTGTTAGGGAAATAATGAGGCTATCTGTAACAACAATATAATTGCTGCATGAGCCGCATAGGCTGGACTGAAAAGAACTAGCAGAAAATACACAAGTCCTAATACTACTACAAATGTTGTCGCTATCAATAGTAATGGCGGAATAATTATTCCTATTATGGTTAAGATAGCCAAAATTAGATCGATAATTGGCATTCCGAAAAGCCATATCAAAAACTGGTAAAGCATTCACTTACTCCTAAATAGCAACATCTCAATCATTAGATTCTTCTTTCATAGCATTTCTCCAAATAGTTGATACTTATTATTTTCCTCAGTTCCCCTAAAAAAGGAGGACTAAGGGATATGATATGTTTCAAATTTCAAGAGAAATTGTTTCAGTTAAGGTAAAGTTACTAATACTTCTGAAACTTCCATTCATTGCTTTGTCTGTCCAATTCGCAAGTTGCTGAATTTGAACCAAACGTCTTGCACAATTCTGATTGTCTATTGTAGAAGAAGAACCACCACACAAGGAGTACTGCAAGGATGGCTAGAGGTACGTATGTTTTATTCATAGAAAATTGCCTCATTACTTGATGAACAGGGGTTGTTGTATCTAAACCGTTCACTGATTAAGGGATAACGTCCGCGTTATGCAAATGACTGTTTTCTAATTCTTGAGCGCGATCGCATTTAGTACTATAGGACTAGTATTTGATTTTTGAAATTACTCGTAGAGGCAGGGAACAGGCAATAGGCAATAGGCAATAGGCAATAGGCAATAGGCAATAGGCAATAGTGAAGAAGAGGATTATAAGGGTACGGATTTTTTTCAGAAATCAAACCGGATTCCTATACAATGATTTAATTGCGAATTCATGGTGAATATTCGTCACTTTGAGAAAATGTAGTAAACTATGAGTGCGAAGCACACGCTGCTTTAGAATCTTTACTATTGACCAATCACTTGTCTTTGAGCAATGTAATTATCTAGATTTGCAAAGTAGTTCGTATACTGTAACTCCATAGCGTAGCAAGTAGAATCGGGAATGTAAGGGCTGTTGTAGCAATTTGCTACTACAATATTTGCTTGTCGCAACTGTTCATTTCTCAAGATTATTAATTCTTGCAATGATAGTCTATCAAGTTGTTCGCGTGTAACAGTTTGTGCATTTGCGGACATTTGCATATTAAAAGAAATCCCAATAATTGCTAAAAAAACTAGTGTTTTTTTGACATGATTAAAATGCAAAGCCATAGTGAATGTACCTCATGTTTAGAAAAATCAGATATTAGCAACAACTAAAGACAAGTCTGCAAAATCAACCAATTTTGATATTTAAGTTGTCTAATGGATTGCTACCAGAGAAAATTGAAGTAAACAGAGTGATTCCAAAACGATTAAGTCATTTAAAATTAGAATGATTTATTAATCGTTCCTGATAGTTTTTAGATTAAACTGATTTTCAAAAAAAATCCTTCAACTCGTTGCTCATGTAATTGCAGATTTTGACTAAGCAGACTGCATAAAACTGCACTTATAAATGCGCAGAAAATTTCTGTCATGAATGTTTCCGAGAAGAAAATCATAAATCTCTTCTCTAAATAGCGGTATACTACAAATCAAATTAATTATTTTCATCACATATGATAAAGCGATCGCCACAGCGTCAAGTTATTACTGTGCAACTATCCCCATTGATAACAACACAATCTTTTAATCAAACTGCTGCGGGCGACAAAAAATTTTTTAATCTGTGTTTGAAAATAGTAAGTGCGTGGAGTTTATATGGAATAGCCGCATTTGTTCCAACTCCTGTTTTTGCCCAAAGTGCGATCGCCCCCGACAACACATTAGGATCTGAAAATTCTCAAGTTGTAACTAATTTTAACGGGTTCCCAGTTGAAGTAATTACTGGTGGTGCAACTCGTGGAATCAATCTGTTTCATAGCTTCCGAGAATTTAACGTCAGCGAGGGACGGGGAGCTTATTTTTTCAGTCCCAGTGCAGATATTCAGAATATTTTGGCACGGGTAACGGGAGGAAGTCGCAGCGAGATTTTGGGAAGATTGGGTATTTTGGGAGAATCAAAACCCAATTTGTTCTTGATGAATCCCAATGGAATTATTTTTGGTCAGGATGCAAGTTTAGATTTACAGGGTTCGTTTGTTGCGACTACAGCTAATGCTATTGGATTTGGAGAGAGAGGAAATTTTAGCGCAACAAATCCCCAAGCTCCAGGTTTATTGACGGTGAATCCTAGTGCATTGTTTTTCAATCAAATCACCCGCAGTGAAATCATCAACCGCAGTCCTCAAATTGGCATACCGGGAAGTTTGTACTTAGTTGGGGGAGATATTACGTTTGACAGTGGTATAGCGGGTTCAACTGAAAATCGTTTGGAATTAGGTGCGGTTGCAGGAACCGGAACTGTTGATTTGATTGGTAGCGGGAATCAAATGCAGTTAGGCTTTTATGAAGGTATATCAAAAGCGGATATTGTGCTGAAAAATAACTCGTTTGCTGTGACAAGTGGAGGAGGTGCGATCGCCATTAATACAGAGAATCTAAATCTTTCTGAGAATAGTTTAGTTGTTTCTGGTGGAACATCAAATGCGTCAGGAAAATCAGGTGATATTAATATTGGAGCGCGTAATATTAGCTTAAATAATCAATCTATAATTAGTTCTGCAAACCTTGGTCAGGGAGAGGCGGGAAAAATTACTTTGACAGTTCAAGATTCTATTTTATTAAGTAACGGAAGCAATATTAACAGTAGTTCTGCGGCATCTACAGTCGGTGGAGTTAACAACTTACCTAGTGGAAATATTGAAATAAAAACAAAAAATCTAGTACTTGATGGTAATAACACTTTTATTAGCTCTTCAAACCTTGATCGCGGTAGTGGTGGTAATATTAGAATTTTTGCAGATGATTCAATTTTATTAAATAATTACGCTTCAATTTCCTCTTCTAGTGATGGTCAAGGCAAAAGTGGAAATATTGATGTAAATACGCGATCGCTTACACTTTCCAATGGTGGAAAAATTGGAACTGACTCATCTGGAGGTGGCGACAGTGGTGATTTACTCGTTAATGCATCAGAATCAATTAATTTGAGTGGAATAGCAACATTAATAAATCCACAAACTGGAGGAGAATTTACTATAGGAAGTGGATTAACGACTAGTGCATTTGCTGCTGGGAGTGGTGGCAAATTAACAATTAATACGCCAAGATTGAGGATTAGGGATGGCGGATATATTACCACTGCTAGCTTTCAATCTGGTCGAGGGGGAGATTTAACTTTAAATATCGGAGATTCGATGGAAGTAGTTGGAGGTTCCCCCAGTGGTTCGAGTACTGTTTCCACTAGCGCAGTTGGTTCTGGGAATTCTGGCAACCTCAAAATTAATACCGATCGATTAAGTATCCGCGATGGAGCAACAATTACAACCTTAGCACGAGGGTCAGGTCAAGCTGGAGAGTTAAGTATAGATGCGAAAAACTCCGTAGAGGTTATTGGAGGTGCCAGTATTATCTCTGCTATTGCTTTTGTTGGAGGTGCAGGAAATATAAAAATTAACACTGGTAGTTTCCATCTTATTAATGGAGGGCAAGTTGCTACTTCAACTTTTGGTAGAGGTAGAGGAGGTAATTTGATAGTCAATGCAAGTAATGCAGTAGAAGTAATAGGGACATCAGGGAATGGTTTTATCAGTAGCTTGAATACTGGTGCAAGCCAAAATTCGAGTGGAGATGCAGGAGACTTGACAATTAATACTCGAAACTTACTAGTTCGCAATGGAGGAATTGTTGTTAGTGCAACACAAGGTGCTGGTAAAGGAGGAGATTTGATTGTCAATGCTTCCGAAAAAGTTGAAGCGATCGGTACATCACCAAATGGTCAAACTTTGAGTGGATTGAGTAGTTCAACAAGAAATTCAACTGGAGATGCAGGAGATTTGACAATTAATACTCCAGATTTGCTTGTGCGTGATGGGGCACAAATTGACGCTAGTACATACGGTAGAGGTAAAGGCGGTAATTTAACTGTTAATGCTGCAAACAAAGTACAACTAATTGGTACATCTGCTGATGGTCGCATTCTCAGTGGTTTGGGAGCTTCTGCTCAAGCTGGTATAACGGGAGATGCAGGAAGTTTAACGGTCAAAACCCAAGATTTACTCGTGCGCGATGGAGCAAGGGTATTTACTGGAACACTTGGTACGGGTAGAGCAGGAAATTTAACAGTCAATGCAAACAATAGTATACAATTGATTGGCGCATCCCTTAGTAACCCGAATTCTGTAAGTGGCTTAGTAGCAGCTTCTTATGTCAATTCCACGGGAGATGCAGGAAATATTGTCGTCAATACCCAAAATTTGCTAGCACGAGATGGGGCACAGGTATTTAATGGTACATTTGGTGCGGGAAAATCGGGAAATTTAACTGTAAATGCTTCACGTCAAATTGAATTAATCGGTAGGTCTGGCAATAATATTTTTCCCAGTGGTTTAATCGCTTCTGCCGAGCCAAATTCAACTGGAAATGCAGGAGATATGGTAGTTAAAACTCCCCAATTAATTGTAAGGAATGGTGCAGAGGTGTTAGCCAATGCTAAAGGAACGGGTAACGCAGGTATTATGACCCTAGACACCAATACCATCCGTCTCGACAACAAAGCTTCCATCAACGCTAACACCCGCAGCCCAAATAAAGACCCCAACCGTGAACAAGCAACTATCAACCTCAACACCCAAAATTTAACCCTCCGTCGCAACAGCAGCATTACTACCGAGGCCACAGGCGAAAACGTCATTGGTGGTAACATTAACATCGATACTGATTTATTAATCGCCCTCGAAAATAGCCGTATTAGCGCTAACTCAGATAATTCTCGTGGTGGTCGAGTTCAAATCAACGCCCAAGGCGTATTTGTCGGTACTCAACCCAGTGATGTCTCAAAATACATCACAGCCACTTCTGGGGTCGGCTTATCAGGAACTGTTAATGTTAACTCGCCCGACAACAGTTCAATTCAAAATAGCCTCACCGAACTCCCCACAAATGCGATTGACACCAACGCGCTCATTGCTAATAGCTGCGTAGCCCGCGTCAATAAAAAACAAGAAAATAGCTTCATCATTACAGGTGGAGGTGCTTTACCTAACCGTCCCGGTGATATATTAATGTCCAACTATTCTACAGATAGAGTGCGCGGTGTCAATAATGAAAATACATCGCGTCCTTGGAAAAAAGGCGATCCAATTATTGAACCAACTGGTGTATATCGACTCTCAAATGGTCAATTAGTAATGAGTCGAGAATGTCAAAATAATTGATAAAGTATCATCCTACTATAAACGTTACTAAATCGAAGTAAGAATTAGGATGCAGAAACGTTACATATAACGTCTCTGCAAGGATTTTATTATTACGTAAAATTAGTTGGCAGTAACCGCCCAAAGCTAATCTCTTCGAGTTTCATTGTGTTTGTCTTCGTACTATTGTCGTACAAACCAATCTATAAGCTTTATAGCACCGTCGATTATAGCTTTTCTATTTTGTTGTGCTTTTTGTTCCTGTCTATCTGCTTTAAGTTGATCGTTCTCCGATTGTAAGTAGGCCATCTTACCTTTGAGTTGGGAAAGCATAATTATCATCGCAACTATTATCAGACCTAAAATATATGGAAGCCCATTTTCCGCAATTCCCAAAGATGCGATCAGCCAGTGACAGAATGTAGCAATGCCATTGAATAGCCACTGTAAGGAAGTAATTAACCAGTAATATGCTGCGATCGCTACTCTCACTACAACAATATATAGAAAGTAAACTATAGAAGCGATCGCCTGTACACAAATAATACTCCAACTCAATATACTTTCCAACGCACTGACCAGCCAATGTAGGGACATATTAACGAAATCGGTTAAATTTTCCATTGTGTTGAGTTCCTATCTATTTTCATTCAAGCTTGCAATTAGTTTGCTGAAAATATACTTCTAGAGGCTGTATTCTTTATCGAGACTAGCTTCTTTTAGTTGTTCCTTTGCTGCATTCAATTCCGCCTCAGTAGCTTTCAGATTACTCTCAGTTGTTTTTAATTCAGCCTTAGCAGCTTTCAAATTACTCTCGGTTGTTTTTAGTTCATTCTCAGATGTTTTTAATTCCGCCTCAGTAGCTTTCAACTTACTTTCGGTTGTTTTCAGTTCTGTCTCAGTCACTTTCAACTTACTCTTAATTGTTTTTAGTTCAGTCTCAGTAGCTTTCAACTTACTCTTAGTTACTTCTAACTCATTCTCGTTCGCTTTCAGCTTGTTCTCAGTTGCTTCTAGCTCACTCTTGATTACTTTAAGATTATTGTCAGTCAACTTCAATTCATTGGCTGAAGTTTTCCATAGAACTAGAGAAAATAAAACTACTTCTAGCAATACAAAATCTGCTAAATTTTTGTGAGTATTAAAGCTGATATACAATGCTGCTACTCCAGCAATTATCCAAATATTTAGGACTGATTGTGCAAGATTCTCGTCCATAGGTTTCTCAGATAGAGAATCACCAGTTTCAATCTTGCTACTCAACCATTTTCCAACTAAAAATGATAGGCAACTAATAACGGACAGCAGAATACCATCGAAAAGTTGTACTTCATTCGTAAGGCTATTATTTACTAGAATGCCAAATAGGACAAATGCAGTAAAAAAACTAAAGCTAAACATGACGATTGGGAAAAATCGTTGAACAGAAATCATATTTTGACTCCAATGATTGTTTTCTAATTCTTGAACACAAGCGATTGCACCATGCAAAAATCTAGTAAATGTGCGTTTTGAAAACATGCGATCGCACTTAGCGATACTGATAAACAGTAATATCTCTAAATTACAGAATGGCTTGTTTGAGTTGACATTTGTTTCTTTTTGATTTGAGTAATTTAATTAGCAACTCAATTGTTTTTGCTTTACTTGTAGATTACAGTTATCGGCAAATAAATTCATGCACAATTTCTGCTTATTGATGTGCATAACTTTACTACTTTAACTGCAACTTTATGCACATCAATATTTAATAGCGATAAATAGTTGGGCAAGTTTTTGAAAATTTAAAATACTTAAAAAGGTTGATAGCGCAATGAAAAATTAAATCCATTATCTTGCAGAGAGTCACCTTTATTATCGACTCCAAATAGTGGAATTCCGTAGTCTGCGCGTAAATTTAAGCCTTGAAATGGTTGCCATCGCAAGCCTAAACCCAAGCTTGTAAGGGTTTGAGGACTAGGATTACTCATACGATTATTCCACCCAGTACCAAAATCGAAAAATGGTACTAACTGTAGGGTATTAGTGTTAGATGTCAGGGGAATACGAGCTTCAATAGAGGCAATTATCCCATTGTCAGTAACGACTTGATTCTGGTTATATCCGCGAACTGTTTCAACTCCGCCAATGCTAAATTTTTCTAAAGAAAGTAGAGAGTCACCAGTTAATTGCGCGTCAATTTTTGCTAGTATAATCGTGCGAGGAGATAATTTTTGCACCCATTGAAATTGCCCCAACCAAGTGAAAAATCGCCCGTCTGTGCCTGTATCATTTACTGTTGCGTCGAATGCACCTATACCTATATTAAATTGCGATCGCGCAGCTAAAACCCTATTTGCATCTCGCTGCAACCAATCCTGAGAAAACCGAATTGCTGTAACTTTCGATTCTCCTTCTTTGGGGCCTTCAGAAAATGAGAAGGGGATATCATTAAGTAAGAATGTCTGACTGCGACGTAAATCAAATGCTAAACCAAGGGCAAATTCGCTATTGGGAGTACGCTGTAACGGTTGACGAATATTAAATGAAAGGGTACGACTTTCGCTGCGAATATTTAAATCACGAAAGTCGTCTTCAATAATTTTACTATCACTGTTTTTATAACGGACACCAATTGTTCCATCTAAAGCGTTAAAAGGAACATTGTAGCTGAAATCGTAGAGGTTTAACCCTTTAGTAATTCCATATTCAGCGTAGAATCTATCACCAAAACCCAGTAAGTTTTCATGTTCGATGAATACACTTCCTTGTTCAGAACCGATGCTGGAAGATTGGCTATTAGCAACTTCCATTCCAGCGTGAAATGCAGGTGCTTCCTTGAGTTGCAAGCGTAAAATATTGCGCCCTGGAGTACTTCCAGCTGTCAGTTCGACTTTAACCTGTGCAATTAAAGGGTCAATTTGTAATAATTGCAATGCTTGTTGAAGTCGTTTCTGATTGAGGGGTATCTGCGTAGCGCGAGCAATTCGAGAACGCACATATCCTTCTTGAAGCCTTTGCAGTCCGCTTATTTCTATAGCTTCCAATTCCCCTTCGACTATTTGGATTTTAACTATACCACTGTTAAGATTTTGGTTGTTAAGGAGAAATGCCCCACTGGTGATGTAACCTTTTTTGATGTAGCGTTGGGTAATTTGCGATCGCAATTCTAACAACTGCTCGAACCGAATGTATTTATTTTCTAGCGATTGTTTTAATGTAGTGATTTCTTCTTTTAAAACAGTATTGCCGATAATTTGAATTTCTTTCACAAAAAAGCTTTCACTTGTAGGAATTATATCCAATGGATTCTCAGTTGAATTTGGAGATAGAATGGGATTACTAGGAGATGGGGGAGTGTAAATTGGTGATGGGGTCGATTGGGGAATTGTTTGTTCGACTTTACCGGGAGTATTAGGAGGAATAGTTACACCTGATGGAGGTGTAGATTGGGCAAATATTGGATGGTGATTATTAATGCATGAAAAAAATATTAAAACAATAGTTTTAACTCGGAGATATAAATTCATTTTTGTTTTTTGAATTACTTTTTTAATTTTAATTTCAATGGTTATTTGGGGTTGACGAACATAATATCAGTGGCGAGGCTGATTAAGTATAAATTTTACTCTTCTTACTCGAACTTCACCAGTTTTTACCAAGACTTACGCAACTGGGATAAGCAATGGCGTGGCTTTTGGGAGTAGCACAATTGATACAAAACCTTAAAATGCTTGCGGTATCGTCAAATTCGTAGATTAGACTAGAACCACAGGGTAACAATCAAAGGAAGATTATGATGAGCGATCGCGACTATACCTTAATCATTGATAAAAGCGGTAGTATGTCTACACCCGACCAAGTGGGTGGTAGAAGTAGATGGGAAATCGCTCAAGAGTCTACTCTTGCTTTGGCCAGAAAGGCCGAACAGTTTGACCCCGATGGCATCACCGTTTACGTGTTTTCTGGTAGATTTAAACGCTACGATGATGTCACCTCAGCCAAAGTCGCCCAGATATTTCTCGAAAATGACCCTGCTGGCACAACAAATTTAGCTGGTGTACTCCAGGATGCCCTGAATAACTACTTTCAACGCAAAGCAGCTGGTAAAACCAAGCCAAACGGAGAGACAATTTTAGTGATCACCGATGGTGAACCAGACGATCGCAAAGCTGTGTTTGAAGTCATCATTCATGCTACTCGCCAAATGGAACGTGATGAAGAATTAGGAATTTCGATTATTCAAGTAGGTTCAGATGCCCAAGCAACTAAATTCCTCAAAGCCTTGGATGACCAGTTACAAAGTGTTGGCGCTAAATTTGATATTTGCGATACCGTCACTTTAGACGACTTAGAAGAAATGAGTCTTGTAGATGTATTGACGAACGCCATAACTGACTAATATGTTTGGCGATCGCCCATAGTTCAGTAACTATTAATTCTTAATTGGAGAACCGAATAATGCTAGAAAATCGTGATTATACCTTGATTATTGACAAAAGCGGTAGTATGGCAACCCAAGATCAAAAGGGTGGTAGAACTAGATGGGTTGCAGCCCAAGAATCAACTTTAGCTTTAGCTAGTAAATGTGAGCAATTTGACCCAGATGGCATTACTATCTATGTATTTTCTGGCAAATTTAAGCGATACGAAAATGTCACATCCAGCAAGGTGTCACAAATTTTTCGAGAGAACGATCCCTCTGGTACAACTGACTTAGCAGGTGTGTTAAAACATGCAACTGATGATTACCTTCAACGCAAAGCAGCCGGTCAAACCAAACCAAATGGTGAAACAATTTTAGTAGTTACTGATGGTGAGCCGGACGATCGCAAAGCAGTCATGAGGGTAATTATTGAAGCTTCTCGCCGCATCGATCGAGATGAAGAATTAGCTATTTCTTTTATTCAAGTTGGCACAGATCAACAAGCTACCCGCTTTCTCAAAGTCTTAGATGATGAACTCCAAAGTGCTGGTGCTAAGTTTGATATCTGTGACACCATTACTATGGAAGACATGGAAGATTTGAGTCTATCAGAAGTGCTACTCAATGCTATTAATGACTAGCTATACTATTTTTTAGGAATTGCAAAAATGGATTCCCTTGATAAGCTGTTAGCCCAACTCGAAACTGAATACAAAGAAGTACAACCCCAACCGCAATCAAAATCAGCCACAGCCAAATCGTTTATTCCACCATTGCCCAAGTCGGCATCTTTCATGGATAAACTTTTAGCAGAAGTTCAGGCTGATTTTGCCCAAGAGGATGCTGCTATTGAATTAAAAAAACAGCAAGAACTAGAACAAGAAAGGATTCGACAAGAACAACTCAAAGCCAAACTACTAGAGGCTTTGAAAGTGCAAGCAAAAGAATGGTTATCCAAAGTAGATCCACTTTCATCCGAAGGACTTTGGTTTGAAAGGTTTGCTGAAAGTTACCCTTCAAAATTAGAGGCAGCGATTGAATATTTAAAAAGCAATGAATAAACTTAAAATTCAAAATTTAAAACCCCATAGATAAATCTGCTCGCTAAAATTGAAAATTAGCAAATTTAATGAAAGTAAGCGCAAATAATTCTACCAATTTGAAAAACGAATCCGACAAATAGACCATTTGTAGAGACGCGATGAATCGCGTCTTTACCCAATGATATATTGCAATCATTAATTGAATTGGTATTAGAAGATGTGTTGGCTGTACCGCATTAGCGTAACGCACCGACAACCTCAAATGGTGAGTTACGAAAGCCATAAATTACCATACATATCAAAGTTAAGTTAGCAATTATTGTTTATTCACTATAATCAATATTATGGTGATTTGTTCTAGCTAAATGCTGGACAGCCCATTCATGCATAGCATAGAGAATTGGTTGCAAAGTTTCTCCTAAAGGCGTTAGTGAATATTCTACCTTGGGTGGAATTTGGGGATAAACTTCTCGATGAATAATACCGTCTTCCTCCATTTCTCTGAGTTGCTGGGTTAGCATCTTTTGCGTAACTCCAGGTAAAGCCCGTTGCAGTTCACCAAAGCGTTTGACATCAGTCATTAATTCTCTAATAATCAAAACCTTCCAGCGTCCGCCAATCACTTTTAGGGTAGTTTCTACTTCACAAGTCAGCCTGAGATGGTTTTCTGCTTCAGCTTTCATAGTTTTTTTATAGGAATAACCAGAAGGAAGGTTTGCTCGGTATTACCGCTAGTTATCTGATTATTACTTGTTTTATGTCTTTCATAATTAGTGTAGCAGCTGCGGGAATATGAAAAGTTTTCACAAGGCTAGACTTGTTCCTGCTTTGCCTGTTGTTAAATAATTGCAAATTTCTTTCTCAGTTCCTCGTCAGATGGCCAAGGTTTTACCCCACCCTAACCCTCCCTGTATGTATTGGGGAGGGAACCGGAAATCTTATTTCCCCCAAAATATCGGGGGGATTAAGGGGGGTAATTCAACTTGTGTGTACACGGTAGTCCTAAAGCTTCAGGGAGGGGTTGGGGGTGGGGTGTTAGGAACTTTTGCAAGAGACTCCATGAGTGGAACTCACAATGAACAATGAAAATACTTCTTCCTGTTCCCTGTTCCCTATTCCCTATTTTCAAGGCAGGTCTACTCAAGATATCTATAGTTACGTAGCTACCAACTCAGAATCAATTTCCGATGGCGCACTATCTTGGACTAGCGATCGCGTTTCGCCGTTACGCTCAAGGATACCGCCAACCATTGCCAACAAAGCATTCACCTTGCGGGTTCGCCACATATCTACGAGGTTTTGCACTTCAGTTGCAGACATCCGGCGCATCATCGCTTCGTAGAGATAAGCAGCATGTCCAGTTTCATCTTGAGCAATACTTAGCATTCCTAACTTCAAGTTACGAGCGGTTGGCTCGTTGTCAGGTAATACTTTCGCCATTCGCGCAAAGTCTTTACTAGCATCTAACTCCAGAATATATGTGCTACCCATAAACATATCCCAGTCAATTACAGCTGGTTTTAGCTGTTCTTGGGTGTAGCCCTCATAGAATGCTGCGAAAAAGGGACTACGCTGTTGTGATTTTTTTGTAGATGTAGTTTGGGGTTGACGCTTAAAATCTATAACTTGTTTATTCAGCTGTTGTAAAGCGTGGGCAAAAATTTGACCATGCCTAGTTTCATCTGATGCATGTTTTGCTAGTTTTTCGGCTAGCCATGTATCGCCTTCAGCAGCTGCGCGATCGCTAAGTGCGGATAAAAATGGCACAGAGCCAGATTCCGCCAACTGAAACCCCGCAAGGATGTTGGGACGGGTTTTAGAATCACGAATTTGAGCAGCAGAGTAATAGGCAAAGACACCTGAACCAGCTAGATGCAGAAGGTTAGTCAAGAAGTTCATCAGAAATTCCCGCCGACAATTGGAAGGTTACAATTCTTATACTAATCCGCATTTTCTATTCCTTTGCCGCCAGAGGGTTTTATCATTTTGAATTGCCTGTGGGAGTATCTCAACAGTTAACAAATATATCTTTTCATTTTGTTAGTATCATCCCACAGAGATAATTTGGTAATTTTGGATGGAGAAATTAATTAAACCAGTGCGATTTTGGCTTTGTGCAACTATCATAATTTTAAATTTGATGGGCTGCGATCGCTTTATCGGGAATTCTGGAGAACCAGTTGAGCGAGTCAGTGATGGCGATACTTTAGTAGTAAAAGATGCTGATGGTAAAAATCTGACAGTCCGCTTTGCTTGTGTAGACGCGCCAGAGATAGCCCATACAAACAAAGAAAAGCAGAGTAAACGTACTAGCGATCGCAATCAATTTACTTGGGGTGTAAAAGCCCAAGAACGGGTGCAACAACTGGTGCAACAAGGAGGCTCGCGCGTGACTTTGAATATCACCGATAGCGATCGTTATGGACGCAAAATTGCCGAAGTCCGTTTAAAAAATGGTACTTTTGTGCAACAGGTATTGTTGCAAGAAGGTTTAGCAAAAGTCTATCGTCCCTATTTAAACAAGTGTCCTAGTAAAGATTTAGTTCAACAAGCCGAAGCTAAGGCTAAGGAGCAACGGCTCGGCGTTTGGAGCGATACTAAATTTATAAATCCTTGGGAATATCGCAGTCTATATAAGAAGTAGAAACTCGGCATTGCATATTTGCGCAATAACTTAGCAACTTCCTTTCATTCCCCCCTGCCTCCCCTGCTCCTCTGCCTCCCCTGCTCCCCTGCCTCCCCTACTCTTCTCCCCAAGTTTGCAGTTGCAAATAAACTAGTACCAGCGTCACTGCTAATAATACAGTCGCTCCTGCTGCTGCATAACCAAAATCAAATTGACCAAAAGCCTCTTGGTAAATGTAGTAAACCAGCAGATTAGTTGAATTTAGTGGTCCACCGCCAGTCATCACAAAAACTTGCTCAAAACTCCGCAATGTAAAAATTGCGGTAGTAATGACTGCAAATATTATAGTCGGGCGCAATCCGGGTAAAGTAATATACCAAAATTGTTGCCAAGCATTTGCTCCATCTAAGTCTGCTGCTTCATAACGACTGGGAGGAATTGCTTGTAACCCTGCTAAAAAAACTACCATATTGAAACCCAGTTGTTTCCAAATACTCATTAAAATAATTACTGGCATTGCCCAAAATGTGTCTCCTAGCCAAGGTATTTCTGAAATGCCAAAAAAATCTAAAAGTCCGTTAACTGGCCCTGATGTCTGAAACAGCCAGCGAAACCCCAAACCCGCTGCCACAATTGAAATAATTGAGGGTAAAAAATAAGTACTTCGCAGGATGCCCCGCAAGGGAATGGAGCGGTTTAATAGTATTGCCAATGCTAAGGAGATAACTAAACTAGGAATGATGGTGGCAACAGTAAAATAGAAGGTGTTACCTAGAACTTGCAAGAAGTCGGGGTTGAGTAGCAAGCGCCAATAGTTTTTTAAGCCTACCCAATAAATACCTTTTAAAGTGAAACTACCAGCAGTGAAACTGAGATAGAACAAATAAGCGATCGGCCAAATGATAAAAACATCCAGCAAAATTAATGCTGGTGTGAGAAAAATCCACGCGGCTACTGTATCATTATCCAACCACGACTTAGTATATATTTTTGGCATCTATAATTAACCTTTCTAGCTGTTATCACTCTTTGCCTTGATTCTACCCTGAGCTTAATTTCTCCCAACATTAGCGATGTCTACGACGGGCTACGCCTACGCTTGGGGTTTGCTCTTGGTTCATAATTATCTCTACTTAGAGTCTTTACTTAAACATCGCTATTTTTCTGCAAACTCAAACCAATCCCAAATGCAATTTTAACGCCGCATCAATTAGTACCATCATCTCTTCGTTTAAACTACCTAATACTTCACCAGTAATTCGTTGCTTAGAAATTGTTCGCACTTGCTGCGCCTGTACTTTAGAAGACTTTGTTAAACCACTAACCTCTGGATTAAGCAGAACTTCAAAGGGATAAACACGGCTCACATTAGAAGTAAGCGGTAAAATTGTCACAGTGGTAGCAGCACTATTACTTATATTATTACTGACAATTAGCACTGGACGACGTTTACCCATTTCTGAACCCATCACCGGACTAAGATTTGCGTAATAAATATCACCACGTTTCATCTGTTAAACCATCTGCCACTGTCACATCCCAATCGTTATCAACTTCAGCAGATGCTTCTCGGTAAGCTGCCTCTAATTCTCGGTTTCGCAGCAATTCTAATGCTTCTTCAATTACTTGAGAACGAGATTTACAGCCTTTATTGAGCTTGTAATTTTCGACAAACTCCACTAAAGACGGTGGCAAGGAAATAGAGAGTTTTTCTACATTCATCTTCCTACCAATTAGTAGCAAAAATAATTCCTACTAATATCCTAGCTTAATCTCAAGTCAGTAAATCGATGCTGCTACTTACTGCATCATTATCCAACCACGACTTAGTATATATTTTTGTATATATTTTTGGCATCTATAAATTAACCCTCCTAGCTGTTATGACTCTTTGCATTGATTCTACCCAGAGCTTAATTTCTCCCAACATTAGCGATGATTGCCAACAATTCGCCCCTTTAAAGCTGGGAATTATGGCTTCTGGAAATGGCAGCAATTTTGATGTAGTTGCCCAAGCTATCGAAGATGGGCGGCTAAATGCCCAAATTCAAGTTTTAATTTACAATAACCCCTCGGCGAGAGCAGCCGTCAGAGCAGCGAATAGAGGTGTAGAAACTGTTTTATTAAATCACCGCAACTATCAAAACCGAGAAGAGTTTGACGAAAAAATTGTGCAGACATTGCGGCACTACGATGTAGAATGGGTGATTTTGGCAGGGTGGATGCGACTATTAACGTCAGTTTTCATTGATGCTTTTCCTGAGAAGATTATCAATATCCATCCTAGTTTGTTACCTAGTTTCAAAGGAATCCATGCTGTAGAACAAGCCTTGGCATCTGGGGTAAAAATTACTGGTTGTACAGTGCATATAGCTTGCTTAGAAATGGATAGCGGCCCAATATTAATGCAAGCCGCAGTACCAGTACTGCCGGATGATACAGCAGAAACACTCCACGCCAGGATTCAAATTCAGGAACATCGAATTTTACCATTAGCGATCGCTCTAGCAGCTTCGTCAAAAGTTACACTAAGCGTAACGTAAAAATACATGTATCAATTCAGGCGCACAGCTAGCTGCGCGCCCCTACTATTCCTCAGAGTTAGCTTCAGCAGTTTGATACGCTTGTAAGAGCCTAGCATGATCGAGAGTAAATCCTACTTGCATCGCTATCTGACCAAATAAATCAATCTCAGATTGTTGCCAATCGCGGGGTTCAGAACACTGATGTGCAATTAACAAGCCAAATAGCTGCTCATCTTTAATAATTGGTGCTACTAAATTTGCTTTCACACCAAAAGATTCGAGCAGTTTAATGTGACAATCAGTCAAACTAGACTCATAAATGTTGTTGATTGCGACAACGCGACCAGATTGGTACTTTTCTACATAGCTTTCAGTAAAACAGGGGTCGTGAATTTTAGACCGCAAAACTTTGGGATAACCTGGAACCACTGATTCAGCAATAATAATTCCGAACCAATTAGCGTAAAAGCTATAAATCAAAACTCGGTCAGTACTAAGTGCTTTGCGAACCTCTTCCACAGTAGTTTTGATGATATCCTCTTCCTTGAGGGATTGGCGAATGCTGCGGATAATATCCACTAGTAACTGACTTCGCATCCTTTCTGCTTCGATTCTTTGCAGGAGTCTTGCATGGTCGAGAGCAAATCCTACTTGCATCGCTATCTGACCAAATAAATCAATCTCAGTTTGTTGCCAATCGCGGGGTCTGGAGCATTGATGTGCAATTAACAAGCCAAATAGCTGTTCATCTTTAATAATGGGGGCTACTAAATTTGCTTTCACAGCAAAGGATTCGAGCAGGTGAATGTGACAATCAGCTAAACCTGCTTCATAAATGTTGTTAATTGCCAGAACGCGACCAGACTGATACTCTTCTACATAGCCTTGACCGAAACATGGGTCTTGGATTTCAGCTCGTAAAACTTTTGGGTAGGTGAGAACAACTGATTCAGCAATCACTGTTCCCGACCAATTACCATCAAAGCTATAAACCATCACTCGGTCAGCACTCAGAGCTTTGCGAACCTCTTCCACAGTGGTTTTGAGGACATCCTCTTCGTTGAGTGATTGGCGAATAATGCCGATAGTATCTGCTAACAACTGACTTTGCACACCCTCAGCCTCGATTCGTTGCAGGAGTCTTGCATGGTCGAGAGCAAACCCGACTTGCATCGCTATTTGAGCAAATAAATCAATCTCAGATTGTTGCCAATCACGGGGTCTGGAGCATTGATGGGCAATTAATAAGCCAAATAATTGTTCATCTTTGAGAATTGGGGCGACCAAATTTGCTTTCACAGCAAAGGATTCGAGCAGGCTAATGTGACAATCAGCCAAACCTGCTTCATAAATGTTGTTTGTGGCTACAACGCGACCAGACTGATACTTTTCTACATAACCCTGACCGAAACAGATGTCTTGAATTTCAGACCGCAAAACTTTGGGATAACCTGGAACCACTGATTCGGCAATTATAATTCCAGACCAATTAGGGTAAAAGGTATAAACCAGTACTCGATCGGTACTTAGAGCTTTGCGAACCTCTTCCACCGTCGTTTTGAGGACATCCTCTTCGTTGAGCGATTGGCGAATGCTGCGGGTAATTTCGATAAATACTTGAGCTTTATCTGCCTTAGTATCTACTTTTTGTAGAAGGTTGCCGTAGTCAAGGGCAAATCCTACTTGCATGGCTATCTGAGAGAACAAATCAATCTCAGATTGTTGCCAAGAGCGAATTCTAGAACATTGATGTGCAATCAACAAACCGAATAGCTGTTTGCCTTTGAGAATAGGTGCTACTAAATTAGATTTGACAGCAAATTGCTCCAGGAACTCAATATCAGCATCACTGAGATCGGCTTGATGGATATTATCAATAGCATGGATCTTACCATTCTGATATTTGTCTATATACCCTGCCTCAAATCCAGGATCGAAGACTGTAAACCCTAATATTTTTGGTAAACCAGGTGCTACTGATTCGGCGATAAAGGTTCCAGTTCCATTATAGTTGGAGTCGAAGCAAAAGATGGTAACGCGATCGATGCTTAAAGCTTTACGAATTTCTTCTGAGGTAGTTTTGAGAACATCTTCTTGATTGAATGATTCTCGAACCCAACGGGTAATTTTGATTAATATTTGGGAATAATCGGCTTCGGCTTCTTTGTCTTGTACCAAAACCGAAAGCAGGTCTGTGAATAAGGTAATGTTTCTCTCTAACATCACTAATTCATCTTGGCTAGCGATGAAGACTTGAGTAAACTCGCTGTCTGGACGTAGCCTCTTTTTAATATTATTAGAAATTGTAGCTGCCTTGCTGACTCGACTCATAACTCGATTCGTCACAAAAACAGCGATCGCACCTGCTACAATTGCTGTCACCCCCATACCAGTTAACAAGAGTGACAATTGTCTTTGTAGAGCAAGTTCAGTTTCTGTTGAACTTTCTGTATTCTCTTGTCTGATTTGCGGAGTTTGTATGTTAATTAAATTAATCCCATAGTTGTAAGTAGCTGTTCCAATTGCAACTACAGGAAGGACACTGATACTTAGTGCCCAAATTATTGCTTTAGTCTTTAAACTCCATTTTTGTTGCCAGAGTCTCTGTTGACGATTTCGTCTTGCTTGGTTTTGAGAAAAAGACTGACTCATAAATGAAACCTGGATTGCTGCAAGTGAGAATCAAGTAAATAACCTCACCACCAAATTCTACATAAAACTTATAAAACAAGGACTGGCTTTCAGGAGTATTTTAAGGCACTAATGTTCTAGGTCATGTCCCATAATGCTTTTGTTTGCTTAAAATTCAAAAAAATTGGGTCTGATTAACAGGTTTGTCAACAATTTTATCGCGATCGCTTGGTTGTAATGCCTTATTTTCTCATTAGGAGTTGTAGTTTGCTGGCAAGGCAACCAAACAATCTTTATTTTTTAACAAGGTTTACAGACTTCTCACAGTTGCCTTTACCCGTAGTATCCTTTTTGCTTGATTACTGACAGCAGTTTTCAAGTAGATCAGATCGAGAGTGCTGTACATGGATAGCGGGGCGTTGAGCCAGTGCTGAGTTAGGAGTTAGGAGTTAACAGTAGAGACGCGATTAATCGCGTCTGTACAAGAGTTAGGAGTTTTGTTTATCTCCTTGTCCCCTCACTCCCTCACTCCCTCACTCCCTCACTCTCGGTTGGTGAGCGCAGTCGAACCACATCTCCCTGCCCCCTGCCCTCTATAGCCTAATCTGCAATCAACTCTACTGCATCTCGTCCATCACTATTTTGTAAGTAAACTTTGACAATTTCTTCTTTAGCTGTAGGCAACCTCTTGCCAATAAAATCTGGGTGAATTGGCAATTCTCGATGGCCTCTGTCTACTAACACAGCTAAACGAATCACCTCTGGCCTACCGTAATCGTTGACTGCGTTCAAAGCCGCGCGAATCGTCCGTCCTTTGAAAATCACATCATCCACCAGTACAACCGTTTTCCCCGTAAGATCGAAAGGAATTTCGCTTTTCGTTGGAGTCCGCAATCCAATTTTGTCGAGGTCATCTCGATAAAATGTAATGTCCAAAGCACCCACTGACACTGCTACACCTTCTAGCGTCTCAATCTGACGCGCCAATAATTCGGCTAATAACGCACCCCTGGTATAAATACCAAGAAGCACCAGTTGAGACAAATCACGCGTCCTTTCGACAATTTGAGAAGCAAGACGAGTCAAGGTACGACGGATTTCTTCTGATGAGAGAATTTCAACTACTTTGGCAGACATAATGAGTGATAAGTTAGGAGTGATAAGTTAAGAGTTAGGAGTTTTTATTCTTAACTCCTGGAAAGACTTGGGTTAATCGCGTCTCTAACTCCTAACTTTATATTTCTCATTACCTATTTGGGAACATTACGAATATTGCGATCGCTATCCCTAACCATAGCAAAAAACAATATCGAGTCAGCTGTAAAGCATTCTGAATAGAAGTTGCAGTAATGGCATAAAGAGCATCTCCTAGCAGTGGTTTGTACTTAGCTATCCCCCGATACCAATTTGTACCCCCCATCTGCACACCTAAAAATGCAGCATAGGCACACTCACTCCAGCCAGAATTGGGACTAGGATCTTTAATTGCATCCCGACGACAAATTTGCCAAATATGCATCGGTTTACCTGATAGCAGCGCCACAGTCACGACTGTTAACCGACAAGGTAGCCAAGTCAAATAATCTTCTAACCGCGCACAAAACCACCCTAAATAAGTATAGGGTGCTTCCCGATAGCCCACCATTGAATCAAGGGTACTGCTGGCTTTATATGCTAAAGCTAAAGGAGTTGGCCCCACAACTGGTATAAAGACACCAACAATTGCATAAAAAAGCGGAGCCGTTACCCCATCGGTGGCATTTTCTGCAACCGTTTCTAAAACAGCTCGGTAAATTTCTGCTTGTGAGAGGTTTTGGGTATCTCGACCAACGTAATTACTTAAAATCTTTCGAGCCTTCTCTAAATCTCCGACTGTTAAAGGTTGTAAAACAGCCTCCGCTGCTACTCGCAAACTTTTGCCAGCAAAACAACTAGCCAAAAGAATGCTATCTATGGCAATTCCTAAAAGTGGATGAACCCATCTGGCAATTTGAATCATCAAAAAGCCAACAAGACCGCTACCAATTATCAAGATAATGCCTAGTACAATTCCAGCTAGGCGTTGTGTTAGAGAATTTTGACAGAAGTGGAGAAAAAACTTGGTCAGGCGAGAAATTACCCACCCCATAATTTGCACTGGATGAGGCCAATCCCAAGGATCGCCAATTAAGTAATCTAAAAATGCTGCAATTATTAAGATATAGATATTATTAGTCATAAGTCACAAGTCTTAGGTTCAAAGTCAAGGGTCAATATTTAGACCTAGTGATTTTAGATTTTAGATTTTAGATTGTTTCGGTTCATGCCCCGCCCGTTCGCGTAGCGTCTCGTAGAGAAGTCAAGCGGAATAAATTCAAAATCCAAAATCCAAAATCTTCAAGCCTTGTCCCCTACTTCGACTACGCTCAGTACAAGTTGTCGGCGAGGTTAATCCAAAAGACGCTCTCTACGAGACGCTCTTGCTAGCTTGCTTCCCTGTAAGGGTACGCGGACTCGCTTGCCGCCGACACTATCGCAAATCCAAAATCTAAAATTGGTTGACTATTGACCGGAGGCGGAGCGTCTTTGCTTTGCTCTTGACTAAACCACAAAACTAGCTTCTTCTCCAAGGGAAGCTTGCCGACTGCGAGCATCGTAATAAAGGTCTGCCAGGGTAATACTGTATAAAGCTTCTTTGAGCTTTTGGTTGAGTCTGTGCCAGAGGCTAAACGTTACCCAATCTTCAGCTTGTGTCGGTGCTGGGGTGTGATGAGGTAAATGGCTAGTCTCGCCAACAGCTTCTAAAATTTCTCCTATAGATATTTGTGCAGGCTCTCTTGCCAATTGATATCCGCCGATGCTACCACGAATTGATTTAACTATTGACGCACGACGCATTTCTATTAGTAGTTTTTCGAGGTAAGGAGCGGGGATATCTTGGCGTTTTGCGATCGCTCTCACAGATGCAGGCCCATATCTTGGCTGTAAACTTAAATCTAGCAACGCCTTTACACTATAGTGTCCTCTGGTAGTTAATTTCATTTTGGCAAGTTTTGTTGTTTGTCCTTTGTCTTTGTTGGCACTGCATCTCCCTGAAAAGAAATTCTGATGGTCGGCTTCCGACTCTGAGACTTCTTTAGTTTGTCGTTTCTAAATAACCAATGACTAATTACCATTGACCAATCACTAAGGATCAGTTTTGCTTATCATTTTGTGACTCAGTTCTCATCCTTCAGAAATAGAAAACCTCTTGAGGTTAGTTTAGAAAACTTAAAACTTATATGGTCTAGCAGTAATTCACAAACTATATATATAGTTAAGTTATCAGCATTGCCAGCATTTTCTAAAATAGATTGTCTTGCCAATATTGGTAATGGCATAACAATTGTGCATCTGAGTGTAATATACTTGGCTAGGTTGAGATAAAAACTAAAGGATTATGTTCCTGTTAGCTCAACCTCAGCTAAAATAAAATCGATTCAAACACTTCAAACATTCATTTTCGACCTAAGTTGATGCCTAAACAGAAAAAAATTGAACCCTTACTCGGCGAAGAACTGCTCAAAAAAGTCAAAGAGCTAGAGAACGAGAGCAAAGAAGACAAAGCTAAGAAGTGCGGCTACTATACCGTTACCAAAAATGGTATAGAGCGCGTCAATATGATGAAGTTCTTAAATGCCCTAATTGATGCTGAAGGCATTCAGTTAGACAGTACACCCAGTGCTAATGGGCGTGGTGGACGTAGTGCTAGCTATAGAATTAGTGTGCAATCGAATGGTAACTTACTGATAGGTTCAGCTTATACAAAACAGATGAATCTTCAACCAGGAGATGAGTTTCTGATCACTTTAGGCAAAAAGCACATTCGTCTGAGACAGGTAGATCCAGAAGATCGTGAAGATGATGAAGCCATAGAAGCCACGGCTTAATAAATGGTCATTAGTCAATTCTCCTTTGTCATTTGTCACTTGTACTGAGCGAAGCCGTTGGCGCAGCCTCTCGTAGAGAAGTATTTGTCTTTTGTGAAAAACAATGACTATAAACAGTCATTAGTCAAGCGTCCTTTGTGAAAAATAATGACTAATGACTAATGACCAATGACCAATGACTAATGACTAATGACTATATCTGTAGTAGGTAAGACTGGTAAATAGTGGCGAAGTGCCTTGCGCGTAACTGCTAAATTACAGGTTAATGCAATTTGCTCTTTTTCTAATAAACCCAAAATGCGATCGGGTTTGTCTCGTGCTACCACTGGTAATTGATGTAGACCTCGAAGACTCATCCGGTCTAAAGCCTCAGATAAAAGTTCATCTTGCCATGCATAGAGAATTTCAGTAGTACAAATGTCTATGAGGGTTTGACTAGATAAATTATCGGGAATTTCGGTTAGGGGATTTGGATATGTTTGCCAAATAGCAAGGGCACGGTTAATATCTTCCAAAGAAAGTATACCAACTAATTGCTCTGCTTGATCGAATACTAAAGCACTACGAACGCGATCGCGGGTCATTTCCACAGCAGCATCTAATACTCCCAAAGTTGCAGGTAACTTTTTGGGACAAGGGTACATGGCATCTTCTACCAAAATTTGCTGCACAATTTCCGATTGTTCATCTTTCAATTCCGAAAGACCAATTTGTTGTAGATTAGAGTTAGAGTTAAAAGTTGGTTTAATCCTTTCTACTAGCCAAACACTTAAACCCACAGCTGCCATCAACGGTAAAACAATTCGATAGTCGCGGGTTAATTCAAACAGCATTAAAATAGCCGTTAACGGCGCTCTCACACTAGCAGCTAATACTGCTGCCATTCCCACCATTGCATAAGCTGGGGGAGCCGCCATTTGATCGCAAATTGTCGGGAATGCTACAGCCAACATTTTGGCGTAAGCCGATCCAAAAGAAGCACCTAAAAACATTGCTGGTGCGAACAAACCACCAATGAAACCACTACCTGCACTAATTGCAGTCATCAATAATTTCACCACCAACAACGCCACCAATAAATAGAGTGGAAACTCCACATCTTGAAGCATTGCTTCTACAGTTTCATAACCAACGCCTAGAATTTGCGGAAAGTGTAAAGCAACAGCGCCAATAATCGCACCGCCAATAATTGGATGAATCGGCTCAGGAATTCGTCCCAAAAAGGCAAAACCTGGAACCTTCCCAGCAAAGCAAGCTTTTGCCAAACGAATTAATTGAGTATAAGCCAGAGAAACTAGGCTGGCCCCTAAACCTAAGCCAAGGTAAAGAGGTAATTCCAAAGGACTGCGAACCTGGTAAACAGGTAAATCAAAAGCAGGTTGGGCCCCCAAACCAATTTGGGCAATTAATGCTGCTACCACCGCAGCTAAGAGTACCACACTGACAGCAGAAGTAGCAAAAGATGTCGCTCCCATCACCACCTCTAGAGCAAAAAATACTCCAGCGATGGGAGCATTAAATCCCGCCGCCAGCCCCGCCGCCGCGCCAGCACCCAACAGCAAACGTTGTCGTTCCTGAGATACATTTAGGATCACAGATAACAACATCCCAAAATTTGCGCCAATTTCGACACTCGGCCCTTCTGGCCCCAAAGAAGCACCGCTCCCCAAAGTAACAGATGCAGCCAGCATTTTGGTAACTGGTCTTAGTGGTCGCTTAATCTCTGTTCCCTGAGAAGCGGCGATGAGAGATGAAAGTCCAGGCCCAAAGTCTTGAGTACGCCAGCGCATCAAGCCAACAATTAATCCGCCAAGGGTGGGAACGCAGGCTAAAGTCCATGCACCCCAGGCCCCAATTTGACCCATTAAATTTTCCAGCATCAACTGGTGAACCAACTGGATTAAATAGTGAAAGGTGACTACACCCATACCAGTACCACCGCCAATGAGCATGGCTAAAAACAGCACAACTGTTTCTGGGGATGGTTGAAAACGATTAATTAAGTGAGCTAAACGAGCGGAAGGTGTAGGAAAGGCAGGTTGTTCCGTTACCTTCCTCAGTTGAGTGGGAGGCAAGAGAGTCATTGAGAGGCGGGGTAAATGTAAGAAAAAATTTAAATTTTTATCTGTTATTTATCATTGTGAGCCATTATTTAGCAACCGGACAAGTAGACTTTATTTGCTTAACTTACAAAGCTTTAGCGAAAAATGTCATTGTGCAAAATTTGTGTGGGGAGAACGGTTAAATGAGAGAGAATTATTATTTAGGGGTCAGCAATGCCTAAGTTGGGCGTAGCTGCGGCTAATAGAGTGCGAACGAGCACCAACACTATTTTTTCTAGAGACAACAAAGTTTTTTCGATTGGGTGGACATATCCGTAAACATTAACCATGAGTCATCCTTGTTTAAATCTAGCTATACTCGTGTTGCGACTATTGAGGCATCCTTGGTAGTAATAGAATGTATGTATGATTGATGCCTGATGTCAGATCGGACATTGACCCCAATTCAATATAGCTATTGTTATAGAGCGAGTAAATGGACTAGGCGGATGAGGTAAATGAATATACACACTTTTGATAATCATTATGTTACTTGCCCAATTTGCCAAAGAAATGCCACGCCAAAACCAGTTAAAACACGCATGGGTTTGTTTTGCTGTCCCTATTGCCAGGAAAGGCTAGTAGTTTGCCAAAGTGGTCATTATGTCCGCGATCCGTTTACTTGGAGACAATTGATGATGTCTTCATCGCTACGTCGTCAAAGCCGACCTTTAGCGAGGATTCTCAGAGATTTTATCCTACTCAAGCGTCCGATGGTAGCCTTGGCTGTAGGTAGTGCGATTTTCTTTGGTGCGATCGCTCTGACCCAAGAAAAGACAAGTTACGACCGCCAAATTCTTCCCACAACAGAGAAAGTTAATGAACCAGGAAACAAATCCCAGTAAATCGATTGCTTTGGTATAAATCAAATTCTACTTTGATTTTTGTAATATTATAACTAAATACTTCGAGCAAACCGTGTCTTCTTGCCCCAAATAGGACGCGGTTTTATATTATGTCCGCTTCCAGAGCGATCGCTGATTAAGTAAGTACTTTAGTACCCAAGATACCTATTTTCAGCACTAAAGTGCTAACTACAAACTATTGTTTATTTATGCTTATCTAATTATCATATCGATTTGAGAATCGGGACACTACAAAATCTAAGATTTACTAGTCCGGCAAAACTTGGGGTGAAAACATTGCCTGCAACGACTCATAGTAAACGAAAAAATAAGCAGCCTGTTCTGGTTGCAAACGAGAGCGGATTTCAGTACCGAGCAAGTAAATTAATTGCCGCACCAATTCCCAGCGCACCTTTAATCGAGGATATAACATGACACACAAGGGAAATAGCTCTTGTTGTATAGCACTAATGTTGTTCTCCAAAATACAAACCCATAGATATACCTGGAACATCTCTATATCACGGACACTAGAAATGTTAATGTTAGTATCGCTTAAGCGACCTGTATGGCATTGATAATTGGGATACATCTGCATCACTCGTTCTGCAATCTTGGTCGCAATCTCGCTGCACAAGGGCAAAAGTTGCTGGACAGCTTGTAATGGTGGCGCGTCGTAAGCATATTCTGCTGCTGCCTGGTAAGCACGCTGGAGCGGCATATAGAGATGATCGTCAATCACTTTGAAGTAATCCCTCAGCGATGCTTGCTGCACTGGTGGTGTTAAGTTCAGTAGTATTTGTCCGCTGTAGTGAAACTGCATACTAATGAACCCAATTACTCTAGGATCGTCTACTGTGTATTTGTGTCGAATTTTCCCCAAATCCCTAGCAATCCATGTAGAAAACTTTGCTGGGGAAATCTGTTCAGCATAGGCTGAGAGGGCAGTTTGATAAATCTGGTGGGTATCTTTTGCAACTTCCCACGGATCGATTAATTCAGGGTCAATTTGATGCCGAATCACCTCTTGAGACAAAAGCGCTTCTGTTCTTCCCCACGCTTGAAGACTTGTGGTTCGCAGTGCCTGCGTTAACGTTTTTGCAACCTCATTTGCAATTTCACTGACTTTCAGAACCTCGATGCGATTATCCTGTTCAGCTAAATTTCGCAAATACTTCTTCGCCCACGCTTCTGAAAATGGTTGATTTGCTTCTGTCTCAATCCTTCTGATTGGTTCTGGTAACGATGAAAGATTTTGCGGCACTATAAACACCCAATTGCTAAATTTAATGAATGAAATATTTCGTAATAAATATTTCAAGCATAGAGAAATCAATCTCGCCAGCAAAACCGCAAAATTACGCAGTTTATCATTTCTTCAAAGTAAGTCGCAGGTTTTTTACACTTTTTGGAAGAACGCGATCGCTATAAGATGATCGTTACCTTTTGGGCAACGATCTGATTTTTTCCTGATAAGGAGACAAGCAGGGGAGCAGAGGAGCAGAGGAGCAGGGAGCAGGGAGCAGGGGAGAAGTTGCAGTAAGTCTTTCCCCTCTGCACCCTTCCCCCTGCCCCTCTGCCTCTTCCCCAATGCCCCATACTTACAATCTATTGATATCTTTTGTGACTAATTTCCAACCTTCAGCTTGGTCAATTAGCTTCATCGACTCTAGTTGAAGATTGTTGAAATCAGATAGATTCAGCAGGAAGTAGGGTTGGCCGTTGTAGTGCCAATAATATTCTAGTTCACCAACAGAAGCGGGAATGATGGTGCGATCGCTATAATAATCCAACGAGGGACGATGGTAAGGAAAAGATGTGTAAATCTTCCTCGTGGCTGGATTTGCCCGGACAATCATGGCGGCTACTGGTTTAACTGGATAAGCTTCAGATAATTCCCAAACCCAGTAGTTAGATTTCATTAACAGCAGCAGCGAAATATAACTTCCCCAAAACAAAATTTTCAGAAATTGTCCGTCACCTCGTTCTGCCAAAATAGCTGCTAAAGTCATAGTTAAAGCTACGGCGGCAAAAATCAGTTGTAAGTCTGTTTTTGGTGTTGTACCCGAACTGAAATAAATACTACCAGCAGAAGCAGCCACAGCAAGTATTGCCAAACCAGCAACCCAAGCACGGGGATAAGATGATAGTAAAGGCGAATTTTCCGTATCTGATAACTGGATACCAAAAGCTAAAGCTAAACTAGGGTAAATCGGGAATAGATACCAGGGAACTTTGGTAATCATCAAGGAAATTACCAGTAGATAAACCCCACTCCACGCCATTACTAGTTTTGCCCAGCTAAGGTTGCGATTTTCCCAGGTTAAGCGGACAGTTTGTGGTAAGAATAATAACCACGGCCATGTGTATTTGAGAAGTTCAATTACATAGTACCAAGGTGGTTCAGAATTACCTTCTACAACAGAGCCTCGGCCTAGTGATGGATTGGCAATACCAATTTGAGCGAAAGTATAACCATAGTGAATTAGTTGCGCACCATACCAACCAGCTACAGGTAGAATGCCAATTAAGATTGCGATCCAGAGATAGTAACAAGTGAGCAATCGTGGCGTATCCCAAAATAGAAATACAATTGCGATCGCACCGAGTAATACGCCTAGCAGTCCTTGAGTTAAACAAATAAACCCAAAGCTAATGCCAACACCAAGACAATAACGTAAATCTCGGCGCGATCGCAACACGCACAACATCATCACCATCAAAAAACTTACAATCGCCCCATCCAACATTGCCAGCCGCCCATGACGCACCACAGGTAGCATTGTTAGATAAATCAAGGCGCTATAAATAGCAGCCCAACGTTGGCGAAATATCTCTCGAGCAATGCAATACAGTAAAGGTACAGATGTTGCTGTTAAAATTGCTCCAGGTAAGCGCGTTGTCAACTCATTTTCGCCTCCTAGAGAATAAGCCCAAGCTATCAGCAAATGCATCAAAGGCGGCTTGTTGTGATATGGTTCGCCTCCTAACGTTGGGTAAAGCCAACGCATTGAACCTGCTGGGGCGTGCCAAATTTCACGAGCAACCTGTGCCACAGTACCTTCATCCCAATCTCGCAGTGGCAATCCTCCCAGATTGATGCTAAACAGTAATACTGCTGCCAACAGCAATACTATTAGCCATACCCAATCAATCCATTTTCCAACCGTGCGATGCTGTCTTTCCAGATGACTCCAAATAAAGCTTCCTTCTTGCATATTCTCTGGTAATCATTTTACTTGCTGGTTTGATTACATAGAGACATCTAGCGAATCTCCAATGTTGCCACCCAGTAACAACGTATGTTTTTAACAATTGCTAGTTTCCAAGATTAACTCAATTTTTTCTAATTAGCGCTATTTTTTGAAAATTTATATTGGTTATTTAAATCACATTTTAGCGAATAAATGATAAAAATAATACAACTAATTATTTATTACCTGTCAGATAGTCCGTAAATAAACTTGTATTTTCTTTTGAAGGTGATGCTTAGTTTAAATTTTATCTATTTACTTTTTAAACCTCATCTATGTTGAAACCTAGAGTTTTTTAAAAAATATATTTTTGTAGGTTGGGTGGAGTGAAACGCAACCCAACATTACCACCAAATTTTATGTTGGGTTACGCTATCGCTGCACCCAACCTACAAAACTACCTACGGTTTTCAAGGTAGACGAGGTTTATCTGGCTAAGTACATAATTTTTGTAACTGATTGTTACACCAATTAAATTATATGCTGAATAGTTCAATAAATTGTCTGTAAATTTTCCGAAGATTAATTTTACGAAAAATATATTTATTTTTCAATAAAGCAAATTTACTAATTATTAATTAAAATAATCTATAGTCAAACTATCTAAATAAACTAATTTGATTTTTTAACTTTAATTAAGCAACTCTTTAATTGAGATATCTATGATATACAATTTTTTTAACGCTTTCTATAACAATAAATAGCTAAAAAATATTGGAGATATCAATGAATTTACCTGTAGTTGTAGATATTACTCTTGGTTTGGTTTTTATTTACTTGATTTTGAGCTTGCTAGCTTCGGAAATCCAAGAACTAATTGCCACGTTATTACAATGGAGAGTTAAACATTTAAGAACTTCAATTGAATTACTTTTATCAGGTGGTAGTGAAAGTGAAAAATCAGATATTATTAATGCAATGCATCTAGTACAGAAACTTTATAACGATCCTTTGATTAATACTTTGAATCAACAAGCTAAGGGTAAATTAGAAAAGCATTTCCAGGAAATTACTAAAAAACCTGATAAAATAGTGCTAGAAAAACAAAGCGGCCCTTCCTATCTACCTTCTGAAACATTTGCAGTAACTTTATTAGATACCTTAAAAATTCCTCAGCTAATTAATTACGTTAAACATCCTAGTGAAGAAACAAAAACTAACTTGCAAATGATATTAAGTTCTTACAAAGAACTTAAAAAAGGTATTAATAATCCCAATAGTGCAAGTTACACAAAAATTCAAGAAATTTATGGAGAGATTGACCAGAAATTTATAGATTTTGTTAATAATGAGTTACCTGATGAAGTTCCTAATAATTTAATTAAGAGCCTTAGTGTAATTGCTCAACGTAGTAGAATAAAGATTGGCGATCTCAACGAAGAAGTAAATCAATTTAAAAATGAAGTAGAAACATGGTTCGATCGCTCGATGGATCGAGCAAGCGGTGTTTATAAGCGAAATGCCAAAGGAGTTGCTATTTTAATTGGAATATTAGTCGCTTTTTTAACTAATACTGATACATTCCACTTGGTTAGAAGACTATCGGAGGATTCGGTTATCCGCTCTACTATTACTCAAAGTGCAAGTCAACGAATCGATTATATCAATGATGAAGCAGCCAGAAAAAATATTGAAAAACTATTAGGAAATTCTTCTATACCAATTGGATGGCAAAATATTAATCAACAGTTTGAGTTATTAGATACGAATAAATCGAATCTCATTTACATCAGGATTTCACAGGTTTTTAAATTAATTTGCGGTTGGATAGTGAGTGGTTTTGCTATTGCTATGGGTGCGCCTTTTTGGTTTGATATCCTGAATAAAGTTATCAATGTGCGGAATGCAGGGCCAAAACCTGTTGCGTATACTAAAGATCAACCGTCTCAAAAATAGTGTTTCAATTAAATCAAAAAATAAAAATAACTTGGAGTTTTAATTCTTTATTCTGACAAACAATCTCAATTTGTCTAATAAATTCTCGAAAGTAAAATCTTCGTTCTGTTTCCGATAAATCTAACCAAAATTGTGGTATCGAAACAGCTTGAGCAACAGAACGCAAGTTAACTGGAGGGAGAATTGCCAACTTTGCTTCGAGTGCAGAAATTTCTGTGCGAAGTTTGTAAGCCCTTAACTTTGCTGTTTCGGCATCTAAAATTCCAGTTTCAATTAAAGCGGGTAACTGAGCAAGTATTTCTTGCTGACGAGCGATCGCTTGCCCTAAGCTATTCTTGAATGCATCCAACTGAGGAAAATTCATTCCTGCTACCGCCAGAGGTAAATCACGGCAAACGGTTTCAATGGTATATTCCAACACCTCTTGATAGGGAATAGCCTTACACTTGGGGCTTTGGGGACAGCTAGTAGAACGTAAATAAAGATACTCCTTATCTTGGTTGCGTTGAGTAACACGGGTAACTGTCAGATGCGACTGACACTCAGCACAGACAACCAACCCAGCCAGAGAACGCGGTGCGCTAGCAGTTCGGGATGGTAAACGGCTGTTACGGCGCAAAAGTCGGTCAACTTGGGCTGCTTCTTCCTTAGAAATTATCGGAATATGGGTATTGGAGATAATTTCACCATTTTGGTAAGCTGTATTGCCGCGATAAACTGGATTAGTCAGCCAGCGTCTTCCTGTAGTGACAGAGATTTTCTTGCCGTATTTTTTCGCCAAGTAACGCACTGAACCCCGCAGGGAACCATAAAGTAAAAAGTGTTCAAAAAAATCTTTTACGACTGGTGAAGTACTGCGGTCAATGGTATATTTTCCCTTACCTCTACGATAGCCGTAGGGAACTTTGCCCGGTGGTGGTGCAACTTCAAGACGATTACGGGCGTGTCCTTGGCGGATGCGGCGGCTGCGTTGCTGACGTTGGATTGCGTGTAGCAAATTCAGCAAGTCAGCGCCCAGAGGGTAATTTTCGGAAGTGTAGGGCTGTTCAGTGGCGATTACTGCGATTCCCATGACTTCGAGTTGATTGAGGCGATCGCTAATTTCCTCTACAGTATCTCCCAATTCTTCCAACCGACGAATCAGGAGATAATCTGCTGGTTCAGTTTGGCAATCGCTAAATAATTGTTGTAATTGCGATCGTTCAGAAGAGTTTGGCTTGCCCAAATCTTCATAAACCCGATCCACCTCCCATCCCCAATCGGCTTGATCGGGAGAAGATTCTAATAGCGGATCGGTGTAAGAGTAAGCAATTATTTTCAAAGGTTTAGCGCCGCATCACAAAGAAATGGTATCAGTTGTTTTGAGTTTAGCGTTCTGGTTGTCCGACTTGGTTCATCACATTTTCCCCATTGTCTGAATCACGGATTGATACGGATTACTAGATTACACGGATGATTAAAAGGAAGTTGTAGAGCGACAGATTATTTGACCACAGCGACAAATTATTTGTCAAAAGACTTTCTTAACTACGAATCATTATATATCAAGGCTTTCAGGAATTAAACCCGTAAAAAGCTAATTCCGGCTTTGGCGACAAATTAAGCGTCTTTTTTTAAGCTTTACGACTAATTAGATGACAATTCTTAATTTAGCGATGAATTAAATGTCAATTCTTCGCAGCTTCATAGTAGTATAAATGTACCCATGTAGAGCGACATATTATTTGACCACATCGACAAATTATTTGTCACACTTCTGTGTTAGCGAACAATCCTTATATATCAATACTTTTCATCATTTGATAGCTAAAGAAGCTGTTTAGGTTAGCTGCGACAAATTATATGTCAATTCTTCGGTAAAGCGACATATTAAATGTCTTTTGTTGATTTACCGAAAAATTAAATGTCAATTCTTCACGACTTTATAGTAGTATAAATGTACACTAGTTTTTCACAAAAAAATTACATCTATGAGTGCTTTAGATGTAGATAACGAGTTTGACTTGGAAGAAGATACTTACCTATTGAGTGATGAAGATGCAGAACTCTTTGATGACTCATCAGATGTAATATCTGTAAATGAAACTTACAATTCTGCCGAAGAAGACGAATCGGTTGAGTTTTTGGATCAGAGATTTTTAGAGGATTCGGAACTCAGGCTTTCAGGTGAGCAACGGCTTAAATTAGAAATCATTCGGAGTTTACGTGAACCCTGCGATCGCCTAACTTACGGCAAAAGGTTGGAGGAAGCAGCCAAAAAGCTTGGTAAATCTGAACGAACCGTTAGACGTTTGATTAAGTCTTGGGAAGAAAAAGGTATGGCTGCTTTAGCGGAAGTTCCCAGAGCAGACAAAGGACAGGTGCGAAAAAGTGAATATTGGTATAACTTGAGTCTCAAGTTTTATAAACAAGGGAATAAAGGAAGCGATCGCATGACTCGCACTCAGGTCGCCGAGAAGATTGCGGCTAAAGCTTACGAATTCGCTAAAAAAGAATTAGAAGTAGAAATATCAAGGTTAGAAAGTCAGGGATTTTGGGGAGAAGACTTAGATTGGGAGTTAAAGAAGCTGATAAAAATCAAGGAAAAGGCAGAAGGCTTTAAGTATTGGTCAAAGTATGGAAAACCTCCCAGCACTAGGACAGTAGAAAGATGGCTCAAACCAGTTGAGGAGAAAAGGCATAAATCTCGCATTAGCCGTAGCCCAGGATGGCACGGTTCCGAACATATAATTAAAACCCGTGATGGTCAAGAAATATCTATTAAGTACAGTAATCAGGTTTGGCAAATTGACCATACTAAAGCTGACATCTTATTAGTGGATGAGGATGGTGAGGAGATAGGCCGTCCTCAATTGACAACAGTAATAGATTGTTACTCTCGTTGCATAGTTGGTTTCCGTTTAGGTTTTGCCGCGCCAAGCTCTCAAGTTGTGGCTTTGGCGCTACGGAATGCAATTATGCCAAAACGCTACGGTTCGGAGTATGAACTCAGATGTAAGTGGAGTGCTTATGGTGTACCTAAATATGTTTATACAGATGGTGGTAAAGATTTTCGGTCAAAACATTTAGTGGAATGGATTGCGAATGAATTAGATTTTGAACCAATTCTGCGAAGCCAACCTTCAGATGGTGGCATTGTAGAACGACCTTTTAGAACCATTAGTGGGCTGCTTGCTGAAATGCCAGGTTACACGGGGTCAAGCGTTAAAGACCGTCCAGAGGGAGCTGAAGAAAAAGCTTGTATAAGTCTTCCTGAACTAGAAAAACTAATTATTGGTTACATCGTCGATAGCTATAACCAAAAGCCTGATGCCCGAAGTCAAGCCAACCCTCTAACTCCAAAGCAAAGTCGGATTGAGCGTTGGGAAAAAGGACTGCAAATGTCTCCTACTTTGCTGAATGATAGAGAACTTGACATTTGCTTAATGAAGGCAGCAGAACGGGTTATATATGACAATGGCTATCTAAATTTTTCTGGTCTTCGTTACAGGGGAGAGAATTTGGGAGCTTACGCAGGCGAAAAAGTTATCTTAAGATTTGACCCCAGAGACATCACTATGATGTTAGTGTATGGTCGCAAAAATAATAAAGAAATATTTTTAGCCCGTGCTTATGCTGTTGGTTTAGAAGCAGAAAGGCTGTCAGTTGAGGAAGTTAAATATGCACGGAAAAAAGTAGAAACTAGTGGTAAAGGCATCAATAATATTTCGATTTTAGAAGAGGCCATTAGACGTAGAAACTTTTTAAAACATAAAAAAAGTAAGACTAAAGCTGAACGCCGCCGTTCTGAACAAGAAAGGACAGAGCCAATACCACAAAGATATGAAAAGGAAAAAAATGAACAGGTTGAGATATTAATTACTAAACCTGAAGCAGATGAGCCAATAGAAAAAGTGGATTTAAAACTATTGCGTGAAGAGCTAGGGTTGTAAACTATGACAAACGAAGAAATACAGCTAGAAATCGAACGACTTAGACATCCAGATATTTTAAACATTGAACAAGTGAAAAGATTCAGTGCTTGGTTAGATGAAAGGCGAAAGTTAGGAAAACCTGGTAGAGCAGTCGGAGAGTCAGGACTGGGCAAAACTACAGCTTCTCTTTTTTATACCTACCAAAATAGAGCCGTAAAAACCCCAAACCAAAATCCAGTTATTCCTGTATTGTATGTAGAGTTAACAGGTAGTTCTTGTAGTCCATCGCTTTTATTTAAAAATATTATTGAAACTCTAAAATTTAAGGCAAAAGGTGGCAATGAAAGTCAGCTAAGAGAAAGAGCATGGTATTTTATTAAACAATGTAAAGTAGAAATATTGATTATTGATGAAGCTCATCGTCTTCAATTTAAAACACTGCCAGATGTTAGAGACTTATTTGATAAAGTGAAAATTGTCCCTATATTGGTAGGGACTAGTAGTAGACTGGACACTTTAATTAGTAAAGATGAGCAGGTTGCTGGGCGTTTTGCATCTTACTTTAGTTTTGAAAAACTTTTAGGAGCCAACTTTACAAAAACGGTAAAGATTTGGGAACAGCAAATTCTGAGACTACCTGAGCCATCGAATTTAGCTAATAATCAGGAAATCATAACTCTTTTACAGGGAAAAACAGATGGTCAAATTAGATTATTAGATCAAATTCTTAGAGATGCAGCAGTTAAAGCATTAGAATCTGGCGTTAACAAAATAGATAAATCACTTTTAGAGAGTATTGAAGGAGATTATTCATTAGTAGCAAGCTAAAATATACATCGTCAAAATTATAAACTCAGATGTCAAACGAAATCTATAATTTTGAAGCTTGGATAAATACAGTTGAACCATTACCAGGGGAAAGTATAAGTCACTTTTTAGGTCGCTTTGAAAGGGCTAATTTGCTTACTGGGTATCAAATTGGTAAGGAAGCAGGAGTCGGTGCGATAGTAACAAGATGGAAAAAACTTTACCTCAATCCATTCCCGACTCAACAAGAATTAGAGGCATTAGCAAAGTTTGTTGAAGTGGAAGTTGAAAAAATCACGCAAACTTTGCCCTTAAAGGGTATCACAATGAAGCCCCGGCCAATTAAATTATGTGCTGCTTGCTACGCAGAAGTTCCTTGTCACCGCATTGAGTGGCAGTATAAGGAAAAAATGAAGTGCGATCGCCATCAATTACGCTTACTCACAAAATGCACTAACTGCGAGACACCTTTCCCGATTCCAGCAGATTGGGTGCAAGGGGAGTGTCCACATTGTTTTTTACCATTTGCGACGATGGCGAAACGTCAAAAGAGTTGTTAAATTTGGCTACTGTAGTTTTTTGAAAACGATACTTTCTCTTGGAAATGCTTACGCGACAGCCTCGCTGTGAACTGGGTTCCTGGGCTAATTATTTTCTATTGTGTCACCCAAAAGTTGAGCGGATCGCCCTATCGGTATTTTCCTGTATTAATAATGGCGATCGCTCAAACAATCTTTAGCACCGAACCAAGCAAACATCATTCATAGGGGAAGCGAATAGCGGTAAAAATTGATTTTAACTTGGGAGTTAAGCCTTGTTCCTGTGCTTCTGTGTAGCCTTGCACGATTTCTGGTCGTAAATTTTCAGGGTTTATGTCCCAAAGAGGATGTATGAGGATTATGGCTTCGCTATTAAAATTATCGATACCTGCTAATAAACTACCGAAAGTCGTTTGCTCCAAACCCAGCCCTGAGAAGTAGGAATTAGCTGTATTGGATACCAAATCCACCCAGTAATCATAATTTAAATCAATTTGTGCATTGGGATTTAGTGCAAGACGCACCATATCGTAACCAAGCCGCCAGTCTAAAATTGAGTGGTAAGCCATATTACCAAACTCCCGCAAACATCGATGGCAAGATGTAGAACATTCTTCTTGATGTGCGGTAGAAAGTAATGGAACAGCAAAAGTTTGACTTGAAGAATGTTCGTCACCGAGAATAAAATGCAGGAGGTTTTCAAAACGCTCTGGCTCCGCTAAATGTGAGCTATAACCCGCTCCATTTTCTAGGCTATCAGACAAAAATATCCGAGCGGATGGTGGGGCAAAAGGGCTGCTAAGGTCTGTAAAGGGCTGAATACCAACATCAAGCTCAGATTCTGCAACATCTAAGCTGACAGCAGCAGCCCGCCTAATAAGAAAACCAAATGAGTACCAAGCAGCTCTTGCTTCCGCTAGTGCTGGATTTAAATTGAGTCCGAAACCGCCACTGGGGATGCCTGCAATTAATATATCGGTTGTAGAAATGGCAGCCAAAGCTCTAACAATCGGTTGGACAGAGGGATCGTTAACAGGCTCAGTAACCCTATCACGTTCTTCTCGTGATAAATCCAACAAAGCTTGTTCAAATGCTTCCCTAGTTATCCAAATGTGCTGGTTAGAGACTTTGAAAAATTCAAAGTCTTTGCCGTTGTTATCATTAATGCGATAAACCAAAGCTTGTGGAATACATCTAATATCAAAGTTTTGACGAGTTTCAAAACTATATTCCTCAGAAGGTGTACCCAAACGTGTCTTGAGTGCCCGTGGAGTAAATTCAAACGCTCCATTATACTCGGCGTTAATTGCCCACCATGTATTAAATCCTGGTGGTTCGCTAATATCAACCGTTCGGTATCCCTTTTCATCTCTAGGAGCCGAGCAATAAGGGCAACCCCTTTCTTCTAACGGATTCTCGTCGACTAAAGCTTGACATTGGCGACAAACACCAACACGGACACCTTGCCCCAAGGGATTTGCTTGGAATACAGTTTTATTCCCCGAAGGGATAGGATCGATAATTCCTACTGCGGTAAGGAGCATATCATCTTTTACAGTTTGGGCACCTGGAGCGAATTGACTAATTGCAATATCTAATTCTCTCTCCACAACACCTGTTTTTGGAGGCCATTCCCCTGCTTGCATTGTTGGGCGTTCATGGTACAGATAACGGCTGCGGGTAGGAAATCCAAACATGGGAAGAATGCCACGCGATGCTAAACGCTGACTTAAGGCTAAGTGTTGAAAGT
Organism: Nostoc sp. DSM 114167; assembly: GCF_052692655.1. Lineage (NCBI taxonomy): Bacteria > Bacillati > Cyanobacteriota > Cyanophyceae > Nostocales > Nostocaceae > Nostoc > Nostoc sp. DSM 114167. The sequence continues at coordinate 5,026,142 of NZ_CP195116.1, forward strand.
CCGTAGAGTCATCAACAACTGCATCAATATCTTGTAGCAGTTTATTACAGATGTAATCAACCATTTCTGCTTCATTTATTGAAGTACGGCGTAAAATTACTTCACATATTTCTTCAATTTCTGATGGGTGATTTTGTATCCATTCTTCAATGATTGGTCTATGTTGTAACCATTGCCAGATTTGACCAAATTCACCGTGAACATTATCTCCCGTGTATTCAAGAAGGACATTTTGAAATGCTCTATAGAGAATTTCTTTGTTTATAACTCGCTTGGCAATTTCTTCACGCCTAACGTCAACGTAAGGTTTTGGTGGAGGTTCGGCAGTAATAAGTCGGGGACGTTCAAAATAGTAATCATCATGACTACGCCCACGGCATAATGTTAAAGCAACAGACATACCTAAACCGCGACGACGACCAGCCCTTCCCACGCGTTGCTGATAATTAAAACGGATTGGAGGCATATTTGCCATACCGATAGCTTGAAGTGAACCAATGTCAACTCCAGCCTCCATAGTGGTTGTGACACTTAAGAGGTTAATTCTAGAAGGATCGGGTTGTTCGGATGGTTTAAAAACATCTTGGAAAAGGCGTTGTCGCACACGTCGAACACCAGGATCAGTTTGACCTGTGAGTTCTTCAGAATTAAGCGAAAATATTGGTTCGTTAGAACGTGCTAAATATTCATAATAATCGCAATCTTCCAAATCATCACTTAAGTTGTAAGTACCTGGAATGTTCGGTAAAGGACTGTTACAACTGGTACAGATTCCTCCTGAAGCATGTAGGTGAATTCGTCCGCATTGCCCGCAGGCGTAAATATCTATTTGGTTATTTTCGTTAGGACGTGGACTAAGAACCTGTAAAGATTGGGGAACAACTCGCCATTGGTCTAAAACTGAATTAATGATGTTTAAAGTTGCTTGCTCTAATTCTTCTAGATTGTAGCCCCTGATTTCAGCCACGCGGTTAAGGTACTGATTAATGTAACCAGGAGGGTTATCTTGTCCGGGATAACCTGAGCCGTTCCAACGTCTTCTTTGTGCCAAAAGCCGGATGACAGAAGCAGCAACTTGCTCTTCTAAGCTAGAAGGTGGAGAATCGTCAATCCACAAAAAACCAAGCTTGAGAGACTCGAAATCACGAGCGCCACTAGCAAATAAGACAGCTTTTACAACCGACTCTAATAAAGCGGTTTCAATTTGTCTCATTGCATCTCGTTGTGTGGGCTGTAAATCTAGGTAACATCTTGGCGTTGAATTCCAATCAACTAAATCAGTCCACGAACGCTCATCATTATTAGAAAATTTATATTTTGCTAAGGAAGGACTTGAACCACCAGGGTTTAAACCAATTGAAAGTAAACCTTCTCTAACAGCATTCAACAAAGAATTAAATGGAAGCGAAATAAAGCCTCTAGGAGGTGTTGCAGGTGTTAATGCTAGAGGTGGATTTCCTGTACTACCACTAATTACATAAGCTGCAATGCTACTTAACGTTCCCGGAGACAGTAAAGTATATAAGTGTTGTAACCGAGCCATGTCAATATTGGCTTGGTTTTGTTGTATCAACTGGCTTTGTAAGCTAAAAAACTCCAAAGCTAGTTCATACTGAGTTTGAGCCTGCAAATACTGTGTTTCTGATTCCTGTGCTTGACGCAGAAGCCTTTCGTAAGCAATTTGACGGACTGTATCAAGATAATGATCGCGTTTAATACCTGTAGATAGTTTGGCAGCATCTTGACGGCTATCTGAAAATAAAACCAGTTTCCGACCTATTTCGGGTGACATCTGCCGCATTAAAGCATCAGATAATACTTGTACTACTCGTTGAAAACCAGAGCCAAGGTCACGAATCGAAGAACTGACTCGCCTACCACGCCAGTCAGCTTCACAATGAGGACATTTTGATGGAAAAGCGTTTGCCTCATTTTTTGGTGCTATAAAAACATAGCCAGCAGTAGAACCACTTGAAGCAGTATTTGGAGAAGCAGGTAATGTTAAACGTCCTAAGAGATGATTGAGTAACGCAGGTCTCCATTCATAAACCTTCTCCTTTTCCTGCCACTGCCATCGTGGAATACGAGTGTGGGTTTGTTTTATTAATGGCCTTCCGTTTGCAGGCCAAAATACCAAAAATTCCCCGAAGGTGCGGCTTAACGATGCTGCCTTATCTGGAACGTTTTCAAGATAAGGGTAATCTGGAGATAAATACCAAGCATTTGATGAATCCTGATCTTCACGTTTAAACCCACCAAGAAATACTTCGCCACATGATTGGCAGTAAAGAAGCTCAATAACTCTCGAATTACAGCGATCGCATTTTGGTTTAGGATCTAAGAAGAGCTTACCAACAGGCGGTGTTTGTTCTCCTGATGGAGTTACCCCCGATCGCCCGGAGCAATTAGGATTTACACAAGCCCAAATCCTGCCTGCATTATGGAAAAAGTAGTGCGAACGTAGGGGGAGAAGGGCTTCATTATCAGAGTTTCTTGCTAAAACAATAGTTCGAGCTAATCCGCGAGCCGCAGCTTGTCCGCTTAACGACACATCGCCAAAAACTGCTTCTGCCAATTCTTTGACTGTCAATGGATATTGGCTGGCTGAGGTTTGTACAGCCCCAAACGCTTGGATGTGATTTAAGCCCTCAGTTAAAACTTGCCTTGGTGGAGCATCTACGTTAGGAAGATGAAGCGTATTCGCTAACGTTGTTGCTGCTTCCTCAATAACCGCATCCTCATCATTATTTTGGCTTTGGTTAAGGATGTTGTCGATTTGTGCAAATGTCTCTTTGTAAGGTTCTAGTGGGTTTGGCTGATGTTCTGAGGTCGGGAAATTTTGTTGTTCCCCAGGAAGAATCGAAAATGTATTGCGATCGCGTCCAAAAAATTGTTCGAGATAATCGAGACTTTCGTCATCGTCGTCACTAATAGATGCACTAGTAGCGATAATTCGTAATTGTGGCGAATCCGGCTCCAAGCCAATCCGATTGAGTAAAGCCCGCAAAAGATAGCCAACCTCGGTTCCGGGTGTTCCTCGGTATGTGTGAAGTTCATCTATGACAAGGTGGAAAACATGATGCTGCCGATCTTGCTCCAACCATTGCTTGGTTTGTTCAAATATGTCATTTTCAACACTACGCATCAGCATAATATTTAACATACTGTAGTTGGTAATTAGGATATCGGGAGCTTTATCCTGCATATCCCAACGAGACCACATTTCAGAACCATCAGGATTTTGAAAATAGTAAATGAGTTCCTCATCAGAAACTTGATCTGACCACTCATTATCCATTTTTAAAAGCTGTTTTTTAAGCTTTCCCTGCTTTTGAGAATTAACATTCCCATCTTTCATGCGTAATCCCGCTACAGGTGTCGCTCCGTTATATCGCCCAAACCAAAACCGATTTCCATTCATATTGTCTTCCCGCCACTGTTGAACATGCGGGTTATCGCAAGCTCTACGAATGCGAGTTAATTGGTCTTCAATAAGTGCGTTGAGTGGGTAAAGTAATAAAGCGCGGACAGCAGATGGTCTTTCTGGAGATTCATGCTGTCGTTGAGAAACCCATTGTTGTCTTAGTTGCCTCCACCATTTTTGTGAAGTACCATTTGAGGAGCCCCATGCGGGTAATCCTGGGGTTAAATCCCCAAGTGCTTCTTCGGCTAGATAAGCAAAAATGGGAATTAAGTAACATTCGGTTTTTCCCGAACCCGTACCTGATGTAATGACTACTGCTCGTCCTTGCCGAGATAGTTCCCAAGCCTGAAACTGATGCTGATAAATTTGGCGCTGGGGAGAAAATAAACCCCCATTAATAAAGTTGGCAACGGCTGAATTAATCCCAAAATGTTGACAGGCTTCGGCAATAGTAAAACCTGAAGGTAGATAAGGCGCAATCGGTTCCAGTAGAGGTTCTCGCCATAGTTGACCATCTTGGTCAAGCATTGCTCTGCGTTCACTCATCAGGGCTTCATATCTAACCCGGAATGGGCTTTCTAGGTAACGCAGATAGGTTTGTCTAATTGAATCAAAAATTTTAAACGGATCGTTCATATACGTTTCCTGGCAGGGCGTTTAGTTAATTTAATTAACCCACCGGAGTCCTGGATGATTTTGTCCAATAGCAACCAGAAGCAAACCAGCTAAATCTGGTGAAATTTCGTTATAAACAATTTGCCCCTGATCAATCTGGCTTGGTCTGCCCGCACAAAAATAAGCAACACGAGCATACATTTCAGGTAGTGGACTTGATACATCGGTGGTTAATGTACGTTGAGTTTTATTGTATACCGCAAGTTGAAGATAACGTAACGCGGCTGCCGCATAAAGTGCCTCATGCTTTGGCATCCGCACTAATCTACCTTGCTGATTGTGGACAAAATAATGACGAGTATTATAGTAGCTAAATTCACATACTGTATGCTGTAATACACCATCAACCCATTTTCGATATTGCCAATCGAATGACTGAGCCGACCATCCAGCTAGCGGAGTTGCTTCATCTGCGATTTCTAGTTGCTTGAGAATAGGGTTTAAGTCTTGGCTTAAACATTTTGCTTGTTGAGGAACAAAAGAAATACCAATAATCGCAGCTATCTGGCGAATACCCGCTTCTGTACCCTTAACACGTATTTCAGCTATTTTTTGAGATGTCGTATCGCTAATTATTTGACAATTTAAGGTTGCTGCAACATCACACATCTGCGAAAGCAATTTCGGTGTTCGCCCTCCACATAGTACGGCGGTATCAGGACTATTAAGCAATCCTGCGAGTATTGGTGGACGAACCTTCCATCTTTGGGAACCATTAATGAAAAAATCTATATGACTAGCCTCGGACAATTGAAACCGGAGATTTCTACATAGATCGCTGATATCGACATCAAGATCTTCAAAAGAAGCAAGCTCTGTGACTGCTCTACGAAAAGTTATCCATGACCCCTCTTGCTGATGAGTTAGCCAGTAAAGCAATGTATCCCAGCTCATCTATATCTCCTTTTTTGTTGTCGCTTGATTTCGCGTGCAGCTTGCATATAAGCCTTCCAAGCTACTTGTAAATTAGAAGCTTTTTCTTCATCGTAAATCGATGCTAATTTGGGACGACGAATAGCTGCGTTATAAACCAATGATGTCCAACGTTCTATTTCGGATGGTATTTGAGTCTTTGCTATGGAGAATTTTAGTGTTTTAGGACTGAGTGGACTCTTTGCCAAACAGACAACTCTTGCTCCTGTACCTGACCCGAATTCTATAGCCCACGCTGCCTGAAAAGAAGATTTGACTATTATTCCCTGTTGAGATTCATAGATTGCTGCTTGCGTTACCTCACCAGGATTTGCGCCTATGATTGTCCAATTACCTGGGGGGAGAGCTACATGAGAACCAGTGACACTGGTGCGGTAAAAATTTTGTCTTTCTTTATCAAAATTAATTTCAGGTTCAACAATCTCAATCTTTTTGCATACCGAACCGACTTCTATCCAATGAACTCCTGGATGCATCAAATGCGATAAGTCAACTAAAGTTCCATCTTCCGCAATAGTTATGGGTATACCATCAATTTTGGGTTGTTGACCTTCTTGTAAACCTGTAATCATTAAGCGAGGGGGCGCACCTAAAAGCCATGCCGACTTTTTGCCCAAACGTAATCCTCCCGATAGTACTATATCTACGGCTGACTCTACATAAAGTGATTCCAGTCCAGAAGGTATATTTGCTACATATTTTTCAGCCTTTATGTCACGAAACAAACACCAACCATCAGGAAGTCGTTTATCGTGTATGGGATTGGAGCTACGAGATGAAATTTCCTCAAAGTATTCTCTTGCATTTTTGGCTACATCCTCGTGTACGAGAACGTTACAAGCGATGCCAGAGGGTAAACTATGGCGAGAAACAAACCCTGTATAATCCGAACTGGGAGCAAGTGCGATCGCAGAACAACCCGCCCTCTGTAAAACAAATTTAATATTGTTAGATTTTGTACTCCAAGAGAAACCTTCACGTAAATCTCGTCCGTTTTTCTCTCCAAGCGAAATCGGATTGTACCATCCCTCTCCGCTCGACTCTAAATATAATTCTTCACAATTAAAAAAGGAAGGAAACGAATCTGGACATCTGGGAAGAAAAGAAAATTGTGGTTGTCGTCGCACAATATCGAGAAGAATCTCTACAGATGCACTTCTTCTACCGTATGAGTCATTTATCGCACCGTCCCACAGTTCTAGCTCGTTGTTAACCTGTGTAATTATAGCTTTGAGCCGCTTATCAGCAAGGGCTTTTTTTCCGGTAAGCGTGAAGTAGCAACTTCCCCATCTTAAAATATCTGCTTCTAACTTGTTGATTGGAGCTATCTGTCCAGGAGTATAACCAGCCCATGCAAAAAAATTTGGTAGCTTTTCAATATCAACTTGACGAAGAGGTACGTGGGTTAAAGGAAAGCTTATATATTTTTTTACTGTATTTGCTTCTGACATTGCCAAAAGCAACGATTTTTTCTGCTTAAGCCATTTATGTAGTAATTTCCAAAGCTTTTCAAACTCATCTGTATGAAAGCCTTCAGGAAAATTCCTAACTATTTTACATCCCAGAAGTTCCGCAAGTCTAGGGTAATAAGCTCCGGTGCTAACTTCTTCATCCGAATGCATTCGATAAGCAGCTAAAACACACAAAGCTAAAAAAGCAATATATTTTGGAAACCCGTTTTCATCGTCTCCATGCAAAACACTAAATCCTGCTGAATATGAAAGTACCCTGTGACGATATACTGATGAAACTACATCAACAAAATCTTGTTCTGCTTCTTCAGGTGACAATGGAGTTACTTGAATCTTCGCAAAAGCAGCAGCCAGAATTTTTGGAGATATCGTCAAGTAAATTTCTTGTTCATTGGAATTGTTAGAGAAAAAGTATTCTGCGATCGCACGATTCCAAAGACTATATTTTTGTGATGTAGAGAGCGCATTTAAGTGGCTCATGGAATAACGGTAGTACCCTTGCAATAAAAATAAGTGCTTATTTTTACATTTTATTTTGAAATAATACAGTGGTGGTTAAGTTTACACAAAAAACACGATAATTTTACATAATCTATTAAAGGTCAAAAAGAAATTCTGCTATGGCTTTAGTTACAAGTGGACAGACAGCATTAGCTAATTGCTGTTGCTTGTGTACTAATCCACCGTTAATGCTATCTATACTTCCAGCAAAACGGAACCAATCTGGAATTGATTGTAGTCGGGATGCTTCCCTCAAAGATAGACCTCGATGTTGTTGTGGGTGAATTAACATACTCTTGCGATAGTGTCCAATAGTAATAGATGGTTCATCCCAGCCAAGCCTTCGGTAGATGTTACTATGAGTTCTTTGAACATCACTGTAATTAGTGAGTTTGTCTTCAATATCCTGCCAATTTCCTCCAGGTGGTATCTGTTGATAACGTTCAATTACATATTCAGAATGACGGGAAGTAATATGGTCTGTGATTAAACCAACAGATGCTCCTTCTCTCATAGCTTTTAAAAAAGGATTTGTGATAAGTTTTTGGTTCCTTAGCTCTTCATAAGCCATATTGTGTTCAAGACATCCGTTACCAATAGTAGGTAAATCTTGTATTGCATCTCGTACTGTTACATAAGGTTTGTCTTGACCCAGACCATGCGTAGGTAAAGGGAATGGCCCCCACTCACCGAAATCATCTTTTCTATAGCCCAAATCTTTATGTATGCCAAAAAAGAAAAAGCGGTTACGATGTTGTGGTACTCCATACCAAGCTGCATCTATAAGTTTTGGGAAAACAATATATCCAGCTTTGTGCATACGTTTAATTACCCAATCTACAACATTGATTTGAGTAGAACTTTGACCTGCTTTTGGTGTCCACAAGATACCCTGGACATTTTCCATTAAAAAACAGCGAGGTTTTAATTTCTCAACATATTTGAAAAAAGTATCTACAAGTTGGTTATTTGGGTTTTCGCTATTCCCTGAATTACGATTGGCGCTAGAAAAACCCTGACATGGTGGGCCACCAATTAATATATGGACATCGCCTAATTCCCTGCAACGACTTTCTGTAAATTTTTGTACTTCCTTTGTACGTAGGTCAAGAGGTTCTATTTGTTCTGGAACACAATCAACTCCAGATATCTGAGAGAGTTGACGAAAAGCCGCATGGTTATGTTTAAGAGTCTCTACATAAACAGGATTAACCTCACCGCAAAAACCTATCTTATAGTGTTTATTTGGTTTGGTTGCCATTAAAAAACCAAGTCCCATTGCCCCTGCCCCGGCAAATAGTTCGACAACATTCAATCCATGTGATGAATCACCTAAAGTTTTTTGCAGGCTTGCTCGTCTCGAAGGACTTTGTTCTTTAGTAAAAGTAAGATTTATATCTTGTTTGCAAGCTAAAGTTATATTAGAGCGAATGACTAATCCGGCATATTTATCTTTTGTATTTTGTGAACATGAGCTTGATTTAGTGTCCAAAGCAGCTATTCTGCTCCGCTCTTTTTTTCTAAGAATTGTTCTGATCCATCGCACCCAACCTACTGTTTGTACTAAGTCTTTTAGCCCTAATTCCGAGGCTGAGGACAGAGCAAAAATTGTATTTGAACCAAATCCTGATACACCACCTCTATAAGCCACAATTAGACGAGCAGAACTATTATCTGGTAAAAGTACGTTGGGTAATTCAGCTACGCTGTAATTTACGACTTGTCCCGTTGAATATTCTATGATCGGCTCTTCTTGCCACTCTATATCTGAATCTAATAATGATGCTGCAACAATTTCTTTTGAACTATTGTAGTGAGGATGCTCACTGCCTAAGCGCACTTTCGTAGAAGGGCGAATTTGTAGCGTAAAACGAAAATTCCGCGATTGAATACCTTGAATAAAGCGCTTCTTACATCCATACAAAGCACTCGCAACAACCATAGCTTCACTTCGTCGTGGCTTTAGACTATCAAGTAAATCTAATGCCACATCCACTTTCTGGTTTTGTTGCGATCCACTAGATAATTTTGCTGGGCAAAACTGTTCTGCGATTATTGTTGGTTCATTTTCATCAATATAGTGTAGACGCACTTGCACAGGATGAGGCAATTTGTCTGATATACCAACTACAGGGCGTAATAAAGAAGTATTACTATTGTCCTCGATAAGTAAAATCTGGGACACAAAAAAGCCTCTCGAAGAATCGGAGCTAAATTGCACAATTTTAGTATTATTAATCACACTCTCAAATATTTATAAATGTTTTAGCCATTTATGTTATCTGTAAAAAACTCACCTTTTTTGAATTAAATTTGACATTTACTTTAATAGTATATTAGCTAGAATGCTAACTGGTCATGCTTTCTATTAAGTATAAAAAATTTTAACCTGCCTAAGCAGTAGTGAGGCTGTAACTACTGCTTAGGCAGAGTTTGCTTCTTTTGGCAATCCACAGAACAAGATCACTAATGAGACCATCTTCCTGTTCCGCTATTTCACACCTTACTTTGTAGACATCTTTAGGCAATGAGTTTCTATGGGATTGCTCTGGCTCATCAACTCGAAAAGGATTTGCCGCCAGTTGAGCATATCCTGATTATTTATGAACAAGTTTACTCATGAATCGTGAGTAAACGTGCTACTCAGATCAAGTAAGGTGATAGACATCATTCGCCCAAGGGCTGAATATAGAATCAACGCGCTCAATGAAAAGCCCTTGGAGCCGATGGAATACTGTAAAAAATGGGTTAATATGTCCCCCGATAACCGGGGGTACAGAAAAGCCTGCATAGCCGCTCTTGCCGAAGCAACTGGTCTGAGTCCAAGGACTATAGGTAATTGGGGTTCCAACTTCGAGAAGCGCCCCAATTATGTAGCGCATATTTTACGCATGGCTGATATGCTCAACCAAATCAAAAAAATAGTCCTGCCCCCTGACTTCCCGCAACAATAATTTACTCGTGAATCGTGACTAAGATACTTGTGCTAAGAGCAGATATTTCTTAAGTTGAGGTCAGCAAGTATGGGTTTTGGGTGCAGTAGCTTAGTGTCTTCACAATTCCCTGCTGCTGTAACCCTTAGTAACTCACGAACGCTCAAGATGCAAACTGGGAGGCAATCCCACCAAAACAAACATCAAATTGATACCCTCTGTCAGTTGCCCCTGGAACCGATGGAGTATTGTCGTCGTTGGGTTACTCACGAACCAGGACGTAATTATCGCAAAGCTTGCATTAATGCGATCGCAGAAGTTACAGGTACTAGCCCAAAAACTGTTAAAGATTGGGGGACAGAATTTCACCGACGACCAAAATACGTTACCCGAATTTTGCGGCAAGCCGACCTGATTAATCAATTCAAACAGCTAGTTGTTAAGGGAATTATTACTTTGCCCTCTGACTTCCCTCAAGAATAAGCGAGTATGTAAATGCCTGCGCCTGCTCTTTTATTGGCTGGAAGTAGCCTTTTTCAAAGCAAGTTAAAGTGTTAGAAGCGATCGCTAGTCACTACCAATTGTGCCAAAAACCCCTTGCTCTGATTACAAGGGTAATCTTAGCCTGAGATATAGAAGTACTAATTGGAACAGGCAACAGGTTTAATGAATTCAATCAGCACCGTTGAAATCAGCAAAAATCCTTGCAAAATCGAGGTAATGGATAACTCTATTCTCATTCGTGATTTGCAAATCCCCCTACGTGAAGCTGTAGATTACCTACAACTTCTTCCACAATCAGAAAAAGAAAAGGCTTGCCTAAATGCTTTTGAAGCAGGATTCTTTTGCCTCCAAAGAGTTCAAACCCTTACTGATACGGAATTTGTAAAACGACAGTTTGAGTCTTTGCTTGTTGATATTTCTAAAGCTGTTGGAGTTATACCTGAAACCCTTGAGCAAAGATTAATCAGTCAACTTAGTACAGATGATGGTCAAGTATTTGCTCTAATACAAAATCAAATTAATATAACCAAAGCAGTTCTTACGGAACAACTAGAAGGAGTGAGAATATTGTTTCAACAGGAGATTGACACCTCGAAAGAGACTTCAACTCTTGGCGGCGTAATGAAGAAGTTGCAGGACTTGTTAAATCCTCAGTATTCTGGCTCAGTACAAGGCGTATTTATAGAGGCGTTAAACAATGTCACAACAGAAAATGGAACTTTAGCTAAAGCCGTTAAGACTGTGGTTGAGGAAGCAGTTAAACCACTAGCTAGCGAAGTAGATCAATTAGCTAAACAAATTCGGGAAAAAGAGGTGGTAGAGTCTGTTCTGGAGCAAACTATTGCTAAAGGAGGAACTTACGAAGAAGCTGTGGTTGTAGAATTGCAAAATTGGTCAAAGCTATGTGGCGCAGAGGTTTCTCATATTGGTAATGATAAAGAACCTGGAGATATTCTCATCAAGCTGAGTGCAAACTCAATAGCACTAACAGAAATGTCAATAGTTATTGAAGCGAGAAACCGAGAATCTAAACGATGGGGTCGAGGAAGAATTTCTAAGCAATTAAGCACAGCTATGGAAAAGCGTGGAGCAAATACTGCTATATTTCTGAGTCGCACTCGTGATGGTTTAGCTCACGAAATTGGTGAATGGGGGCAAGGGATATGTGAACAGGGTTTATGGGTAGCTACTACACATGAACTATTAAATGTCGCTATCCAATTTTTGATTATTCGCCAACAGTTGGCATCTCAGCAGCTCGTTAATTCTCAACTGGATTATACAGTTATAGAAGCCCAACTTCAGCGAATTCAGTCATCTTTAGATTATGTCACCAAGATTAATACTCATCTAACTTATGTACAAGAAAATGCGGAAGGAATTCGAGCAAAAGCCAAAGCCATGAGAGTTGAGATTCGGAATAGTATTTCCGAAATTTATGAAGCAGTTCGTCTGAGTCAAATTGCAAGTTAGTAAGAAATAATATGAGTGTTATCACTATTCAATCTCCTCTGTTTAGTGATGAAAAGAGCCTCCGCCTGTTCTGGGAACTAATGGTTGAGAAAAACACACCACTGATTAACGAATTATTGGAACAGCTAGGCAAGCATCCTAATTTCGAGATTTGGTTACAAAAAGGTGAAATACCTAAAGACACTATCGAGACAACATGCGACTCTCTCAAAAAGCGAGAGCGCTTTGCTGACCAGCCAGGTCGTTTTTACACATCGGCAGTTACTCTAGTCAAGGAAATTTATAAGTCTTGGTTCGCCTTACAAAAGCGACGACAGCGCCAAATAGAAGGAAAAGAGCGTTGGCTAAAGATGCTCAAGAGTGATATGGAATTACAGCAAGAAAGTCAATGTAGCTTGGATGTTATTCGGGTCAAATCTACTGAAATTTTGACTTCATTTGTTGCTAAGTTTACTCAAGATAAAAAAAAGCAATCCAAAATCAAAAAAGGCAATAAGACTAAAAAAAATAAAAAAGACTCTTCCAACAGCACACTTCTCGGTGGGTTATTTGATATTTACGATAAAACAGAAGACTGTTTATCTCGGTGTGCCCTTGCCTATCTGCTCAAAAATAACTGTCAGGTTAGTGAGGTTGATGAAGATCCTGACCAATATGCTAAAAGTAGGCGCAAAAAAGAAATAGAACTTGAACGTTTAAAAAATCAAATAAAAAGTCGGAAACCCAAGGGACGAGATTTAACAGGAGAAAAGTGGCTAAAAACTTTGTCAGAGGTGGTTAATAAAATCCCTCAAAATGAAGATGAATCTAAATCTTGGCAAGCTAGCCTCCTGAGAGGAAATAGCTATATGCCATATCCTGTTGATTATGAAACCAATACAGACCTAACTTGGTTGACAAACGATAAAGATCGTATCTTTGTCAAATTTAATGGGCTGAATAAACTAATGAATGAACCCAAATTTGAGGTTTATTGTGATTCTCGCCAGCTTCATTATTTTCAACGCTTCTGCCAAGACTGGCAAATTTGGCATGAGGACAAAGAAACATACTCTTCTGGGCTATTTATTCTCCGTTCTGCACGTCTGCTTTGGCAGGAAAGAAAAGGTAAAGGTAAGCCGTGGAAGATTCACCGCCTAATTCTTCAATGCTCTGTAGAAACACGTTTGTGGACACAAGAGGAAACAGAACTAGTTCGTTTTGATAAAATCAACAAAGCTGAGAAAACCATTCAAAATATGGAACAAAAAGGTAATCTCAGTCAGACACAGCTATCTCGTTTAGAAAGTGAGCGAACTCAGAGGCGTAAACTTAACAACCCCTTCCCTGATCGTCCTAGCAAACCTCTGTATCAAGGAAAATCTAATATTCTGGTTGGTGTAAGCTTGGGTCTAGATAAACCAGCAACTGTTGCTGTGGTAGATGCTATTAGCAAAAAAGTTCTGGCTTATCGCAGCGTTAAACAACTACTCGGTAACAACTACAATTTACTAAACCGCCAACGACAACAACAACTACGGCTTTCACACGATCGCCACAAAGCTCAGAAACAAAACGCGCCAAACTCATTTGGTGAATCAGAGTTAGGACAATATGTTGATAGATTACTGGCAGATGCGATTGTTGCGATCGCAAAAACTTACTTTGCTGGCAGCATTGTTCTACCTCAACTTCAGGATATGCGAGAAATCATTCAAAGCGAAGTTCAAGCTAGAGCAGAGAAAAAAATTCCAGGTTACAAGGAAGGTCAACAAAACTATGCCAAAGATTATCGTATCAACGTCCACCGTTGGAGCTATGGTCGATTAATTGAGAGTATTGAAATCCAAGCTAAGAAAAACGGAATATCTATCGAAAGTTGTTCACAGCCAATTAGAGACAGCAAACAGGAACAAGCTAGAGATTTAGCTTTGTTTGCTTATAAAGAGCGCCAACTTTAACTGCTTTAGTTAAAAAACTGAACCTTGAAAATATAATATAAGAATAATAGCGCCGCAGTTCATGTTCTTTAGAACCAATGTACTGTGAACAATCTGGGTTAGTTTGACGGTTTCACCGTTTTGCTTTCTGACCCTGGTAGCTGCCCGCTTCTGATGCTGCTGTCGCAAGACAGGATAGGTGCGCTCCCTGCAATAAGGAGTAAGGCTTGAAAAAGCAATAGCCGTTGCTAGCAACGGTGCGGATTACCGCAGTGGTGGCTACTGAATCACCCCCTTCGTCGGGGGAACCCTCCAAATATTTTTTTGGCGTGTCGAAGTGGGGGTAAAATCCCTGGAGTCCCGCCAAAACTTTAAAACCCTTATCCAGTCTTGATTTAATAAGCTAGCCTGTCAATACATTTAGTTTATTAATTTTCACTTGGAGACTATTCTAAGCACACCTGCCAAATTATGTGTATGGAAAGCTTTTGTAGTAAGGGTTTTAGACGGGTTGAGTTTCAATAACCATCCCGGCTAGGGGTGGGTTGAAAGTTTCAATTGGTGTCGGGACGGTCGATTTAATTCGTCGTTTCAATAACCATCCCGGCTAGGGGTGGGTTGAAAGTTTGGCGATCAAATCTAGCGAACGTCTTGAATGCAGGTTTCAATAACCATCCCGGCTAGGGGTGGGTTGAAAGAATTGCTCTCTAATCCACTCCTGGTACGAATTAAAAGTTTCAATAACCATCCCGGCTAGGGGTGGGTTGAAAGTAGAGATTAGTGCATCGCAACCATCGCCAAAAGTTTCAATAACCATCCCGGCTAGGGGTGGGTTGAAAGGCAACTCCAATTAGAAGTTCTGCAATGCCCTATAAAGTTTCAATAACCATCCCGGCTAGGGGTGGGTTGAAAGTTCCATCATATTCTCCATGCTTTTATATTTTTGGGTTTCAATAACCATCCCGGCTAGGGGTGGGTTGAAAGTTATTGTACAGCGCCCAACCGATGCTACCCCAACCACGTTTCAATAACCATCCCGGCTAGGGGTGGGTTGAAAGCCGATTAGCCAAGAAACTACTAGACATTTACCTGATGTGTTTTAACTACTATCTCGGCTAGAACTATGTTGCAAAAATAAGGATATAAATACTACATACTCACACTAACCAGATTTTAAAATGGTTAAATACTATAACTGATTATTTAGGAGGGTTGAAAGGAGTGCTGCGATCACACAACAGTTGAAGCAGTAAATTAAGTAGCAAAAAGTTATAATGACAAATAATTTGCCGCTCTAGATGTTTGGACAAATAATATGTCGCCACGGACAAATAATATGTCGCTCTACAAATGGAGAATAACGGATTCGAACCGATGACCTCTGCGGTGCGATCGCAGCACTCTACCAACTGAGCTAATTCCCCTTAATCAGTGCTAAGTCAAGAGTAATATTACTCATTAACTGAAAACATTATCACCATAGATTATTCTAACATTCTGTTACCGATGGTTGAGGCTGTTTTTGGGAATAAACTTTTTGCACCCGTTCGAGTTCCAAATCACTGAGATAATCAACAGTCCAGTTACAGCAGCGTTGAAGCATGTGGAATGGATAAGTATTCGCTACACCAACAACTTGCATTTGCGATCGCTTCGCCGCTTCGATACCTGCTGGAGTATCTTCGATTGCCAGACATTCTTGTGGTTGGAGATTCAAGTCGGGATATTCTTTATTTAAGCGTTTTACTGCCAGTAGATAACCATCGGGTTCTGGTTTACTGGTAGTGATGTCATCACCTGCGACAATGATTTTAAAATGTTCAGCTAGTTTAGCGCGATTGAGTACCAGTTCTATTTCTGTGCGAATCGCGCCACTAACTAATCCTAGTTTCAGATTGCGCGACCGCACCTGATATATTAAGTCTTCTACACCTGGATATAAAGGCAGTTTCTTTATTTTTTCTAGTTCCACCGTATAAGCTTGGGCTTTGCGGTACAGCAACTGAGTTAAATAGTTTTCATTGGCTACTCTACCACGATTAGCGAGTAGCTGCTGAAAACAAGCGCGATCGCTGCGTCCTAAAGAAGCTTGACGCTCGCTCACCTTTTGGGGTTGGAGATTTTCTTCAATGAGAATCTCATCGATCAGTTGCAGGTGGATTGGCTCATCGTTAATGATGACACCATTAAAATCAAAGAGAACTGCCTTTAAACTCATGCCATTATGCCAAACGCTGGAGAACCAAGTCCCTCCAAATCATTATTATCTACTGATGTGGGAGTATAATGACGGACATTTTCGGTTGCTATTGGTTTTATGCCGCTAGTTACCTGATTTATCCACCATACATCCTGCGATCGCACTGCTTCAAATCCGGCTGCACCCATATTCGCTTCTATACTACTAGCAGCATACTCACGAATATATGGCTCCTCAAAAACGTCATTGAGCCATTCTAACTGACGCAGAGTCTTCTGATTTCCATCTAGAATTAATACTTGTCCTCCAGTTACCAGCAACCGGAAGCTTTCTCGTAAAATTGCTAGAGACACCGCATCTGGTGTTTCGTGGAATAGCAAAGAAGCTGTTACTAAATCAAATGTTGCATCCCTCAAACCAGTTTTTTCAGCATTTCCGTGTCGCCAGACTATCTCCAAGCCAGCATTTCTAGCTTTATCTTCCGCTCTTACCAGCATATAAGGTGATAAATCCAAGCCAATAACTTCCGCTTCGGGGAAAGCCCGCTTTAACATTAAAGTAGTGGAACCAGTACCGCAGCCTAAATCAAGTATGCGTCGTGGTTTTACCTTCACGGCATCAACTAAAGCTTGACGGACAATACCTTCATTAGGCGGTAGAACGTATTGAGTAACCGGATCGTAAGTAACTGCTGCATCGGAATTGAGATACCCGCCAGCAATCCCGTGAAAGTTTTGATTACTGTAGTACGCCGGAATTATGACATCATCTCGTCGATAGCGATCGCTCTCTTTCTCCCAATTAATACTATCAGCGTAACGCTGTAATCCATCTTCATCAATCAAAAGACGCACTACAGGGGATAAAAAACGTTCCCAGATTGTATCTTGACGCACTGCCATATTGTGTCAGAACTTTAAGGAGCTATTTAAACACAGTGATTTTCTTTACAAATTTTAATACATTAGAGAAACATTTGCTTTCTCCCTGTGGTGATAGATTGACGCTTGTAATCATTTTTGTTACATTTATAATACAAATTTTAACTCCTAAAAGTAAGTTCTTCAGCTTCACGAAAATTCAAGGAGCCAAATGAAAGACAATACAACATATAAATTGCTACAACTAACTAGGTAATGGGTTATATGTCATACCGATAATTATCACTGCCCTATACCCAATCTAAAATTTAAAATCCAAAATAGAAAAAATTATGCCCTACGAAAAGTTAGAAATTACCACACCAGCACCCGTCTTATCTTGGGCAAATCACTCTTTGGGCCCAGAAGAAACCAAGATGGCCAAGAATGTGGCATCATTACCATTTGTATTTAAACACGTGGCATTAATGCCAGATGTTCACTTAGGAAAAGGTGCTTTAGTGGGTTCTGTAATTGCAACCAAAGAGGCAATTATCCCAGCTGCTGTCGGTGTAGATATTGGTTGCGGTATGAGCGCTATCAAAACAGCATTTACCGCCGAACAACTAGAAGGTAAACTAAAGAAAATCCGCCTAGATATTGAAGCAGCAATTCCGACTGGATTTAACGAAAATAAAGACGTTGAAAAATCCGTCAGCAATTGGCAACACTGGGATGATTTTAAAGAGTTGCATCGCGGCGTGCAAGACCTACAAAGTAAAGCTATGAAACAGATGGGTTCTCTCGGTGGAGGAAATCACTTTATTGAAGTGTGCCTTGATACAGAGAATCAAGTTTGGCTGATGCTGCATTCTGGTTCGCGTAACATTGGCAATAAACTTGCGCAGTGTCATATTCACACAGCCAGAGAATTAGCAAAAATGGCAGGTAATAAATTGCCTGACCCTGATTTAGCTCACTTTGTCGCTGGTACGCCAGAATTCCAGGCATATTGGCACGATTTACAATGGTCACAAAACTATGCGCGTGTCAACCGCGATGTGATGATGGCGCGTTTTAAGCACATAGTTGAGAAGCATCTCGCCGGTGGGAAGGCAACTAAACCTTTATTGCAGGTTAATTGTCATCACAATTATGCCGAAAAAGAAGTGCATTTTGACGAGGATGTATACGTTACTCGTAAGGGTGCAGTCCGCGCCCAGACTGAAGATTATGGGATTATTCCTGGTTCGATGGGGGCAAAGTCTTTCATCGTTAAGGGTAAAGGTAATGCCCATAGCTTCTGTTCTTGCTCTCACGGTGCAGGGCGTTTGATGTCTAGAAATAAGGCAAAAAATGTCTATACACTTGATGATTTGATCGAGCAAACAAATGGTGTAGAATGCCGCAAAGATGAGGGTGTGTTAGATGAAATTCCTGGTGCTTATAAGCCGATAGAACAAGTTATGGCAAATCAAGCGGATTTGGTTGAGGTTGTCGCCACACTCAAGCAAGTTCTTTGTGTGAAAGGATAAATTAGATAGGGTGGGCAATGTCCACCTTTTTTATTTTTTAAACGCAAAGGCACGCGGAGGTAAGCGCAGAGATACGCTGAGGCATAAATGATTGTTTTAAGTGAATCGACTGAAGAAATAGAGCTATCTGCTAGCGCTAGCGAAAATAAATTAATGACTGAAACTGCCCAATTCTTACTTAATGTAGAGATTGTTGGGTGGTATTATTTATTTATTTATTAAAGTATAAATATATGATAAATTACTAGTGTTTATGGTAAGCTAAAAATATTATCCATTTACATCTTTATTAAACTCTTATATTTTTTCATTTGGGATAATTATTTGAATCATTGAAATACACTTTTGTTGTTTTTGAAGGGCACTTTAATACACCACTTGTGTACTCTGGTAAAGATAAGTTTTTTCTAGAAAGATAGGCGGTATTATTCTCTTTGCAAATAACACTCACCATTTTCAGTTGCTTGCTATCAGGGACTTTAACTGCAAAAACAGCACCAACATATAAATTAAGTGTAAAGCCCGGAAAGCCCCAATGACCTTTACAAGCATCTTGAAATGCATAGACGAAAATACTATCAGTAATATAATTAATATTAGTGTTACTCTTAACATTTTGCGCTCTAGTGTAGTATCCATAACAGCTTTGTGGATCGCCAATAACCCAATCTTTGAATGATGGTTCTTGTCCTTTCTGATCGGTAATTATCACAAAACTTTTCTGCTTTGCAAAAACAGCTTCTTGAGTAGTAATCATTGATATTAACTTTTTTTTAGCGTTGATAGTTATTCTGTCTATCTTTTCATTCATCGCTTGGTTTCCACCGTCTTCACTTGAGCATCCAGTCAAGAACAAGCTCAGGAAAGCAATACTAAAAATTAATAATTTATAAGGCGAATAAATAATTTCTTTTTTAGCCATAAAAAGTAATTACTAACAAAAGTAGAGATAAATAGTTTTTAGTCAAGCACTCGATTACCAGAGTGTCTGACTAGAAAATTTCTTTAAATTTTAACTAGGTTATAACAAAAATGTCATTATTACCAATTGTTGGTCTAATTGAAGTGAAGACTCAACAACTAAGTTTATACGGCAATTTAGAGCAAGCTAGAGGATGGTTTCATCAGAGCAAATGGCAAAATTAAAAGCAGAGTATCGTCAAAAAATGCAAGCAGAAGCAACCGAGCAAGGAGCTAGGTACGAAAATTTGACTTTTTTTGGAACTGGTAGAAAGGTTTAGAGCAAACTCTAATTTTCTATTGTATTTAGCCAATTCATTAAATCAGCCTCACTGGTAAAATCCAGTAATACTTCACCCAAGTTTTCTAACTGAGCTAGGGACAACTCTTGCAAGCGAGATTGTAACTGAGAATTAATTGAACCAAGCCGACGAGTTAATAGACGCATCACTAGCCTCAGCTCTGATTGCCTTCCTTGTTCAATACCTTGTTCAATACCTTGTTCAATACCTTGTTCAATGCCTCGTTGTCTCCCTTCTTGAAGTCCTTCTTGGAGAATTTCTTGATAAATGGCAGATTCTCTCATATCTTCTCTCCTCAAAAACTGACGAATTAGTTCTGGCTCGAATACCAATCCTGCTAGAAGTTGGGTACACACCGAGATACTCTGCTTGGTGGCTTCTTCTTCAATCATACTCACCTGAACTGCTATCTGTTGAAGTAACCTTTGAGGAGAATCTGTTCGCGCTAAAGTTGCCAGAGGTAATAAACCAGGGGATAACAATAAGGGTTCTGGATCTTGTTCCCAAATTCGGATGATGCGGTAACGGTGGATAGTATTGCGGGCAGTAAATTGATCTACAAAGACAGCTTCTGAAGTTGTCGGTTTAAGAAAAATTACTATCTGCTCGATATCACAATTGTATTGTCGATATAGGCGCACCCAATAGTCCAACATCCGCAGTGGCAAGGGTGGAGTCGATGCTGGTAAAGTTTGAAACTCTAAATGCAGTATTTGATTGGCAGTTTGCAAAAAAGTTACAGAATCGGCACGAATTGGTTCTTGATTTAATTCTGTTTTGAGAATCTGGATATCCGTTGCTTCAGATGCAAGTAAGTAGCGGATAAAATCTTCTGGATACTGCTCAACCAAATATTTCAGGGTGTTGTCGTATGTCACTGTGATATCAGTTTGGACATAAACTCATGTAGAGACGTAATATCGCTACATAGTTTGTCCATCAAAAATTTAAGTCTAAGTATTGTTTGTTGTTAGCGCTACTCTACGAAAAACTGCTGTTCGCTCATAGCGCTAACATTTAAATTTGGTGTTTTTTCAAAACTACAGTGTCAAAGATTGAGGATTTGTCTCAATCAATTTTGCTAAATCTTGCAAGAACGCCGCAGCATGGGCACCGTAAATAATCCGGTGGTCAGAAGTAATATTCACCTGCATTTGTTGTCGTACGCCAAATAAACCGTCAGGTGCTGCTACCACTTGCGGGCGGGATGCCCCGATCGCTAAAATTGAGCCTTGTCCAGGCGGCAAAATCGCATCAAATTTATCTACGCCAAACATCCCCAAATTGGACAGGGTGAAAGTACCACTGTTGTATTCTTGGGGCTGTAATTGTTTTGTCCTAGCACGTTCTACCAAAGACTTCCAAGTACGCGATAGAGAATATATATCCACTGCGTCTGCATTTTGCAGCACAGGTGTAATCAATCCGCCATCATCCATCGCTACTGCTACGGAAATGTTGATATCAGAATGATAAACAATACCTTGGTCTGAGTAGCTAGCATTTAACAATGGGTGTTTTTGCAATGTCACTGCTACAGCTTTCGCCAGTAGCGCTGTCATTGTCACACCTTTGGATTTAATTTGTTTATAAAGTTTGTCTAACCCATCGGTGGTAATTGTATAACCAACACGGAAGACGGGCACGGATATGGTGGCTACCATGTTCCGCACTACGGCATTTTGGAAGGTAGTTAAAGGTACAGTTTGACCAGGAACAGCCGCTGCCACGGGTGCGGGTGCTGGTGTCCGAGGTACTGGGGGCGCAGCTGGAGTGCTGGTTGGTACAGGTGCGGGTGGAGCAACTGGGGCAGGTGCAGGTTGCTTGCCTTTATTAGACAATGCTTCTACATCTTCGGCGACAATGCGTCCGTGGGGACCACTGCCTTGAAGTGTAGTTAAATCAACTTTGAGTTCTTTGGCTAACTTGCGGGCACGGGGTGAAGCTACAAGCCTTCCTTCTTTGTGGTTAGACCCGTTTTGAGACGCTAAGGCGGGTGTTGCGGCTGAGGCTGTGGCAGCAACTGGTTCAGGGGAAGAGGTAGGAGTAGCAGCCGCGCTGCCAGAATTGGCAAGAGATTTCGCCTGTTCAATTTCAGCTTCCGTTTCAGCGATGAAGGCGATCGCAGATCCTACCGGGGCAGTTTCACCAGCTTCAACTATAATATGGGCAAGAAATCCTTCATAGAAGGTTTCTACATCCATATCTGCCTTATCTGACTCTACAACCACCACTGTTTCGCCTTTTTCCACTTTGTCCCCTGGCGATTTCACCCAGGAGACGATTTTGCCTTCCGTCATAGTGGAACTCAGCGCCGGCATAAATACTTCGTGAATGCTCATAGGGTGGTTTGGAAATCAATGGTTTATGGACTTTAACAGTTTTTATCAGATCGAATTGTATCTTGGTGGGAGAGTTTTAGACTGTTTATATTTTAGTTGGGGATTGGGCAAAACAGTTCCGTTAGCAGATAGCTAAGGTTTAGCCCGTGCTGAGTAAGGAAGTGAGATTCGCCACTCAGAACTGGGCACTCAGCACTGGGCACTCTTGAGGGGCATTGGTTATTCACTAATGACTAATGACTTTAGGAACCTAAATATAGCTTAGAGGTCTATAATACAGAACTATCCTCAATCGGTTAGCCAAAATCTCGATCTCGTTTTAGTCATTGACTTGCAAAAACCAGCACGAGTTTCTCACAGATAAAATGGGATTGCTATTTAATATTTCTGATAACCACTACTTAAGATACACGAGCTTCTCACGGATAGAGGATATGGGATGTAGTTCAATCTAGAATTCAAAATTGGTAATAAACCTATTTGAAATTCCTGTTTACTTTTATGTCGGCAAAGCTGAAATTCTTTTTGATTGTGATATTAAGTATCTCTGCCACGGCTGGTGCTGGAGTTTATATTATCCAGCACCAGCAATCTGCACCGATTGTTGAGACTAGTGATGAGCAAACCCAGCACATGGGAGGAATACATCAGTCTCAGGAAGTTGCAGCATTCTCAGAGCGTTCCGATTATCAAACTATACCTTTAGAAAAACTTAACTCTTCTCTTCAAGGCAGTAATCCTACTACCCTCGCCCTGAATGCCTTTGAGGAGATAGCAGTGGGAGGATCGCAAAAGATAGAGGTAGTTTATCCCCAACCAAATCAGGCGTTAGTGACGATTACGCAAATCAAGCGGGGTAATAATTCAGTTGGGACGGTTAAATATCGAGCAAAGATGACAACCTTTGGGCGATCGCTTTTTATTAGCTCACCTCCAGTGTGGCAAATCGTTTGGGCTGGCTCCCAGGTGGAATGTTGGGCTGGGAGCCGCTCTCACACTAACACTAAGTTAAATCATATCTGTCATTAGTCACTTGTACTGAGCGTCTTGCCCTGAGCGAAGTCGAAGGGAGTCGAAGTATTGGTCATTGGTCAGAAAACAAATGACAAATGACAAAGGATAAATGACAAATGACAAATTTAAATGTCGCCGCGAATTTCTTCGACAACGCCATCGCGCAGAACGATTTCGACTTGCATTTTGCTAATTAGGTTATCACCGATTTCCACCCGAAAAAAGCCTTCCATTTGGAATTGGTTGACTTCTTGATCTTGCTGGAGAAACTGCACTTGCTGGAGGTTTTGCAGCAATTGATTTTTTTGCTCTAAAAATTCACTTTTCTTTTGATTGACTTGGAGTTGGATATTGTCAATTTGTTGGAGGGTCTGGGGGCCAGGTGGTTGCAGACTCTGCTTTTGAATTGCTGCGATCGCTCTTTGTCCTTCAACGTCTAGCTGTTGCAGTTGCTGATCGAGTTGATTGATTTGCGCTTGCAGCTGCTGTTGTACTTCCTCTTTCCAGAGGGGAGTCACAATAACTTTGACGTTAACGACGCGTTTGAGAAGCAAATTAGATTTGGAGACATCCATAAATATTTCACGTTCACTCTTTACAGTTAGCAGATGGAATGATCAGGCAAACATGCCGTCAATAATATCGCGATAGCGTTCCGTGACGACATGTCGGCGAACTTTTAGTGTTTGTGTCATCAAGCCATTTTCGATGGAAAACGGTTCCAGGATGAGTTTAAACGTTCCGATGCGGTCATCCGGTCGATAGCCTGGACGATTTTGGACTTCCCGATTCAATTCTTGGCGAAATAAATCCTGGATCATTCTACTCTCCAAGTCAATTTTTTGACTATCTGAGGAAGTCACTTGATTATTGGGCGTATCCAGCGTTAAATTCTGACTTGCTGCCCATTTTTCTAAGGCTTCGACATTGGGGACTATTAAGGCTCCCAGGCTGCGCCGATCTTGACCGATGAGCATAATTTGATCGATGTATGGCGATCGCAAACACGCATCTTCAATCGGCTGTGGCTCGATGTTTTCCCCGTTAGTCAATACAATCGTATCCTTAGACCTGCCAGTCAGCACTAAATCGTCTTGTGGTGTCAGCCAACCCAAATCGCCGCTATCAAACCAACCCTCAGCGTCAATTGCTTTGGCTGTCGCTTCCGGATTTTGGTAATAGCCTTGCATAATCTGCGGGCCTCTTAACAATACTAAGCCTCGCTTCTCTATTGGTAAAGGCGCTTTTGTTTCAGGATCGACGATTTTAGCTTCTGTAGCCGGGAGTGGTAGCCCTGATGCGCCAATCAAATTCCGCCAAGGACGCCGTACATGGGTGACAGGAGAAGTTTCTGTCAAGCCATACCCTTGTAAAATCTGCACGCCAATAATTTCAAAGAAATTATCTATGTGTCTGGGAAGCGCGCCACCACCGCTAATCATCTGCTTAACTTGTCCTCCTGTGGCTTCCCGAACTTTGGCGTAAACCAGTCGTTCTCCCAAGGCATGGAGGGGTAATAGAGCTGATGCTTGGATCTTAGCTGCTAATCGTTCGGCGGCTGAAGCATGAAGATTATTTAAATCCAATCCCTGAGCAGTTCGTTGCGCTTTGATATATTTGTCGCTAATGCCCAATAAAAATTTAATTAGGCGTTGCTTGTTGGCTGGTTGTTCGCGGAACTGTTTTTGCACTCCTTCATAAATCGATTCCCACAGGCGGGGTACACCGACCATGTAATTGGGTTTAAATTGTCTCAAATCCCCTTTTACAGAGCGCAAGTTGGTATAAACTTGCGTACAACCTTGAGATAGTAGGTAATATTCTACAGTTCGTTCATAACTGTGCCACGAAGGCAAAATACTGAGAACTATATCGCCAGGGTTTGGTTGCAATACTGTGCCAAAAGTGATCACTTGGTGCATCAAGTTACTATAAGACAGCATTACACCCTTGGGTTTACCCGTAGTGCCAGAGGTATAAATTAGAGTTGCCAGAGCGTCACGATTTTGCTTGACTGGCACAAAATTATGATTTTTCCCGATTTCGAGCAACTGTGAAAAGTTGAGTACCTTTAGGGTTTCGTCTGTTGGTGGTGCTTCATCGGAAAGTAAGATGACTACTTGAATTGGTAAATCTTTGAGACGATCTTGGAGTTTTTTAAGTGTTTTTAAATCTTCAACGACGATCGCTGTACTGCCGCTATTAGTGATAATAAACAGCAATTCTTCTTTTTCGGCTTGGGAACTACGCACCGCATCAACGCCTCCAGCAGTCATGATGCCTTGATCGGCAATGAACCACCGAGGACTGTTGTCAGCAATTAAGGAAATGCGATCGCCTACCTTTACTCCCAACGCTTGTAACCCAGCAGCAAATAGTTGCATTTGCTCTACCAACTGGGTATAAGTAATCACTACTTCTGGTTTAGCATGAGGATTGCGGAGAGCGACAATATCACCAAATCGTTGAGCTGCCAAAGGCCAAATTTCTGGTAATGATTCCACATTTGTGTAATCTACCAACCGCTTTAATGCTTGCCGTTCTCGTTCGCTGATGTTAGATAAAAAAGAAGACGCGGTTTGGGTTGTTGACATAACACCTTACTTAAAGATTTTAAACTGATTATTTTCCAGCTTATTTTGTTATTTTGCTACAATAACCAACCTTATTATCCACATACTCTTCTGTGTACGATAATTCCAGGAATTCCACGTTTATATTTACAAAAATTTATGTTAAAGTTAATTTACATAGAGTGCAAGCAATGATTGGTTTGCATCTAAAAACAGCGATGTCTATGACGGGTGGTTCCTGAGCGCAGCCGTTCGCGCAGCGTCTCCGACAGGAGAAGGACTACGCCTACGCCTATATTTCAAAGGAGATGATTACCTATGAATTTTATCGACGGCATAATGCTAACGTTGCTCAATATTGTTGCTTGCATAACGTTCCCGAAGATTTTAGCTATCTTTTTGGCTGAGAAAACCAAACTTACTGAAACATTGGCGAATGGTTCCAAATTACAAACAGCCAAAATTCAACTTACAAGTTTTCCTTATTGTACAGCTTACCAATTGACAGGTAGCCAATACTGCAAATTCAGTCCTGATTTTTGTGCTAGCTGTTCTCCAAATTGATGGACTATTCGCGAGGAATTTTTCCTGGGTACTTCCGAAAACCAGCAATTCAATTAATTCTTCAACACATATTCATTCTCATTTCGACAGCTTGAAATCCCCGACTTCTTGAAGAAGTCGGGGATATTTTTGTTCGTAACTCCTGCAAGGATTACTAAACCTCGTTTATATTTAGATTTTCTTGGTTACATTTGTCTGTGTAACAGACTCTTTAAGAGGTTGTTTGAAAAGTGGTTGGCTGTGATTAAAATCACATTATTACCCCCCTTGGAAAGGGGGAAAACTAGAAAATCTAGTTCCCTCCCCTTTATAAGGGGAGGGTTAGGGTGGGGTAAAAAATATTTGATACATCAATCATGACTTTTCAAACATGCTCTAAGAAACTCGCAGCGATTTGCTTCAACATCAAACATTAAACCAGCTGGATATAGTATTAGTCGATAACTATAAGGCGCATATTGATACAAGGTATTAAGATGTTCAAAGTTTACATATTGTTACAATTTAAATGCGTAACAGCTTAACTTGACTTTTTCAAGTTTTGGTAGATATACACCGAAGAAATTGTATTTATATCTACTTGTTTAAGCTCAAATTTATCTTCATTAGTATTTTGAAACAGAACTGTAAATGCACCCGCACCTAACCTATCTTGAGGAAACATCCGATAACAAGGAATTGTAGTTAAATGCGATTGATATTCGGCTAAATTACTAATTTCTATCGCTTGAAACTGAGGAAATCGTTCTAAAAACCATTCGCAAACTTGCTCATTTTCTTCAGACGAATATGTGCAAGTCATATAAGCAAGATAGCCTTGCGATGAAACAATTTTAGCAGAGTTAGCTATAATGCGCTTTTGCCGATTTGCACTCTTGTTAATAGCAGTTGGGTGAAAACATCCGGGTGCTTTTTCACCTTTGGCAAGTAAAGATTGTCCAGTACACGGAGCATCTACTATGACTAGATTGCTAGAGCCAGGAAACATTTCGGCAAATATGCTCGAATCTCGATTAACTACCGCGCTAGGGCTAACCTGGCTACGCTTCAAATTAGAAATTAGCATTCCCAGACGTTTGCCAATTACTTCATTGCTGATGAGCAATTCAGGTTTTAAAGCTCTCCAAGCAAAGATACTTTTACCTCCTGGTGCGGCACACATATCAAAAACTAAACGCACAGACTCAGGAATAGCTAACAAAGTACTAGCTGCAAACACCGAAGAAAAATCTAAACAATAGAAATATCCTTTTTCATGCAAAGGATGTTTACCAGGTTTTTCTCCCAGAGATAAGCGGTCTATAAATTGTGGTTGCCAAGCGGTTGGTGTTTCCACTGCAAAAGGCGAGATATCTGGTTTTTCATAACACCAAATAATAGTAGGTGAAAAAGGCTGAGGATTCATTAAAGCCTCAATAAATTTTTCTTGCTCATCTAGATTAGCGAACAAACGCCGCGAGAGTTTAAGTAATAAATTAGAAGGTTTTTCCATGTAGATGATGAATTATCAATTACAAATTACAAATTACGAATTACGAATTAGTACGTTGTATCTAAATCAAAATCAAACTGTTACACAAGAACAATGTAATTAAGGCTTTTGGCTTCATACTCAAAATATAATGACCGCCATTGGGAACGCAATGGCCAAGCTACCCCACTGCACCGGAGAAGGTCATGTTTTTAGATAGTTTTCAGGAAAAATTACGCAAAGAAGCACAACTATGGAGGGATGAAGGATTAATTAGTTCTTCGCAGTATGAGCAGATAGCAGAACGTTATCAATTTAAAAACCTGGAAGCTGCTGCACGCGATCGCAATAAGGCAATAGCGATCGCTATCGGTAGCATACTTTTATGCTTAGGCATAATTACCTTTGTATCAGGAAACTGGCAGGGAGGATCGCGAGAAGTCAAAATTATTTTGATGATGAGTTTGTTTTTTGCGATCGCCATCACTGGATTTTACAGTTGGAGGCCACCTGAAGGAAAGAAACCAGAACGAAGCAAACGCCTACTGGGAGAAGGGTTGCTTATTTTAAGCGCCTTCATCTTCGGTGCAAATTTACTGCTGATGGCCCAGATGTTCAATATCATCGGTTCAGCTTCCCAACTGTTTCTCGCCTGGGGATTCGGTGTTGTAGTCATGGCCTTCAGTTTGTCCTTAAATTCTTTAGGAATTCTGTCAATTATCCTTGTGGAAATCGGCTACTGGACTGGACTAGAAGACTTATGGTACGCAACAGGAGAGTTAACTTGGTCGCGGCTAGTAGTGCAGCATCTGCCTTTGTTGGCATGGCTGGTATTTGTACCCTTAGCCTACTTCTGTCGTTCCCGTTGGATTTTTGGTCTAGCAGCCTTTGTTTTTGCTAGTTCCTTACAAGCTAACCTTAATCCACTGCCATTGCTGAATTATGCTGATATAGCCCCTTGGGTGGCATCTTTTGCTTTTGCACTCCCACCTGCATTATTCTGGAGTTATGATGATTTACTCTTTCCAACCATAAATTACAGGTTGTTTCAATATCTAGCCCGTAATTTAGCGTTGTTAAGCTTTGGCATCGTCTTTTACGTTCTGTCTTTTCGTTGGGTCTGGGAATCTCCTGATTATAGTTATAATCAGCCAACGAATTTGACAAACTTATTCGAGTCTCTGCCGATTATTGATTTGGGGATTCTCAGCGGCTTGGCGGTATTGCAATGGTTGTTTCTACTGCGCCAAAGAAATAATCCTCCGCGCCGCGAAGTGATTTTCACAACTGCTGTCATTAGTACATTTCTTGTCTTTATTGCAATAGTACCTTTTTGGCATCAAACTATCAGCCGGATTGATGAACTTGGCATTTTTATTTTCAATGTACTTCTTGCAACATTAGCCTGGGGACTAATTCAAGAAGGATTGAAATTAAGCAACAGAATTTCCTTTTGGGGCGGTATGCTGTTAGTAACACTGCAAATTATCAGTCGCGTGCAGGAGTACGACACCGACTTACTTTTTAGGTCGCTAGTCTATGTCCTGTGCGGTTCTGCTTTAATTAGCGCTGGACTCTGGTTTGAACGCCGCCTACCTGGTGGTAGCTCTACAGGTAAAAAGTAGGGCAAATTTTAGATTTTGAATTTTAAATTTTAGATTGAATAAAAAATCTAAAATCCAAAATCCAAAATCCAAAATTCAGAAATCTCTGTGCGTCAAAGTTTTTAAAGTTTCTCTGCGTTAGTCCTAATCTCATTACTTTTAACCTCTTCAAGACCTCTGCTTTTTAGGACTACGCTCATGACTAATACTTCTTCTGAATCTAAGAATAAACCCTTGTCTCCGGAAGCTGAATTTTCCAGTAAGGTGACTTTTCGGGATTACTTGATTGCTACTGAACAAAAATCGAATAAGCCCTTACCTTTTTGGCGGTTACTTGCTCCCCTAGCGCTGCAAACAGGGTTAATTATGGCAGTACCAGCCCAAGCAGTTTATACAGATGTAACAGGTAAGACGGTGATTTTGCAAACCGTACCTGTAGACCCTAATAATGCGATCGCAGGTAACACCTTAGCCTTAGATTACAACATATCCCGTACCTCAAATTTGAGCAGACTACCTGGCTGGCAAACATTAGTCAGCAAAGGTCGGGGAAGTGGCAGAAGATTGCCTGAAGGAACTAACATATATGTGACTTTGCAAGAGCAATTCTCTTCTGGTCGCGGTGTTCCTAGAGCTTGGAGACCATTACGAGTAAGTAGCGATCGCCCCACAACTCTTAGAGCCAATCAGGCAGCCTTAAAAGGTGTTTATCAGGATGGTTCCGTTAACTACGGCTTAGAAACATATTACATCCCAGAAAACCAACGGCAACAGATTCGCAACGACTTACAAACCCAACGCGCCCGCAGAGGACAAGTACCACCGATTGTGGTCAAGGCAAAAGTAGACCCACAAGGAAAGGCAGTGCCAGTTAGTATGTGGGTGCGCGATCGCAACTATCGCTTTTAAGCTGTTAGGTAAAGCGTGTAAATATGCAAGCTTTGTCTCTAAAGTTCTGAGCGCCCCAAGTCAGCGCTCAGAATTTTCTGTTTGTCATTTGTAAATACAAATGACAAACAAAGAAGTTAATTTTAATACTTGAAGCTGAGTTAACTCTAAGTTATAGTTGCACTTCAAGACCGTCAACTTTTTATGTACAATCACTTACGCCGAGAGTTACAAAACATCCATAATTTTATAGTCTGCACATTAGATTGTCACGCGATCGTTAAAATATAAAGAATACGTAAATAACACTACTCTTATATAAATTTTTCAACAACAAACATGAAAATAATATAAAGATTTTTATTAAATTATAGAAATCTAAGTAAATTTTCGCTATGTAAGTACTATCAGGTTATGATTTGGTTTCTATTTTCAAATATCGAATAAAAGATTATTTTTTGTCATTAACAATCTTAGAGGATGTTTGAAAAGTCGCAAAGTATGCTAAAGATCCCTCTCAAAACCTCTCCCCGATATGGAGAGGGGCTTTGAAACTCCCCTTTCCCTACAAGAAAATGGGGTTAGGTTTGGGAAGTTTTGGTGTTAGGAATAATACTTTTCAAGCATCCTCTTAGAGGTTGTTGAGATCGTGACAAAAAATTCGTCAATTAATACTTGTTAAGTTTGCAACTTTCTAGTTCTGACTCTGTGAACTTCCGATCGAATAAAGCCCGATCTCAGAGTTATCTGTGAATTCTGACTTAAAGAATTCTTATTGAAAGAGCAAGACTTTCAGGGATTAAAGCTTTATCACACTCAATTGAGGAAAGTTATATTATGTCCAGACTAATTGTTTCTGTTCCCCCGCTCGTAGGCACCTCTGGCTCGGATCTAGTGGTGGGCCAAGAGGATAATGGATTCCCAGCAGAGGATAATGCATTCCCAGCAATTGGAATTGAGGTTCTAAAAAATGGAGTCATTAATACTCAAGCAGGCAACGACACTATCGAGGGTAGTGGCACAGGCGGCAGCAGCAGCTTTGACGCAGGCACTGGCACAGGCATTGCTAACAGTGGCATCATTAATACAGGGATAGGAGATGATACAATCTTTGGCACAGGTACTGGTGGTAGTGGGTATCGATCCATCTATGAAGCTGGTATAGGTATCTCCAATACTCAGGGTGGCTATATCAATGGAGGAGATGGAAAAGATTTGATCTCCGGTTTGGGGACATCCTTTAGTACAGGCATCCAAAACACTAAGGATAGCCGTATTGATGGAGGAAAGGGGGACGACTCTATCTCTGGAAGTAGAATTGGAACATTTATATTTAGCGGGTTTGCTATAGGAATCTCTAACACTGAGAGCAGCGATATTAATGGAGGAGAAGGGAACGATTCTATCTCCGGAACTGGAACTGGTGGAATTGCTTACAATGGAGGAGATGGTACAGGCATCTTCAACAGTGGTGGCAGCGACATTAATGGAGGAGACGGAAACGATTTTATTACTGGTATCGGCAAGGGCAGTGATGCAGAAGAAGGAGATCCGTTCCACAGTGACTACTATTCGGGTAAGGGTACAGGCATCTCCAACGGTGAGGGTAGCACGATCAGTGGAGGCAAGGGAAACGACTTCCTCTCTGGCACAGGCACAGGCGGTAGAGGACTGTCCGATGACCCTTTTTACACAATTGCACCTAGTGTAGGTATAGGTGTTGTTAACAGTGGCACGATCAGTTTAGGCGATGGCAACGATAGCATCATTGGTACTGGCATTAGTAAAGGCATAGGTATTGTTAATACTAATGGCATTATCTATGGAGGAGAAGGAAATGATACCCTTACTGGGTATGGCGCTAATACTGGCATCCAAGGTGGCACAATTGATGGCGAAAACGGTAACGATTACTTCAAAGCCCGTCGAATTGATGATAGCGGTAAAGCCATTTCAAACCAAGGGGGCGCGATCGCCAATGTCTTGCTTAAGGGTGGATGTGGAGCCGACACATTTGATGTTGGTTACGGTAATGCCACAATCAATGGTGGATCGGGATGGGATAAACTAATTCTGTCTGATTTAAAAACTGATTACACCATTCTAGGCAGCTCCAATAATTACACCATTAAACGTGATGAGTTCACCCTTAATGTCTTGAATGTTGAGGAAATCGTCTTTTTTGGCACTGCTCCACTGTAAACTGTGTTTGGTAATTACCTGATTGAAAAAGCTAGAAATAGGCATCTAGAACAAAAAACCTATAGCTACACAGAAGTCTTATTCTCGTTACTTTAGACCTCTGCTTTTTACGACTACGCTCATGGCTAAAATACAGCAGTTTTATTTTGCATAAAGTATAAAGCTATGGATTTTTAGGCGAGAGACAGAAGATTGCCTGAAGAAAGTAACATCTACGTGATTTTGCAAGAGCAACTATCCTCTATTCACGGTGTTCCTAGAGCTTGGAGACTGTTACGAGTAAATAGCGATCTTTTATTAGATATTTGGTGAAAAATAATATAGAGACATAGTAATGCTACCTCTCTACAAAGGTTATAGGTAAAGCATATTTAATTTCACCAGATGTCTTATATATTGCTTACATTTAGAATCAAATAATCCTGGATTACAGCAGAGACTCAAAACAGTGTATTTATAGTAAGATAATCGGCAACTAAAACTTACTGATTATATATGATTTTCGGTGGATTGAATCAAAAAACAAGGCTACTATTTACGAGATTTTTACTGCTAGTGTTCATTGCAGTAATTGCGTTGTGCCAACTTTCCCCAAGCCAAAGCCAGTTAGTACAACAAGAAAGCAATTACGCGAGCCATATTCGACAAAACTTTAATCAATCTAGTTTTTATCCCATTGCACAAATTCCATCTGCAAACCTTTATAAACCTATTGGCGACTGGGTAGGAAGGTTAATTTTACCAACAAAACAGCAATTACAAGATGGTTTAGATTGGGTATGGATGGAAGTGCAATATGCACCACCCAATGCACAAGAATTAGTAGGTAAAATTGTGCGTTTGGAGTGGAAAAAGAATAAAGATTTGCTTGCTTTAGAACGAGCCGTAACGCGAGATATAAATTTCACTCCTGAAGTGATTAAAAGTCAAAAACAAGGAAATATTCATCCTTTTCGACTAAATAGAGTTCGTCAGGTAGGGATTTTACGCTCTTTGGCTGGTGCAAATCCTGATGATGAAGCAATTGTGGCTTTAGATTCAAGTACAATCATTGATGCAAGTCAAGAAAAACCTATTTTGCAAATTGAACGCGAACCTATTTTAGCAACGGGTAGGTTTTATGGGTTAGTAAAAATAATTAAACCGATTCAATCTAGCGAGAAAACTATTTTATCTTCTAACGCAAAGCAGTATAACGGTTATTTTTTAGTACAGCATTATAATGCTAATTCAAATAAATTTGATGGTTTTCAAGAAACTATTCGTATTCCCCAACAATTAATAGATAAGCGAAATTTTGCTCCTTCAAGTTTGCGGCAAATCGAGCGATCGCCTGCGGGTGAAGATGGGTGGTATATTTATGGCGCTGCCGATGCAAAGGGCGTATTTACGGTACGCGCACTTGCACCTCGTTCTCTGTTGCAAATTCAACCCCGTCAAATTATTACTGGTAAAGAATTAGGTCTAAATTACATCCAAGAGGTAAATTGGCAAAATACTGAAAACAATAAAGGTAAATTCAATACTGTATTATTAACACCTGGAGAAACACAAAATTCACTTAATCAATCTATATCAACATGGCAAGAAGGGAATAAAGCTATTGTTTTACACCTATTTGGTGGAATTGGCGGACGTAAAGCTGAAGCATTGGGAGTACCTTATACTATCACCGGACATTTCGCTTTTGGAATTGCAGAAGTTGTCCGCGATGAGTTTACTAAGGAATTACGCTTCGAGACTAAATACCACCAAATTTATGCCCATAACCCCGATGGAATTATTGCCGGAACGCATACATGGGCTGATTACATGGGTAATTTACAACGTGGTTGGCTAGCAACACGTCCAGTATCAGATATTCTGATCGAATTCGACCCTGTAACGCAGGATTATGATTTTGATGGTGTCAAACTTTCGCCTTTAGAGCAATTCCAGCAACAATTACAGGTAACAATGGCACGTTATCGAGTTGGTGATGGAACTGGTGGCGCAATGGTATCACCTGCTACCTCATGCGTCCAAGACTCAAGCCAAGCACTTTATGCTGCAATACTGGCAATTAAAAACCAAGTTGCTATAACTCCTCAAATTCAAACTTGGATACGCGCCAACCCTAATCACCCGCAAACTTTACGCTTTCAGCAGCTAGTTGAATTAGGTCAATCTTTGGAACAACAGTTAGCACCCTTGGGTATAGTTCGCGCTGATTGGCAAAGTCAAGCAGGTATACTCGCAGGTACAGGCAGAGGAAAAACGACGAAACCATTTCAAGATCGTAGTATTTGGGCTGGTTTGACAACATGGCGAACAATAATGCCTAGACTTGCACACGACGACCTAGCCGCAATATTTTTAAAACATGGCGCAACTATGCAAGTATTGCGAACCAATCAAGTCGGTGGTTGGGAACCTAATATTACACCCATTGCCCCAACAGCACTTTTAGGACAAATTAAGATTCCTTTTACCAATATTTCACCACTTTCAATTCTTTTAAATCGCGTTTTAGCGTCCTTAGTAATTCCAAGGCTAAAAGATTGGTTAGTTATTGTTGTACTGCTGGTAATTTATAGTATTTTTGCTCTACCTTATGGTTGGAAATTTGGATTTTTACAGATAGAACTATGGTCTGCAAATTGGATTGATAAATACTTGTTAATGTTGCGTTGTTTATTTTTACCTGCAATTGTGGAAGAACTCGTTTTTCGCGTTTTTTTACTTCCTCATCCTAGCGAAATCACCAATTGGCTTCAATGGTCTTTGTGGGCAATAGTGAGTTTATTATTATTTGTTTTGTATCATCCCTTGAATGCTAAAACTTTTTATAAAGCTGGAATTCCTACATTTTTCGAGCGTGTTTTTCTTGTTTTAGCGGCATTTTTGGGAATTATCTGTACTGTTGCATATATCCTTACAGGATCTTTATTTGCAATCGTTTTAATTCACTGGGTTGTTGTAGTAGTTTGGTTAATCGTTTTTGGCGGAATCAGAAAATTAGATAATCAAAAAATTCAGAATGCTAAGGTTTAAGGAGGCAGGGGGCAGGAGGTAGGAGTCAATCATGCTTGCTTAAGGCTAAAACTTGATGCCTTTATTTAGCACTACTAAATCTAGGACAACCTTCCTCAGCCCCCTTTTTACAACAACCGCAAAACTTTTTATTAGCGATCGCACTACAATCAATATTCCACAACACACTGCTAAGGCACAATCAACACTGGGCAAGGAGAAAGGTTAATTACGCGAGTGGTAACACTATCATCCGCTCCCTCTTCAGTCAAACCTAGCCCCCGACAGCCCATGATAATTAAATCTGCCCCGATTTCATCAGCGACATCGCAGATCGTAAAAGCTGGTTTGCCTCGCCTTTCTAAGGTTTCAGATTGAATTCCTTGCCCAGAAAATAAAGATTGGGCATTTTCCAGCAGTTTCGCAACTACCTCTGGTGACACCATCGGATCGTCGGCACTAGGCGCATCTGGAGGTGGTTCTTCTACCACAGACAGCAGCACCAAGCGACTGCCGTACTTTTTGACTACGTTGGTGACAACATCAGCAGCTTCCCGCGTTTCCCGGCTTTGATCGATAGGAAATAATACCGTCTTAAATATATCTGTCACTTGGGTACCCCTGACTCCGGTAAAATCTTGATGGTTCTACTTTCAAAACAATAACAAAAAGGCAATCAGGAGAGTTTGGTGTGTCCAAAAAAAGTTTAGCAAGTTTATCTTCGGCTGATATCTCTGGGAAACGTGCCTTAGTGCGGGTTGACTTTAATGTGCCTGTGGACGATCGAGGCAACATTACCGACGATACTCGCATTCGCGCCGCTCTACCAACCATCCAAGATTTGACGCAGAAGGGAGCTAAGGTCATTCTCGCCAGCCATTTTGGCCGTCCCAAGGGTGTGGATGACAAATTACGCCTAACTCCCGTTGCCAAGCGTCTGTCAGAGTTACTGGGGCAAGAAGTCGTTAAAACTGATGACTCCATTGGCGATGAAGTTGCAGCTAAAGTTGGCGCTCTGCAAAATGGCCAAGTGCTGTTACTGGAAAATGTGCGTTTTTACCCAGAAGAAGAGAAAAATGACCCAGAATTTGCGGAAAAATTGGCAGCTAATGCTGATTTTTATGTAAATGATGCTTTTGGTACTGCACACCGCGCCCATGCTTCCACTGAAGGTGTGACTAAATTCCTCAGTCCTTCTGTGGCTGGATATTTGGTTGAGAAGGAATTGCAATATCTGCAAAACGCCATTGAAAATCCCCAACGTCCTTTAGCGGCAATTATTGGCGGTTCCAAAGTTTCCAGCAAAATTGGCGTAATTGAAACACTGCTAGAGAAGTGCGACAAGCTGATCATCGGTGGTGGGATGATTTTCACCTTCTACAAAGCCCGTGGTTTGAATGTTGGTAAGTCTTTGGTAGAAGAAGACAAGCTGGAACTAGCGAAATCTTTGGAAGCTAAGGCTAAGGAACGGGGCGTTGCTTTATTGCTTCCCACCGATGTGGTATTGGCAGATAACTTTGCCCCAGATGCCAATTCTCAAACCGTTAGCATTGAGAATATCCCCGATGGTTGGATGGGTTTGGATATTGGGCCAGACTCGGTGAAATTTTTCCAAGAAGCCCTTGCAGATACCAAAACGGTAATTTGGAACGGGCCAATGGGTGTGTTTGAGTTTGATAAATTTGCGAAAGGTACGGAAGCGATCGCTCATACTCTGGCTGAAATCGGTAAAACTGGCACAACTACCATTATCGGCGGTGGTGACTCAGTAGCGGCTGTGGAAAAAGTTGGTTTAGCCGACCAAATGAGCCATATCTCCACCGGCGGCGGCGCTAGCTTGGAGTTACTTGAAGGCAAGGAATTGCCTGGAATTACAGCTTTAGATGATGCTTAATATAGACGTTACAGCAATTTTCAGCTAATTAAACCATCGTTAGGGGCGCACATCTGTGCGCTTCTAGCGTAAATAGGAGAAAAACTGTGGAAACCAAATGGCTGGAATGGGCACAGAAGTTACAAGCGATCGCTCAAAATGGTTTGACTTATTCTGAGAATGTTTATGATATAGAACGTTACAAACAATTACGAGCGATCGCCACGGAAATCATGGCGAGTTACTCAAATGTAGAACACAGCTATATTCTCGATTTATTTAGCCGTGAACTCGGATATGCAACTCCCAAAGTTGATGTGCGAGGAGCAATTTTTCGTGACGATACTATATTGTTAGTCAAGGAGCGAGTAGACGGCTGCTGGACTTTACCTGGTGGATGGGCTGATGTTGGCGAGTCGCCCAGTGAGGCAGTTGTGAAAGAAATATATGAAGAATCTGGATACCAAGCACGTGCAATCAAACTCTTAGCTGTCTATGACAGAAACAAACAGGGACATCCACCATTACCGTTTTATATCTACAAGCTGTTTTTTCACTGCGAACTTATTGGTGGTTCTCCATCATCAAGTATTGAAACTGAAGAAGTAGGTTTTTTTCCTGAAGGTGCGTTACCAGAACTTTCTCTCGGACGTGTGACACCAGCACAAATAAATCGACTTTTTCAACATTATCGCCAACCAAATTTACCGACAGACTTTGATTAGTATAGGAATCCGGTTTGATTTCTGAAAAAAATCCGTACACTTATAATCCTCTTCTTCACTATTGCCTATTGCCTATTGCCTGTTCCCTGCCTCTACGAGTAATTTCAAAAATCAAATACTAGTCCTATAGCTCCTTCAATATTTAATATACTTGGGCAACTTTTTTAGATAAGATACTACTACAGAAATTTCCTATCTACACTAATTAACTATATAGTTCGATCCGATAGTTTGCTACCAAAATAAATGCATAGCAATGATTCAAATTACTCAACAACAAACAATCCAGCACCACCCAAGACTGGGAATTGAAGTCCTGCGCGGTTGCAATCTTAACTGCCTCACAGAAATAGAGTCGCGTGAATTAAAAGAATCACTTTGGAAACATGGCGTTGTAGTCGTTAGACAGCAACAGATAACTGCACAACAATTAAAAGAATTTGCCAAGCAGACCTTTGGCGATTTTATGTTTGGCGGCCCTCCGAAAACATTAGATCCTGAGATTAGTCCAGATTTACAAAGCCAATATGTTTATATATTGGGCAATCCAAAGGGGCCGGTTGCCGATCCAGCCGGGAAATATGCGTGGCAATGGCATCATGATAAAGATGGCCTCCCCAGTACAGAGGGACTGGATATGAACGCACTATATGTTGTGATGCTTTATGGAATACAAGTGCCGGAAGGTGTAGATGGGCAACCTCACACTACTGAGTTCCTCGATATGGTAGAAGCTTACAATAATCTAGATCCTCAACATCAGCAGCAATTAGAGCAGATGTCGATGTATCACTCGCCACCAAGATTTTCTCAAAAACCCAATGCAGATACTGATATACCGAAGAAACTGCATCCCATTGTGTCCACTCACAAAGTCACTGGTAAAAAGGGATTATATTTAGGTTCGGACACTGCGATCGCAGTTGGTATGGAAGATCGACCAGAAGAAGCAAAACGTTTCTGGGAAGATTTGTTTAGGACTGTTCTCGACTGCACGCCAGTCTACTCTCATGTTTGGCAGCCAGGAGATATTCTTTTTTGGGACAACTCACAAGTGATGCACAGAGGTAGACCCTACGATCCAATGAAGCACCAGCGAATTGCGTTGCGTTTAGGTGTAGTGCAGACAGATTGAAAGACACTACTACAATAGACTTCTTGGCATTGTGGGGAAAAGGGTAAGGGGTAAAGGGTAAAGGGTAAAAATATGGAATTTTCCCTTAACCTTTAACCTTTACCCAACATTTTTAATTTTTAATTCCGCCTTGCGGTACTAGGGCGTTGTCTCAGGTGTTGGTGTTGGTGTTGGTTCAGGTTCAGGTGTGGAGGTTTCTATAGGCGTGGGTGTTTGCGTAGGTGTCGGCGTTGGCGTGGGAGTTGGTGCAGGTGTGGATGTTTCCGTGGGCGTGGGTGTTGGTGGTGGGGGAGCGATGGGATTTTCCGCTGTAATAGTGAGTTGATAATCTACTGGTTTCGTTGCTGTGGAAACCACGACAAACTCATAAAATCCATTTTCTGGTAATTTAGTTGACAAACTACGCTTGGTAGAATCTTCTAAAAATCGAATTTTGCCAGAGGGTGAATAGACTGATAACAAAACTTGGGAATTTGCTTCTAGCTTCAAATCCAGAGATTGGTCTTTGGCAAGTCCAGCAATGAATACTTTACCACTACCAGATTGGAGAGTACCATTGACTGTTTTGCCAGTAGCTCCCGGAGCGAAGACAAGTTTCTGGAAAGCGCTACCGTCAAGGATTGCACTGAGTCGATCGCTAACAAATCCATACCAAACTTGTCCAATGGGCTGACCTTGGAAACTTTTACCCCGTTGCTCAGGAAATACACTGAAGAAAGCAGTATCTCCCAAATCATACAAAGAACGACTACCAACGTTGACTTTGTTGACTTCCACTTTCCAGCGATCGCGTTCAGCAGTTGTGTAAGTTCCTAGTTTTTGGCGGGCATTATTACTCAGTGGTGCAAGCTTTTCTAGTAATTCCGAAGCTGTTTTATCCCACTCTGCGCGCAAACTTTCATCTTCAGGACCATTACTGAGAGTACGTCCCCGTAAACTGGGATTTCTGTCCCAAAAAACTTGATTCACTAAGTTCACGTAGAAGTTAGAGTCAATACCCAACTGTTGACGGCGATCGCTTAATCTTTCTTTGCGTTCTCGTTCTGCTGGCGAATATTGCGCTAAAGGATCGGTTGGTTGTTCGCTGGTTGGAATGGGGCTGGCTGTAGGATTAGGATCGACTTGCCCGACATCTCGCCTGCCATTCAATCCCCACCAAATTAATCCCACA
Source organism: Nostoc sp. DSM 114167 (assembly GCF_052692655.1). NCBI lineage: Bacteria > Bacillati > Cyanobacteriota > Cyanophyceae > Nostocales > Nostocaceae > Nostoc > Nostoc sp. DSM 114167. The sequence goes on from NZ_CP195116.1 coordinate 5,066,407, forward strand.
CTCCCAACTACTAGCGCCGCCACAATAAAGGTTTTTGTTGGCGTCCACCAGGAGGAAGAGGGGGAAGATGAGGGATATGAGGGATATGGAGGGGTTGGGGAAGGTGGGGGAGGTGGGGAGACGGCGACGGTGGCGGCTGTGGGTTGTGGTGGAGTGGGATATTGAGTTGGCGGATAATTCGCTGGGGGTGAGTTGAGGGCTTGGAGTACTTGACGGGCTGATTGATAGCGATCGCTTGGTCTAGCCGATAGCATTTTATCTAATACCTGTGCCAGATTTTGACTCAGATTAACTTCCCGTCGCCACTGCCAGGTGAGAGTATAAGTATCAATTAATTCTTGGGGTTGTTTCCCTGTCAGTAATACCAACATTGTTGCAGCCAAAGCATACAAGTCGCTGTGGGGAGATACTAACCCAGTTTGCATTTGTTCTGGCGGTGCAAATCCGATTTTTCCTAATAAGGTTGGTGCTGGCGGAGGTGCAACCATGCCGGGTTGGTAATATTCGGAAGCTACGGTTGCTACTACTTGTTTGACACCACCAAAATCAATTAAAACTGGCAGTTTGTCAACAGTCCGAAGCATTAAATTATCTGGAGAAATATCTCGATGAATTACTCCTAGTGAATGAATGTATTCCAACACTGGCAAAATTGAAAAGAATAATTGGCGTATTTCCGCCTCTGTAAAGCGTAAACCCTGTTGTAGTCGGGTATTTAACAAAGAATTGTAAGTTTCCCCTTCTACATAATCTTGCACCAAAAATAGATATTCTTTGCCCCCTAAATTCAGCCGCAGCAGTTCCCGGAAACGGGGAATTTGGGGATGTTGCAGTTTATAAAGAACACTCGCTTCTCTCTCAAAGAGTTCTTCAGCTTTTTGGACAACGTAAGCGGTTTGAACTTGGGGGGAAAATTCTTTTAAAACGCAAAGTTCGCGGAAACGGTTGACATCTTCAGCCAAATAAGTGCGTCCGAAGCCACCTTGGCCAATTTGACGCACGATCGCATAGCGATCGCCTAAAGTCATTCCTGGTTGGATACTATAACTCATGGGCGTATCCAACAAATTCTCACCACACTGGAGACAAAAGCGGCTACCTGGGGAATTTTCATGTCCTTTAGAACAATATATTTTTGTCATTTGTCACTTGTCATTTGTTATTAAGTTATTTCTCCCCAGTCGCCTTATTTGCCAGATTGTACTTTACTGACTCGATCGGCTGCGATCGCATACCAAATTTGACCAAAAGTCTGTTGATTTAGTTTCTTACGCTGTTGATCGGGAAACAAGCGATCGAATTTTTCATTGGTGTCTTTGGTCAGTTGATCGATTGTATAGTTGCCAAACTGCCCCGATCGCGCTTCTCGTCTCCATGTATCGTAATCTTTTTGACTATAATTCCCTAATTTCCGACGAGCTGCTGTACTGAGGTCAGCCTGTTCTAGTTTATCCAATAAATTATCGGCGATATCAGACCATTCATCTCGTAAACCAGCATCTTCAGGCTTAGATGTCAGGCTACGTCCCTTTAATTCTGGTTTTTTTGTATAAAATAAATCGTCTACTGTGCGAATAAAAAATCCTTCAGTAATTTCTAACTCTTGACGACGAGTGATAATTTTCTGGAGGTCGCTATTTTTTCCTTTGTCGCCTGTTGGTTTACCGCTAGGATTGGGAAACTGGGGGATTTGCGGTAATGAAATTGATGGAATAGTAATTGAAGTTACACTCTTAATCACTGCATTTACTACCGCCCAAGCACCTGCGCCAGTTAAAACAACTAAAGCCGTTCCCCCTAAACTCATCACAAAAGGGCGAATCCAAACAGGGAAAGATGCTGGTTTAACAATTGCTTGCGTCTGCCTCTGGAATCTGCTCATAACAGCACTGGCGCGTTGTCTTCCTGGAGCAACGACCATCGTCTTGATCTTGGTGGTAATATAATTACCTGAAGATTTAGTTGCAGTTGGCGATGGTAAATCTCTAAGGATTTGCTCGGCTCGTTGGTAGCGATCGCTCGGTCGATAAGCCAGCATCTTTTTTAACACTGTTTCTAGTTTGGGACTAACTTGGATTTCTTTTCCCCACCTCCAAATTCCCTGATAGCTGTCGTATAGTTTCTGCGGTTCTTGACCTGTGAGTAACACCAGTGATGTTACCGCTAAAGAATATAAATCACTACTAAAAAATGCCTTTCCCTGCCGTAGCTGTTCTTCGGGAGCGTAACCTTTTTTACCCAATAAAGTATTATTTTCAGCTAACTTGGTACGCCAAAAACCTTGAGAAGCTGGCAATTGCTTGACGCCACCAAAATCAATTAGCACTGGTAGATTATCAGAACGCCGCCAAATTAGATTATCGGGAGAGATATCGCGGTGAATTACATCTTGTGAGTGGATGTATGATAATACAGGTAAAATTTGTTGCAGGAGGGTGATTACTTCCTCTTCACTAAAGGTTTTTCCTTGACTTTCACGCTGTTCTAATAACTGGTAGTAATTTTCACCATCCACATAATCTTGCACTAAAAAGAAAAAATCTTTAGTGCCTATCTTCACTTGTAGCGAGGCGTGAAAACGGGGAATCTGTGGATGCTGGAGTTTTTTTAGGACATTAGCTTCTCTCTCAAATAACTCTTTAGCTTTTTGTAAATCTTGATTTTCTTGTACTTGGGGTGCAAATTCCTTCAGCACACAGGTTTGATGGGATTTATTGATATCTTCCGCCAAATAGGTGCGTCCAAAACCACCCTGTCCTAGATGACGGATAATCTGATAGCGATTATCTACAACCTGTCCCACAGCAAGAGGTAATGGTTCGCCACAATGGGTGCAAAAGCGGTTACTACCATTATTTGTGTGTTGTTTACTGCAATAGAGCTGCATGGTGCTGAAGGATAAATTAAGGTTTTATTTAATGACTACAACGCACATACCTTCATTTTCGGATATTCTACGAATTACGTAGCTTGCTTCTCGCATGAAGGCGAGTATTACGAATTACGAATTATTTTAAACGGTGTTGGTTCTACTTCAGGATAAATAAGCAAGTGTCATGAACGGCAAATCAAGACAGCAGCAAGTAATTAAAGCATTTGAAGATTTTTTGTCTACCCCCCTAGAAACTCTACTGCAAAGGCATCTCAACACTCAAACTTCAGCAGCTTTGAGTTTATTTCACGATGTGGCGGCGAATGTACCAGCCTACAAGGCGTTTTTAGCAGAAAGGGAAATTAATCCCGCGACTATTCAAACCTTAGAGCAGTTTCAAAAACTACCAGCGATCGCTAAACAAAATTATATACTGCGTTATCCTCTAGCTGACTTGTGCCGCAACGGACAACTCCAAGCGTGCGACATGATAGCTGCTTCATCAGGTTCCAGTGGGAAACCGACATTTTGGCCTCGTTTTTTCACAGATGAACTCCAAATCGCCACACGCTTTGAACAGATTTTTCACGATAGTTTCTATGCAGATACCAGACGTACCCTAGCAGTGATTTGTTTCACTTTAGGCACTTGGGTAGGTGGAATGTTTACCACTAATTGCTGTCGTTATCTTGCTAGCAAAGGTTATCCCATCACTGTAATTACTCCTGGTAACAACAAAGAAGAAATCTTGCGAGTTGTCCAAGAACTTGCTTCAGGTTTTGAGCAAGTTGTGTTATTAGGATACCCGCCATTTTTAAAAGATGTGATTGACACTGGTATCGCTCGTGGTGTGGAGTGGCAGCAATATCAGATTAAATTAGTGATGGCGGGAGAAGTATTTAGTGAAGAATGGCGGAGTTTAGTTGGCGAAAGAGTTGGTTCGCGAAATCCTTGTTATGATTTTGCATCACTTTACGGCACTGCGGATGCGGGAGTTTTGGGTAATGAAACCCCGTTAAGTATTTGTATTCGCCGTTTTTTGGCAGAAAATCCCGATGCAGCTAGAACTTTATTTGGGGAATCGCGTTTACCCACGCTAGTACAATACGATCCTTTCACTCGCTTTTTTGAAGTTCAAGATGGCGGATTGCTGTTTTCGGGAGATAACGGTATTCCCTTAGTGCGTTATGACATCTTGGATACTGGTGGGATAATTAGTTATGATGCCATACTGCAATTTTTAGCAGAATGGGGATTTAACCCGTTGGAAAATCTCCGTTTCGATACTCAAGAATCACCAAGAGGTATTCATCAGCTACCTTTTGTTTATGTCTTTGGACGTTCTAACTTTACAGTTTCCTACTTTGGCGCAAATATCTATCCCGAAAATGTGACGGTGGGATTAGAACAACCAGGAATTCAAGAATGGGTGACGGGTAAATTCGTGTTGCAGGTGAAAGAAGATGCTGATAAAAACCGATTTTTATCTGTAGTTGTGGAATTAGCTGTAGGGGTAGAGGGTAATGAAGCCCAAAGACTTGCGATCGCTTCTTCTATTCTTTCACAATTGTTACGTCTCAATAGTGAGTTTGCTAATTATGTTCCCGTAGAATATCAAACACCACAGGTTACATTAGCTCCAATGGGGGATTTTGAATATTTCCCGATTGGGGTGAAACATCGGTATACGCGTCAATAGTATAAGACGCGATGAATCGAATACAGGAAGAAGACGCGATGAATCGAACACAGGAAGAAGATGCGATGAATCAAACACAGGAAAAAGACGCGATGAATCGCGTCTCTACAAGGGGGGATGGGGTGGTTGTTCGCGATCGCTTTCCCAATTAATTGGGTTATTGATAATATATTGTCTAATTTGATCGAGGGCGAATTGGTTGCGAATTATATTGTCATGAAACCTTTCTTGCCACCCAAAACCTTCATAAATTTGATTAATTTCAAATGTACATCGTCCTTTGTACCATCTAATAATTTTAGAAAGGGAATTTTTAGACAACATCGGGTTAAATAACCCAGTAACCCCACCTCGTTGCATATCCCCCCTTGTAGAGACGCGATTCATCGCGTCTTCTTCCTGTGTTCGTGGATTCATCGCGTCTCCTTCTCGTATTTGATTAATAATCAAAATTCCATGAATATGATTAGGCATGACACAAAACGAATCTATCTGGCAATTAGAAAAATAATTAGGAATCTCGTACCACAATTTATGAACAATTTCTCCAATTAGCGATCGCTGCATTTCACCCTGCACAACCTCACCAAAAAAGCATTTTTTAGCGTCGGTGCAAATAGTAACGAAATATCCGGCATTACTGGTATAACTCCATGCTGGTAAGCGTGTTGAATCAATTCGATATTTACCTTTGTATTTGGGTTTGTTGTTTTGTGGTTGAGGATCGTAATGATTCATAATTGCATAAATTTTGATATCAAAATTTATGCAATTATTGCTTTGCATTGATGTAATTGCCAACCCAAAAAACTCGGAATTGTTCGCGCTATGTAAATGATGGGAAGGAAGAAGACGCGATGAATCGCGTCTCTACAAGGGGGCGATCGTTTTTGCGATCGGATCGGACGTGATAGATTTACGAGACGCTTACGAGATGGGATGAATCGCGTCTTTGCAAGGGATTGCTGCTTCTACTACCCTGAAATTTCTTAATAATCGGAATCGCTATCTCTACCGTTGTATCTGTATTTATGGGAAAATTTCATCTAAATATTTAAGGTAATATGTCAGAAACACCTCAAGACGACGGCATTTGGATTGTTACCGATGAAACGCCGCAAATAGCAATTCCTGACGGTGCTAAAGGCGGGAGTGGTAATACACGGGGTTGGGGAGACGAAACTATCAGGGAAAGTATTGGTAGCAAAGGCGTAGGAGATGCGGTTAAGGTTAGCGCTCAAACATTAGAGCAAAATATGACTCACTTTCTCAAAGTTGTGGGGAGTTTGTTTAGTCAAGCCGAACAGCAAGCAAAAGTCAACTCCAAGATGCAGCTAGATGAAATTGAATTGTCGGTAGAAATTAGTGCAGATGGAGAAGTTAAATTAATTGGCAATGGTGCAAAAGCTGGGACTAAAGGAGCAATTAAGCTGAAGTTCAAGCGCCAAGAACCAGGGTAAGATGGCAAAAAATTGGGCGATCGCGATCGGAATTAACCAGTATGATTATCTGCAACCGCTAAACTATGCCAAGCGGGATGCACAGTTAATGCAGGAGTTTCTAGGGAATGAAGCCGGTTTTGAGCGGATATTCTTTTTCTCGGATGACTCCCCTGATGTTGCTGGAAAATCGACTCGCCCAACTCGCACTAACTTGTTGCGAATCTTGCGGCAGTTATTTGAGAATCCCTTTATGGGAGCAGGAGATAATTTCTGGTTTTTCTTCAGTGGTCATGGGATAAGATACGCTGACCGTGATTATCTCATGCCCTGTGATGGCGATCCAGAGGATATTGAAAATACGGCAATTGCGATTAACTTTGTCACTGAACGCCTGCGTCGCTGCGGTGCTGATAACGTTGTCTTAATTCTGGATGCTTGTCGCAATGAAGGTAAAAAAACAGGTGAAGGAATTGGGCGACAAACCGCCGAAGAAGCACGTCAACAAGGAGTTATCAGCATTTTTTCTTGTATTCCTCAAGAGTATTCTTATGAAATTGAGGCTTTACAACAAGGTGCTTTTACTACTGCATTACTAGAAGGATTAGGAATTCAAGGTAAATGCGCTACTGTTGAACGATTGGATCAATATCTCAAGTTTCGCGTGCCTGAACTGGTTCGCCAGTATAAGAATACAAGGCAAACGCCTTATCTTATTGCTGAACCTGTGAATAAATCTCACCTAATACTTGTGCCACGATATGCAACCCTAGCAGATATCGCCACGTTGAAAAACGATGCTTACCAAGCAGAAGTAAACAGGAATTTAGATTTAGCAGAGCAATTATGGATTCGGGTATTAGCTGCGGCTTCAGGGCAAGATATGGAGGCGGTGAGAGGTTTACAAAGAATTGCTCAGTTGCGAAATAGTTCTGCAATTCCTGATTTATCTCAGCAAACAATTCCACAAGCATCTAAATCAGTTACAAATATATCTATAAGTCAACCTCTTCAAACACCTCCCAAGGAAACCTCACCAATTACTAATACTCAGACTTCTGGTGCGGGACAATTTTCAACATCTACAATTCCAACACCTTCAACGCCATCAACAAAACCAATATTACCTAACTGGTCACGGCGAAAGGTGATTCAAACTGTTGGGTTTGCGGGTGCTGGGTTGGGTTTGGCAATTGTAGTACCGCGTATCTGGCGGTCTGATTCAGGAACAACTACACCAACAGCGATACCAGCAGCTACAGGTGAACCAACAACTACACCAGTAGCTACACCAAAAATAAAACAGCAACCAAAAGGCTTTGTGGCAGACTTAAAAAATGGTGTCACCCTGGAAATGGTGCAGATACCAGGGGGAACCTTTATGATGGGTTCGCCGGAAAAAGAAGCAGAGAGAAATGAAAATGAAAGTCCACAACATGAGGTAAAAGTACCTGGGTTCTTCATGGGTAAATATGAAATCACCCAGGCGCAATATCAAGCAATTATGGGTAATAATCCTTCCAACTTCAAGGGTGAGCAACGACCTGTAGAACAGGTAAGTTGGGATGATGCAGTAGAATTTTGTAAAAAATTGAGCCAAAAAATAGGAAAAACCTATCGACTACCCAGTGAAGCGGAGTGGGAATATGCTTGTCGGGCTGGAACCAAGACCCCGTTTTATTTTGGTGAAACGATTACCACAGATTTAGTTAACTACGACGGTAACTATCCTTATGGCTCTGTACCAAAAGGTGAATTTCGTCAACAAACAACAAATGTAGGAAAATTTCCACCAAACTCTTTCGGTTTATACGATATGCATGGTAATGTATGGGAATGGTGTCGAGATGTATATAATGACAATTACCAGGGTGCGCCAAAAGATGGTAGTCCGTGGCTGACTGGTAAAGATAATGACATAAAGCTGCTGCGTGGCGGTAGTTGGTACTACGATGCCTGGAATTGCCGTTCTGCCAATCGCTACTTCAACGAGGGCGCGATTCGTTACAACCATGTTGGTTTTCGTGTGGTGGCGGTGGCTGTGGCGTGAGGATTCCTTGCCCTTTACACTCTTCCCCTTTTGCCCTCTGCACTTCTTATTCTTTTCCCTTTTTTACTCTCCGCCGTAAGCGGTTAAAAATTTTTTTTCAAGAAAGTTGTATCTTGATATCATAACTATTATACACTACATTTAATCAAATTTCTCACTTAGTTTGAGAATTTGAGCATGGGGCAGGTCGTTTTTAGCTGCTGCGTGGCGGTAGTTGGATCAACAATGCCAGGAATTGCCGTTCTGCCAATCGCAATAGGAACGCGCGCGCGAATCGTAACAACAATGTTGGTTTTCGCTTGGTGGCGGTGGCTGTGGCGTGAGTACTCCCTAAAGTCAGAGTCGGTAAGTGGGAATTTATCGAGCGTACACCAGGGAGTCCAGACCTGAACCAGCGAGGAAAGCGACAACCTCCGAATATAAAACCGAGTCGGATAGCTTGGTAGGTTGCAAAACCGAACAGTTGTTCGACTCAATTAATTCTGCGAGATTGCGACTTTTTGAAAAAATAATTCGTAGGTTGGGTTGAGGCTTTGCGAAACCCAACATTACCCTTCATAATACCCAAGGCTGATGTTGGGTTGCGCTTCGCTTAACCCAACCTACAATTAAGTAATTCGTAAGTTGGGTTAAGGAACAAAACCCAACATTACCCATCATAATAGCCAACGCTGATGTTGGGTTGCGCTTAGTTTAACCCAACCGACAATTTCAGCTAGGAATTCGTAAGTTGGGTTAAGGAACGAAACCCAACATTACCCATGATAAAATCCAACGCTGATGTTGGGTTTCACTTCGCTTAACCCAACCTACAATTTAAGCGATATCTACTCTTTACCGATATCAGAATCAAATACAATTGCTTGCCCAGCACCCCACGTAATATCATACATACCCTGACGAACAGAACGATGAAAACTGGAATATTCCCAATCTTTTGGAGCTTTCACTAAACCGTGTTTGACAGGATTGTAGTGAATATATTCAAGGTGATTTTTAAAATCTACCTCGTCTCTAATCAAGTGTTCCCAAAAACGACGCTGCCAAATACCTCGCTCTTTTTTATTTTGCCTAGAGGTAGATAAGTTTTCCTGTGATAAAGTAATGCACTGGCGACTAAAATAGCTTTTGATCAAACGCCAACGAGTAGAAAAATTGCAATCCCCCTGTGGTAATGTCCAAATACAGTGCAGATGATCCGGTAATAAAACAAAGCCATCAATTATAAATGGGTGTTGTCGCATTACATACCGAAAAACATTTTTTAATAAAGATACGTTAGTAGGTAAGCATAATAGTCTTTGTCTTTTATATGTTACGAGTGTAAAAAAGTAAGTGCCACCTTCGATTGTGGCTCGGCGATATTGCATTGTGTTAATTTTATGATGGTTGAGTTACGCTTTTGATACCAAAGTATTGGTATAAAGGATACCGTCAATTTATTTCTGTTGAAATGTGAGTTAAGAAATGAGCGAAGCGCAACCCAACAGACCAAAGTAGATGTTGGGTTTCGTCCCTCAACCCAACCTACAATTAAGTCTAATTTGGGGTTTGACAATACCTTTAGCTATGTCAAAAATCACTAGAGACGCTCAGAAGTTAAGCGGTAGAATGTAGGATCGTGGTGCGTTATCACAAAGGTCAACGCACCCTTATCTAAAGAAACGGCGAGTCCAAACAATCACTTCACAGATGCCACTGTTTGGTTTACTACTGGGCGTGGTTTCTTGCGGTCTGACCTGCGGGTTCCACCAGCCATCTCATATTCATCACTATTTTTGCCATAGTGAGATGCAACGTTTAACAGCATTTGCTCAGAATAAGTATTCAACTCACGTTCTGCTTCTATTAATGCGTTGTGTGTCTTATTTACTACTGTTTGTGCTTGATTATAAGCGGCTAGCTTTTCTCTTAACTCAACTACTTTAGTGTTGTAAGTAGCAATTGAAAACCCATTACTAAAGTCTAACTCAGGGTTAATTGTCTGCATTCCTTCAATCCTTCGTTCAGCTTTGGTCAGCGACATGGAGTTTCGTTTGCGTTGCGTCATATAGTTTTCCTGTTTCGATTAATTTATAAATAACCCGGATGTTATACACTGAGTTATTTATATATCATCAAAATACGCAACAAGCGGATGCAGCAGCCACAGTGAAGTTACAGAATTATAAAAGCATGGATGGCATTAGCTAACTAGATAGATGCGGGTATATTTGCTGAAATTCGTTGAGAAAAGCTGGTTTTAAAGTCACAAAAGCTGGTTTTGAAGTCGCAAAAGCTGGTTTTGAAGTCGCAAAAGCTGGTTTTGAAGTCGCAAAAGCTGGTTTTGAAGTCGCAAAAGCTGGTTTTGAAGTCGCAAAAGCTGGTTTTGAAGTCGCAAAAGCTGGTTTTGAAGTTGCAGTATCTCATGTAAGGACGCAATTTATCGCGTCTAAAAGACTGACACGTTAGAGAGACGCGATAAATCGCCGTCTCTACAGATAATGTATTTGTCAATTATTCTTTGACAGACTACTCACTAATAGTAACAACAGCTACTATTGCATCGGCTAGAGGGAGATGAGACGAAGTACGCTAAAAATTTATTTTTCTAACTGAAAATTTTATTTTATTTATGTGTTAAGTAGCTTTCAGGATGTTATCTGTATAATCTATCATTCAGTTTGAATTATCGAATGTATCATCTATCATTCAGTCTGATTGATTATTGACCCCTGCTACTTATTTATCGGTTGAAAGTTGGAAATTATGGTATCTCTTTTTAAGACATAACATACCACTCACCTAGTAGTTATTTATTAAGGGAATTTGAGAAGTTATGTAAGCATACTCTATCCTAGACATGACCTAAACTTGTGCTTCAAAAATCATGAGCCATTATATGAATAGTTAGCACGTTAACAGCACTATCCAATGTCTCAAGACTTATTAAACTCCTTTCAAGAAGCATACAGCAATCTCGAACTGTTTCCGTTAATGGAACGGAACGAAATGGAAAGATTTCGAGTCGAATATGGTGATGATTTGATTGCAGACCTGAACCAATTAGTAGAAGATAGTCCTAATGGAGATGGCAAAATTGTCTTTACAGGACATCGGGGATGTGGTAAGTCTACTTTGTTAGCTGAATTTAGCCGACAAATTCAAAATAAATATTTTGTAGTTCTCTTTTCTATTGCCGATAAAATTGAAATGTCGGCGGTTAATCATATTAATATACTGTTTGCGATCGCAGTTAATTTAATGACAGAGGCAGAAGCTCGCAAAGTTGATATTCCGCAATCTACTAAAGAAGCTCTTTATAAGTGGTTCGCTACCCGCACTCGCACTGAAGAATCCAATTTGCAAGCGGAAGTAAGTATAGGTTTTGACCTTTTAAAGTTGATTAGTTCTAAATTAAAAGCTGATGCCAGCGTTCGGGATGAAATTAAGCAAGAATTTGAACGCAAGTTATCAGATTTAGTTGCCAGAATTAATGAAATTGCTGCCCTAATTCAAGCTGCAACTAAACAAAACGTTTTAGTAATTATTGATGATTTAGATAAACTTGACTTGGGCAGAGTTAACGAAATTTATCGAGATAACATTAAAGCTCTCTGTCAACCTAACTTTCAAATTATTTACACTATCCCGATCGCAGTCCTTCGAGAAACATTTATTAGCACAATAATTGCCACTGAAACCAACGATCAAGTTGTAGCAATGCCTGTCTTAAAAATATTTGATAAAGGTAAAAATCGCTTACCAAATGCCCAACCTCGCCCGGAAGCAACAAAGATTCTCGGTGAAGTTTTACAAAAGCGGATTCCTAATGAATTAATCGCAGCAGATACGGCTGAAAAAATCGTAATTTATAGTGGTGGCGTACTACGAGAATTAATTCGGATTTCTAAGGAATGTTGCCGTATATGTTTGCGAACTATCCGGCGAAATCCTTCAGCCAAAGTTATTATTGATGATAAAATTCTTTTGCAAGCAATCAATAAAATTCGCAATGATTTTTCGATCCGGTTAGGAAAAACTGATATCGATATTTTGCAGAGTGTGTATGAACAATTTATGCCCAACGACCCCAAACAAGCAGAGTTTTTAGATTTGTTACATGGACTATATGTTCTAGAATATCGCACTGATGAAACTTGGTATGATGTTCATCCCATTATTATCGAAAGCTTGAGAAGACAGGGAGCCATTAATGTTAAATGAAGAATTATTAGATGATGAAGGAGAAAATCAGGATGCCTATGATGATTTAATTGTTTCTATTGAAGCTCAAAAGCGGGGATTAAATTTACTGATTGCGGTTTGCGATGATGCTAGCTTTCGCGATGAGATAATTATTCAATATGAAGCTGAATTACAACCAGCCTTCGGTGCATATCGAGTAACTTTAGCACGTCAGGAACCTAGCCTGAAAGCTGCTCTTAACCAACTGGTACAACAAGAAGAATATCTCTGTCAACAAAACCCGGCGGTAATCACTGTGACGGGTGCTGAACAATTGTATTTTCTCAGGTTAGGAAATGAGCAATCGGAACAGGAGAAATTTTTTGGTTACTTACAGTGGACTAGGGAAGGATTGCGCGAATTTCCATTTGCGATCGTGCTTTGGGTAACTAATCAAATTTTAGTCAACTTAATTAAAAAAGCTCCTGATTTTTGGAGTTGGCGCAACGGTGTATTTCGGTTTGAATCTCAAAAAACAAATGCTATTCCTGGTAAAGAATTAGAAAATATCCGCTTTGTTTTTCGAGATACAGAATTAGCTAGCACAGATACTAATGAAACTAATCGCTTTTTCTTACCGATTCAAGATTTACAAAGGTTAATTGAGAAAGTAGAACAAGAACGGGGAACTAAAGACCCCACCTTGGCTACGTTATACTCAAGATTGGGCGATATTTACCACAGCAGATTAGATCGGGGTGAATCTCAAAATTATCAAGAAGAACAGGAATTAGCAATTAAATATTGGCGTAAAGCGAGTGAGTTACAAAATGAATTGGGTTTGCAGATAGACTTAGCTAATAGCCTCAACAATTTAGCAGGAATATATCGTGCAACAGGAAACTACAGCGAAGCCGAACCCTTATATAAACAAGCTTTAGAACTGAGAAAACGCCTGTTAGGAGAAAATCATCCGGCTTTTGCTACTAGCCTGAATAATTTGGCAGGACTTTACAAATCTACTGGACAATATAGTAAAGCAGAACTTCTATATCAACAAGCTTTAGAACTGAGGAAAGGATTGTTAGGAGAACACCATGCCGATGTCGCTGCCAGTCTGAACAATTTGGCATTACTATATGATGAACAAGGACGTTATGACGAAGCAGAACCTCTATATTTGCAATCATTAGAACTCGAAAAACGTCTGCTGGGTGAAAATCATCTTTCTTTTGCTCTGATACTGAATAATTTAGCGCTACTTTATTATCATCAAGGACGCTACAGTGAAGCTGAACCTTTATCGCAACAAGCAATAGAATTAGATAAGCGATTTTTGGGAGAAGAAAATCCTGATGTTGCCACAGATTTGCACAATTTAGGTTTAATATACCGCGCTCAAGGACGCTACAGTGAAGCGGAATCTTTGTTTTTGCAATCATTAGAACTCAAGCAGCGTGTATTACAAAAAGCGCATCCGCTATTAGCAGATACGATCTATGCTCTTGGTTATATGTACAGAGAGCAGGGACGTTACAATGAAGCGGAACCCTTATGTATAAAAGCCTTAGAGCTTGATAAGCACCTATTGGGAGAAAATCATCCCAATGTTGCCGAAAGTCTCAATAATCTGGCAGAAATTTATCGTGCAACTGGACGTTACAGTGAAGCAGAACCGCTTTATTTGCAAGCTTTAGATATTTGTGAACGAGTCTGGGGTGTAAATCATCAGCGTAGTGTTACTGTTCGTCAAAATTTAGAGAAACTTGCCGCAGCAATGGAGAATAATGGAGAGTGCGAGCGCACTGCATAGAGCAAAAATCTAATTTTGGGTTCAGCTAAACGTTAAAATATCATAAAAATAGAATGTTTTCATTTTGAGACTCTAATTTAGAGATAGCAAAATGGCTAAAGATGTTTTCCATCAACAGGTAAAACAAGCATTAATCAAAGATGGGTGGATAATTACTCACGACCCTTTTACAATTCGTGTTAGTGAAGCGATTAAACTACAAATATTAGCGGCTGAAAATGCCATTGCCGCAGAACGGAATACAGAGAAAATAGCTGTTTAAATTAAGAGTTTTATTGCAGATTCAGATATCAGTGAATTTCATACTGCACTCGGACAATATTTGAATTACTGCCAAGCTCTTGAAGAAAAAGAAGCAGACAGAGTGCTTTATTTAGCTGTTCCTATCGAAACATATCAAGACTTTTTCCAACTTTTTTTTGTCCAACGCACCCTTCATCGTTATCAAGTTAAATTGATAATTTACGACCCCAAACGTGAGGAAATTCGGCTATGGATAAAATAGAACGCTATCGACAATTTATTAAACAAATTCTCAGCGAACATCAACAAATCACGTCTAATACCGATACTGTCAAATCACAATTAATTTTAGACAACGAAAACAACCATTATCAACTAGCTTACGTTGGCTGGCAAGGAGATAAGCGGGTGTTTGGCCCAGTCATGCATTTTGATATTCAAGATGGTAAAATATGGATTCAGTATAACGGTACAGAAGAGTCTGTTGCTGAACGATTGGTTGAGTTAGGTGTACCCCCTTCTGATATTGTTATTGGGTTCCATTCTCCTTTTAAGCGCCAGTTTACTTCTTATGCTGTCGAGTGAACTTCAACTCAAGCGATGAATAAATGAATATTGAACAAGCAGTGAATAAATAGAAAAGCGATCGCTTTCCCTAAATACCCGATTTGTTTAAGAGGTCGGGTATCTCTGGAAAGCTTGCTCAATTATCCTTCAAATAAATCTACTAGCGAACGCCAACGAAACCAGCTTGCTCAATTGCTCTTTGTCCCTGATCGGTTAATAAAAGATTGGCATAAGCATTTCCAATCTGCTGTTCTGAACCTTTATTCTGCTTAATAATCACAAACAAATTAGCAATCATCGGATAGCTGCCATTTTCGATCGCCTGAGTATTTAGCTGGTTGCGCTGACGCGGACACTTTTCAGGCGAAACCATCGGCGTTTGATAGGGGGTAATTAGCCGATCGGAAGTCTGACCCAATGGTAAAGCCTTCACGCTACATTGAAAGACTACCGAACGGGCAGAAGCATAATACACACCACCAGGGGTTTTACTGACTTGGCGCACTGCCTCTGTAGCCGAGTAGACATATTGCACATTAGAGCCAAATGCTTGTCCTTTTAAGTCACTATTGTTAGGAAATATTACTGTATCTGCGTCTTCTGGTCGTTGCGAAAAAGCTGTGATCGGTAGATTTGGCCCGCCGACTTGATTCCAGTTAGTAATTTTGCCTAAATAAATTTGCTGCAATTGGTCAACAGTTAAACCAGGCACATTGAGTGATGGGTTGACTACCACTGCTATCCCATCTTTACCCACCTGACGTTCCTCAAGGGTAAAGCCTCGCTCTTTTGCCGTAGCTTGTTCTTCATCCGTCAGGGGACGGGAGGACTGAGCAAAGTCTATTTTCCCATCAAGCAACATCCGAATGCCGGAGCTAGAACCAGGACTACCATTAACAGGGTTTACGTAACGTAATCGTAGTTCCGGGCGATCGCTCTGGATCTGAGAATCTACCAATTGCCGAATAGATGCCCAAGCGGTACTACCTCCGTAGTTGAATGATGCAGTGGGAACATCAGCAACTGTCTGAAAAGTTGATTCATTCTTAGAGATGCGATTTAAATTTTGATTAGAGGAATTAACGCTGTTGGGAGACGATAAATTTGGCTTCAATAACCACCAAAGTAATCCGCCAATAACCATAAGTGTGAGAACTTTACCAATAATCAAACCTCTCAGAAAGAGGGAGATTTCACTGTTAATTAAAGCTTTTCTTTGATTTGTATTGTCCATATTTTTAAATATTGTTTCATTGTATTTATCTTACAGGAATATCTAAGTATTTATCCTACAGTCATCATGAAATATTTAAATTCAAACTAAATTTGTAATAGCTAGTTAATAGACAGTCTGATGATTGCTGCTAGATAATTAATTTTTCTAATTTAGTGAAATTAAATTTATTCTTTGGTAGTTTTTGCAATGGTGCAATTGCTTTGAGAGATTCTTCTGTTATGTGCTGATTTTAGCTAGTAGACTACTTGTATTAGTTAATGACGGGAACTCAACCTTTCTATAAAACTCTTTAGTGGAGTAGGTTGGTTTGGAAGCGATGTCCCCGTATTAATGAATGTATAAATTAAAACTATTACTATCAAACTCGTAGTTGCACCAAGACCAATGCCCAGTAGCAAAATAAAGTTTCTATAAGTTAGCAAATAGGTATCATCAGCCTTGTGGTTGATGTCAGCAGATTGGGAAGACTGTGATAACGCTACATCAGAATTAAGTGCTTGTAAAGCTTCTGTGGCAGACTGATAACGCTGGTTGTAGCGATCGCGAACCATTGTATCTAAAATATTTGCCAGAGCATCACTTACCTCTGCCTTGTCGCGCCAGATAACTTCTCCAGTAGTGGGATCTTCTGGTAATTGCTCAGGCATTAAGCCTGTTAAAGCTTGGATGCCAATCATCCCGACTGCATAAACATCGCTGCAAAGTTTTGGCTTTCCCTTAGCCTGTTCGCTTGGCATATAGCCAGGAGTGCCAACCGCAATTGTTAAGCCTGCTCCCAAAGCACCAATTTTCTTAATACTGCCAAAATCAATTAGCACAATCTTGCGATCGGAGTACCGCCGCATTAAGTTTTGAGGCTTAATATCTCGGTGAATAATATCGTGTTGGTGGACGAAAGCCAGTACTTCTAGGATGTCTTTTAATAAATTTACGACTGTATTCTCGTTCAGACGCTGACCTGGGACAATTTCTTGAGTCAAGGCATGACCGTCAATATATTCCTGAACTAAATAGAAATCTCCGTTTTCATTAAAATGAGCAAACAGTCTCGGAATTTGCTCGTGGTTGTTGCCTAGCTGGTATAAAACTTCTGCTTCCCGATCGAATAGCTTTTTAGCAATGGGTAGAACAGCAGGGTTAGAATCTTTTGGATGGAAATGTTTGACCACACAATGAGGTTGTCCTGGTAAATCCAAGTCAATGGCCAAGTAGGTATCACCAGAACCGCCACTTCCTAACTGTTTGACAATCTCAAAGCGATTCCGAAGTGTTTTTCTGTTTAAAGAGGAGCGATGTCTGTTACCTATAGCACCCCCTACTAAGTAAGTGTTACCAGATTCTCCGCTTCCCATCACTTTGACAGTTTCAAAGCGACTTCGGAGTGTTTTTCTGACTAGAGGGTTCTGGCTCATGTGGCGTATACTACTTCTTAATTTACTGACCATTCAGAGCTTGAGTGAGGTTATCAATAACTGCTTGCCGTTAGATTTGCCGATCTTTGCGGCAGTTAGCCATCGCGCGACTTATCCTTTGGATACCTTTGGTGGTTAGTTGCTTGACTGCTTTGTTGAATACCCTTACAAATATCTTAATACAAAATTAATTTATGAAATACTTCTGTAATAATATTACCACTTAAGTAAATTTAACACTAGTCCACAATTTAACTACTGTGGACAGAGAATAATATTTATGAGTTAAGATGGTTAATTCTTTTAACTGCTAAGTCTGATTACTGACGAAACCTTGAGCAGTGAAATTTAAAGGCACAAATAGCAATTAAAGTGTTCGCTAGAATTTTTCATCAGATTGTAGTCGTTACTAACTGCGATCGCGTTGTCAGATCGATGTGAGTTTGACGAAAAAACTAAAAAAGATTGGGTAAGTTTTTGAGATAGTTATGTGCAACTTTTAGATCGCTCACACATTTTACGATCTCGATCTACTAATGATTCTGGCAAATCTTTAATGCGTATTCGCTTCCATAAAATGCCACAATTAATATGTGTCATACCAATTGTTAAAAAAATCCATCCCTACCTATTCTTAGCAAGGGGAGGGTGCGCGTCAGCGCAGGTTGGGTATCTGTCGTAAACATTTTTGGAATTGGTATCAAATACTTCAATAGACCTCTTGCAGAAGTCGAATAGACCCCCCTTAATCCCCCCGATATATTAGGGGAAAACCTAAAACATTGCCCCTTTCCCTTATGAAGGGGAGGGTTGGGGAGAGGTGATTCAAGGGTTTTTGCAAAAGGTCTAATGAAAAAGCAAAATTACGAATTACAATACTTGCAATCTCTCGAATAACTTCAAATTCTTCTACTTTTATGACTAGAAGAAATATTAGAACTGTATTTTATTAAATTAAATCCGTATAAATTTGCGAACTTTCTTTATTTATTGGTTTACTTAGTCCTTATAACATTAATTTACAGTATATTAACTGGTTCTTCAATACTTTCTTTAAAACATCCTACTTTTCCGACTTTTCCCACCTTTGACTTCACTTAATTTTTGTATCACTTCCAATCACTCAGTTGCATCTAGCAAAAGTAATACTTGGAATAAATAGTCGAAGCTGATTTTTAGATATTTTTATTTAATACCAATTCGTAATTAAGAAAGTTTTATATGGCATGGCTTTCGGGTTTTGAAAGTGTTGCCTCATTTTAGAGAATTGATATAACTTTTTTTAGGCAGCTAATAAATATGCCTTATTTATGTTTCTAACCTTTGTATAAGGCAACACAAAAAAAATTTACTAGTGCGGCAAGTTGAATTTATTGGGTTGAATAATTCTGTTAATGATTAGATTTTGGTTTTTGTGAGTTTTTTAAACCCAACATTTTAAGCATTTCACGCTAGTAGGTTGGATTAAGAAAAGCGCAACCCAACAAAGTCCTGCAAATAGTTAGGTTACTCTTCGAGAAGCCCCTTCGGGTCTACGTTTCTCAAACGCCACTTGCTACCCGAAGGGAACGCTAAAAGCGTAGCTTGGTTCCCCGTAAAGGTAAAAATCGGGAAACCGGGCGCAGTGGCTTCCCAACCTATATAGTTTAAGGGACATCTTGCAAAAGTAAGAAATGCCAAGAAGTCTCAGGTTTTTGGGGCTAACCCAAGCATATTGTTGTATGAGGGTAGCACTTCTACGTCTTTATACTCATTTTCACAAAGATTTTTATTCTGTTAATTAAAAAAGCCCCCTAGTGGGGGCTTATTAAGTTGTCCGCGTGGATTAAACAACTAGTTAATTAATACTTACAGTAGATACAGTAATCCGAACAAAATAATCCAAATTACGTCAACGAAGTGCCAATAGATTTCGGCTGCTTCAATGCCAAAGTGCTTTTCGTTACTATAGTGACCCGGAAGGCGCGATCGCCACAACACAGCAACAATCGCCAAAACGCCGATAGTCACGTGCAATCCGTGGAAACCAGTTAAAACGTAAAATGCACTAGCAAATAAATTGGTAGTTAAACCAAATTCTAAATGGGTATATTCATATACTTGACCAACCAAGAAGATAGCACCCATTGCAGCGGTAATTGCTAACCAGATTTGCGCACCCCGCGCATCGTTCTTTTTGATAGCAGTATCGGCATTGTGCATGACAAAACTACTAGAAATTAGATTGATGGTGTTGACTCCAGGTAACAAAAGTTCTAATTCTGGAGTACCTGCTGGCGGCCATGCAGGTAAGGTAGCACGGAAAGCCAAATAGGCTCCGAACAACCCCATAAAAATCATCCCTTCAGCAATTAGGAAGACAATTAGCCCAAACATCCGATGGTCTGGATGTTCTTCATGATGACCGACGGACGCTTCCGCTGCATGGTGATGATTTAGTTCGGTTTTAGCTGGGTCAATAGTTTGACTTTGCATGAATTTTTATCAGTGGGGAATGGGGAATGGGGACTGGGGACTGGGGAGCAGGGAGCAGGGAGCAGGGAGCAGGGGGAGAATTACTCATTACTCATTACTCATTACTCATTACTCCTAACTCTATTTCCGGTCTTCGGAATTAGCAGCAACCGCCGAGTCGGGTTCTGCTCTTAGTACTGAGTTGGGCCCGCCAGATAAGACGGGATTGGGATCGGATAAAGGTACACCTTCATTAGTATTTTCCAAACCGTAGTCGTAGGGGCCTGTAGCTAGTACTGGGGTTCGATCGAAATTCTCGATCGCAGGTGGTGATGTAGTCATCCACTCTAAGGTAAGTGCCCTCCAAGGATTATTACCAGCTTTTTCGCCGTATAACCAACTCCAAATCGCATTAATGATGAAGGGAAATGTTGAAACTGCTAGTATGTAAGCGCCGTAAGTGCAGATTTCGTTGATAAAGGTAAATTTGGGGTCATACTGAGCGACGCGGCGGTTCATGCCCATTAATCCCAGTTTGTGCATTGGTAAGAAGGTCATATTTAGACCAACTATTGTTAAGGCAAAGTGAACTTTACCCCAAAATTCGTTCACCATTCGTCCCGTCATTTTTGGGAACCAGTGGTAAATGCCTGCATAAATCCCTAACACGCTACCGCCAAAGAGCACGTAGTGTAAGTGTGCTACCACAAAATAGGTGTCGTGGACATGAATATCAAAAGGCACTGCTGCCAACATTACGCCACTGATCCCGCCGATGACAAAGGTGCCGACAAAGCCAATAGCGAACAACATGGCAGTATTAAGCTGGATTTTTCCGCCCCACATGGTTGCTAGCCAACTGAATATTTTAATTCCCGTAGGTACGGCAATGATCATCGTGGTGATCATAAAGAACATCCGCAACCAACCGGGGATACCGCTGGTAAACATGTGGTGCGCCCAAACAATTAGCCCCAGAAAGCTAATGGCAAGAGACGAATAAGCGATCGCTTTATAGCCAAAAATCGGCTTGCGGGAATGCACCGGGATAATTTCTGAAATTGCCCCAAAGAAAGGCAAAATCATGATGTAAACGGCTGGGTGGGAATAAAACCAGAACATATGCTGATACACAACTGGGTCGCCACCCCCAGTCGGGTTAAAAAATGTCGTTCCTGCGAATAAGTCAAAAGCCAGCAAAATTAAACCAGCTGCTAACACTGGTGTAGATACCAAAGTCAGCGCCGAGGTAGCAAACATCGCCCAGCAGAACAACGGCATTTGATGAACCCCCATACCGGGGATACGCATTCTGAGCAATGTCACCAAGAAATTGATTGCCCCTAGAATCGATGACGTACCTAGTAAGAGAACGCTCATAATCCAAATTCCCTCACCGACTTGACCTGTCACCAAGCTCAGGGGAGGGTAGGAAGTCCAACCTGCATCCGGTGCATCGCCTACCACTAAACTGACGATCAACAATAAACCCGCAGGGGGAATCATCCAAAAGGCAACAGCATTCAAGCGCGGAAATGCCATATCCTTTGCCCCAATCATCAAAGGGATGAGGAAGTTAGCAAAACCCGCACCAGCTGGCACGATCCACAAGAAAATCATGATCGTGGCGTGCAGCGTAAATAAGCTGTTGTAGACTTCAGGGGTGACGAAATCGACTTCTGGGGTTCGCAGTTCTGTACGAACCAAGTCAGCCATTACGCCACCGATACAGTAAAAAATGAATGTAGTGACTAGGTATTGAATCCCAATCACCTTATGGTCGGTGTTGAAACTAAAGTAGTCTTGCCATTTTCTGATCCCTGGCTCCTCAACAAGAGCAGGGGTGTTGGCAGTTTCTTGCACTTGAGCTTGGGTCATTTGTCACTTGTACTGAGCGTAGTCGAAGTATTTGTCCTTTGTCACTTGTCCTTTGTCACTTGTCTTTTGTCCTTTGTCATTTGTCCTTTGTCATTGGTATGAGTACTAATGACCAGTGACTAATGACTAATGACTAATGACTAATGACTAATGACTATTTGTGAACTTGATGGAGGATTTCTGGCTGAATTCCCATGTCCTTGGTGTAAGGGGCGAGAAATTCATTTGGGGATAGATCGGCAGGATTAACCGCAACGGCTTGATTTAGTGTTTCTTTGCTGGCAACTAGTTGTTCTTGCACCCATTTGTCAAAGGCTTCTTGTGGCTCAACGACTATTGGCGCTCTCATCGCACCGTGGTAGGGGCCACAAAGTTCAGCACAGATTAGGGTATAGTCTCCTGCTGTTTTGGGGGTGAAGCGAATCTCGCTTTGCCTACCAGGGATCGCATCTTGTTTCAGGCGGAATTCTGGAACCCAAAAGGCGTGGATGACATCGTTGGCGGTCATATTGATTTCCACTTCTCGCCCGATGGGGACGTGCATTTCACCTGTAGTTATACCAGTTTCAGGATAGGTGAAAATCCAGGCATATTGTAGACCAGTGACGTTGACTTGTAATTGTGCTGGTTTGCCTGCTTTATCAGGAGTTCCCCCAATCGTCGGGGCAACACTACCGACACCTGGGGCATTCCGCTTTTGCGGAATTTGGTCAGCATTACGAACTGCTGCCGTAGCTGGATCTTGCATTGCCTCATCAGATTTTTCTTGATTGAGGTTGGGTTCGGTGCTGGGAGGAGTATCGTTTAAAGTTGCGGCGATAGCACTCCCATGCCCTGGCATTTTCATCGACTCCTGATTCATCATCGGCGCTTCATGAATAGCATGGGGATCAAAGCCACCGATTTCGTTGTAGACATCAAAGCTGTAAACAGAAATACCGATAACGATAATTGCTGGGATCGCCGTCCAGAGAATTTCTAGAGGTATATTGCCTTCAACTGGTGGGCCGTCTTCATTATCACCTGCACGCCGACGATATTTAAATGCAGAGTAAATTAAAACACCTTCGACGATTAGGAATATACCTGTAGAAACGACCATCATCGCGTTGAACAGACCATCCACCAATACGGCTTCATCTGTGGCTGCTGCTGGCAACAGACCGTGATTTTGACCGTACCAAAGGCTAGCGAGCGTTAGCACGATGCCAATGAGTAATGTCCAGATTGAACTTGGAATCTTCACGGCTTACTTAATTGAATTTACTACGTTATCTTAAAGCTGCTCACTTACTAAGGTAGTCTAGGCTGTCAGACATGGGCGAGAAAGGTCTGAAATTTTTATTAATTTTTTTGGCTATTTTACTAATTTTGAGTATGAGTTTACTATCATACAACGCCAAAAATAGATGCAAATCAGTAAAAAAATTTAAGGAAAAATTTAGGATGTTTAAATTAATTGCCATTCACCAATTTCTCACATCTTGAAAAATACCTAAAGCTTCAGGCAAAACCTTGTTGGAGTGATTCAAAGTATAAGTGAGTGCTAATCTATAAAACCTTAGCCTATACGCTAGGGTGAAGATAGGACGCTAAAAGAAAATTGAAAATTTTAAGAGAGCCACCAAGAACGGGCAGAAGGTATCATTGATGAGCGAATTTGTCCTACAACAACAAAATGAAGCGGCGCTTCAGCAGCAAAAGCCCAAGGAAATGATTCGTCGCTTGGTGTGGAAAATATGCATAGCCACCTTAATTTTGATGGCAATAGGCAGCGCCACCCGTGTGATGAATGCTGGGCTGGCTTGCCCAGACTGGCCCTTATGCTATGGCGAACTGGTGCCAGCCAAGCAAATGAATCTCCAAGTGTTTTTGGAGTGGTTTCACAGATTGGATGCAGCTTTAATTGGTGTAAGCGCGATCGCACTCTTTGGTTTGTCCTGGTGGCATCGTCGTTTCTTACCCAGATGGCTGCCTTGGGCATCTACATTCGCCCTGTTTTTAATTGTCTTCCAAGGTATCTTGGGGGGACTCACCGTTACCGAACTGTTGCGGTTTGATATCGTTACCGCTCATTTAGGAACGGCGCTGTTGTTTTTTACCACCCTCCTGATTATCGGCACAGCACTCACACCCTATCAGGGGACTGGAACCGTTGGTAAGTTGCCTTGGATTGGTTTAACTGCTGCTGTTCTGGTTTACCTGCAAAGTCTACTAGGTGCTTTGGTAGGCTCTCGCTGGGCGCTACACCAATGTCTCGGCGGTTCTCAACTTTGTACGGTAATGTACAGCCATATTGCTGGTTTGGTGCCGCCAACAGTAGCAACCTTGGCAATGGTATTTATCTGTTGGCGGACACCAGCACTACATCCAGCCTTACGGCGACTGGCAAATATGGCTGGTGGGTTGTTAACCTTACAAATCTTGTTGGGATTCGCCACCTTCAAATTACACCTCCAAGTCGAGCCTCTCACAGTCTCTCACCAAGCTATAGGAGCTACTTTGCTGGGTACTTTGGTGGCTTTCACAGTTCTCGCACTGCGTGACTCAGTTAGTGCTGAGTCACGAGTGCTGAGTGCTGAGTAGGGAATGGAGGAGATGAGGGAGCAGGGGGAGTAGGGGGAGCAAGGGGAGCAAGGGGAGCAAGGGAAGAAATAACTCCTAACTCCTAACTCCTAACTCTTGTACAGACGCGATTAATCGCGTCTCTACTGTTAACTCCTAACTCCTAACTCAGCACGGGCTAAACGCCCCGCTATCGCTAACAGCACTGATGGAAAGCGCAACGGCGAGTATTGCGACCCACGCAGGTGCAGAAAATCTGTGTTTTCGTTTGCCTGAAAGAGCCACCTTGAGCGGGGGCTGCATATAAGTTGTTGAAAAATAAGGAACCAGAGCCAAAATGATTGAGACTAATGTCTCTCGCCACCACGGAACATTTTTACAGGTAATTCAAAGTTACTACCAGCTAACCAAACCTCGGATTATTCCGTTGCTTTTAATTACCACGGCTGGAAGTATGTGGATTGCTGCTAAGGGAGAAGTAGACCCATTGTTGTTGCTAGTAACTCTCACTGGTGGCACAATGGCTGCTGCAAGCGCCCAGACGATCAACTGTGTCTATGACCGGGATATTGATTATGACATGGAGCGGACGCGTCATCGTCCGATGCCTTCCGGTAAGGTGCAGCCACGCGATGCTCTAATTTTTGCGATCGCACTGGCAACACTTTCCTTTACACTCCTAGCAGTATTTGCCAATTTATTAGCCGCCTCGCTAGCCTTTTCTGGCATCGTCTTTTATATTTTGGTCTATACCCACTGGCTAAAACGCCACACCCCTCAGAATATCGTGGTTGGTGGTGCGGCTGGGGCAATTCCGGCTTTAGTGGGTTGGGCTGCTGTCACGGGGACATTAAGCTGGTCAGCATGGCTGATTTTTGCCATCGTCTTTTTATGGACACCACCCCATTTCTGGGCGCTAGCTCTGATGATTAAAGATGACTACGCAAAAGTTGGGATACCAATGTTACCTGTGATTGAAGGTACTACGGCAACTGTAAAGCAGATTTGGTACTACACGCTGGTAACAGTATTTGCAACCGTGTTATTGGTATATCCCTTGGGCGCGAGTGGAATTCTTTATGCTGCGATCGCCCTCAGTCTGGGAGGATTATTTATCCACAAATCTTGGCGGTTGTTGCAAAATCCAGAGGATCGCACTGTCGCTAGAGAGTTGTTTCTCTATTCGATCTCCTACATGATGCTGTTGTGTCTGGGGATGGTAGTTGATAGTCTTCCCGTTACCCATAATTTAATTAATGCAGCGATCGATCGTCTGCATTTTATTGTTTAGGGGATAGAAAATTTAGCGATCGCGTTTGGTAAAGGGGCGCGATCGCATTTTCGGAAATTAAAAAATATACATAATTAGAGTTTTGCGTATTTGCGATTAAAAATAAAATTTTAGTTATAACCAAATTGATTAAAAAGCTGAATGTTGACAAATTACATTCGTACAGCAATGCACAAAGCAACTTATGAGTTGCTTGAGGATGGAACTTTCTACGGCGAAATTCTAGAATGTCAAGGTGTGTGGGCAAACGCTACAACACTAGAAGCTTGCCGGGAGGATTTGCAAGATACTCTTGAAGGATGGATTGTACTAGGATTGCGTTTGGGTCATACTCTACCAATACTTAATGATGATGAATTAAAGCTGACAATTCCCAATCTACATCAGGGAGACATCAGCCCAAGCTTATTAAATAGAATATTACGTCAAGCTAATATCAGCAGAGATGAATGGGAGACGTTATGAATTATATGCGCGATCGCTCACGATACGATAATCTCTCGTGCGATCGCGCCAGGGGCTAACTCAATTGATTCTGGCTGTAAATACAATTGAATTGCTTCTTTAATATTTTCCAAAGCTTCTTCTTCAGTTTCTCCTGCTGAAGTACAACCAGGTAATTCTGGACACCATACAGCCCCATCGCCTGTTTCTAGGTCTGATTCTTGAATCACGCGCCATTTCATAGCTAATCCTCTGGTTTGTCTTTGAACAGTGACATCTCTTACACTGATCTGAGTACAGGTTCAGTATAGGCTTCTTACATCAAACTCAGGTTTGAATACCACCGCCACCTCTTCTGGCAGCATTTGCTGCATCAATATGCTGAGGCTCAACTGTTCCGGTATTACATGCGTGTGCTAAGGAAACGGCAACGTTAATGACGCCAATGTGCGAAAAGGCTTGAGGAAAGTTACCAAGATGCGCCCCTGTCTCCAAGTCGATTTCTTCTGCAAACAGTCCCAGCGAACTGCTTCGTCCCAACATTTGCTCAAACCAAACACGAGCCTCTGTTGTCCTTTGAGCCAAGATCAGTGCGTCGATCAGCCAGAAGGTACAAAGAACAAAGGATGCCTCTTTACCGCTCACTCCTTCTGGTGCATCCCGGTAACGATAACACAGTCCATTGTCAACTAAATGCTTAATAGTAGCATCAATAGTTGACACCATACGCGGGTCAGTTCCATCAATGAAGCCGACACTAGACATGAGCAAATTCGAGGCATCAAGAGTTTCGTCCTCGTAGGATTGCTTGAACGCACCAAGTTTTTCGCTCCATCCTTTTTCAAACACCTGATTGCGGATTAGTTCGCGCTCCTGTCGCCAACGGCTAGTATCACCAGCTAGCTCAAGCGCTTCAGCCATTTCGATCCCACAGTCTAACGCCACCCACAGCATAACTTTACCGTAAACAAAATGCCGCAACCCCCCACGCACTTCCCAGATGCCGCTATCCGGTTCGCGCCAGTGTTCAGCAGCCCAATCTACTAGTGGGCAAATGTGTTCCCAAATTGCAGTTGGATCGTACTTCCCAATTTTCCAAGCAAAATGTAAGGCACTAAGCACCTCACCATAGACATCAAGCTGAACTTGCCCAGATGCACCATTGCCAATCCGAACTGGCTGCGATTCCCGGTATCCCCGCAAGCGATCTAAGGTTTGCTCAACCACCTGTCCACTTGATGCGATCGGGTAAAGGATTTTGATGCCAGTTCCTTCTATCTTCAGAGTCTGCGCCAGCCAATTAAAGTATTGATACTCATCATCAATGTAACCTGCTAATAGCAATGCATAAAGAGTAAATGATGAGTCGCGAATCCAGGTGAAGCGATAATCCCAGTTCCGCTCTCCACCAATTTCTTCAGGTAACGAGGTTGTAGGTGCAGCCACAATTGCTCCTGAAGGAGCGTAAGTCATCAACTGTAAGGTGAGCGCGCTGCGGACAACTACATCTCGGTACGCTCCTTGATAAGTACACTTATTCGCCCAACGCCGCCAGAAGGCGATCGTTGATGCCAGGGCATCGGTAGGGGCTAGGTTCGGCAGTTGTGCATCCTCCTCAGTCAAAAGCGTGAATACGGCTTGCTCTCCAGCGTGGAGGATAATCTGGCACATAAATGTATTGCTTGTTGTGTCTAGATGCCATTCAACGGGGCCAGTAACTGTGAATGAACCAAACCTGACTTCGTTACCAAATTTGAGTAAATCGGGAATTGTATACCCATAATCAGGGCGAGGAGAGCAAGTGCTAATAATTTCAACTGTTCCTTCGCTAACCTCGACAATTCGGATCAGTCTACCAGGCGCAGGAAGGCGTTGCTGCTGCTCATTATTAGTGATATCCATAAAATCCAGCAGCGAAATTCGTCCTGACTCACACGTAAAAATAGTTTCTAGTACATTAGTTTCGTTCAAGTACTGATGATCGCTTTCCCAAGCAGTGGCTGGCTGAATACTCCAGCTCCCACCACGTTCGAGATCCAAAATCTGAGCAAACAAAGATGGAGAATCGAACCGAGGTAGGCAAAGCCAGTCAATCGAACCACAACTACTGACAAGAGCTGCGGTATGGCAGTTGCCAATCACCCCATAATCTTCTATAGGGAGAAAGGATCGGGTAGGAACTGTTGGGTTGCTATTGGGATCGGATGTAATACTCATTACCGTCTTTAGTTGCTGATAACCTTTTACAAAAATATTATTTGGAGTTACAAATTTTTGACAAACTTTATTCCTTTAAATGTTAATCGTTAAATTACAATCTTGAAAGTTATTTGGCAGAAGTAAATTTTTCCAGTTAATCTATCTAGAGGAATAGGAAAACATATATCTTGGGTTTATCTAATTAGGACGGCAAACACTTTAAAATTTCTAAATTTATTGTCTTTAAGCTAGCCTTCATAGTATTGATATAGGTATGTAAGAGTTTTTATTACCTAAGCAATCAGGCGGGGAATTTGGAGTGTTGCAGTTTCACCACTCTCTATTTTTGACTAGATTTATTTTTAGAGTGTCTACAATCTCAAGCCACTTTTGCTAGCGGCGAATTTGCGATGTCTACGATGGGTTACGCCTACGCGAGTAAAGTTTCGATCGCAAGTGAATTTATTAAACATTAATTACACTTACCTATTTATCTATTTTTAATAGCTATGGAAAAAGCAACGCAAGTAATTCGTCACGAGTGAAACCAGCATGAGCGGCAACATCTATCAGTATGGCGTTAAGAGTACCAATTTTAATCGGGTCATGGGCGGGAACTGTGATATTATGCTCACCATTCTGTTGAGTAGTTAACCGAATGTGGCTACCCTTTTGATGACTGACCTCGTATCCTAAACGAGCAAGAGCATTAACTAATTCTGAACTAGATAAGTCTCGTGGGAGCTTCAAGAAGCTATTACCTCATCACGAACTATGTGTAACCGAATGATTTTTGGACGGTTTTGTTCATTAGGAAAATGACAGTGAACCGCATCACGTATCATTTCGCGTAGTGTTTCTATATCGTCAGCCTGAGTAAAAATTGACTCGGTTAAAGCTCTAGCTGTATAACCACCATCTGGATCATCTTCAACGATAAATACAATTTCAGTCATAGTGAATTTTTCCTTAACTAATAAATTTTACAATTCACAAGCCTTGATGTAAGGGCAGAAAGTCTTTTTCTTCTTTCATCTAATCTCATACTCCACACTGCTCTGGGTAGTTGTCCAGCCGGAGCAGTTAATGTAAATGATAGAAAATCATAAGGCTTCCAATTATTTTTAATCCGCCAACCTAGACACTCTCCAAAATATTTCCAAGTTTGCAAATCTAAGTCAGGTTTTCCCCCAACGCTGTCCCATATTTGCTTCTGGATACTAAAACCAAAGCGCCCATTACTGTATTTTACCCACAAGCGATCAATAGTTAAGAGGCCTTGACAGGGAAACTTTTCGATATCTTGTACTCTGAGATAACCTTCTTTTTCTCGATGAGATATTTTAAGCATAAACTTCCAAGTTTCTCGATCGGCTTCTCGCCATTTACCAGATGCTAGTAACTTTTGCAAAATTGTATAATCTATTCCTACTGCTGAATTTAGATTCTCAGAATTAAGAGCTTGTATAACCTCATCAGCAGATTGATAGCGTTCCTTCACAAAATCCTGAATTAACTTATCTAAAACTTGCCCAAAGTCAGGATTAATACTTTGTGGTAAATATTTTCTCCAAATCCAGCAACCCCTGAGCGCATCATAAAGTTCATCAGAACCATTTGCTTTTGGTAAACATTGGGTTAATAAGCGAATACAAGTTACACCCAAACTATAAAGGTCACTTGCAGGGAAAACTTGACCGCGCATTTGCTCTAGTGGCGTATATCCAGGTGTTCCCACTGTTGTACCAACACCTACAAAAGTTTTTGTAATTTGTTTAGAAACACCAAAATCAATTAATATTAACTTGCCATCTAGACGGCGCATGATATTTTCTGGCTTGATATCTCGATGAATTACACCGCGTTCATGGATAAACTTCAGGATAGGCAATAAATCAGTTAAAATCTGTTTGATCTTTTCTTCGCTAAAAGCTCCCTGCTGCTGCAATTCTTGTAATAAATTCTGCCCTTGAATCAATTCTTGTACCAAATAAAGCCGTTTATCCTGTTCAAAATAAGCAATCAGACAGGGAATTTGTGGGTGTTTTCCTAAGTCATACAGACGCTTCGCTTCTTGCTTAAATAACTCTGTGGCTTTCTCAAGTGCAGCCGTTCCTTCAAATTGAGGGACAAATTGCTTAATTACGCAAGGTTCATCTATCTTATCTGCATCCCTGGCTTCATAAGTTCTGCTAAATCCACCCTCACCCAAAAGCCGTATTACCCGAAAACGGTTTCTAAATAATGGTGTGAGTGTTTTTCCACACTTAATGCAAAACTTATTGTTATCAGGATTAAAAGGATTTGAGCAATTGGAATTAGAACAGTAAAGCATATTTAGGAATATATCAGCAGATAGTGTCTATGTTCAGTTTTCCCAATTTATGCTTACTGGGTTTCACAAGTCTTTATATTTTTGAGCAGATTTATTTCTAGCGGCGTCTACAGTCTCAAGTTACTTTTGCTAGCGTAGTGATATAGAGTTTATCGCTCCCCAGTAAGTGGCTGGAAGCGAAAGGATTAATATGGCTCATTTAAATCAGCGTCGCTCTCAAAATGTCAACGGCGATTTTTATGTAGATACTACCTGTATTGATTGTGATACCTGTCGCTGGATGGCTCCTGAAGTATTTTATGATGTTGACGATCAATCGGCTGTTTATCATCAACCAACCAATGAAGCGGAAAGATTAGCCGCGCTAGAAGCACTTTTAGCTTGTCCTACTAGTTCTATTGGTACTGTTGAGAAACCAAAAGATATCAAAGTTGCTCAAGAAAAGTTTCCTCTATTAGTAGCGGAAAATGTTTACCACTGCGGCTATCATTCGGAAAAATCTTATGGTGCTGCTAGCTATTTAATTCAACTTCCAGAAGGTAACATTTTGGTGGATTCTCCCCGGTTTACACCGCCTTTAGTCAAGCGTTTAGAAGAACTGGGGCCAATTCGTTATATGTACCTCACTCATAAGGATGATGTGGCAGATCATCAAAAGTTTGCCGAGCATTTTCAGTGCGATCGCATCCTTCATGCTGATGATATTACTGCGGATACTCGCAATGTAGAAATACAGCTAACTGGTTCTGAACCATTTACTTTGACACCAGATTTATTAATTATCCCAGTTCCCGGTCACACCAAAGGACACACAGTTTTACTTTATAAAAATCAGTTCCTCTTCACTGGGGATCATCTCGCTTGGTCAGAAAGCTTCCACCAATTGGCTGCATTCCGGAATGCCTGCTGGTATTCTTGGTCAGAACAGACTAAATCGATGCGTAACTTGGCTAATTACTCTTTTGAGTGGGTGCTACCAGGTCATGGACGAAGGTTTCATGCTGATAAAGAAACCATACGCCAGCAGATGCACAAGTGTATCGAGTGGATGGAATCTGTGAATTAACATTAGATAACTCACTTTTCTCACGCGATAGGGAAAAACCTAACCCCCTAACCCCCAACTCGTGGCGGGAAGGGGGAAAATTCAAAGTCTCTCCTTTTAGGCTACGTGCAATAAATTTTCTTGTGGGGCGGGCAAGATGCCCGCCAATTAGGACGGGCTAGAGAGCTTATCCCATAAGAGTTTGCTAATGCACAAATTTAGCCTTGCCACCCCACTAGGGTGCGTTATGGACACGCCGAAATAACAAATGAGTACTCCGAAATAACAAATGAGTACTCCGAAATAGCAAATGAGTACTCCGAAATAACAAATGAGTACTCCGAAATAGCAAATGAGTACTCCGAAATAGCAAATGAGTACTCCGAAATAGCAAATGAGTACTCTGAAATAGCAAATGAGTACTCCGAAATAGCAAATGAGTTCGCCGAAATAGCAAATGAGTTCGCCGAAATAGCAAATGAGTTCGCCGAAATAGCAAATGAGTTCGCCGAAATAGCAAATGCGTTTTAGCTTTGTCAGCCAGCGTAACGCACTGCAAATCTTTGGTGGATGAAGTTTTTTCGAGTGTGTATACCATTGCTCCTTTTAGGAGAGAGATTTAGAGAGAGGTCAGCCTCTATTGCATACAAACCAGCGATCGCTATAACCTGGGTTTTAGCACCCTTTTAACCAAACACGGATTATGAAAAAGCTGATCAACAAGCCAGAAGACTTTGTGCAAGAAAGTCTAGAAGGTATGGCGGCGGCTCATTCCGATTTAATTAAACTGAACTACGATCCGACTTTTGTCTATCGAGCCAATGCACCTATTCCGGGTAAAGTAGCAATTATTTCAGGTGGTGGCAGTGGACATGAACCAATGCACGCTGGCTTCGTGGGCAAAGGAATGCTTGATGCAGCTTGTCCTGGTGAGGTTTTCACTTCACCGACTCCCGACCAAATGCTAGAAGCAGCAAAGCTTGTAGATGGAGGCTCAGGTATCCTTTATATCGTCAAAAATTACAGTGGCGATGTGATGAACTTTGAGATAGCAACAGAGTTAGCCCGTAGTGAGGGCATTCGATCGCTAAATATTTTGATTGATGACGATGTAGCAGTCAAAGATAGTCTCTATACCCAAGGACGGCGAGGTGTAGGAACAACAATACTGGCAGAAAAAATTTGTGGTGCGGCGGCTGAGGCAGGGTATGATTTGCCACAAATAGCAAATTTGTGTCGCCGAGTAAATTTGAATGGGCGGAGTATGGGAATTGCTCTAACATCTTGTACAGTGCCCGCTAATGGAACGCCGACATTTGAATTGAGCGATCGCGAAATTGAATTAGGTATCGGTATTCACGGTGAGCCAGGAACAGAACGTACAGCGCTCAAATCAGTAGATGAGATTACCGAAATTTTAACGCGATCGCTCATTGAAGATGCAGCATACACCCGCACGCTCCGCGAATGGGATGAAGACAAAGGAGAATGGGTAGATGTAGAACTAACAACTCTACCATTTGCCGAAGGCGATCGCCTCTTAGCTTTCGTCAATAGTATGGGTGGAACCCCGATTTCTGAACTGTATATTGTTTACCGCAAACTCGCCCAAATCTGCGAACAGCAAGGATTGCAAATTGTACGAAACTTGATAGGCCCTTACATCACATCTCTAGAAATGCAAGGTTGCTCCATTACCCTGCTGAAATTAGATGACGAGACGATCCGCCTATGGGATGCACCAGTCAAAACACCAAGTTGGCGCTGGGGAATTTCATAATTACGAATTACGTAGCTTGCTTCTCGCCTTTGGCGAGTATTACGAATTATGTTAAGTCAGTCGCAGATACTACAATGGTTGCAGGCTTATGCAACCGTGATAGAGCAGAATAAAGCATATTTGACAGAATTAGATGCTGCGATCGGAGATGCTGACCACGGGATCAATATGGATCGCGGCTTCAAAAAAGTAAGCGCTCAGTTACCAACTCAAAAAGACAAGGACATCAGCAGCATTCTCAAAGCTGTAAGTATGACCTTAATTTCTTCCATTGGCGGTGCTAGTGGCCCTCTTTATGGCACTTGGTTTTTACGAGCCAGTACAGCAGTAGTTGGTAAGCAAGAATTAACAGAACAAGATGTTTTAGGAATACTCCAAGCAGGCTTAGACGGCGTGCTGCAACGTGGTAAAGCGCAACTAGGAGACAAAACGATGGTGGATGTGCTGTCTCCAGCTGTAGCCGCTTTTGGGCAAGCTGTAAAAGAAAGTAAGGGAACGCTGGAAGCTATGCAACAAGCTGTAGCAGCAGCCCACAAAGGGTTGCAGGAAACTATACCAATGCAGGCGAAAAAGGGACGGGCTAGCTACCTGGGGGAACGGAGTATCGGACATCCAGATCCAGGAGGAACTTCTGCTTATTTGCTGTTGAAAAGTTTGTTAGCGGTGTTGGAAAGTTCTGGTGAATAAAAAATTTTCTGAAATTATTATTTTTTTTCAGGATAATGACATTAAGCTATGTGCCTAGAGTATTGACGGCGCATGAAGATGTCCTTGAGAGGTCAGCCAATATGACATCAAGTGAATCAAATGAAATTAATGCGGTTGAAATAGATGGCGTCCGGTTTGAAACTTTAGTACCGGAGCGAATGTTGTGCTTACCAAAAAAAAATCTAGTACAGAAACTTCTGAGTATTTTGGAATTTTTATTACCAATAACGCCAGGATATTTTTCCCCTAAATATTCTGTACAGCTTGGTATACGGATTACTAATAACACCTTAACTCCTCTTATATTTAGCTTTTATTTCACCTTATTTCCAGAACTAGTGAATGCATACGGTCGAATTCCATTCGAGGGTGGTTGGATTAGCCCTTTATCATCTTTAGAATCTGATTACCTTTTGGCCATACCAGGAGAGAGTTTGACATTCTTTCCTGATATCGAAATATTTGGGATTTGGGGTAATCGACTTGGAATTAACATTCCTACTGGAAATGGTGGTACATGGTTTTTTAAACCTCTCAAGCCAGGTAATTATCAGTTCCGATTTATCTATAACAATCAAAATGAAAAGGAAACAACGTACAGTTCTGTGAGTAGAGATATGAACTTAATAGAAGGAATTTGGACGGGTGAAGCATTAACTCCGTTTGTGGAGTTACATTTAGCCCAGCTTTGAAGTAAAGCTTCGTCGCAGATCATCGCCTAAAAATTCAAACTTATCTAATTATCTGATTCACAACAGATGTACTCTGAATACGCCATTTACCTCGTTGTCGAATCAAATCATACCGAACTCGCAATTTATCGTCAGAAGAATTTTTATACTGACCATTTTCATATAACTGCGTCGCTTCCTTCACCGTAGCTACCACTGCGGCACGATCTGCGAATAAATCAATTTTCTCTACAGATTCCACCTTTACGCTATGGTCGTACTTGCGGTAGCGGTTGTCTGACCTAGCCTGTTGAGCAATCAGCCGCCATTGAGACAAAGCTGAACCAGTTAAAATCTGCTCTAAATTATTAATCTCATGATTCGGCCCTAAAGCTTCGGCTTTAGTAGATAGCCAAGTACGAATGATTTCCTCTGCCGCAGTATCTGTTAAAGGGCCATCTAGTCCTTGTGGTGGACTATTTGGAGGAGGAATAGATATTGGTGGTTGATTTATTTGTACAAACAACTGTGAAACAGGTGCAGGTCGTGTCGGAAAAAACAGATTTTTTAACCATCCAAAAGTTGTTGTGGCTAACACCCAAAAAACTAAAATACTCACTAAAGAAATAAACACTCTCCATACCAGCCGTGTTTTTCCTTCAATGGTGTTAGCAAAAGTTCGCCGCCGCCGAGGACGACGAGAATGGGGGCGATTGTCCGGTACACGCTCCCGGATAGCAGATGGAGTAGATTTTCTTCTTTGCCGACGCTTTTGGTTATGAGCAGGTGTAGCATTTTTAGCTGAACCGTTCAAATACTCCTTTGTGCCTCTGCTCGTTCGTTCAGCAGCAGGAACCTCTGATTTTACACTTCCAGATAAATTCCACGTAGGTGGTGAGAAGTTTGAATATTCTGATGTGTCTGGCAAATTTAAGTCAGGTGTTCTGCTGTGGTTAAATTGCGTTGGAGTTTTAGTTGAATTCTTAGGAAAAGGCGAATTATTTGTCTGCGGCTGAGGAAAATTTTGGGGGTTAATTACAGCCCACTCATTAGTTGTTTCTGCATCCGTTGGCAGCGCTTCTAAATAAGCTTGTACCTGTTGGTTAGCAAAGTAATCTTTTAGAAAAGCTTGCTGGTTTGCTAAATCTCGAAAATGGGGAAATACTTCGTGTTGTAACCATTGTTCTGCATATAGACACAGCCCTGGTAACAAATCTGGAGAGTCTTGAGATTTTTCTCTAATAAAAGCTAAAGCTTCGTACTCCTGACTAAGTTCTAAAACCCGAGTTGCTTCTTCAGTTTGTCCCAAAAGTAAAGCACATAACGACTGTTCTAAATGTACGTCTTGGCGTTTGGCCAGACGCATAAGCATTTGCCTTGCTTGACGAATTAAAGCAGGTTGCCGTTGAGCAAATCCCCGCGCTATCAAGGCATAAACAGCTAAGTAAGTGGCAACAGCAGAAGGACGTTTGCTTTGGGCTTCAAATAACTTGTGCTGTTCGGCGACTGTTAAGTGGTTACGTAGCTGCTGGATAAAACGCAGGAAGTCATCTATGTTTAAACCAGAATCATCATTGTTTGTGCCATCAATCCCGCCACGATCTTCTAAGAGATTTTGCAATAATTCCAAACCTTGGCTTCGTTCGGCGGTCTTTTCTTGAGGTAGTGCCAGCAATTCTAAAATTCGATATGGCCGCAATTTGTAAAGATCCGCCTGAATTTCCGCCTGGACACTGGCGAACAACCCTTCGCGTACTAACAGTTCTTGACCAGTTTCTAGGGATATGGCGGCATTTTCATAGTGACCTTGTTGCCACTGTTCGCGACCTAATTCTAGACAAGCAAGGGCAACAGTCAAAACAACATCTGGGTATTCAGCACTTTCGTGTATTTCTTCCTCTGCTAAATTATTACCCTTTCTTGCACTTGTAGCATTATTTTTATTTACCAGATACGGACGACCTAGTTTTAATACAAGTTCGTATTCCCCTAACTCTTGCAAAATTAATAAAGCACCTACTAATTCGTCTTGAGTAATTTCGATACCCAAACTCTGAGTGTCACTACCCCTTTTGGTGCTTTCTGGAGGATTTTCCAGTGCTACCGTGGCAGCAGCAAGGTTATCAGGATCGTAGGCGTGAGCAAGATAGAGATGATCGTAGGTACTGCGTTGTTTTGGATCTGATAAAACCACGTAAGCTTCTTCTATGAGTTGTTTACGAGAAGAAATTGCTGCCTGAGAATACTCGCGTCGCGGCAATTGTACAATGCGATCGCTATATGCCTGCCGCAATTGTTCATCACTTGCCGCCAACGGTAGTCCTAAAATTCGGTAGTAATCTAGCGGAATTCGCACAGCCTACTTCCCCTGCACCGCGATCAACATAATTTACCTAGAGCGTTCCAGGCCGTAAAACCGTGCCATAAAAATGCCGTATAGAATTTACTCTACAAGTGTATATTGCAACAACTTGTTTTGTACCTTCCCGAAATTTTGAGTCACATTTTAGTACTAATTTTTTGCTTTCGCCTAGAAAGCCTCAATTGTTTGTTTTAATTCTTAGTATTTTTGTTTAACACAACTATTATCAGCCTTCGATACCACAAACCACAACTACCGTTTTTAATCGCGGCATAATTGTTGTGGCTGGAAGAATCTATATGATGATTGATTTTTTTGGTACTTTCCTACTAGGCAGTAACAAAAATACCACTATTGAGGGTTTTACCCTGATAACAGGAGACAAAAATCATATCATAATTTACCCTTCATTACAATTACCTATTTCGGTATTATAGATTTTTGCCTGCTTTTTTTTAAATTGTTAATGGATATGCAGAAAGCAGTCTATCTTGATTGCTAGTCTGTGAAGGGGAATATTCAGGAGTGCTGAGTTTTGAGTAAGAAGTAATGAGTAAGACGTAGTACTTGTGAATCTTTTGCTAAGTACTCACTACTCGTAACTGATTTGATGCCTAATCGGTCTAATTTTACTTTTTACTCAGCACGGGCTAAACCTTAGCTATCCGCTAACGCTACTCAGCACTGTTTTGGTGAGGGAGAAAACCGAAAGCGCTAGATATTGCCCTTAGAGTCAAATCCTCACGGGGCATCAGCTGAAAAGTTAAAAATCAAAAATTAAAAATTCAGCTATTCCCTAAGACCCTTTTTTGGTGCATAAATAAAGTTTGATTGTTGAGTCTTACAAACGCTAGCCTGTTAAAAGCTGAGGTGTTATCAGACCAACTTATTTAAGACCGTAACTTTAAGTTGTACAACAGGGATACTCAA
This sequence comes from Nostoc sp. DSM 114167, assembly GCF_052692655.1. Lineage (NCBI taxonomy): Bacteria > Bacillati > Cyanobacteriota > Cyanophyceae > Nostocales > Nostocaceae > Nostoc > Nostoc sp. DSM 114167. Next base: position 5,104,568 of record NZ_CP195116.1, read on the forward strand.
AAATAATGGTTCAAGAGCGTACTTTACCCACTTTTAATGCTGCTACTACGCAAATTACAAAAGAAGAAGGGTTACGGTTGTATGAGGATATGGTGTTAGGGCGCTTGTTTGAAGACAAGTGCGCTGAAATGTACTACAGAGGTAAAATGTTTGGTTTTGTCCATTTGTACAACGGTCAAGAAGCTGTTTGCAGTGGTGTTGTGCAGTCAATGCGACCGGGTGAAGATTACGTTTGTAGTACTTACCGCGACCACGTTCATGCTCTCAGTGCAGGCGTACCAGCAAAAGAGGTAATGGCAGAATTATTTGGTAAAGCCACAGGTTGCAGCAAAGGGCGCGGTGGTTCCATGCACATGTTTTCTGCTCAACATCGCTTGTTGGGTGGCTATGCTTTTGTGGCTGAGGGAATTCCTGTAGCAGCTGGGGCGGCTTTTCAAACCAAATACCGCCGCGAAGTGCTGGGAGATAAAAACGCTGACCAAGTGACAGCTTGCTTTTTTGGCGACGGTGCAGCTAATAACGGTCAGTTTTTCGAGACACTAAATATGGCAGCCCTATGGAAACTGCCAATTATTTTCGTAGTCGAAAATAATAAGTGGGCCATTGGGATGTCTCACGAACGCGCTACTTCCCAGCCAGAGATTTATAAAAAAGCCAGCGTATTTAACATGGTGGGCGTAGAAGTAGATGGGATGGATGTACTAGCAGTTCGAGCCGTTGCTCAAGAAGCTGTAGCCCGTGCCCGTGCAGGTGAAGGCCCAACATTAATTGAGGCGCTTACCTACCGCTTCCGGGGTCACTCCTTGGCAGACCCAGATGAAATGCGAAGCAAAGCGGAGAAAGAATTTTGGTTCGCCCGCGACCCAATTAAGAAGTTGGCAGCTTATTTGCTAGAGCAAAACCTAGCGGATGAGGGAGAAATTAAAGCAATCGATCGTAAAATTCAGGATGTAATCGACGAAGCCGTTAAGTTCGCCGAAAGCAGCCCCGAACCAGACCCCAGCGAGTTATATCGTTTCGTGTTTGCAGAAGACGAATAAATTTTAGGGAATAGGGCATGGGGCATGGAGGTAAGGGTGACAAAGAGAATAACCAATGCCCAATCCCCAATGCCCAATTCCCAATCCCCAATCCCCAATTAGGACTAAATTTGTGTTTACCATTGCACTTCAACAGCAACAATACAAAACCTACATCCTTTCAGATGAAAATGGTGGTTCTCAACTGGAAGTTGTTCCAGAACGTGGTGGTATCATCACTCGCTGGCGTATACAGGGGCAAGAAATTTTCTATTTAGATACTGAACGCTTTGCTAATCCTGATTTGAGTGTCAGAGGTGGGAATCCTATTTTGTTCCCCATCTGCGGCAATATACCTGATAATACTTATACTCATAATGGTCAGCAATATACTTTGAAACAACACGGCTTTGCGCGTGACTTGCCGTGGGAAGTAACTGACCAAGTAACTGAAGATAAAGCTAGCCTCACCCTCGTCCTCAACAGCAACGAGAAAACACGGGCTGTTTATCCTTTTGACTTTCAAGTGCAGTTCACTTACGAACTCCAAGGTAATACCTTAGAAATTCGGCAACAGTATAAAAATCTTTCATCCACATCACTGCCCTTTTCTACAGGTTTCCATCCTTATTTTCTGACAAATGATAAAGCTGCCCTAAAGTTTGAAATTCCTTCCCAACAGTATCAAGACCAGATAAGCAAGGAAATTCACCCCTTTGATGGTAATTTTGACTTTAACCGCGATGAAATTGACGTTGCCTTTAAGCAGCTAACCAGTCAATCAGCCGCAGTCATAGACAACAACCGCAAGTTAAAACTAACTCTGGATTACGGGAATAAATATCCGATTTTGGTGTTTTGGACGCTCAAAGGCAAAGATTTCTACTGCCTTGAACCGTGGAGCGCTCCCCGTAACTCCCTGAACACTGGTGAAAACCTGACTGTATTAGAACCAGGAAGCAACTATACGGCATCTGTAAGGTTTACGGCAAATTTTTTCTAAACCTATTTACAAATCTATAGATGTCTATGCTATGATGGGAAAGTTGCGAAATGCAAAGAAAGGGTCGCTAACTCAACGGTAGAGTACTCGGCTTTTAACCGATTAGTTCCGGGTTCGAATCCCGGGCGACCCATATAAAAGTTTATTAAACGATGTAAAGAAGCCTTAATAATTGGACAAAGAAGCATTTGGGATAATAAGCTACCAGAGCCACTAATTCTAGGGTAGCTAAATGTACAGCAATACAGAGCAACTATAGGACATAGTACAGCAGTAGAAAGCAAGTATAGAACATATTGATAATAACTATGGCGTAAACTTTTTCAACATAGATACACCACACTAGTTATAATTTCCTATAAGTAAGTTGAAAAAACTCTTAAGATTTAGCGTAATGATTACGCTTCTCTCAGACCGACTAGCTGACAACCACATTAGGAGGACTATCTATGGCGCTTGTACCACTGCGGCTGCTGTTGGATCACGCAGCTGAAAACGGTTACGGCATCCCAGCTTTCAACGTTAACAATTTGGAGCAGATTCAGGCGATCCTGAAGGCTGCTGTCGAGACAGATAGCCCCGTAATTTTACAAGCTTCACGCGGCGCTCGTAATTATGCAGGAGAAAACTTCCTCCGCCACCTGATTTTGGCTGCGGTAGAAACCTATCCTCACATTCCCATTGTCATGCACCAAGATCATGGTAATGCGCCTGCTACCTGCTACTCAGCGATTAAGAACAACTTCACTAGTGTGATGATGGATGGTTCTTTAGAAGCTGATGCGAAAACTCCTGCTAGCTTCGAGTACAACGTTAGTGTTACCCGCGAAGTTGTAAATGTAGCTCATGCTTTAGGTGTCAGCGTTGAAGGTGAACTTGGTTGTTTGGGTTCTCTAGAAACTGGTGCTGGTGAAGCTGAAGATGGTCACGGGTTTGAAGGTACACTCGACCACTCCCAATTGCTAACCGACCCCGATGAAGCTGTTGACTTCGTAGAAGCAACTCAAGTAGATGCTTTGGCTGTTGCCATTGGCACAAGCCACGGTGCTTACAAGTTTACTCGCAAGCCGACTGGTGAAATTTTGGCTATCAGCCGCATTGAAGAAATTCACCGCCGTCTGCCTAACACCCACTTGGTAATGCACGGTTCTTCTTCTGTACCTGAAGATTTGCTTGCATTGATTAACGAGTATGGTGGTGCAATTCCTGAAACCTACGGTGTACCTGTAGAAGAAATCCAAAAAGGCATCAAGAGTGGTGTACGTAAAGTAAACATCGACACCGACAACCGTTTGGCTATTACTGCTGCTGTACGTGAAGCTTTGGCTAAAAAACCAGAGGAGTTTGACCCCCGTCACTTCCTCAAGCCTTCTATTACATACATGCAGAAGGTTTGTGCTGAACGCTATCAACAATTTGGTACAGCCGGCAATGCAAGCAAGATTAAGCAAATTTCTTTAGAAGATTTTGCTGCTAAGTATGCTAAAGGTGAACTTAACGTTGTTACCAAGTCAGCTGCTAAAGTTTAATTTTGACAGCAAATAAATAGCAGCATAGGAAAACTATGCTGCTAAAAAACTGAGGATTTTAATGTTGTCAGAAACCGGGTGTTTACCCGGTTTTTTGTTTTATTTATCAGGGTTGGGAATGGGCGTTAGGAGTGCTGTTAGCGATAGCGGGGCGTTTAGCCAGTGCTGAGTTAGGAGTTAAGAGTTAAGAGTTAGGAGTTTTGTTTATCTCCTTGTCCCCTAACTCCCTCACTCCCTGCTCCCAGCTAAGAGTTCCCTTGCTTCTTCCCCTGCTCCCCCTGCCTCCCCTGCTCTCTACTCCCTAGAACACGCGATGCTGTAAAGATGGCATTTGACGCCGGACTTGTTCTAGCCTTGTGGGCTTGATTTCTGCGATCGCAATTCCCGGTTTTTCTCCAGCATCGGCTAAAATGACACCCCAAGGGTCGATAATCACCGCGTGACCGTGGGTTAGACGACGGGCGTAGTTATTCCCCGTTTGGGCGGGAGCAATGACGTAGGCAGTATTTTCGATGGCTCTGGCTTGTAGTAGTACTTGCCAATGGTCTTTACCTGTAAAGGCGGTAAAGGCTGCGGGAATAAAGATAATATCGGCTCCCTTATCTGCCAGATGGCGATACAGTTCTGGAAATCGGACATCATAACAAATAGAAAGCCCTAAATTACCGAGCTTTTCTGAGAAATGGACGGGGGGTAATTGCGTACCAGCCACAACCGTGCTGGATTCGCGGTAGGTGTTGCCGTCAGGGACATTAACATCAAATAGGTGGACTTTGTAGTAGCGCGCAAGCTCTTGACCGCTGGGGTCGATGAGTAGAGTAGTGTTATAAACTTTGCCTGTATTATCTACAGGAAGTGGAAAGCTGCCGCCCAAGATGGTAATTTGAAAGCGTTGAGCCATTTTTTTGAGAAATTTTTCACTTTCAAGAGCGATCGCATCACCTTGTGCGAGTTTATCTTTTTCTTCTCCCATATAAGAAAAGTTTTCTGGCAAACCTACCAATTCAGCACCTTGACGCACGGCAAGCTCTATTAATTCTTCTGCCTGCGCCAAATTTTTGTGTAAATCGGACACACTGGTCAATTGAATAGCGGCGGCTAAATAAGACTTCATAGATTCAACAATGAATAGTTGATTTATGGAAGATAGATTATCAAAATATATCGCTACTTCCAAATCTGTGGAACTTAATTAGAAATCCATCAGCCAAGATTTTCTTTAACAGACTTGTTTTATTGTCGATCTTAATCTTCCTCTGGGTTCTAGCAAACTGAGCAAGATAAAGATTAGATTGCGATCAAACCTTGATAAAAACTGTCTACTGTGGATATTTCTATTCTCATTCAAACATTTATCGCTGTGTTTGTCTTGGCGGATGCTGTGGGCAATATACCGATTGTTTTAGTTTTGACTAAGGGCATGATGCCAGACCAAAGAAACAAAGTTATAGATAAAGCAATTATCATTGCGATCGCAGTTCTTTTGCTATTTGCCTTTGCAGGACAAATAATTTTAAATTACTTGGAAATTAGTATCGGTTCTTTGCGAGTAGCAGGAGGAATATTGTTGCTGTTAATTGCTTTACAAATGCTGCGCGGAGAATTAGATCAGCCAATTATTGAGGAAGGACGCGATGTCGCAATTACTCCACTAGCTTTACCATTGTTAGCGGGGCCGGGAACTTTGACGACGGTGATGTTGCTGATGTCGAAATCACAGAGTCCGCATATTGCTGTGGCGGTGGGTATCGTAGGGGCAATGTTTAGCACTTGGTTGATTTTGCGTTTAGCAAATCTGATTGACCAGTGGATTGGTGCAGAAGGTGGAGTAATTGTGACTCAACTTTTGGGTTTTCTGTTGGCGGCGCTAGCAGTGGAAATTGGTAGTACAGGAATTAGGGAGTTGTTTTTGAGGTAGAAAACTCCTAAAATAACGTGAGTTCGATGAACTTCTCCCGAACAACCTCCCTCTCCCACGGGTCAAGGGAGGAGCAACGAGAAATTAGGGTTTTGGCTCCCCTCTCCAACACGGACAGGGGTTGGTGGAGAGGTGAAAAAAGGGCTTGTAGAACTCACACTAAAATATTCAGAAACTGTATACAAATGTAAACAAGTTTGAGAAACGAGAAATTCGCGGCTCTCAAACTTGTTTATGAAAATTAACTTAAAGTTAGAACAAAATGGATAACTCAAGAGGATTTTATTACCGATTGAGTTTCAAAGATGCTTTTCGAGAGTGGAAGCTAATGTAGTTTTAGGCACAGCGCCGACCACCATATCCACTTTTTGCCCACCCTTAAAAATCATTAATGTGGGAATGCTGCGGATGCCGTACTGACTAGCAACATTCGGATTTTCATCTGTGTTGACTTTTACGACCTTTATTTGACCTTTGTACTGTTCGGAGATTTCATCGACAACAGGAGCTACCATACGGCATGGTCCGCACCAGGGTGCCCAAAAGTCAACTAAAACTGGTACATCGCTGTCGAGTACTTCTTGCTTGAAACTAGAATCGGTAACTTGTGCGGCTGTTGACATGCCTAAAACCTTCGCCAATAATATCTGAGCTTGGTGAAAATTCTACCATAGCAAAAACCTCAGCTTGGGAGTGCGAGGATGTACATTTGCAAAGAAGCTCTCTTATTTTATTTACAAACATAAGGAACCGCCCGAACAGTAGTCCGGGCGGAGTGTGGTGTGAGGAGTGAACGGAAACATGCGTCTCCGCTATCTCTATTGTAAGCGACATATCGGATTTTTCCAGCAATTGTTTTAGGGGCCAGAAAAATTTATTGAAGGATTAGGGATTAGGGAAGAGGTGACAGGTGATAGGAAATAATCTGTAGCCTGTAACCTCTAACCTGTACCCTACTCCCTTCACTTACCCATACCTAATTGTTGAGCTTTTTGGTAAACTTTGCCTTCGGTTAATAAAGAAGGTGCAATCACAACTTCCACCTGCTGCATTTCTTTAATATTTTTCGCTCCCAAAGTACCCATGCTGGTCTTTAAGGCTCCTAAAAGATTGTGAGTACCATCATCTAATCCTGCTGGGCCAATCAGTATTTGCTCTAGGCTACCAGTGGTGGCAACGCGAATGCGGGTGCCACGGGGCAAAACTGGGCTAGGAGTCGCCATACCCCAATGATAACCTCGTCCTGGGGCTTCTGCGGCTCTGGCAAAGGGGGAGCCAATCATCACACCATCAGCGCCACAGGCGATACATTTGCAAATGTCGCCACCAGTGATTAAACCGCCATCAGCAATAATGGGGATATAGTTGCCAGTTTCGTTATAGTAATCATCTCGTGCTGCGGCACAATCTGCGATCGCAGTCGCCTGTGGCACACCCACACCCAACACTCCACGAGAAGTACAAGCAGCACCCGGCCCAATTCCCACCAGTACCCCAGCCGCCCCAGCTTTCAACAAATTCAACGTAACTTCGTAAGTCACGCAATTCCCCAACACCACAGGGATGGGCATGGAACGGCAAAATTCTGCTAAATCGAGTGGTACTAAAGACTCTGGTGACAGATGTGCAGTAGAAACTACCGTAGCCTGGACAAAAAATAAATCTGCCCCAGCTTTTGCCACTGCCTCACCGTATTTACTTGCACCGGCTGGAGTCGCACTCACCGCTGCAATGCCGCCTTGTTGTTTAATTTCCTGAATACGTTGTTCAATTAATTCAGGCTTTATTGGTTCGGCATAGAGTTCTTGCATGAGGGCAACAAATTCATCTTTTCCCACAGAGGTAATCCGATCTAATATTGGCTCTGGGTCGGCATAACGAGTTTGAATACCCTCTAAGTTGAGGACACCTAATGCTCCTAACTGTGACAAACGTACAGCCATACGAACATCTACTACGCCATCCATAGCACTAGCAATAATCGGGATTTCTCGCTCAATATTGCCAATACGCCACTTAGTATCTGCCAAACTGGGGTCTAGCGTTCTATTACCAGGGGCTAGAGCAATTTCATCTATTCCGTAAGCTCTGCGAGCTGTTTTTCCCCGCCCAAGTTGAATTTCCACGCTTTAACTTTACTCAAATCTGTTTAAGCTAGGGTATCAAATTGTGGGGAAATTTGGGGCGTTTTTTCCCTAACCATATAAGTGACTAGTGATGGTTGTCATTAGTCATTTGGATTTTGACCGATTAAAAATCCAAAATCAGTTTGATTTACCGTTTATTTTTAGCGGCATCCACACCAGTGTAACCAGTTGCTAACCAAATTATCGCTCTAGCTCCATCACGAATAGATTTTTCGATAGATTCAGGGGGTTTTTCGGAAGGAACTGGCACTGGTTTTAAATAAATACCCCGACTACCCAAAATAATTTCGCCAATGACACAAGCCCGACGCATGTGAAAATCTGAAGTAATCAAATAAACGCTCTTAATGCCGCGAGCTTGCAAATCATCTACCAAAGTAGTAAAATTAGTAACTGTATCTACTGCTTCATAATCCAAGTGTAAACGTTGAGGATCGACACCAGCTTTGGTAAACACTCTTTGGGTGAATGTACGTGGACTGCCGCCTGTAATCCAAATCGGTATATTTGGATGCTCGCGAACGAATTTGGCTGTAAACTTTTCTCGCTCTAAATGTCTCGTTGAACCACCTAAGACTAGGACTGCTTGCGGCTGCACAAATTGGTTTTGTACTTCTTTGTATCCTAACCACATAAATATTGGTAGGACAAAAGCCATAAAACGAAAAGATTTATTTGTAAAGAGTAGCTTATTCAAGGCTCAATAACTTAATTTACTTGGTACACAATTTTCTCTGGCTATAAGAAAAAACAATTGATAGTAGAGTAGCAAACTTCCCAAGAATCTGCCCAAATACTGCCCAAATATAAATTTGGTTAGTTTTTGTGTAACAGCGCGATTAAGCGTGCCTGGAGTTTTTCCTCTAATTGATGGATTATCCTAACCGATATCGGACGATTCATCAAAGGGTTTTAACCACTTTATATAGTTGTTCTCAATTGCACGGAATACTGGAGCCAATCGCATGGGCGGATATCCCGACTTGTGAGAACTGGCATACCACTTTTATAGGTACAGCAATGCTCTTACCATATTAATTGCTGTATATATGAATTGTCTAAAGATAACGGGACTGGTGCGACTTGAACGCACGACCTGACGCTTAGGAGGCGTCCGCTCTATCCAACTGAGCTACAACCCCAACTGCGAAGCATATATAATTATAGCAGTAGTTTTAGGTAGACTGCCAAAAATTATCCCAAGAGCCACCGCCTACTTCTAAACCACAAAGAAAACTTTTTGCTTTTAAAATTACTTTAGATTTTCTGCCATTTAGTTCTCGTAACTCTAAATTCAGTTTTCCTTGCATAGTATCTCGGCAACAGTATCTTAAACCTTCTACTGTCGGCGCACGTAGAGGTGTACCAGATAAATCTGTGGTTCCTGTTAATTCAATTTCATAATTAGAGTTACTAGCTTTCATTTGCCATCTACCCCAAGGCTGAATTTCCCACTCAACTTGGGAATTCCAGGGAACAAATTCATAAAACTTACCTTGATAGTGCAGTCCAATCATCGCTACAGATTCCATCCACCACAGCACACCCCGCCGTCCACCACCAGCAGTTAATGCTAAGTCGGGTTCGCCCTCGAAGCAATTACAGTTTATCCAAAACCATTTCTGAGGAAAAGCACCACCCCAATTTTTCTCGCCGTAGGCTGGGGCGTTAGTGAATTCGTAGATTTTGCCATTCCAGTCAATCTTTCCACTGGCTAAACCGTGAGCCATCAAAATTTGCCATCCAGGTTCAAAAATCTGCAAGAATGACAGCCAGCCTGCGGTTGATTGCTGAATGCCATTTTGATTGCCCCAACCGTATACTGGTTGAATTTCATACTGCCAACGGCAATAATTATTGGTGGCGGCATCGCGAATTATTCCCTGATTCAAGGTGGCTGTAGCTTGATATCCTTCTTGGACGTGATACTCAAACTCTGCTGGGAGTAAATATAGGGGAGAAACTTGCAAATTATTTTTACCCCAATGACCTAAACCCAAAACATCCCGACTACCCCAAAATTTATTGACATCAGGAAAAGTACGGCAGAGGTACTCATCATCTGGGCCGAGGATTTGGGCTGCACCGCCACTGTAAGGTTTACCGCCGATGGGATCTTCAATAGAGTACATAAAGGCGAATGTTTGCCCAATTTCCGGCAACGTGACGCGGTAATACCAGCCTTCAAAGAAGCGACGGCTACTGCCATCCCAGTGATAACCAGAATGGGGCGTTTGGAGAGAATTTAGGGGAATAGTTAACATAGATTTATCTAATTGCCGATTTTTTCAGTATGCGCGATCGCTTTGATATCAATGATGCTTATGAAATTCTTGGGCTAAAACCCGGTGCCTCTCAAGCACAGGTGAAGCGAACTTACCGTAAACTGGTGAAAATTTGGCATCCCGATCGCTTTGTCGAGCAAAGACAAAAACAGGAAGCTGAAGAAAAAATCAAATCAATCAACGCAGCTTACAACAGGCTCAAATCCGAAATTCCATCTGAGCCTCCTATTCCTAAAAATCCATCTTCATCTTCGCCTAAAAATCCCCCAAAAATATCTGTCAATCGTTGGGATGCAGAAACTTTTTACACTTTAGGAGTAGAAAATGCTACACAAGGAAGATATGAGGATGCGATCGCAGATTTTACCCACGCAATTCGTCTCAATCCTGATTATATTGACGCGTATAAATATCGTGGACTAGTTTGCTCACAACTGGGATACGAATATAGAGCCGCTTCAGATTTAAATAAAGCTGCACAAATAGAAGAAGAGTTAAGAAATCCGGGGAGTACGCAAAGATCGCGATCGCCCAGATATGATGCATCAAAACCTAGACCTCTAGTAGAAAGATTTTGTCAAAGGATAAAAAGTTTACTGCGGCTAAATCGGCGTTGGAGATAAGGAGTGAATCTAGTTGAAGACACTAGAGATGGAGTTAGATAATACTTATACTTGGGAATACTAAGTGTAGTAAGAATTGCTGCCGATTTCTTAGTATTCATCGTATGAGCGATCGCTTTGATATAAATCATGTTTACGATATTCTTGGGTTGAAACCAGGTGCATCTGCTGATGAGGTCAAGCAAGCTTACCGCCAGATGGCTAAGACTTGGCATCCAGATTGTTTTATTGAACCGCAGCAAAAGCTAGAAGCAGAAAAAAAAATCAAAGAAATCAATCAAGCTTATGCAAGATTAAAGTCTTATCAGCCAAATCAGACAAATCAATCTGCTTCCACTTTTACCAAAATTGATTTCACTGCATCTAATGCTGAAAGTTTCTACAAATTGGGCATGGAGAAAGCTCAAAAAGGAAAATATACTGAAGCAATTGAAAACTTTACCCAAGCGATTCGTCTCAACCCCAACTATTTTGAAGCCTACAAATACCGAGGGCTTGCTTGCTCGAAACTAGGATATGAAAATAGAGCCAAGTCAGATTTTAAAAATGCCAGAGAACTGGAACTGAAACAGAAAAAAGCATCGCCAAAGCCACCAACGCCGCCACCACCACCCCAACCGATATCGCAACCGCCAAAGCCACCAACGCCACCACCTGAATCACAGTCTCAACCTTCACCCTGGAAATGTGTACACACCCTAACTCATCTAAACTGGGTTTTTACAACTGCAATCAGTCCAGATGGACAAACTTTGGCTAGTGGAAGTAGTGATAATACTATCAAGATTTGGCATCTCGACACAGGGAAATTACTACATACTCTCACTAGTCATACCAAATGGGTAAGATGCCTAGCCTTTAGCCCAGATAGCCAAACTCTGGTTAGTGGCAGTGATGATAGCAGCATAGTCATTTGGCAAGTATCTACAGGTAAATTACTCAAGACCCTGAAAGTACATTCAACCCCAGTTTTTTCTGTAATCTTTAGTCCAGATGGTCAAACTATCTTGAGTGGCGGTACAGACACTACTATAAAGGTTTCCCATATAGAAATAGGACAATTACTGCAAGTCCTCAAAGGTCATTCTTCCTTCATTTATTCCCTTACCACTTGCCCAAAACAACAGATTTTTGTCAGTGGCGGTGCGGATAATACCATTAAGCTGTGGAATTTGAAGAGTAACAAACTGCTGCAAACTCTCAACGGACATTCAGGTTGGGTGATGTGTGTTGCTATTAACCCTGATGGGCAAATTTTAGCTAGTGGCAGTTATGACCAAACTATCAAGCTATGGGACATTAGTACAGGTAAGCTAATTAACACTCTTGCCGGACATCGCAGCTATATTTGTGCGATCGCTTTTAGTCCCGATGGTCAGCATCTTGTTAGCGGTAGTGCAGATCGTACTGTGAAGATATGGGATGTTAACACGGGACAAGAACTTTACACTTTGGATAACCATTCAGATTGGGTTAACTCTGTTGCTTTCAGTCCTGATGGCAAAACTTTGGTTAGCGGTAGTCGAGATATGACTATCAAGCTTTGGCGATGCGATATCTAACAACAAATTAAAAATTTAAGTAGATAGACATAATTAAACATCAAGTAAAATCCTAGTTCGTAGTGAGCAATTCATCGCTCAAAGAAAGGATTATAGGACTAAAGTCCTTACTACAAACTTTAATTGATTTACGTCTAGCTACTTAGAGAATTGAAGCAAATTGCTGGATTTTTCGATCTAGCCATTAACTGACAGTTAAATAACATCCATCTTTGGGATACTCTTTCTGTTGATTAAGTATTAACTCTCTAAAGATTAAGTATTAACTCCCTGGAGATAGAGCCATTTGTTTGAGGGCAGAGGTTATTCTGAGATTACCAACAGTTGAGTAGCAAATAAAACTCAATATTTATCAGCAACATATATTTTTCAGTTCATTAAAACCTTTTGTTTTCACAAAGCTTTAGTTCGTCAATATCTTAATCTGAGGAGTTAAATCAACGGCTATGTCTATTCCCAATGAACGCGAAATCAAAAATAGTGAAGTTAGACAAGAATCTTACACTGATATTAATGGCAATACTCAAACCCATTTGACACAAACTAGTGAAACAGTCAAGAATAATACAACTAATCCCAGCTCTTACACTAGCGGTTACGTACATGGTCGAAATGTTGAGCGTAGCTACCAGCAAGCAGATTTAGCCCAACGTGATGAAAACAATGCTAGTGGTGGGTTGCTGTTGGGTATTATCATTACTTCCCTGCTTGGTTTAGTTATAGGTGGGGTTTGGTACTTCAACCAGCAGAATAATGCAACAGTTAACAATGCTGTGCCGGTCGTGGTTCCTGTACCAAGTAAGAGCGAGCCAACTCCCAGTGCATCTCCTCAACCACAAAAGACGATAATCGAAGAAAGAACTAGGGAAGTACCTGTACCTGTTGCTGTTCCTGTTCCCCAACAGCAAGTTACACCTCCGTCTGCACCTCGCCAACCGGATATTAACATTACTATTCCACCCCAGCAGCCTGCGGCAGAAAAAGCACCTTCTGTAACCCAGTCAGCCCCTAAAGCGACACAAAGTCCGGCGACGAGTTCAACTACTAATACTCCGGCTTCGCAGAACGATAGTTCTACTAATACTGTTGCTCCTAGTACAAAAAGTGACACCTCTAAAAGTACTACACCTCAAGGAGTAGACCAGTCAAACAGTACATCTAATAGCGATTCTTCTACCGCAGGCGGTTCTGGCCAATAACGCCTTCTGAACTTTCAGCCCACTTGGTAATGTTGGCGTGAATGCCAATATTACCAAGTGGGACAAATTTTAAGCAATATTTCTGAATTGTTGCGATAAATTAATGGTATTCAAGTTTAGTAAAGGTGTCTTGTAGCTAAACAAACACAATGCTAGATTAAGACCAAGGTACAAACAGGTTAAAAGTTAAACAAAAAGTTTCAAGTTAGAGCCTGTGCCTCCTGCTCTAATCTTATTGCGATCGCTATCCTTGGTTGTGACATCCGTTGAATGTGTTTTTGCCTTAAGTTCAATGAGTTGTTTTGGAGGTTTTAGAACGCACAGCCAGAAAATGCCTGCCTAGTTGGAATATAAGGATGTGCAATTTTGAATAAAGCGATCGCGAATACTGTCCACCTTATTTTGAGTTAGTCATTTCTGAATTCTTCAATCTTCAAGAAACCGCCGCAAGCTATTGAGATTTATCCATCGTAGCTTCAGGCGGTTTCTGTCATTTGTCATTTGTCCTTTATCCTTTATTTAGACCAATGCCCAATGACTAATGACTAATTAAAGTAATTACAGTCACTTCAGGCGGACAAAATAAACGTCCTGGTTTATAAGTTCCTAAACCACGATTGACATATAGTTGATTTTCTTCCACCTTGTGAAACCCTTGCGCCCACTCCCAATATCGAACTACTTTCGAGCAGTCTCCTAATAAAAATGTCACCCAACGCCGCAATTTTTTGGGAATTTGTTTAAGTAGCTTTTTGTAATAGAGTACTAGAGGGCCAATGCCCGGAATGACGATGTGACCACCGTGGGTATGACCAGATAGTTGCAAATCTACGCGCCATTGTTGCAATATCTTGGCTGTATCTGGGTTATGAGATAAAACGATGCGCGGTGTAAGCGAATCTAGTTGATTCATTACTGGTGCAGGGTAAAATTCCTGCGACCAATAATCAGCTAGTCCTATCAATGGTAATTCTTTTCCTAGTGGATAGGCGATTTCATTCCAAAGCACATGTACCCCAATGCTGGTTAACGCTTGTGTAACTTCTGCTTTGGAGTGGCTGTAATAGATATCGTGGTTCCCAAGTACGGCGTAGATACCACAGCGACTTTGCAGATGTTTGAGTCGAAGCACCAATTGATGGATTGGTGTGGGATTGTCAGTTACGTAGTCACCAGTTAATAGAATTAAATCTGGTTCAGCTTCATTAGTAAGTGCGATCGCTTTTTCTAACATCTCTTCCGACAGTCGCAAACCATCGTAATGAAAATCTGACAACTGTACTAATGTTGTACCTTGTAAAGATGCAGGAAGTTCTGCAATCTTAACCGTTATTTTATCTACTCTTAAATGTCCCGTAAACAACCAATGCATAAGTTAACCGATACTCCTCATACCAGCGCTTACAGCTTACCAAAAATCAAAATGTAACTTGATAAAATGCAATAATTTATGTCATCTACTTCAGATACAATTAATTCATTGATTTAATTTTGCTGATTTAATTTTGGCGATGAGAGTAGCAGGTTATGTCTAAGTTTTCAGGCACTCATTAGCCAGAATACCTGCTGAAATTGCGTTCTTTTTTGTTAAATTTGGTAATTACCTACTCACCTTGTAGCGTGATTATAGTAACTTCTGGGCGGCAAAATAAGCGTCCTGGGAGGTAAGTTCCCAAACCACGATTGACATATAGTTGATTTTTTCCTAGCCGATGCAAACCCTGTGCCCATTCCCAATGTCTGACTACAGAAACATTTTCTTCCAAAAATGGGACTCGACGCCGCACTTTTCTAGGTATTTTTTCTACAAGCTTTTCGTAAAACAACGCCGCAGGGCCAATTCCGGGAATCAAGATTTGACCACCGTGAGTATGACCAGATAATTGTAAATCGACTCGCCATGCTTGTAATATCTCCGCAGTATCTGGGTTATGGGATAAAACGATGCAGGGTGTGTCGGGATTTAGCTGGTTCATAACTGGTGCGGGGTGAAACTCCCGTGACCAATAATCAGCCAGTCCAACGAGTGGTAATTCTTTTCCTAGTGGATAGGCAATTTCGTTCCAAAGGACGTGAATTCCAATGCTAGTAAGGGTTTCTGTAACTTCTGCTTTTGCGTGTTTATATATATCGTGATTGCCAAGGATAGCATAGATACCACTGCGACTTTGCAAATGTTTGAGTCGAAGTACCAGTTGGTGAATTGGTGTGGGATCGTCAGTTACGTAGTCACCAGTTAATAAAATTAAATCTGGTTCAGCTTTGTTAGTAAGTGCGATCGCTTTTTCTAACATCTCTTCCGACAGCCGCAAACCATCGTAGTGAAAATCTGACAACTGCACCAGCTTCTTACCTTGTAACGATGCAGGCAAACCTGCAATGTTAACCGTCAATGCTTCTATACTTAACGGCCCAGATAATAACCAATGCATAAGACGTTCAATAAAGCTCAATCATAGCGCTTACAGCTTAACTGAACATTGTTTATTTGTGTGTAGCGACCAGTGCAACTTATTAGAAATTTTATGAAAGCTGTATATTTTAGTGTATTTATACTTAGTTAAAATCAGACGTAACTTTGCTGTTAATTATGTCAGTTTATTTGGGTAAAGTATATTGTATTACATACTACCACGTTGAACCAAAACATCTAAGGCTGTTTATGTCGTCATTATTAGAGTCACACCAGGATTTTACCCACTTTGAGCAGCACGTAGCAAAATTGCTCCATAAAGCAGATTGGACAGTTGAAACTGCAAAGACCAATCAACCTGGCTATGATCTAGTGGTTAAAAAAGGAAACCTAGTTGGTGTTGTTCAGGTAAAATGGCTAAAAAGTAATGTAACAGCGCCACAGCTTTTAAAGTTTGCTGACTTTTTAGATTCTGATGAAGGCAAAAAATTTAATTTTGGTTGGTTCCTAACTACAAAAGGATTTGGCGGCCCAGCATTGGCATTAATGAGAACTTGGGGTAAAGATACTAAAATTCGCTGTGGAATTGCCCATGAAAATAAGCTGGTTGGGATTGATGGTGATTCTGAGATTGGTGGCAAAGATAATCTGAAGCCTGACGAAGGAACTACGCCAAAAAAAGCTTACTTTGGAGTTTTTACCTGTAAAGGCGGAGTAGGAAAAACAACTGTAGCAGGTCATTTAGCAGGAGCATTAGCACTGCAAGGATTTAATGTAGCACTTGTGGATTTAGACCCGGAACAAAATCTGCAAAAATTAGTAGGTGATGGGGTTTTTGTTCCCAATCCTAAAGGAGTAGGTACAACTATTCAAGTTTTTGATGGAAATGATTGGGATGAAGATGCTGCCCGTGACTGTCAAATAGTAATTTGTGATTGCTCACCAGCATTAGAGCGTAATCCCCCAGAGCTAGTTAAGCGATTAGATTATTGTATTATCCCAACAACCTTCAATCCATTGGGAATAAGTAAGCACGGTAAAGTTATTCAAGATACTGTTAAAGAAATACGTGAAATCAATAATTTAGCTCATTTATTTGTATTAGTTAACAACTTTAAAGACCCTGGTATTAAGCGCTTAAAACTTCTAAAACAAGTCTATTCTAATGCTTATAAAGAAATTAGTAAGATAGATAATAAATTTCATTGTATAGATCCAGAAGAAGTTTGTATTCGGACTAGCGATCTACTTTACTACTGGGGTATACATATACTCGAAAATCCAGAAAATCCTGCCAGTAGATTAGCCTTTGATCTAGTTGGCGGAAGATGCTACCCGCGTGAAGATTTTATCAACTTAGCAGATTACATTGAAAGAGAAGCTGGTATAGGAATTCTTAGAGCTAGTTAAGACTGTTAAGATAAGTTTATACTTAGCGATCGCTAGTCTTCCTATATAATTTTTAGCAAAACCTGTGTTGAAACTGAGGGCTTTTCTTACATACCTAATGGATTTTTCAAACCCCTTCTAAGCCATAATACCCATTACTAAGGCTAATTTTGACTATTTTATTGCAAAATAATCAAAAAAATAACGCCTACCTGTAATTTTTTGGTGACGTTATTTTTTGAATTTAATTCACAGTTAAAAATAGTTAAATGAATTTGTTAAATCTTTGTCATTGATTGACCGCAATTTTTTATACAGCACTGCGGTTAGTTAATAAATTCCACAAGAAGACTGCAACAATTGCACCAAGAACTGCTACTGCAATACCTGGAATGCTCAGACTAGGAGCTGCTAGGGTTAAAGTTCCCGTACTGAAAAATACACCTAAACTACCGCCAACAAAAGCACCGATGATTCCTAACAATATAGTTCCTAGAATTCCGCCACCTTGATGACCGGGGTAGATAGCTTTTGCGATCGCACCAGCAATTAGACCTAAAACAATCCAAGCAAGAATATTCATTGTTGTTAAGTTGGTAAACGTTTTTGACTTACAAGTACATATTAACGATCTTCATTTTTGACTTAATCTACCATCAGAATTAATTATGAATATCCATTAGGAATAGTTTAATTGCTACTAGATTTTTATATTGCGCCTACCATTCTGCTTAGGACAAGTCGGCTATGAATAGGTGTGACATGCCAATGTCCTAAGTTGTCCGATCGCTGCTATATGAACCATTTGAGGTAGATAGTCAATTAAAAAAAAGCTCCTAGTAGGTCTTTAACTAGGGGCTTACATAAACTATTGCTTGGTAATTGCAGTATATGCATTTTTAATTAGCTCTCTCCTCTACTAGAAGAATTAAGCTGAGTTTTTAGGGACTGTCTCTAAAGTAATGTAAAGGAAGCGAAATCAGGCGATTGAGACGATCGCCTATCCCTTTGCAAGTTCATGTCTAGTTTTTAACTTTTAATTGCTTATCCCGCGATCGCTACCAATAACTTGATGGTTGATAAAAGGCAACAATCTGCGGTAAGACCAATGCATACTTAGAAAAATCAGACTTACTAAGATTAGCAGCATAACGCCCAGAATCGTTGTATATGCCTTAGTGCGCCACCAAAAGCCATTCGCACCTAGTCGCACAACCTTCCATAAGTTAGCTGCTATATCAGCACTTTCAGAATCGTGAATGATGATTGGTAAGGATGCTGCTGTGTTTTGTCGTGCAATTGTCATTTTAATTACTCCTTTAAACCTAAATGCTGAAGTATTAATTTTAAACTACGGTAACACTATAGGTTTTATGTTATTTGTATTTAATATCTCATAGCTTGATGCAATAAGCAAGTTTTCAGGGCATTGGGAATAGGGCAAAACAGTTGTGCTAATATTACTCAGCACTCTTGAGGGGCATTGGGCATTAGTATTAAAAATTAGTATTTACTAGATTGAAAACTATTCTCTAGTCTCAATCCCTACTCCTAGTCTCCAATCTCTAGTCAAAATGCCTAATCAAATTTGGTTATCACAGTTGGAAAAACACCGAGCGATCGCAGTTATCCGCGCCCCTCAAATGGAACTGGGACAACAAATGGCAATGGCTGTAGCATCTGGGGGAGTGCAGCTAATTGAGATTACCTGGAATAGCGATCGCGCTGGGGAATTGATCGCTCAACTACGTTCGGAATTACCAGCCTGTATTATTGGCACTGGTACGCTATTTAATGTGCAGCAGTTACAAAATGCGATCGCATCTGGGGCGCAATTCCTCTTTACACCCCACGTTGATTCGGCAATGATTCAAGCAGCACAAGAAAAAAATGTCCCTATCATACCAGGAGCGCTGACTCCTACAGAAATTGTTACCGCTTGGAGCCAGGGCGCTAGTTGTGTAAAAGTGTTTCCGGTGCAAGCAGTGGGAGGGGCTGATTATATCAAAAGTTTGCAAGGGCCGCTAGGTGAGATTCCCTTAATTCCTACTGGTGGCGTGACTCTAGAAAATGCCAAAGAATTTTTGCAAGCTGGAGCGATCGCTGTTGGTTTGAGCGGAGAATTATTTCCCCAAAAGCTTGTCATAGAGAGAAATTGGTCAGCGATCGCAACTCAGGCAAAAAACCTAATGCAACAGTTAGGTTAACTTAGAATCAAATCATCAAAATTCACGTCTATTAAAGTAATAGATAGGGAAATAAAGGTGAAACCTGATAAGTTTCTCAAGACCCCATGATTTGAGTGTGAGTGTATCTAAAATGAAAAGACAAATTTCTCCTGACTGGGTGCGTCGCTTACAAATAATCCTCACTGGTACAGTACTGTCCCTAAGTGTTTTTACTACTACTGGAACCAGTGAAGTTTGGGCGAATTCCAAAAATCAAGTGATTGCACAAAGAATCCAGACATTACAACAATCAAATCAGCGCTGGATTCAAATTGATCTTTCCAAGCAAAGATTAATAGCTTGGCAAGGTGACAAAGTGGTTTATGGAAGTGCTATTTCCTCTGGCAAAAAAGCTACTCCTACTCTTATCGGTACTTTTAAGGTTCAATCCAAGTTTAAAACTACCCGGATGCAGGGAGAAGACTACAATGTTCCCAACGTTCCTTATGCAATGTTTTACCAAGGTAATTACGCTATTCACGGAGCTTATTGGCATAAAAAGTTTGGCACTCCAGTGAGCCACGGCTGTGTGAATGTTGCACCTAAACATGCTAAATGGCTATTCGAGTGGGCATCCGTAGGGACACCAATAGTCATTCATAAATAATATGTGAAGCAGCCAAAAGGCAATTTAGGTAAAATCATAAATAACAACAAATCAAGACAATTAAGTGATTCCCAGCATCAAATCATGCTGGGAATATTCGGAGTCGTAATTACGAAATTTGAAATAAAATATAGAAAAGGGCATTAAATATTTGCCTAAAAAATAAGCGGAAATCCTGACAATTATTGTGTGAAATTACAAATGCAAATATGAATTCGGGGAAAGTTTGCATTTGGACATTTAAATGACAGATTCTTTGTAAAGGTTGTCCTTTGTAATTGGTCATTGGTCATCGGTCATCATTTAACAAATGACAAATGACAAATAAAAGATGAACTGCGTAAATCCTCGACAGGAAGTTAGAAGTCACTTTGGAAATTTGTAGTTTTCCAGAAAATTACTTCACTTGATGATTTTTGCGTAGTTTAGAAGATAAGGCATAATGCAAACTTGGATTCGCCGCAGTGGGATTCGTTCTTCAGCAACTTTTTGTACTGGCGTGGCATTGATGGTAATGACTTTATTCTCTTGGTCATCGCCGTTAACAGGTACACCAAACTCGACTACAGCAACAGCCACCTCAGTAGATCAAAACAGCACTAATAATATTAGCCAACCTCGCTGGATTGAAATTGACTTGTCAGAACAACGTTTACGTGCATGGGAAGGTAATAAACTTGTTCATTCATACCGCATTTCGGGAGGTAAGCGATCGACTCCTACACCCATAGGTAGATTTCGGATTAATTCTAAGTATCGTACTCATCGGATGCGAGGCAGAGGCTACAACATTCCTGACGTTCCTTACACAATGTATTTCTACAGAGGCTATGCCATCCACGGAGCTTATTGGCATAACCGTTTTGGCACTCCAGTCAGCCACGGTTGCGTAAATTTACCTGTTAAGCAAGCTGGCAATCTTTACAGATGGGCTTCAACGGGAACTTTAGTAGTAGTGCATAAATGATCGTGAATCGATCGTTGCTGCAATCATTACCTTGATGTATGGACAGGTGGGTTATGCGTCAGCGCACCTGTTCATATATACTAGACCTCTTGGCATTTGTGCCTTTTGCAAGAGGTCGGGAAATGGGGAAAGGTTAAAGGGGAATGTTAATTCTATCCCTTTTCCCTTTAACCCTTACCCTTTACCCGACAAATGTCAAGAAGTCTACTGCCCTGATGACCTTAGTATTTTGGTATTTCTACCAAAGCAGCAGCCAGTGCTACTCCAGGGAGAAGATTTTTTACCTGTATTACCAGAAATTGAACTTGCATTAACTGTCAATCAAGTTTTTGGATGATTAAAAATGGGCAATTAAAAATATACATTTGTCGTTAAATGTATGCTTTTTGATGAGAATATAGACATTAGTTATGTCTATAATAGACATGATTATGAATAAAAGAGGTTTTAGATGAACTGGAGAATTGCAGAAGCGAAACAGAGGTTCTCCGAACTAATTCATGCTGTCACCAAAGAACCGCAACTCATCTACAACCGAAATCAACTGGTGGCTGTAGTTGTTGAAGCTGAGATGTTTGAAGAATTTTTGACGTGGCGCAAGCAGCGCGAAAAGATTTCTTTAGCTGAGGTTTTCAAAGAACTACGTCAGATAGCTGCTGAGGAAGATTATATTCTCGAAGTACCCTCCCGCCAAGACCGTCCTAACCCTTTCGCTGATGCCATCGATGACTTTTCTTTGTGACACTAATATTATCAGCGAATTAGTAAAACTTCAACCTAACTCTGGTGTACTGAAATGGGCAGAAGGAGATTTCTCAATAGTTCTGAGTGCCATCACTATTGAAGAAATATTTTATGGGCTGACATCCAAGCCCAACCCTAGAATTCAAATATGGTTTGAGAACTTTTTGGGAAATAATTGTCAAGTATTGCCTATCACCATTGAAATTGCCAAGCGCTCCGGTGAATTGCGAGGTCAACTAAGATTAAGTGGGAAAACACACACCCAAGCAGATATGATGATTGCTGCTACTGCTCAAATTCATCAATTGACTTTAGTAACGCGCAACATCCGGGATTTCGATGGCTGCGGTATCCCACTTTTAAATCCTTTTAGTTAATTAACTCAACTGTGCCACAAGTTGATTTTCCAACAGCGTGTCATTAGTTAACAAGTCTTCAACAGTGATTCGCAAAAAGCGTTGCTCATCAACTTGAAAGAGGATTTTGATGCGATCGCTTCCAGGATATCCGGTTGGTGTCAGTTGGGCAATTGTCTTCGCACCTTCTCGATCGTTGAGGGGTTTGACGCTGGTTTCACTATTGTCCAGACGGCGAGTAATCAAGCGATCGCCATCAAAATAAACTTCAGTACTACCCGTATCTGCTCCCAATTCTCCCATAATTAGTTCAATGCTGGGCTGATTTTCTACAGAAGCGCCTAAGACTAATTCCACTGGCTGAGTCATTGGGTATGCTTGTCCGGCTTTAATTAAAGAATGCCATTTGTGACGCTGGTTGCGGCGATCCCAGTAACGGATACCATAACTATGGTAGAGAAAGTCTTTGATTTGCACGCCTTGAGCTAATTGTAATGCACCTTGAGCGATCGCTTCAAAAGGACGTTCGCAACGGATTTTTTCTGGCTCAAAATACTGTTTAATCCATGTCTGCACTGCGGGTAATTGCACTGTGCCACCAACTAACAAAACTGCACTAATATCTGGAAGTTCTATCCCTTGCCGTCTTGCTTGCTGCAACAGTGTGGTCATCGAATCATCCAATAACTCAAAAAAGGCGTGTTCTTTGAGGATATCGTCAAAAGTATCGCGGTTTAGTTCCAGTTCATAACTTTCAAATGTCTCATCGTCAAAATAAACTTCACTAGCTTGGTTTTGAGTTGATAGCTGAATTTTTACCCGTTCTGCCAATCGTGTTGTCAAGGGACTTACCGCCAACTCTTGAGTTTTAGCAAAGTAATCTACTAACCAATTATCAATATCAGTACCACCCAAATTTTGCCCAGCTTTCGCCAGGACACGGGCAGTTTTGACTTTTTGTTTTGAATCTTCAGCCAGGGACTTATTACCCCATTTGAGGAGAAATCCGAGCGGCTTTGTGGCTGCTTGCACGCTTTGATCCAAGCGGACAAGGGACAAATCCAAAGTACCGCCGCCAAAGTCAATCACCAAGAGAATTTCTCGATCTGCCAAGCCATAACCCAAGGCGGCGGCTGTGGGTTCATCCAACATCCGCACCTGTTCGACCGGGAGGCTTTGACATACTGTCCCCAACCAATGACGATAGGCTTCAAAACTGTCTACAGGTACGGTTAACACCAGAGAATCTAACCCACCTTCCAGGGGTGCTAGTTCTTCAATTACTTGAGTAAGGAACCATTGCCCTACTTGTTCAAAGGTGACAATTTGCCCATCTAGTTCGGGTAAGAAACCTTGAATATCTGCACCAATACCACGTTTGAAGCTGCGGAAAAATCGCGTTTCGCCTTTGAGGTCAAAACCGCGATCGCGTACTTGTTGCCCGACTAAGACTTTATTTTGGGCTGCGTCTTCAACATAAACCAAGCTGGGAATCAGTGGCGGATTGAGACTTTGTTTAATTGATAAGCCTGGTAGAGTCAGGGTTTCTGGCTGCTGGGTTACAGGGTTCCAACGAGCAATGACTGTGTTGCTAGTACCAAAATCGATTGCGATCGCCATATTTTATATTTATTCTCTCGCACGAAGATGCCAAAGCTGCTTTATTTGTGATTATTCTCTATAAGTTACCAAGAAAGCAAATGCGCCCATAGGCATACTTCTTTGCATCCCAACCCAGATATCGATTCAGTCTATTGCAGCGAAGTGTTAGCTGCAACGCATAGCATAGTTAGACAGTCAAACAATGCCTTGCTGTTGTCGATTATTTATGTGCGATCGCTTGTAAATATCCTCCGCGATGACGAGTACTGATTTTCTGGGGATTCACTCTAGTAATTTATGACCCGATTCGATTCTTTAACCTACAATTTTCCCAAATTGCCACGGTGGCTCCTACGCAGTACTACGAGTAAGTATGAGGGGTGGGGGTAAGTGGCTAATAAATAGGCGATTGATTTATTGAATCTGCCTTACAAGAAGCGGAAAAATCCCTCTTGGCGGAGTAATGTTTGTGCGATGGCTGTCAATTTGGGAATACTAAACCTGTAAGGTTGATGAACAGAATAGAATAACTGGACTTATAAGGAATAGCTATGCCTTTTACTGTCAGGAATTTGAGTGAAAGTCTCCAACAAAAATTAGTAGTAATAGAAATTAATGATCCAGTACAAAAGGCACTAGAACTGATGATTGAAAATGATTTTACTCAGTTACCTGTTATTGATAGCGATAAAAAACTTCTCGGAATGATAACGAGTGATTCAATTTTACGCGCACTCAATATTTTTGGAGTAACTACAGATAAACTTCAGGTATCACACGCTCTGGTAAATAGAATAAAAACTTGTGTACTAGAAGATGACTTGTTTGAAGTACTTGATTATTTAAAAAGTACTAATTCTGTAGTTATTTGCAATGTACAAAAACAAGCTTGTGGAATTATTACAACCTATGATACCACAGAGTATTTCCGTAAAAATGCTGTAGATATAATGCTTATAGAGGAAATTGAGAGTCAAATCAAAGATCATATTATTACTGTATTCACCAATAATGAAGGTGAAATAGAACAGGAACTATTGACGGCAGCTATTGAAGAAATTTCAGAGTCTCAAGACGTGTATAAAAAATTTGAGAATGCACTTAATCATTATACTAATCTTCAAAAGCCTAAAAAAGTAGATTCTCAAGAAGTCATAGAAAAAATAGTTAATCGATTTTTCTCAATTTGCAATCCAACTCAAGCATCTGATAAAAATGATTCTGAACAAGCAGAAGGAATAGATTTGGAATCATTAAATAATCGAATAAATATAAGTAGAGAGGAGATAGAAGAGATTTTTCAAGGTATTCAAAGACAATTTCAAAGTTATCAAATATTTGAGACACAGATAACCTTTGATTCTAAAGAAGCTATAAAAACAGTTGTAGCCAAGCATTTTCCTATTAAAAAAGCTACAAAGTTATTTGAAGAACTTACATTTTGGGAATATACTCACCTTCTTTTTCATAAGAGCAGAGATCAAACAACTAATGCAATCTATGGTTTAGATAGCAAAGAAATTTTTAAGTTATTAAATGATGTTAATAACATACGAAATACTGTTTTTCATTTTCGTAATGAAATATCCTTAAAGCAACGACACCAACTACAATTTTGTGCGGCATGGCTTGCTCGACATCACCCTGCAACGCCAATAATGGAACAAAAATCTAATGATGCAGATCAGCCGTTAATACCCCAAGCTTCAGAATCGTATGATACTATCTCAGCAATAATTACTCAACCAAATTTTTCCGCCGATGAGTTAATGAATCAAAGTGATGGTCGTTATGCATTTTTAGCCCGACAATTACAAGATAAATCTTCTGGAGAAGATAGAGTAACTTATTCGTTTGAAAATATAGAAGAAATTATCCGAAATAAGCTACCTGAAACAGCAAGACAGTATCGGCTATGGTGGGAAAATGATACATCTCAACCTTGGGTAAGAGTAGGATGGTATGTATCTAACATAAATTTACCAGAAAAAACAGTTACTTTTATTCGTAGAGAAGATGGTAGTGAGTACATTACCTTTTTTAATGCTCTCCTTAGAAGACTCCGTGAAGTAGCTCCATTCCGAGTATGGAATACTTTTCAAGATGGCCGTCACTATATTACAGTAACTAAATTACCAAAAGAAGGAAACACAGTAGCCAACTTAGCTTTTTCTTTTATTAATTCTTCTAACCAATTTAGAATTGAGTTATTCATTGATAAAGGAGATGAAAGTCGCAACAAATATATCTATGATTCGATTTTAAAACATAAAATTGAAATTGAATCTGAGATGGGAGAAACTCTAAATTGGGAACGAAAAGGAGAGAGTTTAGCATCACGCATAGCACTATATCATCAAGGTTCTATAAAAAATAGTTCAGAAGAACTTGAAAATTTGCGACAATGGGCAGTGGAGGCAATGACAAAATTCTATAAAGTGATGGAAGAAAAAGTTACTGAAGTTTTAAAGAAGGAAAATTTGTAGCTGGTTCAGAAATAGAATGTAAAGCAAGAAATTGATGCCAATATTACCCGTTAGAAAAAGTGGTTATGGAAAGTCATCGATTATGATAAGTTTCAGGTCTTGCTTTGATTAGGGATGCTAAAGCATTGGCGATCGCTGGAGGAGTTTTGTCGGTGGGTGTATCGCTTCATGGGCAATGCTCAGTTCATCTACCCTCAACATCTAGCTGAACAACACCAGAAATTTGCTCGTGCATTAATAGATCGGTATTCTTCCAAAGCCATATAAATTAATAATTGACCCACATGACTTTAATGCTGGGCGACAGTCAAAGTGGAGGCACTGGCTAATTAGTACAAAAACCTAATCTAACCCGGAGTTCCGGGTTAGTGGTAGTTCATGCTCAATCTTCATTCCGTAACTGCCAGACTGCACCAAAAGCAGCCCCAGCCCCAGCTAACAATCCAGTACTCATTCCTTGGATAGTTTTTTGGAATGGATCTTGGGTTAGGCACTCACTTGTAACCTTACTGTCATCCAAACAGAGACTACTTTCTGCCCAACCAGCAGTACCTCCTAAAATTACACCAGTGATACTACAAGAAACAATTAGCAGCAAAAGACGTTGTGTTTTTCTAGCCATAGATGGATGTTTTACTCAATTTTGTATTTTAGACTTTAAATTGGAGCGGTATGTAAATACACTTGGGTGTAGATAAAAAATTTTAGATTTTTCCATACTTGAGCCACTGTTTAACCAGGCTGCTTCAGCAAAATTCCAAATCTAAAATTCTGTCAAAGGTTAGAAATTGTAGTTGACTTTAAACTACTTTACACATCAAGGCAGCAAATGTCAGCTGGTTTATGGCTTGGCGAGGTAAACTCATGCGCTTCGTCCTAGTAATCTCTCTTTAAATTGATTGGTACACAATTTCGTAGCAAAGACTTTAGCTCTGAGAAAACAAGGACTAAAATCCTTACTACAAATCCTCAAAACTAGTTTGACGTAGTATTCGGTCAGTTGTTGCCCACTGATACTCAAAAAACATCTACTCAATCTTCAAGTTGAAAGGCAAGCGGGCGTAGACTCCCTGGGGATCGTTCATCTTTTGCAAAATCTCTACTTCCTGTTGCAATTTTTGGAATTCGATGGTGAGGGGATTAGCTGATTTGAGTTGCGTCCCTTCAATCCCGAAAGCAGTCCGCACCTCTTCTGTTGCACGCCCAAAAAAGCGTTCTCCAAAGCTGCTAGTGCGAGGATATTCTTGTACTTCCCAATCGTCTCCTAATTTCGCCTGCTTGGCAGCGTATGCGATCGCAGTATTCAAACCACCAATTTCATCCACCAAACCAATTTCTTTAGCCGCTTCACCCGACCAAACCCTTCCTTGGGCAATTTCTGCTACTTTTTGTTCTGGGAGTTTGCGACCTTGAGAAACTTTATTCAGAAACATATTATAAATCCGGTTAACACTGCGCTGATAAATTTCTAACTCTTGAGGCGATTTCGGACGCGAAACTGTTTGACTATCAGCATAGCGTGCGGTTTTCACTGAATCCCAAGTAATACCATTATTACTGGCCAGCTTTTCCCCATTGAATAAGATCCCAAACACTCCTATAGAACCTGTAATAGTATTTGGTTCTGCAAAAATGCGATTAGAGTCGCTAGCAATCCAATAACCACCAGAGGCGGCGACATCACCCATTGACACCACAACTGGTTTTACTTCACGAGTTAATTTCACTTCTCGCTGCATGACTTCGGCTGCGGTAGCGCTACCACCGGGACTATTAATTCGTAATACAACAGCTTTCACATCTTTATCTTGTCGCAGCTTGTTGAAGATTTTCGCAAAGCGATCGCCTCCTACTTGTCCATCTTCTCCTTTACCATCGACAATCTCGCCCTCAGCATAAACAACAGCAATTTGATTTTTGGAGTTACGTTCTACACCCAAAGATTTACCAGAAACTTGGGCGTAGCTATTCAAGCTAATTTGTCGGAATGTTTTATCTTCTTTATCGCTATTTGTCAACTTTTTCAGGTCAGCGACAACTTCATCGGGGTATTGTACTAGATCGACTAAACCGTTAGTTTTAGCTTGTGTGGCTTCTAGTAAAGACTGATTATCTGCGATCGCTTGCAACTTATTGGGTTCAATTTTCCGACTTGCGCCTATAGCAGTGCGCCACTCTCCCCAAACATCATCCAACAATTTCTGAGTTTGTTCGCGGTTTTCTGGACTCAACTTGTTGAGAATAAATGGTTCAACGGCTCCTTTAAATTTCCCTACTCGCACGACTTGAACGCCAATGCCATACTTCTGCAATGCTCCCGCTAAAAACATTGGTTGTGAACTCAAACCGTTGACTTCCATCATTCCTAGAGGGTTAAGGACAATGGAATCTGCCACTGAACTAACGTAATATTCCTTTTCACTCCAATCACTGCCATAGGCAACAATCTTTTTCCCCGCAGCGCGAAACTCCTCCAGCGCTTTCCGAATTTCTTTCAGGGAGGCATAGCCGACATTACCAGTTTGGCTTGTGTTGGTTGCATCCAGATAGATTCCGACAATGCGCGGATCTCGCCGCGCCTTTTCCAAAGTTTCCACAACTTTGCGGAGTGCCATTCTATCTTCATCGACACCTGAGATTGTGTTCTGAAACAGTTGGTCTGAACTAGGCTCGCCATCAGTAATTTTCATTGACAAGTCAAAAACCAACACTGACTTATTTTTCACATAAGGCCCAGTATCTTTAGACGAGCTAGCAGCAAAAATCAGCAAGAAGAGTCCAGTAGTTCCTAGACCAGCGAAAATAATTAGTCCTAGTAAAGTGCCAACTAAACTAGCAAAAGTTTGTTTGATAAAATTACGCATTAGTTATTAGTCATTGGGCATGGGGCATGGGGCATTGGGCATTGGGCATTTATAAATGACAAATACTTCGGCTTCTCTACGAGACGCTGCGCGTTAGCGGAGCTTTCGCTTTAGCGATACGCTCAGTACAAGTGACAAATGACAAATGACTAATGACTAATGACCTATTTACTTATTCTATGCGCTGTAAACAGCCAGAGTGCTTTAACTGATACAAGGTAGCATTGCCAGTACAAAATAAGACTGTGGTGATTTCAGCGATTAATACCTCAGCGAGTTCGGCTACTGCTGTCTCTGATATTGCTGCTGCTTGCAAGAAAGGCATTGCTAAACCAGCTATATCTGCTCCCAAAGCGATCGCAGCTGCAATATCCAATCCATGACGCAAACCTCCCGAAGCAATTAAAGGCACATCTTTGGCGTTGGCGTAGCCCGCACTTCGACAAGGCTCAGTGACCATCGTAGACATCGCTCTAATAGTTGTAATGCACTCTGCCGTCGGTAAACCCCAATCGGCAAACGTCCTCCCTAAACGACGTTGTAAGGGATTTTCTGCCCGTTCGCTTTCTACTTTTGCCCAAGAAGTACCTCCCGCACCCGCGACATCAATTGCTGCTACCCCAGCGGCAAGAAGTTTTTGGGCGATCGCTGCTGAAATGCCGTTACCAACTTCCTTCGCAATCACTGGTACTGGCAATTTTGAGCATAATATAGAAATCTTGTCAAGTAAACCTCGAAAATTAGTATCACCTTTGGGTTGAATGCACTCTTGTAAAGGGTTAATGTGTAAAATTAAGGCATCAGCTTCTAAAATATCAACTACGCGCAAACATTCATCTAAGCCGTACTTGTAATTAAGTTGCACAGCCCCCAAGTTTGCAAGTAGCAGAACATCAGGGGCATACTTGCGGACAGCAAAAGTATCAGCCACCTGGGGTTTTTCCACTGCTACTCGCTGAGAACCAACACCCATTGCAATTTTGTAGTGTTGTGCGACTTGGGCCAAACGTTGGTTAATGATTGCGGCTTGTTCTGTTCCGCCAGTCATGGAAGAAATTAATAAAGGTGCGCCAAGGTGCTTCCCCAGGAAAGTTGTACTGATATCAATATCGTTGTAATTGAGTTCGGGTAAGCAAGAATGGGTGAAACGATAACGTTCTAATCCATTGGTGATGCGATCGCACTGAACATCTTCTTCTAAGCAGATGCGAATGTGATCGGCTTTGCGATTCTGAGTTTGTGCAGAGATATTGGTAGGGGCGTTCACTGGTGGGTATGGCTAAAAGTATTGGCTTGCGATCGCTATTGTTACATTGTCTGCAACCGTATTTGTATAACAAAAATATTTATTTTGCCTATCAATAGGGTACGTTACGCTATTGATAACAGAACCATTCCTCCATTTTATCAGTTAATTAATATGGTTTTACAAACAGAAAAACGCTACACCCCAGAAGAATATTTGGAATTAGAAGAGAAGGCTGAATATAAAAATGAATACAGAGATGGAGAGATTATACCTATGACAGGGGGGACAACCAACCACAATAAGATTGCACTTAATTTTTGTCGCAAGTTTCCCCTGACTGTGCAAGGACAAGATTATGAGATTTACATAGGGGATGTAAAATTATCAATACCTCGTCATCGCATTTATACTTATCCTGATGTAATCGTCATCAAAGGTAAGCCTATTTATGAGGGAACAGGTACAACAATTATTACTAATCCCTTGTTAATTGTTGAAGTCTTATCAAATTCAAC
Organism: Nostoc sp. DSM 114167; assembly: GCF_052692655.1. NCBI lineage: Bacteria > Bacillati > Cyanobacteriota > Cyanophyceae > Nostocales > Nostocaceae > Nostoc > Nostoc sp. DSM 114167. The sequence goes on from NZ_CP195116.1 coordinate 5,135,273, forward strand.
TAAAAATTATGACAAAACAGATAAATTTAAATATTATCGCTCAATTCCTGGTTTTCAGGAATATATTATGATTGACCAGTATAGTTTTGCTGTAGAACAATTTGCAAAGCAAGTAGAAGGTCAATGGATTTTTAAGGAATATGAAGGTGAAGATGCAGTTTTAGTCTTAGATTCTATCGAATTTCAAATTACCTTGCGTGATATTTACGAACGGGTGAATTTTGAGTTGATTGAGGAATAATATCATATCCGCTTGCTGACGGGGCGACAAAATGGGCTAAAAAGCTTATCAAATAAAGAGTGCAGCAATACTATGGTAAAAAAAAGATAGGTCTACTTTTGTCAATAAGACCAATAAGATTGATAATTTTACCTAAATTTTACCAAACACATCTGAAAAGTTAACTGAGTCTTGCCGAATATCTCTTACTGCAAATTTTGATTAATGTGCTGCAATCGATTAAATTGGGACTTCCAGAAAATAAACTATGCCACTAACAATTTGTTCAATTAGTCACTCAAACCTATGAAACTGGGGTCAAGCTGACAAAAAAATTTATTCTTTGGAAGTCCCTGACATGAAACACCAAAAACATAACCCCTCTCCGACACCGGAAAGGGGTTAATTACTGCTAAAACTCAGCAATCTCTAATAAGCGTCTTGCAACTCGTAGAAATCGGGTGAGACGTAATCCTTCCGCAAAGGCCAACCTACCCAATCTTCCGGCATCAAAAGCCGCTTGAGATTTGGATGCCCTTCGTAGATAATGCCGAACATATCGTAAGACTCGCGCTCTTGCCAATCTGCGGTCTTCCAAATCCAGTACACAGAAGGCACTACAGGATTTTCCCGTGGTAAGAACACCTTAACTCGAACTTCTTCGGGGCGATCGCTATTATCACCGACTTTAATCAAGTGATACATACTCACTAATTCTTGTCCTGGACCAAGGTCAATACCACCTTGACACTGGAGATAATTAAACCCATAAGCATAAAGGGCTGTAGCGGTAGGAAGCAAAAAATCTGCCGCTACCTTAATTATCTCTACACCATTTTTGTCTGGTGCTAAAAACTCATGGTCAAAACCATTTTCCGTCAACCATTGGGAAACTTTACCCGCTTGTACCAATGCTTCTTCTTTCGCTGCTGGTACTGGTTTAGATTCTTCTTCAGCCACGGGGTTGTTCCTCCTTTTGCGCCTTTTCTGTCAGCAGTGCAGGTGGTATTGGCATACCTATTGCTTCCGCCAATTCCTTCGGTGGTGCAGAGCGAGTTGCTGACTGCAAATACTTACCAGTTAAGATTTCCTCTACTGGCTTCAGGTTATGAGTCGTGCTGTAATAGCGGTGAGTTTGCTTAATTTTACCCCGCTCTTGCATCGACTCGTTGGAGATTTTCTTCCGCAACTTAATGATTGCGTCGATAATTGCTTCGGGACGGGGAGGACAACCAGGCAAATACACATCCACAGGAATCAGTTTATCGACTCCGCGCACTGCCGTGGTAGAGTCAACGCTAAACATACCGCCAGTAATTGTGCAAGCACCCATCGCAATTACATACTTCGGCTCTGGCATTTGTTCGTAAAGACGCACCAGTTGCGGAGCCATCTTCATCGTGATAGTCCCTGCCGTAATAATTAAATCAGCTTGGCGGGGGCTAGAACGGGGAATTAGCCCAAAACGGTCAAAGTCAAACCGGGAACCAATTAAAGCTGCAAACTCAATAAAGCAGCAAGCAGTACCAAATAACAACGGCCACAAACTAGAAAGCCGCGCCCAGTCGTAGAGGTCATCAACCGTCGTCAAAATGACGTTTTCTGAAAGGTCTTGAGTGACATTAGTACGCTCAATGGGGTTGATGATTCGTTCTTTACCCTGGGTTGTTAAGTTAGAATTCAAGACCATTCCAAAGCTCCTTTACGCCATGCGTAAACTAAAGCGACTACAAGAATTGCAATAAAGACTAACGCTTCAATAAAAGCCAATAGCCCTAAACGGTGAAAAGCTACCGCCCAAGGATACAAGAAAACAGTCTCCACATCAAAGACGACGAAGACCAGAGCAAACATGTAGTAGCGGATGTTGAACTGAATCCAGGCTCCCCCGATGGGTTCCATGCCAGATTCATAAGTGGTGCGACGTTCTGGGGCGTAACCACTGGGTCGTAGGAGCTTGGAAGCTGAGAGCGCTAAGGCAGGTACTAGGCTACAGATGATGAAGAAACCTAGAAGGTACTCGTAACCGCTGAGGACAAACACAATGAGTATCTACCGCTTATGGAGTATTTTAAGTAGTGAGTTTTGAGTGCTGAGTGCTGAGTGCTGAGTGCTGAGTGCTGAGTGCTGAGTAGGGAATCTCACTTCTTTACTCAGAACTTTCGGAACTCGGAACTGTTTTACCCAACGCCCAATCCCTTAACTGCGTAACTTTCTTTTACATTATATCTGTTTGGTTTTTCTGAAATCTGGGAAACAGACGGACTTCAGGTATTTGATTCGCTTTTGCTAGTGATAGAAAAGTCTAACAATTATGTCATAATTTTTAACGTATATTTAAGATTTCTCCTTTGCGAGGCCTTAGCCATGAGCGAACCAGCTGTTGAGACTACGGTGTTAGACCGCTACGAGTGTCGCGCCTGCGGTTATGTTTACGAACCCGAAAAGGGAGACGACAAAGATGATATTGCTTCAGGGACAAGCTTTGCAGAACTGCCCATAAATTGGCGCTGTCCAGTTTGTTCTGCTAAAAAGACTGCTTTTGCCAACATCGGCCCTGCCGGTACTGCATCCGGCTTTAAAGAAAATCTCGGTTATGGTTTGGGTGTTAACAACCTAACGCCAACCCAAAAAAATATCCTAATTTTTGGTGCTTTGGCTCTTGGCTTCTTGTTTTTTATCAGTCTTTACGGCTTACAATGACAGCCTTTAAGCAATTTCAAATAACGCTCTCAACCAGAGGGTTGACACTGCGCTAACAAAATTCAAAATGAAAAAGCCAGGATTTTCCAGCATCCTGGCAGCCAACTCCTACAAAAATTTAGAAATAACTAAGAAATACTGATGCATTCAATTGTCAAAGGTTGGCAACGAATATTTGCCTTGTTAATAGTAGTCGTGATGTGCATAGGTTGTAGCCAAGTTCCCTCTGTTAGCTACAACCCTTGGAAAGTCATTTCTGTGCCAACAGACTCAAATTTATTGGATATTGCTTTTACTGATAACCTTGAGCATGGTTATTTAGTTGGTAGCAATGCCACCCTATTGGAAACCAATGACGGTGGTAATACCTGGAAACCAATAACACTGCAACTGGATGAGCAGAAGTATCGCTTTGACTCAGTAAGTTTTGCAGGTAAAGAAGGCTGGATTGCCGGAGAGCCTGGACTATTACTACACACAACCGATGAAGGTGCTTCTTGGTCGCGTATCCCCCTGAGCGAAAAGTTACCAGGTAGTCCGATCGCAGTTAAGGCGCTAGCAAACAATACAGCGGAAATGGCTACTAATGTGGGAGCCATATATAAGACCACAGACGGCGGCAAAAACTGGAAAGCCCAGGTGGAATCAGCAGTGGGTGTGGTGCGTAACTTAGAGCGTTCTGCTGATGGTAAGTATGTTGCAGTTTCGGCTAAAGGTAGTTTCTACTCGACTTGGGAACCAGGCCAAGATGCTTGGGTTCCCCATAATCGCAATAGTTCTCGGCGAGTAGAAAACATGGGCTTTGGTGATAATGGGCAATTGTGGTTGCTAGCTAGAGGAGGTCAAGTTCAGTTTAGTGACCCAACTAAACCTGAAGAATGGCAAGAGGCACAATATCCAGAGTTATCTACCAGTTGGGGTTTACTGGATTTGGCATATCGCACACCCAATGAAATTTGGGTAGGTGGGGGTAGTGGTAATTTGCTACGCAGTGCCGACGGTGGCAAAACCTGGGAAAAAGACCGTGAAGTGGAAGAAGTTGCGGCTAATTTGTACAAGATTGTGTTTTTGGAGCCAGAGCGGGGATTTATAATTGGCGATCGCGGCGTTTTGCTCAAATATCTACCAAACCCTGAAACAACTTCCCCAGAGGCGGCTTAGTGAGTAGGGGGAGATGAGGGGACAAGGGGACAAGGGGACAAGGGGACAAGGGGGTAAACAAAACTCCTAACTCCTAACTCTTAACTCAGCACTCAGCACTCAGCACTCCTAATGCCCCATTCCCAACGTACAATTTCTGAGAAGAACGTTGCAACTTGTAACTCTTTCTTAACTTTGTAGGATAATAAACTCAATAACACTCTATGTATAAGGTAGGGATCTAAATGTCAGGTACCACTGGAGAACGTCCATTTTCGGACATCATTACTAGCGTTCGTTACTGGGTAATTCACAGTATCACCATCCCGGCATTATTTATTGCTGGTTGGTTATTTGTCAGCACCGGACTGGCTTATGATGCTTTTGGTACACCCCGTCCCAACGAGTATTTCACACCAGCGCGGCAAGAAGTGCCCATTGTGAAGAACCGTTTTGAAGCTAAAAAACAAGTTGAACAATTTATTGGAAAGTAGTTTGAGATCATGACTAGCGGCAACAACATCAATCAACCAGTTACCTATCCAATTTTTACCGTTAGATGGCTGGCAGTTCACACTTTAGGTGTACCAACTGTATTCTTTTTGGGCGCGATCGCCGCAATGCAATTTATTCAACGTTAGGAGCAATTATGGTAGAAAGATCGCCCAATCCCAATAATCAACCGGTTGAACTAAACCGGACTTCGTTATACCTGGGATTACTACTAATTTTCGTTCTGGGTATTCTGTTTTCCAGTTACTTCTTTAACTAATTAGAAGTACTGTTGTTAATCTTGGTTTATGAACGTGTGTTGATTTGTTGTTAAGGGAGGAGAGAAGCTGTGTCTGGAAGTGGGAGAATTCCCCTGTGGGTCGTCGCTACGATCGCAGGTTTAGGTATAATTACAGTCTTGGGCATTTTCTTTTATGGTGCCTACGCCGGACTCGGTTCTTCGATTTAACATTAGTTAGTTTGAACCGAATACTATAAGTTAGAACTTTCTAGCATTTGTTGAGAAATCAACGTTAAAAAAACCGCCTGTCTCTATGAGATGGGCGGTATTAATTTTGGTCATTTGTCCTTTGTCATTTGTCATTTGTCCTTTGTCATTTGTTTTTTACAAATGACTAATGACCAATAACCAATGACTAATGACTAATGACTAATGACTACATCAGTATCAGCTGATATCGCTGATATCGTCGCTTTCAATGTATAAAAACAGAAATGCGAAGACCACACCTGGCAAAATCCAACCAATTATGGGCACGAAGATCGCAGACAAGTACGAAGTACTAGCCAAGACAGTAGGCAAAAAAGATGCTGCCATAGTTAAAGGTTCCTATGAAATCACACTACAATTCAAGATGAGCTTACTGCAAATTCTGCCAGATTTTTGAAATTCTTTCATATTTTTAACACAGGGGAAATTAGAGATGGGGAGCAGGGGGACAGAGGAGACAAGGGGAAAAGGGGGACAAGCGGGACAAAGGGGAAATTATTGAACAAGTCTCTCCCAAGTCTCCCCTCTCTTCCTGGTCTACCTTGTCTCTTCTCCATACCCAATGTCCCTCATACCTGAGTTACATACCCAGGAGCTCATCTAGTTGCAAGCTTGGCAAGTCTGGAGGAATCACGGTTCGTACTATTGTGACTTTGTGACTTTCCTGTTGGGTTGTTAGATCGAGTGCGATCGCTCCTAAGCGAATTTCCAAACAGCCAAAGGGAATGTTTAATTGTGTCATCACTTCCAACCCTCCTGATGCATTAGGAAGTAAATTTGTCAATAAATGAGGCCCATCTAGTAAGTAGCGAGTTTGATAATCTTCAAGCCATAACTTGACAACAACTTGCAGAGGTACTTCCGGCAGTACTACGCGCACTATGACAGACTTGCCAGCAATTAATTCGCCTTCTGGCACATACAAATGTGGAGTTGGCAAAGGCTCAGTGGCTGCCGCAATTAGAGGTAAGGAAGAAGATGAATATAAAAGTGGTTGCTCCTTTTCTTCAAAGGTGTCACTCTCCTTTGCATCGCCTTCTAGTTCGGTATCTGTATCATCTACAACGATTTCTTGCGCCAACCAAGCTGACGCTATATTTATTTTTATCGGAGGAGGAGGGGGCGGTAGTTGTGTTAACAGAGCCGATGAGATTGTTGGTTCTAGTACTTTTTCTATTTCCGTATTTTCTCCAATCCCCTGTTCTATTTCCTGCGCTGTGTCTATATCTTCCCCAAAGTTCTCCTGTTCAGGAGCCAATCCTTCGACTTCTTGCCATGTTTCTTGTCCCTTGGGCGTTTCAGCCAAAAGAAATTCTGAACTGTTCCAATATTGGTTCAGATTTTTCTCCGTGTTGGCATCTAGGTCTAATGACAACAAGTTAACATCAACATTCGCATTTTCTGCACTAGGAGGAAGGGGTATCTGTTGTGGTGGAACATAGTTATTGTAATCTTGAGATTGCAGATCGTTGATAGATTCAGGCAAGGAGTATCCTTGGCTCTGCATCCACTTCCTGAGCAGGGGAGATGAATAAAGGTTTCCTGTTGTAATTAATTGTGCATTTTGGGGGGCTTCAACTTCAGCAATAGATTCTTCCTGAAGTTGTGAATTTTGCGGGGCTTCGATTTCAGCAACAGATTCTTCCTGGAATTGTGAATTTTGCGGGGCTTCAACTTCAGCAACAGATTCTTCCTGAAATTGTGCGTCATCTACTCCTAATTCAGGTATATTTTCATCTTCAGCCACAGTTGCGTCCAACTTTGGTAAGTCTTCAGCCGCTTTAACTTCTAATGTATCTGGAAGAACATTATTTTCTACTTTTTCTTCGGCATCATCTGGTAAAGCTTGTAGCCGTTTCAAGTATGGCAAAGTAGTCTCGATTATTGGCATTCGACGTTGCTTGATGACCAACTGCTCCAAATTGATGGTGGCTATAGTAGCATCCTTTTCTACAAGCTTCTCTGGTGTCTGTGGTTCTGCAACAACATCTGAGGGAATGTTGGCATCACTTTGAATAGGGGGCAGTTTCGGTAATTGAGGCAACGAAATACTTGAATTCTTGAGCTTAGATGTCCGCAAGTTAGCTTCTCGCAAAACTTGCAGGTTAATTTGCGGTGGTAAAGGTGTGTTTGGGGATGGATTAACTATCTGAGACTGCTCTGTTTTTGGAGTTTTGACCAGATTTAATAGTTTCAAATCGAGTTTAACAGGTGTCTCTGTTTCTGTGAAAGCAGCAGATGAGTCCGATGGTGTTATGAGATCATTTAAAAATATGTTGGATTTTGCTGCGGCTGTAATTGCCAGTAATTCTGTTACATCTGCTGTAATGGTGAAGGACTGGGTGGCTAACGGCATGACTTCACCAGCATCGGCGAATTTACCATACAAACTGATATCTGCCAAAATTAGCTTAGATTCACAATCAGCAGGAATATCAATTGAGGTATTGATGGTAAAGGGCAACACTTTATCTGATAAGGTTTGCCGTACTTTGGTCAATATTTTCGAGTTCTTGGGCGATCGCAGTTCAATTTCTACTGCAAGCGCCCGCAAGCTTTTTGAAGATGATGTTTCATCCCAATCTAGATTTGTCTTTTCTTGGAATTCTATGTACCCGTTGATTATAAGAGCTTGTCCCCAACGAGCAATATAATTATCCTGACTTAAAATTAGCAGTAATGGTGGCGGTAGTTGTGTTGCCGAAGAATCTGTAACTTTTTCATCTTGCGGCAGCAGTTCAGAGGTGGGTAAAGCTAAATCTATTAAATTTTGTAAAATCTGCTCTGCCGTCTCTCCTTTGAGCCATACAGGACTTACAGGCCGATCGATAACTATATCTTCATCTTCTTCCGTTTCATCTGAGGCAACAGTGGTAACAAGGTTGCTATCTGTAGTAATTGCCAGTCCTTCAGAAACTGCGATCGGATTATCTAGCGCAATTGCAGTTTCTGCTGGGGCATTAGATTCCAAGTTCCCTTCATCTGGTGCAACAGTGGTAACAAGGTTGCTATCTGTAGTAATTGCCAGTTCTTCAGAAACTGCGATCGCATTATCTAGCTCAATTGCAGTTTCTGCTGGGGCATTAGATTCCAAGTTCTCTTCATTTGGTGCAACAGTGGTAACAAGGTTGCTATCTGTAGTAATTGCCAGTCCTTCAGAAACTGCGATCGCATTATCTAGCTCAATTGCAGTTTCTGCTGGGGCATTAGATTCTAAGTTCTCTTCATCTGCTGCAACAGTGAGGTTGCTATCTTTAGTAATTGCCAGTTCTTCAGAAACTGCGATCGCATTATCTAGCTCAATTGCAGTTTCTGCTGGGGCATTAGATTCTAAGTTCTCTTCATCTGCTGCAACAGTGAGGTTGCTATCTGTAGTAATTGCCAGTCCTTCAGAAACTGCGATCGCATTATCTAGCTCAATTGCAGTTTCTGCTGGGGCATTAGATTCCAAGTTCTCTTCATCTGCTGCAACAGTGAGGTTGCTATCTGTAGTAATTGCCAGTCCTTCAGAAACTGCGATCGCATTATCTAGCTCAATTGCAGTTTCTGCTGGGGCATTAGATTCCAAGTTCTCTTCATCTGCTGCAACAGTGAGGTTGCTATCTGTAGTAATTGCCAGTCCTTCAGAAACTGCGATCGCATTATCTAGCTCAATTGCAGTTTCTGCTGGGGCATTAGATTCCAAGTTCTCTTCATCTGCTGCAACAGTGAGGTTGCTATCTGTAGTAATTGCCAGTCCTTCAGAAACTGCGATCGCATTATCTAGCTCAATTACAGTTTCTGCTGGGGCATTAGATTCCAAGTTCTCTTCATCTGAGGCAACAGTGAGGTTGCTATCTGTAGTAATTGCCAGTCCTTCAGAAACTGCGATCGGATTATCTAGCGCAATTGCAGTTTCTGCTGGGGCATTAGATTCCAAGTTCTCTTCATCTGAGGCAACAGTGAGGTTGTTATCTGTAGTAATTGCCAGTCCTTCAGAAACTGCGATCGCTTTCTCAAACGTAAATAACGTGATTGCAGTTTCTGCTGAAGCACTATATTCCAAGTTTCCAGAAACAGGATCTGGGCGATCGTTGGATGAACTTGAGTCTAAATTTTTCCTCGGTTCTCTCTCTGCTAACAGCGAGAAGACTTGTACTTGCACGCTGTATTGCCAAGATTTACCCAGCAGATCCGACATCAAATCGCCGGAACACCGCAACTCCCAAACTCCCGGTTGGAAGTAGGTAAAAGGAATTACCGCCATTATGCCTTCTGAATTAGTGCGACGCGATCGCTTGAAAATTCGCCGCGTTGGTTGAACTTCCTCGGTTGAAGAGTGAGTTACCCGCACTTCCACGTCTGTATTAAGAAGGTTAGAACGAGCCAAAACTCTATACTGCCCTTCCAAGATTTCCAAATTTGGCGATTCTAGGATATGCCACGAGCGAGCGCCTTGTTTCTGTATCAGAAATTGCCAGTGTTCCATTGTAAGTGATGCCCAGACCGACGAGCCGCTGAGTAATATTGTGTATTAACTTGCTTGCAAGTTTACCTCAGTATTTTAGAAATGCCTCACTTAAATAACTATCAAGTTAACTCAGTTTTACTGACTTGACTTCACACACTTTAACTACTCACCTCAAGGGAATTTCAATAAGTCGCCGTGTTGCTTGTGCGTAAAGCTTTTGTTGTTTTCTGAATATTAAGTTTGACACATCCTAGTGCTAAATTAACAGAGATGCAATGGATACCGTTAGTTGTCTTTGCTCAACTTAGTGCAAAAATTTTTGTATTATTTTTTACTAAAATTTCCACTTTGCAATAGACACAACGTACAATAAATTTAAATTCACTTGAGAATTGTTATTGAATCATAATTACCCACATTTTTGCTGCAAAGAGGTAAGATGTGGTTCTTAAGTGTCCTCTGCGATCGCCCAAGTTAGGCGCAAAGCGAGATTGCAAATCACAACACTTAACCACGCAAAACGCATCCAATCTATCTGAAGTGGCTATTTGAACCGTTACAAAACACGTCTTCCCTTGAGTGAAATGTGGGTTGACAATGAGGATTTACAGGAGGGATTCGATGCTAGTCATTTTAATGGACGAGCAAATCCTTGCCCCTGAGCAAGTTTGCCAGTCTTGTTTACTTGCTGACGGGAGCGGTCAACCCCGTTGGCGTAAAGGTCAACTGCGCTGTGGTCAAGCCATTCGCAAACTTACTCAACAGCAGCCAGACCAATATGAATGTATGATGGGCTTTCGCATCGCCCATATAGAATAGTTGAATTTCTCAGCAAGACCAGTAACTGCGTTATCCTAAGCTCAAGTAACTATTAAAATTTAACCACAGGAGAACGCATAATGTCTTGGCGCGGGTCTACAACAGTTTCAGATCGGATTTTTGCTTCCTTGCCTTATTTGCTTCCTCTAATTGAAGTTTTTGTATTTGGTAGATATTTACTCTCAGAGTTTCCACCGTTACAACTACTGTTTTTACCGCTTCTGCCATTATTGAGAATTTACTACGGCGTGCGTTATGCAGGAATGATTATTTTCTTTGCTTTATTTTTGCTGGTAGTAAGAAACGAAAAAATTAGTCACTTTATTCGTTTCAACACCATGCAAGCAATCCTTTTGGATATCATTATCTTTTTGTTTAGCATCCTAACTGATGTTGTGGGACTAGTTCCTTCCGGTGGTTTTGCAATCCAAACTCTATCCACAACCATTTTTATCGGCATAGTGGGAGCAGTCGCATATTCAGTCATCCAGTCTGTGAGCGGACGTTATGCAGAAATTCCAGCGATTTCCGATGCAGTGTATATGCAAGTGCGTTAGAAGTTAACGGGTCGCTACGGTGTTTTCCAGGCGACCGATACCTTCAATTTCGACGCGGACGCGATCGCCTGGATGCAAAGCACTTACACCCTCCGGCGTACCTGTAAGCACCAAATCACCAGGGAGTAGCGTCATCACCTGACTGATATAGGAAACTAAAACATCGGGGGAAAACACCATCCGATCGATACAGGTAGATTGGACTGGATTAGCATCGTCATTCACAAAAGTCTGCAATCTCGCTCCTGGATTTAATTCCCGCACAATCCAAGGTCCCAAAGGACAGAAAGTATCAAAACCTTTGGCTCGCGTCCACTGACCATCCTGTTTTTGTAAATCTCGCGCTGTTACGTCATTGGCGATGGTGTAGCCCCAAATTTTGGTTTGGGCTACCTCTGGCGTGCATTCAAAAGCGTAATCGCCAATCACTAGAGCTAACTCTCCTTCATAGTCAACTCTCTGTGACTGGGGAGGATACTTAATTTCCCTTTCAGATGGAATGATCGACGTAGGTGGCTTCAGAAAGATTAATGGCTCAGAAGGTACTGGGGTTCCCATTTCAGCTGCATGATCTGCATAATTCTTACCCACGGCCACAATTTTTGAGGGGGCGCAGGGAGCCAGAATTTGGTAATTTTCTGGTGTCAAAGTTAAATCAGTGGGTTGTCCTTGTAACCAGGGTGGAGCATCTAGCACCTGTACATTCAGGGATAGCTGTAGTAACCCATAGTAAATCTGTCCTTCTGGATTTTGAATTCGCACGTAGCGCTGCGCCATAACCTTGATAAATACCTTTTTTCTGCTTTTTAGTTGCTGTGAGCAGGTAGCAATCGTCAGTTAGCTGTTTAGCAAACCGATTGAGCCTTGAGCAAAAAAGCGATCGCTATTTAAGATGCCCTTTAAAGAAAGATACCCCTTAGCGAAGCTGATAGCTCGATCGATCTTGTGAAAGAAATATCAGGATTGCCTCTCAACCTAGTTTTCATTAGGGACATCCAAAAAATCCAAACTTTCTTTGGCAATTTGGCTAATGAAACAAAATTGAAAACTGGTAAGATTATAGTTCCTTGTTGCTTCAGATGTTGATTAATACTGGCATTTTAAATAAAGTCTAGGTATAAATTGATATCAGCAGCCACTTTTGTCCATGAGGAAACTGAAAAATATGACTACAAATTACGAAACAATGTACATCCTCCGTCCTGACTTGGGAGAGGAACAGGTAGAGCAAGCAGTTACTAAATATCAGAATTTGCTTCGCGAACAAGGCGCCCAGGACATCCAAATTCAAAATCGTGGTAAGCGCCGTCTGGCTTATGAAATCAAAAAACATCGGGATGGCATCTACATCCAGTTAAACTACAGCGCACCTGCAACTGCGATCGCTCCTTTTGAACGCGCTATGCGTTTGAGTGAAGAAGTGATTCGCTACTTGACAATTAAGCAGGACATTGAAGAAGAAAAACCCCCTAAAGAGGAAAAAGAAAAGCCTACTAAAGTAGCTGCACCTGCAACAGTGTAGGGAAGTGAGGGGGATGAGGGAGATGAGGGAGTAGGGGAAGCAGGGGAAGAATTCTTAACTCCTAACTCCTAACTCTTAACTCCCTATCCTCAATCCCCACTCCCATTCAATAAAATTTTGTCTTTTTCTTTTTTCGTCACTTGTTTGGGAATGCTAAATTAACAAATACTTGCCAAAGGTAGTACTCCCGCAGTTATACCTAAGAGTGGACAAGATTCTGAATGGGAGCTTTAAGCTACTGTGAGCCAATCTGAGACACCTAATATTCAAGTTCTCTCGACGGAAGTATCGCAGCTACGCCAGGAGTTGCAACTTCGCGATCAATTAGTGCAACAACTATCTCAAGAACTTTTCCGGCTGGTAAAGGGTAACACTAGTTTTATGCCACAGCAGCCGGAATTTGAGCGCGATCTGACCCAGTTACACGCTTTACAAGAACAACTCCAAGCTGTGGAACAGCAGGTGGCGTTCTACCAAGAGCAAATTACAACTCGTGACTCCGAAATTTATCAATTGCGACAGTCAGTTCAAGAACTTACCGATCGCACTCGGATGTTGGAGCAAGTAGTACAAGAGTTGCCTCAAATTTACCGTCGGAAGTTTGAGGAGCGGATGACGCCAGTCAGAGAAAAGGTAGCAACGCTACAACGGGAAAACCGCCAACTGCAAGCAGAACTGCAAAGTGTGAGTTACCGTTTAGCACTCAAAACTCGCAATGCTAGTCACAGCGGTATTGATTTACCAAATTTTCCCCGCCCAGCATCGGAACAAACTAATATTTCGACTCCCCAGAATGCCTAAAATTATCATTATGGTGGAATTTAAGAGGTAAGAAATTGGTGCATCAAAACATCTTGGAGGCATCCAAGTACTAGATCGAGGCAAAAATAACTATAAAGTTAGAAATAACCGAAAAGCCGAGATTCTAACCTTTCTTACCTCCTGCTTCCTTTCACTAGTTACGTCCCAGATAAAACAATTAGCTTAGAGTAATTTGCACAACCCTGGATTTAAAAGGCTGGGGAGTGTCACAAACAGTTGCATTTGCTTTGATCCATTTTGGCAATTTCTGACTTTACTGCTTTAGGTAGATGACTTCCAATAATGCGATTTATACTACCTAGCTCAAAGATATGAGTTTCCCTCAACATTCAACTCTTGCCAATAAAGAAAATCAGCCTGCTAGCACCAGACTGTTATTTTAAAGAGAATGTGAAAAAATGCAAATATTGCTTGACTCCGCCATCCTCCCGTAGGTAGATTTATTAGTTAGTCTGCTAGCATCAGACTGTCATCTTTAACGTTGGTAAAAATATCTTGGTAAGTGTTAAAAATTTCAAACACTGTATCGAGTTGGGTAAGTTCCAAAATCAACCGTACAGGAGCTTGTACGTTGCATAGAACTAAGCGGCAACCACTCTGACGTGCAGCTTTTAAGCCTTTTACTAAAGGAACTAACCCAGAGCTGTCCATGAAGTTAACTTCTGCTAGATCGATAACCCAGAGTTGATAAGCTTGAGGGACTACTCCAGCCATCTGTTCGCTCAAAGCCTTACCGCCTTGCAAATCTATGCTTCCTTGGGGTTTAAACAAAATCACTTGAAGTTCTTGTGTGAAAGCCATGAATTTAACAGGGTAATTGGAACACTTGACAAAAAATTGAAAAAGACATCAATACTTCTTCTTTTTCAACGGTAAAATGACCTTTTACCCAGATATTTGGGTAATTTTAGTCCTACAGTTGAGAGAGATTATTTCAGTATTCATGTCGTATAATTTGTGATAACTTTCATCAATATAGGCATAAGCGCCTAACAATTTCGGTATCAACCGTATCTTTTACAAGATTTTCACAATTTAAACGGATATTTATAAATTTTCTATAAAATTTTTAATCTTTTTTTAATAGATTATGAACATGTGGTACTAATCCCAAAAATTGGATAGTTAATAGTCATAAGTTAATAGTTACCATAGCGTAGAAGTTATGTATTAGTTTGATTGACACTCCACCCAAAAACAAGCAAAAATATAGTAAAAATATAGTAAAAATATAGTAAAAGTAAAAATTTGTAAAGACGGCGGTGTGGAATGTCTTTAGAGTTGATTTCACTACAAAATATCCAGGAAATTGCTCATAATTACGGGTATTGGGCAATTTTTTTCGGAATTTTGCTAGAAAATTTAGGCATTCCCCTTCCTGGTGAAACCGTGACCTTAGTAGGCGGGTTTTTAGCTGGTAGCGATGAACTAAATTTCTGGCTGGTTCTCGGTGACGCAATTATGGGTGCTGTCATTGGTGGTACTTGTGGCTATTGGATTGGTAGAGTTAGCGGTTGGGCTTTTCTAGTAAAAGTTGGCAGCATATTTCGGATTTCTGAAGTGCGGCTGCTGAGTATTAAAGATCAATTTAGTCAAAACGCTGCTAAAGGAGTGTTTTTTGGGCGTTTTTTGGCATTGTTACGAGTTTTTGCTGCACCACTAGCTGGTATAGCTGAAATGCCCTTTAGAAAATTCTTTTTATACAACTTTTTAGGAGCAGTTGCTTGGGCTAGTTTGATGGTAACCTTAGCTTTTTTTGCTGGCAAAATAGTCTCTTTAGAACAATTGGTTGCTTGGGTGGGTCAATTTGCGATCGCAGCGTTACTAATCCTCGCTGCCTTAATTATTGTGCCCCTGTGGCTGGAATCTCGCCAGGTTAAAGGTGCAGCAGAAGAGTAAGTCAAGCATAAACTAAGTCAGGAGTCAGGAGTGAAAAGTAAAGTAAAAAGTGAATTTTTTTGACTTTTACTTTTGTATTTTGCTTTTTTAACTCCTAACTCCTGTACAGACGCGATTAATCGCGTCTCTACTTCTAACTCCTAATCTGCTTTGACCAAATGCGAGTCGGTAGTCCCCAAACATAGATAAAGCCTTCAGCGGCTTTGTGGTCAAATTTGTCTTCGGCTCCGTAGGTTGCCAAATCAGGAGTATAGAGAGAATTATCGCTCGAACGCCCAACTATCGTAGAGTTGCCCTTGAACAACTTCACTCGCACAGTTCCAAAGACTTGCTCTTGTGTCTTTTGAATAAAGGCATCGAGTGCAACTTTAAGTGGACTGTACCACAAACCGTTGTAAACTATTTGGCTGTAAGTTTCTTCAATCCCACGCTTGTAATGGGTGACATCTGCCGTTAAAGTCAAGCTTTCTAAATCTTTATGTGCTTGAATTAGCACCAACATTGCGGGTGATTCGTAGATTTCCCGCGATTTGATCCCCACCAGACGGTTTTCAATCATATCGATCCGGCCGATGCCGTGATTTCCTACCATCTGATTGAGTTCTTCAATTAGCTCAACTGGCTTTTTGGCTATACCGTTGAGGGTTATAGGAATACCACCCTGGAAACCAATTTCGATGTACTGTGGCTCGTTGGGAGTCTGAGCGATCGCTTTGGTCATCTCATAAATTTCTTCTGGTGGCTCAAATGACGGATCTTCGAGTAAACCAGCTTCAATACTCCGACCAAGCAAATTCTTGTCAATACTATAGGGAGAAGATTTTTTAACTGGTGAGGGAATACCAAACTTTTCCCCATAAGCGATCGTTTCCTCACGACTCATCCCCCATTCTCTGGCTGGTGCGAGGATCTTCAGGTTGGGGTTTAAGGCGGTGACAGAGACATCAAAGCGAACCTGATCGTTGCCTTTACCGGTGCAACCGTGAGCGATCGCATCAGCACCATATTTTTCGGCTGTTTCTACTAATATTTTGGCAATCAGTGGACGAGCTAGGGCGGTTCCTAGAGGATAACGATTTTCATAAAGGGCGTTGGCTTGAATCGCTCCAAAGGCGTAATCTTTAACGAAGCTGTCTTTGACATCTGCCACTAGGGATTCACTTGCACCCGATTTCAGAGCTTTTTCTCTGATTGGCTCTAATTCATCTCCCTGACCTAAATCTGCTGCTAGGGTAATCACCTCTTCCACACCCCACTCCTGCTTGAGGTAGGGGATGCAAACTGAGGTATCCACTCCGCCAGAATATGCCAGGACAACCTTTTTGGCGCGACCCATTAATTTCTCCAGTTAGGACAACAAAGAATGAGTCATTATTATATCTAAACTAATCCACGTATATTTTATTCATGCAATAACCTATAGGAGTCAAAATTACGGTTCACTCTCAATACAGTTTGGTTAAGCTCTAAGCAGTATTGAGTAGACCTCTTGCACAAATGAAATGTAAAATTTGCCCACCCTACCGGATCTTGCTACATCCCTCAACCCCTTCTCCCAATTTTGCATGAATAAAAAGTCTAGTTAAAGAAAATTTTCTCAGCTTGCTGCGCGTAGCATTGACCGTAGAAGAAGCCCTGATTATAAATGGCAAATGTATTAGGGCGAGTTTACCTAAGTAAACTCGCCCTGATTTGTATTTAATATTAACTAAGTTTTGAAATCCTTCTACAGGCTAAGGTTAGACTATAGAGAAAATCTTACTGAGCTCAGATTGATATATTTAATGAGATTGTCTTACAGTTTGTAACTTTTCGTTCTTGCGCTTGCGTAGAAACATACCACCTACAGCCAGCATACCTAATGTAATACTAGGCTCAGGAACAGACTTAGGATCAAAACCTGTAAATTTGTCAGTTCCTAGATGGAAAGAATGGTTGTCGCTTTCAAATCCACCACCACCTGTTTGGGTAATGACAATCTTGTTGAAAATGTCGTTGCTACTATCTGAGTAGAAGTGAAGGTAGCCATTTCCTTCACCGCCATGCTGTGATGCACGAATTGGAGCAACTGGGTTCACATCCTCTGTTGTAAATGATTTGATTAGATTATCGCCATTGTAGAAGGAAAAAACGTTACCAGAACTAATAGCTCCCCAGTCAATACCGAAATAATTGAGGGAACTTGCAAGGTTAATTGTGACTTTATCGCCGTTGAAAACTGCCAAATAATTCCCATTATTGACTTCACCATTTGCCCCAGCAGGTGCCCATACATCTGACCTCACACTGCTGGTTCCACTGTTATTCTCAAATGAGTATTTAGCAAAACCAGTGGTTGGTGCTTGACCATTATTGAAGTTAACAGTTGTCGTACCGGGAAGTTGAGTAAACTCAGAAAAAGCACCTTGGTCAGTTTCTCCATTAGGGCCTGCAATGCCAGTGGTTATTTGGAAGGAAATAGCCTGGGCAGAACCTGCATAGATAAATGAGGAGATTGCAGATAAGGATAGAGCAGCGATACAAGCAATTTTTGTAAGAGACATAATCTTGAAATTCTGTATTTTTAATTGTTGAAAAGTTCGTTTGCGACTTGGATTCATTATGTAGTGTCTTATAGAAGAAACAATAGGATGAAACTACTGGATTTGGATTTATTGAAAAATCCCTAGATTTAGCCAAGAATTTGCCCTATTTTTGAACAGAAATCAGTAGTTTCACTTGCAGGAAAAGTGGATAGGATATCTGTTATTTATCTGAAGGTAAAAAAGTTGTAAAGTTAGCCTGCATATATTAAGAATTTGTATATTCGGATGTTGTCCTGATTAAGGATCGATCAAGATAACAAACAAAATTGTTTTAAATTATTTGTTTGCTGGTCAATATAAATAGATTCGGGGTCATTGCTATTGATTTTGAGATTCTTCCGTCGCTCTATTTACTTTTTCTTCTGTAATCAACTATGCAACCTGAGTGTTTTGACATAGCTATTAACATGAATTAAACTAAACTCTTGCAATCAACAAAAGAATATCGAGCGATGCATCCAACTGAAAAAGCTGTTGTCCCTACTCGCGTTATTGGTTTAATTAGTGGCACATCCGTAGATGGCATAGACGCTGCGTTGGTAGAGGTTTCCGGTACAGAATTGGATCTCAAAGTTGAGTTGCTAGCCGGGGCAACATATCCTTATCCAGCCCAACTCAGAGAAAAAATATTAGCAGTTGGTGCAGGCGCTGCCATCTCAATGGCAGAATTAGCGGAAATAGATGATGCGATCGCTCAAGTCTTTGCCCAAGCCGCCCAAAATATTCAAATTGGTCATCAGCGCGCCACTCTCATTGGTTCCCACGGTCAAACGGTTTATCATCGACCGCCCAAAGAGGGAGCAGGAGGAGCAGGGGAGCAGGGGAGCAGGGGGAGAGAAACGATCGCTACCCACGGGCTAAACTCTTGCTATCCGTTAACAGCACTGGGCAGTCCCTTGGGTTACAGTCTTCAACTAGGGCGAGGTGCATTAATTGCCTATCTTACGAACATTGCGACTGTGAGCAACTTCCGCGTTGCTGATATTGCTATTGGTGGTCATGGTGCGCCTCTCGTGCCCAGAGTCGATGCTTATTTACTCAGCCATCCCCAGGAGGGGCGTTGTATTCAAAACATTGGTGGTATTGGCAATGTTGCTTATATTCCGCCTCGGTATGGAGACTGGCTCTCAAAAATTCGTGGTTGGGATACTGGCCCTGGAAATAGTCTGTTGGATCTAGCGGTGGAGCATTTAAGCGGTGGTGCTAAAACTTATGATGAAGATGGCAATTGGGCAGCAAGTGGTACTCCTTGCCATCAATTAGTAGAACAATGGCTCAATCAAGACTACTTTCATTTACCGCCACCCAAATCTACTGGACGCGAATTATTTGGTGTGACTTACCTGCATCAGTGTTTAAAAGATGCTCAAGCATACCAACTCAATCCTGCTGACGTACTGGCAACTCTCACAGAACTTACAGCTGCTTCAATTTTTCATAGTTACCACACTTTTTTGCCAGAAATGCCACAACGAGTATTATTATGTGGTGGTGGTAGTCGCAATCTTTATTTGAAACAAAGGTTACAGTTGTTGTTAGGATCGATACCAGTCTCGACAACAGATGAAGTCGGCTTGAGTGCAGATTTTAAAGAAGCGATCGCTTTCGCAGTTTTAGCCTACTGGCGACATTTGGGTATTCCTGGCAACTTACCTACAGCCACAGGTGCACCTCAAGAAGTACTTTTGGGAGAAATTCACCAAGGTCAGTCTTGAGTCAAGAACAATAAACAAGATAAAAAATTTCTTCATTCTTTTCTCGAACTCATCACTGGTAACTTAGCACTGCTATAACTGTAGTTTTGGCGGCACTCAAGCAAGACAGGGAATAAAAGGTGGCTCATACTTTTTTATTGGAACCAGGACGCTGGGCAATGGAAGGAAATTGGCTAGAACGTAACGGTATGCCAATCAGCGTCAAGGGTATGACCTTGGTCGCTTGGAATCGAGATAATTGGTTTACTATGGCCACAAAACTGATTTTCCCAGGTAGCGATCGCTCTGAAATCTCTTTGCAATATAAGGGGCGGTTGCATGATGGAGAGCGTCAGTATACTTTTTTACTACAACATAATATTTTGGGGCAGGTTGAAGGCGAAGGCTGGATTGGTCTGGATACTATCGTACAGCGTTACTGGGTACTAGGCGATCGTCAGCGTCGTAGTGGCTTTGAAACCCTACACCGGATTTCGCAAGATACATATTATCTCAGTAGTGGTATCTTAGCTGGTCATTTTTTAACTAACACAATGGAAGCTAGCCTAGAGCGTCAGTCAGCTTAAAAGCAGCCCTATCTCACCGCTTTGCTGTTCTTCTAAGCCAAAAACCGCCGTTCAAAGAACTCTGACAACGCACTGGTTTACCAACGCCTAATATCTCCTGCCCAACTTTAACCACTCATTGTTTATTCTTACCGACCTACTGAGTTGTATAGTAAAAAAGAAACGATTAAATTATGGTCAGGATTTTAGTTTTTTACCTAACCATGTAGTCTAGGAGTTCAGTTTCGTGAATCCTAAAGTCTCCGTTATTATCCCTGCTTACAATACTGAAACTTATATTGGGAAGGCAATAGAGTCAGCCTTAAAGCAAACACTCACTGACATTGAAGTTATCATAGTCGATGATGGCTCAAGTGATAAAACTGTAGAAGTCGCTAAAAGTTTCACCGATCGACGTCTCAAAGTGATAGTTAATCAGCAAAATCTTGGAGCTGCGGCGGCACGTAATCGCGCTTTCAGAGCAGCCCAAGGAGAATGGATTGCTGTACTTGATTCAGATGATTGGTATGCTCCCAAAAGATTAGAAAATCTTGTGTCTCTGGCAAATCAAACAGATGCAGATATGATTGCTGATGATGTTTATTTGATCAAAGACGGTACAACATCTCCTTGGAGTACATTGATTCAAGAAAGTGGAGAACGTATAGATAAAATCTTCCAAATTGATATCGTTTATTTTGTGGAAACTGATGTCTATGGGCAACCAGGGTTGCATCTTGGCTTAAGCAAGCCTCTATTCAAACGAGAATTCTTGATTAAGAACGGCATCGAGTACGATGAAGAAATTAGAATGGGTCAAGATTTTTGGATTGACATGAAATGCTTAATCAAAGGAGCTAGGTTTTTTATTGAGCCAAAACCCTATTATTTCTACCGTTCACGCCCTGGTTCTCTGGTATATCAAAGCCAATTACCACGTCTAATTCAATACTGCAAAACTACTACTTCTTTCATGCAACAAGACATTGTGAAAAAGAATCCTACCCTAATGCGTGCTCTATCTTATAATCTGTCAGTCTATAAGAAAAATCTAGCTTATCTTCAAGTTGTAGAACCTATAAAACAAAGAAAATGGTTAACAGCATTCACAGAAATCAGGAAATATCCGGGTTTCTTTTATGATTTTATGTCACGATTTAATGGTATTGTCGAACGTCGAATTCAATATTATTTGATGAATAATAAATCAAGTTTTGATATATATCATAATCAGCAGAAAAAACGAAAACATCACACTTAAAGTATTACAGATTACCCATAAATAGTGCATTATTACATAGTAATAATTAGCTTGAAGGTTAAAAAGATTGTTAGGTAATCAGAAAATGTTTTAAAAGTATTGGATGAATATAATTCGTTATTACATAAACTAAGTCTACTTCGTAAAGTAATGCGAATTTCAGGGTTTGTTAACCTGTGAAAAATTTGCAGCAAGGGCTTGTATATCAAGTTATCAAATTAAACATGGTTTGTTGTCAAATTATTTAATTGGGCAGTTAAAACGTCCAGATATTGCTATGTCAATTGCTTAGTTTTTAGGCAGTCGGCGCGCTCCGCACGCCATTGCTTATGCCAGTTGCGTAAGTCTTGGTGTAGGCAAACTAATGCCGTCTTCTCTCAACACAAAGCAACGTCTCGTAGAGAAGAGGAGATGCCAAGAGTGATAGCGCATTAGTCAAAATTGGGCAAACTAAAACTACACTACAATTTTTGAATGCACTTGTCCTCCCAAACATTTACAACCTGCTTTTGGAGTCGAATTTTCTATGTCAGACCCCAACATTGGTCGCTTACTCAGCAAACGCTACCAACTCCAAGAGTTAATCGGTACTGGAGCAATGGGTCGGGTTTATCGTGCTAAAGATACATTGTTGGGAGGTGTACCTGTTGCAGTTAAGTTTCTGGCTCTATCAATCCAAAATGAAAAGATGCGATTGCAAGACCGTTTTGAGCGAGAAGCAAAAACCTGTGCTTTACTAGGGCAAAAAAGTATCCATATTGTCCGAGTTATGGACTACGGCGTAGATGACAATAACACCCCATTCTACGTTATGGAATACTTACAAGGACAAAGCCTGAACAATATTATTCGCAAGCAACGATTACCTTTAACAAGATTCCTCAGTATGGCGCGTCAACTCAGCCTGGGGTTACAGTGCGCCCATGATGGCATCCCAGTTGATGGCGCTATTTGCCCAATTATCCATCGCGATGTCAAGCCAAGCAATATGCTGGTGATTCAAGATCCCAGTTTTGGAGAATTGGTCAAGGTTCTAGATTTTGGTATTGCTAAGTTATTACAGTCAGATGGCGACCATACAAAATTTTATTTGGGGACATTGGCTTATTCTTCTCCCGAACAGATGGAGGGTAAAGAATTAGACAACCGTGCTGATATTTATAGTTTGGGTGTCATGATGTTTGAGATGCTCACAGGCAAAATGCCACTGATGGCACCAACTCACTCTTTTGGTGCGTGGTATAAAACACATCATTATCAAAAACCACGTTCTTTTGCTGAGGCTGTGCCTGGATTAGAACTACCAAAAGAAATTGAAAATTTGGTGATGAGTTGTCTAGCTAAAGTAGCACGCGATCGCCCTCAAAGTATTACTGAAATCCTCAGAGTTTTAGCATCTTTAGAAAAGCCTGAGCATACACGCAAAATTCAGCAAGCCAGCCATTCCCTAGTTCCTACTACTACAGCTAGCAGCGAGCTTGAACAAAAGACCAAAGCCGATTTGCGGGCATCCTGGTCAAACGATGAAATTGCTCGTGCCATTTCCTGGCCCAAAAATAAACCAATTGCCGATATTGTGTTTCCCCAGCCCATTCATACCAATGGGGAGGTTTTACCAGCTTTGTGGGTGATGCTACCGCAAGAGGAAATTCAAAAACGCTTACTCTGTACCCGCTATAACCAATTTCTGTTCATCTCTATCCCCCATCCCATGCTGCTATGGATTACTGTCATCTACAATCGCAAGCATGGCGCTAAATGGTTGCCTTATTACCTCGATCTCAAAACCAGCCTTGGTCAAGAAATTGCCCGGTTACTACAGCACACAGGTTACTACCGTCTCCTATTCTTTGCACGAGAAGCACCAAATCCCTGTACCCACATCTTACTTTCCAGCGTCGCTTCTGCCCAGCGGCAACGACTGCAAGAGTGGGTCGCAATCAGCAATACGTTGATGTCCTCTACCGACCCGCAAATTAGTAAAAGTTTACTCAAAAACGAGTACGAAAAGATTAAGCCTCAGATTATAACAAAACTGGAAAGTATAGATACAGATTCTCCATACGATCTTTCCAGCTAGGCATAATTTCTTAATGTTACGTGTTTCATAGGTGGTCGCTCTCAGAATGTAACGTTTTATAAACAAAATATATATAAATATCTAACTTCTAGTTATATGTATAAAGAGTGAAATCACTAGCTGCTAAAGCAGTGGTATACAAATTATCTCTGAATCTTCCTCTGCAAATATTCCAGTGGATTGTCAATTTGTGCAGGTTTGATTTCCTTACTAGACGAAACAACAAGAAGTTTGGCTAAAGCAAACAACAGTTTTAGCCTGCAATGCTAAAGTTAGTCTAGACTCCAATCAGATATGCCGTAAACAATGTTTATTCATTCTTAATTAATTTCGGGAATTGAACTTTTGCGCCATCTTGTAGAATTACTTATCGAAGTTGACGCCCCGGCATCCCCAGCTCTTTTCCTCCTTGGAACCAAGCAAGAGAAGGAGGTCGCCCACTGCGACATTAGAACGACTCTATGCCATAGTGGAACCTGAATCTAAGCCCCACTGATGCTTAAGAAGCTCTTGATAAGTTGCCTCGCGCACGACCATTTGCTCATAGAGCTTGACTAAAAAATCTTTAGCTTGATCGTGGCTCATATTTTGCACCTGAGTAGCAAATGAGCAGATGCTGAATTGCTGTTCCAAGGATAGTTTCATTGGTTGATTCATAATTACTCCGAAAAAACAACGCGTAAAGGTGATATCGCTTACAGAAGTCCAAATGGGATAATATTTGGACTTATATCTGTCCAACATTTGTTCCTCCGTATTACGAAAGATAACAATTGTTTGACAGATTGCCCACATCCAAAGTGTGGACTTTTTTCTGCTTTGATATCTTGCATCTAATCCTACTGATATACCACCCAAGTCAGCTGAACCATATTCCGGAAAATAAGCTCTATTTGGTCTTAGATAGGTATAACTACCTCCCTCATTCATTCCTGCTTTGCACAAATATCCTTTAAAGAGAATATTTGGTGCTATGCAAAACCCGTCTTAGTCTTTGTGTTTAAAAAGCCTAAGATGCTGTCTCCGCAAGCGTGGAAGAAGCTTCGGGCAGGGAAATTGTAAGGAGGTTGGGGAATTAATGGTAATAAGCGTGAATTATAGTCGCTTTACCTTATTACGTGCAAGATGTCAATTTCCCAATTTATACAAATTTAGCCTCTTTGGGTGATTTTAGAGGCTAAAAATATTTGTATCAAATTGTAAAAAGGAAAAATGCTCACGCTGAACAAATTACTGAGTATATTTACCAGATTAGTTATTTGTCCTACCCTGCGGGTTCGCCCTTGGCGTTCTCGAAGAGTAGCCGCTGGCGCGCCTATGTCCTTTGTCATTTGTCCGTTACCAATGACCAATGACCAATGACTAATGACTATTTTCTTCAAGCGAGACGATGACAACTGTGATGTTATCGTGCCCTCCATGCTCTTTGGCAGCCTCAACAAGAGAGATGGCGGCTTTATCAAGCCAAGGACTATCTTGGAGGCAGTTAGCAATCTTTTGCTCGACAAGTTCTTCTGTAAGACCATCACTACATAAGAGCAAGCGATCGCCAACTTTTACATCTAGTGGTTGCACATCAATTTGATGCAAGTCTTCACGCCCCAAACAGCGCGATAATACATGGCGAAAAGGATGTAATCGTGCTTCATCTAAGGTGATGTCACCGATTTTGATTGCTCGTGCTACCCAAGTGTGGTCTTCCGTCACCTGTTCTAAGTGCGACTCGCGGAAGCGATACAGCCGTGAATCGCCAACATGAGCGCACCAAGGCGACTCTGGGGAGCGAAAAATTACTGCTACAACAGTTGTCCCCATATCGGCGCGTTCGGGATGATTTTGCTGGTCTTGCAAAATCGCTTCATTGGCAACCCACAAAGCTTGCTCTAGTAATTCTTGAGAAGATTTAGAAGTTTCCCAATTTGCTACCAAATACGCCTGAATTTCTCCTGTAGCAATCCGGCTTGCCTCTTCACCTCCGGCATGACCACCCATACCATCGGCGACAACGAAAAATCGTCCTTCTGGGTCGATATAGTAAGCATCCTGATTATTAGAACGAATAAGTCCCGGATCGCTAAAACCCGTGAAATTAAGTTTCATAAATTTTTTGCAACAATTAATACATACGATCGTAACGGTCGAGGCGTAAAAGTAATCGGATCAGAATCGCTGAAAGCGCCGCTGCAATTAAACCAGGCAGCAGTGCCAACCAGAGATAATCCTTAACCACTAAAATAGTAGCTGAAAGCGTGAAACCGCTGATTAACAGAGCATAACTTATTGAGAGCTGAATACTGCTCTGCCGCCGCAGCAGGCGTTCGGTTTCTATAGACCGAACGCGCAAGCGCATATCTCCCCGTTCTAGCTTTTCTAGCGTATCCTCTAACCTACGTGGTAAACCCAACGCAGTACTACTTACCTGAGCTGCTTGGCGACTTAATTCGTTAAGAAAGCTATTCCCCTCAGAACCATTCATATCGGTTATAAGCTGCATTGCATATGGTTGGGCAACTTCCATAAAGTTAAACTCTGGATCTAAGCCTTTACCTACTCCTTCTAAAGTAGAAAAGGCTCGCATCACGAAAGTGAAAGTTGCTGGAAATCTAAATGGCTGATTATAAGCTATTTCGTAAAGGTCGTCACTGATTGCTGCGACTGATTGATTTTCAAAGGGCTTATCCATGAAATGATCCAGCATATACTGCACGGAACGCCGTACTGGGCCCATATCATCAGTTGGGGCGATCGCACCTAAATCGATCAGAGATTGCACAACGCGATCGCCATCTTTTTGAGCAATGCCAAAAAGTGTTTCCATCAATCCTTCGCGGATGTTGGACTGAATCCGCCCCATCATGCCGAAATCATAAAATATCAGAGCGCCATTTGCACTGACGGCAATATTACCTGGGTGAGGATCGGCGTGGAAAAAGCCACTATTGAGTAATTGTAGTAAGTAGGCTTGAGCGCCTTGACGAGCGATCGCTTTTCGATCCAAACCCGCTGCTTCTAAAGCTTCGTATTGGCTAATTTTAATTCCAGGGAGATATTCCAAAGTCAGAACTCTGGAAGTAGCGTAACGCCAGTATATTCTGGGGACGCTCACCCAATCATAGCCGCGAAAGTTCCGGCGAAAAGTATCGGCGTTACGACCTTCGTTAAGATAATCAATTTCTTCCCAAAGAATCCGACAACATTCTTCGTAAATACCCAACCAATCTCGTCCACGTCCCCATTTAGGATGGTTTTGAAAGTAGCGGGTAATTCCTTTGAGAATCTGTAAATCTATTTCAAATAACTTCTTTAGCCCAGGACGTTGCACCTTAACAACAACTGATTCTCCAGTATGTAGTACAGCTTTGTGTACTTGCCCCAAGCTAGCAGCAGCTAAGGGAATAGGTTCAAAATTATGGAAAAGTTCAGGAATTTTCTTGCCTAGTTCTTTCTCAACGATCGCTTCTACTTGCTCATAACTAAATGCGGGTACTTTGTCTTGTAATTTGGCTAGTTCTTCTACATATTCACCAGGGAATATATCAGCACGGGTAGAAAACAGTTGTCCAACTTTGATGAAGGTTGGTCCTAAATCCAATAGAGTATTGCGAATCCAGACTGCTTGGGTTTTGCGTCTTGCAGCTTGCTTTACATCAGTTACACCACCTGCATAACTCCAAGATTTGTTGTATACCCAAAGTTTGAACAATAAGGTCAAGACAAAAGACCAAATGTCCACAAAACGCCGTTTGCTAGAGTATTTTTCCCGATTCCAACGGTATGCCTTCTCTGAATAACCTTGTTCCATATACTTTGTTTACCGTTGGTTTGCGATCGAATCACTTGGAAGAAAAGACACTCTGACTCCTAAACTATTCTTTCTTAAGTGTCATTTGTCCAAAGTCCAATTGTCATTTGTGCATAATTCTTAGCCTAATGACTAATGACCAATGACCAATGACTAAAATTTATGCAGAAGTTCTACGATAATGTTGCAATTCTGTTCGTAACAGGGCAATTTCAGCTCGTAATTCATCAATCTCTGCTTGCAAATCACCTGAATCAGAACTGGCTTGCCCAGTACCTGGGGTAGTTTGACCTGCATTAGCTGCTTCTGCTGACCGATTTGCTCGCTCTAAAACTTCTTCTGTAAATTGGCGCAGTTGCTCTCTAGCTTCTGCATCAAATTTGCCCAGATCGCTCAAAGCATCGGTCAAGGCGACCTCTAAACGCTCATTAACTACTTCTGCTACCGCTCTGCCTACGAAAAAGGCTTGTACAAGGGGGTTACTCATAAATTTTTGTTACGTTGCACCGCAAGAGAATTATAACTTGCCTGTATGCTTTACGGCTTCTGTTGTTGAGGTAGAAATTTACTAGAAATTTACATCAGGCGATCGCTTTATTGAGCGTATTCCAGCAACTCTTGATAATATTGCTCTGGTGTACTTGGTAAATAAGTTGTCATTTGCAAAGTTTGTTCCCTCAACTTGAAACCTTGGGTAATGTTAATCTGGCTGAGGAAATCTATATCGTGGGAAATTACCCAGATCGCTCCTTGGTAATCATTGATACCTAATACTATTTGTTCAACAGTTTCAATATCTAGGTTATTAGTTGGCTCATCAAGAATCAGTAGATCGATTTCTGAGATACTGATTATAGCGATGCCTGCGGCGGGCTACGCCTACGCTAATCTTGCTAATTCACCTCCACTCAGTACAGAGGCGCTTTTATGAACATCATCGTATTTAAACAAAAAGTGTCCTAGCTGTTGGCGTAAAAGCTGATAGCTGAGATTGGGATTAGCTACTTGCATATTTTCCAGAATTGTGTATTTACGATTTACTAATTCGTAGGTTTGATCGAGATATACAGCTTTCATCGCTGGTGCAAGCAAAACCTCACCAGATTCTAAAACCGCCGTTTGGTTTTCCATCCCCAAAATTGCTTTGACCAAACTCGATTTACCAGAACCGTTTGCGCCGATAATGGCTATGCGATCGCCAGAAGAAACATGCAACTGAATATTGTGTAAAAGTACCCTTTCTGATATCTTAAGATTTGCACCTTGAATATCAATTAAGTTTTTGCGCTTTTGGCTTTTTTCTTCTAGTTGGATACTTGTTACTTTTGTGGTTTTCACCTTGGTATCTACAACTTTTTGATTAGCTTTAGCCACTGCGGCTTCATGTTTCTTTTTCGCAGTTTCGGCTGATATTTCAGCTTTTCTTTTCATCGCTCCGGCTGCTGTTGTGTCGATACTACCATCGAGAAACTTAGCACGACCATTGCGCTGAGATTGGGCTGCACGCTGTTGTTCTTGCATAGCAGCACTTTGAGCGCGTTTGAGTTCCTTTCTGGCGACTTCGTGCGATCGCAATGCTGCCTCTAACTCTATTGCTTTCTGTTCTCGATAGTGCGAGAAATTACCGCCATATATTTTCAAGCCAACAGGTGTAAGTTCCCAGGTAACTTCTGTTACTTGGTCTAAGAAAAAAGGCTTATGAGAGACAATTACATACGCACCTGTGAAATTCAAAAGAAACTGTCTTAGGCTTTCTAATGCTTGCAAATCCATGTGATTAGTTGGCTCATCGAGCAATAACAAGTTTGGCTCTTGAGCTAAACCGATTGCCAAAAACAGTTTAGTAAGTTCTCCACCACTCAAGTTAGCAATTGGTAAAGATAAGTCAACTTTGGTGTTAAATTGTGTTTGCAAAATATCCTCAATCTTCCACCATTCATCAGAGATAGAAATCAAAAAATTAAGTACTGTCTCTGCTGTAATTTCTTGCCTGATAGTGCTGATTTGTGGCAAATAATAGACAATACCATTACAGCAAACTGAACCTGTATATCGGTTAATTTGACCTGCAAGTATCTTGAAAAGGGTTGATTTTCCTACCCCGTTGCGACCGACTAAAGCAATGCGATCGCCTGCTTCGATACTCACCTGAATTTTTGGAAACAAAGTTCTGTCCAAGCTGAGTTCGTAGGCTAAATTCTCAGCTAATAATATTGATTTTTTCGGCATTCTTATCAAACCTCAATTCGCAAAATTCCACCCGCGTTTTTCCAAAAGCTGCGGGTAGATTAGACACAAAAAACCAGCCGCAGACAATCGTCAAGCGATTCTATGTAGATAGGAGTGATGACAATATTTGTAGTGCATGACTATGTGAAGTAACCGTGTCAAACTAGTTGCGTTTATTCTTCGTTGACATTTGTTGCTTTAGTGCAACAGGTGTTTGGTATTACTTCATTTGTGCTATCTCATTGGAGTTGTGATGAGGTTTGATATTGACTACAGTGTAGCACTAAGGTATTTCGGAAAGCGAGGATGCGATCGCTAACTACAACACTGCTAAAATAAATTAATCACTACTTGATGCCGTATTCATTCTTATGACCATAGCTCAAGAATTAGATTCTCAAGAAGGCATCTGCCAAGATGTTATATTTCCCCCTGGCGATTTATATAGTGATGAACCTCCCTTGGAAAGCGAACTGCATTTACGGCAAATAATCCTACTTTTAACATGTCTGGAATGGTTGTGGCGAGATAGGAATAATTTCTATGCGGCGGGAAATCTGACTATCTATTACAGTCCACATCAACGCAAATCAGAATACTTCCGAGGCCCAGACTTTTTTGTAGTGTTGGGATGCGAACGTAAAACCCGCAAAAGTTGGGTAGTCTGGGAAGAAGATGGCAAATATCCGAATGTAATTCTAGAAATTTTGTCTGACTCAACAGCGAATACAGATAAAGGTTTAAAAAAAGAAATTTATCAAGATACTTTCCGCACGTTAGATTATTTTTGGTTCGACCCTTATACACAAGAATTTGCGGGATTTCATTTAGTAGATGGAAAATATCAACCTCTACAAGCAAGCGAACAAGGATATTTGTGGAGTCAACAACTAGGGTTATATTTGGGAGTCGATCGGGGATTATTGCGGTTTTATACAAAAGATGGTCAACTAGTACCAACACCTGAAGAAACGGCAGAACAAGCAGAACAAAAGGCAGAACAAGCCGAACAAAAGGCAGAACGTTTAACAGCAAAACTGCGTGAGTTAAATATCGATCCAGATACAATTTAGACCACGGCTAATTCATTTAGGATAGTGTTGTGCTAAAAACTCCTCAGCTTCAGTCCTATCTTTAATTACTCCATCTAAGGTAGCAGCAAGTACATTATCTAATATTTGCCGATACTGGGGCCCTGGTGTGTAACCCAGTTTCTTTAAATCATTGCCATTCAGTAGTGGCTGCACATTAGCCCAAACAGTTAAATATTCCCAAATCTGATGTCTAAGCGATCGCGGACTTTGCACAGCGATTAAAATCAGCATTGGTAAATCGTACTGTCGCAACAACTGTACTACTTGACTAGGACTTTGGCACTTAGGCAAAGATTCTATTACTTCAGTTTGAGCAGAAGCCAAGTTTTGCAAGCGTTTAACGCCATCTTCTTGCAGTTGTAGATTCTTTGCCACTTTTGCTCGATATTGTGGTGCTAGATGGGCAATTAACGCTTCTAAACGCATTTCCCAATGAATGAGGGTTGGTTGCGGGTCAAATCGCCGCAAACAGCTTTCTAGCAAACGTAATTGTCGCAAGAGTTCTGCGTCTAGCTTCAGGGTAGGATGGATGCATTGCAATGCCTCTAAGTTATCGAGTAACTGTAAAGCTGATTTCCAGTAGGTGACTTCTAGGATGTGTTTTAGTTCTGTTTTCAGTCGAGTTTGCAGGGCTGGAGTTCTGCTATTCTCTTGAGCAGTGCGATCGTAAACACCACTGTTGATGGCATAGCGGATAAACTCTTCAGTTTGCGATTCTATCTGAAATCCAAAGCGCACGGCAAAGCGCACGCCACGAAAAATGCGGGTGGGGTCTTCGATAAAGCTGTTGGCGTGTAAAACCCGAATTTGTTTAGCTTGTAAATCTAGTAATCCCCCAAAAAAATCGAGTAACTCACCAGTACGAGGGGAAGTCAGGCGCAAGGCGAGGGCGTTGATGGTAAAATCTCGGCGATACAAATCTTGACGAATAGAACTCGCCTCAACTTCTGGATTTGCGGCTGGATAAGGATAGAATTCTGTTCTCGCAGTGGCAATATCTACCCAGAGAGAATCTAATTCTGGGTCTTTGTGCCATAACAAAGCCGCAGTTTGAAAAGCCCCGTGGATTTCTAAGCGAGCCATAGGGTAAAGTTGTTGGAGTGCTTTGGCTAATTCCACACCAGCACCGACATCTGCTGATTTATGAAAGCCATCAACCACAAGATCGATATCTTTAATCATCAAAGTGCCCGCTACTGCTTCTGTTAATAGCAAATCCCGCACCGCACCGCCCACTAGATAAAGATGCCAACCCCGTTTTTCTGCCTCTTGCGATGCTGTAGTGAGTAATTGCCATAGTTGGGGAGCAAGGCGATTTTGCAATTCAGTGCTGAGAGGAATTTTAAATTTTGTTAGCGCAGCATTAGCGACTCTGTAAGCGTCATTTTGAATTTTGAATTTTTGCTCTCCCTCTTGGTCTTCATCCCTTTCTTGATGTAATTCGCGTAAGACATCAGTACGGGTGACAATGCCCATTAACTGCTCATTTTCCAATACTGGTAAGCGTCCGATATCATAAGTCACCATCACCGACTCTATTTGTGGTAATGTCGTATCTGGTGTAATCGTTTTGAGATTCTTGGTCATGTAGCCCTTAACTGGTGCATGACTAAATCCGTGGTGTAAGGCGATATCAATATCCCGCCGCGAAATAATACCTACTAGTTGCCCTTGAGTATCGACTACGAATAAACCAGAGTGTCCATAGCGTAATAAAATGCGCTGGGCTTCGGCAATTGTCGTTTCAGGCAGAATCGTGCGGACAGGAGAAGACATCAAATCCCTCGCAGTTAGGGGATGAGGAATTTGTGCTTTTATCCCGTCAAGAAGTTGTTTTAATATTGCCTGCGAATCAACTTCTCTTAGATTTAAAGATGCGGCTTGCGAATGACCGCCACCCCCTAGAGGTTGGAATAATAGGTTAAGATTTGTTTTGGGAATTTGCGATCGCCCAATTACCGTTAAGCGTGACTCCTCTTCACCTAAAGGATACTCATTAACCAGCAGTAGGGCATCAATTTCAGTTAATTCTACAAGTTCCGAAGCTAGGCTCGATAGCCCCGGCACAAAAGCCTCAGTTTTCAAAGTTACCCAAGCAACCGTATATCCATGTAGACTGAGAGATTCTAAACTTTCCAGAGATTTAGTTAATAGCTGCTGCAATTGCAAAGATAATCCGGGATCGCGGTAGGTGGAAATTACTGATAAACTAGCCCCTTGTTGCATCAACCAAGCCAAAGCTAGGGCATCTCGTGCTGTGGACTGATCGTATGTTAAAGAGCCAGTGTCAACGTGGATACCCAAAGCCATCACAGTTGCTTCGGCAGCAGTCAAGGAAATTTCCTGTTGTTGCAACTGCTCGACGATTAAAGTTGTGGTGGCTCCTACCGAGTCAATATGCGATCGCGTCGCCGGAATATCTGATTCTTGTCCTAAGTGATGGTCATAAACTATAATCTCTCTTACAGTAGGTAAATCTAACCACTGGGCAGCTTTACCCAAGCGATCGCGGTGCTGTGTATCCACCACGGTTAGAGAGCGAATTTTTTCTGGACTCACCGAACGGCGTTCAATCAGCGGATATTCATCCCGATGCAATGCTAAAAAATCCCGTACAGGAGGATGAGAGCCGCCAGTTAGCACAATCTTGCTTCCCGATAGTAGGCGCGTCAACCCTACTGCTGCTCCTAATGCGTCAAAATCTGCTGTTGTGTGGCAAAGAATTAAATCCATAGTTATACAGTCATTGGGCACTTGTACTGACCGAACGCGAACAGCGTTTCGTAGAGAAGCCGTTGGCGTGGTCACTGAGCGTAGTCGAAGTGCAGCCTCTCTAAGAGTTGTATTGGACATTAGGCATTGGTAACGGACAAATGACTAATGACCAATGACTAAAATGTTGCAATTTCTGCTAGCTTAAAAATAATAAGAAAGTGTCAGTGTCGCCCTTTAGGATATTCTATCCTTAGTATTTCGCTGTATTGGGAGAAGTAAAAATGACCATAATATTCCAATTTGCCTTGATAGGTCTAGTACTGTTGTCTTTTGTCCTCGTTGTAGGCGTTCCGGTTGCTTACGCCACTCCCCAAAACTGGAATGAATCTAAAAAACTGCTCTGGGTTGGTTCTGGGGTCTGGATTGGTTTGGTGTTTTTAGTTGGCTTGTTAAACTTTTTTGTCGTTTAGGCGACGGCTTCGCTCTGGCGCAGGCACATAATATAAGAACTAGAGGGGCAGAAAAGCCAAGGTCAAAGGTTAAGGGAAACAAAAGATTTTTTTTCCTACTAACTTCATTTTGACCGCGTTTTCCTGCTCCTCTACATTTAAATAAGAAATGTATATTGGCCAGAAGTATAGTTGATAAAGAGGCAATCATGGCAGTTTTCGAGGGAACTTTTACCCAAACGGAGCCTTTGCGGTTTGCAGTGGTGATTGGTCGATTCAATGACCTCGTTACCGGAAAGCTGCTAGAGGGATGTCAAGATTGTTTAAAACGCCACGGTGTAGACCCTAATCCCCAAGGTAATCAGGTGGACTATGTTTGGGTTCCGGGAAGTTTTGAGGTACCTTTAGTAGCTCGCCAATTGGCACTTTCCCATCGTTATGATGCTGTAATTTGTCTTGGCGCAGTCATTCGAGGACAAACACCCCATTTTGATTACGTATCCTCAGAGGTTTCTAAAGGCATTGCCGCCGCTAGCTTTCAAACTGGGGTGCCAGTCATTTTTGGCATTTTGACAGTAGATACTATGCAGCAAGCCCTAGAACGGGCAGGCATAAAAGGTAATCATGGCTGGGATTACGCCCTGAATGCTTTAGAAATGGCTAGCCTGATGCGACAACTGCGTTCTAACCTAGCAGAACCATATTCTCGTAATAGCCAGTCTTTGCCACCCTCTTTTCCAAGTGCCAGCGTCGGCAATTTAACTATCGAGTCAGAAGAACTCGGCTAGTCCGTCATTAGTTTGTCCTTTGTTATTCATTAATGACCATTGTACAGACGCGATTAATCGCGTCTCTACTGACCAATAACTAAATTAAGGGGTTGACAATTACAGATAAATCTGAGATATTGGTATTTGGATGACGATCGCGGGTATAGCTCAGTGGTAGAGCGTCACCTTGCCAAGGTGAATGTCGCGCGTTCGAATCGCGTTACCCGCTTCCAACTAAAACCTCTTGAATTTAACAATTCCAAGAGGTTTAGTGTTTTTAGGGTGCGTTGAAGTGTTCGTAGATTAGCTCTGCACTCTTGTAAACTGCTCCACATGTGGACAGATCGGTTAAAATTAGCCACAATCTATATATTTGGATCAAGAGTTAGACACTAAATATGTTTTAGCAATTTCCGCTCTGGAAACGCCTGTGAACTCCAAGGCATAGAGATTGGAGATAATCCCGATCTAACCTTGATAACTGGTTGTAATATATAGTGACCCAAAGGGAAATTAGCGGGTTTGTTGATGCGTGTTGTTTACGAACCTAGACCTAGCCTTCCCAAAGGATTGGCTTTAGGAGTGGTCGCCACCTATGCTAAAAATTGTATCAGGTGTGTCAGCATAATAAATCCCCAAAAACGCAACCACATTACCTTGAAAGCGACAGATGAAGAGAAGGAAATTTTTAAACAAGATCGCCAGCTACGGGGAAAGATTAAAAATAGATAACTCCGTACTGTGGCAATTAGTAGGATACTTAAAGTTAGCTGCATCTACTGTTGGTAATCAGGGCAATGTTTGCATCACCTTTTTATGTATATAAAGACAGAAGCCTCTAAGGTGTTTACCAAGGCATTATATTTTTGTAGTTCGTGTAAAACACGCTCAAGTTATTAGAACGCTTGTGCAATCTCAAAAACCCGAAAAAATCGATTTCAATACCGAATACCCCTGTCCCTGTCGTCGCCGGGGTCAGTTAATTCCGATTACGCTGACAGAAGCATTTGGTTGCGATCGCTGTCAGCAAATCTTTGTTGTAGAAGATAATGGTCATGTCCTAGAACAGCTTTCCACCACCTATCCCTACAAACGGGCTTGGCGTTGGATGGGAAATAGTTGGCATGTTGTCCATCCCCGCTTGGGAGAAAGCTATTTGCCTATAGCGCTGGGGATTATTTTCGTGCTAGTGATTATATGGCTGCCATTAGCACTGCGATTGGCAAATGGTTCCAGCATTATTGCTTGGGCAATGGTGGCGGTGCTATTGGCTATCTTACCAGCACTAATGGTCTGGCTTACCTACAGACGTTAACTCAATGACTGTTGAATTGGATGACCACCCCGAACCGATTACTAGTGCCCAACGAGCCTATCAAGCTTCCCTAAAGCTGGCGCTCACAAAGGGAGCAGACCGGAGCCGTGCAGTATTGGCAATGGCTAAGGCGATTGAGCGCTCATTTGATGACATTCTAGAAGCCAATACCTTGGATTTAGAAGCCAGTCGGGAAATGGCAGTGCCTGAGCTGATATTGGACTGGCTGAAGCTGACTCCCACAAGACTAGAGATGACAGTAGACATTTTACAACGGTTGGGGGAATTATCAGATCCGCTGCGACGCGTCAGAACCGCTGATTATCAACTAGAAGATTCCCAAAGTTACACCCAGTTAATGCCCTTGGGAGTGATTGGATTTATTTATGAGGCCTTTCCTGATTTAGGAGCGATCGCAGCGGGTTTTTGTATCAAAACTGGTAATTGTATAATTCTCAAAGGCAGCACCGAAGCTAGCCACTCTAACGCGGTCATCGCTGAGGTACTGCAAAATGCGATCGCAGAAGTTGGTCTAGCTCCGGGCTGTCTAGAAATGATTACAGCAGAACACGGGGCTTCAGTTCGCGATCTAGTTACCCAAGACCAGTACGTGAATTTAGTTATTCCTTACGGACGTTCTAGCTTAGTGCAGCAAGTAGTCCGACAGTCAACTTGCCCAGTTTTAAAGTCGGCGATGGGTAACTGTTACCTTTATTGGTCGCCCAATAGTAGCTTAGAAATGGTGCGCTGGATGATTCTTAATAGTCATCAAAGTGAACCCGATCGAGTTAACGCCATTGAAAAAGTACTAATTCATCGTCAAGCCTTGCCATCATCTTTAGCTGTCTTGTGGAACAGCTTGATGGAAAAAGGCTTTGAAATTAAAGGAGATGCAGAACTAGTCCAAACCTTTCCTCAGTTGCAGCTGGTAAAAGAAGGCGAATGGGGAAACCCTTATTTAACGAGGACAGTAGCTTTTAAACTGGTGGATAGCTTAGAGAGTGCGATCGCCTGGATTAATGAATACAGCAGTGGTCATGCCGACTCTATCGTGACTGAATCCTACCAGGAAAGTCGGCAGTTTGCCTTGGGAGTTAACAGTGCCTCTACCTACATCAACACTTCCCCGCGTTTTTCCCGCAACCCTTCGCGGGGAGATTCAGTATTTCTCGGCATGTCTAATCAAAAAGGTCATCGCCGGGGATTTATCAGCCTGGAAACCTTGACCACCGTTAAACACATTGTTCAGGGAAATGGCAGATTTTAAATAATTCGTAATTTATCCAGTATAATTTGGAATTTTGAAGTAAAACTATCTGAAATCACTGTGAAAAATTAAATTCCCCACACCTCAACGGTGCTGTCTCCACTCCAAACAAATAGTCTCTGTCCATCTGAGCTAATTGTAAGGCGAGTAATTGACGATGAATGACTTGTGAGACTACAAAGTTCATGTCCTGTAAGAATATTCCACACTTTAATAATTCCATTTTCTCGACTACCACTAAGTAAAAAACGTCGATCGCGGCTGACAGTAATTACAGGCATATACCCTGAAAGACTTAAGGTGCAAATTACTTGTTGTCTTTGCCAATCCCATATTTCATAGTTTTGGTCAAAGCCTTGTTCTTGAGTTATTAAAACTTGCGAATTTGAATAGATAAAATTATGACCCCGATCAAACATAGAAATATAGGAAATTATTTCTCCTATTTGTATATCCCACAACTCAAAAATTTCTCCGTCAACAGCATTTAAAAATGATTGACCATCTGGGCTAAAAGCAATATACCAAAACCAATCTGAGCGACGATGCGTACTAAAGATTTTTTCTTTTGTTTTTAGATCCCACACTTCAGCATAATCATTACAATTCCAAAGTCCTAAAACGCGATTATTGGGTGCGATCGCGATTTGATCGAATTCCTTCGTTGCTTCTGGGTGGAATGTGCATATTACTTGTTGCGTTTGCATATTCCACACTTGAATTATGTTGTTATAATTACAAGTAACTAAGATTTGTAACTCTTGGCTTATATCTACACAAGCTATACTGCGAACTCGATCTGTATACCTCTCAATAGTAAAAAGATACTCAAAAAAT
The DNA here is from genome assembly GCF_052692655.1 of Nostoc sp. DSM 114167. Classification (NCBI taxonomy): domain Bacteria; kingdom Bacillati; phylum Cyanobacteriota; class Cyanophyceae; order Nostocales; family Nostocaceae; genus Nostoc; species Nostoc sp. DSM 114167. Next base: position 5,173,072 of record NZ_CP195116.1, read on the forward strand.
AAATATGGGTTGTATGCCCGTAATGCCAGTTTAGCTCTTGGCTTTGTACTTTCCTGAAGTAGCCAATAAGCTGCTTCTTGAACATCAACCTCTGAGTTTTGTAAAGCTTCAATAATCAAGTCTAAGCCAGCTTCCCCATACTCAAAAGCATCTAGAAGGGCATCAATTTTTTGTTCAACCTTTCCATACGCCAGCAATTGCTTAACTCTTTCAATCCCTCCCAAAACTGTATTGTTAACTGTCATAAATTATTTACTATTTTGGTGGTGGGTCTAAATTACTCATAAAATTCTCCTAGTCCTAATTACCAGGCAGTATCGCACTAATCAACCTTGTGATGACGGACTCAAGTCTTGCTGTCCCCAAGCTTTTGATACAAATGCTACTACGATCGGCTCAGAACAAGAGCAGTGGCTACAAAAAGGGTTAGACCAATCGCGATCGCGCTGGAATGTGATTGCTCAACAGACCATGCTAGCCAAGTACAATTTCAATTTGCTGTACTTTAACCACTGCCACGCATCATCAAGGTTTACCGGGAATTGCTCATCGGATTCCTAAAGGGAAAGTGCGAGTGATTGAAGCAACCTACCGATTCTGTTTTTTCTCATCTAGTGCCTTCTGAATAGCTTCTCTACAAAATTCAGGAGGATCGTCTTGTTGCTGCACTTCGTCTTTCATTGCTTTAGTCATGCGTATATTCATTTTCTCGGTCAGTGGTTCTTCACCTCTCCTCTTTCCTGGTTGCAAATTTTCAGGTGTTCCCTTGGGATTAGGCATTGTATAGAAATATAAATATAAGTTGAATCGATAGGAAGCCATCGATTAAAGTCTTTAATCGGCAGGTATCACAGCCTGACAAACTTGTTACCTACCGATACCACTTTTGAGAAATGGTAACTCTATGTTCACACGTTCAGAACTCGAAATCAAAACCATCAAAGAACTTCGTGACTTGTGCTTACGCTACGGCATCAAACCAACTGGGAATAAAGGGTACAAGACCTCATGGATTACATCCTTAATGGTATTTCCTCAAATGGCGTTATCTCAATTCGATGCAGGTAAAGGGTTGAAACCTCCTACTTTTGCTTTTATGCAAGCATTGAGTAGCGCTATAGATGAGATGAATTCACCCACTGATGAGCAAGCGGCACTGATTAAAGTCTCTCTGGAAGGCAGGAGAATGCAGTCACCCGCTAGATGGAAACAGGAGAAGCTTATCAACCTCTACAAGGCAAAACAGAAACTAGAAGAGGTTATGTCTTTACTGGGTGACTAAGGGGGAAATATTTAGTTGACTTGAATGCCTCAGTCAAAACCCTAGCTTCCTTTGTAGTCCAGAACGGAAAACCAGGGACACTTCTAAGTTAAGCAAATCTCACAAGTTATCAAACAAACCCTCCAAATATAATCTGGAGGGTTTCAATATAGTCTTAAATATGATTTCGACTATTAGAATATCCGAATTTGGATGTTGTTATCCCGCATTTTGTGGTGTTTGGATATAGCAATCGTATCTGATTTACCAAAACTGCACAACACTTAAAAAAGCAGAGAATATGGAAAAATTAGGAAGAATGTAGACTATCCAAGTCGAGAAGCGTAGGTATAGCCCGTCGTAGACATCGCCTGTTAAAGGTTATACTAAATCAATTTTCCTATAGAATTATTTTGGCATTTATTTGCAATACTTAACTTATCTATAATTAACAAAAATAAACATAATTAAAAATAATAAATAACATCATAATTTATTAAGTTCATCAGTCTAAATTGAGAGTATGCTGAATAGTTGAAGTCTAGTTGAAAGTTTAAGTAACTAAGTGCAAACAAACTTAAATATTTGTTTAGTTTTTTATCCTTTGTCATTTCTTTGAGTGTTAAATACTAAAAAACAAAGTTTATTTGTGCCAACTTACTAACTAGGCTGTCAAGCAAAGTGGTGAAAATCCGACCAGAGCCAAGTACCAACAGCGAAAACAAAAGTAAACTTCACAAAAATTACGTAAAATGATCAGAAGAATTTTGCTGGCTGTATCGGGATTGGGACACGCAGAGGAAATGCTCAAAACCCTGAAAGAAATCCCTTCAATTCAATCTGCAAAAGTTACAATTTTGCATGTTGTTCAAGCACAAAATGCTGCTGCTACCATGACAGCTAAATGGGAAAATGGTGGTAAAATCCTGGCGAATGCCATTCAGACTTTGAACTTAGATCCTAGCCAAGTTTCTTCAATTTTGCGTGAAGGCGATCCCAAAGATGTGGTTTGCCAAGTTGCTGATGAAATCGACGCTGACTTGATTATTATGGGTTCACGTGGACTGAAGCGGCTGCAATCGATTTTATCGAACTCAGTCAGTCAGTATGTTTTCCAGCTATCTTCTCGCCCCATGTTGCTGGTAAAAGATGACATTTATGTTAAAAGAATTAAGCGCATCATGGTGGCAATAGACAATTCTGATTCAGCAAAAAATTGCTTGAAATTGGCATTGTTTTTACTGCGAGATATCCCGGGCGGCGAATTAATTTTGGCAAATATTAGTACAGATTTCGGCGGTAAAAAATCGGAAATAACCAAGGTTAACCCAGATCAAAATCCAGTTTTAGCAGCTGCTGTTGCAGAAGCTGAAAAACAAGGCATCCAATCTCGTTCTTATATCAGCAGTGGCAAACCTGGTGAAGAAATTTGTCGATTGGCAGAAGAGTTGAATATAGACTTATTATTGCTCGGTTCTCCAGATCGTCGTCCATCGATCGCTAAGAGTTTTGTTGATATAGATCGGCTCATCGGATCTTCTTTGTCTGACTATGTTCGAGTTAATGCCACTTGTCCAGTGTTGTTGGCGCGGACAATCGCTTAAAGTAAACAGTGCTGAGTATAATAATTGTTGTAATAAAATAGTAAAAAAGTAAGATTTTTCTTCTCTTTACTATTGGGCACTCAGCACAGGCTACGCTAACATGCACTAAATGGATAGTTAATAAATAAAAACCCCTACACTATTGGCGCAGGGGTTATTTATTTTATACACAAACTCTTAACTATCTTTTCCACCTTCGCGGCTAGCAGTTTGGATGTAAAGAATTAGTAAAAACACGGCGGGGACTAGTACGAACAAAATGCTCGCTATGAACCCCAGGTCATTAACTTGCATGGCAAGAAAGCCTCTCTTAAATTTCCAGTCAACAACATTAGGATAGCATTATCGATGACAGAGTTATACCAATTCAAAATTCAAAACTTGTACTGACTTGTGCCGAGCATCTCGACTCCGCTCGATGGAACCGTAGCCGAGGTAGCTTGTCGAAGTATTCAAAATGTCGACGTAGCGTCTCGTAGAGAGAAAACTCAATTTTGGTAAGTATTTTGACTACTGACTGGATACATGACAGATTTGAGAACTTAAGGCTTCGTAACTACGCTGACTGAGCCATTCACTAAAGTTTGACAGGCAAGGCGGTAATTTTCTGGCTTTTTCTTAAATTTCCGGTTTTCTACATCTGTGCGGGGGGAAAGATTTTCTAGTCCTTCGACTATCTCCACAACACAAGTACCACACTGACCATAACCACCGCAATTGGTCATTTTGCCAATCAATGTATATATGTCAATGCCATTTTGTATCGCCTTGAGCCGGAGATTAGCACCATCTGCTGCCACTACTTCTTTATTTTCTTTAACGAATTTGATATTACCCATAACTGATTCCTCCTTGACTGTAAGCTTGGCTTTCAAGGCTTCATATTGACATAGGTTGATTAATATCTTATTTATTATAATAATTCATTGCAAAATATTAATAAATATTAATTTTCTCAAACACGACACTGCAAAAAAATAGGACAGGTAGTCTACCTGTCCTATAAATTGAACAATAGATTAACTTATCTAAATCCCACAGCTGCTTGCCAAACAAAAGCAAGCAACAAGAAGAATACCGGGATAACTGGGAGAACGTCTACCAAAGGATCGAAAATTTGGTAAGCTTCTGGCAGTTTTGCTAATAAAAGTGCTGCTTCCATGTTTGTTTAAATCCACCTATCCAACACAGCTTTCATAATTGAGAAGTATCTTAACATGGTTTGGTCATTGGTCATTGGTCATTTGTCATTTGTCATTTGTCATTAATCCTCTGCATCTTTGCTTTCTTCGGTAAGCCAGTGACCAAATTCTGCAACAAAGCGATCGCTCAATATTGCTTCTCTAATATGCTGCGTAAAGCGAATTAGTTCGGTAATGTTGTGAATGCTCAACAAGGTATAAGCTAAAATTTCCTGCGATCGCACCAAATGAGATATGTAAGCACGGCTAAAATTTTGACAAGTATAACAGGGGCAAGTTTCATCTAAGGGCGTAAAATCTTCACGAAACTTCGCATTTTTTAAATTCCAGCGTCCGCCTTGAACTATCGCTGTACCATGTCTTGCCCAGCGGGTGGGAATGACGCAATCAAACAAGTCTATACCAGATGCGATCGCGATCGCCATTTCCCGATAAGTACCCACACCCATCAAGTAACGCGGCTTTTCGGGGGGTAGAAGCGGTGCTGTTACTTTGACAATCTCAGCCATCAATTCTGGCGGTTCTCCCACACTCACGCCACCAATGGCATATCCGGGCAAATCTAACTTAGCCAAAGCTTCCGCCGCACGGCAACGCAAATCCAAATACACCCCCCCTTGCACAATCCCAAACAACGCCTGATCGCTGCGTTGATGAGCTGTTATACAGCGTTCTAACCAGCGATAAGTGCGCTCAGTTGCAGTTTCAACCTCTTGGCGAGTTGCTGGGTAGGGCGGACACTCATCAAAGGCCATAATCACATCAGCCCCCAAAGTATTTTGAATCTGAATGGAGCGCTCTGGGGTTAAGTTAATAATTTGTCCATCATGGGGCGAGCGAAAAGTTACGCCTTCTTCAGTAATTTTTCGCATCTCGCTTAAGCTAAAGACCTGAAACCCACCCGAATCTGTGAGCATTGGACCGTTCCAACCCATAAATTTATGCAACCCACCACCCCCAGCCACGATCGCTTCCCCTGGTTGTAGGTGAAGATGATAAGTATTAGATAAGATCATTTGCGCCCCAGTATCTCGTAACTGAGATGGAGTAATAGTTTTCACATTTGCCAGCGTTCCTACTGGCATAAATCTGGGGGTTTCTACAAGACCGTGAGGGGTGAAAAACACTCCTGCTCTAGCTTTTGTCTGACTACAGCAAGCAAGACATTGAAAAGAAAAATTCGCACTCATGCCATTTGGAATTTTAGATTTTAGACTTCGGCTCCTTTCGACTTCGCTCAAGGCAAGTCGCTCAGTCGAACGATTTTGGATTGTGAAACACTAATTGATCGAGAGTTTCAAAAATCCATAACTAGTACAACGCAGCAAAAATAAACCTACCATTTCATTACAGCCAGAAAGCCCAAAATTCAAGCATGAGTGACTTTTGACTTTTGCCTTGCGGTACTAGCGCCATAAAACCAAATGGTATTAGGGCAAAATTAATCATATTTGGCTAAATTATGGACAAACATCAAGATTGGTAGTTTAGTTTTAGCGAACACTTAAGCATTCATTACTAACCTAGTTACCAACTTTACGAGTATATACTCTAAATAATTGTTATTTAGAAAGAATCAGAACAGTCATCGTCAATTTCTGCATCCCACTTGGCTGAGAGTACTTGTTCCATCATCGCTTCTATAGCGCTGACATTGAAGCTTCGCTCTCGTCGCTCTTGTAAAGGTGTCGATCGGGGAATTAACCGCAGACACAATCCTTCTTGCATCAAATCGAAGTAGGTTTCCTGTTGCGACGACTGTTTTAGTTCTAAGTAATCAAAACTACAAACATTCAGATATAGGGCGCGGTTAGCCACTAAGGTAGACCTTTGCGGATTGGCAAAAACTTCCATCACATCCCCTTCACCCTCGCTCAGTACCTTATCTTCTTGGGTGTAGATGTAGTGGACTCGACCTAAATCTGCCAGCAATCGCCGGATGTCGAGCTTATTCACAATAATGCCCGTGTTTATAATGCACGGAGCTGGTATCCTGGTGTCGGGTAGATGGTGACTCATAGGAAAATTGCGATTGAGCTAAGGAGGGCAACAACATAGCTAAACTGTCATAATTGAATAGCTTGTTTACTCCCTACATTTAAAAAAATATCAATTTTATGGGGCAATCGTCTAATAATTTGGAGTAAGTTTTTAGTTAACGAATACAAAATACAAATTTTGCTCCTTGATGGAATTTTAACTTCCTAAGTTATCGTTTTCGTATAAAAAATTACTCAAAACTATTTGTTTACCACTTAGACCAGCATAACAAAATTTTCAACGAGAATGTTTAATAGAAGTAAATCTTATTTAAAGTTTTAAAGTCTACTGATGTCGGTTTTACCGAAATTATGACTATTATCCAGCAATTTACCAAAAATTAATCTAATTCAAATGACGAAACAGCAACAGTGGTGGAAAAAGCTGCTGTTAAAGCTGGCAGCTAGTATTATATTTTACACAAGTATTCCGTTACCGTATTTGAACGGATTGGACTTTCAAAGAGTAGCACGTCTTGCTTCGCTTGTTGGAGTTATAATTGGGGGAATTTTAGGGTTGCTAGATACGGGGATGGATTATCTTGGTATGCCCGTGTTAACTCGTAGTGCCCTGGTAGTAAGTGTTTGGATTGCCATAACTGGAGGATTGCACTTAGATGGGGCAATGGATACTGCCGATGGTTTAGCAGTAGGCGACCCAGATCGGCGACTGGAGGTAATGGCAGATAGTGCTACAGGAGCCTTTGGAGCAATGGCTGCGATCGCCTTGGTGCTACTGAAAATAACAGCTTTGACGGATATGCCAGAAAACCGTTGGTTATTGCTGATGGCTGCTTGTGGTTGGGGACGTTGGGGACAACAACTAGCGATTGCCCGATATCCTTATTTGAAAGCAACTGGTAAAGGTGCGCTTCACAAACAAGCCATTCGTTCTTACAAAGATTTGTTACCGGGATTGTTGTTGTTGTTTAGTTTGAGTGGTTTACTTTGGCTAATAGATAACCAGCAGCTATTTCTCGCACTGACAATCATATTTGTTGGAAGTGCAATCGCCACTTTAACTGGTGCATGGTTCAACCATAAACTAGGCGGACACACTGGAGATACCTACGGCGCAGTCGTTGAGTGGACTGAAGCCTTATTTCTCTGTGTATTGACTACTGTAGGAAGTTAGGAGTGAGGAGTGAAAAGTGAGGAGTTAAAACTCCAAACTCCTAACTCCTAACTCCTAACTCAGCACGGGCTAAACGCCCCGCTACCGCTAACAGCACTCAGCACTCATTTAATCGGTTGCAACTTTGTGACTTTGAGTTTAAAAGCCCCAACCCCAGTTTCCCCAAAAGACCGGACACGAATAACATAATTCCCTGTCTCTACGATGCGAGTAAAGAGTAAGGAATTGCTACTACCATCAGGGCCATCATCATTTTCTGCTAAAGTCGAACCATCAGGTGCCAGCAGTGTGATGATACTGTCAAAGTTTTCCGATGACAGGTCAACTGCTAAATTGTCGCCCTTCTGCAACTTCACAGTGTAATCACGAGCAAACCCACCTTGACCTGTGGGGATATCTTTGTCTGAAAGGCGATCGTCAATTTCAGTACTGTTAGATAAAGGAATTGGACTATACAACTTATTTTGAGCAACTGCACTTGTACTTATGCCTATTGCCAGCAATGTGGCAGGAATGATGATGAGTTGTTTTAAACCTGCCGCAAAAACTTTATTCATACATTTTAAGCAATTTTTCTACAAAAATAGGGTAATTAGGTCAATTTATGCACTTATCTGCCAAAGTTAGCTTATTAACTCTTGATTTATCCGTCTTTGACAGCAGTGGCTACAGCTACTAATCCTAAGACCACAATTCCATACTGACGAAGTGTTTGCACAGCAGACCTGGCAGTAGCACCAGTAGTATAAATGTCGTCCACTAACAGCACTGGGACATTTGGAAGACGATGGCGAAATTCTTGCCCAATAGCAAAAGCTTGGTTCAAGTTTTTTTCTCGTTTAGATACCGACAAACCAAACTGCGCTTCAGTTTCTCGCACTCTTGCTAAACCGTTTAGTTTCAATTTTAATCCAGTTATTTCGCAGAAACTTTGTGCTATTAGTGCAGCTTGATTGTATTTACGTTGTTTTTGTTTGCTAGCGTGAAGTGGGATAGGAACTACTACAGGCTGGCTATCTCGCTTCGGTGAATTTAACAACCATGCTTCCCCTAACCATTGACCCAAAGGACGAGCTATTTGGGGTTGATTTTCGTATTTCATCGCTGCGATCGCTCGTTTCACTGGGCCACCATATTCCCCCCAGCCAAACACTGGTATAGGCTCTTGCCATAGAGAAATCGGGTCTTTACGTTGACATTTTTGCAGTTGTATGGTGCAGTTTTGACAGAATTCTTGGGAAGTTGCGCGTTGACATAGAGGGCAATGGGATTGGAGAAAAAGATTGAGTAAGCCTTTAAAATTTTGAATCCAAGGGTGCATTTAGAATTGTCCTTTGTTATTTGTCATTTGTCCTTTGTCCTTTGTCCTTTGTTTTTAGCTAATGACTAATGACTATTGACCAATGACTTAACATAGACGCGATCGCACCTTGTTGTTTCCACTCCTGTTGCTGGAGTGTAGCCATTGCTTTCATACAGCTTGACTGCTTCCACCAAAACACTGGCGGTTTCAATCCAAATTTGTTGAAAACCACGCTTTGCGATCGCTGCTTCTAGCTGTTGTAACAAATATTTCCCTAATCCTAAACCCCTGATGCTGGGTAAAAGATACATTTTGCGGATTTCTACAGCTTTTTCACCTCGGTGTATGGGGTAGTATGCTCCAGTACCTACTAACTGACTTTGGTGTTCAATTACCCAAAACTCTCCCCCAGTAGCTAAATAACATTCCTCGACTCGCAGCACGTCTTGGTCAGCACCCTTGGGTTCCCAACCCAGACCGTATTCTGATAATACATAACTGATGACTTCGGCGGCTCTTGTGCGATCGCTTTTCACCCAATCACGAATTAAAAAATCTTGATAATAGTTTTTCATTACCATTTGCTGGTCAAGTTTACCCAGAAAAATTTTCCGCATCTATATCCCAATTTACTCAGCAAATAGCAATTCTTGCAGAGTTCATTTCAAGCTGTAATCTCAAGGCGTGAATTATGTCAGTGCTGAGAAAAGTCATCTTTAACAAAGAAATCGGCTCTACATCTACCTATATTATCAATGCTCAAATCCGCTGAATTTCTGCTTAGAACAATTTACGACTGCGTTTAGCATCATCTTTTAGCAGCACGTAATCCCTGCTGACAAAGACAATACCCGGATTTCTCACCACATCTCTCAAAACCTTGTACAGGGGAGCAGAAGACAGTTCTTGTACAAGTTCTTTTCCCTCTGCACCTCTCTCGTGCCTCTCTGCACCTCAAGCTTGTGAGAAATGCAGGAATACCTCCATAAGCCTGAATTTGCTTTTTGTCAGTAACTATGAGATATTTTGTTTGAAATTGAAAATACTGTATTCTTACCGATTTACTCATAATTTGTCCTAATTAGCAGGGTGTATAAGCTTTTTTCTATGAATTTAAGTTTTTTTAGAAAGCATCCACTGTTGTTTGTCATCATAATTTTCTTTGGAATTTTTTTCAGTACTACAGTAGTGGCTGCAAAGTTAAAATTATATTTCGTTGCTCAAAACTCTAAGCCAGTAAAATTAGTAGATATCCAAGCTATCAGGGTAGCTGAACAACAACTGCCTGTAGATAAATTACTAAAATTGATCCAGCAGCGATTGTTAATTGCACATGATGTAGCCCGATGGAAATGGAATCACAAACGTCCTATTGAGGATCTAAAGCGCGAACAAGAGTTACTATTAAAGGTTCGGCAGCAAGCAACAATCCATAATTTAGAACCCGATACAGTTGCAGCATTTTTTCAAGCACAAATAAAAGCAGGAAAACTCATCCAAACCACTGATTTTAAAAACTGGCAAAAGCAAGGCATTAAATCTTTTCCTAACGTGCCAGACTTAAACCAGACATTGCGACCATCGTTAGATAAATTAAATATAGAACTTATCTTTGCTTTAACAGAACTGAATTCTGTTCTAGGTTGTCCACAAATTCGGGAATTAATTCAGTCGCGTTCCCAGGTGATTATTCAGGGAGATGGTATCGATCGGCAAGTGCAGAACCTAGCAATTTCACCTTTGCTGCAATTTAAAAGCACTTCTTGCAAAGTAGTTTCCTTTGCTAAATTCTAAATTAGATAATGATTCTGAAAGTTAGATTTATTTAAAAGCTTAAAAGCTATTTAGAATATTGAAGCGAAACACCAATTGGCATTCATTTCTGGTGGTAAAGGCTGACTTTTCACAGGATTTGGAAAATTTTGATATTAAGCAATCGCTTGCAACAGAATTTCAAAAATAAGAGGGGTCAAGGGAAAAAGGTTAATAATAGTCTCCCACCATAGAAGCAATAGCTTTTTACCCTTTCCCTTGCCCCTTACCGTTCCTGATAAATAACTGATGATACACTTCCTGCTCCTGCCTTCTTGTATTAAGGCAATGTTGCTTCAGAAATGCTCAAAGTTTTGTTGTCGTCGGCTTTCGATGACTCATTTCCTGGAACGGATGCAGTTATCTCCCCAATGGCGCTGTCGTTTGTTGCGGTACCAGGACGCAAGGCACTTAAAGCAGTCTTAATCACAACAGCTGTAGGTACTGCCACAATTACACCCAACAGTCCGCCAATTCTTGCCCCTGTTAAGACCGAAATTAAAATCCAAACTGGATTTAAACCAGTAAAATTGCCTAAAATTCGGGGGGCAATTAAATTTTCGAGAATTTGCTGTACGATTACCGCTGCGATCAACACTCTCACACCCATTGAAAAATCTTGCAACGCTACCAATAGTGTAGTTAGGGCAATGCCTACAGAACCGCCAAAGGGAACGAGAGCCATCAGGCCAATAGTTAGTCCGAATAGCAATCCAAAGGGCACTTTTAACCACAAAAAGGTAGGAATAAGGGCTGAAGCCATACAGGTAGATAAAATCAACTGGGTGATGAAGAAATTTTGGAAGCTGAGGCGGACTGTTTTGGAGAAAGGCTCGCGAAATTTATTAGGTAGCCATTCAACTAAACTTTCCCAGAGTTCACCCCCATGCTGTAAAAGATAAAAAGTCAAAACTATCGTCAAGAGAATATCTAGCAGACTAGTAACTGTCAGTACAGCCAGATTTAAAACTTGTCCAGCGATCGCTTGTAATTGTCCTTTGACGCGATCGTTGATTTGCACCACCAGAGCATCGAGGTTAATCGGTAAGCCAAAAGTCTCAGCTTTTCCGTTTAAGATCATCAACTGAGAGCGTCCAGAGTCGATTAAATCTGGCAAACGCGCCACCAGTTGTTGTGCTTGGGTAAGAGCCAAGGGAAAAAGTGTCACACCCAACGCCAATAAAATCGATAAAGCCAAGAGAAATACTAAAATAGCAACTTGCTCTCGCCTAGCACCATGATGCTCCATCCAACTCACGGGGTAGTTGAGCAGAAATGCTAGCACTGAGGCTCCGACTAAAATGACTATGAGAGAATGGAAATAATTGAAAAATACCGAAATTGCCCAACCATTGAGAACTAGCAGCGGAGCGAATAGCGCGATCGCCCCGATTCGCGCTATTGGAGTAAATGTTTGCCACCAGTCGAGTAGCTTACGTGTCTGCATTTTGAGCTGATTGCGGAATAGAACTAAATGAAATTTTTCTTTACAGCTTATTATCTCTAACTATATGAGTCTTATTCATCCTTCTAGTTTAGGAGTTAGACTAACCCCAATGAAGAATTTTGAACCAAAAGAGAATGGGGAGCCAGGGAGCAGGGGAGCCAGGGAGCAGGGGAGCAGAGGGGCAGAGGGACAAGGGGGACAAGGGGGACAAGGGGGACAAGTCTCTCCCAAGTCTCTCCCCTCTTCCTTGTCTACCTTGTCTCTTCTTGATGCCCCATCCCCAATGCCTAAAACACAGTTGCTTTTACATTTAGTTCCGATCGTCGGCTTTTTTCCATCTTTGTGGACGCTCTATCGAGGCCAGGGTAATCGGGAACAACTTGCTATTAGTCGTCTGTCTATTACTTTGGCACTTACTTGGCTGTTGAGTTATCTATTATTAGCCACCGGGGCAGCAACTTCAGATTTTTTTCCGCTACGTCTATTTATCCTCAATAGCTTTCTTACGTCAGGTTACTTTTTAGTAAGTATTTGGTTGATTTTGCGCCTAATGCAGGGCAAATCTAGTCGTTTACCAGGGTTTAGTAGTTTAGCTGAACGAGTGCTTGGCAAGTATTTATCTTAATTTTTTAAAGCGATAAATTGTCGGTGTTTTTACTGAATTTTAGAAAATTTCTGGCAGATTTATTTATATATCTAGTCAAATCCAGTTTATTATTGCCATACTTCAGTAAAACATCTCCAGGTTGTCCCAAAAAAAGAATAAATGCTGCTATAAGTGTTGTGGTTGACACTACATTAAAAAAGTTAGCACCGATAATTAAGAGTTAGCTATTATGGGTTGATTTGTTTGGGTGTTTTTAGTCTGCAAAATTACTGAATTTGATTAGTGAGTAAGTGTGAGGAAGTCTGTGACCATTCAAAGAAGTTCGGCGGAAGAAAACCAGTCGGGAAAAGCCTCAAAGTCCAATAAAAAAATTCCCCAAAGCTCGACATCAGGACGGTGGCTGTGGTTTTGGGTAGGTATGGGTGGTATTGCGATGGTATCTGCAACTGCGGGGGCGCTTTTGGCGGTGTCTTTGACGAGTACGCCTTTGCAACAAGCCCAGCTAACTCCAAAGGATGAGGCGGCCTTTGATAGCGAGCGCATTTCTGGAGGTGTGCTGCGATTTTCAGAATTAACTCGTCCAGTGAATCTTTTGGTGATGGGAATGAGCGTACTTCCGCCAGATATCCAAAACCCTCCTGAAGATACCAAAAATCTCAAATACCTGCCCCAAGTCAACTCTTTTGATGGTCTTTCCGATGTGATGCTCTTGGTCAAATTCGATCCAGAGACGAAAAAAATAAATATGCTCTCCATTCCCAGAGATACCCGCACGCAAATAGAGGGATATGGAGTGAAAAAAATTAATGCTGCCAATGTTGACGGTGGGCCAGCTTTGACTGCTAGAACCGTCAGTAATCTCTTAGGTGGGGTGGGAATCGATCGCTATATCCGAATTAACGTTTTGGGAGTTGCCAAGCTGATTGATGCTTTGGGTGGCGTGACTGTCTACGTCCCTAAAGATATGAAATATCAAGATGATTCTCAGCATTTGTACATCAATTTGAAGGCGGGTAAGCAGCATCTCAACGGCGATCAGGCACTACAATTGCTGCGTTTTCGCCATGACGAACTCGGTGATATTGGTCGGATTCAGCGCCAGCAAATGGTCATCCGCGCTTTAATGGAGCAAACACTCAACCCAGCGACTGTTGCTCAATTACCTAAAGTTCTTGATGTCGTGAAAGACCACATTGATACTAACTTGACGGTTGAAGAGTTAGTGGCACTAATGGGTTTTGGGGTGCGGACAAATCGCTCTAATATGCAAATGTTAATGCTGCCAGGTCGCTTTAGCGAAAAGAATGAGTTTGATGCTAGCTATTGGTTGCCCAACAAAGATGGGATTGCGAAACTGATGGCTCAACACTTTGGTGTGGAGTCAGAACAGGAACAGCTGGCAAGTACAACTAACCCCCGCTCTTTGCGTGTAGCAATTCAAGATAGTACAGGTGGCGATCGCTCTAACCTGCAACCGTTAATTAGAGCCTTGGAAAAATCTGGATATCGCAATATCTATGTGGCCAAGGCATGGGGTGAACCTCTAGATGTAACTCATATTGTCGCCCAACAAGGAGATGGTGACAGTGCCGAATCAATTCGCAGCACTTTGGGATTTGGAGAAGTGCGGGTGGAAAGCACTGGCAACCTGGCATCGGATATCAGTATCCAAGTAGGTAAAGATTGGTTGGAACAAAAATCTATTTTGGAGAAGTCGTTGACACCCTAAAGGGTACATCTGCTGATACTGAAGTTACTACCTGGCTCAGTTCTTGGAGTTTAGCTGCTGCTACACCATTGGTTAATAATTCTTCTGCTTTAGCTAAACCTTCTGGCATATCTGAACAAATACCACTGCGCCATAGATAAAATCCGCCATTCCACAAGGCTGTTTGCATCAATTCACCTGGTTTACCTGCCAAAACCTCTTGAATATCCGCCACCAGTTCTTCAGTAGTTCCAAGGGGTACGTTCTTGGTAGTAAAGCCGTAATCGCGCGGTACGAGGTGCAATCGTTCTACCTCTTGGGGTGCTACGGATGAAGATAAGCTGATGATTGCAGTGCGATCGCGCGGTAAGTCGCAACTACCTTCCAATCCTTTGATTAATGTAAATTTTGTCACTCCTCGCAGTCCGAAAGCGATCTGAAACATCCGTTCTGTCGGTGGATGGACAAACCCAGCAATTACGTGAGCATCCCCAGCATAAGGACACCAGATTAGCTCCATTGTTGCCAACGGCGGACGTTTGCCCAGTTGGTCGCGGTACTCCCAAATACTTGTAGTTAAGGGAAAATGCTGAGGTAGATAAATAAAGCCGATTCCCGTTTGCTCAAACACTTGTTGAGTTTGTGCTAGGGGTAAAGTAGTCCAATCGACTCCTAAACCCTGCCAAATATCTATCAGGGGTAAGCCGTACTTTGTTGGTAGGCGATCGCCACCATGCATTACCACTGGTTGTCCCACTGCGGCGAGTAGTAAAGCTATGACGGGACTAATCGGTGCTGTGCGTGTCCTACCATCATAAGGAATGCCAAGAGCGATCGCAGGTCGCCCAGAGGCTATGGGTTGCAGTTTTGGCCCCAGTTCCTCATAAGCATCCAACATTCCGGCTAACTCTTCTCCCGTAGGACGCTTGATTCGGTGAGCAATCAAAAAGGCTCCAATTTGGGCTGGTGTCGCTTCACCCAGCAGCATCATTTGAGTAGCGGTGACTGCTTCAATACGAGTTAAATTCTTAGATGTGTGGTTTCCGCTGCCTACTTTTTGCAGAAATTCCCGAAATACATTGCTCATTTTTCCTTTGTCCTCCGTCCAGCGTCATTTGTCTATTGTCCTTTGTCTTTCGGGATAAGCGAAAATGACTAATGGCCGAATTTTAGATTTAAGAAGGTAAAAATGAGTCGTCAACAGCAGAGTTTACTAAATATATTTAGCTCACAAGTTTGTCTATCTTTAACAAAGGGCTTAAGCTTGTTGTTAAGCCCCCAGTCTTGTTAATTAAAAGTTATAAAATCAGCTTTTTACTACACTACATATACAGTGAAATTAACTAGGTTATCCTGACCAAATCGCAGGGAATCACCGTTCAGTAGGCGATACTGCATACCAGGATTCAAAGGATTGTTGTTTAAATAAATACCATTTGTACTCATATCAACAATCATGTAAGAATTTTGCGACCAGTCCCAATCGACTCGCGCATGACGACGAGAGACTATTCCCTCACTGGGAATGCCGGTCAAGTCAATTTCTGGCGGCGCTATTCCTGGACTCTGACTGCGGCGACCGATATAACCTCCTTCCCCAATGAGGTGAAATTCTCTGCCGGTGCTATGAATCAGCTTTAAGGCTGGCGCTCTTTGAGGCGGGGGGGTATAAACAGGTGGCGTTGGTTGATAGGAAACTCGTGGCTGATAGACTGTTGAATAATCAATGGGGGCTTGTTGGGGAGCTTGGTAAGGTTGGTCTGTAGGCGGCCGCTGATACTGAACAGGTGGTTGACTAGGTTGTTGTTGAATAGGTGGAGGTTGACTAGGTGATTGTGGTGTAGCAGAAACTACATTACCCACCGGGGTAGAACACCAGGGACAAACCTTAGCATTGTTAGGCAGGGCGCGGTTAAAATATTCGCAACTAGGATTAGGGCACCGATTTGCAGGCATAAGACTTTATATCATCAGGCATAGGTTGTAAAGCTACAAGACCTACTTTACTAAGTAAACACTGACCCTGACGAGTAGTTAGCATCTGGGCAAATGTAGAACCACCAGGTAGGCGGTTGCTGTCTTTAGGGTACACTACAAAAATAGGGTATCCCAAGGGGTAGCTTTGGAAAGTTGTGACATCAACATAATAATCATCATGTTGACACAAATCATCTGAGGGATTAATTGAGCGCCGATCGCGCTTTTGAAACAGAGGTTGAATAGCGGACTTTTTAGCATCGGCGATCGCTAGAGGATAGCCAGTACACTGACTCGAAGTTTTACTGATAATCCCAAAACTGATAATACCAGTAGTTCGCCCATCTAAAGTTTCACTGCGTATCAGGTTTTGGGTTTTTGTTGTATCAAGTTTAGTAACTTTCGCTGCAAATAAAGCTTCGTCTTGAGGAGCATTTTGCAGAACTATTTGTTGAAATTTACTGATTGCTTCCGGTTCGGTTGGGGCAAAAGGTTTCACAGGCAGATTTGGCAGTTTAGGATTAATCTGCTGCCAATTAGTAATTTTACCTGTGTAAATTTGACGCAATTGCTCAAGATTAATTTGCCCCCCAAGAGCATTGGCAAGATTTGAGTCTCTTTTATTAAATGCGACAAAAACAAGTAAACCATCATAGGCCACTGCTTTTTTCGCAAGTTTATCTGTAATGTTATCTACCAAACTAGTAATGGCAAAATCTTTTTTGTTTGTTTGAACTTCTTCGATACTTTTAATCGGATTATTTATATTTGATGACAAAACAGATTTATAGTCAAATGTTGCGGTTGCATCTGGCTTTGGTCTGGTCAATAAATCTGCTAAACGGCTGTTGTCCACTAATTGCGTTAAAACAAAACTCCATGTACTATCTTTTTCTCCTGTATAAGTAAATTGTCCAGAAGGAACGTTGGGGACTTCGGAAAAATTACGTACAAGTTTAGACCATTGGATATATTGATTAGGATTATCTGTTTTCCTACCCCATAGCCAATACCAAATTCCGCCACCAAGTAGTAATAAAAATAGGATTATTAGTAAAAGTAAGGGCATTGGCAAAGGCTTTTTTATTTCTTGAGAACCTGGCGCTCGCGCTGAATTTAAACTTTTAGCACGATCTTCTTGAGGAAGTTCTAGCAGTGCTTTACGAGCCGCTTCTGCACTCTCAAAAGGAGTTTCCAACCCAATTAAGCGATAAATAAATTGCCTTAAATAGCTATCAGTATCCGGCCATTGTTGATTATCTCTAGGGTCGAGAGGCTGGTTAGATGAAAAATTAGTTGTCCGACCTACCCATAAATAAAAGGCTAATAATCCTAATGATTCTAAATCTTGATCGGGTCTGGCGGCAGCAGGTTGAGGAATAATTGGGGGAATAAATAAGTTTTCCCAGATTGCTAAATCACAAAAGTATATAGAAAACTTTTGATTATTTTCTACTTTAATTAAAATACTATCTAAATTGATATTGCCGTGAGTGATACCTAGTTGTGTTTGATTGGAGGGAAAACGCAGCTTTTGAGTGTGGAGAAACTGGAGAGTTTGTAAACCTTGATTTAGTACTTCCCGCACCTCAAGAGATGTCATTGCTCCCTTTTCTATGAGATATTTACCTAAAGTTTGGGATGATTCGATTCCTTGAGTAATAAGATAGCAGCGTTCTCCTTTTTCATCTGCGATCGCTTCTTTCGTTTCCACCAGACGAAAGTTTTGAATTCGACTATCGGCTAAACTTACCCCACCTACCCGTTTAAAAGTCTCTTTCCGCTTTTGAGTCTCACTTTCATTAAAAGAACGATTGGGGAGCAGGTATTCTTTGATGATTACAGGTTGTTTGTCCTTAAGTTGAACACCTGAATATAAGCGCCCTAAACCGCGCACACCGACAAAACTAGTTATTTGATAAGTTCCCTGACTTCCTTTAATCTCACCCTCCTGTGGTAAAGTTGCTGGAAAACCACATTCCAAGCAAAACTTAGCACCCTTGATTTGCTGCGCCGTTTGGAAGGGGCGATCGCAACTTAAGGGAGAATTGTACGAGCAGGGGTATTCTTGATAAAAAGATTCAAATGAAGCCATATCCAAAAAGTTTCGTGAATTGCGCCGATTACTTCCGTCGCGCTCAAGCATGAACTAATCCTAGCTTGAGGGCAGTTACAATCGCTTGAGTCCGGCTAGTAACCTTTAATTTTTCAAAAATACTGGTGAGATGCGCCTTAACAGTAGCAACTGTTACATACAAATGTTTAGCGATTTTTTCATTAGAAGCACCTTGAGTTAACCAGTACAAAACTTCTTGCTCTCTTTCGGTTAAATGCACCTCATGACATGCTTTTACACAAGAATCTGAATAAGCCTGAAAAAACCGGAAAAATCGACTAGCAACTTCTGAAGGTAGATAAATTTCTGACCTAGTTACAGTGTCAATAGCTTCACATAATTGGGTTGCTACACGATTTTTAAACACATAACCTGCGGCTCCTCCCTGCATCGCTCTAAAAATCCAATCGTCTTCTTGATGAGCCGACAATACTAAAACTTTGCCACTGTAAGCAGCTTCTTTTAGACGTGCCAGAACTGTAATTCCATCACATCCTTTCAATTGCATATCCAGCAAAATTAAATCTGGACACTTCTGAGTTGTAAACTTTAAAACCTGCTCAACAGAATCTGCATCACCAATAACTTCTACAGGTAACGCAGAATTAATACTATAAAAATTTAGGAGAGTACGTAAACCTTGACGAAAGCGTTCTTCATCATCTACGAGTAAAACCGAAAGTTTATTATTATCATTAATCATATTTTTCTGATGAATTATAAATTAATTCACATTCCTTGGTCGAGGTAAAATCATCGAAATTTGTGCCCCACTTTCTGATAAAACTTGTGCCCAGATACTTCCTTGATGATCCAAAATGATTTTTTTAGCAATAGTTAAACCCAGTCCTGTACCTCCTTGGCGTCGGGAATAAAATGGGGTAAATATTTTTTGTAAGTCTTCTTGAGACAATCCTGGTCCTCGATCGGAGATTTTAATTAAAACTTCATCTTGAAAAATTTGCCAGGTACAGGTAATAGTTCCTGAATGAGGGCTGAAATGAACGGCATTACTGAGGATATTATCAAAAACTTGTTTCATTTGTAATTTGTCTATCTTCAGTATTGTCGATGTATCGGGAATCAATATTTTAAGTTTTTTCTGATTAATTAGAGGTTGTAAATTTATGATACTTTCTACCACTAAACTTCTTAAATCTTGAAGTGTTACTCTTAATTTTTCACTTTGACCGCAATCAATCAGTTCATTTAAATTAGTATCTAAATCTTGTATACTTTCGCCGATGATTGTTGCTTGCTCTTGCCAAGGGCTATCCTTTAAACCTAAGCATAAATTATGTGCATACAATCCGATAAGTCCTAGAGAGTTACGTAATTGATGACCGACTCGATGCAAGATATTTTCTAGGAGTTGAATTTCAGTTTTTTGTCTGCCATAATCCAAGGAAATATCTACATATTTACTCAGTAGCATAGCAGAGCGTTTTACATATAGTTGTAAACTCGACGAGAGAGGTTCATGAGTAATGATTTGAATATACTCAGTTTTCTGATTTCTATAGGATATGGGGCAAATGTAAGAAATAGATGAAAAGTCCTTCAGCTGAAATTCCTGTAAAGTCAAAACAGGCGGAAAATCTGTCAGCCATGCTTCCGAACGCAAATAAGCTAAAGTTTTTGGGGAAAAAGGAACTTGGTCTTGACCATAATTTATTACCTCTTGATTAGCTCTCAATAATGAATCATGATAGACAATCCGAGCGAAATAAATTGGATACTGACTAGTTAACTGCTCAGACTCAAGCTGACAAAAGCTTTGGATGTCTGAGGAACTCAAATAATTAGAGCCATTGTCTAGTTTTTGTACAGAAAAGCCTAGTGTCATAGCTTCACTCGCTTTTTGCAACTAAATGTTTTTACTCTTCTGCTGACCAGTATAAAATTATGCAGTTTCAGGAATGTTTATTTTTTTGTTAAGTTCTCTTTTGAGATAATTCATACAAATAATTATTAAGGTTTGTATTCACATGTGTATTATCAAGCTAACTTTGCTGTGTAAACAAGTTTGTAGTAAGGACTTTAGTCCTGATGTTAAGCACTGAAATGCTTACTACGTACCCAATACTTGTCGGGTTTTGGGGGAAAGGGGAAAAGGGAAAGAAAAAACCCTTAAACCTTACCCTTTAACCCTTTCCCAAAACCAAACTTTCAATTCAAAATGCAAAACCCGAGTAGTATTGACTACGTACCCAAGCTTTCGTTAGCTTAATGGACTACTTGGGATGTCTTTTCAGCCATTAGTGTCAAGTTAGGATGAAATCATTGGGTCAACTAGTATAGCTAGGGACACAACGACCGGCTCAGTGCATCGCTCTTTACTGGATGAAAAGTCTTTTTGTGTTTAGGTTTTATCCTCCTCAAATTAAAATTGAACAAAAATAATAAATGGCTGCCCAAATTCAATAAACGACTGCCCGAATTCAATAAACGACGCCCCGAATTCAATAAACGACGCCCCGAATTCAACAAACGACTGCCCGAATTCAATAAACGACGCCCCGAATTCAACAAACGACTGCCCGAATTCAATAAACGACGCCCCGAATTCAATAAACGGCTGCCCGAATTCAATAAACGACGCCCCGAATTCAATAAACGACTGCCCGAATTCAATAAACGACTGCCCGAATTCGACGAACATACCTTTGACATTTGGGCTTCTGCCTTAACTTGACACCAATGCTTTTCAATCCACCTCACAAGAAAAAAATGTAGTGCCTCCACTGAAGAACTGCTCCAGATTAATCTACAAACTGAAGTTGCTGCTTTACGGATTCTTGACCCAATACCTGATTTAAAAAATATCGACAAAAGTCTAATTAACTTTAGAAGCCCGATACATATACTGTAGATGCATCTGGATTAGCTACCAGCAGCACACCTTCATGCTTATCTTCGTTCTTCAAACTTTAGCCGAAATTCTCGCTGGAGGAACCTCACTTACCAGTACAGAGCAAATTGACTTTAGCCATCCTGGTAATCGTAGGGAAGAGGGAGCAGGCCCGACTCTCAATTTATATATTTTTGATATACGTGAGAGTAAGCAGGTACAACATTCTGGCAGGCAAGTAGAACGCAAGCTAACACGCGCTCTACAACCTGCCACTGTAAATTGGGCACCAGCTTGGTTTGATGTTTCGCTGCTATTAACAGCCTGGGATAGAACAGCTTTAGGTGAGCATCACTTTATTAGTGAGGCATTGACTGTGCTGTTGCGCCATCGCACCTTGGAAGAAGAGTTTTTGGTTCCTGAATTACGGGGCTATGGTAATTTGAACATGACAGTTGCCTTAGAGCCGCCAATTGAGATTGGCTCTTTATGGAGCGCTCTCAATGTGCCATTGCGTTCAGCCTTATATTTGACAGTTACAATACCCTTCGAGCCACAACCGACTCCAGTGCCTTTGGTTTGGGAGCGAATTTTCAATTTGCGAAATCAATTGTCTCGCGATAGTGACAGTTTAGTTCTAACTAGGCGAGTTGCGATCGCAGGTATTGTCAAAAGTGCGGTGACAAATTTGCCGCTGGTAGCAACAGAAGTGGCTGTGAGAGGAACTGACAAGTCCATATCAACTACTAAAGAAGGGTTGTTCTTCTTTGAAGACCTTCATTTAGGTAATTATGTTTTGACTCTGAATCATCCAGGCTATTTACCTCAAAACGTCAATGCATTGGTAGATAACCAAAGTAATACTTTCAAAGAAATATTTCTAACTCCTGAATAATTAGATTTTTACTGACTTGGAGAAACTTTCATGGCTAGACTTGATTACTTTGCTCCTGGTGTTTACATCGAAGAAATTGACCGGGGTAGCCGACCAATTGAAGGTGTTAGCACAGCAGTTGCCGGATTTGTAGGCTTTACAGAAGACGTTCGCGGTGGGGCTGAGTTATACAAGCCCATGCTAGTAACCACTTGGACGCAATTTTTAAACTACTTTGCTCGTCCTAATTCTGACGGCTTCACCGACTTCAACGCCTATTTACCCTTTTCAGTCTACGGCTACTTTATGAATGGTGGCGGTCGTTGCTGGGTAACAAGCATTGGGACTCAGTTACCAGGCGCACCCAGACCTGCAACTCCAGAACCGGCTACCCTCAGAATCAACGCTAGAGGTAATCGTCCAGCCCTGCGCTTTACATTGCGCCCTGAGCAAGCATCAGGTGGATTAGTAAATATTGTAATTGTTGATGGTTCGCCCCGCCCTCTACCCGAAGGTACTGAAGGAGAAGCGCCTCCCAATACAGGCGAATATTTCACCATCGAAATTCGTCGGGGAGATGAACTTTTAGAGCAATACGAAAACTTGAGCATGAACCGCGACCCTAATGCTCAAGTAGCAACTTATGCACTGACAGCATTGAGAAATTCGATGTATGTCACTGTAGAAGACATCACTCAAAGCGGACAACCTTTAGCTCGTCGTCCGGTGAATGGTCAATACGAATTAGCACCGCCCATTGTCGCTGCCACACCCGATAGATTTTCACAAAATTTAGAAGGGGTTAGAGACGATCGCACCGGGGTACGCGGTATCTTTGAAGTTGATGAAATCACAATGCTGGCTTGTCCTGATGTGATGCGGGCTTATCAAGAGCAAGTACTGAATTTAGATCAAGTTCACGGCATCATCGAGTTGATGATTAGTATGTGCGAGGGTTCTGCCAGTGGCGATATTCCCAACCCACCCAACCGCATGGTTGTACTTGATTCGCCACCGGAAGCCGTCAAACCGCAACAAGTAGTGGAATGGTTGAATAGATTTAACCGTCGTTCCATGTTTGCGGCCCTTTATTATCCTTGGATTAAAGTACCGAATCCACGCGATCGCGGTAATCCAATTTTAGTACCTCCTTGCGGTCATGTGATGGGTGTTTGGGCCCGCACCGACGAAACCAGAGGAGTTTACAAAGCCCCAGCCAATGAGGTTCCCAGAGGCGTAATTGGTTTGGGTTATGACACCAACTTCCGCGAACAAGAATTATTAAATCCCTTGGGAATAAATTGCATTCGCAGCTTCCCCAATCGAGGTATCCGCATTTGGGGCGCACGCACTTTAGTTGAGCCAGATAAAACAGAGTGGCGTTACATCAGCGTGCGTAGATTAATTAGCTATATCGAGAAATCCCTAGAATTAGGGACTCAGTGGGTAGTTTTTGAACCGAACGACCAAGATTTATGGGCGCGTGTCACCCGCACCGTCAGTAATTTCTTAGAACGTATCTGGCGTGAAGGTGCTTTATTTGGTGCATCTCCAGCCCAAGCATTCTATGTCAAGTGCGACGAAGAATTGAACCCACCAGAAACCAGAATTTTAGGACGTTTATATATTGAAGTCGGTGTTTGTCCCGTCAGACCGGCGGAATTTGTTGTTTTCCGCATCAGCCAATGGAATGGCATTGAAGATAGCGAATAGGGCAATTCAATTTTGGATTTTGGATTGCGGATTTTGGATTAAATTTCAATCTAAAATCCAAAATCTAAAATCTAAAATTCTTGTTCCCCATTCCCAAATTAACCACACACAAAGGAGTCTAAAAGTATGGCAGGCGAATTTTTAACCTCTTGTAAGTTTTACTTCGAGGCTGATGGAATTACTGATAAATTCATCAAAGAAATTAGCGGACTAGGCGTTGAAAATACACCAGCGCAAGAAGTTCACGGTTCATCTAAAGGCGCTAAACTCATGCGTCAAGCTACACCAACTGTTGTTAAATTTACCAATATTACAGTAAAAGTCATCGCCACTGATGATATAGACCTTTATAAATGGTATCAAGACTGTAACGAAGACATGGGAGACCCTCGGAAGTGGGCACAGAATCGTAAAACTGGTTCAGTAGTTGCTTATGACCAACAAGGCTCAGAAAAAGCACGTTGGAACATTGTCAATTGTTATCCCTGTAAATACACCGGGCCTACCTTAACAGCCTCTGGTGGTGATATGGCAAATGAAACAGTTGAATTGGTTCACGAAGGAATTAAACGAATCAAATAATTAGCATTTGCAGTAATTAACAGTGGTACAATCCGCAAGCCGAATTCCAGAAGTTCTGACAGCCCATCGGTTCTATTTAGAACTGACACTAGAAGGTCAAAACGATGCCAATTGTTTCTTTTTGGAGTGTCAAGGCTTTAAAAGAACACAAGAGGTAATTGAAATTACTGAAGTCACTTCTCAAACCTGGGGTACAAAAGGACAATCCAAAGGTCAGGTGGTGAGAACCAAGCTTCCTAGCAATCCCAAGAGTGGTAATCTCATTCTGCGTAGAGGTACTACCAACTCTATGGATTTTTGGAAGTGGTTTGAAAAAGTCGAAAAAGGTAATTGGTCACAGCAACGTAGACTTGTTGCTTTGTCTATTTATAATCAGGCAAATGAAGAAGTAGCTAGATTTGAATTAGCCGGTGCTTGGCCTGCAAGTTACAAAATTGCCGATGTCAACGCCCGCAGCCATGACATCGAAATTGAGGAGGTAGAGGTTGCTTTTGAGGAATTTAAACGCGTGAAATAATTAGGAGAATTATGTTTCCCACAGAGTTTGAATTTACACTGCCAAAGGGGTATCTAGACTCTGAAGGCAACCTCCACCGCAAAGGTGTAATGCGGTTATCAACGGCGATAGACGAGATTGCACCCTTGCGTGACCCCCGCGTTAAAGCGAATCCCGTTTATGCCACAATTATTATCTTGTCGCGAGTGATTACTTGTTTGGGTGCTTTATCAGAAGTTACTCCTGCAATCGTGGAAAACTTTTTTTCTCAAGATTTAAATTATCTCCAAGATTTTTACCGTCGAATCAATGGGTTGGAAGGCGAAACTTCCATACCGGAAGATACAGTAAATTCTCCCGAAGCACTTCTTCATAATTGAATGAGGCATTGGGCATTGGGAGCAGAGAGCAAAGACTCATTAATGGAGTTTAGCCTCGTTCCCAGCCTCCAGGCTGGGAATGTATTCTCAGAGGTTCTACCTCTTGTCAACAAAGAGAAGGCGGAGCCTCCCAGAATGGGTTCCCAGCCTCCAGGCTGGGAACCAGTTAATGCCCAATACTTCGGCTCCGCTCAGTACAAGTGCCCAATGCCTAATGCCCAAATAAAATTAACCTATGCGCCGTAAAAAGGATACTCTCTGCACAGAATTTGCTTTCACTCTTCCTAGAGGATTGAGTGATGGCGAACAACGAGTACATCGTCATGGGGTGATGCGTTTAGCCACCGCCAAAGATGAAATTTTGGTGCAACAAGAGCGCAAAGTTCAAGAAAATCCGGCTTACGGTGTCTTGGTAATGCTTGCGCGGGTTATCACTCGCTTGGGCAGTTTCAACTCTGTTAGTCCTGATTTACTCGAAGGACTTCTCCTACATGACATTGCCTATCTCCGAGAATTTTACAATCGAATCAATCAACAAGGCAATGTACACATTCCAACACAATGTCCCCACTGCAATACTCAATTTTCAGTGGAGCTAGAACTAGCGGGGGAGTCGTAAGCTACCCCTCTGATACTTTATATGAGGAGGTAGCTTTTATTGCTTATCATTTCCACTGGTCACAAGATGATATTTTAAATTTAGAACACACTACCCGTCAGCGTTGGGTAGCAGAAATCAATAAAATTAACCAAAAATTAATATGAAAGTTAAAGTTAGCTACTCACCAAATTTAAGTGAAGTCAATGAAGTTGACCTGACCACAGAAACTCCAACAAGAGGAGAATGGGTAATAGGTCGTTCTCCTGATTCTGATTTAGTCCTAGACAGCCCTGATATCAGTCGGGTACATGCTAAGTTTTTTGTTAAAAGTGGAAATTACTACTTTTCTGACCTTGGCAGTAGAAATGGTTCAATAGTTAATGGGAAACAGGCTGAAAAAGATCGACCATATTCTTTGAGTGATGGAGATATTATTCGGATTGCAGATTATGTTTTGATTTTGGAAGCAGTTGCTCCTGCTTATGAGCAACCAGAGACAGTCTTTAGAATTATAGATCCTTCACTGTTTTCTCGATCGCGATCGCCTGAAAATGTCAACGCTGCCAATGTTGTTAATCCAGCCCCAACCCCAGAGGTAGTTAGCGAAGTTTCACCGCCAATTAGTTCCGAAGTAGAAGCACCCCCTGCCTCCGAAATCAGCGAAATCTCAGAAGTTGTTTCGACTCAACCTGATGATGTCATTCCTGTTGTTGAGACACCAGCAGCAGTTAGCGAAGTTCCACACGATGTTCGTGATGATGTTGTGGATTTGCGGACATTAGTTACACCAGAAGTCAGCGCCGATAGTCAGGAAGTTGAAGTTCCAGAAGTCAGCGAAGCCTCAGAAGTTTCTTTGACTGAACCTGATAACGCCATAGCTGCACCTGAAAGCATCATTGAAACTCCTGAAGAAGAAAGTGTTCTTCCAGAAGCTAACCATGATGAGGCTGGAGATTTTGAAGCAGCACTGGCGACAGAATCTACTTTCGTACAACAGCGTGATACAAGTGCTATTCCAGACACTACCTACGACGAGGATGCAGAGTTAGAGGCAGCACTAGCAGCAGAAGTTACCTTCGTACAGCCACGTGATATTTTGAACGAAGTTCCTGTACAAAGCGTCACTCCCGAAGCTACCTACGATGAAAATGCATTGGAGGCAGCACTAGCAGCAGAAGTTACCTCCGTCCAGCCGCGCGATATTTTCCACCATGTATCTGAGGAGGAGAGTGACATTCGCGAAACTACTCACGATGAAGTAGTGAATTTGGATACGCCAGTCGCAGAAGAAACCAGTGAAGTTGTTGAAAACGAAGAGATTCAGCCACAAGCAGCAGAGGAGCAGAGCCAAGTTACACCGGATATCATTGATGAAACTACTCACGATGAAGTAGTGAATTTAGATACGCCAGTAGTAGAAGAAACCAGTGAAATTGTTGAAAACGAAGAAATTCAGCCACAAGCAGCAGAGGAGCAGAGCCAAGTTACACGGGATATCATTGATGAAGCAATAGATTGGGATAGGTCAGTTACAGCAGCAGACAGCGCAGATGTTGAGGAAGTAGAACCTACTTCTGCGGTGGATGAAACAATAAGCGAAGTTTCGGAAGCATCAACTACACCTGATGATGCCGTTGCGGAAGTTTTAAGCAATCAATATATTGATTTGAGTAATGCAAGTACTGAAGAAGTTAGTCTATATGTTGATGGTGTTGCTGCACAAATAAGCGAAATTTCTGACTTCGGTTATATTCCATCTTTGGAAACAACAGAAAGTGGAGCTACTGAGAGCATCAATCAAACTATTGAAGCAATTCCTGAAGTAGAAGAAGCTCATTTTGATGAAACTCCAGAAGAAACAAATGTTAGTGAGTCTCCTCAAGCAATCATTGAAAGAAACATAGTGCTGATTGCTCATGAAAGCAAAAAATCAGAACTTGCTGAATTGGTTTTGGAACATCAGGAATTTTTCTCGCAGAGTTTTACAATTACCTGGCCATCTGTTAGTGAAGTTTTACATCAGCAGGCAGGGATAACGATTAGTCAACAAACTCCCGCACCAACTTCTGGAGGATATCAAACAATTGCTTCATTGGTTGGAGCCGGAGAAATTGTAGCAGTTATTTTCCTGCGAGATTTGCTGCAACCTCAGCCTGGTCAAGCAAATGAAGAAGCACTGTTAAGATTATGCACTATTAATCAAGTTTTATTGGCTACTAACTTGTCAACAGCAGAGGCAATTGTGCATTATCTGAAACACATCTAGCAATGATAAATGAGTTATGAACAAAAAGATCCCCGACTTCGTAAAAGTTGTCGGGGATTTGAGTCTCTTGGCGTTTACAAGTAAAATATGATGACTATATTTTTTGAAAAGTTGCAAATTGCGTAGAATAATTTCGATATTAAAAATTAATCCAAAAATATACGTATATTTTAAAGTAAAATCTATTTAAGAAAATGGTTGTAACTTTTAAAAGTTTATTTAGACAGCCAGTTATTCTTTCAAGTGCGATCGCAACACTTCTGTTAGTAGGAATTCAAAAACTGGGGGTTTTTGAGCCTCTAGAAATGAAAGTCTACGACCAAATGACGCAATTACGTGCCGACCCAGGCCCAGACACCCGTTTATTGATTGTTGCTTTAAGTGAAAAAGATATCCAAAAATGGAATTGGCCCTTGTCTAGCGAACTTCTAGACCGACTATTAGGCAAACTTGAAGAATATCAACCGCGAGTCATTGGTCTAGATATTTTTCGTGACTTACCAGTACCGCCTGGTCATGACAAGCTACTGCAACGCCTCCAACAGAGCGATATCATCATTCCCATTTGTAAACATTCGGGTTCTAATAATCCGGGAGTAGCACCCCCAAAAGGCGTTGAAGCAGAGCGAGTAGGATTTAATGATGTCGTAGAAGATACTGATGCCACAATTCGCCGCAATCTCTTATTAGTAAGTGCAGAGGAGTCTGATTCTTGTCAAAGTACCTATTCTTTTAGCTTACAACTAGCGCTCAAATATTTAGAAGTTGG
Organism: Nostoc sp. DSM 114167; assembly: GCF_052692655.1. Lineage (NCBI taxonomy): Bacteria > Bacillati > Cyanobacteriota > Cyanophyceae > Nostocales > Nostocaceae > Nostoc > Nostoc sp. DSM 114167. The sequence goes on from NZ_CP195116.1 coordinate 5,201,815, forward strand.
AGGCATCCAACTAGAATTTACCCCCAAAAAAGAACTACAACTACGTAATACTGTATTTAAACCTCTGCAAAGTAACGCTGGCGGCTATGAAAAAGCAGATACCAATGGCTACCAAATCCTGCTTAATTACCGTTCTGGTCATCAGGTTGCCCAGCAGGTAACTATTACAGAAGTACTTGCAAATCAAATTAAACCAGATTTAGTTAAAGACCGCATCGTTTTGATTGGTTCAACAGCTAACAGTTTAAATGATATTTTTAATACGCCCTTTACTAGCGGGAAATCAGATAATTCTGGCAAAATGGCCGGAATTGAAATTCATGCCCACAGCGTTAGTCAAATTCTCAGTGCTGTTCTGAACAAACAACCTCTATTTTGGTTTTTGCCTGAGTGGGGTAAAGTCCTTTGGATATGGGGATGGACTGTAGTTGGTGGGTTGCTGGTATGGCGAATTCAACATCCGCTAGGCTTAGGATTGGCAGCAGTAACAGCCCTAGCAGTATTATTTGGAGCCAATTTTGTCATTTTTACCCAAGCTGCATGGTTCCCAGTCATACCTCCGGCGTTGGGGTTAGTATTTACCGCCGCCAGTGTCCTTGCCTATAATGCTTATCAAACCCAGCAAGAGCAAAAAGAAATTACCCAACGGGTTCAAGAACACCAACAATTAATTATAGAATTGCAAAATCTTTTACGGCAGCGTGGCAACGCCTCAAATGAAGCGCCAACAGTAATTGTTGATTCCATCGGGCAAGAAATTACACTAGGAACGGTACTAAATAACCGCTACAAAATTACTCAACCCTTGGGTTCTGGAGGATTTAGCAATACTTATTTAGCTGACGATATCCAGCGTCCCGGTAATCCGCAGTGTGTGGTTAAACAGTTGCGACCTCCCCGCCAAGATGCAGAATATTTAAATGTTGTCAGACGTTTATTCGACGCGGAAGCAGAAATTTTAGAAACTTTGGGTAAGCACTCACAAATTCCCCAACTGCTAGCTTTTTTTGAAGAAAATCGGCAATTCTCTTTAGTACAAGAATTTGTTCGAGGGCACGCTATGGATAAAGAGTTAACTGCTGGAAAGCGACTAAAACAAGCTGAAATTTTGGAGATACTCAAAGAAGTTTTAAATGTACTAGTTTTTGTTCACAGCTATGGCGTAATCCATCGAGATATCAAACCTAGTAACTTAATTAGGCGAGAATCAGATGGGCACATTGTTTTAATTGACTTTGGCGCTGTTAAGCAGATTCAACCTCAGCAGCAAGAAGCTCAAACAATTTCAATTGGCACTCCTAATTATGCACCTTCGGAACAAATGAGCGGGTTGCCAAAACTCAACAGTGATATTTATGCCTTGGGAATTATGGGAATACAAGGCTTAACTGGCGTAGAACCCAGAGAGTTTCGTAGAGACACAAATACTGGTGCAATAATCATCCAAAGCCAAGCTGATGCTAATCAACAGATTTGGCAACATTGGCGCGAATTCACTGACGCTACAGACGAGTTAGTGATGATTTTAAATAAAATGGTACATTTCGACTTCACTCAACGATATCAGTCAGCCGCAGAGGTGCTTAAAAATATCGAAAGTCTTTAGTATTTTTTTCAACACTAAAATGCTAATAAAAAAGCTTGGTCATGTAAATGACCAAGCTCTTAATCATTTCAATCAATCATTACAGGTAAAGTAACGTGAATTCGACAAGTCTTATTTAACCTCTCCCCCAACCCCTCTCCGTGTCGGAGAGGGGAGCAAAAAGCTTAATTTTTCGTTGCTCTTCCCTTTGGGTTTCAAAGAAGGAGGCTGTCCGGGAGAGGTTCATCGAACTCACGTTAAAGTACTGCGACGCCAATAGCGAAGCGTTAGCGAGTCTTCGAGCGTCATAGTCCGCACTTCTCTACGAGAGGCTGCGCCAACGGCAAGCTCAGTGACCATCGTAGACATCGCAAGCAGATTATTAATTAGCAGATTGTTCCAAATTAACCTTGAAAACTTTGTTCTTTTCTTGCTCAGTTTTAGGCAGTGTTAGATTCAAGATGCCATCTTTATAATCTGCCGTAACGTTAGTGTTTTGAATCCGAGCCGATAGAGGAATTACGCGTTGAAATTTACCGTAATGAAACTCACTTCTGGTAACACCTTTTTCCTCTGTTTTCGTTTCTGACTTCCGCTCACCGCTAACGTAAACAGCATTTTCTGTGACTTGCACATCCAGGTCTTTAGCTTCTATTCCTGGCAGTTCTATCTTCAGATGAATCGCATCTTCAGTTTCTTGAATTTCAGCAGCCGGAACTTTGCTTAAGCCTTTGTCAAACAATGCAGATGGTAGTCTGGTATCTTCAAATAAACTATTGATTTGGTGTTGTAGAGTGTCAATTTCTCTCCAAGGATTCCAACGAACTAGTGTCATACCCCTTCCTCGCATCAGTTAATATTATTTAATAAATTTTGCACTTCAACTTGTGCTTACATATTCATATTATGCAGAGTTAAAGCCGCTGTAAATTCGGTTTTTGACACCAACTAATTGATGATTACCGCACCAAATTAGATAGAAAAATTTTTACGGTTTGCTTTAATTTGCCTGTTCGGTAAACCCGAATAGACAAATTAAATTCAATCAGACTAAATCAATAAATCTGCTGTTGAAGAGATAGCTTAAAAATACGATGCCTCAGTTGGGCTATATCTACAACTGAGTAACAGCGTTGCATAAATTTTTAAATAACCTCAGTTAAATATATATCTGTTCAAGTTTGTCCTGAACTTAGCTCTCGATTTATTAACCAACACAGCATCAATGATGAAACTCTTTCCTTGGCTTAATTTTGCACACATTGTTGATTCTAGTGTCCTGCCTAGAATCGCTAGGACTCAAATAGCTACTCATCGCAAAAATGGCACATCAATCAACACCGCTGTCAAATCTAATACTTTACGCAACGATTCCACAGATATCAATTGCCTCAAAACCTTTGATACTGCTGTTCTTGCTTATCAGATGATGGGTCTTAGCAACTTTGAATGAATCGTCGGATGCAATCACCCAAATGGGTGAGGAGCAAATCAACCGTTCAGGTGAACTGGGTGCAGGAAGTTAAGACAAATAAAAAATAAGACTCTATTACTCAAGAACACTCATTGCACTTTACTATAACTAAGGATAATCCGATGAAACTCTCTATCTTGATTGATTCTGTACTCATTGTTACTTCTATTGCTTTATTGCCTCGAATCGGTGGCACTCAAATAGCTACTAGCAATAGTGGCGAACCTATAGCTATCAATTCTAACAATTCATCTAACGTCAACTACCTCAAACCCTTTGATGCTGTATTTCTAGCTTATCGAGGTAATCTGAAAGCACAGGGTGGTCTTAGCAGTAGCGCTTTGGTATCTCAATCCCAAACAGGAAACCTGACTGCATTAAATGTGGTTAAGACTGCTGTTAACGCTAAAAAGTTACCAACACAAAAAGCTTTGAATGATAAAGGTTATCTAAACGCTGTCGAGTTGCAGTTGACATCAGACGACAGCACTAACGATTTATCTTACTAAGTACAGACTTGCAGAGGTTCGTAATGGATTTATAAAATGCTGTACTATCATCTGGTTGCTTTGACAAAAAAATGCGTAACCGAGCAGGAAAAGCTGCTGTCTCCCCCTAATTACCATCTCATTCGCAAAAATTACTTTCACCCCTCCAACACCTTGGAGGGGTTTTTAGTTGGTGCTACGGTTGCTACTTGCTCTAGCGTCGTCCTATGCACAGTAGCACTAGAATGCTTTCTGCTCCCACAACGGCGCGACTCATCACACTTTTAGAAATAAGGGACGAGTCATAAATTATTTACTGTTCTATCAAATTAACGTTGTTAAGTTACTCAGCAGGTGTAGTTTTCACCTCCAGGCTGTGTTAAATATTGTGATGCGAAACAGGAGTATAGATACGTTGCGAAAGCTTTCTCCCGAATCTCCTCTATTTATTGTATTAATCATTATTAGTTTTATAATAGTAACTTTGTCAACTTGGTTATCATCAAAACCATTCATTTTAAAACCATTTGGAGCTAATGATATTGTCCAGCTACTCACATTACAATTATTTATTTCTTTGTTGTTAGAGCGTTCTTTAGAAGTTTTTATAACTACTTGGCGTGGCCCATTCGTCGAACAATTAGATATTAGTATTCAGCAAGAAAAGGCTCTCATCTCTGAGAAAATAAAACTTATGGAAGGACAACAGCAACAATTTCCTTCTTTGGAATCAAATCAAATCAGTGGACTTCCACCAGAAGGAATGAGTTTAGAACAGCAAATAATCCAAAATTTTACACAAAATCAACAAAATTCATTAAAACTTTTCCAGCCACAAATGGATGATATACATGAAAAAGAGCGCCAAAGAACAGCCTATAAATCTGATACACGAATAATTGCTCTATGGACATCTCTTTTATTCGGTCTTTTAATGAGCGCAATAGGTATTCGCTCAATCGAACCACTTGTAGTTATTGATTTAGATAATCCCATACAAGTAATTATTTTTCGTTGTTTAGATGCATTGCTGACAGGAGGTTTAATTGCAGGAGGTAGTGAGGGAATTCATAAGCTCATAAAAGTTTTTATCGACTTTATGGAAGCTACATCTAAACAAATCAAAAATCAGGGATCGTCTTGATGAAACTCTCAGAGCGACACCGAACAGCGCCTTAAAGTAGAGATTGCATACAAAAAAGCCCAGTATTTATAACTGGGCTTTTAGTTATCTCAATCAATTATTGGAGGTGAGAAGTTTCGCACTTATGCAGCAGGTTGTTCTAAATTAACCTTGACGACTTTGTTCTTTTCTTGCTCGGTTTTAGGCAGTGTCAAATTCAAGATACCGTCTTTATAATCTGCGGTAACATTGGTATTTTGAACCCTAGCAGATAGAGGAATTACACGTTGGAATTTGCCATAGTAAAATTCACTCTTGGTAATACCCTTGTCTTGGGTTTGAGTTTGGGATTTGCGCTCACCGCTAATGTGAACTGCGTCTTGGGTGACTTGAATATCTAAATCTTTAGCTTCCAGTCCTGGCAGTTCTAGCTTGAGATGAATCGCATCTTCAGTTTCTTGAATTTCAGCAGCCGGAACTTTGATAAAGCCTTTTTCCAACCGTGCAGACGGGACTTTGGTATCTCCCAATAAGCCGTTGATGTGACGTTCTAAAGCGTTCAATTCTTGCCAGGGGTTGTAACGAACTAGTACCATAACTCTTTCTCGGAACAATTCAGCTATTGTTTAATCGTTTTTGCACTTGCCTTTGTGCTTATGTATTCATAATAAATATGGTTACAACTTGTGTAAATTCGGTTATCATCACCTAATTAAATGATGATTACCGCACTTAATTAGACTTAAAATGAAATTACGGTTTACTCTAATTTCTCTGTTCGGTAAACCAGAATAATAACTATTAAGACCAATAATAATCAACTACCTAACCTGCTGTTGAAGGAGATATGCAGTCAGGCGATCGCTTATATTTCTAAAACAACAACATCCAAGCTCTATTGCGTCGTGGTATTCCTAAGACTTTAGGCTAGAATCCCCTAGCATCAAGGCAGGGGTGTTGACAAAGGATTTATGATTTTTGGCCGATCTCACCTGATAATTCAGGTTTTATAATTATAGTTAAAGGGCTTAAAGTATTAAGCATAAATGAGGTTAAAAGCTGTGAAGAAAATAGTTGTTGCTACTTTATTCAGCTTAATCGCTGGCTCAACGTCTTTACTTTTTCCCCAAGCCGCTAAAGCTGATAGGGTTGTTTACTGTCATCCTGTTATTGATAATAGGGTACTCACATCGGCGGCTAACCACCCCAATGCTTATACAAATGGTTTTCGAGAAGGACAACAAAGCGCTCGGAACAGAGAAGCTTATAAACCTCGGAGTGCGGGAGGCGAATTCGCTCGTGGTTTTCAAGATGGTTATTTGAATCTACCTTATGCTGGGCAAGAGAATGTTGTACCTAAAACAATTGTGCAACATACTACTCAGATTTGTGATGATGATGCTTACACCGTAGCGCCTTCTCCTGTTTACATCTACAACCCTTATCCCATCTATGTGTCGCCCTATCCTAGTTATGGCATCAACTTCGGATTTGGAAGAGGGTTCCACTTCGGATTTGGAGGAGGGTTCCACGGATGGGGTCACCATCGAAGATGGTAGGGGGTGGGGAATTTCGTCAAAGAAAGTTTCTGGGCTGGAGGATACTTTGTATTCACCCTTGGAAGTAATTAGGGAAAAATTCGAGAGTATATCTGAAAAGCGATCGCCCTTAGTTCTCAAAGACAAGCGAACGCCAGTAGCGTCTCGAAGATCGGAAAACTCAAGAGCGTAGTTTACGGATCTCTGCATAACAATGCCTGTTGCAGCACTGTCACCATTGCCTTCTCTTACTTTTTTGCTGGATAACCATATTTTTGCAGCAGGCGCAGTTGTTTTCCAAGGTTATCACTGGGAGTTACAAACCAGTAGATTATCCAAGAGAACTGAAAGGCAATACATCTGTCAAAGAATTATTTATGCCTTTGATATTCAATCCGCACTTGCTTAACGTCAAACTCAGATTCTAAAAACTCAAGTTTTTCTACTGGCTGTAATCCCAAACTTTCAAACTGTGCTAATTCTGAGTCTGATAATGGCCAAGGTGGGCCAGAGGGTTTGGCTTCTATGTCTCGAATATGAGTAATCAGCAAAAGTGTGCCACCGAGAGCAACAACAGAGGTAACTGAAGAAATAACCCAAGAACGCACATTCAAAGGCAAAGCTTGAATATTACGACATTCAAAAACAAAGTCATAAGCTTGATGCCATTGTGAGGGAATCGCTAACAAATCTGCAACTATATAGTTGACAGTCGAATCTGGAAATCGCTGCTTACACCAAGCGATCGCTGTTGGTGAAATATCAAAGGCAGTTACTTCAAACCCTTGATCGGCTAAAGCTTCGGCATCATCTCCTAAACCACAACCAATGACTAGCGCTTTTTGCCCAGAAGCGAACGGTTGACGATTTGTCAACCAATCTTGTAGATAAGGGTGAGGAGCTAACTTTGCCCAAGGAATTTTTGCTGTATCACCTTTAGCTTCGGTATATAACACTTCAAACCATGCCGATGGTTGTGATTTTTGTAAAGCTTCGGTAGCTAATTGTTGGACATAAAATCGTAAATCTTCAGGTTGTTCAAACATAAAAACCCATCACCGACACTAATAACTTGAGGTAATGCAAGCAATTCTCTTTTTCTATGTTGATTGGCAAGAAAGGCGTAAGGCTTAATGCCTTACCGCATAAAAGTTGAATAATCTAGATAAGATTAGTCAATGAGTTGTGGGGTGGGAATTTGCGTATCGATATCTGCTTGGGAAAAATTAGGAAGCAACCAAGTACTCTCACCCGCCTTGAATACTTTCGCAGGTTCAACATTCAATTCAATTGCACCAGTGGCTGGATTGGTTCTAGCAAGAGACTGTGTACCATCGACAAACTTAACGGCGATGGGTTGAGTCAGTTGTTGTGGTTGAGCGTTTGGGCCTAAAACCACTTGAGAACCTGCGGGTAAGTAAATACCATCGCAATCCCAATCATCATCGGTGATTGTTCCTGCACCCAAAAAGTAAAGTTGGGTTGGAATTTTTTTTGGTTTATTGGCATAGACAGCCAAAGTCCTTCCAGTTTCATTGCGGCACTGCGCCCGCTTTCTAGCTGTTTCTATGACATTTTTCTGAAACTGCAATTGTGCTAGTCGCTGCTGGAATTGCTCAGGTGTATAGCCAGCTTGCTCAGGTGTATTCTTTACAGTTAGAAGTTGATTGAGTGCCTGAGTTACCTCAGCATAGTCAGCCCCCTTAGTGAAATCCTTACCTGCCCAAGAGGGTTGAGCAATTAGCAGATTCACCATCAATACGAGCGCAACAAAAACAATTTTGAGAAACTGCATAAATTTCTCCTTTTTTTTGAAATTAGTGTTCAGTACCACTGAAACTTTACCAGATTTCAAATCCTTGAAAATTTCGATCGCGATCGCACCACATAAGCTAATGAGCATTTAAGTTGCATAACACCAGGGCTGAAGCCCTTACTACAAGCGAATCAGTCTGGAAAAATGAATGACGATTAGCTTACCCATAAGATTAATTAATAGCCCTACAAGCTCTCCTCAATATCCACTAAAAGTTGGTAACAGTTAACTATGAACTGATGGCTGATGTCAAACTCTTAACTGGGTGACGGCGATATTACCAGAAAAACATACATCTACATCGCTACCAGGAGTGCGATCGCGTTTGCTATATTCTCCTACATAATAAAAATTATCGCCTTCAATTCGATAGTTCACAGGCAAAGGTTTGGTACAGGCTTGGCAAAATACCATCTCAGGATGTGGTTCTCCTGGTTGCAGATGCGGCAGATTCACATTCCAGAAGCTTCCTGGTTCTAGGGGACGCTTGAGTAAATCCGCTAAAACTTCAGCTGTGAATTTGGCAGCTAGATCCCAATCAAAATTCAGCTTGGCTTTACGATAGTGGGAAATGGCAACTCCGGGAATACCGTGCATCGCGGCTTCCCGCACGGCGGCCACTGTGCCAGAAATATAGGCATCGACTCCCAAATTGCCCCCAGCGTTGATGCCTGAAAGTACAAATTTGACATCTGCGGCAATTTGTGTTAAAGCAATTCTCACGCAATCAGCAGGAGTACCTGCGATCGCATACTCAGTCTCAGAACGTCGCTGGAGGTTGATAGCACGAGTAGTAGTAACTTGATGTCCACAGCCAGACTGATGATCGGCAGGAGCAGCGATAATAGAATTTCTGCCGTTTACAGCTTTGAGCAGCGCTTGGATACCAGGGGCATCAATGCCATCGTCGTTAGTTAAAAGTATAGTCATGTATATATGATATTGATTTAGCTAAAATATCAGAAAAATGCAGATATAAACCATCACATAGACATCTCTAGAAACTAAATATGCATTGTCCAGAACCCTTGTAGAGACTTAGCAGTATAACGTCTTGACATTCTTTTTTACTCAGATATCTAATGAGTACGTTAAGAAAAGCTACTCGCAGATATGAAAAAATATGCCGTTGTTGAACCAAAATATGAATCATGCGATATGATTTCTAGATGGTTTGCAAATTCCGCCCTCAGTATTTGGGTTAATTCCCAAAATGGGCGGTATTTCTTGTGACTAGTAAGGGGGTTTAGCGTCAGGTTAATGCTTGCAACCGCCCTCAGGACAAGTTTGTGTAATCAAAAATCCCGTACAATATACATATTTGCTGGGAATATCAGAAATTTTACACTGAAGAAAATCGGGAACGAGGTGATTTTTGCAGTGTTTCTGTAGTATTTTTGGTGCAAGTCTGTCTTAGGGATTACACGATGAAACAGCTCCTCAAACAAGTTTTTAGCAGTCAAAAACACCTCATCCGGCTAATTCTACCTTTGGTGACGATTATTTTCGCAGCCTCGCTGTTTGCCACACCTGCTTCAGCCACAGGTGTGTATCAAATACCCAGTCTGACAGCAGGGAATGACACCTGGGTTTTAGATCGAGGTGAAGTCATCAGCCGTCTGAATGAAGGCAAGATTAGCAGTGCTTTTAAGGATTTGGCAAAGCAAACAGATAAGGAAGTCAGAATTGTTACTGTTCGCCGACTCGACTATGGCGAAACACCAGAAAGCTTTACTAAAGAACTGTTTGAAAAATGGTTTCCGACAAAAGCAGCCCAAGCTAATCAAACTTTGTTGGTTCTTGATACAGTTACCAATGGTACTGCCATTATTACTGGGGATCAAGTCAAGCCTTTGCTTACTGACTCTATTGCCGAGAGTATAGCTACTGAAACAGTAAGTGTGCCGTTACGCAATGGTGACAAATATAATCAGGCATTTCTTGATGCAAGCGATCGCCTTGTCGCCGTTCTCTCTGGCAAAACCGATCCAGGGCCACCCCAAATAACTGACAATGTGCAGGTTGGAGGCACTTTCAAGAAAGCAGAAGAAACCAACCAAGGCAACGCTACTGCTTGGGTTGTAGGATTGTTAATTGCCGCCACCGTTATCCCAATGGCAACTTACTATATCTATCAGATAAATCAGCCCTCTTCTAATGGGTAATGGCAGAGTTAGGAGTGGAGTTGAGAGTTAGGAGTTAGGAGTTAGGAGTTATGAATTTCTAACTCTTAACTTTTAACTCCTCACTCCTAACTTTAATCTTGAACATACTCTTGACCTGTAACTAAAGCTACCTCAGCCCGGACAAATTCTCGACCTAAATAAGCTGCATGATCTAATTGAGTTACAGGAGGGGGCTGAGTTTCTTCAAAAATCTTCACGCAAAGTTCTTTCGCCGTTCTGGCGCTAAAAACTGTTGTATGAGTTCGTTCTACCTTTTCTCGCGCTGGAATAACCTTTCCCGTTTCAGGATCGACAGCTAAACCGCGATCGTCAATCACATTTGTAAAATGCTTGGCATAAATTAACCCCGCGTCTCGATCCAAGTAAATAATGAAATATCCACCGGGATCGAGGTCAATATGACGCTGGGAAAGTTTATCATCAATTGCGGCTAAATCTTCAACTATTAAATCCATAAGCATTATAAAAAGAAATTTTCTTTTTTCAGGGTTTTTACACTCTATATCAAGTGTAATTCCTATCCTCCTTAGTCTTCTTCATATCTTTCAGATATTTTTGATCCCTTTTACTTAAAATAAAATTAGAGAATTAGACTCAACTATTCCGAATAGTGCCATCTGGCATGATGGTGTTACGAAAAGTAGTGCGATGCAGATTAGATCCTTCCAAATTGGCTCCAGTCAAGTTAGCTTCCCAGAAGTCGCATCCCCCTAAATCAGTTCCGCTCAAGTTAGCCCCTATCAAATTAGCCCTATAGAAACGAGTTTTGTGGAATCTCGCTTGTCTAAGGTCGGCATTAGTCAGGTTAGCAACATCGAGACGAGCACGTCGCAAGTCAGCTCCTCTAAGATCGGCTTCGGTCAGATCAGTACCATCCAGGCAGGCTTCAAACAATTTGGCATTAACCAAACTAACTGCCTTCAAAATAGCACGAGCAAGATAGAACTCCTCCATATTATTCCCAGTCAAGTCAGTGCCACTCAGGTCAATCCCGTCCAAGCCAGGATCGGAAAATTTAACTAGAGCGAAGTTACGTTCTCCAGCAGCATATCTTTTAATCAACTCATCACGATTCATAAATATTTTCTTGAACTTATTTACAACATCAACGCTGTGTTGATTATCGAGTAGTTGCTTTTCCTCAACCATTTTTCTCACTAAATGGCAACTCTGCATTAATTGCTTCAATCTGCTGCTGTTCGAGTTGATTCACTTCCTTAATATAGGGACGAATAATTTGTCCTAAACGATTATTGTAAAAGCGGTGCAAACTGTGATTGGGCATAGCGGGGAAACCACGGCGTTTTTTGTGACGCCCGCCCGCGCCAGGATCAAAAATTTGGATATTGTTAGCGATCGCCCACTCAATCGGTGCATAATAACAAGCATCAAAATGTAAGCAATCTATTTCTTGAAAACTCCCCCAATAGCGTCCATAGAGTTTGTCACCTTTAAATAAACAAAAGGACATTCCTAAAGGATGAGAATCATCTTCTTCGCTATATGCGCCAACAAACAAGACTCGATGGCGATAATCGGTGTGTAGCTGCTCAAAAAATCTCCGCGTGAGATACTTGCTACCCCACCAGCCAAACTTATCACAGGTGTCAGCATAGAATTCGTACATCAAGGGAAACAAAGACTGAGGAATTTGATCCCCGCTTAGAGGTTGCAATCTTAAACCTGCTTTTTCTACAGCTTTGCGTTCCCGCTTGATATTACGGCGCTGATTCGCATTGAAAACTTTCAAGTAATCATCAAAAGTTTTAAAGCCAGCATTTTCCCAGATATAGCTGTGGTGCAGCCAAGTTGTAAAGCCATGCCGTTCCAGCATTGGACGCCATTGGGGATCGACGTAGAGAAAATGACACCCAGAAATCCGATTTTTGGAGCAAAAAGTGTCAATTTCATGCACCATCAGCGCTGTGATTTCATCCTCGTCTTCTCCTGGGGCAATTAAGAAGCGATAACCTTCTGCTGGGGTAAATGGTGTCATTCCCAGCAATTTTGGGTAATATTGGACTCCGATGCGATCGGCTAACTCTGCCCATTGGTGATCGAAAACAAATTCACCAGAACTATGTCCTTTAAGATAAAGTGGCGCAGCCGCAATCAGCGTTTTATCTCGCCACAATGTCAAATGATTTGGCAACCAACCAGTTTTAGCCGTAACACTCTGGGAAGTTTCGAGATTATTCAGCCATTCCCATTCTAAAAATGGCGTTTTGAGTGGCATTGCCAAAGCATTCCAAGCATTTTGGGGTACTTCAGCAATTTTGTTCGTCCAAATGACAGAATAGCGAGGCTTAAGTTGTTCCACCATCTTAGAGGAGTAGGGAGTAGGGAGCAGGGGAGCAGGGGAGTAGAGGAGTAGGGGAGCAGGGGAGCAGGGGAGCAGGGGAGCAGGGGAGCAGGGAGTGAGGGAGTGAGGGAGTTAGGGGACAAGGAGATAAACAAAACTCCTAACTCTTAACTCATAACTCTTAACTCTTAACTCCTAACTCCTAACTCAGCACTCAGCACTCCTAACGCCCTATCCCCAATAAATAACTTAACTTAGCGTAATCTAATCTGCTGGTCGTTGCAGGCGATAGTGCAAAAACACTTCTTGCTCAACTGTATGAACTTCTATAAGTTGTAACTTGGGAGCCAAATCAGGTAAAAATCCTTTCCCTTCAACGGGTGTAGGTGCAGTATTACCACCTAAAATCAGTGGACAGACAGTTAGCCATAATTCATCAATTAAGTCTAATTTCACCAAAGAAGCGACTAATTCACCTCCACCCAAGATCGCCAAGCGTGTTATATGTAGAGTGGTTAGACACTTCAAAGCTGCGAGAATGTCAATTTCTTGCGTTGGTGTTTCAAAAACCAAAATCTTCTCAAATTCTGAAGGGTACTCCTGTACTCCGATTCCCAGAGTTGAGTGAAGTGTCTGTAAGCGTTCTTTCCACGAAAATTCCCCTGCTGTTGTGGTGAGTAGCCAGCGTCTAACTGGTTGCTTAAAAAAGTGAATTTCCGGATTAAGGTTTGCAGAGTTTGTAATCACTATATGAACTGGTTGCTGAGGCTTCCCTGCTTGCGCCCGGAGTTGCACTAGAGTTGGATCGGTTAAAGTAAGTGTTGTTCCATAAGCATCCAGAGTCCTAGCACCGAACAAAACGGCATCAGAGGCAGCAATTTGTTTTTCTAAGTGCGCTTTATCAACCTTTGAGCCAAACCTAGCAGGCGATCGCTTAAAATCTGCTATCTTGCCATCTGCACTCATTGCTAAAACAACTGTAGTATGAGGACGATGTTGCAACATTAAATTGATTTGATAGTTTTAATATTTACTTTAGTCGTATGTAGATTCTCTTTAAACCATACCTGCAACCTACTGTTTTATATTTCACCATTGTATTGATATGCAACACAAATCGCTTCTACATCTAGCATATACGAGTTTTGGTATACCACGTTTCTTTTTGAATTATAGCAATTTGTTATTTTTAAACATTGAAAATAAAATTCTGATAATTTAAGAAAATGTCTCATCTAGCTAGTTTAATTGCATATCTTTGGTGTTGTAGATTGCAGGTGCAAAGTGAGACACTTGATGACTAATTCCCGCCAATCTTCCTTCCGTCGAATTTTAGTAACAAGAATATTGCTGCTGTTTGTTCCAGTTTTACTAGTAGGCGAAATTGTTGCCTTGAATAAGGCACGTACTAGTATATTGAGAACTGCACGGCAAAACTTAACAGAAAGCGCTATCAGTAAAGGAGAGAGAATTGGTGATGCGATCGCAATCTTAAAAGCTAATTTGCAGAGTGTAAGCAAAACAACGGTTATTCCATCGGATTCGCCTATACAAGAGCAAGAATTTCTCACGCAGTTAAGGCAACAACTTCCAGCTAGTATTGAGTGCATCCAATTAACAAATCTCCAAAGCCACAAAATAATTGCCAGTAGCTGTGGGGAGCGAGAAATTGGCGAATTGAGATTACCTTTCCCTAGTGAGGGAATTGATGTCAAAGCAATCTTACCGCCAAAAGCAGGAACGACTGGAAAAAGAAACACACAAAATCAGCAGCTGCAACTAGTTTTATCTGCACCAGTCTTTGATAGCCGAAAAAATTCAGTTTACAGCTTAAGTATTCAGTCTGCATTATCCCAACAAACCAAAAATCCGCCGGGATCGCTCACAGGCGCTATGGTAGTGATTGCTGAAGATGGCACAATTTTGGCACACCCATTGACAGATTGGGTGGGAACTAATATCAATCAGCACCCTCATGCTTCCCAAATCAAAAGCATAATTAAAAATGCAATTACGGGACAAAACGATTCGATAAATTTCTCTTTTACCGAAGGAAAAGAATTAGTCGCTGGTTATACAGCAATTCCAAATCCACTCACCCAACAGCAGCAGCAAAAATGGATAGTTTTAGCTGTTACTAGCGTCGATAATGCACTTTTTGGTTTAGAGGAAATCAAATTAATTCTGATCGTTTTGACAGTCGGTTTGATTGGTGCAAGTTTGTTAGCATCTCTATATTTAGCTCCTTACTTGGCACGTCCTGTAGAAGAATTACGAGACTACGCTCTCAATATTCACTCTCACCATGCCGCACAACCAGTTCCGCACAATTTTCAAATTCGGGAATTCAATCAACTAGCCCAAGCATTAGACCAAATGGTAAAACGGCTGAAAGCTGGCTCGGAAGAATTAGAAATAGCTTGGAAAGAAGCAAAAAGCGCTAACCAAATTAAAAGCCAGTTTTTGGCTACGACTTCCCATGAATTGAGAAACCCATTAAATATTATTATTAACTGTATTCGCCTGGTTGAAGAAGGTTTATGTGATGACCGGGAAGAAGAAATGGAGTTTCTCAAACGCGCCGATGAAACAACAATTCACTTGTTAGGTATTATTAATGATTTGCTCGACATTTCTAAAATCGAAGCAGGTAAGCTTTCAGTTGTTTCCACACCAATTGACCTCCGACAACTATTGTTAGAGGTAATTAATTTACAATCAGTTAATGTCCAACAAAAGGGCTTGCAATTGAAATGTGAGTTAACTTCCAAAGTGATACCAATTAAGGCAGACGCGGGAAAACTAAAGCAAGTGCTGATTAATGTTATCGGCAACGCCACCAAGTTCACCGACACCGGAAGCATCACCATTTCAACAGAAATCCAATCTACTAATGGTAAATCTCAGGTGGTAGTAGCTGTCAAAGATACAGGTATAGGTATCGATCCGACTCAACAGCATAAACTATTTCGCCCCTTTGTAATGGTGAATGGCACTACCACACGCCAGTTTGAAGGTACTGGACTGGGACTAGCGATTTCACGAAACTTAATCGAACTCATGGGAGGCACTATTACTCTTGAGAGTGCGGGACTTCATCAAGGTACGACACTGAAAATTACCTTACCTTTGATTGATATCTCGCTGTTAGCTGTTCCAAATAAAGAAGCAAATGTCGGGGATCTTGGGTTCTCCTCTGGGAATGAGCCAGTAAAAGCAAGCCGCTATCCCAGCCTACAGGAATCTGGGGGAAGTTCCTCTTTGGGGATCAACAAATCTGTAAAAGTAGAGCTAGACAAAGAGAAGCTCCCGAAGTCCCAGTTGCTATTTGGAAATGAGACTTGCGAGATTCGTCTTTCACCCCTGCAAACTATCTTGGTAAGTCTTCCAAAAGGAGGAGTTTGTGCAAATGGGACTTTCAAGAAGTAATTTAGTCAAAAGTCCATATTCATAACTACTCCTAAGACTTTTACTCCTTGACGATGCGATCGCTCAAAAAAACAGGTTTACCGCCTTGATTAAGAGATAATGTTAGAGCAGCAAGAATTTCTACTAACTCAGTGCCTACCCAGCCAGACGAAATCTCTGAGGGAGTATTGTTAAGAATTGAGACAACAAAGGAGGAGCAAACCCGCTCCAATGGTTCTCCTGGCTCTAATTCCAGCACTATCTGCCTTTGATTCACAGGAATAAATTGATTCCCCTGCTGTTCAAACTCACCATGTAGCAGGGTTAGGGGTGATGATATTGACATTTCATCAAAAATCAAGCTACCAAGACTACCCACAATCCCCAGCCGTCGCTGTTTATCAGGATTCAGCCAGCACAAATGAATATAAGCTTGAAAGCCATCTGGGTATGTGAGTGTCAGCCATACTAGATCGGCCAAACCTTGAGGCACAGACTCTGTATATGGACTCACCTCTACTCCCCTGCTCCCCTGCTCCCCTGCCCCCCTGCTCCTCTGCCCCACTGCTCCCCTGCTCCCCTGCTCCCCTGCTCCCTGTAGCCACACAGTACCCGTTGCTTGTACTTGCACAGGAATTTCACCCAGCCAAGCGTTAAAAATAGCAATATCGTGAATAGCTAAATCCCACAGTGCATCAACATCTTGCCGGACAGGCCCTAAATGGGTGCGGGTGGCATAGCCATAGCGTAAATCACCTAATTTCCCCGCTTGTACTACAGTTTTTCCTTGCTCAACTGCTGGGTGAAATAAATAGGTATGGTCAACCATGAGTATTAAATTATGCTGCTCTGCCAACTGGCAAAGTTCCCGACATTCTGCGGGATCAAGAGTTAGGGGTTTTTCTGCCAAAACATGATATCCCTGTTGGAGAGCATCTTTAATTAAAGCATAGTGGGTGGTAGCAGGAGTAGCGATCGCCACTGCTGTCAACCCTGGCACTGTCTTTAAATTCTGCCACTGGGTTGTTAATAGTACATTTCCGCCTAAGTTAAACTGCTGCTTTACTGCTGCTAATCGTTCTGGATGAGGGTCTACTACAGCAACTACATTTACTTGAGGATGTGCTAAAAAATTCCGCAACAGATGCACTCCCCAACGCCCAACTCCGATAACAGCAATTTTAATTTGGTTTGTCATTTGTCACTTGTACTGAGCGAAGCCGAAGTATTTGTCATTTGTCACTTGTACTGAGCAAAGCCGTTGGCGCAGCCTCTCGTAGAGAAGTATTTGTCATTTGTCATTAGTTATTTGTATACAAAGGACGAGGGACAAATGACCACTGACAATCAACTGATTATCGACTAATCACCCTTCTTTTAAGCTCAGGGTATTTGCGGATTGGGAATTGCTAAAAAAGCTACTTTAGCTGCGGCTTGTTCGGCGGTTTTGATCGATCGCCCCTTACCTTCTCCGAGTTTGTTTCCGTGCAGCCACACTTCAGCCAGGAAACGTTCTTGATTGCGGTGCGGTTGAGTAACTTCTACAACCCGATACTCTGGTAAAACTTTAAATTGCGCCTGAGTCCATTCTTGGAGAGCAGCTTTGTAATTTAGTCTGGCAGGATCGAGGCGAATTTCTGTGGCTAGTTGGTGAAAGTGGGGATCTAGCCAAGAGCGAATCAATTCCAGATTTTGAGTACTTAAGTAAAGCGCACCCAAAACTGCTTCAAAAGCATCTGCCAGTCGTGACTCTAGACCAACTTTATCGGCGGTAGCACTACCAGCGACTAGTAAGTATAACTCCAAACCATAAACTCTGGCTAATTGGGCGAGAATGCGATCGCTCACCAACACCGAACGAATTGCCGCAAAATCCCCTACTGAACAATCGGGATAATTTTCCCATAATACAACAGCCGACACCAACCGCACCACTGCATCGCCAACAAACTCCAGTTGTTCATAATTTGCCGAATCAGAGACAGTGGGATGAGTTAGCGCTAAATCCAGCAGTTCCCACTTTATAGGTGCTTCTAGCGACAAACCAAATTTTTGGACTAAACTTTCAAGTTGCCGTTGACGGCGTGGATAGGCAAGGGGCATTACGCGATCGGGGGAAGGGGGCAGGGGGAAGGGGAAAGGGGGCAGGGGGCAGGGGAAGGTAACTAGCTATCTATCTTATATCTCTAAAGTTCTTGGACTATCACTTTAACAACTTTTCGCTACTTCTCTCTATCTAGCTTCTCTTGAATAGCTTGACGGCAAAACTCAGGAGGATCGTCTTTAGCTTTTACTTCTTCCTTCATTTCCTTGGTGACACGCAAATGTAGATATTCAGTTAGTGGTCGCTCTCTGTCTGTGGTGAATGGCTTTAAGTTATCTGGATTACCTTTATTTTTAGACATTGTATAGAAATACAAATAATTTTCTTCTCCACGTGTATATCAGTGGAGAATGTTAAATCGATGGGCATTTTAGCCTGAGAAACTTGTTGCCCACCGATTTCCACTTTTACAAGAGGTAACTCTATTTTATGTTTACGCGCACAGAATTAGAAGTTAAAAGCTTGAGAGCGTTACGCGATTTATGTCTGATACAGTATGGCATCCAAGCAATAGGAAACCCTGCGGATAAGGCATCCTACATTAACGCACTCCTGACTTTTCCTGTTATAGCCTGCAAGCAAGTGTCAGAAAATAAAGGATTGAAGTCTCCTATGCTTTCTCAAGTACAAGCGTTAGAAGCAACGCTAGAGGCTATGGGAACACCTACACCTGAGCAGTCAGCATTGCTCAAGGTAACGATGGAGGGGAGGAAACTAGAGTATCCAGCACGATACAGTCAAGAGAAGCTGTTTGGACTCTATCGCGTTAAATGGCATTTGGATACAGCATTAGAGATATTGGGAATGCTTTAAATGCTTTAGATGATGAATTAGCGATGTCTACGACGAGCTTCTCTACGAGACGCTACGCGTAGCTTGCTTCCCGAAGGGTACGCTTACGCCCAAAACCCGTACAAAAAATAATAGAGTACAAACCGTGAAAGGTTCATACTCCATTAAAGGGGAGAGAGCAGGACATAAGCCGGGTTCTGTTCTCTTGCGAGGGCAGTTATCTATCTGGGACGTTTGTTACCAAACGCCTCAAGCGGCTCTCGTTGAGCGGAACTGGTAAAAGACCAACCGTAGTTCCTATCGCCTTGCTCCCAACCGGGGTTTACCGAGCCAGCACCTCTCGATACTGCTGGTGCGCTCTTACCGCACCTTTGCACCCTTACCAGATCAATTAAAAATGTAAAATTAAAAATTAAAAATTACTCATTTTACATTTTTAATTTTTAATTTTTAATTGTCCTGGCGGTATCTTTCTGTGGCACTATCCTCACGATCGCTCGCACTGGACGTTATCCAGCAAGTTTGGTCTTTCGGGAGTCCGGACTTTCCTCAAACCAGTAACTATGACCGATCTGCAACCGCCTGCGCCTACTCTCTCCTTAAATCCAGTGTACCCGGTTAACACAAGGGGTTGACAGGCATTACTTTTTTTTATTCCAAGGTAGAGCGTAAGTCCAAGGTAGTTTCCTGACTGTGAAAGGACAATTAATAATGCTAATGGGAGGAAAATCACGACCTGGGGCTAGACCTAAACGCACTTCAGATATCCTCAGCACTAATTGCAGAGAAAAATCCAACTCTTTTTTTCTGTTAAAAAAGTCGTTGTACAACTTTTTTTGCCCTTTTTGTAGCCCATTGATATCAATTAGTGGTTTTTTTGCTAAATAGGTTCCAGCTACTTGATCGCGCTGGAAAACATCTTCTGCTGTCACTGTTTCAGAAAGTGTTTTCCTGGGGGCAATCAGGCTAGGACTTTGGGGTACTGCTAAGTCGCGGGTTAAGTCTGGTGATTTCCGAATTACGCGGCGCGATTGCTTACTATGTTCAACAACTAAAGAACTGTTATCCCAGTCAACATATAGGGCAACATTATCCGATTTATTTTCGATACTAATTCCTAAATCTTTCAAATCGTCAATTGGGTATGAGGATTTGAGTTTAAAGGAAATTCCAATTTTATCGTCGAGATTTTGTTCTTTGAGTTGTTCGTCAACGATTCCTTTTTTAAACTCAAATTTCACTTGGTCATCGATGGATTCAATCATGCGGTTGAAAACATAAGAAACACCGATAATATAAATCGTCAAAACTACTAAATTTTGGTCGCTACTCCTCATAACTCAAAAATTTTAACTCCCGGTGCTAATGAATATATATTTGACTCATCGCTAATTTACAATTTTTAATTGCGCTTGATTACTACAGAATTTTGTAGCCAGCCTCTTCGCCAAAAAAAGAATAGCAAACTAACTGCGATCGCTAACATTAGTGCCCAGCAAAGGGGATAACCCCAATACCAATTCAACTCAGGCATATTATATGGTGATTTTTCAGTATTGAAATTCATACCATATATTCCGGCCACAAAAGTCAGGGGAATAAAAATTGTTGAAACTATCGTTAGCACCTTCATGATTTCATTCATTTTATTACT
The DNA here is from genome assembly GCF_052692655.1 of Nostoc sp. DSM 114167. NCBI lineage: Bacteria > Bacillati > Cyanobacteriota > Cyanophyceae > Nostocales > Nostocaceae > Nostoc > Nostoc sp. DSM 114167. Next base: position 5,222,285 of record NZ_CP195116.1, read on the forward strand.
TACTGCCGAAAGGTACACATCCATTAATCCAGATGATAGTTCTCGGTAAGTTTCTACCATATCCATCACTTGCACTGTATGGTCATAACAATCTCGCAGGTAGATTCGCACTTCTTCACAAATCAAATCGGGAGCATCTCGAATTAAGGAATTAATTGCATCCCGCTGGGGCCAGATAGCACGACGTAGTTGCAGTAATTCTCGTCTAATTTGATAAATATTTTGCAGTGTTTGGGGAGTAGGTTTAACTATTACTTCCTCCTCTAACTCTTCGATTCGCTCGCCATAAAGCTCCAGCACTGGGAAAAAGCCATCAATAATTGCATCTAATAGAGCATAAGCTAAATAATCTGCTCCCTGTTTACGGATGATACCTTTATTTTTTTCAATTCGCGATCGCACCGCTTCAAAGCAATCATGTTCTGGTTCCTCTTGCACTGTCAGTAAATAATTTTTTCCTAATATCAAACTCACTTGCTCGCTATAAAAACCACATATTCTTTCCTTTGGTACTACCATCCGAGCAATGAAAAGTAATTGCTCTTCATAATCCTCTGTTTTGGGACGCTCCGGTACATTGACTACATCTTCTAAAACTAGAGGATGTAACTTAAAAACCTTACCCAATCGTTGTAATATATCTTGACTACCTAAACCTTGTACGTCTACCCAAGAAACCGATTCCGCTTCCAGATAAGAGACACACTCCTCTGGAGTTTCTATTTGTTCGCGGATGAAATTGGTTTGGTTATAGTCAATCAAAAAAATTATTGGCGGTGGAGCATCTGCATCAATAAAAATAGTTCCAGGTATAGTCCCTGGTTGGTGATGGAACTCGTCTTCATACAGCTTGGTGAGTATTTTAGGAAGGCGACGTAGTTTTCGTGCCATGCAATATTACCTAATAGTCATTTGTCATTTGTCATTTGTCATTAGTAAATAACAAAGGACATAAGAATAACTTACACGTTATTTCACAAAAATTAATATAAAGATGGTAATTTCTAAATTGTGTAATTATTTAGGTTGCTAATTTGATCGTCACTCAGATTGAATCTGACGAATTACGAATTACGAATTGGTATAACATATTGCCTTTGAATCAGCAATGCTACAAAAAAACAGTTTGCCTTGGCAAGACAAACTGTTTAAAAAATATTTATCTGGGTCAGCAGAAATTAGAACATACCCATGCCGCCCATGCCACCCATACCGCCCATGCCACCCATGCCGCCCATATCAGGGGCAGGAGCAGCAGATTTCTTCTCTGGCTTTTCAACAACGATCGCTTCGGTGGTTAAGACCAAACCAGCAATGGAACCAGCGTTTTGCAAAGCTGAACGTACAACTTTGGCAGGGTCGATAATACCAGCAGCAATCAAGTCTTCAAATTCGCCAGTAGCGGCGTTATAGCCAATGTTGATGTCGCTCTCGCGGACTCTAGAGACGATCACAGAACCTTCAGCACCAGCGTTATCTGCTATTTGGCGCAAGGGGGCTTCTAGCGCTCGTTCGACAATATCAGCCCCAATTCTTTCTTCGTCATTTTCTAGGGTGTTTTTAATCGCTGCTACCGCCTTAGCTAAGTGAATTAAGGTTGTTCCACCACCAGGAACAATACCTTCTTCTACAGCAGCTTTAGTCGCGTTGAGCGCGTCTTCAATCCGCAGTTTACGGTCTTTGAGTTCGGTTTCGGTTGCCGCACCCACTTTAATCACTGCCACGCCGCCAGCAAGCTTGGCGATGCGTTCTTGAAGTTTTTCTTTATCGTACTCAGAATCAGTTTCTTCCAACTGTCTGCGAATTTGACCAATCCGCTTTTGTACTTCTGGCTTGGTGACACTACCAGCAACAATTGTGGTGTTTTCTTTGTCAATGGTGATTTTGCGGGCAGTTCCCAATGCTTCTAGAGAAGCGGTATCCAAGCTTAAACCGATTTCTTCCGAAATCAACTGTCCATCAGTGAGAATCGCAATATCTTCTAACAAAGCTTTGCGGCGATCGCCAAATCCAGGTGCTTTAATCCCTGCCACGGCTAGTACACCCCGCGCTTTGTTCACCACCAAAGTTGCTAAAGCATCACCTTCGACATCTTCAGCGATAATTAGCAACGGCTGACCAGAACGGGCAACTTTTTCCAACACAGGCACTAAATCTTGGATACTGCTGATTTTTTTGTCAGTAATCAAAATCCGGGCGTTTTCAAATTCGACGATTTGCCGTTCATTGTTGGTGACGAAGTAGGGAGAAATATAACCTCTGTCAATCTGCATCCCCTCAACTACTTCTAATTCAGTTGTCAGGGATTTTGATTCTTCAACGGTAATTACACCATCTTTGGTGACTTTTTCCATTGCTTGGGCTAACATTTGACCAACTTCTTCATCGTTACCAGCAGAGACAGTGGCAACTTGAGCGATCGCACTTCCTTCTACTGGCTTGGCTATTTTGGCAATTTCTTCTACTAATGCCTCAATAGTTTTGTCGATCCCGCGTCTCAAGCTCACAGGGTTACTACCTGCGGCGACGTTCTTCAAACCTTCTTTAATTAAGGCTTGTGCTAAAACTGTGGCGGTGGTTGTCCCATCTCCAGCGACATCTTTAGTTTTTGAGGCCACTTCCTGGATGAGTCTTGCACCAGTATTTTCCAAAGGATCTTCTAATTCAATTTCCTTGGCAACAGTGATACCATCGTTGACAATTTGAGGTGCGCCAAATTTTTTCTCTAAAAGGACATTGCGACCTTTGGGCCCCAAGGTGATTTTTACGGCATCGGCAAGGGCGTTAACACCCCTTTCTAGAGATCGCCGCGATTCCTCGTCAAATGCAATAATTTTCGCCATGTTTCATTTCTCCAGCGCTTCCATTAGACAATTTAGCACTCACAGCGCCAGAGTGCTAATCTCTCAGGCTGCTCAAGTTACAAATGGAAATAAAAAAATTGATTAATATACAGGTGATGCTCATATTAGATACTGGCAGTAATGCTTGAATTGGGAGATGAATCTAGACAACTCCCTTAAGTCCCTTGGTATTGCCGACCCTAGCGGCACCGGCTGGTTGGCAGTAGTATTTACGTTCCTCTTGGCTTGGCTTGTAACTTGGCGTTTAATTCCGACAGTACGCAAATTCGCCTTGCGGGTAGGTTGGGCTGACCAACCCAACGCCCGGCGACTCAATCGAGAACCTTTACCCAATGCAGGGGGGCTGGCTATCTACGCGGGCGTGATTGCTGCGCTGGTACTAGCTAGCCTTTTACGACCGATCGAACTCCAAAACGTATTGGCTCAGGTGCTCACTATTCTGTTGGGGGGTTCGATATTAGTCCTTGTGGGCTTTATTGACGATCAGTTTGGCTTACCGCCCTCTGTGCGATTGTGGGCGCAAATTGTCACGGCACTTTTGCTGGTAGCTAATGGCATCAGTGTCAAAGTCCTGTTTGGCACTCCCATCGATTCACTTCTGTCCATGTTGCTAACAGTACTATGGGTAGTAGGGATTACCAACGCCATCAATTTGATGGATGGTATGGATGGCTTGGCAGGAGGAATTAGCTTTATAACCGCCATGAGTTTATTGGGCGTTGGTGCCCAATTTAACAATCGTGCTGCGGCAATCTTAGTCCTCGCAGCTTTGGGAGGTGCTGCACTAGGATTTTTGCGCCATAATTTCCATCCATCACGAATTATTATGGGTGATGCCGGAGCATACTTTTTCGGTTATGTCCTGGCAGCAACTAGTATTTTGGGCAAACTGCAACAAAATACAGTTTATGCCCTAATTCCTACGGTTTTATTTCTGTTGTTACCGGTGCTAGACACCACTCAAGTATTTGTGCGGCGGCTACTAGCAGGAAATAACCCTCTGAGTACTCCTGGTAAAGACCATCTGCACCACCGCTTACTTGCTTGGGGACTCTCCCAGCGCCATGCTGCGTTTACCCTTTGGTCAATTACCTTAGTTTTCAACTTGCTGGCGATGAGAATACAAGGTATGAGTTTGGCTGTGATGCTGGCTACCGCCAGTAGCATTATCCTGCTTTTGGGCTTTACAGTCTGGCAAAGGATACGCCAACAGCCTTAGTTACTTGTAGGGTGGGCATTGCAGTGCTAGCCCTACTATGTTTATTCAGTCGATCAAAAATTCAAGCTTGAGTTAAATTGTCTTGCAACCAAGCAACTAAATCTCCTTCTATGGAAAAATCCAACAGTGCTTCGGCTAGATTTTCAAGCTGTTCGATAGATAACTGGCTGATACGCTCTTGCAATTGCGGACTCAAATTACCAATGCGTCGTCGTAACTGGCGCATGACTAGCTCTAGAGTCTGTTTTTGCCTGACTTCATTACGGACTTCTTCAATGATATCATCACGCACTTCCTCATAAATTCTGGTAGTTTTGATATCAAAATCACCGAGTCCAAACATTTTTACCAACTCCTGACGACTGATACGCGGTAGTTTGTAAACTACAATTGTTTCTATTAAATCTAGCACTTTTTGTTGAAGTGCTTTATCGCTCAATTCCGAACGTGTCTTTGTAATCAAACTTTTGACTAATATGGGAGTTTGTTTTTTATTTACAACTACTAATTTGATGATCCCAACTCCCAAGGAATATTCAGTTACTTCTCCAAGCTCGTTTAAATATAGCCTCGTTACAAGTTGGCTTTCGAGTAAAACTCGATAAGGTTGGACTTGGGTTGGTTCAAGACTGCGGCGAGGGAATATAACTACTGCTCGCCAATCTGAAGTAGGTGCGTAAAGTCGTAAATACAGAAATATTTCTGAAAATAAACGAGCATAAAATTCATTATCTTTTTGAAATTGAACCTCTACAAAATAAATCGGCTGATGATTAGTGTCAGCAACAGGAAGAAAGACTCCATCAATGCGAAATGCTGTTTGCTTTAATTCTACGGAAGCGAAATTATATGCATTTGCTTCTGATGGTTGCAGATTAATTAATTCAAAAAAAGCACTGGGGAAAGTTTGAAATAAACGATAAAAAATAGAATCTGTTTTCATAATTAATCTGTCAAAAATTATTTAATAAATTCGTAGTTGGCACTTTAGCGCCAACTACGAAAAATCGCTACCCCTCAATTATTTAGCTCAACTATTTAGGCCATTACCATGCCGCCATCGACGTTAAAGACTTGTCCGGTGATGTAGGCAGCGGCAGGATCGGCGGCGAGGAAGCGCACCATTCCTGCGACTTCTTCGGGTTGACCGAAGCGACCGAGTGGAATGTATTTGAGAATATCTTCGGGGTTGTTGAGATCGCTGGTCATGTCGGTGGCGATGAATCCAGGGGCGACGGCGTTAACGACGATCCCGCGAGTAGCTAGTTCTTTAGCAACGCTTTTGGTGAAGCCGATGACACCTGCTTTGGCGGCGCTGTAGTTTGACTGACCTGGGTTGCCCATTTGCCCAGCAACAGAGGTAATGTTGATAATCCGCCCCGATCGCTGCTTCAGCATGATTTTACTGACGGTGCGCGTACATAAGAAAACACCAGTTAGATTTAGGTCTATCACTGCTTGCCAATCTTCTGGCTTCAAACGCAAAAGCAGGGTGTCGCGGGTAATACCTGCGTTGTTGACCAAAATATCCACACGGCTGAACTTTTCGGTGACGGCGTTAACTAGTGCATCTACTTGATCGCCTTTAGAAACGTCTGCTTGGATCGCGATCGCCTGACCTCCTGCTGCTGTAATTTCTGTTACAACTGCTTCAGCCGCAGCACTAGAATTGGCATAATTGACAACTGCGATCGCTCCTTGTGAGGCTAATTCAATTGCGATCGCTCGGCCAATTCCTCTTGATGCACCTGTGACAATTGCGACTTTATCTTGTAATAGCGTCATTTAATGTTCCTCAATCTTAGAAATACCGCGCTAATTATCTTATGGCGATTTCGGGAACATCTGAATATTGTCTAGATAATATCTAACTCTTGCGGGGTGATAATCTTGGTGTCATGCTGCAAGTTAGATAGCTAGTAGATAAAGTTATACCTCGTATTTAACTAGATATAGCTATGCTGAATCAAAGGCGCAAAAACCAGATCCCCGCCTTCATAAAAGCGATCGAGAAGCTGCGGTTTGCAATTCTCACAAATCAAATAAGATTCCTATATAACTCGAATAACAATAATTAACGTTTTACTCTGATTAAATATCTATAGTTACTTCTCTGTAAATAAATGAATAACTATAACTAATATATTTGCCTGACTAGATAGACTAGAAAGTGTTGCAATACTGCTCGGTTAAGGGGAAAAGGAGTAGAAGGCTCGATATATAAGGTTTTTTCCTTTTTAACATGAGTTCCTTTCCCTCTTAACCGATAAGTATTGGAAAGTGTTGCATCTACAGCCTTTGTAGACATCACTCTTGTGAAAGCCTCTATAATGATTTGGTCGATCGTGATAGGTTGAAATACATATTTAATACAGATGCACAACCTAACATAATATACGTATTTTATTATAATTATTTAAGATTTTTGGCTGGCGAATCATTCTAATATTAACTAATCTAATCTTTTACTAACAAAAACCCATGAACCTATACCGATTTTATTTTATAAGAACTACTATTGAAACAAACAATTGAAAATCGGTGTGTGTCACATGGCAACCAAAAAGCAATTTAACAGTTTTGAAGATATGCTGTCTGCTTCTGATGTACCTGTATTAGTAGATTTTTATGCTGACTGGTGTGGTCCTTGTCAAATGATGGTGCCAATTTTAGAGCAAGTCAATGCCCAACTTAAGGATCGCTTAAGGATTGTCAAAATCGACACAGAAAAATACACAGATTTGGCTACTGAGTATAAAATTGCTTCTCTTCCAACCTTAGTACTGTTTAAGCAGGGTCAGCCTGTGGATCGGATAGAGGGAGTAATGCAAGCACCGCAGTTGGTGCAATATCTACAAACAAAGATTTAATAACACTTATAATTTTGATTTTGGTTCTTAGAGGCGCGAAATATCGCGTCTCTTTCAATAGATAGATAATCATGTGCGCCCATATTAATCAAATCACTGTTTGGTTGAACTTCTAAAAGCTATAAGACTCCTATTTGATTGCGTGAAAAAACTCTGTATAACTAAGGCTGATTCCCTACTCTCTGCCTCTGGCGCTTACGCTGTACTTTGAGTGCGATAAAACCTTAAGTAAATGTTAAGCATATTTACTTATATGTCTAGAGAAAGTAGTTTAGAAATTGAGAAGACTATATTGTATAGATATAACAAAATATATTGACAAGTGAAACCATATATGAATAGAAGGCAGCAAAGACCTGACAAAGCCTATATTTGGGTGAATATTGATTTTGATAAGGTTAAAAATAGAATAGATGCGGTGACTTGCCAGATTGAGCGGGTTATACAAAAGCACCACCTTTCAAATCAAACTCATAAATCAGGTAAAAGAAATAATTAGGTTATCTGGGGGCGATATCGACGATGAGCTACACCTACACAGTTTATTTTTGATGTAGCCCGGACTTCGGCCATTCGGTAAGCTACTTCGACTGCGCTCAGTACAAGTCAGTCACCAACGTAGACATCAGATTAGTTTTGCACAACAGATTTTGGGCAATGCGACTATATTTTTGTCAAAAACCAAACAATATTATTCAATAAACATCCACCGAATTTCTACGTATTTATTAGTCATTATTTTATCCTCGACACTCCTTTTAAAAATGTGACTAATGGATAGCCAAAGCATCGGGGTGAAGTTCTTTATTGTTGATTGATGCTGCAAGAGGTCTACTGTGAATTTTGTTATCTAAACCTCGTCTACCTTGAAAACCGTAGTTTTGTAGGTTGGGTGCAGCGATAGCGTAACCCAACATAAAATTTGGTGGTAATGTTGGGTTGCGTTTCACTCCACTCAACCTACAAAAATATATTTTTTAAAAAACTCTAGGTTTCAACATAGATGAGGTTTAATCTTAAAATCCCCCAATTTATTAGGGGATTTTGACTGCCTAATCTCAATAGACCTCTTGGCAGTTGTGCTTTTTGCAAGAAGGGGAAAAGGTTAAAGGGGAAGGGGACAATACAAAGCCTTTTTCCCTTCTCCTTTTTCCGACAAATGCCAAGAAGTCTAATCTCTTAAAATGTAAAAGTAGTCCGAAGTACGCCTACAGTCGTAGTCTCATTGTTGCTGTTACCTTCTGGGTTAAAGAGAACAAATGCACCAGGGGTAATGCTGATATTATCGCTAACTTGAAGGCGGTAATAGGCTTCTAAATGGTAAGGAGTCGCCCGATTCTCGCCTGTGGGGGTAAGTTGAGCAGAACCACCAGCATCACTACGGAAAAGCGGCTGACCAAAAAGAATCCCGGCAGTGTTCCCTGACTTGAATAAATCATTGAAGTGAATTCCCGCCATCCAACTAGTAAATGTGGTGGAAGCATTCACGTTATTGGAAGCAGCGTCAACAAATAGTGCTGCACCGTAGCCAGATAAGGCTATCTTGGGAGACAGTCGCCATGTTAGCGTACCGCCAACAGAGTTGAGTGTGACCGGTGTTTCAGGTCCAAGCCCTGCTCCTACTAAAGCACCGATATCACTACTAACTAATCCTGTACCCAAAATATTGATTTCGTGATAACTGTGGGCATAGTTTAAACCAATATCCAGAGCGGTACTTGGCTTGAAAGTCAACTGTGTGGCAATCACATTACTACCACTAAATAAACCTGCTCCCAAAGGTGTAGTAGAAACTCCTGGTACTGCCTCAGCGGCAGATTTTTGGGTTAAATTGGCATTTGGATTGCCGTATAAAGCTCTGAAATCTAAATTTGGCGAAATGTTAAAAATAAATCCCGCCGCCGATGCTAAACCAGTACCCGAAGTCCCACCAGAAACCCGTACCACAGGATTCAAGTTGCCAAAACGAGAAATTGACTCTTGTCCTTCACCATAAAAAGGCGTAATTGTTGGGAAAGCATCTGATGTCTCCGCCGCAGTTCCCGCAAACAAGGTTAATTTACTAGCCACGGGAAAGATATACAGCAATTTGTAAATCTGAACGCTGTTTGCGCCAACACCCGACAAAGTATTGACATTTAACCCCGGAAATTGCGGCTCAAAACTGGTACGAGCGCTACTTGCACTTAAAAGCGGCGAAGCTAGTCCTAAACCTTGTTGTAAGCTACCCTGTCCATCGGCTCCACCCAAAAAGTTATAGGCTTGCAATCCAGTAATTAATGAATCTTTACCAGTAAAGCTAGTGGTGAGATTTAACCGCACTCTATTGACTAGGATGATGTTCGGGTCACTCTGATTAGGAGCGCCGCCGCTAGCACCAATACCAGCAATAATTGCCTCTCCACTGAGTTTGGTCGTAGTAGAAAACTGATTTGCTTCTAGTTCTGCTGTGCGAGCTTCTACAGCATCTACTCGACCTCGCAATGTTGCCAATTCCGCCGCAAATTGTTCTTGTAGTTTCTGCAACGTGGTTAAATCTTCTTTTTTGACCAAATCACCCGTTGCAGTCGCAATCAGTTCGTTGATTCGCTCTAAACAAGCATTTAAGCCAGCAGCAAATTCATAGCGAGTCATCGCCCGATTACCGCGATAGGTTTGATTGGGATAACCTGCGATACAACCATAGCGTTCGACTAAAGATTGGAGTGCCTGAAAAGCCCAATCAGTCGGCTGTACATCAGACAATTGGGATACAGATGTTACTTGTGCAAGTTTGTCTGATGCTTGAGATGAACTTGCAGGTTGTGGTGTGATTGGCTGCCAAAAGTTACCAGTAGAATTTACTTCTAAATTTTGATTTTTTAGCTGTTGATTGACTGAGGATAAGTTTTTTTGACTCTCATTAGCTATCAACAATTTACTGGAGATATTATTTGCTAAATTGCTTTGATGAGAATCATTTTTTTGAAAGCTGCCATCATTTTGATTAACAGCTAAGTTTTTATCTGCAATTTCTAGACTAGGAAGGGCTTGCACAGGTGATAACCCGGCAATTAAACATAAAAATCCCATCCCACTAGCAGAAGCTAGTAGATATTTTGCCATCATAACTCCCAACACCAATAAAATCGTGAAAAAACAATTGCGATTTCCAAATGGATTGATAAGTAAATTTAAAGTATATTTAGCAAGAGAATCTTGTTAACTTTAAATTTTGCATTTCAGGATTTTTTCTGAATTTGCTTACCAGGAAATCAGCTTATATTGCAAGTATTAAATTATAGTAAATACTATTTTTGGAAATAATTAACAATAAATTATATTAAGAGTTTCTATAGTTACTATAGTAAATACTCAATGGTTTGTGAACAGTACGTTTCCTAGAATGCTTGATTCATAAGCCTTCCAGATTTTCTCTGTTCAAAAATAAAATCGAATTGCTATTTTGATAAAACAATAATTACATAAGTCTCATTTTGTGATAATGAATATAAATATTGAGCCGAGGATTTCGGTTCAATACCTACCAGAGAAGAATTACTAAAAAAATTAAGAGACCGCGATCGCTGCTCAATTTAGGTGCAGGCTAAAATCGGCGCAAAAAATAGCACATTATAGCACACAATTTCTCCAATTGAGATATTTTAAGTATTCAATCCCACCAATAACAAACAATGACCGCATCAGAATACCGATGAACATCTTCACCTGATAGCGCCCCTTCCAGTCTAGTTCTCAGTCGGCGCTTCAGGCGCAAACCGTAGTCTTCATTCGTGCTATCACTTATCTCTACTGAGTCAGCCCGCCATTTTTTGCCCAAGTCTAAAAGCTCTGACACTTTTGTGTCTTGGTTCTCTGTCAGAATGTATAGTGTATCGGCAGGATAGGCAATAAAATGGATGATGCTGCTTTCAGGCATGGGACGATAATTTGCCATTGCAAGTAGGGTATCGACCATACCACCAAAACTTAAACCGTTTTCATCTGGTGCAAAGATTGGTTTTGTGAACAGAAAGCTTGACCATAAATTTCTGTGGTTGGAAAGGTCAGTAATTACTTCTTCGCCATCAAACTCATTGAACCGACGCTGCCAAACCAAGCCAGCGAAGAGTTCTTGGGGAGAATAGGATTCCGCAATCGATTGGATTTTGCCTAAATCAAGCATCACATTTACGGTAAGTAATATTTTTAACAAAACATTTGTAACTACCCTTGCAGTTTATTTACCCAGTGCCTGCTATTCTTATAGTTACTTCGGTCTGTCATAGCAGATAGATTATCCTCGATAATGTTTTATTTGTGAGCGCTCATATACCATCGTGGTAATGTGGGTGCTTTTACTTTATCAATAAAGGCAGAAGGCAGAAGAAGAGGGGAAAAGGGAAAAGGTTAAAGGGAAAAGGATAGATATTCTCCTTTCCCTCTTCCCCTTTCCCCCTTCCCCTTTACCCTGCCTTCTTCAGGTGATGTCTGGTGTTTGGTACATTAAGCTGATAATGAAGCTTTAACTTGACCAAAACGGCGATCGCGATTTTGATAGCTCAACAAAGCTTGATGAAATGCTTCTCGATTAAAATCTGGCCAAAGAATATCGGTGAAATACATCTCTGTATACGCCATTTGCCACAAGAGGAAATTACTCAATCGCATCTCACCACTGGTACGTATCAGCAAATCGGGTTCTGGAGTATCTGCTGTGTAGAGATGTTGTTCTACAAGACTTTCATTCACTTCTTGGGCGCTAAGTTTGCCCTGTTCCACGAGTTGAGCTACTTGACGACAAACTCTGGTAATTTCGTTGCGGCTACCATAGTTGACTGCAACAGTAAAGTGGATTGCTTGATTGTTCAACGTTTCTATCATTGAACGTTCCATTTCTGTCTGTAAAGACTTAGGTAAAGCCGATAAATCTCCAATAAACGAGATTCGTACACCTTCTTGATGCATCTGAGCTAACTCGCGGTGTAGTAATCGCTCAAACAAATGCATCAGAAAATCTACTTCTTCAACAGGACGCTGCCAATTTTCTGTTGAGAAAGCATAGGCTGTCAACGCTTTGATTCCCCAATCTTTGCAGCAACGCAATAGTTCTTTGAGCGTTTTTGCTCCTTGGCGATGTCCAGCAATGCGCGGTAATCCTCGACTGGTTGCCCATCGGCCGTTACCATCCATGATGACGGCGATATGTTGGGGGATTTTTTGGGGGTTTAAATCGATGGGTAGTTTTGATTTGTCATTTGTCATTTGTCATTTGTCCTTTGTCACTTGTACTGAGTTTCGACTGCGCTCAACTACCGCGAAGTCGTTGGCGCAGCCTCTCGTAGAGAAGTATTTGTCATTTGTACTGAGTTTCGACTGCGCTCAACTACCGCGAAGTCGTTGGCGCAGCCTCTCGTAGAGAAGTATTTGTCATTTGTTTTTACTAATGTCTAATTCAAATAAATTTTGTAAGTACTCTGGTGTGAGGGTGTTGTTCCAACTCCACAAGCGATGCATTGTGTAAGTGAAGGTAAATAGGAGAGTTATTTTGTTGGTTAATGACCAAGCATCCCAGTTGAGGATACCCATCATGCGGCGAAGAGTACGCATGAGGTTGTTACGCTGATAGTTTGGCGATCGCGTTTTGATTAGCGTCCGTCCAATTCGCATCAACCCAGTATCAGGGAAAGCCCAGACTCCAAACCCCCAGAATTTGGTCATGTGGTTGATTTCATCCTGCGCTAGTTCCTCTAAAACATCCTGGAGTGCGCCTGTGGTGTGAGCCATCAACCAAATATAAAGACAGGTAGCACCGTATTCTGTGGCAATGCGGTGTAAGCCGTGGCGATATAAGTCTTCTTTGGCGTCATCTGTAGGGAGATAGCCTCTAACTGTCCGAAGTTTTGGGGTAATTTTCTCGCCTGTTAATTGGGTGTAGACTTTGATTAATGCGGGTGTGTGTTGACGTTCTTCCTTTTCCCACAAACCAAGTTTCAGCAATTCCCCATCTTCACCGACTGTTCCACCAACAAACCGAGCCATCTGAGGATGCAATTTTTCTAAATACTGCCGACTGGTTTGGGTATAACCGCGAATGGGTGCTTCTGTGTCCATCGCACCTATTAATATAGATAGAAATACATTTGCGTCTAAGCCGATAATTTGATTGCGGTTAATCGTCTGCCAATCGATGGGTTTCCAGGGACGCGGTTGGGGATTGGCAAACTGTATCGGTAAATCTTGCAAGCGATCGTGTAGTTGTTCGACTGCAATATATTTGTTTATGAGTGAACGAATGCGGCGCTGTGTTTGTAGGTAGTGAGGACTGGGATAGCTTTTACCTGCTAAGTCTTCTCTAACTGGGCTGAGAGTATTAAGCATTTTTTTATACTTTAATTTTTATCTCTATGCCCAATAGCCTAAGCGATCGCACTATCGTTTGTCAGTCGGCTGAAGTCGGCAGTTTTATCTGATGGAGTTGGGAGAAGTCGGGGAAAAAGTTGGATGAAATTGCCACATTCTATTTCAGAAATGATTTATATATTAGTGACAGAGTGATGATAAGTGAGAAAACAATGCTATGAAGTTATATTTTAAGCATGAGGCTGAATCTGACTTAGAAATGGGGATTGCTTATTTAGAATTTGATGGTGATTCGGCCTCTAGGCAAGTTGAGATTTATGGGGATAAATGGTTTTTATCTAACAAAGTTTATCATCCACAAACTGGAGGAATGGCCTTGTGCGATCAACCATTATCAGAAACTGGCTTAGGAACAAAACATGAAATATCACAAAGTGAGTTTGAGCTTGTTTGGAGTGAAGCTCTTAAAAAGAGTATGTGAAAGAACTAAAAGTTGTTGTCCAAATAGCAATACTTTTAAAGCACTAAATCAGTTTTGCTCTGGGCAATGCAATCGCCCCCTCAATCTTCTGGTAGTTCCCCAAATTGTTGACGATAACGCTCAAGTTGTTTTTGTGCTAATTCTAACTGTTCTTCTGAAGTTTGATTTAGTTCTGACATTTTACGCTCAAACTTTCCCAAACTAAAGAATCTAGTTTATATGCAGAACAATTTGTATGTTTTTCAACACCAATTGTGCAACTTCTTTCCCATTTTGGCACGGTGACACTTAGAAGATTTTCGCTAGAGGCTTCCAGCCAATGTCGGAAAAGTCGGGAAAAAAGTCGGGTTTACAGAATCTTATCCAAAAACTCCAGCAATATAACTGTAAAGTAATTTATAGTTGTCCTTAAAATCTGAACTAGCCTTGTCGTTACCCAATGGACGCTGAAGCAGCATTAGCATGGTTAGACGCCATAATTCCCCCTCAGACTGGGGAACGGTTGAGCGATTTGCAAAAAGTGATTCTTGTGCAAGTTTGGTTGGGTAGAAAATACTTGGATATCGCTCATGCTTACGGTTGTACGGAAGGACACGCTAAGGATGCTGGTTCTCAGTTATGGAAGTTGCTTTCTAAAGTATTGCGAGAAAAAATAACCAAAAGTAATTGTCGCGCTACTTTGGAACGGGTTCTGAGAAAAACTACTGCTATATCATCAAGTCTGATTGATTACTCGCGATCGCCCCAACCCACCCCAAAATTAGAGGATACCAATTTTATTGGCCGAACAGAAGCGATCGCTCACCTAAATACTTTGGTAAATCAAGGTTCAAAAGTCATTGTCATTCAAGGTGAAGGCGGTTTAGGCAAAACTACTCTAGCGCAGCAATATCTCCATCAAGAGTTTGATTTGGTTTTGGAACTGCTGATGGCGAAGGAAACGCAGAATATCACCCCTGCTGAACGAGTTGTAGAGGAATGGCTTAAACAAGATTTTGACGAAGAACCTGGGGTAGAATTTGGGGTAACTTTGGCGCGACTCAAGCGCCAACTCCACAATCGGCGGATTGGGGTGTTAATTGATAATCTCGAACCTGCATTAGATCGACAAGGTGGGTTAATTGCTTCTCACCGCAACTATGTAGAACTATTGCGGATTTTAGCTGATGCCAAAGTGCAATCTGTTACCTTGATTACTAGCCGCGATCGCCTTTGTGAACCGGGGTTAAATGTGAATCACTATCGGCTTCCTGGTTTAGATGAAAGCGTATGGCAACAGTTTTTTAGTAGCCGTGGATTAGCCATCGACTCACCAATCTTGCAAATCATGCATCGCACTTATGGCGGTAATGCGAAAGCAATGGGGATTCTCTGTGGTTCGATTCAGGAGGATTTTGATGGTGATATGGCTCTTTATTGGCAAGAAAATCATGCCGATCCTTTAGCCGCAACCGATTTAAAAAATTTAGCCGTTAGTCAAATCAATCGTCTGCAAGCCCTCGATCCCGAAGCGTATCGCTTACTTTGCCGTTTGGGATGCTATCGTTACCAAGATATACCCAGCATTTCATCACAAGGATTGTTTTGTTTACTGTGGGATGTTCCAGCCGATCAACATCGCCAAATCATCGCCTCCTTGAGAAATCGGTCTTTGGTGGAGTGTGAAAAAGGTGAATATTGGCTGCATCCGGTAATTCGGAAAGAGGCGATCGCGCGTTTACGCCCCAGCAATGAATGGGAAATTGCCAACCACAAAGCCGCAGAATTTTGGACAACTAGTGTTAAACAAATTGAAACATTTAAAGATGCTTTGCAAGCTCTGGAAGCATATTATCATTATATAGAAATTCATGAATTTGAGTTAGCAGGTAAAGTCATTTTAAAAAGCCGAAATAATCAATGGCAGCAGTTTTTACCTCTTGGGAGTACATTGTATCGGATGGGTTTAATTCAACCGATACTTGCGGCAATTGAGCGAGTTGTTAACAATCTGGAAGATGACCAAAATCTCAGCGAACTTTATAATATATTGGGCGATCTATATTGGATAACAGGTAAAATTAGTCAAGCGATCGCTTGTCAAGAAAAGACTATTACACTCGCAACCCAAGCACTCAAATCACTTGTACCTCAGCCAGAAAATAAACATACAGTTTACTATCTGAGGATGCTAGAGGTAGATTCTTTATTAAGTATTGGTCTTTACAAAATAGATTTGTGGGAACTAGAGGCAGCCGCCAAGTTATTTCAACAAGTAATTTATTTAGCTCAAAATACCGAGCATCATCGCTGGGCAGAGAAAGCTTCAGTCTGTTTAGCTTTGGTGTATTCTTATTTAGGTTTGTGCGATTTATCATATCAATTAGCAGATGTAGCGTATCAAAATATTACGAACGAAAAACTGATCGAACAGACTGGCAGATTTGTTTATTTTATGCAAATTTTGGGTCAAACCTACGTCAATTTAGGCGAATTTTCTCAGGCAAATCAAATATTCCATCAAGCTTTGACTTTTGCTGAAGAAAGTCATTATATGCAAGTAAAAGCAAAAACACTCAATGGTTTAGCAGAAATCCATCGGCAACAAACAGATTTTGCATTAGCTATTGCTAATCATACAGAAGCAATTGAACTTTTGGATAAAATAGATGCTAAATGCGATTTAGCTGAAGCTTATTTTCAACTGGGTTTAACTAATCAAAAGATGTCAAAACCTGATGAAAGTCAAATAAATTTCGATCGAGCAATTCAGCTATTTACTGAAATCAAAGCACCGAAACAAGTTGAAAAAGTTTTAAAGTGTGCTAATTAAATCTGTGTCACCAGTCGCAATACTACTTGGGTTTTGGATTTTGAACTCAGAATTTGGTTTGGGGAAAAGGTTAAAGGGGAAAGGTTAAAGTTTTTTCTTTGCCTTTTCCCCAAAACCTGACAAGTATTTTCACCAGTCGGAGATTGGAAACGATGTAAAAATCTTTAATTGAGTAGACGCTTTGCAAACAAATCAAAGTAAATAATTAAAATTTAACTTAGGGACTTGGTGCAGTCCATTGAGAAGCGGTTCGATCGTACTTACCTCGTATGGTTGCAGCGCGAGGACGAGCTGCTGCTAAAGCCGCTAGTTCATCGTCTTCGGAGGTATAGTCTCCAAAATCTACACCTAATAAACCACCATTACCTAAAATCCCGATACTCTTCAAATGATCCTCAATATTATCTAAATCAAGAATGTCAGAGTCATCATTACTTAAAGTTCCCATCCACATAATCCAAATATCTTTTTCTATTTGATCGACTCCGGGCTTAGTAGGATCGTAAGCCAAAATAGAATTACCAAAGGCACTCATCGCAGTTGCTTTTTGTCTCAACTCGCTAAAGACACTTGCCATTCCATTAATGCGATCGTTCATAATATTAGTTGCTGTTAGTATATCTGCTGGCGAATATGACGATGCACCACCAGCAATTTGTACCCTAATTTCTGCAATTAATCGCTCAAGAATAACGGTATTTTTATGTAAGTTTGCTAATACTTTATTGGTTTGCAATGCACCACGATACATTGATGCAACGTGTTGCCAAATATTACTTCGCAGCATATCAGGTGAAAGACCACCAGGTTGTAAATCACTGCCTCGCGTTGTGATGGCATCTGATACAGCAAGAGCTACTGCTGAAGATGCAGCACCTTGTAAAAATGAAGAACCGGCTGCTGTACCTGCATCAGCGAGAGTGAGAGCAAACCATCCAGCAGCAGTAGAAGGAGCAATATAGGCGGCAGCAAGACCTGCTAAAACACCCGTTCCTATTCCTAAAAATATTCCTCTCCAAAGAGTTTGATTTTGTGCTTCTGCTCTTCCTTGACCAATTACTCTTGAGTAATTGCTGTAAGCCATATCGTAATTTATAGAGAAAATTTTTAATTTTGTACTGATTAAGTCAGTATTTGCTACAGATAAATCCACATAAATACTACCTAAATTATGACAAGCGTCAATTAATCTTGCATTAGCTTCCGTCAGTGGCAATTTTGACGAAAGTTCTGTTACTACTGGGTTTTTTGGCGCTCTCTGCAACACATCTCTCTGCAATACTCTACCTTTGTGTTGTACTACATGAGGCAACTGATTATTCCCTGCCGGTTTCCTTTGCCCAAAGTAAACATCGAAAGGCTTCGTTTGCACTTCTTCTTGAGTCTGTTCTTCTGGTGTCATCTGCGGTTGCATCGCAGTATTAGGCATTGACATGACTCGATTAGCCACCCTATCGGCTTCCTGCTCATACTGGTCTCCTGGTTCTCCAACCGTCAGTTTTGCTTGTGGACGACGCAACGCCATGCTACTAATGTCGTGAAGTGGCCTTTTTTTGATAGCTTGTGATTCCCAGGATTGTTCGCCAGCAGATTGTGCAGCTTGCATGTCTGTTGATACTTCAGAGGATGCTTGGATTGGAGCTTTCTTTGCGATGTCAAAGCCGCGCACTGGATTCGCCAGCGTTGGAGTTGTTGCTGAGAGCAGCGACGGATTTGAAGTGGATATACCTAGTTTCTTAGACCCAAATATGCGATCGCTCATCTCACATCCTCAAGCATATTTTTGAATCAAATTATACAATTTGTTTCGTGGCGATCGCTATCGACTTAAGTAGAAATTATTCTGTGCCAGCAGTGACTCTGTGTAAGCGAGATTTATAATTCTAGAAAGCTGGGATTAAAAGCTGGGGCGATCGCTTTTGCAGGTGAATGAATTGGGTTAAGTTAGATTTATCTTGTCAAAATAGAAATTATTATGTCTTCTGCTCAAGATTTAGGAATAATTTTAGAAGACACACCAGAAGATGTTATATTTCCCCCTGGTGATTTATACAGTGATGAACCACCTTTGGAAACAGAACTTCACTTACGGCAAATACTGCTGTTAATTCAGTGTTTGGAATGGTTGTGGCAGGAGCGTCAAGATTTTTACGCTTGCGGTAACATGACGATTTATTACAGTCCGCGTCAGCGTAAGTCCGAGCAATTTCGAGGCCCCGACTTCTTTGTAGTTTTAAATACCCAACGTAAAATACGCAAAAGCTGGGTAGTTTGGGAAGAAGATGGCAAATACCCAAATGTGATTGTAGAGATTCTTTCTGACAAAACAGCTGCTACTGATAGAGGGTTGAAAAAGGAAATCTATCAAGATATTTGGCGGACTCCTGATTATTTTTGGTTTGACCCGGTAAGTTTAGAATTTAAAGGATTTCATTTATTAGATGGCCGTTATCAAGAACTGCAAGCAAATGAAACTGGTTGGTTATGGAGTCAGCAATTGCAGTTATATTTGGGAGTTTATCAATCGAAGTTGCGCTTTTTCACTGCCGATGGACAACTGACACCCACGCCAGAAGAAGTAGCACACCAAGAACAGCAACAGCGTCAACAAGCCGAACAGCAACGCGAACAAGCCGAACAGCAACTTGCCCAAATGGAGTCTATGCTTGCTCGCTATCGGGAAAGATTTGGTGAATTACCAGAGTAATACCATTTTAGATTTTGGATTTTAGACTTCGGCTGCGCTCAGTCGAACGATTTTGGATTTGGAATTGCTTTCGTGCGTCTGGCTTGGTGTGAATCCATCTGTCGCAATCATTTTTCAAATTGGTATAATATCAAGTCCGGCTAATTAGTTATGATTCCCAAATCTATGCAAAAACCCAAAAACCCTGCCCCTCTGCCCCCCTGCTTTCTGGGGCAGGTTTTTTTGATTAGACAAATTTTTGGGATTTTAAAACCAAAACCATTGTCTGAGAACTTAAAACTACGTTCAATAATTGAGAACATTCTCAACTATTTATCGAAAGCCTAAAAGCCTGCCCTTGAAAGCTGCCCCCCTGCCCCTCTGCTGCCTTAATGATAAGTCTTTGACCGGACATAATATAAGGTCAAAATTGCAAAATTACATCCAGCCGCCAACTTCCGCATCAGTCAAGGGTTTTTCCAATTTACTATATTCTGTTTGAGCCGCTCGCAATACGTGTTTCATCTGCACTGGTTCTCCAGCATCAGCAGCGAGGAAAGCGGCATTTAAAGCTATGTTACGGATATTACCCCCAGCGACATTAAGCCGTGCTAATTGCAGAGCATTTAAATCTGCGGTTGGGGTTTCGGCTGGAAACACACGCCGCCAAATTTCGGCTCGTTGCATAGTATCCGGGAAGGGAAACTGCACTACAAAGCGAATCCGCCGCAGGAAGGCTGTATCAATTGAACTTTTCAGGTTGGTAGTCAAGACTGCTAGACCTGGGTAACTTTCCATCCGTTGCAATAAATAGCTAACTTCTATATTGGCATAGCGATCGCGGGCATCTTTAACTTCACTCCGTTTACCAAATAAAGCGTCGGCTTCATCAAATAACAAAATCACTCCGCCTTGTTCTGCGGCATCAAATACCCGGCGCAAATTCTTCTCTGTCTCGCCAATATATTTGCTGACTACCGATGATAGGTCAATCCGATAGAGGTCGAGGCGCAATTTCTGGGCCAGTACTTCTGCTCCCAAAGTTTTACCAGTGCCGCTACTACCTGCAAATAAAGCGCTGATTCCCAATCCCCTAGCACTCTTGCCCCCAAAACCCCAATTGTTATATACAGTACTACGTTGCCGCACGTGAGCCGCGATTTCCCGGAGAACTTGTTTCTGCGCCTCTGGCAATACTAAGTCATCCCAATCCCCAGATGGCTCAATTCTTTGGGCGAGTTCATCTAAGCGCGGACGTGCTTGCACGCGGCAGGCATCCCATAAAATGCTAGTGATATCGGTTTCTGGTGTTTGGGCTAATTGTCCTGCGGCTTCTGCACAAGCAGCGCGAATGGTTGCAGCACTAAGGTTAAACTGATCCACTAAGGTTTTGACTTGCCCATTCATTTGCGATGCACTCGCTCCTAATGCATCTTGCCAAACTGCACCTTGTTCTTTGCTAGTTGGTTGATGTACGTCAAAATTAACTACTAGGCGTTGTGATAAGCCGATCCGTTCCCGACTCGTGACTATTAAAAAGCCCTTTGTGCGTTCGATGAAACGAGCGATCGCATTCAGCCGCGCTGTATCATTAGTATCTAGTTCGTTGCAGTCTATGAGTAAGGCACTTTTACTTAAAATTGTCTCGCGAGTCCATAGGCGAATGAGATTATCTAACTCGCCAGGTGCTAAAGGAATGACTTGTGCAGGCATTACCCACAAGCTTAAACCCTGAAGTTGACAAACTGTGGTGGCAATGGCACGTTTACTGGCAGTTTCACCACCAGATAACTGGATGATTGGTAAGCTATTAACCTTGTAAGCTTGTGACCAAATCGCTGCGACTCGCTCTGCTAAATCTTGATGCGAAGGTACTAAATCGCTAACCTCTGGTAATGGCTCAATGATACTAGCTAGCCGTTCGTCAAGATATTGAATACCCGTGAGATAATGTAAAATCCGCTCGTCAATTCTCAAGGGACTAAGAGTTAGGGCATGACCATCACCAATTTGAATTAACCGCCAATAACGTAAGGGAGCATTTGGAGCGATCGCATCCCAATGGACGTTAGGTAAAGCTGCCAAAGCTAAACCCAAAGTTGGGTAAGCTCGTTGTGAATCGTCGTGAACGATGGCACACAATTTGGCAAAATCTCCATTTAATTCCATACCTGCACACAACAGCAACAAATTACGTTCAAAGGATGAGAGGCGAAACATTTTGCAGACTCTCTCCAATGCCGATGGTGCAGGCATAGCAGCAACAGCTTCCTGTAACGCCTGCTGTAAATGCTCTGGGTGGTTCTCTTGTGGTTGATTTTGCTCTTTTGCCGTATGATTTTCCAAAATATCACGCACTACAGCCAGAGCTGCTGATAGGTAGCGGTAGTTTGCCTCATCCCAATTGTGATTAATTGTTGTAGCATTCATAAAATTGTCACCTGTGGCGAATCATATTCCCCTAACTGATTTTTGTGAAGTGGACTTTCGGCGCCATCTACTTGCGCTCGGACAATATAAGTTCCTGGTTTGACATTTTTGATCGGAATTGCGATCGCATCAGTGTCTTGGGTAGGTGGTGCAGCCAAAAAAGAGTAAGCTACCGGATTCTCACCTGATACCTGATTGAGTAGCAAAACTACCCGCTGTTCTTTACCTACTTTCGGCTGGAATTTAACGGTAATTTCTGCTGCGCGTAAATTCTCACCGCTATTTTCTACTTGAGTGACGAATGCTGTAATTGTTGGATGTAAGACAAAAGCCGCCACGTTTGATTCAACTAGATGATTCGTTTGCTCTGCATAGCCCATTGTTAGATGTACAACTTGGACACCCTGAACGCTGGCGTATAAATCTGGGGGGACTAATAAGCTGATTTGCGTTTCTTTGACTTCTTGAGGTACTAGTAATGTTTCCGTATTACTAAAACGAACTCGTGTGATTTCACCGCGTAACCGTTTACCACGAATTACTAATTTTGTACCTGCAACAATCATTTGTTCAGTTTTAGTCTGAGCTATAACTTGCTCTATATTCGGTTGAGACAAGGGCATCATGTAGAAACCTGCTTCTTTGTCAGATTTACTACTTTCAATCAATATCATTGATGCTAAATAGGTAGCTGAAGGTCGATAGTGTGTTTGTAAAGCAGACCATAACTTAGAAGTTTCTTCCATGTTAAAAAACTCTGGAGTCAGTTTGATCTGCCCAATTTGTTCTGCTAAATCGGATACAGACACACTTGCTACGGCTTGGGAAAAAGCACTTGAGGTATTGGTTGTAGATGCATTTATCAAAGTATTTTCAATAATATCAGATGCGATCGCTGGTGTTTTGTGTAATAAATGCATTGCATAGCCGAGTAAAAGCTCTGCCTGAAAATCCTTAGCTCCGTAAGCTGTTAATAAGTAGTGAAGGTCAAGAGCTAGTGGTGGAGTCTGAGAGCGTGGGTTTCCATTAATCCGTGAGTGCCTGCTCCGAAATTCTTGAGATACCCAATCGACATTGCGGTTCTGCGTCACTTGATAGAGAAAAAGGTTTATTTGGGCACGCTCGTCAGCTTCAACTGAAATTCGATCGGGCGGTAAGGCAGTTACAATCACATCACCAACGCTAGCAGCGATCGGATCGCTGACTAAACCATTTTCCAGCAAGACTTTTAGTACTGCTGTCACTGCGGCTATAGAGAGCACATTACTCATCCTGATTCCTCATGGCAATAGCACATATTAATCATGTACGCCAGAGTACATTAATAGAATATATTTTGCAAAACTTTAAGTCCTGTTGTCGCTAAGACTATCAGTACGAACGCTTAAACATAAACCTTTATGGGATAGTAAGCTGTTACGTAAAAAGAAAAGCACATTAACTGGTGTTCGCGCAGCGTCTCCTTCAGGAGAGGTTGTTCTTTGTCAATTGTCCAAAGTCCAGTTGGTAAACACAAATGACAAATACTTCTCTACAAGAGGCTGCACTTCGACTACGCTCAGTGACCACGCCAACGGCTTCGCGGTAGTTGAATCTCGACTTCGCTCGATTACCGCGCAGTCGAAACTCAGTACAAGTGACTAATGACTAATGACGGTCTACACGGAGTTTGTGTAATATGTAGGCGCGTTAGCTTAGTTTTACTTTTTTCACTTCATCGATAATCTGTGATGTGGAAAAAGTATTTGCTAAAAAGCTAGGTTTTGTCGGATAAAGAAAACCGAGTTCTTAATTTTAGAGCGAGTCGAGCTTAATTAAGATTTTAAATGATTAAAACTAAAGTACCGATGACTACTAACCCAGTTCCTAAAACGATTTTCCAGCTTAATGTTTCTCCTAAAAAAATGACTGAAAATAATAAAACTAATACCAAGCTTGATTTATCAATTGGTGCAACAAGGGAAGCTTTTCCTGCTTGTAAGGCTTGGAAGTAAAAAATCCATGATAACCCTGTAGATACTCCAGATAATAATAAGAAAATTATGGTTTTTTGGGGTAAAGCTAAGATATTAACTACGTTCCCCTGAAAAAATACAATCCCCCAAGCAACTACTAAAATGACAACAGTTCGGATTGCTGTTGCTAAATTAGCATTCACATTTTCTATCCCAATTTTGGCAAAGATAGTTGTCAATGCTGCAAAGCTAGCTGACAATAATGCATATATCCACCATGTTGTGGTGTTGCTTTCCATCTTAGCCTCCTAATTAGCCGGTCAAAATTAGCAGTGTAATTTAATCAGAGTCTTAAATTCAATTACTTGTCTGTAAAGTTTGACTTGCTAGACAACACGGCGTAAATAAACCACCCATTCAAAATAAATGAAACTCTTATGCTGTATTAATTCTGAATTTTGAATGCGTGAATTTTGAATTTTGCCTTGCGGCACTAGGTTCGTAGTTTGCGCTCTACCGTTTGACTCTTTTAGTCACTCAGTACTACTGAAGCAACGATTATCGGCGAACTTGCGCTAACTTAATATCAGGAACAAATTTCAACTGCTATTAGGTCTAAAGTTTAAACATTTTATCAAATTTATCATATTACTTTAAGTTATTAATATGTTAAGCTGAGTATAATTAGATAACTACTAGTAGTATATATTACTAATATTCATCTAAGTTATGAAGCAATCATATTTGTAATACTAGTATTATCTCTGAATAAAGTTAACACTTAAAGTAACTAGGATGGGTTGCCCCAGATGAAATCCCCACCTTCTTCAAATTCTTGGAATGGTCGCTTCGTCGGTGATAACCAGCGATACCGTTTAGACAGACGGTTAGGCGGGGGTGGCATGGGAGAAGTTTTCCTAGCAACGGACACCCGTGTTGGTCAGCAGGTAGCGTTGAAGTTGCTCAAAGATACGCTAGTGGCATCACTGGAAATGAGAAAGCGTTTTGAACGGGAGGTGGCAGTTTGTGCTGCTTTGCAAAGCGACCATATTGTTAAGATTAGTGACTGTGGTGTAACCCCGGAAGGTTTTCCATTTTACGTCATGGAATATTTGCGGGGGCAAACGCTCAGGCAATTACTGCTGCGCGAAAAGCGGCTGTCTGTTGAGCGGACGGTAAAGATTATGGCGCAAGTTTGTAAAGGTTTACAGCTTGCCCATCAAGGAGTGACTCTCCAACGGGATGGCGGCAAAACTACTGAACATATTCAGGTAGTTCATCGCGACCTGAAACCAGATAATATATTTTTGATGCCCACAGATTTAGGAGAATGGGTGAAGGTTTTGGATTTTGGTGTTGCCAAAATTCGTAGTGAATCTTCAGAAAATTCCAATATTACAAATATAACTAGTACATTTATCGGGACATTTCGTTACGCACCTCCCGAACAAATCCAAAGCGATCGCAACCTGGATGCTAGAGGTGATATTTACAGCTTAGGGATTATCCTTTATGAAATGCTGAGTGCAGCCGACCCCTTTGGAATCAGCATTAAGGGTAGTCATGTGAGTGAGGCTTCTTGGGTATTAGCTCATGCTTACGAGCCACCAAAACCACTGCGCGAGCAACCAGGGTGTGAGCATTTACCCGAACAATTAGAAGCCGTGGTAATGAAATGCCTCCAAAAAAACCCAGCCAACCGATTTGCAACGGTAGAAGAACTAAATCAAGCTTTGCAAGCTGCTGCCAAATTTGCTACCGAATCTAGCGTACCCGGAGAAATTACTGGGCGATCGCAACCTTCTTCAAATCTTGGCTCAAATTACGAAACCGTTCCCAGACAATCAAACGACGATACTGTTATTCGCCCTCCATCTGGTTTCAATCAAGGTTCAAATCACGAAACGATTCCCAGACAATCAAACGACGACACGATTCTGCGTCCTCCATCTGGTTTCAATCAAGGTTCAAACCACGAAACTGTTTCCAGACAATCAAACGACGATACCGTTATTCGCCCTCCATCTGGTTTCAATCAAGGTTCAAATCACGAAACCGTTCCCAGACCATTTAACCCGATTAAGCAAAACCAATCTGAGCAAATCGTTCCTCCCATTCAGGCAGGACACAACCAAGGCTCAAATCACGAAACCGTTCCCAGACCATTTAACCCAGTTGAGCAAAATCAACAGAATCCTGTGAATAATCCGAACGCCAGCAAACCTGATGTGACGTTATATCAACCACGACCAGGAGCCGATCGAGGTGGTCAACAAGTACCAGCAGATAAGACGTTGTTTCAACCACGACCAGGATCTAATCAAAGCGGTCAACAAGTATCACCAGATAAAACGTTGTTTCAACCACGACCAGGATCTAATCAAAATAGACCACCAGTTCCACCAGATAAGACGTTGTTTCAGCCGCGACCAGGATCGAATCAAAGTAGACCGCCAGTGCAACCAGATGTGACGTTGTATCAGCCACGACCTGCGTCTAATCAAAGCAGAACACAAACACGAACGGATGATACTATTTACCAACCAAGGCTAAGTGAGCAGCTAACTACGAGAATTACTCCCAATTTCTTGCGAATCGTAGGCGTGGTGTTGGCTATTGGGCTAACTTTAGCCGTAGTAACCTATATATATACGCAATTGCAATCTGGTAAACTGCAAAACAACCAGCAAAATTTACCTAACAGCGATCGGCCCATTTAGAACTAATCGGCGGGGCACAACAGATGCCCCTAACTGCACGCTTTGTGGATTTCTAACTCGGAATTGGATTGGGTAAAGGTTAAAGGTTTTTTCTTTCCCCTTTCCCCCGCCCCTTATCCCAACAAATGACAAATGACAAATACTTCGACTCCCAACTCTTGGAGAGGCTGCGCCCGAAGCGTAGCTATGCCGCAGGCTTTACGACTACGCTCAGGGCAAGTCGCTCAGTACAAGTGACTAATGACTAATGACGGTCTACACGGAGTTTGTGCAATATGTAGGCGCGTTAGCTTATAATTCATCCCAAACTACAGGAAAGGAATAATCTGAAAACGCCGAGAAATCACAATTGTCGTTGCGGGTTTCTTCATCGAGAACTTTGACAACTTTGTTATAAATATCTCGTGCTTGTTGCGGTGAATCACCGATGCTGGTTAATCCCACCTTGCCAAACTGCGAAAGGCAGCCCATAAGATGAAAGACTGTACCTGTCTCTGTACCGCTGTCAAAGTGCAGTCTGTGGTGAGCAATGATATCCATTAAATCATTGGGTAATAATCCCTGATAGCGCTCTTTTTGCAGATTATCAGTGGCAACATAGTATTTTGGACGACCTTGTTGACTATAAAATAAACCCGTGGAAAGGTCATAGCGACCGTTCGTTAATAATTTCAAGGTCATGAATGGATGCGTTGTACCGCCTTTACGCAGGTTAATTTCGATCGCCTGAATATCCCAGTCTCCATTACCCTTGTCAACGGCGATAAAATCTACACCAAACCGCTCTAAAGTGCCTTTATCTGCTAGCTTTCTGCCAACTTGAAGTCCCAATTGCTGTAATTGCAATCGATATCTTTCATCAGCAGGAAAGCTGCAACCAAGATAAATCTGACCGTCTGGGCCTCCGAGAATTTGGTCGTGAGTTGAAAGGATTTCCACTTCGCCTTGGGGCGTGATCCGTCCTTGAACGCTGGGCGATCGCTTAATTTCCCCTTCCACGAATGCTTCAGCGATTGCCCCTAACTCAGGCATTTTTCCCAAAAAACTATCCCAAGTCTCTTGTTTTGCTTGAAAGCGCATCGTTGATAAGCGATCGCTAATTGCTGCTATCCTTTCGGCATGAGTACCAGTGTTTGGTGCTAAATTCTCAATCGGTCTGAGATCCAACAATGCATTCCCCTCTCCAGAAATGCCCTCGTTAAGTTTTACTACTACCCGTTTTAATGTTGGTTGGCGTTCCCACAAATCAACGGTAGCTTCTGTCAAATCTTTGTGGTTCCAAACTTTTTCGCTGCCATCTGGATGCGGTACTCCGCTTTCCTTGAAGATTTCCCGACTGCCACTTTTTGTTCCCCAAATCTGTAAATCTGGTGCAGCCGCATACAGTGGTACACCCAATTTTAAAGACAATTCGCCTTCCCAGTGCGAAGAGTTGTAGCAGATCATAAATGATTTGTCTAGCCTCAAAGATTTCTGAATTCGCTCTAGCAAACGTGGGCGTTCTAAAATCTTTTGGCTTAGAGGCTTAAAAGAGGAATCGTAAGTAGAAAGTAACAGCAAGCGATTGCGAGCATGAGAAAAGGGAATTCCTGGCAACAATTGCAGATAATAATCAATGATACTCGGATGCAGCGGTACTGATGTTACATAAATCAGTCGAGTTCGGGGATTCCGCAACCGAATTAAGGAAAATAGTAATCTTTCTTCATAATGTTCGCAGCCTTCAATCTTTTGGAGTTCTCCCTGGTCAAGACTCAAGGAGGGAATAATTAAAATATCCGCTTCACTATTGTCAAATATTTCGCTCGTTTTCCAGCGATCGCGCAGGGTTAATTGTAAGTGGCGAAACTTTTCAACCTGTTCTAACTCGGAAATATTTAATGTTGCCATAACCCATGCCCTCTAATAATCTCAATGTAGCGCACCACGCACCCTTTTGGACGATGTATAGTTGCCGTGTCAAGATTCAGGTAGTTTTGTAAAAAATTTCCGGAAGTCCGCAAGGAGCGATCGAGCTATAGCAACTCGGAAATCGCTGACTTTTTTAATTTCTTTTCCCTCTTAAGGTTGAGCTAATTGCAGCTTAGTTTACCTCTAGAGGGCGATAAAGTAGAGCAACATAATAGTTAATTTGAAAGCAGGTGAAAAAGAGAAATTCTTCATCGCATCGCAGTTGTGTACTTATTTCATGGTCAAGCGTGAGGATAAATAATGTAAGTCGCGTACAGTTGCTAGGAATAAGTCAGTTTGGCAAACATCCAGGATAGAAATGCCTAAAATTGCGAATGGCTAGTGAGAGCCAAAGCCAAAAATAAACCTTGGGTTGAATTTTCGATCCAAGGTTTAGTTATGAAATAGGGAATAGGAGAAAGATGGAGTATAACGAGTGCCCAATTCCCCTTTTTCAACACCCATTCAATACTCAATGACTAAGGTAAAACAGATGGCTAAATCAAAAGAACCAAAAGAGAAAAAAGAGCAAAAATTACAACCGCCACAGCAACAAGAAACACCAGGTGTTGAATCAGAAATGACACCCAAACCCAAAGCAGATGATGCTCAGTATCGGGGTAGTAGGAAGTTACAAGATAAGGTAGCATTGATTACGGGTGCAGATAGTGGGATTGGTCGTGCTGTTGCGATCGCATTTGCAAAAGAAGGTGCAGATGTAGCTATTCTTTACCTTAATGAACACGATGATGCCAAAGAAACAAAACATTTGGTAGAAAAACAAGGGCGTCGTGCAGTAACAATTGCAGGTGATATTGGCAATGAAACTTTTTGTCAGCAAGCCATACAACAAACAGTTGGTGAGTTTGGCAAACTCGATATTCTCGTCAACAACGCTGCTGAACAACATCCGAAAGAAAGTATTGAAGAAATCACCGAAGAGC
Organism: Nostoc sp. DSM 114167; assembly: GCF_052692655.1. NCBI lineage: Bacteria > Bacillati > Cyanobacteriota > Cyanophyceae > Nostocales > Nostocaceae > Nostoc > Nostoc sp. DSM 114167. Next base: position 5,251,558 of record NZ_CP195116.1, read on the forward strand.
AACTAGAGCGAACTTTCCGCACTAATATATTCTCAATGTTTTTCATGACTAAAGCTGCACTCAAGCATTTACAAACGGGCAGTGCTATCATCAATACCACATCGGTAACAGCTTATAAAGGTAGCCCACAACTACTAGATTACTCCTCTACAAAAGGTGCGATCGTTGCTTTTACTCGCTCCTTATCAAAAAATTTGGTATCCAAAGGAATTCGCGTTAATGCTGTCGCCCCAGGGCCAATCTGGACACCTTTAATTCCTTCAACTTTCCCCGAAGAGAAAGTTGAAACTTTTGGTAAACAAGTACCAATGGAACGAGCCGGACAACCTGAAGAAGTTGCTCCTAGCTACGTATATTTAGCTTCTGATGATGCTTCTTATGTCTCTGGACAAGTGTTACATGTCAATGGTGGAGATGTTGTCAATGGGTAAGTAAAAAGTTCAGTCATTAGTCATTAGTCATTAGTCATTGGTCACTGGTTATTCACTTTGAATAAAGAACTAATGACTAATTAGAAAAAATAATTACTTCTAAATTATACCCTGATGGTCTTCCATTGGAGGGATGAGTAAAAGTGGGAATATTGATAGTCTATCTAGCAGCAAACATTTAATAAATAATAACTACGTCTATGGCATCTCCTACACCATTGAATGGCAGAGAACTAGTAGATTGTGCTAGAGCAAATGCCCAGCAAGGAATTGAAACTGCTGCTTATCAATGTGGCTATGGTCAAGACCTCAACAAATTTGCCAGAGAACTTAGACAAGCTTGTGAAGACATGAATTTACAAGTGAAGGAACTTAGCGGATTGATTACTGACCAGGACATGATACTGCAATTGGGTACTGGCGAAATTGTTGCTCCAGATACGGAATCAGAATTGTAAAAGTTAAGTTAGTCATTTGTCCTTTGTCTTTTGTCATTTGTCCTTTGTCCGTTGTCATTTGTCTGTTACCAACAACTAATGACCAATGACCAATGACCAATGACTTTTTTCATAACTTTAAAATTATCCGCGCCAAATTGAAGTAAATCAAAACACCTACGACATCAACTGCTGTGGTGATGAACGGCGCTGACATTAATGCCGGATCTAAACGCAGATAGCGAAATAGAAATGGCAGTGCTGAACCGGAGATCGAAGCCAAAATAGAAATAGCTACCAAACTAGTGCCGACAGCGATCGCTACTTCTAATCGTCCTTGCAGAAAATAAGCCCAGACAGTAGCGATCGCACCTAACATTCCTCCCAATAGGGCGCCTGCGATCGCTTCTCGGCTGATTACTTGCAATGCACCACGCGATCGGATTTCATCGGTGTTCATCCCGCGAATCACCACTGTGGAAGATTGAGCGCCTACATTACCTCCAGTACCAGTCAACAAGGGAATAAAGGCCGTCAGTGTCACCACTTTTGCTAAAATATCTTCTTGCGACTTAATAATTGTGCCTGTAACGGTATTGGTTACAAGTAAGACCAATAACCAGACAACCCGTTTCCGAGCGATTTCCAGCAAATTCATTTGAAAATAATTGTCGCCCCCCGACTGCACACCACCACCCAAAGCATAGATATCCTCCGTGGTTTCTTGTTGCAGAATATCAATTACATCATCCACCGTAACAATACCTACTAGAAGCTGTTCTCGATCTACTACAGGCACAGCCAAAAAATCATATCTTTGGATTAATCTTGCAACTTCTTCTTGATCTGTATCAGTGTAGACAAACACCACATCACGGGTCATAATTTCGCCAATAATTTGCTCAGGCTGAGACGTTACTAATTCCCGCAACGATACAATCCCCGTCAAGCGCCTTGCCGCATCCATGACATAAAGATAATAAATCATCTCACTGGCATTAGCTAAGTTGCGAATTCGCTCTAGAGCTTGAGATACTGTCAAATTTTCTTTCAGCGAGATCAACTCTAGCGTCATAATTCGCCCAGCTGTATCAGCTTCATAACCTAATAGTTGGGCTGTAGCTTGACGTTCAGCTGGACTCAGTTGTTCTAGCAAGCGATTGACGACTTTTGCCGGTAATTCATCAAATAACCTTGCTCTGTCATCCGGCGACATTTGATCGACAATATCGCAGACTTCCTGGCTTTTAAGTTCTTCAATTAACCGTTCTTGAACACTGTAGTCAAGATATTCATAAACTTCGATCGCCTCATCCTTAGAAAGCAAGCGAAAAGCCAAAGCGTGCATCGCTTCTGGTAAACCCTCAATCGCCTCGGCGATATCCGCAGGCTGCACGGGTACGAGAATTGATTTTGCTCCTTGCAAGTCTCCTGCTTCTAGGAGCATTTGCAGCTGAGTCCGCACTAAATCCCGCAATTCCCTGCGTGAAAGATTCTGGATGGTAGAGTTTAAATTGTTTGTCTCAGTCAAAGTCCACTTTCCTCTGCCAGTTTGAACAAGGTTGCTGCCCTTAGTCTAGGGGAAAGTGGGAATGTGCAACGTCAAACTTATAATTTTTCTGACTTAGAGTAAATTGAAAACTTTTGTAAATGAACGAAACAGAGGGTTTCGGATGCTGACAATTCTTTGCTCGCAGCGCCTCGTAAAGCCTGCGGCATAGCTTCTCTTCGAGAGGCTTCTCTTTCAGAGACGCTAACGCGAACGCCAACGCGAACGCTTAGGGCGTAGCCTCTTGTAGAGAAGAGAAACTGTCCCATAGCGATTTACAGGATAATCCACTCACAACAAGAGACTTCTTGGCATTTGTCAGGAAAAGGTTCTGCAAAAGTCCCCTTCCCCTTGAACCTTTACCCTTTCCCCCCCCTCTGATAAAAGTTTTTGTTCCACTGATTTTAGGTTATTACTATATTTCTGCTGGTTCTGGTAACAAAAAGATAAAGTAATAGTCAAAATGAAGTATAGATAAATATTAATTTTTCAAATCTTTAAATATTAAAATTTTTCTTTATACAAATTTTATATAGTTAATAAATTTGTAGATAAGCACATTAGATTATCCGATATTTTGGCATTTTTTATTTAAACATCAGCAAAACTTTTATATTCCTTTAAAAAAGGATATATCAATATGAATATTTAAACAAAGTTCCATACAGAAGATAGACATAACACCGCCATCTATTGTCAAATGTGTAAGCACTAAAAGAATACTTAAGTAATCTATGTAAAGTTATTGCATTTGACTAATTACGCATGTATTTGCTTTCTTAAGCACTGCTTGCCTTGCTGATATGCATCTGCACATCAATAAAATTTAGAAGGTATCAAAAATTTACTAAATTTTTGAAAGAAAACAAAGACTAACAAAGACTAATATATTCTTCAATTAATTATTCATGATTAGTAATTACTAAATATATATTTATAAGTTAATCAATTATTAGCTTATCAGTATATTTATATCAAGCTTCATGATGCATTTTTTGCTGGAATATTCAATGTAAAATTAATCTTGAAACATTAATTATGGCATCAAATCAAAACTTATCAACATCTGTAAGTCCAGTAATTACTACTAAATCATCTCTAGAAAGTATTGACCAAGGGCAAACCAGCATTTCTGCTCGCTCTAGCCTACTCTCTCAAGGAGATGGACTCAAGGCAGAGTATTACGACAACATGGACTTCACCAACCTGAAGGTAACTCGTACAGATCCGACGGTGAACTTTAACTGGCGTACTGGTTCTCCCGATTCGTCGATTGATGCAGATACTTTCTCAGCGCGGTGGACAGGTCAGGTAGAAGCCAAGTACAGCGAAACTTACAAGTTCTACACTACTGCTGATGATGGTGTACGACTGTGGGTGAATGGTCAACAAATCATCAATCAGTTTGTCGATCAAGCTGCCACCGAATCTAGTGGCTCGATCGCATTGGTTGCAGGTCAGAAGTACGATATTAAACTTGAGTACTATGAAAAGCAAGGCAATGCCGTTTCTCAACTGCGTTGGTCAAGCGCCTCTCAGGCGAAGGAAATCATTCCTCAGTCGCAACTGTATAGTAATGTCAGCACACCTAGTAGTGGCAATGGACTCAAAGGAGAGTACTACGACAACATCGACTTCACCAATCTGAAGATAACTACTACAAATCCGACGGTGAACTTTAACTGGGGCGCTGATTCTCCCGCTCCGTCGATTGATGCAGATACTTTCTCAGTGCGGTGGACAGGTCAGGTAGAAGCCAAATACAGCGAAACTTACAAGTTCTACACTACTGCTGATGATGGTGTGCGACTGTGGGTGAATGGTCAACAAATCATCAGTCAGTTTGTCGATCAAGCTGCCACTGAATCTAGTGGCTCGATCGCATTGGTTGCAGGTCAGAAGTACGATATTAAACTTGAGTACTACGAAAATAAAGGCAATGCCGTTTCTCAACTGCGTTGGTCAAGCGCCTCTCAGGCGAAGGAAATCATTCCTCAGTCTCAACTTTATTCACCATTTCTTCCGACCACTATCACCTTAGGTTCGTCTTCGATGACTGTGAACGAAGACAGTGGTAGTGTTACCGTCAAACTAATTAGAACTGGAGATACAAGTGGTACATCTTCAATTAAGTATGCGACTATAGCTAATACTGCTACAAAAGGAGTTGACTATGGCAGTGAAGGCGTTGAAACTGCTGGAACACTGATTTTTGCGCCGGGACAAAGTAGCGCACAGGTATCGATTCCGATCAATGATGATTCCTTGATAGAAGGAGATGAAACCTTTAATTTTGTCATCGATCAGGCAGAGGGGGCAACACTAGGAGTCCAAAGAACTCTCGCAATTACAATTCAAGACAACGATCGCTCCGGCCTCGATTTTAGTCAGACAGTAGTTAATGAAGGTGACGGTAATGCTAAGGTGATAGTTACACGAGGCAACGCTTCGGCGGCTGCTAGCGTCAACTACACGACCGAAGATGGGACTGCTAAAGCTGGATCTGATTACAAAACTGTATCTGGAAACTTGAGTTTTGCAGTTGGACAAACCAGTAACACCATTGTTATCCCCATTGTTGATGACAACATTGGGGAATCAAATGAAACATTTACCTTGAAGTTAAGTAACCCAGTTGGAGTGCAGTTAACTAATCAACAGACAAGTATCACTATTATTGATAATGACTCTGGTAATTTTGCTTTAGATAAGGTAGCTTCTGGTTTGAATCAACCTACAGCTTTTGAATGGGCACCTGATGGTAACAGTATGTTCATTGCCCAGAAAAATGGGGTAGTGCGAGTCATGAAAAACGGTAGCTTATTATCAACACCGTTTACTGATATTAGCGGACAAGTAAATGATACGCGCGATCGCGGTCTTTTAGGCATTGCCGTACATCCAGATTTTGGTAAAAGTCCAAACGGCAACAACTATGTTTACCTGTTGTATACCTACGATCCACCAGAAACTAATCCAAACAATCCTAATAATAATCCCAATAGCACATTGGACGATCCCGATCAAAATGGGAATCGTACTGCACGCCTAAGTCGCTTTACAGCTGACCCCAATACTAATTACACTACTGCAATTGCTGGCAGCGAAGTTGTACTACTTGGCACAAATGGCACTTGGGCAAATATCAGCCACCCAGATGGAAATAGCACAAATGTTTCACTTGGCTATGCACCATCAGGAATTCTCAACAAAGATACTGGTAAGCCGTTTACTAGCTTGCAGGATTATCTCAATAATCTCGATAAAGTCCAAAATATCCAGAATTTTATAGCCAATGATAGTGAATCTCACTCAGTTGGTTCTGTGCGTTTTGGTACTGATGGTTCTCTATTTGTGAGCTTAGGAGATGGTACTTCCTACAATGGAGTAGACCCGCGAGCAATTCGCGTCCAGGATAAAAATAATCTATCCGGCAAGATTCTGCGGATTGACCCGATTACGGGTAAAGGCTTATCCAGCAATCCTTTCTACAACGGTGACGCCAATAGCAATATTTCCAAAGTTTATGACTACGGTCTGCGTAACCCCTTCCGTTTCACAATTGATAAAAAGACCAATACCCCCTATATTGGCGATGTTGGCTTCGGTACTTACGAAGAGGTGAATGTCGGAAAACCAGGAGCTAACTTTGGCTGGCCCTTCTATGAAGGTGGCCTTGATGCAAATGGTAATGTCGTCAGTCTGAAACAACCAGTCTACGCTAATTTAGATGCAGCAAAAGCCTTCTATAATAGTGGCTCATCTGTTACAGAACCACTGTACACTTACAAGCATTCTGGTTCTAATTCGATCCTAGTGGGTGACTTTTACACAGGTAATACTTTCCCTGCAATCTATCAAGGTGCCTTATTCATTGGTGATTTCAGTCAAGGAACTATCGATGCTTTGATATTAGATAGTCAAGGTAAAGTTACCTCAGTTAAGCGGTTTGCTTCCCAAACAGACAGGCCTAATCTAGGACTGCCTACACAAATCACCACTGGCCCTGATGGTAATCTGTATTACGCAAACTTGACCGGAGGCGAGATCGATCGTTTCCGACCTGTGTAGAGATATAGCAGTGACATAAAAATTATCAGTTATCAGCGAACAGTTATCTGACCGTTCGCTGATTTTGCTTAAGATAACTTTGTCAGAAATCCCAGCAATTTTTTGGTATTTGATGTTAGGAGTGTTCGACGATAAGCATCAGCTGCTTTTTTAATTGCTTCGGCTTGAGTGGGATAAGGATGAATTACACTGCTTAACTTGCTCAAACCAATCTTATTCACCATTGCCGTAGTCACTTCTGATATCATCTCACCCGCGTGACTGGCGACAATAGTTGCACCGATAATTTCATCAGACCCCTTTTTATGGTGAATTTTGAGAAATCCTAACTCTTCACCATCGGCGATCGCTCGGTCTACACTACTAAAAGGAATCTCAATTGTTGTCACCTCAATACTCAATTTCTGCGCTTCGTGTTCGGATAACCCTACGTGGGCAATTTCTGGGTCAGTATAAGTTACCCAAGGCATCACCAAATTACTGAGTTTCGAGCGTCCCAAGCCAAAGGGAGAAAACAGGGTATTTTTAATTACAATCCGCGCTGCGGCATCAGCAGCATGGGTAAACTTCCAGTTCATGCAGATATCGCCAGCTGCATAAATTTTGGGATTGGTCGTTTGCAGGTAATCATTTACCTTCACGCCAAGGTGCTTGTCATATTCTACACCCACAGCTTCTAAATTTAGATTTTCGACATTTGGCGATCGCCCCGCAGCAACTAAAATTTCATCGACTGTCACCGAATCTCGATGACCGTTAGAGGAAAAGTAAAGGCGTTTTCCCTCGGTGACAGTTACCACTTCTTCCAAGTTGGAATCGAATACTAGGCGAATTCCTTCGCTAATCAAAACCTTTTGGAGAATTTTAGCGGCTTCAGGGTCTTCTTTATTTAGGAGATGAGAACCGCTATGAAAAAGCACCACCTCACAACCCAAACGCCGGAAAGCTTGCGCCATTTCGCAACCAATGGGCCCGCCACCAATCACCGCCAAACGTTCTGGTCGTTGAATTAGAGAAAAAACCGTTTCATTGGTTAGATAACCCGCCTGTTCAATTCCCGGAATCGACAGTTGTGCAGCTCTTGCGCCAGTTGCAATCACAGCTTTTTTAAACTTGAGGGTTTGATCGCCAACTTCCACCGTATTTTTACTTGCAAATCGACCGCTACCCAAAAAGACATCGACACCCAACTTTTGAAACCGTTCCGCCGAGTCGTTAGGGCTGATATCAGCTCTTATCTTCCGCATCCTGGCCATAACTTTGGGAAAATCAACATCAATATTATGTTGGGGAATATTAACTCCCAAGTCTTTAGCATCCCAGATTTCGCCAACAACGCGGGCAGAGCGAATAATAGTTTTAGATGGTACGCAACCAACATTTAAGCAATCTCCACCCATGAGATGCTTTTCAATTAACGCCACCTTTAAACCCAAATCCAGACCCGCAGCCCCCGCCGCCACGACTAATCCCGCCGTTCCAGCACCAATAACTACCAAGTCGTAAACGTCGGCAGGCTGAGGATTAACCCAATTTGGCGGATGGGCATAAGACACCAGCTTTTGGTTATACTCGTCAATTGGGCGAACTGTGACTCTTTCTAAATCTGAATTGGTCATTGGCGAAACCTCTTTTAAAATTAAGAATCCCGATTAATTTAGGCGGCTCAGTCTTTTATTTTTTATGCTTGTTTAATAAGGAATACAGCGTTTAAATTGTTTTGTCCGTTTGGGAATTGACAGATACGATTGAAGCTTTTTTTTATAAATGTTTCAGCAATCAATAATTTACAGCAATTTGCAAGCACACCTGTGCTACCCTACAATTCCTCTTCTAAAGCTTTGCGGGCAATCCGGGTTACATAAACTGTAACAGCGACTGTTGCAATCAAACCCAAGATGCGAATTGCCCATTGTAAATTCGGGTTGGTAGGTTGAGCCTCAGTGCCAATCATCGCCAGATTACCTGCAAGGGAACCAATATAAACATACATGATGGTTCCAGGAATCATCCCTAGAGAGCCGATGAAGTAATCTTGAAGTGAAACTCCCGTGATGCCAAAGGCATAGTTTAACAAATTGAAAGGAAATATCGGAGATAGTCGCGTTAACAGGACAATTTTTAATCCTTCTCTACCTACCGCTTCATCTATGGCGGCAAATTTTTTGTTATCTGCAATTTTCTGAGCAACCCAACCCCTTGCTAAATAACGTCCGACGAGAAAAGCAGCTGTAGCGCCAAGGGTTGCACCGATAAACACGTAAAGAGAACCCCAAACTGCACCAAAAATTACACCAGCTCCCAAAGTGAGAATAGAACCTGGAAAAAAAGCAACGGTAGCGATAATATAAAGGGCAATAAAAGCTATGGCTCCTAATGCACCCAGGCTTTCAATCCACTGCAAGGCTTCGCGTAAAATTGCTTGGGGATTAAAAGAATTTGAATTTACCGATTCTTGTGCTAAAGCTGGGTCTGTGTTTAATGAAAAACTACTTGCCAATATTAGTAATATTAATACACTGAGGCTAAAAAACTTCTGGAAGTTTCTGGCATTAATACTTTTAACACTTCGGCTTCGCTCAGTGTTAAAGCCGAGCGGAGTCGTACCACTTCGTGGAAGCAAGCTACGCGTAGCGTCTCGCAGAGAGGCTTTAAATATCTGAATGATTGTTAGTTTTTTCATCGGTTGTGATTTCTTCTACTGCCACACTTTGAGCTAATGCTTTCTGAGCAACTTTTGTGATATACACAGTTACAGTAACGGTAGCAATCAACCCAACTACTCGCATTATCCATTGCCAGACCTGAGTTTCTGGAGTAATTGGTTGATGAGAGGTGTTAATCGTGGCAAGATTACCAGCTAAAGAACCAATATAAACGTACATCACAGTACCGGGAATAATGCCGAAGGAACCTAATATATAATCTTTGAGAGAAACCTGTGTTACTCCAAAAGCATAATTTAATAAATTGAAGGGAAAGACGGGTGAAAGACGAGTTAGCAAAACAATTTTCCATCCCTCTTTAGCAACTGCTAAATCAATCGCTTTAAATTTAGGATGTTTGTCCATTTGTCGAGAAACCCAATCCCGCGACAGGTAGCGTCCAATAAGAAAAGCCAAGGTTGCTCCAATTGTTGCAGCAATTAGCACATATATTGAACCCCAAAATACACCAAACAGACAACCACCTTTGAGGGTTAGAAGAGAACCCGGTATAAATAGTAATGTTGCTAAGTTGAAAATAACTATGTAGGCAATAGGCCCTAAAGTACCAAGACTGTGAACCCAAATGACTAAGGTCTGTAAAAGTCCCTGAAAATTTAACTGTTTAGCAGCAATTATTAGTGTGATAATCAGGCAACTTAGCAGTAGTAGTTTGAGTTTGGAATTTAATAAACGCTTGTTCATTTTTATAAGTTTCACCCTCAGAGGCTCGATGTTGACCTTTTGAGGCTCGACTTTGACCTTCTGAGGCTCAATGTTGACCTTCTGAGGCTCGACGTTGACCTTCTGAAGCTCAACGTTGACCTTCTGAGGCTCGATGTTGACCTTTTGAGGCTCAACGTTGACCTTCTGAGGCTCAATGTTGACCTTCTGAGGCTCAATGTTGACCTTCTGAAGCTCAATGTTGACCTTCTGAAGCTCAACTTTCAAATTTACACCTTAAATCCAATGCCCCTAAGATATACCACCTACATGAGAAACAGCTTAAAGCCTCTTAAATTTTTCTCGGCGATACCAGCGACAAATTCGCTCAGGTGAAACGCCGAGCAAATAAGCAATAATTACTATTTGATTAAGTAGCGTAGTTTTTAATACTCCCTTTTGCAACCATCTACGGGCTGAGGTGACAACTGGTGTGGGAATAATTACAATGCGTCCGATGCGTTTTAGACGACGCATGAGTTCAAAGTCTTCCATGATAGGCAATTCGGGAAAACTGCCTATTTTTTGAAATACTTCCTTTGTTAAAAAAATTGCTTGGTCGCCATAGGGCATTTGATAAAAATGCGATCGCACATTTACTCCCCACTCCACCCATCGTAAACTTAAAAGTGACGCATCAATCCGCAATTTAAAAGCACCAGCCACAATTCCAGGCTGTTGTAGTGCCGTGCGAATCATCTCATCAAACCCAGTTGGTAAACGGGTATCTGCATGGAGAAATAACAGAATCTCACCGCTAGCTGCTACAGCACCCGCGTTCATTTGCACAGCACGACCGGGAGATGATGAGATAACTTTGACATTTAAAGACTGAGCGATCGCTACAGTATCATCACTAGAGCCACCATCGATTACAATGACTTCTATATTTAGATTGGCTTGAGTAGTAGCAATGGCTTTTTTAATATTTCCTGCTTCATTAATAGCCGGAATGATAATCGAAATTTTAGCAGCACCAATACTTTGACTCATGATTGCTGAGTTTGTTTTTCCGATTGGTCAGGAAATGAACACTCTACTGTTACCTTCAGATTGCTTTCAGCCGTGCCTTTAGTTATGTAAGGTATACCTGCTTCACCGCCAACTTTGATGCCAAATTCTAAAGTGACTTTATCAATATTAGCAACAGGGATTTTCTTAAAAGCATTAAGTGAATAAACAGTGTAAGCCCGAATTGTACCTTCAATCGCTTGAAAATTTTGCACTATCTGTTTTTGTGCAGCATCAGCATCCCATCCCTTATCAATTAGCGCTTCTTCTCCTTCTGGAGAAACTTCGGTAATGACTGGTGGAGCATCTATATTATCTGTAGCTTCAATGTAAATAATCGTGCCATCTTCTAAATGAATAGGTGTGAGTTGAGTCATGGAATAAATCTTGCTTAAAAGAATTGGGCGTAGGGTAGCACAGCTGTGCTACCTTACACATTTTTACGGAAAATGCGGTAAATTTCTTGTAGAAGCTGGAAATAATGCGACTAAACTATCATAAAGCTTACTAATATGAGTCGAGACGCTTTGGTGGTGGGAATTAATACGTATGACCGCTTAAAGAGTCTCAATGCGCCAGCTGCCGATGGTGAAGCGATCGCTCAAATCTTACAACAATATGGTGAATTTCGGGTAACGCGGCTACCAGCAATCAAAGACAAGGAAAACCAGACGATTCGCATTGGTAAGCAAACTAAAGTTAGTTTAACTCAGTTAGAAAGAGCGATCGTCCAATTGTTTAAGCCAGATGGTAAGCCACCAGACACGGCACTGCTGTATTTTTCTGGTCATGGATTGCGGAAAAATATCGGAATTCAGGAAGGTTATTTAGCAACGAGTGAAGTCAACCCCGACGCGGGTAATTGGGGACTATCTCTACAATGGCTGCGACGACTGCTGCAAGAAAGTGAAGTCAGACAACAAATTGTGATTTTGGATTGCTGCTATAGCGGAGAAGTGCTAAATTTTGCAGAGGCAGATCCAGGCGATCGCGGTAAAGGTAGAGACAGGTGTTTTATTGCGGCTTCTCGTGATTTTGAAGTTGCTTTTGAAGAGATTAACAGCCAACACAGCGTTCTCACCGCCGCACTGCTTCAAGGTTTAGAACCAAAACAAGACCGTTGGGTGAGTAACTACACTTTAGTAGACTTGCTCAATCAAGAACATCACCCCTTCCCCCAGCGTCCCATATTTGCTAACTCTGGTGAAGCAATTAATCTCACCCGCAAATGGAATTCCTCTGTTGTTAATTCCACAGAACAAATATCAGCTATTTGTCCTTACAAAGGGTTGTCTTATTTTGATTGCACAGAAGCAGATGCTAAATTATTTTATGGCAGAACAGCGTTAACCGATGAATTATTAGAAAAAGTGCGATCGGGTAATTTCCTTGCTGTGTTGGGAGCATCAGGAAGTGGTAAATCTAGTGTTGTCAGAGCAGGTTTACTTTATCAATTAAAGTTAGGACGCAAGTTATCTGGTAGCGATACTTGGCAGTTGAAAATATTTCGACCAGGGATTAATCCCTTACAAAATTTAGCACTGACATTTGTAGAATCAGAATTATCAGATATTGAACGCGCATCACAATTAGCAAAAGCAGAAGAATTAATAGTTAGAGGTGCAGTTGGTTTAGGACAGTTTATTACTGCTAGTCAAACTCAGCGCGTCGTGTTAGTGGTAGACCAGTTTGAAGAAGCTTTTACTCAATGTCAAGACATTACAAAACGACAGCAGTTTTTTGAATGTTTGCTAGGTGCTTTGCAACGGGATGACAATAAACTCTGCTTAATAATCACAATGCGGGGTGATTTCTTTGGTAAATGTCTCGAACAAGAGTATGGCGGACTAGCTAAGAAAATTCAAGAGCATTTAGTAACAGTAACACCGATGAATCGGGAGGAATTAGAAACAGCAATTATCAAACCTGCTGAACAGGTGAACTTGGAAGTAGAACCGGAATTAGTTTCTGAAATGATTATAGATGTAGAGAACTCACTGGGGAGCTTACCATTGTTGCAGTACACGCTGACACAACTATGGCAGCAAAGAACTCAGGAAAAGTTAACTCTTATCGCCTATAGCCGATTGGGTAGAATCAGAGGAACGCTGCAAATACGCGCTACAGAAGTTTATAAGTCGTTATTACCTGAGGAACAGCAGGCAACAAAGCGGATTTTTCTCGAACTGACACAGTTGGGAGAACGAACAGAAGACACGCGCAGACAGGTTTTGCAACGCGATTTAGTTACTTCACAGCATCCAGAAGCTTTGATTAATAAGGTAATTCAACGGTTAGCTGATGAAAAGTTAGTTGTTACTAGTACCTTAATTGAGAAAGGATTAAGTCCTGGAAAAGCTGCTGTCGTCGATGTTGTTCACGAAACACTGATTCGCAATTGGTCACTATTACGCAAGTGGATTGAGGAAAGCCGGGATATATTGCGGCAAAAGCGAAAAATTGAAGCGGCTGCCGTTGAATGGCGAGATAGAGGAAAGGGAAAAGATTACCTTCTTCAGGGGAAACGTTTGATAGATGCACAGATTTTTCAGATTTCTCAAAAAGAACAAGCCAAAAATTTAAGATTATCTGATTTAGCAGTAGAGTTTATTCAAGCGAGTATTAGACAAAGATGGAATAACCGCTTTAAATTCATTATTATTCCGCTAGGTTTAGCAATATATCTGGGTATAGCTGTAGAGAAGCCAATTAGGATAGCCATTCTTTGGCAAACGGTAGATGCTGCTAAGACAAAAGAGTATAGTCAGGCGAGAATTCAAGCACTTCAAAAGTTGGTAGAACTTGGTGAGAGTCTCGCAAGTCGAGATTTTAGTTACGCCAATCTTAGGGGTGTAAACCTCAGCCGTGCTGACCTTCGCGGTGCCAACTTTAGCCATGCCAACCTTAGCGGTACAGACTTCAGTGATGCCAACCTTAGCACTGCCAATCTCAGTGGTGCCAAACTCAATGATGCCAGACTTATCCGTGCCAACCTCAGTGGTGCCAATCTCAATAGTGCTGACCTTTATGGTGTCAAACTCAGCCGTGCCAATCTCAATGGTGCTGACCTTCGTGGTGCCAACCTCAACCGTGCTAACCTCATTTTTGCCAGCCTCAGCAATACAAACTTCAGCCGTGCCAATCTTAGCGGTACAGACCTCAGTTATACCAAACTCCGCCATACCAAACTCAGCAATGCCAACCTCACCAATGCCGACCTCACCAATGCCGATGCCGATATCAGCGGTACAGACTTCAGCAATGCCAACCTCAGCAATGCCAAACTCAGCAATGCCAAACTCAGCTATGTAAACTTCAGCGATGCAAACCTTAGCCGTGCCAACCTTAGCCATGCAGACTTCTTTAATACTAAATTCAACAATGCAAACCTCGGTGATGCTAACCTCAGCGATGCTGGACTCGCTAGTGCCGACCTCAGAGGTGCTAACCTTAGTGGTACTGACCTCAGCAATGCAAACCTCGGCATTCTCGAATTTTTGACCGACCTTAGAGGTGTTAAAAACCTGACTTCTGAGCAAGTTATATCTGCTAAAAACTGGGAGTATGCAAAATACGATAAGGATTTTCGTACCAAACTCGGTTTACCATCAGAACCAGCTAAGTGAGTTTTAGCGATCGCTCTTTTCGAGATTGCTTTACTGGCAATGAGTTTTATAATTAGGCGATCGCACAGCTAATCTTCAAAAATGGCATCAAAGAGCGATGCCTGCGGCGGGCTACGCCAACGCTTTTTTCGAGATTGCTTTGCTGGCAATGAGTTTTTATAATTAAGCGATCGCACCAAACAAAGACAAACCCTACATCTAGTTTGAAAAAATGGTGTTAAAGAGCGATCGCTCTTTATCGGAGATTGCTTTGCTAGCAATGAGTTTTTATAATTAGGCGATCGCACCAAACAAAGACGAACCCTGCATCTAGTTTGAAAAAATGGTGTTCAAGAGCGATGCCTGGGTTGTGCTACGCCTACGCTGGACTCTGAAATTCATTACTAAGATGTCTTGATACAATTAGTTTGTGGTAAAAAGCTTCATTAAATTTTGATGTCATCCCCAATATAGTTACTATGACAGCGATCGCCATCAACTTAAACCCCATCATCCAACTTACCGACAATCAATTTTATCAGTTGTGTCGTGAAAACCCTGAAATCAAATTTGAACGCAATGCAAGGGGAGAACTTCTAATCATGCCACCCACAGGCGGAGAGACTGGAAATCGTAATATTGAAATTGCGGCAGATTTTGTGATTTGGAATCGTCAAACTCAACTAGGAATTTGCTTCGATTCTTCCACTTGCTTTAAATTGCCTAATGGTGCAAACCGTTCTCCTGATGTCGCTTGGATTAGAAAAGAACGATGGGATACACTTACACCTGAAGAGCAAGAAAAGTTTCCACCTATTGCACCAGACTTCGTTTTAGAGTTAATGTCACCCAGCGATTCTTTGAAAGAAACCCAAGAGAAAATGCAGGAATATATCGATAACGGGGTTAAATTAGGTTGGTTAATTAATTCAAAATTACGTCAGGTAGAAATCTACAGTCTTGGTCAACCAGTGGAAATATTAGAACATCCAAAAGAATTATTAGGTGAAGATATTTTACCAGGATTTACTTTAAATTTAGCAATAATCTGGAGATAAATATTAATTTATGACAGCATCAAAAAGCGATGCCTGCGGTATTTGCTAGCCAACGCAACACTCAAAGATTGCTTTGCTGGCAATGATTTTTTATAATTAAGCGATCGCACCAAACAAAAACCAACCCTGAAGTCACTCCCATCAACTCTGTAGTTACTCCCGTTAACCCTGTAGTCGCTCCCGTCAACTCTGTAGTGACTTTCGTCAACCCTGTAGTCGCTCCCGTCAACTCTGTAGTGACTTTCGTCAACCCTGTAGTCACTCCCGTCAACCCTGTAGTGACTTTCGTCAACCCTGTAGTCACTCCCGTCAACCCTGTAGTCACTCCCGTCAACCCTGTAGTGACTTTCGTCAACCCTGAAGTCACTCCCGTCAACCCTGTAGTCACTCCCGTCAACCCTGCATCTAATCTGAAAAAATGGCATCAAACAGCGATGCCTGCGATATTTGCTAGCCAACGCTTGACTCTGAAATTTGACAGTCGCTACTAGCGCGGCTGAAAGCACCCAAGAATTAGTAATAACTTGCGAGACCAAATTGAAAATAATGATAATTGCTTAAGTATTGCCAGTGTTTGAGAAATGGTAATCAAACACAGTATTGGCATCAGCTTTAATTTAAATTTTTCTGAGTTTGTCAAACAACAAATAATTATGAAATAGCTTATTCTTACTCATGATTCCTAAGTTTTGCGTTGGTTTACCCAGCGTGCCGCCTCAATAGCAGATGTGAACCGCATAGACACTCTAAAAACCTGCACTTCTCCCGTATTTGGATTTATTACTTTAAGGAACTGCTTAGGCTGGACATTAATTCCTTCAACGACACGTAACAACTTGTATTCTTCCCAAGAGTCAATTTCGACTGCCTTCATTTTTTCAAATATCTTTGTCCAGGCGAGATCGTCGAGTTGACGCTTGCGTTGTAGGGTTATTTTACCGTGATGTGCATTCAGGCTATACCCATCTGTAAAGGCTACGGCAGGTGTATTTTCACCGTGGAGATGGTTGTTGCTATCAATATTAATTGTGGTGCAATGGTTGGAAATAATCGCGATATTTTGAAAGAAGAAAGTCCAGCCGCAATTTTTAACAAAATCTTCTAAAATGAATAGTTGGTTTTCAAATTGCTGGTAGTTGAAACTCTGAATACAAAAGTCAAAATAACTGCATCCTGCAATTAAAATTTCCGGTTTCCGACAAGAAGAGAATATATTTTTAATCAACTGGCTATTGCGTTTACCAAAATGTTCCTCCAAAACATCTCCCCATTGTATTTCTAACTGTTCTTGGAGTAATTTGGCATATTCTTTTGCTAGATGATTGTCAAACAAAGAATGTAAATTTGTTTGTAAATCAACGGGTAATCGCGTGAGCAAATATGATTGCAACTTACTGTAGATTTTACTCCAGTGGGAACTATCTATAGCATCACCCAGAATTGTCTGAGATTCGACTTTGAGCAAATTCCAGATGTACTCGAACCCAGCGTTAGGGCTATCAACGATAATTATTTCAGGTTCAGTGAGTTCGAGTGCAGTATATATTGCTCGAACTGCATCCGTAGCCTGTTGTTGGTTGATGGGTTTGGTAGATAGTCCAATGTGTTGCCATTTTTCTCGACATCGGGATATGAATGCACGTTTTTCTGGTGTCGGGTAGTCGGCGGACATAGCAGGTATGCGAAATAGTGGCTATCTTGTATTAAAGCAGATTATTTGATTTGGTTAATGAATCGAAAAGTGCTGTATGTATAATTACAATCCCTTAGACTGCCTACCTTCATCGGCGGAATTACCAGATTCTAATGATATCCCTGTGGATAACGAACTACAAATATTAATTCCTAATTTATTGTTAGCCATCTTAGCCTCGATTTGGCAAACTCGTGATGACTGGTTTTTCGGTATCAATATGGGAATTTACTATACACCATTACAACCAGCTATAGTCCCCGATGGGTTTTTGAGTTTAGGTGTTGAACGTTTTGTTGGAGAAAACGGACGTTCTAGTTACGTTTTCTGGGAAGAAGAAGGAATTACGCCCATTTTAGCTTTAGAGGTGGTTTCTCAAACCTACAATGGCGAATATGAACAAAAGAAAATAGATTATGCTCAATTAGGCATTTTATATTACGTCATTTATGCACCAACGCGGCTACGTCGTAAGCGTCAACGTTTAGAAGTTTATCGCTTAATTGAAGGTAAGTACACTTTACAACTCGGCGATCAAATTTGGATGCCAGAAATTGGTTTAGGGATTGGACGAGAACAGGGTACTTATCAAGGAAGAACACGAGAATGGCTATTTTGGTATGACCAAGATGGTAACAGATACCAAACTCCAGAAGAAATAAACGCACAACAGCAACAACAGCTAGAACAAACTCAGCAGCAGTTTCAAGAACTTTTAGCCAAATTACAACAACAAGGAATTGACCCAAATTTACTATAGACCTCTTGCAAAAATATATTTTTGCACTCTCAGGGTAAAGGGTAAAGGGTAAAGGAAAAGGATTTTGAGTTTCTTTACCCTTTTCCCCTTCACCTTTACCCCGACAAATGCCAAGAATTCTTATGAAATACCCCTGGCTTAAACTTTCGCACAGCCAGGGGTAGTTAATTATCTGAGGTGTATTTGCAAACAATTAACTACGATTATCTATCTGAGCGCGTTGCAAACTTCCAGAGAAGTCAACATAAACACTTTTCCACTCTGTGAAAACATCCAATGCAGTAGTTCCAGCTTCGCGGTGTCCGTTACCGGTTTGTTTCACACCACCAAAAGGCAAGTGTACCTCTGCCCCAATAGTCGGGCCGTTAATATAGGTGATACCTGCTTCGATGTCGCGCATGGCAGTAAAAGCCCGATTGATATCGCGGGTGTAAACTGAAGAAGAAAGACCATAATTGCTATCGTTGAGAATTGCGATCGCATCCTCAAAGGAGCTAACCTCAATTAATGCCACTACTGGCCCGAATATCTCTTCACGAGCAACGCGCATATCAGGAGTTACATTATCCAAAATAGTTGGTTGAAAGAAGTAACCGTTTTTTAATGAACCTTCACTAGCAATTTCTCCACCAATTAAAACCTTTGCTCCTTCCTCACGAGCGATATCCAAATACTTCCTCACCTGTTGGAGTTGCTTTTCATTGACTATTGGCCCAATATCTGTATCAGAGTCAGTGCCAGCACCCAAGCGTAACTTACTGGTACGCTCATAAAGCATCGCGGTAAATTTTTCCTTGATATCACGATGCAAAATCAGCCGACTAGTAGCCGTACACCGTTGCCCAGTTGTGCCAAACGCTCCCCACACTGCCCCATCGAGAGCAAGTTCTAAATCGGCATCTTCCATCACCACTTGAGCATTTTTACCACCCATTTCCAAACAGACACGTTTGTGAGTGCGTCCGCAAGTCGCGCCGACAAAAGCACCCGTTTCTGAAGAACCAGTAAAGGATACTAAATCAACATCAGGATGCTCAACTAAAGCTTTCCCCGCCTCTTCTCCCACACCATGCACTAAGTTAATTACTCCTGGTGGTAAACCTGCTTGTTGAAAAATTTCAATCAATTTAGTTGCACAAGCAGAAGTATCTTCGGCAGGTTTGAGGATGACTGTATTGCCACATACCAAAGCTGGCATCGCTTTCCAGCAAGGAATTGCCACCGGAAAATTCCAGGGAGTAATTAAAGCACAGGCTCCAATAGGCATCCGTACAGTCATGGCAAATTTATTGGACATTTCCGAAGGTGTGGTTTGCCCAAATAGTCGCCGTCCTTCGCCAGCACTGTAAAAGGCGCAGTCAATACCTTCTTGGACATCTCCCCTAGCTTCCGTCAAGGGTTTACCCATTTCCCGACTGATTAATTGGGCAAGTTCTTCTTTATGCTGGAGTAATATTTCCCCAACGCGAAAAATGTATTCTGCCCTCGCTGGGGCCGGGACTTTGCGCCAACTGCGGTAGGCTTGACGGGCGGCGGCTACCGCTGTATCTACATCCTGAACTTGAGAACGGGGAAATGTGGCTACGACTTCGGTTTTGTCAGCAGGATTGCGACTTTCTAGGGTTGCTTCTCCTACAGCACTCAACCATTGACCATCTATATAATTACGGCAAGATAGTGGAGTTATCATCACAAACACCTCCGAATGATAATCTAGTGGAATTTGTGTACTAAGCTTGCTTGCTTTCTACGTTATCGTCAAGTCAGAATTCAGGAGTCATGATTTAAATTTTGATCTCGCGCCAAGGTAATGCAGTGCAGCTTTACAGATTGATACCGTCCGCGGCATTGCATTTGTTCAACTACATTTTTAACCCATAACTGTTAACATCCCTTATTTTGATTACTTCCATCTGGCATGATAGTTCTACAAAAGATTGCACCATCAAAACAACACCTGTGGTCGTCATCTTTCATATATGCTCCTTCAAAATTTGCATCACTTAAATTAACGGCAATGAAAGAGTTATCAGCTAAACCTACCTCTTTAAAAACAGCGCCACTTAGGTCAGCAAAATCAAAAAAAGACGTTTGAATTCTTGAGCTTTCAAAATTGCAGTTCCTCAAGTCAGCATAACGCAATTCAAAGTCTGGAACCCACAAACGCAGAACACTACCGCTCAATCTGATTCCTGTCAAATCTACAGAACGCTCAAACGTAAAAATTCTTTCTCCTGAATCATAGCGTTTTTGTAATGACTCAATGGCTTCGCTAGGGTGATAGTTATAGCTCTCAATATCTCCATTGGGCAATATGGCTTCGTGAAAAATTACGTCAGTATAATTCCAATCCCAGTTAGCATTTGTAAAAATTGTTTGGCGGCAGAATGAACCTGATAAGTTACATTCCTGTATCGTTGCTGAGGTTAAATTCGTTCTAACTAGACTAGAGTCACATAGAAACGTTTTGGTTAAATCAGCATTGGTTAAATTACTTTCGTTAAAGTTAGTTGCCTCTATTTGTGAGTTACTTAAATTAGCATTGGTTAAATTGGCAGAACCTAAGTAGCAAAACCTCAGATTAGCACCACTTATGTTTGCACTGCTTAAATTGGTTCCCATCAAACAAGTAGATTCAAGCCAAGCTTGATTAAGATTGATGTCACTCAAATCAAGGTGATTTAGCTGAAGACCTTTCAAAACGACTTTAGAAAAATCTCGTTCTCCTGATTCATAACGTCTGAGAAACTCTTCAGCATTCATTACAAGTTACACCGTTTCATTGCTCTGTATATCATTATTAAGTATCAATTCTGAATTCCGACTCTTAAGTTCTGAATTCTTTGCCTTAAGGCACGAACGCCAACACGCCCACAGGCGAACCAGAACCACCACGTAACCTAAGAACTGCGATCGCTAGAGTAGTACCTTTAGGTGGCAGTTGATCCAAATTTGTTAGATTCTCCAACACAATGCGCGGTTTTTCCAATACCAAGCGGTTAATCGCAAAACTGTTATCCTGTCCGGGGTCTACACCATGAGTATCAATTCCTACCCCAATTATTTGCCGTTTATCAAGTAAAAATTGAGTCGCTTCGCTACCAAATCCCGGAAAGTGGGGAATCCCTTGAGCATCATGATTGAGGAATGCACTTTTATCTAACCACTTATTTTGCCAACCAGTATTCAATATAACTACGCAGCCACCAGAAATTTCACCATATTCTGCTTCCCAAGCCAAAACATCAGCAACACTCAAGGCATAATCAGGATTAACTGCTGTAGCTTGGCAAACGTTTATAACCACCGCAGGTACAACTAAAGACTGGGCTGAATATTGGTCAATTCCCACAGCAGAACTATGAAAACTATTAGGGGCGTTGATATGGGTAGCGCTATGTTCCCCCAAGGAGAAACGCCGCAAGTAATAACCATCATTATTTAGTTCAGCCACAGTTTCAAATTCTACTGTGGGATCTCCAGACCATTGGGGAATATCTATGTCAATTACATGACTTAGGTGGATAACGCGTGTGTAGGTGATACTATTTTGACTTTCGGGTTGTATCATCCCAGCCTTCTATTTTACTTGTACTCAGGGATTTTTTTATTCGGTGCGTAGGTGTAGTTCATTATGTACATTAGACCTCTTGCAAAAATATGTTTTTGCACTCTTAGGGAAAAGGTTTTGGTTAAAGGGAAAGGATTTTGAGTTTCTTTACCCTTTTACGCTTGCCCTTTACCCCGACAAATGCCAAGAAGTCTATTGTCTGGATTGGCTATGCCTACGCAAAGATAGTACTACCATTACAACGTTTTTCAAACCTAATTTCCTATATTAGAATAAATAATCCCCTCAATTCCTGTAAATTTTAGGTTATTGAGGGGGTTAAAATGTTGCAGCAAAAAGTGAGTTGATCTTAGTTAACAACTATTAGGTTAAGCTTTGATTAAGTTCAGATTAAGATTACACATATCGAGAAATTAAATATGCGTTATCCAGAACCCTTCTAGAGACGTAACACTGTTACGTCTCTACATTTTTTCACTTTTATCTCTATTGTGTGATATCTAGGTTGAGGGTTCTTGCTTTAGTGGAATCATTACAACAAACTCGGCTCCTTCTCCTGGTGCTGAAATACAATGGATCTTTCCACCGTGTTTTTGGACTACAATTTGGTAGCTAATTGATAATCCCATACCTGTACCTTTACCCACAGGTTTTGTCGTGAAGAAGGGGTCAAATAGGCGTTTGCGTACTTCCTCACTCATCCCAGGGCCATTGTCAGCAATGCTAATGATTACATAGTCTTTTTGGATGAGGCTGCGAATATGAATTTGTGGCAAAGTCATTTGTTCAGTGTTGTTTGCTAATGACATAGGCGCAACTCTTGGAGACGCTACACAAACGCCTTTTTGCGGGGTATGACTATTGATATAGGCGCTTCGCCTTCCCACAGAGTATGACTCTTCTAAAGCATCGATCGCATTTGTCAACACATTCATAAACACCTGATTCATCTGTCCGGCGTGACAGACTACTGGTGGTAGATTGCCGTAGTCTCGAATTACTTGGATTTCGGGATGTCCTGGTTTGGCTTTGAGGCGATTTTGCAATAGCAGTAAAGTGCTATCCATCCCTTCATGAATATCTACTGCTTTTGTACCGTCTTCATCAAGGCGAGAAAAATTGCGTAAAGATAGGACAATCTGCCGAATGCGTTCGGCTCCCATCTTCATCGACTCCAGAATTTTGGGTAAATCTTGCTTGAGAAATTCCAAATCAATGGTATTAATTTGTCGATCGATCTCTGGTGTTGGTGGGCAGTAGCTTTGTTGATAAAGTTCTACTAATTGCAGCAAATCCTTAGTATATTCACTGGCGTGGCTAATATTGCCGTAGATGAAATTGACAGGATTATTAATTTCGTGGGCAATACCTGCAACCAATTGTCCTAAACTGGACATTTTTTCAGTTTGAATTAGTTGCGTTTGAGTTTGTTGAAGTTCTAGCAGTGCTGCTTCTAGTTGCTGGGCTTTGTCTTGGGCAGTTTGGGCGGTAATGCGACTTTGGTTGTAAAGTTTAGCTTGGTCAATGGCGATCGCTAGTTGAACTGTAACTGCTTGTAGTAATTCTACTTCGTTGTTCAGCCAAGGACGAAAGCCACTACAATAACCACAGCTAAATGCACCAATTTCACCAGATTGGGTGTGTACAGGCAGCGCCATAAAAGCAGTAAAACCAAAATCCTGCAAAAATTGCTCTGCTATGGAATCGCCCACAGTCTCAGTATCATCAACGCGGATGATTTCTCCGTTCAAGGTTTTGGCTGCAATTAGTTTGATTTCGGCATGAGTTGCTTCTTGTTGGTTAAGTAGACACGGTAAAAAGGAACTTTTCGCCTCATAGACTCTTTCCCAGTATGGTACATCAGCGTCTTGCCGATACCAAAAGAAGACGCAGCGATCGATCTGGAATAAGTTGCGAATCTCCTGCACTGCGGTTTCCACAATGTAATTGAGATCCAAAGAAGCTCGAATTTGGCTAGAAAGACGATTGAGGAGTGCTTCTCGTTGGGCGCTTTCTCTGAGTGCAATTTCTGCTTCTTTACGGTCAGTGGTGTCATAGCAAATACCAACGAAGTACAAAATATTGCCATTAGCGTCTTTAATAGCAGATGAGTTGCTTGTATGCCATCGCCAATTACCATTTTTGTGTTGGACTCGATATTCGATTGGTTTTTGTTTTTCGCTTGTTGTCAAAATTCTTTGAAAATAATCGACACAAATATGCACATCGTCAGGATGTATAAAAGGAATAAAAGATTTGCCTTCAACCTCTGCAATTTCATGCCCAAAGATTTCAGTCCAATTAGGAGAAACGTAGGAAAATATCCCTTCAAGTGTCAGCGCAAAAATAACGTTGTTGGCATTTTCTACAATGCTGCGGAACTTGGCATCACTTTCTATTAAAGCTGCTTGGATGTTGTCGCTGGTGTCGCGAACAAGAACTATAATTTGCTGGTCTGGTAATGGTAATAACCTAGCTGCAAAATTCTTGTTTTCTCCTGGTTGCGGTAAGGTATATTCAAAACTGACTTCATATTGAGTTTCAAGTACTTGATTTATTGCTTGATGGAAGCGATCGCTGACAGCAGTCGGTAAGCATTCGTGCAAACTCTTGCCCTGACAATCTTCTGGTAAAATATACAGACTCTCCATCAACCCTTGCTTGTAATCCAGAATACTGCCAGCAGCATCAATGCGAAAGTAGGAATCAGGAAGTACTTGCAAAATCGCGGCAAATTCTGAGGTTTTTTGGCGTAACTCTGCTTCAATTGCTTGGCGTTTGCTAATTTCGGCTTGCAGTTGCTCTAATGCTTTTGCTAATTCTGTTGCTCGTTCTTCTTCAGTAATTTTACGTAGGTAACGAGAGGAATTTGTCGATAGCGAGCAGCTTTCTGTTAGGGAAGGTTGACCGATCCCGATCGGCACTTCTGTTAGATCGATACAATAACCGATGTAACCGACAAAGCTACCATCTGCCGCAAATCGTGGCGCGGCTGTATCTAAAATCCAGCGATATTCACCATCAGCTCGACGCAGGCGATATTGCCTCTGGAAGGAATCATACGTCACAAATGCTCTCAGGTATATATCTTCACATCGCTGTCTATCTTCTGGATGGACGCTGCCAGTCCAAATATTGCCTATTTCCTCTGCTCGCGCAGATGCAGACGCGGCTTTTGTGAGATGTGTTCCAGTAAATTTCAGCCAATTAGAATTGAAGTAACAGTAAAGTGCATTACATCGAGACATCCAAATCATCAGAGGAGCAATATCCGCCTGCTGGCAGAATCCTTTTTCATCCTGTTGTATCTCTTCCTCTTCAACTATGATTTGCTTAACGTAGCTCTGCACCTTTTTAGAAAACACTTTTGCCTGCCTGCTCTGCCTAAATTATTAAGGTAATGTGCTGAAAATACAATTTCTTAATACATGGATATAATCTTGTTTATGCCAACCTGCTAACGATCTTAATACTTTATTTATTTTTCTATATGCAGTAATTCCTCTTTTAGTGTAAATAAATTGAAAAAATGCTGAAGTTATCATTAAGATTAACTTCAGCATTTTGTGTGAAATTTAAACTATATATATCAGAGAGCTTGTTTTACTTTGTTTCTTTTTTGAAGTACTGAGAAATTCATCTTAGCTATGTAATTGCATTGCTGAAAAACCTGATTTAGCTTCACTAAAACTATATGATTCTCTGCAAGGCATTTACGCTTCTAAATCAAGTTTGATTTTAGAGATACCAAGCAGTTCTGGGGATTAGAAAACTTTATGAACCTCAGTCAAACTGCGGTGACTAATGCTGCTAAAACACGCATTTTTTATGACCAGCTTATCCCATCATCAACTCTTAGATTTTCGTCAACACAATCCCGACTCCGGCATTATCGATCTTAAGGCTTTCTATGGTGGTTTTCGATATGTCCGTGAAATTTCAAAAATGCTTCCTGAAATGCCCGATCCTATTTTATTAACCCAGATTTTGCCAAAATTACTTCTTTAGGACGTATTCATTCCGTTTCTACGGGCGTTGAATTCTTGTAAATTGGCTAAGGTATTGTATCTAATAACAGCATTTTGGCTGAAAGGATCGCCCACACAAAAGTTATAAAAACTTTTTTAACTAATTGACACAGACAAAAAGCTATGGGATAGTTCTACTAAACTACGGTAAATCGACCAAGATTTAGTAGTAAATAATCATAAATCTGATTAAAGACTTTCAAAAACTGAAGGGTTAATTGTCCGAAGTGTAAAAAAGTCTGATAATTCGCTTTTTGTAGAAGCGGGGGTGAGGTTGCACAAATTTGAGACTGTGCGACTAATTTGTTCTGTCTAGTAACCTATCTGATTCACTCAGGTAAGTTTTTTGGTGTCTATCAAGGTGAAAATACAAATGACAAATATCTTTGCAAAGACAATAGCGATCGCAACAAGTGCTGCTTTTATATCAGTGGCTTCCCTAATACTAACAGTACCTGCTCATGCTCAGACAGCACCATTCACCCAATTTTCGTTTAAAACTAATGTCACAGCTACTCCGACTAACGACCCTACATCTAGTTTACTCAACGATCCCACAAGGGATATCCGGTTGGATTCAGTAGAATTTAGTGGAAGAACGATTAGTAGCTTTGAAGTTGTCACCAAAGCAAAGATTCTCCGAAATGATACATACATTCTTCCAGATGGAAATGTATTCGGTGTACTGAATTCAGGAAGAGGCCCTAATACTCCTGATGACACCCTGCTTTTTGAAGGCCCCTCAAAACCAAATCCAACTGCTCAAGACATTGTTGACAGTTTGGGAAACTTAAATCTAAATAGCATTCTGGTGACGCGAGAAAATGCAGATACAGACAGCATTGAAGTCTCCTTCGCCAATCCCGTGAATACCTTCCTCTTTTGGGAGCGTGGTGGAACAGCAGGTGGTTCAGTTGCAGGCGATAGCGATTTATTGGTGGAAGCTTTGGGTGAAAATAATGAAGTTATAGCGACTTACAAAATTTTGAGGCAAAACTACAGCAAAGCCGACTATAACATCAGTACTCAGGTCTTCCCCATCCTTAACAATGGGCCTTTCAATATTGGCTCTATAGGCATTAGTTTAAATGGAATCACTACTCAAACACTGCGATTAACTAGCTCTAACAATAATGGGCTTATTCCTGGTATTCCTAACGACAATGGGCCAGATTTCAAAGTTATAGCCGCAACGGTTAAAGTTGTTCCCGAATCCTCTACTATTATGGGCGCACTGTTAATGGGTGGTTTAGGGATCATCTTCAAGCGTAAGAGAACAGTTATGAGCTGATATAACAAGCAGTTTTTAAACTGTTAGCCAAAATAACATAACTCCAAAGACCTCTATCACTTAGTACAACTAAGGAGAGGTCTTATTATTTGGTAAAAATCTATACCTGTTAGTCTCCCAATGAGTAGACCTCTTGGCACTTGTGCTTTTTGCACTCTTGGGGAAAAGGTTTTGGTGAAAGGGGAAGGGGACTTTTGCAGAACCTTTTCCCCCTTCCCCTTTTCCCGACAAATGCCAAGAAGTCTAGTGTTTGCTAGACATTAGTTTTGGATTTGAGCAAGAGTCAGAATAACCACTTGATTGAATCCCCAGATTATTTTATTTTTGCCAAATTGGGATGCTCCCAAGTCCTGGCGACTAGAAATCGCGGCTACACGAAACTTTACCCACCTCCATTGGTTTAAAAATTTTTGCTTAGGCGGATTTGGCTTGTGTAGTAGTGAATTATATTCTAATACCCTTGGGTTAGCACCAAAAACCTTGTATAGGACTCCTATTTGATTGCGTGAAAAAAACTCAGTACACATTTATTCCTTCTTCCCTATTCCCTGTTCCCTCTTCCCTATTCCCTGCCTACGCAAATAATTTCTTTGAATCAAAGCGGATTCCTATATATAAAGGACTTACGTAAAAATTGTCTAAAACTCTTATGCCTTAAATCATGTGTATAAAAGGGTTGAATACCCACATATTTACTAAGCGGTCTTCAATAATTTAGTGGTATAAAAGCCAACTTCACTCATTCGCGAACCTTGATTTTGAAGAATGTATTCTTTTTTATTTTTCCTAACAAAATCCAATGTTTCAAAATTGTCTTGACTATGCAAAATGCTTCATCCCAAAATCACAAATTAAATGAGAGAAATGCTAAATGTGATATCAACTGGTTGTAACAATGCCTGGTAATCGCATTTTATATGTTATAAAGCTCACAGAAATTAATGTTAGGCGGAAACTACTTTATGGAACCAGATAAACTGGGCCGTTTTAAGGAGTACGGCGAATTCATTCTCCGAAAGATAGATTCTGTGCCCCAGTACCCTTCTAAACAAGAAGATTGGGTTCCAGCTAGTCTTGATGACTGTCTTCTGCGTTTGCGATCGGCTGCCCAGAAAACTGTAGGCCTGGCAACTTCGCCTGTCAAAATTGGTGTGATGGGAGAATTTAGTAGTGGAAAAACCTTACTTTTAGGCAGTCTAATTGGATATGCAGATGCTTTACCAGTCAGTGAAAACCCCACTACAGGTAATGTTACCGCCATACATATTATTCCGCAAGACGATTTTACAACGACGCAATTAAGCAACTTTACGGTAGAGTATCTTTCCCATGAGGGAGTACACGAGTGTCTCCGCTTCATGCTAGGGGAAGCCAATAAACGAACCACAGCAGCAGGGCTTCCTCCGATACCAGTATCGAAACTCAACTCTGGCACAGATATTATTGGCTGGTGTGAAGAAGCATGGAATAGCAGTAACAATTTAGAGTTGCGTTATTTACTCCGGGAGTTGGTATTATTCCTGCGGGCTTATCAAGCTTATGGGGAAGTTATGTGTGGTGGGCACTACCAAATTGATGCGGTGACTGCCCGCGAGGGGCTACAGCTAGTCGAGCAGCCAATGGCAATCCAAACTCTGAAATTCGAGGATCTACCCCCAGCGCACATCAGATTACCGAGTCCACCCCAGAGGCTACCAACAAAGTTATTGCAAAACAGTTTCCCACTGATCCGCCGCGTCGATATTGATGTGAAAATCTCACGGGAAATTTGGGATTTTGCAGATGCAGCTAAATTTATTCTCATCGACTTTCCGGGATTGGGGGCTGCTAATTCTGGGGCTAGGGATACCTTTTTGTCATTGCGGGAATTGGCAGAAGTACAGACAATTTTGGTATTGCTAAATGGTAAATCTCCCGGAAGCGATCGCGCCAATAAAATCTTCACCATGATGCAGCAGCAGCGACCGGGACAAGACCTGAAAGATTTAATTCTCGTTGGTGTGGGTCGTTTCGATCAACTCCCTCTAGATAGCGAGGGTGGCGAAAGAGAACTTGACCATCTGATTGAAGATAGCCATTTAGAAGAGGAAACGGTTCTCCAAAAACTCAAAGTTCTGCAAACTACCATTGACGGTGCAGCAGCATTTACAACCCAAAAAGACCGCATCGTTTTACTGTCGCCACTATTGGGATTAGCTGAATTGGCAAAACGTTCTACTACAGTCAAAGCTGGTTCACCAGAATTTTTAGCTAACTTAGATTATCCTGATTATTTAGATCGGTCTAAACGGCTACAAGAGAAATGGGAGCTATTAAGTAAAAATCTGATAGAATCTAACACCCGTAGCTATTTGGGCAGACAGCTAGGTTACTTTAGTCAAGATGGCGGACTTAGTAAGCTGCGGGAATTGATTCAAACCCACGTAGCGACTCATGGTCTAAAGCAACTGTATGAAGATACCAAAAGAGCTGCTGATGTGGTGAGTCAGCAACAAGATCGCTTGAAAGACATCATAGATGAAATTCACGAGCAAGGTATCCCCACAGGCGATAGTCCCGCTTTTATCGAATTGCGTTTTTTGATCGAAAGCTTAGATAAAATCTACAGAAATTTTCAAAAAGATATCGGGAAAGAACCACTCAAAGATCGGCGCGGTGTTGTTGTTAGCGATGTAGTGAAAGACGAACTCACCTTTAGAATCCTCAATTGGAACCAGTGGACTTTACTCTTCAACAAAGCTAACAATGGAGCGATCGCTCTGGCAGAATCTAAAGGTGCAGCTGGGAAATTATTCGATCGGGGAAACCGCGTAAATACTTCCCTTCCGACTAAGAGCGATGATTTTTATCCAGTATTTGAGAAAACCGTTAAAGAAGTAGAAGATTTTGCCCGCGATCGCATCCAGCAAGCCGTGGTAGATTTGTTAAACCAATTATCAAATTATATAGCCCCAGAACGCGAACAATTACAGGCATTTTTCCACCCAGAAATGGAACAAGAAATTGAAGAAAAATTTGGTTTTGAAGATGCCGATCTCTTTTACAAATTATTACTAGGATGCGATCCTAACGAATGGAAAGAAGCAATCGTCTCGGAAATCAGTAGTAAAGATAAAACTGTTGCGCCCGAAATTATCTTTCCCTTAGCACGTCAAGACGATAAACACAATGTTGGTCAAATCTTTGATTGGGCACCAGAGAAAAGCCAAGGTTTACCCAGATCGAGCAATCACCAACTTTTAGTACTGCGACTGCGAGATGAAATTACAGCTAGCGCCAGCCTCCATCTTGTGCAGTATGTTAGCGAAGTTAATCAGCAAATTAATGCCGAACTAGAAGGTATTTTGGATCAAATTATTCCTAGTTTGCAAAACCTTTCCAAAAAAGAAAATTTGCTAAGATATTTGGCGGCTGGAGAATTACCATCTGAAATCCAAATTCCGACTTGGTTGCAGATTATTTCCGAACTTGCTGCTGTTTCTTATTTAGATGATTTGAGATGACGCGATCGCGTCAAGATATGAGGATGTATTTATGAGGCGTGATGCGATTTTTTATACAATTTTCAAGCGTGTCCCAGGATTGTTTTTCGAGTTAGTAGAACAGCCACCGCCTGAAGCTGCTAGCTATCGCTTTGAATCAGTTGAAGTTAAAGAACCAACATTTCGGATTGATGGGGTATTTTTACCTCCACCGGATGCAACATCTCAGATAATCTTTTTTGCTGAGGTACAATTCCAAAAGGATGAGTTACTGTACCATCGCTTTTTCTCAGAATCCATGCTGTATATGTATCGTAACGCGTCACTTTACGATGACTGGTACGGGGTAATTATTTTACAGTCTCGCAGCTTGGAACCAGAAAAAACCACTATTCACAGATCGTTACTGAACAGTTCTCAAGTACAACGGATTTATTTAGATGAGTTAGGTAATCCTGATGAGTACAAAGTAGGTATTAGTTTGATGCAGTTGACTATTGCCTCAGAGACTCAAATGGTTCAGGATGCGAAACGTTTAATTGAGCGGGTGCAACAAGAGCAGATAACTGTCTTGGCTAAGAAGGAGATAATAGATGTAATCACAACGATTGCAGTTTATAAATTCGCAAACTTAAGTCGTGAAGAGGTAGAGGCAATGTTAGGAGTTAAGTTAGAAGAAACTAGGGTTTATCAAGAAGCGAAACAAGAGGGACTAGAACTAGGATTAGAACTAGGACGAGAACAAGGAATACAACTAGGACGAGAGCAAGGAATACAACAAGGATTACAGCAAGCAAGACTTGAACTTGTACCTCAGTTCTTAGCTCGTGGTATGTCGATAGAAGAGGTTGCCCAATTACTTAATTTAACCATTGAACAAGTAAGACTTGCATCTGAGTAATCACAACGATCGCAGTTTATAAATTCGCAAACTTAAGTCGTGAAGAGGTAGAGGCAATGTTAGGAGTTAAGTTAGAAGAAACTAGAGTTTATCAAGAAGCTAAACAAGAGGGGATAGAACTAGGAGTACAACGAGGACGAGAACAAGTAAAACTTGAACTTGTACCTCAGTTCTTAGCTCGTGGTATATCAATGGAAGAGGTTGCCCAATTACTTAATTTAACTATCGAACAAGTAAGACTTGCAAGTGAGCAAGAATCTTCAACATAAACTTAGTAAATGATGGAATTTTCATAGCGATGCCTACGCTTTTATATGAAAAGGTGTAGGCATCGCCCTAGATAAAAAAGCGATCGTTCAACAGAATTATTTGATACTATAATGAACCCTTTTAAACTGAATAACTATACCGATCGCGAACCAAGCGAGAAACAACAAAAAAGATTTCCAGGATGGTTTGCTTTAGATTTTGGTACATCGAATTCGACAGTGACACTTTTCGATCCAATTGAAGTACCGATCGCAGAAATTTTACCAAAAGAACAAGAAATGCGGTTGCGCGATCGCTTATCACAATGGCTGAGTTCTCCCGCCTCAGTAGCTTTACCGGATGTTAGCACTGATGATTGGGCAAAGTTTATCATAGAAATTAGCAAAAATTTAGAGATAGAACCCAGCCGATTGAGCGAAGTATTTGAAAGTGATAATAAAGAGCGATTTTTGGAAGCAATTCGCCAAATTGAACTTTCTTTAGGAAACAGCGAGAGATTCCGCCGTGCTGTCAGCAAAAAACTTTACCAAATTTATCATGAGGTGTTCCGCGTCCCTACCTTAGAGTCGCAAAATCTGATCCCAGTTGTGCTGGATATCGATCGCCGCGATACGGAAATTCCCAGCGAGGCGGAAATTTCACACTTAGAGGATTTAAAACTGCGGATGGGTAGGGAAGCTAGAGATAACCGAAAAAAAGCGATCGCTCAAGGTACAAGCGGTTCTTTAAAGGAAATCATCAGCAGGTTTCACCATTCACCCAAACGCTATTTTGGCCAGGAGCGATCGTTTTCAGTTATTTTGGATGGCGAAGAAGAAACAATTACCGCCAACCAGTTAATCCAATCTGCTTGGGCGCATTTAATCGAGTTAACTGAAGAATACCGCCAACACGCACGACGCAGATTTTCGGAAGGAGATTTTTTAACAGCAGTTGTTACCTACCCAACAGTCGCCCCACCAGTTGTTCGCAAGGAAGTTAGGGAATTGGTTGAGCAGTTGGGAATCGATGATGTGCAAACTGCTTATGATGAAGCCGTTTCTGTAGCAATATTCTTTTTATGGCGAGAATTTGGCGGTAATCTCAACATTGGAATCGAGTCATTCAAAACCCGTTGTCGCCAAGTAGGAAACAAATGGTCACAAAATGTCCTCGTCTTGGATATTGGCGGGGGAACCACAGACTTAGCTTTAATTGAACTGACTCTAGAAGATAAAACCCCAGCTTTTGCCGATTATGAAGACCGAGGTTTAGGAGGACGTTACTATAAACTTACTCCCAAACTATTAGGTTCATCCGGTCATTTACAGTTAGGCGGTGAATTAATTACACTGCGAATTTTCAGATTATTAAAAGTTGCGATCGCAGATTATTTATTGACAGCAGTTACAACAGGCGATCTTGAAAACGAAAAGCTAGAAGATTTAATTAACTCCGAGTTAAACGAGCGCTTTTTAGAACAAGGCAAATTCAAAACTGGCAGTCTTTTAAAATGTCTAGATAAAGAAAATCCAGAAGGCGATATTGCTTACAAAGATGCCCTAGATACAGCCGAGAAAGTATTGCCGACTCGTTGGCAACAAGCACCTCAACGTCTGCAATCTTTTTATATTCTCTGGGATTATGCAGAAGCCGCCAAACTTAAACTTGGGCAAAAGCCACCAACAGAGAATTCTCTATTAACCTTTACACTTTCTGAGCAGCAAATTTCCGAATTGCTTACCCAAAGCGCCATTAAATTGCAAGTTAAAGATCCCAATAACATCTGCGTCACCTTAGATAACCAGCAATTTGAACGAGCCGCCGCTTCAGGAATTAAAGAAGCGATCGGAATTGCCAAAGGATTAATGGAAAGTCGTTTGCGTCCCGACGATCTCACCAAAGATTCTTGGAATTCCCAAAAAGTTGATTGGTTAATTTTGTCTGGTAAAACTTGCAATTTAGACATAGTGCAGCGTCAAATCTACCAAGAATTTAGTAAATCTCCATATTTTGTTTGGAATCCAGAACGGATTACCTTTGTGTTGGAATTTACCAAGCTAGCCACCTCCGCCGGTGCTTGTTATGCCGAAAAGTTACGAAGATTGAGATTCGATCCAGAAGAGTCTAAAAGCTTGTTGCGTAAGGGAGCCAACCAGCTAGAAATTGATGTTAAAAACCTATTTTATTATTTACCCTGCAACTTCAAACGCAAAACCCAAAGCAACGATTTACTAACTATATTCAAAGCTGGACAAGAACTCTATCAACTTGCACCTTGGGAAACTGTTGCTAAAGTTCGTACTCATTGGCAAGGCATACAATTAACTAATATTATCTACCGTCAAGATTACGAAGAGGGAGATTTACGACTATGGGGAAGCTTTGACGGCAAAAACCTCATGAATCAACTGGAAATGCCAGAAGTAGAATTTCTGAAAAAAATCAAAGTCCAGTTTGAGATTGACCAAACCCTCGAATTTAACGTATTGCTTTGTCAAGGAAATCCCCATTATTTGATTGACATTTCTGGTATTGATTTAGAATCGGTAGTTTCAGAAACATCAGAGTTATTTGCTGATGGTAAATTAAATTGGAATATTGCTGTAGAACGCTTCAATAAAGACTTAAATGATGGTGATATTGCCGTCAATGTGATTGAGTCTGCAACTGTCGATCAACCAGATGCCTATCATCTTGTATTTGAAGTCGGAAATGATGGTAGTAAAACGTTTCACAAATTTCACTATTTGCGCGATGGGGTGACGCAACCAGGAATTGGGTTAATTAGTAATCCCTTACCTCCATTCCCACAAACTGGCCAGCACACCTTCTATGTTTATCAAACAGATGCCGAAACTAACAGCAAAAAATGGATCAGAATTGGCGCACTCAGTAAACCAGATATAACCACAGATTACCCTTGCCAATATCGTGTAACTCTCGACGATCGAGGTATTCTAAGAATGCACGCTGGTGAAGTGCCTTACTGGACATCACAAAATCAAGAATGCCTGAAAGAAGAAGGATGTGTTTATCGTGCTGAATTAGAATTGCAACCTAATGAAGTTGATAAAGAACGCGATCCCTTTTGCGGCATACATTAACTCTTACATTAAACCTCTGCGTTCCTCTGCGTTAAAAAAATTAATATTTTTAAACGCAGAGGAACGCAGAAGTTTGTCAAGCTTAATTCGCTACGAACCGCATACAGGTAATATTTGGAGGTGATATTTATGCAGCATTTGCGTCAATTATTAGAGATAGAAAACTCGGAGTTAGCTCGGTTACTGCGGTTTAGTTTGTATGGACTGGAGGCTACTTTGAATCAGGCTCGTGCAGAATTACCACTAGATCCAGGATCTAAAATATGTGATGATGTGCTGCAAGAACTTCATAACCTCTTACAACCTGAACCACCACAGCAAAATACTGGTTGGGAAGATCCGCCAGACGAGTTAAAACTAAATCACCTCCGAGAAGCTTTCGATTCCGACTCAGAACTCAGTTATTATCTGGGTAATTCCCAACTGCAAAGCCAAACAGACTCAGATTTGTGGAATGAGATTCAACGCAAACTGCTGCGAATACCAGAAGATTTGGCTGCAACTTGGCGACAGCGCACCTTAGATTTGGCTGAACAAGTTGGTGCGATCGCAGATAATTCTAATCTTTTTCAACTTCCCTTTATCCGCGACGAAATTATCTACCCCGGTCTTAGTGGAACTGTTCAAGCTCAGGGATTGAGCTTGTATCAACAAGCACTTTCAAATCCATTAGTTACCCAAGAGAATGCATCCGATTTACCAGCGGCATTCCTATTTTTATATATGAATTTTATCGAAATAGACCCAGATTTACATCATGCTTTAAAGAGTGTTTTTAGCTTCGATGTCGTTTCCTTACACTCTAAACCAGAACAGCGCGATCAATATATTGATGCTTTAAGCGATCGCTTCCAACGCACCCAAAAAGCTGAGAAAAACACCGATCCCCTGTCAATTCTCCGTGCTTGGATTGACATGGACGAAGCGATACATTCCCTAGTATTTGTACCACCGGCTGAACGCTATTCTTGGTGGGGAAAGCTACAACATGAATCACGGCGCATCCTGAAGAAAGTCGCTGATGAAGCTATTAATGCAGGTAATGAAGTGCGAATTCGCCAATTATCGGGGCTTTATGCAGATATCTGTGCTTTATCCAAGGATGACTTACAACTAGACTGTGGTGGTATTCCTGGCGAAGTCTTAACTTCTCTTCGAGTGTATGCGCGAATTAATCAAGAAGAATCTCCAGGGCGTGTAATATTTCGCTCATCACGGTAGTTGCTGGTGAGTTTTCTAATTCTTGAGATTACGAGGCAAGGCAGACAATTTTACTAATCCCCGTCTTGCCTCATAATCTAATGAAGCTAAAAACGTTTAAATTTAGAGAATGCCCCAGAAGTGTAAAATCCCTTGACCAGAAAACACTTCAAGTGCAACAGCAGATAAAAAGCCAATCATTGCAAAACGACCGTTCCAGTTTTCGCTCTGAGGAGTGAAGCCCCAGCGCAAAGCATTAGGATCTTCTGAAACCGAAGGCGTAGTCTTCTTAACGTCTGCCATAAATAATACTCCGAGCTTTTATGTTGTAACAGTTATAACTGCCTGTAAAGTAATGTAACAGGTTTTTACAAAATTGCAACATAAACTCGATATAAAATTCAGCAATATATATTACGGGTGCGTAGTTTTGTGTTATGGGTTTGCGATCGCTTAACTTATTTTTCACCAATTTTCTGATAAGGATGTTAAAAATGCCTATAGTCTTATTTTTGTAAACTTTTAGATAGATAAAAATGGCAATACCTGATTATCAAAAGATAATGCTTCCATTACTTAAATATGCGCTTGATGGTCAAGAACACTCTATAAGAGAAGCCATTGGAGCTTTAGCCGACCAGTTCAATTTAAGTGAAGACGAACGAAAAGAATTATTACCTAGTGGTCAACAACCATTATTTGATAATCGTGTAGGATGGGCAAGAACATACTTAAAGAAAGCAGGTTTATTAGCAACCCCAAAGAGAGGATATTTTGAGATTACAGAACAAGGTATAAATGTAACTAGACAATCTCTACAAGAGATAGATGTTCAATTTCTTAGTCAATTCTCTGAATTTATTAACTTTAAAAGTTCAAAAAAACAAGACAATAAGATTAATCCAGATTTTGACGAAATCTCAGAAAAAACTCCCCAAGAGTCTATAGAATTAGGATATCAAAAAATTCGCAATGAATTGGAAATAGATTTAATTAATCGGATTAAAACTATTTCGTCAGATTTTTTTGAAATAATTGTAATTGATTTACTTATTAAAATGGGTTATGGAGGTTCAAGGCGTGATGCTGGTAAAGCAATTGGTAAAAGTCGTGATGGTGGAATCGACGGTATAATTAAGGAAGATAAATTAGGATTAGATGTTGTTTATATCCAAGCTAAAAGATGGGACGCTAATGTTATAAGCAGACCAGAAATTCAGAAATTTGTTGGTGCATTATATGGGCAAAGAGCAAAAAAAGGAGTGTTTATTACCACTTCTAAGTTTACTCAAGATGCAAAAAATTATGTAGCTGACATAGATATAAAGGTTGTCTTAATAGATGGTCAAGAATTAGCACAATTGATGATTGATAATAATATAGGTGTATCAATAGTATCGGTTTATGAAATCAAAAAGATAGATTCAGACTATTTTACAGATAGTTGAATCTTCTTTTTGTATAAATGTTTGAATAATTAAATTAATATATTTTAAGCCACAAAAAACTACTTTTATGCTAATATGCTAAAAAGCCCTCTACGATATCCTGGTGGTAAGTCAAAAGCCATAAATCAAATAGTTGAATATTTACCAGAAAGCTTTTCTGAATTTCGAGAACCTTTTGTAGGTGGTGGTTCCGTATTCATTTATTTAAGACAAAAGTTTCCCGATCTCAAAATTTGGATTAACGATTTAAACCGCGAACTCTTCTTATTCTGGAAATTTGCCCAATCTGATATTGCTCAGTTAGTTAAAGAAATTCGCCATATTAAAGTCAAGTATACAGATGGCAAATTATTGTTTTCAGAATTGACTAGTGTAGATGTGAATAAATTATCTGATTTAGAAAGAGCCGTTCGTTTTTTCGTTCTCAATAGAATTACTTTTTCTGGAACCGTAGAATCAGGCGGTTTTTCCCAAGAAGCTTTCCATAAAAGATTTACTGATACTTCAATAGAACGACTTGAAAAGTTAGAAAATATCTTATCAAAAAACGTCAAAATTACTAATTTAGATTATAGCGATTTATTAAAATCAGAAGGAGAAGATGTATTTATATTTTTAGATCCACCATATTTTAGTGCTACGAAATCAAAGCTATATGGTAAAGATGGTCACTTGCACACTTCTTTTGAACATCAGAGATTTGCTGAACTTTTGCAACAATGTCATCATCGCTGGCTAATTACCTACGACAACTCAACGCAAATTTTAGAAAATTTTCAATGGGCTAATATTTCAGAGTGGGAATTACAGTACGGCATGAATAACTATAAACAAATTGGTGCTGCTAAAGGAAAAGAGCTATTCATTACTAACTATGAAGTTCAACGGAATTTAGACAAAATCGCATCTTCTATTGCATAGTCCAGCAACCACGGTACTGCAAACTGCTGCGGTTCTTGAGGTGAATGAGTTCGTTGCCAATCAATTGTTTGCCGCAATGCTTCATCTAACGGCACAATTTCCTTATATCCCAACTCTTGACGGATACGAGTTGAGTCTACAAACCAATCTTGCTCTGTATTACCAGGCAACTTCCACTCTGATGGTAACTGGCTTTTG
The DNA here is from genome assembly GCF_052692655.1 of Nostoc sp. DSM 114167. Taxonomy (NCBI): domain Bacteria; kingdom Bacillati; phylum Cyanobacteriota; class Cyanophyceae; order Nostocales; family Nostocaceae; genus Nostoc; species Nostoc sp. DSM 114167. Next base: position 5,289,997 of record NZ_CP195116.1, read on the forward strand.
GGTACGATAATAACTTTACCCTGCCATCCGGCTATTTTCCCGACTCTGGTGATGCGTTGAGCTTCGGTAAGTGCTTCGACATCAGCGACATGATAAATACGATTAGTTGCACGTTCATTTGTTGCTGCTAATGCGATCGCATACGCTACATTTTCTACATAGCCGTAAGAGCCACGCCATCGAGCGATATTGTCTTCCAAAACAATCGCAGGACGGTTTTCATCCATTCGCTGAAGATAGGAATACAGGCGATGTAGGATGTCTCTGGAACCATATACCATTGGCAAGCGTATAATCGTTCCGGGCAAGTTGGATGCCATCACCACCTGCTCTACCAGAATCTTTTCATAATCACTTGGCACAGCGATCGGTCTAGAGGGCATTTCCCGGTATGGATAGAGTTGTTGGCGCAGGAGCGAATCTTCGGTAAGTGGTACAGGTACAACATCAGATTCCCTACCCCAAAGGACATCGTATGCACGATATACATCCATACTGCTGATTACAACAACACGCTGGGTAATATCCTCAAATGCGCTCGTTAGAGTTAGTGCATCTTGTTCGTTATAGGCAATCATATCTACCACAACTTGAGGCGCAAGCTGCCTAAACTTGCTTTTCATCTCCAAAAGATGGGAGCGATCGCCCAAAATTTCATGCACATCTGGTGGTAAGTTAGCTGTAGTTTTTCCCCGATGAAATACGCTCACTTCATGACCCATTGCAATCAGTTGACGGACTACAGGAGGGCCAATAAAATTTGTGCCGCCAATGATGAGTATTTTCATTTTTGGTTTCCATCCCATTACTATTTATGGATATTAGATTTGTTTGCAAATTAAATAGATGCAGATGTTTTCAAGATGATATTGTCAATTAAACCGTAAGCTTTTGCTTCTTCAGGACTCATGAAAAAGTCACGTTCAGAATCCAATTCAATCTGTTCTAGCGATTTACCTGTATTAGCAGCGAGTATTTTGTTCATTAATTGGTGGAAATACAAAATTTCTTTGGCTGCAATTTCAATATCAGATGCTTTTCCCTGAGCGCCTCCTAATGGTTGATGAATCATAATTCGAGCATTTGGTAGAGCATATCTTTTACCCTTACTTCCAGCAGCAAGCAAGAACGATCCCATTGAAGCAGCAATGCCAATACATACAGTACATACTTCTGAACGAATTTGATTCATGGCATCGTAAATAGCTATTCCTGCTGTCACCGAACCTCCAGGACTGTTAATATACAATGTGATATCTTGTGAATCTTCAGCATCAAGAAATAGCATTTGTGCAACGATGAGGTTAGCTGTCTCATCTGTAACTTCGTTTCGCAAAAAGATAATTCGTTCTGCAAGTAAGCGGGAATAAATATCTAATGTTCGTTCCCCTCTTTCTGATTGTTGAATAATCATTGGGATGCTGAGTTGAGTCTGATAACTCATATTTGATATCTTCAAAAAAGATAAAATACTAATAAATTTAGGACTTCCGCACAAGAGATCCTCCAACCCCCTTAAAAAGAGGGCTTTTAGGACTCCCCTCTAAAAAAGGGGGGATCTAGGTTTGGTGGTTTTCAGTGCGCTTTTGACACTGGTTCAGCTAATGGCAATAATTTCGTACCTGGAACAGGCACAAACTCAAACCATATTTCAGTTTCTATGCCCACAAAAGTCTGTTTATTCATATTTAATTTTCCAAAAGCTCAATTTAATGTGGGTTGGCTAATACTCGTCTCACTACAAATGATCGTGTTGCCAAGCTTTGAATTTAAATGTAATTATCGGTCTGCAATATGTGAATTTACACTTTAATTACTGCAATCTGTGACTAAGATTTGCGGTAGTTTTTCATGCAAACTATAGTTCCATCCACCATTGAGAAAATAACTAAGAAAGATACTATCTAATGCCTCATATCTACCAATTGGTATTGACGAAAATATAGTGCTGCGATTATTTGCTGTTAGTGTTTGCATCCCTGCCTGGGACTCATGCATAAATTTGCCTTGCCACGGTTGGGAAAGTTCCATTGGTTCATTTAGCTTGATGGCTTTTTGAATCAAATCTTTATGTTCGAGTAGAAGTTTTGTACCTCCAACAACGGGTTGGATTGTCCAGGTAACAACTGAAGGCTGGCACATCATACTGTCTTGCCAAGTGAATGCAAGTCGTCTTGGTTCATCGAGTTCAATTACCACACAGTTTATGTCTCCCTCCAGCCCTGGCAGTGTCGAATGCACAAATCGGAATTGGTGTCCCAAACGCGGCTCAAAGTCGTTTTCCATTAACCATACTGCCAATGCCTGACGGTTAGTGAGAACCTGCCAAACCCGTTGGGGAGGATAGGGATAAAACACTTCCATATTCAATCGGAGCATCAATTTTCCTCCAAATAATTGCCAAGGGCATCGAGTTTTTCTTGCCAAAACTGCTCGTAATGAGCAATCCATTCTGATATCTGTTTCAATGGCTCCGGGTTGAGCCGATAGAAACGCTGTCGCCCTGCTTTTCGCATTTGTACTAAGCCTGCTTCGCAAAGAATCTGTAAGTGCTGAGAAATCGCTGGCAAGCTCATGGCAAATGGCTGGGCTAGTTCCTTGACTGGTTGCTCACCATTACGTAACAGATCCAGTAGTGCCCTGCGTGTGGGATCTGCGATCGCCACAAAAACATCGGCACTGGCAGCAGGTCTACTCATTCCTATTAACCATATATTTAAGCAAACGCTTAACTATTTATAGAATACATAAGTAATTGCTTAAATGTCAACTCCTAAGAACAGCAAAAAGTTGGGATTTTAGTTTCCCAAGCTTGGCTGCTACTTTCTCATTTTTCGGTAGGATGGCTCCCATACCTACAAAAACCTTAGCTATGGCAACTTCCCCAATCTCTGCTCAAGAATCCTCTGCTAGCTGGTATATCCTGCTGCAACAATTAATAGATGGACAATCATTGTCTCGCACTCAATCTGCTGAATTGATGAAGGGTTGGCTCAGTGAAGCGGTTCCCCCAGAATTATCGGGAGCAATTTTAACAGCACTGAACTTTAGAGGCATTTCTGCCGACGAGTTGACCGGTATGGCTGAAGTATTACAATCTCAATGTTCCCCACTTAGCACTCAGCACTTAGAACTTAGCACCGTAATAGATACTTGTGGCACTGGTGGAGACGGTTCATCAACCTTTAATATTTCTACAGCAGTGGCTTTTGTTGCTGCTGCCTATGGTATACCAGTTGCTAAACACGGCAATCGTTCAGCCTCAAGTCTCACAGGAAGTGCAGATGTATTGGAAGCCTTGGGTGTAAACTTAAGTGCCTCTAGTGAAAAAGTACAAGCAGCACTACAAGAAGTCGGGATCACTTTCTTGTTTGCCCCTGGTTGGCATCCAGCACTCAAGGCGGTTGCGTCATTACGGCGGACTTTGAAAGTGCGAACAATTTTTAATTTGCTCGGGCCGTTAGTAAATCCCTTGCGTCCAACTGGGCAAGTGGTGGGCTTATTTACTCCTAAGCTTTTGGCAACAGTTGCCGAAGCATTACAGAATTTGGGTAAGGAAAAGGCGATTGTACTACACGGGCGAGAAAAACTTGATGAGGCTGGGTTAGGAGATGAAACTGACTTGGCGATTTTATCAAACGGCGAAGTACAGTTAACTACTATTAATCCCCTAGATTTGGATTTAACACCTGCTCCCATAGGTATGCTTCGGGGTGGAGATGTGCAAGAGAATGCGGAGATTCTCAAGGCGGTACTCCAAGGTAAGGGAACTCAGGCGCAACAAGATGTAGTAGCTTTAAATGCGTCGTTGGCGCTGCAAGTCGCGGGTAAGATCGCCTTCCTCGATCGCGCCCAAGGGATTAAAATCGCTAAGGATATCCTACAAAGTGGGGCTGCTTGGACGAAGTTGGAGGAGTTAGTGAAGTTTCTGGGGAATTGATTTGCGATCGCAATTGCGGGCGAAACTCTACCACATTGCGTTTAATGGTGACATCGTAGTTGCCAAAAAAGTCATGTCCTAGAAGTCCAGTTTCTAGTTCCGCACCTGCGATCGCTACTGGTATTTTATTCACTATTACCCCGCCAACTGCCATCGAATTAACATAGCCCACGGGAAATTCTACAGCTCTGGAACTCGCGGTGTTTGCCTTAGCTTTTCCCACTGTGACGATTCCCAAAGCATTAGCCATCTCTTGGGTGATGACAGTGCCACTTGCTCCCGTATCCACAATCATCTCAAATTGTTGCTGGCCGTTAAAGGTAACTTCCACAATTGGCGTACCACCAATTCGTCTTTTTATCGGCGCTGTAAATACTGCTTCATCGGGAATAACCACTGCTGATGAAGGCAAAGCTGGCTCTGGTGATAACGGTTTTGTTTCTCGTGGAGGTAAAGTGAGCTTTGGTATAGTTTCTCTTTGGGGAACAACAACGACTATTTTCTGAGGTTCTCTAACTGCAACAGGACGAGGATTAGCTTGCTGTTGGGCATATTTAACCTGGCGGCGATATTCTGTAATTTTGGTTTGAGCGATCGCAAATTCTGGGCTTTGTCGTCGGATTTTTTGCATCAGCGCGATCGCATCCTGATACTGACTCGCCACCAATTTCCAATCATCTGGAGATTGAGCCGATTGGCTGATACTCCAAGCGCCAACAGCTTTGTCTCGTCCCATCTCAAAAAGACTTGGTTCACTTTCAAACGGATCTAGCGGCTGCGCTTCTGGGGTAGCTGCTGGTCTTACTGGTTTAACGCTAGGCTGGACTGGTGCTAGATCCCCAATTGGCATAGGTTGCTCATCGCCACCAGTAGCGGTGTTCAGTTTGTCTTCACTACAGGCAACGCACAAAACCGCTAGAGTGCTTGATACAAAAATTAGGGTTGCACGGGATAAAAAAGACTGAAGCATAATTAATTTTAACTGCCCAAGCTTTGCCAAATCCACTCCCGCTACTTTAATTCCCTTTTAATTTTAATTAACTATCTTAAAAACTCCCAATTGCTCAACTCATGGGATAATTAACAATCGCAGTATTAAGGAATAGAAAATAGGGAGCAGGGAACAAGGAGAAGAGTTTTCCCCTCTGCCCCCCGCACCCCGCCCCTCTGCCTCTTTTCAATGCCCAATCCCCAATCCTATCACCTATGCCCCTGACTGACTCAATACCAGCTTTACTTGTCCTAGCAGATGGAACCACTTATCGCGGTTGGTCTTTCGGTGCGACAGGAACCGCGATCGGAGAAGTGGTGTTCAACACTGGCATGACAGGCTATCAAGAAGTCTTGACCGATCCTAGTTACCGGGGTCAAATTGTGATTTTTACCTATCCTGAATTGGGGAATACTGGCGTCAATCTGGAAGATGAAGAATCAGATGGGCCCCAAGTGCGGGGTGCGATCGCGCGGAATATTTGTCACCGTCCGAGTAACTGGCGATCGACACAAACTTTACCTGACTACCTCAAACAAAACCAAATACCAGGGATATACGGCATTGATACCCGCGCTCTCACCCGCAAAATTCGGATGTTCGGAGCGATGAACGGTGGTATTTCTACTACTATTCTTGATGAAGCGGAATTGCTAGAGCAGGTACTAGCAGCCCCCAACATGGCAGGATTAAATCTGGTTCGTGAAGTCACCACCTCAACGGCTTATGAATGGTCCGATCCCACAATTCCAACTTGGGAATTTAACTCTGAAACTGCGGAAAATCTTGGGGAAGCCTTTACCGTTGTTGCCCTTGACTTTGGCGTTAAGCGCAATATTTTACGTCGCTTAGTAAGTTATGGTTGTCGGGTAATTGTTGTACCCGCTGATACACCACCAGAAGAAATTCTCAAATACAATCCAGATGGTGTGTTTCTTTCTAATGGGCCTGGCGACCCTGCTGCTGTCACTGAAGGAATTGCAACTGCTAAAGCACTCCTGTTAAGTGAAAAACCTATCTTTGGTATTTGTATGGGACATCAAATTTTAGGTCATGCACTAGGAGCAGAAACCTATAAACTCAAATTTGGTCATCGTGGTTTGAATCAGCCTGCCGGTTTACAACAACGAGTAGAAATTACTAGTCAAAACCATAGTTTTGCTATTGACCCAGATTCTTTACCTACGGCAGTTGTAGAAATCAGCCACCTAAACTTAAACGATCGCACCATTGCCGGGGTACGTCACAAATCTCTACCTGTGTTCTCCGTACAGTATCATCCAGAAGCTAGTCCTGGCCCCCACGATGCTGATTACTTGTTTGAGCAATTTGTTCAAGCCATGCGAACAGCACGTCAAGCCGTGGCAGAGGTGAGGTAAAAATAGGGAATGGGGAAGAAGCAGGGGAGCAGGGGAGCAGGGGAGCAGGGGAGAGTTCTTCTACAAGTTCTTTCCCCTCTGCCCCTCTGCCTCTTTTCAATGCCCAATCCCCTATTCCAGCAGATTGTAGACAACTTGCTCAAAAACCATCTATACTTGAGCGTTCACTTTAACTCATGAGGAGGGAATTATTGCTGAGCCACTGAATCTAACCGTTAGCCTGAGAGGCACTCGTGAAGTCCGGGATAACTGTCAGCTATTCCGCCTCACAGGTTTGTTAGATGCTTTTTCCGAGCCGACATTTCGCAAGACACTTGGCAGCAAGATAGACGAGGGTCCTAAGCACATTATTTTGGATCTCTCGCAAATTGACTTTGTTGATAGCTCTGGCTTGGGTGCTCTGGTGCAGCTAGCCAAGCAGGCTCAAACTGCTGATGGCACTTTGCAAATTGTCACGAATGCCCGCGTAACTCAAACGGTCAAGCTTGTTCGCCTAGAGAAGTTTCTCTCCCTGCAAAAATCAGTTGAAGACGCTCTAGAAAACGTCAAGTAGTCTTGATTGCTCGATCTGAGAGGTAAATTTAGCTATCTAGATTCAAAATCGGATAGCTTAATTTTTAAAACTTCTGGCAGAAAACCTCTCTCCTTGTGGGAGAGGCATAAAGCCAGTTGAGCTATTATGTTTAAAGTTGAGTAATAACTAAATATATAAAGACCCAATTTTTGGGTATGTAATCGTTGGCTAGAATATTGGATAAATAATCAAGTCTGAGAGATTTGTTGTAAGAAATACAAAGCCAGCAGATTTGTTTATAGATAGACTTGACTTGATGCTGTATAGTTAAAAGTTGTCGTTTACTCAGGTTTACTCAGTAAGTATGGCAATGCTACCAAGTAGAAGGGTGAATTTGATGTTAAAATTTTACCCTATCTGAGGCGCAGACCACAACAAGTAGGCGAAATTTGGTTTATAGATGTTGACATCAGGGTGATTTTAAATGCCAACTCTCAATCAAAAAGATGAAATTAGGAAGTAATTTTGATAGTATTGATTATGCTAAGTATACTATCACGGCATACTTCAGAAAAATCAGTCTTTGCGAAGAATGCCTGCCAAATGTAGCCCGTCAAGGAATGATTTATTTGTGAAGTCACAGGAGGAAGAGCTATTAGATGGACAAGATGAAACTCCCAAACAGAGCTTGTCTTGGACTGAAGCACTCTTGGCAACCACAGGGCCATTCCAACAGATTTCCCTCTCACAAGTGCAACAAATTTCTCCTAGTGCTTTAGCATATTTGGGGGATGCAATTTATGAGTTGTATGTTAGAATGTTCTATCTGCTGCCATTGCAGCGGTCAGGAATTTACCATCGTCTGGTAGTGGAGCAGGTAAGAGCAGAAACACAAGCGCTACATTTGCGATCGCTGATTCCTCATCTCAGGGATACCGAATTAGAAATTGTCCGACGGGGTAGAAACGCCGCAACAGGACGCCCTAAGCGACTTAATCCCGAAATTTATCAACAGGCAACTAGTCTAGAAACTTTAATAGGCTACTTATATATCACCGATTACCAACGTCTAACCGAACTGTTGCAAATACTTCATCTAGAAAAAGAGTAAAAACTCAATTTCGCAGTAGCCACAGCACTAGATTAGATTCAAAAAATTGAGGTAATCGGAACAATCAACCATACGCTATATCCATAATTCAAATGCAGGATAAACCCAAAAAAATCTTGACTTCTAGCGAACCAAATCGGGGACAACCCGTAAAAATTAAAGGTAAACGTGTTGTTACTAATCCGGTTCGCAATCCCAGGAAAATAGATAACAACCCAATCTCTGGTGCGAATCCGACTCGCAATCCCAAGAAAATAGATAGCAATCCAATCTCTGGTGCGAATCCGACTCGCAAGCCCAGGAAAATAGATAGCAACCCAATCTCTGGTGCGAATCCAACTCTCAATCCCAGAAAAGTAGATGGCAACACCATCTCTGTTGTTAATCCGAATCGCAATCCCAGGAAAATAGATACCAACCCCAGTTATAGCAACTCCCGACAAAGAAATAGCAACTTTTCCCAGCCGTCTGTATCTACACCAACAGAAGAAGATAACGATCTCATCTATGGTCGTCATCCAGTATTGAGTGCATTGCAAAATCAGCGCAATCTCAACCGTCTGTGGATTACTACCCGTCTGCGGTACGATCCCAGCTTTCACCATTTTCTCTTGCAAGCAAAGGAAAATGGCACAGTTATTGATGAGGTTGAACCCAAACGTTTAGACTATCTTACCAACGGGGCTAATCACCAAGGTGTGGCAGCACAAGTTGCTCCCTACGCTTACATCGAATTGCCCGATCTAATTGAGCAGTGCAAATCTGTAACCGATGCTGTAATTGTCGTAGCTGACGGAATTACCGATCCCCACAACTTAGGAGCAATAATTCGTACTGCCGAAGCAATAGGCGCTCAAGGATTAGTAATTCCCCAAAGAAGGGCATCTGGGATCACTTCCACGGTCATGAAAGTGGCAGCAGGCGCTTTAGAGAATTTTGCTGTAGCTAGAGTTGTCAACCTCAGCCGCTCCTTAGAAGAGTTAAAAGAAGCTGGCTTTTGGATTTACGGCACAGCTGCAAGTGGCAGCGAACCTTTGCATACAGTCAATTTCACTGGGCCAATCGTTTTAGTAATCGGCTCAGAAGGCGAAGGTCTGAGTATGTTGACTCAGCGCTCGTGTGATTTTTTAGTATCGATTCCTCTACAAGGTAAGACTCCTAGCCTGAATGCTTCTGTAGCAGCAGGTATGGCGCTTTATGAAATTTATCGCCAGCGATCGCTAAATACGCTGCACTTAGATAAATTACAAAAAATCTCTTTGAAAAAATAACGTAACAGAGTATAAAGAAATGTAAAAGATAATAAAGCAACATATCGTTTAACACCCTGTAGCACGTTAATAAATCAGCGAAAACCATGAAAACCATTTGGCATAACCTCAAGGAAGTGTTAATTAACACATTCGACTATATCGGCTTGGCTTGGTGGGTAGAGATTGTGACGCACAATCCCCGTTGCACGTATTACTTCGGGCCATTTCTAAGTTCTTCTGATGCAAGATTAGCAAGCAAAGGATACATAGAAGATTTAGAGCTTGAAGGAGCTACGGGAATTGTTGTGAATGTCAAGCGCTGTAAACCTAGTAACTTAACAATTGCTGACGACTTGGGGGAAAGATTTGACCGCAAAGTACAGCCTGCCTTTGGCGGTCAAATTTAAGTTAGGCCAGAGAATGAAAAGGATGCCCTGATGCGGGGACGCAAAGATATGAAGACACAGAAAATCCTTTTATCGGGGGCTATTGCGTCTTTTTCGCCGATCGCGTCACCACATCTTCTCTCTCCATTTCTTCTTCGTTGTCAATAGTCAAAATTTTTTAAATATTTATTTGGACTATTGACTACCAACTACCTGCGGATGTTCTTTCAGCCAATGGTCAATATCATTTAGTACCTGCTGAGGAACTTCCCACGGAAAAAGATGAGCCGTGTTGGGATAGCACTGCCACTGAGAATTTTGGAGATGTCGAGCAGTTTCTAAGCTGGAATCAGATGTGATGTGGCGGTCTTTTTCACCAGCAAGTACTAGACTAGGACATTGTATTTGTTCTAAATCTAGAAGCCGATTGTATCCTGATTGAATTGCACTATAAAGGGCGCGAGTAGCAGCTGGAGAAGTTTGCAAATAAGCTGGTACTGCTTCCTTGGCGATGTAATTGTAACTGGTAGATGTATGTTGTTGGATTAGGTAGCGGAAAAGCGATCGCTTACCAAAAGTTTCAATATTCCATTGCCAACTCGGTTTTATATAGTTCAATAGGGCAGCAATGCCAGTATATAAATTATCCTGCCAAGTAATAGGAGGATGACTGCCACGGGGTTTTGCAGCTGTCGCCACCAAAATCAGCCCAGTAACGCGCTCTGGCAAACGTAATGCCATCTCCATTGCCAAAATGCCCCCAAGTGACCATCCCAATACCAGGCACTTTTCAATCTGCAAACGGTCTAGCAGCGCTTCTAAATCAGTCAAATGGTCATTCATGTCAAAATTGCCGTTGTAGCGACTTTTGCCGTATCCGCGTAAATCAGGGGCAAAAGTTTTGTAGCGTTTTGATAAATGATTGGTAAAGACAGAAAGACTACGACCAGTACCAGGATGACCATGTAAGCCCAGAATGGGGAATCCTTGACCTTGGGTGTAAACATTGAGACGTGCAGCAGTTGGGGTGTGGCGATCGCTCATTACTCGCCCTTCTCCTGTCTACAGAACAAATCTTCTAAAATGCGTTGACTTTCAGTTTTCAAGCCTTTAATCTCAGTCACAACTTATTTCCGTTCAAAATCGCTTCAAAGTTACGTACCTATTCAGTTTAGGTTGTGAACCTACAAGCTAGACAATGTTTTAGTCTTGTATTTGAAGGGTGATTAGTCTTTCTCTTACAAGCCCTGTCTCTTCAGAGCAGGGTTTGTGACAGTAGTTCTATCTTATTCTTCTAATTGTGTCATAGGCTTGAAATCCTTCTGCCCAGCCAGCAACTACCCAGAATGACAAATTATGTTTACCTGTAGCGATCGCACAAGCTGAAGTTCTACTGGCTCAACTTTGAGATGGGTTGCGACCAGTGTAAGAAGTATTTCGAGATTCAGGGCTTGTAACCGCAAATCCATCTTCTGATTCATATCGTCTACTATCTCCTCATGCTACGGTCGGACAAACAGGAGAGTGTGATGGCTGCGTTTCGACCTACGCGATGACACTTTATTCAAGTATTTGGCGGGGCAAGTGTCCTAACTCTCTTTGGCTGCAATCGAGGGGAGCAAGAAATGGTGACACTATATACCTTTGGCGACTCAATTTTAGATTGCGGACGATATAACGAGTTTGGGGTTCATCCAGGGCAACTCCTCGTCCAGAATGACGATCGCCTGTTTCCCGAATTTCAAGGTCAGGATCTAACATCACGCGGGCCTGCTCAACTGCAACATCATGCGCGTGATGGTGCAACGGTTGATGGGTTGTCTTCTCAGGCTCACCAATTGCGGGTGCAAGGAAAGGCGATTGCACTAATCACTATCGGTGGTAACGATCTCCTGGGGGGATTAATTCAAGATACTGGTGCAGGAATTGCAACTTTTGCTAATACTTTGGACACATTTGTACAGCAGTTGCCAATTCGCCCCGTTGTGCTTGGTAATGTGTACGATCCTACCTTTGGAGATGACAGACGCAACTTTGTAGGGGTTGAGTCGGCGATCGCCCGCAAGAACCTCCAGCGCATGAACACTGCAATTCAAGAAATCGCTAATCGCTATGGGCAATTTGTCGATCTCCACGCCCATTTCCTAAAGGGCGATCCATCCTGGTTCACAGCGACGATCGAGCCAAGCCTGTTGGGTGCATCCGAAGTGCGACGGGCTTTTCTCCCCTATGTTGTCGGTAAATAAAGATATTTTTTCTTGTGGCAATATAGAGTTGAGCGTTACCAACCCAATCCTTAATCACAAACTACTAGTGCCGACTGCATCGATCGCAGCTTCCAGGGCGATCGCCACATGAGTCCAATGAGTCCCACCCTGGCAATAAACCACATACGGCTCACGCATTGGCCCATCTGCTGATAATTCCAAAGTACTCCCTTCAATAAATGTCCCCCCAGCCATGACCACCTGGCTCTCATACCCCGGCATATCATCTGGAACGGGGTCTAAGTAGGAACCGATGGGAGAATGCTGTTGTATAGCTTTACAGAAAGCAATTAGCTTTTCGGCAGAACCGAGTTTAATTGCTTGAATTACATCTCCACGGGGAGCCAAGGGAGCCGGATTTACTGGATAACCGAGTTTATCAAACACATAACCAGTAAGATAAGTCCCTTTTATTGCCTCTCCGACTATTTGCGGCGCTAGAAATAAGCCTTGGAACAGCAGGCGATTTTGATCAAAAGTAGCACCACCATAACTACCGATACCGGGAGCCGTGAGGCGACAGGCGGATGCTTCTACTAAATCAGCGCGGCCGGCGACATAACCGCCAGCACTGACAATAGTGCCACCAGGATTTTTAATCAATGACCCCGCCATTAAATCAGCACCTACATCTGTGGGTTCCTTGGTTTCAATGAATTCGCCATAGCAGTTATCCACAAAGCAAACGGTATTCGGGTTTTGCTGTTTGACTAAGTGAACGATTTTTTCAATATCGGCAATTGATAAACTAGGACGCCAAGAATAGCCACAAGAGCGCTGAATTAAGACTAAACGAGTGTTTTCAGCCACACTAGTAGTTAAAGCTTGCCAATCTATAGTTCCTTCTGGGGTTAGCTCCAATTGGCGGTAATTTATGCCAAACTCGATCAGGGAACCTTGACCTTGACCCCGTAAACCAATGACTTCTTCAAGCGTATCGTAGGGAGAACCGACCACTGCTAACATTTCATCTCCAGGACGGAGAACACCAAACAAAGCACAGGCGATCGCATGAGTTCCCGAAACGAACTGCACTCGCACCGCCGCCGCTTCGGCACCCATAACTTCGGCAAAAACTTTATCTAAAGTTTCTCGTCCTAAATCATCGTGACCATAGCCACTTACACCAGCAAAGTGGTGTGCGCCCACACGGTGATTACGAAAAGCACCCAGCACTCGTTTTAGATTATGCTTGACCTGAGTGTCAATACCAGAAAAAATTTCTAATAGTGCCTGTTCTGCTTGCCGCAGCTGTTCTAAGCTGTTCATCAGTTCCTCGTTCACAAAAATTAAGATTATAGATATGCGGATTTTAAGATCGCGCAGACTAGGCTGGAAAATTCAAATTCAGGTTACTGCATGACAATTGCTACTTCAACCAAACCTCAAATTAACTGGGTTAATACCCTGTTTTTCATTGGACTGCACATCGGCGCTTTATTTGCCTTTATTCCTGGTAACTTTAGCTGGACGGCAGTTGGTGTGGGTTTATTGCTGTACTGGGTAACGGGTGGTTTAGGAGTTACTCTCGGATTTCACCGTCTTGTTACTCACCGCAGTTTTCAAACTCCCAAGTGGCTGGAGTATCTCCTGGTTTTCTTCGGCACACTCTCGTGTCAAGGAGGCCCAATTGAGTGGGTTGGGACACATCGCATTCATCATTTACACTCTGATACTGACGCCGATCCCCATGATTCTAATAAAGGCTTCTGGTGGAGCCACATGGATTGGCTGATTCACTATTGTCCCGCTCACGCTGATGTTCCTCGTTTCACCAAAGACATTGCCGAAGACCCAGTTTATCAGTTTTTAGAAAAATATTTCATCTCGATCCAGGTTGCTCTAGGTGTATTGCTTTTGTTTCTAGGTGGCTGGTCGTTTGTTGTCTGGGGAATTTTTGTGCGCATTGTCTGGGTTTACCACTGCACTTGGTTGGTGAACAGCGCTACTCATAAATTTGGCTATCAAAGCTATGATTCTGGGGATAAATCGACTAATTGCTGGTGGGTAGCCCTACTAGTTTTCGGTGAAGGCTGGCATAATAACCATCATGCTTTTCAATACTCAGCTCGTCATGGGCTGAAATGGTGGGAAGTCGATTTAACTTGGATGACAGTTCAATTGCTGCAAGCAGTTGGTCTGGCGACTAATGTGAAGTTGGCCCCAACAAAAGTTAGTTAGGAGAGACGCATTAATCGCGTCTGTACAAGAGTTAGGAGAGACGCGATTAATCGCGTCTGTACAGGAGTTAGGAGTTACGTGATGCCATCAATTTTTCTCAAACCATAATTTTGGAAACTACAAATCTTTATGGGACAAGGAGCGTTTATAATTCACATCTGGTGTGAGTTATAAATCTAAACTCCTAACTCATCACTTCTAACTCCTCACTTTTTACTCCTAACTTTTTAAAAAGCTATTTACTGGTGCGCTTGTGTCGGTTAGGTTGCTATAATCCGAAGCGCTAATGTGAAGAATTTTTGCGGCAAGTTACTTTTTAGTGACTTGGTGGAGGAGTTTGTTGTTTTTTAGGTGTCCATGACTACATCAATAATTAATAGCCAGAAACTAAGTGACGAGCCTAGTAATTCCGACTTTCGGCTCAAAGATATTGTTAAAACCCTGCCACGGGAATGTTTTCAGCAGAACCGTCGCAAAGCTTGGACACAAGTAATACTCAGTGTCTTGGCGGTCGCCTTGGGCTATTACAGCCTGACGATCGCTCCTTGGTTTCTCTTGCCCCTTGCTTGGATTTTTACGGGCACTGCTTTAACAGGTTTTTTTGTAATTGGCCATGATTGCGGTCACAGGTCTTTTGCCAAACGTCGTTGGGTGAATGATTTGGTAGGGCATTTCTTCATGATGCCGTTAATTTACCCCTTTCATAGTTGGCGCATTAAGCATAATTACCACCATACTCATACCAATAAGCTGGATGAGGACAATGCTTGGCATCCAATCAGACCAGAAGTGTTTGAAGATTGGGATAAAACCCGACAGTCTGCTTTTGAACTGTTCATGCGTAAACGCTTCTGGTGGGTAGGTTCCATTGGACATTGGGCTGTAGTGCATTTTGATTGGCGGAACTTCAAAACGAAAGACCAATCGAGTATCAAGCTGTCTGTGGCTGTAGTAGTTGTGTTTGCTGCGATCGCTTTCCCGCTTTTGGTCGCCACAACTGGTATCTGGGGCTTTGTCAAGTTTTGGCTAGTGCCCTGGATGATTTACCATTTTTGGATGAGTACTTTTACTATTGTTCACCACACTGCCGCAGATGTTCCTTTTACGACAGCGAACAAGTGGAACGAAGCTCTAGCACAGCTATTTGGCACTATTCATTGTGATTATCCGCGTTGGGTAGAAATCCTGTGCCACGATATCAATGTTCATGTCCCTCATCATATTTCCACTGCGATTCCTTCTTATAATTTGCGGTTAGCTTACAGCAGCATCAAAGAAAATTGGCAGCCTTATCTACATGATGAGTGTCAGTTTTCTTGGTCTTTAATGAAACAGATTACAGACCAGTGTCAACTATACACAACTGATGTTGGCTATAAAACTTTCAACGAATATTATACAGAGCAATAAATAGCGCTGTGATTTAGACTTACGCTCTTGAACTCAACGAGAGCGTCTATCATGCTGTGTTTAAATAGAATTTGGCAACTTTTTACTAACTATAAAGTTGTTAGCTAAATTGCCAAAATTTATCTTTTTTGATGTTAGCGATCGCTAGTTTTGTGGGCATCCTAAAGGTGAGATTATCTTGTCTCAAATCAAGTTCCGATTTATATCCAACAAAAGAATCCAGTGCTATCAAATCTCGTCACGTTCAATAATCCTACTGGCTACGAAACGTCTGAGGATTCCACCAAATTACCTTTCACTCTTCAAGATTTAAAAGCTGCAATCCCTGCTGAATGCTTTCAGCCCAATGTAACAAAATCACTTTTTTACTTTTTTCGTGACATCCTAATTATCGGTCTGCTTTATGCCGTAGCTAATTACCTGGATTCTTGGCTTTTCTTTCCGATTTTCTGGCTAATGCAAGGAACGATGTTTTGGGCTTTGTTTGTAGTCGGGCATGACTGCGGACACCAATCTTTTTCAAAGCATAAATGGCTCAATGATTTGATTGGACATCTTTCTCACACACCAATACTTGTTCCTTATCATGGTTGGCGGATCAGCCACCGAACCCATCACAAAAATACTGGCAATCTCGATAATGATGAAAGCTGGTATCCTGTGACGGAATCAGAATACAAAGAGATGCCTTTAGCCCAAAAGATAGTCCGATATTATATTTTTCTCTTGGCTTATCCTGTGTATCTGTTTAAGCGTTCTCCTAATAAAGAAGGCTCTCACTTTTTGCCCAGCAGTCCGCTTTTCAAAGCATCAGAAAAATGGGATGTCATCACTAGTACTGTACTTTTGATTGGCATGGTAGGTTTGCTCGGTTTCCTCACATACCAATGGGGTTGGATGTGGTTGCTGAAATATTATGCTGTGCCCTACCTTGTATTCATAATTTGGCTAGATTTGGTGACATTTTTGCACCACACTGAGCCAGAGCTTCCCTGGTATCGGGGAGAAGATTGGACTTTCCTCAAAGGCGCAATTTCTAGTATTGACCGTGATTATGGTTTGGTTAATCATATCCATCACGATATTGGTACTCATGTTGCTCACCATATATTCCTTAACATCCCTCACTACAATTTGCTGAAGGCAACTGAGGCAATAAAACCAGTCATGGGTGAGTATTTCCACAAATCGGAAGAACCTATTTGGAAGTCATTATGGCGTTCATGTGTCAGCTGCCATTTTGTACCTGATAGTGGTAGTAAGGTTTACTACACATCCAACAAGAAGTTAGCTAAAGACTAGAGCTAATTTCAAAATCCCTCTCCCAAGCTTGGGGGAGGGGCGTTGCATAATTGCGGGATGATTTTACTAGTTTTGTGGGGTGGGCCGAAAAGCCCGTCCCTTGTATTTCCGGGCGGGCTTTTCGGCCCACCCCACAAGAATCATCCCTTGATTCAGCAACGTCGGGAGAGGGATTTAGGGTGAAAGCTCATTGATTTATGCAAGAAGTTTAATAAACATAAGCCGCCTTGTTTTTGATGTTGTTCACCATGATGGTTACAGCCACCCTAATGATTAACGTGAGTTCGACAAGCCCTTTTGTGACCTCTCCCCCAACCCCTCTCCGACACGGAGAGGGGAGCCAAAACCCGTGGGAGAGGGAGGTTGGGAGGAAGAGGTTCATCGAACTCACGTTAATGATTATGGTGATGATGACCATGACCGTGGGAGCAGTTTTGCAAATCTTGCTTCATCAACTTGTCGCTGATTTCTTGCAAGGATTCATCCACAGCTTGTAAGCCAATCCAAGTATCAATCTTTTGGACATCAAATCCTACCTCACGGCGCTCGCCTACTTCTAATAAAGGACGGCGAATTAAAAGTGGCTCTTTCAACATCAACGTCAAGGCGGTTTGGGCATCGATTTTTTCAGGAACCACCTCACCAGATTTTACCTTAGGGGCGGAAGGATTAAACCATTCGGCTACGGGGCGATCGCCAAAAAAAGAACGCAACCGCTCAACTGTCCAAGGTTCTGTTAGCAAATTCTGTGGTATCACTTCATGACCGGCAGCTGTGAGCAAAACTTTTTGCTTAATACCACCTTTACAGCCTGGTTTGCTATAGAAAATTACTCTTGCCATTTAACTACCTCTTAGTAGAATACGATTCGTTTGTGTCTCGTTCCCAGTCTCCGACTGAGAATGCTGTCCTAGAGGCGGAGCCTCTGTTGCTGGCGGCAGCAGTCCAATTGAAGTGCATTTCCAGCCTTTGGGCTGGAAACGAGATATGAAAAGGCTTTCAGCTTAATTTGACACCAATGATGGCTGTGTGTGCCTACTGCGTGATGCTAAAAGTTTTTAGCACTATACTTAATCGGATCAAACTCAAATCTCTCATTGGGATCGGTTTCACCGTAGATATTAAAAGTCACAGTTGGTTCATCACCCACTGCTTCTACACAGTGAATTGCATCGGGAGTAAAGCTAATAATATCTCCTGGAAATAGAGTTAGCTCTCCCGTCGGTTCAATTTTGTCCTGAAATTCTGGGCTATGACTGCGTTGCCAAAAAGTATTTTTTTCCTGACCTTTTAACACCGCCACGATTCCCCATGTCCCATGATTATGAATGTTCGATCGGGTTCCCGGTGCAAATGTTACTGTTTGCACAGTTAAGGGAAAACCTAATTCATCGTATAGGAGTAAAACAGAGGTTCCTGTTTTGGGTGAAGGCTCTAAAGTTTGACTTCGTACCCAGTAGGAATTTACTATCAAGCGCCTTACGAGCATCCGAATTTCTGGCAGAAAACTGACTCGATCGTCTCCATTATTGAGAACATCTTCCACCTCAGTTAAAAACCGGTAAAGGCGGTAATTTTCTCTCAATAAATCCCAGGCTCTTACAGATTTACAAGCTTGATGCTGACCATCTCCCGTTAGTAACCAATCCTTACCTTTCATAACTTTTAAATTGATAACGGAGAAGATTGGATGATAATGATCGGAGAGACGTTAGGAATATTGTTTGCAGGAATTTTAGTCGGTATGGTAATTGCAGGAATAATAGAGTTACTATTACTAGCTGCTCCCAAAATAGAGTAAGAGGAATATGATGTAGATAACCAGTTGTTCATGATTGTTCACCAAAAGGGCATTGGGCATTGGAAATGGGGCATTGGGCATTGGGAATGGGGCAGAGGGGAAAGAGGTAATACCATTTCACGAAATGCTTGATACAAATGATTTGTCTCTAACTCTTTCCTCCTGTCCCCTGCCCCTTGTACCCCTGCTTCTTCATCATTCCCCACTCTTTCACACATCGTTTTGTAGAGAAGCACATTGACTAATTAATCATCTTCTTCTGCTGGACGTGTCAAAATATCCAGAAGAATTCCGGCACCAAAATCATGCTTTTCATCTATCTCTTTGACTTTGGTGCTGATTTCTTTTGCTTCTTCAATTTCTCCTAACTTTGCTAGTACTAATCCAGAAGCAGCATAAGCATTTAAGTACAATCGAATTTGTGGTTCTTCTTTGCGACTGACTAATATCGGCTTAAGTTGCTCCCAGTCATCAGGAAAGTTTTCTAGTTCTTTAATTTTATCTAATAATTTGATTGTTGTTTGTAGTGCCAAACAATAATTATTTTTATAATAGAAAAATCTATATGCTGCTACCAATACATCTGTATTTTCACCAGTTTTTGCTAAAGCTTGTTGAATATATTTTTCTGATTGTGATGTATTCTCCCAGTTTTGTGCAGCTAAAACTAATAAGTTTTTAATGTCTTCTGGAACCTGGAACCATGAGAATTGGTTTGTATTAGCTTGCATAATAAATTTCTGGAGAGTTAGTAGTTAGGAGTTAGGAGTTATACCATTTTAGATTTTAGATTTTAGATTTTGGATTGTGAAACATCCATTGGATAAGTGTCTCAGTTTTCCATCTGTCTAATCATTTCTCAAATTGGTATTAGAAGTTGTGAATTACGAGTTAGAAGTTATAAATTCTTAACTCTTGACTTCTGGCTCCTCACTCCTAACTTTTGTTAAAACAAAGTGAGAATGTACACCAAGGTGAATAATACAATCCAAATAATGTCTACGAAGTGCCAGTAAATTTCTGTCATTTCGATGAAAGTATGATTGGTTGCAGAATATTCACCGGGAAGACGCGATCGCCACAATGCACGTAATATCAATAACAGTCCTGCAAAAACGTGCAAACCGTGGAACCCAGTCATGATATAAAAGCAGTTGGCGAAGACGTTGGTAGTCAGTCCGTATCCTAATGTTGAATACTCATAAACCTGACCACCCAAGAAAATTGCCCCCATGATTGCAGTAATTGCGTACCACAGTTGCATTCCCTTGACGTTATTCTTTTTAATCGCCGTATCACCGAAGTGAATCACGAAACTACTAGACACCAGAATAATGGTGTTAATTGTCGGCACAAGTAGTTCTACTTCGCTTCCTTCTGGAGGCCAAACGGCTGTACTGCTCCGAAAAAACAAATAAGTGGCAAAAAATCCCCCAAACATCAGGGATTCAGAGGCGAGGAACGTCAAAAGTCCCCAAACTCTTAAATCTGGATGTTCTTCGTGTCCTGCACTGTGTTCTTCGCTTGTGGTTGTAGCTATAGTCATAGATTTTTTGACAATACCGATCTACTCTGTCTGTTGTGGAAGCTTGAATAAAGAATGAAGTCTGAAGTGGCAAAATTTCCATTCTTTATCCAAAATTCTTGTTTAACGTGAGTTCGACAGACCTCTCCCGGACAGCCTCCCTCTCCCACGGAGAAAGGGAGGAGCAACGAGGAGAATTAGGGTTTTGGCTCCCCTCTCCGTGTCGGAGAGGGGCTGGGGGAGAAATCAAAATAGCACTCGTTGAACTCATGTTTGTTTAACGTGAGTTCGATGAACCTCTCCCGGACAGCCTCCCTCTCCCACGGAGAAAGGGAGGAGCAACGAGGAGAATTAGGGTTTTGGCTCCCCTCTCCGTGTCGGAGAGGGGCTGGGGGAGAGGTCAAAATAGCACTCGTCGAACTCACGCTTGTTTAGCCAAACTCTTGACTTGTTCAGGAATTTTGAAAATTCCGAGTTTCGTGTTCTGAATTCGGGCGTCCGTTTATTGAATTCGGGCGGCCGTTTGTTGAATTCGGGCGTCCGTTTGTTGAATTCGGGCGGCCGTTTGTTGAATTCGGGCGTCCGTTTATTGAATTCGGGCGGCCGTTTGTTGAATTCGGGCGGCCGTTTGTTGAATTCGGGCGGCCGTTTATTGAATTCGGGCGGCCGTTTGTTGAATTCGGGCGTCCGTTTATTGAATTCGGGCGTCCGTTTATTGAATTCGGGCGTCCGTTTTCTGAATTCGGGCGTTCGTTTAGGGACTTCCAGAAAATAAATTATCCAATTTACTCAGATCGTATTTTTCTTTCTCCCCCTGCCCCCTGCTCCCGTTCGGCTACGCTCACGGCAAGCCTGCCCCCTGCCTACACCAAGATCGGATATTTTATTTAGTTGGAAGTCCCTTATTGAATTCGGGCGTTCGTGTTCCAAGCTTGGAGTTTCGAGTTTTTAAATCTAATGACTAGAAGTTTCAGTGGCTTTGAGTGCGATCGCATCACTCACTCTACGAACTAAGCACTAGCTTCTGGCGTTGCTGATGACTGTAATTCAGTTCTATGCTCTTGACCGTAGTCATAAGGGCCATGAGTGACAACCGGCAACACTTCCCAGTTTTCAATTGCAGGTGGTGAGCTTGTTGTCCATTCTAAGGTCAAACCTTGCCAAGGATTATCACCAGCCAAAGGCCCTTTCAGCCAACTGTAGATTATGTTGATGGTGAAAGGAATTACCGATACCGCCAAAACAAATGAACCAAAGGTACAAATTTGATTGAGGTCGATAAATTGGGGGTCATACATTGCCACTCTTCGCGGCATTCCCTTTAAACCCAACTCGTGCATCGGTAAAAAGGTCAGATTAGTGCCGATGAAAGTCAGGGCAAAGTGAATGCGTGCCAAGTTTTCATTCAGCATTCGTCCGGTCATTTTGGGGAACCAGTGATAAATGCCGGCGTAGATGCCAAACACGGAACCGCCAAACAGAACGTAATGGAAATGTCCGACTACATAATATGTGTCGTGGACGTGAACATCAAAGGGGGCTGTTCCCATCGTCACACCACTTAAGCCGCCCATGACAAACATGGACAACAAGCCAATGGCGAAAAGCATCGCACCTGTGAAGCGGATTTTACCACCCCAAAGGGTAGCAACCCAGGCAAAAATCTTCACGCCAGTGGGAACTGCAACGATAAGAGTGGAGATGGTAAAGAACATCCGCATCCAACCGGGTGTGCCACTGGTGAACATGTGGTGTACCCAGACGAACAAACCGACAACGCAGATGGCTACACTAGAGTAAGCGATCGCTTTATAACCAAAGATTGGTTTGCGGGAGTGAACTGGAATTACCTCGGACATAATGCCGAAGATGGGCAGAATCATTAAATATACTGCCGGGTGAGAATAAAACCAGAACAAGTGTTGATAAATTACAACGTTACCACCTGCATCTGGTTTAAAGAAGGATGTGCCAAAGTTGAGGTCAAACAACAGCAGCACTAAACCGGCTGCTAATACAGGTGTGGAGAGAAGCGCCAGCAGAGAGGTTGCCAAGATTGCCCAGCAAAATAGGGGTACTTGATCCCATTTCATGCTAGGAACCTTCATCATCAAAATGGTGATTACAAAGTTCAGCGAACCCAAAATTGAAGAAGTTCCCACCAAAACGATCGCAAGTATCCACATACTTTGAGCAATTGGTGCTGTCACTAAGCTCAAAGGTGGGTAAGCTGTCCAACCAGATTGGGAACCGCCGAAAATGAAACTACCTAAAATGAGCGCACCTGCTGGGGGATTTAACCAAAAGGCGATCGCGTTTAGCTTCGGGAAAGCCATATCCCTGGCACCAACCATCAATGGCACCAAATAGTTACCAAATCCCCCAATGGCGCTAGGAACAATCCACAGGAAGATCATAATCGTCCCGTGATTGGTCATGAAAGCGTTATACAGATTGGGGTCGAGTACGTCTGCATCTGGTGTTGCTAATTCGACACGGAGAGCAACAGCCATCAGTCCGCCGATGAGATAAAACACAAACGCCGTCACCAGGTATTGGATACCAATAACCTTGTGGTCAACATTAAATGTAAAATAGTCCTGCCATTTCCACGCCTTCGGATGCGAAGTGTGGCCAGTCACCATTTCCGGTTTCTTTTCGTCTGGTGGAGTATTCCGGGGAAATTCTACCTGTGTCATATTTTTGTCCTTTGTCCTACCCTGCGGGAAGCCGCAGAAGCGTCTATGTCATTTGTCCTTTGTCCGTTGTCATTTGTCACTTGTACTGAGCGAAGCCGTTGGCGTGGTCACTGAGCGAAGTCGAAGTGCAGCCTCTCCAAGAGTTGTATTTGTCATTTGTCCGTTGTCATTTGTCCGTTACCAATAACTAATGACCAATGACTAATAACTAATGACCAATGACCAATGACTAATGACCAATGACCAATGACTCTAGAGTTGCTGCACTAATTCCCATCTCATGGGTGTGGGGTGCGAGAAACTCTGATGTTGATAAGTCGGCTGGATTAACAGCAACGACTTGATTTAGGTTTTGTCGTTGAGCAAGCTGATTTTCTGTCCGCCAGCTATCATATTCTTCTGGCGTGTGGACAATTACCTGTGTCCGCATTGAACCGTGATAACCACCGCACAACTCAGCACAAACTACGGGATATGTACCTGGTTTGGTGGCGACAAATCGCAGTTCGGTAGGGATACCGGGAAGTGCATCTTGTTTCAAGCGGAAGTTTGGCACCCAGAATGAGTGAATTACATCTTGTGCTGAAAGGTTGAGTTGCACATCAGCACCAACGGGTATGTGTAATTCCCCAGAACTAATGCCGCTATCAGGGTAATTAAATAACCAGGCGTATTGTATGCCTTTGACATCAACAACTAAATCGGCTGGTTTATTTAGGGTTTTGGGAGACGCGCCAATACCAATTGTTGGGGCTATTGCTGGGGCAGTTGTTGCTTCAGAAGCATCGCTGAGTGTAGCAGCGATTGCAGTTCCCGACTTATGAGCAACATGAGCAGCTGAATGAGGATGACCAGCAGGCTCAAAACCGCCCATTCGGTTAAAAACATCTACGCTGTAGATGCCCAAACCGAGGACAATTACTGTAGGAATTGCTGTCCAAAAGATTTCTAAGGGAACGTTGCCTTCGATTGGCAAACCATCGGTATCATCACCGCGACGGCGACGAAACTTGACCAAAAAAACTATAATTGTTCCTTCTACCACCAAGAAGAGTGCGATCGCAATGGTAAACATGACGTTGAAAAAACCGTCTACCAAAGGCGCTTGTAACGATGCCTGCACCGGCATGAGTGTGTGGTTGTGACCGATCCAAATACTGATTGCTGTAACTACTATCCCAGCAACCAGAGTCCATAGTGAAACAGGAACTTGTTGCATACATGCTACCTGTGTAAACAGTCTTTTGAGGTGTTATTTTCTGAGTTTAGGTTTTAGGGGAGAGGTTATAGGTTACAGGTTATAGGAATTCATCTATTCCCTGTAACCTGCACCCTATTCCCTTGTTCTTTCCCCATTCTCTATTTCCTTTTCACTTATTAACTTTCTAACGTGTAGCCATAAAAAATGGGGGAAACTTCCAGATTTTTTCCATATCTTTCCCCCAAAAAATGACAAATTATAGTTGAACTCATACCACAAAGTTAGCCCCCTGCTTTCACAAAAGCTAGTTGTTCTAAGAGGGCACTGTTAGACCTAATATTGATTAGGCTATATTAGCAGCAAGTTTAAATTTGTTAATAGCTAACATTTTGCGATTTACGGATTTGTTTACTATGAACTTTTTATTAGTTACAGTAAATATTTAGTATTCCCCTCAAGTTACCTTGCCTAGCGCATTTGCGCTTTATTCAAACAGTGCCTCCTGTGACGAACAACAATTTTGACTAACTCCAAAAACCTTAATTATTTAAAGCAACGTGGGTGTAGCAGTTCTTTGGACAAATCCGCGAACAAGCTTCACAACCAATACAGTTGTCTGGAGAAGTAACTGCCATTACTTTCCGTTCAATTTCATCATCATCTTCATCTTCCACAAATTCACCTTCTTCATTGAGTGCCTTCAAACCAAGCACATTGTATCCGCATACCTTAATGCATCTGCCACAGCCGATACATTTGTCCTTGTCGATTTCCTGAGCAAATTTTGGTGTCCATGCCTTACCGCCAAATGTCAAACCTGTTAGTTGTGCCATGAATAAATCCTCAGCAATTTTGCCTGTCTATCTGTTTGTACATTAATCATCATATTATCCTAATCTTTTATTGTTTTATATTCAAAATTTACTTTTACCACATTAACTTTCGATGACTTTGAACACAACGAAGAATTGTTTTTTCTGTCAATTTATAGATCGAACTTATTGCTAATGATTCTTATCGGTAAAAGGGTAAAGAGGAAAGGGGAAAGGTTTTGAATACATCCTTTTCCCAATACCTCCAAACCCATTCCCCAGACCACAAGGAAAGTGAAAAATGCTTATCCGAACCGTATTGTATACCTGCCGATTTAACTATTATTTACAGCAAATGCAACTATATCTCTAAGAATAATGATATTTTTTTTCAAATATTTATAGACTTGAGGAAATAAATTTAGATAAACAGTATATATGTATACCAAAATAAATGTTCGCCATTGACATTTTGATATATGCAATATGTATTTTAGAAAGCAACAATTTTCCAGTTATTTTGATTTAAATATTTAAATAAATGATGACAAAGGAATATTTTGATTTCATCTGAATACACAAAATTAATTTATAAAGGAACTGTAAAGTTGATGGCAGAATACGATCGTGCCTTAAATATTAAAATTATTAACAAATCAGAGTAAGCTCAAGTATAGGAGGCTCGAAGATTGACGAAAAACATTTTGTATAAGATTTTATCGTCAAAACTAAAATGTTCATCAAGTACTAAATTAAATAAACGTAAAGATTTTTTCTAGGCTCAATCCGAACAAATTAATTATTTTGCTCATGAAATGTATAGTTAATCAGAAGTTTTATTAGGCTATTTTTTAAACTTTAAATAGCTTGCAGTTAGATGCGAATTTAACAAGTGGATGTGGAAATGGAATGTGGTGAGAAAAAATTATTCTCACTAGAAATATTGTGTGGTAGCGAGTCATGAATAAACAGGACTCATCCAGGGGAGACCTGAGCCAGACATCTCAACGATTAGAGTGGGAAAAGAGCCAAATGCCTTATACAATTCCTAACAACAGTTGCGTTGGATGTGACAACTGCCGCCCCCAATGTCCTACGGGTGCAATCAGAATAGAAGACAATGAATACTGGGTCGATCCTGGTCTTTGTAATAATTGTGAGGGCTATTATTCACAACCGCAATGTGTAATAGCTTGTCCAACTAATTCTCCGATTCCTTGGCAGGCGAAAAAGGGAAGATGCAAAGTTGAACCGAGAGATGCTAGCAGCTTAGACTTATTTTCTAATGGCAAGAATAATCCATTTGCTTCAGCGATCGCAATTTGGGAAGCTTGTAATGTATTAGCGCAGCGCACATCCCTACCCTGGGAAACCGATGAAGAAGGGTACATCAGTTATAGCCGACAAGTTAATCAAGGGCGAGGTGCGATCGCTTTTCATATCCAAGATCCTTTCAAAGTGAACGACAAGGCCACAGATATAGCAGCAATTGAGGGACTTGACATTAGAGCCGCTTGCATACATCTAATTTTTGCAGCTTATGCTACAGCTTTAGAGCAACCTTGGGAGCAAGAATTTGCGATCGATGAGCGACAAATCGAGAAATATTTGGGGATGGAGAAACGCAAAGACTTAAGCAAAGCTGCCAAGTTAGCTTTAATGAAAAATATCGTTCAGCAAGCTTGCTCCCTAATTATCTCCATTGACTGGCCCCAACAAGGTCGAATTAACGGATTCTCTCTTGTCGGCAGCCGCTTATGGCACTTAGTAGATATTCAGCACCACTTCCAGGAAGATAATCTCGGATGCAAATATCTGATCGGGCTAACTTTTAAAGTCAAAGCAG
This sequence comes from Nostoc sp. DSM 114167, assembly GCF_052692655.1. Classification (NCBI taxonomy): domain Bacteria; kingdom Bacillati; phylum Cyanobacteriota; class Cyanophyceae; order Nostocales; family Nostocaceae; genus Nostoc; species Nostoc sp. DSM 114167. Next base: position 5,316,615 of record NZ_CP195116.1, read on the forward strand.
GCTTATGGGCGCAATATTTCTTAAACAAACAAGCATGTAAAGAGCGAACCGCATTCTATCAATACGGCAGTCTCCCCAAAACGCTGCTAACCACAGTTATGAGTATTTGGCAGCAACATGAAGGCGCAGTTCGACTAATGCTGTGGTTGCTGTTTAAAACCAAAATGGGCAAGGAACAACGCATCACCATTCCTACCTTGCTGCGTATTGCTTACGGTGAGGAAAAAGTCGCCCTTGCATCCAGACAACGGGAAGAACGTAAACGTCTGCTGCGAACTTTTGAAAGCGATTTGGAAATTCTCAATCACTATGGAATGAAACCACTTTTCGATCCAGTTACTTATCCACCAGAAATTCAACCTTTGTGGGCGAAATTAATCGATCTTCCCGAAGATCCAGATGAAGCATTAGAATTTTGGACTAATGACGGTGGTGCTGAAACTCGCCTCACAGATACAGGCCCCCGTGGTAAATGGAATCTGCTCATGAATGCGCGGATTTTGGCTTTTGAACTCCCGCCAGAATGGGAACAGCAAATCTCAGAATCGGAAAAAAAGAAAACAAGAACTACTAAAGCCAAAAAGAAGCCCAAAGCTACAAACGATTTGCTAGGCGAACAGATTTTGCAGGCGCGAAAAAATTTAAATCTTTCCCAAAGAGAATTGGCAAAACTCACAGGTAAAAGCCAAAGCTGGATTCGAGATATCGAGAATGGTCGTTTAAAAGCCAAATTAGAAGACCAAATACTGTTACGAAAAGTCTTAAATATGGCTTCATCTTAATTGAGAATTTAAACGCAAAGAAGCGCAGAGGAAAGCGCAGAGGAACACAGAGATTTTATTAATAATTTGTGCAGCGTTATAGTAAATACAGCAATACTTTGCGTACCTCTGCGCTTCCCTTAGCGTCCCTCTGCGTTTAAAAACTCTCTCTCTACTTCTGTGTACTATAACTCATCACCTTACTAGAAGTAATCCAAAAACTACCGACAGCATATTTAGTAACTACCAACTCTCGTGTAGCATTGCATGAACTTTTCAGTTGTTGAGTCTTCGTTTCATCTTTCACAAGTTTAGCCTGGTAAGTATAGAGAGAACCACAAGGTTGTTCAAAACTAATTTCAGCTAAAATAGTACTATTGTCCAAACTTTGCTCTAAGATTTTTCCTGCAACTTTGTAATTAAACCAATCCCATCCTTTATAGAGAATTAGCTCTCTTTCCAAAACCTGAAGTGCAGCAGGCAGAATTCCCCAGCCTCGATAGACTTGATGTAAGCATTGAATATCGCCAGTACGAGTCAAAATCGATCTAAATAAATCTCGATCGAGACGACCGTAGTATCTTCCTTCTGGCAAGTCTATAACTGTTGGTGCAAACCGATGTCCACCAAAGTGCGATGATTTCCAAATTCGCACATTCTCTAAGCACAAATCGGCATTACTCGCTGTTATTTGGAAGTAAAAAGGAGCGCCATATCTCGCACAACACTTATCATGGCTGCCGTGGGTACAAACTAAAATATCTCTAGTTTTACTAGTTTCTACTTCCAAATTAGAATCGATACCCCATATCCATTTTTGGACAACTCCTGCTACTTGCTCAATATTTGCTAGCTGAAACTCCTGTTTATGGTATCCATTACTTAGCCCCTCTTCTTTTTGATAAATCAAAAGTGTAGTGTGATTTACCTTATGTGATAAATCATTAGCAATGAGGAGAAATCTAATCGGCAGTTTTGCACGCTTCACTTCTTCTACCAAAATCCTCAAATTCTGAGGCACCCACTTGGAGTTAAAGGCTTCTGATGTCCAAGGTAAAGGACACTCAATTAAAATATAAGTTTGATAATTGGTGGCACTACCAATAACATCTTCTCCTACTTGCCGCGAATCATCAGAACAAAAAAAAGTATTCATCTCGCTGTACTCATTAGCATATTTTATGGACAAAAGGTATTACAAAATACAATTGTGTTCTTAACTACAATATCCTTGGTTCAAGGAGATAAAAAAGAACAATATTCATTTCTGAGTTAAAACTAGGTAGCCACTTTATAACATCATTATCGATTGAGGTCTTCCCGGTTAATAAATTCTCCACAATAAAGATAAATAGTGTCAAGAGATATTTTTCCGTATGAGTGGCGTTAATTTTGTATCTAGTTTTATTGTTATTTGGTATTTAATAAATTTTCATTAGCGGAAACTCAGTTTTTCTGAACTTGGTCTCTTTGGCAAAATCAAATATATTAAACCTAGTACATAGACGCAAAGCGACTGGGAGAGTTACCGACGATTAACTTGCTTACAATCTTGATGTAGCTGATACTACAATCAAAAATGTTCCTAGTAGCAATCTAGTTGTTTAAAGTTTTGCTGAAATTATCTACATAGCTAATTACATATCCTGTTTTTACATATAAAGATATAATTCTGTATCGATTATCTTACAAATATATTCCTAAAGGGAGATGCGGAAACATTTAATAAACAGCGCTCGCTTTGGTAAGCCAATACTGTTTTCAGACTTCTTCCCCACTATCTGCTTTCAATTTATCTATCGAATTATCCATATTGCAAATAATTCTCAATAGCTTGAGAAAATAAAAAAAGTCAAACTAGGGGTAAATGCTTTACTTCCCCTTACTCCACCTGCGATAAGTTAATAATTAAAAGTAGTGACTAATTATTAGCACTGTCACTGACATTAACATTAACAAATTTGGTATTTAGCGTTTTACCTAATCTAACTTCCCGAAGTTTGTGTCAGGGTTTGATGATAGGCATCTGCTTTGACTGTAACTGAAGTCAATAAGAAATGCAAGTTTTTAAGATTCTTTATGACTTCTTTACAGTTTGTTGCCTCTAGGACATTGCTTAAATCAAGGTGAACAGGCATTTCATAGTAAGATAACCTACTACAACAAGCATTGATAGTTTCAATATAATAGATAAAGTTTTGCAATTGTGACAAATTGTTGCTAGTAAAGGCGCACTTACTAGTCCAAATATCTGTAGCTATGGCGATCGCATATTTCTACTTTCACGCAGAATTGAATCATTTTTTACCACGGCATCACAAACAGGTGAGAATCTCTCATGTGTTTGAGGAAAAAGCCTCTATTAAGGACATGATTGAGTCGTTGGGTGTCCCTCATCCAGAGGTAGATTCGATAAATGTTAATGGTGAATATGTAAATTTTTCTTACATAGTTTCTGATGGAGACACTATCAATGTTTATCCAATTTCAGCTAGGAATGTTATTATACCAAGCGTTTCTCTTCTGCCAAAACCACTCAGTATTGTCCGTTTTGTTGTAGATATTCATTTAGGGAAGCTGGCGACATCTTTACGACTTTTAGGTTTTGATACTTTATACCGCAATGACTACGAGGACGATAAATTAGCCCAAATATCGTACACTCAAGCGCGGATTCTCTTGACTCGTGATAAAGGTCTATTGATGCGTAGTTTGGTAACGTATGGGTATTACGTTAGAAACACTAACCCCGAACAACAAATCCTAGAAGTACTGCAACGCTTCGACTTGTTTGAATTAATCTCACCATTTAAACGGTGTTTGCGTTGCAATGGATTATTAGAACCTGTAGATAAGCAATCCATTATTGAACAAGTGCCAGAAAAGGTGCGATCGCAGATTGATGAATTCCAGCGTTGCCAAGACTGCGATCGCATTTATTGGAAAGGTTCGCATTATGAACGATTACAACAGTTTATTGATGGAGTACTCAACTCACAAAAACGTGAGTAACTATTTACCCAGCTGAAATATTCCCACTGATTATTTGACTACCCCCGATTCTGGGATCTTCATCTTCGCGATTCAAATCATCAGGAGTGGGATTTTGCTTACTCTCTCCACTCACTTCTTCTGGTTCAATGGGATCTGCCTCTTGAGTATCAATATCAAGAGAGTCAGGAGGTTCTTTGGCATGAGAGAAATCGATAAGTGGATTGGGTTGCTCAGTAGTCATAAGTTGCTAAATAATAGTGTAGTTTTTTCTAGTGTTAAATGTATCTTGAGTGCAAACATCTTTCTGAAGAAAGAAACTACTAGTACGCCAAGGTAACGCAAGCGGGGTAAAGGGGAAGGGAGAAAGGGGAAAGAAAGGTTTTTTATCCCTTACCCTTTTCCCTTTAACCTTTACCCAACCTCCACCTAACAATTTTGGGTTGACAGACTACTACGTTGTGTGATGGTGTAATAAAAGGTGAGTGAATGACATTAATTTTAGCTCTCGATTTTGGCGGAACCAAGCTGGCAGCAGCAACAGCTAATATCGGTTCGAGAAAGTGGTTGCGTTATGAACGTCGTCTCTCGCCAGTAGGTGCAGATGCTAGCACTGACTTGGAAATGATGCGATCGCTCATTTACTCTTTGCTGCAAGACACAAAACCTGCTGCGATCGGTATTAGCTTTGGCGGCCCGGTTGATGCTTCCACAGGGACGGTGCGACTATCTCATCATGTGGCTGGATGGGAAAATATTCCTCTCAAAGCCTTGTTGGAGGATGAGTTTGGTGTTCCTGTTGGTGTAGATAATGATGCCAATGTTGCGGCTTTGGGCGAACACCATTTTGGTGCGGGACAAGGATACGATAGCCTATTTTACATCACTGTCAGCACTGGTGTGGGTGGCGGTTGGATACTCAACGGCCAGCCTTGGCGGGGTGCTGGTGGGATGGCTGGCGAAATTGGACATATCGTTGTAGATCCTGCTGGGCCACTTTGTTTGTGTGGGAAGCGGGGATGTGTGGAACGTTTGGCTTCGGGGCCTTATATGGCGCAAAATGCTAAGGACATATTGGAAAACGTACCGCCAAGTGGCCAAGTACACCAAGGAGGAGAAGTTTTGAGGGGTTTGGTGGGGGATGATTTAACAATGTTAACGGGACAGTTGGTAGCTGAAGCGGCGGCTGCTGGAGATGATTTGGCGAAGGAAGTTTTACACAAGGCTGCTTGGGCGCTGGGTGTGGGTATTGGCAATGTAGCAAATTTGATGAATCCGCAGCGCTTTGTGTTAGGAGGTGGGGTGATGAAAGCGGGGGAGGATTTTTGGCGGGTAGTGCGTCAGGTAGCGCGGGAGACGGCTTTGCCAGAAGTTGATTTTGAAATTGTGCCGGCGGTTCTAGGGGATGATGCACCTTTATGGGGGGCGGTGGCGATCGCTTCTATGACAATCTCGAATTTGTAAGTGAGTGAGGCGTGGAGCGCGTGCAAACAGAATTAGTTATTTTTGATTGTGATGGAGTGTTAGTAGACAGCGAGGGATTAGGCAATCGCGTTCTTGTGGAATTTGTCGCTGAGTTTGGACTTGCAATCAAACTTGAAGAAGCTATTTTGTTATTTAAGGGTTGCAAAATGGCTGATTGTGTTGCTGTCATTGAGCATAGACTTGGAAAAAAGCTGCCAGAAGATTTTGTAACTCAGCTTCGTACCCGTACTGCTGAGGCATTTGAGCGTGAACTACATCCTGTAGAAGGAATAGAAGCAGCTTTAGACAAGATTAATCTACCTATTTGCGTTGCTTCCAGTGGTCCACCGGAAAAAATTAAGTTAGCTTTGCGTGTAACTAACCTACTGCCTCGATTTGAAGGACGTATCTTTAGCTCATATCAAATTGAAAGCTGGAAACCAGCACCTGACTTATTCTTATATGCGGCTAAAAATATGGGGTTTCAAGCTGCATCTTGCACTGTTGTAGAAGATAGCGTTTTGGGTGTACGTGCGGGTGTTGCCGCTGGAATGAGAGTTTTAGGTTACACCGAGCAAAGTGAAGCTAATCTACTTGAGGCATCTGGAGCGCGTGTTTTTTATTCCATGCACCAACTGCCTTCTTTGTTGTCACACCATTAAACTTAATAATTATGAGTCTAATGTAAAAATTAACATCTCAGTTAATAGTCACAAAATTTATCTTATTTCCATTTTAAGTCAAAACCAAATTATCCCGATGAATCACGGTTTCTGCACCGACATATCCTAGAATTGTAGAAATTTCTCGTGAATGACGCCCACAAATCTTTTGCAATTCATTGCTGTTGTAATTCACAAGTCCTCTGGCAATTTCGTTACCGTTCGTGTCACACAATTGCACCGCATCCTGCGTGTCAAACTCTCCTTCTATCGCCTTAATTCCAGCTGCTAATAAGGATCTTCCTGCTAGAGAAATTGCCGCGATCGCTCCTTCATCTAAATACAATTTACCCGCAGGTACAAGTCCGTAAGCTATCCAACGTTTACGCGCCGAAGTTGGTTCGGGTTGCGGTTCAAAATGCGTCCCAATCAATTCGCCTTGGATAATTTTTTCGATATTCCGGGGAAATCGCCCTTGGGTAATTACGGTACGGACTCCCGCTGCGATCGCAATTCTCGCAGCCGAAATCTTTGTCACCATACCGCCAGTACCCCACTGAGAACCTTGGGAACCTGTTTGTATTTGTAATTGAGTTAATTCCTTAATGCTACTCACTAAAGCGATCGGCCGCGCATCTGGTACGGAACGCGGATCGGCTGAGTATAGCCGATCGACATCGGTGAGCAAAAATAGCCAATCTGCTTCTACTAAGCTGGCAACCAATGCCGAAAGGGTGTCATTATCACCAAATTTTAGTTCGTCTATGACTACGGTATCATTTTCATTAACTACAGGGATAACTCCCAGTCCTAATAGTTCTTGAAAAGTATTGTAGGCGTTGAGATAGCGGCTGCGCTGTACCAAGTCACTGCGTGTCAGTAATACCTGAGCGATCGCTTGTTGCAAGGTAGTAAATAAATCATCATATATCCGAATTAACCGACCTTGTCCAACTGCTGCTACAGCCTGTTTGAGTGCGATCGCTTTCGGACGTTCAGTTAAACCCAATCGCGCACAACCCACACCGACAGCGCCAGAAGAAACCAAAATCACCCGATGTCCTTGGCGTCTTAAATGGCAAAGTGTTTCCGCCAAAGTAGCAATGGTAGAAAGTGCTAATTGTCCCGTTTCTGGTTGAGTTAGGCTGGAAGTACCGATTTTGACAACAATTGTTTTAGCCATTAGTCATTAGTCATTAATCATTGGTTATTAGTCATTGGTCATTAGTCATTGGTCATTAGTAACTGACGAATGACAACGGACAAATGACAAAGGACAAATGACTAAAGAAATTGTAAAGCGCCAATCCTTCTATAGTGAAGGTTGACGCTTTACGGAAGTATATTTACTTATTATGAGTTAGGATCTTTTTTGGCTGACCCCATGTTATTAATACTTATGATCCCCGATTTTTTGCTTCCAGTATGATTCCTTAACCATTTCTTTAGATTTACTTTCCTGACGATTTCTCAAGTTTTGTGAATCTTGGTTTTCTTGGGGGTAATAGAGGCTCCCAGAATTTCAGATATCCAAACTTCAAAGTTGCGGACGGGATGAGAGCGCAGAGCCGCATCAGCATGAACAATCGGTTCCACTAGAATGGTAAACATTCCCAGGCGATTACCTGCTAAAACATCGGTGAATAAGCGATCGCCTACCATCCCCACTTGATGCACTGGTAGATCCATTCCCCTCAGTGCGGCTCTAATTTTGCGTCGGGAAGGCTTGGCTGCACCCAAGTAGTAAGGTAAGTTGAGCGATCGCGCAATTCCACCAATTCGCGCTTCACTCAGGTTGTTACTCACCAAGCACAGTGCAGTACAGGTACGGATTTGCTCTACCCACTCTTGTAGTTCTGGGGAAGCTATCCCGACTGTAAAGGGTACTAAAGTTTCATCTACATCCAATACTAGCCCTTTAAGCCCGTATTTTTGGATAATATCTGGTGTTAGGTTCAACACTGAACCTTCTAAAATCAAATCAGGCTGTAAAAGATTGTTCCAGACCATAGTCAACAGTCAAATGTAGATAGCTAAGACAAATGAGCATAACCCAATATAGTTTAGTTAGTCGAACTCCATCCTGGAATGTCTCCCTGAACATTTTGAGATAAAATCCCTAAAATCTTATCTATTTCTTTGATGTAATAATTACTCAAATCAATAAATATATCCTTTCCTTCTAACTTCAAAAACTTCCAAATATCCCCTGTTGTTACCGCACCATAAATTTTTCTAATTTCATTTCATTCTTGTTGATTAAACAATTGCGCTGCCAACATTGCGGCTGCACATTAACCTAATCCACCTTTAATATTTTCATTTTTGGCTTCAATAATAACCACCACTGGCACATTAATTGTTAGCTGCTCTTTAGAACGACTGATGATAAAGTCACAGTATCCATTCAGACCTTTTTCTGCATCGACATTAAAATCTGTTCCCGAAAATAAGCTAATTGGATAACTCGCTCTGCGTCTTATCTCCAACAATATCGGAGTGATAATCATTTCTGAACGAGCTTTTTCAGTATTAATTGCTAAAGCCAGTTCTGTAGTTTCTTCTAAAAAATTTTTGAGTTTCTCACTTGCCTGTAAAGGTTGTATGTCAGCACATAAATCAGTTTCTTCATCAATGCAGATGCTGAATGACTTTTTAAATTTACTTAATGTAAAATCGCTATAAGTCATTTTCAGCACCTCATACCAATTTTAGATTTAGATAATGGAATTGAAAATCACGACCAAAATGCTTGTTCCATAATTTTAAACAATACTAATTGTCCCAATTTAGTGTCAATGTTTCATCGCTTCCACATTTTATAGGACATGGTAAAAGGTTTAGGTAGATTTTGATTACAATGAAAATTCCCAATTAAAAATTCAAAATGCAATATTTTCATTTTGAATTTTTAATCTTATTCCACTTCATTAAAAAGATGTTCTTCTAACAGAGGTTGCACTTTCCTAAACTCCTCTGGAGAAAGTAATTCTGGCTCACCTGTTTTTGTTATCCGTGCAAAAAACAACAGAGGATCTAGGGGTGTATAAATTGCATACTCCTGATCTTCTTCATAAAAGCTAGCAAGTAGCTGTAATTGTTCAGGCTCTAAATCTGCCTCTTCGTCTTCGATTTCTAAGGTGAAGAGTTCTGATTCTTCAACTGGTGGTAAATCACCTGCAACTGTCAAAGCATAAGCTGTGTTCTTCAGTACCAAGTTCTGCTCAGATAGTACAGCTTGGGCATTAGCAAAAATTTGCTCAATGATCGTGTCATCTTCTACCAGAACCGCTTCTTCTTCCTCACCATCACCTTCCCAAGAAAAAATTTCTACAGGTGAGTCTACAGGAAGAAGCAAAACGTATTCTTGTCCATCTACCTCTAGGGAATGCTCTATATAACAGTCGAGCGATCGCCCTTTGTCATCGGTTAAAGTGATGGAACCCGCATGAGCGTTATCATTTTCTTCAGGAAATGGAGAGGAAAACATAGCCGAAATGTAGAAATTTAATAAATACCAGCAAGTTTGAAAATCGCTTAACTATAGTGAATGACATATTATGATGTCAAACAAATAGCTTTATACGTAGATACAACTGCTGGCTAATCGTTTTCAGAATATCATGTTAAAAGGTATCAATATTCAATAGCCGCAATTGAGCTGCGAGAGTTGGCACGTTTAAGATCCAGCCATTGTTGCAAAATTAAAGCGGCTGCCTTGCGGTCAATTAAACCTTTATGGCGTGATGGGGAGCGGTTTTCAGCTATCAGCAGTTGCTCTGCTTGAAATGAAGTTAATCGCTCATCCATATATTCCACAGGCAAGTTTAGTGCTTTAGCAAGTCTTTTAGTAAATTTCTGAACTTGACGAGCCTGAAATCCTAGTGAGCCATCCATTGAATAAGGTAAGCCCATAACTAGAATTTGCACCTCACGTTCATTAACGATTTGTCGGATTTGCTCGACATCCTGCTCAAAAGATGTGCGTTCAATTGTAGCGATACCCGTGGCAATTAAACCCGTGCGATCGCATCCAGCCACACCAATCCGCTTGCGACCAAAATCTAGTCCCAACGCTGAAATAAAAGGTTTTGGTTGCTCTTGGGATATCACACTAATTCTCCTGCTGTCCATCTGCTGATTCAGTAATCGGCGATGTTTCTATGCTAGGGTTTTTTACCGGAAAGTTAATCGGTTCTGGCTTGATTGGCAGTGGTTTATCTGAGGATGGCAGTTTCCCTGGTTGTATCCATGACATCCCACCTGGTATAGGTTTACGAGTTGGTTGTAAACCTTGCAGCATATCAGTCCATTGGATTCCTTCTAAGGAGACAAATTTCGACTCTCGTAGCTTGTGCCACACAGAGCGAGACATCACTAATGTATGTTCTATGCGTTTTGCTCCAATTCGCTCCAAATATTCTTCTCGCTCTGCCTGATAGTCTGAGGAGGCTAGTTGTAACCCTTGCTGAGGAAAATCTTGGGCAATACGAGCCAGTTGAGATAGTAATTCTGGATAAAGCCAGGTGTAAGCAGGATGAACTGTCAGCGTTGCAGCATGGGGAACTTCACCTTTGCGATCGAGTTGCACCTGAAAATAGCCGATCGCAGCTTTGCGTTGCGGTTCAAATACGTAACCACTGACTACTTCTGTTTTGGTCAGCCATTGCTTCACTGCATCAGTTAAAGCGCCAAACAAACTGGTTTTAAAGTCGCGGGTATTGCGGTCAAAAACCTGACGTACCAAAGGTGGCATCGATGCCGTATCTAGTTGATATAGCAACTGGGCATCAGCATTACTTATAGGTAAGAGGTTGGGCAAGTCTGGCTCTGCTTGTGCCAATTCAGCCAGTAATTCTGACCCAATTTCCCAGTATGTCATTTCTGCTAGACGCTGGAATCCATTTTGTCGATATAATGCCAGCGCCTCTATGTCATTGATATTAACTTCCAGTAACCAAGTCCGAGCTTCCAGAATCGATTCAAAGCAATGACGCAAAAGTGGCGAACCAATTCCTTGTTTATCAACACCACGCTCTAGCAACACTCGATCGATCCGCCAAGTGCTACGTGTGCGGTTAAAGGGTGACACTTGAATCATTCCTAAAAGTGTCCGCCCTTGCTCTGCAACAAAAGCACAAAGGCGATACTGTAGCGGGTTAGGAAACCAACTTAAAAATTTGAGTAATCCATACCAACGACGCAGCCTTTGCATCTGGCTGATGGCAAAACCTGCTCCCTTCGGAGTAAGGGCTGCTAATGACTCTTGAGTTATGCGCTCAATTCCGTCCAGATCCCGATATTGGACTGGTCGGATAATAACGCTGAGGTTTCTGGGAAGTAATGAAGTCATTTTTATTCGAGCCGCCATTTAGCCTTAACTAACTGCTCTTCAAAGGAAGGAACTGCTGCAATAATCTTAACTAGTTTCTGCTCTCTACTATTGTGCCAAAAGGGTGATTTTAGTAACTTAATACTTAAAAAGCAGAAAAAGCAGACCTTGTGAGAACACCATTGGCATTGACCCAACAACATCTGCCCTTATTTTATTTGAATTTTGATTAAAATTTGTATATATTTTATAACCCTTGCCGAGAAACTAGCTTTTCAAAGTTGGCTTGGGTTTGATGGAGTAATTGGTGGCGACTATCTACCAGTGTTTGCTTCAGCGTTGGAACAAGATTACGAGCTTGCAGAGTCATGTGAAGTTGCAAGTTGGCAACATATTCACTGAAATCTTGATTCATTTCATCTGCGCCCGCATCCGTTAATAAATTTGATTCCATTGCCACTGTGTTCTCCTGTGTTAATCCTGTGCTGTCTCTCTTCATGACCAAAAACTATCACGTTGTTTGGACTAACTTCTTAATTTGCAATGAAGTTTAACGCTTCTTAGGGATAACATGTCCCTTAAAATCTTAAACCAACGCCACCTTGTACGGAAATAGCTGTACCACTGCTATCTCGGTAGGCATCAAAAGCAATAATAGCATTGCCAAAAAGGACAGTATTGCTATTTGGGATCATATAATCAATACCCGGTTGTAAGGCAAAACTAATTTTGTCACCTACAGGAGAAGAATCACCGCCACCAGCTAAAACTAATCCCGCACCCAGGTAGGCATCAGCTTGCCAGTTGAGGGGTAAATCGTAAGAAACCGTTGGAACAACAGCCGTATTACTACCAATTAATACTTGAGCGCGGAGTGATATTGGTGCTTCCAAAAGCTTGTAGCGCCCCGCGATTACTCCCCCCAATTGGATACCATCGGTAAAACCAACAGTGGGGCCGATACCAATATAACTGCCATAAGCTACTTGAGCTTGTGCTGGTTTCGTACTCGCCAGACTCAAGATCAAACCAGCCCCTAAAACTGAAACCAAAGATGGAATATATTTCATAACCAACTCCTCACACCAATTTGTCATTTGTCATTTGTCATTGGGCATGGGGCATGGGGCATGGGGCATGGGGCATTGGCATAGGTTATTCTCCTTGTCTCTTTGTCTTTTTGTCCTTGATTTCCCTCATCTTCCCCTGCTCCCTGCTCCCTGCCCCTCTGCTCCTCTGCCTCCCTCTCATTCTACGGGCAACGGGGATGAATGCCTCCTTGAGTACAAATGTATGCTAATTGCTTGGCATCTAAATTTTTGGCTTGAGAAAAATCAACCCCTTGGACTACGGCAGATACTGAGCCTAAATCTGGGGTTTGGACAAATTGATCTGCTGGATCTTGTTTGCTAGGAGCGAGAATTGCTCCTTTAAAATCTGCTCCAGCAACGTTTGCCCCTCGTAAATCTGCAAGACTCAGGTCAGCATTTTGCAAGTTAACGTTTTCCATTTGGGCAGAACGTAAAACAGCACCAGTTAAACGAGTAGCGCTGAAGTTAGCATTGCTGAGATTAGCACGATCCAAATAAGCTCCTGATAAATCTGCCCCTTGCCAATCAGTGTTAATTAAGTTGGCAAAAGATAATTGCGTGCCGATCGCAGTGGCGCGACCTAAACGCGCTGCATACAGATTGGCTTCGTTCAATTTAGCATCGCCTAAATCAGCCCCAGTCAAGCTAGCTTTTTCCAAAACTGCGTTTCGCAGATCGGCTCCTACTAGTTGGGTGCTGTTGAGTTTAGCATCATATAGACGCGCGTTGGATAAATTGGCTCTGTTAAGAGTGGCACGACTCAAATCGATGCGGTTCATCAAGACGCGACTGAGGTTAGCATCAGTAAGATTAGCTTGCTGCAACTGAGCTTGGCTTAAATCAGCCATTACATCGTCGTAGGTATCCCAGCGTCCATCTTCACCTACACTCCGAAAGCGGGTACCCTTAAAGCTGGCTTGGTTAAGATTTGCAGATTTAAACTTAACTCCTGATAAATCAAGATTGTCCAGTACCAAGTTGAAGAAAGAACTTCCTGGAGTACCGCTTTGACCTAATTGGGTTCTACTAAGGTCAACACCGTCGATTTTTTTACCGCTATAAACAGAGAGAATCTTGTTGATTGTTCGTTGGTTTCTTTGTAACCGACCTTGGCGTAATTCCCGCTCTTTGGTTGCAGTGCTACCTACAGATTCCAGTTCGCTCACCAAAAACTGATTCTTATTTTTGAGTTCTGGGATGGCTTGGGGCCCGACAGTTGTCAAAGCTTGTTGAATTGTATCCAGAAGGCTGGGGTCAGTTTCGCTAACTAATAAATCCGCCAGAAATTTAATGGATTGTGGGTCATTAAGACCACCCATAGCCAGAATTGCACTTTGGCGTTGCTCATTAGTCGCCCCAGAGTTGGGAGTCAATTGTTTGACAAGTTCGAGGAATTGTTGGCTGTTGATTTGCTTGGTTGCTCGCTGGGATTGTTGAATTTGGATATAAACTTGAGTACCGATTAAAGTTGCCAGCACAGCAGTCATACTCGTTAGCCCTACCCCAAACAAAGTCAGATTGGGATTTTGCTGTATTCGCCGCCACAAATTATGCGATTGGCTGGTTCGATCTGCCGCTAATTCTTCTCCCTCTTGCCATTCTGCTGCTTCTTCATTACCGTCAGCAGACTGAGCTTGTCTGTTGCTAGCTAAAACTGCATCAATTGTATAAGTACCTGCGAGTCGATCGTGGAGTGCGCGACGCCCCCGACGGGACGGTAAGCCAATCCCTTCACCCACAATCATTAATAAAGACAAAAATGTGAATAATCCTAAATTGGGAAAAGCAAAGCTGTAGCGCCACAGCAGATAGGCAATGGAAATGGGTACAGTCCAACGCCCAACGCCTTCTCTGATCGCAACTGCCCCTAATCCGGGCGGCTTCCCTTGCTCGTTGACAACCCGCACTTTTAACCAACGTTTAGGAATTGTGCTACCAGTCTTAGCTAATAAATACAATTGCCACCACGAGAGAGTTACAGGCGCTAACAAGGCGATTGTCCACAAAATATTAGTCGGCCATGCTACGTTACGGATGCCATAGCTCACAGGTAGAGCTAGGGGTCTGGCGATCGCTCTTTCTGTGACTACCAGCACGGGGTTAAGCGGTACTCGGTTCAGATCGCTTCTAGAATTGGCATAGACACCAAGGCCGAAGGGAATCAACCCACTAGTCACCACTAGTGTAATTTCAGCCGCCCAAGCAGCAAAACGCCTACTTCCTAGTAGCAGCGAATTGGCTCTTTCCGATTTTTTTGACTGACCAGATTGATTACTAGTTCTTCTGACAATTGGTGACGTCATCGTATAATTTCCTTTGATATTATTTCTACGCCGCGATCGGCACAATTAAAATAGACTAAGCTCGTCAGCAAAAAGAAAAGCATATTGAAATAGGATTTAGGAGTTATGCAGCAGAATTCAGGAGTCTGAATAAGCTGCGCTAACAGAAATCAAATAGGCTTTATACCTAGTTTTGACACTTAGCTTGTGTACTTCAACTTCCTGGAAATCCTCTGTAAGTCAGAAGCCGTTTTTATTTCGGCTCCTGACTTTCATAACTTTGGGCAGAGTGCAAAGTAAATGCATATCAACTTATTGCTTACGTTGAAAGCTACCAGACACAAAAAATTTGTATCCAACATACACTAACACTGCCAAAAGTGCCAGACTGATTATAGATGCAACTAGTTTAAAAACTGCTTGCAGCATCGCCAAGCCTACTAGCACCGTCACACCTGAAACTACCAGCTTTTTTGCCCCAGATAAGCTGTTGAACCAAATCTGAAATCGCTCTAGTTGCAAGTTGAAGCTGGCAAAAATAGACTGAGGCGTTTGTTTTTGTTCTTGTGAAACCACCCCAGGCGGGGAATTAATCTCTGCCTCTAGCTGATTGAGACGCCGCTGTAAGTCTTCTTCTGGTTGAGGATTCATCAATCTTTCCTAACTCATTAGCATACTTATTCAACAATAGACTAACCAAATTCTATTTTTGGTGGTTGTCTTTGTGATTTTAGCTAATGTCTGTGGATGCAAGACCTTTCAGGCATCAATTGTAGAGACGTTGCAATGCAACCTCTCTACATACACCTATCAAATCTTCACAAATAATCCTTAACTGACTAGTATTACTTTATACGGCAGCTTTTGGAACCAAGAGGAATTGCTGTCGTCTATATAAATCGGACTGTATAACAATATTGCTCTAAAAAAAATCTGGAGCATTCATTAAAATGAAGACTCTGAGGCTACTTGCAATTATTCCCACAGCTTTGGCGATGAGTTTGGCTTTCACTGAGGCTAATTTGGCACAGACACCAACAATTCAAATTGGTCGGAATTTCCAACCAGATCCACTGGTTTTGAAGGGAAAGTCTGGGGGAACTGTCAAAAGTAATTGTGGCAATATTACCACTGAACCTAGTCAAGTTATCCAAGTTACAGAGTCACTACCTTATTTACGATTAACAGTAGAGAGTCAAGGAAAGCCAACACTCCTGATCGACGGGCCTGGAGGGCGCTTTTGTGTATTAGCAGATAGTTACTCTGGAGGTAAGTCAGAACTTTCTGGTTATTGGCAGGCAGGAAAATACTCGCTGTATGTGGGCGAACTATCCCAGCAACAGTATACTTACAACCTCTCAATCTCACAAAAAAATAAATAGTCATTAGTCATTTATACTTTGCTAATGACTAACGATCCTTGACTATTCTTCCAGTGATTTAGCGGGAACTTCGACAGCAGTGACATCAATTGTGCCTTCTGGTGTGAAGCGCTGAAAATGACTATTTTGCACTAACAGTAATTCCTTACAATTAGGACATTGCAACTGAGTGTTATTTAAACCTGTAAATTCATATCCACAAACGGGACATCGATCGGCAACCAAGTTGCGTTGCAGCCACCAACGAAAGCCAAAAAAAGCCACAATAGGTGCTAACAACAGTAACCCGAAAATAATTAGCAGTGAATTAACTAACCAACCCAAGCCCACTGATGCCAGCAGCCAAAAAACTGCCAGCAGGGTGAGCCAAGGGCGGAGATTTAAAAGATTCAATTGAAATGACTTAAAGCTCATTTTTAATAAATTTCGTCCTGCTCTCCTTCTAGGATAGCGATTTTAGTCATTAGTTATGAGTTATCGATCGTTTGTCATTTGGACTCAAATGGACTTTATTACTGAGGATAGCAGCATTTTGTGTAAGTGCTGTTGAAAGGCATTGATGCCAAACAGAGCGATCGCCTGTTCTCTTAGCCACTCTCCATCACATCGCTGGTCATTCCCTTGAAGCATTTCTATACAAGCTGCTGCTACAGCATCAGGATTGCGGTGTGGAACTCGCCATCCCAGTTTACCATCTTGCAAGGGGTCAGCGGAGCCATCATCGTCACCAGATAACACCGGCACTCCACAAGCCATTGCTTCTAGATAAACTATGCCAAAGCCTTCTTGCGACGGCATAATATAGGCGTCAGCAAGCCGATAATGTTCCATTAATTCTTCTGTGGCAACGAAACCAGCAAACACGACGCGATCGCTCACACCTAAATATGCAGCAAGTTTAGCTAATCGCGGTTGGTCATCGCCGCGACCAATTACCAAATATTTCACTTCTGGGAAAACTTCAGCGATTTGTGGTAATGCCCGAATGGTGACATCTACACCCTTGTAAATATCTCCTGACCATAACCGCGCTACTGTCATTAACACTTTCGCATCAGTTAAGCCATACTTCTGGATTAATTCTGGTTGTTTGGAGCCAGGAGTAAATTTATCCGCATCAATTGCACAAGGCAGCATCTGTACCATGTTTGGGTTTAGACTATTGGCAACACAAGCGCGATCGCGGCTGTAGCGACTAATTGTCCAAATTCTTTCTGCTGATATCAGGGCACGACGTTCCTGATTTTTCAACGGTTCCCAGACTTCTTTGCCGTAAGTTAGCACGGTGTAAGGAATCCCCAAGGGCTGGCAAAGTGTTTGGATTAATACTGCTAAGTTAATGTGACCGCAGAAAACCTGCTGCGGACGGCTCTGCAACAGACATTTCAGTAAAGCTGCTGCCATTTGCAATCTCCCCAAATAGGGAGACTGATTTTTAAAGTAATGAAATTTTAAGTTCTCGTCTTCAAACGGATTTAAGCTATCAGTACTATCTCGCAGCAAAAAAACTTCTGCTTTGTAGTCTTGACCCAATCCCAAATAGGCGCGAAAAATATCTTTTATATACGATTGAATACCACCTTCGTGAGCAAAAATTTCTAAAAACACAAAGACATGGTTAGTTTGTTTATTAACTTTATTACCTAAATTCAGGTTTTTTGTCACTGTAGTGATTTGCATCTTAGATTATTTACACTTGCGGTAAGGGCGCGATGGCACCGCTTTGTAACCGCTCTAAATCTGTTTTTACCATTTTTTCTAAAAGTTCCTCAAAGCTTACTTGGGGTTCCCAGCCGAGGTTTATTTTAGCTTTACTGGGGTTAGCTACTAGTTGAAAATGCTCATCTTGTCGCAACAAGTTAGTATTTAAAACTACATACTGCTTCCAATCCAAGCCCACAGACTCAAAGGCTGTGGCAACTAAATCTCTCACACTGTGTAGTTTGCCAGTGCCAATCACATATTCTTCTGGCCGATCAATTTGCAACATTAGCCACATTGCCTTTACATAATCACCTGCAAAGCCCCAATCACGTTTGGCATCCAGATTACCCATTTCTAATGTGTCAGTTAAACCCAATTTAATTGATGCAGCTGCCAAAGAAACTTTGCGTGTGACAAACTGAGGTGCGCGTAGAGGAGACTCGTGATTATATAAAATTCCGCTACAGGCAAATAGTCCATAGCGCTGTCTATGATGCACCATCGTCCAGTGAGCGTGCATTTTAGCCGCAGCATAAGGATTTTTGGGACGAAAAGCGGTTTCCTCATCTTGAGGCGAGAGAAATACATCGCCAAACATTTCTGAACTGCTGGCTTGATAAAATCTGGTAGACAAACCAACTTTTCGTACTGCTTCCAAGAGCCTAGTAGCTGTACCAGTTATTAAATCCAAAGTTCCCAATGGGTCGTTCCAGGAGTCGGGTACAAAACTGGGAGCCGCCAAATTGTAAATTTCTTGGGGACGCAGTTGTTCAACTGCGGTCAACAGTGCTGCACTATCCCTCAAGTCAACTGTAAAAATTTCTACTTGATTTGCCAGTATTCCCAGTTTTGTCAAATTAGTTTGTCGATGTGGGGGTACTAATCCGACAACTCGATAACCACGGTTGAGGAGCAAATGGCTGAGATAGTAGCCATCTTGACCAGTAATTCCTGTAATTAGGGCTGTCTTAGTCATAATATTTTGTTCCCCTATTGTGTCTATCTCTTTAATCACGAAATGGCACTTGTTGGAGAACAAACATTAAGACTCTCAACACTGCTGACAAATCTTAACAAAGCAGCTAGTGTAGCTCGAATGCTATTTTTACTATATTCACTAGTTCTTTTTATACAAAAGCTTTACTGAAAACTTTACAAAAAAATCATAATAACGATCGGTAATTTCACGTAAAAAATATATTTCTCCAATTTAAATAACATTGAAAAAGAAGTATACTTTTATCAATCAAATAACAATGTATTTTAACAAAAACCGCTTCTGTTTGAAAGTTTGTAGCTCAAATTGAAGCAAAGTCTTCATTAGCTTGATGACGGCTATATGGAAGTTTTATTTGTTTGCCTCCTATTACAAGAGAGTATTGTAGAGAAGAAAAACCCTCGTTTTTTGTCGAGACTCCTTCCCTACGCCCCACTTTGCTCACAAGCCAAAATTGACATCAGAACTATTCTTTACCTTTAGCCTTGACTTCACTGTTACTTTTGTGCTTCTACAGAGTACTTGACAATGAGTAGGCAATTTCTACCATCCGCACCACGTTCGTATACAACCTTGTCAGCCAACCGCCGGAGGAGAAACCATCCATACCCACCTACTTGCAGAGTACCTGGGGCTGGCTCTGCGATCGCATCAGGATTGAAAGGTTTTCCATAATCCCAAATTCTAATCTCTAGTCGGTCAATCCACAGATAAACGTTAATCTCAATGGTTGTTTCTGGCGGTAAAGCATGATGAGCATGACGAACAGCATTGGTAAAGCCTTCTGCTAATGCTAAATTGAGGCGATCGAGTTGGGTTTTTGACCAGCCAAGTTGAGACAAGTGTTGCAGACAAAATTGCTCAAACCATTCTTGCACTTGGTTTAAGAGCCTGAGTTCGCTCTTAACCGTCAGATGGTCTTGCTGCACTATACTAAGCATTAACTGTGAGTTGAATATAAGTAAACCCAAGTTGCTAGTTATTAAATTCTGCGCTGTTCGCAAAATTTCTCTGACATAAAAAAATCTAAATTGATATATTCTATGTACCAAAATACAAAACATGAATGATTTTGGCATTGACGAGGGTTGTAACTAGCAACTTACGTTAAGTAAGTCAGAAATGTTTGTATTTGTTGACTTTTGATGATTTGAGATTTGGGAATAGCTTTTCTATCCAAAACTGCAAATCCCAGAAGCAATCTGAACGATTGAAGAAGAATACAGAATAAAGAATTCAGAATGGGCTAAACCTTAGCTATCCGCTAACAGAAGGAAATCAGTGAGGGATACACTGCGGGATTTGGCTACAAATCCAACACTATCTTGTTGAGCACTAAAAAAAGCATATTTTAGTGGGGAACTTAAACCCATTTATGCAGACACTATCTATAAGACGCTATGCATAACTTGCTTTCCTGTAAGATACACGGATTCACTTTGGGTGGCGTTATCCGCTTTTTCGTTCACGTTTTAATTCTGTTAGCTCTCTTCGGGGCGTTTAGCCCATTCTGGCTTCTGAATTCTGAATTCTTTACTGTTAAAATTGACGCCTGTTGATTGTTTTCAAAAGCACATCTGCATCTGCTCTTGAAACTCACAGGCGTCAAAGAACTTTGTGGTGACTAATTTAGAATAGTCCCAAGGTCAAAGATTTATCCAATGGCAAAGCAGCACCAATACCCAGCCACAAGGTGACAAGGGTACCAAAGAGGAATACTGTGGTTGCGACTGGACGACGGAAGGGGTTTTGGAACTTATTCACGTTCTCAATAAAGGGAACGAGGATTAGACCTACTGGTACAGAACCCATTGCTAACACTCCTAAAAGTTTGTTAGGAAGCGATCGCAAAATTTGGAAGACTGGATACAAGTACCACTCTGGCAAAATTTCCAATGGTGTGGCGAAAGGATTTGCTGGTTCACCTGTCATTGCGGGATCTAGCACGGCTAGAGCCACAATCGCAGCGAAGGAACCCATGATCACAATTGGAAAGACGTAAAGTAAGTCATTTGGCCAAGCGGGTTCACCATAGTAGTTGTGACCCATGCCTTTAGCGAGTTTGGCTCTTAACTGAGGATCGCTCAGGTCAGGTTTTTTTTGTGTTGACATTTTGAAATGTGCTCTCCTGCTTAAGTTAAATTAAAGCATTTGTGAAAGCTATCAGCTACTAGGCAACCAAAAGGCAGGAAACAGCGTTTCTATATCTACAGTCATCCGCCTGAAGTTTTCTATAGCTTTACGCTCCAGATACAAGTATTGGTTTTTTGGAACTTATGTGCAATTAATTTCTTGTGTTTCATAAGTTTAAAACAAACAACTCGATCTGAAAACTGACAAATGTTGCCTTTCACTAATAGCTGAGATTACAAAGGCCCGGAAATGCCTTGCTTGCGGATCATTAAGAAGTGAAACAGCATGAATACTGCAATCAACCAAGGCAGTACAAATGTGTGTGCGCTGTAGTAACGAGTTAGTGTTGCTTGACCAACACTGGAACCACCGCGCAATAGGTCGGAAATCAGAACTCCAACCACAGGAATTGCTTCTGGTACGCCGCTAACGATTTTCACAGCCCAGTAGCCAACTTGATCCCAAGGTAGAGAATAGCCGGTAACTCCGAAGGAAACGGTAATCACAGCAAGGATCACACCACTTACCCAGGTCAATTCGCGGGGCTTTTTGAAACCACCAGTGAGATAAACCCGGAAGACGTGCAAAATCATCATCAACACCATCATGCTGGCAGACCAGCGATGGATGGAGCGAATTAGCCAACCGAAGTTTACGTCAGTCATGATGTACTGGACTGAGGAAAAAGCTTCAGTAACTGTTGGTCTGTAGTAGAACGTCATGGCAAATCCAGTAGCAAACTGGATGAGAAAACAAACCAAGGTAATTCCACCCAGGCAGTAAAAGATGTTGACGTGGGGAGGGACGTACTTGCTAGTAACGTCTTCGGCGAGTGCCTGAATTTCCAGGCGTTCCTCAAACCAGTCGTAAACGTTAGCCATACAATCTCAAGTTCCTAAAAGTCGGTTGCGGTTGATAAATCCCGAAGTTCTGAATCGGCAGAAGCCTTCGCTCAGACTTCTCTCCCAATTAACAATTTTGGGATTTTAGTAAAGAGGAGTTTTTTTTCTTTGCTTTTTAGCTTTCAGTGTGCTAAGAGACTTCAGAAACTTTACACTCTGTAAAGATGGAATATATTGCGATCTCTTTACGCCCCTACACACAAAATGGTGGACACAAAGTAGATTTTATCCTTTGGTGAGTGGATACGATGCATCAGTTGACTGAACAACTTGATGAGAAAAATGCACCACTTCTATAAAAAAAGTAACATAATCGAGAGATAGATTTCATCAACAACAGAGGAAGTGGGCATTATCTAGGCAATTTGGGTTGAGGTGGAATTGATAATGGGGTTCATGAATAAACAAGTCTTTCGGGTTGGATTTTCATTGTTAATGGCGGTTTGCTTGGCGTTGGGTACGCTCACTCAGCCATCGCTGGCTTTGACTGGAGAACAAAAGCTGGTTTCGGAAGTTTGGCGAATTGTTAATCGTACTTATCTAGATGAGACATTTAATCATCAAAACTGGGCGGCTGTGCGGCAAAAGGTTCTGGAAAAACCACTGCCAGATTCAAATGCCAGTTATGAGGCAATTGGGAAGATGCTCAAGAGCCTCGACGATCCTTTTACCCGCTTTTTAGATCCAGAACAGTACCGCAGCTTGCAGGTCAATACTTCTGGGGAACTGACTGGGGTAGGATTGCAAATTGCCTTGAATTCTGAGAATGGGAAGTTAGAAGTAGTGGCTCCTATCGCCGGTTCACCGGCAGATAAAGCGGGGATTCGACCACGCGATCGCATTCTCAAAATTGAAGGTGTTTCCACAGAAAATCTCACCCTTGATGAAGCTGCTACCAGAATGCGCGGACCCAGTGGCAGCCTTGTGACTCTCGTAATCGAACGGGACGGAGAAGCAGAAACGGAAATTAGACTGACACGCGATCGCATTGCCCTTAACCCTGTGGTTTCAGATTTGCGTGTTTCTGCTGAGGGTACACCCATTGGCTACCTACGTCTTACACAATTTAATGCCAACGCTTCAACAGAGTTGGCACACGCTATTTCTAGTCTAGAAAAAAAAGGCGCTGCTGCCTACATTCTAGATTTACGAAATAATCCTGGGGGATTATTGCAATCAGGAATTGAAATTGCCCGTCTCTGGTTAGATTCTGGCACTATTGTTTACACTGTTAACCGACAAGGTATTCAAGGTAGTTTTGAAGCCTTTGGGCCAGCCCTGACGAAAGATCCTCTGGTGATTTTGGTAAATCAAGGAACTGCCAGTGCCAGTGAGATTCTTGCTGGCGCACTCCAAGATAACGGTCGTGCCCAGTTGGTAGGCGAAACTACCTTTGGCAAGGGATTAATTCAATCCTTGTTTGAATTATCAGATGGTTCGGGTTTAGCAGTCACAATTGCTAAGTATGAAACTCCTGAACACCGGGATATTAACAAACTAGGTATTAAGCCAGATAAAGTTATTTCCCAACCAGCCATTAACCGCGAAGAAATTGGTACTGAAGCGGATCTGCAATATCAAGCCGCTGTGGAACTTTTGAAGAAAAACTCTGTGGTAGCTGCTGGAAAAGCGTAAAAAGTTTGGAGTTAGGAATTTGCCTTCCTGGGGTCGCAATCCAATACTTTTCGGGTAAAGCATTTTTAACTCGGAATCGGGTTTGGGGAAAAGGGTACTGGGTTTGGGTTAAAGGTTTTTTCTTTCCCTTTTCCCTCGCCCCTTATCCCCTTCTTGGGGCCCCACCTTCCCCTTTTCCCCAAAACCTGAGAAGTATTGGGTCGCAATCTTGTCAGTCCTTTTTCGTTTATGCCAACAATGGTAGCTGAATCACAAATTCAGTTCCTTCGCCAAGTTTAGAATTCACTTGGATCGCTTTGCCATGTTTTTCTAGAATAATTTGACTAAAAATTATACTGGAATTTCAATGATAAATTCTGTTCCCTGACCCAGAACTGAGTTAAAATGCAATTTTCCGTTGTGGGTTTCTTCGACGATTTGTCGAGCGATCGCAAGTCCTAATCCTGTGCCTTTACCGACAGCTTTTGTCGTAAATAAATGGTCAAACATTTTTTGTTTTACTTCTTCCTCTATACCCTTACCATTATCAGCAATTGTAATTTTAACTAAATTATTTTCTACTGTAGTGGTAATTGTAATGCTGTTTGGATTTGCTTTAATTTCGTCAAAGCTTCGACCAATATTCGATTCCTCCAAGGCATCAATAGCATTTGCTAATAGATTCATAAATACTTGATTTAGTTGTCCAGGGAAACACTCAATTTGAGGTAAAGTGGCGTATTCAGTTATCACTTCAATTGCTGGACGTTGCTCGTTAGCCTTGAGACGATGTTTCAAAATTAAAATCGTGCTATCGATGCCTTGGTGAATATTAAATGGTACTTTATAATCTTTATCGGCACGCGAGAAAGTTCGTAAACTGGTGCTGATATTTTTCAGGCGATCGCACGCCATCGACATGGCATCAATCATCTTAGGCAAGTCTTCTAAGCTATAATCCAAGTCGATTTCTTCGGCATGGTCTTGGATTTCATCACTTGCATTGGGTAAGCTTGATTGATACAGTTTTAAGTGTTCAATTACATCAGTAAGGGTAGGTTTAGCTTGTTTAAGACTCGCAGCAATAAAACCGAGAGGATTATTCATTTCGTGAGCGACACCAGCAACTAAATTCCCTAGTGCAGACATTTTCTCACTTTGCACCATTTGTAATTGGGCGTTTTGCAAATCGGTTAGCGCTTGTTCTAAGTCAAATGATTTTTGCTGCAAGGCAAGTTCAGCAAGTTTGCGTTCGGCTTCAAGCCGCGCCCTTTCGCTAATATCTCGCATCACAACTACTGCACCGAGTTTGTTACCTGAAGCATCGAAGATCGCTTGTCCGCTAGCTAATAAAATTCTCCTAGAACCATGCTTCGGCGCAATTACCATTTCCGCATTTTCGACGATTTCTCCTTGCAAGGCGCGAAATAAAGGAATTTCCGTGGTTAATAGAGGTGTTTGACCATCAGGTTGATAGAGATCGAAGTGTTCTGCCCATTGTTCTGCTGGTAATGATTCTACTGGTACACCATGAAATTCACGAGTTGCTTTGTTAAATAGAGTCAATTTGCCACTTGCATCGCAAACAACAATCCCATCGGTAATATTGTGAATGATGGCATTCAAAAACTCTCGTTCTTTGGCTAGAGATAGTTCAGCCTCTTTGCCATTGCTAATATCAATTACTACCCCATCCCAAATGATTGACCCATCGGCTTGTCGCTCTGGCCGAGAAGCAGATTGAATCCATTTTACGGTTCCTGAAGGCAAGATAATCCGCCATTCTTCCTCAAATGGTGTAAGATTTTCAGCTGAGTAGGCGAGCGCTTGGGCAAGAGCCGGGCGATCGTCAGGATGATTCATAGCGTAAAGGCTATGCGTCCCTGCCATTACCAACTCTGGCTCTAACTCATATAAGTCGAGACAGCCAGAACTAACGTAGGGTGTTGAAGTTGAACCATCCACCTCCAAACGGAATTGGTACACCATCCCAGGAATATTATTTGCCAAATTTTGGAAGCGGATTTCACTAGCTTGCAATTTTGCTAGAGATTGTGCCAACTGTTGCGCATAGTTCTGAGAATTTTGGTAAATTCGGGCATTTTCCAGAGAAATTGCGGCTTGGGCACAAAGTAAGTTCAGCAGTTCGACGCGATCGCTTGTAAAGGCTCCGGTTGCCAAATTATTTTCCAGATACAATATGCCCAACAACTTACCCTGATTCAAAATCGGGCTGCACAAGATACTCTTGGGTTGCTGTTGCTGAATATACGGATCGTTAATTAATTGCGGATGCACCGTGGCATCAGTAATTACTGCTGGTTGTAAATTGCGTTTGACGTTATTAATTAAGCCAACTGGTACATCAACTGAGTCTTCAACAGGCTGTGGGTTGAATAACATCGGGTAAAAATCAACTTTGGCAGCTTGGTTCTGTAGACTGCTCAGGGAAAGTTGTGCTAAAGCCTGAACTAGCAACCGCTCTGATTGCAAAAGCATGAATACACATTTATCGGCTCCAGCATTTTCAATGACGATATGCAGCAAAGCTGAAAGCAGTTTTTCGAGTTCGATTTCCCGAGAAAGAGTTTGGGAAGCTTTGAGAATGGTAGCTAAATCTAAAGCAACAGAGACGCTGCTACTATTGGAAGTGGCGGAACTGGTGGAGGTGAGACTCTCCAAGGTGAAAATAGTTTCGTTAGTTGAGAGGGGAAAACGGGTTTGCTCTAAGATGGGGGCGAGGAGTTGGGGATAGCGTCGTTCCAAGTCAGCGACTTTTGCTTTAGCGCCCCAACGAGCATAGCCATAGTAGGCTTGGGTCATATATGACTGAGCAATGCGCTCTTTGTGCCAATTCAGGTAGAATTTAGCTGCCAGTTCATTGGCGAGTGCTTCTTCTTGAGTGTAGCCGTGTTCTTTGGCTAGAGTTATGGCGCGATCGTACAAATCTATTGCCTCTGATTTCTGCCCTAAGACTCGGTATCGGTCGGCTTCAACTAAATAAAATTTGTGCAGGTAATTTTCTGGAGCATGGTCAGCCCACTTTTGCATTTTTTCCTGATTTTTAGCCACCCGTTGCAGAATGTTTTGCTGTTGTGCCTCACAAACCTGAGAATAGATTGCCAGATGGGCTAGAGAATCATAGGTGTAGCAGAGCGGAACTATGAATAAGCCTGTAGCACCACCCGTATAGTTTTCGGCGGCGATCGCCGCTGACACCGCCAACTCAAACTTGCCAAACATGTAACACAGACCAAGTTGGTTGGCATAGAAATAATACAGCGCAGTTTGATCGCCCGAACGCTCGAGAGCTGGCACAATTTCCTCTCGATTAAAGGCATTTCCAGTCAGCTGCCAAGGTTCAGCAGAATCGCCAAGCATATTCAAAATTGGTTGCTGAAAAACGGTCAGATGGCTGGTAAGACCTTCTTGGTTGAGCTGCCCAAGCTGATCTCGGAAGGCAGCGCTCTCTCGGTTGAGATCGCTTAATTCTCTGCCTATAAACCAACAATATGAGATGTAAATGAATCCGCAAATAGCAGCCGATTCTAAATCTCCCGTTTCTAATCCAACTTCATAGCCTTCCCGGAGAAACGGTAAGGAGTTCTTGAGCGGCTCTTTCCAATGCCACACGCAACAGTAAATTCCGACATAGACTCTGGATTTCAGTTCTTTGGCATTGAAATGTTCCAGCAACAAGTGTGCTAATTGTGCAAACTCATACCCAAAGTCAATCTCTCCCGTCATCCCACAAAGTATCATTCCATAGTAGCCATAGCCAATTGCCGAAAATGAGCTATTGCCATATTGAACGGATAAATTCACCTGTTCGACGACAATAAACGGTAACAGCGCTGGAGTGACAACAAAAGCAGCAGAAGTAACAGCGGCGAGAATCCGTACAACTGCTAACTTGTTAGGGTCTGACATTTGGGGCAAATTGATTAAATCCAGCGGTTGCCTTCCAGCCAAAATCGATTTAGTCGTCTCGAATGCTTTAGCAATATCTGATTGACTGGGTTGTTTGGGAAAACTCGTTCCTAGACGCTCTACAATCTTCAGAGCAATCTCCACTGCCTCTATAAATTGATGTTGGGCTTGAGCAGCTTGAATTTGAACTTCATAGACCTTGACCGTATCCAACAGATTTCTAGAGTGTTCTATTATGACTGCGGCCAATTGTGTCATCTGTTCAAAGTTGCCGCTCAGGTAAGCGGCTTCAGTGGCAGCTTCATAGAGGGCTAAGGTTAACTCATACTGCGTTTGCCACATATCTTCAGCTAACAAAGCGATGCCTGTAGTGCAATACTCAGATGCGGCTGTATAGGCAGTTGTGGCTCTGGCTTTTTGTCCAGCTTTCAGATTGAGGTGGGCGAGTTCTATTTGCTTAGATAGCTCGACAATTAGGGATTTGCCGATATTAAGTTGGTTAACGATTTCAAATAATTTTTCGTCTTGTTTGCTAACAGGTGTATGAGTCAGTAATAGTTGCCCAATTGTGAGGTGAGCGATCTGTTTTTGTTCGTCTGGAATCAGGAAATAAGCAGCTTGCTGGACGCGATCGTGCAAGAATTTGTAAACCGTCATTTGTCCTTTGTCACTTGTCATTTGCAAATGACCGATCGCCAATGAGGAATTCTGATAAAATTTGTAAATTTCATTGGTAGGAATGATAAATCCTTCTTGCAATGCTTTCCACAAGTCTGAAGCGGTTTCTGCTTGCGACTTTTCATAAACGATCGCTAACGTCGCCAAATCGAACTGATTGCCGATACAGGCTGCCAGTTTCAGAACATCTTGAGTGATGTTGGGCAATTTTTGAAGTTGTTGTGCCATAAATTCCACCACATCATCAGTTAGAGCAAGCGATCGCACTTGTGCTACATCACACTGCCAAAAACCTGCCTCCCAATTAAAGCTAATCAGCCCATCCTCATGTAGCGCTTTCAAAAACTGAGTTGTGAAAAAGGGATTGCCTTTGGCTTTTTGATAAACCAACTCTGTCAATGGCAGTGCCTGTTTTGTTGCACAACTAAGCGAGTCGGCGATCAAATGGTTCACATCTGCTTGACTCAAGGGAGCTAGGTTCAAGGTTTTGATGCTAGAAGAAGTTTTTTCAATTTCATCTAGCGTCAACATCAGTGGATGAGCCGCAAACACCTCGTTATTGCGGTATGCGCCAATAATGAATAGATGGCTGCAATCGCTTTGAGCCATCAACAACTTCAGCAAATTCAGCGATGCCGAATCTGCCCACTGCAAGTCATCCAGAAATATTACCAACGGATGCTCTCTGGTCGCGAACACCTGAATGAACTTTTGGAACAGCAGATTGAAACGGTGTTGTGCCGCACCGCCTGATAGTTCAGCGATCTCCGGCTGTTTGCCGATCAGCTGCTCCAGTTCAGGAATCACCTCGATCAGGATTTGCCCGTTCTCTCCAACTGCCGCTAAAATCTTGCTCTGCCATTGCTCCAGTTGAGTATCGCTTTCTTTAAGCAACTGTCCCATCAAATCGCGAAAGGCTTGTACAAAAGCAGACAGAGGAATGTTGCGGTTGAACTGGTCGTATTTGCCCTTGATGAAGTAGCCGTTCCAGCGCACAATCGGTTTATGCACTTCATTGACGACTGCGGTTTTGCCAATACCAGAAAAACCTGCCACTAGCATCAGTTGAGAGCCACCATTGGCCACATCACCAAATGCTTCTAATAAGGTCTTTACCTCCGATTCCCGCCCGTAGAGTTTTTCGGGTATGAGAAAGCGATCGCTAATATCTCGCTGTCCTAAATCAAACCAGGTGTGTTTGCCTGTTTCTCGCCACTGTTCTAAGCAGGTAACAACGTCATGTTTAAGTCCTAGCGCGCTTTGATAGCGGTCTTCAGCGTTCTTCGCCATCAGTTTGCGGACAATTTCGCCCAGCATCAAGGGCAATTTGGGGTTGAAATCGCACAGGGAGGGTGGAAGTTTCGCAATGTGGTAATGCACCAACTCCATCGGTTCATAGGACTCAAAGGGCAATTTTCCACTCAGTAATTCAAAGAAAGTCACGCCTAAAGAATAGAAGTCACTGCGGTAGTCAATGCCTCTGTTCATCCGTCCGGTTTGCTCTGGCGACAGATAGGCTAGCGTTCCCTCTAGTCCATTGAGGCTCTGAAGTTCCTGGGTTTCTCGTGGTAAGAGCGAGGCAATACTAAAGTCAATCAGCTTGATTTGGTTCGTGTCAGGGTGAATCAAGATGTTGGCTGGCTTGATGTCTTTGTGAATGACGCGCTGTTGATGTAACTGGTGTAAAGTGTCTAGTAGTTGCAAAGCAATGGGTAAGAATTGCTCTAATGTCAGTGTTTTTCCTTGAGTATATTGCCGCAGCGAAACACCACCAAAGTCTTCCATGACTAGGGCATAGCCATTATGATGGGCTTCTAGGCTGTAGGGTTTAATAATGCCAGGAATATCTAGGTTTTTAGCGATCGCATATTGGTTGCGAAACTGGACTAATTCGCTAAAAGTTGGGTATTTTCGTTTTAAGAGTTTGATGACAACTGGTAGGCGATCGCATTCTCGAATTGCCCGATACACTTGAGTACGAGAACCTGAATAAAGTTGCTCAATGATTTGGCAGCCAGCAGTCCTTAAAGTTCCATCAACTTTTGCGCTCATAAATTTTTACGAAAATCTCTTTATACTAGTGTTATAATTCCCGCTACCATAAATTGGGTAACAACCATTAGAAAAGTTACATTGGTATAGGGCACTGGAGCCAAGAGTAGGAATGCAAACACCTTTATGTAGGTGTGGGGAACGCATTTTGATGATTTCCCAAAGTAGTATCAAAACTCCGTTAAAGAGTTTTTGACCTGACAAAGAAAGGCATGAGGCAACATTAAAAAAGTATTAAGAAACTTCCAAATAAAAATATCTCAAAACTGACGCCAAACTTCTTTCTATTTCTTCTCTTTTTGTGTTCTCTGCGCTTGGAGTGGTAGCCTGCGGCTTCGCCTTTGGCGTTCTCGTAGAGTAGCCGCTTTTCTACGAACGCGAACGGCGTGTCGCAGACAGACGCTTTGCATAGCTTGCTTCTTTGTAAGAGTATGCGTCTACGTTTATTTGGATAATTTATTTTTTGGAAATTCCTAATTTAGTTGGTAAGTGGAAATATCTAACGCGCGCGATCGCATTTTTCAGTAACTATGTGCTACTCCCATAAATCATATTGACTGCGCTATTTTAGTTTGGTTTAAGCTCAAAGATTTAGCTTATAAAACTGGTCAAACAATTTATCAAATTATTTATCTTTGCAATTAAAAGGCAAGACGTTATCATTATCGCCTAGTTGTTTGGTGCGCAGCACAACATAGCCGCGCCATTGCTTGTGACACTTGCGTAAGTCCTGTTAAAAATCAAATAGTTTTCCTAATTTTTACTATTTGAATTTAGATTTAATTTGGTGGTAATTCTAAACTCATTTCACCCAACAATCCCTTACGAAAATCTGTTAAAAGTTGCCTTGCTGTTCGCTCTACATCACCTTTGTAACGATGCTCTGCCAAGGCGTGTAAATAGGTATCTCCGGTGTCTGATGTGGAATCGAGTTGGTAACGAGATTGTAATGGTTTTTTTGGTAATAAATCTCCTGCTACAGCTTCTAAATAGTTGAGTAAATCCACTAAGGCTGCTGCTACTAGCTGGTTATCGTAAGATGCTTCACCGATATCATCACAAATAGCTAATTTCAAGGCTGCGTCTTGGTCTTCTAATCTTAAAGGGATGACACCAGGAGCATCTAGCAATTCTAATTGTTCGGAAATTCGCACCCAGCGTAGTTGACGAGTTACCCCAGGACGAGCTGCACTTTCCACAACTCGCTTTCCCAATAAGCGGTTAATTAAAGCTGATTTACCGACATTGGGAAAACCAATCACCACAGCCCGCACTGGACGGGGTAACATCCCGCGATCGCTTCTTCTTTGATTGAGTTCTACCCCAGCAGCTTGCGCTGCCCGCGCTACTTCTGCTATACCTTTACCATGTTGAGCGTTGGTAAAATAAGGGACTTCTCCTTGACGTTTAAACCAATCGATCCACAGCGATCGCATTTGTGGTGTAATCATATCTACTCGGTTAAGTATCAATACCCGTTTTTTACCTTCTACCCACTCACCTATTTGGGGATGGTGAGTTGCTAAGGGAATCCGAGCATCTCGTACCTCAAACACCACATCTACACGCTTTAGCTGTTCTTTGAGCTTCTTTTCAGCTTTCGCAATGTGACCTGGATACCATTGAATCAGGTTTAATTTATAGTTTTGAGTTATAGCCATTTGTTATTTGTCCTTTGTTATTTGTTCTTTGTCATTTGTCCTACCCTGCGGGAAGCCGCTGGCGCGTCTATGTCCTTTGCAAATGACCAATGACAAATGACTAATGACTCCTTTTAGCAGCTTGATGTAAAATCAGACGATTGCCATCAGGGTCATAGGCATATATTTCTCTGCCGTGGGAAGCAATGGAAATGTCTCCTGGTGGAGGATAGCCCAAAGCAGTTAGGTGAGCGATCGCATCTTCTAAGTTACTCACCTCTAAACACAAACTTATCTTACTTTTGGCGCTCGCTTCAAATTCCGATTCGTTTGTGTTCTTTGGTTTAAAAATACCTAAACGCATACTAACTAAATTAAACTCAGCATAAACATTGGGAATCAAAATAACTGGCTTTTGCTCCAGCAATTTGGTATAGAAATTCACTAACTTCTCAAAATTAACCGATGCTATAGTGACAAATGCGTTAGTGTACTGAAAAACCATATTGGTTTTAAGTTAGTTGATTTTTTTGCTGAAGAAGTGCGATCGCCAATCAAAAAAGATTTTCACTTTTCTAAAGTTCTTACACTCAGCACTTGCGGCGGTGTCGAATCTGGTTTGAGCTTTCAAGGAAGCGTCGATGGTTTCAGCGAATTTGAGTAGAAATAAAATCAAGATAATCAGTTATCTATGCAAAAATCTGCTGTAAATTTAAAACAAAACCAGGGATAACATCTTCACCCGATAAACTTGTAGGAGATTGTAAAACTTCCGGTACAAGATTTGGGCGATAAATTATTACTTGTTTCTCTTTAGGATTAATTAACCAACCCAGTTGTAAGCCATTTGCTAAATATTCTGTCATTTTGGCTTTAGTATCTTCTACATCATCAGTTTCAGAGACTAATTCCACTGCAAAATCAGGACACAAAGGGAGAAATTTCTTTCTTTGTTCTGGGGTAAGAGCATCCCATCTTTCTATCCTTATCCAAGAAGCATCAGGTGAACGAGTTGCCCCATTTGGCAATTTAAACCCAGTAGAAGAATCAAAAGCTTTTCCGAGTTTATTCTGTCTGTTCCAAACTCCTAAATCAAGATACAGTTCAAAATTACGGTTTCCCGTTTCTCCCCCAGTAGGTGACATGATAATTAATTCCCCTTCCGCAGTTAACTCTAGTCGTAATTCTTTATTCACAGCGACAATCTGTGCAAATTCCTCATCAGTAAATTGCAGATTAGCAGGTAATTGTAAGGTTAAAGCAGTCATAATTAATTGCGCTCCACAAAAATCCTAGTTGCATCATACCCATTTGCTGCTAATAGGAAAGATTTAGCATCTACTTCTACTTTAGGAATTCGCCCAACAAATGCGACGGTGTTTGATTTTTTAAAAAGTTCGGGGTAGAGATAGGGGTGAGAGACTGAATCAGTTAAGAAAAATTGTAACAAAGCACAACCCAACAAAGCCCCGGAAATGTTGGGTTAGCCTTCCCTTCGGGACGCTACGCGTAGCTTGCTTCCACGAAGTGGTATGGGCAGCAAGCTACGTTCCTTAATCCAACCTACACAGTTTAAAGTTTTTGGCTAATTTTTTTATTCCAGACTATCCATTCCCATTCTGTCTCATATGGTAAATTAGGTTTATCCCATGAGAGAAAATGACCTCTCGATTTTCTGGTTAGTCTGTAAAGGTAACGAGCGCGGAGGGATTTGAACCCCCGACCCACAGAACCGGAATCTGTTGCTCTATCCACTGAGCCACGCGCCCTCATTCTTCAATATTATAGCACGTCTGCGATCGAATTCGCAGCTTTAAAGATAATTAGCTGGGTCTACGGGTGTACCATTGCGACGAACTTCAAAGTGGAGGTGGGGGCCAGTTGAGAAACCTGTGGAACCGACAGCTGCGATCGCTTGTCCGCGTTCAACTGCTTGTCCCTCAGAAACATATAACTCGCTAGTATGCCCGTAGAGTGTAGTTATGCCATTGCCGTGGTCGATAATTACCGCTCTGCCATAACCACCATACCAGCCAGCAAAAATTACTCTTCCTGAATCGGCTGCTCGAATTTTACTGCCATAGCTAGCGGCAAAATCTAAGCCGGCATGAAAGCGACGATAGCCAAGAATTGGGTGTATCCGCCAGCCGAAAGGACTGCTAGTAGAAGCATCGCTAGGATATGCCATTATACCAGTTCCTCGAATGATGATACCTGTTCGGCTGTTGGTTTTTCCTTGGGCTTCTGCTACCTTTTGTTGAATCAAAACTTCCAGATTTTTGGATTCTCTTTCTAGCTGATTTTGCGCAGCTTCTAAGGCGAGGCGATCGCTATTCAGGCGTTGAATCAATTCTGATTGTGATTGCGCCTGGGTTTGATAATCGGCTTTTTGTGCTAACAGTTGTTCGCGAATTAAGCCGATTTCGTTTTTTTGCTGTTCTACTTCCGTTTTTTGTTTATCGATTGAGTTTGCTTGGGTGTTGAGTTTTAGCAAAATTTTCTGGTCTGCTTGAAACACTAACTTCAACTGATGACGACGGCTGAAAAAGTCGCTGATATTTTCACTTTCGAGCAAAACCGCCCATCCCGCAAAAGCAGGCGATCGCTGGAGATAACGCAATCGTGCTACTGTTGCGATTTGCCGCTCCTGATATGAACGTTCTGCCACATCTAAATCAGCTTCTAACTGCTGGAGGCGTTGGCTAGCAAGTTGTAATCGTGATTCGCTCTCTTGAAGATAGCTATCTGTAGTTAGCAGATTTTGGTTTAAACCAGTGAGGTGTTTTTGGGCCTCTTGTTGGAGATTTGTTAAGCGATCGCGCTCTCCAACTACACCCTGACGCTGCTGGTTCATTTGTTGCTGCTGTTGTCGCAGAGTATCAATAGACTCTGTAGACGTTGCATCGGCTGGAATTAATGCCAAACAAATCCACAAAATACAGCAAAATGCAATAGATAAACAGCAATAAATCTGCTTTTTTTCTAGAAATCGCCCTCTCATAGTGCGAACCTAACTAAAACGATGCTTTCAAACACTATGAGGATTATTCCCAAAATCTGATTCACTCACTCCAACGCATTATTAAATTGGCCTGCCAAGTTGTAACACAAGGATTCTAAGTATGTCAGCATTGAGCAGGTTTATTAGCGGGTGAGATGTATGAACGCACGCATAGCAATTCTTTTAATTACATTGGTTGCTCCAGGTTTGGCAGTGGTGGGAGTATCGTTGTATTGGTTTAATCTCGATTATGCAGCACTGATTAAAGCCGAAAAGTATGTGGGAAACCTGGTAGAGGTCGGAAAAGTAAATGATAGACAGTTAGAGTATGCCTATCATCGCACCTACATTCATCGCATCAACGTATTTGCCGATGGTACTTGGGGATTACTGGGAGGTGTAATTACAGCGCTAGGTATACATGGATTAGTCACTATTAAAAAATAGATCGGGGAGACAAGGGAAATAATCAATGCCCCATGCCCCATGCCCAATGCCCATTAATTACGATTAGCTTTCCAATTTGCCAAATCAGCTAAAGAGCGATCGCGGTAACGTCCATAACGCTCTGGTTTACTTTTGATTTTCATTCCTAAATCGGGAAAAATCCCAAAGTTAGGCGGCATTGGTTGGAAATGTTTGGGCGAAGCGGAACTAATAAATTCTAATAATGCACCGATCATGGTTGTTGGTGGTAAAACCAAAGCTTCTTTACCCAAGGCTAACCGCGCGGCATTAATTCCCGCCAAGCAACCACCCGCAGCCGCCGCAGTGTAACCTTCAGTACCAATCAATTGCCCAGCGGCTAACAATGTCGGACGCTCTTTAAATTGCAAGGTAGGATGCATTAACTGGGGAGCATTAATAAAAGTGTTGCGGTGCATCACTCCCAACCTGACAAACTCTGCTTTTTCTAAACTGGGAATTAATTGAAAGATTCGCTTTTGTTCGCCCCAACGCAGATTTGTTTGAAATCCTACCATGTTCCATAGTTGACCGGCTTTATCTTCTTGTCGTAACTGCACCACAGCATAAGGGCGTTCTCCTGTGCGAGTATCTGACAATCCCACTGGCTTTAGGGGGCCGTAGCGCATGGTATCTTCCCCGCGCTGGGCTAGTTCTTCTATGGGCAAACAGGCTTCAAAAAATTTCGCCGTTTCTCG
This sequence comes from Nostoc sp. DSM 114167, assembly GCF_052692655.1. Lineage (NCBI taxonomy): Bacteria > Bacillati > Cyanobacteriota > Cyanophyceae > Nostocales > Nostocaceae > Nostoc > Nostoc sp. DSM 114167. The sequence continues at coordinate 5,352,394 of NZ_CP195116.1, forward strand.
TTCAAAACCCTTGAGTTCTGTTTGTTCAGCTTTACAGAGTTCTTCTCGAAAGTGCAAGTACTGCTCTTTATTCATTGGGCAGTTAAGATAAGCGGCTTCACCTTTGTCATAACGTGATGCCATAAAAGCAATGTCACGATTAATCGATTCTCCGACGATAATCGGACTGGCTGCATCAAAAAAGCTGAGGTATTCCATCCCGGTAAAGCGGCGCAAATCTTCTGCTAAATCGGGACTAGTTAAAGGCCCGGTTGCCAAAACCACAATTCCTTCAGGAATTGCAGACACTTCACCCCGACGGAATTCAACTAAAGGATGACTCGCTAAAGTTTCAGTTAAATCTTGGCCAAATTGTCCCCTGTCTACAGCTAGCGCCCCACCAGCAGGTACGGCGTGTTCATCAGCTTTTGAGATCACAATCGAACCGAGTTGGCGTAACTCTTCATGCAATAATCCCGCCGCGCGATCGCTTGCCATTGCCCCAAAGGAATTACTACACACTAATTCTGCTAAATGTTCTGTATGATGAGCCGGACTAAATCGCTTTGGACGCATTTCATGCAGAATTACTGGCACTCCAGCTTGCGCTATTTGCCAAGCTGCTTCTGTCCCAGCTAGTCCACCTCCAATTACTTGTATCGGTTGTGTTTCCATAGTTAAATTTTAATTACCATATTATAAGTATCCATCAGCATTACAGAAGTAAAATTAAATCAAAAGTGATGTTAAACCACAACAAGTGCAAATAAAGTATTGGGCCAATTGTAACGTTGAGACTACACTTTCAAGGTTTTTTACAATCGTTTTTGCCATAATCTGAAAAGCCACCGCCAGCGTTGGGCTAAACATTTTTCAACTGGCACACTGCCAAAAAGTGCGACCGCGTCCTCAGACCTTGCCTAATTGGATTAATCAAAAAAATAGCAAAATTAGTCATAAAACTAGGATATTTTGGATAAAACCTTGATTTATCCTTTTTTTAGATGATAGATTAAGTACATATTCAATGATTAGTTAAAAAGGCGTAATTAAGACGTGGTTTATGACTAAAAACAAAATCAAAGATAACGTCGTTTTCAATCTAGCTCCAGTTATGTTTATTGAAGAAGTAATAGATGATGAGGAATTGAAAAGTGTATACGGTGGCGCAACGCCTCCTGTTTCGCGACTAACTCCTGAAATTCTTGCTGCTCTTGCAAAGCGCGGTATTATATTGCCTCAAGATCCTAACAACCCAGATTTATTAACAGAAGAGGCGTTGTCTGCTTTAAAAGAAATTTTGCCTAATGAGACGTAGTAGATACAATTTCCCTTACCCTTTAACCTTTCTCCAATAGATATCTTTCAAAATTTACTTTTGCAAGATGTCGGGGAAAGGTTAAAGGGTAAGTGGAAATTAATTCTATCCCTTTCCCCTTGACCCCTTCCCCTTTCCCCTACAATGCCAAGAAGTTCAATATCTTAGCATTTGTTACTTTTGCGAGATGTCTAATCAACCCAACAGATGAACAAACACAAGCTTGTCTGAAAGAAAAGCGATCGCTATCCCCAAAAAAAATTAACATTAACCTTAGAAGTGTTAATTTTTCATCACATAAACTCATGGGTTACTACATCGCTCCCCGCTTTTTGGACAAACTTGCTGTCCACATTACCAAAAACTTCCTGAAGCTTCCTGGCGTGCGAGTTCCCGTGATACTGGGTATTCATGGACGCAAAGGAGAAGGCAAAACATTTCAATGTCAATTAGTCTTCGAGAAAATGGGTATCGAAGTTACTAACATATCTGGTGGCGAATTGGAAAGTCCAGATGCGGGAGATCCAGCGCGGTTGATTCGGTTGCGCTATCGGGAAACAGCAGAACTGATCAAAGTACGCGGCAAAATGTGTGTACTGATGATTAACGATTTAGATGCCGGTGCAGGACGTTTTGATGAAGGGACTCAATATACTGTAAACACGCAGTTGGTGAATGCCACACTGATGAATATTGCTGATAATCCCACAGATGTGCAGTTGCCGGGAAGCTATGATTCCACACCTTTACATCGTGTACCGATTATTGTCACAGGTAATGATTTTTCTACCCTCTATGCACCGTTAATTCGGGATGGACGGATGGAGAAATTCTACTGGGAACCAAATAGAGACGATAAAGTGGGAATTGTCAAGGGGATTTTTGAACAGGATGGACTGTCACAGAAGGAAGTTGAACAGCTAGTTGATACTTTTGTCAATCAGTCCATTGACTTTTTTAGCGCTTTGCGATCGCGCATTTATGACGAACAAATCCGCAACTACATCCATAAAGTAGGTTTTGAACAGATATCCTTGAGTGTGGTTAACAGCGCTAAAGGGCCGCCAGAATTTCAAAAGCCAGATTTCAGGCTGTCTCACTTAATCGAGTCTGGTAACTTCCTGGTTGGCGAACAAAAACGGGTGGAAAATTCCCATTTGGTTGATGATTACAATCGTCTCAATCGAGGTAGAAATTCTCAATCAGCACCACCTACTGTTGTAACACCAATTAAACCAATTACTCAGCCGGCAAATGGCCCAACCCAAGAAGTAAAAACTAATGGATTTCAGAAACAGGAAGCATCAAATTCACATTTGACCCTAGACACACAAGCTCAAATTAGACAATTATTATCTCAAGGTTACAAAATTAGTATTGAACACGTAGATGAGCGCCGTTTTCGCACAGGTTCTTGGCAAACTTGTGTTCATAGCCACATTGATGCTGAGACTGATGCAATCTCAAATTTGGAGGCAACTCTGGCAGAATATAGCGGTGAGTATGTGCGCTTAGTAGGTATCGATCCTAAAGCCAAGCGGCGGGTGGTAGAGACAATTATTCAGCGTCCCAATGGGAACAATTAGGGGCAGATACAGCAAAATCTGGGTGTTTAACGACCAAACGTCACCGGACGCAGACAACCTTGGCAACTCAACCGACCAACTTGTGGCGTTCCGGTGCAGCAACTTGTTAGGCGACGCTTTGATAGCGCACCTAGCCAGAACATCGTCGGGCATTTTTACACAGCCGCACGCTGCGCGTACAAAAAGCATCCAGCAATCATTTCTAGTAGGGACTCGAGGCAGGTTCTCCCGCGCCGTTAGTCCAAATGTCGTCTGGCAGCGATCGGTCACGGTGACAAACCCGATCGTGGTCAGGATACGTGATTGTGTCTACTTCCGCTCGAGTGCCGACTATCAGGCATTGCGTTGCCTTGGAGCTACGATTCTCGAGAAAGTGGCCTATCGGCACTCCTGCTTGAAAAGTTGCGGCGTCGCCAGGACGTAGTACAGCCTCCGCGTCTCCTTCGATGAGCACGATCTCGCCTTCGAGGACATAGACCATTTCATCCTCAGCACTATGCCAATGTTTGATCGACGAACGAGAGCCAGGCTGCAAGACTTCGATGAACGCGCCGAACTGGGTAAGTCCTCCTGCTTCGCTGATCCAGAGCATACGATTTGGTTTATGCGCGGTGTGAGAGGGACTTTCCTCCACGATGAGACTATCAGGAGTGATAACAGTCATATCGGTACCTCTGGTAATTCTGGAGTAATAGACTTCTTAGCATTTGTCGGGAAAAGGGGAAAGGGGAAAAAGGTTCTGCAAAAGTCCCTTTCCCCTTTAACCTTTACCCTTTTCCCCCTCTTGCAAAAAGCACTTTTGCAAGAGGTCTAATAGGTATTCCATTGTGTCTAGGGCACGAATCGACGCAAAACTTCGTTCGTGTCCCTAAATGAAGCGTTACTTTCAATTCGGTTAAGGCAAGAGACGCGATGAATCGCTGTTTCTACAAAGTCAATTTTAAATCATTTGCGAACAACAATAAAACCTTAAATCCATAAGAAGTTGGGGATTTAAGGTTGTAAATTCGATTCGCCAGGGTTGTTGTCAATTCTTAAACAACTGGAAACAATATGTTTCCTTAATTTGAAAGCTAAATTTTTCCCTTTTACCAACAAGTATTGGCTGAAGCTGAGGTCATCGTTCTTAAATCGCTTGTAAATGCGGCTGTGTATTGATAAGGTGATGAACCAGAGCAATTCATGGAATTTGTATTAGTGCCACGAGGAGTCCACCATGACTGAGCTTTCACAGTTAAATTTGTGCCATTCCATGATAGAGAATTGACAAGTAAAGAATTAGTTTGTCCATTGTCTGGCTTTTTAGAAGATAAAAATGTGGCATAATCAACCTGGCCATTAGCTGGATTAATCCGGGCTATCACTGCGGCTTTTGGTCCGCCTCCATTACCATAGCTAGACAACCACCGACCACTGGCAAAACGGCTAAAATTGTTACCTGTCTGACTGCCTGTAGAAGAGTAAATGCCATATAAAACATCACTTCCATTCCAATACAATCCGTAACCTGTACCATCATCGCCCGTGGTTTCGTAATCATCACGACACCATGCTTTTATCCCATTATTAAAGCGGATAGTTATAGGGTTTTTGTTATTTGAGAATTGCTGATAACCAATGTAAATTCTTGCTGTTCCATTAGCTACTTTGGGACCATTTTTAGCTGCGATTGCCGCTTCACTATCATTGCAACTGAATGTCACAGGTTCACCGACCGATGTATTTATGGTTTCAGCTAAAACTGGAGCAGTTTTTTGTGTGAGAACTAAGTCACCTACTAAAATTACAGACAAAGAAATGCCCGCAAAATACTTGTGTAATTTGCCAGAATAAATCATGTTATGAATCTGCCGAGACAAGGAACGGAAAACACCGTATCACTATAAACTCTAATCAGTATTTAGACAAGCAAAATGGTTGAAAACACTATGCAGCAAGAGTCTCAGTATTCTAAAATATTAAATATAACTACAAAATGCCCGATCTAATATGCATGATGATGCATGATAGTAGCTGTATATAATTATTGTTTATCAAAGACCGTTAGTAAATATAAAAAATTGCAATGGGTTATGCTTTACCATAAACAATTGCAATAATTAAGAAAAGAATTTTAATCAGCCAAGTGCCTTTGTTCTTTCCGTAGATCCCTTGTAAGAACATTGCTTTTCCTGCTGTTTTATGCTTTTATATGGGCTGTATTAGGTAGTTTTAGGATTTTTATCTGATGCTTCTCCACCAGTAGCTTTCAGGCGGCTTAATCTGCCTTTGCGAATCCGTTCGCTCTCACGAACCCCACCCGCCATTTCATATTCGCTGCTATCTTTGCCATATTTAAAAGCAACCCCTCTTACCATCTTGTCTGTAAGATTACTTAGGGTTTTCTCCATCGCATCAATTTTAGTTTTAGAAGAATCAATTACAGTTAAGGCAGTGTTATAAGCATCAAGCATGGTTCTTAGCTGTTCAATTGCTTGATTCAAGTTTTGCAAATCGCAATCATCACCAAAACTCATATTTGAATCAATTGCTTTTAGTCCAGCGGATCTCAACTCAGCTTTTTCGAGAACACGGGATGTACGTTTTTTACGAGACATCAATATATTCCTTAGAGAGGTTTCTAAAGCTACTTTGGCTTACTAAAGCTGTTTTTTGGTTCAGTAAAATTAGTGATAATTATATTTGTTAAAAAAATTCCAACCAATTTGGGTAATTCCTCTATATTTCCAGTTTTTACCTGTTTTTCTTGGTAATTGCTTTAATATTGATGAGGAAGATTGCAATGTTAATGAGGAAAGTTGCAATGTTGATGAGGAATATTGCAATGTTGATGAGGAACATTGCAATATTTATGAAGAAAGTTGCAATGTTGATGAGGAACATTGCAATATTGATGATTAAGATTGTAATCTTGATGATTAATATTGCAATATTGATGCGAATACAACCGATAGAATCTAGAAGTACAAAGTGCAAAACTCAGATACAAGTTTGCAGCCAGTACAAGGGACTTCCAAATAAAAAAATAGACCTCTTGCAAAAATCCTTGAATCACCCCTCCCCAACCCTCCCCGTATGTGTTGGGGAGGGGGCAAGATTTTAATACCAATTTGAAAAAATAATGTGACAAATAGACCATTTGTAGAGACGCGATTTATCGCGTCTTTACCCAAGGATGTGTTGCAATCATTAATTGAATTGGTATAAGTTTCCCTCCTTTATAAGGGCTACCGTGTATACACAAGTAAAATTACCCCCCTTAATCCCCCCGATATATTGGGGGGAAACTAGAAAATTCAGTTCCCTCCCCAATATATCGGGGAGGGTTAGGGTGGGGTAAAACCAGGTGAGTAAACTATTTCAGACTTGTGTATATACCGTAGCTTTATAAGGGGGAGGGAAGAGTAACGAGTAAGGAGGGTTTTTGCTCCCTTCTCCTGGTAGGAGAGGGGCTGGGGGAGAGGTCAAAATAGCACTCGTCAAACTTACGTTAATTTAATTCTTGGATGTCCCCAAGCAAAGTGCCGCTAGTAGAAATAGTTAATCAACAAGTTTGGGCTAGAGATATAGAAGATTTAGGAATAACGCGGTGTGCAACTTTATCTCAAACCTAACCCCCAGCCCCTTCCCTAAGAGGGAAGGGGAGTAAGATTCAAAGCCTCTATGCGCTTGCCTAACGGCAGGCTAACGCCAACGGGGAGAGGAATGGAAGTGGGGTTCTAAAAATAAGTCGCATATCGGCGTGGAATAGCAAAAAAACGCCGTCAACGACAAATATAATATAGCGATCGCATTCTGATATCAAAAACAATTTCAGTATTTTCTAAATTTTCCTGAAATTTAATTTTTTAAGTAAGCTTTTGCACTTTGCGGATTAAGCTTGCAATATGGGCAAAACCCAAAAAAAAGGGATAAGCCCAAAAGCTTATCCCTCAAAAAATCAACTAATCAATGTATCAAGTTCCACTTGTCCAAGAATTGATGTACTCAATTTGATCGGGTGTGAGGCTATCAATGGTGATACCAATAGCCTGCAACTTTAACCGAGCAATTTCTTGATCGACTTCAACCGGAATTGAGTGCAAACCAGGTTGCAACTTACCTTTATTCTTCACCAGGTATTCACAAGCCAAAGCTTGGTTTGCAAAACTCATATCCATTACCGCGCTGGGGTGTCCTTCAGCCGCAGCTAGGTTAATCAAGCGTCCTTGTCCGAGAACGACAACTGATTTACCATTTTTCAATTTATACTCTTCGGTGAAAGGACGAACTTCTTTGATTTCTTTAGCTTGTGCAGCCAAGTATTTTAAATCAAGTTCCAAGTCAAAGTGACCGGAGTTACAAACGATCGCACCATCTTTCATGACATCGAAGTGTTCGCCACGAACGACGTGCTTGTTACCTGTGACAGTGATAAATATATCACCTTGAGGTGCAGCTTCAGCCATTGGCAGGACGCGGAAGCCATCCATTACGGCTTCAATTGCCTTGATGGGGTCGATTTCGGTGACGATGACGTTAGCACCCATCCCACGGGCGCGGAGGGCTGTACCTTTACCACACCAGCCATAACCGACAACAACAACATTCTTCCCAGCCAACAAAATATTGGTGGCGCGGATAATGCCATCTAGGGTTGATTGCCCAGTACCATAGCGATTATCAAAGAAGTGCTTGGTGTCCGCGTCGTTAACGTTGACTGCGGGGAAGGTGAGAACGCCTTCTCTAAACATGGCACGTAACCGGACGATCCCAGTGGTGGTTTCTTCGGTGCTACCAATCAAATCAGCAATTTGGTGTTGGCGTTCTTGTACCAAAGTTGCAACTACATCGCTACCGTCATCAACAATAATGTTGGGGCGATGATCTAAAGCTATTTGGACGTGGCGGTTATAAGTTGCGTTATCTTCGCCTTTTTGAGCAAAAACAGGAATTTCATGATCGACGACGAGGCTAGCGGCTACGTCATCTTGGGTTGATAGGGGATTGCTAGCAATTAAAAGCGCATCTGCACCACCGGCTTTCAAAGCGATCGCCAAATGTGCTGTTTCGGTTGTAATGTGGGCACAAGCTACTAGGCGTAAACCAGCGAAGGGCTTTTCGTTCGCAAAGCGATCGCGGATTTGCTTCAAAACTGGCATTTCGCGTCCAGCCCATTCAATGCGCTGTCTTCCCAAGGCAGCTAGGCCGAGGTCTTTAACCTCGTGCTTTAATCGGGGAGAAGTTGCGGTCATCAAAAGTTACCTCAAAAAATTAAAAAAGCTACGTAAGTTTTACGCACTCTACTAGGTTATTCTACTACTGGCGATTTTTGCTTGGATGAAAGCAAATTACTAGTCAAGAATCCTCAAAACTAGCTTGACGTTTGATCGCCGGAATGTCAACTTCCTCTTCAGCTTCTTCCTTTTTGTTTTATCTTTGGTAAGAGTAAGACTCTTTCAGTCCTGACATACTGATTTTTGTCATCTGTCTAAAGATAGAAGGCAAAGAAAAAACATCAAATTTTCATCAACTCAAGGGAAAACTTCAACTTTAGATAGGTACATCTACCCAAAGGAATTAAGCAGGATAGTTAAAGTAGTAATTGATAGATTTTACTTAAGGAGGTGTTTGAGTGCGCTTTAAATTTTTGGCGTTGGCTTTGCCCGCCGTAGGCATCGCCAGTTCAATGGCCATAGGCGTTGTATCTGTGCCAAAAGCCACAGCCCAGATACCTTTGTTACCGCAACTGCAAGCTCCCAGCAGTATTAGTAATGATTCAGATAACAGAGTTGTTTCCGGCTGGATTTATTTAGATGGTCGTCGGTTATTTCAAATAGCGGCAACAAGAACCAACTTTCCTGAGCGTTCAGAAGATATTCAAAAGAAGTTGGAGAAAATTGGTCAAAATTACTTTCAATCACCAGCAAACACACCAGTTAAGGTAGATGTTCGCAAAGTAAACGAATTACCAGTAATTTATGTCAACGGTCAATATCTGATGACCGTTACTTCTGAAGATGCGGGACTGCGACAGGTAGATGTATCGACATCGGCAAATCAAGTCGCCGAATCATTACAAGAAGACTTGCAACAAGCCAAGCAAGAAAGGCAAATTCAATCTTTAATCGACCAGGGTAAAATTGCTGGCGGTATCGGACTAGCAATGATTGTCATGAGTTGGGGGGTATATAGCTGGCAGCGGCGTTCCCAAAAGAATTTAGAAAACTCCATTGCCTCCCAACCCCAAAGGGAACTCTTCAACTACTCAAAACCAGCAGATCAAGCAATTACAACACAACTAAATCAACGACAACAGCAACATCTCCAAGAAGCCAAAAGACGATTATTTCAGCTCAGTCAAGCCGGAATTTGGGCAGGTGGAAGCTTCTTTATTTTGGGTCTATTTCCCTATACACGAGGTTTTCAAGTAGCAATTCTCACAGCCGCCCAATTTCCTGTGCGATTAGGTGTTGTATGCTTGGCAACCTATGTAGCAATTCGTTTGACCTACGCCCTGATTGACCGCTTCGCCTCCACACTGATTAGTAGTAGTGCTTTCCTCACCCCAGAAAGTTCTGCGCGGTTGCAACTGCGTGTTTCCACATTTTCTGGTGTAACTAAAAGTATCACTACTGTTATCTGGGTAGGAGTAGGTTTCTTGATCGCGCTGGTATCCTTGGGGATAGATATCGTTCCCTTACTAGCAGGTGCGAGTTTAGTTGGTGTTGCATTGTCTTTGGCATCGCAAAACTTAATTAAAGATGCGATTAACGGTTTTTTGATCATTTTAGAAGACCAGTATGCTTTAGGCGATGTGATTAATGTGGGAAGCGTGGGAGGCTTAGTAGAAAATCTGAATCTGCGGATGACCCAAGTGCGGGATTCTGAAGGGCGCTTGATTACAATTCCCAATGGTGAAATTAAAGTTGTTGCCAATCTTTCTAGTCGTTGGTCGCGAGCCGATTTAACAATTCCCATCGCCTACCAAGCGGATACAGAAGAGGCTTTGAACTTGATTGCAACTATTGCTGATAACATGAATCAAGAAATGCAATGGCAGAGTCAAATATTGGAACCGCCGCAAGTTTTGGGAATAGATCAATTTGGCGATCGCGGTTTGATTATTCGTGTCTGGATTAAAACACTGCCCCTCAAACAATGGGATGTAGCACGAGAGTTTCGCCGCCGCCTCAAAGTTGCCCTAGACGAAGCGGGAATTTCCATCTCTGTACCTCAACAAGCAATTTGGGTCAATGACGAGCAATCGTTAAATTTTTCGAGTAATGGCAAAGATAATTAGAAATTAGATTCATTACCGCATTTTTCAGTTGATGAGACCAAATTCTAACTCTCTTGCGATCGAGCTAGATTAAACCTGTCTTGAAAATAAGGCAGGGGGCAGGGGGCAGGGAGCAGGGCTACGATGTATACACAAGTCCAATTACCCCCCTTAATCCCCCCTTATTAAGGGGGGAAACAAGATTTATTGTTCCCTCCCCAATACATACGGGGAGGGTTAGGGTGGGGTAAAACTGACGCTAAAACCTTAGTTAATCGCTCTGCCTCTAATGATACATTGAGTCATCAGCATAAATGTATGCATTCCTATACTGACTATAGGAAAAAGAAAATATCTAACATTAAGCCTTAATAAATCCTTATATTAATAAAAAGCTACTACGTTCCTAACCAGTCTGAAACAATTCCATTATTGCTTGATTTATGTTTGTCAATACCTTCATCAGGCGGCCAGTGCTGACGACGGTCTGCACGTTCATTATCTTGCTGCTGGGAAGCATCTGTATACCGATTCTTCCCATTTCTCAGCTACCAGACCTTGCCCCAGTGCAAATCAACGTTAGCTCCAACAATATTGGTGCAGATGCTCAAACAACAGAAAATACTGTCACCAACATTATTGAGCGACAAATTAATGGTGTTAAAGATGTATCTTATATATCTTCTAATACGGGTAATGATGGTTCTAGTAATATAACCGTCTCGTTTCCAACTAATGTCAATAGCGATATTGCTCAAGTAAACGTTCAAAATAAAGAAGCACTGGCTTCACCTCAATTGCCAGATACTGTTCAACGAACAGGTGTAACTGTTGAAACAGCATCGAGCAGTTTGCTGCTGGTCTATGGGTTTTACTCAGAAAATAATGAGTATGACAACATTTTTATCAGTAACTATGTCGATTTGTATATTTTCGATCAGATTAAACGGCTTCCTGGTGTGGGAAGTGCCAGGGTATTTGGAGAACGCAAATATGCTATGCGTCTCTGGCTCGATCCCAACAAGCTTGCCCAACATCAATTAACTCCGCAAGATGTCACAGCTGCCCTGCAACAACAAAATATTCAAGTGGGTGCAGGGGCGATTGGTAAGGAACCAGCACCAGATAATCAAAGCTTTGAATTTGCTTTACGGGCAACCAGTCGATTTAAAGATGCGGCTGAATTTGAAGATATGGTGCTGAAGGTGACTCCAGCTGGCACTAATAGCACCAGTAATAGCACTAGTAATAGCGCTACTAATAGCACCAATAGCATTTTAGTTAAAGTCAGAGATGTTGGTCGAGTCGAACTAGGAGCAGAGAACTATCTGGCTGATGCCAAATTCACTATTCCAGGAAATGCTCCCAAGGCAGCCGTGGGTTTGGGGATATATCAACTTCCCGGTAGTAATGCCTTGAACGTTGCTCATGCTGTTGAAGAACAGATCAAAATATTAGAGAAAAGTTTTCCACCAGGACTCAAAGCCGAGTTGGCATTTGATACCACTCCGTTTGTAGAAATTTCTTTAGAAGAAGTTCTACACACTCTGGTTGAGGCAATTGTCCTAGTGGTCTTGGTAATTTTTGTCTTTTTACAAGACTGGCGTACCACGATCATTCCGACTGTGGCGATCCCCGTTTCCTTGATTGGGACGTGTGCGGCTCTGTTGGTTTTAGGATTTCAAATTAATACACTCACCTTATTTGGTTTTGTTCTCGCGATCGGGATCGTCGTGGATGATGCCATTATTGTGGTGGAGGCAGTTGCAGTCAAACTAGAACAGGGTATGAGACCCTTTCAGGCGGCTGTCGAAGCCATGAAGGAGTTAACTGGGGCAATCATTGCCACTTCACTTGTACTCATGGCGGTATTTATTCCAGTTGCTTTCATTCCAGGCACTACTGGGATTGTTTACAAACAATTTGCCTTAACCGTTGCTTGCTCCATTGGCATTTCCACCTTCAATGCCTTAACCTTCTCTCCGAGTATGGCAGCCATTCTCATGCGCCCTGCTCAGACTCCACGCGGCCCTTTGGGGTGGTTTTTTACCCGATTTAATCGAGGATTTAGCTGGTTCACGCGGCGATATGTCAGGTTTGTTAGCTACCTTACCCATATCAAGCCGATTGTAATCGGCGTTTTTCTCACTGGTTTATTAGCAACAGTTTTGATGTACAGAGCAGTACCTACCGGATTTATTCCAGAGGAAGATCAAGGTTACTTCTTTGTCATTGTCCAGGGGCCTGACGGGGTTTCTTTGAAATATACCGAATCTGTGATGAACAAGGTAGTCAAAGAAGTGACATCGGCTCCCGAAGTTAAAGCTAGTTTTATGATCAGTGGCTTTGGTTTCGATGGTAATGCTTCTAATTTAGGTATTGCCTTTGCTAACCTGAAACCCTGGAAAGAGAGAGCTGAACAATCTCACTCTGTTTATGGCATACTTCAAAGACTGAACGCCAAGCTATCTGCAATTACAGAAGCCAGAGCGATCGCAGTCAATGCTCCTCCAGTGAGAGGATTAAGTACTACGGGTGGTTTTGAGTTTATCGTTCAAGACAAAACCGGCAGTGCGCCGATTGAAAACCTAATTGATGCTACTCAAAAATTGATTGGGGCAGCACGTAAAAGCCCTGTTCTCCAAGGAGTCTTCACTCAGTTCACCGCAGATACTCCCCAATTTGACATTCAGGTAAACCGCAACCAAGCCAAAGCTCTCAATGTTGAAATTAACGATATCTTTGGGGCATTGCAAACTTATCTGGGGTCGCAATATGTGAATAACTTTGTCCAGGGACAGCGACAGTATCGGGTATATGTCCAAGCAGATGGAGTGTTCCGTTCTAATCCAGATGATATTGGCAAGCTGTATGTTCGCTCTGCCAATGGGGCGATGATTCCGTTGAGCAGTTTGGTGAAAATTACTCCCTTTGTAGGGCCGAAAACCATCGCCCATTACAACTTGTACAGGTCAATCAAAGTACAGGGCGCTCCGGCTCCCGGTGCTAGTTCTGGGCAAGCGATTAAAGCAATGGAGCAACTAGCAGCAGAAAACTTACCTCAAGGGTTTGGTTATGAGTGGACAGGCACTTATCTGCAAGAAAAGACATCTGGGGGAGCTACGGGCTTGATTTTTGCCTTAGCGATCGTTATTGTCTTTCTAGTGCTGGCAGCTCAGTATGAAAGCTACGTTGACCCGATTATCATTTTGCTGACAGTTCCTTTGGCAGTTTTGGGAGCAATGACAGCGATTTGGCTGCGTTCCAATATTTTCATGGTAGGTAGCCTCTTCCCAAAAGTGGTCGATGATATCTATTGCCAGGTAGGTTTGGTAACTTTGATTGGTCTAGCTGCGAAAAACGCAATTCTAGTTGTGGAATTTGCCAATCAACTGCACGAGCAGGGTATGAGCTACACAAGGGCGGCGGTGAAAGCGGGACAAGAACGTTTGCGACCGATCTTAATGACATCCTTTGCCGCACTGTTAGGATTTTTGCCTCTAGTGATTTCTCAAGGGGCTGGAGCCAGCAGCCGTTGGTCTTTAGGAACAGCGCTGTTTGGCGGGCTGATGCTTTCGACATTCTTGAGTTTGTTCTTAGTGCCAATTCTCTATATTTTGGTTAAGAGCTTGGCTCAGGCTATATTACCTCGGAAGCGAGGAGGTTCAAATCCTCCAGATTCACCAAATGGAGCTTCCGGAACTAGACATGAAGTTCTACCTGCTGGCTCAAGTCAGCCAGAGACGCAACTTAGGTCTCAGGAGGATGGGATAAGCTCTTAAGTCTGCTAAGAGGCAGGGGGCAGGGGAGCAGGGGAGCAGGGGAGCAGGGGAGCAGGGGGGCAGGGGGCAGGGAGCAGGGAGCAGGGGGCAGAGGGGCTGGGGGGAAAAGACCTTTTACTGTTGCCGTGAATCAGAGCGGAACATAGGTTTGAGTACATCCACTTCTTATAAGTTATAAGTGGTTCTCGTACTTTACGGGAAGCTAGCGCAACAGGTGGGGTTAATCCCTTTTCTGTTTTGTCTTGTCTCCCCTGCTCCCCTGCCCCCTGCCCCCCGCCTTCTGCCTCCTGCCCCCTTGCTTCTTCTCAACTATGCAGTTTAAAAGCGTATCAGCTTATCCACAACATCCTCTAACTCTGATACCATTTTCTGTAATTTCCTGCTTGCTAAAAAATTAGCCGAATAGAATTAAGTACTTAGATAAGGAAGAGTGAAATGGGACTTAGTGAGGGACTTTTGAATCCGACCAAAAAGGCTATGGTCGTAGATGATTGTTGCAACATGATTGAAGGACAGCTTGCATCCAAGTCAGGCATGAGCGGCATCGCTTTGAAAACTGCCTTTGCTGCTTTGAAAGGGATTAAGCCAGGGTATATTCCCTATGTCGTTGAGCAAATATTACCGCAATGCTTTACAGCTCTCGATCCCATCTGGAGTAGAGGCGTAGAGAAAGGCGATCCAGTTGAATATCTGAGTACGAATCGCTCTGATACAGCAGACGCGCTACTGAGTGTTACCGATGCCAGAGTCAAGAACTCAACCCGCCAAATTGTGCGAGGAACCTATGAAAAACTTCGCGGTTCAGCCAAAAAGCACGTAGAAGAAGCAGTGCCAGATTTAGCTAAGATAATCAATAATTACACTAAGGTCTGAGCCAAAGGTTAGAGACGCGATTAATCGCGTCTTCTAGAAAAGTGGGAAGCGCAGATGCAAAGTAGCTTTTCACCAGATATCGCCTCAAAACTTCACCAACTCCAAATCAAGTCCCGCCCGTAGGATGGCTCTAAGGCTTTTTGACTAGTATAATATTGCACAGCTTTGTTAATGAATCGAGTGCGATCGCCTACCCTTCTTCCTTCTTTTAATATTTAAGCATTTGCACCCAGAATAGAAGAGTCATATTGCTGGAGTAAATCTTCTGGATCGTTGTAAATTGCGATCGCTCCCGACAGTTCTTCATCGCTAAAGCCACCGCAACGCAAAGCAATTACACCTACTCCTGCTTTGCTGGCAGACTCAATATCATAGGGCGAATCTCCTAGCATCACGACTTTTTCTGGTGTTATTTGCCCTTTGTTCAAGGCAGCTTCTACAATGTCAGGAGCAGGTTTAGATGCTTCAGCATCATCAGATGTAGTTACTTCCGTTAGCAAATCATCTACTTGGGCAATTTTCAGCATGATCTCAAGTTCTTCAGAACTTGCTGAACTAGCGACAACCAGATGCAATCCCGATTTTTGCATCTTTAATATTAAGTTTCTGCTACCAGGAGCAGCAGTAATTTGCGGTATATATTTGTCAAATAAGAGTTTTTTGCGTAGTTGAGCGATCGCTTTGCCAGTTCCTTCTTCACCATTTAATTCTGGCACTACTTTAGGAATTAGTTGATCTCCACCCATACCCATGAGTGGTCTAACTGTTTCAAATGGCACTTCCAAATCATAACCTGCAAATGCCTCTACCCAGGAATTTGCATGAGCATCATTGCTGATAACCAGCGTGCCATCAATATCTAAAATTACCCCTTCTAATGCCATGAAAAACCTCAACTGACATTTTGTTTTATTGCTGATGATGGCATAGCAAATCAGTTGACTTCATCATCCCATAAGAGGAGAAAGGGGTAAGAGCTGAGATGGCGATCGCTTTCTGCCTGAAATTTCCCCAGTCAATCCAAGTTCTTTACTCAAAGATACACTCAAAGAAACGCTGCCTTGGGCGATCGCATGTAGGCTTTGAGAGTAGATGAGACTGCAAGTAAACCCCGATCGCAGACCAAAACACTTGTAGAGACGGCGATTTATCGCGTCTCAAAACCCAATATTTTGTACCAATAACCCTTAACCCAACCGTATTGGGCTATAAAAGCAGAAGAATTAAAGAAGCGATCGCCTGATGGACAAGTACAAGTAGTGCCATCGCGCTTTGGTTAAAATGATTCAATATGAGAGGGCGATCGCAAAATATTGCTTGAGCTACATCGAATAGATAGAGGCGATCGCATTGCTACCGGATCGAGCTTGTGATTGCTTCTCTTTTCTACGAGACGCTTTGCGATCGTTGCACCCGCAATCACGTTTTATTTGGCTAGCTGATATTAATCCGGCGATGCATAATTTTTCACTTGCTTTTTACTTGATATCGTCGCAGAGATGGTGATCGCTCTCACCCAAATTCGAGTTATTCTGCAAATAATCATGCAGCCAATTGCAACCCCGCACCAGCAAACGGTCTAAATTCTCCACAGGCCACAACCGCGCTGTGTTGTCAGATGATGCCGTGGCGATGGTTTTGCCGTCCGGGCTGAAACTCACACTATTGACATAGCTTTGATGCCCTTTGAATTCTTGTAGCAGTTGCCCTTGCAGGTTCCACAACCGCGCTGTTCCGTCATCTGATGCCGTGGCGATGGTTTTGCCGTCTGGGCTGAAACTCACACTATTGACCCAGCCTTGATGCCCTTTGAATTCTTGCAGCAGTTGCCCTTGCAGGTTCCACAACCGCGCTGTCTTGTCATCAGATGCCGTGGCGATGGTTTTGCCGTCCGGGCTGAAACTCACACTATTGACATAGCCTTGATGCCCTTTGAATTCTTGCAGCAGTTGCCCTTGCAGGTTCCACAACCGCGCTGTCTTGTCATCAGATGCCGTGGCGATGGTTTTGCCGTCCGGGCTGAAACTCACACTATTGACATAGCCTTGATGCCCTTGGAATTCTTGGATCTGTTGCCCTTGCAGGTTCCACAACCGCGCTGTGTTGTCAAGTGATGCCGTGGCGATGGTTTTGCCGTCCGGGCTGAAACTCACACTATAAACATAGCCATAGCCTTGATGCCCTTGGAATTCTTGCAGCAGTTGCCCTTGCAGGTTCCACAACCGCGCTGTCTTGTCAGATGATGCCGTGGCGATGGTTTTGCCGTCCGGGCTGAAACTCACACTTGAGACTATGCCTTGATGCCCTTTGAATTCTTGCAGCAGTTGCCCTTGCAGGTTCCACAACCGCGCTGTTCCGTCATCTGATGCCGTGGCGATGGTTTTGCCGTCCGGGCTGAAACTCACACTTAAGACATAGCCTTGATGCCCTTGGAATTCTTGGATCTGTTGCCCTTGCAGGTTCCACAACCGCGCTGTGTTGTCAGATGATGCCGTGGCGATGGTTTTGCCGTCCGGGCTGAAACTCACACTATTGACATAGCCTTGATGCCCTTTGAATTCTTGCAGCAGTTGCCCTTGCAGGTTCCACAACCGCGCTGTGTTGTCAAGTGATGCCGTGGCGATGGTTTTGCCGTCCGGGCTGAAACTCACACTACCGACACTGCCTTGATGCCCTTTGAATTCTTGCAGCAGTTGCCCTTGCAGGTTCCACAACCGCGCTGTGTTGTCAAGTGATGCCGTGGCGATGGTTTTGCCGTCCGGGCTGAAACTCACACCCCAGACACTGTTTTGATGCCCTTTGAATTCTTGGATCTGTTGCCCTTGCAGGTTCCACAACCGCGCTGTGTTGTCAAATGATGCCGTGGCGATGGTTTTGCCGTCCGGGCTGAAACTCACACTATTGACACTGTTTTGATGCCCTTTGAATTCTTGGATCTGTTGCCCTTGCAGGTTCCACAACCGCGCTGTCTTGTCAGATGATGCCGTGGCGATGGTTTTGCCGTCCGGGCTGAAACTCACACTATTGACACTGCCTTGATGCCCTTTGAATTCTTGCAGCAGTTGCCCTTGCAGGTTCCACAACCGCGCTGTCTTGTCAGATGATGCCGTGGCGATGGTTTTGCCGTCCGGGCTGAAACTCACACCCCAGACACTGTTTTGATGCCCTTTGAATTCTTGGATCTGTTGCCCTTGCAGGTTCCACAACCGCGCTGTCTTGTCAGATGATGCCGTGGCGATGGTTTTGCCGTCCGGGCTGAAACTCACACTATTGACACTGCCTTGATGCCCTTGAAACTGGTTACGTTCTTTAATTTTATTGAGAATATTATCCAAAGCAAAAATAGGGCTGATAGCTGGATATTTTTCTAAAGGGCGACCATCTTTGACCAAAGTTTTTAATTCTTTACCACTCTGCACTGCTGCCAATAGCGATTCTAACTCTGCATATTCAAACTGTCTTAAAGCATTAACTCCAGCTCGTTCTAATTCGGTTCCCTTTTGTGCTTCTTTACGTGCTGCTTCTGCTGCTTCTGTTGCTTTCTGTGCTTCTGTAAGTTTTGCTTCCGCTTGTTCGAGAGTGGTTTGGACTTGTTGTAATTTTACCTCAACAGTTTTTATTTCTTCCCTTACCGTTTTAATTCTTTCCTCTGCTTGCAGGCGTTTTTCTCGCTCTCTAGTTAATTCTGCTAATATTTCATTGCCCTGTTGTTGGCGAATAAACGACACGAGATAATCATGTACCAATTGATAGCGGTCAGCAGGTGATTCTGGTAACAGCAATACTAACCTTGATGCCACAAAAATTTCTAACACCAAATCTAATTTATCAACTTCTGCCACCAAATCTGCAGCTAACTCAGCACGAGTTTTTAAAGGACGAGTGCCATTTTCATCTGTGAGTAAATATAAAACCAGTCGTGCAACCTGTTCATTTTCAAAACCACAATCATGAATAACTTCTTCTAAAAATCGCTCGACCAGTTTTTCTTTAGTACCAAACTGACGATACTTTTCTAAAGTTGTAATTTTCTCAGTTTGCAATTGCGTCCCCACAATTTGCAATTCAATCGGGCGCACCTCACCCAAATCACCTGCTAAATCCCGCACCAATTCATCAATTAGCGTAGGTTCTAGATAAAATTGCGAACGTGCTGTTAAACTCTCTACAACTGCCTTGGCATCGGCTGGGGAAAAGTTACCCAAATAATAGCGAATATTTTTATCAAGAATATTATTATTAATTACCGTCAAATCAAACAAACGGTCTAACTCTAATAAATAATGTAAATAATCTTCCCGTAATGATAAAACAACCTTTATAAAAGGAATATCTAAACAGACTCGCAAAAAATCATAAAACACTCGCCTTTGATGTTGGTCGGGATAAACAAAGAAAAACTCTTCAAACTGGTCAAACATTAAAACCGTCAACAAATTTCTATCGCCATTTTTGCGTAATTGTTCTAAAATCGCTGCTGAAGAATCAAAATTAACAGATAATTTCTTACCTCTAACTTCCTCAAAAGCCTTAGTTAAACTTTGCTCCAACATTCCCACCCAATCTGTATAAACTCGCAACAAAATAGGTAAAGCATCTCGCTCGCCAATTGATTGTTGTTGCAACGCCGGGATTAATCCACCCTGTAAAATCGAACTTTTACCCACTCCTGACTGACCATGAATTACAGTTAATTTATGCTCAGTCCCGCCAATTCTTTCTCGCAACCGCTTCACATCTTGTCCCCGTCCAGAAGCAGCGATTTCTTGAGCAATGGTTTCTGCATTTTCAACTTGCAGTGCAGAATTAATTGGTTGTCGTTGCGGGTTGAGGTAAGATGCACCAACAAAGGCGCGGAAACCATATTGTTGTTCGATTTGTAGTTGCTCTTGCTTAATATAAAAAGCTTTGAGATATTCACCTTGTTCAAAGTAGAGCAAGCGTAACCTTTCTAATATAGATATATATAATTGTGGGTTGTATTGATGATTACTTTCAACTTTTGCAGTTTCTAAATTAGTAATTGCTGCTTGAACTAGACCTAAACCCTGTTGTGATTTGGCTAAAATAAATCGATATAATCCAAATTCATCTGATTGAATATTAGGTATATCAGCTAATATTTGTAATGCTTGCCCCGCCAGTTGATGAGCTTCATCCCAGCGTGACTGTTCTAGTGCTACCTCTGCCAAAAAACCATAATCTTTAGCCAATTGCAACGACGTGCCATAATTTTGATGTAGTGGTAGAGACTTTTCCACAAGGCTTTGCAACTCTGTCCATGCTTGCAAACCTCGTAGTACTTCACCTAGTTTAGTAATATGTTTTGCGATTAAATCTGAACGTCCTGCTTGTTCAAAAACATCAATAGCTTGCTCAAGGTAATTTCTCGACTCTTGCCAATAGTGTTGATTTTCTGTCTGATTTTTTTCAGCTTGGCGGTTATAAACTAAAGCAATATTAACGATTAATATACCTTGTCGTTCTAAATAATTACTTCGTTGCCAGAACTGCAAACTTGGTTGATAATGTGCTAAAGCTGAATCTATTCGATCGTGTAGATAATCATTCAAGCCAAGCGAAAACTCTAAACTTGCTTGAAGTGCTGCTTCTAATACTTCTCCTCGATTTTGCAAATCCTGACGAGCAGTTTCTAATTCCCGGCACATTTGGGAATTAGGCGTTACTTCACCAGCAAAGACTTCATCAGTTTTTTGCTGAAGGAAGTTGACTAATTCATCCGTAGGGTTTTCAAACTCAATGATAGTTGCCCAATTTTCTAAATCAGTTGCTAATCGAATAAATTTTTGCAGAACTGAATCATTAACCCATAACAATATCGGAAACGGGAAGTTCTTTCTAAACTCCTCCCGCACTTGGTTAGCTGAAGTCAGAACTGTATCAATATCTTTAACCGACTCCAAACCAAAAACCATCAATGCAGGTGGCTGTTCATCTGCCAATTGTTCGCGTATATTTGTGTAAAGCGTTTTGATTGATGCAGGTAAAGTAATTTCGCATATTTCCACAGGAGATAATTGGCGCAGGCGTTCTACCATACGTTGACGTAAAGCAGCATAGTTACAGCGCAATAAAATCAGCGAAAACTGCCCCTGAGAAAAGGTAATTGCTCTGACTAAAGTTTGTAATGAACTCTGATTATCAAAAGCTAAATTTTCCGGTTTTTGCTGATTACTCATAACATACAGCAGTTTTCTTTTGCATAAAGTACAAAGCTACGGGTTTTGAGCCAGGAGGTAGGAGGCAGGGGGCAGGGAGCAGGGGGCAGGTGGTCACTGAGCGAAGTCGAAGTGAGGCAGGGGGCAGGGGGCAGGGAGCAGGGAGCAGGGGGCAGAAATGACGATTTTTGCTAGTTGTAAAAAGCTGTAGTTGTGAAGATGACAACTGACACGGCTCCCGCACTTGTTGAAACGGCTCCCGCACTTGCTGATATACCTCCGGCACTTGCTGATATACCTCCGGCACTTGTTGATCTAGCTCCGGCACTTGTTGATCTAGCTCCGGCACTTGTTGATCTAGCTCCGGCACTTGTTGATCTAGCTCCGGCACTTGTTGATCTAGCTCCTGCACTTGCTGATCTAGCTCCCGCACTTGCTGATCTAGCTCCCGCACTTGACTTATCGCGGTATCTGGAAAACCTCACTTCTATTTCTCTCTTCCTTTAAGGCTACGGTGTACACACAAGTCTGAAATAGCTGATTAACCAAGGTTTTACCCCACCCTAACCCTCCCCTTATAAAGGGGAGGGAACTAGATTTCTTGTTTCCCCCCTTTATAAGGGGGGATTAAGGGGGGTAATTGTTCATATATGCCGATTTATAACCCAAATTCTTTGGCTTCTGCCAAAATCGGATTGACATCAAACCACGAACCATCCTCATTCCGGTATTCAAATACAAACATACTGCGGAGCAAAAGTTCGTATCTTTCATGACCTCTCAAGCTTTTCTTTTGCGCCACCTCACGCAGTACTTCCCATTCATCAGGCGTAATTGCCAAAGTTAACTCATTGCGGCGTTGTTTAATCACCCTGTCTACGCACTCCCGCGACAAAGGCGGGTCTTCTTGCTGAAGACAGCGAAACAATAACATCAACAAGTTACGCAAATGACCGCCGCTAACTCGGCAAAGTCGCTCTAAAGTATCAGAATTATCAAAAACCTCGGTAATTAAATTCCGGCTTTGTTCCCAACTCACACCAGGAAAAGCCCTCGCCATCACCATCTGTTGCAGCAGCATGATTCCTTGTGAGAATTGCGAACCATCTTGTAATTGCACAGGAACCATCGGCAAAACCTTGGGGTCTACGCCAAAGCGATTTGTTAGCCTTCCTAAAGCGTTGGAAAAAATCAACACTAAGGGAATGGTATAAACAACATGACAATTTAGCTGGTTTAACTGTTCGCCCCGTTCCACAAACAGATATTCTGGCTGATAATAACCGGAAGGCTTTAAAGAATTATCTACTCTATCGAGATTATCTATAATTACCACCAGTCCTTTTTTACCTTGCTGCTTAAGTTTCTCTCTTGCAGGCTTGAGCAATTCTTTGTTAATTGATTCTAAAATGCCGTTGGTGCGCGGTTCTAAATATTGCCGTAACTGAGAGCGAAGTTTGGGACTATCTTTAGTTTTGGCAGTAATTTTAGCAATACCAACAGATAATTCCGCCTCCACCCCAATATCTAGCGGCGTTTGCAAAAACTCAGAAATTTCCGTAAACAGATTTTTAAAGTATCCTGGTTTGAGGTTAATTTTGATTGCTTCCAGACTTTGACTCACCTCACGAGCTACTGCTAATAAAATATCTGTAACATCAATATCAGCCATATCGAGGCTTTGGCTAGACTCGAAATAAACCACATGAAATCCCTGCTTTTCTAACTCTGCCTTTAGCCACAGTAATTCAGTGGATTTGCCACAACCGATATGTCCGGTAAACAATTGACAAGTGGGTTCTTCAGGTGAAAGGCGGGCGATAGTTCGCCCAAGTTCCTCAATAATTTTGGCACCACGCACTTTAGAGAAATCAATATAATATTGTTTATCTTCCGGTTTGCTCACGACCAGAGTTTTACTGGGGTTGCAAGCTTGAGAAAACCTGACTAAATCTAGTTTCATCACAAATTACCCGAAATTAGCTTGATGCTCTTGCCCGTTTCAGTGATTATACAGACGATAAAGCGGCTATTTCGGAAAAAACTTCTTCAGATTGAGTGATTATTTTTGTCTGTTTAATTAAACAGAATTCAGATGAACCCCACCGCCAACCCTGCTTGCAAGCAAGGCTACGGTGTACACACAAGTTATCGAATCACTACCAGTCCTCGAATTACCCCACCCTAACCCTCCCCGTATGTATTGGGGAGGGAACAAGATTCCTGTTTCCCCCCAATACATCGGGTCATCGAAGGAGTACCTCTATTAAAAGGAGGTAAGGAGGGAACAAGATTCTTGTTTCCCCCCTTTACAAGGGGGGATTAAGGGGGGTAATTTGACTTGTGTATACACCGTAGGCAAGCGAGGAGGGAGTAAAAACGTAGCTTTGGCTCTTTGCTTTCAAATCAATTACAGGTGTCCATCCCACAAAAAAATGTCTACAATTTCAATTTCTCACCGCGAATCGAATAATCTAACAACTCCATCGGGTGAATAACTGACATCTTCTTACCCTGCAACTGCAAATGCTTGGTAATTTGCAAAGTACACCCCGGATTAGCAGAAGCAATTAACTCAGCACCAGTATTCAACAAATTCTGTACTTTTTGCCGACCCAATTCTTCAGACACTTCTGGTTGCAGCATATTATAAACTCCAGCACTGCCACAACATAAAGCTGCATCTATTGGTTCTCTCAACTTCACCCCTGGAATTTGTCGCAATATCTGACGCGGTTGGACGCTAATCTTTTGTCCGTGCAATAAATGACAAGCATCTTGATAAACTAAATTCAATGGTTTATCGGTCAATGGTGAAAGTTTCGCTGTTAACCCAACAGTTGCCAAAAATTCTTGAGCATCTTTAACTTTAGCGGCAAAATCCTTTGCCTTTTCTCGATATTCTGGGTCATCTTCTAAAATGTGACCGTATTCTTTTAAAGTATGACCGCAACCAGCAGCATTGATAATTACGAAATCCACATCTGTTTTGGCAAAACTATCAATCATCTGTCTTGCTAAAGCTTTCGCCTGTTCTGTTTGTCCTTGGTGTTCGGGAAGCGCCGCACAACAACCTTGAGATTTGGGAATCACAACTTCACAACCATTCGCTGTTAAAACGCGCACTGTCGCTTCATTTACGGGGGAGAAAAACAGCCGTTGGACGCAACCCAAAATTACCCCGACTCGATACCGCTTTTCACCTTTAGCAGGAATCACAGTAGGCAAACTATCTTGAAAAGATTTGAGAGTAATTTCTGGCAGAATTGATTCCATTGCTGCCAAACGGGGCGATATTTTATTCAGTAAACCCGTAGCCCGAAATAACTTAGCAAATCCTAATTTTTGATAAACTAACAACGGAACTAATAAAACCCGTAAAAGATTAGGATAGGGAAACAGAGTAAATATTAGTTGGCGAAAAAATCGATCTGGTAAACTGCGGGGATAATTTCGTTCAACTTGATGACGAGTTGCAGAAATTAACTTGTCATACTGCACGCCAGAAGGACAAGTACTCACACAAGCAAGACACCCCAAACAAGAATCAAAATGTTCTACTGTTGCGGTATTGAGAGCAATTTCACCCTCATTAATTGCATCCATTAAATAGACGCGTCCTCTAGGAGAATCCATCTCCTTACCCAGCACCCGATAACTAGGACAAGTCGAAAGACAAAATCCACAATGTACGCAACTATCAATTAATTTCGGATCGGGTGGATGACTTTCATCAAAGCCCTTCAAATTCTTTAAACTAGCCGTATTATTAACAGAATTTTCTGAAACTTGCATATATTCTCTTGTTCCCCTCTCTATCTGAGCGTTCTCTGTGTCTTAGCGGTTCGTTTCTTAAATTCCACCCACAAACCGACCAGGACTTAAAATATGCTTACTATCAAACTGTTCCTTAATACGGCGCATTAACGGTAAAGCATTACCCGTATAACCCCAAACATCTATTTGTTGTTTAACCGCAACTGGTGCTGACAGAATTATTAAAAAACCACTACTCACTTGAGTGGGATTGCTTCTAGCAAAGCCTAAGCGATCGCGGATTTTCAAAACTTGATTTTTACTCTCTAATTGTAACAAACCTAAACCACTACTAAGATGAATTAAACCCAACTCCACTTGAGTCAAAATCCCCACAGCAGCAGTAGGTAATACTGCTATTTTGCAGCTAATTACCGATTCTGTAGCAGTAGTATGTATTCGTTCTTGCAATCTCTGCCATAGATTAGCTTCATCACTATCGGTAAAAATTGCCCCATTTAACCCTAACTTTTGTCCAACTTCCAAAACTCGGTTTGATTGTTCCTTAACACTCTCACTAATACTTTGAAACCGAGCAATTAATCCCAGTCCTTCACCCAATCCTAAACTAGACACCAATTTAGTTGATAGCAAATCAGCCTGAACTGGTGTTAACGCCGAACCTCGAAGGATATCAGCCGCTTGAGATACAGCCTCAGCTTTCCCAGTTAGTACCACCGTCCCCGATGCCTCGGCTAGCGGATACAGGCGAAAAGTTAATTGACTAATAAAGCCTAATGTGCCATAAGACCCGGTAAGCAACTTCATCAAGTCATATCCGGCAACATTTTTAACTACTCTTCCCCCAGCTTTGGCGATTTCTCCATCAGCACGGACAAATGTAATACCTAGTAACTGGTCGCGTACACTGCCATAACGTTGCCGCAGAGAACCTGTATCACCTGTGGCAACAATACCGCCAATGGTTGCTGACTCTGGTGCTGTGGGGTCAAGAGCAAGAAATTGCCGCGATTTTGCCAAAAGTGCTTGCAAATCGGAGAACTTCATCCCAGCTTCGACTGTGACAGTCAAATCACCAACAGCGTGTTCAATCAGTTGGTTGATGCGTTCTGTACTAACTACAACATCAATGCTTTTTGCTAAACCACCCCAGCTAAGTTTACTGCCACTACCACAGGGAAGCACGCGCCAGTTATTGGCGTGAGCCGCGGTCATGACTGCGGCTAGCTGTTCTTGGCTGCGGGGATAGACAATACAACTGGGTGAATTTCCAGAAGCTATAGCTTGTTGGATACGTTTTTGCTGACTGAATTCGATATTTTCCCAAAGGCAAATAGCATTTTCTTCACCGACGATAGATGCAAGTTCAGAAGCGCAGACGCCTTGCGGCTTGTCGTTAGACATCGCTTTCATTGAGTTTATTTTTTTACGCCCTACTTCTAATTTACTGGCTAACCTGACCAAAAAAGTGCTGCCCATCCCCGCCCGAAAATAAATTTTCCGGCTTTTAGGTTAAGTCTACTGAAGTAGACTGGAGATTTTTGGTCGATATTTAGTCATCTTCAGATGACTTGAGCTATGAGGCGGGAATTTCAATTCCCGACGGACAAGGGGTTTGGCGTTAAGTTGACACTAATGAGCAATGCTGTGTCCTGACGACAAATGTGGTTCAAATACATGAAAACTGCTGTAAATAGAGAAAGTAGTAGATGAGTAAATTTCACTCATCTACTATAGGTAGAGTTAGGAGACAATTTGCATATATACAATATATTTTATAGAAAAGATAATAAATTATAGCGGTGTTAGTTTAATAGACTATAAAAGTTGGCAGATAAGTATGAGCGCGATCTATAAATAATTTGAAGATTGCAATAAAAGTGTCATTTATGAAATTCTGAAAGTAAAGTTATGTGGCTCTGATTAACTTTAAAAAAAAGTAACAGATGGGTAAAATTTACCCTTCTGCTACAAGCAAACGGAGGTATAAACTTAATTATTTAATTGGCATGAACCAATTCTTGAGGCGCTGCGGCATCATATTCTACAGCTTTCACAAATTCCTTAAGAACGTCTTTGAGTCTTTGGTCAATTTCCTCATCTAACAAGACGCTGTTATCGGGTTGGCGTTGAATTTGTTTGTCTACTGCATAAACTGTAGCGAGGATATGCCGCGCTCCTAATTCAGATAACACAGGTTTTAGAGCATATTCAATTGCTAATAAATGAGCGATGGTTCCACCCAAAGCAATTGGTAACACGGGTTTACCTGTTAATGATTTTTGTGGCAGCAAATCTAGAAATGTTTTTAGCACTCCTGTGTAAGCAGCTTTGTAGATTGGGGTGGCAATAATCACACCATCTGCCTTTGCTAATAAAGCTTTTGGCTGTTCTAAAGCAGGGCTGTCGTATCGTCCAAAAACTAAATCTTCAGCAGGTAAATCTCGAACTGAAATAATATCTATATGCAAGCCTTCTTGTTGTAAAAGCTGGGCAGTATATTCGACAACACCATAGGTTCTAGATGGATGTGTTGGACTACCTGCGATCGCTAAAATATTTGTCATTCAATTAAACTCCTATGCATTAATCGGAATGGGGAATGGGAAATAACCAATGCCCAATACCCTAAACTTTACTAGGATATGGATGTGGCTTTCTCCTGATGTTGCTGCTTAGGGAAATCTTCATTTGCCACAATCTCGCCGAATGGACTTAAGACGTGTTGCTTCTCCACTGCGGGTAAATTATCTAATGGCAAATGGGGAAATAGAAGTTCTGCAACTCGATAAGCTTCTTCTAGGTGGGGATAGCCAGAGAGGATAAAGGACTCAATACCTAAATCAGCATATTCTAATATCCTGGCAGCTACGGTTTGAGGATCGCCGACTAAGGCTGTTCCCGCACCACCCCGCACTAAACCGACTCCCGCCCACAAGTTCGGGCTAATCTCTAATGCCTCACGATTACCGTGGTGTAATTGAGTCATTCGCTGTTGTCCAACTGAATCCATCCGGGCATAAGCTTTTTGGGCTTTGGCGATCGCCTCATCATCCACATACTTAATCAATTGATTCGCTGCATCCCAAGCTTCACTCTCAGTTTCGCGCACAATCACATGTAGGCGAATTCCAAACCGCAAAGTCCGGCCTTGTATTTCTGCAAGTCTGCGAACTGCTGCAATCTTCTCGGCTACTTGCGCCGGTGGTTCGCCCCAAGTTAGATAGACATCTATGTGCTTGGCAGCAATTTTTTGAGCAACAGGAGAGGAACCGCCAAACCACAAGGGCGGATATGGCTTCTGGACGGGTGGAAACAGCAGTTTCCCATCCTGAATGTTAAGATAGTCGCCTTGGAGATTGGCTTGTTCGCCACTAGCGATCGCTCGCCATACTGTCAAAAATTCATCTGTTAATTCATAGCGGCGATCGTGATCCAAATGCAAGCCATCTCCCGCTAACTCCACGGGATCGCCACCAGTCACGACATTAATCAGCAAGCGTCCCCCAGAGAGGCGATCGAAAGTCGCCGCCATCCGCGCCGCTACTCCAGGTGATACCAAGCCGGGACGAATCGCTACTAAAAAACGCATCTGTCGCGTCAGTGATACCAAGGTTGACGCTACAATCCAAGCATCTTCGCAAGAGCGGCCTGTAGGCAGCAATGCCCCTGTATAACCAAGGTCATCCACCGCTTGGGCAATCTGCCGCAGATAAGGAAAGCTTACTGCCCTTCCACCTGTAGCAGTTGCAAGGTAACGTCCGTCGCCGTGGGTTGGGATGAACCATAGTAGCTGCATGAGTCTTGTCCTTTTAAACTACGGTAATTCGATAGAACTACCGTGCTTTGTTTATAGTTTTTAGAGTATCACATATTCCATTTAAGTAAGCAAGAAGTTTTCATAAAAATCCGGTATTCCTATCAAAACAATGTAGATTGAGCAATGTCCAAAAAACTAGCGTTGGGTATTGGCATTAGGCAGAGAGGCAGAGGGGCAGAAGTTCTAAAATGCTTGAATTTTGAATTTTGAATACTTCGAAAGGAATTTGCTCAAGCACTAAATATAGTTACTGTAGTCAAAACAAATCTTAAAACTAATGCTCGTAGTCATGTAATTCTATTTTCTAGTGACCTAAAGTTTTCATATGAGAAGATAATCGACTACTACAAACTCCGTTTCCACTCTCGTGTTTAATTTTCGTGATGCCAAGCAGTTCTGGGGATTGGAAGATTTTATGAACCTGGGACAAACTGCTGTGACTAATGCTGCTAAAACACGCATTCTTCATGGTTAATTTATCCCACCATCTTCTCGCTGATTTTCGTCACCACAATCCCGGTTCCAGCATTATTGACCTTAAGGTTCACTACCGTGGTTTTCGATATGTTAATGAAATCTTAAAAATGCTTCCGGAAATGCCTGAGCCTATTTTATTAAATCAGATTTTTGCCAAGCTTACTTCTTTGGGACGTATTCATGCCGTTTCTACGGGCTTTAAAGCCTCGTAAATTGGCAATGGTATTGAAATTGAACTGAATTTATAGCAGTGATATGGCGCGAATTTTATACTATGCACAGCGTTCACCTTACGCTCGGAAAGTGAGAATTGTCCTGGCAGAGAAACAGCTACCTTACGAACCTAAAGAAATAGACATTAACAATAAATCAAGAGAATTTCTGAGTTTATCTCCCATTGGGAAAGTTCCAGTATTGGTAGATGAAAATGGTCTCGTTTTTTGGGATTCAACGCTGATTGTGGAGTATCTAGACGAAACTTATCCTGAGCCGAGTTTCTATCCAGGTTCGCGCGTCGAGCGTTTGTGCTGTCGTCAGGGGGAAGAGTTAGCAGATAATTTGATAGATAATGTTGTGGGATTGTGGTACGAAACCCGTAAAGGAAATCAAGCCGATTTTGCCACCCAAGCTAAATATCAGTCCAGCATTAATCGCCTTTTAGGTGTTTTTGAGCAAAAGTTGACTAACTCAGCCTACCTATTCAATGAAACTATGAGTGCTGTTGATGTTGCAGCTATATCAGGGTTGGGTTACTACAGCCTCAGATTTGGCCATAATTGGCAGCAAGAGTATCCTAAATTGAGCCAATGGTTTGAGCTATTACATCAACGTAAGTCGATTGACTCTACCATGCCAAAAGCATAAGGCAATTTAGCTGACTTTAATCACTTGAGTTTTTACAAGACATTGTAGCTATTATATTCACCTATTCAATAGAAAGGGTAACTAATGATGACCGAACGAGAATTTCCGAACTGGGAAACGCTCTATCAAGAACAGGCCGTTGAAACCATGCCTTGGTTCAACCCTAGCTTAGATCCAGATGTCGAAGAAGCGCTCCTTACCCTTGAGGTGAGCAATGGTTCAGTGCTGGATTTGGGAACAGGGCCCGGAACTCAGGCGCTTGCCCTAGCCGAACGAGGATTTCAGACGATGGGAACAGATTTGTCAGAGGGGGCCATTCGTCAGGCGGCAGCAAAGGCAAACCAAAAGGGATTAGAAATTTCGTTTCAACAAGATGATATTCTCAACAGTCGTTTGCAACAATCTTTCGATTTGATTCTCGACAGAGGATGCTTCCATGTTCTGCCACCCCAAAGCTATGGTACTTACGTCCAAACAGTCGCAAGCTTATTAAAGCCTAAGTGCTACCTGTTACTGAAATGCTTCTCTCAAGAGGAAACAAGAGAACAAGGGCCTTACCGCTTTAGCCCAGAGGAGATTGGGCAGATATTCAAAGAACGATTTCATCTGCGTTTGGCTAAACAAACGGTCTATCATGGGATAATCGATCCCCTTCCCAAAGCACTCTTTTGCATCTTAGAAAAGTATTGATTTTTTTGCACAAATTTATCAGCTTCACTGAGAACGAGCAGCGATCGCCTTACTCGACTATTTAAAATTTTAGGCAGACACAAAACTCTACCCTTGCATCCCAAACCGCTGGATCGTCTCGGTCAACGCCACCGCTTCACTTAAAGCGCGTGTACACAATCTCACCAGACATTGCAATCACAATTCGCTGTTTCTTCGCCCACTCAAACCAAGCAATCGCAGTAGATTTGGCCTGTTGTGCTTCCGCTTTCTTCCCCTCCTTACAAGCAGCCACAAACACAGCTTCCGGTGATTTTATCCCAATCCTCGTTCGCAACGCCTCCTTCAAAATCAGCGATCGCACTCTGGTACTGCAATGAAGGGCAATTGCGTTGCTCATCCCACTTCACCCAATACTAATCGGGTTTTGGGGAAAATGGCAAAGAAAAAATTTTCAACCTAGACCCAGTAACCTTTTTCCCAAACCCAATTCCGAGTTAAAAATGCACAAAGCGAGCAGCATTGCCATAGCAATTCATGAGTGTCCATCTGTAATCTCTACAAAAATTTTTCAACAATGATTTCGTCTATATATCTGCTGTTAATTTTGGCTTGTCTTTTCGCTGTACCAATAATTCCAAAACCAAGCTTTTGGTAAGTAGCTAATGCCGCCATATTATCTGCACGAATATAAGTAAGCAGTTTTTCGTACCCACGCTGACGCGCAAGCTCAAACGTAGCATTAAATAAACTTGTACCTACTTTTTGGCGTCGATATGACAGATCAACATAAGTTCCTAGCACTCCCACACGATCAAAGGCATGGGTGTAGTTAGCAAATGCTTCCATACTTTGAAATCCTACAACCTTTTGCTCGTGATAACACAGAGCTACATGGAATACTCCACGTATTGGAAAGTGTAAAATATAATCACGTTCAGCCTCGACAGTCAAGGGTGTATCAAACGCTGTGTATACTCCAGCCTCAATAATTGGATTCAAAATGCTGACAATAGCTTCAGCATCGTTAAGTTCAACTTCTCTAACCAATAAATCCACGTTCAATTACCTTTTAGCATTAACTCTTAAAGTTAATCAATACTCCGTCTGCAATTGCAATTCCCCCCTGGGGAAATTTAGCTAGCAGTTTCTTGATCGTTATCACAAGTGCCGGATCATAATCTCTGCATTTCCGCAAGAAGTCAAAGCCCGGATTCTGCCCCGAATTCGCCGCAACCTTGAGTTTCTGCATACGCCCCGGTCGCAGATTTGACCTCGCTACAATCGCCTCATGCGAACATTTTTCAGAATTTGGTACAGATACGGCGAAATAAATACCTTCATGAACTGTTTTGACTTCTACACCCGAAACTGAATTTTCAGTTATCAACTCAGCAGAGGGGCGACTCGGTTCTATTTTCTGAGCTGCGCTCGTTTCCTTGGAAGAAAATAAGTAACTGCCGCGTTAACAGAAGAAGTTTGTATGCTGAACAGCTTACAAGTACTATATAAGAACAATATCTCAAAATCCCTAATATTCTTCAAAGATTATAATCGAGCATCTATGAAAAGCACGCTCACTGTTAAACTCTGGTTTGGGATATCACGTAATACAGCATTATTATTTATTTGCTGGATGCTGATCGCAGCTTGTAGTAAAAGTAGCAACGTTAGATTAACTCCAGCAAATAATTCCGCAGTAGTAACAAGTGCAGCTAATACTGTTCCTATTGGGATCGCTTTTGCTCAAACCAGTAATGTAGCACTACTAGGTCAAGAGGGAACTGATGGAGTTAAAATTGCCCAGAAGTATTTTAATAACAAAGATGGGATTAATGGTAAACCAATCGAGTTAATATTTCAAGATACTGGTGGCGATGAGGTTGGAGCAATTAATGCCTTTGGCAGTTTAATTAATCAAAATAAGGTTGTTGGTATTATTGGCCCTACTCTGTCACAACAGGCATTTAGTGCTGACCCGATAGCAGAACGCAATCAGGTTCCAGTGATTGGTGCATCAAATACTGCTAAAGGCATTCCTGAGATTGGTGATTATATCGCTCGTGTTTCTTCATCTGTTGCAGTCGTCGCTCCTTACGCAGTCAAAGCAGCGCTTAAACAAAATCCTCAAATCAAAAGGGTGGCTGTGTTCTATGCACAAAATGATGCCTTTAATAAATCGGAAACCGAAATTTTTCAAAAAACAGTGAAAGATTTAGAATTAAATTTAGTCACAGTCCAAAAGTTTCAAACTACAGATACCGACTTTCAAGCGCAAGCCAGTAGTGCTATTAATTTAAAACCAGATTTAATAATTATATCTGGATTAGCTGTGGATGGAGGTAATTTAGTCAAACAAGTACGGGAACTTGGTTATCGAGGCTTAATTATTGGCGGAAATGGATTTAATACTTCTCATATATTTTCAGTTTGCAGGATGCTTTGTGATGGTGTAATTATTGCTCAAGCTTATAGTCCTGAATACAAAAATGAAATTAACACTGCTTTTCGTAAAGCTTATGTTGAGCAATATCATCGAGAGCCACCCCAAGTTAGCGCACAAGCTTTTGCTGCTTTACAAGTATATGTAGAAGCATTGCAATCTTTAGACAAAAAAAGTAGAATTAAGAATTTAACTTTACCTGAGTTGCGTCAAGAGTTGAACAAGGAATTACTGAGATTAACTTATCAAACTCCTTTAGGTGAAATTGCTTTTACACCAGAAGGTGATGTAGTTCAAAAACAGTTTTATGTCGCCCAATTAAAGATGGAAGCAAACGGTATTAATGGTAAATTTGCTTTTTTAAATATAAAGTAATTGACTGTGATTGCTCAAGCGCAGAAATTCACTACAGCCGTAATAGCTCCTGATTGTTTACGATGAAGTTTTACTGTCAATTTTTAAGCTTTGTTTGAGCCTTGCTACTTCCTCTTGCAACGCCTTAATAATTTCTACCAACTGTTCCTTTGACAATTGGTTTAGTTCTTCTTCTGGAATGGCTTTTACTGTCTTTTGGCTCATGACAGTGATGCTCTCGCACTCTTGTCTCCTTTGTCAACTAGGTTCCACCTGAATCCTTACCAAGAATATTCAACACACTATTCGCTACACAGAACTATCGAGCGATATCGCTTCCAAAATTTCTGGCTCGACTGAACCTAAAATCAATGCTTTCAACCTGGTTTCTTTACAAAACTTTACAACGTGTCCCATTTTGCACGTATCTCGGCGGCCACCCTCAAGGACAAACTTATCAAATTGCGGAACGTTTACATCAGGGCGCTCGCTTATTTGAAGAATCGTGACTGCAAATTAGATGTGTTTGCTTTGTGTTCTAGTGGAGTCAACGCAAATCTACATATTGACCTAAATCTTTATCCCTGAGAACTTGTCCCATTTTCTGATACTCCCGACGCAGCGCTCGAATTAAATGTACCATCTCAATTACTCCCCCATCATCTGCTGCTAAAAAAGCTGCTGTCAGCGCAATATAGCGAATATTAGCCCCTGTAATCTCAAAATTTTGTGCCAATAATTCTAAATCAAGATTGGGGCTACAGGGAGCATTTTTTGGGAAAATTTTCTGCCAAATTAGGTGACGATTTTTTGTATCTGGTAAGAGAAACTCAATAATAAATCGGAGTCGCCGCTCAAAAGCTTCGTCTATATTGCTACGGAGATTTGTAGTTAAAATTGCAATACCTTCATACTCTTCCATTTTTTGCAACAGATAACCTACTTCGATATTTGCGTAGCGATCGCGGGCATCTTGCACCTCAGAACGTTTGCCAAACAAGGCATCAGCTTCATCAAAAAAAAGGATGGCATTAGAATTGGTTGCAGCAGTAAAAATGCGATTGATATTTTTCTCCGTCTCGCCGATGTATTTACTAACTATTTGAGATAAATCAATTTTGTAAAGGTCTAATTGCAGTTGATGGGCAATCACCTCTGCTGCCATAGTTTTACCTGTACCGGAAGATCCAGAAAACAGAACATTTAGACCTTTTCCTAAAGATAATTTATCTGCAAAACCCCATTTTTGATGTACTAAATTGCGGTATTCTGCTTCTTTGCAAATATCTTGTAGTTGTGTTATTTGGTTGGAGTGCAATACAATATCATCCCAGGTATATTTCGGTTCGATTTTACGGGCGAGAGTTGCTAAATCGTGACCCGATTGAGCGCGAGCTGCACTACATAAGTTTAAAAATGACGGTAATGGTTTTTCTTTAATTGAGTCAATTTGTTGCCAACGGGCAGTATTATAGGCAGTGGCGACAGCATCGGCAATTTGGTCTGGGGTCAGAAGAAAGCGATCGCACAACACATCTAACTCTCTATCTTCAAGAGTTATATGGGCTGCTTTTAGGTGAATTTGCCAACATTCTCGGCGTTGACTAGATTCGGGAATTGTAAAAGGAACTGTAATTAATCCGATTGCACCCGTCGCTGTGGGTATCCAATTTTGCACTCCTGAGAGAATAGTAATACCTATATTTTTTTCTAATTGTCTGAGAAAGGATTGATAAAGAATTTGATGCTCTTGAAGGTAGAGAATATCGAAGTTATCGATATACAGCAAACGATTAAAAAACCAGGCTTCTCGCCATAAAAGTTGCAGTTTTTCCTCAAAGTTGGCTTTATCTTCTACCATCTTTGCTATATCGGCAACTAACAAGGGAACTTCCAAAGCTTTAGCAAGAATTTGGGCGGTGCGGTGTTTACCTGTGCGTAGGCGCAGCCCGCCGCAGGCATCATTTCCTTGAAAATAGAGTAGTTGGGGTTGTTGTTTCTGCCAGTCTTCTCTCAACAAAGCTTCTAGTGCTGTCTGTACATCTGCCTTGAGATATAAAGTATCGAAATATATGCTTGGTTCTAGTAGTTGACAACAAGAAATGAGTCGGGAATCTAACCCCGGTTGATGTAATAGCAACCTCACCACTTGGGAATCGAGTATTAGACGATGAGAAAGAAGTGTAGATTGCTGCTGATGAGGTTCTGGACAGAGATGGAGCAGACGATGGTAAATTAGGGGTGAGTTAGTAGTAAAATGCTTACGTCGTGATAGCTTTTCAGGAACGCTAGAACAGAGCAAGTTTAAGACCATATCTACTGTAGGTCTTTTGTTGCTCATATCATCTTGGAGATAAGCATAAACCTTTTCATAGTGACGATCTAATTCTGGTGCAAGAGCGATCGCTAGTATATCCAAGTCAAAAGCAGATAAGCTAAAAGTTTTTTGCAACCATGCTAAGAGCGAATCAGACCGAATTGTAATTGATGCTTGCTCTGATAATATTTCGGTTTTTTGTAACCATGAAACCTCTAATTCTCCTCCGGGTTTTTGGTTTGATTGCACAGTAGAAATAGCTGTTTGAATCAGCCAATCTAATCGCAGTAGTAGAGGTTGCAACCCATTTAAATCGGGAGTAATTTCTGTTTCTGGAAACATGGGTCTAGTAAATGTTTTTTCTCCTGCTGCTATCGAATTCACGGCTGATAATTGGAATGACATAGAGAAGTGGAACAGACTTAACTAGTGATGGCTAGGGTATGCGTAACTGTTAGACTGCATTGCGATATGTTGGGTTAGTGTCATATCTGTTAGCACACCCTACAAAAGGGGCGATCGCACTACTAGTTAGTTCTCTTTTGGAGTATATTTGCCATTCTTTGCTCGTTCCTGTTCTTTGACGATCGCTTCCTTCGCCTTTTTTACAAGTTCTTGTTGTATAGCTACTTCTTCGTCCGTCAGTCCTAAAGGATTTTCTACAAAATTATCAACTTCATAATAGAATGATGAGTCATCTGGGTTGTCTGTATTTTCCTGTTGGTTGTTTTCCTTTTTATGATAATCATGCCAACGTGTTATTTTGGCATAACCGATAATATCTTGAATAGCGATGTCTCCTGTGGCGATTTCAGGGAATGGATTATCTTGTTTGGTAAATGTCGCATATCCGTCTTTAACAATAACTGCATAAACATATGCTGTCATCTTGAATGATTCATGTTGGACACGATTATTTTCTTTTGTATGTGTTCTATTTTTATTTGCTAAAGGGAACTTGACACAAGCATGCAAGCTAGTTGCTACACTCACAGTCGATAAAAGTTCATTATCCTTAATACCCTTTCGGAAAGCTGGGCCTTTATCACTTAACCATTGGTTTAAAGGATTCCACTGTTGATCTAATGCATATCGTTTTTGGAAGAATGGGGCAGTGATGGGACGCGTAATTCCTCCCCAACCTCCTTGATTTCTACTCTGAAGAACTTTGGACGAATCGCCATCCGTAGTGTGGAATCCCACTCCTAAAGTTTGTGATTTTAACCAAGGTCTACTACTAAAAAGAACATCTCCTTGAGAGTCCAGCATGTTCTGATCTATTTGGTGTATAGCCATAGAAGAAGCAGGTTTTTGATTTTTCACTTCTAACTGCATGATATTTTCAATAGGTTGCTTCTGCCAGCTTGTATCTAAGCCTTTCTCGATCATGCGGTTTAATAGTTCCTTCTTCGTCTGGTCAGGAATCTCCTCTTGTGCTGGTACAAGTTTTGGTTCATCTTGGCTATCATCTACTTTCCATACATCAGACCAAATTTTTTGAGCAGTTTCGGAATCTGCTTTACAAACTTCTGCAAAAAGATAATTTGCTACATATTCAAATGTACCTTCCTTAGCACCTCCAGATTCTTCGTTAAATAGTTCTGGTTTTGGTTTTGTAAGTTCTGCTATCTTACTTTTCTTTTTGGATTTTGCAACTTCCTCTGGATCTAGTTCTACGGGTTTTGGTGCTGGCCTACGCCAATATAGCTTCTTTCCCTGGTCTGATAGTTCGTCGTCGAATTCGTAAGTGTATTCTTCATTGTCTTGTGGTTCAGCTTCGTTATCTTCCAGCTCGAATAAAACTCCAAGAAACCTATCTTTCTTAACTTGTTTCATTCTTTGAACTAAGTTTCCAGCGCATTGGTTGATCGATTCGTCACCTTGCTGTTTCACATGGGTCAATTCATGAGCAATCAACTCCTGTCCCCCTTGACTCTCTGGCTGATATTCCCCTTGCCGAAAGAATACATCTTGACCTGTGGTAAACGCCTTCGCCTGAATCGATTGATTCAACTGGTCTGCCTGAGCATCTGTATGCACGCGCACGCCACTAAAATCTGCCCCCATCGCCTGTCCCATCGACTGTTGCAGACTGTCATCTAAAGTTTGTCCACTTCCCCTTGCACTATTAATGGCTGATTCCAAATCTGTTGATGCTTCACCCTCAGAAATAGCTTCTTGACGCTGCACCATTTCTGGTAACTGTTTCCGTTGCAATTTTTCTTGTACCAGTGTTGAATCTGCCTTTGGTAGTGCATTCGTTTGTGGTGTGTTAATCTGCTGCACCACATCCTTGGCTACTCGATCCGCTTCTTGTTCATACTTATCCCCCGCTTCCCCTATTGTCAGCTTCGCCTGTATTGGTACTCCAACTTGACCAGAATTACCCCAAAGCTGGGCAGAAATCCCTTGGAATTCAGGTATCCACGGCGTTTGCTTTCCCGCCAAAATCTCTCGTGTTGACCTTGTACCGATCGCACTCTCTAACTCCTGTCTCTCATCCCCACTCACGCTATTTGGATCTTGTTGCACTCTCTGTACAACTGAAGACAACGATCCAGATCCATAACTGTGACTAGGGGCAATCTCTTTACTTATTGGCGTTGACGGCAGCGAGGGTGAAGCTTTTTGAGATATTTGTTTTCGGTACATAGTTTATCTCCGGTATTCGGTTAGGGATTGCTATAAAAAATAATGATTAGACATACTTAAGTATTTATGCGACTCATAAAATATGTGTATTTATTATATATAGTATTAGTAGAATAAATTATTACATTAGTATTATCAAACACGGAGCAAAGCTCAACCCAGTATTGAGCGCCACAGCAAGATTCTGCAACGTTAAGTTCCTTATTCTAAATTTAATCAATCGATTTTAGCAGACTTTTCCTAAATTGCAATTTTTGCAAATATTACTAATAGTTACAAGAATATTGACAATAACTCATGTATATTTTATTCATAAAGCTAGTAACTGGTTGTATTATTTTCAACTATAAGTTATTTTCTTTCATCAGCTTTCAAAATGAACAGTGTCATAAAACGAACATTGTTTAGATTATGTTAGATGGTCTAGACACTACCTTAGAATTGCTACTGAAGCGAGAACTTCCACCTGATGTTCCTTCAGGAGACACAGAGGTATTTATCAGTTTTGTTACGCCTTACCAAGGAGCAATTAAACAAAAACCAGCGATTAATTTATTTCTTTATGATGTGCAGGAAAATCTAGAGTTACGCAGCAGTGCTTGGTCAGTGGAACGCCAAACTAATGGCAGAGCAATTAGAAAACGTCCCCCAGCTAGGGTAGATTGTTCATATCTAATTACTGCTTGGCCACAAAATGAAGAGGATATCCAGACAGAACATCAGCTTTTAGGAGCAGTGATGAAGGTATTGCTGCGACATCGAAAACTCCCCGAAACCTTGATTGCAGATAACTTAGAAGCACAAGAACTTCCTTTAAGACTAATTAGTTTACGTCCCAGTAACTTACAAAGTTTTGGTGAATTTTGGCAAGCAATGGGGGGGAAAGAAGGAACTAGACCCAAGGTTGTCTTGCATTGTACTGTCACCATCTCCGTTCCTGTGGATGAAGCAGGTGAAGAAGCGGGACTGGTGGGAGTTCATCAACCAAACTCTTAGTTTCAGGAGTAGCGATGCTCGAACTATCTATAGTTAACCAACAAATAGCGATCGCAGGTAAAGTTTTGCAAGAAGAAACCCAAAAGAATATTTCTGGTGCAATAGTTGCAATTATTGAGATGCCAGAAAAATTCCGAGCTATTTTATCTCTAAAAGCACTACAATACGGTTCAAAATGGGAAAAAATGCCTGAGCGACCTGACCGCAAAATTACCAGCAATGATGGTTATTTTTATTTTACCAATTTACCCTCTGGAGAATACCTTCTAGAAGCATCGTTACCTACCAGCTTAACTCGATACAACGAAGTCAGAACAAAAGTTCAAGTATCTTCCCCTATCAATGGCAAAATTTCCACAACGATGGCGGATATTGTGCTTTTACCCACGGGAATTAAAGGAAGAATTACTGATGCAAACGATCCAAAAAAGTTCATTACAAATGCCAAAGTACAGATTCAAGATAGCGAAGATGCTAGCATTAGCGACCGACAAGGTAATTATCGATTAATCGGATTAGAATCACCGAAAT
Source organism: Nostoc sp. DSM 114167 (assembly GCF_052692655.1). Lineage (NCBI taxonomy): Bacteria > Bacillati > Cyanobacteriota > Cyanophyceae > Nostocales > Nostocaceae > Nostoc > Nostoc sp. DSM 114167. The sequence goes on from NZ_CP195116.1 coordinate 5,392,272, forward strand.
TAGGTCAGCGTAACATCACCGTGATTGTCTCTGCAACAGGTTATCAAAAAGTTTCCCAGTCACTCAATATTCAGCGCGGTCAAGTAATTGCAGAGCAGAATTTTGCTCTAAAATCCAAATAAATACTAGCTATTTTTAAGATAAGTAAATAGGCACAATAATCAACTATATTATGACGAAAAACAAACTAAACTAAAACCCTATTACCTCTTGCCTCTTGCCTATTTGCCTATTACCTCTTGCCTATTTGCCTTATCCCAGCAATTTACTCCGACTTCTTTATATCAAGGAGCTAAAGAAATGCCAACTTATCTTTCCCCAGGTGTTTATGTCGAAGAAATAGCTTCCGGTTCTGCTCCAATTGTCGGAGTTGGAACCAGTATTGCTGCTTTTATTGGCACGATTAAAGCCAATGCTTGGTCATCAACTAATATTAGCAACACCTCAATTAAGTCTGTAGGTAGCCCTACAAATCCAGTTGAAATTGGTGAAGGTAAAGGTGGAAACCAAAAAAATTATTCCTTATTATCAGGAGATTATCCACTAGTAACCACAGTGGGGACTTATGGCTTTTTCGTTGGTGGGAGTCCTGTTAATTTAGATGATACAAACCCTATTAGCAATAGCGATGCCGAAAAATCTGCAACTGTAAAATTTAAAGATGCGATTACTTCAGGGGAGAAAATTACTGGTTATTACCAAGTTCAACTACCTGTAATAGTAATTCCCAGCGATGCTAACATTGCTCAAGAAGGGGAAATTAAGTTAATCACAAACTTTAGTGAATTTAAGAAATTCTTTGGTGACTTTTTACCACCTAGTGGTGATACCCAAGGGCAAAACACCTTAGCTCATGCAGTTTATGGCTTTTTCAGAAATGGTGGAACTCGTTGTTACGTCACCTGGATATCTGAAAAAAATAAACTTGCTGGTGTTTTAGATGCGTTTGAAGCTATTGATGAAATCACTATTATTGCTGCACCAGGAAATTTAGCCTTTAGAGATGATATTAAAGATCATGCGGAAAAACTAGGCGATCGCATTGCGATTCTCGATAGTTTAGATACCATTGACTTGAGCAGCACAGGAGTTGTAAATACCCTTAAACCCTTCAACTCTGCCTATGCAGCCTTGTATTTCCCGTGGATTCAAGTTTTCGATCCTGCAAGTAATAGCAATATTTATATTCCCCCAAGCGGTCATATTGCAGGAGTTTATGCAAGGGTTGATGGACAAAGGGGAGTACACAAAGCCCCTGCCAATGAAACTATTTTGGGAGCCTTAGATTTAAAATATAATCTCAGCAAAGCCAAACAAGATGGGCTTAATCCCGATGGAATTAACGTTATTCGCAAATTAAACGGGAATATCCGCGTTTGGGGTGCGCGTACCTTGGGCGGAGATGCAAATACAGAGTTCAAATACGTCAATATTCGTCGGCACTTTAGTTACCTGCGAGATTCCATTGATAAAGGGACTCAATGGACAGTTTTTGAACCCAATACACCCGAACTCTGGGCAAAAATCCGCCGCAATATCAGTGCTTTTTTATTGATAGAGTGGCGCAAAGGTGCATTGTTTGGCACAACTCCCCAAGAAGCTTTTTATGTGAAATGTGATGCCGAAACCAACCCCCCAGAAGTGCGTGATTTGGGTCAAGTTGTCACAGAAATTGGCCTAGCAGTGGTGAAGCCGGCAGAATTCGTGATTTTCCGTCTGAGTCAGTGGACTGAGACGGGAACGTAGGGGATGGGGGATAGGGGATAGGGGATAGGCAAATAGGCAAATAGGGAATAGGTAGGAGGTAATCTCAAGGAAACAAGTTTCATAGGCAAGCCAAGTATGAAAGTGGTTTTTTCCCCACTCCCCACTGAATTACGAATTACGAACTATAGGACTTCATACAACTTAAAAAGCCTCCTTCCCTATTGCCTATTGCCTATTGCCTATTGCCTATTGCCTCCCCACCCAAGTAAGTTCAAAAATCAAAGCGGACTGCCATATACTCAAATGCCGACTTTAGAGCCAAAAATACCAGGTATCTCTTTAAACTATGTCGTTCCTACTCCAGAACCTGAGTTACTGACAGGTGTTCCGGTATTCTTTGGCCTGGTTACAGAGGAAGTGAAAGAACCAAAAAAGCTAACCTTAGCGACGCATTTTCAGCAGTATTTTGGTCAAGCCAAAGGGTATTTAACAGATGCAATCAAAGGATTTTTTGAAAATGGAGGTCGTCTTTGTTATGTTATAGCCTTATCTGACAATACTATTGAGGCTCTCCAAGAAGGTTTAGAGACAAGCGAAGTCTTAGAAAATGTTGATTTGATTTGTGTTCCCGACATCATGCTTGGTTCAGATGGGGAAGTTATGCAGATGCAGCAAGCTATTTTAAAACATTGCGAACAGATGGGCGATTCGCTTTGCCATTCTTGATGCTTTGAATGATGTAGGAAAACTAAATGAGCAACGCAAACGAATTTATAGCCAAAACGGAGCATTATATGCACCTTGGCTAAAAGTAGAATTTCGCGTCGATCCTATTCCTCCCTGTGGTCATGTTGCGGGAATATATGCAAGTTGCGATCGCACAGTCGGGGTACATGGCGCACCTGCTAATATTCCACTTGCAGGGGTACTGGATCTTAGTTTTGCCCTAACTTCCGCAGATCAAGAACAGCTTAATCCAAAAAATGAAGCGGGAGTCAATTGTATTCGTAGCTTCCAAGGACGAGGTATGCGAGTGTGGGGAGTACGTACCCTCAGCCCAATCTCTGAATGGCAATATGTCAATGTACGTCGTTTATTTCTCACCTTTGGACGCTGGGTATATCGCAATTTAGCAGATACAGTGTTTGAACCAAATGCTTTTCCTTTATGGGTGCGACTGCAAAGGGAATTAAGCATTTATTGTGAATCTTTATGGCGACAAGGCGCTATCCAAGGTGCTTTGCCCCAAGAGGCATTCTATGTCAAATGTGATGCTGAAACGAATCCCCCTGAAAATCGAGAAATGGGACAAGTAATAGCAGAAATAGGTTTAGCTCCCACTATTCCGGGGGAATTTATTCAACTTTTAGTTGTTCAAAGTAGTAATGGAATTTCGCTGATATGAAGGCAATAGGCAATAGGCAATAGGCAATAGGCAACAGAAAAAATTGGAAAAAGGAGGTAGATATGTGTTGAGTGTTTCAAAAATTTAATGGGAATTATATAGGACTCATATTTGATTGCGTGAAAAAACCCCATATAACTCAAAAAGACTTCTTGCCTATTGTCCGTTGCCTATTGCCCGTTGCCTATCGCCTATTACCTATTGCCTATTGCCTATTGCCTATTGCCTATTACCCATTGCCTTCCTACCCAAGTAAGTTCAAAAATCAAAGCAGATTCCTATATAACTGATAACTCTTAATTCAAATTTATTGCAGGAGGTTCTATTATGCCCACGATTTCTAATCCCCACGATCCATACAGTGGTTATAATTTCTGGGTGGAATGGGATGGTATTGTTCATGCTGGGTTTCGTGAATGTAGCGGTTTGACAGCGACTCGTAAAGCAGGAACTTATCGAGAAGGAACAGATAAAGCATTAAGCCAACGTCAAATTCCCGGTCTTAATACTTATGGTAACATTACCCTAAAGCGAGGAGTTAGTGACAATAAAGAACTGTGGGAATGGCACAAAAAGTTACAGAATGGCGAGACAGATCGACGCAATCTTTCTATTATTTTGGCTAACGATCAAGGAGAAGAAAAGATTCGTTGGAATTTAGAAAATAGCTGGCCTACTATCTGGAATGCTCCAAGTTTTAATGCTACCTCAGACGAAGTAGCGATAGAAACTCTCGAACTAGTTCATGAAGGTATTACCATTGGTTAATATTTACTTTCAGTAAAATCATGCAGCAAACCGAATTTCCTTTTATCTTGCCTCAAGGATATCTCGACTCGGAAGGTAACACTCACCGCGAAGGCATTATGCGCCTTTCAACTGCCTATGATGAAATTGCCCCCATCCGAGATCCAAGGGTGCAGAAAAATCCTGGTTATTTGGTGATTATTCTCTTAGCAAGGACGATAGTCCAACTAGGAACATTAGACCAAATTAATACCAAAATAATTGAGGGTTTATTCTCAGGAGATTTAGTTTATTTACAGGATTTTTATCAAAGGATTAACCAAAACGGTCATAGTCGTCTGCGGGTAGCATGTCCCCACTGTGACGGAGAGTTTGAAGTAGAAACTATTCCCGTGGGGGAGTAGTTTGCTACCCCACAGAACGACTGCTGGAGGAGGTAGCTTACCTTGCCTACAATTTTCATTGGTCTTACGAACAGATTATGGCAATGGAACACCGAGAACGTCAGCAGTGGGTGGCGCAGGTAGTACAAATTAATCAGCGACTTAACGATTGAACAGAAAATAAATGAATCCCAAACTTATCGCATTAAATGCAGCTTTAGCCGCAGGTTCAACAGCCAGTTTATTGGGACACGATCCCTACATGGCTTATAACTTTGCTGTGGAAATTGGAGGAGTTGTTGTTGGTGGTTTTAGCGAAGTTAGTGGTTTAAGTAGTGAAATTGAGTTGGAATCTTATCAGGAAGGAGGCTTAAACGATTTTGTTCATAAATTTCCCAAACATACTACTTATCCCAATTTAGTTTTGAGTCGAGGATTAGTAAATATTGATTTGTTTTATATTTGGTATAAAGCAACTAGCCAAGGGTGGATTGAGCAGTTGAACGGTACGATTCTCTTACTTAACGATCAGCAAATTCCGGTGATGTGGTGGACATTTCAAAAAGCATATCCCGTCAAGTGGGAAGGGCCAAGTTTTAAGGCTAGTAGCGACGAAATTGCTGTAGAAAAAATTGAATTAGTGCATCAAGGAATTTCTAAGTTATAGGAATTTAGAGGGAATAGGCAATAGGCAATAGGCAATAGGTAATAGGTAATAGGTAATAAGTTATAGGAATTTAGAGGGAATAGGCAATAGGCAATAGGTAATAGGTCATAGGTAATAGGTCATAGGTCATAGATGATAGGTGATAGGCAATAGGTCATAGGTGATAGGTAAGGAGGCTCTTGTATTTGTACTCAATTTAGTAAAAATCTTATAGGAGTTTTATGTTGAATCATGGCAAATTTATCTAATTGGGAAGATTCACTCGATGAGGGGTTGGTAAATCGCCTGTATCGTCCCTTAAACCAACCGGGAATGATGAAAATGGCGATGAGTCAGCGCATTATTAATCGTTGCGATCGCTTTTTAAATCGTTTACCTCTTTTGACTCAACAAATGCAACGTTGGGGTAATACTAATAGCCTATCATCTGAGTCAATACCCATTGTTTATGCACAGCCTGTTTCATTAGCACAAGACCAAAAAGTAGAGAAGAGAGTACATAATTTGCCAACTGTCTCCCAAGTTGAACCTTCTGCTAATATAATTCAAAGAAAATTAGATCCTTCTCAATCTTTAGCAACTAAAACAGTTAATAATACTATCCCTGTCCAAAATATCACAGAATTCTCAAACTCGGATGTTGCGGATGAAACAGCCAAATCTTTAACTTTAGAAACACAAAGTAATAAAACCTCTATATCTTCATCTGAAGTTCCGGTAGTTTCGGCAAAACCAATTGCTGAACAATTACCAAAAATAGCAGAAATGACGTTAGGAAATTCGACAGACTCGCAAACATCTCCACCTAATAGCGCTGAATCAAATCCCAATCACCCATCTCAACCGATTGTAGATGTCGATTCTATCTTTTCACCAAAAATTCCCGTAGTTTTGTCACAATCTATAACCGAACAATTGCCAAAAACAGCAGAAATGACGTTAGCAGATTTGACAGACTTGCAAGCATCTTCGCCTAATAGCGCTGAATCAAATCTCAATCACCCATCTCAACCGATTATAGATGTTGCCTCTATCATTTCATCAGAAATTCCCGTAGTTTTGCCACAACCCATTGCTGAACAATCGCCAAATACTGGAGAAATAGAGTCATCACAAGAATTTACCAGCTTTACTGATACAACCCTACCTATTATTCAAGCAAAACTCCAGAATTATTCCAGATCGCGGTCATCTCTTCCTATTGTTAATGATTTAAATAATTTAGCTGACCAACAACAAACGCAAGCAGATAATTACGCAGGCAATTTAAGCTCAATTAAGCACCAATCAAAACAACTTCCCATTGTCACTGCTCAAGCTAATTTGACTCAACAAGAAATATCATTTGCTATCAATTCGGTAAGTTATCAAAATCAACCTGCAACGTTAGTCAACACACAACCTGTTACTGTTTCTACCTCACAAAATAATCAAACTAATCACAAGCAAAATATATCTTCTCTTCCCCTTGTCTCTGTAACTTCTGCAAGTAACCCATCCTTAAAAGCTCAATCTCTGCTTTTACCCGGAGCTAAAAATACCTCATCATCAAAAAGTAATAGTCAACAATCAAACCGCAATTCGATATCAAATACTGATTCTTTATCACCTCCTATAACTTTTGCTAGTCCTGTATCACCAATAGCAACTCAATCCAATATTGACGTTGATGCTATAGCGAGTCAAGTTGAACGCAAACTAATGCGACGGCTAGTCGTTGAAAGTGAACGCAGAGGAAAAAATCAATGGCACTAGAGAAATTAACTATCAAAGCCGAAAAAAATAATCCAGGAGACTTTGCTGATAAATTTAAAGTTCTTTTTAACCCTAATCAAGTGGAAATTGTTAAAACAGGCTGGTCGATGGGAGACTATGGCCCAGTTGCATCTAAAGAATTAACTCAACTCAGTCTTGATTTGTTCTTTGACACCACGTTGATGGGATTTCCCCCAGAAAATGTCCAAAACTATACCCGCAAAATTTTTAGTTTGACTCAGCCTCGTATTGGCAAAAACCCTAAACGTCCCCCTCGTTGTCAATTGATTTGGGGAACTATATCAGGTAAAGATAGCTTGTTATTACCTGATGGTTTTTTAGAAAGTGTCACCAAAAAACTTACTCATTTTCTCGAAGATGGTACGCCTGTCAGAGCAACTTTAAGCTGTAAATTTAAGGAGTGGAAAGAACCGAAAAAAAAGGCAAAGATTGCTAATCCCATTGATGATCCTGTGAGAATCGTTAAACGAGGAGAAACTTTAAGTAGTATTGCTACTGAAGAATATGGCGATCCTGCTTTATGGCGTGTAATTGCGGTAGAAAATCGCTTAAACAATCCTCGGATGTTAAATCCTGGAACTGTGCTGACGATTCCTCCTTTGCGAATTACTAGCCTGACTCAGAGGAGTTAAATCATGCCAAATGATGCTTCCTTATTAAATCCTAATGTCAAAATTTTGGTTCAAGACGAACCCTTAGCCGCAGAAATAGAAGCTGATTTAGTATCAGTTTTGGTATCTGAGGATTTGGAAGCTCCTAGTATGTTTGAACTGCGATTGATTACTTGGGACTTATTAAAACAAGAAATGACATGGGTAGATAACAAAGTATTTGATGTTGGTAATAAAGTAGAAATTCAGATGGGATATGAACAAGAAATAAAAACTCTCATGGTGGGAGAAATTACAGGATTAGAACCAGAATATAGCCAGGATGTAGCACCTATATTAGTGGTGCGTGGTCATGATTTACGCCATCGTTTGTTGCGAGGAAGCCACACAAAATCCTTCCTAAAAATTAAGGATAGTGAAATTGTCAGTCAAATTGCTAGAACTAGGGGAATTACAGCAAAAGTTACTGATAGTAAAGTGAAGTTAGAATATATCTTGCAGCACAATCAAACAGATTGGGAGTTTTTAAAAGAGAGAGCTAAACGCATTGGTTATGAAATTGCAGTAGAGCAAAAAACTCTCTATTTTCGTCCCCATCAGAATGGTAAAGGTAAAGCTTTGACTCTAACTTATGGAGAAGATTTACAAGAATTTCTACCACGCTTAAGTACTATGAATCAGGTACAACAGTTAGAGGTAAAAGGTTGGATTTATCAAGAAAAAGAGAAAAAAGAAGTATCAGGTAAAGCAGGAGTAGGAAAAGAAGGTGGCACAATGGGAGGTTCAACTTCTGGAACGAAAGCAGTCAAAAAAGCCTTTGGTGAATCGAGCTATACGATAGTAAATCAACCTGTATTAAGTAAAGAAGAAGCTGATAGTATGGCATTGGGGCAGTTTCAAGATATGGCGATCGCTTACATTACTGGTGAAGGAACTTGTCAAGGTAATCCCAATTTACGCGCCGGAAAAGTGGTTGAAATTCTTGGGCTTGGTCAAAGGTTTAGTGGACTTTATTATATTAAAACTGCCGAACATAGTTATTTAGTAAACCAAGGTTATAAAACTTCATTTACGGTAGGGAGAAATGCTACATGAACGGACTAGATGTTTTATTATCAAACAACCAAAATCATCATTTTTACGGCGTAACTGTTGGTGTAGTCACTAATAACAAAGATCCAAATAAATTAGGAAGAGTCAAAGTAAAATTTCCTTGGCTATCTTCAGAAGAAGAAAGTTACTGGGCTAGAGTGGTAACTCTCATGGCAGGAAATGACCGTGGTATTTATTTTTTGCCTGAAGTTAATGATGAAGTATTGGTTGCTTTTGAACAAGGTGATATGAATTTTCCTTACATTCTTGGTGCTGTATGGAATGGAAAAGATAAACCACCAATAACAAATGAAGATGGGAAAAATAATCAACGAGTCATTAAATCTCGAAGCGGTCATATGATTGTTTTAGATGATACTAAAGAGCAAGAAAAAATTATTATTCAAGACAAGACTGGTAAAAATAAAATTGTGATTAATTCTAAAGATAACAAGATGAATATTCAAGTTGAAAAAGATTTAACTATTGAGACCAAAGGAAAAGTTATCTTAAAAAGTAGCGATGATGATATCTCGATTGAATGTAAAAACTTGCAAATAAAAACTCAACAAAATTATCAATTAGAAGTAGGTGCAAATTGTACAATCAAAGCTAAATCTAAATATAAATTGGAAGCGCAATCTGGCTTAGGAATCAAATGTGCAGCCGGAGTGAAAATAAATGATGGTTCATTGGAAGTGATGTAATGGAGATTGATTTTTTAGGTGTGGGATGGGCTTTACCTGTCCAACTTGATAAAAATGCTCAAATTGAGGTGGCGCGCTATGAAGATGTTGTGCGTCAATCAATTTGGATGATTCTCAGTACTGCCAAAGGAGAACGGATAATGCGTCCTGATTTTGGCTGTGATATTCACGAAAAAGTATTTTCTCCTAATAGTTTGGGAACAGTTGGACAAATTGTTAGTGATGTGAAAGATGCTTTAATTGAATGGGAACCTCGCATTGATGTTTTAGATGTGGATACAATTCCCGATCCTCACCAACCAAATGTAATTTTAATTCAAATAAATTATCAAATTCGGACAACAAATAATATTTTTAATTTAGTTTATCCTTTTTATTTGCAGTAATTGTATATGCCTTCTTTACCTCCCAAAATTGACCAGCGTACCTATGAAGAAATTGTTGAGCAAACCGAGAAGTTAGTAGAACAATCTACCGGCTGGAAAGCTGCATCTGGAAATAAAACTGATGCGGGTGGGGCATTAATTCGCATCTTTGGGCGGATGGTAAAATTAGTCAGCGATCGCATCAACCAAGTTCCAGAGAAAAATTTTCTGGCTTTCCTTGATTTAATTGGGGGAGAACTCAAACCTCCTCAACCTGCTAAAGTCCCTTTAACCTTTTATTTGGCACAAGGAAGCCTTACAGATGGGTTAGTTCCCGCTCATACTCAAGTTTCAGCGCCACCAGCAGAGGGTACAGACGCAGAAATCGTGTTTGAAACGGATCGAGAATTGGTTGTCACAACAACGCAATTACAAGCAGTATTCCTGCGCGAACCCAATCAAGATAAGTATAGCGATCTCTCTGAGATCCTTTCCGAGGAGCGCACTTTGGCAGGAACAGGACAACAAGATGCAGCTTTTTTAGCTTTGGAAGGCGATCGCTCTATTACCCATTCTCTTTACATAACTTGTCCCGAAATTTTTACTTTACCAGACTTAAAGGATCTGCAACTAATTATTACTACCAATAATACGATTGAAAGTGTTAATCAATTACAAATACCGCTTAACTGGTCTTATTGGGATAGCTCTCAATGGCAAACCATTGAAACTCCTAGCCAAAGTCAGAACAATAATCAATCTACTATTACTTTTACTTTTGCAAATTTACCTATTCCGGCTCCTTATGAGCTTCAAGGAAAAACAGCAAGATGGTTACAAGCCAATTTAAATAATATATTTTCTTTAATCGAAAATTTACCTCAAGTTACTAATATTCAAGGTGTTATCAATATAAAGCAAGCTAACTTAATTCCTGAAATTTGCTTATTTAACACTACTCCTTTAGACCTTACCAAAGATTTTTATCCCTTTGGCGAACAGCCGGAACTTAATGATACATTTTATATAGCTTTAAACGATACATTTGTGAAGCCAAATGTAACTATTATTATTGATATAATTTTAACTCATCAGCCTGTAAATATAAATAATTTAAAAATTGTCTGGGAAATTGGTAACGGTCAAATATGGCAAGAAATAGCAGATAAAAATAACCAACTAAAATGGATAGAAAAATCATCAGCAATTCAGTTTACTGAAAAAGATACTATCCAGGCGAAGTTACAATTTCCCAATGCAGAAAATATACCTTCTCCTAGCACTGTAAATGGAGAAACTCGTTATTGGGTTCGCGCTCGGATTACTCAAGGTCATTATGGTAAAGCCGCAGATGAGCGCCTGTATCCTGTTTATGATGACTTAGCAGTTCTGCGAAAGGAATTCAAACAAGGAGCCAACGAAATTGAAGTTGATACTTTAGATTTATTTAACACTGGCGATACAATTCGTGTTCTTCCTTATACTGAGGGATTTCCAGAAGAAAATAAAATTACACAAATCATTAAAGATAATAATAGGCTGAAGCTAGAAACCGGAGTTTTAAACACTACTTTAGGGGTTGGGACGCGAATCATGCGTAAGTTAATTATCACGGAGACGATTCCTCCGACTTACGATCCACCTCTGATTAAGTCATTAAAATTAACCTACGAATTTACCCTTACAGAAAAAGTTATTTATTTTGCTGAAAATGATTTTACATATTCTCATCCAGAAAATTCGAGTACACAATCTTTTCAACCTTTTACACCTACCATAGATCGAGAACCTACCCTCTATTTCGGATTTGATAAATCATTTGATAATAAAACAGTTACTCTTTATGCACAGTTTGATACCCCATTACCTAATGAATTATCAGCTGACATTACAGCAAATACCGTCCTTGCATTAACAGTAAATACTGGAGAGAAAACGCTGCAAATAGCCGATGTAACTGGTTGGAAAACAGGCGATCGCCTACAAATTCAGAACCCACTCAACGCCAAACAATACGATAATTATACTATTAGTAATATTAGTAAAAATTTAGTTACCACTAATCAACCTCTACAACAAGATTATCCTCAGAATACCCCAGTGATTCGTTCGCAGCAACCCCAATTAGTTTGGGAATATTCTAGTACTCTGGGTTGGCAACCATTAGGAGTAGAGGACGAAACTCAAGCATTTTCTCAACCAGGTTTAATTAGATTTATTGCTCCCGCAGACTTTAGCCCAGGAGAAAACTTTGGCAAAGAACTATATTGGTTGCGAGTGCGTTGGGTATCAGGTAATTTTCGGGTTAAACCTCGTCTACGTCGCTTGTTAACTAATACTACATGGGCAGTTCAGGCAATTAGTCTCCAAGAAGAAGTATTAGGTTCAAGTAACTACGATCCAAATCAGGTTTTCATTGCCAATAATATTCCCATTTTGATGGGACAGCAGTTAGAAATTCAAGAAGCACAAATTCCCCTAAACATAGAATCTGATCGCATCAAGGTAATTAAAGATAATTTGGGAGAAATTGATGAAGTTTGGGTACTTTGGCAAGAAGTAGCAGATTTTTACGATTCTAGTGCCAGCGATCGCCATTACACTTTAGATCGGCAAACAGGCGAAATTCGCTTTGGAAACGGACAAGCCGGGATGATCCCCCCCAGAGGACGCAATAATATTCGCCTATCTTTTTATCGCACTGGAGGAGGTAAACAGGGAAACGTCACTGCACAAACCATTAGCCAACTGAAAACTACCATTCCCTACATCGATCGGGTAATTAACCTGGAAGCAGCAGCAGGTGGGGCGCAACAGGAAACTTTGGATCGTCTGAAAGAACGAGTACCAAAGCAACTACGTCACCGCGATCGCGCTGTCACTCTTGAGGATATAGCAGATTTAGCTTACGAAGCTTCTACAGATGTAGCTAGAGTCAAAGTAGTTACACCAGATTTGCTGACGGCTGATTTTAGCCCTTTGAATGAAAAACTTTGGCTCGATCCGACTAAACCAAATGTGCTATTTGAAGATAGCCTCCGAGAAAAGTTGCAGACAATTAATGCTACCGAAGCAGAAAACTTTGAAAAAATGATGCGGGAAATTAACCGCCGTGCAGGGCAAGTTAAGCTAATAATTCTGCCCTACAGTAGCGATCGCCAACCAACCCCTAGTTTAGCTTTACTAGAGCAAGTCGAAACCTACATTCGTTCCCGTTGTGCGGGGACAGTAGATTTAGTGGTTACAGCCCCAAAATGGCGAGAAGTAACTGTGACTGCAACTATCACTCCTGTGTTGCTCGAAGACGCAGACATGGTGAGAAACAGCGTTAGACAACACTTAGAAGCCTTTCTCCATCCCTTAACTGGAGGAACAGGGGAGGGGTGGCAATTTGGACGCTACCCGCAAAAATCGGATTTTTACGCCATTATTCAATCCATTACGGGAGTAGATCATGTTAATTCCCTAGAGGTGGAGCTACCTGCAACAGAAAGCAAGTTATTACTAAGTGCTGATTCTTTAATTTATTCTGGCAATCATAACGTCAAGGTAGAAGGGAATAGGGGATAGGGAAGAGGCAATAGGCAATAGGCAATAGGGAATGGGTAATAGGCAATAGGCAATAGGCAATAGGCAATAGGCAATAGGCAATAGGCAATAGGTTAGGTTGGTGAATATAAGGAGTAAAAAATGTCAGGGATTCGGGATTTTAAAGACTTAATAATTTGGCAAAAAGGTATGGAAATTGCTGAAAAATGTTATTTATTAACGAAAAATTTTCCTAGAGATGAACTTTTCGGAATGATTCAACAAATAAGAAGAGCATCTGTTTCTATTCCAGCCAATATTGCGGAAGGCTATGGCAGAAGATCGCCTGGTGATTATGCGAGATTTTTAAACATCAGTCAAGGCTCAATTAATGAATTACAAACTCATCTTATTCTCTCTTCCAGAGTAGGGTTATGCACTGTAAAAGATATAGAATTGATTCTCCAACATCTTCAAGAAGAAACTAAAATGATTATTTCCCTTCTCAAAAATTTAAAAAATTAAAAACTATTCTTTTTATTACCTATTACCTATTACCTATTACCTATTACCTATTTGCCTATTGCCTATTGCCTATTGCCCATTGCCTATTCCCTATTTCCCCATCCCCCATTCCTCTAATCATGACTCTACCCTTACCCAATCTCGACGATCGCAGCTATGCCAACTTACTAGAAGAGGCAATTTCTCAGATTCCGCTTGAATACCCAGAATGGACAGATCATAATCCTACAGATACAGGAATTATCCTGATTGAATTATTCGCATGGTTAACAGAAATGGTTCTCTACCGAGTTAATCAAATTCCTGATGAGAATTATGCTAGTTTTTTGAGTTTACTTAAAGGAGAAGAATGGAACTTACCCATTAATATTTCTACCCAGGAACGACAAAACATTTTACAATCAGAAATTCAAAAGACTTTATTAGAAGTACGCAAAATTTATCGTGCCGTTACTCCAGAAGATTTTGAAAAATTGGTACTTATCGATTGGAATAAATCACAAGATGCTGATAATTTAAAAATTGCTAGGGTTAAATGTTTAACACAATGTAATTTAGAGTCAACATCTGATAATTTTGCTAAAGGACATATTAGTTTAGTAGTTGTTCCTGAAGATAACGAAATAACTCAAGTAAATAAATATGAACCTTTATTTAGATTTCTTGAAGATCGCAGACTATTAACTACCCGCCTGCATATCTTAGAACCTGAGTATGTATCCATATCTATAGAAGCAGAATTAGTGCTTCAGGATGGCGCACAAGCAGAAGCAGTTAAAACACAGGCAGAAGAGGAAGTCAAAATGTTTTTTGAACCTCTGCGATCGCAAAAATATTGGCAGGGAAAAGGATGGCCTTTTGGTCGGAGTGTTTATCTATCGGAATTATATAAATTATTAGATGACTTAGAAGGTGTAGATTATGTTGAAAACCTGCAAATTAAAGATAAGAATAATAACTCTAAATCTGAAATTAATTTAGCAGATAATCAGTTAGTTAAAATCAATCTCACAGACAGTAAATTTACAATATTGGTAGAAGTTGGTAATGAACGTAAAAAAATCTGAATCTATTAGTACATATCATCAATATTTACCAGCAATTCTCCAAAAAGATGTTTTTATTGCTCAGTTGTTGCTGTCATTTGAAAAAATTCTCAGTGGATTAAGTGAAACTCCGAATCAAGAGCAAATTATTACAGCCAAGACTCAAAATATACCAGGATTAGAAGAAATTATTGATAATATTCATGTTTATTTAAATCCTCAACATACTCCAAAGGAATTTTTACCTTGGTTAGCGGGTTGGGTAGCCTTGAGTTTACGAGACGATTGGGAAGTAGAGGTCAAAAAAGCATTTATTCAACAAATTGTTCACCTATACGGTTTACGAGGAACAAAAGCAGGATTAATCGAAATTTTGAGTGTTTATTTAAAAAATTCAGGATTTGGAGAAAAGGTTGAAGTCTTCGATCAATTTGATAATTTACCGAATTATTTTCAAGTTCAACTAACTCTCAAAGACCGCGATCCTGATAAGTATTGGCGACAAGCTAAAATTGCTAAAGCAATTATCGATAGAGAAAAGCCTGCACAGACATTTTATTCCTTAAAAATCCTTGTCCCAACGATGCAGCTAACTCAGCGATCGCACGTTGCTTATCCTTTCAAATTGTTTGCATCTCCAAATAATCAAACCTTTGCCATAGAAGTCACAATTACTCCTAACAACATTAATAGTATTCCCATTAATCAATTAGCGAACCAGTTAGCTATTCAGATTCAAGGAAACTCGGAATTAATTACCCCTTACTCACCAGAAATAATTATCAATAATCAATCATTTTCAATTAAACAAAATTTAAATTATCAGCATTTACAAGAAAATTTAGCAGGTTTCAATGTTATATTATCAAACCGAACCGATAAACAGTTCGTGGGCAATTTAACTATTAAGCTATATTTTTTAATTAATGAAGTTGAATATAACAATACACTCCTAGAACAACCTGTAAATCTATCACCAGTCCTAAAAATTTGTCATCAAAATGATAAAAGAGAAATTATTGCAGGAAATACAATTTTTTACCAAAATAGTCAGCCGCAACAATCGGGAATGAAGCTGACAGAATCTATATGGACTAAACCCTATAGTTTTCTACTGTTTGATCCACCGAAAGTTCAAGAGTTACAACCTAATATAACTGCAATTATTGAAAAATTAGACTTTGAAGCAATTGTAGAAATTACCCAACCAAATACAATCAACTCAGATTTACTAAATCAAATCACAGTTCGCCTTCAAGATGATGTTTCAGGATTTTATTTATTAACACCAGAAACTCTTAGAGAAAATAATACAATTAGAATTCAGCGTACCCTCTACTACCAAGAGTTTATGCAAACTATAGATAAATTTACAGTGACAATCAAAAATCTCAATAATCTTGATATTGCTGGTAAAGTCACTGTTCAAGCTTCCTTAAATATTAATCAGCGTTTATCTACTTATAAAATACTAGAGCAAACCTTTAACCTCACAGCCGTCTCTCCCTATAATATTTTACAAATTTGCCGTAAAAACGAGGAAGGTAAAATTGTTTTTGGTAACACCATTCTAGGAACAAATAGTCAATCATTGAACTAAATTCAGGATCAAACATGGCTAAAACTACTGATTTCACTAACTTTGGTAATGAACGTCCTAACTATTTTGCAGGGCAATACCTGCTAGAAGATGACTTTGAAATTCAACATAAATATCTTAGCGATCGCCAACGCTATCATAATCAAAGTCTTCATATTTCAGGAATTATTGAAGGGTTAGAAGTTGCAGTTATTCAGGATACAAAATCTGTTCAAATAAAATCGGGTTCGGCTATCAATAGTAGCGGCGATTTAATTATTTTAAAAGAAAATATTACATTTTCCGACTTCAAAAATCTTACTGACGGTGTACTCTACATCCAATATGCTCAAGGTAAACAAGTTCAACAGCAAAAAGATGTACCAGATAGCTATACTCGTTGGATTGAAAAACCTATTTTGGGATTTTCAACTACAATTCCTGAAAATAGCGTCAATCTGGGAAAACTAACAATAGCTCAAAATACCATTACTCTTGATGCTAACGTTCGGGAATATTCTGGTTTATCCTTACCAAATTCTAATAGTAAAGCTTTAACTCTTCGCTCTGGAGGAAATGCCACTCCAAACTTAGCAGTTTTGACAGGTAGCTTAAAAATTGATGGGGATTTAACAGTAACTGGGACAATCTCAGGAACAATAGATACAAAAAATATTACTTCTGGAATATTAAATGTTGACAGAATTGCTAATTTATCGACTGATAAAATCACTTCTGGAACATTAAATGTTGACAGAATCCCTAATTTATCGACTGATAAAATCACTTCTGGAACATTAAATGTTGACAGAATCCCTAATTTATCGACTGATAAAATCACTTCTGGAACATTAAATGTTGAGAGAATTCCTAATTTATCAACTGATAAAATCACTTCTGGAACATTAAATGTTGAGAGAATTCCTAATTTATCAGCAAATAAAATCACCTCTGGAACAATTGTTGGCGATTTAACTGTTAATGGTAATATTACAGGTAAAAACTTATCCATTTCAGCAGACGGTAGTAAGCGTGGTGCATTATTTCTGGCTTCAATAGGAGACTATAACCACGTACTGTATAATAACCTGTCTAACATAGATAATGAAGGAGTGTGGGATGGAGCCAAGTGGAATGTCTTTAACGGATTAAATATCCGAGTAGGAAGTGGTAGCTCTAAAAGTACAGCTTTGTATATAAATAATACTGGCAATGTTGCCATTGGCATCAATAATCCAGGTGACTACAAATTAAATGTGCAAGGTAATCAGTTGCTTCAAGGTAGTCTGACTATTCAGGAAGGTAAAGTTAGTCTTGATGGCAGTCAACAAATTATTTTTTCAGATAATGGAACTACAAACCAACTGAAATTACAACTTTGGAGCGGATATGGTCTCGGTATTAATGGTTCTACTTTATTCTATACAGCTAACGGCAATCATTCTTGGCGAGATAATCAAAATACTGAAAGAATGTTGTTAAGCACTGCTGTAGATGGTGGGTTAACAGTCAAAGGAACAGGAAGTTCTTCTTTTGCTGGAAATTTAACTGTAACTGGTTCTTTATCGGTGGGTGTATCTGTTAACAGTACAACGAATATTGACCTATCGGGTCATGTCCAACTCAAGGAATATGGACTAAAGAATATTGCTTTTCTTCAAGCAAGAGACGACTCATCCAATCGAGATATTGGCTTGAGAATTAGAACACAAACACAAGGTAGTACACAAAGAAATCTTGTAGATGCAGTAACCATTACTCCTAGTGGAGAAATACAGGGAAAGATTTGGTATTCTGACGAATATGTATGGAAGAATGGTCAAACTGATGTCAAAATGGGACACAGTAGTAAATGCGTCGCATTCTTAACATATACGCAAGGAAAATTTGCTGGTAGTGGCGAACAAGTTTTCACTTATATAGGAAGTGACGGATATTGGTATCTTGGTGGAAAACAGGGAAGTGGAGGTGCTGATATAGTCGCGAAAGCAAGATGTATTGGTTCTCCTAGTTAGTGCGATCACCAAGCTTATAAAATATATTTGCAATTCAATATGACTCTATGGCTGACTTCATTCTCATCACTGGCGATCGAGCCATGTTTAACAAAACTTTTGGCCAAGCCATTGTCACCGTCCGTCCAGGCGATCTAATTGGCACAGGTAAGGATAAAATTAACCAGAAACTAGTCTGTGTAGATGGCGACGAAAAAAAAGTTATCGTTCCTGGTTGTCCTTATATGACTTCCCAATATACTATCCCTGGAGTTGGGATACTGTCCATTGAATCCCTTGCTGGCAACCAAAAAGCCAAAAAGACAAAATCTGGTGGGAAACCAGTACTGCTCAAAGGTGCTTCATTTAAAGCCAAATTTCAAGTTCTGGTTCCTGCACAAAAACCTTCTGTACCTAGTCCCATACCCGACGCAACCTCCAAATATTCCGGTACTGGCACATTTATTTCCCTAAATAGCAAAGTCAAAGGAACTTAATTAAATAATGAAAGAACAATTAGAAAAACGTCTCACTGAACTCAAAGCCGAATTGGTATCAGGACAAAAAGTCATGGCAGATTTAGAGGCGAAACAAGCAAATCTGCGCGATACCTTACTGCGGATTAGTGGTGCAATTCAAATTTTGGAAGAACTCACATCTTCTACTAAGCAAGATGATTATCAAAATAATAATTACGTACAAGAGGAATCAAACGTTCAATATCAATTAAAAGATTGACATCCTTCTTGATTAAAACATAGGATATTATGTGCTTTTACCCATAATTTAGCCAAAATTGTGAACCAAGATCGGCGATCGCACGGCGGTAAATAGAGTTTTATGACATCTTGAGATGCAAAGATGTAAATAACGTAAGGATTCAGCTGATGGCCTTGTACCAGACACTATAATTAATCTCTTCAAAGGGCGACAATTAAGCTAAAGTGCTTGCTGTATAAGCATCATAGCCTTTAAACCTCGTCGATAATATGCCTGCTTATTGCGAATGAAACCGACCAGTTCCTCGACCCATACTTGACACTCATGCAAAGCTGTTGTGGCAGTTGTTCCCATACCTGAATTATTATTTTGTGTAATGGCATCTGGAGAGATGGCGCTAACAACGCCTTTGAGAGTACCGTAATCGGGATAGGGACATACTCTTTTTTTGGCTAAGGTATTGTTGTTTCTTAGCCAATTTTAATCAGTTTATTAGGGCTAATTCAGAGCGTAGATGCGTTCGCGTAGCGTCTCGTAGAGAAGCGGCTTGTCGCCAGACATCGCTGATTATAGTCATTCATGTAGGGAATCCCGTACTGGAATTGATTGGCCAGTGAACCGGAAAATAGAAAATAATAGATATATGGACAAACGCTATTTTTTACAGGCTAGTGCAGTCATAGTCGGCACAGCATTGTTATCAAGGTATATCAAATGGGAGCCAGAAGCGATGACAACTTCTAAGAGTGGATTTGAAGTTACCAAACCAGAGTCAGAGTGGCGCACGATTTTAACGCCAGAACAGTTTAATGTATTGCGTAAACATGGGACTGAACGCCCTTATACCAGTCCATTAGATAAGAAATACGACAAGGGTACTTATTATTGTGCTGCGTGTGAACAACCACTGTTTACATCTGATACCAAATTCAACAGTGGTACTGGCTGGCCTAGCTTCTTTAATCCAATTGAAGGTGCGATCGCCACAACTGTAGACAAGTCGTTGTTTATGACCAGAACTGAAGTGCATTGTAGTCGCTGTGGTGGTCATCTGGGCCATGTTTTTGATGATGGGCCTGCGCCCACTGGGAAGCGCTACTGCATGAACGGTGTTTCGCTGAAATTTGAGCCTGCTTGATAAGTTGCGTCACCGATAGCGTAGCATTAGCGAGTCAAGACCTTCCTGTGTCGTTAACGCTGCACTATCGAGCGTCACAGCCGTCCTCACATCGCACACACAACTTAAATCATCAGATTTTCATAGTTGACCAAGAGTGAATAAATTTTTGACAATAACTTCTTCTATTCAGTGCTATTGAAAAAGTATTGTCAGGGTAGCATAGCTAGCTGTGCTACCCTAATTATTTACAATGTCGCTACAAGCTCCTTTAAGCGATCGCGTCCATCCCGAAAGACGGGCCAACCATCCCCCACCAGCACTGCTTCTACCCGACTCAGTTGAGCCAACCTGCGAATAGAAGCAACAGCCTCCTCTCGATTCAGCAGCTTGTCATCTGGTAAAATTGTCAAGCTACCTGCTTTGCGTGCCCGGACTAAATCCCCTGTAATTAAAGTTGTCTCTTCTAGTAACAGAGCCAACTCACCGGGAGTTTTAGAACCATTGAGTTCAATCACTTCCAGTCCTGGGACAAATTCTTCACCATCAGATAGCCAGCGATCGCAAGGTATAGGAAAAGTGTCTTTTTCTGCAATCGGGCCAGCAATCTTAGCATAGGTTTGATCGGCAATTTCTTTACTTGCCCTGACATGCTCAGAATTCGTCAGCACAATCCAAACCACACCACCGAGGGATTTTAGATGATTCCAATCATGGTTTGATAAGGCTACTGGGTCAATCAAGATGTTGCCATCTGGGCGAATCCAGGCAATCCCATTGAAATCAATATTTCTTGCCGGATTGAAATTAGACCAGCTATACAGATCGGGACGGTGCAAAGATTTCATGATGATTCTGGATCGATACTTCAATAATTGACTATTAATCTCAATAATTAAGTATATAGATAATAAGGGCATTGGGAAGAGGCAGAGGGCAGAGGGGCAGAGGTGCAGAGGGGCAAAGAGGTAGAAGTTCTAAAATGTTTGAATGCGTGAATTTTGAATACTTCGGCTACGCTCAGTACAAGTTTTGAATTTTGAATTGATTTCTCCCCCGCTCCCTTGCTTCTTCCTCTAGCTCAGAAATTTGAGTATACTACGATAAATCTATCAATCTTATGGATTTAGTCTGGGTTACAGAAATTCACAGGATTTCGGCAATAACGATCGACGGAGGTATAGGGGTGAGTGAGATTAAGCGCCAAAAAATATCAGCGAAGGCAGAACAGTTTACAGAGTCTGTGATTCGAGAAATGACCAGGGTGGCACTGCAACACGATGCGGTGAATTTGGCGCAGGGGTTCCCTGATTTTCCCTGTCCACCAGAATTGAAACAGGCAGCATATCAGGCGATAGAGGCAGATGTTAATCAGTATGCCATTACTTGGGGCGATCGCCCATTTCGTCATGCGATCGCTAACAAAGTCCGTTGGTATCTCGGCTTAGATATCGATCCCGAAACCCAAATCACCGTTACTTGCGGTTCCACAGAAGCAATGGCATCTGTAATGCTAGCAACAGTCGATCCCGGTGACGAAGTAATTGTATTTGAGCCATATTATGAAAACTACGGCCCCGATGCGATTTTAGCTGGTGCTATACCCCGCTACGTGACACTGCATCCTCCTCATTGGACATTTGATGAAGCACAGTTGCGTCAAGCTTTCAATGCCAATACCAAAGCAATTATTATCAACACACCCCATAATCCCACAGGTAAAGTCTTCAGCCGTGAAGAACTCACCTTAATTGCTGAACTTTGTCAAAAATGGGATGTGTTAGCGTTCACAGACGAAATCTATGAACATATTCTCTATGACGGCACTCAACATATTGCCCTAGCGACTCTTCCCGGTATGGAAGAACGCACCGTTACGATTAACGGTTTATCTAAAACTTATAGTGTTACCGGATGGCGAGTCGGCTACATTCTAGCAAACCCCGAATTGACAGGGGCGATTCGCAAAGTCCATGATTTTCTCACCGTTGGCGCACCTGCACCATTGCAACGAGCCGGAGTTGCCGCTATGCAACTGCCACCATCCTATTATGAAGAATTAGCCAAACTTTATCACCAGAAGCGAGACAGCATTTTACAAATTCTAGACCAAGTTGGGATTCCCTATTTCGTTCCTCAAGGAGCCTATTACATTCTTGCAGATATTTCCAAATTTGGCTATAAAACAGATGTTGAATTCACTTACCATCTGATTAAAGATATCGGTGTTGCTGTAGTTCCCGGTTCCAGCTTTTTCAGTCAACCAGAAAAAGGACATTCATTGATTAGATTTTGCTTTAGCAAAAGACCTGAGACATTACAAGCAGCCAGCGATCGCTTACTAAAATTGCAATCAAATCTATAACCTACATCATATCTTATGTAAGTTGTGAAAATTATTTTTTTCGAGGAAATTTTCTTTTAAGTGCAGTTGAAATTCCATTAGGAATTACGAATTTTTCAAGACCTATATCTTCAAGTTAATATAAATTAATCAAACACAAGTTAATATAAATTTACAAATGCTTAGTTTAGGCATTCATTTGTTAAAAACAATAACATTATTTTCGACTTAAATTTAACTCTAACTTTTGATCCCCGATATAAAGTTGACTTGCCAAAGGAAACCACACTTGTAAACGAGGGTTTCTAAACCTTAATGTATAGTATTTTCCAGAAAAACAACACCAAATTAGTGTAGAATTAGTTCAGATTCCCGGTAATTATATCGGGATAGTAGGCTTAAAAATTCTCTCTTAAAAACCCCATTGACTCTTTAAAAGGATAAGACTAATGTGATAAATAGTCCTTCGGGGACACTATTTTATGCATCAAAAAATCAGGAGATATTTCCGATGATGATGATGACTGAAACCATGACTCCAGAAATGCAGACTTGCATGAATGTTTGTATGGATTGTCATAAAATGTGCATGGAAACCATGACTCATTGTATGAGCAAAGGTGGTCAGCACATGGATAAGAACATGATGAGCATGATGAGCATGATGCGCGATTGCTCTGAAATGTGTATGATGTGCATGAATATGATGATGAGCGGTTCTGAGTTCATGGAACGCACTTGTATGCTTTGTGCGGAAATGTGCGATCGCACTGCAATGGCGTGTGAGATGATGAACGATGACGCGAAAATGATGGAATGTGCTGCCGCTTGCCGTAAGTGTGCAGAGTCTTGCAGAAGTATGCACATGATGCCTGCATAATTCCACAACAATCTAGCAGAAGTTTCTCTGCAACCTAATATTCAAGCGCTCAGACTCTTTGGGTCTGGGCGCTTGAAGTAATATCAAGTCCGGATGATTACTTATAATAAAATTGGAATCGTTGCAGTAGACCTATCTATGTCTTATGCCAAAACGGATTGCGATTGCTAGCCACTTAAGTACAGAAGAACTATTTGTTGGATACCGTCAAGCAACAGAACCAAGCCAACGCAGCCATTACCAAATAATTTGGTTATTGAGGACGGGAAAGACGGTACAGGAAGTATCTCAAGTGACAGGATACTCAAAAATTTAGATTTATCAAATGGTAAAACGATACAACCAAAATGGTGTCGGAGGTTTAGGTAACAAGCGCTATGAGAATCGAGGTAAAGCATCATTGTTATCAGATATACAGCAAGCTCAACTGTGGCAGGTACTTTCACACAAAGCACCAGATGGGGGATTGTGGAATGGTAGAAAAGTGGCAGATTGGTTAAGTGAGCTAACAGGTGAGAAAGTAGACCGTCGGCGTGGATGGGAATATTTAAAACAGATGAAATACAGATTACGTGTGCCTCGAAGAGAACATCACCAAGCCGACCCGATTGAACAAGAAAACTGGAAAAAAAACTAAATTTGAAGCTGCAATTTCTTCAAGCCAAATATCCAAATGCCCAGATAGAGGTTTGGAGTATGGATGAACACCGTTTAGGTCTTCATCCGGTTTTGCGTCGAGTCTGGATACCAGAAGGAGAGCAGCCAATTGCTTCAGTACAACAAAAGTATAAATGGATATGGCTGTATGGATTTGTACATCCAGAATCTGGTGAGACATATTGGTGGATTCTACCTAGAGTCAATACTGAAGTATTTAATCGAGTCTTGGCTGACTTTGCCCAAGAGTACGATTTTGGAGAAAACAAACGAGTTCTACTAACAGTTGACCAGGCTGGTTGGCATACAAGTAACAACTTAATTGTTCCCGAAGGAATTGATTTAATTTATTTACCTGCCTACTCTCCTGAATTGCAACCTGCAGAAAGGTTGTGGCCTCTGACCAATGAAGTAGTTGCTAATTTTTCCCCAGCATCTCTAGACGAACTAGAAGAGCTTTTGGTCTACCGATGTCAACAGATCATGAAGCAACATCATTTAGTCCAAGGATTAACTTGCTATTATATCATGTCCGCCTAATTAGTTATGATTCCTGCATCTGTGCAAAAACCAGGAAAACCTCTTTCCCCCTGCCCCCTGCTCCCTGCCCCCTGCGGTCTTAATGATAAGTCTTTAACCGGACATGATATTACTGGTGGCCAAGAACAAGGAGAGCTTATTTATAACTATTCATCTGGACACGATATAAGTACTTCTAAAATTATCCGTTGATGCAAGTCTAAACCAATACTTTAAAAATAATTAATATTACTTAAATAATTTCAGAATTAGAGCGATGTCTGCGAAAAGACGTTCGCGTAGCGTCTCCGACAGGAGAAGCGTCTACGCACAAAAGGTAGTCTATCTAGTTCAATCTTGTCACCTTGGGATTTGTTGAAATCACTAATGGTATTTAGACCAATAGCAGAGCCATTAAAAGCAGCACTGGTGTTGTAAAGGAACCTATCAACCGCCGCACCACCTGCAATACGGTTCGGATAAGCATTTTGAACTCAAAATAGGGTTTGGGGAAAAGGGAAATGGGTTTGCGGTTAAAGGTTTTTTATTCCCCTTTCTCCTTTCCCCTTTAACCGAACCGTATTGGCACCACCTGTGAATACGTCATTACCTGCCCAGTTTCTCGCACTTCATATCTAGTAAGCTTTTTGCCTTTTTGTAACTGTCGAACTCACATTAATTTAATATTCTTAAATTATGGTACGTAATTTTACTGAGGATACGTCTCAAGATAGATGTTAGATTTACGGCATACAGCAAGTACATCATTATTTGACTTTCAGACCATATTTCATACTCAAATGCCTAGCCCTATAAGGGATTGAAGGCATTAATTTTGCAGCAATTGGATACACTACCACATCAGGAGTTATGTCAAATTGTCAATCAGTAGTTGCATCGATTACGTCCTGCCTGCGGAATAACTCAGAAGATGAAGATTTAGTAAAAAGATTTTGGCAACAATGGCAGGAATATCGAGATTATCTTTATCGTTACTGTCTCAAGTGGATGGGTGGGAATCCGACGGATGCTGAAGATGCGCTAAGTCGGGCGATGCTCAAGGCTTGGGAGAAGGTGCAAAAGTATGCGGAGGAAATTGCTAATTTTAAGGCGTGGCTGACAAGACTAACTCATAATCTCTGCGTGGATATTCATCGAGAACGCGATCGCAGTGCGAATAGAGTTGAAAATATAGAAGTATACGCCTCGAACGAGGAGCAAGGACTGGTACGGAGTGAGGAAACGCCAGAAAGTGCAATGGAGACTGGCGAGAAAAGGATTGTGATTCGTCGTGCCATTGATAACTTACCGACTAGGCTACGCGAGACGTTTATCCTGCACTTTTATCAGGAACTGTCTTATCAAGAAATTGTCCAACAGCAAGAGATTTCTTACCAGAATGTCTGCAAGCGCATCTCCCAAGCGCGGGCAATTCTGCGAGAGGAATTGAGGGGATACTTTATCGATGAGGATAGGATTGATACGGATAAATCTGTTACGCCAACAATGGAAGTAACTGAGTCTGCAATTGGGGAAATATCCAAGGGGAATGCGGGAGTTGAACCGATTGCGATCGAGATGGTGACGTTATCCGTTGCGGTGGAGGAAGTGGAGAGTGTTGTTGGTGAGGAATCGATTGAGGTAGTGCGATCAATGCAGCACTCGGAGCCGGCTCCTGTTGTGGGGGCAGTGTCGCCTAATTTACAAGTAGGCTACAGCATTTCCAAATCCCAAGCAGCTATCCAGAACGATCTAGACAGCAACAACACTATCAGCTTTGGTATGACAACCTCGCAGGCATCTGGAGAGAGTGTCAGTGTCAGCATCGAAGGGCAAGCTGGTTTTTCAGTCGGCTCTTGGCTCACTTTTGCGACAACAGCTGGTGGCAGTTACGATATGTCCAAGTCGCAAGGAACAAGTACAGATGCCTCAATCAAGCTAACTTGGAAAGGCTACTCTGTAGTGCCGATGGCTCCAACAGCTTGGCAACAAGCTACCAATGTTGGCTGGTACTACACAGATCCAATTGCACAGGCAGTCAACAATGGTACTCAAGACGTTACCGGTTTCAAATTCCTAAACAAACCGGCCTACGATCTACAGCCTTTTGCTAAGGGAGGGAACTTCGGGTTGCTGAACAACTTGGTAATTTCCAACTATCCAACGATCGAGATCACTTACAAAAACGCCAATTTCTCTAGTTTTAAACAATCCTGGAATCAAAGTGTCAGTGGAAATCTCAAGCTCTTCGGCTTTATCGAACTCGGAAGCTTCAGCCAGGGAGCGTATGGTAGTAGTTATCAGCAGGGAGCCGATAACAGCACTTTTACAGTAACATTCTCAGCGTCGAAGGAAGTTCTATCGGTACCTCAATTACAGAAGACTGCATACGTCATCGGTGGTGCTGTTACCAACCCTGGAGTGACCTCTTCTCAACAGGTTGAACAGCTTGTTTCTGTCTAGCTAACTGGTTGAAGTTCGTGTTGCGAAGATCGGACATTAGCCTAAGTTAGGCAATCAGATCAGTTTAATTACTCGTGCTCTGCAAGGCCAAGTCAACTGCTTATCTTTGCAGAGCAAAAACTTGTAAATCTATAGCTGTTTTCAGGTATCTAATGCATTTATTCAAAAGGGTATGAGGAGAAAAAACTGGTCAGTTATTTTTGTCGTGATGCTTTGTACAATTTACATCAAATGCTTGTTTATCAGTGAAAAATCTTACTCTCAAATACCATACAGGTTAACAACAGATAAAACCTTAATATCTGTTCAAGCTAGAAACAGTTTTGGACAAAAAGATACCCTAATAACCCTGCCATCTAAGACAGCTAGCGAACAAAAGTTTTACTCCGATCTCGAAGTTACTATTAACAAAGCAATTGCTGGTATTTACCATACTAAGATTACACCGATTGCGTTTCCCTCTCAGGGTGACTTCATGTGGTATTACCAGAATATAAACCAAGTATTTAACGAAGGTACTTTCAACTACATCAGTGCCCGAGTATCACCGGGGAGTCTACCGGGAACAGCCCAAATTTCATCTGCTGGAGGGTTCCCCAATGCTTATATCCAACTTATATCCAGCATTAAATATACATTAAGTCAAGCCGATCAAACTAAGCTCCATGATACATTGAGCCATACAAATACTCAGGCTCAATCAATTGTTAACAAGTACCAAGAAATTTTTGGCGAGATTACTGTTGAGGATCTAAAAAAGGCTCAGAACAGGCTAGGGGATCAAGCTGTTTTGGCCAAGATAGATTATGTAATTAGCTACGTTCTTGGCTCCCAATGGAGCGGTCGGCAAGAGGAAGAAAAGCTACCACTGACAAATAAGGAGATGGCAAATGCTCAGAATCTCAAGGATTTACTCCCGAAAATGCCTGTATCAGGAGAGCCAGTTGTAACGGAATTATCAATTTACCTAGCTCTTATGCAATCTGTAAACCTTCTCCAGTCCGAGATCCAAATGGGAAATTGGCTTGTCCGCCAGATGGTAAATAATACCTCTCATCCGACTAGGGAAAATGGTGGTATGCAAACTGTTAACCCCAACACAGGGGCGGTTTCTCAAACCTTTCAAGTGGGTTACAGTATCTCTCGCTCCTTGGCTTCTATCCAAAATGACCTGAACAACAAACAACAAATCATTAAGGTTGATATCAGGACTTCAGAAAAGTCTAGTACAGAAGTGATCGCTAGCATCGCAGATCTACCTAGCTTCTTTTTTGGCTCGGTACTCCGGTTTTCCCAAGAGAATAGTTTTGATGACAATATGCAAATGGTTCAGGGGAGTAGTAAGGATAGCTTGATCGAGATTAAGTACCCAGGATACACTATGGTGCCGATAGAGCCACTAGCTTGGCAGCAAGCTACTAATATTGGCTGGTACTATGAAGAGCCAATTGCTGAGGCTTATAAGAACGGCACACAGGACGTTACAGGATTTAAATTCGTGTTACCACCTAATTATAATTTGAATTCTTTAGCTGATAGGGGGGACTTTGGTCAACTCACAAGCCTACTAATCAGTAACTATCCAACAGTTACAATCCTTTACCAAAATGCAGATTTCAAAAAGTTCAAACAATCTTGGGATCAAAACCGCAAGGGAAACCTTACACTTTTTGGATTTAATAAGATTGGAAGCTTTAGTAAAGGGATATACTCTAGCCAAGTTCATCCGGGTTCTTCAAATAGTGAATTTTCAGTCATTTTTTCACCGTCTCCGGAAGTTGTATCGATACCTGAGCTACAAAAAATGGCATACGTTATTGGTGGCACTTTCAATTTTCCAGCGATAAATACTTCAAAAGTATCACTAGTCAGAAGAATAATTGCCAAACTGTAAATATTTTTTCTAGAGGAATGTCTGAAAAATTATGATCGCTGAGGATATCCGGCACCGATGTCAAAGCCACGGCAGCTAAGTTGCGTAAAGCGGAGCTATCCCGTAGGGAAACACCGCTCTATCGGCATCGCTCTATTCCCAATCTGCTTCTTCAAACTTTTCAGAACAAAATACTGGCGATACAATTCACAAGCTATAGTACATCGATTACCATTTAGTTTTACTTTTGATGCAACACTCAAATATGCAATGCCCTCTATCCTGTATATCTCTGCGTTCACTCCATCAAAATTAAGCGCAGAGGATCTAAACGCACATACCAAGGAAAAGGTTGGTCTTTCATCGTCGCCCATTTTTCTTTGAAGACTTCAGCTTGCAGATGGTAATCTTGAGAATTCTTGCCAGCAGAATGTAATTTGAGAAATAATGTCATTCGATGGGGTGTTTCACTGGTTCGTACTAGCCAGCAAGGAAAGGTATTTTCCTGTGATGAGTCGTTGGTAAAAATAAACTGATGGGCACGAATGCCGACGTGAGATAATTCACTCTTGACTGGTTCAATTACTTGCAGAGTACAACCCCAATCAATCGCTTCCACCTGTTGAGATGACTGGAGAACAGCACGGGAGAAGTTTTTACATCCGGTAAGTTGGGCGACACTAACGGTAGCAGGATGCTGGAAAATATCGTATTTGGAGCCATAATGAACGGCTCTACCATGCTCCAACACCAATAGATTCGGGCAAATCCGATAAGCTTCTTCCATATTATGGGTGACAAATAAAGTCACACCTTGATAATCAGCAAGAGTTTCTGTCATTTGCTGTTCTAATTGACTACGTAGATGGGTATCAAGTGCGGAAAACGGTTCATCTAAAAGCAATGCTTCCGGTTGACTTGCTAATGCTCTTGCTAAGGCTACCCGTTGTTGTTGTCCCCCTGAGAGTTGGTGCGGATAGCGATCGCCTAATCCTTGCAACTGCATCGCTATTAGTTGCTCCTCTACCTGCACCCGAATACTCCCAGCAGATAGGTTTTTGGGCAAGCCAAAAGCGATATTTTGCGCCACACTCATGTGGGGAAATAGGGCATAATTCTGCACTAAAAAACCGATGCGGCGATCGCGGCTAGGTAAATTAATTCTTTGTTCTGAGTCAAACAAAACTCTGTCATTTAAAACTATGCGCCCGGTTGTGGGCGTTTCTATTCCCGCAAGGCAGCGCAAAATCATGCTCTTACCTGCTCCAGAACCTCCTAACAATCCCAAGGGTTGCTCATCAGTAGTGAAAGCAACTTTTAAATCAAAGCTAGTCAGGATTTTTTCAATATTGACAAACAATCCACCAGATTCAAAGCTAGAGTCCGGGGTATAAAGATTATCTCCCCCTGCTCCTCCTGCCCCCTGCTCCCTGCCCCCTGCTCTCCCCCCTCCCCTCCTCTTTTCCCTCAATTCTTGCCAGAAGTTGACTGCGATAATTCCAGAGAGCGAAATCACCATAATTGCGATCGCCCAAAACCAAGCCTCATTCATTGCTCCCGCTTCCACTGCAAAATAAATCGCCATTGGAATTGTCTGCGTTTGTCCTGGAATGTTACCAGCCAGCATCAAGGTTGCGCCGAATTCTCCTAAAGCACGGGCAAAAGCTAACATTGTGGCGGCGACAATGCCGGGTAATGCTAAGGGTAAACTGATGCGCCAAAAGATTGTGGTTTCATTTGCGCCAAGGGTTCTAGCTACTCGCAGCAAATTAGCATCTATTTGTTCAAAGGCTCCCAGTGCAGTTTTATACATTAAAGGGAAAGAAACTACCGTGGCTGCGATCGCTGCACCATACCAAGTAAAAACGATGCTGAAGTCAAAAGCCCCCATGAATTTCCCTACAGGGCCATTTTTGCCAAAAAATAGCAGCAACAAGAACCCGACAACTGTGGGCGGTAAAATCAAGGGCGCAATAAAGATACCCTCAATCAACGATTTACCTTTGCCACCATATCCCAGCATCCAGTAGGCAGCAGCGATACCCAAAAAGAAGGTGATAAATGTGGCAAGTAATGAAGTTTTGAGTGATATCCAAAGAGGCGATAAATCCAATGGCATAGTTGCGTAGGGAAGAATTAGCTCAACTAATCCCTAATTTACCAACTTTGGCTTTAATATGTTGGAAAAAGTTGGTAAATTACATCACAATCAATCAAGGAAATCCCAAAAATATCCAAGCTTTAAATCAGATTCGCCTTCAGTTAGGTATCAAATATCAGAATTCGCTACGGTTTATTATCATTTGATACTCATCTTAAAACCAACTGCTAAAATTGTTGGAAATTACCGAAGTGTAAAAACCTTAGCAAACACATCCTGTTAGCAGTATCGAATGCTACCGTCAACAGAAAGTGCATCCTCCTCCTACCAGCAATCAAAAAAAACCCCAAGACCTTTTCTTAGTATGTGGACTCAAAAGTTTAGGGCAACATTGCGTGGCAATCCTCAAAGAATACGATGTTAAAGTCAGTGCCATTGAGGATGTGCAGCCCGAACATTGGGAAGTCCCAGAAGTACCTAACTTACTAGAAAAGTTAATTGTAGGAGACTGCCGCCAGCCAAGTGTTTTAGAACAAGCAGGTATATGTCAGTGTCGTGCAATACTTTTAGTAACCAGAAATGAGCGGATAAATATAGAAGCTGCCTTTGCAGCACGGCGTCTTAATCCGCACGTTCGCTTGATTGTACGTTCTGACAAACAAAATTTCAACAAACTCTTGTGGGAAAATCTCGGTAATTTTGTTGCCTTTGAACCTACTCATCTTTCAGCTCATGCCTTCGCTCTCACAGCCCTTGGTTCTGAAGCTATTGGATATTTCACCTTAGAAGGGCAACTGTTGCAAGTCATAAAGCATCAGGTACAAGCAAAGGATAGCTGGTGTAATGGCAAGCCAGTACATAGACTCAATCTGACAACTCGCCGCATCTTGAGTCATACACCTGTTTCATCTAAGCCACTCAAAGAATTGTTTGGCTGGAATCCAGAGGCAGAAGTACAGGTAGGAGATACGCTAGTTTACATTGATGTGGCATACGATTTAGCTTTCTCTGAACAACGTCGGCAATCTCATAAGCAAAAGTGGCATTGGCAACAGTTTATCCAAGGTATGACAGCGATAAATCTCAAGGATAAAATAGTGCAATTTTGGCAATCTTACTACCAAAGCCAAAATCAAATCCGGCGAATTGCAACAATCTATGCGATTACTGTACTCATCTTGTGGTTTGTTGGGATAGTTCTTTACCGCTTATATTATCCTGATATCAGCATCCAAGAAGCTTTCTATGCGACAGCAATTTTGCTCTTGGGAGGATACGGAGATTTATTTGGTGGTGTTGAGTTTGCAGCGCAATCAAAGCCCTCAGACGCTATCCC
The DNA here is from genome assembly GCF_052692655.1 of Nostoc sp. DSM 114167. Taxonomy (NCBI): domain Bacteria; kingdom Bacillati; phylum Cyanobacteriota; class Cyanophyceae; order Nostocales; family Nostocaceae; genus Nostoc; species Nostoc sp. DSM 114167. Next base: position 5,424,414 of record NZ_CP195116.1, read on the forward strand.
TTGGTGGTTGCGGTTGTTTAGCTTGGGACTAACGTTGACAGGTCAAGCTTTCGTGGGAGTATTATATGCACTGCTGACTGATGCTCTTGTCACTTCAAGATTCCATTTTTTCAATTCCCGCCCTCCTATACCACAACGCAACCATCTAATAATTATTGGCTTAAATCGCTTGGGACAAAAAGTAGCTGCTCTTTTGCAAGAACTCAACCAGCCGTTAGTAGGAATTCATCCTACCACTCTCGACCAAGAAACTTTGCCCGATATGCCCCTTGTCGTTGGTAATGCTACCGAAGCACTCATTAAGGCGAATATCTCCCATGCTAAAAGCATCATTTTAGTTGGGGACGACAATATGGAAAATCTGGAAATTGGTTTGATGGCTCATGCAATGAATCCTGCCACTACCTTGATTATCCGCTCTCAAGACCGCCAATTTAGTGATAATGTCGCCCCTTTGTTCCCTTATGCTCAAGTTATATGTGGTGCGGCTTTATCGGCAGAAGTTTTTGCTTGTGCTGCTTTTGGAGAAAATGTTCTCAGCTTGTTTCATTTGAACGAGCAAATAGTCATGGTGACAGAATACAAGATTGAAGATGGCGATACCTTGAATGGTTTGCTTTTATCTGAAATAGCATCTGGTTACAGTGTTGTACCGATTCTCTACCAGAAATATCAGCAAGACAATTACTCTTTAATGCCCTGGTATGATGTTAAGCTTGATGCTGGCGATCGCTTAATTGTTTTAGCCACAAGCAGTAGTTTGCAGCAAATTGAATGGGGTGAAATGCTGCCTCGCCAATGGAGCGTGCAGATTGAAAAAGCTCTGACTACAAATGCCATTATATATGGTGCCCAAGAGATAGTTTTGATTACGGGATGTAGTTCCACCACCGCTAGACAATGGATGAATAATTTGCCTAGAGTATTGCCAATACCACTTTATAAACATCAAGCTCAACGTCTCGTGCGCGAGTTAACAAAAGTACAAGTTTTGGCGAATCTAATCTTCATTGGGCAGCCTTAATCCTCCCATAACTAGAAGTCATATCAATACTATTCGGTTAAGGCAAGAGACGCGATGAATCGCCGTCAAAACAAAAGACAGATTATTGTAGAGACGGCGATTTATCGCGTCTTTGTGATGATTGGAGTTTAGACTAAATAAGCAAACTCAAAGCCAAAAATAAAAAACTAAAGTTCATAGGCATTGATTGCAAAAATAAAAGCACAACATTGTTGTGCTTTTGTAGATTATTTATATTCAATTGATTGTGACAACCAGAGAGTTTATTAATCAGTCCAGTTTCGTACTATACGCACTAAAACCGTAAGCCAAAGTTTCTTTTAAATTATCTGATGGCTTGAGACTTCTGTTGATAGCATTAGCAAACGGCACGGGAATCCCTTTGATGGTTTCCGGCAAAATTGCATATTCTGCTGTTGGTTCGACAATGTATTCTGGACACTTCGTTTTCATCCCAGCAGTAGCTAACATTTCTTCTATTTCAGCAGCTGAATATTGTTTGAGATAAACTGGATTTCTCACAAATGGGTTCAGCCTTCTGATAAAATTATGGATAATATGAGAAGGACAAGATTTATTGTGAAATGAATGATTAAAAACAAAAATTCCACCAGGTTTTAACACGCGAGAAATATCAGCCAATAAATTTCTTAGTTGGGCATCTGGAATATGCATAAAAACGCAATTAGAAATTACCAAATCTATAGAATTATCTTCTAAAGGCAATGTTTCAGCAGAAGTGCAAATCAAGTTAAATTCAGCTTCTGGAAAAAAATTGTATTCTTGTTTAACTTTGATTAGCCGCCGCAATAAAGGTTCAGAAATATCAATGCCGTAATATTTCTCGCATTTGAGATTTTTCGCTTTCGAGAGATGTAAAGGTGCGCGACCATAACCAGAACCAATTTCTAGAATAGAACCGACAGATTTATTCAACGGAAATTTGTTCCAAGTACCTCCAGGCGTACCAGTTAACAGAGTGTAATCTTGTTTAATGGGCGATGTCGCTGCAACTTTTTCAATTTTTTGGGAGCCATAATATGTTTTACCAATTGCATCCCATGTTTTTTTATGTTGAGTATTAGTTAATTGTTCATAGTCGCTAGGAAAATAAATTCCATCTCGTAATTCAAAGTCATTTAGACTGGATTTTACATTTGCTAATTGAGACATTATGATTATCCTCATCAATAGTGAATTCTGTTTTCTGTTATACTCTTAACTCAGCATTAACCGCAAGTGATTTTTCCTGAACGGCTAACTCTCAAGCCTTTTTTAAAGTCTATAACTATTTTAAATTCGATGGAATGTGCTAGCAAAGAGCCTATTGCATCCAAGTGAAAACCGCTATAATGACAACCCTTGCTCGATCGCAACACAAGTTCGTATACATTAGTTGATGGACTGCAACAATTGGAGGCGGCGATGGTAGGAGGGTTACAACAAAAACGGGTGGTAGTTGTGGGTGCGGGTTGGGCTGGTTTAGGAGCAACCTACCATTTGGCAAAACAAGGTTATGATGTGACACTTCTGGAAGCAGGCCCCTATCCTGGTGGATTGGTGGCAGGTTGGCAAACATCTGCTGGAAAGTCTGTTGAAGCTGGCATTCATGGGTTCTGGTATCCTTACAGAAATATTTTTTCTTTAATCAATGAATTAGAAATTAATCCTTTTACTACTTGGACTCGTTCTTCGCAATATTCGCCAGCCGGTTTGGAAGTTGAATCACCAATTTTTCAAGATTTACCGCGACTCCCCTCGCCACTAGGAACTTTTCTCTACACTCAGTTTAAGCGGCTGCCACTAATTGACCGTCTCAGCGCCCTGCCTTTACTTTATGCTGTCGTTGATTTTGATAATTCCGATGCAGCTTGGCGGCGCTATGATTTTGTAACTGCCCGTGAATTGTTCAAAGACTTTAACGTTTCTTTCCGACTTTATCGCGAAGCTTTTGAACCGATGTTATTAGTGGGCTTATTTGCCCCTGGCGAACAGTGTTCAGCCGCCGCAACTTTAGGGATGCTTTACTTTTTTATTCTGGCTCATCAACCGGATTTTGATGTGGTTTGGTGTCGGGGAACTGTCGGAGAAAAGATATTTCGTCCTTGGGTAAAACGTATCGAAAAAGCTGGGGCACGAGTGTTGCCAAAGCGTCGGGTTACAGACTTAATTGTTGATAGTAATCAAGTTAAGGGTGTGGTTTGTGGTGATGAAGTTTTTGAAGCAGATGCGGTGATTTTTGCGGTTGGAATCACGGGGATGAAGAAAATTGTCTCAACTAGCCCTAGTTTACAAAGCCGTGAAGAATTTCGTAATTTGAGCAATTTAGGAGCAATTGATGTTTTAGCCACGCGACTATGGTTTGACCGTAAAGTTGATATTCCTCGTCCTTCTAATGCTTGTTTTGGATTCGATGCAACTACAGGTTGGACGTTTTTTGATTTGAATGCTCTACATGATGAATATCGAGATGAGCCGGTAACAGTGATTGAAGCTGATTTCTATCACGCAAATCAGTTTCTAGGTTTGAGTGATGAGGAGATTTTAGCAATCGTTCAGGGTTATTTAGCAACTTGTGTGCCAGCATTTCGGGAGGCAAAGATAATTGATAGCAGTGTAATTCGGCTACTTCAAGCAGTGACTCACTTTGCACCTGGTAGCTATCGTTATATGTTGCCCGCGAAGACAAGTTTTGAGAATGTGTTTATGAGTGGGGATTGGATTGTGAACCGTCATGGTTCCTGGTCGCAGGAAAAAGCTTATGTTACTGGTTTGGAGGCAGCGAATTTGGTAGTGTCTTATTTGGGAAAAGGTCAGCCATCTGAGATTTTAGCTGTAGAAGAGGATGAAGTGCATATCCAAATGGCGCGATCGCTCAACCAAACTTTGCGTAAATTGAGCAAATCTATCCTACCTGACTTTTGGCTGCCGTAATCTGTAGGGTAGCACAGCAGTGCATCCCTACTGCATGTATATTTCTCGCAAATCTAGTTAATCATCAATTGTAATTTAAATTCGATAAGCTAAAGAAAGCGATCGCGATACTATCCTTATAATGTAAATCAAATCACATAAGCTTATGGAGCCAGACTCTTTACCAACTGAGGTGATTCTGACGCACCCGCGTGAGTCCCTCGGTAGAGTGCAACTTGATTGGACACCCCAACCCGGAAACTATCTTGATTTTGAAGGTAAAACCTACGCGGTTTTAGAGCGCCGTCATAGATACAAACTTCAAGCTGGGCGCTACCGCTTGCATAATATTGCCATTTATGTACAGTCTGCTAAACGACCATCTGAGAAAAGTTTGGTAGCGGGACGTTGGGTAGTCGGCGATGCCACCTGCTGCTACAATGCTCATTCAGAACTTATTCGCTGTGCAGTCAACCCCGATGGCCCTTGCGAATCTTGCCGCTTTTATGAAAAGTCTTCGGAGAGACGCGATTAACCGCGTCTGTACAAAATGAGGAGTTAAAAGTTATTCTCCTTCATCTCTTGCATCCCTGTCAGCTTCCCGTACCAAAAACTTCTCCCACAGTTAAGCGGGTACCATTAACAAAATCCCATCCAGACTGGGGACGTTTACCTGCTAACTGAATCTCTCGCAACAGCAATAAACCTTCCCCAGTCTGGACAATCGCACCAATTCCTTTAGCAATGCTGACTACAACTCCTGGTCGATCTGATGTATTTGACAAATCAGGCAATTTATGTACTAATTCTTGTAATTCTGGTGGGAGATCGCAATCGCTTACAGAACCAAGAGGAGCAGAAGCAGTGATTTTCAGCAGGTTGTTACGAAAGGTAGCGGTGCAGTTAGGGTAAAAGCCTCTGATTTGATTGTGTAATTGGATCGCGCTTTTTGACCAATCTAAAGCATAATCTTGTTTTTGAATCAGAGGCGCATAAGTCGCTGCTAAATTATCTTGAGGTATTGGTTGAATTTCTTTACCTTCCAACTTCAACAAAGTTTCTACCAACAAATCCCCACCGATTTCTGCTAGTCTATCGGCTAAATCTTGGGCATTATCCAGTAATCCAATCGGTGTAGTGACTATTTGGAGCATTGCGCCGGTATCCATCCCCACATCCATCAACATGGTGGTGATCCCCGTTTCTCTCTCACCGTTATACAAACACCACTGAATCGGTGCTGCACCGCGATATTTGGGTAAAATCGAGCCATGCACATTAATGCAAGCTAATTTTGGCATATTCAAGATTTTTGCCGATAAAATCTGTCCATAAGCGACAACAACAAACACATCTGCATCTAATTGTTTGAGTTTTGTTAAAGTTTCAGTGTCTTTTTTCACCCGCTCGGGTTGCCATACTGGTAAGTTGTGAGCAGTGGCGATCGCTTTTACGGGTGTTGGCGTCAGTTTATTTCCGCGTTCCCGGCGTTTATCTGGTTGGGTGACAACCGCCAGCACATCAAATTCTGAATGATTCAATAATTTTTCCAAGGTGGGTACAGCAAATTGAGGTGTACCAAAAAATACAATTTTCATTAATAATTAATAGTTTTTAGTCGTGAGTCATTAGTTAATCGTAAGTGCGCCCCTGATAACTGACAACATTTAAGTTTCATGTTGAAACAGAATTCACTAAGCCTGCATCTAGCAGTTCGCCAAGTTTCCTTGGCGGGAGAAAGGGGAAAGGGCAATGGGTAAAGGTGTTTTATCCTTTCCCCTTTAACCTTTAACCTTTACCCAATCCTCACAAGCGCATTTTTGGGTTGGCAGACTACTAGCAGGTTTCTGTATTCGGGACGCAGTTGCAAAATACAGTTGTTAGCTGTAAATAATATTGGCTGTTTGGTGGTACAATATTTTCGTATTCATGAAACCAAAGGCTGCTTGATTAACTTACCGGGTTAAGTTGACAAGCGTAACAGCTAGTATCAGCCGCATTTGCCTCTAGTGAAACAATCACTTAGTGGTTTTTCTTTGCGAGTCGCTAGAGCATCTACCGAGTGAATTTTGTTGTGTTCCCGATCGTCTGCCCGAAATTAACTTTAAATGTAGTTACATTTCCGAAAAACTATTGCGTCTTCTAACTACTTCTGTAGTTTAGATAGCAATTTATAACTTTGGGTTGCTGATAGCAATATATTCTGAGTATGATGTATTATGCGTCCGGTTTCCCAGGTTTTTAATTAACGCCTCACGTTTACTATCATGAGGGTTTGCGCTGTTATATTTAGTGTGTAACCTAGCTTATTTGCTGTGTACTAGCGATCGCTAGTACGATCCCCGATAGCTGAGTTATCTAACTCTTGTTCGCCAGCCTCATTCCTCAAACTATATCCTAAATATTCCTTAACCAAGACTTATTTTTGGTGTGTTTGGGTATAGGCACATTATATATCGTGTAGTAATTACTGAGTTCTCAGCATACTTACTATACTCGCATATTTTTGCGAAAAAATATTCCGTATCTAGGTAAGAAAAGGTGTAGACAATGATACTTAATTTTTGTAAAGCTCTGCAAACTTTGAAGATATTATTTCGTCATTAGTTTTAGTTTCTTGTTATACATATAACTACCACCTGCTCATTGCTGTTGATGTATTGCTTCTCACATAGCAATTGCCCCCTCTAGAGAGTCTACAAATGCTTAAACCCCTTTTGCTGTCAGGATGGTTCCGCACCCAACCATTTCTCAATTATGTTGTCGTTGCGATCCTAATTGCGCCATTATTAGGAGCATCGGCTCACTCGATCCCAGTAAAATCCGAAGTACATAAACTAACTTCGATAACTGAAGAATCTGACTCTGGATCAAAGGAAATAGCTGTAGTTGGGGAACCTGAGATAGCTGAAACATTAAAAACAGATCAAATCGAATCGATCACAGAAGAATTTGACTCTGTGCCAACACAAAGTACTGCTGTTCAGGAACCGCAAGTATTACCAGCAAATAAAATTGAGTCTCCAACTGAAGTAGATAATTATCTCTCAAGCAGCGATTTAGATGTAAGTGATGTAACTGTTCCCGATTCTTTGGCAGCAGTTGAACTCGCACCATCAACAGATGTTCCTGTTAGTCAACTTAATTTAATACGCAAACTTAAAGCTGCTAATGTCAAGTCTTTAAGAGGACAAGAAAATTATCTCTCTAGAGAAAAGTCTTTGACTGAATCATTGACAGCAACTCAAGTAGCACCAGCGATTAAAGAATCTCAATCAACCACAACGACGGAAATACCTGTTGTGGAACCAGTTGATGAGTCCCAAGCAGAACAAATAGACCCAATAGGTAGTCCTCATCCGATTCCTTGGAAATGGATTACAGCAACTCAAGAAGCTGTTGCTGCTAATGGTGGTTCTGGAGTGCGTCACTATCGCAGCGTACCCGTGATTTCTCCAGATGGTAAATATGCTGTTTATAGCCGGGTGCAACTGGAGGTAAAACCCCAAATGTACAACAGTCGTGTCACCAGCGTTCTGTTTGTCCAAGATATGCACACTAACAAATTGTGGGTGATGGCTTCAACGACTCCAGTTAGCGATCCTTTATTAAAGGTAAAGGCTGCAAAAGCGGAGTCTTCAGAAGAAACTGATACGAGCGGTAAGATTGGAGTATTAGTTCCAGTTAGCTGGTCAGAAAAAGGCGATCGCTTCTTAGCACGCAAGTTTGATGGTATATTTAACACGGGTGATTCTACAGATAGTGCTGTGATTTGGGATCGGCAAAAAAATCACACTAACACAGTTGCTCCTCTTAGTGACGAAGAACATGAAAAAGTTGCTGTATTGTTAGGGTGGAGTAAAAGCCAACCAGATCGCGTGTTATTCCGTGCGGGAGAATTGGGCGAGGAAAACTGGCCATTAATACAAGTTGCTAATGATGGCAAGGCTATTACTACAACCGACAGCGATCGGCCGATTACTTTTGGTAAAAAGGTGACAGAAATTTGGGCAGGCCCCCAAGTTGCCTACCGATAGATTATAAAAAACCCTACATACTCCCGTTGTCGTCACTGCTGACAACGGGATTTTTTTATCTGTGTTTTCGGAGAGTGACAGAGGTTGAATATCTTCAATAGACCTCTTGCAAAAGTGCTTTTGCACTCTTGGGGAAAAGGGTAAAGGTTAAAGGGGAAGGGGACAATACAGAGCCTTTTCCCCTTTTCCCGACAAATGCCAAGAAGTCTAATTTTTACTGTTTTGGTGAGATAAATTCAGATTTTCAATCAGCAATATAATATCTGCCAAACCATTTATAAAAAGTAGTTTGTAGTGGGGACTTTAGTCCTCAAAGCCAGGAATAAAGTCCTGACTAGGAACCAACAATTTAACTAGATCGTAAATAAAAATACTTAAAATTAAAGCTAGAGAGGCTTATCACCTCTTTCCCATTCAGGTATAGCACCCTTCACCCGGCGAATGGGTAAATTGGCAATTAAAGCTGTGGTTCGTTGGTTGCTTTCTAAGGAGAACTCCAAGCCCTCTGTCTCAATTTCTACATAGCGACAGACAACATCTAGGATTTCTTTGCGCATTTTTTCCAACGTTTGAGGATCTATATCAGCGCGATCGTGAGCAATCACCAATTGCAGGCGACGTTTAACTTGAGTTCGACTGCTATCAGGGCCGCGAAAAAAAAGTTTTTCTAGAAGTTCAATCATTACGAATAGGTCTGGGGCGGAGACTGGAAAGGTAAGTTAAACAATCTTTGTCCACAACAACCTTCGTAGGCGGGCGAAGATGCTGTCTTGGGACGAGTCGATCTCCAGAAATTCGACACTTTCCCCTTCTAATCTACGAGCAATGTTCTCAAAGGCTGTGGCAGCTAAAGAGGGATTTTCTGCTAACACTAAGGGTTCGCCGCGATTGGTAGATACAATAACACGCTCGTCGTCAGGGATTACCCCGATGAGGGGAATGGCGAGAAGTTCCTGAACATCTTGCACTGACATCATATCATTTGCCTGCACCATTGCGGGTCTGATACGGTTAATTATTAAATGAACACGCTTGATACCTTGTGCTTCTAGTAACCCTACTACCCGATCGGCATCACGAACTGAGGAAATTTCTGGTGTGCTGACAACTAGCGCTTCTTTGGCCGGGCCGATCGCATTTTTAAACCCATTTTCAATACCGGCAGGGCTATCAATAATCACGTACTGATATTTTTGCGCTAGTGCATTCACTAATAACTTCATCTGTTCGGGTGTGACTGCATCTTTAGAGCGATTTTGGGCTGCCGGCAAAAGTACGAGATTCGGTTGGCGCTTATCTTTCACCAAGGCTTGTTCTAATCGGCACTCTCTGGCTAAAACTTCTACCGCAGTATAAACGATGCGGTTTTCTAGCCCTAAGAGCAAATCCAAATTTCTCAAACCAAAATCCGCATCAACCAAAGCAACTTGACGCCCCATTTTGGCTAAAGCCATACCCAAATTTGCTGAAACTGTGGTTTTACCCACTCCTCCTTTACCGGAGGTAATCACAATAATGCGAGTCATGATAGAAATGCGGTCAATGAGGGTTCAGGAAATATAAAACAGTAAATTGCAGTATAAAGTATGAAGTATCGTATCAAGTATGAAGAAATATCTGTTCTCCCTGATGAGGGCGAGGCATAAATATTTGTTTTATTTCATCTTTACTTATATACTTCATTCTTTAAGTAAATATTTATGGTTCTTGATTGCTCTTGGTGAATTGGTTTCTGGAAAAATCAGTCGCCCTAGCGATCCGAATTCCTTGGGGCGTAATATGTGCCACCTCTGGATAAAACTGCACTGGCGGTTTTTCTGGTGCTCTAGCGACAGCATCTGCGATCCGCAGTTGGGTTGGTTCCATTTGCAAGGCCATAATCAGACACTCACTATTGCCTCCAGCCCCAGCATGAGCGATTCCACGCAGACGACCCCAGATAATAATATCTCCATCTGCAATTACAATACCACCTGGATTTACATCTCCCAAGATAATTACTGTCCCAGGATGACGAATTTCTACTCCAGAGCGGACTGTGATTTCTAAATAAAGGGCATCTTCTTGGGGGATCGCTGTAGTTGTTGGCTCAGAACTCAGGGAAGTTACGGGCTGTAATTGTTCTACTGAATACCCAGATGTCACAGCAGCGATCGCAGTTTGCCGCCGACTTGTCGAGACAGATATCAGTCGGAGTTGGACTTCACTCAAAGCCTCGGCGAGTTCTTGGAGTTGTCTGGTATCTACCAAACGGTCTTGTGCCATTAAATGCACAGGTGTATTAGATACCCGGAAGCGATCGCCTGCACTCAGACGTTGTCTGATTTGCTGCCAAATATCAGACCAAGTAAGTTCTGAAGCAGATACTTGAGATTCTGAGGGCAAAATTAATAACAATCGTCCCTCCTTACTTTTTAACTGGACTTGAGTATTATCATTTACGCGATGCGCTGGTAATGCTAACTCATTGGGATTTAAATCAGTCAGGATAAAATCCGATCCGGCATCAGTATTAGTTGACTTTACATCTGGGTCAGCAGGATTTGACTCTACATCTCCAAGAACAGTATTTGATTTTAAATAAAGCAGGACAGATTTTAACTCAGCATCAGGGAGGATAGAATCTGACTCTACATCAGAAACAGTAGAATTTACCTCTATCTCAGAAAGGATAGAGTTTGATTCTGCATTAGGAAGTGCAGAATTTGACTTTAGATTGGGAATCGCAGAATCAGAAGTCATGGAGTACTAGCCAAAAGACAAAGGATACACAGATTTTGGATTTTAAATTTGGGATTTTGGATTTGTATTACCGACAAGGAGTGATGCGTAGCAAAATGTTAGTCTGGCATGAACCAAAATATTATTTAATCTCAAGTCTCAAATCTCAAATTGGCAAGGTCAACCTTTGATAAACTGTCCCCAAGGCATCAGCATCGCCGACATTACCTGGAAACAGCACCACAGGCAAATCAGGAAACTGGGGATGATCGGATGACGTTAACACCATTGAACAACCAGCTAAAATTTGACCGAGTAAACGGGCTGAAGTTAAAGCTAGTCCAGTACTCAAGACATCGTTTGAAGTAATGCCACCCTTGCTGATTAAGAATCCTATATCAGATGGTAAACCGCGCACAATATCCATCAATAAACTTGAAACTTTTTCCCCAAACTCCAATCTTGTCTTGGCATCTTGAAAATTTAGTTCCTGACGGCTAGTATAAACCACTGGTGTTTTGCCAGCTTCGTGTGCCGTCCGTGTACTTTCTTGGATTTCAGTTAGTAATGTCGCAGATTGATTTGCATCATCAAGTAATCGCTCTACATTTACTTCGATGCCGACAGTTCCTTCTAGTTGCAACAGCGCCTCTAATTGCTGGGTAGTCTTTTTCACATGGGAACCAACAATCACCGCACCTGGTTTGCCTTGGCGCACGTACTGAGCCATGTTTTCGGCAGCAATGGGTTGGGGAGGTAAAGCAGCTAAAGCCGTTAAAATGCTTGCTGCACTGCGAAATAGAAAGCGTTTGCCTTGACTTGCGGCTGCTAATATATCCACTGCAAAGCGGTTGAGATCGGCTTGAGTTTCACCATCGACGACAGCGCACTGATTACCATGAAGTTGTAACAATCGTTCCAAACTGCCAGCGCGAATATCGGCCAAGAGAAACCTTTCTACAGCTTCGGCATTAATTCGTCCTTGAGTCTTTTCTTCGACGTACTTGGGTAAGTAACTGTGATGGTAGCTGAAGACGGAATCACGGGCAAATTCGGTTTCATGGACTGGGGTGGGTACACCGCCAATCATCAAGTAATGCACGCTGTCACGGGTGATGCGTCCCCCCTCAAAAAATGCTGGTACGAGAAAATGAGCATCAAAGGGGCCGAGTTCTTGGGCGATCGCATCTGTTTCAATGGGATAATGTCCCCGCAAAGTAGAATCAGAACGGCTGACAACTAGAAAATCTTCAATTCCTTCAGCCTTCAAAGCGATTTTCAGGTTATGGCAAACTTCTTTGGTGACAGATGCAGCTGACTCTGGCGTTAGCGCTCTAGTATTAGTCAGCACAAAGAAAATCGGCGAATCATCCTGTAACCCACTGCGTAGAGTGTCTACATCCCAGTGCATTAGCAGCAGGCAGCTGTGGACTGTTTGAGAACCTGTAGGGTCATCATCCAGGACAATTATTTTGGGTTTGTTGCTCATTTAAGTCAACGGGGCGATTGTTTTCTGAAAAAATATTGGGTGACTAGAAGTCACTACTACATGAGTAAAGTCCACCTCCCGTGAACTAATCCAAAATCAAGGGTTTTCTAACCTGTGGAGGCAGGTAAATTCTCGTGTAACCACTTTTACAAACATTCTCTTAGCCTTTTTGCAATTTTCTGATTTCTGCTTGCACATCGATCGCAATTTGCAATGATTGATTTAGCAGTTGAGCATATTCGCCTGCTTGACTACTAACTTGTAAAGCTCGCAGACTGGCTAAATTATTCACAAATAACTCTTGGTTATTAGCAAGCAATTTTTTATTATCTCGCAAAATTCGTTCCGTTTTCAGAGCGCGAACTAAATCTTCTCTAATTAGTTGCAAGGCAGCAGTGACTTTATCTCGGTCATGGATACTGCTTTCTACGTTTCCTGATGCTGCTAATTGGTCATTAATATCTATAGCAGCAACCAGGTCATGATATTTATCAACTTCATCTAAAAGTATTGTCAGTCCTTCGGGACAGGTTAATTGTCGCCATAGCCATCGCCCCACTAATATCGGCATTGGCACTAAAATTAGTAAAAGAATTCCTAGTCGAACTGAAGAACCAATAGTTGGTAGAATAATAAACGCGTAAACAAAGCCTACAATTATTGGCGTTAGCGCCAGCGTCACCAGCATTTCACTGATAAAAAACCCTAATCGCTTTTTGCCATCTCGCAAAACCGAGGGTCGAAAAACGTCTTCTGGATCGAACCCAGTCAAACGTCTCAGTTCCCCCTTACTAATTTCTAAGCCTATTAAGTCCGGCTGCACGTCTGCATACTCCTATGGAAACCCAAGTTGCGTATTCATTTTAATCGGGTTTACCGTGATGATTGTGGTTATATTCAGGAAACCAGTTTTCATCTAAGATTTGTTCTAAAGAGCCAATGGGTATAGAGGGGAATATGTCAATGGTAAGTTGAGAGCGATCGCTTGCTTCTTTCCTTGCATCTTGATAACATTGATCAAATATTTCTAAAATGTAAGGTTTTAAGCTAGGACTATCTTTGAGTTCATCCTTAATATCTCTACGGAATGTCCTGATTTCACCTTTCCAATGCCCTTCATTTCGCTCCCGTTCCATATCCCAGTATGTAAGCTTAAGTAGATGTTCAAAAAGTCGAATTAACAAACTTTTCACCGTTCGCTTGTGGTTCCTCCCCATATCTTCCAACTCTTCAATTAAGTTATCTAAATCTACAGATGAAAACTGACCAGCGCGAAGTTGGTTGATGGTTGTCCTCAGCCAAAGGTAATAATCTTGGTCGTATAAAGTCTGAGTTGTTGGTTCTATTTGTATCACCATACACTTGTTAAACTCCTATTATTCCTATTAGACACTGGTGTTTTATACACCAATTATGCTTAAGATTTTGAATTCCCTGATGACACCATCATAATAAAGAAAGTTGAGTCACTGGTTTATTGACTATATAAGCCACTGGTCTATTAATTTTTCTCACCTTACCTTCATTTACAGCCCTGTTTAACCAATCCTGCATTTGAGATAATCTGATATCCAAAGATTCCGCCAGAGATTTTGCATCTTTCGGTTGCTGTAAATGATTAAGAATAAATGGTAAAACAGCTTGATAAATATCTTGTGGATGAATATCCAAGACAGTCTTTTGAGTTGTTGTTTCTACCTCAACCTGTACTGATTCAACCAAAGAAGCCGCTTTTGCCAAAAGTTCTCTCAATGAATTATTCCAGGGTTCAGCCGGAAAAGCTTTTGCGCCTTGATTGTGGAGTTGCTGATTACCTTCTGACACAGACCCATCCAACCGGGCAAAAACTGGGATATCTTGAAGTTTGGAAAGCGCTTCTACTGCACCCGCCCAAGTACCGCCTTTACCAAAAGAAGAACTGACTACAAGAGCATAATCTGCTAAAGCATAAATATATTTGTTTCGCCCCATCGCATTACCAGTATTAAAACCAGCTTCAGGGTCATAACTAGAAACTAAAGTAAGCCTACCCTCTTGAATACTAGAGCGATATTTGCTGTTCACTGCCGATTTCGTCAAACTATCCGCTAAGACACCAACAGATGTTCCTCCTGCGTCCAACACGGCTAGCATTGCTGCTTGGTCTACCCCACGCGCCCCACCAGAAATCACTTGCATTTCTTGTACAGCGCTGTTTTGTGCAACTCTTCGCGTGTAACCAAGTATTTCGTCATCGACATCACGAGAACCGAGAATTGCTAATCCTCCTAGAGATAGCAGTTCGATATTGCCAACACCATAGAGAATTGCTGGTGCTGAATGTCTCAGCTTTTGCTTGAGACGTTTAGGATAGTTTGCGTCACTTCTTCCCAACACCCACAATCCCTGATTAGTCCACTTCTCAACAGCTAAACTTAGCATCATACCCCGTTCTAATAAAGCTGAAAGCCTTTCAGGGTTAAGCTTATTAACAGTAATTTTTTCTAACTGTTCTTTGCCTGTAGATTCTAGTAAATCTGCCGGACGCATCTGGTTTTCCCGCAACCACTCTGTTAGAGAATTATATTCACTCAGGGTTAGGGGTTGTGGCTCAATTTGGCGATTTTGCCCAAAGCTGGCACACAACAGCAAAATTGCTTGAGTATCTGGTTGCAGGACATGATTTAACATGATTTTCTAATCCCCTTGACCGAATGAATTGAGTGCTAATGCCACAGGAAAAACTACCCCACTGTTAGCACGACGCAAAAGTGCTGCAATTACAGTAAAAGTCCAACGGGAATCAACTATATCATCAACCAAGAAAACAGAACCACTCATTCCTTGCCAAGAGTCAACGGCAAAAGCCCCGTCCAAATTATGAGCTTGTTGGTAACTGTTGCTCATCTTTTTCTGCAATTCAGTTTGGTGAACTTTCTGCACAATTGGCATAAAAGGTAAGCCTAATTTATCTGCCAGTTTTTGAGCAAAGCTTGGTACGAGTTCTGGACGATTCAATGAGGGAACACAAGTTATCCAAGTCGGAAAGGGTTTTGGTAGCCAACGTTGAATCATGTCAAAAATACCCTGGACTAGTGCATCATCAAAATGATTATCTTGATATTTACCCTGCTTGACTAATTCTCCCCAACCTGCATCGCCCCATAAAGATAATGCCCTTCCTTCTTCTGCTTGAAAATTATTTTTAATATTGCCTGAAAAGCCATAATTAGGCAATGCTTGTGGTGTCCATTGTTTGCGTGGCTCAATGATTTGGTCGCTGCGACGTAAATATTAAATTGCTTTATTTACAAGCTCAATTGAGAAAGCTTCTGGTAATAACGGTCTATTTAAACACACAGCACATTTACCGCAAGCTGTGGGATGAGGATCGTCTAATTCTGTTGCGAGAAAACTCATCAAGCATTCTTGACTTTGCATATATTGTAACATTCTAGCTTGTTCTTGGCGACGAATGTGTGTAAGCTTTTCAATTTTTTCAGTGTCAGGTTGATAAGAGACTGGGGTCAGATACCATTTTGAATTTTGCTTAGTTACAGGTGCAGGAAATTCTAGTGAAAGCAGTTTTAAAACTTTCTCAATTTGTCCTCGTGATAGATTCAGTTGCTGCTCCAATTGGGGAATAGAAAAACCATCTAAAGCTGCATTAAGTGCATTTAAAATTTGTTGCGTATGCACCTCTGGAGGAAAAGCTGTATTGATGAAATAGTTAGTTATATCATCATCCTCATCACCACTGAGAAGAATTCCATAAGCTTTTTCTACCGCTCTTCCTGCTCGTCCTACCTGCTGATAATAATGGACAACTGAGCCAGGACGCTGGTAATGAATGACAAATCCTAAATCTGGTTTGTCAAAACCCATTCCTAATGCTGTTGTTGCTACTAATACTTTAATTTCATTGTTCAAAAGCTCATCTTCTAATACTATACGAACTTCATTGTCTAAATTACTATGATATGCCTTAGCATGAATATTTTGAGTTTTTAACCAATTGGCAACTCTTTCAGCATCTCTCACAGTTAAGGTATAAATAATCCCACTTCCTGGTAAATTAGGAAGCTGTTGAGCTAACCATGCGATTCGTGCTGCTGGGCTGGGGATAGAAATATTTTGCAGATGTAAACTTTGTCTGGTTAAATTTCCTCTGGAAACACGCAGATTTGATCCTAATTGAGCAACTAAATCGTTTACAACTCGATTGTTAGCTGTAGCCGTTGTTGCTAAGACTGGGATATTTTGGGGAAGTGCCTGTAAAATTCTCACAATCCGGCGATAATCAGGGCGAAAATCATGTCCCCAATCGGAAATACAATGAGCTTCGTCAACAACAAATAAACCTATGCATTGAGATACTGGTAAAAGAATTTTTTCCCGAAATTCTTCGTTAGCTAGTCTTTCGGGAGAAATTAGCAGAATATCTACTTCTCCTGCTAGCAACTGTGTTCCTACTAATTGCCATTCATCTGTATTGCTGGAGTTAATTGTTTTGGCTTTTACACCAATGCGTTGGGCTGCTACAATTTGGTTTCGCATCAAAGCCAGTAGTGGCGAAATCAAAAGAGTAGAACCAGCGCCTCGATCGCGTAGCAAGCGAGTTGCTAAAAAATAAACTAGACTTTTACCCCAACCGGTACGTTGAACAACTAGTAGACGCGATCGCTGCTGGAGTAATTCTTCAATCGCTTCCCATTGTCCAGGGCGAAAATTGGCTGTGGAATTATCAAGCGCTTGACGCAGAAGCAATAATCCCTGTTTTTGGAGGTCGGTTGTCATATATACTAAGTAGCTTTTGTCATTTCTGTTGTAACATCAAAGACAAACAAAACTTAGTTGTGTTTAAGACTTACACCGCTTCTTTGTAAGGCTGTACCAAATGTGTGGGAATCTTCAACAGGTGTTCGAGGTTTGGGTTGTAGCTTTGACCTGCTAACGCTACATACTCAGCATCCATCATGCTGAGGTTATGAATTTCAGTTAAGGTGCAATACCGAAAATATTCCTTAAGTCTAAATTAAAGCTTACTCAAAGAATGAGGTTTTCATTTCCCAAGTCATTGAGAATATACGAGTTCCCATTCATTAACCTCCAAATATCAGTCTGATAAATCGATTATTACTGAGGCAAAAATGGCTAAAACTAAAGCTAAATCAACAGACATTCTTTCATTAATTGAAGCAGAGCATCGGCAAATTGAGAAACTTTTTGCAGAAGCAGAAAAAGCTAAAGGTGCAAAGTTGGTTGAGCAATTCAATCAAATCTATATAGAAGCGATCTTACATGCAAGAACTGAAGAATTAGTCTTCTACCCAGCTTTGCGAGAATATGAAGAAACTGAAGAATATGTTGAAGAAGCTGAAGAAGAACATGAAGAAATTTCAGTTATTTTAGAAGAAATTAAGGCGCTTAAGCCTAATAACCCTGAATTTAAAGAAAAAATGAGTGAATTGAAGGAAACACTTGAGCATCATGTAAAAGAAGAAGAAAGCGAGATTTTTAATGCTGTGCACGAATGTATGAGCGAGCAAGAGCTAACTGAATTAGGACAAGAGTTTGAAGAAACTAAAGCTAAGTTGGTGTCAAATGTAGAAGCTGCATTAGCAATGTAGTAATGCGCTTTGTTCTAGATGTTTGCATAAATATGTTAGCCATAATTTACACGTAATTAGGGCATTAAAATTACCAAAATATTCCTTCATTAAAGAGTAGAAAAATGACTGCTACAAATGCTAAGAACAAAATTCGTTACGCCGTTGTTGGTTTAGGTTGGTTTGCCCAAGAAGCTGCCTTACCTTCGTTTGCCAACACCGAAAACTCAGAATTAGTGGCACTAGTTTCAGATGATCCCACTAAAAACGAAGAACTGAGCAAAAAGTATGGTATTGAGCATACTTACTCCTACGAAGAGTATGAGGACTGTTTGGCAAGCGGCGAGGTTGATGCAGTTTATATTGCGCTACCTAATCACTTGCATTGTGACTACACTGTGCGGGCTGCTAATCAGGCAATTCATGTGTTATGTGAAAAGCCAATGGCAGTTACAGAAAAAGAGTGTGAAACAATGATTCAAGCTGCTAATGATAACAATGTGAAGCTGATGATTGCCTATCGCTTACATTTAGAAGCAGCCAATTTACAAGCAGTTGAAATTTTGCGCTCAAAGCAAATTGGTGAACCACGGATTTTCAATTCGGTTTTTACTCAGCAAGTAGAAGAGGGCAATATTCGTTTACGAGATGTTACCGGTGGTGGCACGCTCTACGATATTGGCATCTACTGCATTAATGCTGCACGTTATCTATTTCAAGATGAACCAATTGAAGTATTTGCCGTAGCTGCCAATAACGGAGAACAACGCTTCAGCGAAGTGGAAGAAATGGCTAGCGTCATCTTGCGTTTTCCGAATGAGCGATTGGCAACATTTACCTGTAGTTTTGGAGGGGCAAGTGTTTCAACTTATCAGATTGTAGGTACTCAAGGCGATTTACGAGTAGACCCCGCATATCCTTGGCAGGGAGAAATCAAGCATTACCTGACAATTAATGGTGAAACTCAAGAGCGTACCTTTGAAGATCGCGATCAACTAGCGGCTGAATTTACCTACTTCTCTGATTGTATTCTCGAAGATAAAGACCCAGAACCATCTGGGACGGAAGGGTTGATTGATGTTTCGATTATTCAAGCACTTTACGAGTCAATTGAGACAGGTAAACCTGTACAGATCCAAACTCGCAATCGCCATCAACGTCCCACATCGGCTCAAACTATTGAGCGTCCTCCTAATGACGAGAAGCCAGACTTAATTCATGCTGCTGCACCTTCTAGCGAGTCGTAAGGTTGGTTTCCGAATGGGAATGCATTTATGTAGGCTGCTGCCTGCAATTATAAATTGAGTCAGCAGCCTCTAATCAAACCACTAGTTATGTTGTAGCGATCGCTTAACAGAAACATCGGCTATTCATAACATAATAAGGACACAATATTATAGTTGTGCCCTTATATGTTATTTATTCAATTAAAAACTGCTGTCTATGCCCAAATATTAAGGATAAAGACCTCTGTCAGTCAACGCTTGAGCCACTCTACCTACCCCCAGTGTATAAGCTGCTAGCCTTAAAGAAATTTGCCGTACCTCCGACTGATGAATCACCTTGCGATAGGCTTGCACCATCAAATGTTCCATTTCGCGGTTGACGCGCTCCTCATCCCAAAATACGTAAGAAAGACCTTGCACCCACTCTAAATAACTGACTACTACACCGCCAGCATTCGCCAAAATATCTGGTAACACTGTCACACCCCGCGCCTCTAAGGCCAAGTTAGCCTCAAGAGTAACCGGGCCGTTAGCTGCTTCTGCGACAATTTGCGCCTGCACCTGATTCACATTTTCTTCAGTGATTTGGTTCTCCAAAGCTGCTGGTATTAAGACATCACAGGGTAGAGTTAATAAATCTGCATTGCTAATTGGTACAGATTGCGGGAAACCGACAATACTCTTGCGATTTTCAGCCGCGTAGACTTTTAATTTGGGAATATCAAGACCAGCTTCGGAGAATATTCCGCCTGCACCAGTTGAAACGGCGATAATTTTCGCGCCTGCTTCATGTAGTAATTCTGCTGCGGCACAGCCAACGTTACCGAAACCCTGAATGGCTACTCGCACTCCTACCAAAGATTTACCTCGATCTGCTAGCGCCTCACGGACAATAATCATTGTGCCACGTCCGGTTGCCATTTCTCGTCCCAGAGAACCACCAATCGAAAGGGGTTTCCCAGTTACAACTCCTGGTACAGCATGACCAACATTCACAGAGTAAGTATCCATCATCCAAGCCATTTCACGGGCAGAAGTACCCATATCTGGCGCAGGAATATCTACAGAAGGCCCAATATCTTTAATCAACTCGCTGATATAACGGCGACTGATTCGCTCTAATTCGCCAACACTGTAGCGTTTGGGATCTATAGCAATGCCACCTTTCCCACCACCGTAAGGAATACCTAATAAGGCACATTTCCAGGTCATCAGCATTGCTAAAGCAGATACTTCGCGCAATGTCACAGCCGGATGGTAACGAATTCCGCCCTTGTATGGGCCTAAGACATCAGAGTGCTGCACTCGGTGTCCAGCGAGAACTTGTATTTCCCCATCATCTAGTTTCACGGGAATGGAAACCGTGACAACCTTACGCGGGTGGCTGAGAATTTCTAGCAAACCCTGATTTAAATTTAATTCTTTAGCTGCCGCTTCTAAGTAACTACACGCTTGGTCAAAGGGGCATATATGCGCTGGCGAAGCAGGTTCTGACAGCAACGAGGATCTTGAAATCATAAATTTTCTCCTAATCACGGTATCTTTGCGAACCGGATCTCATCTGTACCTAAGCTTATCCTTTTTTTTGGGTAAAAGACTTATTTTGTAGTTTTTGTTACAGTTTTATATTGTATATTCTGCTCTGGGTGTAAAGCAGTCCGCCCACCGTTAAAACGGCGGTCTAATAACCCAAGTCCATTAAAATGGACTGTAATCTTCAGTCCTCTTCAGAAGACTTTTGCTATGAGACAGGGATTTTAATCCCTGGCGGACGTTCGGTTTCACGTTAAGTTGACACCAATGACATCTTGTCCGCCCCTGTCAACGGGCGCTCGTGTCGCCCACCCCACAAGAGTGGATAATTTATTTCTTGGAAGTCCCATAGCAAAGTGCTGTACATGGATAGCGGGGCGTTGAGCCAGTGCTAAGTATAAAACCCAGTTTTGTCAAGGCTTTGAGCGATCAACACTGTCGCAATCTATGTAACTGTGGTTCTGGTGCATTTGTTCTAGGAGAATAGTTTACTGCTGTAGGCATCGCTTCGCACCGTTGATTGCCTCTTCCTCTAAAGTTGCGATGAAAGGTTCTGCCTGCGATCGGAATTGGCTTGTTAGCTGCCGATGATGTAAGCTTTGACAAAATCTATAAAAAAATTTCTTCATCCACTGTGAATAATGCTATCGAGTTGGAGTTCAAGATAGATAGTTTTAAATCCGCTTTTGTTTGGGGATTCACCAATTTGGTAAAAACCGCGTTTGAGATAAAGCATCCGGGCTACATAAGAAGAAGGATGTTCCCAAGTATACAAACGTAAGTACCTTTTTGCTTTTGCTTGTGCTAAGTCGATGGTAAAGTCTAATAGCTCTTTTCCAATTCCTTTTCCTCGAAATCGTGATGCTACACAAAACCAGCCTAACCAGTCAGCTTCTTGTTCGTCTTCGCTTTTGCAATATAACCCAGTTAGCCCAATTACTTGGAAAGATTGCTCATCGATCGCAACCCAGTAATTGAGTTGGGTAATTCCACTGTTTGAAAACCATTGAGCATATTCATCTAGATATAAACTTGCCACCAGCGATGGACTATCACTACTATTACTCACGCCTGGGAAAACTTCTTCTCTTAGGTGAATTGCTTGCTCCAAGGTTGCTATCGATAATGATTCAATGTACATAGCACTAGTCACTCAAGCTTAAAGTAGCTATACCTATATCGAAGCTACTATCTCAATTAATCTGTAAATTTTTCGGTGAGCAGGCATTAAGTGGGAACCATTATTGCTGCCATTCTCTCTCTTCATCCTGAAGAACTAATTTTACCCTAGCTTTCATACCTAATTTGCTTTTCCTCTTTGAGTTTGTTTTTTTTCCTAGTTGAGCATGGCACCAAATCTAAACGAAATACGAGCATGTCCTGAATCTGAATGCTGTTTTCGTAACTTGGCTGAGGTAAATACCAAAAGTAGTCATGGCGCACACGATCCATCCGAAATCCGCACTTTTGATAAAAAGCAATGTTGCCAAGACTTGAATTAGACGTGCCAACGAGCATCTGTTTCTTGCCGCGTTGCTTCGCCTCTTGAATCAACCAAGCAACGAACTCCTTACCTAAACCCTGCCTTTGAAACTCAGGGGCTATACCAAGTTCCATAATTTCGCAGGGGTCGCTGCGCCATTTCATCGTTGCTGCACCAACCAAGTGTTCGTTGTCGTCCATGCGATATACAGCATCAACGAGGTTAGCAAGCCCCCATCGCAGTGCACGCTCCGATTCTTCTGCCAACAGTAGTATCGGAATCAGCGCTTCAAGTTCGTCGTCACGAGCTTGTCGAATAGCAATCGCCATTCATATTCCCTTTTAATCACAATTTATTTTTCAAAACTATAGTAACAAGTAGATGCAATACTACTCGCTTTGTGCATTTTGAACTCAGAATTTGGTTTGGGGAAAAGGTTACTGGGGTTGGGTTAAAGGTTTTTTCTTTCCCTTTTCCCCCGCCCCTTATCCCCTTCTTGGGGCCCCACCTTCCCCTTTTCCCTTTAACGTTTTTGACTTGAGGAGGTGACAAGGGAGCTAAAGAGCTGCTAACGCGATCGCGGCATTCTGTCCCCCAAAGCCAAAACTCAAACATAATACCTGTCGAATTTTACTTATACGTGCAGATGTCACGATATCTAAATCAAACTCTGGCTGCTGCAATCCTAAACAAGGCGGTAATATTTGATGCTTTAGCGCCATGAGAGAAAAAGCTACACCTATAGCTCCAGATGCCCCTAGTGTATGACCTGTGCTTCCCTTGGTGGAACTAACCGCCACGCCTTGGGGAAACAAACGCTGAATTACCATGCTCTCCATCTGGTCATTTAGTTGGGTAGCTGTACCATGAGCATGAATGTAATCAATATCGCCTGGTAATAGACAACTACGTTCTAGACATTGTTTGATAGCAGCGATCGCACTTTTGGCTTCGGGTTCTGGTGAATTACTATGATATGCGTCGTTGGTTAAGCTGAAACCGAGAATTTCACCATACACTTTTGCTTGACGCTGCTTTGCCAACTCTGCTGATTCTAAGACAAACACAGCTGCGCCTTCACCCAAGACTAAGCCTTCTCTGTGCAAATCAAAGGGATAAGCCCCAGTTTTTGCCAAAGCACCCATCTGTTGAAACCCAGCTAAAGTTAAAGGTGTAATCGGTGCTTCTACTGCACCTGCGATCGCTTGTTGACATTGCCCAGTTTGTATAAGCATAGCTGCTTGGGCAATAGACCAAATTCCAGTAGTACAAGCTGCCATCGGTGCCAAAACTATCCCCGATGCACCGATTTGTCTTGCAGCTGCGATCGCATTTATATGAGGTAATGTATCTAGCCAATTTCCCAAAGAGGACACAGGAAAATTTTCCGCGTTATACATTTGCCGCGCCAATTTTTCCCAAGACGCTTGATAAGAGCGACTCGATCCAATGACTACAGCACAATCAGCTAAAGGTGCAACTAACCCAGAATCTTGTAAAGCAGAAGCAACAACCATCCGAGTTAACCTTGTCAACTCAGATGGTTGTTCGCCAATCAAACCTAGAGGAAGTGGTGTAAATTCTGAAAATGGTTGATGTAACCGAATTCCAGATTTACCTGCGATTAAATTTCGCCAGCTATCCTCGAAGCTTCCACCCAAGGCGGAAACTAAACCAATACCAGTAACAACAATTTTGACCAATTTAGGAGTTAAGAGTTAAGAGTTTTTCCTTTGCCCCCCTGCTCCCACTTCGGCTACGCTCAGTGACCACCTGCTCCCCCTTTCAAGGGCAGGCTTTTAGGCTTTCGATAAATAGTTGAGAATGTTCTCAATTATTGAACGTAGTTTTAAGTTCTCAGACAATGGTTTTGGTTTTAAAATTCCAAAAATTTGTCTAATCAAAAAAACCTGCCCCAGAAAGACCTGCTCCCCTGCCTCTTTCCCTACTTTCCTGGTGTTTTCAGGTTTTCAGCACCTTGAGTGACTTTAGCAGAGTCAATGCGATCGCCTTGCTGAATTTTGTTTACGACATCAAAGCCTTGAGTGACATTGCCAAACACGGCGTAGTTACCATCCAAAAATGCTAGATCCGCTAAAGCAAAGTAAAACTGGGCAGAAGCTGAATCTGGTGATTGCGATCGCGCCATTGCTACTGCACCCTGTTTATGGGGCAATACGACGGGTTGAGCAGTAGCATCAAATGGTTTATTGTAAATCGGAGTATCTGAACCTTTGGGCTTAACTTCTAAAGGTATATAACGAGCATTTCCTGTTTTTGGGTCAATATAGCTACCTGTTCCCAGTCTGTCTGCTGGAACTTTCGGGTCTTTGCTTTGAGGATCGCCCCCTTGAACTACAAACGGTTGGGGTTCGCGCACAACTCGATGGAAAGCTAAACCATCGTAAACCCCCTTTTGCACTAAATCTACGAAGTTGCCAGCTGTAATGGGGGCATCAGTACCGTCTACTTCGATAGTAATCGGCGAACCTTTAACCGTGATTACCACAGTAGCCTTGCCTTCGAGGCGCGGTAAATCTGCCAGTCCAGGAATGCTCTCACTACTAGTTTGAGATACAGAAGTTGCTTCAGTAGTTGTCTTGGTACTCGCCTCGGTTGTGGTCGAGGTAGCTGTCGAGTTTGGAGAAGAGCTATTAGAAGCGACTTGCTGTGTTGAACATCCTCCCAAGATCAAAGCACTGATAATCACAAGAGAAAGCAAAAATTGAGAAATTTTTAACCGCATTGCCTGTTACCGATTTAACCAGAGTATCTTATCGTTTTGAGGAGCATTGGGCACAAGAGACAGAGGGGCAGGGAGCTGGGAGCAGAGGGGAAAGAAGGAATTTTTCTTTTCCCCCTTGCCCCCTGCCCCCTGCTCCCCCTCTTCTTCCCTCACTCCCTTACAATCCTTCTAACGATACTCCCAAAAAGCGGGCTAACTTTGCGCCTTCTGTTTCCAACTCTGTTAAAGATACTGGTTGTCCAACCCGTGTTAATGGTATATCTCGCCGTCCTTTAATGCGTAGATAGAGGGCGCGACGGGGGTTAAGACCTTCTTTTATGTCTATTAATACAGATTGGACATCTTCTATGCGGCTATCAATCTGAATTCGGCGGTTTTTACCAGGAAACCCCCAACGGAAGATTTTGATTGCGCCAGTTTCCCGATCGAATTCGTTGTAACCGCCTCCAACATCCAATAAAATCACTAACCACAGGTATGTAGCTAATAGCAAGCCAGCAGTACCATA
Source organism: Nostoc sp. DSM 114167 (assembly GCF_052692655.1). NCBI lineage: Bacteria > Bacillati > Cyanobacteriota > Cyanophyceae > Nostocales > Nostocaceae > Nostoc > Nostoc sp. DSM 114167. The sequence continues at coordinate 5,449,682 of NZ_CP195116.1, forward strand.
TAACCCCATTACTAATCCTTGGGGGACAAATACCAGTTGAGTGGGATCGGAAACTATGAGTAAATTAACTTTTAAATAACTGGATATTCCAGCCAATAGAAAGCCGCTTGCTCCCAAGGTAACGATAGTTGCCCACCAGTAGTTACTGAACCGACGAGAACCGAGAACATTTTGGTGCAGGAGGCGATCGCCTTTGTTAATCGTTGTTGATGTCGTCATTGAACTACCATTGCCCGTGAGATACTCGCTGTCACATACTCGTACACTAAATGCTTTTGCATAGAGTGGTGGGTTTCTCTGCCAATCCGGCTATTGCTTAGGAGGCACAAAGAGCTATGTTTTAAGTCCACGGGAACCCTGCCGCAGACTAGAAATTTTTCACTTTGTACCCTACAAATTTTCCTGTTTCGGATAATGCTGGCTTTCTTGTACTACGGGACAAACCACTTAGGCTATTTGTATTAGTCAAGATATGCCAACTTCCTTTCTCCTTGTCTAACGTTTCACATAGGTTTTCCAGAGGTGTATCACCGACGTGGCCGCAAAGTCATTATCCAGATTATTTTACCAAATATCGTTGACAAAAACTCAACTGCGCCGTTCCATGTTCCTGCTACCGATATAATTTTTTCAGGTAATGTTGTACTATTTTTTTACTCAATGGCCGATCAAAATTCTTTACTCCCTCACTCTCTGCCCCTCTTAATTCCCTGCTTTCCTGTCCCTGCCTCTTTTTGACCTCTTGAAATGAGTTATTCTACCTACCTCCATCTGCATTAAATTTTTTTAGATTTCTGAGAAAAGTTGTGTCAAATTGTAAAATTTCTGATATTCATATTATTTATAAGGTTCGTGTTTCATAGCTCATTTCCTTTTGCGTATCAGGCAAAAACCCTGAGTAGTGTGATAAGTTAAGAATCATTAAGTTACCACAAGCTAGATTACTAGCCGATGGTACGTGTAATGTCATAACCCTGAGAAATAATGACTTAACTAGTCAGTAAGCTCTCAGAATCTCAGTTACTTAAAAGCAGTTGAGATTGTCAAAAAAAACGTTAATTCCTCACGGCAGTCGGTTACATTGGCTTTCCGTAATGCCTTAGAAACGTTGCAATTTTAGTAAAAAAAGAGGATTTTAGTCCGATGACCATCGCAGTTGGACGCGCCCCCAGTAGAGGGTGGTTTGACGTTCTCGACGACTGGCTCAAGCGCGATCGCTTCGTATTCGTAGGTTGGTCAGGGATATTATTATTCCCCTGCGCCTTCCTAGCACTAGGCGGTTGGCTGACCGGCACCACCTTCGTCACCTCTTGGTACACCCACGGATTAGCCTCTTCCTACCTAGAAGGCTGTAACTTCCTGACAGTGGCAGTATCAACTCCCGCCGACAGCATGGGACATTCCCTATTGCTGTTGTGGGGACCAGAAGCCCAAGGCGACCTCACCCGTTGGTTCCAACTGGGTGGCTTGTGGCCGTTCGTTGCCCTACACGGAGCCTTCGGTTTGATTGGCTTCATGTTACGGCAATTTGAAATTGCTCGTCTAGTAGGTATCCGCCCTTACAACGCTCTCGCCTTCTCAGCTCCGATTGCGGTATTCGTCAGCGTATTCCTGATGTACCCCTTGGGACAATCAAGCTGGTTCTTTGCACCCAGCTTTGGCGTCGCGGCTATCTTCCGGTTCCTGTTATTCCTGCAAGGGTTCCACAACTGGACACTCAACCCCTTCCACATGATGGGTGTTGCGGGTGTATTGGGTGGTGCGCTACTGTGCGCGATTCACGGTGCCACAGTCGAAAATACCTTGTTTGAAGATGGTGATGGTGCTAACACCTTCCGCGCCTTCAATCCCACCCAGTCGGAAGAAACCTACTCAATGGTGACGGCAAACCGTTTCTGGTCACAGATTTTCGGGATTGCTTTCTCCAACAAACGCTGGTTGCACTTCTTTATGTTGTTCGTGCCAGTCACAGGCTTGTGGATGAGTGCCGTCGGCATCGTCGGTTTAGCACTCAACCTGCGGGCTTATGATTTCGTCTCCCAAGAATTACGGGCGGCGGAAGACCCGGAGTTTGAAACCTTCTATACCAAAAACATTTTGCTCAACGAGGGTATCCGCGCTTGGATGGCTCCTCAAGATCAACCCCACGAACAATTTGTATTCCCTGAGGAGGTATTACCACGTGGTAACGCTCTCTAATAGACCAAATATCTTAGGCGGCGCTGGACGCGACCAAGAATCCACCGGGTTTGCCTGGTGGTCTGGTAACGCCCGTTTAATCAACTTATCTGGCAAACTACTGGGTGCTCACGTTGCCCACTCTGGTTTGATTGTATTCTGGGCTGGAGCGATGACTTTGTTTGAAGTCGCTCACTTCATTCCTGAAAAGCCCATGTACGAACAGGGCTTGATTTTGTTACCTCACCTTGCCACTCAGGGTTGGGGTGTTGGTGCTGGTGGTGAAGTTATCGATACTTTCCCCTACTTTGTTATCGGTGTACTCCACCTAATTTCCTCAGCCGTCCTTGGCTTTGGCGGTATCTATCACGCCGTTCGCGGTCCAGAAACCTTAGAAGAATATTCTTCTTTCTTTGGTTACGACTGGAAAGACAAGAACAAGATGACCAACATCATCGGGTTCCACCTGATTATTTTGGGATTCGGTGCATTGCTATTAGTGTTAAAGGCAATGTTCTTTGGTGGGTTGTATGACACTTGGGCACCAGGTGGTGGTGATGTTCGGATTATTACCAATCCGACATTGAACCCAGCAGTTATCTTTGGCTATGTAATCAAGTCTCCCTTTGGCGGCGAAGGCTGGATTATCAGCGTCAATAACTTAGAAGATGTGGTCGGTGGTCACATCTGGGTCGCCTTTATCTTAATTTCTGGTGGTATTTTCCACATTCTTACCAAGCCTTTTGCTTGGTCACGTCGTGCATCCATCTGGTCTGGTGAGGCTTATCTCTCCTACAGCTTGGGCGCTCTTTCTCTTATGGGCTTCATTGCCTCAATCTTTGTTTGGTTTAACAACACCGTTTATCCAAGTGAGTTCTTTGGTCCTACTGGACCAGAAGCTTCTCAAGCTCAGGCTTTGACCTTCTTGATTCGTGACCAACGCTTGGGTGCTAACGTCGGTTCTGCCCAAGGCCCTACTGGTCTAGGTAAATACCTGATGCGCTCTCCAACTGGTGAAATCATCTTTGGTGGTGAAACCATGCGCTTCTGGGATTTCCGCGGCCCTTGGTTGGAGCCTCTACGTGGTCCGAATGGTCTTGACTTGGAAAAAATCAAGAATGATATTCAGCCTTGGCAAGCTCGTCGCGCTGCTGAATACATGACCCACGCTCCTCTGGGTTCTTTGAACTCCGTAGGTGGTGTGGCTACCGAAATTAACTCCTTCAACTACGTATCTCCTCGCGCTTGGTTGGCGACTTCTCACTTCGTACTAGCATTCTTCTTCCTAGTTGGTCACTTGTGGCACGCTGGTCGCGCACGGGCTGCGGCTGGTGGTTTTGAGAAAGGAATTAACCGTGATACTGAGCCGGTGATGTTCATGGACGACCTAGATTAGGTTGTAAAGTTTATTTCATCACTGACTATTAATTTAAAAGCTCTTGCATAAAAGCAAGGGCTTTTTTTATACGAAAATTAGTAATCTATTAATTAAACGTGAGTTCGACAGACCTCTCCCGGACAGCCTCCCTCTCCTAAAAGGCGAACGCGAGTGCGTCTCCCCTTGGGAGAGGGAGGAGTAACGAGTAAGGAGGGTTTTTGCTCCCCTCTCCTAGTAGGCTACGGTGTACACATATCTTGGTAATGAAGCTTAAACCCTGAATTTACCCCCCCTTAATCCCCCTTTCTGGGGCAGGTTTTTTTGATTAGACAAATTTTTGGGATTTTAAAACCAAAACCATTGTCTGAAAACTTAAAACTACGTTCAATAATTGAGAACATTCTCAACTATTTATCGAAAGCCTAAAAGCCTGCCCTTGAAAGCCTTAATCCCCCCGATGTTTTGGGGGGAAATATCCGGTTCTTCCCTTTACCAAGGGGGAGTTAGAGGGGGTCAGAAGGACTTGTGTGTACACTGTAGCTCCTGGTAGGAGAGGGGCTGGGGGAGAGGTCAAAATAGCACTCGTCGAACTCACGTTAATTAAAGTAAGCGACTTGCCAAGGTAACTAATTTATGAACGATTCCAATTTTATTGATACTTTGCGATGGACATCTGAAGCTAAAGAAAAGTTACAAAATATTCCCTAGCTAAAGAAAAGTTACAAAATATTCCCTTTTTTGTCCGCTCTCAAGCTAAAGCCAGAATTGAACAGCTGGCTCGTGAAGCAGGCCAAGATGTTGTGACTGGTGATTTGGTAGAACAGGCTAGGCTTGAGTTTGGACAATAAATCAGGAGTTAGAATACAGAATTGGTAAACACTCTACCCATAAAGAGATAGAGTTTTAAGGCGAGAATATTCTAGTCAATTTAATTCATAATTACGAATTATGAATTACGTAGCTTGCTTCTCGCATGAAGGCGAGTATTACGAATTATTATCAACTTCCTTCTACATTCATTGCTGCTAAAACAGCCTTCTGACTTACATCTCTGTAAACGGTATTTAAATATTTCATTACCACATCACTCGAAGTTGAATTTACTGCGTTTTCCTCTTCCTTTGCTAAGGGAATCGCTCCCAATACATCTAATATCGTCTCGCTGCTAGACGGTACAATCACTACCAAGGATGACTCTAGTGGCTCATTGTATTGCCAGAAAGAGTCAATTTTTACTGAGTATTTGTTATTAGTAATTGACTGTTGAACATCAACCGTTTCTGTAGTATTAGGTTCAATCTTGGCACTACGTAATTTACGCAAGTCGCTAATAATTTGCTCTTTAGAACGTCCGCGCAATTGAAATAGTACAAAGGGGTCTTCACTGAAGCGATCGCCTAACTGATAGTATATCGCACCAATGTGTTTACAAGGATTTGCTTTATCGGGACAAGAGCATTTACTGTGGACATCACCAAGGGTAAATGGAAATATCGAAAGACCATTAGCCGTGAAGACTTCTTCTATATTTTGTGGCATTTCTCCTGCTAGTAATTTGGCAGCAAAAATTGCCTTTTGGGACATGCTTTCAATTACATAACCCCACTGTTCATCGGTAAATGGTTCAAGGGAAAGAGAAACTTTATAAGGTTCTACTTCACTACCTTGCACCCTAGCCAATACTTTTGCACCTTTAAATTCAATGCTCAAAACATTTCCTTGACGAGCATAATTTCTGGCACGTTCTAAACGCTTTTTAAAGCGATAGGAATCTAGCAAATCTAGCCATTGTTGCGACCACCATTCTCGACTTGCTTGAAGAGTATAATTGGTCATGGTTGCTTCACTCAAAGTAAAAAGAACTGGAGATTGAGGACTAGTTAAAAAATCCGTAGGCGCAAGCCGCCGTAGGCATTGCACTTCTTAGACGAATAAAATAATTATAACTTTACCCTGCTTTTGTTCTTTACTAAGAAGTATTAGCCTTTAATCTCAACCACAGCCATCAGATCCATTAGCAATGTCTCAAGCATTTGAGAATTTTTGAGAACAGAGGTCATTTGATTGCTTTGCGCTTTAGAGCCGGAAGCACTAATCTCTGCGTTCGCAGGTTTCTTGGTTACAAACGTTATATCAGTCCGTAATAGCCTTCGGCAAGATTGACTATCAAAAGATTAATACTACATAAACAAGGTATTTTTACATAAATTTATCAGCAAATAATGTGAAGAATATACAAAGATGTATCTTTAAGCAAAGATATCTAAGTAAAAATGGTAGTATATGGTCAGTGTTGGGTTCTTTAGATGTTCTCTATTTTCAAGCTAGATATCTATGCAAAGAAGCCTACAAGGAGGGTATAAAAATATCTTTTCCGAACAACACTTGACTATTTTTTCTTCTACTAGAACTTAGACGCTCGCAAGAAACCAAATATCGAGTGTGAATTTTGGGCGTTGCTAATTCCATGTATGAAAATGATTTTGCATAATACCAGAATCCTTGTAGAGACGTAGCAGTGCTACGTCTCTACATCCAGATTCATACTTCAATTCAACAACGCCGAATTTTAGGTATTCAATTGTCAAATTTTTTAACCAAGCTGGAGATTTAATTCCCCTGTCTCTACAGGCAAGAACCTACTCTCTGGGGGTGATGGCAATGATACTCTTTCTGCTTATGAGGCATTAGGCAATAACACTCTTTATGGTGGTAATGGCAATGATATCCTCACAGGTGGAAAAGGTAATGACACCCTCTATGGAAATGATGGTACTGATACCTTTGCTTTCAATAGTTACAATTAAGGTGTTGATAATCTTTATGACTTCAACGCCACTAATGAACTGATTCGGGTATCGGCTGCTGGTTTTGGTGGCGGGTTGTCAACGCCTTCACTTAAGACAAGTCAGTTTACCATCGGAACATCTGCAACCACTAGCACTTAGCGATTTATCTACAACAGCGCCACAGGTGGACTGTTCTTTGACCTTGATGGTAGTACATCTGGGTTTACTCAGGTAAAATTTGCACAACTAAGTGCTGGATTGTCACTCACCGAAGACAATTTTGTGATTGTTTAATCTTTATTAGCACTCTGCCATCACCAAGCAGTACGGGGTTTGGGAGGGGCGTTGCATATTTTTTGCGGGATGATTTTGCTAGTTTTGTGGGATGGGCATAGCAACGCCTTGTGATATCATGTCCGGTTAAAGACTTATCATTAAGACCGCAGGGGGCAGGGAGCAGGGGGCAGGGGGAAAGAGGTTTTCCTGGTTTTTGCACAGATTCAGGAATCATAACTAATTAGGCGGACATGATATGAGGTGCTATTTTTAGCATCTCGCATTCGATTACTCAATTCAATGCAAGTCGTTTTGGTAAGCGATCGCATCGCAATATCTCAATCACTTGCAACACAAAATAGTCTTTCTAGTTTTTACATGATTAAGAACTTATTCTGCATCATCGTCAATTACTGCACTGCGATCGAGTATTAGTAAGTTACGAAGTTGGTCTGTATCCAGTTCAGTCAACCATTCTTCCCCAGCACCCACAACTTGTTCAGCCAATTGTTTTTTACTTTCAATCATGTCATGAATTTTTTCTTCTAAAGTGCCAGTGCAAACAAACTTATGTACTTGCACATTCCGGGTTTGACCAATCCGAAATACTCTATCTGTGGCTTGATTTTCCACGGCTGGATTCCACCATCTATCAAAGTGGAATACATGATTAGCTCGTGTTAAATTCAGTCCTACTCCACCCGCTTTCAAAGAAAGAATCATAATTGGTGGCCCTTGAGGATCGTGTTGGAAACGGTCAATCATTTCCTCACGTTGTTTTTTGCTAGTGCTACCATATAAAAAGAATATTTCTCGTCCTAACTGTTTTTCTAAATAGGGTTTAAGTAATTTACCCCACTCAGCAAATTGTGTGAAAATCAAAGCTCTATCGCTTTCTGCTAAAACTTCTTCTAACATTTCTTCTAGGCGCAGAAGTTTGGCTGAATTATGTTGCTCTAATGTCGCTTCTTTCAAATATTGGGCTGGGTGATTGCAGATTTGTTTGAGTTTGATTAACAAAGCCAAAATCATCCCCCGGCGTTGCAATCCTTCAGCAGATTCTATCTCTACTAAAGATTGTTCTACAATTTGTTGATAAAGTGCAGCTTGTTCGCTAGTCAGACCGCAAAATACGGTCATTTCTTGCTTATCTGGTAAATCTTGAATGATGTCGCGATCGCTTTTCAATCGTCGCAGTATAAATGGTTGCACTAATGAACGTAACTGAGTCAAAGAAGCCGTATCACCATACTTTTCAATTGGCATGGCAAACCGCCTCTGGAAAAATTGCTTATTCCCTAAATACCCAGGATTGAGAAAATCTAAAATAGACCATAGTTCTTGCAGTCTATTTTCTACTGGTGTCCCCGTTAATGCAATGCGGAATGTCGCTTCTAATTGCCGTACTGCTTTTGACTGTTTCGCCTCTGGATTTTTCACATTCTGGGCTTCATCTAAAACTATTATCTGCCAAGAGACACTTTGCAATGACTTGATATCTCGATGAAGCAATGAGTAGCTGGTAACGATTAAATCGTGCTTTTTTACAGCTTCTAAAAATGCTTTTCCTTTTGGGCGTTTGTCACCGTGATATTGCAAAATTTTCAGGCTTGGTGCAAATTTATTGACTTCCCTTTCCCAGTTGCCTAAAACCGAAGTTGGACAAACTAATAGTGTTGGATTTTCTAGTGCATCTTGTTCTTTCAAGTGCAGCAGAAAAGCAATGAATTGGACAGTGTTATGGCAAATAATATTGTTAGCGACAAAATTATGATGTTCGCTAACTTCAAAATCATAAACCCATCCCTGATAATCTATCTCCTCTATAGATTCAATCCGACAATAAAATACCTCTCGATCGAGAAGACATTGCAAATACTGTCTTGTTAAGCTCAACTGTTCTACATCTAGGTTGCTATATGCTGACAAAGTTTGAGTTGTCCATTTAGAAGGTTTTAGTAGCTGATATTGTTTTTGGGCTTCTCCACTAATCCTCTGGTTCATCCCAGCAATTACTTGCTGTAAACTATCTCTAGAAAATTGCTGTGAGCCATTAATGTAAACAGTGTTGTGCATCCCAAAATGCCGCAACGGTAGCCTCGTTCCTCTGACTGCTTGAGCAACAATATCAGAAGCAGGAATTCCTTGAATATTTGTGTTATTGACCAGTTGACAAATTTGCTCTAATTTACTCCGTTTTTCTGAGTTATTAAAACCAATTTTTTGGAAGAATCTGCGGGCAGAATTTCCACCAATTACACCAATATAGTAGGTGCGTAAAGTACGAGTTCCATTAGTAGCACACTTTAGTTTGGGCGATATTCTTAACCAAATACCGAAGCGTCGCAACAGTGCAGAAAGTTGCTGAATTAGTAAAGTTGAAGCTGTAGAAATCTCAATACTCCGCATCCTAAAAAGAACAGCAGACTCAGCATCGAAATAGTTTTGTAAAAATATCCGCACGCTATCCAAATCTGCCTGCATAATGAAGGGCGGAATAGATTTTTCTGCCGATAGTTTACCCCAAACATAACCTTGAGCTTCTAAGAATCGTCGATAGGCTTGACTGTTAACTCGAAGACAAGGAACTTTATTAGTGAAGGTAGAGATATTAGGGCTGTTAATTTTGAGGTTATAACGGTTTTGAATGCGTTGGCAAGTTTGGAGTAGATCCTCTAGTACTCTGATGTCTTTTTGGGATATTGTGACTCTTCCCACATCAGGTAGTTCATGCCCTTCAGCAATCTGCCAAGCAATAAATTTGACTAAATCAGGGTCTTGTGATTGCCCATTCCAGAGAGTTTTACCTGGTACACAAACGTAATCACCCACCTGTAAGTTATTTGTCCAACCTTTACTTGTTAGCAGTTTGTGACGATGAGTGATTGCGATCTGGCTACCGTCTTCTAACGTTATTTTTCGCAATTTTTCGCAGACTTGTTGCCGATACAATCGCCTGACATTAGCTTGGACAATTTTGCCAGTTTTTTCATTTATGGAATTAACTAGTAATTGCTCAGTGGGGTTAGACCAAAATCCTTCGCCGTCAAACTCTGTTTCTTTGGCGTGAGTTGTCCAGATTGTCTCAGCTGTGCGTAACAGCCCATTTATATTTATTAGAGTATCATTGGCTACGCATTTACCGAGTCCCATATCGTCGGCGAGACACGCGCCTAAGCCCCAGCGTTCCAAGAATGACAACCAAGCAGCACCACGTTCTTGATAAGGTCGCAACTGTCCTTTAAAGTCTGTTGGTGTTGGCAAAGGTGCGATCGCTTGATTATTTGTTAATGCCCCAATCAACTCTTGCAATGCCCCAGATGCATCAAAGCTGACCACTGGTAACTTTTCAATTGCTTGAGTATCTCCTGTACTCAAACGCAAAGCATCTTCCAGGGAAAGCGCCATTTGGTCTTTGCGAGTGGTAAAAAATGTTTGGGCTGTCTTGATATCTTGGGGTCGCAATTCTACCCACTCACCGTTAATTTCCACTAGCGGACTATTTAAAGCCACAAGTTTATCAAACTCGGCTTTGGAAATAGTCTGTCCACCAATTGCCAATTGCCATTGGAAATTTAGTAAACTCTGCAAGCCTAAACGTCCCTGCTTTTTCTTTGGGGTTTCGGCTGTAATTTTTAAACCTAAACGGTTCGCCCATCCTTCGCGGTTCGCCAAGCTGGGAGGCAAAATTACTCCTAAACCACTGTCTTCCAATCTCCAAGCTACAGCTTTGATAAACTCATAAGCTTGGATGGGGGTGAGACGAGAAGATTGGGGATATTCGGTTTCTAAGCTGGGTGCGTAGGCGCTTTGCGTCTTGTCGCCAGACATCGCTGGATATAATCGGGAAGCTACCCCTAAACCTCGCAAAAATGTTTCTTGTGGTTGCTCAATTGTCCGATTTTGATAAACCAATCTTTCAACTGGATTGTTCCAAATAGTTGCTGCATCCACTAAAAACTCAGGATCGTCAGCCGCTTGCAAAAAATACGCCAATGTCCAATCTGTTTCGCCAGACTCTGGAGAACGCAGTTGAAAACAGGTACGAAATTGACTTTTAAGAGTTAATTGGTATTGTAGCGGCATAGTCCAAGCTTTCAATGCCGCTTCCAGTCGTTCCACTTCAAGTGCATCTGCATTGATACCAGATCCACTAGTTAAGGCTTGCAACCACTGTCGAACCCCAGATGGTAAAGATGCAATCGCCTTAGCTTCTATTGGAGGTTGAGAACCCATCATTTCTCTCACTTGGGCATCTATCGTACTGTTGAGAAATCCCAAAAGTAATTCTTGAGGTTCTGTGGGAAAGTCTATATAAAGTAGGGATTGGGAAAACTCCTCCCCAGTCTCCAATCCCTCCTGATAAGTACGACAAACCAACGGTATATTCGCAGAAAATCTTTCTAGGCGGGTTCCATCTAATGCACTGTCTAGAAGTACTCGCCATTTGGCAGCAAATGTACCATCTGATTGTCGGTCAATTGTTGGTAAAAACTTACACCGGGAGATTAAATCTAAACTCCATCGGGCAACCTGCGACCAAAAGCGTAAATCTCCACCCAAAAAAGCATCTTCCCCTTTAGCAGCATTCAGGGGAATCGCGGCGAGAAATTTTATTGCTTGGCTAGGGTTAAGACAAAAACCCTCAACTCGCCACGGTTGCAAATATTGTGGTGAGTCTGTATTTTCGCCCAAGCTAGCAGAATGTACAGGGAAAATTGCTGCTGTTCCTTCACTACTACCTTCTGGGATATAAGTTGGTAGAGCGATGATTTGGGAGTGCGTTGGCAAACTGATTTCAGTGGCACTGGCGGCTTTGCGCGTTCGCCCAGTAGTAGCGATCGCTTTGCTTGCCCCAGGCATCGCAACTTGAGGTTGCTGAATGAAGTTGGTAATTGCCATGTTCTGGGAACGCAACCACTCACTCAACTCCACTGATGTCATTGCCAATGGATGTACTGGGATATTTCCAGATCTATTCAACTCCAAATTCACTCGTGGCGATCGCCAAGTTTCCCCCCAAATAAATAAACTACCATTTTGATTTTTTAGTAACCAATTACAGTGTAAAATCGCCATTTGCTAACTACTCAGATTTTCCCAAAACTCTAGAATTAAAATCACAATTATTCGATTTTTTGCATCTTATCAACAAAATTTATTGCCCAATTTTCTCATAATATAATAAATATTTCAGTAATTATTTCATATAAACATTGTTAATCATGAATTTTCCCCTAATTAAAGTCTTAAAAACCGGGATGTTAGTGGAACTGGATTATATGCATCCTCAAGAACAAGAGGTTGTCAGATCGTTACTCAATGTTGTAATTGTTGAAGGTAAAACTTATCCCCAAAAGCAACCTCTATCTCCTACAGAATTTTCAGCTTACTGGTTAAGCAAGGATGCCTTTGTTGTCAGGACATCTGTTGTAGATCCTACACACAAGTCAAAAGAAATATTAGGGGCGTTTTATTTAAAGCCAAACTTTCCCGGTCGGTGTAGCCATATTTGCAACGCTGGTTTTATTGTACAACCTGGATTACGCGGTCGGGGTTTAGGACGGTTCATGGGAGAGGCTATGCTTTCGATCGCAGCAAACCTGGGCTACGAAGCAGTAATGTTTAATTTGGTCTTTGAGACTAATATACCTTCAATTACACTTTGGCAGTCGTTAGGATTTGAAATTATTGGGCGAATTCCGGGTGCGGCAAAGCTCGAGAATGGGCAGGTAGTAGACGCTCTAATCTTGTATCACACTTTGCGTTAAACGACTTGTCTATCTTTGTATGTACTAGAAGTCAGCCATAGGGCATAAATGTTAGGATTGCCACAGAAAGAGAATAGCGAAAGAGAAGGAAAAAAAACTGAATGGCAGAAGTTGATAAGTCAATATCCTTCGATGGAAGGGATATTCGACTGAAAGTAGGCCTACTAGCTCCCCAGGCAGGTGGGTCAGTTTTGATAGAATCAGGGGATACATCCGTTTTAGTGACGGCTACGCGATCGCAAGCCAGAGAAGGCATTGATTTTCTTCCCCTGACTGTAGATTATGAAGAAAGGCTATATGCCGCTGGTAGGATTCCCGGCGGGATCATGCGGCGCGAAGGTCGCCCACCAGAAAAAACAATTCTCACCAGCCGTCTTATAGATCGTCCCCTGCGTCCTTTGTTTCCTTCATGGCTAAGGGATGACCTGCAAATTATTGCCTTAACACTGTCGATGGACGAGTTAGTGCCACCCGATGTGTTAGCAGTTACAGGTGCTTCAATTGCTACCCTGATTGCCCAGATTCCTTTTAATGGGCCAATGGCAGCAGTGCGGGTTGGTTTAGTGGGAGATGATTTCATTATTAACCCCACTTATGCAGAAATTGAAGCCGGAGACTTGGATCTGGTAGTAGCAGGTTCACCAGATGGCGTGATCATGGTGGAAGCAGGAGCCAATCAGTTGCCAGAGCGAGATATTCTTGAGGCGATTGACTTTGGTTATGAAGCAGTGCGGGACTTAATCAAAGCGCAGCAAGATTTAATCGCCGAACTGGGTCTAGTAATAGTGCAAGAAGCACCACCAGAAGTAGACCAAACCCTAGAAAATTATATCCGCGATCGCGCTAGTGGCGAGATTAAGAAAATCCTGTCTCAATTTAGTTTGAGCAAACCCGAACGCGATGCAGCTTTAGATGTCGTCAAGGATGAAATTGCCGCGACGATTACCGAACTGCCAGAAGAAGATCCGATTCGAGTTGCCGCAACTACAAATAAAAAAGCACTTGGTAACACTTTTAAAGATATTACCAAACACTTCATGCGGCGACAAATCATCGAAGATAACGTCCGCGTTGATGGTCGTAAACTCGATCAAGTGCGTCAGGTTTCTTGTTTAGTTAATGTTTTACCAAAGCGAGTTCACGGCAGCGGTTTATTTAACCGGGAACTAACTCAGGTATTATCCACTTGTACTCTGGGTACACCTGGGGATGCTCAAAACCTCAACGATGACATGCAGCTAGATCAGCACAAGCGTTATCTGCATCATTACAACTTCCCGCCGTTCTCAGTCGGGGAAACCAAGCCAATGCGGGCCCCAGGAAGGCGGGAAATTGGTCACGGGGCATTGGCAGAACGAGCGCTAATACCTGTGATACCGTCAAAAGAACAATTTCCCTACGTGATTCGCATCGTATCGGAAGTACTTTCTTCCAACGGTTCCACCTCAATGGGTTCAGTCTGCGGTTCCACCCTCGCCCTGATGGATGCTGGTGTACCAATTCTCAAACCCGTCAGTGGCGCGGCAATGGGTCTGATTAAGGAAGGGGACGAAGTACGAGTTCTGACCGACATCCAAGGCATTGAAGACTTTTTGGGCGATATGGACTTCAAAGTTGCCGGCACGGATACCGGAATTACCGCCTTGCAGATGGATATGAAAATCTCCGGTTTGTCTTTGGAGGTTATTGCCCAAGCCGTCCACCAAGCCAAAGCAGCCCGGTTGCACATTCTGGAGAAAATGCTCGCCTGCATTGATACACCACGAACTGAAACCTCACCTTATGCCCCACGTCTGTTAACAATCAAGATTGATTCAGACATGATTGGTTTGGTCATCGGGCCTGGAGGCAAGACTATTAAGGGAATCACAGAGGAAACTGGTGCAAAAATTGACATCGAAGATGATGGCACCGTGACAATTTCCGCTGTGGATGAGAACAAGGCCAAGAGAGCCAGAAATATCATCCAAGGCATGACCCGCAAGTTGCATGAAGGGGATGTCTACGCGGGACGCATTACTCGGATTATACCGATAGGTGCATTTGTGGAATTTTTGCCAGGAAAAGAAGGCATGATTCACATATCTCAACTAGCTGACTACCGCGTTGGCAAAGTTGAGGATGAAGTAGCAGTAGGCGATGAAGTGATTATCAAAGTGCGCGAAATTGATAACAAAGGTCGGATTAATCTCACCCGCTTGGGTATTCACCCAGACCAAGCAGCAGCAGCAAGAGAAGCGGCGGCGGTGAATCGGTAACTCGATTTGGGATTTTAGATTAGATTAAATCTAAAATCCGCGATGCCTACTGTGAAGGCATCGCCGTATGCTTCTCTAAATTGACAAATTAAGAATTACCAACTTGTACTGAGGTCTTGCCCTGAGCGAAGCCGTTGGCGCAGCCTCTCGTAGAGAAGGGAGCCGAAGTATTACGAATTATTTCAACGACTTTTCTAGTGTTTTTGGCTCTGGCAGAGGTTGACCGTCAGCCAAAGATGATTCAATCAGCATTTCTAAAACTTCTTGAGCATTTTTGAAAGCTTCTTCGTAAGTATCTCCGTGAGTATGACAAAATCCCCATTCAGGAAGACTCACAACAAAACACTCATCTTCATCAGACCACTGAATAACAATTGTATATTTCATATTTATTCATACACTCTTTTACTTCTCTAATTCTGCCAGCTTCTGTTGAGCAAACTCCCGCACTTGCTCATCTAGGTCATTCTCTGCTTTGTCGCGCAACAGTTGTAAAGTCTGGGGATGCTGAGGAAATTGCTTGATAATTATCTCCAGTGCAACGCGCCGAGGGTTGGTTTCATAATCTCGCTTACGTTCAAAGAGGTCATTGACAGCGCAGTTGTAGTAAATCTCAAACAACTCAAATTGATTTCTGAAGTGTTTGGCTAATGCTTGGATGGCTGTACATCTGACAGCCCATAGATTATCAGCAGTGGCGCGGTCTTTGAGAATCGAGCGCGTATCTGAGTCATCTTTGAAATTGCTGGCTAATGCTTGGATGGCTGCACATCTGACACTCCATACATTATCAGCAGTGGCGCGGTCTTTGAGAATCGAGCGAGTGTCCGGGTCATCTGGGAAATTACTGGCTAATGCTTCGATGGCTGCACTTCGCACATTCCATTGATTATCAGCAGTGGCGCGGTCTTTGAGAATCGAGTGGGTGTCCGAGTCATCTTTGAAATTGCTGGCTAATGCTTCGATGGCTACATATCGCACATTCCCTTCATTATCAGCAGTGGCACGGTCTTTGAGAAACGAGCAGGTGTCTGGGTCATCTAGGAAATTCCTGGCTAATGCTCGGATGGCTGCACGTCGCACATTCCCTTCATTATCAGCAGTGGCACGGTCTTTGAGAATCGAGCGGGTGTCTGGGTCATCTGGGAAATTGCTGGCTAATGCTTTGATGGCTGCACGTCGCACATAATCAGATTTATCAGCAGTGGCGTAGTCTTTGATAATCGAGCATGTGTCTGGGTCATCTGGGAAATTGCTGGCTAATGCTTCGATGATTGCACGTCCCTCATACTCAGATTTATCAGCAGTGGCGTAGTCTTTGAGAAACGAGTGGGTGTCTGGGTCATCTTTGAAATTGCTGACTAATGCTTCGATGGCTACATATCGCACATTCCCTTCATTATCAGCAGTGGCACGGTCTTTGAGAAACGAGCAGGTGTCTGGGTCATCTAGGAAATTCCTGGCTAATGCTCGGATGGCTGCACGTCGCACATTCCCTTCATTATCAGCAGTGGCACGGTCTTTGAGAATCGAGCGGGTGTCTGGGTCATCTGGGAAATTGCTGGCTAATGCTTCGATGGCTGCACATCTAACACTCCATACATTATCAGCAGTAGCGCGGTCTTTGAGAATCGAGCGCGTATCTGAGTCATCTTTGAAATTGCTGGCTAATGCTTCGATGGCTGCACCTCGCACATAACCTTGATTATCAGCAGTGGCGAGGTCTTTAAGAAACGAGTGGGTATCCGAGCGATCTTTGAAATTGCTGACTAATGCTTTAATCGCTGCACGCCGCACATTTTCATTATCAGCAGTCGTGAGGTCTTTGAGAAACGAGTGGGTGTCCGAGTGATCTTTGAAATCGCTGACTAATGCTTTAATCGCTGTATGTCGCACATTTCCATCATCAGCAGTGGTGAGGTTTTTGAGAAATGAGCGGGTGTCCGGGTAATCTTTGAAATTGCTGGCTAATGCTTCGATGGCTGCACATCTGACATAGTTTTTATTATCAGCAGTAGTGAGGTCTTTGAGAAATGAGCGGGTGTCCGGGTGATCTTTGAAATTGCTGGCTAATGCTTCGATGGCTGCACATCTGACATAGTTTTTATTATCAGCAGTAGTGAGGTCTTTAAGGCAGTGTAAGGCATCACGGTTATCTTTCCAAATTGCGGCAATTGTTATAATTGCTTGAATGCGGACTTCCTGAACTAGCTTAGTTTCTTCTGCATTGTCATAGGTGTAATAATACCAGAGGTCATATTTAGTTAAGTCTTTTACCTTACCAAATAATTTATTAGCCACTGACGCAATTACCGACCGATTTCTCACTTCTGCAAGACACTTAGCTGCTAAAAACAAGTTGATAAATTTTTTCTCTTCACCATCTTGCACCATCAAGTAATCAAGAATTTCACCAACAAATTTCGCATCAATCATTCCCGCAATTAGCCGCAATACCTCATGCCAAGTTTCATTTTGCCAGTGTTTGCCAAAAACTTCAGTTTTGAGATCCTCAATTGAAATACTGCCTTCCTTCTCAAACTGCCAGACAAACTCCCAAGCACAGAAATATTCTAAAAATTTCCGATGCAGAAAGGCATTGCTTGCTATCCAGCCAATAAACCATTCCAGCATAATGTTCAGGCCTGCTAAGTGCTTGACTACGAGTATATACACCAGTCTGAGAAATTCTTCCAGATTTCTAGGTTTTTAGGCAGTGCGCGTCTATTCATCCAAAACTTAAGATTATCTGAATTTATATGCTGCGATCGCACCTCTGTACTACCTGAAGATTTGTTAAAAATAACTATATACTGTGCATGAATATTAGGAATAATTTTATGGTTCTACAAGTTAACCCCATCCAAAAAGAACCAATTGTTACTTGGGAAGCACTTCCAGCCGACTTCATTTTACCAGACGATCCAGTGGAAAATATTCAACAACCTGCGATCGCTGCTGCACTTACCGATGCTTTGGGAAGCACAGGACGCATCCAACCTCAAATGCTGATTGGCTCTAATTTTGGACTTGTAGCCACTGTCAACAAAAAAATCGTTGTCAAAGCACCAGACTGGTTTTATGTTCCTCAAGTGCAGTCTGTAGGAACAAATGTAGTTCGTCGCAGCTACACCCCGAATTTAGAAGGTGCTGCTGTGGCTGTAGTGATGGAATTCCTCTCAGACACCGAAGGCGGAGAATTATCAGTCCGTTCAACTCCACCTTACGGTAAACTCTATTATTACGAAAAGATTCTCCAAGTTCCAACATACGTAACCTACGACCCTTACGAACCCAGCATAGAACTACGATGCTTGCAAAATGGACAATATATTTTGCAGCAAGCAGACGCTAATGGACGTTACTGGATTCCTGAATTAGAGTTATTTCTAGGAATTTGGCAAGGTGAAAGATTATGCCAAACCATGAATTGGCTGCGGTGGTGGGATACAGAAGGAAATTTATTGTTGTGGAGTAGCGAACAAGCCCAACAAGAACGTCAACGTGCTGAACAAGAACGCCAACGCGCTGAACAGGAAAGCCAACGAGCTGAACAAGAACGCCAGCGTGCTGATATATTAGCAGCTAAGTTACGTGAGCTAGGTATTGACCCTGATTCGACTTTGAATAGCCCGTTGTAGACATCGCATAACCTAACAAATGCTGGGAATAATAATTTTGGTACATCAGCACCAAAATTCATTCCATGAAACAGCAAAAAAATCAGTTCAGCCATCTTACTGCGATTGAAAGAAGTTATTTATCATTTCCGGCACAGTTTTTATTAAATCAAAATCTTCTCCAAGGTAAAATACTAGACTTTGGTTGTGGCTTTGGTAATGATGTTAGAATATTGCGCCAAAAAGGTTATGATATTACAGGCTATGACCCTTATTATTTTCCAGAATATCCTGATAATAAATTTGATACCATAATTTGCTTTTATGTTTTAAATGTTTTATTTGCCGAAGAACAAACTAATGTCTTAATGGAAGTATCACATTTATTAAAACCAGGAGGTAAAGCTTATTATGCTGTAAGAAGGGATATCAAAAGAGAAGGATTTCGAGAACATTATGTTCACAAAAAGCCTACTTATCAGTGCATTGCAAGACTTCCCTTTACTTCAATTTGCTTAGATGAATATCGAGAAATATATGAGTATGTTCACTATAATCATCAGCGAAATTCATCTAACTATTGCATATTTTGTAATCCTCATAAAAATCTCAAATTAGTAACTGAATCAGCAACAGCTTATGCTATTTTTGATGGCTATCCAATAAGTAAAGGTCATGTTTTAGTTATTCCCAAACTTCATGTCAGCAATTATTTTGAACTTCCATTAAAAGAGCAATCTGCTTGCTGGTTTATGGCGAACAAAGTCCAAGAAATTATCAAAGCAGAATTTGAAGCTGATGGCTTTAATGTAGGAATGAATATCAATCGCTCTGCTGGTCAAAATATTATGCACGCCAGTATTCATATCATCCCTCGCTACAAAGGTGATACTGTCTCTACTAAAAGTGGAATCAGGAACGTTATTCCTAAAAAACAATAGTTTTTCTGTAATAATTCAGTATTCAAAATTCTGCTGTAATTTAACCGCTTTCAAGTGATTATAAAAATTCCTAAAACATCATGACTTGCTCAAACTTATCTCATCAGGTTGAGATCATCTCTTAAATCCTTTGTCATATCAAGTCCGGCTAATTAGTTATGATTCCCGAATCTATGCAAAAACCCAAAAACCCTTCTCCTCTGCCCCTCTGCCCCCCTGCTTTCAAGGGCAGGCTTTTAGGCTTTCGATAAATAGTTGAGAATGTTCTCAATTATTGAACGTAGTTTTAAGTTCTCAGACAATGGTTTTGGTTTTAAAATCCCAAAAATTTGTCTAATCAAAAAAACCTGCCCCAGAAAGCTGCCCCCCTGCCCCTCTGCTGCCTTAATGATAAGTCTTTGACCGGACATGATATCACATACTTTTTCAGTACAACCTCTACTTTGTTATTCTGAGCATTACTGTAATCATCTCAATTTTTAGGTTTTGTTGAAAATATTGCAAAATATTTCAGTTAGGCCAGATTATCTGGATCTATTCCCAACGCTCTTAATTGTTCCGCCAACTGTCGAACCCGTTGTTCTGCAATATCAGCGCGTTGCGCTTCTTGTTGAGCGCGGTGCATTGCATTAAGCCCAAAATTATTTATGTATTTGAGCTTGAGCAGTTGCCCTAAAATATGTCTATTTGTGCGATCGCAATCTCTATCCCAGGAAAAATGCATGTGATGTAGAAATTTTATTGCGATCGCACAAATCAGTCGTTAGCGCATATTTTTGTTCTACCTAACTTGCTCGCACACGATAAATAACCATCTTGACGTGATTATTTTCTGGCCAAAGTCACAAGATCGATTTGGATTCAAGTTGCGATCGCCTATTACCATGACACCAACCTGTTCTTCCATCAATTGAGCAATTTCTGGAGGTACAAAAGCAACATCATCACCAAAATTTGCATTGATTAAGTTTAATATTTAGGAATAAAAAAATAAAAATTACTAGTTCTAAAGATAGCTACAATCCTGTTTCCCTTCAATTTTTTGGAAGTAACTATTTTTAGTTCATTGAGCTTTATTCATTTTCAATAGAACATCAAACTACTCAGAAAGCTTTCACGACTTCCTTAGAGTATTGCACAAATATTTTATGGTAAGATGGAGGTTTTACCAGAAAGCTAATGGTAATATGCGATACCAACAAATCAAAAGCCGATCGGTTGGTGAATTTAAACGCCTGTTTGGGATAAAAGTTGCAATATTTTGCTTTGACTAAGGGATACCACTTGTGGTATCTAGAAATAGCCAAGATTTGATAGATATAATAGTTACTCGCTCGTTTGGTGGTTGTCAATAGCATTGCCCGATCTAAAATTGCAGCCCAGTCAAGAATACAGGCATTTTTACCCCACTCAGAAAGTTGCTTCAGCCGATAAAATTTTGGTAACTCTTAACTATTAATAAATATATCGGTGCTTAGTGCTATTCATGCTTTATATTTAGCGACAGGATGATGCAAATAGCCACTCACCTTCAAATACTTAGGAGGCAGTATCCACCAAAAGCAACTCATGCTTTGATACCACCACCAGATAGTGTAAGTTAAGGTTAAGTCGATATTCAAACGAATAATTTTTGCTCAATTGCGACAGATAAAGACTAAACTAAAAAGTCTTGTGCAGCAAAACCTGTAGCTTTAAATGAAGTAATCATGTCTAAGGTTCTTGTCTCTGATTCGATTGACCAAGCTGGAATTGACATTCTTTCGCAAGTTGCAACTGTTGATGTCAAACTAGGTCTAAAACCAGCAGAACTGATCGCAATTATTGGTGAGTATGACGCGCTGATGATTCGGTCTGGTACGCGCGTTACTCAAGAAATCATTGAAGCCGGCACTCAGCTAAAAATCATCGGTCGTGCTGGTGTGGGTGTGGATAATGTGGATGTTCCTGCTGCCACCCGCCGGGGAATTGTCGTAGTCAATTCTCCAGAGGGAAATACAATAGCCGCTGCCGAACACGCGCTAGCAATGATTTTGGCTTTGTCTCGCCATATCCCCGATGCTAATGCTTCGGTAAAACGCGGTGCGTGGGATCGCAATAGCTTTGTTGGTGCGGAAGTCTACAAAAAAACTCTCGGCGTTGTCGGTTTGGGTAAAATTGGCTCCCATGTTGCGGCGGTAGCTAAGACAATGGGGATGAAACTCCTAGCTTATGACCCTTTTATTTCTACAGAACGAGCCGAACAGCTTGGCTGTCAGTTGGTGGAACTAGATTTACTCTTCCAGCAAGCAGACTATATCACCCTCCACATTCCGAAAACCCCAGAAACTACCCACTTAATCAATGCCACAACTCTGGCAAAAATGAAACCGACAGCCCGGATTATCAACTGCGCTCGTGGTGGGATCATTGATGAAGTAGCTTTAGCAGCAGCTTTGAAAGCGGGTAAAATTGGCGGTGCAGCCTTGGATGTGTTCGAGTCAGAACCACTGGGTGAATCGGAATTGCGATCGCTAGGTAAAGAAATCATCCTCACTCCCCACTTGGGAGCCTCTACCACAGAAGCTCAAGTGAATGTGGCCATTGATGTTGCCGAACAAATTCGCGATGTTCTTTTAGGACTACCAGCACGTTCAGCCGTCAACATTCCCGGACTCGGCCCCGATGTGTTGGAAGAACTCAAACCCTATATGCAACTAGCAGAAACTCTCGGTAATCTAGTAGGACAACTAGCTGGTGGAAGGGTAGAAGTACTGAATATTCGACTACAAGGGGAACTCGCGACCAATAAAAGTCAGCCTTTAATCGTCGCTGCCCTCAAAGGACTACTTTACCAAGCTTTGCGGGAACGAGTAAATTACGTAAATGCCAGCATAGAAGCCAAAGAACGCGGAATTCGGGTAATTGAAACCCGCGATGCTTCCATTAGAGACTATGCTGGTACACTGCATCTAGAAGCCACAGGTACTTTAGGTACTCATTCTGTCACAGGTGCTTTGTTGGGTGAGCGGGAAATCCACCTCACCGACGTTGACGGTTTCCCGATTAACGTCCCACCTAGCAAATATATGTTGTTTACCCTGCACCGCGATATGCCAGGGATTATCGGCAAACTTGGTTCCCTACTCGGCAGTTTTAATGTGAATATTGCCAGTATGCAAGTAGGTCGTAAAATCGTCCGTGGTGATGCGGTAATGGCTCTGAGTATAGATGACCCTTTACCAGAAGGCATTTTGAATGAGATTATAAAAGTCCCTGGTATTCGGGACGCGTATACAGTAACACTTTAATTTTGGATTGCGGATTTTGGATTTTGGATTGGTAATGGCTAATTGCTCATTGTTTTTCGCATTGGTCATTAACCGTTACCTAGTCCCTAATCTAAAATCTAAAATCTAAAATTTAAAATTATATGGCAAACACCTGGTGGGAACTAAATATTTTATGTGAACCAGACCTAGAAGATACGATCTTTTGGCGACTGGAAGATTTTGGCTGTCGTGGTACGGCTAGTGAAAACAAAGGAAATTCATCTTTAGTCAGGGCTTATCTGCCGACAATTCAAACACAGCTTTTAGATTTAGCAGCGCTGTCGCTATGGCTGCGTCAAGATGCGCTCTGTGTAGGAGTTTCATCTCCTTCTTTGCAATGGCAGTTAATTGATGAGGAAGATTGGGCGACTAGCTGGAAACAATATTGGCATCCGCAGGAAATAGGCGATCGCTTCCTAATTAACCCAGCTTGGCTACCATTACCAGAAACAATCGAACGATTAGTAATTCGCCTCGATCCTGGTGTAGCATTTGGTACAGGTAATCATGCGACCACCCAGCTATGTTTGGAATCCCTGGAAATGCGGCTGAGTGGAGTTCCGCAGTCCTTTGTGGGTAATAGTGGCAAACACGAACATTTGGTAATTGCGGATATTGGCTGTGGTTCTGGTATCCTTTCCATTGGGGCGCTGTTATTGGGTGCTGAGAAAGTTTATGCAGTGGATACTGACCCTTTAGCGGTGCAATCAACTATCAGTAATGGTACGCTGAATCATATTAGCCCAGAACGTTTACTGCCTGCACAGGGAAGTGTAGACGTTTTGAAAAAATTAATTGAAAGCCCAGTGGATGGTATTGTCTGCAATATTTTGGCTCATGTGATTATTGAATTGATTCCAGAAATGAGTGCGATCGCTAAACCTGAAACTTGGGCAATTTTCAGTGGTATTTTATTAGAACAATCTAAAGCTGTTGCTGACGCTTTAGAAGAAAATGGCTGGGTTGTCGCTACCCTGTGGAAACGCAAAGAATGGTGTTGCTTGAATGTACGGCGTTCTTAACCCAGTAGAAATTATCGCAATCCGCAGATCCCCGACTTATTTAAGAAGTCGGGGATCTTTAAGTAAGTGACATAATATATAGATTACCCACTATTGACTTTTAAAACTAGCGATGAAAGAACGGCTACAAATCCACAAAAAAGCTGACTCATCCGCTTATTCGTCAGAGCAAAGTCAGTTGCAATCGCATTTATTAACTACCCACTCTCAACTTGGCTCCAACAAGCCTATAGTACAGGCAAAGGTAGAAAATCAGAAATTTCAACAATATCAGTTTGAGGCAAGGAAACTCCAAATACAAGCCAAGCATGGCACTATCGCGCCAGAAGGGCAAGAGCGACTCACTGTGTTGCAAACAAAGATGAATGAATCTTTGCAGCAAGGAAAGGAACATTCTTCGCAGTTTGGTCATAACTTGAGCAAAATGGCGATAAAACGTGCTGATAGCCTGTCAATAGGAGAAATACAGCCAAAACTGACTATTGGTCAATCAGGAGATCGATATGAACAAGAGGCGGATAGTGTCGCTACTTCTGTAGTCAACCAAATTAATCGATCTCCTCTGCAAAACCAGGACGCACAGCAGACAATACCAGCTAATCAGAACGAACAAGCAAAGTCTGAAGAAATATTAGCAGCAAATAACTCAGCAGATAAAAAACAAAAATTTTTACAAGAATATTCGCTAGCTAAAACACTAGTCAATGGTATAGATGACACATTGCCACAAGATAAAATATTAGAACAACTTTTTAAAAACTTTGTAAATATCCAATTTCAATACACAATGGTGAGCAAGAGTCCAGAAACTCTATTAAAAGGATCTCCAGAAGGAGATTGTCAGACATTAGCTCGTGCTTTTAAAAAAGTTGCAGAAGAATATTTTGGCATTGAAAAAATCACAATTGAAAGTATCGCTAAACCTTTTTTGAGTGAAGCTGGGGCTACCCCATATCAAGGTAAAAAGCCTAATTGTGATGACGGTAAACGATGGTTTTGGAAAAACCATTATTGGGCTAGTTGGAATGGAAAAATTTATGATGTTTTATTCCTCAGCAATAAACGAACCGAAGCTGATATGGCAAAACAGGTGCAACCACTCACATCAATGTTGATGCCTGAACAAGAATACTATCAAACAGAAAAAGGAAAAATTGTATATCCAATTGTTAATAAGTATTCTACTGTAGAGATGACAATTTTTGAGAAACTGAAAAACTTTGTTAATAATCTCGGTCGGTTTTTCTCCAACAGTATGAGTACGATAATTAATAAAATTCGGTCTTTATTTGCCCAAAGTGGAAACAATACCAGTGGTTTTGATTCTCTAATGAGAGAACTCGAACACGACAAAAATAATACTGCGATCGCAAATAACCAGACTCAATAATTCCAACTTTATATTGTAGGTGGAAATTGCTTAAAAATGTTGGCATCTATTTCAATACGATCAAAGCAATGTCCAAACAACTAACTGTCACTGCTTCCTTTGGATAATGAAGTGTGTAGGTTTACACTTCGACCCAACTCTTGGAGACAGTACGCGTAGCTTGCTTCCCCGTAGCGGTACGACAAAGCTCAGGGCAACGCAAGCTCTGTTACCACCGCAGGCATCGCTATCTTTGGTTTCAGAAATAATGGTGGGAAATGATGCAGAATCAAGATATCCACAATCAATCTTCCAGTGCCCCCATGACCCCTATTAAGGAACAACTCATTGCTGCGATCGAAACCGCTCCAGAATCGATTCTAGAGGAAACTCTCGACTATCTCGAATATCTCAAAACCAGAAAAAATAGCTCTGGTATTAAACCAGCAAGTGCCATTATCCAAGATGGGGAACCAATACTGCGTGGCTCCAAAGCTAAAGATTTGCTGAAATTTGCTGGTACCTGGCAAGGTGAGGACTTTGAAAAATGTCTCCAGTCTGTTTATGACACCCGCTCGCAGGCTGAATTCTGATGTATCTGCTTGACACTAATCACTGTAGTCGCATCATCTTCGGTGAACCCAATCTCATCCAACAGCAGTCTCAACGGACAATGATTTCCAACGTATTCACCAGATTCACCCTTTCGCTTTAGAGTCTTGGGTTTGAACAGCAATATCCAGCTTACTAACTTGCCTTTCACCACTGCCCTGAATTATCTTCCTGTTGCAATCCAATTAACTGTCGCCGCTTCCAAGCATAGTGAAGAATATTAATCCCTAATTCCTGAGCTGTCCGAATGGTCAATCTGGGTAAACTCAAATCTCTATCCAGCCCCCAAGCAGTTGCTAAATCTCCAATGGCTAAAATAATTCCTCCACCAATTAAAAGTTTAATTTGTTGTTGATTAACCATTGGTAAAGCAGCAAATAAGAAAGGTTTTGTCCTTAAAGGATGACTCCGTTGCAATTCTTCTAAAGGTCTTAAAGGACTCTCTAATTGTTGTGCCAAAGCTTGAGTACTCTCAATTAGAGGATTAGCATTTGTTGGCGCATCAACAAAAAGTACACCACCTAAATTTAAATAATTTTTGAGGGATTCAAATTCGAGACTATTTAAAGAGATAGCCTGTCCACCTGTGAGATAAAGGATGTCATAGTCTTGGATGTTTTCTGCTAAAGAAACCTGACCTGGTTCATCAGCCCCCCGCAAACTTGGGTAGAGAGGTTCTACTGCTTGTAATAAATATGAAAGGCTGAAAAAATTACGCGCACATTCAGGATCGCTATGAGTCGCCTGCGCCATACATACAAGTGCTTGAGGACGCATTTGTGCCTGACGACGATAACGCAAATCAATATTATTATATCCAGGGAAAAAAGCATCCGCAGGTTGGGTAATGTCAGTATGTCCTGGTTGTAAGAGTATTCGACATATTTCTATTTCTGAACTGGCTGGTGTAGAGTTTATTTGGTCAATTCGATAAGTTTCTTGAACAATATCTCTTTGTTGTCCGCGCCGCAATTCATCAGGGTCTACATAGCTAACTACTAAGTAGATCATGAGCGGTTCAGAACTTACTACTTCTAAATCGATCGGAAAATCATAAGAAGTCGGTACAACAATTAGATTACCTGCTAAATCAATTGCAATCCCAGGTTGAATTTGTACCCAACGTCCATCTCGATATCTAGCTTCAACTTGGCTTGGGGCAGTTACATCTCGCACGCCTAAACCGCAGACAATTCCAGGTTGATTTAAACTTTGATATTGAGCATTTTGCCGATTCCGGTGATATTCATGGGCTGTGCGCCAGCGTTCCGCATTGATTAGTAAGCCGTCTGCGGCTTGCAGGCGTTCCAAGGATTTAATTGGTGGTGGTGGGAAAGGATGGGACATGGCAATTTTGGATTTTGGATTTTAGATTTTGGATTTTAGATTTTGGATTTTAGATTTTGGATTTTGGATTTTGGATTTTGGATTTTGGATTTTAGATTTTGGATTTTAGATTTTGGATTTTGGATTTTAGATTTTGGATTTTAGATTTTGGATTTTAGATTTTAGATTTTGGATTTTGGATTTTAGATTTTAGATTTTGGATTAAAAGTCTGTTAATTTTACTGAATTACGAATTATTTAATTAGTGGAATTTTCGATAGATAATTCATAGGTGCAAAAAGCAGGTTTTTCTTGTTCGATTATTCTTTGAATAAGTTCTTCGTTGATGATGCCACTAGAAATATTTGAACGCAAACGCACTATAAAATGATATGGTTGTCCACCTGCTAAAACTGCATTTCCTAATTGTGCATCTCCGATAATGAAACTTGGGCCAAAAGGTTCTGTAATACTAATATGTTTATCAGCTTCATTTGGTAAATGTTCATCTAGCGGTAAACCAGTATAAAGATGCAAGTAGAGACGCAATCCTTTACGAGTTCCTCGCCAGCGATAAAGTTCTACGGCTCGGCGAATTAAACGCCGTTGTTGCTGGAGATCCCAAACAGAATCTACTTGCCAAGCAACCCAATGAGCCATAAAAGGCAATAATGCTTGCGGTGCTGTCAAGGGATCGAGGTTTGCCCACATGACGTTATAACTATCAACTATTGGTTGAAAAGCTTGCTCAAATATCTTCATGAAGCGACCAATAAAGTCCACTTCCCGATACAAAATTGGCAAGAATTCCATGTAGGCAGTGTAGGGACGGATATATAAATCGAAATACTCGCTTCTCTCGATTTGTTCGTTGTCTGTGCCTAGATCTATGTGTAGAGTAATTAGGCTGCGAAAATTGAGTGTTAGTTTGTCTTTTTTTCCAGGGGAAATTGCTTCTTGGTCTTCAAAAAATGTGTCGGGAATTGAGAAGTGGAGAACAGCATCCATCTGTCCGCGAGGCGGTATTTCACTGCCTTCTGTACCAATTTGACACCACTGGGATGGAAAGTTTCCTTCAACGCTTAAGCTTACCCGCAAAGGACGTTGTTCTAAGTTTTGCACCTGCACAATCATCTCACTTGGATGTCCAGGATGTAAGAGCAAACTACGTCCAGCTACATCGATGTTTTCTGCATTTGCAAATGCTAAACCTGCCGCAGGTAAAGCTTCGGGAATTTGCATTGGCGTTAATTGAATGCTTACAGCTGGACTAGAGCGACTTTGAACCATAGGATTGAGGGTTGGGGGTAAGAAGAGGCAGGGGGCAGCCCTTCGACTTCGCTCAGGGCAAGGAAGCAGGGGGGCAGGGGAGCAGAGGAGGATAGATAATTAATGACAAATGACAAATACTTCTCTACGAGAGGCTGCGCCAACGGCTTCGCTCAGTACAAGTGACAAATGACAAATCAACGATTAATGATTTGGATGTCGTGATTGGAACGCAGATTTGTATCAGCCCAAGAACATATCAAACCTTCCGATCCCGGATCGATCAATTGTTCTGGTGATGGTTGTCGTCGCCAATTTTCTCCTTGCTTGCGGATGGGAAATAGCAAGACAGGGCCTAAATGACGCACGCCTGGGGTTTGTTGCAGTAATGCCACAATATCAGATGTATAAACTGGTCGCCCAAATGGCCAACCTTTGCCGTCGATTCCTCCAGTTAAGGGATTTAAATATTTATACAACGATCGCCTTAAATTCCGGCGAATTTCTTCGCTGGCAAAAGGATTATTGTAGGCTGGCTCTAGAGCAATTTCTGTCTGTACCGAAACACCTACGTAATTCGGCTCTTGTAACTCTACTTGTACTCCTAATAAGCGTCTTTCATCTAAATAACTCAAAATTTGCTCTTGCAGGGCATTACTGAGGGCAAAATCTTCTGGTGTCATCCCATTGCCTTGGGCGATCGCATCTGTATTTGCATAAGGCACTACTAGCAAACTAACTATACCAGCTTGTCTGCGAGAATTTGCTGGCAAACACCGGACGCGAGCGATCGCACCAGCACCCGCCTGTTGAGTTAAAACTTCAAAATCTTCAGCAGTGACGGCGCGATATCGCGCGTGCGGAGGATGCGGGGAGCCTTCATTACAGCTTGTTCCAGTGACTCAGCATCCGCCCCATTGATTGCTGGTACACGATTGACCACACTAGCAATATATGGATATGCAGACTTCAAAAACTGGATTGCCCCAGTTTGAACATTGCCTTCTCTACCACCGCCTGTACGATAACTAACCATCCTAATTTCTGCACCACGGGGAGGAATCGCCCCATATTGGTGTTCAGACTGGTTATTTTCCAGAACTTGTACAGATGTGTCATCTAGTTGTGGTTGCTGAATTCTCGATCTTACCTGTGTTTGTTGTTTAAGTTGGCTCGGTTCCCGAATCAGCGGCCCGAATTGGACTGTACCAGTGATTGAATCGATGGTGTAATGGAAGTTATGCGGCCCAGAATCAGCAAAATCTCTCACCTCAGTCCACTTTTGCGGCAAACCACCAGCCGGAGTAACTAAAATATACTCATTTTCTCGACGTTCTAAAATTGGTGCTGTTTGTAACTGGAAAGACTGACCGGGTGTACCATCACTAATTCCCAATCGCTCGTCTTCAATCAGCGTACTATGGCTAGCCCTAACAGTACCGCCAATTGAACGCACTGCTAAACCAATAATTCGTGGTGGACGATTGTAACCAGATTCATTCGCTTCTGTAGAAATAAAGCTACAGCGTAACCAGCGACCTCGGTAAGAGGTGAAATTAGCCACAGGCCAAATTTGAGGTAAATGCAGACGTACTTCTGCACCTTGAGAGGGGTTTTCACCTTCTTGGGCGATTTCATAAAAACTGAAACCGCGAGTCTTATCATCTAATTCTTGCAATAAAACTGATTGCCAATTTTCCCCATCCCAAGCTTCCCACTTCCGGGGTGGTTGATTGGGGTTAATCCCAGCAGGAGTAGCCGCAGCCCCTTGGAAAATAATTTCTAAAACATTAGCGTCTAAAGGATCGTCAGAATTAATTGCTAAATAAAAGCAGTTACCAGGCTGGGGTTCCTCTTCAAAAATCGGTTGTTCGTTACCTGTCCAGTAACCGTTAGATTGACGAGTCCAGGAAGTTGTAACTCTTTCGCGCAGAGATTGGGGAATATCTTCGGTAGTTTGGGCAGTTAAGAAATGTTGGATGCGAGGATTGCCGATAATTAAAGGAGAATCTGTACTAAAGGTAATCGCTTCTGTGGTTTCAGTGCGGATAGTAGAGGCTTCTAATCCTGCGGGAATCGTGTAGGCTTCAGGTAGTGCAGCACTTAAATAAAAAGTTAATTCCGTGCGGGCTGGGGCGGGAGGCTGGAGACGAATACCTAGTAATTCTAAAAAAGCAACATAATTTTTTCGAGGTACTTGGTTGAATCTGAGCAACATTTGGTCAGTTAACCAAGCAAATAACTCAATTAGCGTAATTCCTGGGTCGCTGAGGTTATGGTCAGTCCATTCTGGACAGTAACGAGGAATACGCATAATACATTCTTCCACCAAATCATCAAAGGCGCGATCGTCTAAGTTGGAAGAAGGTAATTTCGGTAAAAAATCAAAGTTCATACCAATTTTAAAAAAGAATGTGACAGATACAACCTAGAAACCGAGACGAAATTTAACTTTCTGAATTTTTAATTTTTAATTTTTAATTTTTAATTGGTATCACGATTCCTCCCCAGCTGACACCAAATAATAAGGATAAACAAAACTATAAATATCGGGGCCGTCTTTGAGCCGATAATTGATGATGATGTCCACTCTGCCACGCACTGGATCGGGATCGGTGATAACTTCATCGATAGTAATGCGTGGTTCCCAAACTTCTAAAGCTTCCAAAACATAAAGGCGGATTCGCAGTAGGGTATCGCTATTTAAAGGTGCAAACGCCAGTTCTGACAAGCGCGAACCAAAGGTAGGGCGATAAACCCGCTCACCTACACCCGTGCGGAGGATAATCCAAATAGATTCTTTAACTTTTTGATCTTCACGGCTAAGTTGTATTCCACCTTGCACGTTTAAATGCAGTGGATAAGCCCAACCTGTTCCCAAATAGGCTCGTTCACGACCATAAACCATATCTGGCACTTAGACAGCTGTTACATGGATATCTTCAAAGATATCGGCACAGAGAGTTTAAGCCTATTCGCCAAAGGTCGAGGTTAAGGAGGCGGGGGGCAGGGGGCAGCTTTCTGGGGCAGGTTTTTTTGATTAGACAAATTTTTGGAATTTTAAAACCAAAACCATTGTCTGAGAACTTAAAACTACGTTCAATAATTGAGAACATTCTCAACTATTTATCGAAAGCCTAAAAGCCTGCCCTTGAAAGGCAGGGGGCAGAGGGGCAGGGGAGCAGAGGGAAAGAGGCTTTTGGGATTTTTGCACAGATGCGGTAATCAGAAGTGATTAACCGGACTTAATATGAGATGGATGAACGGAGTTTTGAGATGGACGAACGGAGTTCAAAGGTGGATTCATCCAGTTCAAAGGTGGACGAACGGAGTTCAAAGGTGGATTCATCCAGTTCAAAGGTGGATTAACGGAGTTCAAAGGTGGATTCATCCAGTTCAAAGGTGGATAAAAGAGATACTAACACTCCCTTGTCCCCTTGCCCCGTGCCCCCTGCCTCTCCAATCAACCGCCAATCAAAACAGTGGGATTACCTTTGATAATTTTATTCGGCGGCCCTAATGCTTCTAAAACGGTGTCGCCCATTCGAGAGGCAGGCAAATTGTTAATCAGCACTGTCTGACTACCGTCAATCACAACTCCAGGGCCGTGAGGAGGGACGGGTAAAGGTGTGGCGCAATTATGAATATCAGCACCAGCAGCAGCAGCACTAATTGCACTACCCATAGTAGCTGCTGATGTTGCCTTTGTAGTTTGTTCGGCAGCTAAGGCAGCAGGTGCCCCTGGTGTACCAGCCGCCGCTAAAGTAGCAGCCTCAGCGGCTTGGATAGCTGCATCAGAAGCGGTTTTGGCAGACTGTAAACCTGGTACTGCGGCGGCAAGCACACCCCGCCACGCAGGTAAAGACCCAATCAACACATTGGGACTACCCGGCCCTCCTGTCAAGACTGGGGGTAAGGGGTGCGCTACATTGTCAGTAATTCTTGCTGCTGGTCTACCCACGATAACCTCCTATTGTGTTAATTACGAATTAATTAAGTCGAATCAACGCACCTTTGACTGTAATCGTACCCGTGGCTGAAATGTCTATATTTCCACGAGCATCTAATGACATATTACCTGTTGATTTCACTGAAACAGATTTAGCCATATCGTCCATTTTGATTCTATGACCGCCTTTAGTTTCAATTTCTATGCACCTTTGACTATCATTGAGATATATTTTATGACCGTCTTTAGTTTCTACGCGAATCCCTGTTTTACTAGTTCCTTTATCCTCTTCAACAAACTGTAAAACATGACCAACGCGAGTTTTAATAGTGCGTAATCTTACACCACTTGTAACTGAATCGCTTACCTTTTCCGGTGGTGCATCCTTCCCGTTCCATACCCCGCCAATGACGTAGGGACGGTGGATATCGCCATGTTCAAAACCTACCAAAACTTCATCGTTTACCTCTGGTAAACAGTCGAAGCCTCTATTTTGACCTGCTCCCACAGCAACAACTCTCGCCCAGTCACTTGTATGTTCTTCTGTGAGAGTGGGAAACTTGACTTTCACTCTGCCCATTTTCTCTGGATCTTTATTATCAGTCACAATTCCGACTAATAAAGTCTCAGATGGCTGGAGACGTTTTTCTGGAGATAGAGTTGTGAATAAGCTACCAGAACGTAGTCCCCGCACGCTGAAATAAGTTTCATAAACGCGCTGACTGAAGAAATGGCGGGTTTCTGTAACATAATACTTACCACTATAGCGATCGCCCATACCCTGAAGATTAATAACCCGTCCCGGACGAATCTCAGGATTCCCTTCTGCTTTGGCATCTGCATAAACAAATTCTCCCCCTAGTTCATCACACAAAGCCTGAGCCATCGTGTCTGCTTGTTTTTTACTGGCAACAGGTTTATCTACAACAATCATTTTGGGAGATTTAAGATTAGAAAATGCATTACTAGTACTACTTCCTAGCCGATTACCTGTCTCGGTTATTTGCTTTTCTTTCTTGGCTGTTCCACTAATCAATTTTTTCTGGGTATAGTCCCAGGCGCGTACTTCTACAGAACTTATCTGTTCAGCACTAGTAACACGGGTACTAAATTTATTAATATCAACTAACCATTTGAGTGATAAGGCTCCCTGAGTTTTTGGTTTGCAAAAATTTAGTTTTTCTTCTGTAATAAATAATTCAAAACCAATGCGGGCAGCCCTTTCTCGCAAAAACTCCATATTGGTCTGATTTTCTTGAAATACATACTTATGAACTTCACCAGTTGCCTCTATATTGCCAAGCTTTATGCCTACTTCTTTAACTATTTGCTTGACTATATCGCTATCAGTTTTATTTAAAAAAGAACGATTATAACGACCTCTGTGCAGACGATGAGAAATATCATAACCGCGAACAATGATATCAGCTTCAGATTTTTCATTAAAGTGAACTTCCATCGCTGTAATTTCGCCTTCAATGAGGAATTCTCCTACCTCTTCTTGGAAGTTATTATCTAGAGTCGTACTAGAAGTAAAACCCAATTTCACTTTTTTCCCAATTTTAAACAAAGGCTCATGTCGCCAAGCTTTGTTTTCTGGTCGGTCAGATGCAGGAATATAGCTGTTATGGATTACTAGCGTAAACATTGCTGGTAAATGAAGGCTTTCTTCGATTGTGATTTGCAACAAATCCTTCATTAATTCAGGAGAAGCCTGTTTTCCGTCTATTTGTATTTTAGGTTCGCTTAAATAAAGGCTTTTTTTTGCAGGCATAATTATTATTTTCTAAATTATGAAATGTTCAGAGCAGCTTTTAATGAGAAAGTCAATACTAATTTGTCACTTTATACCTATTTAATTAATGATTGCAACACATCCTTGGCTAAAGACGCGATGAATCGCGTCTCTACAACGGGGAGGCAGCGCGGTCTTGGGGGTTCCCCCCATGAGCGACTGCCGTGGGAACCCTCGCAACGCGCTGGCTCATGAATCGCGTCTCTACAAATAGTCTATTTGTCGCATTCTTTTTTCAAATTGGTATTACTTATTCTGTCTTACTCAGTGTTTGTCCTTTTGGATCTTCCGCACGAGCATTTCCTGTAGAAGCAGATTCACGTCCTCCAGGAAGGTTATTCTTATCTACTTCTTGCAAGGCTATATCTACCAGTGCCCTTACTGGTGTACCATCACTCAAAAACATATTTAAAGTGTAAGTTAAACTCGTGATGACACAATAAAAATACTCGTTTCCCCATGTAAATATATAAACAGGTGGTCGTTTATCAGTTGCTTTACTGATAGTTTCTACACCTTTCTTAATTTTATCTATATATTTTTTCATCACCGACTCTTTTGTTTCATAAGTATCATAAAGTAACTGTTTGAGCGTAAATTCGTAAGGTTCCACGCTAGAAAAGTTTACTTTTGGAAGTAGAGTCGTTCCTCTATTACCATCCTGACTTTCCCACTTAACAGTTCGAGAGAAACTAATCTCTGTAGGATTAAACATTAATTCAATATCTGGTGCTTCACCGTTATAAGCTACAAGTTTGGCTTTCTCAAGTTGCGGTTGACGTTTTTGAATAACAATAATTGCTGGACTTGCCATTTGAGTATTTCTCCAAAAATTAATTCTTAAATACAAATTTACCAAGGTAATCTACCAGAGGAACCGCCATGTCGTTCTCGCTCAATTTCTATTCGTTGTCGTAATCTGCTATAAACTTCACGAGCTAGAGCTTCAAGATCGGCTGTATCATCTTTATCATCTTCTTGAGAAAATGAAGATGCGCTCTCTATCGTCTCAGTCACTGGTACTATTTCTCTGGATATGTCGAGTGGAGTAACTTCTCCACCATCAGCAAAGCCTCTAGGTGAAGGAAGATCTTTAGCAAAAACTTGTGGTGATTCTGAAACATGAGAATATTCATAATTTGGGCTATTAAATTCTCCATCATGAAAATTAAAGCTAGTGAATTCATCATCATTTCCATTTAGTAAATCTTCTACACTTGACCATTGAGAAGGTGTATTTGACCATTGGGAAGATGTCTTAGTGGGAGAATTTGCTTTGCGGAAAATCAGGGGAGGTGATGAGTATTGGGGTGAGGATTCACCTACATCAATTGTTTCATTGTGAAGGGTATGAATCTCTGGAGAATTGAGAATAGAAAGTTTCTGTTTACTAATATTCAACCCCAAGTTAGAAATACTTAAAGAATTGGATATCTCAGGTGAATCAGTCTCAGCACTTTTTAGCTGTAATGAAGTGTCTGAAAAAGAATCGACTTTAGTCGGAGTCTCTGAAGAAATTGTTTCTTCTGGTTCTGTGGAATTGGGTGTCTGTAAACTTGGAAGGATAATATCTTGGGGTGTTCCACCCGTGTTGATGTGATGTAGTAGGGGTAGATTCTTCTGTGCATCTCTAGTATTAATCACAAACTCCCCAGGTGTAAGCATTGCAGGTACTGTATCCGAGGCTGCTATCTGCTGGCGATTTTCAACGCGGGAATCTGTTACGTGGCCACCAGTAGCATAACCTTTAGGTGCTGGCAAATTTTCTGCGATCGCATTTTGCTCAACTTGAGGTAGTGTGTTTACCTCATTTTGTGGGGAGGTGGGATTATCTGAGGTATCAACAAAGGTTAATATTTCAGGATTTTCTTCATTTGTTACCGCAAAGGTAAATTCTGATTCTACTATTTGTTCATTGTCAATAATTTCCCTGAAAATACTCGCAGTTTCACCAATTTCAGGCGATATGGTGGTAATTATTGGTGCTTCAACAATCTCTGGCGATATGGCGCTAATTGCTGGTATTTCAGAAATCTCTGGCGTCGCGGTAAGTGGTGCGATCGCAGTTTCACCTATCTCAGGCGATATGGCGCTAATTGCTGGTATTTCAGAAATCTCTAGCGATGTCGCAGAAAGCGGTGCGATCGCAGTTTCATCAATCTCAGGCGATGTAGGAGTAATTATTGGTATTTCAGAAATCTCAGGTGATGTGGTAAGTGGTGCGTTCGCAGTTTCACCAATCTCAGGCGATATGGCGCTAATTGGTGCTTCAACAATCTCAGGCGATGTCGGAGTAATTATTGGTATTTGAGAAATCTCTGGCGTCGCGGTAAGTGGTGCGTTCGCAGTTTCACCAATCTCAAGCGATATGGCGCTAATTGCTGGTATTTGAGAAATCTCTGGCGTCGCGGTAAGTGGTGCGATCGCAGTTTCACCAATCTCAGGCGATATGGCGCTAATTGGTGCTTCAACAATCTCAGGCGATATGGCGCTAATTGCTGGTATTTGAGAAATCTCTGGCGTCGCGGTAAGTGGTGCGTTCGCAGTTTCACCAATCTCAGGCGATGTAGGAGTAATTATTGGTGTTTCAGAAATCTCTAGCGATGTCGCAGAAAGCGGTGCGATCGCAGTTTCATCAATCTCAGGCGATGTAGGAGTAATTATTGGTATTTCAGAAATCTCAGGCGATGTGGTAAGTGGTGCGTTCGCAGTTTCACCAATCTCAGATGATATGGCGCTAATTGCTGGTATTTGAGAAATCTCTGGCGTCGCGGTAAGTGGTGCGTTCGCAGTTTCACCAATCTCAGGCGATATGGCGCTAATTGCTGGTATTTGAGAAATCTCTGGCGTCGCGGTAAGTGGTGCGTTCGCAGTTTCACCTATCTCAGGCGATGTCGGAGTAATTATTGGTATTTGAGAAATCTCTGGCGTCGCGGAAAGTGGTGCGATCGCAGTTTTACCTATCTCAGGCGATGTCGGAGTAATTATTGGTATTTCAGAAATCTCTGGCGATGTGGTAAGTGGTGCGATCGCAGTTTCACCTATCTTAGGTGATGTCGGAGTAATTATTGGTGTTTCAACAATCTCTGGCGATGTAGCGGAAAGTGGCGCGTTCGCAGTTTCACCTATCTCAGGCGATATGGCGCTAATTGCTGGTGTTTCAACAATCTCTGGTGATGTCGCGGTAAGTGGTGCGATCGCAGTTTCACCTATCTCAGGCGATATGGCGCTAATTGCTGGTATTTCAGAAATCTCTGGCGTCGCGGTAAGTGGTGCGTTCGCAGTTTCACCTATCTCAGGCGATATGGCGCTAATTGCTGGTATTTCAGAAATCTCTGGTGATGTAGCGGTAAGTGGTGCGCTCGCAGTTTCACCTATCTCAGGCGATATGGCGCTAATTGCTGGTATTTCAGAAATCTCTGGCGTCGCGGTAAGTGGTGCGATCGCAGTTTCACCTATCTCAGGCGATGTCGGAGTAATTATTGGTGTTTCAACAATCTCAGGTGGGACTAAAATGGGCTGACTTTCTGTAAACTCGGTATTAGTACTTTCAAGATAGCTGTCACGTTGCAGTGAAGTCAGATTTGCTGAAGCATCTAAGACATTAAGCACTATAGCAGATTGTGGCTCTGAAATTACTAACGGTTCATGATTATCAGAGTTTCTGAATAAATGAGGTGTGTCTTCAATCTCGGCTGAGGTAGGTGTTAGCTGAACAGGTATACTCGCTAGAGACTCACTTGAAACACTGGAATCAATTTCTTGTTGTATTGCAATAGTTTTTTTTGCAACTGAAGACTCAGAAGTAGGTACAACAATATGCTCTACTACAATATTTTCATCATTCGCCAAAGGATGAGTTAAAGTAGTTGCATCATCAAGATCGGGTGAGGTAAGTGCTGACGGCAAAGCTAGAGAATTTTCAACGACAGCATTATCTAGTCGCAATGTGGGTATTTCCAAATTAGCCCCAACAGACAGAGGCTTATTTGATGTTAATAAGCTATCTTCATTACCATTAATAGTAACATTGCTTTGAACAATATTCTTAGCCACAGATGATTTGACTGCTTTTTTAGATTTTGGTTTTGATTTTTTCTTAAGTGGCTTTTGAGATTTATTTATTTTTTGTGATTTAGATTTACTTTTACTTTTAAGACTTAGTTGTTGCGAGGTATCATCAATTGTTTTTTTATCAATCCGATTTGGCAGGATTTCTGGAATACTGTCTTTTACTATTTCACTAGGATTAACATGACTATTTTCTGGTAGAGCTATTGAATCAAAAAAATCAGATTCCAGTAATGGCAAATCACTATTTATATCTTGATTATCCCAACTATCCCAACCTATTAATGGTTGTATCGATGGTTCATGTTCGCGAGATAAGAAAAATTTCGAGGATGTAACTAATGGTAGTTTAGTTTGTATGGGACTAAGAAAATTACTTCGTGAATGCAGAGAATGAGACTGTTTTCTCAATACCATTCTCTCAGGATTTGATAAAGATGATATTACCCCAAGGGGCTGAATATTGTTTCCTAGTGGAGATTGAATAATTTGCATAGTTATCGTTGAGAAATAGCCAATTAGCTAGAAACGAAATATCCACTTTTTTGATTTCGTTGTACAGAAGTGCCTCCCCCTGTAGACCTTGCAACTTGTAAACCCTCATACGCTAAAGTTAATTCTTCAATGGCAACTGCCTTACCATCTGCTTGGAGTGCAGGTGTTTTCCAGGTTATTGGAATAGCACCAATCAAAGTCCAACTCATCATCGTTTCACCGGCTTGATTGAAAATCAAAATATTGACATTGCGTCGAGATGTTTTCTTCTGTTCATCAAAAACTGCATTCATCCAGTTCCAAAAACCTGGATGATCGGTAACTCCACGTTTAAGAGTGATGTCTGCAAATTCTGTATGACCTAAATAAATTCTTTGCTGATCGTTAACGCCACCTTCTTGAAAGACATTTTTCTTAATTTGAATACTTAATCCTGAACATTCCGCGAAAGATGCAGCAATAGAACTGTCTATTTCTACATAGAAACGATTAGTAGTGACATAATTTAATTCGTGAGTAATGTTGCCATTATTAGCGCCTGTAGCCATCACAACCACCTTTGGGAATTATAATTACCTAGCCTTTCCCGCTGCGATCGCAAATCTTCTAGCAAAAGTTTATATACGTGTTCTGTAAGCTGGTTCATCAGCAGTGAGTCGTTGAGATATTTACTTGCCGTTTTAGCCGCCTTGGTAGCATCAGATGCCGCCGAAACCCCAGCATAGCCAGCAGTCCCGCCAACATCTCCATCGAAGGTGAAAAAATTTTGTTGCTGTTTTGAGTCCATAAATAAAAAAACTCTCCCTAAATCCAGGCTAAAGGTAGTGCATCAGAATCAAAAGTAGCCAAAAGTCGAACTTAGTTTTT
Source organism: Nostoc sp. DSM 114167 (assembly GCF_052692655.1). Classification (NCBI taxonomy): domain Bacteria; kingdom Bacillati; phylum Cyanobacteriota; class Cyanophyceae; order Nostocales; family Nostocaceae; genus Nostoc; species Nostoc sp. DSM 114167. The sequence continues at coordinate 5,488,979 of NZ_CP195116.1, forward strand.
GCCTGGATTTCGACTTTGGGTGAATTGTGTTACAAGTGCGATCGCTGTACTCTAGATGTTAGTAACAGCAAAATATTCACCTAGCTACTACTTGGGCATCTGGAGAAGAAAATGAGAGAACAGGTCAGCCGAGGGAAAAAAACTACTACAGGCTTCTCAATTCCATCCCTGAAACACCCAACACGTGGCTTTGGTTTGGAGTCGTCGGCAATTTCACGCCAAGCGGTTCCTGAAATACAACCACTCGATAAACCAGTTACTCACGATATCAGTCGCATACCTCTGCGTAGTCCCCAAGCAAAACTCTCAATTAGCCAGCCGGGAGACATTTATGAACAGGAAGCTGATAGTGTCGCACAGCAGGTAATGCAAAGAATGGCGCAGCCTGTAAATCGTCAGCATATCCAACGAGAAACATTGCCAGAAGATGAAGAAGAATTGCAGATGAAACCTCTGGCAAATTCCATCACGCCTTTGGTGCAACGAGAAGCATTGCCAGAGGATGAGGAAGAAGAATTGCAAATGAAACCTCTGGACAATAGCACACTGCAACGAGAAGCATTGCCAGAGGATGAGGAAGAAGAATTGCAGATGAAGCCGATGGTGCAGCGTCAAGGTGAAGTTGGGATGGATGCTGCGCCAGACTTGGAAGCGTCCATTAACCAAGCTAGGGGTGGAGGAGTGGCGATCGCAGACAATATCCGCGAACCGATGGAGGTGGCGTTTGGCGCAGATTTCAGTGGAGTGAAAGTTCACACGGATGGTCAATCTGACCAGTTGAATCGATCAATTCAGGCGCGTGCTTTCACGACGGGACAGGATGTGTTCTTTCGGCAAGGTGCGTATGAGCCAGGGAGTCGGAGCGGACAGGAGTTGATCGCCCATGAGTTGACTCATTTCGTGCAGCAGAATGGCGGCAGGGCAGTTGAAAATACATCAATCCAAAGATACACAGAGTCTACTGATAGAAATTATCAAATCTCAGAAAATAAGAAATTTGCGGTAGCAACTGCTAAGTATCCCAAGGATATATATGTATCATCAAAGGAAGCTCCAATGGACTTACCTGGAGGACTAGAATGGGAAAGTGGTGGCAATAAAGAAATTGATAATATTACCTATACACAATACACCGCTGATATTTCAAAGTACGAGAACAAGAAAGGAAAACCCGGTACTGAACATTTTTGTGGCGAATTGGCGCGAGGATTAACTGAAGTCGATCAGAAAGTGGATCAATCTACTAGTGACGTGGGTGGGGTTTTGTATGATTCAGATACTTCCCCTGGACGTGATGATGGCTGGGAAAATCATTATGCTTCTGTCGTCATGAGAGATGGAGGGGATCATGCAAGCTTTGAAACTGCTGTTGGAATACCAGAGGTCTGGGTCGGCATGTATGGAAAAGAAAAAGGACAGACATTCAAATATAAGACTCAAGAAGCGAATATAGAAAGACTCTTAAGCATGGAAGATATTGTATTGCCAGGAAAGACAAAAATGGAAAAGAGTTTCTTTGACTATTTATTTTGTAGACAAGGAAAAGAGGTTGTAATCACAAAGGAAACAAAAATACCGAGAGGAATAACAGCCGAAGAAGCTCAACAATGGAAAGGTGAGATGATTGCATGGAAAGAAACTGGAGCAGAGCCGGCATCGGAATATATGAAATCTGTGATAGCGATATTAAACGCGGAACAAAAAAAACTTAACCCTCAAGAAAAGTAGGAGTAAAGCTTATGATGACCAAATATGCCAATGCTCTCTTCAAATGGAGTGCGATCGCCCCGAAGTGTTTAGCGATCGCCCGATCTTATAGGGTGCGTTAACGAAGTAACGCACCAAATCATCGGTTCGGTGCGTTACGCTGTCGCTAACGCACCCTACTGGACATGATTGAAATTCACAAAGCCGGAAATACATATTATCCCAAATTGAATTAAACTGCGTAGGCGCAGCCCGCAGCAGGCATCGCCGATCTTGTAGAGGAGCAGGGATATCTTCGCAGGGGAAGAAAAAGTCCTTTTGATTCGGTGAAATTGGATGATTTATTTTTTAGAGTTCCCTTACTTGAAGACAAAAGTTACTTCACAGAAGGCAGAAGTTGCTACAGACTGCGCGAAACACCGAAACGTCTTGGCAGAAGTTGATACAGAGTGCGCGAAACACTGAAACGTCTTGGCAGAAGTTAATTCCAAGAAGGCAGAAGTTGATACAGAGTGCGCGAAACACTGAAACGTGAAAGCAAAAGTTAATTCCAAGAAGGCAGAAGTTGATACAGAGTGCGCGAAACACCGAAACGTGAAAGCAAAAGTTAATTCCAAGAAGGCAGAAGTTGATACAGAGTGCGCGAAACACCGAAACGTGAAAGCAAAAGTTAATTCCAAGAAGGCAAGCTTGCCGCAAGCATCGCCCGATACCATAGAATCAACTTCCCAAACCCAAAAACTTAGACTTTCGATAAATTGTGTTACAAGTGCGATCGCAGTACTCTAGATATTATTAACAGTAAAATATTCATCTAGCTACTGCTTGGGCAATCTGGAGAAGAAAATGAGAGAACATGTCAGTCGGCAGAAAAAAACTACTACAGGCTTCTCAATTCCATCCCTGAAACAACCGATACCTGGCTTTGGTTTGGAGTCGTCGGCAATTTCACGCCAAGCAATTCCTAAAATACAACCACTCCACAAACCAGTCACTCACGATATCAGTCGCATATCACTGCGTTCTCAAGCAAAACTCTCAATTAGCCAGCCTGGAGACAAATACGAACAGGAAGCTGATAGCGTCGCACAGCAGGTAATGCAAAGAATAACGCAACCTGTAAATCACCAGTCTATCCATCGAGAAACACTGCCAGATTCAGAAGAATTGCAAATGAAACCTCTAGCAAATTCCATCACTCCTTTGGTGCAACGAGAAGCATTGCCAGAGGATGAGGAAGAATTGCAAATGAAATCTCTGGACAATCGCACACTGCAACGAGAAGCATTGCCAGAGGATGAGGAAGAATTGCAAATGAAATCTCTGGACAATCGCACACTGCAACGAGAAGCATTGCCAGAGGATGAGGAAGAATTACAGATGAAATCTCTGGACAATCGCACATTGCAACGACAAGAAGTGCCAGAAGATGAGGAAGAATTACAGATGAAATCTCTGGACAATCGCACATTGCAACGACAAGAAGTGCCAGAAGATGAGGAAGAATTACAGATGAAATCTCTGGACAATCGCACACTGCAACGAGAAGAAGTGCCAGAGGATGAGGAAGAATTGCAAATGAAATCTCTGGACAATCGCACACTGCAACGAGAAGCAGTGCCAGAAGATGAGGAAGAATTACAGATGAAGCCGATGGTGCAGCGTCAGACTAATGCTGGAATGGCTGCTACACCAGACCTGGAAGCGTCCATTAACCAAGCTAGGGGTGGTGGACAATTGATGGCAGACAATATCCGCGAACCGATGGAGGCGGCATTTGGCGCAGATTTCAGTAGGGTGAAGGTTCACACAGATGGTCAATCAGACCAATTGAATCGGTCAATTCAGGCGCGTGCTTTCACAACGGGACAGGATGTGTTCTTTCGTTCGGGAGAATATAATCCTGGGAGTCGGGGCGGACAGGAGTTGTTGGCGCATGAGTTGACTCACGTTGTGCAGCAGAATGGGGGGGCAGTGATGCGATCGCCTTTACCACCGCAGCAGTTATCGCAACACACAGCTATCGAAACCCCATCTGCATCAATTGCCGATCGCACGAGCCAACGGAAAAGGGCAATAACAGGGAATAGCCAAATTTCATCATTAGCGCAGCCCGGATATTTGCAAATGGTTCCATGGAATGCTGCTAATACTACGCCTGTAGGTAGTTTATCATCATCGCTAAGTGCAGGATACGCGTTGGCAACAACGAGTCCGAATGCACGACCTCCTGCACCCTCATGGGTTACTGACAGAGTTGCCGAAGATAATCCATGGAATGAGGATACAGAGAGGATAGTATCAGAGAATGTTGCCTTAGATGCCTGGAATAAGTTACCAGTCAATGCTAAAGCAAGGAATGATGAGACGACTTGGAGGAACGCCAGATCAGAGAAAGATTACAATAATAGAATGAATGTACATAAGAACCAATGGTCAATAAACGCGCAAAGAAGATGGTTAACGGCCAGTTGGAATGTGTCATGGAATAATAACGATGGTGACTTACCCGGACTCGCGGGAGCCGGAGGGTATGCTGAATACTATGCGCAACCAACAGGAGTTATAGCGGCTGAAGGGTTCTGGGGGAGAAATCGAATTGTAAGGGATACGACAGGGGCAGGGCCACATGCCAATCATTGGTGGGCTACAAGCGATCACTACAATAATTTTACCCGAATTATATAACTATTGCTTAATATTAGGACTCCGATTTGATTTCTGAAAAGATACTGAGATTGAAAAGCCCGTTCTATCAGGGTTTTATCTGAAATCTTGTTCAAAAATCAGATATGAGTCCTATACAATCGCAATTTACAACAAAAAACCAATAAAAAAAGTAAAAAAGGAATGCCACGATGAAGAATATAGGATTTAATATAACACGACCATCCATCATAAATGTGGTTAATAAAGTAGCATATACAGACTTATCAAACTCACTCAGCCAATCATATAAGTTGTACACTCTAAATGGCAAAAACATCGTCAATATAGAGACATTTCTAAGTGAATTTTCCGATCAAATATTAACGGAGGGCAAAGCAGACAATTTGAGTAATTTTGAGGATCACTTTTTCCAATACCTCGTAAATTGTCCTGAAGTCCGCTCTGCCCTTATTTGGACAGAAGTCGATAACATGTTGAAAGGTGCATTGATCGATTTAATTACCTTTTCAGATATCCTTTCCTCCATTACCAGAAAATTATATAAGCACGGTCGTACACATATAAATATATTAGTTGGCAACGATATTAATTTTCCGATGCCCATTCAATTATAATTGCGATCGCCGCTCTTATAGAGTGCGATCGCCCGATCTTGTAGGGTGCGTTAACGAAGTAACGCACCGAACTGATGATTTTGTGCGTTACGGCGTAAACAACCAAATCGCCTGTCAAAATATCCAAACACAAACGCCTAACGCAGCCTACGAGAGATATTAATTCGGCATAAACAATGGGTATTTTAAGACAATAGACTCATTAATAGACCTCTTGCAAAAGTTACTTTTGCAAGAGGGGGAAAAGGGAGTGATGTTGATTATATTCATTACAATCCTGTGCGGCATCAATTATGTCTGACTCCACAGGATTGGCAATTTTCAACTATTCATCGGTTTATCCAGCAAGATGTTTATCCGCAAAATTGGGGAATGATTGAAGTTCCAGAAGTGCTTAACAGTATTTGGGATATTTAGAAGAACTGGAATGTGGCGCGGTGCGTTATGCTGTCGCTAACGCACCCTACTGGACTCGATCTTGTAGAGAAGCAAGGATATCTTCGCAGGCGAAGAGAAAGTCCTTTTGATTCGGTGAAATTGGATGATTTATTTTTTGGAGTTCCCTTACTTGAACCTGAGTTCGGGATAAGGAAAAGGACAGGTAGTAAGCTGAAAATAACAACAAATCCAGCAACCTGTCCTATGTTTAGTTTAGATGCTTTGTTCTGTCATGTAGATGATTTCTGTAAAGCGTTTGAAGCTCAATGGCACAGAAAACTGTTAAATCATGGAGGAATAAAACGTGTAAGAGCGAAAAGCTTGTGTTTAAGTGAAATAATGACAATTATCATCGCTTTTCATCAAAATCACTACCGGAATTTCAAACATTTTTATTTGAATCAGGTGAAACAGCAGTGGAGTTCTGCGTTTCCAGGTCTTCCTTCTTATCAACGATTTATTGAATGGATACCATCAACTTTAATACCTTTATGCGTCTATCTGAAGCATTGTTTCGGACAATGTACGGGTATCGGCTTTATCGATTCAACCTGCTTGAAGGTATGTCATAATCGTCGGATTTCTCGGCATAAGGTATTTAAAGGTTTAGCCGCTCGTGGCAAGACTTCCGTGGATTGGTTTTTTGGTTTTAAGCTTCATATTGTTGTCAATGAGCTTGGTCAACTCTTAAATGTGACTCTTACTCCTGGTAATATTGATGACCGTAAACCCGTACCAGATTTACTGTGTAAGCTTTTTGGCAAAATATTTGGCGTTAGCGAAGCTTACCGAAGGTATCGCGGCTATGTTTCTGAAAAACTTGCTTCTCAGCTTTTGGAAGAGTTCGGAATCCAATTTTTCGCTAAACCCCGTCGCAATATGAAGAATAGGCTGATGCGTCTTCATGACAAACTTTTGTCCCGTAAACGCTCAATTATTGAAACGATTAATGATCAACTCAAAAACATTTCTCAGATTGAACATTCTCGACACCGAAGCCCCGTTAATTTTTGCGTTAACGTTCTTTGCGGATTAATCGCTTATTGTCATCAACCTAAGAAACCTAGCCTTCAACTGGAGTGGCTTTTACCTCCTTATCTTTAACCCGAACTCAGGTTACTTGAAGACAAAAGTTACTTCAGGGAAGGCAGAAGTTGCTACAGACTGCGCGAAACACCGAAACGTGAAAGCAGAAGTTAATTCACAGAAGGCAGAAGTTGCTACAGACTGCGCGAAACACCGAAACGTGAAAGCAGAAGTTAATTCCGAGAAGGCAGAAGTTGATACAGAGTGCGCGAAACACCGAAACGTGAAAGCAGAAATTAATTCCGAGAAGGCAGAAGTTGATACAGAGTGCGCGAAACACCGAAACGTGAAAGCAGAAGTTAATTCACAGAAGGCAGAAGTGCGTAGGCGTAGCCCACCGCAGGCATCGCCCGATACCATAGAATCAGGTTCTCGAAAATTTATACTTTCGATAAATTGTGTTACAAGTGCGATCGCAGCAAAATCTGTAAACGCGAATATTTATGTATACATATCCAATTAACACTTAGCCTTAACTGAAGTGTATTGCCTCTAATTCTTCCCTTACAGATAAAGGCTGATACCCCAATGCAAAAGCTTTGGAACTATCCAAAGAAACATCAGTTGGTCTAGGTGCTGCCATTTTCACATCTTGTTGCCGACAAGATTTAAGTCTAGTGGCAGGAAGTTGCAATACTTCTACTAATATCTGTCCAAAATCATAACGTGAAATCCGCTCTTTGCCACCTAAATGAATGATGCCATTAACTTTTTCTAATGCTAATAAAAGTCCTTTGGCGGCAGTTGTTCCACTTACTGGGGTGCGAAATTCATCAATAAATAAATTTAGTTCTTTTTCGGCTTGTAAAGTTTGAATAAATGGCTGAATAAAGCTTTTCGCTGTGGGTGTTGCTGCACCAAACATCAACGGCATTCGACACACTGCGGTCATGGGATACCTTTCTAGCATATCTGCTTCTGCGATCGCCTTTTGCTCGCCGTAAAGATTGACAGGACACACGGCATCTGTTTCTCGATATGGAGCATTTAAACCATCAAAAACTAAGTCGGTCGAGGTAAAAGCACAAGGAATAGAATTATCCGCGCAAAGTCCGGCAATATTGCAAGATGCTATCACATTAATTGCGTGCGATTCTTTGGGGTTGGTTTGACAAAAATTTGGTTGCGAATGTGCAGCAGTATGAATAACTGCTTCTGGTTTGACATCATTAAAGATACGTTTCAATTCCTGAAAATTTGTTAAATCCGCTTGTAAAATTTTCATACCAGTAATCTCTAAAGGATGGGATAAATAAGTGCCATAAATCTCCCATTCTTGTTTGGCAAGCTGGCAAAGATGCCATCCTAAAAAACCACTTGCCCCAGTGATTAACAATTTTTTCATGTCTAATCGTAAACCGCTCAAGAAAAAATCCTTGTTACAGCAGGCTTATATTTTACACTGAGTAGTGGCGATCGAATACTATTGCAGTAATTCCTGAAACTGTTTTTTACTACGCACTTTGCTAAAGTCGGGGTCAGTTTTTGCTAACTTCTTGTATTTATCAGGAACAAGCTTGATTGCTTTGTCTAGGTTCTCAATTGCTAATTCTAGATTGCTTTGTAAAGCATAAGAGCAAGCTTTGTTGTAATATGCTTGGTGCAAATCTTGCTTGATGGCGATCGCTCTATTATAAGATGCGATCGCATCTTGGTAGCGGTGCAGCTTTGTCAGAGCTATACCTCGGTTAATTAAAGCTTCATATTTGTCGGGTTTGATGGCGATCGCTTTGTCGTAAGATGTAACAGCATCTTTGTAGCGTTGCAACGATGTTAAGGCGATGCCACGATTATACCAAGCTTCATATTTGTCGGGTTTGATGGCGATCGCTCGATCGTAAGATGCAAGAGCGTCTTGGTAGCGTTGCAGCGATGTTAAGGCGATGCCACGGTTAATCCAAGCTTCAGGACTCTCAACTTTGATGGCGATCGCTTTATCATAAGCTTTTATGGCATCTTCATAATTATGTCTATCTAATAAATTGTTACCTTGATGAAAGTAATCTTCTGCTTTTTGGGTAGCCTTCGCTTCTATGAAAAGTTGGGTTACATTGCTTTCTTGGACAACCTGTGTAGTATTTTCTGCCGATGAGTTTCCCCCACCACTACAGCCAAATGTCAAGAAAGCTATCAAGCCAGATGCAACGAAGCAGTGCCGAAAAACCATGCTGTACCTACAAAAATTTTTAGATGATGGTCAAATTTGTTAGTTTTTTGAGTATTATCAAAATACACTAGTTTTTACCCATTAATTTACTTATATTTCTTTTCCCAAAAAGGTTTGTTGACGATGCATAAAACTTTATCAAAATCAAGCGTATGTAATAATATCATATTAAATACACATAAAGCAATCGCTTAGAACCTGCTTTACTCAAAAAACAATTTATTCGTGTTGCTATATATATTGCGTAGCTGTGACTCGTCGTAAACATCGCATTCCTGTAGTAATTCATCCTGATGAGAAGCTTCTTCAATTTGCCAATGCCGACGGTATAAATCAGCCAGGATCGCAGAGGTGAAGACAGAAGGAATATCAGAATAGTTAGTTTTTCCAACCTCTATCTCTATTAATTAGTTTTATTTTTCGCTTCCAAAGAAAATTCAAACTAAGCTCTAGATATTGATAAATCGGATAAATAATTTATATTAAATATATGGCAATTTCAAGTTTTAATTTTACTTAAAAAATTATTAACAGGAAAAAATCTCATAAAAATTGCTAGTGCACTCATAATGCCATGAGATAATTTTTGGCATTAAAATTGTCTATTTTGTATTCATCATTTTTTATTTAGGATATAAAACTATGTCTCTTTTCTCCCCTGATGGTCGGACAAAAGTTAGCAACACGACAACTTCTCCATTTAGTGCTATAGGAAAGATGAGAATACATTGGAAAGGCCCAGATGGGGTTATTGATACTGCTGATGATATTATCATCAACGGTTCTGGTGCCATGATTGATTCCTACCACTTTTTAACAGCAGGACACTGTGTATATGATACGAGATATGGAGGTTGGGCAGATAAAATTGAGGTGATGCTTGGTTCTAAAGGAAATATCATTGCTGGTACAAACCGCGCTGATTATGAATATTATAGTGAAGCTAAATCTGTTTATACACGTTCTTTTGATGGATGGACTCAAGGAGATCAAACTAAAAGCGAAACTTTTCAATACGATATAGGATTGGTTACTCTTGACCGCAATATTGGAAACTTTACTGGCTGGTTTAACTATGGATATGACGATAATCTCAGCAGTGGAACTTTAGTGAATGTCACTGGATACCCATCTGATAAATTTGATTCCAATAGCGATGGGAAATTTGACAACTATGATATGTGGACTCAAAGTGGAAAAATCACAAGTACAACTGACTCGATCTTGCGTAGTAATGAGCTAGATATCTTACCTGGAAATAGTGGAGGCCCTCTCTGGCTTAATAATTCCAACACAAATAAACCAACTATTTATGGAGTAGCTTCAAATGAGACAACCAGCAATAAAACTCCGCTTTACAACGAGTTCGCCCGAATTACAAGCACTCGATATAATGAGATTCAAAACTGGATCGACCAAGACAATAGCGCGCGCCAACCCACTGACAAAGCTGATTTAGTAGATTCTGATGTGTGGTTTAACACCACTCTTGGAAGTTTTAATAATAAAACTATCAAATATGGGGAAAATTTCAGCATCACGGTCTATCCTCGCAACAATGGTACAGCCGCGACAGGCACTTTCTCGGTTTCTTTTTATGCTTCCACTGATGCCAATATCACTGATAATATTGGTTCTCATTACTTAATTGGTAATACAACTATTTCTTCGATTAATCCATTCAATTCGGGAACAGCGACTTGGAGTGGTGCGTTTCCGAATATCCCAATTGGAAATTACTATGTTATTTCATTTCTAGATCCAACTAATTCAATCCCAGAGTTTGATGAAAGTCTAACCAGCAACCAAAAGGTATTTAGAACTTTACTCACTGTTGCCAATAATACGCCTACTTCGCCAGATATCACCGTTTCATCAACCGTTAGCTCCCCTTTATCAGCCAATGAAGAAAATCTTACCTTAACAGGTGCAGATGATATTAATGGGACTGGTAATACTAGTAATAACAATCTAAATGGTGGAGATGACAATGACATCCTTATAGGGGGAAGTGGTAATGATACTTTCGTTGGAGGTTTAGGTAACGATACACTAACGGGAGGAACTGGATCTGATGTTTTTACTATTAATACCCCTTCTGAGGGGATTGATAACATTACAGATTTTTCGCCCTTAGATGACACAATTCATGTTTCTCAAATCGGGTTTGGAGGTGGACTTAGTGAAGGTATACTTCAAGCCACGCAATTTTTTATCGGTTCAGTAGCAGAAGATAGTAGCGATCGCTTTATCTACAACAATAATACAGGGGGTTTATTCTTTGATGCTGATGGTACAGGCTCATCTAGTCAAATCCAAGTTGCTCAACTAGCAATAGGTCTAGCTATGACTAATACAAATATTTTCGTGATTGCCTGATAAATCAAAACGCGATAAATCAAGACGCGATAAATCGCGTCTCTACATGAGGGTTTATCTGTGCAAGGCTTAACTAATGCCAAACACTGACTCGACAGTTGACTTAATCGAATCCCGCGCATCCTTCAAAGTTTGGCTAATGGGATGTTTTGCCTGCAAAAATGCGCGTGCACAATTGCGTCCCGGCATTCCGGAAATTGAACCACCTGGATGAGTCCCTGCACCAGTCAAAAATAGATTATCAATTGGCGTTTTGTAGTTCGCTATTTCTGGCAAGGGACGGAAAAATACCATCTGATCTAGGGTCATGTCAACATGGTAATAATTCCCTTTGTACGCACCTAATCTTTCTCCTAGTTCGGCTGGACTTTCTACCCGACGGGCGATAGTTGCATTTTTGACATTAGGTGCATAGTCTGCCAATTTATCAATCACCCGATCTGCAACTTTGTTTTTCAATTCATCCGTCCAACCAGTACCTTTTAAACCAGTGCCTTCTGCACCAGCAATTTGATAAGGAGCAAAGTACTCAATCCATAGAGTGTGCTTACCTGCTGGTGCTAATGTGGGATCTAAATAACTAGGCATCACCACATACATTGATGGGTTAGCATCAGGAATCTCTCCCAAGGTACATTTACTATGAGCCTCTTCTACATGAGCCACAGAATCAGCAATCAAAATAGAACCGACAAGATATTCATCTTTGTGGGCGTGGTGGGGAAAATGGAGTGGTTCGTCTAAAGCCAAATCTATTTTGAGGATGGTTTCGTTGTTGTTAACGATGCGGCGTTCCAATCTTTCCCATAAATTTGGGTCGGCTCCATCAACATCGCTTTTATCTGTCATTTGTAAGAACAACCGCTTGGCATCAATATTAGAAATAACCCCGTATTTAGCGCGATATTCTTTTCCACCAGCAACCCGCACACCTACAGCTTTGCCATCATCAATTAAAACTTTTTCAACGTGCTGATCTGTGAGAATAACGCCACCTTTACTTGTGACTAAATTCACCAAAGCTTGCACAAGTGCGCCAGTTCCACCGCGAGGTCTGGCCATCCCCGGATTATGACGCATTGCCATCATAATTGCACCAATGGCAAGGGTTTTTTGTGATGGCGGCGCACCAAGTTCTGATGCTAGTCTGGCTAGTGGCGCTTTCAGAAATTCTTCATCAAACCATTCGTTAAGTAAATCCTCAGCGCTGGTCAACATCGTGCGAATAAAGTCCAGCGTTTTGTTTGGAGAACCAATAACAGAAAATAAATCTTTCAGTTTGGTAACGTCGTAGTTACCAAGAATGTCTATAACTGATTTTGGCGGTGCATTAAACATAGGAATCATTGCACCTAGCGATCGCTGCCAAAAGTCTACAAATTCTGCGTATTTTTTGGCATCACGTTGGTTGTAACGGGCGATTTCTGCACAAGTCTTTTCCAGCGACTTATGTCCTAAGAAATACTTCCCATCAGGATGAGGACAGAAAACAACTGGATCGCACTGCAAATAATGCAAGCCATATTTTTCTAGTTCTAATTCTTCAACAACTGGGCCTAAATGAATAAATTCATGGTCAATCGCACACAAATTGAATTTAAATCCAGGAGCTTCTTGCGGTAAGCATTCTTCAGTTGTTGCTGCGCCACCTGGTACAGAACGCTTTTCTAGTAACAGAACGCTATAACCAGCTTTTAGCAAATAAGCTGCGCAAACTAGTCCATTATGTCCAGCACCGATCAGCACAACATCATACTCTTGCATAGTTGGAATTTAGAAATAAGTAGCTTTCTAAAATATTAGAAAATTTTTATTACATTGACATCATCCCTCAGTAACAAAAATTATTTTTAACTCGTGTCAATCCTACTAAGGAGATATTAAACTTGACGATGGGGGTATTTGCTTTACTTGAACTTCTAACATAAGTATTAAAGTACCTTTTTGTACTTCTACATTTTTGATAGAAAAAGCTATCTCCTCCCATTTAAAGGATGGTATATTCATCAGTTCTTTAGCTTTCTGCATCAATGCTGTAGTTAATTCTATTGAAATCCCCTCTCCCTCAGTACAGTTAAAAGCCTCCAGCATGGCGGGTTGTGAATGAGTTCGTGGGCGAGCGATCGCAGTGTAAGCTAAAGGGCGAGTATTTCCCATTTCCTTTAACTGCACTTTTCCTTTAAATTCTAGTTTGCCATCACCAGGTAAAAATATCTGAATTTCTTTTGGCTCAAAACTGACAATTTCTCCATCTACATTCAACTCAAAGTTTTGCATCTGGCTACGAACAAACTCTGAGGTCAAGGCGCGGTTAATATCGACTTCTGTGAGTATAACCCTAGCAATAGTATTGATTGGCTCATTGAGTTCTATTTGACCAAAAAGAGCGCTAAAGGGATTGATAGCTATACTATCTGTTTGCAGTTTTATTTCCTGTACGCGAATGTCTTCTTTAATAACTAATCCTTGACCTGCAACTGCAACTCCATCCGCCTGTCCTTGAAGGATTTTTAACAGATCGGTTTTTACATCTATTGCTATTTCTTCTACTTCATCTAGCTGATTGGATACTTGTTTTTCAGCTTCTTGGGATATAAATTGTTCTTCTAACCGATGCTCATTAGGCATGAATTACTAATTCTCATAAATGTCCTCTTACTATTTACTGTAAAGGCTAGATACTAACAAGCGGCTCTATATTACGATATATGCAAATGGGGAGATTGAGTAATTAACCCTCTTTAATCACTCTCGCCAGGTAAAAATCTAAAACCTTTATTTTTCAATACTTTTATCAATTTAGGCGTAGGTTGGGTTGAGGAACGAAACCCAACATCCGAAAACCAAGGTAAATGTTGGGTAACACTAAAGTTCAACCCAACCTACAATTATTTTTCTTTCCCCAAAGTGATAAAACAGGGTTAAGTAGAAAGTATTGTTTGTTTTTTGAGTTTTGCTTTTTTAGTAACAACCATTTTTACACCGCCGCTAGGGACAATTGTAATTCCACGACGGACTGGATGCACAGGACGTTTATCAGTAAGGCTTAATTCAAAACGGGATAATATTATAGCTGTTACTAATTTTAGTTCGTACATGGAAAAGGCTGCACCAATACAACCGCGATAACCTCCACCAAAGGGTAAATATTCGTAAGGTAAAAATTTTTGGTTGAGGAATCTTTCTGGCCGAAACTGTTCTGGTTCTGGGTAAGTCTCGGCTCGGCGATGTGCTAAATAAATACAGGGAACTAAAACTGTTTCTGATGTAAATTTATGCCCCATAATTTCCACTCTATCTTTTACCATTCGCGGCGTGCAAATTAAAGCAATAGGGTGAATTCGCAGTGTTTCTTGACAGACGGCGGTGAGATAAGGTAATTGGGCAATTGTTTCCGGATTTGTGAGATTGTTTAAGGTATTTAGTTCTTGCATTAGCCGATGTTTAACCTTTGGATGGGAGTGAATTAAATAAAATATCCACGCTAATACACCAGATGTAGTTTCGTAACCCAATAGCAATAATGAAACTAGTTGATCGCGTAATTCCTCATCTGTCATTTGTTGCCCATTTACGTCATAAGCTGACATCAGCAGACTGAGAATATCTGTACGCGCAGGATCATTTTGCCAACGTCTTTCAGAAATTTCGGCATAGATGAGTTTGTCAATTTGCTCTCGTCTTTTTAAGAAAATTCCCCAAGGACTCCATGCGCCTAAATCTTTTTGCAGCGAAGGAAAGAAAAACAAGCTGGAATACCAAGGTTTAGTTACGTCTTCTAATAAAGAACTCAATTGTTCTTTTAATTGTTGGTAACGCACACCATGAGTAATCCCAAATACCACTTGTAAGATAATTTCTAAAGTGATATTTGACATTAATTTGTGTATACAAATATCTGTACCTGATGTCCAACTTTGTGTAACCTCTTCAGTTATTTGACAAATTGCTTGTCCATAAGATTTTAAATTATCGCCATGAAATGCTGGGAGTAATAGCTGCCGTTGTTGTTGGTGCGATCGCGCCTCTTGAAATACAATAGAATTCTCACCAAACAAGGGTTTAAATACATGGGTTGCTTTTTGAAAATCTAATTTTTGTGCAGGTATGGCAAAACAATCGCTAATTGCTTGCGGATGGCTAAAAAATACTATCGGTGGCGACTTTAAACCCATTACCTTTACTGTAAAAATATCACCATACTTAGCAGCATTATTTTCTAAAAACTTTGTTGGTTCAGCAATTAATTGCAGAGTTTGTAGCAACGCTGGTGTGCTGAGATTCTCAAATAGTTTCATTGTTTATTGAATACTTTTAGGATTTAACAAGGCGCAAATAATTCAATCCGCTTAGGTTAAGGTTTAATTCTCCCTAACACTCCTTAAAAAAGATGTAATTAGAGCCAGCTTTTTTAATATTTTCAGGGGATAGTCGGGAGTTAGTTACCACTAAGTGAACCGTAGTGTTAATTAATCACCATTAGTTTTACAAAATTAATAATAATATTTTTTATGATTTTTTAAATGCATTTACAAAAAAAACTTACTCAATTATTTTGAGATACACATATTAAATTTACGTCTTTTGATGATATTAAAATGCCTTATCTTGGTGTATTGTCTCACTATTAAAATTCATTCTTTTTACAGTTGTAATATATTAAAATCCCCTATAGTCCTCTTTAAAAGAGGACTATAGGGGATTGTTTAAAAGCATTGAAAATCTATCTAAATGTATAGATGATTGAAAGTTTGCTGAACGCAACCATTAAACCTCGCAGCATCAAACAGAGGTTGTCTGGAGGATGGAAGACTTCACCTGACGTTGACTCGTGACAACCATCTCAATGGGACGATCTGGCCCTGTCACTAAACCACGGCGTTTAGGTCGCACTTCACCATTATTAACTAGTTCTAATTCCTTACTAGAAAGGATTTGAGCAAGTGCTAGCTTCATTTCCAACTGGGCAAATGCTAGCCCAATACAGCGCCTAGCACCACTGCCAAAGGGCAAGTATTCATAAGCAGAAAATTGTCGTTCTAAAAAGCGTTCTGGCTTAAACTGCTTAGGTTCTGGATAAATATCTTCCCGTTGGTGGGTCAAATAAATAGAACCAAGTAGCACTGTACCCGGTTCTAGTTCGTAACCGCCCAGCGATATCGGGGTTCTGACTACCCTGGGCAAAGTTAGTATCGCTACTGGATAAATCCGCAATGTCTCGGAACAGACAGCGTTGAGATAAGGTAACTTGAAAACGGTGCCAGGATCTAGGTTATCGCCCAAGCTATCTAATTCTTGCAGTAGCTTTTGGCGCACTGATGGTACTTTGTGAATCCAGTATAATGCCCATGCTAAGGCTGTGGCTGTGGTTTCGTGACCAGCGACTAACAGAGTCATCAATTCATCGCGCAATTCTTCATCGGTCATGGGTTGACCGGCTTCATCTCTAGCAGCCATGAGTAAGCTAAGAATATCCGTGCGTGATGAATCTGGTTGTTCTCGACGTTCCCGAATTTCCTCGTAGATGAGTTTGTCAGCTTCTTGCTGAAGGCGCATCTGATTTCCCCAGAAGTTAATCGGGCCAAAATCTCTTTGTAAAGCTGGAAAATAAAGCAAAGCTATACTTAAGCGAGAACTGGCCTTTTCTAAAAGATCGCCCAAAAAATGCTGTAGTTTTTCGGCGCGAGGCCCTTCATACAGACCAAATACAGCTTGCATAATCACCCGCAGGGTAATAGCTTGAGTTGCAGACCGGATATTAAAGGGTTTACCTATTTGGTATTGGTTAATAACTTGCTTGGTGACATCGGTAATCACCTGGCTATAGTTCCGCATTCTTTCGCCATGAAATGGAGGCATTAACAACTGACGTTGGCGCTGGTGTTCTGCGCCGCTGATGGTAATTACAGAATGCTTGCCCAGCAACGGTTCAAACAGCTGATTCACATCGCCAGGTGCTTCCAATTCTTTGGTATCAGTTGTCAAAATTTGCTGTTGCGCTTGGGGGTTGCTGACAATCACCATAGGAGGCAGATTTTTGTCTAATCGGAGAGAAAAAATCTCGCCATAGTTTTTGGCACAATCCTCCATAAATGACATCGGATTAACAACCCAGCGCAGGATCTGTACAACTGCTGGAGTTTGCGGGCCATTTGGGAATTTCATAAATTTTTTTCCGATTAAATATTTTTTGCTACTTCAACTAATTGAAATTTTGGTTGCCTGACCATTTAAAGTACTTATTCTAACGTTGCAAAAAAGCAATAAACTGTTACAACCTCGAAGATGTAAAATTTTGGTTAAATTCAACGAGCATCTACAGTTTCACTTCCTCGTCAAAAGGTACTCAGCATGACTGCAATCTCCGCAAAGGCATCTTCAGCGCTTCCCAATTTTTCGGAAGGGATTCAATATTTTGGTGAAGCCTTACCAGATTTTGAAACTTATGGTGCAACTCCTGCTATTGAGTCGGGCAAAATCGCGATCGCATCGACTACAGAAAAAGCAGCCGTATATCAAACTTTACTAGCTGCCGATGCCCTGCGCTACCTAACTTTACAAGTTACCGGTAGTAAGGCTTCTGGGCATCCCGGCGGATTCGCCAGCCAAGCAGAAGCTTACGCATCTCTTGTCATGCTGGGATACAAGAATATTATTACCGAAGTCGGACACCACGCCCCCGGATTTTATAGTGCCATGTTCTTAGATCGTTCGCTAGAGGACATGGGAATTTTTACAGTCCAACAATTGCGCGATCGCTTCCGAGAAAAGCACGGACTTTTAGGACACCTTTCTGGTTTCATTCCCGGTATTCTCGCACCTGCGGGGCCATTAGGACAAGGGCAACACTTTGCAATGGCGGCTGCACTATTGCACAAAGATAAGTTATTCCCCTTTACAGTTGGGGATGGGGGATTGGGTGAGCCTTATATTGTCAGTGCGATCGCGCATTTCCATACTGCTTATCCTGCTGTCACCAATTTCTTGCCGATATTAGTGTGGAACGGTTACAGCCAAGAACATCACAGCATGGTTTCCCTGAAAACCAACCCAGAGATGCAAGCATATTGGCAAGGTAACGGTTTTGATGAAGTTGTGTTGGTGGATGCCAAAGATTTTGACGATCGAGATCAACCTGGGGATTACGTTGATAGTACTGCCTTTTCCTTTGAGAAACGCCTAGAATTTACTCAAGCAGTACTTTCCGGTGTAGATAAAGCCGCGCGATCGGCGTTAGGTGGTAAACTTACCGTTTTTATTATTAAACAACTCAAAGGTGCAGGAGTTCACGCGCGGGGTGCAAAATCTCACAACCTGTATCCTAAAGATACGCTGGATGCGCCGCATATTGTTAATGCATTGCAAACCCGTGCTTTATCAGCCCAAGCTTGGCAATTAGTCAGAACAAATGCCGAACGCGCCGGTGGTGGACCAGCCGCAAAAACTGTAGTGACAGAATTTGAATTTCCATTGCCAGAATTAGGCGAATTATCTTTAGAAGAATATGCAGTTGGAGGCGAACCAAAAGTTTCCACAACTGCAATGGGACGATTGGTAGGAATAGTGGGAAATAAAGATCGGAATTTTCTCGTCACCAACGCTGATGGTAATGAAGCGTCTGGAATTGCTAACATCAACCAAGCATTAAAGATTATCCATCCTACAACCGACGAGTTATATAATCAAGCACCAAATGGGCAAGTTTATGAACCATTGAGTGAAGATGCTTGTGCCGGTTTAGCTGCGGGTTTAGCGTTAATGGGTGCGAGAAGTTTGTGGTGTTCCTACGAATCTTTTGCCATCAACGGATTACCAATTTGGCAAACTGTAATCCAAGCAATGGCAGAATTACGCCGTCCTACACCCTCGACTATTACTTTATTCACAGCAGGCGCATTAGAGCAAGGACGCAACGGTTGGACTCACCAACGTCCAGAAATTGAAGCTTACTTTGCTTCGTTGATGCGAAATGGAAATGTTTTTCCATTATTTCCCCCTGATGCTAATAGTATTCAAGTCTGTTATGAGTGGGCATTGAAAACTAAGAATAAGGGAATTGTAATTACTGCAAGTAAATCGCCGTTACCAATTCGCACAACTATAGAACAAACTCGTCAAGGGTTGCGCGATGGTGCAGTTTTATTACATGAAATTGCTGGCGATAAACAAGTTGTATTTGCTGTAATTGGCGATATGACATTAATGCCAGTATTTGAAGCTGCTGCTTTCTTAGAAACTGAAGGTATTGGTGCCAAGATTGTTTCTGTTATTAACCCCAGACGTTTGTATCGTCCCCACGATACCGCATGGGATACCTGTTCCGAACCTGATGGCGATTTCTTAGATGATGCGAAATTTGCCGAATTATTTGATGGCGATGGGTTAATTGCGGTTACTGGTGGTGCTGCGTCGATGCTAGAACCGATCCTGTTACGGAGTACAGCGAAGCGCGACACCTTTGCATGGAAACGTGGCGAAACTACAGCCAGTGCTGGCGAGTTGATGGCCTTTAATGGATTGACAGCTGAGGCTTTGACAAAGAGGGCGATCGCGTTAGTGCATTAAAGCTAGAATTGTTTCTACTTTTATCGCAAATATACGTATGGCAATGTTGAAAAATTGCGTTTAATGCGTATATTTGCGTTTTTTTATGAGAACTTCTAAGGGATTGAGATTAGTTTATAAATAAATCTGGTTAGATTTGCTGAAATTCTTTAACATTAACAGGTTTTCAAGTCACAAAAGCTGCTTTTCATGTCGCAAAAGCTAGTTTTCAAGTCGCAAAAGCTGCTTTTCATGTCGCAAAAGCTGCTTTTCATGTCGCAAAAGCTGCTTTTCATGTCGCAAAAGCTACTTTTCAAGTCACAAAAGCTAGTTTTCAAGTCGCAAAAGCTAGTTTACGAGTTCAAAACTTAATTCACAAGCGAGGATGAAACGCGATATTTCTATGGAAAATGTGGTGTTTAATTGATTGGCTGTGGAGGGTTGAGGAAAGGTGCGATCGTATTAGTGCATTCAGGCTGGGTTTTGTAAATATATAACTTAAAATACAGCCGCGAATACGCATAGGATAGCAAAGAATATAGCTTTTAATGCGTGTATTTGCGGTTGTTAGTATAAGTTTGATTTTGTTATTTATGTAAATGTTGTAAAAAATACATTAATTAATAATCTTACAATTATGAACTCTAATTTACAAAAACTTCAGATTACTCAAGAGGAATTGGAAAAGCTGATAGGTATAAAAAATATACCCGTTCAAGATTCTACTTTAAAATCTATTGGGGATGTAATCAGTGTTGCTGGAGGGATTACTCTTATCGGATGTATCTGTGCTAAGGTTTTTATGCACATTAGCCCTGGTATTATTTTTTGGATGCTATCTGTTTTTCTGATTAGTATAGGTGGTACAATGAATAACAGTTTTGAAAACTCTACTAAATCAAATATTAATAAAATTAATGAAATTGATTATAAATTAAGTAAGATAGCTGAAGAAGTACAAAAATATAATCAATTAGTACAAAATATAACTGTTATTGAACAGCTGCAAGAAATCGGACATCGTGTATGTTTAGATGATAGAGAGAAAGTAATTGAAGCATTCCAATTAACAAGAGATGAGTTAATCCGTGCGTTAAAAACAGAAAGAATTTTAAGGGAAAATCCTGATTTTAACCCAGAAAAATTTGCAATTAATTTAAGTATGATAAAAACCTTGCAAATTAGGGAACAGGCAAGCGAATATGGTCAGTTATTAAATGAAGCATTACAAGTAGCAGTTAGTGTACAAGAAGAAATGATAAAACTACAAAGTAGAGGAGCAATTTAGAAGTAGGCTAACATCCGACATCAAATTTATATTTTTTGATATCACATAAATTAATCAGTAATTTTGTAGGTTGGGTGGAGGCGCAAGCTAGCATATTTGCAGCACAACGAATTAATATTTGCGCCGTAACCCAACACTAAATCACCTGAATTTAAAGCAGATAAGTTAATATGTAAAATTTTTGTTGTGACAAGTGAGATCATTTGTTGGGTTTCACTCCGTTCTACCCAACCTCCAAGGGTGTGTTCTGGCTATTTTCATAAACACATATTCCCCAATAATTACAGCTTATTAATCAAATTTAAAATATATGTTAATCGCAAGTAAAAATTCTACAAAATCTAATGCCTATTGTTGCTTATCAGGAGGTAATATTCTTACCTTGTCTATAATAATTTCCTCAATGCTCATTTTCTCTAGTCTCTAGGATCAACTAATATATTTTAAAGTTTAAAATATTATTTGGCTGTATGCCTTTATAAATTATAAATTTATCAGCCGCGATCGCTTGAAAAGCAGTCTATAATAAGGTCATACTGAAAACTTTCCTCAATCTTAGAAGTTAATTATGCTTATAAAATTTGAAGAAATATATAAAGATATTGATACTTTACCAGAAGAAGCTCAAATCTTACTACTTGATTTTATTCAGTTACTCAAAAAGCGTTATCCACAACCAGAATCAGAAAATCATAGTCAGGGAAAAAGTCTTTATGAAAAGTTTGATGACATTGGATTAATTGGTTGTTGTTCTGTGGAAGAAAATTTATCAACTACATATAAGGAAGTTTTATCTAATACATTAGATAAAAAATATGATCATCATTGATACAGGATTTTGGTTAGCCCTTATTGATAAAAAAGACACTCACCACCAAAGAGTAAAACAAGCTTTAAAACAATATAATGAACCTTTAATTACAACATGGCCTGTTGTCACAGAAACTTGTTATCTTTTGGTAACTCGCAAGGGAGTTGAAGCTGAAATTATTTTTCTAAATAGTCTGCAAGAAGAATTATTTACGATTTTTAATTTAGAACCTCATCATACTCCTCGAATTATTGAATTAATCAAAAAATATGCTGATCTTCCAATGGATTTGGCTGATGCTTCCCTAGTAATTTTAGCAGAATATTTAGGGCATGGGCGCATTTTTTCAGTAGACCAGCGTGACTTTAATACCTATCGTTGGAAGCAAAGTTATCCTTTTGAAAATCTCCTATTTTGAAGTAATTATAAATTTATCAGCCGCGATCGCACAATTTCTTTTCTCCCAATGGGATGAAATTGTAGTTGTAGTAGTTGTAGGTTGGGTTGAGGAACGAAACCCAACATTCCCGTCTCTGTTGGGTTTCACTAAAGTTCAACCCAACCTACAGTTAATATTTCCGTACTACGCTTTAAAACCTGCAAAGAAGGAAAAACTGTTTAACAACATTCTACGGGTTTAAGTCCCTGGCTTCCTCTCATCCGCAAGTTTTGTGATGGGGTTTAAATCCCCATTACAAAACTGTACTTCCGACTTCCGATTTCTTTAAGCAGTTTCACTCAGTAATCGCAGAATAAATTGCAGTGGAATTTCTACCCGATCGGAGCGATTATTTAGTTCCTCGCCTAGTGCATCAATCGCTTGCTCTAGAAGATAGGCAAAAAGCAGCACATCTAGTTCTTCTTTTGTCTTTGGCAGGAAAGATTCTTGATTAGCTGTTTCTAAATAAGAATTGAGAAAGCTAGTACTAACCCAGATATACCAAAACTGTCCCCATTGTTCTATAAGGGGTAAATTTTCAGATAGGATCATCCCAGATTCTTTTTGATAGCTCAGAGCTTGATTAACTGCATAGTTGAAAGAGAGCAACATTCCTGCTACATCTTGTAAAGGCGATCGCTTTATGCGTCGTTCGCTAAAACTACGATCTGCTTTGCCTTCAAAATCAGGAATAATAAACTCTTTTCCTGTGTAAAATACTTGCGATAAATGGTAGTTTCCATGATGACGAGTACGCAATGCAGTAATTTTTTGCCCGACAACTAACTGAAAGCGTTCTAAGATTTTCTCTTGGCTATTCAGAACTTCTAATGCTAATGGTTGAGTATCGGTTGGCAAGGATTTTACTCGTTCTTTTAACAACCTAAATACTTGTCCAGTTAAGTTACGTGCATTTTGATATATTGAACGTTGATAAAGTGATGAAAAAGATTCTGGAGCAAAGTCTGAGCTATCTATATTTGCAGCCAACGCTATATGGAATTCAGCTGTGGATTTACCCAATAGCTCAACACTTTGCAAGTAAGAAGTGATAGTTGCAATTGCCAATTCTGGAATCTCAATTCTCTGTAAATCCAACAAAGAACCTGATGGCAGAGGCACTTCGGTAATAGTGGCGTGTTCTGTGGTAACAAAATCAAAGTACTTTTGCAAACTATCAAGGGTGTAATCCCAACCACTGCGGATATCTGAAATAAACTCTTGTAATATGCCTATAGTCGTGGCTTGGGCAGTTTTACTGGCTGTTTTATTTCCCCGGCGGTACTCTAAAGCACCAGCTAGAAAAACTGAGTTTTGCAAGTGTTTTTTCTGGTATAGGAAACGCCGGATTTCTAAATCTGGGTGCAAACCCTCTTCGACTTTGCGGAAGAGTTTCAACAACAAGCGATCGCCATAAATTATATAAGTATTGGTTTGTTCTTCTTTATTTAGAACAGTCGGCTCATGATTGGTTAACTGTCGGCGCAATTCGGAGAATGAATCAGTAGTAGTACCAAATAATTCTCCGGTTATCCCTTTATAAGAGTGATGATTAGCGATCGCATCATCTAGCAGTGAGGTGAGAAAGTTTTTGTCTGCTAAAGCATCAAATAAAATTCCAACTTCTTGAGTATTGGGTGGAGGAGTGTCTATTTTGCCTTGCACCCCAAGCCGTGCAATTATGGCTTGCGGCATTTCTGCCAAAAGATGTGTTGCAAGATCGCCTTCTGCATAGGCGAGAAATAACAGATAAGTTTCGTGGTTTCCCTGGCTATAATCTACCTGCAACCAAACAATTTGAGCTATCTGCTGGTTATAGGGTAAAGAAATCGCTTCAATGATTTGTACTGATTGTACAGTCTGAGTTTTGCCGCCAAACCAGCTACAGGTATAGAGATAATCCCGCAGTGTTGATTCTAGAACGCTTTTTGACTCTCGTTGTTGAATCACATTCTGCCATGAACCATTTACCAGCAGAGTTACTAAATCTGCTTGGGGTTTAGGCTCTTGATTTGAGCTAAGTTTACGTTGTAAGGTGAACCAGTAAAATCCGTAAGGACTTAAGCTGAGGAAATAGGGCGATTCTGTAATCGGTGGAAACTCAGTGGAACCAAAAATTTCTACTGGTAGTAGCCCATTGAAAGTTGATAAATCTAACGTCACCGTTTGCACGTAACGAGATAAATTTGCTACTACCAAAACATTTTCTTCAGAGGTAATCCGGCTGAAGGCAAAAACTTTGCGATTATTAGACTGTAGCAATTCAAAACGCCCTTCACCCAATGCTGCAAACCGTTTGCGAGTAGCGAGTAAACGTTTCATCCAATACCAAAGAGAATTGCTATTAGTCCGTTGTGCCTCGACGTTGAGTGCTTCGTAGTGATATTCTGAGTCAACGATGACGGGTAGATACAAGCGTTGCGGGTTGGCGCGACTAAAACCAGCGTTGCGGTCAGAACTCCACTGCATAGGTGTGCGAACACCATTGCGATCGCCTAGATAAACGTTATCTCCCATGCCAATTTCATCACCGTAGTAAAGTACGGGGGTTCCTGGCAAAGATAATAATAAACTATTGAGTAATTCAATTTGGCGGCGATCGTTACCCAAAAGCGGCGCTAATCGGCGACGGATGCCTAAATTTACCCGCATCATCGGGTCTTGTGCATAGGCCCCATACATAAAATCGCGGTCTTCATCTGTCACCATTTCTAGAGTCAGTTCGTCATGGTTGCGGAGGAACAATGCCCACTGACAGTTATCAGGAATCGATGGAGTTTGCTGAAGAATATCTACAATCGGGAAATTATCTTCCATCCGCACTGCCATAAACAAACGCGGCATTAGGGGAAAATGAAAGTTCATGTGACACTCATCCCCTGCACCGTAATACTCGGCTGCATCTTCAGGCCATTGGTTCGCCTCAGCTAGTAACATCCGGTTAGGAAATTTCGCGTCGATGTGCGATCGCAACTCCTTCAAAAACGCATGGGTTTCGGGTAAATTTTCACAGTTGGTTCCTTGCCGTTCGTAGAGATAAGGCACAGCATCCATGCGTAGTCCATCTACACCCATCTCTAACCAAAAATCTAGAACATCAAATACTGCCTCGCGCACCAAGGGATTGTCATAATTCAAATCCGGCTGATGGGAATAGAAACGATGCCAGCAATAAGCTTTGGCAACTGAATCCCAAGTCCAGTTAGATGTCTCAAAATCTTGGAAGATAATTCGCGCTTCTTGGTATTTTTCAGGAGTATCACTCCAAACATAAAAATCTCGCTCCTGACTTCCTTTTGGGGCGCGGCGCGCTCTTTGAAACCAAGGATGTTGGTCAGAGGTATGGTTAATAATTAACTCAATAATTACCCGAATACCGCGCTGATGAGCAGCGCTCAAAAACGCTTTAAAGTCTTCTAGCGTGCCATAGATAGGATTGATACTAGTGTAATCGGCGATATCGTAACCATCATCTCTGAGTGGTGAAGGAAAAAAAGGTAACAACCAAATGGCAGTAATACCTAAATCTTGTAAATAGTCTAGTTTTTCTGTCAGCCCTGGAAAATCACCAATACCATCACCATTACTGTCAGCAAATGTGCGAACACCTAGTTCGTAGATAATTGCATTTTTGAACCATAATGAGTCATCTTTCAAGCTGGAGTTTGGCATTATTTTAAAAAGATATGCGATCGCATATCCAATAGAACTATATTTTTACTTGATACAATCGCTGAGATTATCAGCTTATTGATCTTACACGAGTAATGTTTACGCTTTCTTACTTAAGTAATGAAACTACCAAAGGAGCTATATTTAGTCATAAATTATCATACCAACTGCGTATATACATATAGCAGTTTTTATTTGCATTAAGTACAAAGTTACGGGTTTTGAGGCAGGTGGTCACTGAGCGTAGTCGAAGTGAGGCAGAAGCTTTTTATATCTGATGCTCCCGTACTGCATTTTTAATTTCGCTTAAAAACCAACCTGCTGTATAATTTTTATTTCCGGATGGAAAAATGTAACAAAACTTATTGTAAACTATAGCAATCCTAAATGAGGAGCAAATTTATATTTGCAGCATCACGGTTGCTGAGTTATATTTTGGTGCTTATAATTCTCAACCAGTAGTGGAAAATTGAACTCGTGCAGAAGAATTTATTCTATTCAAAACTTACCCGTTGTACCTTTAACCGATCCTGCTCTGAGAAAGTGTGGTGAATTAAAAACAGTACTTCGTAGAATAGGACAAACTATTACTGAATTTGATTTACTAATTGCTAGTGTTGCAATTGCAGAAAATTACACCTTAGTAACAAACAATACTCGTCACTACAGCCGCATTTCTAATTTACAATTAGAAAACTGGATTTCATCTGAAAAATATTAAGTCCTGTTACACTTTTGACTTAACTACTTGCTGTGATGCTTGTATCTGAGGCAAACTCCAGTCGGGACGCAAGCTAGCGGCGTTACGTAAATAAATATGATGAATTGAGGCGGAGGTTGGCAGATAAGCGTGAATTAAGAAGCGGATACAGCGCTGCAAGCTGCCTTCGACGTGCATTTGCTGCACATCCAACATAGCCACATTATCCCAACCAGGACGCGCTCTTGCGATCGCAGCTGGAAAAACCGCATCCAAATCGCGTGTCACTGAAAAAGTCACACTAATAATGTCTGTTGGCTGGAATTGATTCCGGTTTTCCAGTTCATCTAGTAGTTCTGTAACCACTTCTCGGATTGTCTCAACAGTATTTTCTGAAGCGGTTGTTGCTCCGCGAATAGCCCGCATTTGCCAGTCCACGCCAAAATCCTCCTTAAAACACAAAGGTGAGGAGTTAGGAATTGAGAATGAGAAGTTTAGATTTTTAACTCATAACTCCTCACTCATAACTCCTAACTCATATTTAGGGTCGATATAACCACAGAGGTAAACCACTAGTAGACATTTCAAATTCGAGCCAATCAATACCAGCCCCAATTCCTGATGAAAACTGACGACTTCCTGGTATAAAGCGACTCAATAAGGGTTTCCGTTCTTCTAGGGTATAGCAGAGAGTTTTTTCTGGATCGAGACCAACCAGTTCTGCTGTCCAACGACGGGCATCTTCTTCTGTGCCCAAGCGGTCTACAACACCCAAAGCTAGGGCTTGCTGTCCAGTAAAAATCCGACCATCAGCGAAACTTTTTACAGCTTCCACCGTTAAAGAACGGCCATCAGCTACCGTTTGGACAAACTGCTGATAACTTGTGTCAATCAACTCTTGCAGGATGCTTTCTTCTGGTTCGGTCAATTGCCGATCGAAAGCCAAAATGTCTTTGTAAGGGCCAGATTTAATTACTTGGAAGGAAACACCAATTTTTTCTAGCAAGCGTTCCAAGTTATTCCCACGCAGAATCACACCAATGCTACCCGTAATTGTACCTGGGTTGGCAACGATGTGTTCGGCTCCCATGCCGATGTATACTCCTCCAGAAGCCGAAATATTGCCAAAGCTAGCGACGATTTTGATTTTCTCGCGTAAACGCTTGAGGGCACTGTAGATTTCTTGAGAATCTCCGACTGTGCCGCCAGGGCTATCGATACGTAGCAATAATGCCGGAAACTTTTTTTCTTCTACAGTTTTCAGGGCTTCTAGGACGCGTTTGCGAGTAGCACTGGCGATCGCACCAGTAATTTCAATCCGCGCAATTTGTTTTCTAAACTTGGGCTTAAACGGCCAAACCATGAGCTGTCAACATACCTCGTAATAAATTCAATATAAGATCCCCAATGGTCAAACGACCTGCTTTTCTCTGTTAAGAAACATGAGCTGCCATTGTGCTCATTAATATTTTAAGGAAATTTTTATATTTTTTAGTGAGTTTTATTGGATCGTCTGGATTAATGCTAATCAAATCCTTAAAGATTACAGCTAGCACAAAATGCCAAACTCTAGTTTAGCGTTAACCTGATGATTTAGAAAGGCTATTTTAGCTATTTTGCAAAATTAAAACTTCTCAATGCCTTGTTATTCCGGCTTTTTGAATGTTTGAGGACTGTTTTTACTCGCGATCGCGCACGCTTACTAGTTGTCAGTAATTAATCACTAATAACTAATGAATATATAAATATTTAATCAATTACTTCGACACTCAATTTAATTAATAAAAATTGATTCAGTAACACTAATCTCTATTTAGGTTATAGACTAGTAGTACTTTCGCTCTTGGAAATATCACTTTTTCCTGTCTTCTACAGCCCAATAATCTCCTGATGAAGCGATTTCACTACTTAAGAATCTATCCGTAAAATTTGATACCGATAATAGACAAACATATCAAACAGTGCGCCAACGAAACTACAGGTTAAGCTAATTACAAATAATCCGCGTAGGGGAGTTCCACTGCCGAAGGTAGCGAGAAAATGGATAATCTCAGTTGCGATCGCCTCAGTGAAGTCTTGTAAGCAGGGGATGTTACCAATGAGGGATAGAACGAGGAATCCGCCGCCAACGAAAAATATGGGAAGCACAAAACTAAAAATGATTGTGAGTAGTAGGGAGCGGAGAAAGTTAGTAAAAATAGTCATTTAAGACAAACTCCGTGAGTAGAGATGACAAAAGCAAGATAGTGGTTTGTCATTTTCTACAATACGGGCGATCGCTCCAAAGCAGCCAATCTGTCAAAAATCTTAAGTTTTCATTAAAATAAATGGCTAGCAGTTACAGCCCATGCTGTGGATAAAAAAAGCGACTTAAATCTACAAAAGCCTTGTACAATGAAGGTTATAGCGAAGGGTAATACTTATGTATTGCTTTGCAGCACGTTTAAGAACAGCTTCATTTTCTGAGAACATCTTTAATCTAAGTTAATATTCAGCCTTCTTGGGAGAGCAGGGAGAGTAGGGGGAGATGTGGTTCGACTGCGCTCACCAACCGGGACATGAGGGAGATAGGGGGACAAGAGGGTAAACAAAACTCCTAACTCTTAACTCTTAACTCCTAACTCAACACTCTTAATACCCAATGCCCAATGCCCATTCCCCATTCCCCATTCCCATGACTTCCGCTATTCTTAAGGCAGTTACCGAGTTAGCTACAGAACATTGAACCAGACTACATCCAAATCCAGTTTAGGGGAATGGAGTCAGCGGCTGCTGGCGGCGATTTTTCTGGGTGGGCAAGTACTAGTTCACCTATTAAGAGGCAAAATCCATCGGCGCAACACCTTAGAACAAATGGCAGCAGTTGGGCCAGATTCCTTATTTATTGCTTTATTGACGGCTATTTTCGTTGGCGCAGTGTTTACCATTCAAGTGGCGCGAGAATTCATTAACTTTGGTGCCGGAAACATTATCGGCGGAGTCCTTTCTGTAGCGTTGACACGAGAACTCACTCCTGTGTTAACAGCAGTGATTTTGGCCGGACGAGTCGGTTCTGCTTTTGCAGCAGAAATCGGTACCATGCGAGTCTCAGAGCAAATCGATGCCATGTTGATGTTGAGAACAGATCCAATTGATTACTTGGTTATCCCCCGCGTTCTTGCTTGCTGTTTCATGCTACCAATTTTAACCCTTCTGTCTTTAGTGACAGGGATGTTCGGAGGATTCATCATTGCGACCAGTATCTACAACCTGTCTGATACGGTATTTCTAGACTCAGCCCGTAACTTTCTTGGTCTCTGGGATATTTTTAGCGCCATGATTAAAGCCTGTTGTTTTGGCATTTTAATCGCTGTAATTGGTTGCAGTTGGGGGTTGACGACAACAGGAGGTGCCAAAGGTGTAGGACAGTCAACTACAACAGCTGTTGTGACTGCCTTGCTGATTATATTTGTTAGCAACTTCTTTCTTTCTTGGTTAATGTTTCAGGGGACTGGCAGTGCATTCATAGGGCTATAGAAGTAAGAAGTGAGGAGTTATGAGTTATGAGTTATGAGTTAAAACTCCTCACTCCTAACTCTTAACTTCTAACTCCTGACTCCTGACTCCTAAAATAGGAGATATGCCTACTAAACAAAGCAGGATTTAAGACTGTGACCAGTTCATTTGTTTCTAACTCCACATCAACTGTGGAACTCAAGCCTAGTTACAATATACCCATAGTGTTGGTGATTGCCGCGATTCCATTATTGTTGGTACAACCTTGGGTAGGCTCCGTTTTCACGCTGTTTGGTTTGTTTCTCATGTTTCAAGCGTTAACGCTGCGTTTGCAATTTACCGCTACCGACTTAGATATTTACAGAGGCGAAAAATTGATTCGACGCTTTCCCTACCAAGAATGGCAAAACTGGCGGATCTTTTGGAATAGAGTCCCCATTTTGTTTTACTTTAAAGAAATTAAAAGTATTCACTTTTTGCCAATTTTATTTGACCCCAACACCTTGAAAACTTGTTTAGAACAACGTTGTCCGCGTATTTAGTGCTGATTGCCACCTGTTCTGAGTCGTTTTGATATAGACTCAGAACTCAGCACTCATGCTCAGGACTTTTATAGCAGGTCAATTGTAATATTTCTGAAAGCTATTTATTCGCGTCATAGGAATTACACTATTGTTTATGAACCCAGAGGCATCTCAAACCCCAGAACCCATTGATGAACGGTTGGCAGAAAAACCAGAAGAGAACAATGCAGTTGAACATCCAGTAAATTCATCAGTTGAGCCAGTGGTAGACACAAAAGCCATTAGCTCATCAGAGGACTACACAACTTTTGAGCCACTCATTGCCAATGCAGAAGTGGTAGATTCTACAGTAGAGCTAACAGAAAATTCAAATGGCGAGTTTGTAGCGCAGTTAGAAGTAGAAAATGTCGCTCTGGGGTCTGAAATAGGATCGGGAAATAATTTATTATATGCAGAAGCAGAGCAGCGAGTAGCAGAGTTGCAGAGTGCTGAAGTAGCTCTCAAGTCAGAAATAGCCAAGCTGCAAGCTTCTTACGAAAAGCTTCAGACACAGGTGAGTGAAACTCAAACCTCACTAGGGCGACTCGTGCAAGAGTCGCTGGTACAGTTAGAACAACGCAAACAAACGCTGCAAATTTCTGTAGAACAATTAGAACGCCGTCAAGAACGTATCCGCAATGAGATGCGAACCACTTTTGCTGGTGCATCCCAAGACTTGGCAATTCGGGTGCAGGGTTTTAAAGACTATCTCACGGGTAGTTTACAGGATTTGGCCTCTGCCGCCGAGCAGTTGCAACTAACGCCAAGTGTGGTGGAACGAGAAAAACCATCTGTAAAAGAGGCTAAACCAGCTGAACCCCAACCTGGAATACCCCAATTTGCCCAACAGCAGTTTCAAGATACGACAAAGCAAATTCGCCGCCTCATTGACCAATACCGTAATAAACCAGATTACTACGGGCCACCGTGGCAACTACGCCGTACCTTTGAACCAATCCACGCCGAACGAATCTCCAACTGGTTTTTTACCCAAGGAGGAAGAGGTGGTTTGCGGACAATGGGTAGCCGCTTACAAAATATTCTGATTGCCTCAGCTGCAATTTCGATATTACACAAGCTCTATGGCGATCGCGTCCGTACTTTAGTCTTAGCTAATACACCGGAGCGATTAGGTGAATGGCGGCGCGGCTTGCAAGATTGTCTAGGAATCGGTCGCCCAGATTTCGGCCCAGACCGGGGTGTGGTATTATTTGAGGCATCTGACGCTCTCGCTCAAAAAGCAGACCGATTGACGAAAGCCAATCAATTACCTTTAATTATCATTGACGATTCCGAAGAACAAATCAGTCTATCACTGCTGCAATTTCCCCTGTGGTTAGCCTTTGCTCCTGACCCCAAAATAGTGAGAAACTATGATGATGACTTTTAAATGAGTCATTGGTCATTAGTCATTAGTCATTGGTCAAGAGGTATTACTCTTGACTTTTTTGAATTTTGAATACTTCGGCTACGCTCAGTACAAGTTTTGAATTTTATTATGGCTATTTGGCTAACTCTGTGTGGGGCAATTGTAGTTATAGCTTACCTGTTGGGTTCTTTTCCCACTGGCTATATTGCTGTGAAGCAATTAAAAGGTATTGATATTCGGGAAGTTGGTTCGGGTTCCACTGGCGCAACTAATGTATTAAGAACCTTGGGCAAAGGGCCAGGAGCATTGGTTTTAGTACTTGATTCCTTAAAGGGAGTATTAGCGATCGCTCTAGTTTATTGGTTGTTCAACTTTGAAGCAATTAAAAATTATATCCCTCAAACGGTAGATGTACAACTGTGGCAACCGTGGTTGGTAACAATATCTGGGTTAGCTGCCATTCTGGGACATAGTAAATCAATTTTTTTAGGCTTTACTGGTGGTAAATCCGTTGCTATCAGTTTGGGGATTTTATTGGCAATGAGTTGGCAGGTAGGTTTAGCAACAGCGGGTGTGTTTGCCGTTGTTGTGGCAATATCGCGGATTGTTTCTTTAAGTTCAATTGCAGGTGCGATCGCGGTTTCCATTTTCATGGTACTTTTGCATCAACCTTTACCCTATATTCTGTTTGGGATTGCCGGTGGGTTGTATGTGATTTTGCGCCATCGTACTAATATCGAACGACTGTTTGCGGGAACGGAGCCGAAAATTGGGCAACCTGTAGCGACAGAACCCGAACAAAGTGCATCATAAGTAAACGAGAGCCAAACTCAAAACTCATTTCTCAGAAGGAGAGAGCTTCTTCCAGAATTACTGTAATGATATTTTATGCTTACGAACGAACACTGCCTTTAATCAAACGGTGGAAAAGGCGGCAAGGCCACAAAAAAGCTCCACAAACACTGACTGAGGCGATAGCGGCCACAACTCGCCAACTTGAACTAGACCCGGTGTCAGACTTTGAAGGATGAGCTTGTGTGTTTTTAGCTAATTCTGGCAT
Source organism: Nostoc sp. DSM 114167 (assembly GCF_052692655.1). Classification (NCBI taxonomy): domain Bacteria; kingdom Bacillati; phylum Cyanobacteriota; class Cyanophyceae; order Nostocales; family Nostocaceae; genus Nostoc; species Nostoc sp. DSM 114167. The sequence goes on from NZ_CP195116.1 coordinate 5,521,981, forward strand.
TGAATGAGATAGCTGACTGGCTGTACTCACCCCTTCAATCGCTGCTCCAATTAGATAAGCTACTAGGGCAATTACTAGCCAGTTATTCATAATATTCCACTGTTTGAACTCTGAGCGTATGCTTGGCAGCGAGCAATAATTTGATTTTTCGGACTAATGATTGTCGCCTTGCCCTCAAGATAATCTACCTTCAGCTGTATCCCGAATTAGGGGCAGTTTAGATTTTATATAAGTATTGAGAGTGCTATCTGACTGAGCATCAAGCCCCTGCTTCGCTTTTAACTGCTGAAGAAGCAATTGTACTAAAGCAGCATCGTCAAACTGGAGCAGGGTGTTGACCTGAGTAGACTCGATTACAGCCCAAAGCTGTTGCATCATTTTCGCTGTCACCATGAGTCTGTAACCTCTTAAGCTTTTCTTTATATTTACACGATTTTGGAATTTGTGGTTAGTTTTTGTCTGAAGATTTATAAAGATGAGGCTAAAAATGCCTGAGTCAGTTAAATCTGTTAAGTTATAGCGTTTATTCAATTGATTGAACTACAGGACTAACCCATACGTTATTTTAAGCGTGCTACGTAAAGAAATAAAACTGCCCAAAGACTTAAATCTCCCCAACCCTTTTTTCTCAGCAAGGAATTCTAACAGGGCTTTCGATCGACCACAATGCAGACATACGTAGGCATCAACGCTTTTTGTCGAGGCGAAACTTCTGTGGCTTGAGGGTAATTTTGTTAGAACTTTATTGTAAAACTCTCGAACAAGCTCCTTCTTGACCAGAAGGATCGGGAAAAATTGCTAAGGTGTGATATTCAGGATTATCTGTTTTATATATCACTTTAAAAGTATACAACTTGTTTTTACCTTGCGCTTCGGTAACAACTGTTAAAAGTGTATTGCTAGTGGGAGGAAGTCCAGGTATGTCCAGTTTTTGAATTCGTCTGAGTTGAATTACATTTGCTGCGGAGTTTTTACAATCTCCTGAATTATTATTAGCTTCTTGACCGAACTGCATACATACTGGCCCATCAAAATCCATAGTTACCTGTGATGGGTCATTTAACCAAACTTTTTTAATTACTTCTCCCGCCGGAATAAAACTTAAGTTTGTTCCTTGTTGATACCAGACATCAACCGTAGGTACAAGTCCCCCTAAACCTTGTGCTTGACAGGAAAAGATGGAACGCAGAACGGCGTTATTAGCTACAGCGCGACCTACCAACCAGAACATAGAAACGGAGAAAATTAAGGAAGCTATAGGTAGGAAATAAGAACGTTTTGGGTTATCTCCTGACAATTTAATATTCTTTTTCATGGTTGCAAATATCTAAAATTGCTATAAATATTACCCCTTAAAACTGAGTTGCTTGATTAACGTATATTTCAATATTTGTGCCTGCTGGCAAAAACCAAACACCACCTTGTTGAGACATTTGGGCGATCGCCTGTTGATTGCGTTGGGCAATTTGGGGTACTACAGAGTTCATACCACCTTCCAAAACCGCAGCTCCAAGATTGCGTCTGTTGTCAGTCTCACTAACAAGACCAGTGGAGGTGCTGCTGGTGGTATTGTTCGGGTTGTCTTCGGTAGGGTTGGGAGATGTTGATGTTATCGAATATGGCACGAGTTTTGTATCAGGGCGATTTATTAACTCTGCTGCTTTACCTATACCTCCCAAAACGAATAGTCCTGCATCCATCGAGGCTATGGAGGAACTTTGACCAGGATATTTATTTGCGATTAAAGGTTTACCTTGAGTACCGCGAAGAATAATTGCATTGTTGGGTAAGCTTCGTTCTGTACGATTGCCATTATTTTGCGAGATAACTTTGACTACGTTCATCTGCAAAAGACCTTGTTCGGAAAGCGAACCAATTTCAGCTAGGAATTCGGTGTTTGCGGGTAGAGCAACTGCACCATCGGTAGATTTTAGTGGTTCTTTCAATCGGATCACAAATACGTTTTTCGCTTCATCTGCATCACCACCACCGCCTGATTTATTAGTAGTTTCGCCAAATATTGCTGTCGCTAACACAGCTTTAGCACTACTCCCAACTGCTACAGATTTCTCTCCCTGCGGTTGAGCTTGACTTACCGCAGAATTGTCCTGTTGTGGGGTGTTTTGTTCGGGATTGGAATTTGTTGCCTCTTGCTGCGGCTGTGCATTGGTTGCAGGTTCCAAAGTAGCTATGTTACTAGTAGGTTGATTGCTAGGATTAACTTGACCGTAGCTACCTAACTTTGCTAACCTTGCCCACTCTGCAAATGGGCTTGGTGGAGATGGTGGAATTACTGGAGTTACATTAACGACCGTTTGAGGATTTGGCTTCACAACTGGTAGCTGGGGCGATCGCGAAGGTTGAGAAGCAGGTACTCTAATGACGCGCTCAACTGTCACTGTCCGAGGTACGTAAGCTGTTGGTGGGGGTGTTGGGATCGCTTTTTGTCTAACTGACGGTTGTTGTAAAGCTACTGTCGGCGTTGATTTGGCAATTCTCAGCTGTTGTTGGGCATCTTTCACCATCTGTGCTTGTTCAGTCAGGGCTAATTTCGTTTTGAGAGTATCTACTTGGGCTTCCATCTGTTGAGATATGGATTCATCAGTAGGCTGCTCTTGCACTGGTGGAGAAACAATAGTTTTTGGCTTTTGATTGCTACCACTCATCAACTGAGACAAAAACACACCACCCACCAAAACGATCGCTAAGGTAGCAGATCCTACCAAGCCTAACTTGGCAAAGGGATTAGATGAGAGTGCTTGCTTAGTCTGAACTTCTTGTGGAAGAGATAGGGACTCTGGCGGCGTTGCCGAGTCTTCCGATTTTTCGGTGTCACTAGAAGATTCTTCTTCAAAACCGACCAACCTTGACATCCGCGATTCCCAATCTCCAGATTCTACTTCTGGTTGGCGATCGTCGGTAGTTAGAGTAAATCCATTTTGGGGAGGCGTTTCGGCAGGAATTGAGTATCGGGTCATGGTAGAGCCTAGTTTGGATTTCCAGAACAATTATTATCTTTTATTTCACATATATTATAAATTTCTAATCTGGCTTCTCCAAGGCGGTAAGCTGCAAACTGCGACGGTAGTGCTGCATTTGGTAGTGAAGTTACAGGTCGATCTATTGCTCTAACTAAAATTTGTTTATTAAAGGAAACTGATTTCCCTAATTTATCATAACTGTTAAAAATTAATTGATTTGCAAGTATCTCTACTTTCCACTTTCCATTACTTATTTCTTGAGGTTGAGAAACTTTTTGGATTACTAAGACATTCTCTGCACCTCTATTAACATTTTCAAATTGGCTATCTGGATTTAGATTAGTAATTTCTGACTTAAGTTTTTCTTTAAAATCATCAGCTACCAGTTGTGAGCTAATTTCCCAGACTTGTGTTGGCGGCTGTTGTTGTGACCAGGTAAGCATTAAACTCATAGTTTCACCCACAAAGCGCCGAATCGTCTCTGGTTGCCGCTCTAAATTGGGTTGGGGGTCTACCGTTATCGCATGACCATCAACAAGTTGCACTAAACTTTGAGGTGTGAGTTGTCGGCCTAACTGTTGTAACATAGACCAGTGAAATATTAGTAACAGCAAGGTAAATAGATGTAAACCAAATGTTCCTACTGCCAACAGGGGTAAAGGGCTATTTTTTTTATTATTTTCTGGTTTGAGTAATTGCATTAATAATCGTTCGTAGAATTATAATACTGAACTATTTTTACGTCAGAAATTGATTATCTGATAAAACTATCAGATGTTTGTCCAGTTCCGCATTGTTGTAATTGATTTTTGTTCGGGTTGTAGTCATCTAGCAAACATAAATTCCGAATTTCATAAATTTCTAGTCTATCAGCACGGACACTATAAATTGCTTTTTGCAAGTCGGTGCTATTGTCAGCTTGGGGATTAGCAAAATAATCTGCTGCACGTACAAGTAAATCTTTATTAAAAGGAGTTATAAGTCTTGCACCACCAACTCGGTTTTTTTGAACTAAGTCGGCTACCATACCCACTTGCCATTTCCCTGGTGCAATTTGTTTTGGCGGATAAACTCTCTTAATTACTAGTTGTGAAGTCATCGCTTGGTTGGGATTTTCCGAGAAAACTTCTGGTGGTGTCATTTCTGCAACTGTGCCTAAGAAACCTTTGCGAAAGTCTTCTGATAAGGCAAAACTAGCTACCCAACTGCTGGTAGTAATTTTTTGGCTACCACCTTGAGGTATGTTAATCAGTATTCCTAAATCTGGTTTGGGGTTTGCGACTTCTTCAATATTTTGTGGTGGTAAGGTTCCAGACCAGCTAAACATTGAGATCATCGTTTTGCTGATAAATTGGCGAATTGCTTCTGGTTCTCTTGCTAAATCATCAATATTAGCTACTGGTTTGCCATTGATTAATTGCACAAAGTTAGGAGGTTTTCTCAAACTGAGTTGGCGAATATTTAGCCCTTGTAATAAGAATAAAAATAAAACTAATATATGTAAACTGAAGGTTGCGATCGCAAAAAACGTCAAAACACTTGCCGTTCTTTGTCTTTTTTCTAGTAAACGCACCATTTCCTCACCTCCTACTGCAAAAACTTCAGCTATTATATATGATGTTTTGCATATACTTAATAATTACGATACTTACAACAATTTTATTCATTTTTAATTTTTTTATATCCTCTCCTTTACTAAAGAAGCCGTACTGTTAATTGCGCTGAAGACTGCAAAACCACCAGCAGCAGCCACAATTAAAGATAAAATTGGTGCTAAAATTCCCAGAAAAATTATGAACCACATTAAATCTGGATCGACACTAGCATTTTGACCTGGGCCATTGACAATCACTGCGGCAGTCAGCACAGCAATAATATTGAAGGAAATTTTGGCGATTCCAATAGATAAAAATCCAGTCAGCCATGCAAAAATTGGTTTACCAGCTACAGGTAGCAAAGATCCACCTACTGCTATTGGCCCTAAAACTGCTATTAACAACATAGTAGCTTCTATCAAATTCTGAAAAGCATATTGTAAGGAAACTAAAAAGTTTTTGATGCTCGTTTGGGCTGTAGAACCTAACAGAGAATTAAAAGAGGTTTCTGATACAATGCCAGTGCCATATCTGATATTATCTACCTTTGTTTGTAGTCTGCTTATCCAGCTTTTATTTCCATAAGTATCTCTATATTTCTGCCAGAGAACGTTAACTTTTTCGGCAGCTTTAACAAAACATTGGCTTTGTTGTTCGCCAGTAAGAGATTGACAAGGACGTAGTAAAGAACCAGCTACTTCTTCAGCAACACTCATATTCAGTGCTTGCTGATATATATTATCTGCATCTGCTGAAACCACTACTTGCTGATTCACACCGTTTAAAAAATCCCGCACTCCCAGTGTCAGAGTAGAAAGTATACTTCCTTTGCCTGAATTACTTAAGAGGACTACCACAATAAAAGGCCAAATTAAAGCTGATATGGGACGGGTATATTCGTAGGATATTAAGTCTTTGAGGAATTGTATCATAAAAAATAACAGGGTTCCTACAGCAAAAAAAATACCCAGATTTGTCAGCGCTCCATACAAGTTATTATTGGTGTTATTTTGTAATAAATCCAGCCATTGTTTGTCCCAACCATCGGCAATGCTTTGGGAAGTTGCAGCACCAGTATCGAGAATCTGATCGATGCCTACTTGGGCAAAAGTTAGTTTAATTGCAAGTTGCATTTTGAGTTTCTGGGCTATTTTTTAGAAATTGTTTGAAAAGTAGTTGGCTGTAATTTTAATTACATTATTACCCCCCTTAATCCCCCCTTGTAAAGGGGGGAAACAAGAAAAATCTAGTTCCCTCCCCTTTACAAGGGGAGGGTTAGGGTGGGGTAAAAAATGTTTTATACATCAATCATGACTTTTCAAACATCCTCTTAGATTTCCTGTTGCTTTTTCAGAAGTTAAAGGATTTTACAATTGTCTAAAAGATTAGAGTTTTTTTCTCTTAAAATCCTGCTGATTAACTTGTCTGCCAAACAAATCTAGTTGAGAAGTTGCTCGTAAAAGTCGCGCTGCTTCTGTAGATGTTTCTACTCTGCGAGCGCGATTCGCCTCTTCCGCCTGCTGAGAAATATTTGCCAAATTTAAGTTAGAGTATTGCAAAGCCTGATTATTTTGTAATGTCTGACCAAATGTTTCAGCTACAATTTTTACTTGTTCCTGTTGAATTTTCATCATTTGCACTTGACTAAGACCTAGCAATTCTGTCAAACTTGAAATAGCTTGTGTTTGAGCATCTGGCTTAGGAATGCTGCCAATTTTCCCTAGCAATCTCGTCTTACTATCATCTATTTCCTGAGCCAATCCATCAATATCTTCCAGACTTTTTTCTGTATTCTCTAGCTTTACTTTTGTTCTAGTTTGTCCATTTTTACCGAGAACACCTACCGCTATTCCACGGGTAATTATACGATTAAGTTCATTACTAACTAAATTTCCCCTTACTGCTGCATTATTCTCAAAGCGACTTGATTTAGCATCTGAATTATAAGAGTAGTTAATTGAATCATCACGAATTTTTTGTCCCGCAGCAACGGGGTTAGGTATCTTCAAATCTCCTTTGGCACTGTCAATCGCAATTTGACTCTGGGCTTGTTCTAAAGGATTTAAGGTATTTTTCAAATTATTATGTTGAAAGTAATCTTGCATATCTTGGGAATATGATTGAAAGTCAGTCCAAACCTGGCCTAATCCGCCCGTCTGAATTTGTGCTACTGCTGGTAGTATTGCCAGAGATAGCAAGGTAAAAGTAAAAATGGTAGTTTTTCGCATATATCTGTGCCTGAAAAAGGTAAACTACATTATATAGTGAGGTAAAAATTTAGCTTTTGAGCCGTGCTGATTTGGGATTTTGGATAATAGAATTAGTTTTTCGGTTCAATCCCGGTGCTATTCTAAAATCTAAAATTCCTGAGCTATAACCCAAAAATGGGTGCAGTAAATCTAAAAGACGTTGGTAAGTTGCTAATACTACACTATCAGAAATCTAAAATCCAAACTTGTTTGATTCACCATTAACTACTTACATAACCCAATTAACTACTACGTAGAGTAGCCACTAATTGACGTGCAAAGGCAGAAATTGCTTCATATTTATCACTGTGAAGTTGCATCATTTGGCTACGTGCAGTTTGTTCATAAGGGTTATTAGCAACTGCTGCCAATTGCTCGTAACCTGGATAGTAACGACAGAATGTATAAGTACCGTTATCATCTAATAGCCATTGACTATAAACGCCTTCTTTACGGGGAAAAAAGCTTTCTGAAGCATTACGAGAAATAACTTGGCGGGGATATTTTAAGATGTCTGCAAAACTATCTACTGCAACTGGCTGAATGCGTCCAATCAACCGTGTTGTCAGGTTTTGCAATATTTTCGATGCAGCTTTAGATTTAGCAATGGTGTCAGGATCTTGTCCTGATAAGATGACTCTGATACCAGCTTTAGCGCCGTTCGCACAAACTCTACCAACTAAATCGGAAATTTGCTCGAACTCAAATAAAATTGGTGCTTCGTCGATAAAGAATATGGAAGCTGGACTACTCAATGCGCGTCGGAGTGCGGCTGAATAAGCACTCAAGGATAGTACGGCTGCATCTTCACTATCTGATAGGTTTCTGAGAGCAAAAACTAAAAGTTGTGCATCGGTAGGAAAGCTGGATGGTGCAGAAATGGCTTGTCCGACGCGGCTAGAAAGCCAAAAGCGTAAGCGCAACTGAATTTGACTCAGAGCATCTTCGACTCTGCCAGTTAAAGAACTTAGCTGCAAGTGTTCTGGCGAGCAGAAAAAGAGAAAATCTTTTAAAGTAGGAGTTTTCTGCCAAGCAAGAGTGCCAAATCCTCCCTCCATCGCCTGTCGATATCGCTCTTTGATCCCCTCATCTCTAAAGAAGGCTTCTAAAGCCAAGTTGAGCAGCGATCGCACGGTTTGCGATAAAATTTGACTTTCAGTGGACGATCCTAAAACCATTGTCATTAAGGCTGATTCTAGGAAGGCGGTATAATCGTTAAAGCGATCGCGCTGTTGTTCTGCTTCTAGCGATCGTAAATCTGGCTGCTCAAATAAGTTATTTGATTGTTTGGAAATATCAAAATAGGCTCCATTCCCCTCCATAAACTCTGTGTAATCAGTGAAAGTAGATGTCCCATCAGGTTTAGGGAAATCTAATGCCACAACCGGAATCCCATGCGCTAAAGCCTGAGTTAAAATTCCTGACACCAACACCGATTTACCAGCACGAGTTGTGGCAAACAAAGCTAAATTTTTGTGCTGATTAAATAAATCTAAATGTATGGGTGTTCCGCCTTCTTCAGCAATCAACTCAAAGCCTTGTCTATCACCTTTTTTACTTAAAACTAAAGGCATTAATCCCGGAACTTCACTGGTTAAATATAGCTGGCGACGGTTGAAGGGTGTTGCTAATAAACCTTCCCAAACTATTGGTAGAGTTTGCAGCCAAATTTTCCAGGCGTATTCAGTTTCTCTAATTACTCTGGCTGGACGTTGAAAACAGTTTTCAATATATCTTGTCGCCTCATCTAATTTTTCTAAAGTTGGACGATGTACTAAAATAGCAATACTCGTATAAATCGGGACTGCACCTTCAAATAACTGTTCTTGTGCTGCTACCGATTTCTTCAATTTTAATTGAGCATTGACATCAATAGTTTTACTTTTTTCTTGAGCCAAAATCGTTGTCATATTTGACTGCTTCAGCACTCGTTGCAAAGTAGTTTTTACCAATGCTGGATTTGCAGCAGTCAACTCACAAAATATTTCTGTATCTACTACTGTTTCTCTGGCCAACAGTTCCCATAAATAGCGCAGTTGAGCCGATTTATTTGGCCAACCGCCGGGTTTTTCCAGAAATGACAGTGTGCCAATATAACGATTATTAACATTAACCCAGCGGCGATCGGCACAAGGTACACTAGATTCCATCAGCAAAGTTGTGCCGTGAATATTGTCTAGAAGTAATTTAGTACTAGCTAAATCGGAATTAACTTGTTCATGTAATCCTTCTTCATCTAAAGTCATTAACTGGGGAATATCTATTGGCTGCGTATCATTAAACCTTTTCCAGATTTCTCCCCAGAGTTCATTAGCAGTCAAAGGTTTGACATCCAATCCCATTTTGTTAGATAATATTTGTTCCCAGCGGAGAAACCCCTGGTTGTAAGCATTTGTAATCAGGGTTTCAATACGTTGATTTTCTACTTCTAAAAGATCGCCTTTAAATTTCAACCACCAGGATTCAGCTTTGACTAAAAGCTTTTCTATCCAATCATCTGCGTGTTGTGAATTAGATTCAATGGTGTAAGTTACATAAATCCGTAAAAATTTAGGTTTCCGAATCCCAGAAATCGTCAGTTCTTTAATTCTGGCTCTCTCCGCCATCAACAAATATTTGATGTCTCGCGATGATGCATTTCTGATTAATGTTGCTAACTCTTTTTGGCGCTCTTTGTCTGAACTAAAAGAACCCAAGTGTAACGTCATCCTTTCACCGCTAGGAATGTCTTTTAATCCAGCTTCAATATTATTAAAAAGTGTATCAATTTGTTCAGGTCTTAAGGTGGTATGAATTCCCTTACAATCAAAACCAAAAACAAAGCAGAACCGATCTTTTTGAGTACCTTTTGTCAACAGATAAGCGCCAATGTCACGTCCATTCATGGCGACACGCAGCATTGTCGCCAAGTGCAAGGCATCTTCAAATGGTGTTAATCTACTTTCATTTCCGGCGACGCTGACGCTTTGTTTTCCGATTTTTTGCTTCATGGTTAACTTCCAATAAGCTTTGATAACGAGCAAAGCCTCTTGTCCAAGTGGGAACCCCGATAAATTTACTTAAAAAACTCCAACTCCTACCACCAGTTAAAATCCACCAAGTTCCGATTCCCCAACCAGTCATTAGTACTGTCCACAACCATTTTTGAAACTCTTCTTGGAAAAAACCTCCAAAAATTCCATTGATAGTAAAATAGGAGGCTAAGGCGATTACCGTCCAAGGAAGAATTTGATCGGCAGGAATTGGTCCTAGTGAAGGTTGGCTTCCTAGAACCTGATTGACTGGACGAAATTCTTGTTCCTGCTCTTGAGGCATTTGAAATATCTGAATTATTTATTAGGGCTAGGACCAATTACAAAGCCAGTAAGTATATCAGCAACAGTAACAGCAACAACCACTAATAGAGGAGTTCTGGCGATGCTTTGCCAATCTTCATCTTTACGCACTGCGTTAATCACACCAACTAAGGAAATTGCAATATAGAGTAAGTAAATTGCCCGCAACACGTTAAATATCAAACTTATTGCTGTGTTGCTATCGCCACCATTGGTTGCTGAACCACGGAAGCTGTTTTTGAAAAAGTCTTCAGCTTTTCCAAAAAATTGAGCTTGTACAGGGGCTGCAAACCAGTCTAACCAATATAAACTCAGAACGATCGCTGCTGCTAAAATTTGTAATAATATTAGCGATCGCCTTGGTAAATTCACTTGCTGACCAATTTGCTGGATGATGAGAGCAATTAAACTACCAACCAGTAAACAAAACAGCAAGATAGGACTTTTGAGGCTGATAACGCTAACCAATACAGCACAAGCAATCAAAAAAGGTACAGATTCAATCAGAATAGTCAGACAGGATTTAAATGCCCGTCTTAACTTGTGAGATTCTTTCGCCGCACTACCAGTTAAAGCTTTGAAAAAGTTTCTCTCGTGAGAACTTTGTCTAAACATTTGCTAATTTTCCTATGGTGTACTATGATTTATCCTTGTTTGTATCAAATTTTACAACTACTACAATTCAACATACTTTAACATCATTTCATTATTAATCAAATTATAAACCTGTAGTAAAGTTCTATATTCTACATCAGTATTCTGAAGTTAAGTTAACATGATATTAAGATTTATCTAAAACTAAATTTCTCTGATTTGAGAAGCTGGATTGCAAATATTGAGATTAAACTGGTAGATTCCTCTCGACTTTGAGAATTTTTTCAATCTTCTGATAGAGATAGCCTCGATTAACCAACTTCCAAGCCTTGACTTTCTCCACCTCATAGGTATCTGAGCGAACTGCTATAAATGTTTTAGACTTGTATGTACACCATAGGCTTGCTCTTAGGGCAGACCAAGCGTAGCTTTGGTTCTTTAGGGTTCTTCGGAGCGAACATGATATGAAACAATATTGAGTCACCAAAATTCAAATATCTGTCTTGAAAAGTTTAGATCGATTGTAGAAAAATGGTAAACGTTCTAATCTACGTTTTACCATTTTCTACACGCCGATTAGATTTGGAACTAAATTACAAACTTAAACACAGTTCCTAGATTAGAACTACCGCCAAAAGAGGCAGTACCGTAAAAGGCACCATTTGAGAGTTGAATTAGCGTGGACTCTGGTGTTGCCCCATTAGTGCCATTGAAACTAATTAAGCCGGTGATGGTTGCTCCAGTTAGCTGATAGATAACTCCTTTGTTGCTTGCGCCACCAGCAGAAGCTGTGCCATAGAAGTTACCATTGCTTGCTTTTATGAGTGCAGCCGTTGGGTTGGCCCCATTGGTACCATTAAAACTGGCAACTAAAACGGGTGTACCGCCACCGATGGGAACCTTGAATACAGCTCCTTTATTGTTGGCTCCACCTAGTTTAGAAGTCCCATAGAGGAATCCACTAACTTCAATTAATCCAGACTGCGGATTTGCTCCATTGGCGCCATTAAAGCTATATGAAGTCAGTATTCCTGCGGGAGTTAACTTGAATACAACTCCTTTAGCACTTGCTCCACCGGCAGAGGCGCTGCCATAGTAGTTTCCATCGGTAGCCAGTTGCAATCTTGCTAATGGAGTTGCTCCATCAGTACCGCTGAAGCTTCTGATGGTGGTGAGTGCCCCGGTAGTTGGCGAAACCTTGAATATAGTTCCTTTATTATTAGCCCCACCTGTAGAGCTTGTCCCCCACAAATTGCCATCAGTACCTGTAATCAGTCGGCCTGCTGGGTTAGCTCCATTAGTGCCTGTGAAATTTGTCAGAGTTGTCAGGGTTGTAAAAGCTGTTTTCGCCAACTTAAACACACTGCCGAGGTCACTTGTACCACCTGTAAAGGTTGCCCCATATAAATTGCCATCGGCTGCTTGGAATAATCTAGCAACTGGATTAGTCCCTTTGTTGATTCCAGAGGTTCCGGTGAAGTTGATTAGTGTAGTTAGAGTAGTGTAAGCAGTAGGAGTTAACTTGAATGCAGTTCCTTTGCCAGAAGTACCACCAGCAGAAGTAGTTCCATAAAGATTGTCATCAGTACCGTTGCCTTTAAGTACACCAGCTCTTGGTGTAGCTCCGTTGGTGCCGTTGAAATTTACAACAGTAGTCAATGTTGCAGCAAAGGCTTGTTGAAAGGGTAGTACTAATGAAGAAGCCAAAACAGTCAAAGAAGTAAAAATCAATACCTGATTTTTGGCCTGGTGTTGTTTGTGCAGATTAATCTTGTTCATTGAATACCTCAAAAAGTTTAGTAGAGACGGAATCGTAGCTAGTTCTGACGGATTTTGCGTAGGCGTAGCCCGCCTTCGGCATCGCTGCTATTCTTGACTAATACCAATTTGAAAAATGATTGCTACAAAGTAGGTTAGGAAGCCACTGCTATCGAAAGGTTTCTCAGCTTTTCTGCGTTTAAAGCACGAAACCCAACGCCCCAACATCTTGTATATGTTGAGTTTTACCCCGTAATCTACGAGATATTGCTACGACTCAATCTACGTATTGAGCGCATTTTTATCTAAAATTGGTATAATTTGTCAGCTTAGGCATTAATGAGAAAATGCCTTAAATGTTGGTATAGCCCTATTTGAAAAGGACTCAACAAGCCTGTTTTACCTACATCACAAAAACCGTACTAGCACTGAGTCAATAATGTGAATAGCACAATTAATGATTTCGTTCGGTAGCATAGATCGTTATTTGTGTTTTTGATGTCGTGAAAAACACAAAAAACAGTGAAAAATCCACGATTTTGACAAAATATAGTCACAAAACTCGAATCAAAAAGTTCCATATAGTGGTTTTTTTGTCAAGCAATTAGTAAGCTCTATTAAATACTGATTAAAACCTCTAAAAAATCTTAATAAGCAAAATCACATATTACACATATTAAGTGAAAGGTCTTGATTTTCCTCTGAAGAAAGTAATAAAAATGCTATAAAAATCACTTTTGAAACACCTCTAAATTCCCAAAATATATTTAAGCTTTTTAATCATTTCATAATTTAATCATGACTTCAGCTTTACCTTCACATTATACTGTTGATTCCGTTGGCAAAATTTAACAGCTATTACCTATAGCAGTTATCAAAAAATCGTGGAATCCTAAATTTCTTTACTTCGCACTTAGCGGTAGTTTGTAACAAACTGCTGTAATTTATATTGAAGAAATTGATTTCCATAATTCAAATAAAATTGCCATCCTAAATAAGTAAGTGGGTAAAATTAAACATGGCTTTTAAAAGGAAATAAGAGACTGAAAATGGTAATTGAAGCCTGATTCATAGTACTAATAACTACTCTCTTATATTAAAGCCACTGAATATTTATACAAACTTACTTTAAGAATGTAGAGTTTTTAACTAGCAAATAATCATTTGTTAGGGTGGATTAGCAATAGAGCCATACTCTCTATATAAAGTCTTGCTTTAGTTTTGCTCTACATTTTTCAGCGTTTTGTGTCAATGTCTAATTTATTAATAACCTTGATAATGCTAATTATTTATGCAGATATAAGGTTGTTTTTAATCGCCAATTTGACACTTGATTTTGATTTTATAGGCGTTGAGCCGGAAATTAATTTGAAGGAGCTTGACATGACTTTTTATCCTAATCGTCAATTGACCTATTTAGCAAGTTCAATTTCTGTACTTGCCATAGCAACTGGTTTAGTAGTAGGTCAATCTGCTACTCATAAATCTCTAGCTCAGACCTCTACTACTCCTCCCCCAACTGGAGTAACTTCCATAAATGGTGCAGGTGCAAGCAGTATAACTACTTTGTTTATAGGTACAGGAACTACCTCTCCTTTTAATCCGAAAGGCTCATGGTTTAACACTTACGGTGTTGGAAATCCTTCAAGCCTCAATCCTCCCGGCCCAGTAAATGCGGCTGTCACATTTAGATATGCTTCGGTTGGTAGTGGTAAGGGTTTAACAGCTTTTTTCACTCAAACCGTACCAGCTGGTAGTCCTACTATCAATCGCCCTGTCTCTTTTGCAGCTAGTGACGACCCCGTAGTAGGAACAGAAAAAGTTAGTGGCAGTCCCAATAACGCTGGCACACCCGCAAATGCATACGTCCAAGTACCTGCAATCACCGTTGGAATCGCCTTAGCTTATAACCCCACTGGTCTAAACGTGCCAACTGGTGGAATTAAGCTTTCACGAGCTACTTACCTTGGTATTCTTCAAGGCAACATCATAAATTGGAATGATGCCAAAATCAAAGCAGATAACGGTGGCGTAACAATAGCAAATAAGCCTATCGTTCTCGTATATCGTAGTGACGACAGCGGTACTACTTTTGCTTTAAGCAGTCATCTCAAGGCGGCATTTCCGACATGGAACAGAGGAACTGGTAAAAAAAGTATTGTTGGCTCTGTTCCCTCAACAATACCAGCCGATACAGTTGTTTGGCCAGTTGGTTCCAAAGGTGCTACAGGAGGTGGAGGTGTAGCCACCACGATCGCTACCACTCCTGGTGCAATTGGTTATGTGGATAGTGCTACGCAGTTAGCTAATAATCTGAAAGCTGCTGTCTTGCAGAACAAGGCAGGTACTTACAATGCCATTTCATCAACTACAATTTCAAATGCTTTTGTCGGTGCAAGTGACCAAGATGCAAATGCTCAACGGATTAAACTCGTAGTTACAGATCCAACAGCTGCAAATGCTTATCCCATTGTTACCGCAACTTACGTGCTATTTTATGATAAATACGCAGACGCTAAAGTAGCAGCTGGTATTAAAGGATTGATCGGTTGGGCTTTTGGAGCAGCCGGGGACACGATCGCTAAAAATCGCGGATATGCTCCTCTTCCCCCTGCCATTAAAACTCTGTCTCAAAATGTTGTGAATACTTACGTCAAACCATAATTGGGTGAATACTGTTTTTGGTATTATCCTCCCTTGTATCCTTTAGATTTTTACATATCTTGACAAAGATATGAAAGTTATACCCCAGGATTATATTTATAATCTTGGGGATTTATTAAGGCGATGATTCGATCTCAATAACTAAATATTCAGATAGTTCGCGATCGCTTTTAAGCATTCACCGATGCTGTCAGGTGATGCGATCGCATCACCTGACATCAACTATGTTATGATTTTATCTGTTGAGAAATATTTTCGGTCATGTGACTGACTATATAGACTCCTCTTTGAATCTAAATCTCTACACCCTTTGATTCTAAAGGTGTTTAATGTCATAAGTATTCCAAAAATTGAAATTTTACTTAGCCGCAATGTATTGTAATACCTCGCGTGACACTGACACTGATACACCTAACTGTCAAAGAAAATGTGCTAATAAGAACGGACAAGTCTAGTGTGTCATACACGCAGACAACATACGGATACTACTGGAACTTATGCCCACGGATATAATTACTCGTCCTGAGTCCCTCACAGAAGATTGCTTTTTTACTTACGCTCTTGGGACTGATTTGCACGATCCTAATTCAACAGCCAAATATTTACGCCGAATCAGAAAAGAAGATAAACCATATATTGACATAGCTGTTTCTCCCAGACCTGGCTATCGGTTTGAGGTTTGTCTTATCCCTGTTGAAGGGTTCGCTCAAGAAAGAATATTGACAAAAGACGGGTTCGCCAAAGCTTTAGCAATCATTTGTGCTGTCTCTAATAAAGCTAGGAAACGATTCCCTTCAGGAAATGGACAAGAGATAGTCCGGTGTCAATTTAGTAAGTTAGCTGATGCAGTCGCTGTAGCGAATAGACTATCTGCATTACCCTCTGATATGTATGAAACTCTCGTCAAGCTACCAAATGCTTTGTAATATATATTGCATCAGCTGAAATATTTATTATTAAAACGGACACCGGGACATTTTAATGGTAAGTAGTTAAATGGACTTGAGACAAAACTTCAATGGGTCATATTTTGTCTGTTGAGAAAAGACTTGTTATGCAAGACTTTTAAGCTTAATGTACAATTTTGACGTTTTTGTAAGCTAACCTGTAAATTCAAAGTGAGTTTTTTTTATGCCTATAAGTCCTTTGCGTGAAGAACCTCGTAACCAGCGAGCGCCTGTAATTCGTACAAGTAATGAATTTATACTCTTGGAATGGCTGAAGTCAACTGGTCGTTTAATCGAACGCGAACATCAAGAATCTGAGTATCTAACTGAAGTAGAAGAAATTTCCGAAATGATAGACCTTGACGATATCCCTTACGATCATGACGATGATGATAGTGACATGGATTTAGACGCCTAGTAGCGTAATTCGTAATTACTATATCGCAAGCGTTCCATTGATTTGGAATCGGTGTTTCATTTACGCCAAAAGGCTAAAATTCCTGACTTACACCGATTTTCAGTTGAGTAGACTACAAGAAAGACCTAACCCCCTACCCCCTTCCCTATAAGGGAAGGGGGAAATTCAAAGCCTCTCTCCTTCAAGGAGAGAGGAATGGAAGTGAGGTCTGTACGTGGTCTATTCATTTGAAAACTGCTGTATCTAAAAAAGTCGGGAATTTTAGTATTAAAATGCGAGTGTGTTTAATTTTTGGACTTAAGTAAGAGATAAAATAATTGTCCATTGCTGACTGTAACACCAGCGCGATCGCCTGCTATTTTCCCAGTACCTAAAAAATAATCCACTCTACCTGCACCTTTAATTGCACCTCCGGTATCTTGATCGAGAACATAGCGGCTGATAATGCGCTCTTGCATTTTTCCGGTAGGATTAACAAAGGGAATGGAAGCGCGAATCAACGCTAAAGCCCCAGGAGGCATAAGAGATTTATCTGTAGCAATAGAACGCTCTGCTGTTAATGGTACGTTAATAGAACCTTGAGCTGGCTCACCGTGATTTTCTTGAAAAAAAACAAAGCTGCGATCGCGCGGAATATAAATATTTAATTCTTGGGGATGCTTTTGAAAATAGTCGAGAATAATTGGCAGAGTGATACCTTCTAGCGGTAATTTGCCATCATTTACTAATTCTCGCCCAATACTTTTGTAATTATAAGCGGTATGACCTGCATAGCCGATTGTTGTTTGAGTACCATCGGGAAGTTGAAGCCTCGCCGAACCTTCAATTTGAGCTAGATATGGCTCAAGGCGATCGCGAAACCAAAACAACTCTAATCCTCGCAATTTCCCTTTTGCAGCTTGCAAACCATCTGCTCCTTCCAATTCCTCGCGTGTCGGATGAGGCTTAGTCCAAGAGTTGAGATCGGGAGGTAAGCGATAAACCGGATAGCGATATTCTGCTGTGGGGACGCGACTGGCTGCGTAAAGTGGCTCATAATAGGCGGTGAATAAAACGGAACCTTGGTTATCTTTACCGACTGACTGGTAAAGAACAAATTCCCGCTCAATGGCTTGATGCAATTCTGTGGCAGAATTGGTTTTTAATAAAAGTTCGCGGAATCTTTGCAAGCTTTTGATGACGCGATCGCGCGTAATTCCAGCCACCGGATAGTTTTGATAAGCAGCCGCAGCATCGGCTGTTTGCAGATATTGGAGACTGCGAGCGATCGCACCGATCAGCGCCTTTTTCTCTGGTATTTTGCCATAAATGACTTCATCCAGACAAGAGGTATCACTTTGACAACAAGTAATTGGTAGTCTCTGGATTAATGGTAATTTTTGTTTTTGCAAAAATGCATCTTGATTTTCAGCAGTCAAGGACACTGGTAGATCCCACTTTTTCACCTGACATTCTGGCGAAATGAGTTCCTGATGCGTGAAAGATTGCATCCGCACCAGTAAAATCGACAAAATCACAGGTAGGCTGATAGCGATAGTTTTGTGAAACTTTCCTAACCCAATAAGTGTCTTTTTCATGAAAATTCAAAATTTTTAAGATTCTCCCACCTCGCTCAAATTCCAAAATCAAAAACCAAAAATTTTTTCCAATTCCCAATACTTCTCTACGAGAGGCTGCGCCAACGACTACGCGGTAGTTGAGCGCAGTCGAAACTCAGTACAAGTGCCCAATGCCCTATTCCCTATTCCCTATCCCCTATTCCCTATTCATTCATATTACGGTAAGTCGCAACAGCAGAGGGCGATATCCGATTCAAATATCGGAAGATCCAATACTTAAAGATAGTATCTAAAATCACTGGAAATGTAGCGATAAATAAGAAGATAAAATCTCTATTTGCTGGTAATCCCCAATGGCGTGATACTCCTTCTAGCAAGACTTCCCAGCCATGAGGAGAGTGGAATCCGACAAAGATATCAGTAAACAAAATAATGATAAATGCCTTGGCGCTATCGCTAAGTCCATAGACAATATTATCAAAGAAATCTTTGACCACAGCAATAGAAGACTTACTGACTAGCAAAAGCCAGATAACAGCAACCACCGAGAACATATCTGCAAAAACATTTTTGATAGCACCAGAGCTTTCGTGACGAAATTCTTCAGCAAGCTCTTTCGCCTTCTTTTTCATTTCAGTCTCCATCTGCTCAGGTAAAAGTGGAGGCGCTTTGACAATGAAATTTTCAAACTTGAGCTTTTCTTCAAATCTTTCTAATTCTAAAAGGGCTTCCTCTTCCATTTCAGAATTGAGAAATATCTGCATTTCCTCACTGCTTCTAAATCTCTCAACAATTGGCCCAACTACAAAAGCTTTTGCTATCTGATGCGTTAAAAGTGGTACAATAATTAATAGTAAAATAAACCTGATAGATATTATTGTTCTTTTTTGAGTTTGACGAAAACTCTGAATTACTTCTTGTTCCGAATTAGGGTCTAATTCAACTTGCAGACGACTGATAGTACTTAAAATAGAGCGAGGTAAAACACCTGTTGTATCGGTTTTGCTCTTGGCTTTTGGTTTATTGTTTAAGTCTTGATTTTGTATTTTGGGTGGTAATGTTGGAGTTTTGACGAGCAGGGATTTTTCGTCAGATGTTACATTAACTGGTACATTTGGAGGTTGTACTACTAAAGCGTTAGAAGTTGTTTTATCGGAATTTGTTGTGTATTTAGATGTAACTCGATCGATATAGTTTAGCTTTTCCAAAACTAAAGAAGGAGTTAGATACTCTATACCTGCTTTTTGGGCAGCTTTTTGATCCTCTTCATTTAGAAACCAACGACTTGCTCTAAACTCCGTCAGCCGCATTCTGACAACTTTTAATAGTTTTTTGAGGTCTGACTCAAAATAATCCATCACACTGTTACTGTACATGGCCGAGTCGATGTCTATTTTATTACCATTGAAATGCTTATCTTCTATTTCCTGAATTTTTAATGCTGCATCATAGGCTTCATGTAAAGAACGTTCAGGAGTCTGTAAGTACCATCGAAAAGCAGCAAGCAAGAAAGAATAGATTTTTTGACTAAAAACAGAATTTTTCATTGCAGACAATCATTTAGCATTGTTTGATGACTATTAACCTTAAGTTAACGCACGAGGTATACTAACAAATCTACAAGGAGAAAGTTTGTGGTTTCTCATTCGGTTTGGATTGTTGGCACTAGCCGTAGTGGTAAGACGGCTCGCTTAGTAGAACAATTTTGTAATTGGGTAAAATCAGAAAAACAATATACTGAATCATTTTATACAAAAAAACCAGGGCGTAAAAAAACTGGCGATGTACCTGAATTTTTATATCTTAAACAAACAGAGCCAGGAGTTTTAGTTTTAGCTGCCAATGATGATAATCGTCGAGAGTTAGGAGATATAATTGTTACCTCAACTTTGGGTAAATATCCGGTTCGTGCCAAAACGCCACTAGGTTTTTTTCAGGATGAAGTTATTTTATTTTGGCCGTTGCTGATTAACTCGTTGAACCTGAAAGCACAGTTTCCGGTAAGATTGCGACCGGAAACCGAACAAGAGTTAGCAACCAAACTTTGGCGTCCGCAATTAGAAGAAGAAATTTTACGTCTTGCGGGAGTGAATGAATCTCGCTTGGTGCGTCGCATCTTGGACTTATTACAATTAGCAGCTTACAGTGGTATACCTTGCGAAAATATTGCCCAAATTTTAGCCAAGGGTTTTGGGGAAAATACCACAATAGAGCCGGAATTTTTGGCATCTTTGCTGCTAGATTGGCGTAATTGGTGTTTAGAGAGGGGGTTACTGACTTATGGGATTATTACCGAACTTTATAGTCAGCATTTGTTAAGCGATCGCCATTACCAGCAGCACCTAACTAAACGCTACCAGGCAGTACTGGCGGATGATGTCGATGATTATCCTAGCGTAGCGCGTCTTTTGTTTGAGTTGCTATTAGATCGAGGTGCAGTTGGCGCATTTAGCTACAATCCTGATGGTGCGGTGCGATTGGGATTGGGAGCAGATCCCAACTACCTAGAAGGGTTAGCAGAGCGTTGTCGGGTAGAAATATTGAACGGGCCGCCTCCAGAGTCTCTGAGCGAGCAACTGACTAAACAGATGGTGGAATTAGTCACTTCCCCGATGGTAATGTTGAGTTTACCAAAAACAGTGCATTCAATTCAAACCACCTCCCGCGCCCAATTATTGCGGCAAACAGCAGAGATAATTGCTAATGCTATCCAATCAAAGCAAGTGCAACCAGAAGAAGTAGCAATTATTGCCCCAGGTTTAGATGCGATCGCTCGTTATACTCTAGTAGAAATCCTCGTCAAGCAAAATATCCCAGTAGAATCGCTCAATGACCAACGTCCCCTAATTAGTTCGCCCGTGATTCGCGCCTTACTCACCATGCTGGCACTAGTTTATCCCGGCTTGGGACGACTTGTAGATCGGGATGCGGTGGCGGAAATGCTGGTTGTGTTGAGCAGGAAACAATCGCCTGAAAACTCTACAGACGCGATGAATCGCGTCTCTACTACAGACGCGATGAATCGGGTATCTACTACAGACGCGATGAATCGCGTCTCTACAAATATTGACCCGGTACGTGCTGGTTTGATTGCAGATTACTGCTTTGTACCCCATCCCGATCGCCCCAACTTGCTACCAGTGTCAGCCTTTGAGCGCTGGGATCGAATCGGCTATGCAGCTACTACAGCCTATAGTGAAATATTACAGTGGTTAGAACAGCAGCGATCGCAACAAGAATTGCGGTTAATTCCTAGTCCTATTTCTCTGTTAGACAGAGCAATTCAACGTTTTTTGTGGAATGGAAGTAATCTCCCCTACGAACAACTAGCAGCATTGCGGGAATTATTAGAAACCGCCCAACATTACTGGGAAATTGACACCAGATTACGACAAATTACCCCAGTGGAGACAACGCCTCAGACAACTATTATTGAATTCATTCAATTACTGCGGCGTGGTACAATTACTGCTAACCCTTACCCGGTGCGCCCCATTGGTGGAGCGAGAAAGGCTGTCACACTAGCAACTATATTTCAATATCGATCTAGTAGGCGATCGCACCAGTGGCATTTTTGGCTAGATGCTGGTTCGCCCCTGTGGGCGAAAGGTGGTGCAGCGACTTTGTTCGGTGCGCCGTTTTTCCTGCGAGACAGGTTAGGCGAACCTTGGACAGCAGAAGATGAAAAATTGGCAGAAGAACAACGACTGCAAAGAATTTTGACAGATTTACTGTCTCGTGTATCCGAGAGAGTTTATTTGTGTCACAGCGATTTAGCAGTGAATGGACAAGAGCAAATAGGGCCGCTGTTACCTTTAGTGAATGCCTGTGTAACGGTTATTTCTGAATCTACTGTTAATTGAGTGTTTTCATAGCGGTTCTCGACAAGCGTGAAGTAAAATTTTGATCTCTCTCCAAACCTCTCTCGTTTTAGGAGAGAGGCTTTGAATCTTTTACTAAATCAACCTAGCACTTACTGAAATATCCGAGTAAATTAAAAATGATATTGCTGAAATAGTAAAAGAAAGTTGTTAAGTTAATGTCACTCGATTCGCTTAAGCAAGAAGCAAAAAATCATAACACTTCACCACAAAGATTACGAGAGCTAGCTGCAATTAATGATGAACTAACGAAATTAGTTGCTGCAAATCCTCTCGCCGATAGTAGTTTATTAGCAGAACTTGCGATACAAGCCAGAACTAACAAAGATTCGGAAATGCAAAGAGCGATCGCAAGCAATCCCAATACACCAACACAATGGTTAATCGGACTAGCGCATCTATTTCCTGAAGAATTCTTTAGCAATCCGGCTTATGATTTATCAATTCTGCAAAATATCAACAGCAATCCGGCTTATGATTTATCAACTCTGCAAAATGTCAACTTTAACTTACTATTAAAGTCTCACTTACTATTAAAGCTTGTTTGTGCATCTAATGTACCAACATCTTTTCTAGAATTTGCTGCTGGCATTTGTGAGACTAATATTAAGCGTGTTCGGAATAAGGAATATTTTAGACATTTCTCTCTGGAGCAGCAATATGGCATTAAATATCTTCGGATGAATATAGGGTATTTGAGTACATTCTCTTTTGAAAAATTTTGGAAATGGAGAGAGATTTTAATTGTTATAGCTAGTCATCAAAATACTTCTAGAAAAAAACTATTGGAGTTATCAACATCTGAGGAGGATATTGTTGCAGAAGTTGCTCAGTTACGTCTTGATTGTCCCAATGATGACATTACTTTCTGGGATAAGGTGGCTTTAAATAAGAAACCAAACCTTATTCTTTTTATTCCACGTAGGCTGATGTTTAAATTGGTGCAATTGCCAGAAATATCCACAAATTTTTTAAAAGCAGCATCTCAGCTTGAGACATTTACAGGAATTCTCAATATTATTGCTAATCATCCGAAAACACCTAAAGAATTACTCGATAAGCTAGCGAAAAATAGCCTTCCTTTTATTGCTGAAGCAGCAAAGCTACATATTAATTATGCTGGAGAGTTGGAAACTGGATGGCGCGATCTAGCGGAAAGCAAAATTGATAGAGCGCAACTGCCTATTTTAAATAATGATGAAGAAGGAATTGAAGTACGATTGTGGTACGCAGGAGCAATTGATGAAAGCACTTTACCTTATTTAAATCAAAAGTCAGTACACGAATATACAAGTACTTTATTAAAGATTGTTTCTTCTACTGACACACCTCGTTCGATTTTAAATAATCTGGAAAACCACCCCAGAGTTTCTCAATTAATCGCTGAATGTATTACTTATTTAAAACAGCGAGAATCAATAGCTTTCGATTTACTTTCGGGAATACTGCCAATAGGGCATACTAAACTACCAAATCATTCTACCAATCAAACCAACCCTGTAATTACCGATTTAGACACTTTGTTTACGAAGTTAAAAGATAGATATTGGAGCAAAAAAGTAAGAAGCATTCCCATCCCCATAAATAACCCAACAATTAATCTATGTTTACTTGCCTTGATACAAAACAATAGGGGTTCGAGACGCAGAAGATCCTACCGAGAAAATATGCTTAAGGATTTTGACAGAGGTAGATATAAAGACCATAGTCCAATATTTATTAAATTTTCTAATTTAGAATACTATGGCGTAATTCTAGCAAGCGCTCCTAGCACTTCACCGCAAATCCTATCAAAATTAGTGGAGCATCCAATCCAGGGAGTGAGAGTTTTGGTAGCTAGTCATCACAATATTACTCAAAACTCTTTAGACAAGTTAATTGACGATCGCAATCCAGAAGTTAGAGCAGCTGCTTTGGCTAATCCCAAACTTGATTCGATGCTTAGAGAACAATTAGCAAGCTTGGAAAATCCAAATTTATCTCTATTAGATTTACGAGAACTAGCAAATAGTGAGTACACTGCTGTCAAAACTAAAGTTGTTCGACATCCTAACGTTGATAGTTCAATTCTGGCAAAACTAGCTGACGATAAGTTAATTGTCAAATTAGCTGTAGCTAAACATCCGAAAACTCCAGCCAAGATTCTAACTAAATTTATAGAGCATCCAGATCGAAGATTACCTTTAGCAGTCGCTCAAAATCCTGGTGCGCCGAAAGATTTACTAATTCAGTTAGCTACTCAACCCTCAGTACGTGGGGGATTTCACTTTAATCCACTCAATTTAGCTGCTGTTAAAAGTTTACTGACCCAAGAACCAGAAGCGGCGATTCCTTTCTTGGATCGGTGTCTAAAATTTCCCGATCGCCCATCATTTTCTCGCTTTTTGGTTCTGATGAATCCTCATATACCGAGTTCATTTCTGGCAAGATACTATAAATCTTGGTTTTGGCCAGAAAGATATGCGATCGCTCAAAATCCAAATACTGACCGCGATATTTGCCAACAACTAACCCAAGACCCCAATCGTATTGTTCGTGCTGCTGCACGGGATAATTTAAAGTAGTAAGCTAATCAGCATTAAAGTTGCATAATCAGGGCGGGCAAGATGCCATTAGTGTCAAGTTAAGATGAAATCACTGGGGTAAAATAGTATAGCTAGGGACTGGGGACTGGGGACTGGATGAAAAGTCTTTTTGTGTTTAGGTTTTATCCTCCTCAAATTAAAATTGAACAAAAATAATAAACAGCTGCCCGAATTCGATGAACGACTGCCCGAATTCGATGAACGACACCCCGAATTCAATAAACGGCTGCCCGAATTCAATAAACGACTGCCCGAATTCAATAAACGACTGCCCGAATTCAATAAACGACTGCCCGAATTCAATAAACGACTGCCCGAATTCAATAAACGACTGCCCGAATTCGATGAACGACTGCCCGAATTCAATAAACGGCTGCCCGAATTCGATGAACGACTGCCCGAATTTGACGAACATACCTTTGACATTTGGGCTTCTGCCTTAACTTAACACCAATGGCAAGATGCCTACCCCACAAGACATTGAGAAAATTTTAATATGCAAATTAAATGTGTTTTAGCTTATTCTCTTTTAGATGTTGGATTATAGCAGAAGTAAGTTAACCTATTACGAATGAGCGTTTACTTAAAATAGGTTTATTAAACGCCGCGATCGCAGAAACAATGCTAAAGATGATTTCAGAGATTAGCTTCAATAGATAAGGCAAAATTCAGGTTGCTAAACCGTTACTATCGTCAAAATAGCCTGTATTAATACTTCTAGCTCAATTGGTTTGGAAATATGGTGTTGAAATCCGGCGGCTATTGCTTGTTGTCGATCGATTTCTCCCGCATAAGCAGTCAAAGCGATCGCTGGAATTTCTCCACCTTGTTCGGGCGGCTGCTTTCTAATTTGACGAATTAAGGTGTAGCCATCCATATCGGGCATACCAATATCACTAATTAATAAATCAAATTTTGCTTGCATCAAATTGTTTAGAGCATCATGTCCTGAGTCCGCCTCAGTCACTTGTGCCCCGTACTGTTCTAGCACGAAGGCAATGAACTCCCGCGAATCTTTGTCATCATCTACAAGCAGCGTTTGCAATCCATTGAGATTGAAGTCTGAGCGATCGCGATCGGCAGTATTAACTTGATTTAATTTTGAAGCAGCGATCAGTGGAAGTTTAACTTGAAATACTGCTCCTTGCCCTTCTCCAGGACTGGCTGCTTGAACGGTTCCGCCGTGCAATTCAACCAAATGACGCACGATCGCTAGCCCTAACCCCAACCCGCCAAATTTTCGCGTCGTTGTCCCATCGGCTTGGCGGAAGTAGTCAAAGACGTAGGGCAGAAAGTCACTAGAGATCCCCCTACCAGTGTCGCTGACAGTAATTTGAGTGTATTTTGCAAGATGAGTATCTACTTCATCCTTGATTGTTTCTAACCGCACCTCTACTCGACCACCCTCTGAGGTAAATTTAATCGCGTTAGAAAGTAGATTCCAAACAATTTGTTGCAAGCGACCAGAATCACCCAACACTTGTCCAACGTTCGGTTCAAATATTGTTTGAATCTGAATAGATTTAGCTTCAGCAGCAAGGCGCACGGTTTCAAGGGCAGCTTTGATAGTAAAAGTAAGACCGACTGGAACTGTGTCTAAAGCCAACTTACCTTGGAGAATACGCGACACATCGAGCAAATCTTCGATTAATTGTGCTTGCAGTTTCGCATTGCGCTCGATGGTTTCTAGGGCGTACTGAGTTTTGGCTGCATCTTGGTGACTCTTTTGCAGAATTCTTGCCCAACCCAGAATTGGATTCAAGGGCGATCGCAATTCATGAGATAGCACTGCCAAAAACTCATCTTTGATGCGGTTGGCTTGTTGCGCTTGTTCGGTCTGTTGCTGCAAGGAAATCATCAGTTGATTGAGGCGATCGTTTTGATCTTGCAGCAAGGCTTCTGCTCGTTTACGTTCGGTGATATCGGACAAGATGAAAACGGCACCAGTGAGAGTCCCATCCCCATTAAATACTGGGTCGATGGTTTTGGCAAACCACTGTCCTTTCGACTGAAATTCGAGAACTTGCCGTTGGTGAGTTTCTTTCGCACGCCGAAAACAAGTGCCATCGCCGATTCCCAATTCTGCGCTCATCAACTCATGGTGAGCATAACCTAAAATTTCGTGGTAGGGCTTGCCAAAAAGCTGCATCATCGCTCGATTACAACGCAGAATTATCCCTTCTCGATCTACCAGAGATACGCCGTCCTTCATGGAGTCAAAGGTAGTTTGCCACTCCCGCGCTGAGGACAAAGCAGCTTCCTCCGCCCGACGAATTCGCAGCAGCGATCGCACGGTGGCAAGCAGTTCAATCGGTTCAACAGGTTGCACTAGATAAGCATCAGCACCGCTATCCAAGCCTTCTGCTTTATCCTGGCTTTGGATAAAACTTGCAGAAAGGTGTAGTACGGGAATAAAAGTCGTTTCAGGGTTTGCCTTAATTTGGCGACAAACTTCAAAACCGGTGATATCTGGTAGTTGGACATCTAAAATTACTAAGTCAGGCTGAAAGTTAGCAATAGCTTCTAACCCTGTCGTTCCAGTTGCCGCTTCCAGGACACTAAAGCCTGCATTTTGCAAAATACGGGTAACAACGTAACGATTGGCTTCGTTATCATCAACATGCAGGATCGTAACCCGTGGCTCAGACATGACTTTTCCCTTAAACCTCTAGAACAAGTCCGGCTTTGACGAGCGCATCTTGAAGTTGAGCGTAGATGCGTAGCGGCTTGTCGTCAGACATCGCCGTCGTTTGAGAGCCTGTTTCTTTGGAAACAATGGCTATGCTTTGTTGCGCTAATCGGCTATGTGCTTCTGCATCCAGTTGGGCAGATGAGTAGACGATCGCCGGAATCGACTGAGTGACGGAGTTGTTCTTAAGCTGCTTGAGTACCTCAAATCCACTCATCTCTGGCATCTCCAAGTCTAAGACGATCGCGTTTGGCTGTTCCTGTTGTGCCAAATATAATCCTTCCTGTCCATTCGCGGCTTCTAAAATACTCAACGGTGTATTTATTAACAACTGTTTCACAAGATACCGATAAGCGGGGTCATCATCAATCAACAAGATTGTTTGAGGCTTGTTCTCAGTAATTAGCCTATTAAGTTTGTTTAACAGGGGCAATCTGTCTACCGGCTTAATTAGAAAACCGTCTGCTCCTAGCGCCAGTGCTTGCTTTTCGTTATCAATGATGGTAATCACGAGTACAGGGATCGTGCGAGTTGTTTCATCTCCTTTGATTTCCCGCAAGAACGTCCAGCCATTTTGCCCCTCCAGCAGAATATCTAGCATAATCGCCGACGGTCGAAATTGTTGTAAGGCTAGCCTTGCCTGAGCTAAGGTGCGGGTAGCAATCAATTGATAGATTGAGTCTTGAAGGTGCTTTTCGTAAATAAATAGGGTTTCTGGATGATCTTCAACCACCAGAATCGGCAAACGAGTTGTCTCAACTGATACAATTGGTTGCAGTCCGGTGGTCAATTCGGTGGCATCTGGGTAGACGATGGGAATTAATGCTGTAAAGGTAGAGCCTTTACCCGGCTGACTTTTCACCGAAATGCTGCCGCCAATTAACTCCGCTAACTTACGCGATAACGGCAATCCTAAACCGGTTCCCTTCACCTGCTTTTGCAGAGAGGACTCAATTTGCATAAAATCCTCAAAAATCCGCTCTCGATCGGCGGGAGCAATACCGATGCCCGTATCAGATACGGAAAAGCTGACGGTGTGACCCGTTTGCACAGCGGTGAGGCGCACCTCTCCCTGCTCGGTAAATTTGAGCGCATTCGAGACAAAGTTTCTCAGAATTTGAGCGACTTTCCCCTCATCGGTAAAGAGGGGCGCAATACCTTCAGGTTCCTCGACAATCAGCGCTACAGAGGAGCCTTGAACTAATAAGGGGCGCAGCATCCCCCGCAGCGTGGCAAACAATTCACTAACTTCAAAGGAACTGGGATGCACTTCAATTTTTCCAGCTTCCACCTTTGCCAAATCCAGCAAGTCGTTGACCAGTTCTGATAATCCGCTTGCCGCCTTTTGGATGAATGTCACCTGCTTTTCTTGCTCCACAGTTAAATCGCCATCCATCCGGGCTAGCAGCATTCGAGAGAGGGACAAAATCGAGTTGAGCGGCGTGCGAAACTCGTGGCTCATGTTCGAGAGAAAGCGGGTTTTTAGTTCATTTACCTGTTGCAGGGAGCTAGCTTTTTCATCCAGTTCTGCATAGAGAGCAACCACACCGCGATTGGTATCTTCCAATTCCTGATTCAGTTGGCTTAGTTCTTCCTCACGCTTGCGTAGTTCTGCCATCGCCCGGAGTAATTCCTGATTTTGCTGCTGGATTTCTTGATAGGGATTTTCGGGCGATCGCCCAATTACGGTTTCTCGAATCTGCTGCAATTGCGAATCGGTGAAAGTAGGTGTGCGCTTCGACAACCTTTTGCCGATTGTTACCGTTGTTCCCTGCTTCGGCAGCGATTCAATCTCAAATAAATCCATCAATCTCCGAGTACCCACGATGCCTAGCCCCGCTCCCGTATCAGAGGTGTAGCGTCCGGCCAAAACCTCTGCTAAATCAGGAATGCCCTCACCCCGATCTTGAATCTGAATCAGAAACGTCTGCGGCTCTCCCGCCACAGAAAATTCAACTGTTCCGCCTTGGGCATATTGAAACGCATTGCGGGCAATTTCGGAAACTGCCGTTGCCAATCGCGCCCGATCTTGAGCATCAAAGCCCAACTGCTCGGCGATCTCACGAGTTCGTTGCCGAGCTTGCACAACATCCTGTTCGTACTGGATAGCGATCGCCAAAAGGATTGTCAAGTTGCTTCGCTCCAATTCAAAATTGCACATTCTTCAAGGTTTGTACCTTTAATTACGAATTACGTTAGCGTAGCGGGGCGTAGCCCATTACGAATTACGAATTACGAATTACGAATTATTTAGTCATCTCCCCATTCCTTTCGCGACTAACACTGTCACATCATCCCGGTCTCGGTTAAAGTCTCGGTATAGCACGCCTGCAATCAGGCTGGGATGTTTTTGCATCAAGCCTGGATAGCGATCGATCTGCCACTTAGCGCTTAATCCGTCAGAATGCATAATTAAAATTCCGTTGGCATACCAGGGATAGCTAAACTCTTGAATTTTGCGGATTTCATGTCCCACCGTGCCATTGTGAGATAGCAGATGGCGGTGCTCAGTAAAGGAGAAAATGCTGGCAGCGATGTTGCCAATGCCAGCAAAGCGGACAGACTGTTGCTCAAAGTCGATTTCGGCAATGGCGAGTGCTGCGCCTCGCGTACTTCGCAAGGCGGCGTGGGCAGCTTCGACGATCGCCCCCGGAGAACGATGAATGTGTTCTTGAAACATTCTTACGGCTGCGGAAGCAGCAGAAGCCGCCGCAGGCCCATGCCCTAAACCATCAGCTACTAGCAACAGGTTACGGCAACTATCGACTTCTGATGCCCAGGTATCTCCTGAAACATCTTCTCCTCTTTTGGGCAAACAGATCGCTCCAATTTCTAAAAACTTTTCAGGTTGATGGGGTGCTGGGTTTAGCCAGAGGTGAGCCAAGAGCGCTGTTCCTTGGTTGGGAATGGAGTAAATTTCCAAGAAACCAGAAAGGCGACGAATTGCACCCATACCATTACCCAAGGTTCCGGCTGTGGAAAAGCCATCTTGCAAACACTCATCCACATCGACCATTCCCCGCCCTTTATCTAGCGCTAAGATTTCAATGCCAATTTTGGAATTTTCCTTGAGCGATCGCAGTAGTACAACTCCGCCGTGGGCGTGCTGCACCAAATTGTTCGCAATTTCTGTCGCCACAATCCCAACCTTGCCCCGTTCTATTTCCTGAAAACCGAGCCGAGTTGCTAAAGCCATCGCTACCCGTCTGGCTTCTCCAGTTTGGCTAGATTCAGTAATTGTGACGGTGACAGATTCTCTCATTTTATTTCCATCGTACAATGATTATCCGTGTTCCTTCTCCCACCGCAGACTGAATCTCAAACTCGTTGGCAAGTCGTTTCGCACCACCCAGCCCCATACCTAACCCGTTGCCCGTGGTGAATCCATCCTTGAGCGCCAGTTCGATATCGGAAATTCCCGGCCCCCGATCTTCAAAGGTCAGTCGGAGTCCTCGTCGTCGCCCTTCCTGAAGCGTTTCTAGTTTGACTGTGCCGCCCCCTCCGTAGTCTAGGGTATTGCGGGCTAACTCACTGGCGGCGGTAACAATTTTAGTTTGGTCTACTAAGCCAAAGCCTATTTCCACGGCCATCTGGCGCACAGACTGCCGAACTAAAACTACATCTGTAGAAGATTGAATCTCGATGGTTTCAGTCTTCTGCATCATCATCTGCACGCCATTTAGTGGCAGTGATTTGATTTGTGGTTCCATTGAGTGACGATCGCAACAATGCCATCCCCTTTTCGATGTTTAAAGCAGTGCGAATCCCCGTCAGCGACAACCCCAATTCCACTAAGGTAATTGCCACAGCAGGCTGCATCCCGACGACAACTGTCTCAGCATCCAGCACCCGTGACATTCTGGCAATGTTGGCTAAAACCCTACCAATGAAGGAATCAACAATCTCTAATCCGGAAATATCGATCAGGACACCGCGAGCGTGGGTTTGAGTGATGCGGTTAGTCAAGTCTTCCTGTAGCATGATGGCGAGGCGATCGTGCATATCTACCTGGATTGTCACAAGTAGAAAATTGCCCATTTTAAGTATAGGAATGCTTTCCATTGCTTTCTTCCAGTTATTTGGATTGAGAGCGGGTAATGGTCGTTCCCAACCGTTTTAGCGCCGTGAGAAAGGCATCGGCTAAGGTTGCTTTTGTGACTACATTTGTCAAATCAATGCCGAGATAAACGATTGTTTGGGCAATTTGAGGGCGAATGCCACTAATCATACAATCGGCTCCCATGAGACGGGCGGCGGTAACTGTCTTGAGCAGATGTTGAGCAGTCAGGGTATCGACGGTGGGAACCCCGGTAATATCAATGATGGCAACTTCTGACTCTGTTTCGACAATCTTCTGCAATAACGATTCCATCATCATTTGAGTCCGGGCACTATCTAGAGTGCCGATAATCGGCAATGCCAAAATTCCCTCCCAAAGTTTCACCACTGGCGTAGACAGTTCCATTAACTCTTCCTGCTGCCGCAAAATCACCTCTTCCCGTGTCTTTTGATACATCTCAATTGTCAGCAATCCTAGCCGATCCAGTAAGTTTGTAGCTAGCCATATTTGTTCACCCAACTCAATGGGGTCTTTCAATTGCTGACGCATTCGCTTGAAGAGGGGTTGCTTGAACGAAAAGACGAATGTAGCCGTTTCTGAGGGTGTGAAACCATTTTGCGATCGCGATCGAGAAATGCTGTTGAGCATCTCCCGCATTTCCTGCCACTGCGCTGCCTGAATATTGGTAAAGTTGCCCCGCCCAACGGCAATCCGAAACAAACTCAGGAATTCTCGGCACTCTTCCTTTAGCTGTGCTTCTTTAATCAAGCCTCTGCGAATATTCACAGTGGCTAGTTCCTGAGTCCACTCCGACAGCAAGTCTGCCTCGAAGGTTTCTAATATCTCTGATATCTTACTTTCGCTCATCGTTTCTTTGAGGGCAACCGCTTTCATTAGTTCAAAATCAGTGTATGACGATTCAGCCCAAGGTGAAAGCGATGATTACAAAAAGCCTAAAAGCCTAAAAGCTTGCTAGATATGAAGTGCAATAAATTGAGCAGACATAGAGCGATGCCTGGGTTGGGCTACGCCTACGCTAATATTGATCGAGGATCGGCAAAAAAGTTACAAAAAAATGCGATCGTTTAAAAAAAAGTGTATTTTGACTCCTAAATTCTGACCGTGGCAATTTTAGATTCCAGATTTTCATTTAATCCAAAATCTAAAATCTAATACCAATTTAATGTGAAGTTCCATATATCTTGATCCCCCTAAATCCCCCTTAAAAAGGGGGACTTTGATAGATGTTTTTCCGGTTCCCCCCTTATTAAGGGGGACTTTGATAGATGTTTTTCCGGTTCCCCCCTTATTAAGGGGGGCTAGGGGGGATCGAATTATATGCAGCTTCATAAAAAA
Source organism: Nostoc sp. DSM 114167 (assembly GCF_052692655.1). NCBI lineage: Bacteria > Bacillati > Cyanobacteriota > Cyanophyceae > Nostocales > Nostocaceae > Nostoc > Nostoc sp. DSM 114167. The sequence goes on from NZ_CP195116.1 coordinate 5,554,652, forward strand.
TTGGTATAAAATCTAAAATTGGTTGACTCCTGCTGTATTTAATGCAAATTTCGAGACTGTGGTTGAATGGGAAGCGGAGAACGAGAAGGTACTTTATCCCGCCATAGGAGCAAAGGAATACAGAAAAATCCCAAAAGAATTACAACTCCAGCCATTATCCAAACCATTAACCTATTTGGTCTATAGTTCCCTGCTTCAATTTGCCAGAAAACTTGGTTGTATCGCCACGCAGCTAAGGCAATAGTCGAAATTCCAAAAATTACCAAAGCAATACCCAAATTTTCCGAGCTAGATAATGGACTTACCGGAGGTTCTTGTTGAGTAATAGTAATATTCAACTGGCGCAGAAATATACCAAATCGCGCGATCGCAAAACCAAAGCCAATCAATGCAATAGAAGTGCGTAACCAAGCCAGAAATGTCCGTTCGTTGGCTTGATGTTCCCTTTGACGGTCAATTTTCGGTATTTTATCCATAATGTAGCTGTCTGACGCCAAGTTCCTCTTTAAAAGTATTCGTAATATTGATGAAGTTTCGTAAAAGTCTAATCTAAAAGTGTCCTTAGATTTTGGGAAAACTCATTCTATATCTATAAAAATCTTTACTATGCTTGATGACAACGATTTTGCATTAGCTTCGGCTGTTGAAACTTCGGTTGTGGTGCTTGAGGAGCTATCTTTGCATCCTCAGCCAGAAGTTCGTGAGGCTGTAGCTAAAAATCCGAATACGCCTACTGAAGTGTTGCTGAAATTAGGTAAGGAGTTTCCAGACGCAATTACGGCGAACCCGATTTTCAATCTTTTGCTGCTGGAAAATCCTGAGAGTCATTTCGTTAGACTCTCTTTAGCGCGTAGCACAACAACTAGTGAAAGTGCGATCGCTCAGTTATCCAAAATCGAGGATAAGGAAATTCTTTGTGCTGTGGCTGGAAATCCAAAGACACCTCTTCACATCCTGGAACGACTTGTAGTAGAAGGCCCGCCTCTTTTCTGCGATCACGAAAATGCTGATGAATCTGATTTTGATGGACTCTTTACCGCGATCGCTCAAAATTTGAATACTTCTGAATCGTTATTGCTTCAACTAGCCGAGGATGGAAGCTGGAATATCAAAATAGCGATCGCTGAGAACCCCAAAACACCCTTATCCCTGCTCAATACGTTTGCAGATTGGAGAGGTTTACATAAAACAATTGCTCGAAATCCTCAAGCACCAAGCGCAATATTGGAAAAACTAGCGGGAGAAAATGAGAAAGAAATTCGCGATCTAGTCAAGAACCATCCAAATGTTTCCGAAACTGCGATCGCCATCATCAATTTTATCGAGGGAAAACCTGGAACATCCATCGACTTGCTAGAGCGGTTAGCCAGCGATCGACGAGTCTATATCCGGCGATTGGTTGCTTCCCATCCCTCAACCCCTGCAAAGGTTTTAGAAAAGCTCGCGCAGGATGATGAATATGCACCCTTCGATCAATATGTAGCCTTCAAAGCCGTAAACAATCCCAATGCAACCTCTACCGTTCTAGAATTTTTTGCAGAGTTCTTGGTTAAGCAACATCAGCGAGTCTCGTCATCGAATCAAATCTTCTATAAACAAAGTGCGCTTGAATTGGTGAGACGTTCTGACATTACTCCAAAAGTGTTAGAAAATCTGTTGCAGATGAATGAGTCTGAGGTAGTAAGGGCGATCGCATCATCTTTGAAAACACCACCTACTATGCTGCTTGCACTTATAGACTATCAAGCTAAATTTGTAAGCACTGATTTTTTCAGAAATCTCGCTAAAAACCCCAATACACCCTCAGATGGGCTAGAGAAGCTTTATCTAAAAATCAACCAAACGCAACATGCAAATACGATTGATGCTCTAGGCGCGATCGCTGCTCATCCCAATACCCCCGTCTATTTGGTAGAACAATTAGCAGTTCATGCCGACTACAGTATTCGGGCAAATGTAGCCACAAATATCAATACACCGATTTCAATTTTGGAGCGGTTAAGCAATGATTCGCAAGGCAGGGTTAGTAGGTTTGCTAAACAGGCGCTCAAGGAAAGAGCGTGATTTAAGTAACACTTATGTAAAAATTAACACATTATTGAAGATTCTGAGAAAATCCCAAGCGCTCGCGAGAATCTTTACAATAGTAAATAAGGTAAAGATATATATCAGAGTCAAAATCAATGGCACTATTCGGATTTGGCAAAAAAGCAGTTATGCCTACACCTGAAGAAGCTTTGTCAGGAAGGGCACAATCTATGTCAGTACCCGCCGCTCATTATGTCAATAAGAATCCATTAAAACCTCCTTTTCCCGATGGATTAGAGAAGGCAATTTTTGGCTTGGGCTGTTTTTGGGGTGCAGAACGCAAATTCTGGCAACTTAAAGGAGTTTACACCACCGCAGTCGGTTATGCTGCTGGGTTAACACCCAACCCCACTTATGAAGAGGTATGTAGTGGGCGAACCGGTCACAATGAAGTGGTGCTGGTTGTGTTCGATCCCAAAGTGATTAGTTATGCCGAACTGCTGAAAGTCTTTTGGGAAAGCCACAATCCCACCCAAGGGATGCGCCAAGGTAATGATACTGGCACTCAATACCGTTCGGGAATTTATGTATATTCCGAAAATCAAAAGCAGTTAGCAGAAGCATCGCGGGAAGCTTATCAACAAGCCCTCAACGATGCAGGTTATGGCAAGATTACCACAGAAATCTTGGATGCGCCGGAATTCTATTACGCTGAAGCTTACCATCAGCAATACCTGGCTAAAAATCCCAACGGGTATTGTGGTTTAGGCGGGACAAACGTATCTTGTCCCGTGGGTGTAGTTGAATCGCAAGTTAGTAGTTAGAAGAAAGCAGGGGAGCAGAGGGGCAGGGGAGACAAGGGGACAAGGGGACAAGGGGGAATAATTGAACAAGTCTCTTCCTTGTCTACCTTGTCTCTTCTCCATGCCCAATACCCAATGCCCAATACCCCACTAAAATACAGCTTTGAGTAAAGCGATCGCTCGCACCCATAACATAATACTAATGGGCGCTCCAAGTAGAATACCAGCGATCGCCCACCCTCTTTGATGGGCTTTGAATTGTTCAATACTGCGCCACTGCCTACTTTTCCAAGCCCATTCATTGCCTTTTGCACCAAGTGCGATCGCCATTATCCACCAGGCATTAGGTACAAAACAGAATAAACCATACCACACTTGATTCGGCCACATCCACAACCAAGGCATCAGAAAAGCACCCCAATTCCAACCGAGAATTTCCTCTGGAACTGTTTCATTCTGATTATTGATCCCACACCCAGAATTGTTGATTATTTCTTTTAGCGGCAAAAGCTGATTCTTATTTGGAGATTTGACAGTCAGTCCCGATTTGAGGGCATTCAGCGCAACGCTAGCACTAGTAAATCTTTGTTCGGGAGCGGGTTCTATCAACTTTTGTAGCCAACTGACAAAACTGGGACTGAGGTTAACTCGGTCTGTAAATTGTAGTCGCAAATCCTGCTGGGGTAAATCAGAGGGAGAAGTCCCAGTGAGCAAATGAATCAAAGTCGCTCCCAGTGCATATAAGTCTGAAGCCGCAACCGCCCGACCACCAAATTGTTCCATTGGGGCATAACCATAAGTACCGACAACGGTAAAAGTAGCGCCTTCTCTTGCCGCTTTATCTTGAACTGCGCCAAAATCAACTAAATAAATCTGATTATCTTCGCCCCAGATTAAATTGCTTGGTTTAATATCTCTATGCAACACTCCAGGATTCAATTCATGTAGATAGATAAGAATATTTAAAACCTCAACAGCAATTTTTCTGGCTCGCTTTTCACTAAACCTTTTGCCAACAGCAAGTTTATCCTTAAGCGACTCACCAGGGATATATTCTTGGATTAAGCCAAACCAAAGTGTGCGATCGTCGATACAAAAATAATCTATATATCGAGGGATGCGGGGATGATTTATTGTTTTAAGGATTTGTGCTTCCCTCTCAAAAAGTTTTAGGTCATCCCACTGTACAGTACCGCCAAAGGCCAAAAGTTTGACCACAACGGTCGAATTTTCGCCATCAGAGGCTTGTAAATCCAATGCTTGCCAAGTTTGACGAATTCCATTGTTGCCGAGTTGGCGCTGGATTTGATAACGATCTTGTAATATTTGTTCTGGTTGCAGCATCTGACACCTGCTGGCAATTTACGTTGATCTGATTCCCTTATATTCAAGGATAGTCATTATCTACAAAAACTGGGAGAGCCAGATAATTTATTGAAAGCAGTTGAAGATTCCAACTTTGAGGTTCTCTAGAACATTAGTGCGAATTATTGTTCGCATATACTATAAACATCATAGTAGAAAAGTCATGAAACAACGAAGTAGCAAGAGTTTCAGACTAGACTTTATTCTCAATAACTTAATATTAGTGACAATAAATCATGAGAGAATAGGGCTTTGGGCTAGGGGTATAGTAAGCGATCGCTCAATCAAGGAGATAACGGGAAAAGTCAGATTGAAGAATTTGCTCAAAATCAAAATAGACATCCAGGCATAATTATTGGTCGCTTACATTATGACAAATTAGTTCCCCATAAAAATTTGAGACAGTTACTCGTTAAAATTAGCCCCGTTTTAGGTGATTCTACAGATAATTTTTGCGATAGTAAGCTTGATATTCTTCAGACAGCAGAGGTTCCCACCAATCACGATGATTGAGATACCATTCAACTGTTAAACGTAAACCCTCAGCAATTGTTACTGAAGGCGTCCAACCAAGCTGAGTTTTAATTTTGTTCGCGTTAATTGCATATCTCCTGTCGTGTCCCTGTCTATCTTTGACAAAAGTAATCAACTGCTTGGCTGGATATACTGGTAAATCAGGTGCTAATTCATCCATCATTTGACATAAAAGTTGGACGAGGTTAATATTTTCCACCTCATTATTGCCACCAATATTGTACGTTTCTCCTGGTTGACCATGATTGATTACCACATCTAAAGCACGGCAATGATCGCCCACATAAAGCCAATCCCGGACATTTTTACCATCACCATAAACAGGTAATGGTTTCCCGATCAAAGTGTTGATACACATTAGGGGAATGAGCTTTTCAGGAAACTGATAAGGCCCGTAGTTATTAGAGCAATTTGTGATAATCGTTGGAAGTTGATAAGTATGATAATAAGCACGGACTAAATGATCGCTACCAGCTTTGGAAGCTGAATAGGGACTATTGGGAGCATAGGGTGTGGTTTCACAAAAAGCTGGGTCATCTGCACCCAGGCTACCGTAAACTTCATCAGTAGAAACGTGCAGGAAACGATAATCAGATGGTTGTGCTTTCGCTTCCCAATGTTGTCGAAAAGCTTCCAGCAGAGTGAAAGTTCCCACCACATTAGTTTGTACAAAAGCAGCTGGCCCAAGAATCGAACGATCGACATGAGATTCTGCGGCAAAATGGGCGATGGTATCAATATTTTCCGTTGATAATAGGTTGTCTATGGTGGTGCGATCGCAAATATCTCCCTGCACAAACCGAAAATTCTCTTTTCCCTCAAAGGGCGCCAAATTCAGACGATTTCCCGCGTAGGTAAGCGCATCCAACACCACCACGCGATCGCCTGGATAAACCTGACACCAATGATGGACAAAATTTGCCCCAATAAACCCCGCACCCCCAGTAACTAATAACCGCCGATTCATTCAATTTCCTCTCTTCTCTCTGTATTCTCAGTGTCTCAGCGGTAGCCTGCGGCAAGCCTCTACGCGTCTACGTTTCCATTACTTAAAATATTTCTTCCTCAACTTCCCGTATATCTTCTGAGCAAATAATTTCGCCATCCGTATTTTCGTCAAACTCTTAATATTAGATGGCTGTTGAATCTTGTGATCGAAAAACTCATTTAACTCATCCACAATAACTTGGAAACGCTTAATAATATTTTCAGTCCGATGCTCAACCAAAAAATCTTCAGATAAGTTAAAAACTACTGAAGATTCAATCACCTTCATAATCCGTTGGACATCATACTCTTGGGAATATCCAGCGATTTTATAACAATTAAATCCAGGATCTAAGTAATCAGCTAGTCCACCGTTGACACTAGAAAATACTTGACAGCCACAAGCGAGAGCTTCCATTGGTTGTAGACCAAATCCTTCACTAACGCGCTGTTGTGCCCAGTACTCAGCAGAATCATAGAGGTAAACCTTAGCTCGGTTGAATAGTCCAGGTAGATCCTCTATGTATGAGTCAACAACCAATACTTTACAACGTTTTTGCAACGCTGGAATCAATTCTTTAATTAAATATTCTGAAGACTTCCGAGCTTGAACTAAAACATCAATATCCCGTTCCAACCCTAAATTTTGAAACTCATCAGAGATTTGATTGGGCAAATAATAAATCAGAGAATTGGGTGATTTTTCTCCCCAATATCCCATTGTATAGCGGCTAACAGTTATGATTGGAATACTTGCAGGTAGCCTAAATGAATAACCTGGACTATGTGCATGGTAAACGATATTGTATTGCTTAAGTTTCGCCACGAGTTGAGGTATATCAAATCCCCAACTGATCGCAAAAATTACATCATTTAAATTTTTCTCTTTTAGCAAATCATCAATAAAAAGCTTATCTTTTTCCCTTTGACGGTAAGTTACAACATCAGCACTACAGAAATTCTGAGCTAGATTAAGTGCTTTTAACTCAGCCCAAAGACCACCACAGGCAAATTTGCTATCTGTACCGGGAAGTAAGAAGTAAAGTTTTCTCATAATTTTTTTAGGGCATTGGGTATTGGGCATTGGGAATTGGGAAAGAGGAGGCAGGGGTCAGAAGTTCTAAAATGTTTGAATACTTCGACTACGCTCAGTACAAGTTTTGAATTTTGAATTTTGAATTTTGAATTTTGAATTGATTTCTCCTCTACCCCTCTGCCCTTTTCATTCTTGCCAGCCTACTTTAACAAAATGTGCCTCACGCCCCCAAACATCGCGTGTACGAGTAATATTTTCAATTGCTAGGTTAAAAGGAATGGCAGTTGTTAGGTAACGCTGTGCCATAGAACCTAAATCAGGTGCGATTTCCGCGGCTGTCGTCGCTGCTAATCCTAAACCTATAAGTTGCTCAATTGGTCGAAATGGTAGCAACAGATGCACACCTACAGCTAGTCCAGCTGTTAAGAGCATTGCTACTGACAAATTTGTGCCACAACGGGGATGTACAGCCAAATCCCATTCTCCACTGGTGATGCGATGTCGAGCAAGTGCGATCGCACGCCGCAAATCACTAATATTTACTTCACCGTAGAGGTAAAATCCCCGATCGGTAGATAAACCGCCTAATAGTTCATTATCTAGTTGAACGTTAGTGGCTTGTCCTGTAGCAGGATAGGCGTTTTTTGATTCGCTAAGAACCCAAACCGTAGCATGTTCTAAAGCATGAACCTGCCGCAGCATCAAAATTTCTTTCAACCCTGGAATAAACGATAACTGTCTGAGTAAGTCGGCATCTTGTGTAGGTTGCGGAAAGTCTGAAAATCGATCTTCAAGACTCGGAACTTTCTCAGATACAGGTATCGTAAAACCAAAGTTAAAAAATTCAAAGGGAGACGAGCTACCCTGAAAAGAAGCGGAAGTATTCATTGGAACACTACTCCCAATGCCGATGGGGCAACATAGATTTCTTTCAAATGTAACGCTTGCACTACTGAATTGTTGCTAATTTTTGTAGATGATTGTTTTGTTAGGGTATGGGGCATGGGGCATTAGACCTCTTGGCATTTGTGCTTTTTGCACTCTTAGGGAAAAGGGTAAAGGTTAAAGGGGAAAGGGACTTTTGCAGTACCTTTTCCTCCGCCCCTTATCCCCAGAGGGGGCCCCACCTTCCCCCTGCCCCTTTCCCGACAAATGCCAAGAAGTCTATTGTAGATGCTTCTCCCTAGTCCCCAGTCCCTAATCCCCAGTCCTATATCTGTTCTGCTGAATTTGAGAAGGAATTCCGATCTTTTTAGTTTCCGAGTCCGAGGGTCAGCTGGCTCCACTTACATAAACTCCGGCTGAGTGAAGGACTCGGAACTTTTGGTAGAGTGTTCACACTGAAAACTTAGGCGTAAGGAGGGGAACAATCAGTAAAACTCAAAATTGGCTTGTAATTTACTAGACTAAAGCAATTAAGCTTCTACTAGTAAATTAGTTTATTCAATCTGGTTAGGCAGAGTACAGCAATTGACATCATTCAAACAGACTTTGCCCCACTGTAAAGCCCAGCGGACAAGGGCTACTCGATTATCTGTCTCAGTCTTGGTGAGAATATTACTGATATGGTTATCAACTGTACGCTTGCTAATCTCCAGTTTTGCTGCAATCTCTTGGTTAGTTAAGCCAGCGGCTACTAAGTCGATAATTTGCAGTTCTCTGTCTGACAGACTAACGGGGGTCTCAGACTTGCCACCAGCCATGACTATTTCTATCCTCCCTTGGTATATGTACTTAATCGCTCTTTCTAATTCTAGAAGATTCTTTTCTTGGTAGGGGTTTCAAGTGTTAGCAGTAATATGATTGTCAATATTTTCTTTGGATTTCAAGTTGCTAAAAATCTAAACCACGCTAAATCTCATGTAATAAATATAGCTTATTTTGATAAATATATTGTCTAAGCACTGATATAAAATAAGCGAGAATTAGAAGCACATACACGCTATATAAGTAGTAAAAATTGCTATTTAATTCTATGAAGGACTGGCGACAGATTAGCAAAAACTATTGTAGATTTTATACTGTAAATTCCTAATCCCAAATCGAAATCTAAAATTGAAAATGAGATGAGCAATCCTCGTGTTTTGTGCCTTGGTGAAATTTTGTTTGATTGTTTAGCCGATCAATTAGGGCTAAAGCTGGAAGAAGTGAAATCTTGGACTCCTTACCCAGGAGGGGCACCAGCTAATGTAGCCTGTGCTTTAGTCAAGCTGGGAATGTCAGCGGGATTTATCGGAGCTGTTGGCGAAGATGAACCAGGAAATGCACTGGTCAAGCTATTACAAGATGTAGGTGTAGAGACTACGGGAGTACAACGTCATCCCACAGCACCAACGCGGCAAGTTTATGTTACACGGGATCTGGCTGGCGATCGCACCTTTGCCGGATTTGGTCAGTACGATACCGCAGAATTTGCCGATACTCGCTTGCAAGCTAAACAATTGTCAGATTCGCTGTTTCAAGAAGCAGATTTTCTGGTTTTGGGTACTTTGGAATTAGCCTATCCTGAAAGTGAAGAGGCAATCAACCGCGCTTTAGAGTTAGCAGAACATTACGACTTAAAAATTGTGCTGGATGTTAACTGGCGTCCTGTATTTTGGAAAGAGCCAAACATCGCCCATCAAAAAATTCCAGAATTATTTAAGCGAGTTGATTTCCTCAAACTCTCCAAAGAAGAAGCTGAATGGCTATTTGAAACCGCAGATCCCGGAGCTATTACTTACCGTCTAGCTTCGATTGAGGGGGTACTGGTGACAGATGGGGAAAACGGCTGCACTTATTGTCTAGGTGAGAACGAAGGCAAATTACCCTCGTTTTCTATTCCTGTAGTTGATACAACTGGCGCAGGAGATAGCTTTTTAGCAGGATTCATCCACCAACTGAGTAAGTATGGTATCCACAGCTTGCGGGATGCAGAAACAGCAAAACGCATTGTCACTTATGCCAACGCTGTTGGAGCGCTGACTACTATTAAACCAGGTGCGATCGCTTCTCAACCTACTGCTGCTGAAGTCGAAGCTTTTCTCGCCACACATCAACTCTAGGAACTAGCATCAGCCACTGGGATATCAGCCTTTAGTAGCTGATACTCCAGACTAGAAAATGTAAAAAAATCTTCATGCCATTCTGCGGTCATATTAAACAATAAACGCAGTTGGATAAGTTTTGGTATTAGGTTAATGCATTCAATTTTTACTTTTAGAAGTTCTGAATTATCCTCAGTGTATAAGAGCAATGCACTCAGGTCAGATAGATTTTGAAATTCGTTAGTTAAATACAGCAGAATTCAGAATGGGCTACGCCCCGCTGCGCTAACAAGAGTAAAACACGCTTTCAGAACTTACGCACTCAGATCCCCCAACCCCCTTAAAAAGGGGGCTTTAGAGGTTCCCCCCTTTTTTAAGGGGGGTTAGGGGGGATCGGGGTTTCAGGCTTCAGTGCGTAAGTCCTAGCTTTATACCTGCGTAATAGACGAATCGTTGTGTACCTCACTTTCTTTGAAATCTGCTGTATAACAGTTCACCCGTTTGTAATTGATTAATTCGTTCAATTGTACAAACACGAAGGTGTCGCAGTCTATGCACAAAAAATATTAAATCTTTACACTTTTATTATTTGCATAAATAGTAATACTGATATCTATAAGTGAATAGAAAGTGTAAGTGAATAGAAAGCATAGATTAGCTTAAGGAATTGGTGAAGCATTATGAAAAACATCACAAAATGGCTTTTGGGCTTGGCGATTGTTCCTGCAAGTTTGGTATTGGCATCTAGCCATGTTAAAGCCAGTCAAATTGCTGGTGAGTGGTTCTTTGGTCTCTGGGATTGTAATATTGACGGTAGACCAGCGAAAATGCAGTGGAAAGTAGTTGATGACCCACAAACTAGTTGTAGTGGTAATGTTTGCTCTACTACTTCTGGTGTCCGTCTCGTCGGGCGGTTTAGTGATAATGGTAGTGCGTGGGTTCCTCTAGGAAAACGTTTTTCCAGCAGACAAAAACAGGATTTAGGTATTCGTTATTTAGGTGCAGAACAAGATAACTGGTATCTCAAATATAACAGTCGTACTAAAATAGCAGATGGTTGGACGACATGGCGGGGTAAGCGCTATCCACTACAATGTCGTAATCGCAGATAAACATTTGCTATGCAAAATATGTAAATAAGCGATCGCTAAGTTTGAGTACTAAACACGCCAGCGTTACATTTTTATAAGCTAGTACTTTAGTTTGTCTTAACTTGCTGCCACAGAGTATCAACAGTTACAAACTTATAACCTTGTTGTAGCAGTTGCGGAATGAGAATTTGAATTGTGGCAGCAACATCTTCTCCACCGCAAGCACCATCGTGCAAAACAATTATTGAACCATTTTTGACCTGCTGCATAATTCGTTGTACCACTGTGGTTACGCCTGGTCGCACCCAGTCTTCTGGCACAACGCTCCACATTACTGGGCGGTAATTCCACTGAGAAAACAATTTTAAAGTCGCAGGTGTAAAGAAACCATTAGGCGGGCGGACATCTCGCACTTGTTGAGGTTGCAGGTTGCAGGCTTTATAAATGGCAATTTGGGTTTTTTCTAAACTATCCTTCAGGTCATTTGGGGAAAGCATGGGAAAAGAGCGATGATCGTAGCCATGCAATCCGATCCAGTGTCCGCGATCGCTAACGGCTTTAGCAATAGCTGGTGAACGGTTGACGCAAACACCCAACCAAAAAAAACTTGCTGTAATCTTGTAACGGTCTAACACTGCCAAGACTTCGGGTGTGTATTGCGGGTGGGGGCCATCATCAAATGTGAGTGCGATCGTTTTAGAACCGGGATTTCCAGCCCAAAGGCAGTTGGGAAAACTCGGCTGGAGAATGCGGTAGAAAATTGGGAAGAGGGGAGCTAGCTGCATAAAGTTTTTTCTTTTTTCCGTAATCTTGCCTAACTAAACTGATTACTTAATATGTGGCTGTTAAGCGTGATTCGCACACTTAACAGTCTTATATCTAGAACTTACACGCTGTATAAATAGACAATTATATGAATTAGCCCTCCTTCTAATATTAAGAAGTTTTCCCTTGTTCCTATTTGCAAGTTGGAAATATAGTTTCCACTCACGATCTATTCCTGCCTAGTAGTTCGCTTTCCCCAAAATTGCGCTTGTGGAGGTCGGCGCTTGTGCAGGGGAGCAGAGGAGAGATTTGTACAAGTTCTTTCCCCCCTGCCCCTTTGCACCTCTGCCCAAGAGCTTGCCACCACGCAAAGTTTGTGTGGCGAAGCACTAGCTGACTCAACTTATTTTTTTAGTTATCAGATCGACAGGAAATATCGCAGTCATAAAAGTAGGTGGAAAAGAAAATTACAGCCTTATTCACATAATTGTCTTTTTGGCAAATTGTAAGTCCTGATATTAACAATTACTCTTTATTCAGGATAAACTCTCATGGCAATTAATTTTTCCGGAACTAATGGCAATGATGTTATCTTCGGCAGTAGTGACAACGATACCCTCAGAGGCTTGGATGGTGATGACAAACTATTTGGTGGTAATGGCGATGACTTCATTGATGGTGGCTTTGGTTTTGACACCATTGATGGTGGTGCTGGAACTGATACGACATCTTATGCTTTCTTCTCTGGTCCAATTGATGCCAATCTCTCCACTGGTGTAGTTAGGTTTCCGGGAAATTCTCCTCTCACCGATACCTTAGTCAGCATTGAGAATTTAATCGGTACAGCTGGCAACGATACGATTGTTGGTAATGATGCCAATAATGTTCTTAGCGGTGGAGCAGGTAATGACTTCATCGATGGTGGCTTTGGTTTTGACACCATTGATGGTGGTGCTGGAACTGATACCACATCTTACGCTTTCTTCTCTGGTCCAATTGATGCCAATCTCTCCACTGGTGTAGTTAGGTTTCCAGGAAATTCTCCTCTCACCGATACCTTAGTCAGCATTGAGAATTTAATCGGTACAGCTGGCAACGATACGATTGTTGGTAATGATGCCAATAATGTTCTCAGTGGTGGAGCGGGTAATGACTTCATTGATGGTGGCTTTGGTTTTGACACCATTGATGGTGGTGCTGGAACTGATACGACATCTTATGCTTTCTTCTCTGGTCCAATTGATGCCAATCTCTCCACTGGTGTAGTTAGGTTTCCGGGAAATTCTCCTCTCACCGATACCTTAGTCAGCATTGAGAATTTAATCGGTACAGCTGGCAACGATACGATTGTTGGTAATGATGCCAATAATGTTCTCAGTGGTGGAGCGGGTAATGACTTCATCGATGGTGGCTTTGGTTTTGACACCATTGATGGTGGTGCTGGAACTGATACCACATCTTACGCTTTCTTCTCTGGTCCAATTGATGCCAATCTCTCCACTGGTGTAGTTAGGTTTCCGGGAAATTCTCCTCTCACCGATACCTTAGTCAGCATTGAGAATTTAATCGGTACAGCTGGCAACGATACGATTGTTGGTAATGATGCCAATAATGTTCTTAGCGGTGGAGCAGGTAATGACTTCATCGATGGTGGCTTTGGTTTTGACACCATTGATGGTGGTGCTGGAACTGATACCACATCTTACGCTTTCTTCTCTGGTCCAATTGATGCCAATCTCTCCACTGGTGTAGTTAGGTTTCCGGGAAATTCTCCTCTCACCGATACCTTAGTCAGCATTGAGAATTTAATCGGTACAGCTGGCAACGATACGATTGTTGGTAATGATGCCAATAATGTTCTTAGCGGTGGAGCAGGTAATGACTTCATCGATGGTGGCTTTGGTTTTGACACCATTGATGGTGGTGCTGGAACTGATACCACATCTTACGCTTTCTTCTCTGGTCCAATTGATGCCAATCTCTCCACTGGTGTAGTTAGGTTTCCGGGAAATTCTCCTCTCACCGATACCTTAGTCAGCATTGAGAATTTAATCGGTACAGCTGGCAACGATACGATTGTTGGTAATGATGCCAATAATGTTCTCAGTGGTGGAGCGGGTAATGACTTCATCGTTGGTGGTTATGGCAGTGACGTACTCACAGGTGGTGCTGGTGCAGATAAGTTTGTCTTCAATAGCAAATTCGAGGGTATCGATATCATCAAAGACTTCGAGTGGAGAGAGGGTGACAAAATCCAGATTTCCAAGTCTGCATTTGGTGCTAGCTCTAACAACCAGTTCAGCTACAACAGCACTAATGGTGACTTATTCTTCGCAGGGTATCAATTCGCCACCATTGAGAACAAGCCTTCTGGCTTCTCAGTTAATCTAGACGTTGTGCTGGTATAAATATTTTCCTTTTATCCTATATCTTCCATACTTCGGTTAATTAACTTGAAAAAGGTAAGGATGCGATCGCATCCCTACCTTTTTTGGTTATCTTTAAGTTCAAACATCAGAGCGATCGCTTTGGTCTGTCAATGCTTTATTTTGTAACAAAATCTGTAACAGCAATGCTATTTTACCTAGTACTCGTCTAAATTGATGAGAAATCTACGGGGAATCCCTGAATAAAAGGGTAATGTTGCTCAAAGATATACGAGATTATCAAATACTATTTCTCGGCTTGTTCCTAGTCTTGGGAATCAGTACACGAGATTGGACGCTGCGACCAGAATTGATTGGGGTAGCGATCGCCACTTGTTTTACAACTCAATGGATATTGTCATTAGTCACTTGTACTGAGCGTAGTCGAAGTATTGGTTATTGGTCATTAGCTAACAAAGGACAAAGCCTAAATTTACGCAGTGCTTTAATTACCTCATTGGGACTGAGTTTACTGTTACGGGCTGACCACTGGACAACAATGGCAATAGCCGCAGCAATTGCGATCGCCAGCAAATTTATCTTCCGAGTCGGCGATAAGCATTTCTTCAATCCTGCCAATTTTGGCATCATATCTGCCTTGATTCTCACCCCCGATGCTTGGGTTTCGCCGGGACAATGGGGTGAAGAATGGTGGTATGGGCTATTATTTCTGGGTACTGGCGGCATGATTTTGCAGCGCATCGGTCGCTGGGACACCACAGCAGCTTTTTTAGGTTCCTACTCTTTGCTAGAAGCCATTCGCAATTTCTGGCTGGGTTGGACTTGGGATGTTTACTGGCATCGATTGATGAGTGGATCTTTGCTGCTGTTCGCCCTATTTATGATTACCGATCCGCGATCGATTCCCAATTCCCGAATTGGGCGTGTAGTTTGGGCAATTTGCATCGCTGGATTAACTTTTATCCTGCGAAATTATTTCTTTGTTTCCACAGCAGTTTTCTGGGCGCTATTTGCCCTTGCACCGTTGAGCATCCTCCTAGATGGTTTCTGGTTAGCCCCAAGGTTTACTTGGCAAGAGAAAGATGAGGAAGTAGGAGTAGAACTCCTAACTCCTAACTCTTGTACAGACGCGATTAATCGCGTCTCTACTCTTAACTCAGCACTAAAAAAGTAGAGGTATAAAATAATGAAATTTTTTCGGCTTTTAACACCATTATTATTAGCAATTGTAGCTGTTTTATGCTTTGCACCCGCAGCTTGGGCATTTTGTGGATTTTATGTAGCCAAAGCTGATACAAAACTGTATAACAAAGCTTCTCAGGTGGTTATAGCACGGGATGGCGATCGCACTGTCATGACAATGGCAAACGACTTTCAAGGCGAAGTCAAAGATTTTGCAATGGTAGTACCAGTGCCAACGGTGCTGCAAAAAGAGCAAGTTCGTGTCACCCAAGCGAAGATTATCGAGCGGCTAGATGCTTTTAGTGCGCCGCGATTGGTTGAATATTTCGACCCAGATCCTTGTGCCCCAGTGTACGATAGAGAGTTATCAGCAGCACCAGCGCCAGCAGCACCGAGAAGTGAGGCGGGGAATGCAAGGGGCGATGCTAGTTTGGGTGTGACGGTTGAAGCACGTTTTAACGTTGGCGAATACGACATTTTGATCCTCAGTGCGAAAGAATCTGGTGGACTGGAAACTTGGCTTAAACGCAATGGCTACAAAATCCCCAGAGGTGCGAAACAGTTACTTCAGCCTTATATTCGCTCCTCAATGAAATTCTTTGTTGCCAAAGTCAACTTAGATAAATTCGAGCAATCTGGCTACCAGTTTCTCCGTCCGCTACAAATTTCTTATCAATCACCTAAATTCATGCTGCCAATTCGTTTGGGCATGATCAATGCTACGACAGAGCAGGATTTAATTGTCTACATTCTCTCGCCCCAAGGACAAGCAGAAATCACTAACTATCGGACGGTCAAAATTCCCTCCGACGCGAACATTCCTTTATTTGTCAAAGATGAATTTGGTGAATTCTACAAATCCATGTTTCAAACTGTCTACACCAAAGAAGACAGAAAAGTTGGTTTTTTAGAATACGCTTGGGATATGGGTAGTTGCGATCCTTGTTCTGCTGAACCCCTGACTCCAGAAGAACTCAAGCAAGCAGGTGTATTTTGGCTAGATGATAATTCTACAAGTAATGTGCCAGTACCACCTAGTTTTCGTCGTCCCTCTCCTAGTAGTAACGTCTTTATCTCTCGATTGCATGTTCGCTATACCCGCGACAAATTCCCTGAAGATTTGATATTTCAACAAACTGCCAACAGTGAATCTTTTCAAGGACGCTATGTTTTGCAACATCCGTTCCAAGGGGAACTCAAATGTCAGGCTGGTAGAGAATATAAGCAGTCTTTACCGAAACGTTTTGAACAAGAGGCGCAAACTCTAGCTAAACTAACCAACTGGAAAATCCAAGACATTCGCAACAAAATGAAGTTGAGTGTAGGTAATCTGCGATATTCTTGGTGGGAAAATGTCCTATCCTGGCTGGGATTATATTAAGGAGAGTGGAGAGTGGGGATTCAGAAGGCAGAAGGCAGGAGGCAGAAGGCAGAAGGCAACCCACCCTTACTCATAGTGGGATTGAAACAAGGACGTTTTATACCTCGCTGCAAGCAGTCTCGGTATAATTATCAGTTTTAACTGAGCTTTATACCCTGCAACTTTAGTTTTAATTGATACTCCTGAACTTCAGCATAGCTGCCCTCTGCCCTCTGCCTTTCTAGTAAGGTTAATTCAAAAAATACTCCTCACATTGGCTATCTATGATTACCTAGACAGGTTTTATAAAATCGGGCAAGTCGTTTCTTAGAGAGCGTCCGCAGGAGACAGGAAGAAAGAGGATTTTAGCCTACTTTACTTTTATTAACATAGTTTGATTTTTTCCACTCCTTCTACTTATCTTGACGAAAGGTAATTCTTCAGGTGTTGTTATACGCAATACTAAGATATTCTTGCTTTCTTCGCCAAGATTGTCATGGTTCAATTCGATGAACAGCTACGCCGCTTAGTTACAGAAGCCTGTGGACACCTACCTGGAAGCCCTCAGCGTCAGAAGCTGCTCACGCAAATTATTCGCTTGACAGCAAATAGACTCTGGAGGGAAACTACTCCCTACTATCAAGACGCACTACAACAAACTTGGTTGTATTTTTGTCGCAATGTTTGTGAAGGTTTGACAGGTCAAATCTACGATCCAAATTATGGCAGTGTGATCACCTGGCTGAATGCTTACCTAAAACGGAGACTACAAGACTTTTACCTTAAGCAGAACCGAGAACAGGCCACAACAGTCCCTCTGAGAATTCGTCAGTCTACATCCGGTGGAACAAGTGAAACTATCGATCCTGTAGATAACCTACAGGCTACCCCCCAAGCACCTCCGATTTTGGAAGAGTTGGAGATATGGGCGAAGACAGATTCCGATGGGGAACTGCGCGGTACTTACATTAAAGGGCGTCCAGATGTGAATTGTCAGGTGTTAATTCTCAAACGCTTACCACCAGAAGTTAGCTGGAAAGATTTATCTGAGGAATTTGGGTTGTCAATTCCGACATTAAGCAGTTTTTATCAACGCCAATGTTTACCGCGTTTGCGTAAGTTTGCAGAATTGGAGGGATTATTATGATCGGTGCTGTTAGCAAATAGCTAGGGTTGAGCTAGTGCTGAGTCAGAAGTAGTACTGATGAATCTTCCCATTTTCAGCCGAGGTATTCATCTAACATCTTGAGGACTTACGCAACTGGCACAGTGCGATCGCAATTTTATAGTACATAGTTACTGCAAAGAGGGCGTTTAGGTGGTTGGTTGTTGCTGGAATTAAATTGACACCAATGCACTGCCTCCTGCCCTACCTCCTTCAAGAAACTTGTATATCTTGTAGCTTTGCTACCATTTCTGCACGCGCCGAAACCTTCAACTTCCGAAACATCCTCTTTAAAGCTTGTTTGACAGAATTTTGCGTAATCCAAAGTTTTTCTCCAATTTCTGCATTCGTTAACCCCTGTGCCACTAACTCGGCAATTTCTAACTCACGCGCTGTCAAAGGACTAACTAAAAGGGAATTGGATATTTTGGGTTTTGTGCGTAGGGTTGCCATTTTTGCTGACAAATGAATGCATAAAGCGCTCAAGTCAGCTAAATCGTTACCATTAAAAGCAGGATTTCCCTTGTCACGTGCCAAGTTAAGGGTTCCGACAAGACGACCATCGCAAACAATTGGCCCGGTCATCACGTGTTCGTGGTCGGAACGCGAACAAAAATGCTTCCAGTCTCCTGGCGATAATAATAACTGTTCGTGGGCGGGAGCATGACGCTCAACCACATAGCGTCCCACTGGATTGCTCTCTAAGCATACTGCTGGAATGCCTGAAAGATTAATCTCAGTGGTTGGCTGCTCATCAAGAAGATAAATACCCCAATTTTGCACGCCAAAATGCTCGCTAATTTTATCCGTGAGAGCGAGTCTTAACTCTTGCTCATTCTGGACATTAGCGATCGCATGAAATACAGCGTGTAGAGAATTAGCCATAAGTGTACCCAGTTGGGGACTATCCAAGCCTCAACAATTACTTCTATGCTAATACCAAGGAAACTAAAACGCTAATTACAGTAGCGACTAGGAGAAGCACATGACAGTTACACAACTCTCTGCTCAGGAACTTTTCCGGGCTGCTTATGAAAACCGCTATACTTGGGACAAAAATTTCCCTGGTTATACTGCAAATATTACCTATAAGCATGATGATAAAGTGTTTACAGGCAAAGTTATCATCAGTGCCAATCTCAAAGCCGAAGTTTTGGATGTAGATGATGAGTCAGCCCAGAAAGCAATTCATGGTCAAGCCTGGGAGATCGCAATTCACCGCGTCCGCCGCAGCTTTGAAGACACTCACAGCGCCAATACGTTTAGTTATGGCAAAACTGACGAAACAGGTGCAGTTGAGCTTTTAATGGGTGGTAAGGCTGAGGGCGATAAATACAAAGTCCGCAATAATGAAGTCTGCCATGTTCACCGTCTAATCCACGGGACTTACGTTACCATTGACACCTTCAGCAGTCACGATACTGGGGAAGGCTACCTGTCCCATACCTATGACTCTGTGTACCATGACCCCAAAACTGGGGAACAAAAGGGCGGTAGAAGCGAATTTATTGATGAGTATGAAAAAGTTGGCGACTATTTCATCCTAAATCGTCGGGAGATTCGCACCGAGACAGCAGGACAATTTTCTACTCAGGAATTTATTTTCTCTGACATTAAATTGTTAGAACCTGTTGCTGCTTAAGCTGTATTCTGTAATCCAAAAATTAGCGATCGCTCTTGAGTTAAAGGGAGCGATCGCTTTTATTTTTTGTGGATTCCATGCGTAGCTGTAGCCCATCCTAGACATCGCTCAATCACGTTAAGATACTTAATTAGGTGTTCCTAATAAGCGTGGTAATTTACTTATGAGTCAACTTGAAAATATTCAAGCTGAGTACGAAAAGTTTCCTGAAGCATTTGAGAGTGTAATTATTAGCACTGTGAGCGCACAGGCAATACCCAATGCTAGTTATGCTCCCTTCGTAATGGATGATTCTAAAAATATCTACATTTACGTCAGTGGTCTTTCGATTCATACCAAAAATCTCTATGCCAATCCTCATGTTAGTGTCTTGTTTATCGAGGATGAAGCTAAAAGTAATCTAATTTTTGCCCGTCGTCGTTTGAGTTTTGATTGTACGGCAACTTTGATAGAGCGTGAAACTGATAAGTGGAATCAAATTGTTGAGCAATTTCAAGGGCGGTTTGGTGAAATTATCGAGGTTTTGCGTGGCTTGTCTGACTTTCGGATTTTCCGGCTAACCCCAAGTGAAGGTCGTTTTGTAGTTGGTTTTGGGGGAGCATATCATATTAGTGGTGATAACCTTCATCAACTTGTTCAAATCACAGGAGATGCCGAGAAAAAACAAGGGTAAATTATGAATGGGGCGTAGTCCATTCTGACTCCTGTTAGCGGATAGCTAAGGTTTAGCCCATTCTGACTTCTGAATTTTGCTATATATTGATTCATCAAATCTTCTCCTAATTCTTTAGCTATTCAGACTGATGTATTTTGACTCCTGAATTAGTTTGACTGTAGGCAAATTCAAATAAACTAAACTTTTTAATTTTATGCTTCAGTTTCAACCTCCTGGCTTTGGGCATAAAGTCATCCATACATTCTTGGGAGCAATGGTTTACTATACCCAAACGAATGCACCTTGGACGATTGCTGACACTGAAGATTTACCTCCACTACTATTTCTCCATAACTTTGGTGGGGGAGCGTCTGCCTATGAATGGTCTAAAGTTTACCCGGCTTTTGCCTCCAATTACCACATTTTAGCCCCCGATTTAATCGGCTGGGGAGAGTCGGCCCATCCAGTGCGGGATTATAAAATTAGGGATTATCTCAGCACGATCGCAGAGTTTATCATCCAAACTTGTCGCCAGCCGGTGACGGTTGTAGCCTCATCTCTCACAGCTGCTTTTGCTATTCGCCTAGCTATTGTCCAACCCAATTTATTCAAAACACTGTTTTTGGTTTCCCCCTCTGGATTTGATGATTTTGGGCAGGGTGCTGGACGCAGACTTCCGCTTTCGGTAATCAATGCGCCTCTGTTGGACAATTTTATTTATATGCTTGGTGCTGAAAATGAAATTGCAGTCCGAAATTTTTTACAAAGTTTTCTCTTTGCTAAGTCACAACGAGTATCTCAAGAGATGGTGGAGGCTTATTTAACCTCGGCACAACAACCTAATGCCAAGTTTGCTGCTTTAGCATTTTTGCGAGGCGATCTTTACTTCGATCTGAGTTTATATATCCAACAACTGACAGTTCCCACCGTCATTTTTTGGGGAGAAAAAGCACAATTTACCGACATCAAATTAGGACAACGCTTGGCAAATTTAAATCCAAGAGCAATTCGAGATTTTTATGCGATCGCAGATACCGGAATATTACCTCATTTGGAAATACCAGAAGTTTTCATTGGTTTATTGCAGCGGTATCTTGGGTAAGTGGAGAGATGGGGAGCGGGGTGGCAGGGGGCAGGGAGCAGGGGGCAGGGGGCAGGGGAGCAGGGAGCAGGGAGCAGGGAGCAGGGGAGAAGAACTAATGACCAATGACAAATACAACTCTTGGAGAGGCTGCGCCCGAAGCGTAGCTATGCCGCAGGCTTTACGGCTTCGCGGTAGTTGAATCTCGACTTCGCTCGATTACCGCGCAGTCGAAACTCAGTACAAGTGACAAATGACTATTTAGAAAGTAATTGTGCGTTTAATGCTTTAGTGATGCGATCGCTAGAAGCTTCTAAGTGAGCTAAGGTGTAAACATCAAGGCTTTCGCCAAGTTGTTTGAGTTTGACATCAATGGCTTTTTGGAGTTGGCGCAATTTATACCAAGCCAATGTCCGACCATCTTCAGGTGTATTAGTAGTACCCAAGATCATCTGTAACAAAATATTTAGATGCTCCCGTTGTAATGAACGCCGGATGCTAGAAATTGGCTTTGGTTCTCCGGGGGCGAAAATTTCTGTCCAGATGCCTGTTTGCAGGGTGTCGAACAGTTCTGGTATGGAAAGCGCTTCTCCAGGCAGAGTTTTTAATTCTATATCTTGTAACCGATTCAGGCGATCGCTGTCTAATAGCGATCGCAATATCATACTTTGAAAACCCAAAATGCGATCGTGAATTGGATAATCAAGACGATTATTAAGTGCAGAACTACCCCAGTGTTCCCAACGTGATGGTGCTAGTTGATTGAGCAATTGTGGTGAAAAGCTGAAAGCATCATCTGCGAATACATACTCTTGCAACTTTGTCAATGCTTGGCGTTGTTTTAAAAGTGAAACTGGTACAAATGCCCAAGCAGCATCATTACTGGTATGGAGACGCCGAAACGATTGTCCACCAATGTATTTAGAAAGCAAAGTGGCGTTCCGAAAATAATATTTAAGTACTCTATTAAACTTAAGGCGCAGGTTACTATAGCTTTTGCCTTTCGATAGATAACCCTTATCAAGACGCTGCCACATAAAACGAGCATTATCCATTTGCCACTGCGAATAAAGTAGCACATCACTACTCATATCCCAGACATTTGCTAAAGGATTGATGTCCCAGATATCTTCATCGCTTGCATAAGATAATTCTGGTTGAGGCGACGCTAGGGCTATTTGGTCTAAAAAACTTTTTTCTGATTCTGGAATAGTTACCTCAAGGGCTGTTGATGGAAATCTTTTATAACCATACTCAATTGCCCATTCGTCATAAGGCCCAATAACTCTTGGGAAATAGTCACCTTGCTGTACTCCCTGTGGTGCTATGTTCACAGGTACATAATCCATCACCGAACCCACTAAACCTTTGGTGCGAGTGATTTCAGTATTATTTAATTCTTCTGGCGCTAACATGGTGCTACCGTAAAAGTTGTGGCGCAAACCCAGAGTGTGCCCGACTTCGTGAGCGATGAGAGAACGCAAATATTGATGCACATACTCCTTCATCGTTTCACTACTAGATGTAGTGTTTGGCAACATTGACAACGCCAGCGCCCCCATAGATGCTTGATTTGAAGATTCCATACCATAGCAAGACTCTGAGGAGAAAAAGCGAGCAGAGGAAGATGACGCAAATTTATCCAGGAATTTCCCCGCGTCTTTACGTCTTTCTGTTTTTTCTTGACATGAGTTTGTATTCGGTGACGAATTTGCCTCCATCAGTGCGTGATATTCTTGCTGAACTAAGCGCACCATATTGGCATCTACAATGATATCTGCATCCAATATTTCTCCGGTGAATGGGTTGACGCGCATCGGCCCTTTGGCAAAACCTGCATCTAAAGAATTGAACCAGCGAATGGTGTTGTAATGTACATCTGCTGGTTGCCAATTAGCATCATCTGGCATTTGCTGTACTTCAATGGCATTTTGAAATCCAGCTTTTTCAAATGCTTTGTTCCACATCAAAACACCTTCACGAATCGCATCGCGGTATTCTAGTGGTACAGCATTTTCAATCCAATACACAATTGGTTTTTTAGGTGGAGATAAGGGAGCATCAGGATTGGATGGTTCTAGATGCCAGCGATTAATATAACGTATAAATGATTCGCGAGCATTATTATTAGAGAAATCTTGAAAAGCAGTAGTAAAATATCCAACTCTGTCATCAGCAAGTCTGGGAATATAACCATTGTTTTCTCTCAGTTGAGAAAAACTGTAGTGTACCTTTAGAGTGAGTGCCCTACTATCGGGTACAGTGATTAAATTTGAGCCTTCTAGTGATGAAAAACCGTAAATCGAATCAATCTCTACGTTTTCTGGGAAGCTGTTAACATCACCAAAATATGATTTGCGTACATCTAAGCGGTAATCAGCTTGTAAAGAATATTTTAATATAGGAGTTAATCCAGGTAAATCCTGCATTAGCAGTCCATTCAGGTCGAGCAGAATATTTTTACTTTTTGGATCGATAGTAGCTATTTCGAGTGAATAAAGAACTGAATCGCTAAATGAGCGAGCAAGCGATCGCTGTTCTGGTATACTATCTGTACGGAATTTTAAATTACGCACAACAAAATGCAATTTATTATTTACTTTTTGGAAATAAAATATAAAATCAGAAAGAGGTAATCCACTATAAATCCCACTTTCCCCAATTCCTGATTCCAATGTCACTATAGCTAAGTAATCTTTATTTAGCTGCTCTGGTTTAAGTTCTAAAAAAACTTTTCCCGAATCCTCGTTGCAATAAAGTGTAAAGAATCCCTCTAGTTTATCTATTCGATTAACAATCCCATTAAATCGGCAAAAATCCTCCTTTTTAATTTCAGCAATATTATTGTCAGCACTTGCTACGTTTTCAACTACTGGCAGTGCGTTTAATTGCTGCACATCAATATTAGAAGTATTTGAAAGTTGGGTTGCTTCTGCTCCTGCATAATCATTTGATAGCAACAAGCTATACAGTACTACTATACAGACTGCTAATTTCCTTATCCAGTATTTCATCCTTTGGCTTTCCACCTGAAGCAGTTCTCGTTTGGAGAAAAAATTTTGAGTAGTTTTTCGTCTGTAAACCTTTCAAATATCGAGGAATTACGGTATAAATCCACTCAGTTAGACAAAACTTTGTCTCTAGCCTAAAAATTGTCTGACTAATGATTGTTATTAGTAGCTCTTTAGGA
Source organism: Nostoc sp. DSM 114167 (assembly GCF_052692655.1). NCBI lineage: Bacteria > Bacillati > Cyanobacteriota > Cyanophyceae > Nostocales > Nostocaceae > Nostoc > Nostoc sp. DSM 114167. The sequence goes on from NZ_CP195116.1 coordinate 5,578,949, forward strand.
ATAATCTATTAAGCATCTATACCTTAAGATAGGTAATTTATCTAACTATAGATACATGTTTTTTATCTTTATCTGTATTAAAAACCAAATGTAGCATTAAAAATGTATTTAGTGCTACATTTGGGAACCGAAGAAAACTCAAGTATGATTTATGAACAAAGAGTGAAACTTCTAAAAAAGCTGTTATTTACCAATAAAATGCTCTTTTCAGATGAATTAGGTAAATTTATACTAATCCCAAACGTTTCCTCACATAGTAAATTGGTTCTTCCCAACAATCTTCAAAGCGGTAGCCCAACATAAAATCAGCTTTTTTACCTAGTTCTCGCCCTTTTGCTAGGTTGGCGAAAATTGCTTTGGTTTGTTGGAAAGCCAAGATGGGATAGAGCAATCTAGCCAACCACAAACCGATTTGAAGTGATTTACTGTAGTTTTGTGTAGCAGCAACAAGTACACCAATTTATCCTGCGTAGGTGGTATCAAAATCAAGCAATACATGAAAAATATCGTGAGTGACTAAATATCGCAGAGCAAATAGATTGCGTTTGGCTATGTCTTCTAGTTCTGGGCTGATATTTAATGGTTTTAGTTGATTTATCCGCATCTGATTGGCATATTTTCGTCCAAAGCAGCCTTGAGGATATTGACTTAATTGGTTCAAATCAATTACGGGATAATATCCCGCTACTGGTTGTAATTTAAAAAGTATTTCTTTTTTATAATTAAAATATGCCTTTTGTTAGAAGGATAATTATATTTTTATAGTTAGTCTTTACTTGTACTTAAGAAAGAAGCTAATTCGCATGATAAACTTGATTTACAGAACCATGAGTGAGATCGGTTCTTTACTTAAAGGACTTCAAGTAAAACGCTTTTTCGCTGTTGTGCTAGTTGGTTTTCTAGTACTGACAACGAATGTTGCTCCTGAGAACAATAACACAGGCTTAAAGGAAAGAGTTCGCGAACAGGTAGAGCAAAATGATGCTCAAAGACCGAAAACAATAGGGCAGTGGAATAAAGAAGCTCGTGAAACGAAAAATTCTCCTGGTGAAAGACTTCAGAAGATTGCAGGAGAGTCAGCAGAAGCCTTTAAAGAATTTGGTTCAGGGTACGTAGAAGGTGCTCAAGAAACTGCTAATGATGTAGGTGATAGTGCTGCACGAACAGGCAAAAATATCCTTAACTAAGTTTGACACTGAAGCGTTACAATTTTGACTTTGCAGTAAGTACTAATAACTTTTCGCCAATAAACGAGTAATATTAAGAAGGCTGGTATCTAACCAAGCAACTCTTCTAATATTTAGTTAAGGCGTTCACCCTTGCTGCTGATAGATTGTAGCGTTTCGTCAATTGCATTAAATATAGGTTTTTAGTAGGGGCGTACAGCTAGATGTATGCCCCTACTGCGCGTTATATCGTCTTCACCTTATTGGCTGTGTCTCAATACTGCTGGCTTTGTGCATTAGACCTCTTGGCATTTGTGCTTTTTGCACTCTTGGGGAAAAGGGAAAAGGTTAAAGGGGAAAGGGACTTTTGCAGTACCTTTTCCCCTTCCCCTCGCCCCTTATCCCCAGAGGGGACCCCACCTTCCCCTTTTCCCGACTTATGCAAGAAGTCTATTTTTAACTAGGAATTGGGTTTTGGGAAAAGGTTACTGGGTTTAGGTTAAAGGTTTTTTCTTTCCCCTTTCCCCTTTCCCCTTTCCCCTTTCCCCTTCCCCTTTTCCTCAAAACCCGACAAGTATTGGGCTGTGTCTGCACTGTAAAATTTAGATTAATACCAGGGAAAAAATATTTTTCCGTAATACTGAGTACATTGGTAGAAATAAAGTCAACTATTGAGTTTGTCGTTTGTTGTAGTCAAAGAGACTTGAGAAAGAAGCGTCAGCGTCTTTCTGTAGAACAGAAAAATGACAATTAATATAGTTGTGTTTATTTATACCCATCTATTTAACTATTATAAATAGTCGATGTATATTTTTTTACTATTTTGATAGTATTTATATAATGGGTAAGTAACTGTTAGATAACTGTTCAAAAAGATGAAACAATGAGGAAATAGCTAAGATTAATAATTAGTGATATGAAGCAATCTAAAAGCACGCGAAAGCGGGGACTTATCTTAACGATCGCTGGGCTAAAGCGTTTACAAGGGGCAATTCTGGCTATGGAAAAGGTAGAAAACAATGGACATCGCTTCACTCTAGAAGATTTAGGCGATCGCATGAAGGTATCTACCAAAACTCTAAACCGATTATGGTCATTGAATACAGGCGTGGATCAAAAAACCTTGAAATTGTGCTTTAGCGCCTTTAACCTAGAATTACGCAGCGAAGACTATGGAATCTTGAGTGAGCCGGATCGTAGTGAAGGTTCTCAAACTCTCTCAATGAGTTTAGATACAAGAGAACAAAAATTATTTCCGTCTTTATCCTTAGATTCTCTTACGACTCAAGACCATAACCCGCTCGAAAATCTTTGGTCATACCCAGATGGGCCAGTACCTATAGATTCCCCCTTCTATGTCGATCGTCCCCCCATAGAAGAACTTGTTTATCGAGAAGTTATTCAACCAGGCTGTGTGATCCGGATTCGAGCACCAAGAGAAATGGGAAAAAGTTCTCTTGTGCTGCGGCTGTTAGCCTTTGCCAAGATGCAAAGTTATCGCTCGGTGAATGTGAATTGCAACCAAATCGATTCCAACTGTCTGACAGACCTAAATAAACTTTTGCGTTCTCTTTGTTGGCAAATTGCAACAGAATTAGGCATTGACCCAAAGCTAGATGAAAAATGGGATGAGGAAATAGGTTGTAAGTTGAGTTGCAGTTTATATTTGCAATCTTATTTGCTCAAGCAGTGCAAAAATCCAGTAGTTTTAGTGTTAAATGAGGTTGACCGCTTTTTTGAATATCCAGAAATTGCTCCAGAGTTCTTTGGTTTGTTGCGCTCTTGGTATGAAGAAGCACGACAAGATCCCAACTTACAGAAACTCAGACTAGTGGTAGTTTACTCCACAGAAGTATATGTCTCGCTGGATATCAACCGTTCTCCATTTAATATTGGGCTACCGATCCGTCTGCCAGAATTTACTGCCCACCAAGTAAAATACTTAGCTCTACGACATGGTTTAGATTGGACTTATGATAACGAAGTTAAGCAACTGATGTCTCTTGTAGGGGGACATCCAGCACTGATTCGGATTGCTTTATATTATCTATGCTGTCAAAGAATGACCTTAGAAGAGCTGATAGAAGATGCGATCGCTAACGGCGGTATTTATCGCTATCATCTATGGCGACACTGGACAATTTTACAAGAAAATCCTAGTTTAGTAAAGGCGTATGTTGAAGTTGTAGCCACAAAGCAAAGCATTTCTCTCAATCCCATTGACGCTCATAAACTCGAAAGCTTGGGTTTGATCGCTTATGAAAGCGATCGCATCCTACCGCGTTGTGAACTCTACCGTGCTTACTTTAAAAAACAACTAGGTGTTGCTGAATTGGAATATAAATCATTGCAAAAACGTGCTTAAGAAAAAACTATCACAGACTCTTTTTTTGAAATTTACCGTAATGGCTCCTTTTAATCCCCTATTTAGCGCTCCTCTAGGGATTAGAAACAAGGTTTTCAATGAAAAATAATTAATTGTTTGACCAATAAAGCTGATAATCATCGATATAAAATTTTCCATTATTGGAAGACATTTTGAAAAAGAAGTAATAATCTTCTGGCTCCCAAATACTAAATTCTTGCTCTTGTTCTTGAAAACTAGCTGTCGAACCACTATTAGGGATAGTCATGCTAGCAGTTAGTGTTCCATTTTGTGTTCTCATTAGAAAAATTTCTAGCAGACAGAAACCCTGTAGTTCAGCAGAATAACGAATTTTGAAACGGATTTTTCCACCATTGCGTAGGGTCTTTTGAATAGAAAAATTTTCAGTTTGAACGGGATTGCCAGACAGATAAATGCCTTGACCTTGTGTTAGTATGTAACTTTGTCTTTCGTTAAATGAATTCACAATTTTTTCTTCTCCAAAATAATATAATTGATTGATATAATTGCATTATTAGCAAGCAAATAACTGTTTTTAAAGATGGGTTCTTTCTGTGCTTCTGAATATCACGTTTGTATTTTCCAGCTATCTTCAAAAAAATGCAATGACAGTTAAGACAGTTAAGAAGACAGTTAAGAAAATAATGAAAAACTGAATGATCGAGAGCGATGCCTGCGGCGGGCTACGCCAACGCAATCCGCAAAAGTAGAGATTAACGATTCTTCATTTATGAAGAAGAGGGGAATGGGCAAAGGGGAAAGGGTAAAGGAATGGAATTTTTCTTTTCCCTTTAACCTTTTCCCCTTTTCAGTAATTACTAATAATGTTCGCAAACTCGCTATCACTGGGTTTGCACAATTATAATTAAAATAACATCTATCCAGGGAAATAGCTTTTAAAAATCATTCAATTTGGTAACAGACTTTTAATTGCTAACTCTTTCATTTGGCACTTGTCAAGCATTATTGTGGCTTTTAACGATCTTCTTTATGATTTGAAGACATCTGTCTTCAGTAGGGTAAAACTCCAACTGTACATTTGGTAACATTACTTAAGAATAAATAAGTAATTGCAATTGAAGTTAATCATGACATATACACAAACCAACGATCCAACTATTCGCGAACACGTTCAAGCTTGGCAAAACTTAAATGTAGATCAACAACTTGCTTTGTTTTGGTTTATCTATAAAGAAATGGGGAGTTCAATTACTCCAGCTGCTCCTGGAGCCAGTACTGTTTCTCCAGAAATAGCCGAAGGTTTATTTAATCAAGTTAAGGAATTATCTCACGAACAACAATTACAAGTTCAGCGTGATTTGATTAATAAAGTGGATACCCAAATTTCTCGTGAGTATGGCTCTTTGGGTGATACCACAAAACTCCTGTTTTGGTATCGATTATCTCAAGGGATGGATAATGGCACTATCATTCCTGTACCTGATGATTATCAACTTCCTTCTGAAGCTAAAGCTTTGTTTGGCAAAATTCAAGGATTAGACTTTGAGCAGCAGATTACTATTTTCCGTGATTATGTTGCGCCAATGGGTACTGAAGCAAAAGCAGGAGCTGAAATTTAGAATTTTTGAGGATGCTTAAGGGTATCTATGTAACCCAAATTGCGGGTTATCAAGTATAAACTTACTATTGAATGCGATCGCCATCAAATTGCAAAAGCTAAGATTACTATGCTTTACCTTGGTGCGATCGCATTCAAATTCGCTTGCGACTGGAATTGCTTCGTTGTTCCTCTTCTCTACAAGACGCTGGGCGATCGCAATTACATATTATTTTAGAAAAGTGGATTGCTTGGCTTGACTGAGGTGCGATCGCAATAACAATTTAGATCGTTGCAAGACTTCCCAATCCTTTATAGGTACAGTAGGCTCAAAGGGATCTTCAAAGTGAATAACTCCCGTAAAGGATAAAGTGAAGTCAAGTGGTGCGTTACACCAAGTACTAACGCACCCTATCAAAACACTAAAGAAGTAGAAATTAATCAGGAGTTAGGAATAAATAACTCCTAACTCTTGTACAGATGCGATTAATCGCGTCTCTAATTTTTACAACGCACAAGTCAACTCGCCGGCTTTTTGACTGAAGCGGTGATTCTCCCGATAATCTACGGGACAATCTATCACGGCGGGTACATCTTGAGCGAGGGCTTCTTTCAAAGTGGGAATCAAATCTAAAGCCGATTCAACTCGATAGCCTTTTAAACCCATGCTTTCGGCTAATTTGACAAAATCAGGATTACTAAAATGCACAAAAGATGAGTTTCCTTTGCCAAATTGATTTTCTTGCTTCCACTCAATTAACCCATAGCCACCATCATTGAAAATTATCGTGACAAAGGGCGTACCGACACGCAAGGCTGTTTCTAATTCTTGAGAATTCATCATAAAGCCGCCATCACCTGTGACAGCAACGACTTTGCGTTTAGGATGAACCAGTTTTGCTGCTAAAGCGCCAGGAATGGCAATACCCATAGCTGCGAAGCCATTGGAAATTATGCAAGTATTGGGACTATGGCAATGATAATGACGAGCCATCCACATTTTATGTGCGCCAACATCAGAGATGACGATATCATCAGGCCCCATCACTTGGCGTAAGTCATAAATTAACTTTTGCGGCTTGATCGGAAATCCGTCATCATGGGCATACTGTTCGTAATCAGCCCGAATCTCTGGCCTTAAACTAATAGCAAAGGGATCGGGTTTCCCTTGTCTATCTGCTAATTTTAAAATTTCATAGAGGGAATCGGAAATATCTCCCACAACTTCGGCATTGGGAATATAACTACTATCAATTTCTGCCGGATTTACCCCAATATGCACAATCGGAATTTCACCATTACGATTCCATTTCTTCGGAGAAAATTCAATCAAATCATAGCCGATCGCAATTACTAAATCTGTGTTATCAAAGGCACAGGTAATGAAGTCTCTTTGCTGTAATCCCACTGACCACAAAGCTAGTTGATGTGTGTAGGGAATCACGCCTTTACCCATGAAAGTATTGGCAACAGGTATATTCAACAAAGTAGCAAATTGCGTTACGGCATCACTGGCATGAGCGCGAATTGCTCCATTTCCGACTAAGATTAATGGGTTAACTGCTTGGCAAATTGCGGCAGCTGCTGCCCGAATGCTAGCAAAAGATGCATAAGTTTTTTCGCTATTATCCTTACGCAAAGGTTTGCCTTCGACGGGCATAGCAGCAATATTTTCTGGCAAATCAATGTGAACTGCACCGGGTTTTTCAGATTGCGATCGCTTAAATGCTTTCCGGACTACTTCTGGTGTAATACTCGGTCGTACAATCTGCTTATTCCACTTGGTAACAGGTGCAAACATTGCCACCAAATCTAAATATTGATGGGATTCAATATGCATTCTATCTGTTCCCACTTGACCGGTAATCGCCACTAAGGGCGCACCATCAAGATTAGCATCCGCTACCCCAGTCATTAAATTGGTTGCCCCAGGGCCAAGAGTAGAAAGACACACTCCAGCTTTTCCAGTTAAGCGTCCATAGACATCAGCCATGAATGCTGCACCCTGTTCGTGACGAGTCGTAATAAATTTAATTGAAGAATGTTTTAGCGCTTCCAAAACGTGAAGATTTTCTTCACCAGGAAGTCCAAAAATGTATTCCACTCCTTCATTTTCTAAGCACTGCACCAATAACTCTGCTGTATTCATTTTATTTTCCGACAACTCTATTAACGAATAAGACTTTTGTTCTTTGTCATTTGTCATTTGTTCTTTGTCCTTTGTCATTTGTCATTTGTCATTTGTTCTTTGACTAATCCTTAAAGACCAATGACCAATACTTCTCTACGAGAGGCTGCGCCAACGGCTTCGCTCAGTACAAGTGACCAATGACCAATGACCAATGACCAATACTTCTCTACGAGAGGCTGCGCCAACGGCTTCGCTCAGTACAAGTGACCAATGACCAATGACTAATCATTTAACCCACACGGTTTTAACATTGACAAACTCATGTATACCTTGGATACTCAATTCTCTGCCATATCCAGAACGCTTGATGCCACCAAAGGGCAACCGAGGATCGGATTTGACCATACTGTTGATAAACACGCTACCTGCTTCGATTTCTTCAACTAAGCGATCGCTTTCTTGTTTATTGGTTGTCCAAGCACTTGCACCTAAGCCAAAGGGTGAGTCATTAGCGAGTTTAATGGCTGCATCAATATCTGGAACCCGGAATAACAAGGCTACCGGGCCAAAGAATTCTTCTTTGGCAATTGGTGTGTCGGTGGGGATATCTATGATAATCGTTGGCGGATAAAAGTTTCCAGGACGATCTGATAAAGGATGTCCACCGGTGAGGACTTTACCACCGCTGCTAATAGCACGTTGCACTTGTTGGTCTAAATCCTGGAGAATACCAGGAGTTGCCAATGGGCCTAAATCGGTATCTGGTTGCATAGGATCGCCTACTTTCAGCGCCTCAAATTTTTCTAAAAGTAATTTTTCAAATTTGTCTGCGATCGCATCTGCGACAATAAAACGTTTCGCTGCAATACATGATTGCCCGTTATTTAACATTCGCGCTGTAGTAGCTGTGACAACTGCTGTCTCTAAGTCAGCACTTTCTAACACAATAAATGGGTCACTTCCTCCTAATTCCAAAACTGTTTTTTTAATTTGTTTGCCGGCAGCGACGGCGAGGGATGCGCCTGCTGGTTCGCTTCCGGTCAAGGTAGCAGCTTTTACGCGGTCATCAGCCATCAAATCGGCAACTTTGGCAGCGCCTATTAATAGAGTTTGAAACGCACCTTCAGGAAAATCTGCCCGTCGGATAATATCTTCAATTGCCAAGGCGCACTGCGGCACATTAGAAGCGTGTTTGAGTAAGCCGACATTCCCCGCCATGAGTGCCGGTGCTGCAAAGCGGAACACTTGCCAGAAAGGGAAATTCCACGGCATCACCGCGAGAATTGCACCTATTGGTTGATAACGTACAAAACTCTGACTAGCATCAGTTTTTACACTGACATCAGCCAAGAAATCAGGGGCGTGTTCGGCATAGTAGCGACAGACAAGGGCGCATTTTTCGGCTTCTGCGATCGCCGCTTTCAATGGTTTACCCATTTCTAGAGTCATCAATTTAGCAAATTCTGCTTTGTCCTGCTCTAAAATGTCGGCAGCTTTTTCTAGCCACTGCGATCGTTGAGAGAAACTAGTCTGACGATACTGTTCAAAAGTCCGATCGGCTAAATCGAGTTTAGCGGCAATTTCTGCATCATTGAGTGCTTCAAAGGTTTTGAGCGTTTCCCCAGTGGCGGGATTAATGGTGGCGATCGCCATTACCTGACCTCCCGTTAAAAAATAGCTTCGGTAGGCTTCCTAGTGTTACACAGATCAATTCTGGAAGCTACCACCCAAATTCTAGTCTTATAACCCAGAATTAGTTGCTGAATATTACAATTTTGCAATTATTTTTGAAATAAAATATACCAAACAATAAGTATTAATATTGATTAATTCAATCGAAGTAAAGTTGCTATAATTTGCACAATTGAGGAATCAAGCCATGACTCAAGTCTTACGCAAAGTAGTTACATTCGATGAGTTCGTTGTTAAATATCCAGATAACACAGGGAAACGTTACGAACTATATGATGGGGTAGTAGTAGAGATGCCGCAACCAACAGGCGACCATGAAGAGGTGATTGGATTTTTAGCCACAAAAATCACTTTAGAATATAGTCGCTTAAATCTTCGTTATTTTTTCCCCAAAACAGTATTCGTCAAACCAGTTGAGAACGAATCTGCTTATTGCCCAGATATCCTGATACTAAATCAGCCTAATTTAGTTAATGAACCTCGGTGGAAAAAAGAATCAACTGTTACTCAAGCAGCATCAATTCCTTTAGTCATTGAGGTAGTAAGTACCAATTGGCGTGATGATTATCTGAAAAAATACGCTGATTATGAAGAAATGGGAATTCCTGAATACTGGATTGTCGATTATGCTGCATTGGGTGGTAGAGAATTTATTGGCAAGCCCAAACAACCTACTGTTTTAGTTTGCTGTTTAGAAGAAGGTGAGTATCGCGTTAGTAAGTTTCGAGGAGATGACCGCATCGAGTCGCCAACATTTCCAGAGTTGAATTTGACCGCAGAGCAAATTTTTCGCGCTGGCACGGTCAGCGAAATTTAGCATCAGGCTATTCAACCTTTCGTAAGAGAGAGGCTGTCACAGCTATGCATAGCAATTCAAAATTCAAAACTTGTACTGAGCGTAGTCGAAGTATTCAAAATTAAGAAAGCTAGATAGAACAAATTTAAAATTGGTATTAGATATTTTTTATTTGGAAGCCCCTAACATAATTCATAATTAGTGATTTTTTCCTATTCTCATTATGCCCAATCCCTAAAGATTCATGATTGGAGTAATGATTGTTGGCACTGGCTGCAATTTTGTCTGATAAACCTTAACTAATCGCTCAATACCTTTGAAACGATAATCTCCCATTTCTTGGAAGTCTGAGGATTGTGAAAGCATTTTATGGGTGGCTTCACTAATCACGCATTCGCTAGGAGGACAAACTGCTTCCATCCGAGCAGCAAGATTAATTGTTGCGCCTAATGCCGTATAATCTACCCTTTGGGAACTACCAACATCTCCCACCACTGCTTTACCGCTATTGATCGCAATCCGTAATTGCAGGGGTTCGAGCCAAAAACCATTGGCATTCAAATGTTCGAGACGAGTGAGCATTCCCTTGGCAGCAGTAACAGCGCGCTCGGCATGATCTGCTTGCGGTTCTGGAGCGCCAAAAAATGCCATAATACAATCGCCAATATATTTATCTAAAGTGCCGCCGCAACTAAACACTTCTTTTAGCATTTCTTCAAATAAATTATTTAATAGTTGAGCGATCGCTGTTGGTGTTAATCTTTCAGAAATTGCCGTAAAGCCAACTAAATCAGCAAACAAAATGCTGATTTCGCTCTCGGCGGGAGCTAAACGACCACCCGGTAATCCGCCTACAGAGATCAACTGCTGTACAACTGCTGGAGAATGATAGCGTTCTAGTCGGTGACGAATCATCTCTTCAGTTTTGAGTTTTTCTACTAATAACCAACGCTGTACGCTAGAAGCTACAAGATTTGCTAAAGCTGAGAAAAAACTCAATTCTTCTTCACCTTCATTTGCCCAATGGTAAGAAGAAAAATTGGCATCGGCATACAGTACGCCCACAACTTTATTTTCATCCCATAAAGGCACTGCCATCGCGCTACGAATGCCTTTGACTAAAATACTCTGTTCGCTAGCAAACCTTTCATCCTGATGAGTATCACCAGTTTGAATGACGACTTTTTCTTCAAATACCTTTTGACAGATACTACGACTAATCCAACTACCATCAGAAGGAAGATTTTTCTGTTGGGAAACATTTCTAGTCGCAGCATTCATTAATTCCAAATGACCGCCACCATTGACATCAATTAATAATGCCAAGCGATCGATACTATCAAGGTAACGAAAAACTACTTGCTGCACCTGAGAAAAAATCTCTTCTATAGATGCGGCTGCACAAAGATTTTTTGCTATATCGACTAAATCTTTGAGACGGGCAATAGTTTTGTCTTTATTATTGATGTTGCCATCTTTGCTCTCAGCTGCAATCCATTGCTGTTGTAATTGTTCAACATTATGAAGGATTGTTCTTTGCTCATTAATGTCCGAAATTCCGGGATACTCAGGTGTCAGTTGAGAAACAGGGGTTGTGAGCAGCACTACCAGGCTAACATTGCCCAGCCAAACGATATCACCGTGATGTAACTCTTGGGGATAGTTAACCAGATATTTATTGACTTGCGTCCCGTTTTTGCTGCCCAAATCCTCAATAGTCCACACACCGTCAGCCGTTTTTACCAGGCGAGCATGGTTGCGGGATACTCCACCAAAAGGTAAGTACAAGTTACATTCCGGCAAACGACCAATTGTAAATACATCTTGGTCAACTGCGATCGTGGTTTCGGTATCTCCCTCTTGTAGGCGTAGCGTCAGTTCAGTCATGAGTGTGATAGATCCATCGAAGCTAGAGGTCAAGCAACTCTAAGGTAAGTTATACCCTACAGATTAACCTTCACCTTTTGTTTATGACACTGTTAACTGCATTCCGACAACTGTATATGACAGAGATTACATTGAATCTTTTCCAGAATCCGTGAAAAATCAATCTATTGAACAGCTAATGAATGTTAGCGATCGCGTTTAGTAGAACGGCGCATCTGGATTAGTGTGGGTTCCGTGTACCCTTGTTCGGTAACAGCACGGATAATTTCATTGGACAAGCCAAGATCGGAAATAAGACATAAGACTCCAAAAATAACATCGGCCTGGCGCCAATGATGGCGTCAGTCTTAGGCGGACGGATAAAAATCATTGAAAAGCTGTATGGGCAGTAGCGCAAAGACTCAGAGCCAGTGCCGCAGTCCCTCATTCTATCAGATTGCCGTCTATTGTGTTGTTTAAAGTTGCTCTGATTCAGTGTTGTGTTAAATTGGCATTACCTGCTTGTAAAGCAAAGTATTGAACTAATGGGAGAAATTCATTATCGCAATCCAAAAGCAACTGATTAATTCACAAATCAAATCACCTAGCGTCTTCTTGATTGATCATGAGAATAACAATCGTGGTCTGATCGACACCAATGAGGCGTTACAGCTAGCTGAAAGCTTAGAGCTTGACTTAGTTGTAGTCTCTCAAGGTAAAGACGCTCCAATCGCCAAGATTCTCAACTATGGGAAGCTTCAGTATCAAAAGAAAAAACGTCAGAGCCAAAGTGCTAGACCCACGGTAAAGGAAGTTCGATTCGGTCTAAACGTGGGTGTGGCTGATTATAATTTACGCATCGAACAAGCAAGTCAGTGGTTGAGTAAAGGCGATTCTGTCAAATTTGCCATTCGTTTACGAGGCCGAGAACATCAATATCGTGACAAAGCAGGAGAGATGCTAGACCGAATTGCAAACGATCTTAGTAAAGTAGGTAAAATCCAGTCGCTGGATAAACGTGCCCTAGTTATTCAAGTCATTCCTGCCTAGTTATCTGGCGATCGCTAGAGGATGTATTTGTGGCAGCTTGTAAGGAACGAAAAAAGCCTAACATAGTACTGTAGCTTCTATGGAAAAAACAGTCAATTACTCAAGGTGAATTTGAATTTCCGACCAAACAAGCGCCACGCGCCAGGATATAACCCAATCAATCGGCGCATTTAGTGATTAGGTGTGTCAAAGCATCAATCAGGCGATCGCTTTCCATTGGTATAATATCCTGTCCATGCATCACATTTTGAGTAATATGAAAATGCACTAATGCTCCTAAGAGAATTCTCGCTGTCGCCTCTGGGTCAGGTATCTTTAATTCTGGAGCCGCCAAGTAGTGAGTGAGAGTTTCGGCTACTGGCTTAATCATCACCCGAATACAAATTTGAGCTAACTCAGGAAAACGCCCAGATTCCCCGATTAAGACTCGCATAAATGCACTATGTTCTTTGTCGTTAAGCATCTGATCTAATGCTTTGGTTGCTACCTGGTGCAGTATGACAGCTGGTTCTCCCTCAATTGGTTCTGTGCCAAAAATAGAGCTGTTCTTTTTGCTTGTAAGTTGCTCTAACAGTACTTTAAAAAGTCCTTCTTTATCTTGAAAGTGGCTGTAGACTGTCGCTTTAGAAACACCAGCTGCTACCGCTACCCGATCCATGCTCGTACCAGCATAGCCATGTTGAAGGAATTCTTGCATTGCCCCTTGCAGAATTTGCTCTACTTTATCAACGGAATTATCTCGATCTACTTCGTCAGTTTTGATGCGTACCATTTATTAACTATCCTCTCTTATCAACAATATTAATAGATGCAGTAAAATGCCCCAGTACAAAATGGCGAAAATAAATATACCCTTCGTTGAAGGGGGCAGGGAGCAGGGAGCAGGGGGCAGGGGGTAGGAATAGCATTTCGCTGCATAATGCCTTTGCAAATTGATTGACAAGTTTAGTTATATCCTATTGACTAAACTAGTCAGTTTAGTTTAGCATAAATTGAACTGGACAGTTTAGTACAAGTTGCTACTGGTGGTAAGGGGGGAATAGCATGAGGGAAAACAGGAATGCAGAGAGTTTAGGGTCTTCTCAGAATCTTGTGCGATCGCCTGTTCTACTTGCAATAATTGCATCTCTAGCAATAGGTGGAATCAGTGTTTATGCGGTGATGAAGCTTCAGGCTACAGCTAATGAAAAGCAAAAAGCCCCAGTAGCAGTTCAGCCCGTGGTAAAAACAGTCACAGCATTAGGGCGGTTAGAACCCAAGGGAGAGGTAATAAAACTGTCAGCGCCTTCTTCAACTGGTGAAGGAAATCGGGTAGAGCAACTATTGGTGAAAGAAGGCGATGGCGTCAAAGCTGGGCAGGTAGTTGCGATTATGGACAACCGCGATCGCCTGCAAGCTACTTTGGGTGAAGCACAAAAACAAGTTCAAGTTGCCAAAACCCGCCTTAACCAGGTAAAAGCTGGAGCCAAACAGGGAGAAATTGGAGCGCGCCAAGCTACGGTAAATCGCGTGCAAGTAGAACTACAAGGAAATATTAAAACTCAGCAAGCCACAATTAATCGTCTAGAAGCAGAACTCCTTGGGCAACAACGCAGCTTGCAAGCAACAGTGGCTCGCGTAGCAGCCGAGAAACGTAATGCTCAAGCTGACGTGCAGCGCTACGAAACTTTATACAAAGCAGGAGCAATTTCTAGCCAGGAAGTTGATAGCAGACGCTTAAACGCCGAAACTTCCACTCAAGCGTTAATTGAAAGCCAAGCCACCCAGACAAGAACTGTCGCAACTCTACAACAGCAACTTAACGAAGCCAAAGCCAACCAGCAACAAACCCTCGCCAGCTTGCAACAGCAGATTAACGAAGCAAAAGCTAACTTGAATCAAACTGCTGAAGTCCGTCCCACAGATATAGCAAATGCACAAGCAGAGGTAGACAGCGCTCAAGCCACCGTGGAGAAAATTAGAGCAGAACTAGCACAGGCATACGTTGTGGCTCCTAAAGCCGGTCGAATTTTGGAGATTAATACACGAGCCGGAGAGACTGTTGGTAATGAAGGAATTGTGGCTCTAGGCCAAACCGACCAGATGTATGCAGTAGTAGAAGTCTACCAAAGTGATATCAAAAAAGTTCGTCCAGGACAGGATGTGCGGGTAAGTAGTGATTCCCTCCGCAATGAATTAGAGGGAAGAGTCGATTGGATTGGTATGCAAGTAAAGCGGCAAAATCTGATCAACGCCGATCCCTCAAGCAATATTGATGCCAGAGTCGTGGAAGTCCACGTACAACTGAATAAACTATCTAGCCAAAATGCTTCTAGCTTCACTAATTTGCAAGTCAAGGCGGTAATTGAATTGTGAAATTTGTCATTTGTCATTTGTACTGAGCGTAGTCGAAGTATTTGTCACTTGTACTGAGTTTCGACTGCGCGGTAATCGAGCGAAGTCGAGATTCAACTACCGCGAAGCCGTTGGCGTGGTCACTGAGCGTAGTCGAAGTGCAGCCTCTCCAAGAGTTGTATTTGTCATTTGTCAGTAGTTATTCTCCTCTGCTCCCCCGGTTACTGAGCGCAGTCGAAGTATGCTCCCTCATCTCCCCACTCCCCACTCCCCACTCCCCACTCCCCACTCCCTATTATGAAATTAATCGAACAACTGCGGCGGCGAACGCCTTTAGGATGGCTGCAACTGAGTCATGAAAAAGGCCGTCTTTTGGTGGCATTGTCAGGTATTGCCTTTGCCGATGTTCTAATGTTCATGCAGCTAGGGTTTCAGAATGCCCTGTTTGAAAGTAACACAATGCTGCATCGGAGTATGCAGGCTGATATGTTTGTCATCAGCCCCCAAGCACGTAACCTAGCATATATGTCTAGCTTTACGCGGCGGCGGTTGTATCAAGCAATGGATATACCAGGTGTAAAGTCGGCAGAAGGAATGTATGTCAACATTGTTGATTGGAAAAATCCCCAAACACATCAGAAGACGACAATATTAGTTATGGGGTTCAATCCCGATCGCCAAGTGTTAAACTTAGCGGATGTGAATCGCCAGATAGATGCTATTAAGCTACCAGATACCGTTCTGTTCGATCGCGCCTCTAGAGGAGATTATAATGAAGCGATCGCCAAAATTGAACAAGGTAAAACTGTCACAACTGAAATAGAAAGGCGGACAATTACCGTTAGCGGCTTATTTTCAGTCGGGGCTTCCTTCATAGCCGATGGTACTTTAATTACCAGCGATCAGAACTTTCTGCGACTATTTCCCAGACAAGAAGCAAGCAGTGTCAGTCTCGGTTTAGTGCAGCTGCAACCAGGCTATGACCCAAAACAGATGAAAGCAGCTTTAGAATCTCATTTAGATAAGGATGTTAAAGTTTTAACCAAAGCAGAATTTCTTGAATTTGAAATAAATTACTGGAAAACAAATACAGCGATCGGGTTTATATTCAGCCTGGGTGTAGCAATGGGGTTTTTGGTGGGCGTGATTATCGTCTATCAAGTTCTTTCTACAGATGTGAATTCTCATATAAAAGAATACGCCACTTTCAAAGCAATGGGATATAACAATCTCTACTTATTAAGTGTGGTGTTTGAAGAGGCGATAATTTTGGCAGTTTTGGGCTTTATTCCTGGAGCGATCGCACCTTTAGGACTTTATCATTTAACTCGTAATGCCACCAATTTGCCAGTTTACATGACTGTAGCACGGGCCTTGACGGTATTAACGCTGACGATGATTATGTGTGTAATTTCTGGTGCGATCGCCACCCGTAAATTACAGTCTGCTGACCCCGCAGATATGTTTTAAAATTAGTCCTTTGTCATTAGTCATTTGTCATTTGTTACTCAAAAGGATAAATGACAATCATCACGAGTAATCAAGCTATTTATGACTAGCAAACCCGTCATCTCTGTTAAAAATCTCGACCACTATTTTGGTCATGGTCAACTTCGCAAGCAAGTTCTCTTTGATATCAACCTAGATATTAATGCCGGCGAAATTATTATTATGACTGGGCCTTCTGGTTCTGGGAAAACCACACTTCTCACTTTAGTCGGCGGCTTGCGTTCTGCCCAATCTGGCAGTTTGCAGATATTAGAACAAGAACTGTGTGGCGCGAACAAAGCCCAACTTACCCAAGCGCGACGTAGTAACGGTTATATTTTCCAAGCGCACAACTTGCATGGTAGCCTAACAGCACTCCAGAACGTCAGAATGGGCTTGGAAGTGCATAAGAATATTTCGTTAGCAGAAATGAAAACTCGGTCAGCCCTAATGTTAGAGGAGGTAGGATTAGGAGAGCGCCTGAATTATTATCCTGATGATTTATCTGGGGGACAAAAACAAAGAGTTGCGATCGCTCGTGCGTTGGTCGGTCGTCCTAAAATTGTCTTAGCAGATGAACCCACCGCCGCCCTTGACAGTAAATCGGGACGAGATGTGGTCAACTTGATGCAAACACTAGCTAAAGAACAGGACTGTACTATTCTCTTGGTAACTCATGACAACCGCATTCTAGATATTGCCGATCGCATCGTCTACATGGAAGATGGCAAGTTAGTAAATGACCGTGCTGTTGTTGCAGCATCTTAAGCAGATTCTTTTTGAGCAATTCTCACAAATCAAATTTGTGAAGTAAAGAGATTTTGGAACGGTTTTTGCTACTCTTTCTAAGGATTGTATTCAAATTCGCCTTGCGATCGCACCCCTAGCCAATCTCCTGCTGGAGTTTGTCCGACTTCGTAGGTATAGCCAACATCCCAAAAACTGATACTGTAGTCGGTGCGGTTATGCAAGCACTGGTTCATAAACTGGTTGAGTTTACGGCTATTTTAGGCATCATGAACATCTTCTTAGGGATTATAAACAAATTCACTTTCTAGATAAAGCCCTACCCAATCTCCACCTAAAACTTTACCGATTACGTATATATTTTCCTGAGTCCAAAAGCTGAATCTATACATCATTACTTCTGGAAAACAATAAGCTAAAAATTTATTTATTTGCTGATATTTTAAGTACTTGGTTTCTGAGCCACTCATCTCATCTTGAAAATATTGTTTATCAGGGTAAAATTTATGGAATTTACTTATTTCCAGCATTCCCGAAGCCTGTAAAGCCATTTCAATAGCCCCCTCTTTAGTCTCAGCAGCAGCATAGACAATTTGGTGTTTATAGCTATAGTAATAACCACCACCAAAATCGCCTTCTAAATGAATTGTTCCTAATTCTGAAGTAATTGCTTTGATTTCTGAAACTAAAGTTAATGTATTTTCACTCAATGGTTTAGCGCTAATTGATTGAAGCTGCTTAGAGCGAAAAATTTGCTGTTGAGAAATTTCTGTTTCTTTATAAATGGTAGGACAGACACAAATCCAATCATTATCTATTGTTTTACCAACAATAATACCGATTGAAGTATTGGGTAGGAGGTAACAGGAAACTTTTAAATCGAAAGATTTTAATTCTTGCAATTTTTCACTCAGTATTTTAAATAACGCTTTGATTTTATTTGACCTATTATTCTCCTCATCTTTTTTAAAACAAAAATTATTAAAAATTCTCAAATACTCCATTGATTGCCAGCCTAAAATTGTTTTTTCAACATCTGTCAATTGTAACCAGTCTTTAATAAGACTCAATTTTAGTATATCAAATTCCCCATATTCAGAGACTTCCCAAACAAATGGAGAAATATATCCACCGTCTTCATGTCCGGGTAAATTAAAGTTTGAATTAGGCTCAATAATAACTTCTAATGTTCCTAGAATTTGCTCTGTTTCTGGCTGCATAGTTAAATAGGTATAATTTAATTTTTTATTGACGGATATGTTAATATTTGCAATTAGTCTCTATGTTAAGAGAATGACTAATTTAGGAAAATGGTTGTAGTAAAGCAGTTTGAAATGGTTGTAACAGAATACCAAGAATTTTGTCAACATCATTAATGTAGTATTCAACTATGTCAATGTATGCTGTTAGTCCTTCCAACATTAAAAATCGCCAGTTAGTTCCACTAGTGACAACTCCATAGATTGTCTTAACTTCTTGTTGAATATTTTGATTGAATAATTGGGCAGCTATCATAGTGGCAATACATTGTCCTAAACCACCTTTGATATTTTCGTTTTTCGCCTCAATAATTGTAATTACAGGCGCTTTAATGTAAAACTGTTCTTCAGAACCACAGAGAATGAAATCACAAAATCCATTCAATCCTTTACTACTATCTACATCGAAATCTGTACCGGAAAACAGAGAAATTTGATAATTTAACTGCCGTCTAACTTCCGTAAGAGCTGGCATAATTAGTAATTCTGAACGGGCTTTTTCTGTGTTGATGGCAGTTGCTAGTTGAGTATATTCTTCTAAGAGCGTTGTTAAGGTGGCTGAAGGTTGAATAGGCGACACATCTTTGAATAGATTGCGCTTTTCATCAATTACAAGCTGAAAAGTCTCTCGAACTTTGGCGAGTGTGAAATCACTGTATGCCATCTGCAACATCCTCCATTATTCACAAGTTATACCAATTCTCTAAAATCCAGCAACAAATTCAAACTCTAAAACCCCCACTAAGTCTGACAAATATTAATTACGAATTACGAACTTGTACTGAGCGACTTGCCCTGAGCGTAGTCGAAGGGAGTCGAAGTATACGAATTACGAATTAGTATTAACTCTAGCGGCTGCGCGGACAATCCGGTTGCTATCTTCAGCAAGTTGCTGGCGTAAAACGCTTGGAGTTCCAGAATTATCAGCAACGGCGTAGCGTTCCAGCCAGGATGCAGACTGCGCTGCTTGAGTCAGTACTTCATGGGGAGTTAGCGGATGGAGGAGTGTGACAAACCGCACAAAGGCATTTTCTGAACTTGCGTATTCTGCAAGTATGCTGACTAAATCATCAGTGCTGGGGTTGTAGAGGCGGTTGAGTCCGCGCAAGGTGGGACTAGTTTGGTGGGTGGTGGGTTGGACAATCAAATCGCGGAGGCTTTCGCGGATGGGTGCAGGGGTGTTGGGATTTTGAGCAACTGCGCGGCGGACTTCGACTTTTTCATCGTTTGCCAGTTGTGTCAGTATTGTTTCAGGTAGGTTAGAATTGCTAGCCGCAGCAGTGCGGACACTAGAGTTTTCGTCACCTGCGAGAAGTTGTAAAACAGTAATTGGTGTATTGGGATTAGTCGCTACTTTGATTCGCACCTCTACTTGTTCATCTCGCGCCAGTAATTCCAAAACACTTACAGGTGCATTGATTGTAGCCGCAACAGCTTCACGCACGGATATTTCCGTATCTTCTGCTAACTGTAACCACAACGCCTCTGTCAAATTGGGATGGCGAACTAAACAAACACGCACTTCTACACAAGGATCTTGGACAAGAATACCCAGCAATTGCGGTGTTAAGCTGGGATTGTACGCAAGCGATCGCACTATACTATCATCAGTTGTAGGTGGAATAAACGAGCGAGGATCGGGTGTTGCACCAATAAATTCTCTTCTTGCTAAAATCTCCAGTGCCTCAATAGGTGTGCGAGGATTACCAGCTATTGAATGCAGCACATCATTATGATCGCCCGGAAATACACTTTTGAGCATATCCACTGTTTGATTTGGCGTATTTCCTGAATTTTGGGTACTCAGAACAATTTGAGCAAGTGCGCGAGGCGGTGTGTTGGGATTGCGAACAACTTCCAAACGAGTTGTAAAATCTGGGTTACTAGCTAGCATTTCTAAAGTTTCAGGAAATGTATTAGCATTACTGGCGACAGCACGAACTGTAGCTACATAAGAGTCTCTAGCTAACTGTCTTAAAACGGTGGCTGGTGTATTAGGGTGAGATGCGACTCGATAACGCACTGAACTATCAGTGTGACTTGCTAACTGTGACAAAGTTTCCACAGGCATTTGTGAACCTTTGACAGGATGTTTAATAAAATCAGCAAGATTTTTGCTACTCATGCTTTTAACGGCCTGAGCAAGTACAATTCCTGGGGTATTAGGGTTACGTTGATTTACGAGATTTTCTTCTAAGCCTAAGCGAGTGAGAATTGTGACAGGAGTATTGGGGTTAGCAGTTAGTTTTGCTTTTACTTCACGGCTGGTATCGTTGGCTAACCGCGTCAAAATTTCAACATTTGAATCGGGATGTTCTGCAACTTTGGCTCTGACTTGCTCAGATTCATCTTGCGCCAATATTTCTAATAGTTGAATAGGGGTTGATGTTTTATTATGAGATGATTTATGGAGAAGCCATAAACGCACATTCAAGCTTTTATCTCGCGCCAGTTCTAGCAAACTTTGGAGTGGTAAATTGGCATTTTGTAAAACAACTTGACGCACGGTTTCATCTGCATCTTTTGCCAGTTGTTCCAAGACTTGAATCGGAGTTTTATTACTACGTGCTGCGGTCAATTTAGCTTTTTGATCTCCCTTTTGCACAACCTGCGTTAAAGCATGATGACTATCGGGACGACGTGCTATTAGTTCATTTGCTTTTGCAGTTTCTTCTGCTTCTGATTGAGCTAGAAGCAAACGGTAATATCCCAAAATCATTTGTTTGTATTCTTTTGCTATCAGCATTTGTTGATGTTCATCTAAGTAAGGTAAGTTGATATTTATCAACGCGCATCTCCGTACTTGTATGTCACTATCTTTCACTAGCTCAATTAAAACTTCCGCGGGGATTGAGGGATTTTTCGCTACATAACAACGGATGATGCTATCTGATGATTTTGCCAGTTCTGCCAAGGTGTTAGGTGATGTTTTTGGATCTTGGCTTTGTTGCTCTAAGCTTTGCTGTTTATCTTGTGGTCTAGATCCTGATGAAATATGATAAACATGGTCAGTTGACTTTGTTGCTAATACACGCTTTTTGATAGCTTTCGGTGTTTTCGGATTGCTGAGAACTGCTTCCCGTACTTGAAAGCTTGAATCTTGAGCCAATTGTTTGAGTGTAGTTCCTAATACTTGTGGATGTTTAGCAATATTAATTCGCATTGACTCTAATGAATCATTTGCTAAAAGTTCGAGAATTTCTCCTGATATGTTTGGCTGATTGATTACCGAATTAACGTAATAGTAAAAATTTTTTTCACTGCGATCGCGTACCAGTTGCTCTATAATACTTAGGGGTAAATTTTTCCTTTGAGTAATAATTGTACGTTTGTGTTTGGGATATAGTTTTAATAATGCTTGCTCTGAAGTCTTCGGATGTTTTGCTAGAGCCGTTTGAATTTCGTTATCAGTATGGTTTGCAAGCAAATTGAGTGCTTCTGTTGGAGTGAAAGGATTCTTCGCTACCGCTAACTGAATTGCATATACTGCATTTCCAGCCAACTGCATCAGTGTCTCTGTCGGTGTTTCTGGATTCTTCGCTACCGCTAACTGAATTTTGTCCACCGCATCCCCAGCCAACTGCATCAGCGTCTCTGCTGTCGCTGAGGGATTTTGCGCCACAGCCAACCGCACCCACGCCCAGCGACTCTGCCCCAACATCGCTAATTGTTCGCTATCAGTATTCCAGTCAGATGCAACGGCATACTGTCCTTCCACGAGTTCAATTAATGGTGGTGGACAACTGGGATTAAATTTCACCGCCAACCGGACTGGTAATTCTAAATCACCCGCCAACTGTTCCAACACTGCTGACGGCGTTTCTGGCGACTCTGCTACCTGTAACCTTGGTTCTAAAGTTGGTTCCTGTGACAGTCGTTGTAATAATTGCAACCGATAACGCAAGGGCATTTGAGGATTTCGCAACCCTTGAATTAGTCGCTCAGATGGAACCCATTCGCTGAGAAAGCAAGGAGGTACAGTCCCGATTTTGAGTAATTCCACCGCCAATCGGTCGTTTTGCCCTAGCTGACGCTGTTGCAGGATTTCATCAACTGCTTGCTGCCAGCCGTCTGTTATTTCTCCTGCCAAATTTACGTGTAAACTTGCTGCTTCTGCTACCTGCTCATCAGGACTATTAACTAGAATCTCTAAAAGACTACGCGGTGTTTGATGGAAACTAGCAACGGCTAATTGCAACGCTACTGACTGTTGCAATAACTCCTCTGGTGCTGACAAAAATCTTTGCAAATCCGATCCGCTAACTGGTTGAAGAGGTTGCATGGCTGTACAACTAAACTTGTTAGTACATTTATACTATATCAAGGAATACGTCAAAACTATTGTGATTTTGTATCCCTATCTTTATAATTCCCAATAGCAAACAGACTTAATACAGTAATCCTATTTGATTTGTGACAATTGCAAGCTACAGGTGTCCCAATGCAGTTTGGTTAATGTTTCGTTTTAACCTTTGAATGGAATTATAGGGATTCTTGTGCTTTATGAGATACAAAAATCCTAGCCTGCAAGTGAAGAGGAGAATATGATGTACCTAATACGATTAGTAAACGCTATTATGATCAAAATTTGATATAAATTTCCACCGCTCTTAATCACACCAAATATTTTTTTTATTTACTTAATTTGATTATGATTGTTGGCGCTGTTACAACCCGTAAATTTAAAACCGTTTACTATACCTGAGTACTTTCATAAAATAAAAGTAGTTTGCTAAAAACATAAACCTCTAATTCGCTAGAGATAATCGTTGTTATCCTAGCCAGATAAATCACTTTATCTAAGTAAAATCTCAACAATTTCCAAATTATTTTATGGACTTGGAAGTGATAAATCAACAATCACTGACTCAAGAAGTAGGAATTAGCAAACAAGTACGGAGAAAAGCCTAATCTATTCTTTTTTCTGCGCCACTAGTTAAGAGGTAATCTATGGTGCGAAACTCAAAGCTAGGGTACAGAACGTTCCCTAAGTCTATTCTGCGTCCATCCGTTGCTATAGGTATAACTATATCTTTATTGGTTGGCGGCATAAGTTTTTATATAGTAAAACGTGGGCAAAATTATGCCAATCAAGAGGCACAAGTGCCAGCAACACAATTGCCACAGTTAAAAACGGTAACAGCTTTAGGGCGACTCGAACCACAGGGAAAGGTAATTAAACTCTCTGCTGCGGTGTCTGCGGAAGGAAGTCGGGTAGAAAAGTTGTTGGTAAAGGAAGGGGATAGGGTAAAAGCAGGACAAGCGATCGCAATTTTAAACAGTCGCGATCGCCTCCAAGCAGCATTCAAAGAGGCGCAAGAACAAGTAAAAGTAGCCCAGGCAAACCTAAACCGCACCCAAGCAGGTGCTAAACGCGGTGAAATTGTTGCCCAAAAAGCTGCGATCGCTCGTCTAGAAGCCGAACGCCAAGGTGATATTAATGCCCAAGCCGCAACAATTGAGCGATTCCAAGCCCAAGTGCGTAACGCCCAAGCAGAAGACGAACGCTATCAGCAACTATATCAACAAGGCGCAATTTCCGCCTCTCAAAGAGATAGTAAGCGTTTAAACTTGGAAACCGCCCAAAAAAGCTTGCAAGAAGCCCAAGCACAATTAAATCGTACCCAATCAACTAGTCAGCAACAAGTTAAACAAGCTACAGCAACACTTGATGAAATTGCCGAAGTGCGCGGAGTGGATGTAGAATCAGCCCAAGCAGAAGTCAATCGTGCCATAGCAGCCATGAATCTAGCAAAAGTTAATCTTGAACAGGCTGTAGTGCGATCGCCCCAAAATGGACAGGTATTTGAGATCCATACCCATCCTGGAGAATTAGTATCAAATGATGGCATTGCAGATATTGGACAAACCAGCCAGATGTATGTCATCGCCGAAGTCTACGAAAGCGATATCGGCAAAGTGCATTCAGGACAGCAAGTGCGAATTTTTGGTGATAACCTCCCGATTGAATTGCAGGGAATCGTAGATCGCAAAGGCTTGCAAGTGCGACGACAGAATGTCATTAACACAGATCCCGTCAGCAATATCGACAACAGAGTAGTAGAAGTCCACATCCGACTAGATGAAACTTCCAGCCAAAAAGCCGCCACCTTAACCAATATGCAAGTTAAGGCAGTAATTGAATTGTGAAATTTGTCATTTGTCATTTGTCATTTGTCATTTGTCATTATTTCTTATTCTCCCCTGCCCCTCTGCTCCTCTGCTCCCCTGCTCCCTCATCTCCCCACTCCCCACTCCCCACTTCTTATAATGGGATTGATCAAACAACTGCGACGGCGAACCCCTCTAGGATGGCTACAACTGAATCATGAAAAAAGTCGTCTTTTAGTGGCATTATCAGGCATTGCCTTTGCGGATCTTCTCATGTTCATGCAGCTAGGTTTTCAAACTGCGCTGTATGACAGTAACACTAGACTACATCGCAGTTTGCAAGCAGACATTGTTTTAACCAGTCCCCAAGCCCGTAACTTAGCAAGCTTGTCTATATTTTCTCGGCGGCGACTTTACCAAGCAATGGATATACCAGGGGTGAAGTCGGCAGAACCGATGTATTTCAACAATACAATCTGGAAGAATCCCCAAACACACCGTGAGACTGGAGTGTTAGTTATCGGCTTTAACCCAGACAAGCCAGCTTTTGACTTACCCGATGTTAACCAGCAATTACAAGCGATCAAAATGCCGGATACCGTCTTGTTCGATCGCGGTGCAAGAGGAGATTATCAAAAAGCGATCGCTCAAATTGATCGAGGTAAAACCCTGACTACTGAAATAGAACGGCGCACAATTACCATTAGTGGCTTATTCCAAGTCGGGGCTTCCTTTGGCTTTGATGGCAACCTGATTACCAGCGATCAAAACTTTTTGCGGCTATTTTCTGGGCGACAGTCCAGCAGTGTCAGTCTAGGTTTGATTCTTCTAAAACCAGGCTATGACCCGAACAAAGTAGCAGCAATGCTCAAAGCCTACCTCAGAGATGATGTCAGAGTATTAACCCACGCCGAATTTATTGAATTTGAAAATGACTTTTGGAGAACAAATTCCCCAATTGGGTTTATTTTCAGTCTAGGTGTCTCAATGGGATTTGTGGTAGGCACGATCATCGTCTATCAAGTCCTCTCTAACGATGTTAATGCCCACGTTCGAGAATACGCCACCTTTAAAGCAATGGGATATCGCAATTACTACCTACTAGGTGTGGTGCTTGAAGAATCGTTGATCTTAGCAGCATTGGGCTTCTTTCCCGGATTAGGAGTGTCCTTAGTGCTTTATCAACTGACTCGCAGTGCGACAAATTTGCCCATGTACATGACCGCGATTCGGACATTACAGGTATTAGTACTGACCATCATTATGTGTACAATTTCCGGTGCGATCGCCACCCGTAAACTCCAAGCCACCGACCCCGCTGATATGTTTTAAATTTTTCATTGGTCATTTGTTACTCAAAAGAACTAATGACTAAGGATAAATGACAATCATCATGAGTAATCGAGCTATTTATGACTAGCAAACCCGTCATCTCTATTAAAAATCTTGACCACCACTTTGGTCACAGCTCACTCCGCAAGCAAGTTTTATATAATATCAACTTAGAGATTAATGCTGGCGAAATTATTATCATGACTGGGCCTTCTGGTTCTGGAAAGACTACCTTACTGACCTTAGTGGGTGGATTGCGTTCTGCCCAATCTGGTAGTTTGCAGGTGTTGGGACGAGAACTTTGTGGTGCTAGTGCTGAAGAACTAGTAAAAGCACGACGCCATAACGGTTATATTTTCCAAGGACATAACTTGCATGGTAGTTTAACGGCACTTCAAAACGTCAAAATGGCTTTAGAATTGCACAAACATCTTGGGTTAAAAAAGATGCGAGCTAGGTCAGCCCAAATGTTAGAGCAAGTAGGATTGCGAAATCATTTGCATTACTATCCCGATCGACTGTCTGGGGGACAAAAACAACGAGTAGCGATCGCTCGTGCTTTAGTCAGTCATCCTCAAATAATCCTCGCGGATGAACCCACCGCTGCCCTTGACAGTCAATCAGGACGAGATGTAGTCAATCTTATGCAAAAACTGGCAAAAGAACAAGGCTGTAGCATCTTGATGGTTACTCATGACAACCGTATCCTAGATATTGCCGATCGCATAGTTCAGATGGAAGATGGCATACTCAAGTCAAAAGTAATACTATCAGCCTAAAGTTAATTAGCGTATTCCATCATTCAGAGTTGATTTATAAAGTAAATCTGAAGTATGGCGTGGCAGACTCACATGTTTGCCTTAATATCATAGTTTTTTGGCAACTAAAGCGCTATTCTCAGTAAGTTTCAAAATATTTCCGAATGGTATGTATATAGTTTAATTTATCTTCACTGACTTACTCGCCTAGTTTAAGTAATTTCCCCATACCAATTTCAACCTAAGAATGTGATATTAGTGTCCAGTTGAAAAAGTGTCCAGTTGATTCCGAGATTTCCTTCAAGTATTATTTATGTAATCACAGTTAAATTTTATGCTCATTGCCAATGTCATACACCTTGGTTATTAGAGTCAAGACCAATTTCCTAAAATTACAGATAAAATGATTCGCCCTTGCAATCCATAAATACCTGAAGAATTTCCGAAAATTTATGGTTGTCAACAACATCGGCTTCAAACAGGAAATACTAGCGATAATAAGCTAATCTATTTTCCAATACAAGCAAGGGTTTTTGTAATTCTATGATTATTGAGAATAGCGCTAGTAGTTCAAACAAAAAGTTGCTTGGTTTTGATGTCAAAATTTTGACAGCCAATTGCCGTGCAAAAAATGTGTTAAAGGGAATATTTGCTGTTCTCCCGATCGCCTTGGCATTACCTGTAGATGCTTTGCAAGTAAAGGTGATTCCAACTAATCCTAAATTAGGGGATACACTCTCGGTGGAGATTAATCTAAATAATCCAGAGAATGGTAAAAATCCAACAGTAGCCACTGGTAAAAATACATACCCAGCCTTTGAAATTGCACCCAATCAGTATCGGGCTTTTGTTCCCACAACTCCACTAGAAAAAGCTGGAACTAGAACACTCCGAGTTGCAGGGGATGGTCAAGTGCAAAACTTGGCAGTGAATGTGCTTAATCGCAAATTCCCCGTACAACGTATTACTTTGCCACCTGGTAAAGCTGGAGTGGATGCCACAGAGTATGAACTCAAGCGTGTGGCAGCTTTGAAAGCGCTACAAACACCAGAAAAGTATTGGAATGGAGTATTCCTGAAGCCAAATGCAGGGCGGATGAGTACAAACTATGGTGTACGTCGCTACTATAATGGTACATTTGCAAAAGACTACTATCATCGTGGTCTTGACTACGCTGGTGCTGCCGGTTCACCGGTAATTGCCCCAGCCGCTGGGCGAGTTGCTTTGGTAGGTAGGGTA
Organism: Nostoc sp. DSM 114167; assembly: GCF_052692655.1. Taxonomy (NCBI): domain Bacteria; kingdom Bacillati; phylum Cyanobacteriota; class Cyanophyceae; order Nostocales; family Nostocaceae; genus Nostoc; species Nostoc sp. DSM 114167. The sequence goes on from NZ_CP195116.1 coordinate 5,606,862, forward strand.
TCCCAAGGGTTTCGGATACACGGTAACGTAGTTGGCATTGACCACGGTCAAGGAGTAACCAGTATTTTCATGCACCTGAGTCGTATTAACGTTAAAGAAGGTGATTTTGTGAAAGCTGGTCAACTAATTGGTGCAGTAGGTTCAACAGGTGCAGCCACGGGACCACATTTACACTGGGGTCTGTATGTCAACGGACAATCTGTCGATCCAACACCTTGGCGAACTAAGGTCGTTAACTAGTAGAGGCAGAATCGATCGTGTCTTTGCATAATTTGTGTATTTTTTGCTGAGAATTAGGCAAAATAAATTGGATTGATACCGTCCCTACCAAGCTTTGCCAACATAAATGATGATAAGCGTTATGAGTATCGAAAAAATTGTAGAACAAGCTCTCCAGGATGGTTATTTGACACCAGCAATGGAAGCAGAAGTCGGTAGAATCTGTGATAACGCCTCAGAACTCTCAATTGAAGAGTATATGGCGTTGGATCGGCTGATGGGTGCGCTATTGACTGGTGAGGTAGTGGCGGTACCTCGCAAACAATTTATTAACGTTATGGAAGAATTGGTGCTGACGGAAGCGATCGCCCGAGTCGCAGAAATTGAAGCTACCAGCGAAAGTTCTTTAGATGTCGGGGATATTGCTGCCTACGCTCTCAATCGGCTACCACCTTTGTATGCTACTACAGAAGAGGGTGCTAACTTCCAGCGCCAAACGGCTCAGGCACAACTGCAAGACTTAATTTCTCAACAAATAAGTGAGGCAATTAACCGTTACCTCGATCGACCCAATTTCTTCCCAGAACGTCAAGCTTTGGGTAAAAATACTGGCAATGAGGTTGTACGCCAAGTTAGTGCTTTACTCCAAACTTATGCACCTAACTTTGAGCAAAAATTATAATTTTAAGAGTCATTAGTCATTAGTCATTGGTCATTGGTCATTAGTCATTAGTCATTAGTCATTTGTTTTAGACAAAGGACAAAGGACAAAGGACTAATGACTTTTAACTAATTAATCACGTACTAACACTTTTGTCCCTATACTCACTTGTTCATATAACAATCGGACATCAGAATTTCGCATTCTTAAGCAGCCGTGGGATACAGCCGTTCCTACCAGGTCAACATCCGGCGTGCCATGAAAGCCAATTTCATTGCGTCCATCTGACCAAAAACCAATCCATCTATCTCCCAAAGGACTATCCGTACCAGCCTGAAATACTTTGCCAGTAATCGGGTGACGCCAGATTGGATAGTGTCGCATGTGGATCACCTGGAAAGAACCTGTAGGCGTTTCCCAACCTTTCTTACCAACAGCAATGGGATAGCTGGCGATCACCTCGTCTCCTGCATATACATAGGTGCGGCGATCGCTTAAATCAACCACCACTTGCGTCTTGACATTTGCCAGCCTACTAGATGGTACTTGTTGGGCTGAAGCCTGAGACCACAGACCTTTTGGCCAACTATCTGCAATTGGATTTTGTCTTTCTACTTTCGCCACCACCTGCGTCTGAGTTGGTAGGTCACTTGCTTTAGCTACATTATTCTTAATAATTTGGGGCTTAGTTTGTGGCTGAATGGTAGCAGGCTTGAGTTTAGAAGCCTTAGGAATAGTTGCTTTCGCTAGATTCTTCTTAATTATTTGCGACTTATTAATAGTAGAAGCCCTACGAGTAGTTGTTTTAGTTAGATTCTTCTTAATTATTTTTGATTTAGTTTTAGGTTTAATAGCAGAGGACTTTGGTGTAAACGTCCTCTGGGCAGTCGAGCCTTGGGTAACTTTATCAGGTGGCACAGATCCACCCAGCGCAATTTCCCCCAAACTCACTTGGGAAAGATTCTTGTAGACTCCCTCTGTCCGGCTTCCCTTAAGATTGGTTCGGGTAGAATCTTGCCGCATCGAAGTAGATGCAGACTTCTCATATTGCCGTTCCGCCGTACTAATGCGCCAATGGACAGCTAAGGATAAAAATGCTGTGCCAAAACAAAGCAGCATTACCATACGCCCTACAGATTCGTTTCTTACCATTGCCATCGCCTATTGTTTATCCCTGACATATCCAGCCGAGCAATTGAATGAGTTCATCATCCGATTATCAAAAATTTATCAATACTTATCATTTCCGCTGTAAATCTGCCAACACCTCTGGGCAAACTAAGACTATATAAATTGTCCCAGTGGCAAAATTCCAAGTGAGCAACCTCATTCCTCAAAAGTTTTGAGGGTCGTAAGCCTCTTTTCGGACTTTTTGGTGGAACTCTTGAAATGTAGCAATCAATCATTAATGGTGTAGGTGGATGAAAACTCATGTTTGAAAAACTATTGCTAGCGGTAACAATTACATTTTCCCTGAATTTATTTTTTCAAGTTCGCGTACCAGAGCCACATAGCTCTAGTACTGCTTTCGGTTCACAACCAGAACAATCAGCTACTATTCTGGTAACGAAATCAAAAAATTAAATCACCATCTTAGCAACCACAGCAACCTAACTTCCAGAAATTATTACCCGAATTTTAAAGGTATGAAGAAGTTAGAATTACAAAATTTTATCTTCATTTTTATAGCTAAATTTAATTATCTCGATCAAGCGTATATACCCAGTTGCTAAAAGTACTAAAATGTGTATCACATCGCGCCTTTGTTCGTCAGATCGCTCTTAGGCAACTATGGGAGCAGTATAAGGAAAAGTGGCTCTGCTTATTGCTATAAATATATCCAAAATTGTCTGCTTCAGTGTTCCAGTCATAAATCCGTCACCTAAGCATGGAACTTCTGTACCATTAGCAGGTCTAATGGATAGGGATGATTTAGAGCCAGTACGATCTATGAGTCAATCGATTACTGTATCCTGGTCAACGGTTGATGCAAAGTATCCAGAAGCATCAGTGCAAGTTGACAAACTCCCTAATCACGATTTAATTTTGCGCTGTCAAGCCGGACTGCGACCAGATCGTGCTGCTTTTGCGGAACTATTACGCCGCTATCAAAGTCAAGTCGATCGAGTTCTATACCACTTAGCTCCAGATTGGCCTGACAGAGCCGATTTGGCTCAAGAAGTTTGGATTCGAGTGTATCGGAACATTAACCGATTACAAGAGCCTGCTAAATTTCGGGGCTGGTTAAGCCGCATTGCCACGAACTTGTTTTACGACGAGTTACGTAAACGCAAGCGGGTGATGAGTCCTTTGTCACTGGATGCTCCCCGTTCCTTAGAGGACGGCGAGATGGATTGGGAAATCGCTGGCGATACCCCAGGTCCTGAAGAAGAACTAACAACGAGAGAATTTTACGAGCAATTGCGGGAAGCGATCGCGGATTTACCAGAAGTCTTCCGTACTACCATTGTCCTCAGAGAAATCGAAGGCATGGCTTATGAAGAAATTGCCGAAATCACTGGAGTTTCTCTAGGAACTGTGAAATCAAGAATAGCCAGAGCTAGATCGAGGCTGCAAGCCCACTTGCAGAATTATCTAGACTCCTAATTTTCTTAATTTACAGTATCTTGCTTCTGCCCAATGGCAGAATTTAAGCATAGATTAAAAATTACTAGAAAGACGTAGATTGTTTCTGCCTTTAGGGGGAAAATTGGCTAATTTTCCCAAAATTCCCGCCAAGTTTACCCGTGTATGAATTGGTAATAATGTTAAGATGACTACTGATTCTCAGTTTTACGACCGTTCTCCTTTGCAACTTCCTCAAGATTTGTCAGATGGAATGGCCAAGCATACCAATGAATCAACGGGTCTTATGGATATGGTGAAGCGCGATCGCTTCGAGTTATTGAGTGCTTACCTGGATGGTGAAGTCACAGCCACCGAACGCAGGCAAGTAGAAGAATGGCTGGCAAATGATGCCTCAGTTCAATGTTTGTATGCCCGACTGTTAAAGCTGCGCCAAGGTTTGCGGACGCTCCCAGTGCCAGCAGCCCAACAGTCGCCAGAAGAAACAGTTCAGCAAGTATTGACACGTTTGCGCCGCCGCTCCCGTTTAAACTGGATAGCGGCAGGTGGAGCTGTTGCTGCTTGTGCGATCGGTGCAATATCTGGCTTAGTAGGTGGTGGTTCGATGGTGCCGCAACTGGCGCAACGACCACAAAGAGAACCGATACAAACGTCCTCAGCGTCTATAGTTCCCCCTTCCCCGCTGATGGTGGGACTAAATAACCCGGTAATTGAAATTCCGAAAGCAGCAGTAGCCTCTCCAGAAAATTCAATTTATCAGGTTCAGCCGCAACGACACGACCCCAAACAGGACATAAACTAATCGCATTAACAGTTTACAGTTCAAAACTGTACTCTAGGGTTAAACCACAGCCGCTCCACCAGCCGTCAGGTTGGAGGAAGCCTCCTAATTGCTCAACTCGTTCTAGAGTCATTAAATAAACCCAAGCCCAACTATAAGAGAGCGACTGTGGCTCATAAACCTCGATAATTTGTCGATTATAGAGGTTTTCTGGTGTTTGTCTATTGGGCTGGTAATCTTCCAGCACATCTAGCTCATTTAAAATTTTTGGGTTGGAAAAAGAAAGTAAATATCCATACACTTGGCTATTCCCTAGCGTCATCGCTGGGTAGCCCATTGGCAGAGCAAATAATTTGCCTTGTACAAACGCTGTTTTGACATCAACTACTTTGTCAGCACAGTATCTTGTATAGTTAGCTTCACCTGGTTTGAGCGTGCCGTAGACAAAAACCCGCACCAAATCAGTAAATTTTAGATTTGATTCAACCATCGCCTATTTTAACCATCTAACTTGACAGCAATAAAAACCTATGATGTTGAATACCTCTAGATATCAGTTCTAGAGGTATTTTTGTTTACTCAGATTAATAGTTAAACAATTAAGTACTACTCTTGCCCTTTATTCCTATCTAACTTCTCTTGAATAGCTTCTCTACAAAATTCAGGAGGGTTATCTTGTTGCTGCACTTCCTCTTTCATTGTCTTAGTCATGCGTATATTCATTTTCTCGGTCAGTGGCTCCTCTCTGTCAGTAGTGAATTTTTTTAAATTTTCTGGATTTCCTTTAGGATTAGCCATTGTTGAGAGATGTAAATATAGCTTGATCTACGTGGAAGCGAGTAAATATGATTTTAAATCGGTGGTGCTTTCATCCTTGGAAATGGTTCACCACCGATACCACTTTTACAAATGGGTAACTCTATTTTATGTTCACACGTGCAGAACTCGAAATCAAAACCACTGCTGAGTTGAGAGACTTATGTAGGCGTTACGGATTAAAGCCTACTGGGAATGGAGGCTACAAGACTAGTTGGATTGTCACATTAATCGCATTTGCACAGATAGCACTCGTTCAACTAAGGCAGGGTAGAGGGTTGAAGTCACCAGGTTTCAGTGTTATTCAATTCCTTGAAGGGGTGGTAGATGAGATGAATTCACCCACAGATGAGCAAGCAGCACTGATTAAGCTGACGATGGAAGGCAAAGCTATGAGCTATCCTGACAGATACGACCAAGAAAATTTGCTTAATTTGCACAAAGCTAAGATGCACCTTGAAATGGCGATCGGATTGCTAACCCAGTAAATCAGTTTAGAACCAAATACATCTAGTCCCCAGCATCCTAAGCTTAGGGACTTTTTTATGCACTATATACCTAAACTTGTTGAACTTTAGGGATATAAGATAGATAGAAATAGGGGGTAGAAAGAAATAGTAAATTGATTTTGTAAATTAAATTAGAAAATTACTAGACAGATAATTCCCTCAATATAGTGGTTCAAATGTACTAGTAAACAAATGCTAGAAAATTAGTAGAAATAAAGTGTAACAGGCATGAAACCATTGGAAATACGTGATTCTGTAGATTCCCGATATAACCCAGCAGCAATTGAGGAAAAATGGCAAAAAACATGGGTAGAACTTGGCTTAGATAAGACACCGACAGTTAGCAACAAGCCAAAATTCTATGCTCTTTCCATGTTCCCTTATCCATCGGGCAGCCTACACATGGGTCACGTCCGTAATTATACGATTACCGATGTGATTGCCCGCCTCAAGCGAATGCAAGGGTATCGGGTAATACACCCAATGGGTTGGGATGCCTTTGGCTTGCCAGCAGAAAATGCTGCCATTGACCGTGGCGTACCGCCAGCAAAATGGACTTATCAGAATATTACCCAGATGCGGCAACAATTGCAGCGTCTCGGTTTATCTATTGATTGGGAATGCGAACTCGCTACCTGTTCGCCAGATTATTACAAGTGGACGCAATGGATTTTCTTGCAGTTTTTGCAAGCGGGTTTAGCTTATCAAAAAGAAGCAGCTGTAAACTGGGACCCTATCGATCAAACAGTACTAGCAAATGAGCAAGTTGATAACGAAGGACGTTCTTGGCGCAGTGGGGCAATAGTTGAACGCAAATTATTACGCCAGTGGTTTTTCAAGATTACCGACTACGCCGAAGAATTACTCAATGACTTGCATCAATTGACAGGTTGGCCGGAACGCGTCAAGTCTATGCAGGCAAACTGGATTGGCAAATCTACAGGCGCTTACTTAGAATTTCCCATTATTGGGATAGATGAAAAAATCGGAGTGTACACCACACGCCCAGATACAGTTTATGGTGTTAGCTACCTAGTGTTAGCACCAGAACATCCCTTAACAAAGCGTGTCACTACAAAAGAACAACAAGCAGCGGTAGAAGCTTTTATTAAAGAGGTTTCCAATCACAGTGAGTTGGAACGTACTGCTGAAGACAAACTTAAGCGCGGTATACCCACAGGTGGTAAGGCAATTAACCCATTTTCAGGGGAAGAAGTGCCGATTTGGATTGCTGACTATGTACTGTATGAGTATGGTACCGGAGCAGTGATGGGTGTACCGGCACACGATGTCCGGGATTTTAAGTTTGCCAAAAATTACGATTTGCCAGTTGATTTTGTCATCGTTTCCCCAGATGATGTTGCAGGTTTTGATTTAACTCCAACATCGGAGACGGATGAAGTCACACAACTAGTGCAAATTGAATATAACCAGGCATACACCGAACCAGGAATTTTAATTAATTCCGGTGCTTTTACTGCTATGTCTTCCACAGAGGCTAAACAAGCAATAATTGAATACGCCGAACAACAAGGTTTTGGCAAAGAACGGGTGCAATATCGCTTGCGGGATTGGTTGATTTCACGGCAACGTTACTGGGGCGCACCGATACCTGTAATTCACTGTCCCAACTGTGGGATAGTACCAGTTCCCGATCGAGATTTGCCAGTACAGTTGCCGGAAGAGGTGGAATTTACTGGACGTGGTGGTTCACCTTTGACTCAGTTAGAGAGTTGGGTAAATGTACCTTGTCCAACTTGCGGCACTCCAGCAAAGCGGGAAACCGACACGATGGATACTTTTATTGATTCCTCGTGGTACTTCTTGCGCTTCCCTGACGCTAAAAACGAACAACAGGTTTTTGATTCCAGTAAAATCAATGACTGGATGCCAGTCGATCAGTATGTAGGTGGGATTGAACACGCAATTTTACATTTGTTGTATTCGCGGTTCTTTACTAAGGTACTACGGGACAGAGGGTTACTGAACTTTGATGAACCTTTCCAACGCTTGTTAACTCAAGGTATGGTACAGGGTTTAACTTACCTAAATCCCAACAAAGGCGGCAAAGATAAATGGATTCCTTCTAATCTGGTAAATTCTGCTGACCCCCGTGACCCCCAAACAGGCGAACCACTGCAACGTCTCTACGCCACCATGTCTAAATCAAAGGGCAACGGTGTAGCGCCAGAAGATGTAATTTCTAAATACGGTGTAGATACAGCGCGGATGTTCATCTTGTTCAAAGCGCCGCCAGAAAAAGATTTGGAATGGGATGAAGCCGATGTAGAAGGACAATTCCGCTTTTTAAATCGGGTTTGGCGTTTGGTGACAGATTATATTGCGGCTGGGGTATCACGTAAAAAACCCCAATCTGATTTAACTAAGGTAGAAAAGGAATTGCGGCGGGCGATTCACACGGCTATTCAAGCGGTGACAGAAGACGTAGAAGACGAATATCAATTCAATACCGCTATTTCCGAATTGATGAAGTTGAGTAACGCCTTAACTGATGCTGACAGCAAAAGTTCACCAATTTACGCAGAAGGTATTCGCACTTTGGTGGTTTTACTAGCACCATTTGCACCACATATTGCTGATGAATTGTGGCATTTATTGGGTGAAAGTGATTCAGTTCATACTCAAACTTGGCCATCATTTGACCCTGATGCTTTGGTAGCTGATGAAATCACTTTAGTGATTCAAGTTATGGGTAAAACTCGCGGCGCAATTCAAGTACCAGCACAAGCAGATAAAGCAGCGTTGGAAAAATATGCTCGTGAATCAGAAATTGCCCAGCGTTACATCGAAGGTAAAGAGATTAAAAAGGTAATTGTGGTGCCTGGAAAGTTGGTGAATTTTGTAGTTAGCTAAGTACAGTTTTGCATAAAATCGTGGCAAATTGAGAGTTGAAATTTAAACGCAGATGCGCTTCTCTACGAGACGCTACGCGTAGCTTGCTTCCCGAAGGGTACGCCTTACCGTAGGGAATTCGCTACGAATTAATGAAATCTTGTACTTAGCAATTGATAAAATTGTGAATTTAGCTTGACAAAACATCAGAGGATTTACATCCGTGACACTCAAAGAGTTAGAACAACAACTTCTTGCCCTCAGTCCTGGGGAAAAATTGCAGGCTATACAGTTACTTGCTCAAAGTCTCGGCAACAATTGGCAAGGAATTGAAAAAACTCCTAGAGTTTGTGGTGGAAAGGCTCGCATCGCTAAAACTCGTATTCCCGTTTGGGTACTTGTGGAAGCTCGCGGTCTTGGATATAGTGATGCTGACCTTTTGACGAGCTATCCAACTATTAGAGCTGATTCGTAAAGAAAATCTGAAGGATACTCAACTCGTTACTAGGTCTGAGTTTCAGCGAATAAGTATTTTATTGACTCAAATTCCTGAAATCCTTGCAAGACAAGTACTTTACTTGAGTTTACAAATTACCTCTTACAGCTACAGATTTAGCTAATGCTTGGGTATATGCAGAAGCTCATCCCGATGAAATCGAATTGGCAATTGAGCGTAATGAGGTAGCCTAATCGATGGCGCGGTACGCAGATGAGCAGTTTCCCTTTCCAGTTGTGGAATTATTACGCGCTTTGGGGCATGATGTTTTGACAGTTCAAGAAGCAGAAAATGCAGACCAAGGTATACCTGATGAGGAAGTGCTAGCATTTGCCATAAGTCAAGAACGCTCAATATTAACTATCAACAGAGTTGATTTTATCCGTTTGCATCGTCGTGATTCTAACCACTTCGGTATTTTTGTTTGCACGAATAATCGTAATTGGGAACAATTTGCAGCACGGATAGATGAGGCTGTGGCAAAAGAAGAACCTTTGCAAGGAAAACTAATTCGTGTGGTACGTCCAGTAACTTAAAAAGGTTTTGATGGTACGCACAAATCTAGAGTCATCAGGTATATGTTGCAACAATTTTTATAACAGTAGGTTCCTTCTCTGGTATATGTGTATTTAAAGACATTTTTAATTATTGTCCAGAGAGTTCAACTGTTTTATTTATACACAAAAAAACGCTTGAGAGTTTTGCTCACTCAAGCGCTTTTTCGTAAAAGCTTATACCAACTCACTCGTTTGATGCAACATTTGAAATCTGCAACACTCCCTGAGGAGGGAGTATTACTGGGATAACTTGTGACAAACATGTGGTGAAATGGTATCACTCCTTGCACTAACTAAGAATATCTCTTTTGTAAGAATACCAGGGATCTAGTGAGTGACAGTTTATGAACTGAACACTAGTTAAAAACGACTCACCGTGAATAGTAACTAAGGAGACTAAGCACGATTGTAGCAATTTTGTAAGTATAGTATAAAAACTTATAGTTTATTACTACCAGCCGCCGACATTGTTTACTACTAAGTGCAGTATCAAAAAATGCAGCAATTAGTAGCATAGATATCTCAACTTCTGCGTCAAATTAGTCGCTATCAAATAACCTAGAAAAGGCTTGGATATTGATATCAAAGCGATTTTGACTCAAATAAATCATAAACGAAGGTATTGTTTAGAGAATGGCAACCCAAGAACAAATCTTTGACCCAAATAGATTGAAAAGTTTGAGTTGGGTATCTTTTATCTCTTAGCAAACGGTAACATCCAAGTCTTCTGTATAGTGTAGGGAGTTACTTCTTTCATGGAAGCAAAACACAACTTTTTCAGCGACAATTACCGCGATGTTCAAAAAGATTTCGCGTTTTTCTATAAAAACAACTGAGGTGGATTATGGGTAGATTTTAAGAATTTATCGTACCTATGCCTCATCAAGATAGATGTTTCATCCTTGGCTAAAATAGCCGTTCGCCTACGAGCAGACACCTTAACCTGGCGTCTAGGTGTGTGGTAAGATTGCCTGGAACAGAGGTTTTATCTGAGTTGGAGTCTGGTATAAATTGCAAAGGTCAAGCTGACCGATCGTTAACTCCCACAATACTTTTCCTATAAATTTGGAAAATATACAACAATACTGGTGACAATCTGAGTGGAAATTGTAGATGAATATCTAGGATTTGCTATCAGACTTAACCAACTTCCGACAATTTTGACTTTTATTTGACTTTTAGGATAGAAACATGAACGATAAGCTGATGCTGATGATTCCAGGCCCTACACCGGTGCCAGAAGCTGCCTTACTGGCATTAGCCAAGCATCCGATTGGGCATCGTACTAGTGAATTTAGCAACATATTGGCAGAGGTGACAGAAAACCTGAAGTGGCTGCACCAAACTCAAAGTGATGTGCTGATGCTGAATGTCAGTGGTACGGGTGCTGTAGAAGCGGGAATAATTAATTTTCTCTCTCCAGGCGATCGCATTTTAGTTGGCTCTAATGGTAAATTTGGCGAACGCTGGGTAGAAATTGGTCAAGCCTACGGTTTGAATGTAGAAGAAGTTAAGGTGGAATGGGGAAAACCCTTAGACCCCGCAGTATTTGCCGAAAAACTCCAAGCAGATAGCCAAAAGCAAATCAAAGCTGTAATTATTACCCACAGTGAAACCTCAACCGGTGTGTTGAATGACCTAGAAACCATCAACCGCCACGTTAAAGAACACGGTGAAGCTTTAATTATCGTTGATGCCGTCACGAGCTTGGGTGCATTCAATTTACCCGTGGATGCTTGGGGTTTGGATATCGTCGCTTCCGGTTCCCAAAAAGGTTATATGATTCCGCCAGGGTTGGGTTTTGTTTCAGTCAGTCCCAAAGCTTGGGAAGCTTACAAAACTGCGAAGCTACCGAAATATTATTTGGACTTAGGCAAATATCGCAAAGCTACAGCCAAAAATACAACTCCATTTACTCCGCCTGTGAACTTGATCGTAGCGTTACACACCACGTTACGAATCATGAAAGAAGAAGGCTTAGAATCAATATTTGCTCGACACGAACGGCTGAAAAATGCTACTCGCGCCGCCATTAAAGGGTTGAATTTGCCTTTGCTTGCAGCAGATAGTTCCGCTAGTCCGGCGATTACAGCTGTAGCGCCACAGGGAATTGAACCGGATAAGATTCGGTCATTGATGAAAAAACGCTTTGATATTGCCCTCGCTGGCGGTCAAGATCATTTGAGCAATAAAATTTTCCGTATTGGTCACTTGGGTTTTGTTAGCGATCGCGATATCCTTAGCTGTATAGCATCCTTAGAAGTTACCCTCACAGAACTTGGCTACGAAGATTTCACCCCTGGTTCTGGTATAGCAGCAGCAGTTAAAGTGTTTAGTCAATCCTGAGTAATAAATCAAAAGAGCGAGTTAAATTATCAACTCGCTCTTTTAATTTGTATATAGAGTAGAAACCTTTGCATCAGGTAGAGTTGATGTGACATACCTCAATTCTTTTAAATGACACCAAGTTGCCCTAGATAGTATTATTTGCTTTGAAGAAAGTCGGACTGTATCTTTGACACCAAACAAGACTAACTTTGGCAACTTAGTATCATCCAAAATTGGTATAAATAGTATTGTTTGAGATTCTGCTAATAGGCATTTGGTAGAAACTTTTAAGCCAAAGTCTAAAATTTCCAATCTAAAATTGGTATAACCTACGCCGTCTCCAGCCAATCGTAAATTTGTTCTAATTGCTCTAAAGTAATCAAACCATATTGCCAAAGAATCATTGCCAAAGGGCCTGGGTCTTGCTCCCGATGCCGAAGCGCCACTGCTAGTGATGCTGTAGAAATTGCTAAATCTTCTTGCAAAAAATGAATCAGTCGGGAATATTTTGATGGTGACATTTGTATCTCACCTCCTTGTGCAGAATGTATTGTCATATATCAGTTCACCATTACTCGGTAGACAGTAGCCAGTATTTTATCTGTCACTGTGCCGTTTTCGGCTATACACCCCAGCACAGTTTTTGTTAATCTGCCTTCAACAGAGGCTTCTTATAGATGGTCTGAGAAATAAAAATTCTCATACAAATCTTTTGCTAGCTTATTAAGCAGTATTTTTACTTAATTAAATTGGCTTCATCTTATTTACCTTTGTGTTTTATTTAATTACACAAGTAGTAATAAAGATTCCATAGCCTATACTCTCTTATTGGCGACTATTTACACTTACGCCCAAGGGAATATTTTTGAGACTAAACCTGAAAACTGCGATTTCAGGTTTGAGACAGTAGAATTTTACATTATTCCCACAGTTTTTAAATAGTAGCGTTACAAGTGCTGTTTGACCACATACAGTGACATTTTTTACAAAAAAAACATATATTTCCACCGTATAGGCTCTCAACCGAGTAATTACCCAAGTTTTTATCCAGGCAAAACACCAGGGTTTCAAAACTCAATTTTGAGAATATCGCCCACTTTCAACTTCAATTCGGCAGCTCTTCCAGAACGAAGTTCAATCACTTTATCAATTGGTGTATTGGGACCATAGGTAGGACAAGGCTCACTCGCACAAGGAGGTGCAGCAACCTGAATATATTTAACAACACCTTTATGTAGAAATACCATGTCTAGGGGTACCGGTACATTCTTCATCCAGAAACTGACTGGTTGTGCTGAAGGGAATCCAAACAGCATTCCCCGGTCATCTGGTAAAGCTGGTCGATACATCAATCCCATCGCTTGCTGTTTTGGCGTTTGCGCTACCTCTAATTGAATCGTTGTACCATTAGGCACAATAGCTTTAGCAGAAATTGGTAGTTTTTGACCTAAACTTTCTGGTGCTGGAGTTTTAGAACCAGAGGTGGGGCTAGGAGATTTAGCAGTTGTTGGCACAGAACAACCCATCAGAAAAATACTCAGCATTATCGAGAGCAAACTTAGCCGACGAGTCATATAGCTTTTCAATTTTGTTATTTAGACTTCAATTTTACAGTGTTGTAGGCAGAAAAACCCTTTAGGTGGGAGGTAGCAACACCCAAAGGAAGCATTCCCAATGTGAAACTGGGAACGAGGTCAGGAAATAAGCAAACTCCCGCTACAGTATACTAGGATTCTCTTAAAACGTACCCTACGCCTCGCACTGTTTGAATCAGGCGCTTTTGACCTTCATCTTCGATTTTTAACCGCAAGTAACGGATGTACACTTCAATTACATTTGACTCACCGAGAAAGTCGTAACCCCAAACATTTTCTAGAATTTGTTCGCGGGTTAACACTTCACGGGGATGTTCCATTAAGAATTTTAATAGTTCAAATTCCTTCATTGTCAAGTCAATTGGTCGCCCGTTGTGTATGGCACGGCGAGTTGCTATGTCTAAAATTAAATCCCCAAAGCGTAATTGCTCTGTGGTATCTACATCGGGTTTTAAGTAGAGGCGAATCAACTTCAAAAAGTCTTCTGAGCGGTAAGGTTTGAGGATGTAATCATCCGCTCCAGCTTCTAGACAAGCTACACGATCGTCAACTGTATCCCTTGCCATTAAAATCAGTACAGGCGAGCGCATACCAGTGCTTCTCATATTTTTGCACAATGAGAGTCCTGATTCTCCTGCTAACATCCGGTCTAAAACAATTAAAGCAGGTTGGCGATCGCGACAGTGTTGTAAACCACTCGTTGCATCATGAGCCAAAATTGATTCATAACCAGCTTCTTGCAAATCGCAAGAAAGCTGATTTGCAAGGCTCTCATCGGTTTCAATCACCAAAACACAAGGACTTTGAGCAACTGTCATAACAATTTGGGATATGGGATTTGGGATTGTAAAGATATTCCAGAGAAAATCTTTACATCAGTTATAAAGTGCAATTACGAGCTTTTAGTGATGTAGCAATTCTGATTTGACGCGCTGCTAAGGATGTTTTAGCACGTTCAGGTGTCAGCTATCGAATTCTCGGATGCAATCTTAATAACTAACTCCAAATTCCATCTCCATACCAGTAATTCTGGAAGGAAATCAGTAAGTTAGGGAGTAGGGAGTAGAGAGTGAGAAGATGAGGGAGAAATCAATTCAAATTCAAAAACTTCTGCCTCCTGCCTCACTTCGACTACGCTCAGTGACCTTCTGCCTGGTTGTTGAGCGTAGTCGAAACACTGCCTCTTGCCCAATGCTTACGGCAATTCTACCGAAGTTGGTTTAGCGATATGTGGTAAACCCCAACCTAATTTTTCTCTCAAAATTCGGAAAAACTCAGGCGGTTGCAGGCGAATAAATCGGGCACTATATTGCGATCGCTCCATATATACTCGATCTTCTGGTAAGATATAGCACCCTCCATTACCATCTACTACCATTACCAGCCGAGGGATATTGACTGGGTAGATATTGACCGATTCAGTATCTGGAAATACCAATGCTCTAGAAGCTAGGGAATGGGGACAAATGGGTACTAGCTGTAAAACAGGTACGCCAGGAGTCACCACTGGACCACCAGCACTCAATGAGTAAGCTGTAGAACCAGTAGGCGTAGAAACAATCACACCATCTGCGGCAATATCTACTGGCGCATGACGCCCTATGGCAATTTCAAAATGGCACATAGAGGTCAAAGGTTCTCGGTGTAGCACCATTTCATTCAGGCATAGGGCTTCCCATAGCACTGAATCATCCCGAAACACTTTGACATTGAGCATTGCTCGTTCTTCAATTTCATACTCACCTGCCATTACCTGTTCTAGCGCTTGGGGCAATTGATTCAGGAAAGTTTCCGTCAAAAATCCCATGTGGCCGGTATTCACTGTTAACAGTGGAATACCACAAGGGGCTACTTGACGAGACGCTGCCAGAACAGTGCCGTCTCCCCCTAATACCACTGCAAACTCCATATCTGAATCAAAACCAGGGGGTGTCAGACCGTCAATGGGGGTGTGGCACACAGGACTCTCCGGGTTAGGGTAGCCCAATATACCACCGATACTCGATGTGATACATACATTCCAACCGGCTGCGGTTAGCTTGTCTTTCAACTCGATAGCGACACGGCCCGCTATCGGTTTAACGTCATTGTAGATAATGCCTGCTTTCGGCACACTCAAATATCCAAGTTTAGGCGATGCTCTGTATTATGTAATCGTTACACATTTTTGGTCATGTAGTCATTAATCTAGGTCAAATATCCAGAGTCTAGAGTTTTACGACTAATGTCTGTTTTGTAATGACTATTGACTGTTGGCTTTTGAAGATTGCTTAAAAGGAGTTTTTTTAGGTTTCTGTTTTTTATTTTTATTTTTCTGGTAGTCTACCTCTTTGAGTTTTTTCATTATTCGGCTGAAGTACTCTTGGAGATAACTTTCTAGGGTTGTGGTTTGTTGCGGATCTAAACCAAATACTGTGTATACTTGATCCATTGAAGCATTTAACTGTTTACCACTAGCCAATACTTCTGTAAACGCCAGCCTATCTGCTACGTTCCATCCCCACTGAAAGAACCGCATTATGCCCCGCACTGTACGCAGTAAGTTTATTGGCATCCGCGTTACTCTAGCATCTTTTCCAGATAAGCGTTCGCACAGGTTGATAATTTCTTCTGCACTCCATGCACGAGTGCCGACTACAGGAAAAGCTTGGTTTTCCGTTTCTGGTACACTCAATGCCCGGATTGCAAACTTAGCAATATCTTGAGTGTCCATATAAGCAATGGGAGAAGAATTACCTGTCACCCAAACTGGCTGTCCTTCCAAAATGGGAATCCCATACTGGCCGATTAACCCTTGCATAAATCCAGCTAGTCGCAAGATGGTAAAATTCAAGCCTGACTCAGCCAAGAATAGTTCTGTACACCGCTTAATTTCCATCAGCGGCACTTCTGGGTATTTATCAACATCTAAAATCGAAAAGAAAATAAAACGCTCGACACCAGCTGCTTTTGCTGCTTGAATCAATGCTACTTTGCCTTCCCAGTCCACTTGTTTGATACTCAGTGAATCTGTAGGGCGAGAGGTTGAGGCATCAATAACTTGGGTTACACCAACTAAAGCTTCTGCTAGTGTATCGGGGTAACGTAAATTTCCAGGGACGAGTTCTGCTCCCCATTCTTTCAGAAAAGCTGCTTTTTTACTGCTGCGGACAAGACAGCGTACTTTATATCCCTCATCGATAGCACGACGAGCCACTTGTCTTCCTAAGGTGCCAGTGGCACCGACGATTAATAAAGTCATGAGGGTTGTAATAAATTTTAATGTTTTATGAAAAGAATGTTATCAGAATAACCTATGCAAACAAAAGTTTACATCTTTTCTCAGAAAATCAATCTATTTGGATGGACTTATGAGAAAATAGCTGTCCGATTAACGAACAAGCTTTTTTCTCATTTCGGTAAAAAAGAGAGTAGGGAGTAGGGAATGGGGAGAATAATAACTCTTGTACAGACGCGATTCATCGCGTCTCCACTACTCCTAACTCAGCACTCAGCACGGGCTAAACGCCCCGCTATCCATATACAGCACTCAATTATTCTTCTGTGCCTTGAATTTTCAGTAACAAAGCGCCTAAGCCCCAGCCTACGAAGATTAAACCGAAAGACAGTAGAGCTGCATTCAAAATTTCGCCGCCCATTAGCGTGATTCTCCTTATGTGCAAATTGGTGTGTAAACTAGGTCTACCAAAAGCTTTTCAACAGTTGCTAGGATTAGACCTGTGTAAACAATTTTAAACTAGTTTAGCAGCTAATCCCTACTGGTTTGGGGGGTAATCCCCATTCTTGGTAGAAGGGAAGATGGGTAAATTGGAAAATTTTGATGATAATAATTATGAAGAATTTTTATGTATCAAAATAATCAAGGTGGTTTAATAAATTTTGTAAAAAAGAATCGTCCGCGTTTGGCGCTGACGCTGGGAGATCCGGCGGGAATTGGGCCGGAGGTGATTTTGAAAGCTTTAGCCGATCCAGAAATTCGTCAAAAATATGACGTTACAGTAGTAGGTAACAGAGATTTGCTGGCACAGATTTATTACAAACTGAATTTAACTGAGAATTTAGTAGCTTTGGCAAATCCAGATGATTTGTCAGTCAGCGATGTGCAGTTGGATGGAAAAATTAAAGACCGAATTATTTCAGGAATAGGTAATGCAGCCAGTGGTGCGGCTAGTTTTGCGTATATGGAATATGCGATCGCTCAAACACTGGCTGGTAAATTCGATGGTATTGTCACAGGGCCGATCGCTAAATCTGCTTGGAAGGCCGCAGGCTATAATTATCCAGGGCAAACAGAACTTTTGGCAGAAAAATCAGGTGTTGACCGTTTTGGGATGTTATTTGTGGCGCGATCGCCTCATACTAATTGGACACTCCGCGCAATACTAGCAACCACACATATTCCCCTACGTCAAGTAGCCGATGTATTGACACGGCAGTTGTTGACACAAAAACTGGATTTGTTAGTGGAGTGTTTAGAGAAAGATTTTGGTATATATAAAGGGAGAATTGCGATCGCCGGTTTAAATCCCCACAGTGGCGAACAGGGACAACTTGGAAACGAAGAACAAGATTGGTTAATTCCCTGGTTAGAGCAAGAGCGGCAAAACCGACCACAATTGCAGTTAGATGGGCCGATACCGCCAGATACGATGTGGGTTAAACCTGGTCAAGCTTGGTATGGAAATTCTTTAGTACAAAATCCAGCTGATGGCTACTTGGCACTTTACCACGACCAAGGCTTAATTCCTGTAAAGCTAATGGCGTTCGATCGGGCAGTTAATACTTCTATAGGTCTTCCTTTCGTTCGCACTTCACCCGATCATGGCACAGCGTTCGATATTGCAGGTAAAGGAATCGCTGATGCGACGAGTATAAAAGCAGCAATACATTTAGCCGCTGAGTTAGTTAGTCAAAGATTGGCTAAGAAAAATAATAAATAATCCTTAAGTACAGCTTTGCTTAAAATCTTTAAGACACGACCAAATCAGTTCTGAATATGGTTCAAAGCATTTCTTTATTCTTTTAGTGTTGTTGGCACTTTTGTGGTAGCCATAAAAACTAGTATTCTAGTCGGGCGCTTCAAACTTATAACCATAGCCTCGCACAGTTTTGATAAACTCCGGTATGCTGGGGTCGACTTCCATCTTTTTGCGAAGTTGACCAATATGCACATCAACTACCCGACCATCTCCTACGTAGTCGCAACCCCAAATTTTTTGGATTAGCTGTGGGCGACTCCAAGCCTGATTAGGATGACTTGCCAAAAAATGCAAGATATTAAATTCTAGTGCTGTTAAGGGAAGAGTTTTATCGTTAAGTGTTACCTCGCGAGCCTCTGGATTAATTACTAGCTGCTTGAAAACGATACGTTGTGTTGAGGAAGGATTGATGTAGCGTATCCGCCTCAAAAGAGCTTCTACTCTAACTTCAACTTCTGCAAGACTAAATGGTTTAGTCATGAAATCATCAGCACCTGCGCTTAAGATTTTAATTTTATCAGCCTCGTCAGTCCTACTAGTCAGTATTAGTACTAAAACATTAGTACGACTCTGCATTTCTTGGCAAAGGCTATAACCAGTAACATCCGGCAAATTCCAATCCAGAATTACTAAAGCTGGGTTGAATTGCTCAAACAACGATAAAGCAGTTCTACCATCTGCTGCCGACTCTATTTGATATTTCCGACTTAAAAAACGATAGACAAGATTTCGGACGCCGAAGTCGTCATCAACGATCAGAATTTTGGGAGTAGTAGTAGCAGTAACCATAACCATAATGCTATCTATTGTAGATTGGGCGATTTGCTGTTGTGCCAGCTTTACTTTACGTGTTTCTGTTGAGTACCATCGCTAATGTAGTACTTGTGTACATTTAATTTTCCATGAAGCCGATCGCAACCTCAGCCACGATAGGGCCAATAAAATTTATAATTATGGCATGATTTTTGCATAATTTTAAATTTGTATTGTATAATGTTAAAATTTTACGTTTGAAATAAGTGTAATTAAAAACCATCTCCGTAACCGCAAATAGTCAAAAGACACATCCAGAAGCGACGGTAATTGCTACAAATTTACAAGAGTAAGGCACTCCCTGGTTAATTAGGTCTCTACAAAGGCTGAGAAACTAACTTATCAGCCAATCTAGATTCTCAACTCCTACTTACTCGACTGTACTAGAACCAACAGGTATGTTCTCTTGAAGAAGGTCTACGAAAATCTACCCTGGTGCATTTACATATAGCTGCCCTCTTAAGCATATAGTATACTACAAGTTTCAGTCTGAAGTATGACAAAAAGACTGAAAGTATCGCCAGAAGGTATATAGGGCGTCAAAACCAGCTTTAACAGACAAAAGCAATAACAACAAGAATTGCTCTATAGGAATCCGCTTTGATTCGGAGAAATTATTTGCGTAGGCAGGGAATAGGGAATAAATGTGTACTGAGTTTTTTTTCACGCAATCAAATAGGATTCCTATAGCAATATTATGATGTCAATAACTTGCTGGGAGCTTGTTTCAATAGTACTGCTGACAGCAGAATTAAGAAGTAAAACACCCTTTGTATTTGGGTAAGTATCTAGGCATAAATAAATTTATTGTTTGTAGTCAGGACTTTAGTCCTGATAATCCTTGCTCTGAGC
Organism: Nostoc sp. DSM 114167; assembly: GCF_052692655.1. NCBI lineage: Bacteria > Bacillati > Cyanobacteriota > Cyanophyceae > Nostocales > Nostocaceae > Nostoc > Nostoc sp. DSM 114167. The sequence continues at coordinate 5,626,907 of NZ_CP195116.1, forward strand.
GATAAATCGCTCACTACAAACTAGAAGTTTATTTTATATTTAATCAGATTTAACTTATGTACCTCACAAACTTCTAATCTGCTGTATATAACTCTACAAGTTTGGCAGAAAATGAGGAGACATTATTAGCGATCGCCGTTATTAAAAAGGTATCAATTACTAGCTTATTGCTAAATATTTTTCATTTAAAGCTAATGTTTTATCGATTAATGAGGAATTCAGTAAAATCTAAAATATCTCGATAACTAAAATATCAAAAAAATATAAACTTAAAATATATTGGATTAGATTTAAAGAAAATACTGTCTGTTTATACTCTCAAAGGGCATTATTTACAATTGATTAATTGGTTGATTTTCTGGAAAATACTCGTCTATCTGAGGAGAGAGTTTGAAAATATTCATACCAGAGAAAGATCAATTGAATATCTTCAGTTCGCTAAATTACTATCAACATGGTCAGCAAGGAAAAATTATGGTTAATAACTTAGTCGGCGGCATCATTCCTCCACAACCACCAATAGAAGCACAAACTGATGCTCATACCCTAAAGAGTCGTCTGGAATGGGGTGAACCAGCTTTTACAATCCTGGATGTGCGTGATCGCGCAACCTTCAACGAAGGTCACATTATGGGAGCAATGCCAATGCCAGCAGATGAGTTGGTAGAGCGTGCAGTAGCTTCTTTAGATAAGAGCCGTGACATTTACCTTTACGGTGATAATGAACAAGACACTGCCCAAGCCGCACAACAACTGCGTTCTAATGGATTTGAGCATGTCTCCCAACTTAAAGGTGGTCTTGGCGCATGGAAGGCGATCGGCGGCCCAACAGAAGGTATTGTTGAATCAAAAACTCCCGCAGGTGCAGATGACTACAATGTTGTAGATCGGCTAAAAAACCACCAAGAAAATCTGCAAAAGGGCGGTACTAGCTTCACCGAATCCATTAAACAGGGAGCAAGTAACCTCAAAGAAGGAGCAAGTAACCTTAAGGAAGGTATTCAAGAGCAAGCAAGTAACCTCAAGGAAAGCGCTCAAGAGCAAGCAAGTAACCTCAAAGAAGGTGTTCAAGAGCAAGCAAGTAACCTTAAAGAAGGCGCTAAAGAGCAAGCAAGTAACCTCAAGGAAGGCGTTAGTGAATCTACTTCTAGAGACACTAATGATTCTAATGTTGGCTCTTAGGCAAAAAATACAGCAGAATTCAGAATTCGGGAGCAAAGCCAAAGACGCTCCACCGAGGCGTCAGAATCCAAAAGTAAAAGAGGCTTTATATATACCTGGCTTTGAGACGAACTTTTGTGTATTTCACTTTCCTTGAAATCTGCTGTAATTTAGCATGAAGGTTTGTAGTAAGCACTTTAGTGGTTGGGAAATAACGACTTTAGTACTTACTACGAACCTGTTTATCTATCAATTTCAACTTAATATATAACTAGTGGAAATTGACGAAAAATAAAAATTTCTTCTCACTATTCCCTATTGAATTAGTGTTCAAATAGATCCTTGAATTGCAATAAATCTAAAGAAACTATAGTTGGTAGAAACTCAAAACATTCTTGAGCAATTTGCCAACGTTCTTCTCGTTTCAGCATTTGTATTAACTTCTGCTGCACACTAAGTAAATAGCGTACATCGTTGGCAGCATAACTGAGTTGAGCTTCAGATAAGCTAACGGCGTTACCCCAATCAGAACTTTGAGAGCTTTTATCTAATTCCACTTGTTCTAACTCTTGTACCACGTCTTTGAGTCCGTGGCGATTTGTGTAAGTACGGGCTAATTTACTGGCAATTTTGGTGCAAAAAATTGGCCGTACCTGAATACCCAGATTGGCTCGCAAAGTGGCCAAGTCAAATCTAGCAAAGTGAAACACTTTCACGACATTGGCTGCTTCCAAGAGTTTTTTTAAGTTGGGGGCGTCAGCTTGCCCTTTGGCTATGCGGATTGCAGTTACTTTCCCTTCAAGATTGCACAGCTGGACGAGACACAAGCGATCGCGCAACGGCAGCAATCCCATTGTTTCTGTATCAACTGCGATCGCTGTAGATTCTAAATACTGGCTAAGGGCTGCGTCACTGAGGTCGCGATCGCTCACCTGAAAATCTGGTAATGTCATCAATTGTTCAAAAATAATAGCAGTGTCCAGCAGAAAAAAGTCTTGTCAGACACTACATTATTATTGTGCAAAAAAATCAGAAATTAAATCTACCTAGTGCGAAAAAACATCTGTGTCAGGTAGACTTCGCCTTGATTATTAGTAGCAACGCCAATTCCAGTCAGGTTGTAATTTCCTTTAAGATTCTTTAGGTGTCCGGGACTTTTGATCCAACCAGTAACAGCTTCCTCTACGGGGTTGCTATATCCCCGGTTAAAAGCAACATTTTCTGCTGCACTGTTGTAGCGAATCGGGATAGCTTTAACTCGCCCTTCAAATCCCTGATGGCTAAATGGGGTTTTACCTTTAGCCATATTTTGACTATGAATTCTTGCCTGTCGAGTTAAATTTGCATTTAAAGTCAACTTTGGCAGCCCTTTAGAAACCCGATATCGATTAATTTGGTCAAATACTGATTTTTCTAGCTCAGTAGTTTTAAAAGTAGGAGTCGATATTGCAACCTGACTAGAAAAAAGCGACAACAGCTTATTACGGGTGGATGTATTCGTAGAAGTATGATTTGGTATCGGAGCAGTCGTTAATCCACTAGCAAGGACAAGCGCACTTAAAGCGATGCCAAAAGCAGTTTGTCGGAACATGGAGAATTGCGTATGTGTAGAGATATAAGACTTCTACTCTACCCTATTGTTCCAAGGATATATACCACAATACTATTAAGTAATGATGAATTTCGGCAATTTGGCTACATCCTTTACAAGTAACACAAACAATAATTTCCAATTGTCAGTACTTCAATAGGTCAGCTTCATGAAAATCATGGTTAATTTGGCTAATAATTTCAGATTTTCATGAATTATCTAGCAAAAGCTTTACTAACAGGTTAAAGTCTGGGGAATTTACGAAAAAACCTAAATACCAAATCTAACGCTATGTGCAATTTTTACTCAAACCTAATCTCTTTGCTTAACAATAAGGAATAGGTAGAATTCAAAGCCTCTCTCTTTTTGCAGGCTATCCATTAGTCACATCTTTCTTTACAATCTTGACACGCTTGTTTTGTAAGGCATCTTAAACACGCTCAGTGTGTGGCATACTTGACAAGTTAGCGCTTAATCTTCTCGCTAAAAGTAGGTTTTTATTGAGAATTAACGACGAACGAATCAGGGTTATAAAAAACGCAAGTGAATACTCTCGCAAATTTGGAAAAAGATCCGGGTAATGGATAGCTCTTTGCAGGAAAGAGGAATGGAAGTTAGATCCGAATATTAAGTTGCACATCGCGTCAAACTTATGAGCGAATGAACATTTGTGTGAAGTAGATTGCGCCTTGACTGTTTTTAGCAACACCAATCCCCGTCAGATTGTAATTACCTCTGATATTAGCAAGATGCCCTGGACTTTTGAGCCAGCCTTGAACAGCTATTGTGGCAGGATCGCCATATCCCTGGTTATAAGCGACATTTTCAGCAGCCGATCTGTAAGCAACACCGGTTGCATTAAGACGTTCTGAAAATCCATTATGTCCAAAGGGAACAGTACCATTAGCCATGTTCTTACTGTGAAGCCTAACTTGATTATCGATGGCAGAATTACGAGTCAGCGCTGGTAGCCCTTGGGAAGCTCTGTAGTTATTGATTTGGTTAAAAATCGACTGTTCTAGAGCAGCAGTGTCCGTACTATATGCTGCAATTTGATTAGTATTATTCGATACGTTTGAAGGCACAGGCGTACAAGTTGGATTTGTTACAGAAGTAGCGATCGCTCCACTACTGAGAGCAATAGTGCCTAAAGCAACGCTGAAAACTATTTGTTTGATCATTTGTCGCGGCAGTAAAGTTTTAGACAATGTAACCAACGAATATCAATGTGACAACTTGCTTATAGGTCTAAATTGCTCTATTTGTGGGCTTTTTTGTTCAATAACTACTAGCAAACGTTTAAATGCACGATTTGACGCAAAATTAGTACTATTTGCTCAATAATTGACTTCTAGCATTAGTCTGATTATTTTTATCCCACATTCCATACTTAGGTTATTACATAGTGTAATTACTGAATTTATTCTGAATTTCTTAGTTCCAGATTATGCTTATTCATCTTTTAAATTCAGTTATCTTACTGCTTTTAAGTATATTCCACAAGCGTTATTACGTATAAAAAGCAGTAAAAACCGATTGTAAAAGTGAAAAATACGGAATGTAGGATATAAATAGGCTGAATTTATTCAGCAAAATCTCTGCGTGATTTCAACTAGCTTTATTTCAAGGTTTCTACCTCTTCCTGTATCACACGCAACACCCGTGCAATATATTCTGCACGCCACTGTTCCCGTTCTTTAGCTACTTGGACATCCGGCTCGTAAGCTTCAATTTCACTAGTCGATAAAATACCTTTCACCTCTAGCAACCGTTCGATGGTGTCTAGTCGCTCATGCAGCACGGACACCTCACCAGTCAAGGCCATGACGATCGCTAACAATTTATCAGTTTGCGAATTTTCTAAGTAAACAGGTCGTTTACCCTTGGCTATTTTTGTCATCCTAATACCAATTCTCCAAAAATATGACTAGACATACAAAATGAGGAAAGCCAGATAAAATCTGACTTTCTCAATTACGAATCACGTTAGCGTAGCAGGCCATAGCCCATTACGAACTTGTACTGAGCGACTTGCCCTGAGCGTAGTCGTAAAGCCTGCGGCATAGCTACGCTTCGGGCGCAGCCTCTCGTAGAGAAGGGAGCCGAAGTATTACAAAATTTTCTTTGCTTACTTAGTTGCAGCAACCATAAACCAAGTGCCTTGGGTGGCTGAGTTACCATTTTTAACCAGGCCATTAGTTTCTTTTGCTTTCCATGCCCCATTCGGGATAAATTTCTCGAATGTCTTATCTGCTGCAAAACCAGCCTCAGTAACTAGTGGCACTAAATCTAAATCGCGTACAGCACTCCAGAAGGGTTCGTTGTTGTTAGCGGTTTCCCAATCATAAATAAACTGTGTATAAACATCCATGTGACGATAAAGGGGTGCTTCTAGATGAATCATCATGCCACCAGGAGCCAGTAGACGATAAGACTCTTGCATAACTTTACGCACAGATGACGGGGGGATTTCATGCAGCAAAATGTGAGAAACCACTAAATCAAATGATTCATCAGGGAAGTTAGTATGTTCGGCATTTTGCTGAGAGAAGTGTACCCGTTTTCCCAAGGCTTCGGCTCTTGCATGAGCATAACGCAGTATAGATGCGCCGATATCTATAGCATGGACTTCTGCATCTGGGAAACCATCGACATAAGGTAATGTGCTATTGCCAATAGAACATCCCATATCGAGGATTTTCCTCGGTCGAAAGTCGGGAAACTCCGCTAAAAGGTAGTTTTGGACTATAGATAGCCCCATATCATCGTTGAGCGGCCCCAACCAACCTAGTCCATAAACGTAAGCACCGCGATCGTAGGTTGCACCGGCCGCGACATCATCAGCAGTGAATTCACCGTGATATCCTCCGGGCATACAGTGAATGTCTACAGCCTTTTGATAAGCAGGTATTTGAAAATTTGGGTCGAGGGTTAAAGTACCCAGTTCACCACCTTTATCTTTGGCACGCTCGATCAACTCTGGCAGTTGTCTGTCAACGTTGGCATTTACAGCATCCCATAACATTTCCTGGTTGATGCGCTTCAGGGCACTAGTCCAGCGATAGTAGGGTTCTTGCTGCATTACTTCCCGAATTTCATAACGATTCTGGGGAGGGCGCTGATGTTCTTGTTCAAACTTCGGCTTCGCTAATTTTTCATAAATTTCTTTATTACCAGGAGTGACATTCTTGAAAATGTGCATTTTCATAGTTTGCACAAAGTTTTGGCGTGCCAACTCGTCGTGAGTGGGCTGCGGTAACATTGGGTGTTGGAATTGTCGATTCATGATTGCTTCCTCCCAAAAATTTGAGCTATATTTACGCTGGATATAATAATTTGGCTACCGTTTGTACATCTTTGTCACCACGTCCAGAGCAGTTAATTACAATCCGAGGACTGCCGGTTAATTGAGGACAGAGGGTTTCGAGATAAGCGATCGCATGGGCTGTTTCCAATGCCGGGATAATCCCTTCCAATTTCGCTAATCGCTGGAATGCCTCCAAAGCCTCTGCATCCGTCACACTATAGTATTCAGCGCGACCAATATCTTTCAAATAACTATGTTCTGGGCCGACACCAGGATAATCTAACCCCGCACTAATTGAGTGTGCCTCAATGATTTGCCCATCTTCATCTTGCAGTAGGTAGCTCATGGCTCCATGCAATACACCAACTCGTCCTTTTGTCAAGGTTGCTGCGTGTTTTTCGGTATTGACACCTTCGCCGGCTGCCTCAACCCCAATTAAGCGTATAGAAGATTCTTTAATAAACTCATAAAATAGTCCCATCGCGTTGGAGCCACCACCCACACAAGCCAAGAGAATATCAGGCAATCCACCCCACTTTTCGATTGCTTGGGCGCGAGTTTCTTCGCCGATGATTGCATGGAAATCACGTACCATCATCGGGTAAGGATGAGGCCCTGCTACCGAACCCAGGATGTAGTGAGTTGTTTCCACATTTGTCACCCAATCGCGGATTGCTTCCGAAGTAGCATCCTTCAAAGTTCCGGTTCCCGCCTCCACCGGACGCACTTCTGCCCCCATCAGCCGCATTCTAAACACATTTAATGCTTGGCGTTCCATGTCATGAACGCCCATGTAAATTATGCATTCCAGCCCAAAACGAGCGCAAACTGTAGCTGTAGCCACTCCATGTTGTCCAGCACCCGTTTCGGCAATAATCCGTTGCTTACCCATACGTTTCGCCAACAATACTTGACCAACAGCATTATTGATTTTGTGAGCGCCAGTATGATTTAAATCTTCACGTTTCAAGTAAATTTGTGGCCCGGTGCGATCGGGTCTAGCATAATGAGCAGTCAAGCGTTCAGCAAAATACAATGGTGTCGCCCGTCCTACATAGTCTCGTAACAACTGCTGTAGTTCTGCTTGAAAACCAGGGTCATTGCGGTATTGCTGATAAGCTGTTTCTAGTTCAGCTAGGGCAGGCATGAGCGTTTCAGGTACATACTTACCGCCAAACTGTCCGAAGCGGCCTAACGTATCTGGAACCTGAGCAGTTGAACTTGGAGATAAGGGAGTGGTAGTCACAGGCTGTTTTTGATGACGGGAATCACTTAATTATAGAAAAGTCTGAGGCATATCTGGGGAATGGGGAGGAAGTAGGGGGCAGAGGGGCAGAGGGGCAGCTTTCTGGGGCAGGTTTTTTTGATTAGACAAATTTTTGGGATTTTAAAACCAAAACCATTGTCTGAGAACTTAAAACTACGTTCAATAATTGAGAACATTCTCAACTATTTATCGAAAGCCTAAAAGCCTGCCCTTGAAAGCAGAGGGGCAGGGGGGCACAGGGGAATAATAAATAACAATATATAAAACTCCTATTTGATTTTTGAACAAGACTCAGTACGGATCTATCCCTTCTTTCCTATTCCCTGTTCCCTGTTTCCTGCACACGCAAGTAAATTCTCCGAATCAAACTGGATTCCTATATCTGCCTTGAAGAGAAAACAGGACTTATGCAAACTCATAGTTGAAACCCTGATTTTTAAGTAGGGGCAATTCATGAATTGCCCCTGAGTGCGTGTGCCTAAGTTCTATAGAAAATGGAGCTTGGAGATTAGGTTTCGCGTTAGCAGCTTATTAACCTAATGCGGACTTTAAATCACTTTTCGCTTGTGCCAATGCATCTGGTAATTTACTTGCATCGCGTCCGCCGGCTTGGGCTAGGTTTGGTCTTCCACCACCGCCGCCGCCGCAAATTTTAGCGATCGCACCCACAAATTTACCAGCTTGCAAACCTTTTTTGTTCACTTCTGAACTAAAAGCTGCAACTATACTCACTTTCCCAACTTCTGGAACAGAACCCAGTACCACTGCACCGTTACCAATTTTTTGTAATAAACGTTCGGCTGCGGTTTTCAATGATTCTGGATCGACATCTTCTAATTGGGCGACAATAATTTTAGAATCGCCTACGGTTTGGGCTGTTTGTAGCAAGCTGTCAGATTTAGCGATCGCTAACTGTACCTTTAAGGTTTCTAATTCTTTTTGGCTATTTCTCAGTTCGCTTTGCAGACTTGTGATTCTGTCTGGTAATTCTTCGGGTTTCACTTTAAAGCGATCGCTCAAATCTTTAACTACTTTATCCCGCAGATTCAAATAATCTAGGATTGCTGGCCCCGAAACGGCTTCAATCCGCCGCACCCCAGAAGCCACGCCAGCTTCCGAGATAATCTTGAAAACGCCGATTTCAGCAGTATTACTTACGTGAGTCCCACCGCATAGTTCCATTGATACGCTAGGAAAGTCAATCACGCGCACTTCCTCACCGTATTTTTCTCCAAACATGGCAACAGCACCCCTAGCTTTCGCCTCGGCTATTGGTAATACTTCCACTTTCGCAGCATGAGCTTCAGCAATCCAAGTGTTCACCTGTTCTTCAACTTGTTGAACTTCCTCTGCTGTCAACGCGCGGGGACAGTTGAAGTCGAAGCGCAACCGATCGAATGAAACCAGAGAACCAGCTTGAGATATGCCCTCATCAACAATTTTCTTCAATGCTGCTTGCAATAGGTGCGTTGCGGTATGGTTAGCTTGGGCGCGACGGCGACAAGCCGGATCGATTTGAGCGCTGACGCGATCGCCTACGCGCAGTGTACCGCGTTCAATACGTCCGAAGTGAACAAAGAAATCAGATTCTTTCTTCACGTCTTCTACCCGAACTACGATACCATCACCGGAGATATAACCGCGATCGCCGATTTGTCCCCCAGATTCACCATAAAATGGCGTTTTGTCAAGGACAATTTGCACCTGTGTCCCTGCTTCTGCTTCTTCTTGGGAAACACCTTCTACCAAAATTGCTTCGACTTTTGCCGTTGCCGTCGATTGGGTATAGCCTAAAAACTCGGTGACTTGAACGTGTTCTGCTAATTTGTCAAGGGAACCTTGGACAGTTAAATCGATGGTTTCATGTGCGCCTCTACCTCCTTGTTGTTGGATTTCCATTGCTTTCTGGAATCCATCAACATCAACTGTCAGATTATTTTCCTCAGCAATTTCTTGAGTAAGTTCAAAGGGAAAACCGTGGGTATCGTAAAGAGTAAATGCACTGTCACCGCTAATTTGAGTTTCCCCTCGCTGTTTCACCTCTTGAATGATTTCTTCTAGCAGTTTTTCACCTCTATCCAGAGTTCTGAGGAAATTGGATTCTTCTCGCTGCAACTCAGCTTTAATTGCTGCTTCTCGTTGGCGCACATTAGGGTAAGCTGATTCCGAAAGAGCGATCGCAGTTTCAGCAACTTGGGTAGTAAATTCGCCAGAAATCCCAATTAATCGCCCATGACGCACCACCCGCCGAATTAATCGCCGCAGTACATAACCGCGTCCGACATTGGAAGCGCGAATTTCATCAGCAATCATGTGGATAACAGCCCGAATATGATCGCCAATGACTTTTAGGGAAGTTTTGGTTTTTTCATCACTTTTGTGGTAATCAACACCAGCAATTTGCCCTGCTGTTTGGATAATTGGAAAAATCAGGTCAGTTTCGTAGTTATTCGGCACTTTTTGGAGAATTTGCGCCATTCTATCCAAACCCATACCGGTGTCAATATTCTTGTTTTGCAGTGGCGTTAAATTGCCTGACGCATCCCGGTTATATTGCATGAAGACGAGGTTGTAAAACTCGATGAACCGGGAATCGTCTTCTAAATCTATATTTTCGTCACCGCGTTCTGGGTGGAAGTCATAATAAATTTCGGAACAAGGGCCACAAGGCCCAGTCGGCCCGGATACCCAAAAGTTATCATCTTCGCCCAAACGTTTAATTCTCGCTATCGGCACACCGATTTGATCGCGCCAAATTCCAAAAGCTTCATCATCATCTTCAAAAACGCTGACGACGAGATTTTGGGGGGAAAAGCCAAAGACTTGCGTGGAAATTTCCCAACCCCAAGCGATCGCTTGTTCTTTAAAATAATCACCAAAGCTAAAATTACCCAGCATTTCAAAAAAGGTGTGATGCCGTTTGGTGCGTCCAACATTCTCAATGTCGTTGGTGCGGATACACTTTTGCGAAGTCGTAGCCCGTTTAAATTCTGGTGTGCGCTGCCCCAAGAATATTGGCTTAAATGGTAGCATCCCCGCGATCGTCAGCAGTACAGTTGGATCTTCTGGCACGAGGGAGGCACTTGGGAGAATTTGGTGTTCCCGTTGAGCAAAGAAGTCGAGAAATATGTTGCGAATTTCGTTACCGCTTAGGTACTGGGGATTTGAAGACATAGGTGTTTTTAACTTTAGACTTTAGACTTTCGACTTACGCGTAGCGGCACTAGGTAGGTGTATTTTCATAAATAGCTTTATATATTCTTGCATTTTGTTTTATATTACTGCCAGCTAATTCTGCCATTGGGTGAAATATATGCAGTTACTAGGATGCTATTAAGCTACTATCTGACTTTGACAGGATGTGCATAGGCGTAGCCCGTAGTAAGCACCGCATTTCGATGCTTAAAATTAATCATTAAGAAATAGTTTAAAATTCCCATACTGAGGTAGCAAATGGCACTACAACTGAAAGTATCAAATATTGCTTTTGAGGGATGTGCAAAAATAATTACTAGGTTATATAACCTGAAGCAAAGTGGATGTTAAGATTAACGCAAAAACTGTCATGGTGGAGTCCGAAGCTTCTGAGGAGTCAATCAAACAGGTAATTGTTGTTGCTGGTTACGCTGGAGAAGGCGATCGATCGGATTTCAGCTTTTCACAGAAGAAGTTTAGACTTTAATATCTCAAGCGACGCTAACAAAATTTTTTTATATTTTCTGCCTGTAGAAAGGCAAAATAGAAATAACTTCCCCAAATTAGTGGCACGTTTTGACATAATTTTTTTATTTAGCTATATTTTCTAAATTTATGATGTTACAGCAAATACAAAAGACGTGAATTAAGTAAATAGGCAAATCTAGATAAAATGTCGGTATAAATATTTTCTTTCTTCTGATAACGCCTTGTTTATTTTGGTTTAAATTTACTTAATTTATAAATTTTTACCCAGCAAGTTCTGTCTTTATTTAGATGGGAGGTAAGCCCCAAAAAGTTGCTGTACATAGCAGTAGGTAGTTTTGCTGTGTATATTTTATATATTTTAAACACTTTCTTAATATGCGATCTAAGCCTAGCTTATAAATAAGAAGGCTAAAAGTTTTATGGAAAATAATATTTTGAATTGCATAATAAAATTTCGGATTTGATAATTCAATTCAAAAAGCTTTGCATTTTATTTTTCTACTGAAGAATAAATTTCTTTACCTAACGCAATGGTTATTAAAAAAGTATTAATTTCGGTAGTTTCATCATGTGAATAGTACTTAAGAAACGACAAAAATAGTTTTTATGCATTTAAATAATATTCAGTGTTTTCACTGTTTTAAAAATAAACTGTAAAGAAGACATTAGTTATTAGAAATGAATATTTCCGAAACGTAGTAGTAAACATAAAATCTTAAAATCAGATTAAGCTTGGAAGTTTACTATCTAATCTATGCTCAAAAAACAAGATGCAACAAATATAATTGAGCCTAGAACATAATATTTAGTATTAGACGACAAGAGCAGTAGTTACCCAAGTGAATTTATTTAATTTAAAATTTAAATAGGATAAAAAATAAAGCAATGAATATTTCTATTCTGATCTTTGGAAAAAATAATTTTATCGCCACACTTCCAGATCAGATCCGTTATGCGACTGCTTTTAGTGTAGAAGTTATAGACAATTTTGATCGAGCAGTGTCGCAGATTAAAACAACACCCCCCGATATAATTCTGGTGCAGGCTAGTCTGGATAGTAGTATGGAACTCTGCGGTTGGTTGAAAGATCAAACAAAACTATCGTGGATATATTGTATTCTTTTCGAGGATCGTTCCCAGCAGCTTACCGATCGAAATAAAGGTTGGCATAGGGAATTGGAAATGAGTGCTGCGGCACTAAAGCAAGGAGCCGATGCATATATTTGGCATCTTATTGAAGAAAAAACAGACTATAGCTTGGCAGAGTTGACTGCCAATCATGGACTAATACTTGCTCAATTGACAGTTGGTTTGCGGAAAGCACAAAAATACCGAGATTTGATTCGGACAAATGATATGTTATCTGCGATCGCCTTAGCCGATTCCTTGACAGAATTAAATAATCGTCGTGCTTTAGAATGGGACTTACCAAGGCAAATTCAAAGAGCCAGGACTCAAAAAACTTCCCTGAGTTTGATTATTCTGGATGTAGATCATTTTAAGAAAGTTAACGATACTCATGGGCATTTAATAGGCGATCGCATCTTGCAAATATTATGTCAGCGTTTGCGCCACAATTTGCGCTGCCAAGATACAGCATTCCGCTATGGTGGCGAAGAATTTGTAATTCTTCTAGCTAACACTACCGATGACGAAGCACTATTAGTAGCCCGTCGTCTCAATCGCGTAGTCAGCGACGAACCATTTGCACTCAACAATAAACTGACAATTAATGTCACCATTAGTTTGGGTACAGCCTCTCTGCAAGCTGAGGATGATGAAAAAGGAGAGAGTCTGCTGCATCGTGCCGATCAATGTTTGTTACAGGCTAAAACTTCTGGGCGTAATCGGGTGATTAACTCCAGCTACCTATCTCATCATGGCTCACATTTGAAAGTTGTTTCTTCGTGAAATTGGATGAGGCGGACAATTTATGATCTCTGGGAAGGTGGTTTAAAATTGGCACATACCACTTGATTAAATCGTATGTTTTCTGTATGATAGGTAAATCATTCATCCAGACAAAATTTTCTCAAAAAAATGATCGCGCAGAGCGCGAGACATTAAGAAGGGTAAAGAAATAAAGAGCAGAGTGCTAAAGGGCTACTAATTCCTGCCCCCAACCACCACAACCCGAAAACCCGCGTAGCCGTGCCTCTCGTCACGTGCGCGATAGAAGCGAAGCGCCGAGCGGCAATAACTGGGGGGGGAGTTGACCCACGAACCACCACGCAGCAGATGATTTTGATTATCATTATCACCTAACCAAGCGCTTCCATCTTTTGGCGCGAGTTTGAATACCTGGAGAAGGAGAAGATGATTCCCTTTCTCGTTCTTTTTTTAACTCTGCCTGCCGTCTTTGATTTTCGGCTGTTTCTTGTTCTTGCTGACGCTCATATTCTGCTTGTAGTTTTTGATACTCTATTTCTTGTTCTTGTTTTAGGCGAACTACATCTTCATCTTTAAGCAGATAATATTTTTGAAATTTTTCTAATTCAGCTTCAGCTTTTTCAGCCAATGGATATCCTTGTTCATTTACAAAACTCGTCAAGTATTGCTTGTATTTGTCTAGATTTTTCTTATATATACCGTAAGGTTCTAATACTTTTTCTCGAACTGCACTCGCTTCTTGATCTGTTAATTTTAATTTTTCTTGTAAGTCTTTTAATATATCAGATTCCACAAGAGAAATCTCGCCATCAGACGCAAATTCTTTAGCCTTTTGGCGATACTCAACTATTGCGGCTTCCCTGGTTAACCGTTGTTGTTGACGTTCCTTAATTAATTGTTCAGCCGCAAACTTAATTCCCTGAGCTACATTTGCGAATGCATCATCTTGATTACTCCAAGACTTAATAGGTTGGGTATTTTTGGGCAGAGCTTGTAGTTTAGCAAATGGTGCATCTTGCCAAGAAACGTTTCGCAGAATAATTGGAATGACACAAGCCTCTCCAGCTTCGTGGCGTTGTATCGCTTTGGTAACTTCAACATCCCAGCAGTATTTAGAATATATAAAGTCTGAACTGACTAATAATAAAATGATATCGGCTATATTTAAATTTTCATTAATCTCCTCATCCCATTCTCTTCCCGGTGGTATCTTGCGATCGTGCCAAGTTGAAATAATACCTTGCCGTTCCAACATGGTCAGGTGTTTAGCCAGTTCATCCTTTAAAGGTTCGTCGTTGTGAGAGTAGGAACAAAACACCTTGAGTGGTTCTAACGAAACATCTGCCATTTTGCGTCTTTAGGAGTAGTATAAATTACGCTTCTTACAAATTATAGTATTTTTGCGTGATTTCCTTGATAAACTAACCCCGATCGCCAGTGCAATTCATCGTCTTAACCCAAAAATATGAAATTGCGATCGCTATTCCATTCTGATGCTACTGCGATCGCTGCATCAAATCGACAGGGTAACTTTTATTGCAATCAAAACACGTCAAGCTTGACTCCAATCTTGCAACTCTAGTGCTTCAATTCTCTTTTAAAACTATGCTTTAGAATTTATCTAAATTCATTAAAGCCTTAACTTATGCTTCTTACCGAACTCATACCGCTAGTTAAAGAATTATCCCACACTGATAAACTCTTACTAATGCATTTCCTGGCAGCCGAATTGTTGAAGGAATCAAGTTTAGTTCCATTGGATGCTCAGGACAAAGTAGCTAGTCTTGGCTTATATGATTCTTTTGAAGCTGCTGCTGTTTTAGCAAAGGCATTAGCAGAAGAAAAGGCAGCAACACATGGTTGATAAAGTTACATTTGCATTTACTGAGGTAAATCCAGAACTCGGTGCATTAAGTACGCTGCCTTATCTACCGCTAATTCTTACTTATGAAAATCGTTCAGTAAGTGTATCAGGCTTGCTAGATACTGGCTCTACTGTCAACGTATTGCCCTACGAAATCGGGTTAAGGCTGGGAGCAGTTTGGGAACGTCAAAGACTCTCCGTTCCATTGGGTGGTAATCTGGCTAGGTTTGAGGCGAGGGCATTGGTGTTGATGGCGAATGTAGAACAATTTCCGACAGTAGAGTTAGCTTTTGCTTGGACAAGAGATAGAAACGCCCCATTGATTTTAGGACACATGAATTTCTTTTTAGCGTTCGATGTGTGCTTCTATCGTTCTGAATTAGCGTTTGAAATTAGCTCTAAAATAACCTGATGGAAATAGTGAAACCCAACATTATATTAGGTTAACGTTGGGTTTGACAGAATTTAACTACCTTGATTAGGCGGTATTTGCTCAGGTGGCGTTTCTGCTGGGGGAGCGAGTACCGCATCTGGAGCAATTTCTTCTACAGAAATCGGTTGCTTATCCTCAATTTCAAAATCTGGTTGTGCTGCTTCCACCAATTCAGGAGATGGGGGATGTGGAGGAATCGCTTCCGGTACACTCTCGGTTTTTGCTTCGGTGTCGGTAGTAATCTCCTCTGCTGGTGGTTCTGGTATGACAATAGTTTTGTCGATAATCTCAATAGCAGGTTTCTCTGACAATACAGAGGTAATATCTTCAGGTTTGGGGGTTGTGGGTGTTTTTTTACTCACAGTCTGTTGCACCTTGTCTTTCGCGCCACTGAAGGTACTACCCAGACCTTTTTGCAACTGTCCCAGCCGTTCCTGAAGAGACAACTTATTCACCTGTTCTTGAATGCCAGTTTTTACTGTCTCAGCACTGGGTACTTGGGTTTGTTGTGCCTGTGGAGTCAATTGCCGACGTAATGATAGAGTTTGCCAGCCAAACCAGACCAAAAGAGCCACACTAGCCACATGACCGAGCAACAAACCTCCAGTAATGCGTGGTGCAAACACCCATAAGACTAAAGCGTAGAACAGCCCTACACCACTCCAGATAAAGTCATTCTTGCGGTGGATTTCTGGGAAAAAGAAAGCTGCTATGTAAATGGCTAAACTACCAAGACCCACTACCAAAGCTAGGACAAATGCCAGCATTATTTGGTTACTCCTTACTGCGTCCTTTGATTATTTCAATTTTGCAAATTTTGCCAGTCAATTGTTGATTTAGATACAATTTAAAATTAATTATCCATGTTAGTTGTGGATTTTTGTGGTTTATATGAAGTCTTAAGGTCTTCTTTAGGGGAGAAGGGAAAATATCGGACTACCCTTAAAGTAAAAGGATCTGCAAGAGTTAGCCAGAAATTTTTTATGACACTACAAAGCTTTGGTGTGATTGGATTAGCCGTTATGGGTGAGAACATCGCTCTAAACGTAGAGCGCAATGGCTTCCCAATTGCAGTTTACAACCGCTCCCGAGAAAAAACGGATGCGTTTATGGCGCAGCGTGCTACAGGACGGAACGTCAAAGCCGCATTTACTTTGGAAGAATTCGTTGCCTTATTGGAACGTCCCCGCAAAATTCTAGTAATGGTGCAAGCTGGTAAGCCAGTAGATGCGGTGATTGCTCAACTCAAACCCTTGTTAGAGGAAGGCGATATCATTATCGACGGTGGTAACTCTTGGTTTGAAGATACGGAACGCCGCACTCAGGAATTAGAACCCGCTGGGCTTCGGTATCTTGGTATGGGTGTCAGTGGCGGTGAAGAAGGAGCGCTAAATGGGCCTTCACTGATGCCTGGAGGTACAACAAGCTCTTACGAGTATCTATCGCCAATTTTCAACAAAATTGCTGCCCAAGTCGATGATGGCCCCTGTGTAACCTATATTGGCCCTGGTGGTTCTGGCCACTATGTCAAAATGGTACACAACGGCATTGAGTATGGCGATATGCAGTTAATTGCTGAAGCCTACGATTTGCTGAAAAATGTCGCTGGATTAGACCATAATCAGCTACATGAGGTGTTTGCTGAATGGAACACCACCGATGAACTCGATTCATTTTTGATTGAGATTACGAAGAATATCTTCCCATATATTGACCCAGAAACAAAAAAACCCCTGGTGGATTTGATTGTTGACGCAGCAGGTCAAAAGGGAACTGGACGCTGGACTGTACAAACTGCATTGGAATTAGGAGTTGCTATTCCTACAATTACAGCAGCAGTTAATGCCCGGATTATATCTTCGATTAAAGAGGAGCGGGTTGCAGCATCTAAAGTCCTCACAGGCCCCAGTGGCAAGTATGACGGGCAAACCAAGGACTTTATCAATAAAGTACGCGATGCTCTCTATTGCTCAAAAATCTGTTCTTATGCTCAAGGGATGGCGTTGCTATCCACAGCTTCAAAAACATATAACTGGAATTTGGATCTGGGCGAGATGGCGCGGATTTGGAAAGGTGGTTGTATTATTCGCGCTCGCTTTTTGAATAAGATTAAAAAGGCTTTTAGCGAAAATCCAGCTTTGCCTAACTTGCTGTTAGCTCCCGAATTTAAGCAAACAATTCTCGACAGACAGACTGCTTGGCGGGAAGTGATTGCGACAGCTGCAACACTGGGAATTCCAGTACCGGCATTTAGCGCATCCTTGGATTATTTTGACAGCTATCGCCGCGATCGCTTGCCCCAAAATCTAACTCAAGCACAACGCGACTACTTCGGCGCACATACCTACCTGCGTCTTGATAAGCCTGGAACTTTCCACACTGAATGGGTACCTATTGCTGAAGCTAAGAAGTAAGGTTTTGTACCTCTAAAGTCTCAATTTATTTTATTTGCAGGTGACTCTAGATATTAGAGTCACTTTTTTGTGAAAACTATCAAAGACATTTAGTAGTCTATTTGAACTATAAGAGGTGAATAAAAATGGAGATTAGAAAGTCTCTATAAAAGTTAAAAACCTTATGAAATATAGGTTTTATGAAATTCGAGTGGATGTCAAAAATGAGCCGACGGACAGTAATTAGGCGATTAAGACAATGTGCGAATCAAGAGCGATTTAGCAAGTAAGCATTAGTTAAATATTTGGAATCAATTTGGTGTTCCCGTGGAAGATAAATCGCAACCGGAATTCCTATATTATGCAAATATCGACACATTAGTGGCCCTACTTCAGACCAATTTAAATTGCCTAAACCACAACCCAAAGCTGGCATTGCCAAAGACTGAATACCAATTTCATGACAATTGTTTCTAACCCATTCTAAGCCACCTTCAATATCTTCTAAACGAGAGTTTTCTCGCCATTGTCTTTTCGTAGCAAACAACAAGAACCACTTTACAGCATTGGAGGACACAAGCGGAAGACTAAGATCGGCTAGTTCTTGGTCTAAAGAAGCTTCCCGTTTATAAAGATAGGGTTTTGTGGCAGTCAGCTGTTGATTTCGGCAAGCATCTTGATAAACTACATATACGTCAGGAAACTGATATTTTGCTCGTGACGCTAATCCTTTGCCCATTATGCCTTGAAGGTTAACACTAATCGTCAAGGTTTGCATATTTGAAAAAAACATATCCCCATCAATCAAGGAAATATTAGTCCCGATACGGGCAGCAGATATAGGTTGGAAAAACATATTTGGTTCAGGAACAATAGGTATTCTAGCTGAACCTATAATTGTTTCGACTCGCTCTTTAGCCTTATAGTCTGCTACAAAAACTGAATGAACAAGTTCTGGGCTGATTTGCTCAGGAACCAGGTACTCAGCCATTATCTTTCGTTTGGAACCATCTAGCTCATTCCACCACTCATTTTGAATAATTTTCCATTGTTTCTGAAGTATTTCTATTCCTTCCTTAATAGCAAAAAATTGAGTTGGATCATTGGCAGCATTTCCATCTGTAATTAGTCCTCCTGCTGCTCCAAATACATCCGGTTTGACTCCAACAACAGCAATATCTCTTTTGTCCTTTTCATGAACCACTCGATACATCATTGGGTTACGTGGCTGAAAGTATAAGTTAGCGTACTCCCACAAACTACTCCTTCCAGGTGTAGACTTATCTTTACGCTTGCTAACAATCCCACTATCATAGATTGGTGTATATGAAACACCTAACTCCTCAACTGCTTTGTGGGATAAAATACCTCTTTGAAGTATTGAGGGCAAATTTTCAATATGTGTGATGTAATAGAGACTTTTGATATTTGGTTTTATCATTGATTTGGCGTATTATTCTTTCCAAGATATTTAGCTTTTAATTCTTCTAATTCTTCATCTATTTTACTTTTACTAGTAGGCTGAGATGTAGGATTTTGTGGCTGTATTTTATTTGGTTGAGGTTTATTACCACCCATAAATTGGGTTTTCATTTCCTCTAATTCTTTCTCAATTTGACTAGGAGATTTCGATACAAAAGCAGGTGAAGAATTTGGTGGTGATTGAGAAATCGGTTTTGGTGGAATCGCTGGCTTGGATGCTGCTGGCGAGTATTGATTTAAATCTTTGAGAACTTCATCTACTGTTTGATAACGCCGAATTGGAATACTTTCTAACATTTTGTTGAGAATGCGACTCAACTGATTACTAACAGGAGTTTTTAAGTATTGCTGCCATACCCAAGTATCGTTGTTAGTATCATAAGAATCGAAGGGCGATCGCACTGTTAATAAATTAATACAAGTAGCCCCCAAACTGTAAATATCACTGGCGAAAATAGCTTTACCTCTCATTTGTTCAGGAGCAACATATTCTGGACTACCAATACTAGTACCAGTTTGATTTAAGGCAGCGCCAGTGGCAGATTTAGCAGCACCAAAATCTACTAGTACTAGTTTGCGTTGGGCTTCGCCCTTGCCGTAGGCATCGCTCTCGCGTAAAATAATATTTTCTGGCTTGATATCGCGGTGAATTACGTGTCTGGCATGACAAAATTGCAGAACTGGTAATAAATCATTTAGTAATTGCCAGATTTCTATTTCACTAAAAGCACCTCTATGTGCTAACTCCTGGGCTAAGTTTTGCCCGTCGATAAATTCTTGTACAAGATACTGCCGAGCTTCTTGGGTAAAATATGCCAGTAGTTCGGGAATTTGGGGATGTTTACCCAATTCATCTAACTGCACCGCTTCATGATTAAATAACTCTACGGCTTTGGCCAGAGTGTTAGTGCCTTGGGATTGGGGATAAAATTGCTTAATTACGCAGCGTGGTTTTGAGGGTTTATCTTCATCCACAGCTAAGAAGGTTTTACCAAAACCACCTTGTCCGATTGGTTTGATAGCACGGTAACGTTCTTTGAGGAGTAACTTGGTACCGCAAGTCACGCAAAAATTGACATGATTGGGATTTTCAGGCTTAGGACAATGAGGGTTAAGGCAGTAGCTCATATAGGCGATCGCTCTTATATCTCTTTATTTTACTGGCGTTAAGGGTGGAGACTTTTGCGAATCCGTTAAAATATGAGCGATCTCTACGACGGGCTATTTGGCGTCGCACTACTAACTAGTACAATAAGCTCGTTTTGAGGGTTTGTACTAAGCACAAAGCGTGCTTAGAAGATAAGGATAAGGAAAGGATAAGCACTAAATTCCTTACTATGAACTTTTTAGCAGAAATAAAAAGGTACAGAGAAAGTAAATTTATTTATAGGGTTTCCCCCTGCTCCCAGCAAGAACTGCCCCTTTTCCTCTTTCTGACTTTTGCCTTGCGGTACTACCCCATACCTTCCATAACTGGATGAAAGTAGAAGGCGAACCCCAACACTGTATAAGCAGCTAATAACAAAGTGCCTTCCAACCAATTGGACTTACCATCGGAACTAATACTGTTGGCAATCAACACTGACACAACTACAGCGACTAATTCAAAGGGTTTGAAATCCAAATCCATTGGTTGCCCCAATACCCGCCCTGCTATAACTAACACGGGTGCAACAAATAAGGCAATCTGCATACTTGATCCCACAGCTACCGAAAGGGAAAGATCCATCTTATCTTTCATCGCCACGGTGACTGCTGTGGCATGTTCAGCTGCGTTACCGACGATGGGAACCAATATCACCCCTGTAAACAGCGCCGTCAAACCTATCTGAGATGTGGCCACTTCCAGAGAATCTACTAGCATTTCTGACTCAATTGCCACTAGCAAGGTACATACTAGCAACACGCCAACCCACAAAATCATATTTGGTTTCGCGTGAGGAGTTTTTTCTTCTTCTGTCTCCGCTACACCCACATCATACAAATAGGAGTGGGTTTTCATCGAAAATAGCAGCGTTAGGGCGTAAACCAAGATTAATACTAGGGCAACAGCAATAGAAAGATTTTGCAATGTTTGTTCGTTAATTCCTTGAGAGGTATAGTTCATTGCTGTTGGCATCAAAATGGCAATCACTGCCAAATTCATCGAGGCAGCATTTACCCGCGCCACAATTGGCTGAAATGTCTGTTCTTTGTAGCGCAGTCCTCCCAAAAGCATGGAAAAACCCATCACTAGTAGTAAGTTGCTAATAATCGATCCCGTGATACTAGCTTTGACTACATCTACTAACCCAGCGTTCAACGCTACTAGGGCAATGATTAATTCTGTAGCGTTGCCAAAGGTGGCGTTTAACAAGCCCCCCAATGATGGCCCAACTACGACAGCAATTTCTTCTGTAGCTGTACCCATCCAAGCTGCTAAGGGCAGAATGGCTAATCCAGCTGTAATGAAAACTATTAATTCTCCCCACTCCAGAAAGTGGGCTGCTACAGAAACCGGGATGAACAGTAGTAAAGCGAAAAGAATAATGTTTTTGGTTGACATTTGTTGTCTTAAGTTGAGGGTATCATTCACAGCGAGCAATCCTAAGTTTTAAATTTGGAGTGTTGAATTAACAATTACTTTCACTCAGCACTCCCATAGGATACTCTCAACCGCCTGTAGAACAATTCAGAGATTGTACTGTTTTCCGTTCACCGCTGTGGATGTTGTGTAAAGCAAAATTGCGATATAATAAGTTTTCGTAATCTTTTGTTGCAAAAGTATGAATTTGAGCCAAAGTATTACATCAAAAATGGGGTTTAATATATTAAAAGACAATTAAATTTTTGATTGGCGCTGAAAAAGAGAAAACCCCTAACTGAGGCTTTGTTCAATGGCTAATTATTTTAAGCCTTCAGGAAAGGGCTGTGCGATAACGCAGATTTCCCACTACAATGAAACCGCTTTGTCAAAAATTTAGTTGGATTTCATAGTTGTTGTTTATACCGGATTTTGTGTTCAAACTATTGGAGAAAAGTTTATGCACAATGTTTTCGGTGCAAATGCAAGTTTTTTGTTTTGGATAAATATACATGACTTCTGCTGCTGAAATGCCAGCTAGCTCTGGCTCAACGTTAACATTACATTCAGATCCCAATAACACCAAAGAAACCGATCCCCTGAGAAAAGCTAATGGTGTTTATGTGACGGTGCATGGTCATTTTTACCAGCCACCAAGGGAAAACCCTTATCTGGACGCAATTGAACGCCAACCGAGCGCTGCACCTTTCCATGATTGGAATGAGCGGATTCATTGGGAATGCTATCGTCCAAACGCCTTTGCCAGAGTCTTAAATGAGCAAGGTGAAGTGGTGGGGATCGTCAATAATTACGAGTATTTCAGTTTTAATATTGGCCCAACGCTGATGTCGTGGCTAGAACGCTACGATGTGGAAGTTTATCAGCGGATTTTAGAGGCGGATGCCAAGAGTAGCCAACGCTTGCATGGTCACGGTAATGCGATCGCGCAAGTATACAATCACATCATCATGCCTCTGGCGAACGAGCGTGACAAATATACCCAAATTCGCTGGGGTAAAGAAGACTTCCGCTCCCGCTTTGGCCGCGATCCCGAAGGGATGTGGCTAGCAGAAACTGCTGTAGACTACGCCACCCTAGAAGCTCTTGTGGCTGAGGGTATTCGCTTCATTGTCCTGGCACCATCTCAAGCACTGCGTTGCCGTCCCCTGCCGACTCCAGATCGTCCCCATCCTGAATGGATCGAAGTCGGCGGTAGTCAGATTGATTCCACCCGTCCCTATCGTTGTTATTTGAAGCCCACATTAGACACTTCATCTTCACCTTTAAGTGCGTTGGGCTACGCCCCGCCGGAGGCGATCGCCACTAGCCCCAAGGATGCTAGTACAGAAGAATTACCCTACATTGATATCTTCTTCTACGATGGGCCGATATCGCGGGATATGGGTTTTAGTGATGTCGTTTATAATTCCAGTCACTTTACCGGACGTATCGGTTCGGCAGTGCGTGGGGATCATCGTC
Source organism: Nostoc sp. DSM 114167 (assembly GCF_052692655.1). NCBI lineage: Bacteria > Bacillati > Cyanobacteriota > Cyanophyceae > Nostocales > Nostocaceae > Nostoc > Nostoc sp. DSM 114167. Next base: position 5,650,021 of record NZ_CP195116.1, read on the forward strand.
TGGCACAGCTAATTTCTGTGGCGACAGATGGGGAAACCTTCGGACATCACAAAAAGGGAACAGAGAAAACTTTAGCCTACGCCTTTACCAAAGAGTTTCCTCAACAAAGTTGGACGGTGACAAACTTCGCCCACTACCTGAGCTTAAATTCTCCCAGTTGGGAAGTGGAATTAAAGTCAGTCACAGCCTGGAGTTGCGCCCACGGTGTCGGCAGATGGGAGGATGACTGTGGTTGCGGTGGGGAAGGCTCAGTTTGGCATCAGAAATGGCGTCGTCCACTGCGGGATGCCCTAAATTGGCTGCGGGATCGGCTAACTGAAGTGTATACAGAACATGGTAGACAGTTATTTCGCGATCCCTGGCTAGCGCGAGATGAATATATCCAAGTAATACGCGATCGCTCTGCTACCAATGTCAACCGTTTTCTCGCCCGTCATCAAACCCACAAACTAACCGCAGCCGAACAAGTAGACGCTTTGCGCTTGTTAGAAATGCAGCGTCACGCTTTGTTGATGTTCACTAGTTGTGGCTGGTTTTTTGAAGAAATTTCCCGTCCAGAAGGGACACAAATTCTGCGCTATGCCGCCCGTGCTTTGGAATTGGCAGGGGAAGTGGCCGGCGTGCAGCTGGAAAAAGGCTTCGTCAAACATCTAGGTTTAGCCCCCAGTAATGTGGATCAGTTCAAACACGGTGCAGAAATTTATCGGCAATTAGTGTTAACTGCCCAACTTGGCTTTAAGCAAGTTGCAGCCCATTACGCCATTACTTCCCTGTTTACCAATCAGAAACCAGCAGAAACGCACAATTCTCTACCGAGAAAAGATGCTGCTGACAAACAGTCTCAGCGTTACCAAAAGCGGGTTTATTGCTATGCTGCCAATGAGCTAGATTACCAACTGCAACGTATGGGATCGCTAACTCTGGCTGTGGGAAATTTAAAGCTGGTATCAGAGATTACTTGGGAAAGTGAGCATTTGGTATTTGCAGTCCTACATTTGGGAGGCTGGGATTTCCACTGTGGCATTCAACAATTTACTGGGCGGCGTGACTACAGCAAATTAAAAGAAAAGCTGTTTGGGGCGCTAAAACAAGCTAGTGCGGCTCATACGATATTGGCGATGACACAGCTATTTGGGAAAGAAGCTTTTAACTTGCAAAATCTATTTGCTGAAGAACGCCACCGGATTATGGGGCTGTTGAGTCAGGAAACACTGGCACGTTTAGGACAGTTATATACTCAAGCCTACCGTGATAATTACGGTGTGCTGATGGCGTTTCATCGTGATGAAATTGCAGTACCGCAAGAATTGCAGGTGGCGGCAGATATTGCTTTAGGACATCGCTGTCTGATGACATTGCGATCGCTTGAGCAAGAGATTGCCGATCCCCAAAAGAGTTGCAATCACATCTTAGAATTGGAGGCGATCGCTACTGAAGCAAAACATTTGCGTTGTCGGCTGAATATTCCCGACGGGAAGCAAATGTTAGAGCAGTTAATTGCGCGATCGCTCTGGCAACTGTTGCACGATGCCAATGATACCTTTAATGCAGATATCCAACTGTTGGAACGATTGATTGATGTCGGGGATCAACTAAATATTCATATTTCCCTACAGCGATCGCAGGAACTCTATTTTAGTTGTCTGCAAAGTCAGATAGCACCGATGTGCATTAATAGCGTTGGAAATGAAGCAGATAATCAGTGCCTTCAGTTACTCAAGTTGGGCAAAAAGTTAGCCGTTGATGTTAGCTCGATCTCAAATCAGTTGAAATAGATGTAGGGACACTACAGTGGTGCATTAGTCTCAATTTAAGCTAAAGTGCTTGTCCCACATACGTTTTACCCCCCTTAATCCCCCCTTATAAAGGGGGGAAATAAGAAATAAATCTAGTTCCCTCACGCCACATGCTTCAAGTCGGCGAAGCCGCCCAACGCAGTGGCTCCCCTTTATAAGGGGAGGGTTAGGGTGGGGTAAAATCTTGGGTTTTTCAGGTAATAAAGTCTGTTTTATAGCGGTCGCCAGGTAGATTAGGAGATAAACTGAATATAGAACCTAGACACCAAGAGACTTTCAACCCTGTCCTCTGTCACCTGTTCCCTGTCTCCTGCTATACTTCAGAATTCCGTTGTAACTTCCTTTACCTAATGCGAGAGCGATCGCAATGGTAGGGATAAAGCCACTCACACTTGAAGAGTCCGCGTGTATGTTTTTCAAAAAATGTTCCTGCATGGCGTCCAGGTGATATGTCGATCCCAGCTTTTGTTTTAATCTCATATAGCCAGGGAAAGGCTACTACAAAAATAGCTATGATAGCGAAGAGGTAAAGAATTGTAGTTTTAATGTTGGGAAATCTTCGGGAATTGCTATTTTGATTTTGAGGCATAGAAATGAGAGAGAAACTAATAGCTCATACCATCGTAACCTAAAGCTGAAAATGTCGCCGGAAGCGGAGATCAATATTGTCTGTTTTCTGCTGATTGCAGTTAAAACAGAGAGTTTGAAGATTACTAATATCATTTTGACCCCCACGAGCCAGGGGAATAATATGGTCAATACTGAGATTAGCTTCTACATTAGTTTTACCGCAGCTTCGGCATTGATATTGGTCGCGTTGAAAAACATATTTTTTTACTTCCGGTGGGATACGAATGCGGGGAGTTTTGCTCATCTGTTTTCTAGTTACTAAGAAATCCTTCCAAACTGGGTACGTCTACCCAACTTGCTTTTTGATGCGATTCATGAGATAAATCCATCAACAGCTGAGAATAAATTCCTTCACGTAGTGATGGTGTAATTTCCTGATTGCGATCGATTCCTTGCACCCATCGATCTACTACGCGGATAAATGCCGAAATCCGTCCATCAGCATAATTTTTGGAAAAAATTAACCGATTCGGTATTTCTATTTCTGTTAAAGATTTACCTGGTTGGGAACCCCAAACACGAAAACCATGTATATAATCTTTTTGATTTTCACTACCTACGATTAATGTACCGCGATCGCCATATACTTCTATCCAATGAGTTCTTGCTGCATGAACAACTGCACTGATAGAAAGTTGGCAAGGTGTACCATTGGCTAATTCCAGCGTTAATATACAATTGTCATCTGTATTCACAGCTTTAGATTTCCCGCTAATCGGGTCAACTCGTGTAGGAATAGCAGTAGTTAAATGAGCGTTTAATCTACGCACTGGCCCAAATAACCAGTGAATATAATCGAAGGCGTGAGAACCCAAAGATCCCAATGCACCACCTCCTTTCTCTTTCTCAGAATACCAATTCCAAGGGCGTGAAACATCAGCACGAGAAGAACCTAACCAATCAATTTTAATTAGGCGTAACTCACCCACATAGTTTTCTGACAATAATTCTGCAAACAATTGCCATGCTGGTACAAAGCGAAATTCAAAATCTACGGTTGCAATCACGCTTTTAGCTTTAGCTAATTGATAAAGTTCTTTCGCTTCAAATGCATTTAAAGTTGTCGGTTTTTCTAATAATAAATGTTTGCCAGCTTGCAGTACAGTTTTTGCCATTTCATAATGCAAAAAAGGCGGTGTCGAAATGCTGACGGCTTGCACTTCTGGTAATGCCACAATATCTGCAAGTGAGTCGGAAGCATGACGAATATTATGGGATTCTGCTATGGCTTTGGCTTTATTTATATCACGGTGATAAACAGCAACTATCTCAGTGCGAGAATGTGCTTGGAATCCGGGTATATGGACTTTTTGACCAAATCCAGTGCCGGCGATCGCAACTCCAATCATCTAATTTTTATCCTCATATTTATGCAACTTATTGTTTACTTATAATTTACATCTAATATGTAGTTACATCAAATATCGGCAATATTTTCCTCATGTTTGGCGATTGCTATTGAGTTGATAACATCTAGCGATCGCTCTTTTGAATCTAGTATACTATCATCTAGGCTTATCGTAAAACTCTAATTGTCAAGGGGTAACGATAATGCTCACCATTGTAAGCTTTAACAGCAGCAAAAGTCACTACAAAAGATTGTAGTAACAGTTTGAATAAAATTAATGATATAAGTATAATTAATAAATTATCTAAAGTATTTTTTATTTGATTAATTGAACCATTAGTAGTCACTGCCAGACTCAAGCTAGTTACTACTAAAATTAATGATATTGCGATTGTAATAAAAGTATAAAAAGTTAAAGAGATTTGAAAATTTAATGATTCCTTACCTTGTAAATCAATCCAAGGATATTGAGATTTTTTCAAGTGCCAAATTATGAATGGAGGCAAAACATTTAAAGGTAAATATAAAGGAATGCCAAGAAATACCAAAAAACACAATAATATCCACCCTAGCAAAGCCGAGAGATGACACAACATCGCCCATATACGCATTTGTTTAGGTTTTTCTTTCATGGCTTTTTATTTGTAAATGGATTTAGCTGATAATTCCCCACTATAATTATCTATAAAAAAGCCACCAGAGTTAAAATCTGAGTATTTCTCGCTCATAATTGACAAAAAGAGGTTTTATTTGCCAGGTTATGTTTTCTCCTGGTAATAGTGCAACTTCTAGACAAAGTTACTCTATGCCAGTTATAAACCCCGTCCATTTTGAAACTTGAAGTCTTTTAAGGAGAGTGTATTATTCGGTTGTGGCTTGGGTTGTGAACTTTACCCTAATTCCAAAAAACTATGGTTTTTAAGGTAGACGCAGTAAAGTGTGGTATCATAAACAATTTTTATATACCTGCGTAGGCGTAGCTAGTTGATACCATGTCCGCTTAAAAACTTATCATTAAGATCGCAGAGATGCAAATGAAGGAGGTTTTTGGACTTTTTGCTTCCCCCTTTTGGCATAAAGTTTCGCAGATAGCGGTGCTAAAGATGGCCTTGGCGTAGCTTTTTAAGGTAAAACCTTTGAGAATTTTATCAAGGCGATCGCAATCTGAAAATAGTCTGAAAGTTTACATTCAGTACTGGCGAAAATAGCAACTGTCTTTTGGGATACCTAATAGCAAGGTTTTTCTAAATAGGGGATGAATCCAACAAATCTGTTTGCGATCCCATTCAGGAGCATGTATGACTTAACGTATAAGTTATATCAGATGAGTTTGCTTGAATTTGTATATCTATCCTACTTTTCCTACTTTTCCTACCTTTCCTACTTTTAATTAAATTGTTTTAAATCGGATTTAAAATCACGAATCATCAAAACATTTTTTTTTCCAAATAAAGGTAAAATATAAGCCATAAGAGGGAAGAAGCCCCGAAAAAAATTAGTTAGTTTTAAAACTCAGTAATTAAACCGATCGTATTAATAAATATCAGTAAAACTACATTGATTACGTTAGTTACAATTTTACTTATTTAGATATATCAAAAAAAATTGATAAAATTTAAACATGAAAGTGACATAATTATGAATCAATAATTAATTAATTGATTAAATATTTCCTTAAGTTAATAACTGGAGATTAAAAAACTGCTTTATGGCACGACGTTCGTTGAAAGCATCTACTGTAGGTATTGAGAAAGCAAAAAAGGCTTTTAAAATTAGAGAATGGACGCAAGAGTATTTAGCTAGCGAGATAGGACTTGAGACTCGGCAACCAATCTGGAAATTTTTTACAGGCAAGCCGATTGAGCGTCAGAACTTTATGGAAATATGCTTTCGACTCGGTTTAGATTGGCAAGATATTGCTGAACTACCCAATCAGCAGGAATGGGAAAGAGAAAACTGCCAAGATATCGAAAGCTTAGTGCAAATGTTGCGATCGCGTCTAAGTGATAAGATTAAATGCCAATGTGGCACTACGAGGTTGTTAGATATCGATCGACCAATTCAACTAGAAGAAATTTATGTCAACACCAATATTCTGAATCATATTACAAGTCGAAGATGGGTAGATATTCTCGACCTACAAAACTTCATTCCCGAAGAGTTCGACTGTTTTGCTTTTAATCAACTTTATCAAGAACGAGTTTCTGCAATCCAAGCAGTTATCACCTATCCCAAACTCATGGTACTAGGTAAACCAGGATCTGGTAAAACTACGTTTTTACAGTATATTGCTATGCAATGCAATCAAGGCAAATTACTATCAGACCGGATACCAATTTTTATTCGCTTGAAAAACTTTGCTGAGAATGCTAGAGAAAGCGGAAATTATAGTTTATTGAACTATATTAGTCAAGAGCTTGCCAATTGCGGTGCTTCAGATCGAGAAATTCAAACATTACTAGTTAGTGGCAAAATATTAATTTTACTGGATGGCTTAGATGAAATTTCAGAAGATGATAACGCCAAAATCATCACTAAAATTCGCAGTTTTGCTGCAAACTATTACCAAAATAAGTTGATTCTAACATGTCGTATCGGTTATCAACAGTATCAGTTCGAGGAATTTAGTGATGTTGAAATTGCTGATTTTGATTGTTCTCAAATTGAGGCTTTTGTGCAAAATTGGTTTGTCAATGTTAGTAAGAATTCCATCGACAAAGGAAAAGCTTTAGCTTGTCGATTTGTGCAAAAATTACAGTTATTAGAGAATCAACAAATTCGAGAACTAGCTGTCAGACCACTTTTGCTTAATTTGGCTTGTTGTGTGTTTCAAGCTTGCTCGGACTTTCCAATTAGAAAGGTCGAATTTTACAAGCAAGGATTGGACACTTTGCTCAATCGCTGGGATAAAGTGAGGAACATTAAACGAGATGAAATTTATCTTCATTTTTCTTTAGCTCAAAAGCTGGAACTGCTGAGTCAAATTGCTGCTATTACCTTTAAACAAGGTCATTACTTTTTCACACAAAGTATTATCGAGCAATACATTACGGACTACCTCTGTAACTTACCCATAACCCAAACTGAGCCTGATATACTGCAACTCAACAGTGAAGCAGTGCTGAAACTGCTTGAGACACATGGATTACTAATAGAGCAGGCGCAGGGAATTTACTCGTTTTCACATATAGCTTTTCAGGAGTATTTAACAGCTAAAAATCTTGTTACTAGCCCTAACCCTCAAATATTAGAAAAAAAATTAATCGATCTGGTTAGCCATTTAACTGAACCACGTTGGCGCAAAATCTTTTTACTAACCGCTGGAATGTTGGATAATCCGACTTATCTGTTGCAATTAATCAAGCAACATATCGATCGGCTTGCCGCCTTCGATTGGCAATTACAAAATTTCTTCAACTGGCTTAATCAGAAGTCTCTTTCAGTTCAGTCTACTCATAAAAGAGTAGCTATTCGTGCCTTTTATCTAACCCTAGAACTTCTCGACGATCTGAGCTTTACTAATGACTTGGCTTTTTCCCTTGGCATCGATCTCAGACTTACTAGTAATCTTACCCCTGATTTGGATCTAGATATAACTCTTCACTGTGCCCTTCACTTAAGCGTTGCTCTCTCTAACGAGCCGACTTTAGATCGAGTTTTGGCTTTAAGCTTTGCTCTTTCTAATGACCGAATTATTGTCTGTCACCCTGAGTTACAGCATTCTTTGCAAAAACTCAAAGAACAATTACCAACCCCAGTTCAAGGTAGAGAAAAGTTAAAAGAATGGTGGAATGCTAACGGTAAAACTTGGGCTAATAATTTGAGGTTGGCGATAGTTCAGTGTCGCAACATTGGTCATCAATGGCAGTTCAGCGAGGAGCAGAAAGAAATACTTAAACAGTACTATACTGCTAGCCAGTTATTGGTAGATTGCCTCAATAGTGCTTGTAAAGTAACTCCCACCATACCAGAGAGTATTTTGGCAACGTTATTGTTACCTACCGCTAAAGCAGAGAGCAAGTTTATAAACCATAGTAGTAAGAAGTTTTAAACTACTCATTTCCAGTTGGGTATATGTAGTATCAAATTTTTGGCAACATTTTGTCCATTGGTTGAAATGAAACCCTATATTTATATATTCAATATTCAACTGTAGATTTTGAACTGACTCAGCAATTGGTGTTGCTGAGTTTAATTGACCAACTGGATACAAAACTAGACTGAAAATATACGTTAATTCATACATTTTCGTAAACGCGATCGCAAACCCACTTCTGACACACTCTTAAGTATTACAAGGTTGTTAATTAATGGCGATTGTGGTGGTATTAACGCCAAATATGCTGCCAATGCATTGAACGAAGTATATGTGTGTTTCTTTTTTTGAGCCAACTGACGTAGTGTTTCAGCAACAAGGAAATAAATTTGCAGGGAATTGTCGGGGGTAATTTGCGAAACTTGACTTCAACACCTTCTGGCTTCTGTGCTGAACCACTTGCACAAGGCGAGGCAGTCACAGTAAAAGGTAAGTTTTTCTTTATTAAGGATAAAAAGTTTTATCTTAAAGGAGTTAGTTACGGCCCTTTCTCCATTGGTAGCCACGGTGAATCCTTTCCAGAAAAATCAGTTGTGGAAAAAGATTTCGCCATGATGGCAGAAATGGGAGCTAACTGTGTGCGTACCTATACTGTTCCACCTGATTGGCTGTTGGATCTAGCTGCAATCTCTGGTCTGAGACTGTTAATTGGTATACCTTGGTCTCAGCATATTGCCTTCCTTAACTCTTCTGCTGTCAAAGCAGAAATCCGTAACTGCATTGTTCAAGGAGTTAAAGTTTGCCGGAATCATCCCGCTACCTTTGCCTATTTGGTGGGCAATGAAATTCCTCCAGATATTGTCCGATGGCATGGAGCAAAACCAGTTCGGGCTTTTATTAAAGAGTTAATGGCGGTAGCAAAAGACAGCGATCCCGAAGGTTTGGTGAGCTATGCCAATTACCCCTCTACAGAGTATTTAAATATTGACTTTACTGATTTTTCATGCTTTAACGTTTACCTGCATCGGGAAACAGATTTTCGTCGCTACCTCTCACGACTCCATAATCTAGCTGAGGATAAACCTCTAGTACTGAGTGAGTTTGGCGTTGACTCGATGCGTGAAGGAACCCAAGCCCAAGCCGAAATTCTCTCTCAAAAGCTGTCATCTAGTTTTGAGATGGGAGCAGCCGGGACAATCATATTTTCTTGGACGGATGAATGGTTTACCGGCGGATATGCCATACAAGATTGGGCTTTTGGTCTAGTTGACGCCGAACGGCTCGAAAAGCCAGCTTTCCAGACAGTTCAGCAGTACTACACAGCGCCTCTGCCGCCAGCGCTACCTGAATATCCTAAAGTCTCAGTGATTGTCTGCGCTTACAATGCTGAACGCACGATGGATAGTTGTCTAGCTTCTCTCAAAGAACTCAACTATCCCAACTATGAAGTCATTGTAGTTAATGATGGATCGAGCGATCGCACTCTCCAAATTACTCAGCGTTACGATTATGTACGCCTAATTAACCAAGAAAATAAGGGATTAAGCGTCGCCCGCAACGTTGGGATGACCGCCGCAACTGGCGAGATTGTTGCCTATACCGATTCTGATTGTATGGCAGATCCAGACTGGCTCACCTATCTGGTCGCCAAGTTTCTCTCCTCTGGTCTAGCTGCCGTAGGCGGGCCAAACTTATCTCCCCCGGAAGACTCTCTTGTTCCCGCCTGCGTTGCTGTCTCACCTGGCGTACCTACCCACATACTTTTGAGTGATGAAGTAGCGGAACATATTGCTGGCTGTAACATGGCTTTTCGTCGGCAGGTTCTACAAGAAATTAACGGCTTCAACCCGATATTTCGTACTGCCGGGGATGATGTTGATATCTGCTGGCGACTGCAAGATCGAGGTTACACCATTGGTTTTAGCCCAGCGGCAATCGTATGGCATTTTCGCCGTAACACAGTAGCAGCCTATCTCAAACAGCAGCAAGGTTATGGCAAGGCAGAAGCACTCGTTTATTTTCAGCATCCCTACCGCTTTAACCTTCTGGGACAGCCTTCTTGGTTGGGGAGAATCTACGGAGATTTATCTGCATTTCTTCGTATTGGTCAACCAATTATCTACTCTGGGGTGTTTGGTCGCGGTCTGTTTCAAACCTTGTACGAGCCTTCCTCGTCTCTGATTTCTTACCTCCCCCTGACACTGGAGTGGAATATCGCAGCTTTGATCCTATTTGTGTCTGCGCTTTTATCTGGCGATCGCCCGTGGTTGGGTGCAGCAATGTTCCTTATCTCTTTTAGCTGGTGTGTAGCTGGTGCTATACAAGCGCGGATTGACTCTCGTTTTCTCAAAAGAAGGGCACGGTTACTGGTGGCGCTATTAATTTACCTGGGGCCGATTGTACGTAGTATAGAGCGCTATAAATGGCGAATTAAAGAACTTAAGAAAGCCGAGCCGATAAAGTTTGATGAACTGTAAATAAAAATAGAAGCATAAAAAAAATGACCGAAAACGACTCATGATACAAGCCTCTAAATTTATTTATGGGGATCATTAATTTTGAATTTTGAATTTTGAATTCGGAGCGAAGCGACGTGACTCAAACATTAACTCAAGCAGATTTAATTCAATTTGATTTGCCAGCGCACAAAGTAAATATTTCCTGGCGCGATCGCGCCTATGAGTTGTCCTATTGGACAGAAGCAGGAATCGAAAAGGAGAACCTGCTGCAAAAGGTAATGGATTTACTCGTGTCTTGCAAGTATTTCATTGCGATGGATCGAGGCTGGAGCGACTGGGATTTAGAGATTTATCAGGGGATTTGGTCAAAAGTTCAACTGAAAGTATGTGCTGAAAATCATGGAGGTAACAAAAGAGTTTTGCGGGTGCGGTGTGCTTTGAGAATGTCACAGTTAGCCATTATGGCGATGGTTGGCTATTGTCTGTTCGCAATTGTGGCGATCGTTCTGGGAATGCCAGAAGTAGCAACACTCACAATTGCACTAGGTACGCTGAACGCCAGTGTCATCTTATATCAGAACTTCCAGTTGGGACGTATTCTTTACCAAGTACTGGAGATTGTTGCCAAAAGAGTTTACTTGCTGCCAATACAAACCACCAACAACCAGTCTGTCGCAGAAAGTGTAATATTACAGCCATGACAAACGTCTTGGTACTCCAGTAAGCAAATGGCCAGACGAGAGGTAAATCTGCAAGTGAGGCAAGAGATCAAATTAATCATGCATCGATACGGGCAGATGCTCCGATATCCGCTGCGCCAGTGGCGTACCTTAATCGCAATCATCGGTCTCACGGCTGGCACTTGTGCCACCGCCACACTTCAACCTTGGCCAATGAAAATCTTGGTAGATTATGCTCTCGGTCAGGCAGTCATCCCCCCGTTGGTTCGCTCATTCCTGGGGACTTTTAACTTGGCGCTCACACCAGCGTTGCTGGTTGTTGTCGCCGCAGTTTGTAGCCTTGGACTTTATACTTTAAACGCTACCCTAGAAACTAGCCTTAGCTGGGCCTGGAGCGCTGCCGGACAAGGTATGGTCTACGAACTGGCCCAAAGACTGTTCTATCGTTTGCAACGCCTTTCACTGCTGTTCCATAACCAACGGACTGTGGGTGATTCCCTCAGCCGTCTAGCCGGAGATACCTATTGCGTTTATACCTTAAGCGGTGCTTTGCTAATTTCACCTGTGCAATACTTGCTGACGCTAGCAACTATTAGCCTCGTCGCCTGGAATCTAAGTCCTTTACTAACACTACTTTCGCTTTTCGTGGCTCCAATAATGGGCGGTTCAGCCCTTGTTTTTGGTTCCCGACTCAAGCGCCGGACAAAACTTAACCGTGAAGCCCAGTCCCGCCTCACCAGTTTTGTCCACCAAACAGTAACAGCAATCCCGATGATTCAGGCATTTGGTAGAGAGAGTTACAATACCCGGCAGTTTGAGCATTTAGCGGCAGACGCAGTTGTTCTTTCACAACGCGAAACTCTGCTCAAAAGTGTTTACGGTGTAGCCAATGGTACTGTGACAACGATTGGTACTGCGATCGTTCTGTATGTGGGCGGGCAGCAGGTGTTATTGGGGGCTATGAGTATCGGCAGCTTGCTCGTCTTCTTAGCATACCTACAATCTATACAAGGAGCATTTAAGGGTCTATTTGGCATCTACGGGAGCCTGAAGTCTGTAGATGCCAATATAGATAGAGTTTTAGAAGTTTTGGATGCTCAAGATGGCGTACAAGATGCTCCTGCTGCCAGAGCATTGCCAGTTCGTCCACTTAGAGAACGCGGGCACGTATGTTTAGAGAAAGTCACCTTCGGTTACGAACCTAACTATCCCGTCCTCAAAGAAATTACCCTAGAAGCGCGACCGGGAGAAACGATCGCCCTCGTAGGCGCGACAGGTGCTGGTAAGAGTACACTGGTTTCCCTGATTCCCCGCTTTTTTGACCCTTGGCAGGGACGAGTCCTCTTTGATGGGGTGGATGTCCGAGATGTACAACTGAAAAGCTTGCGCGAGCAAATTGCTCTGATGCTGCAAGAGCCGTTTTTACTGCCGCTCTCGGTGGCAGAGAACATTGCCTACGGGTGTCCAGAAGCAAGTTTAGCAAAGATTGTCGCAGCAGCCAAAGCGGCTAAGGCGGACGACTTCATCCAACAGTTGCCCCAAGGGTATGATACCCCGATCGGTGAAAGAGGGGCACTCCTCTCTGGCGGACAGAGACAGCGAATAGCGATCGCCCGCGCCCTGCTCAAGGATGCACCAGTACTGATTCTCGATGAACCCACTTCTGCTCTGGATGCCCAGACTGAGGCTTTACTGCTGGAAGCTTTAGATCGCCTGATCGAAGGCCGGACTACGTTTATCATTGCCCATCGACTTTCCACGATTCAACGAGCAGATCGGATTGTAGTTCTGGAACAGGGAAAGGTTGTGGAGATGGGAACGCACCAGGAGTTGCTGGCTATCAATGGTTTCTATCATCGTTTGCACTCCTTGCAGTTTCCCAAACCGCCGCAGGAGGTCGTTCTATGAAACTGTGGTGGCTGCGATTGGCACGTTACGCCCTGGTTCGTTGGCGCGGACTCATTTTTGTCATGCTGCTAATGCTGATTAATGTGGGGCTAAATGTACTCAAGCCCTGGCCTTTGAAGTTGATCGTTGATTGCGTCTTGAACAACCAATCGCTACCAAATAGCGTTCTTTGGCTCAAAACCTTGTCTGGTAGTCAATCCGATATGCAGTTACTCGCTTGGTTAGCAGCTGCCACAATCGTTTTATTTTTATCCAGTGAGGGAGTTCGACTGATACAGGAATATGTTGGAGCTGGTGTTGGCAGCCAGATGGTTTATGACTTGGGAGCAGCACTATTCGATCGCTTACAGCATCTTTCTTTGAGATTCCACAATCAACAGCGCGCTGGCGATCTGGTCAGGCGGGTGATGACCGACAGCATCTGTATTCAGAATTTGGCAATGGGGGTTTTTCTGCCCGTGCTTACTTCTCTGGTGAATTTGGTCGCAATGTTCGGCGTGATGTGGCAAATTAATCAACTGCTTTCACTGCTCTCGCTGACGATCGCTCCTTTAATAATCTTACTAATTTGGGTCTTTAACCAGCCCATGACTGAACGAACCTATCAGTATCAACAATTTGAAGGTGAGATCGTTGCACTCAGCGAGCAAACCTTGACAGCAATACCGATTATTCAAGCATTCGGACGTGAAGCACACGAAGATGAGCGCTTTCGCTACCTGTCTCAAAAAGCCCTGCAAGCTTATGTACGCTCTATCCTTGCCCAAATGCAATTCAAAGTTGGGGTGGGAGGTGTAACCGCAGTTGGAACAGCAGCAATCATGGCTTACGGTGGCTTCCAGGTTTTGGATGGGTCACTCTCAATTGGTTCTTTACTAGTCTTCCTCTCTTATCTCGCCTCCTTGTACGTGCCGATGGCGACTCTGGCTTATATGTCCTCTAGTTTTGCTAGTGCAGCTGCTAGTGCTAGGAGAGTGTTAGAGGTTTTGGATACTCAAGATGGGGTGCAGGATGCTCCTGATGTTAGACCATTGCCAGTTCGTCCAGTAGGAGGACGCGGACACGTATGTTTAGAGAAAGTCACCTTCGGTTACGAACCGAACTATCCCGTCCTTCAAGAAATTACCCTAGAAGCGCGACCGGGAGAAACGATCGCCCTCGTAGGCGCAACGGGTGCTGGCAAAACTACCCTAGTCTCCCTGATTCTCCGGTTTTTCGATCCTTGGCAGGGACGAGTCCTCTTTGATGGGGTGGATGTCCAAAGCGTACAACTGAAAAGCCTGCGCGAGCAGATTGCCCTAGTGTTGCAAGAGCCATTTTTACTGCCGATAACTATTGCTGAGAACATTGCGTATGGCTGCTTTAATGCTAGCCGCGAAGCGATCGTCAAAGCCGCTCAAGTTGCCAATGCTGACAGCTTTATTCAACGATTACCTCAAGGTTATGACACGGTAATTGGCGAGCGCGGAGCCACACTTTCAGGGGGTGAGAAGCAACGGTTAGCGATCGCCCGTGCCCTGCTCAAGGATGCTCCAGTGCTAATTCTGGATGAACCCACCTCCGCCCTAGATGCTCAAACGGAGTTTCTGCTGCTGGAGGCATTAGAGCGACTGATGGCAGGACGGACTACGTTTATCATTGCCCATCGCCTCTCGACAATTCAACGAGCCGACCGAATCGTAGTTTTGGATCGGGGGAAAGTAGTAGAGATGGGAACTCACGAGGAGTTGCTAGCGGTAAGTGGCTATTACAAGAAGCTGTATAAATTACACTTCGGCTCAACTCAACCATGCGATCTGCGATCGTGAATTCGCAAACAGGCGGTTAAAAACTAGCAAGATTTTTGTTTAAAGAGTTCGATCCATGAAGTATTGCATTGTTAATGGAGATGATTTTGGTGCTAGTCAAGGAATTAACAGTGGCATTGTTGAAGCCCACTGTAACGGAGTCCTAACTAGCACGAGCTTAATGGTGAATATGCCAGCGAGTGAGGAAGCAGCTATCTTAAGCCGTAAACTACCCGAACTGAGCGTTGGTTTGCATGTAAATATCACAACCGAGGATGGAGAATTAGCACTCGATCTCACGACTTTGGATCGATGCCGTGCTGAACTAAATCGCCAATTGAAACGCTTTCAAGAGCTAATAGGGCATCTACCGACTCATCTTGACTCGCATCATAACATCCACCGCTCTCCTCAATTACTGCCCCACTTCCTTAATTTGGCGCAGCAATATCGATTGCCACTAAGAGAACACTCTCCGGTTCGTTATTTCCCCAGCTTTTATGGGCAATGGGATGGAGAGACGCACCTGGAGCAGATTAGCGTCGAAAATTTAGTCCAAATGCTAGAAACCGAAGTTCAGGAAGGGTTTACGGAATTGAGCTGCCATCCAGGTTACGTCGATCCAGAGTTTTCATCAACCTATGCGATCGAGCGAGAAACGGAATTACAAACGCTTTGCAGCCCAATCATCAGAAGCAAGCTCACAGAACTCCAGATCCAACTTATAGGCTTTCGAGAACTCGCCAATTTGCTAGCAAACCTATCAGCTTAGTTGGGAGGGAAGTATTATGTCTGTCGTTGTCATTTCCCCTTCAAACGTCGTCACCTTTCCAGAAGGAGGGGGTCATTTCTGGGTTTATATGCAATATGTACAGGGGCTGCGCCAGTTGGGATGTGAGGTGTATTGGCTAGAGCGTTTCCACAGTAGCGGCGATCGAGAGCAGGATAAACTTATGCTTTCTACGTTTTATCAACGTATGGAACGCTATGGACTTAGTGGAAAGGTCATCCTTTATTCAGACCAGAACGCGATATCCGATCGTGGCAGCGAGTATGAATACATCGGAGTTTGGTCATCAAAGGCACAGGCAATCTTTCGGCAAGCAGACCTTTTACTAAATTTTTACTACGGTATTCATCCAGCTTTGCTTTCATGTTTTCGACGGACTGCTTTAATAGATATCGATCCAGGTTTATTACAATTTTGGATAACAGTTGGACAGCTCGTTGTACCCCCACACGATTATTACTTTAGTACTGGTGAAACTGTCGGCACACCTAGCGCTAAGTTTTCGGATTGTGGTTTGACTTGGATGCGAATTCGACCACCAGTATGTCTGGAATTGTGGCCATACGTATACAATCCCAACAGCGAAGCATTTACGACTGTCTCCGGTTGGTGGGGCAATGGTGGCAAAGGGGAATGGATTACAGACGGGCAGGATATCTGCTACGAGAACAACAAGCGAGTTTCCTTCATGCAATTTGTGGAACTGCCGCGCTTAACCGACCAAGTGCTTGAGCTGGCGCTGTGCCTGGGTGAGGGAGACGTGGAAGACGATCGAAGCAGAAAAGAGCAAAGCTGGCAAGCCAACAATACCGTACCGCATGATGTTACTGATTATAAAGGAGACGCAGAGGATCGAGAAGTGCTGGAGAGCTATGGTTGGCGGGTGCGTCATGCCTACAAAATGGCTAGCAGTCCAGATAGGTATCAATCTTACATCCAAATGTCGCGAGGAGAGTTTAGTTGCGCGAAACCTTCATGCATGAAGTTTCAAAATGCCTGGATTAGCGATCGCACGCTCTGCTATTTAGCAAGCGGGAAACCTGTTGTTGTTCAAGACACTGGGCCGAGTTCTTTCCTACCTAATGGCGAGGGGATGTTTCGGTTCTCGACGCTTAGTGAAGCAGCTGATGCCTTAGCGACAATAAATACTAATTATGAAAAGCACTGTCGAGCAGCAAGGGAAATTGCTGAAGCATATTTTCAAGCTAAACAAACTTTGCATGGCATCCTCAACTATGCTCTTAAATTTCAATGATGGATGGAGTGAACCAAATGATCCTTTCTTTTGACTATCCGCCTGCTACTCGGGGAATAGTCGTCGTCTGGGGGATGCTAGCATCCTTTCCATTTGGGGGCATGACTTGGCAAGTGCTCCACTATCTAGCAGGCTTGCGGCGATTAGGTTTCGATGTCTGGTACGTCGAGGATACTGACAGCGAACTATTAGATCCGATTACCTTCTGCTGGCATACATCAGAATATTCAGCAAATGTGCGCTATCTTGCCCAATACATGGATAGTATCGGTTTGGGCGATCGTTGGATTTTCCGTCCTCCAGGAGTGCGAGATGCAACCCTGGGAGCACGTGATTTAATGGGATTGGCAAAATTATACAAGGAAGCGGATGCAGTCATCAATCTATGTGGATACCATCCCCTACGTAGTGAGCACGACGATATTGCCTGTCTGATATATTTACAAACCGATCCGATGGTCGATCAGATCAAAGTAGCCGAGAATGACGCTCAAAAGATTGAGCAACTTGATGCTTACAATTACTTATTCACCTATGGCGAGAATCTGGGAGCGCCCGACTGTCTTGTACCCGTCGATCGATACCAGTGGCATCCGACGCGACCGCCAGTTTGCCTCGATTGGTGGTTTACCGATAGTCCACCAATTTTGGACTCAGCTCTCACAACTATCTCAAACTGGGAGCATTGGGACAATGATATCGTTTGGCAGGGAGAGAAGTATTACTGGCGCAAAGACCGAGAATTTCGGCGTTTCATAGACCTTCCAGCAAAATCTTTGCTACCGCTTGAGCTTGCTCTTGAAGGTATTAATCCTCAAGAGCAAGCTGAAATGATTAATCGCGGTTGGCGGATTATTTATGCTAGGGCATTATCCGATCCGATCGCCTATCGTAACTATATTTGTGCCTCTCTAGGCGAGTTTACTGTGACAAAGGATCAGTATGTTCGTCCTCGCACTGGCTGGTTCAGCGATCGCTCTGCCTGCTATCTGGCAGCAGGTCGTCCTGCGATCGCCCAAGAAACAGGGTTTAGCAAGTTCTTACCCACGGGGAAAGGATTATTTGCATTCAACACTATGGAAGATATTCTCGCGGCAGTGGAGGCGATCAAAAGCGACTACGAAGGCAATTGTCGGGCAGCTCGTGAAATTGCTTCGGAGTACTTTGCCGCAGAGAAAGTGATTGGCAGTCTCATGGAACGAGCGGGGTTATAAGTATGGCACGCATTGTTGTTTGCGGATATATGATTCGACATCCTGTTGCTGGCAATCTCTTAGCCTACTTTCATTATGTTTTAGGGTTACATCATTTGGGACATGAAGTCTTATACCTGGAGGAAAGTGGTTGGTCTGGGTCTTGCTATAACCCTATTGCCCACAATTACACTGATGACCCAAGCTTTGGACTTCACGCAGTCCAAACGCTCATATACAGTTATGGCGTGAATGCCACACTCTGCTATGTAAATCGGGATACAGGAGATGTCTACGGTGCAGATTGGCAAGAAATAAAGCAGATGCTCAAGACGGCGGATCTGCTATTAAATATCGGTGGAGTTTGCTGGTTATCTGAATTTCTTTTATGCAAACATCGAGTATTAATCGACATGGACCCATTCTTTACCCAGATTGGGACGTTCGCCGCTGAGGGTCGTAACGATTATCACGCTTACTTTAGTTATGGCGTTAATATTGGACAACCAAATTGCGGCGTACCAAGTGATGGAATTAAATGGCTCCCCACTGTACCGCCTGTTGTACCAGAGATATGGAATTCGATACTTATTCCCGAAGATAGTGGCGAAGAACGCGCAGATTTCCCATTCACGACAATTGCCAATTGGAATGCTTATGGAGGCGTGACTTATAAAGGTGAGGATTATGGGCAGAAAGATCGGGAATTCATGCGCTTGCTGGAACTCCCTAGCCACTGTTGGCAGAAACTCGAACTCGCTCTTGCTGGCAAGGATGCAGAAATAGCAGAGGTTATGAAATCTTTAAAGGCAGCAGGTTGGTTAGTTCGAGATGGTAAGGAAATTAGCGCTAGTCTGTCAACCTACATAACTTACCTGACTAGCTCCCGTGGAGAATTTAGCGTTGCCAAACAAGCTTATGTAAAAACTCGTAGCGGTTGGTTTAGCGATCGCAGCGTCTGCTATCTCGCTGCTGGTCGTCCCGTCATTTTACAAGATACCGGATTTAGCGATTGGCTGCCTACAGGGCAAGGTGTGCTGGTATTTTCATGCTTGCAGGAAGCTGTAGGCTGTATCGAGCGCGTCAATACAAATTATCAGGCTCACTGTCAGGCAGCAAAAGAATTAGCCGAGCAATTCTTTAGTTACAAAGTGGTGCTACCTCGACTACTGGAGACAGTTTTAAGCACCCATCTATCTCAATTTCAAGTCTGACTGCCTATGAAGGAATAAATCATCAGCTAATACATCTAATCAAAACATATAACAAATTTCAAATAAGATGATTATTATTTTTGCTAGTGCTATTGGTCGGTTTCCCATAGGAGGCAACGCTTGGTCTGACCTACAATACCTCCTGGGTCTACGTGCCCTTGGACATGATATTTTCTACTTGGAAGAATGCGGATCGATGTCGTGGGTTTACAACTGGGAAACCGAGCAAATCACGACGGAGTTAGACTATCCGACAAATTATATTAAAAACTGTCTAGAACCGCTTGGTTTTAAAAATAAGTGGATTTACCGAACTGACGAGCATTCAATCGGGATGGAGACTGACGAGTTTAAAGACATCTGCTCGCAGGCTGATTTAATGATCGTTCGTGGTTCGCCACTTTCTATTTGGAGAGATGAGTATGGATGGCCGCAGCGCCGCATCTATATTGATGCCGATCCCGGTTTTACGCAGATTAATATTGCTAACGGTAATTCGGAATTAGTAGAGACAATTGAACGTTGCGATCGCCTCTTCACGATTGGGCAACGCATTGGTGCTGAAGACTGTCTTATCCCCACAAACGGTAGGCATTGGCAAAAGACATTACCTCCAGTAGCACTGCCTTACTGGCCAGTAACTGAAGACAATCATACCACCCACTTCAGTTCGATTATGCAGTGGCACAGTTATCGAGAGGTGGTCTACGAAGGAGTCACCTACGGCAATAAGGATAAAGAGTTCTTAAAATTTATAGATATACCGCAACTCACCAAACAGCAATTTCGGATTGCCTTAAGCGGTGGCTTTCCCGATGAACTATCACAGTATGGCTGGGAGGTGATTCCCGGATGGATTGCCTCCTTTACCCCAGAGTCTTACCAGAAATTTGTCCAAGCATCCCGCGCTGAGTTTGGAGTCGCAAAACAGGGTTATGTTGCTACCAAAGGTGGCTGGTTTAGCGATCGCAGCGTTTGTTATCTGGCTTCCGGTAAGCCAATTCTAGTTCAAGACACAGGTTTGAGCAATTGGTTGCCGATCGGAGAAGGGATTTTAACTTTTTGCGACCAACAGGAGGTAGTCAAAGGTGTAGAAGCCATCAACGCTGACTATGAGCGACACAAGTATGCAGCACGCAGGTTAGCAGAGGAATATTTTGACTCAGATAAAGTTCTTTCGTCTCTGCTAGAGGCGGCAATGAATTAACTGTCATTGAGTATAGGAGATATATTATGTCAACAGTAACTATCGGATTCTTTCCTCGCGAACAATTCACCTTAGCAGTTGAATCTTTACAGCGAATTTTCAACTACACCCACATCCCGTTTAACCTGATCGTAGTAGACTGCAATACTCCGAAAGTGTATTGGCAGCAGATGGAACAGGTATTAGAAGGTCGCAGTAATGTCAAAGTCATTTACAAAGATTGTTATTTGCAGCCCAACCAGTTAAGAAACTTAGTAATTCAAGAAGCTAAGGATGATTTTTTGTGCTTCGTTGAGAATGATGTTCTTGTTGAGGAAGGTTGGTTATCCCATCTGCTTGCCGCCTGCGAAGAACAACCAGCTGATGTAGCTGTGCCCCGAATTATTGAGGGGCCTTTAGGAGCGACAAACGTTCATTGGGACCCAAACCAGGGTCAGGTTCGGTCAGTACAAACAGCTAACGGCGTTAAATGGGAAGTCCTGCCAGCCACGAGCGAGCAGCAACTCGATCGCGGAACTCATCGCCGGATGATACAGTTAGCTGGAGAAGCTCACTGTCGGCTCTACCGTCGAAGTGTTTTTGATCGAGTTTCTCCTTTCGATGAAGATGTTATTTTTCTAGATCATTTCGATTCTAGTTTGGCTTTATATAATGCCAAAATTCCAGTTGTCTTTGAGCCGAAATCTGTTGTTCATTTCTGGCACCCTTATCCTCCTCATCCAGAAGACCTCGATTATTTTTTCATGAGATGGGATCTTGAACAATCCGCCAAGAGCCTCGAGCGTATTCAAGAAAAATGGAACTTGGTTTCACTGTACGGAGACTTAAGTTTTGCCATAGAGCGGAATCACATTGGTCATCTGTACGAGGTAAGAGAGGAACTCAAAACTCTGATATCGCCACAGGAATCTTTTATCTTGGTCGATGAAGACCGCCTGAACGGTAACGAAATCATTAAAGGTTTTCAAACAATCCCCTTTACTGAACGCGATGGGTGGTATTGGGGGCGTCCAGTAGATGACGACACAGCTATTCGAGAATTCGATCGCCTATACCAAACTGGTGCTAGTGCGATCGTTTTCTTGTGGCACACTTTTTGGTGGCTGGAATACTACACCGGATTTCATGAATATTTACGGCAAAAGTTTCCCTGTGTATTACAAAATGACCATCTGATTGTATTTGACCTACGCTCATGAACAAGCCTCTAGCCAGTATTATCATCACCAACTACAACTATGAACGTTTTCTGAAGGAGGCAATTGATAGCGCTCTCAATCAAAACTATCAGCCTTTAGAAGTGATTGTGGTTGATGATGGTTCAACAGACGACTCACAGCAAATCATTGCC
The DNA here is from genome assembly GCF_052692655.1 of Nostoc sp. DSM 114167. Classification (NCBI taxonomy): domain Bacteria; kingdom Bacillati; phylum Cyanobacteriota; class Cyanophyceae; order Nostocales; family Nostocaceae; genus Nostoc; species Nostoc sp. DSM 114167. The sequence continues at coordinate 5,671,675 of NZ_CP195116.1, forward strand.
AATTATGGGGAAGAGATTATCCCTCTGCTAAAAGAAAATGGCGGACAGGGTTCTGCATTCAACGTTGGTTTTGCCGCAAGCCGTGGTGAGGTTGTCTGTTTTTTAGATGCAGATGATGTTTTGCTGCCTGATGCGATCGCCAGAGCCGTTGAACTGCTGGGCGATCCGTATATAGTACAGGTACACTGGCCTTTATCCGCTATAGATGTTGATGGTAAGCTATTGGGAAAATTGATTCCCGATCGACCTCTACCAGAAGGAGATTTACGCGATGTGCTTCTTCAAGGTAGCATTGAAAGCTATGTCTTCTCACCCACGAGCGGCAATGCCTGGTCGCGTAGCTATTTAGAGAAAATTTTTCCCCTGCCCGATACTTACTACTCTCTTAACGCTGATGCGTACTTAACTTTTTTATCTCCTTTTTTCGGTAAAATCAAGCGCATTGCTGAGTACCAAGCCCTATATCGGATTCATGGTCATAATGGCACTAGCAAGCTTACTTATAGTTGGCAACTTAGCCAATATCACAATCATATAAAAGCTTTGTGCGAGTCTTTGCACAAGCACAACATTCAAATCGAAGATGCTTTTGAGCGCTGGAAGGGTTCTGAGTATGAGTTTATCCAACGTCTGGGCGCGTTGGAGCCGGAACTAACTCCCTTAATTCCAATGGGGCAAGGGTACATTTTAGTTGACATGAACGAATGGGGATCTGGTCAGCTTCTGGATAAGTGCCAATCAATTCCCTTTCTAGAAAAAGATGGGATGTATTGGGGAGCGCCAAAAGATGATGCCATTGCCATTAAAGAGTTTGAACGACTGTACCGTGCAGGAGCAAGCTTTATCGTGTTTGGATGGCCAGCTTTCTGGTGGTTTGATTATTATGCTGAGTTCGCTTGCTATTTACGTACTAAGTTTCGCTGTGTTTTAGATAATGAGCGCTTGGTTGTCTTTGATTTACGTATGTCTGTTTAATTTTATTTAAACATTTTTAGTTAAAAAGGCGGTAATTTTAAACACATGGCACTTCAAACCAAAGTTAGCATTGTAATTCCAACTTACAATCGCTCGGAGTTATTAAAAACTAGCTTGCAGAGCGCATTGGCGCAAGACTATCCAGATTTTCAAATTCTTGTCTTAGATAATGCTTCTAGCGATGATACAGAGGCAGTTGTATGTTCATTTGCGGATTCGCGCATCACTTATATACGCAACGAAACGAATATTGGAATGTTTCGCAATTGGCAGCGAGCTATTGAGGTAAATTCTAGTCCCTATCTAGCTCTCTTGTCGGACGATGACATTCTGCTGCCCAACTTCATCCATGAATCTGTTTTAGCATTAGACAACCATCCAAATGCTGGTTTTTCGGTTGCGCAAGCTGAAATTATCGACACTAATGGTGTTCCAGTGCATGTGACAGGCAAAGAGCTTTCAGATAACTTTCCAGAAGGATCAATTGATGGTCTAGAGTTCATCCACCAAATTGCTGATGGGCGGAAATGGATTTTGCTATGTTCAGCGATCGTGTTTCGCGCTAATGCCCTGGCAATGGTTGGGGGCATCGACGCACCGCACTCCAAGTATATGCTTGATTTGAACTTATACTTACGTATGGCGGCGCAATTCGATCTCTTCTTTATTGCTAAACAATTAGCCCAAGTCCGATATCATCTTGAACAAGATTCCCAAATTAATTTCAGTCTTGGAGGAACAGGCCCACTTGGTGTGATGGCAGAACGTACTGATGCGATCGCTTATTTGTTAAAGTCGCCGCGTGCAGAGGATGCATCTTATCGTCAGTGGCTAGCAGAGCGCCTGTTGCATATAAGTATGCGCCGCAGTCAGTTCACATCTGAATTGATACCTGAACTTAATTTGAGTTGGTCAGAACGCCTACAAATTGCAATGCAGGAAATTGCATCTGTGATTCCCATTGGCAAGCGTTTGATTTTGGTCGATGAAAATCAATGGGGCTGCGAGATTCTGCCGCAATACGATGCTCTGCCCTTTTTAGAACAGGACGGTCAATACTGGGGAGCGCCACTGAATGATGAAATCGCCATCCGAGAACTGGAACGAATGCGTCAAGCAGGAGCAAGTTTCATAGTCATCGCCTGGCCCGCTTTCTGGTGGCTTGATTATTACTCTGGTTTGCGAAATTATCTCAGTTCAAATTTCCGCCGCGTTTTGGACAACAGTCGCCTCGTCGTGTTTGATCTCTGGTCGTAGACATTGCTTGTAATTAACTGCAAACTCACTGGTTCGAGTTGTCATGAACTGGAAATATGAAAAAGATAAATTTAATATCCCAAGTCGATGGCTAGCTTGGTCAGGAGTTTTAGCTTTAGCCGGTGCTGGCGGTTGGCTAACCTACTTCTTCGCTCTAAATCAACCTCCTGAACCAGTAGCAGTACGCTTGTTAACCGTGGAGCGAGGTAATGTTGAAACCACAATCAATGAGAGCGGTACTGTTGAGTTACGAGAACAGCGAATCTTGAAGTCCCCAAAAGAAGGTGCAATCGAACGAGTCATGGTAAAACCTGGTGAGAGGGTAAAACTTGGTCAAGTGCTGCTGACCCTGCGCTACCCTGAGCGAAAAATTGCTCTTACCAATCAACAATTACAAATTCAACAAGAGCAACTCAACTTAGCACGTAGTCGCGAGAAAATTATTGAAGCCCAAGAACGACTAACAGCCGAAGAAAAACAACTCCAGAGGCTTGCTCCCTTGGTGCGAGAGGGAGCTATTGCCCAAGAACAAGCCAAAACGCAGGAAGATACTGTACGCGTTGCTCGCGCTAGCCTGCGAGATAATCAAGCAGAGGCACGTACAACCGCTCTTAAAATTCAGACTTTGCAATTGGAGCGCCAACTTATTCAGCAGCAACTCCAGGATAATATTGTAACTGCACCATTGAATGGCGTAGTTTTGGGTGTGAATGTAGAAAACGGTGATGGGGTCGAGTTGCGTACCAATCTGCTCACTTTGGGCGACCCCAGAAAAGTTTTAGTGAAACTCCAGCTTTCTACCCTCAACGCTGCTCAAGTTCGCGTCAACCAACTTGCCCGTATTAATGCGATTGGGCCGAACGCAAAGAGATTCTCTGGACGCGTAAAAAGCTTGTATCCTCAAGCACTTAGCCCTGAAGCCCAAAAACAAGACGGTAGCAGTTCAAAACAATCAGAGCAACCAACAGTACCCGCAACGGTTGAGCTTGATAGCCCGACTCGCACACTGCTCCCTGGTAGCAGGGTAAATGTCGAGGTTGTGTTGCAGCGACGGCAGAACGTAGTAGTTTTGAAGACAGAGGCAATTGTGCGATCGCAACCACGCCCGTTTGTATGGGTTCTGGATAGCCAAAATCATGCTCAAAAACGCACCATTAATCTGGGATTGGAGGGGTTAATGAATGTAGAAGTAACCTCTGGTTTGCATCCCGGCGAACAAGTTATACTGCCACCCGTTGAGTCGGAACTCAAGCCAGGGCTGCCAGTTAAGGCAGGGGAGCAGGGGAGCAGGGGAGCAGGGGAGTAGGGGAGTAGGGGAGCAGGGGAGAAGTTGCAGTAAATTTTTCCCCTCTGCACCTTTGCCCCTCTGCCCCTCTGCCCTTCTACCCTTCTGCCCCTCTGCACCTCTGCACCTCTGCACCTCCGCTTCTTGTCCCCAATACCTAAGCTAGAGAAAAGCAACTATTATGGCTCTTTCAGCTTTTGACTTATTAAATATTACCTTTCACTCTTTAGGTAGAAACCCCTTGCGTTCTGCTTTGACTACTCTGGGGGTATTTATGGGTGTGGCTGCTGTCAGCGCTACACTTCAGGTTGGTAATATTAGCCGAGATGCGATCGCTCTACAATTAGCAAAACGAGGCGCGCCTCAAGTTTCAGTTTATCCAAATTGGGATTCTAGTGGTCAAGCTACCCAACTCAAGTTGGAAGATATGGAATTCTTACGACAGCGAATGGTGGGCTTGCAAGCAATCAGTTCTTTTAATTGGGCTGGTTCTACACCAACTATATTTCGCGACAAGGAATTTACTCCAACCTTGTCACCTGTTTCCCAAGATTTTTTGTTGACTTCAGGGATATCTTTAGTATCAGGACGGTTTTTCACGTCTGAAGATTTTGCCAACTACCGCCCGGTAATCGTAATCGATCAATTGCTGGCAGAACAACTTTTTCAAAAGCAAGAACCTGTAGGACAGCTGATTTATGCTGGGGACAGACCCTATATCGTTATCGGGGTAGTAGCAACTATTCTAAGTGAAGATGCACCTCCGGCGGGTCAACTGTATGTGCCGATGTCTATTTACAACGCTTCGACTGGTAGCCGCGACATTGGGAGCATCCAAATGCGCCCTTATGCACTTGCAGATGTGGAAGAGTTAAGCCACCAAGCAGAGGAGTTACTGTTACAAAGATTTCCAGGTTACAAATTTAAATTTTGGAATAATGTATCAGATATTATACAGCAGCAGAAAACTCTAGAGATGGCTTCTCAAGGTCTAACAGCAGTAGGAGCGATCGCGCTGTTAGTTGGCGGTGTTGGAATTGCGAATATTATGATTGCCTCTGTAAATGAACGAACTGCTGAAATAGGTTTGAGACGGGCTATAGGTGCAACCCAACGCGAAATCTTGCTGCAATTTATTTTAGAGGCGATGCTTTTAAGTCTAATAGGAGGAACAGCGGCTCTAGGAGTAGTGCATGGATTGACTGTTGTAATTACCGATACCTTTAGCTTGCCCTATAAGTTTGATAGCAGAATTGCAGTGCTAGCAGTGGGTTCAGCGCTACTGGTGGGGGTGGGAGCTAGTTTGCTTCCCGCCCTGCGTGCTAGCCAGATCGATCCAGTAAAAGCCTTGCGCTCATAAGTTTTTTTCTACATTTTGAGGCAGGAAGTATATTGAGTAGAGTGTAGCCAGATACAATTCTTCTTAGGGACTTCCAAAAAATAAAACATCCCATTTAAGATAATAATAATCATTATTATAGAGGAGAAAGCGGCAGCCATCGGCTGCCACTTTCTCCCCTCCTTTTGGTAGTAAATTCAGTAATAATGATTGAATTTTCTGCCAAAAGATTAGTTTTTTGGAACAATTTATTCTTTGGAAGTCCCTTATTCATCAACTCGCGTAGACGGCGAATATTATCCGCTTTTACAGTTAGTAGAGTCGGATTTAAGTAAGTCAGCGTAAATAAATATTGTTGGCATAAAACAAAAGCAGAGAGCTTTTAGCAGGGGGAGAAAGAGTTTGAGCGTTATTTACTTTTATTTACACAGTTTGGTTTTATTGTACCGACTTACTTATTTGCACTGTTTTCTAATAGTTATTTCAAATAATCCTCGGCCTTCTTTTTGGCGATAATCACTGGTTTAAATACGTTTTTTTCAACACTAAAAACAAAACCTGGTGCTACATTCCGTAGCACATCATGTCTATTAAAATTTGTTTAAATATGGAGTTGTAGCATGATTCATGCAAGTATAAATCTTATGAGTTTATACCTTAAAAAACACTCAAACCATCTATTTAATATTTGGAAAAACTTATGCTGTTGAGTAAAGCTTTATTACTAGGCTGTATAGCGTGTTCTATAGGTTTTACTACTCCGGTCTTCGCTGTGAGTATTAACAAATCTTTAGATGTACAACAAGGTTACAATTTCCAGCCAAATACCTATAAACCTCTTGGGTTTATTAAGACATTAAGCATTGGTGATTTAGCTCTAGTCGCAGATCAATACGTAATCGATCCCACCAGTCGCCCAAGTCCTGGCGGAACCGGGATATATAATTACCCTGTTGTAGCAGTGCTTAGTAATGTTCAATGGGATGGTTCGCCAGTGGGAGATATATTCCTTACAGGGCGTATTTCGACCCCAAATAAGGCGCAGTTAGCTTTGTTGATGGGAGTAATCGGTAAAAAGGTGGTAGCAATTTCCTTTGCTACTTATGAATACAGTACTACCACTAAAACTTACTATCCTAGTTTTGCTTCTTATCAAGGCAGTCGTCCAAGCTATATTAATCCTCCTACTACAACTAATGTAATATATGGCTTGGCAAAAACGTTTACTGTAAATACCCTCCCTAGCACTGATGTTCTCGGCGCCCCAAACTATGTATTTAATATAACTTTATCTCCGACAGTAAGTTCAAGTCCGCAAGTATTCAAAATCCAAACTTCTCCCACTTTGACACAGTTTCAACCGTGGGGATTACCCCAAGCTTCTATCCAACCAACTGAGCTTTATGCGGGAGAATTAGACCTAAGTAAAATTTTTAGTATGACATTCTAAATGACGTTTTTAATGATCGCTATGGGGATTTTTTCACAAAGAGATATGTAACTTTTGTGGGCTGATGCGAGAAAATTGGGTTGTCTTTGCACTCAAAATTATTCATTAATTTGCGATCGCTAATCTCGGTTAAATAATTCCGATTAATCTGTGTTAAATCGTTGTAAGCTGTGGATCGCAGGGTCTACAGTCTAGCGATGAAAATAAACCGTCATGGTCGCGCCAAGGTTCTAACACAGCAAGAGATACAGCTAATTTTTAGCGATGGCTTAGACAACGGGCGCGGCGGGCTACGCCTACGCGCTTTGTTCGGTGTCTGCCTGTTTAGTCCTGTAGAATCCGTGAATGCTGTAGGCGACAAACTCAAGATATCTACACACCCAAGGGTAACGTTAGACCGCAGTTTGTCATCAGAAAGTCAAACACTAACCCTCGGAATGATTATCATTCTTATAACCTGTATATTTTATTTTCTGGAAGTTCCTTACTTTCATCTCATGCTTTTAAAGGTGGCTGACTCCTGCCTTCTGACTCCTGCCCCAGCAAGAACTGCCTGCTACCCTCTGTTATAAAGACTCTAACTGATGGTAACCTAAGATTGTAGAACCAAATCCAATAAAAACTTTTGTTTTTGACAGTTTTCTTTTCTGGACAACAGTAATATAAGTCGTGGATAAAGTCTTTAACAATTAAGACTTGGTGATGATTTAAGTAAGTTCTAGAGAACTTAGTTAGTTTTTTAACAGGAGAAGTAGGGTGCTTAACAACCTTCATCAGTTATTATCTCCCCGAAAGTGGGGAATTCCCCTCGCGGGCTTAGGCTTACTTCTCGGTTTGGGCTTTTTAGCCAAGCAAACTCAAGTAACATCATTTACAGATTCTCGATTATCATCGGCTCGGATTCACAAAACCTCCGAAAACTCTCTTTTGTCGCAGCTAAGAAAAGTTCGAGATCAAAGAAGTCAACTGAATGCGGCTTCTGGAGGTGGAAACACAGTACCCACAATCACAGCGCTGGTTCCAGGCGATGGGGGAACTACAAAAAGCGCAAGAGTTTTACCAAAAGGAAGTTTTCCTGTAAAAGATGGGATTTACCTTTATGGTCAATCCCCAAAGCCAAACCAGCTTGGTCAAGGTTATATCATATTTCAAAAGCAGCAAGACAAGGTAAAGGGTGCGCTGTATATGCCCCAATCAGAGTTGAATTGTTTTCAGGGTACAATCAACCCATCAGGAGAGTTGGCAATGACGGTTAATACTTCGTCAAATGAAGCCAATTCTGAACAATCGAATCAGGTAGCTACGAGCAATAGACTACCGCAGGTTGGTGAGGATGAGTCAAATTCTTATGCTTACTCCCTGGCTTTGCAAGACTTTTATCGGTTAAATTCGATCGCAGCTAGCGATCGCCGCACGTTACAAATGTGCAATTAATCTTCAATATCTTGATTATGTCCTTTTGGACTAGACACACTCAAGACCCTGAGTGTGTTATTAAGCAATTCTCAGTAGTTTTCTAGAACTTTTTTGCCACTCGTTAAAATCGCTGACCTGTTGTAACTTCAAATCTAAGTTCTCCTCGATCGCTAATTCCGAAGTCACCTCGAATCAGTCCAAAGGATGACTTGACGCGCAATCCTAAGCCGTAACCAAAGCCACTTCCGGGTTTATCTCGTAGTACTCCTGGTTCTCCTAGCACGGTATCGCTAGACCCGAAATCTGAGGCGAAGTCAGTAAAAACAACTCCTCCGACTGAGTAAGAAATTGGGAAACGATATTCCACAGAAGCTAAACCATAACTCCGACCACTAGCGACTTTTCCATAACCATAACCCCTGACAGAATTTAGTCCACCAATATTAAAAGCATCAGCTGGCGGAAAGTCTCCCAGAATCGTACCAATTTGGAAATTAATCGCCAACATTTCTGGATTGTCAGTTTGTCTACCATTACCGATCCAACTGACTGGTAAATACTGAATATAATCTCCCCGTAGGCGGTTGCTAGAAATATTACCCAATCCAATCGGAATTGCTTGTTCTGTGCTGAGAGTAAGAATCGATCCTTGAGTCGGATTTTCTCGGCGATCGCGTTGATCTCTGGAGACAGAAAATAATACTGTATATAAGTCATCAATGCCAGTACCGCTAAGAGATAAAGGACTCCCTAATCTATCTACCTGTGCAACGTTATATTCGCGATCGCGTAAGCTAATTCTGGTATAGTTCAAACTTATAGCTGCATCCCACCGATCGAAAGATTTTAAAACTCCCACAGAACCGCCAAACCTTCCCTCGCGTACTTTGTCACCGTTAGACAATCTGATATCGTCGTTGAAAGTTCCCGATGTATTACGAGTACGAAAAGCTCTGATGCTGTAGCCTAAGCGGTTTGGTTCTTGAGGACGATAACGACTAATGAACTGACCATTAAATTGGACATCTTTACCGCTGATTTGCACAATTGTATCTAATTTATCGTTAAGACCGCTGATATTTTCATCTTTATAACCCACTCGACCGTATAATCCAACATCGTCGTTGTTACCGCCTCCTAATATTAGAGAAGGGAAGTTACGCTCTTTGATTTCATAAATGAGATTAACGCTATTGGCATCTTCTTGTCGATAAACATTGACTTCATTAAATGATTCTAATCTCCGCAATCGTTGCAAGTCTGCTGCTAGTAAATCTTCACGAAATACCTCACCAGGTTTGAGTTTCAGCAGACCAATGATAAAATCTTTTTGAGTACGTCCTTTGATCGGCCGACCTTTTTCATCGAGTAATTGATCTTTGTTGTTAACAAAACGAATCTGGATATCTTTGACAATTCTTTGAGAAATTTGGGAAAACTCGGCAGACTGGTTATCTACTGGAGTTAATCCGATATAGTCACCATATTTTGCATACCCTCCCTCTATCTCTAATGTCGATGTTGCCACAATACTATTAGGACTATCTTCAGTAGAAGATTGCGAGTCTGCAACGGCCTCTAGATTTTCTCCAGCTATTAAGATGAATGCGATCGCAACTACAGCTATTTGAATATACATAAATAAAGCTTTGTCATTACCCACATTTTGGCAACAGTTAAATATTTGATAAGTAATCAAGCGAAGATGATATCAAAGCTTCCTTTCTTCAGTGACTAATGTCAAGCTAACCCATTCGCCTTTGTCGTTGTAGCTGCGAATCATCCGTTGGCGCAGATTTGGCTGAATTAACCATCCCACTTCCAGAAAAAATGGTTGGCGTAACTGCACCTTGACAGGTGAAGTTGCAGAAGCGCCATTTGGTAAAAATAATACTTGCACCTGCTTTTGGGGGTTTTGGTCAAAGAGAACAATGGAGTCTTTGATGGTAGCAGTTGAGGTAATAGTGCGTTCTGCAAAAGAGGTACTTTGAATTAATCGCCCAGCATCATCAAGTTGTAATTTGAAGATTGTAGAGTAAGTATCAGGCGATCGCAAATCTGGATATATTGTCACTGCTTGGCCTTGCCATTCTCCCAACAAATCATTTATCTGTAAAGTTGAACGTTCATCTGCTGGGGTTCTGGCTAGATGTTCTCGAATTAAGATTAATTCCTTTAGCTCACCAGTATTATCAAACAGTTGCACCAGACGCAAGCGGCGATTTTCATGAACCAAAGCCAGTTCTCCACCAAATTCGGAAAATGGCCCTAGCTGAATTACACCTTCAGAGAAGGAACCATTTTCAAAAAATAGTAGACTCCGCCCCAGAGAACTATATTCTTTAACTAAATCATCTCGTCCAGAACGGCATAGAGTTAAACGCACTGTCTGGTTATTGTTCAAACCTTCTAGAGAAAGACGGCTAGGAGTATCGTTCAAAAGCGTTCCTTGGGGAGAAAAATTAGTAAATGAACCTTCCCAAACACCAAGATTCTGCAAAAAACATTCCCATTGTGATTTCATAGTGATTTTGTCATTTGTCATTTGACTATCCTTTAGCAAAACGTCGGACAGCAAATAAGCTCCCCATTAATCCTACACCTGCACCGAAACTCAAAAGAATCAGAGGCAATAATAAAATTTCTGCTGGAGTGAGTTGCACTCTGTTGGTGATGACTTGGATAAACTCAGGTTGATTGACTAGCAACTTACCGAGAAACTGTTGAATCACAGAAATGAAACTCCAAGCGATCGCACCACCAACCAAACCAAAGGCAATTCCTTGTAAAATAAACGGGAGGTAAATCCAAACAGAAGTCGCTCCCACTAGTTGCATAATTTCAATTTCCTGGCGACGCGCCATGACAATCAGTCGAATTGTGGTGGTAGTGACTGCGATCGCTGTTAAAGTCAGAATCATTGTAATTGTTAAAGTAATCCAGTTCAGACCCCGGTGCAACTGGGCAATGCGTTTGACTGCTTCATCCACATACTGCACCGTCTCAACTCCTCGTAATTTAGCCAACTGTGTTGCTAAAGTTGGTACAACTTGAGAATTACGCGCTTTCACCTTCATCTCATCAACCAGAGGATTCTCACCCAGTTGCTGGGTAGCACCCTCAATATCAGAAATTCTCATTTCCTTAACTAATTTAGTCCAAGCTTCTTGTTTGGTAATGGTTTTTATCGCCGCCACCTCTGGCATTTTAGCGATTAGTGGCTCAATATTTTCGATTTGTGTATCCGGTTCGAGATAAACTGAGACTTCTAGCTGGCTACCAAACTGATAAAGAAGTTTTTCGACTTGCCAAGAGGTTTGCAGACTCAAGCCGAATAAAAACAGTAACACCGTTACAGTACTGACAGCGGCCCAATTCATCCAACCTCCCCGCAATAAACCGAGGAAAGTTTCTTTTAGCAGATAATCAAGTTTCGTGAAAGATTTAAACACACATCACCTCAAAATTTGAACTTAACGCCAAAGCACTAAGTTCAGCTTTTGCGTTTTTGCGTAAATAACACCACTATTTATAGTCAATAGTGCAAAGTTTGCCAATATATCAGCTTTTATCTCTTGCTACTTCCTTCTTCTGTCATCCTGCTATCTTGACCATTTACTCGATATTCATACTATTTGCCACAGATATACTCACTATTGCCTCTAACAGTTATTGATAATAATTGGCTAGCTGTTCTGGTTTCTCAGCAATTTTACTGTTATTTAAACTTGACCTCTAGGAAGAGGGAAAATAGTTTGGTATTTATACTATGTTTTTCTCGGAATATCGGAGTAATTTATAGGAGAAACAGATTGATTCAAGGAAAGTTAAACCATGAAATTCTTAAACAAAGCCAATTTGGACAATATTTTATTAAACCAGATCCGCTCTCAGCTTGAGTCCGTAGAAATACATAATTATAATCTGGCCAAACTATTGTGCAAAATAATTCCTTCCAATTGCCCTTTTGAAAGAACTCTTAAACTTTTCGGTCGGACTTTGCTTCACATTCCACCTTTATGTAAATTGAACCCTCTCTATGAGCAAATAGTTGGTCTTCGTTTTAAGTGTTTATTATATTTAGTCAATGAATGTGGTGAAGATGCCAGAAAATATTGCTAAACATAGATTTTCATCAATAAAAAATTGATTGGAAAAATCTTTTTACTAATAAAAATTGTCTAGGAATCCTAGTTGCAATCAGATCGTCAGAAATAGGCTGGTAAACAACTGACAATCGATTTCACATTTAAAAGTACTGTTTAATGATGTCAGCCTCGATAAAAGGATCGCTCCAAGTATGGTGCAACGTGACTTCACAATAATTATTTTGGAGATTGGTACTACGTCTAAGGGGATATTTAAAAAGTATTATTGCTAACAATACAACCTCGGAGACCTAACCCCCTAGCAAACCTTACTGACGATAAAATAAGGGTTTCACAGCCTCTGATTCGTGGCATCAGCCTGCCGCAAGGCAAGCAAAAAGACGGAATGGTAACTGGGTTTTTGGTATACTCCAGGACTTTTTAAACATCCTCTAACTGAGATTGATAGAATGAAAATAGTAGGAATTTTCACCATCTAGCCATCGAGACTCATGCCCTCTGAAATTGCTGTCGAGAAAAAAAAGTTAAAAAATCCACCTTTGGAGCTTCATTATTTAGGCGATCGCGTGCTGCGTCAAGCTGCAAAGCGGATTTCTAAAGTTGATGACGAACTTCGCCAAATAGTGCGCGAAATGCTGCAAACTATGTACAGCAAAGATGGCATTGGTTTGGCTGCACCCCAAGTGGGAATTCACAAACAACTAGTTGTCATCGACCTGGAACCAGAGAACGCAGCTAATCAGCCTTTGGTGTTGATTAACCCCACCATTAAACAAGTCAGCCGCGACCTCTCTGTTGCCCAAGAAGGATGCTTGAGTATTCCCAACGTATATTTAGACGTAAAGCGCCCCGAAGTCGTAGAAATTGCTTATAAAGACGAATACGGTCGTCCTCGAACATTAAAGGCTAATGACCTCCTGGGACGCTGCATTCAGCACGAGATGGATCACCTTAACGGCGTGGTATTTGTAGACCGTGTAGAAAACTCCTTGACTTTAGCCCAGGAGCTATCTAAGAATGGCTTCTCGTATCAAGCGGTGAAACCAATAGCATAGGGGGGCAATAGTGTATTTAACTCCAAAAAGCAGTTTATTTCTGGGTGGTTCTTGTGTAAGTGCGATCGCCGCCGTCGGTTCGATTTTTGAACTCGGTTACGGACAGCCAGATTTTGGTTTTACAGCCACGGCAATTATCCTGGTATTAAGCATTCCACTTACAGGATTATTTTTCTTTGCCGCAGTGAAGGACGCAAGGGCTAACATGAAATAAGCATCAGGTACATAAAAAAGGTAAGAGGATGAAGGAAAAAGGCAAAATTCATTCTTTTACCTTTTATCTTTGCTCTGGATTTTCCACTGCCCCTAAAGCTTTGAGCGTCACTAACTGCGCTGCGGTTAGCCCTGTCACCCCGGTGATATTCATTCCTTCGTAAGGTCGTGGCGATCGCAGTGTTCTTCGACACTCACCCGTCGATACATCCCAAAGCTTGATTGTTTCATCTTGGCTACCACAAATCAGGGTTTGCCCATCGGGACTAAAGGCAACTGACTTTACCCAATTAGCTCCCTGCAAAGTTTTCAGGCACTTGCCGTTATAGACATCCCATAATTTGATCGTTTGGTCTTCACTGGCACTAGCTAAAATTTGACCATCAGGACTAAAGGCAACTGACCAGATTCGATTAGTATGTTCTTGCAAAGTTGTCAAGCACTTGCCCATGAAAACATCCCATAACTTCACTGTTTGGTCATCACTGCCACTAGCTAAAGTCTGACCATCTGGGCTGAAAGTAAGCGATCTGATCCGATTGCTATGCCCCTCCAAAATATGGAGACATTCGCCTGTATAAATATCCCATAACCTGACTCTTTGGTTTTCACTGCCACTAGCTAAAGTTTGACCATCAGGACTAAAGGCAACCGATCTTACCCAACTGGTATGCCCTTTCAAGGTCTGGAGACATTTTCCGGTGTAGATATCCCATAATTTCACCGTTTGGTCGTCACTGCCGCTAGCTAAAATTTCACCATTGGGACTAAAAGCAACCGATCTAATTCGATTGGTATGTTCCTGCAATTTTTTCAGGCATTGTCCCGTCTGAACATCCCATAATTTAATTGTGTGCTTTTCACTGCCGCTAGCTAAAATTTCACCATCAGGACTGAAGGCAATCGACCGTACCCAACTGTTATGCCCCTCCAAAATTTTGAGAAACTTATCGTTACGGACATCCCATAATTTCACTGTTTGCTTTTCACTGCCACTAGCTAAAATTTGACCATCGGGACTGAAGGCAACTGACCTGACCCGATTACTATGCCCCTGCAAGGTTGTCAAGGATTTACCATCCTGGACATTCCATAATTTAACTGTTTGGTTTTCGCTACCACTAGCTAAAGTTTGACCATCGGGACTGAAAGCAACTGACCTGACCCGATTGGTATGCCCCTGGAAGGTTTTCAGACATTTACCATCACGAATATCCCATAATTTCACCGTTTGGTCGTCGCCACCGCTAGCTAAAGTTTGACCATCGGGACTAAAGGCAACCGACCAGACACGATTAGTATGTCCCTGCAAGGTTTTCAGGCATTTACCATCACGAATATCCCATAATTTCACCGTTTGGTCGTCACTGCCAGTAGCTAAAGTTTGACCATCGGGACTAAAAGCAACCGATCTTACCCAACTGCTATGTCCCTGCAAAATTTTCAGGCATTTACCATCACGAACATCCCATAACTTCACTGTTTGCTTTTCACTGCAACTAGCTAAAGTTTGACCATCAGGACTGAAGGCAACTGACATAATTCGATTGGTATTCCCCTGCAAAGTTATCAGACATTTGCCGATGTGGACATTCCATAACTTCACTGTTTGGTCTTCACTGCCACTAGCTAAAGTTTGACCATCGGGACTAAAGGCAACCGATCTTACCCAATTGCTATGTCCGTGCAAGGTTTTCAGGCATTTACCATCACGAACATCCCATAATTTCACTGTTTGGTCATCACTACCACTAGCCAAAGTTTGACCATCGGGACTGAAAGCAACTGATTTTACCCAACTGCTATGTCCAATACAGGTAAACAGTAGCTTTCCATCGTCAACTTGCCACAAGTAAGTCTTGCCATCAGCATCACCCGTAGCCAAAAGTTTTCCATTGGGGCTAAATGCGACTGAGGAAACACTAACTAATGTTTCGGAAAAAACGCATTTAGCTAAATCGCTATTGGCAAAATTTACCCGATGCAAATTCACACCTTGTAAATATGCTTGCCAAATAGTCAGATTGGAAAAATCATAGCCGCTAAAATCAATTTGTAATTGACAAAGAATATTTAACAGATTTCCACCTGCATATCCTGCTGTTTGGGTAATTTGTCGCAGAGACAATAAAATTTGATATAGATGATGTTCAATATTTTTAGCATATCTAAAAATAGTTGATAACCTATCTATAATTGGTTTAATAATCAGGGTAATTTGAGTATTTCTAATATAATCTTTGGTCGTCGCTGCCATTAAAGCATGGCTGATAAATAATCTAATATTACGAGTGGTAATTTCGTCACAAACCTGTTCAATCAGTTGGTCGGTGATATATTCCATAACCACAGATTGAAGGGTGAAAAGTGCTGTTCTTTGTTCAATTAGCGATCGCCGCCGTAGAGATTCTAGCGCTTCCATCACTTCCCTTTTGGGCAAGGGACGCACAATATCATTGAGCAATTCGTCGATAGAAACTAACTCGCGCTTGATTGCTAACCAATAAATTATTTCTTTTTCAATCTCTGACAAGCGCTCAAATTGCTGGTTTAGTAAATTTCGAGTGTCGCCAAAAATGATCTCTCCTTCAGCTAGAAAAGCAGCGATATCACCACCAAATAACTCCCGAATTGGCTCAGAAACTAGCTTTAACGCTAAAGGATTACCTGAATACTTCTCAACTAGCTTGGCCCATTCCTGTTGTGAGCCAAATAACTTTTTATCTTGGAGAATTTCTTGCCCTTCTGTTTCTCCTAAGCCAATTAACGATAATGTTCTGACTGGTGATGCTTCTCCCTCTAAAGGAGCAAATTCTTTTGGTTTTTCGCGAGATGTCAGCAGCAAACAGCTTTGATGTGGTTCTTCCCCTACCCGCCTAAGTAGTTGACCATAATCTTCGTATTCTTGTTTATATTGTCCGGCGCGATCGCCTGATTGTAAAATTGTCTCTGTGTTATCAAATACCACAAGACAACGATGCTCTCGTAAATAATTAATCAGCAGCGTTACTCTACCATCTACGCTTTCTGGCAAATTTGTTTCCCTCTCATCAGATAAAAACCCGATCAGGCTCGCCAACATCTCTGCAACGGGTGGCGCATTGCAAAGACTCCGCCAAATCAAATACTCAAAATTATCCTGAACTTCCTTTGCCAGTTTCACAGATAAAGCAGTTTTGCCGATTCCACCCATTCCCAATATTGCCACTAGTTGGCAGTTATCCTGAATGAGCCACTGCGTTAACTGAGACAATTCTGCGATGCGTCCTCGAAAAAAGCAGACACCAGGCGCTTCACCCCAATCTTGACGGTTTTGGGTAATGGATTTCTCAGCCTGTGAAGATGCTTGATATTCAGATTCTATAACTTGCTGTAACTTAGTGAGCTTACCTGGGCCGCTACCAGTAACATTAAATTTCTTATAAACTTCACTTAATCTTTTGCGTACTGCTTCGGCACTGATTGCCAATTTTTTCGCGATCGCATTTGGCGATTGTCCCTCAACAGCATATAAAAACACTTCGATCTCGATGTTAGACAAGCACCGTTTTTCGGCTAAAGCCAAAAGAACGTTTTCGGAAATGACACTCATACTCACACAAAGACAGATTACAAACCAATGTTATCTCACTATGTGAGATAACATTACTGCTAATACAGCATCTTCTCAACATTTCGGGGTAAACATTTGCTGTGGGAATGCTTTCTTAGGCTTTGGCGTTTTTCTCTGACAAAGTGCGCGATCGCACGGATGAGTTTAGTGTACCTCACCCAAACAGTGCTGAGTGCTGAGTAACGAGTGCTGAGTTTAGGAGTTAGGAGTTAGGAGTTAGGAGTTAGGAGTTAAAAATTTATTATTCTCCCCTGCTCCCTGCTCCCCGGTCACTGAGCGTAGCCGAAGTGCTGCTCCCCCTGCCCCCTGCCCCCTGCCCCCAAATTTACGCCCACCTACTTTGTTTGTGCAACTGGCTGCACGCGCAAACCCTCTGTCTCATCAACCGTAGGAGTGGCAATCAGCGATTCATTTCCTGTCAGACCTGATGTAATTTCTACTTCAGTACCATAATCTCGCCCAACGGCAACTTTTTGATAATGCACTGTGTGGTCTTTGGTTACAGTTGCTACCTGCGTACCTCCGGCATTAACAACTAAGGCACTATCTGGCACGATAAAAGGAGGATTAGTGCGGTTAATGGCAAATCTGACATTGGCATACATCCCAGGTCGCAGCGTCGCGTCTGAATTGTGTACTTCTAATTGTGTCAGCAAAGTACGAGTAGTTGGATCTATAGCGTTGCTAGTACGCACTACTTTACCCGTAAACACTCGTTGGGGTAACTCTTTGACTGTAATTTGGGCTGTTTGTCCAGTTTGAAGTGACTGTGATAAACTTTGGGGAACACTCACATTTACCTTTAGATTGTCATAAGCAGCAATAGTATAAAGGCTGCTATTGCTAGTGTTAGTGTTAGTGTTGCTGGTACTGGTGTTGCCATTACCTGCTGAAATTAAAACACCTGTATTGACATTACGTGCAGTAATCACTCCGGCAAAAGGAGCAGTGACTTTCTTATAAGACTGCAATACGGTATTACGCTGGAAGTTTGCTTGGCTTGCGTAGGCGTTAGCTTGTGCTGCTTTGATGTTGGCAGAGTCAGAATTAACTGTGTTTTGTGCAGCCTCAACGCTAGCAAGGTTAGCTTGATATGTGGCATATTTTGTATCAGCATCTTGTTGAGGTACTGCACCTTCTTTGACAAGAACTTGCCAGCGCTGCCAGCTCTGACGCGCTATCAATAAATTAGCGCGGGCTTGCTTCAAATCAGAAATACTTTTAGCTAAATTAGCACGAGTTTGAGACACATTGGCTTGTGCTTGCACTACCTCTGCCTTCGCTTGCAGAACTTGCTGATCGGTGTCTGGTGAATCAATTTCTGCCAACAACTGACCGGCTCGGACGCGATCGCCAATATCTGCATACCACCGCCGTAAATACCCAGTACTGCGAGCGTAGATCGTCGTTTGATTCTGGGCTACAACACTGCCAGGTAATTCCAATTTGGTAGCACCAGTAGCGCGACGGGGAGTGATTACGTTGACTGAGGGTACTGTGCTTGCTTCCTTGACTGCTGCTTGTAATTCTGACTTTTGGCTTAATCGGGGTAGAATCCCTATCGCCAGTAAGCTACTAAAAAAAACAGCACCTATTACAGCCCAACCAATTGCACCGATGCCGCGTTTTTGTTTTCTAGAAGTCGTTTGTTGTTCAGAATCAGGAGATGGACGATGCTGAGAATCCATAGGTAAACTGTCCTATATTATCTAAGAAAGCAGAAATTTAGCAGCTAGAGTCATTACCTTATTAGACTTCTTGCAGAAGTCTAATAAGGGGTAAGGAGTTAAGGGGAAAGCGGCTCAAAAAAAACCTTTCCCCTACGGTGTACACACAAGTTGTTGACTTGCACCTTAATTGCATTGACCTGCACCTTAATTGCATTGACCTGCACTTTAATTGCATTGACTTGCACTTTAATTGCATTGACCTGCACTTTAATTGCATTGACCTGCACCTTAATTGCATTGACTTGCACCTTAATTGCATCGACTTGCAAAAATTAATCTACCCTACGTTAGGTAGTAACTTGAAAAGATTTGTGTGTACACCGTAGCTCCTAAAATATGTCTATGACTTGCCTTGAGATGATGACAACGAATATGCTGTCTTTGAATCGGAGAAATTTAAATCGTCATCATCTTCATCGATAGGACGAGGTGGTTGACGCCGCATAATACTGTATACAACAGGTACAAAGATTAGAGTCGCCACTGTTGCAGCTGACAAACCGCCAATTACGGCGCGACCCAAGGGTGCATTCTGTTCGCCACCTTCACCAAGACCTAGAGACATTGGCACCATCCCAATCAGCATGGCTAAGGCAGTCATCAACACCGGACGCAACCTTGTATAACCTGCTGCTAGGGCTGCTTGATAAGCATTTTCTCCTTCTACACGTTGCTCATTCGCAAAAGTAATCATGAGAATACTGTTTGATGTCGCTACACCTATACTCATAATTGCACCCATTAACGAAGGGACGCTCAGGGTGGTACGGGTGACAAACAACATCCAAACGATCCCTGCTAAAGCACTTGGCAGCGCCATCATAATAATCAGGGGATCGAGCCAAGATTGAAAGTTCACTACCATTAAGCAGTAAACCAGTACAATTGCAAACACAAGTCCTAAACCAAGTCCCAAAAACGAAGAGTTCATCGTTTGCACTTGTCCGCGGACATTAATCTGACTTCCCTTCGGCAATTTTTTCTGATAATCAGCGATGATGCGATTTACATCGCCGGCAACTCCCCCCAGATCGCGACCAGAGGCGTTAGCGTAGATATCAAAAACTGGCTGAATGTTGTAGTGATTCACAACTTGCATCACTGTGTCGCGTTTGACACTAGCTAAATTACCTAAAAGTTGGGGTGTAGTTTGACTGTTGCCAACTGGTGTATTTTTTAGGCTGTCAATAGAGTCAAGTTTATATTGAGGAACTTGTACAGCCAAAGTGTAACTCACGCCTTTTTTGGGATCGAGCCATTGGTTGATTGCAGCTTGACCGCTTGAACTTAAGGAAGTGAGGACGCTATTGGCAACATCACGCTGGGTCATACCCAATTGTTGAGCCTCGGTGCGATCGACATCAAGACGTAATTTGGGAGCATCAACAACTTGCTGGAGATGTACATCTACAGCCCCAGGAATGCGCGTCATTCGCGCGGCGATTTGTTGGGCAATTTCAAAGTTGGCTTTTGAGTTTTTCAGAGGTCCAGATATTTGCACATCAACAGCAGCAGGTAAACCGAAATTGAGAATTTGAGTCACAATATCAGCCGGCTCAAAAAAGAAAGTGTAGCTGGGAAATGTCGCTTTCAATTTCTGGCGGAGTTCTTTGACGTAAGAAAAAGTTTCACCAGATTCTTTTAGGGAGACAAGAATATCTGCATCAGCCTGTCCAATTGTCGCGCCGTTGTAGCCATAAGTAAGGTTAATGCCACTGGTGGGTAAGCCGATGTTATCCAGAATCAGCGCGAGATTCTCTTTCGGTACAGTTTGGCGGATAACGCCTTCAACTTGGCTAACAATTTTTTCTGTCTCTTCCAAACGAGTACCAGGTAAGGCTCGAACATGAAGGCTAAATTGACCGCCATCGACTTCCGGGAAAAAATCTTGACCGACGAACGGCAACAAAACTCCGGCACTGACGATAAATGCACCAAATAGTACAAAGACTATGCGACGGTGATTTAATGCTGAGGTCAGCACACCATAGTACCAACTGCGAAATTTATCAAATTGTCGGTTAAATTTTTCGTGTAACCGCCATATCCAATCTTTCTTCACAGATTTGGCAGTTGTCGTTGCTGCTGCTTCTGTTTGCTGGTGGTTATCGTGACCATTATTGTTTTGGGCTGGCGAATGGCTGTGGCGATCGCGATTATCATGGATTTCAACTAGTGAATGGCTGTGGCGATCGCCGTGACCATTATTATTTTGAACTGGTGAATCTATATAATGGCTGTCGCGACCATTATTATTTTGAACTGGCGAATCTACATGATGGTTGTCGCTATGACCATTATGATTCTCGCTTTCTCTATGCCAGTCTACTTCGGATGGTAAAAGATAACTTGCCATTGTCGGGACTACAGTCCGAGATAGCACATAGGAAGCAAGCATCCCAAATACTACCGCCATCGCTAGGGGGACAAATAAGTACTTTGCTACTCCACTGAGAAACACGACCGGCACAAAGACAATACAAATACATAATGTTGCTACAAGTGCTGGAGTGGCGATTTGCTGCGCCCCATCTAAAATTGCTCGCTTGATGGGTTTACCTTGTCCGAGATTTCGGTGGATATTTTCAATTTCGACTGTGGCATCATCTACCAAAATACCAACAGCTAAGGATAAACCACCTAAAGTCATGATGTTGAAAGTTTGTCCCAAACGACTCATCACAATAATTGAAACTAGCATCGACAAAGGAATCGATACGGCTACAATTACCGTGCTGCGCCAACTTCCCAAAAAAATCAAAATCATCAGCGCAGTGAGACAGGCTGCAATCAATCCTTCTTTAAGAACGCCTTGAATAGAAGCTTTCACAAATATAGATTGATCGAACAAAAATGATAAATTCAGTTCTGGAGGCAAGGTGGATTGGATGCGAGGCAAAGTTTTTTTGACTCGCTCGATCACATCAATCGTCGAAGCATTGCCACTCTTGAGGATACTAAGTAAGCTCGATCGCCTGCCATTCTGACGGACAATGTTCGATTGCACGCCAAAGCCATCTCTTACCTGCGCGACATCACGAATGGAAATGACAGTACCATTAACTTGCTTAATTGGCAAGTCGTTGAGGGCTGCCACCACATCTGGACTATTGTTGATTTGTACGGCGAAGTCGCGATCGCCTATTTTCATATCCCCTGCCGGCAAAACCAGGTTTTGGGCACTGACAGCATTAGTCACGTCTTGGGCAGAAATGCCATTAGCCAACATCGCTTGGGGATCGATATCAACCATAATTTGCCGAGGTTTACCACCATAAGGTAGGGGTACACTCGCGCCTTGCACTGTGGCTAATTGGGTGCGGACGAAGTTGGTAGCATAGTCGAAAAGTGCTTCTTCCGGCAAGGTTTTGCTACTGACACTCATCTGAATAATCGGCACCGAAGAAGCGTTGTATTGAATGATGAATGGCGGTGTAATCCCAGGTGGCAAAGGGCGGAGAATTGTTTGGCTGACAGAGGTAATTTGAGCGACTGCTGAGGCGATATTAGCGTTGGGTTGGAAAAAAACCTTGACGACGCTAACACCACTTAAAGATTGAGACTCAATGTGTTCGATGTCACCAACGGTTGTGGTCATAGCGCGTTCGCTAATGGTGACGATTCGCTGTGCCATTTCCTCAGATGTAGTTCCCGTGTAAGTCCAAACTACGCTGACAACCGGAATGTTAATTGCGGGAAAAATGTCAACTGGTGTACTAAATATCGTCACTGCACCCAGGATCGCAATCATCAAAGCGGCGATCGCGAATGTATACGGAAGACGTAAAGCAATTTTGACGATCCACATAGTTAGTTAGGATACTTCAAAAGTTTTTTGTGTTAAAGCTGTTTTACTCATCACTCATCACTCATTACTCAGCACTCTTGATTGAGGTTGGCGTTTGAGCTAATTGCAGTTGTTCTATTTTGAGTTGCTCAACTAGCCACTCAATTTCTGATTTGATGACTTCAACCGCACGCCTTCGTACTTTCCTTTGATATAAATCATCAGTAACTTCTAGTGCTTTTTTCTCTGCAAGGCGTAACTGACATGACATCAATCGATGTTCGATTAACTGGACTCGTTCTTCGGGTAATAAATAGCTAAAGAAAAAAAATTTGATTAGAAATCGCGATCGCGCATTTACCCAGCTTTCATGAGGATATGCCAACATCTCTTCATACCAAGTGTTTTTGCCGAGGGGTGTAATCTCATATACCTTTGCACAATGTCCACCTTCTTCTCCTTGTTCTGCACATAAAATCACTTCACCTTGTTCTTCCATGCGCTTCAAAAGAGGATAAATCGCGCCATAGTTGACACAAATACTGCAACTCATAAACATCTCTAGTTGCTGTTTGAGCCGATAACCGTTTAATGGTTCTCGCTGTAATAAACCTAATACTGCCAACTTCAGCATTTTGATATATCAATTTGATATGTCGATCAACAATATCAAATTGAGCTTTTTTAGCCAAGTACCCAAGGTTCAATTGTCAGGATTCTCTGTGATCCCGTAAAGGCCAAGCCGCATAAGTTACCTGTGGGCTAGTTACAAGCGAGTGAGATGCCCACCTCACAATAGGTAGTTGAGTATTTTTTTATTTGAAAGTCCCTTAGTGCTAAAAGTGAGGATTCATTTGGAGACTACAGCCGGATTTGTAGTATCTTATGCTATTTAAATAATTTTCTCTACAGTTTATCTTGACTCTAGTAACTAAGTTACTAAAGTTTAATAACTTAGTAACTTTGTTACTTGACCTAACAACTAAACTAAGTTACTTTATAGTTAGCAGTAGAAACCACGGTAACTTAATAAGGTTAAGGGTGAATTAAAAGAAACTTAGTGAGTCGAAGAGAAAGGCAAAGGCTGGAACTGCAAATTCTGAAAAAGGCAATTTGTATACAAATTACCTGGAGGAATTTCAAGGGTTCAATGTGCGTAGTACACCTTCTATGCAACTACGCGCATTGAGCGCCTAATTTTTGATATCCAGATTGCCCTGAAAATTCATCAAAGAGCTTAATTTTTCATAATCTGCAAATATCAAGACCACCTTTATTGGTATTCCCACTCCACTCAGGAGTAGGACTTTTGTGTACCTCAACTTGGTGGGAGCAAAACTGTGGAAATTCACTGTTTCTTTAGTGTGGTCGGGGGAGCGCGAACTGCTACCTAGATTCAACTTTCAAAACAGGAAAAAAACTATGAAACCCAGTCTCAAAGATAACGATAATCTGTTGTTCAGGTGGTTCTGTATAGGACTGAAATATTTTCTGCTGGGGCTGCTGGGGCTGGGAATAGCCTTTGTTGTGTCTCACACTTTTGGGGCAAATGCGATAGTTGGGATGCTTTTATCTGCAAGTCTACGGTCATGGGTTGCCAAGATAGCGATTTTTCTAGTCTGTCTATTTGCGATCGCCATGATCTTCGAGTCTTGGGGTTAAGGCTCATACTGACCATAAATAGCCTTTAGCTGAGTGAAGATCGGCCAAAGGCTTCGTAATCTTTTCACTTGGAGATTATATCATGCCTAATAACAACGGCTCTGGAGTAGAAACACTTTCGCCACTTTTAATTATTTTAGTGGCAGGGTCAATTTCTTTGGCGATCGTTAACAAAGCTAATCACCCAGCATATTTTGACATAGTTAAAATAGCTATAGCCTACAGCTTTGGCTCAATCAAGTCCCAAGGAAAAAGTAAACATTCCGATGCTCCCCACGATGAGGTAAATCGAGACGAGTTGAAATAGCAGATGTAAAGGCAGTAAAAAATACCTGTTTTTTACAGATAGTCTGCCAAAGGTGAGTTGCGGATTATAATTTACTTTTAAAATAGAAGAATGCTGTCAACTCCCACTCAACTATTGCGACTCTCTCAAGGACAACTTAACTTACTAGAAGCTTGTCCGCGTAAATTTCAACATACCTATCTCGAAAAACTTAATTCTCCCTCAAATCCAGAACAAGAAGAACGGCAAACTTTGGGTAGTCGTTTTCACTTGCTAATGCAGCAGCGAGAAATGGGTTTGCCAATTGATAGTTTCCTGGAAGCAGATGCTCAACTGCAAAGCTGGATGCTAGGTTTTGCTGATGCAGCACCAGAAATTTTAACGGCTGCATCTGATAATCAAACTTTCCGTGAAAGCGAACACTACCGGACTCTGCAAGTTCAGGATTATTTGCTCACAGTTATCTATGATTTATTGATTGCAGATAACCAACAAGCGCAAATTCTCGACTGGAAAACTTATCCTAAACCACCCAATAAACGCAAGTTAGAATCCAACTGGCAAACACGGCTTTATATGTATGTCTTGGCAGAAACTAGCGACTATTTGCCAGAAAAGATTTCTATGACTTATTGGTTTGTCCAATCTGAGGGCAAACCGCAAAATATTAAATTTAATTACAGTACTGCTCAACACGCACAAATAGGAAAGAAACTTAATCAACTATTAAGTCAGTTAACTCATTGGCTGGAAAATTACCAGAATAACCAGCAGTTTCCCCAAGTGGTGGAGGGTAGCAAAAACTGTGATTATTGTCAGTTTGCCAAACGTTGCGATCGCAAACAAGTAACTGAAGAAGCAATAAAAGACTCATTGCCAAATTTTGACAGTATTCAAGAAGTCTCACTTTGATTTGATCCGCAAGATTTTGTTGTTGCTAAAACAGATTCATTATATCTGTAGAGTCTTGTGGAAAATCAAAAAGTAATGTAAAGCCCTTTTTTTGACTCTAAAGCATTTGAAAGCATTTTTATTAAAAGAGCTAGATTCGGTAAATGCTCTTTTTTTTCATTCAATAACCAATTAAGCAATTCAAAGTTATTCTTCACTTGCTCAAGAGATTGAAAATACGATCCTATTTGGCCAGGGTTAAAATAGTTTCCAGGAATGCCGAAATTTTTACCTAATAAGGGAGACGTATCTTTATCCAGTTCATTGAGTAGCATATCATAGAGAGGCAACCAATCATAGCCAAGTCCTATATCACATTGAGGATTATAATACTTGGTAATTGCAAAATCACCATACTGGCTTATATCTTCTGTATCGAGCATTTCTTTCCATGAATAATCTAAAGGTTCGCCTTCATCAGGATTTTTAAGGTATGAAAAGTTATTTTCAATAAAAGTGATTAATTCGTTTCTTTGGTTAATAACAAGTGCATTTTCTAAAATCTCAGCTAATTCTTGAATAAACGCATCGTAATCAAAGACAAATGCTTTATGCTCCATTGACATTTTTTAAAATTCCTTGTCGCCAAAATTTAACATAGTGGTGTTAGCTCACAAAATAAATCTTTTGAAATAGTTGAGAACGCTAAAATTCCGCAATCATCTATGAAAATAAATCACAACTTCTAAATTTATGTCAACTTTTGATGAAACTGAAGCAATTTATGTACGTGAATTAGGAATTGATGACATTGCTCCCGTTTATCACTTGGGAGAAGGGTTATTTACCAGCGATTTATATCCTTATTTATACCGCACCTGGGATGAATGGGAAGTGATTGGACTTTATAACACCGATCCAGAATACTGTCTTGTGGCTGAAACAGACGGGGAACTAGCAGGATTCGTTTTGGGAACTATCATCACCAAAGCATCCTGGACTTATGGATATATTTTATGGCTGGGAGTTAGTCCGAAGTATCAGCGTCGGGGAGTTGCAGACAAGTTGGTTGATAAAGTTGTTGCCCGGATGATTGAAGATGGGGCGCGGTTTATGCTGGTAGATACTGACCCCACCAATACTTCAGCATTAAAGTTTTTTAACCGCAAAGGTTTTGGTAATATCCGCCAGCATATTTTCTTGTCGATGAATTTAAGCAAGCATGAATATTATGGCAGATTGATTGATTACGAACACCAAAAAGCTGAAAGAGCAGGTTATAGGCGATCTCGTCCAGCAATTCGTGCCCGTAAAGCTGATAGTGTAGCGAATGAAGTCGTCCTCAATCCTCTAGTAAATGAATCTTCAATAACTGAGGATCAATCCCCAATCTAATAAAACTTAGGAGTAGCCTTTTAATTTGGGTAAAATTTTTGGACAATAATTCCTCTTTTTTCCGTGTTCTCTGCGCCTCTGTAATTCAATAAATGACTTTTAAACCGTAGACGCATAGAAAACGCAGAGAGAAAAGCATGATGGCGATTGTGAATTTTGAATTTAGAGCAAAATGGTGTGACTTATGTGTATAGAATTTGGGCGGGAAATTTGCGGTAATCTTGACATTGCAGAATCGCGGGAATGGTTAGTTACTAACGGTATTGGTGGTTACGCCTCTGGGACTGTGGCTGGTTTATTGACTCGCCGCTATCACGGACTATTGGTAGCAGCATTGAAACCACCTCTGGGTCGCACTTTAATGCTGACAAAACTAGATGAAACTGTATTGTATGATAACCGCTCTTATTCTCTAGACACCAATCGTTGGGCAGATGGTATTGTCAGTCCGCACGGTTATCAGCATATTGAACGTTTTTCTCTGGAAGGTACAATTCCTGTATGGCGTTTTGCGATTGCCGATGCCTTATTAGAAAAACGGGTGTGGATGCAACAAGGCCAGAACACAACTTATGTCCAGTATACTTTGCGTCGTGCCACTCAACCTCTAAAGTTGACGCTCAAAGCAATAGTCAACTACCGCGATTATCACAGCGACACTCAAAGTAATGGTTGGCAAATGTCTGTTGAGGAGGTAGAACAGGGGATTTGTGTAACTGCTTATCCGGGTGCTGTACCACTATATCTACTGAGTGATTCACCTAAAGGCGATGCCTACAGCGGCAAGCTACGCAGTATTTCACGTGTTAGTACATCTGTTATTCATAATTGGTATCATGACTTTGACTTGGCAGTTGAACGCTATCGGGGATTGAGAGATCGAGAAGACCACCTCCACGCCGCCACTTTTGAAGTTACACTCAATCCT
The DNA here is from genome assembly GCF_052692655.1 of Nostoc sp. DSM 114167. Lineage (NCBI taxonomy): Bacteria > Bacillati > Cyanobacteriota > Cyanophyceae > Nostocales > Nostocaceae > Nostoc > Nostoc sp. DSM 114167. The sequence goes on from NZ_CP195116.1 coordinate 5,699,066, forward strand.
GGGGAAGCGATGTCTACGACGGGCTGCGCCTACGCATTTGTAGCCAGCACAGAAAAACAACCAAATCTCAATGGTGAAGCGGCACTAAAGTTACGTCGCGCTCAAGAGCAGAAGTTAACAGGATTTTGGAAAACTAATCGACCCCTCAAGACTAAGGAATCACCTGACTGGATCGACCACCTAGTATTAGCTGCTGACCAATTTATTGTCGATCGCTCATTGCCAGAAGACCCCTACGGCAAAACCATCATCGCTGGTTATCACTGGTTTAGCGACTGGGGACGCGACACCATGATTAGTCTACCTGGTTTGACAATTTCCACTGGTCGTCCAGAGGTAGCACGCTCAATTCTTCGCACCTTTGCCAGATATGTAGACCAGGGAATGCTGCCTAATCGCTTTCCTGATGCGGGCGAGCAACCAGAATATAATACAGTCGATGCCACTCTCTGGTACTTTGAAGCAGTCCGCGCTTACTACAGCGCTACGGACGATGATACTTTGCTTGGTGAACTTTTTCCCATACTTGCAGACATCATTGATTGGCACTGTCGCGGTACACGCTACAATATTCATCTCGATGCCGCCGATGGCTTACTTTATGCAGGCGTTGCAGGCGTACAACTGACCTGGATGGATGCCAAGGTTGACGATTGGGTAGTTACGCCCCGAATTGGCAAACCGATTGAAGTTAATGCCCTTTGGTATAATGCTCTACGGACAATGGCAAAGTTTGCCCGTCAGCTTGGTAAACCACACCAAGAATATGAAGCAATGGCAGAGCGGGCAAAGTATAGATTTTCTCGCTTCTGGAATGAAGAGACGAGTTATTGCTATGACGTTTTAGACAGTCCTGATGGTGATGATGGGTTGTTACGTCCTAACCAAATATTTGCTGTATCATTACCAGAAAGTGCGCTCACACCTACCCAGCAGAAGGGTGTGGTCGAAGCTTGCGGGCGATCGCTGCTGACTTCTTATGGGTTGCGATCGCTTTCCCCCGATCGTCCTCAATTTCAGGGTAAATACGGTGGCAATCAGTATCAACGTGATGGAGCTTACCATCAGGGAACCGTCTGGGGTTGGTTGTTGGGGCCATTCGTCTTAGCACACTTGCGCGTCTACAAAAATCCTGAGCAGGCTCGTCAATTTTTGGAACCAATGGCTAATCATCTCACTGCACACGGTGTTGGCAGTCTCAGCGAAATTTTTGATGGTGATGCTCCGATGACTCCACGGGGATGTATTGCCCAAGCATGGACAGTAGCAGAGGTTTTGCGTGCTTGGTTGGCGACAATGAGTTGATAGGCCGAACTGTGGTGTTTCTACAAAGTCGATTTTGTCAAGAATTTTTAAGAAATTAACATCCTTCAGAAAAGGAAAGACGTAATGCTGAAGTAATCCTCAAAAGTTTATAGACACGCCTTAGTGTCAGGAGGAAATTATGCCGTCAGGAATGATGAGCGAAGGCAAATGGACAACCAATGGGAATAAATCAGATCCCAGCGGTAAGTTCAAGGAAACGCCGACAACGTTTCGCGATCGCGTCACCGCCGATGGTTCTAGTGGGTTTAAGGCAGAAGCAGGACGCTATCACCTCTACATTTCCTTAGCCTGTCCGTGGGCGCATCGCACCTTAATTATGCGAGAAATCAAAGGTTTGAATGATGCCATTTCAGTCTCTATTGTCGATCCGATTATGAGCGACAAGGGATGGATGTTTTCTGAAGCACCGGGAGCTATTCCTGACTGGGTAAATCACACTCAATATTTGCAAGATATTTATCTGAAAGCCGATCCCAAATACACAGGACGAGTTACTGTTCCGGTATTGTGGGATAAGCAAACTCAAACAATCGTCAATAACGAATCTCGCGAAATCATGCGGATGTTTGATGTAGAGTTTGGGGAATTGGCAACACAAAAAATAGACTTATACCCACGCGATCTACAGCATCAGATTGATCAAACGATCAATGCAATTTATCTGCCAATCAATGCTGGTGTATATCGCGCTGGTTTTGCGACTTCCCAAGCAGCTTACGAAGATGCGGTAACTGAACTCTTCGAGAGTTTAGATCGATGGGAAGCCATTCTCAGCCAGCAACGGTATTTATGTGGCAATCAACTTACTGAAGCCGATATTTGTATGTTTGTAACTCTGTATCGCTTCGATTCAGTGTATTACAGTCACTTTAAATGCAATTTGCGGCGAATTATCGACTATCCAAATCTCTGGAATTATCTACTAGACCTATATCAGCGTCCTGAGTTCAAAGCGACTTGCAATTTAGACTATACCAAGCGCGGCTATTACATGAGCATGACTGATATTAATCCAAATCGAATTGTGCCGAAGGGGCCGATCGTTGATTTTGACCAACAGCACGATCGCGACCGCTTCACTAAAGCGTCTCGTAGAGAAGTTATACCAATTTGAAAAAAGAATGCGACAGATAGGCAGCCCTAAACCCTTGTCCTGTCTGAATTCTTAATTTTGAATTTTGAATTTTGAATTTTGAATTGGTATTATCGCTCCCTATTCATAGAAAATAAATTGCATAATCCAACTGGAGTAACACCATGAGCCTTGTATCAGGTATCCACCATGTTGCAGTGGTGACAGCAGATATCGACCGCTTTATCGACTTCTATACTGATGTATTCGAGATGCCAGTAATCTTTCAAGAGACGACCCCAGCCTTTCGTCACGCACTTCTGTTAGCTGGATCGCAGAGCGTACTTCACGCAGCAGAGATGCCTAATAATATTCATAGTTCTGGATTGCCAGATATGTTTAAACGAGGACACATCGACCACTTAGCTTTGAATGCCCCAACAGAATCAGCATTCCAGATTATCCGCCGCAAACTTATAGATCGAGGTGTGAGTGATGGCGCGATCGCCGACCTTGGCCCAGTACTTAACTTGTCATTTTCCGATCCTGATGGTATGCATATCGAAGTTTGTCTCATCGTCGATGCTTCACTTCAGGGTTTTCACCAACCGCGACCATATCTAGAGACTATCAACCAATAGGTTGAAGTTAGCGTTAGTCCCTTTGCTGTTTGTGGTTAATAAATAGTGCCGCTCTCGTCTGCTTATTTTCAACTTGCGATCGTCCGATCGCAAATTTTATTAGTATACCAGTTTTACTATCAATTATTAATTACAACTTCAGCCCTATCTTAGATAGAAAAAGTATAGCAAGCGAATTAAAGGTTAGGACATAATGACAAGCGTGGATGTTAGGAATAGTAATGTTTTACCTCCTGCCTTCTGCCTTCTGCCTTCTGCTATATACTCCAGATAGCAAATTAACTGGACTAAAATACAGATATGCATAGGGTGATATTATGACAATTTTAACCCAAGAAGAAATTAGATTAGCAGAAGCCCTAACTCACAAAGCTCATTGGCGCAGATGGGGACCATATTTAAGCGATCGCCAATGGGGAACGGTGCGCGAAGATTACAGTCACAACGGTACAGCCTGGGACTATTTTACCCACGATCAGGCTCGTTCTCGCGCCTACCGTTGGGGTGAAGATGGCATTGCTGGCATTTCTGATAATCATCAACGACTTTGTTTTGCGATCGCACTTTGGAATGGCGAAGATTCTATTCTCAAAGAAAGATTTTTTGGTCTAACTGGTAGCGAAGGAAATCATGGGGAAGATGTTAAAGAATATTATTTTTATCTAGACAATACTCCTACCCATTCTTATATGAAAGCGCTTTACAAATATCCCCATAAAGCCTTTCCTTACTCCCAATTGGTTGCAGAAAATCAACGCAGAAATCGCCAAGAGCCAGAATTTGAATTACTAGATACAGGTATATTTGATGAAAATCGTTACTTTGATGTCTTTATCGAATATGCCAAAAATGATGCTGAAGATATTCTCATCCAAATCAAAGTAATCAACCGAGGCTCGGAAGCAAAAACCCTACACCTATTACCTACTCTCTGGTTTCGTAATACTTGGTGTTGGAATGGGGATATCAGTAAACCTACTTTAAAAGAGGTCGAATCTGGTAATGGCTTTAATCTAATTGAGGCGTTTCATCCAACTTTAGGTGAAAGGTGGCTGTATTGTCAAGAAGCAAACGAAATTCTCTTTACAGAAAACGAAACAAATTATCAGCGATTGTTTGGCTATTCTAATTCGTCTGCTTATGTCAAAGATGGCATTAATGACTATATCGTTCAGGGTAAAAAAGAGGCAATAAACCCAAATAAAGTTGGCACTAAAGCATCTGCCGATTATTTGTTGACAGTTGGTGCAGATGAAACTAAAATCGTTAAATTGCGATTGAGTGACGTACCTAATTTAGTTGAGCCATTTGGCAAAGAATTCGATATCATCTTTTGGGAACGACAACAGGAAGCAAATAAATTTTATCAGCGCGTTACACCATTTCCTCTCAATAAAGATATGCGAAATGTGCAACGACAAGCATTTGCTGGAATGCTGTGGAGTAAACAATATTATCACTATGTTATAGAGGATTGGTTGAAAGGCGATCGCAATACACCAGCACCACCTCCAGAACGCCAACAAGGGAGAAATCGGGAATGGTTTCATCTTTACAATAAAGATATTCTTTCTATGCCCGATAAGTGGGAATATCCTTGGTTTGCAGCTTGGGATTTGGCATTTCATACTATTCCTTTGGCAATGATCAATCCTGATTTTGCTAAGTATCAATTGGATGTTTTAACACGGGAATGGTATATGCATCCCAATGGGCAAATTCCTGCTTATGAATGGGCTTTTGGTGATGTTAATCCGCCTGTTCATGCCTGGGCAACTTGGCGCATTTACAAGATTGAGCAGAAGATTTACGGACGAACAGATAGACAGTTTTTAGAACGGGTATTTCAGAAACTAATGCTGAATTTTACCTGGTGGGTAAATCGCAAAGATACACAGGGTAATAACGTCTTTCAAGGGGGATTTCTCGGTTTAGATAATATTGGCGTATTTGACCGTAGCGCAGCTTTACCTACTGGCGGACATATTGACCAATCTGATGGTACGAGTTGGATGGGAATGTATTGTTTAAATATGTTAGCGATCGCTTTAGAATTAGCCAAGACTAATCCTGTTTACGAAGACATTGCTACCAAGTTCTTTGAGCATTTTCTTTACATTGCCGATGCGATGAATAACATCGGCGAAATAGAAGCCAGTTTGTGGAATGATTCCGATGGATTTTACTACGATGTCCTGCATTCACCCGAACAACAAATTACCTTAAAAGTTAGGTCAATGGTAGGTTTAATTCCTCTATTTGCCATTGAAACTATAGAACCAGAAACTTTAAAATTGCTTCCTGGTTTTAAAAAGCGATTGGAATGGTTCATCCAAAACCGTCCTGATTTGCGGCAAAATGTGGCTTGTATGGAAACAAAAGGAGTGGGTGCGAGGAGATTACTGGCGATCGTTTCCAGAGATAAGCTCAGAAGTATTCTGCAAAAAATGCTGGATGAAAGCGAGTTTTTTGGCTCTTATGGCATTCGAGCGCTTTCTCGATTTCATGCCGAAAATCCTTATATTTTTGATGTCAATGGTTCGCAATTTCGAGTTGATTATGAACCGGCTGAATCTACTAGTGGTTTATTTGGTGGTAACTCTAACTGGCGCGGCCCCGTTTGGTTTCCGGTGAATTTCATCCTAATTGAATCTCTGCAAAAGTTTCATTATTATCTAGGAGACGATTTCAAAGTGGAATGTCCGACAGGTTCAGGTCAAATGATGACACTTTGGGAAATTGGATCAGAATTATCTCAACGATTAACCAAAATTTTCTTGCGAAATGCCTCTGGTAAACGTCCTGTTTATGGTGGAATGCAAAAGTTTCAAAACGATCCCCACTGGCAAAATCTGATTTTATTCTATGAGTATTTTCATGGTGATAATGGAGCCGGAATCGGTGCTAGTCATCAAACTGGCTGGACAGGCTTAGTTGCGAAATTAATCCAGCAATTTGGTGAATATGAAGCACAGCATCAAGAACCAGAAATAGAGAAGGATAAAGATGCGATCGCTTTAACATAATAACATCCAAAAAGGTTTGTTGTTACCATCTTGCCGAGACTCCTCACCAGATTTAGCAATTCTGGATTGGATGCTTTCAGGGTTGACGGGTTGGGAAATTTATCGGCGTTTGCGAACAACAGGTAGTACAGTACCAGTGATTTTGTTGACAGCAAAAGATGAAGTAAGCGATGCCTACGGCAAGCCGATGAAGCGTCTACGCGTCGCCGGATTAGATGCAAGAGCCGATGATTATGTAGTTAAGCCCTTTAGCATTGAGGAACTATTAGCTAGAATTCGCGCTCATCTGCGGCGCACGCAAGAAACAGACGAGGATTTGTTGCAATTTGAAGATTTAAGCTTAAATAAGCGCACTCGTGAAGGATTTCGGGAAAAACGAAGCATTCAGTTAACAGCAAAAGAATTTGATTTATTAGAATATCTCCTTTCACATCTTTGTCAAGTATTTACTAGAGAGCAAATTTTAGAGAAAGTTTGGGGTTACGATTTCATGGCTGATTCTAATATTATTGAAGTATATATTCGTTATTTGCAACTCAAGTTAGAAGAAAATAATGAAAGACGTTTGATTCATACAGTCCGTGGTGTAGGCTATGCACTACGGGAGTAATCGTAATCACTTGGTGATTTCAAGAAAAGCAACATATTCAAAATAAAAGAGAATTATGAAGAAAAAATGGGCTGTTAAACGACTGACAGTAAATCTCACAACCGAGGAAATGAAGAAACTTGAACAATACTGTACTCTCACAGGAAGACCAGCAACAGATGTAATTCGAGAGTTGCTCCGAAGTCTTGAGGTTGACAATGCTGAAAACTCTGAGATGGGAACAGCAGACTCAAAAATCACTGTTGGCAGTTCGTCAAAATCACACTAACTATCGACTCGAACATAGCGTTTCCTAATCAGAATCAGCTACAGCTTAACCTCACCCCCAACCTCTTGATAAAAAGAGGGGTTGGGGGTGAGGTTTTGATATGTACTTTATGCACCTGTGAACTTCTATATCCCGCCAAATTAAGGCTTTTACGCCTTTTATCTTTCCTATGTTTTAACAAGCATCGATTATGGGCATCATAATCCCAGTCCGAATACATCAGCTAGCAGCCAGAAAACTATTTGGCAGCAAGTTTTGCATTTATACATATAGTATCAACCGATGGTATCTAGTTTTAGACCTTATCTCTTTGTTTCTCGATATAGTTTGTACGCTGTATTTCTTTTGGGATGCCTACAGATTCAATTGGGAGTAATCTGTAGCTTAGGTATTTGGATATTATCAGAAGCTAAATTACAAGCAGCCCAAGCACATCAGACCTGGAAATCACCTTTAGGATTGACTGAGCAAGTCACCACAGCAAATCCTGAGTCAGCACAATACTCAAAACCACTCCCCTATCGATTAAAACCAACACCTATTTTGCTCGCAGCACCGGAAAACTTCAATCCTGATTTGCGATTACCCCCATCGCGACCCGAACCACCGCTACCCGAACCACCACAGCAGAATTCTAGTCCGCCACCGCTACCCGAACCACCGCAGCAGAATTCTAGTCCGCCGACAGCTTCCACCAAACCAAAAACGCCGGATGCAGTTTTGGAAAGTATTGATACGGACTATTACTATGAGACAGACAACTTTGGTCAAACTAATTTTTTCCTAGAACCAACAGTTCAGTTTCGATTGAGAAATGGCAATAAAATATTTTTCAAGACAGGTTTTAACTTCTTTGAGCAACGCGGTATTGAATCAATTACCAATTTTCCCTTGCAAGTTGGATGGCAAGGAAAAATTGGACAAGTGACTCTACAAACAGCAGCTGGAGTCGATGTGTTCAATCGTTTACCCACAGCTATCAATCTCAATGTTAAAGTGGATGCTCCCATTTCGCCGCCGCGAGTTTCGTCATCAGGTCGATTGCTATCGGCAGTAATAATATCAGGTAATTTAGAACAAGGGCCTTATAAATCTAATGCTCGAACTTTAGAAAATCAAATTACTGCTTGGCGATTTGGGCCTGATTTATACTGGCAGATTGACCGTAATACCAGCTTATTTTCGTCATTGCGTTTGGGTAGTTACAACGATGGTAATTCCGATGTGCAGTCCTTTAGTAGGTTAGAGCGCAAGTTCGGACAATTTTCTTTGGCAGCTAACTTATTCACTTGGAGTTACGATCGCGATTTAGAACGCACTAGCGGTTATTTTTCTCCACCAGATTTTCTAGTTTACAACGGTGAGGTAGCTTGGGAGGGAGATATTGCAAAATTCTTACGCTGTCGCCTCGCTGCCAACTTAGGACGGCAGCGACTTAAAGGAGAATTTGACAACGCCAATACCTATCAAACGCGCTGTACGGTAAAACTGTCGCCCAGTATAGAAGCAGACTTGGGCTATAGCTTTAGTAATGTCCGCAATCAAGAAACCGGTGGAAGCGCCTACGGTGGTAATTCCTTCACAGGACAGTTGCGGGTCAAGTTTTAACAAAAAAGAATTCAGGAGTCAGAATTCAGGAGTCAGAATTCAGAATGAATATAGAATCAAGCTCTATATATTTTTGATTTTTTGATTTGTTGAAAGTTACAAACTTTGAATATTAAAGTATTTTTAATTTTAACTTCTAATTTCTAACTTCTAACTACTTGATTATAAATTCACCATTCTGAATTCTGTTTTTTAAATCCAAAATGGTATAAGGCTGGAGAATGAAAGCACCATTACCTGATAACGAAACACAGAGAATCGAATCTCTTTTGCAGTATAAAATACTCGACACTCCTTCGGAAGCAGCCTTTGACGACCTCACCCGTTTAGCCTCATATATTTGTGGAACTCCCATTGCCTTAATCAGCTTAATTGATACTAATCGTCAGTGGTTCAAGTCAAAAGTTGGTTTGGATGCGCTACAAACACCCCGTGATTTGGCATTCTGCGCCCATGCTATTTTGCAACCTGAAGTTTTTGTTGTATCTGATGCAACAGTTGACGAAAGGTTTGCGACAAACCCCCTAGTCACCTCAGATCCGAATATTCGGTTTTATGCTGGAGTACCGCTAACTAACCCTGAAGGATATGCACTAGGAACACTTTGTGTAATCGATCGTGTACCAAGAAACCTCTCTCTAGAACAAGTTGAAGCATTACGAATTATTGGTCGCCAGGTAATTAAGCAACTAGAAATGCGCCGCAATTTAGCAAATTTGGTATTGGCAAGTGATACACGCAAACAGTCCCAGAAGACACGCAAACAATTTTTTCAAAGGATAGCTGGAGGGTTTGGGTTAGCATCGGCAGTTTTAGTTTTGATTGGCGTGATTTCTTATCAAAACACATGTATATTGATTGATACGAATAAGCAAGTACTAATAACCCAAGAGAAAATCAATCAACTAGAAGAATTACTGTCTGAGATGAAAGATGCTGAGACTGGACAACGTGGTTACATCCTCACTGGACAAGAAAGTTATCTAGAACCTTATCAAGCAGTAGTTGGAAACATCGATCGCAAAATTGTAAAACTGAAAAATTTAATCGCAGATCAACCTAACCAACAAAAGCAGTTCGCAACCCTTGAATCTCTGATAGCTGCAAAACTTGCCATACTCAAGCAGACTATATACCTACGTCAAAATCAGGGATTTGAGGCGGCGTTGCAGGTAATCCAGACAAATCAAGGAAAACATCTCATGGATGATATCCGCAAGATCGTTCATGAGATAGAAAATCAGGATAGAGGGTTGCTTCAACAGCAGTCACAAGCTGCAAAAGCCAGTGCTAACAACACGGTTTTGACACTGGCGATCGCGATTTGTCTAAGTTTTTTGATTCTGGCTATAGTCTACTACTTTATTTACCGTGAAGGAAAAGAGCGGAAATTAACAGAGGAAACACTCAATCAAGAACGCAACTTTATCTCAACAGTCCTGAATACAACCAGCGCTTTGGTAATAGTTCTTGACACGGAAGGGCAAATCGTTCGCTTCAATCAAGCTTGCGAACAAATTACTGGTTACTCATTTGATGAGGTGAAAGGAAGGCATTTCTGGAACCTATTTCTACTTCCTGAACAGGTAGAGCCGGTTAAAGCAATTTTTGAGCAGTTGCGATCTGGTGAAGCGCCCAAAGAATACGAAAACTATTGGGTAACTAAGGATGGCAGCCGGCGACTTATTTCTTGGACTAACACTACCTTGAAAGACTATGAGGGGCAGGTTGAATACATTGTTGCTACAGGTATTGACATCAGCGATGTCTTTGAGGAACTTCGCTTACGCCAACGAACTGAACAGCATCTCAAAGCAGAGTATGTTACAACCCGGATCTTAGCAGAGTCAACCACAATCAACGAAGCCATGCCCCAAATCTTGCAAGGAATTTGCGAAAGTTTGGGATGGGATTTTAGTGAATTTTGGATGGTAGATGGGCGAGCAAATCTACTGTCTTTGCTAAATTCATGGTATAAAATCTCCTTTGAGATGCAAGAGTTTGACATCCTCAGTCGGCAGATTACATTTGCACCAGGAATTGGGCTGCCTGGGCGTGTCTGGGCTAGTCTTGAACCTGTTTGGATTGCTGATGTCGTTAAAGATCGGAGTTTTATCCGCTCTCAAATCGCTGCCGAAGCACAACTGCACGGAGCTTTTGGTTTTCCGATCTGTAGTGGTAAAAAAATCATCGGTGTGATTACCTGCTTTAGCCATAAAATCCAGCAAGCTGACCCAGATTTGGCAAAAGTCATGAATTTGATTGGCGAGCAAGTAGGGCAGTTTATTGAGCGCAAGCAGGCAGAAGAACAACTCCAACGCCAAAACTTGCGATCGCAACTATTTACTGAAATCACCCTCAAAATTCGTCAGTCTTTGCAAATCAAAGAAATTCTCCAAATCACTGTCACCGAGGTGCAAAAAATTCTCCATAGCGATCGAGTTTTGATTTATCAGCCTTTGGCTGATGGCTCTGGAGCTACCGTGGTTGAGGCAGTAATTTCTGGCTGGCTAGCAATTAAAGAGAAAGAGCTAGTCAATGCTTACTTTCAAGCCGAATACATCCAACAATACTATCTACAACAGTACCGTCAAAAACCGAATCTGGGGCTTGCTGACTTGGATATAGCTGAAGTCCAAAAAAACCATCTCGAATTACTGCAACAATTTGGAGTCCAGTGTAATTTAGTCATACCCATTCTTGTCAAAGAAGAACTCTGCGGTTTGCTGATTGTCCATCAGTGCGGCAGTTCCCGCCAATGGTCTAGCTTTGAAACTCATCTTTTACGGCAAATAGCCGATCAAGTAGGTATTGCCTTAGCCCAAGCCCAAATGTTAGATGCAGAAACTCAACAACGACGAGAACTCGAAATTGCTCGTCACCAAGCTGAATTAGCTTCTCAAACCAAAAGTGCCTTTTTGGCCAACATGAGCCATGAAATTCGGACTCCGATGAATGCTGTGCTAGGAATGACAAGCTTAATGTTAGATACTCCCCTAAATTCCGAGCAGCGGGATTTTATGGAAACAATTCGCATTAGTGGCGATGCTCTTTTAAGCCTGATCAACGAAATTTTGGATCTGTCCAAACTAGAGGCTGGGGAAATGGCACTAGAAACTCTAGATTTTGACTTATCTACCTGTGTAGAAGAAGTATTGGAGTTATTGGCTCCCTCAGCCCATCATAAGGGATTAGAAATTGCAGGATTAATTTACAGCAACGTCCCCACCCACCTCCAAGGCGATGCCGGCCGCTTGCGACAAATTCTTATGAACCTGATTAGCAATGCAATCAAGTTCACCAGCAAAGGTGAGGTCGTATTACGAGCAGAATTGCGATCGCTTTCCTTGACTACAGCCACCATCTATTTTGCGATCGTAGATACCGGTCTTGGCATTACCCCTGAAGATCAATCCAAACTCTTTAAGCCATTTACCCAAGTAGATGCTTCCACTACCCGGAAATATGGCGGCACAGGTTTGGGATTAGCCATCTGCAAGCAACTGGTAAGCTTGATGGGAGGAGAAATGGGTGTAGAAAGTCGCTTGGGGAAAGGATCTAAGTTTTGGTTTGAAGTAACTCTTGCCATGCAACTTGACTCTATTTCTTTAGAAGGCGAACGCGAACTTTTGCTCAATCGCCGCTTGTTAGTGGTGGATGATAATGCTACTAATCGCAAAATCATCTACCATCAAGCTACTCGTTGGGGAATGCTGGTGGATCAAGCGGCTTCGGCTACTACTGCCCTCAAAGCTATTCAGGAAGCTGCCAAGCAAAAAAATTTATATGACATAGCTGTGATTGATATGCAGATGCCAAAAATAGATGGCATGACTTTAGGAGAACAAATTAAAGCAAATTCAGCGATCGCTGGGCTACCTTTAATTATGCTTACCTCTACTAATCAACGCGATGAAATCCAACGAGCGCTAAAAATAGGATTTGCGGCTTATTTAGTCAAACCTATTAAGCCGTCCCGACTCCTCGATACGATCGTGACTATTTTAGGAACGCAGCCAGAAGAAGAGTCAGAAGTCAGAATTCAGGACTTAAAACTGAAAAATTCTGAAAAAAACCGCAACTATTATTGTGACTCCTCTAAACTTAGAATTCTCTTGGCTGAAGATAATTTGGTGAATCAGAAAGTTGCCCTGAAGCAACTCCAAAGTCTGGGTTATAGCGCTGATGTTGCTGGTAATGGGAAAGAAGTTTTGCAGCTATTAGAAAAAATTCCCTACGATTTAATTCTGATGGATTGCCAAATGCCAGTTCTTGATGGTTTAGAAACCACAAAAGAAATTCATCGTTGGCAAGAAAGTGACTTTGCTAGTGGTTATCGTCCGGTGGTAATTGCAATGACAGCTAATGCCATGAAAGAAGACCAACAAATGTGTCTAGATGCCGGAATGGATGACTATTTGAGCAAGCCAGTAATAAAAGAAAAATTGGCGTTGACATTAGAGCGTTGGGGAAATGCGATCTTCGAGGCAAAAGAAACAACTGCCACAGAGCAAACAGTTTATACAACAAATGTCGGTGCAGTTAACCTCCCAATTGATTGGGAACGCTTACACCAATTATCGGAAAACAACCCAGAATTTGAATTGGAACTACTGCAAATATTTGTTGAGGATATTCAATCTCGTCTAGAGTTAATTAAAATAGCGATCGCAGCTCATGACTTTGAGCAAATAATACTCCAAGGTCATCAAATTAAAGGTTCTAGTGCCAATATGGGAATTACAACCATGCATCTGGCAGCCGAAAAACTAGAACAACTAGCTTATAAGCAAGAGCGTCGAGGTTCTAGTAACTTAATCGTAGAGTTAGATGACTTTATTAAACGCATCCAAGATTTTTTGAATTGTCAAGATAGTAACGCCACAACCTGAAATAATATTGCTTAATAAATTCACTGGATAAACACTTATTTTATATTTCTCATTATTAATTTTCTATTTTTCAGATAGAAATTGTCACCGATTGGGAATAATAACAAAGTATATTCGGTGAGTTGGCTGCATCATCAGCTAAGAATTTTTAGCCTAAATGTCAGTTAAATACATCATCTATTATTCCCAATTGATTACCCAAAAGTGAGGTTTTCCTAATGAGTCAGATGAGTAGAGACGATGTACGAGAAAGACTTGGTAATATCGATCAGATTCGCGATATTATTCTTGGAACCCAGCTAAGAGAGTACGAAAATCGATTTAGCAAGCTGGAGTCAGATGTATCTCTCCTGCAACAACAGACACGATTGCATGTCGAGCAACTCAAGTCCAACTTTTCCGCCGAACTAAAAGCAGGATTTGAGTCGCTGGATAAAAAGCTGAAATCACTGAACCTCGCAACTCAAGAAGAAACTCTTGACTTACGGCAACAGGTTGATAGACTTAATAAAAAGTTTTCTAGCAGCGTTCAGTCGCTTGATGAAACCTTAGATAGCCAAACTACCTTGATTCGAGATGAAATCTTTCAAACTAAAGTCCAATTACAAGATGATGTTACGGCATTACGGGATCTGATTTTAGAAGAAATAGATCGGCGCTTCTCACAGCTGACAGACACGAAAGTTTCTAAAGACGATATGGCTGAAACTTTGTTTGCCTTGGGAATGCGTCTGAAAGAAACTGAATTTATTCCTAAATTGCGAGAAGCAGCCAATGAACGCAGCGATGAATATACTGCTGTACCGCTTTTAGAAACTACAAAGTTATCAAAAGTAAGTGTTAACTCACTCTAACAGTACAGCAGAATTAAATTCATAATCAAGTCAGAAAGTAAAGAGATATGAAGGAGATAATGACTCCCAACTCATAACCTCTAACTCACAACCTCTAACTCAGCACTCTAAAAAGGATAACTCAGGTGGAAAATTCGATTTCTCAATCTGTTGAGTTGAAGTCAGAAACAGCTGTGCAGCTTGACAATTTGCTGCATTTGCTTATCGATCTCAAAATTATCGAATCCCCTGAGCAATCTCCTTTATTACCATCAGAAAGTGATAATAGTAATGAGTATATTCCAGAAGAAATTGAATTACTGCAACTTCTTCCAGTGACATTAGAAGTATGTGAAGCTTATTTAGAATCGGATTTTAATTTTCATCAAGATATATCTAATTACTCACAAACTACTCAAGAAGAATTAGAAGAATCTATTGAAATATTTACAGAATTTGAGGAAAAATTAGATAACTCAGAAGATGCATTGCAAAAATTACGGGATATATTAGTCGGATATGAGCTAACAAAAATAAACAATATTACAGATAAGTTAGAACAAAAATTAACAAAAATAGAGCATCAAATTTATGACCCTAAAGAGTTAATAAATCTACTATTACCGTGGATTTCTGAACTTTTAAGGCTGAAGATTACAGAATCAAGAGAGGAAATTGTCCAAATAATCGCTCCGATAATTGATGAGACTATCCGCAGTCGCACTGAACAAAATAAAGTTAGTATGAGTACAGCGATCGCACCTGTAATTCCTCTAGCTATTTCCCAGCAAATTATTATAGCTCCAGAAGAAGTTTCAGATGCGATCGCTCCGGCAATGGGACGAGCCATAAAAAAGCAAATTGAAATTGAGCAGAATATTGTGGTGGATGCACTCTACCCAGTTATTGGTAGTACCATAGCCAAATATATGGCAGAGACAATTCGTGCCATTAACCGACAAGTTGAAGAAACCCTCAGCGTTGAAGGCATTAAACGTAAAATTCGTGCCAAGCTACAGGGAGTTTCGGAAGCAGAATTAATTCTTAAAGAAGCTCTGCCATTTACAATTCAAGCCATTTTCTTGATTCATAAAACATCTGGTTTAGTTATCTCAGATATTCAGCACTCTCATGTAGAGCAGCTAGAGGCTGAAATGGTAGCAGGAATGCTAACAGCAATTCGTAGCTTTGCCAATGATTGTATCAATCAATCTGGAAGCATAACAGAATTAGATGCAATTGAATATGGAACATCCAAAATAATTTTAGAAGTCGCAGGATACTGTTATTTAGCGATTGTTGTGCGAGGAGAACCAAGCAAAAACTTTCTGTGGAAAATGCGGCAAACATTCAGCAGAATTATTAAAAAATATGGTAATATAATCGAAAAATTTGACGGCGATCCAGATTTAATTCCTATTGAAATTCATACACTTCTAGAAGAGCTAAAGAATTCAGATATTCAGGATAAAAAGAAAGCGAAAATCTCGCCAATACAGATATTAGTCTTAACATTTATCAGTACCATTTTAATTCCTTGGGGTATTTGGCAATACCGTAGTGGAGTTATACATTCCATTGAAAATCAAGCTTCGTTGGCTCTAACTTCTGTTCCAGAACTAGCCGTATATCGGCTCACTGTACAAGTAGAACACAACAAAATAAAACTAACAGGACGATTACCTAATCAACTTCTTCGCCAGAAAGCCGAGCAAACTGTCAAAATCACTTCTCCTAATTGGTTGATTGACAATCAAATTTTATTAGTAGAAGTACCAGCAGATCCCGTATTAGCTGCTGCTGAAGTCAAACGAGTTACAGCAGTTTTAAATCAGACTAACGATATAGCAATTTCCGCTCAATATATCGCTGGTAAAGTAGCTGTTGAAGGAACTGTCAACCAAATTGCAGATGCTCAGATTATTGCGAATGCATTTGCACAAATTCCCGGCGTAAAATCTGTGTCTAGTGCAGTGCGAGTAGAACCCCCACAGATTGAAGTTCGATTTTACTTTCAACCCGACTCAGCGAGTTTAATGAAAGCAGATACAGCATACAAGATTCAACAGGTTAAGCTTTTCCTTAATCAGTACCCAAATAAGCATTTAAAAATTATTGGTTATAGTGACCGTATTGGCGCAAACAAATCCCCAAAATTGGCACTGGCGCGAGCAAAGGCTGTACAACAAGCACTGATTAAATTAGGCATCGAGCCATATCGTCTACAGGTCATTGGTAGGACAAATTTACCACCAGGAATTGATGTAACTCAACCCTTGTGGTTAAGCCGCTGTGTCGCTCTAGAAGCGATAAACAATGAATTTTAAGCTTATAGTAGTTATGATTTTGATAAAATATTCTCTACTTTCCTTTAGCTATGTCTACAATCTCTAAAAAAATATGTTTATTTGGTGATTTTGGTGTTGGTAAAACTAGTCTGATTCGCCAATTTGTAGAGTGCCAGTTTAGTGATGAATATCTTTCAACTGTAGGAGTAAAAATCTCTCGTAAATTGGTTTCTGTTTCCGAAAAAGACCTACATTATGAACAAACATTACAGTTAATAATTTGGGATATTGAAGGTAGTAATAAGTTTAAAGCAGTTGCTAAAAATTATTTTCAAGGTTCTAAAGGTGCTGTGATAGTCGGTGATGTGACACAAGCAGAAACCCTCAATCATATCCAAGAGCATATTCAAACTTTTTTAGCTGTTAATCCTAACAGCTATATTGTTGTTGCACTGAACAAATCAGATATGATTGCAGCCGAATATTTAGAAAAAATTCAGCAAATGCATCAATTTACTAATCAAGCTAATATATTAGACACTTATGTAACCTCAGCTAAAACTGGTAATAATGTTGATAAAATCTTTCAAGCTTTAGCCACTCGTTTAATTTAATTAAGATGAATTCATTTCTTACAAACCTATTAGCTGTATGTGGTATTGAATATTTGATAATTGATGAAAACTTCAAAATTCTAGAGATATCTTTGGGATTAAATCATTTTGCCAAGCTTCCTAATGAAGTAAAGCTAGGTCAGGATGTTCGGATTGTGTTTCCAGAATTAGAGGGACTGGAAGATATTTTTGATGCAATTATCCAGGGAGAACAAGATAATTTTGAATTAAAAGGAATTATGCGATCGCCAGATACATCTTCTCCTTTATATATTGATATTCATATTACTAATAATCTCCAAGAAGACCATTTTAGGAATCGACTAACCATTGTTGTCGAAGATGTGACAGAACGGATGGTACTTGAGCAATCTTTATTTCAAGGTGCAAATGAAGCAAATCTTTTATTACGCAACTTAAAGGCTTCTAAACAATACATTGATCAAATTGTGACATCAATGGCGGATGCCTTGTTAGTGACAACGCTATCAGGCGAGATCAAAAAAATGAATTATGCCGCACAAATCTTATTGCAATACAACGAAATAGAACTCATCGGTCAACCGATCGCAAAAGTTATTGGAGAAGCTAATAAATATCCATTGATAATTGATGATATTGATATATCCCACAGTCAAGACATAACTTTTTTAGTAAAAGAAGTAGAAACCGTTTGTTATACCAAAAGTGGTAAAACAATTCCCGTAGCTTTTTCATCCTCAATTGTCAAGACAGAAATTGAACATTTTCAAGGTTATGTTTACATTTTACGAGACATGACTGAACGAAAGCAGGCAGAACTTGCTAAACAGGAATTCTTAGCGATGATTAGCCATGAACTTCGGACTCCCATCGCATCGGTAATTGGTATGGCCGGTTTGTTGCAATATACTGAATTGACTGCTGAACAGCAAGATTTTGTTGAAACCATTTACACCAGTGGAAATTCCTTACTCAAAATTATTAACGATTTCCTTGACTTCTCCAAAATCCAATCGGGTAACTTAGAACTCGAAGAGGAGCCTTTTGCTTTACGAAATTGCATTCATGAGACTCTTTATCTACTTGCACCTACAGCTAGAGAAAAAGGTTTAAAACTCACATTTTTAGATAGTCCTCAACTTCCTACTACGATTGTGGGAGATATCACCAGACTGCGCCAAGTCTTGATTAATTTAATCAGTAATGCGATTAAATTTACCGAAACTGGAAGTATAGAAGTCTCAGTTATAACCCGCAAGAATAGCGATATTAATCATTCTGCTGCAAATACTAACGAAATTCAGTTTAGTATTAAAGATACAGGCATTGGAATTCCACGCGATCGCCGAGAGCGTTTATTTAAAGCTTTTAGTCAAGTTAACTCCTCCATTACTCGACAGTATGGCGGTACTGGCTTAGGTCTTGCTATCTGTAAGCAACTGTGCGAGTTAATGGGTGGCAGAATTTGGGTTGAAAGTGAGCTGAATGCAGGTAGTACATTTTACTTTACGATTGCCGCTTCTGTTATTCCAGAGGAGTCAGCAGGAGCCAGTGTGGTCTTCTCCCAACAGGAGATACCAAAAGCGATCGAGTCTTCACAAGTGGAGCAACTGGCGTTCAGAAGTCAAGAGTTATTAAGCGTCCCCGCGTCTTCTTCCCCGTCTCGTGACCTATATAATTTAAGAATTCTTTTAACTGAAGATAATCTGATAAATCAGAAAATAGCCTTGAAGCAACTCAAAAGTCTCGGCTACAGTGCTGATATTGCTAATAATGGAAAAGAAGCGTTGCAACTATTAGAAAAAATTCCTTATGATTTAATTCTGATGGATTGTCAAATGCCGATTCTTGACGGTTTAGAAACCACAAAACGAATTCATCGTTGGCAAGAAAGCAGCTTTGCTAGTGGTCGTCGTCCTGTAGTAATTGCAATGACAGCTAATGCAATGAAACAAGACAAACAAATGTGTTTAAATGCTGGAATGGACGACTATTTGAGCAAACCGGTGATGAAAGAAAATTTAGCCGCGACGTTAGAGTATTGGGGAAATGTAATATTCAAGGCAAAAGAAACAACTGCCACAAAGCAGACAGTTTCGACAACAAATGTTGGCTCAGTTGACCTCCCAATTGATTGGGAACGCTTGCATCAACTTTCAGAAAATAACCGAGAATTTGAATTAGAACTACTACAAATATTTGTTGAAGATATTCAACCTCGTCTAGAGGTCATTAAAATAGCGATCGCAGCTTGTGACTTTGAGCAAATAGCGCTTCAAGTCCATCAAATTAAAGGTTCTAGTGCCAATATGGGAGTTACAACTATGTATCTGGCAGCAGAAAAACTAGAACAATTAGCGATCGACCAAGAGCGTCAAGGTACTATTAACTTAATTGTAGAGTTAGAAGATTTTATTAAACGCATCCAAGATTTTTTAATCATCAGTCAGTAGTCACGATCTTCCTACTGCAATCATAGGCATTTTTTGTAAGATTTACTAATAAATAAACAGTAACGATTATCTACTGTCGGCTCATAACTTAATTTGTCGGCAATGGCGGACATAATTTTTAAACCCCGGCCGCGCTCTCGATTGTTATCCTCAAATTCAGATGTTTGGCGCAATTGCTGTTCTAAGTCAAATGGTTCACCTTGAGACCAGATGCGAATTTCTATGTATTCATCTAACCGCACAGCTTCCATCTCAATTGGAGTTTCAATAGGTAAGTTTTTGTGAGCATGTTCGACAATGTTAGTAAAGCCTTCCATCATCAGTGTTTGACATTGCCACCAAATTTGTTTATCGGGAATAGGTGGTTGATTCATCTGCTCGAACCAAGACAAAACTTGAGGTGAAACTGTCAAATCTGTGTTGACTTTGAGATAAATTTTATTATTCACTTCTTAACTAAGAAAATATCGTGAAATTATCATATTCGTTAATTAGTTTATTTAATTTGAGTATTTTTACTATACATTAAAAACTAAATTGCATATAACTTAAATTAAAGCAACTATTTATCAATCATTTTACTTAGTAAATTGTAATTTATGTTTAAAATTCTAGTTATTGATGATGACCCGACAGTGCGAGCAGTACTGAAAAGCACACTCCAAAGGCAGGGTTATGAGACTACTGTAGCTAGCAATGGTGAAGAAGGAATTATCCAAGCACAACTGCTACATCCTGCCCTGATTATCTGTGATTGGATGATGTCACAGGTAGATGGGTTAGAAGTGTGTCGTCGAATTAGAACAGATCCAGAATTGGCAACTACTTTTTTTATTCTATTGACAGCTAGGGGAGCAGCTCGAGGAGAGGAGGAAGATAGAGTTAGAGGACTTGATGCAGGAGCGGATGAGTTTATCTCCAAACCAATAGAGATGAATGAATTGAAAGCACGGGTAAGAGCAGGACTAAGGTTACACCAGCTAAATCAGGATTTGCAAAGTCAAAAGCAAGCTTTGGAGACACTCAATCAGGACTTGCAAACTCAAAAGCAAATTTTGGAAGCCGAATTGGCTGAGGCTGCTGATTATGTGCGATCGCTTTTACCCTCACCCCTTGTAGGAGCAGTAACTACAGAAAATCTGTTTATTCCCTCAGCACAGCTAGGGGGTGATTGCTTCGACCATTATTGGATTGACGAGGATCATTTGGCAATTTATTTGTTAGATGTATCTGGTCATGGGGTGGGTTCAGCCCTCCTATCGGTATCCGTACAGAATGTTTTGCGATCGCAATCTCTACCAAACACTAACTTTTGTCAACCAAGTGAAGTCCTAAAAGCTCTCAATCATGCCTTCCAAATGAGTAAGCACGGTGATAAATACTTTACAATCTGGTATGGAGTTTATCACCGCCTTAAACGTCAACTCATTTATGCCAACGCCGGACATCCACCAGCTTTACTGTTATCTAATACCTCCACAAACAACATCGAAGTTAAACAGCTAACTTCTTTAGATTTACCAATTGGCTTTTTACCTGAAGTTAAATTTGAGGATGCTGTTTTTCAGGTTGAAGAAAACAGCACTTTATACATTTTTAGTGATGGTGTTTATGAAATTAATCAGTCAGATGGTAAAATTTGGGGGATTGATGCATTCATTGACTTACTAACCAAATATAGTCAGAATACCTGTAACCTCAATCAACTATTAGCAAAAATTCTCACCTTAAAAACTCAAGATAATCTTGATGATGACTTATCTTTAGTCAAAGTTAACTTTGGTTAGAATAGTCAGTTATACATACTTACATTTGAATTGCTTAATAGCTTATTGTGTTGCTAATACTTGACGATAAAAGTCATCTTTGTCAGCAAATGTTTGAAAAATTCTATCCATTTTGGTTAGTTCAAACAACATTCTAACTTGATCGCTTATTGAACAAATAAACAGTTTAGCTTTAGCAGTTCGGACCATTTGCATTGCTGATACTAAAGCACCTAAACCAGAGCTATCAATAAACTTTACTTCTTTCATATCGATTAACAAAATATCAGCGCCATTTGCCAGCATACTACTAACTTCACGACGTAATTCATTACCTCTAATACCATCTAAAATTCCAGATATCTCTAGTACTTTTACGCTCAAATTCATGGTTTTATTTTCCTATTCTGTAGTTATATTTTGGCATTGAATTAAGGTAAACCGCAATAGAGAAACTCTGTAATTAGCTTGGTTTTACTACTTGCTGATGACTGTTATTTGCGATTGCCATAAAAAAGCTAGCATCAACCCATTGCCGAGAAATTTCAAAAGCTTCAAAATAGCCGTCTTTTTGACCTAACTCACGTGCCCAGAAACGAGACAGAACAAGTATGGCATCAAGTTGCATAAATGCTTTATTTAACTCTGATTCATAACAACCAATCGCTGCAACTTTTTCCTCAATTACAGAAGTTATATCTACAAAAAAGTTGGGTTCAAAACCACGCAAAAAAACAGGTGGTGCTGAATACCACAAGGGTATATTTTTGCGGGTAGCAACATTAGAAACTGCGATCGCACACACTTCATGATCTCTATGCCCATATTTTTCAGGTTGTGGTGCGTGAGTAATAATCAGATCCGGTTGCCAACGCCCAAGAGCTTCTTCAGTAACTTTAATCACTGCTTGTGTGGAGAAATTGCACTCTTCAAGTGTATGAAACTCATAAGTTGCACCGATGATTTTACCAGCCGCATCCGCTTCTTGATGACGTGTACCCTTAACAGGCGAACTAGAAAGACCGCCATCAGTCAAAATTAAGCAACGAACATTCCATCCTGCTTTAGACATCAGACTGAGAGTACCAGCAGCAGGTAGAACTTCATCATCAGCATGAGCATAAATTGTTAAGACAGTTCGCTGACCAAAGTTTTTTGAGTCTGAATGAGTGTTCATAGCTGTTTTTTTCTAGGCTGGATTTATAAGTCAGTAGTCATCTTCCTTCTGCTTACTCCTCTTACACCAAGCGTGAAAAATGATTGCGACAGATGGAAAACTGAAACACTTATCCAATAGAGATTTCACAATCCAAAATCGTTCGACTGAGCGTAGCCGAAGTCTAAAATCTAAAATCCAAAATGGTATTACTTAACTTTTAAACCTCTTTTGGAGGCTGCCAAACAGATGCGCGGATAATCGCCCACAAAAGTAATAAATTATAAATAGCCCATGCACCATTGAGCAGGTGAACATCAGGATTATTTAAATGGCCAATAGCGAATCGGTAAAGGCTCCATAACATCCCCAAGATAGTAAGAATAAAAACAACCAACTGCGGCCAAACAAGCCGGAGATAAATCCCGGATTGCCGCTGCTTAGGTGTGACTTGGAAATTGAGTTTTTGTCCTGTAAACACACTCCATACAGCTTGAATTAATAAGGGAAATAAAGCGATCGCATATTGTTCAGAACGCCATACTTCTCTAGCTGGAATCCCCCAAGTAGCTGTAAGGAAAGTCAGACGGTTAATAATAAAAGCTGGGAAAAAGTGTATGGCAAAGTCAGCTCCGTAGCTTCTAACTGGAACAATGTCCGTAAAAAAATAGATAATTGGACAAGAAATAAAAACCAGAGTTGCAAAACCAGAGAAATAACTATACATCGTCTTGAAATATTGCAACCTTTGCCAAAACGTTAGCCCTGATTTTGTCAGTGGATTTTCTCTCACTAGCACTTGGATAGTTCCTTGTGCCCAGCGTAACCGCTGTTTTAGAGTAGAACTGAGATCGTCTGGTGCTAAACCTTCTGCCAAAAGTTCATTGTGGTAAATAGATTTCCAGCCAGCACTATGCAGACGCATAGCTGTATTCATATCTTCCGTAATGCTATTACTGGATACCCCACCAACTAAATCAAATTCATCTAAACGTTTTTCATCTTTGGCAAATTCATCAGCAAAGTTTTGCAGTCCTACACTAACTAATGCTTCACGTCTAAGAATCGCATTTGTGCCCGTATAAAACGCAGCATTCATGCCATCTTTACCTTGTTGAAGTGGCCCATAAAATAAATTTGCTCGATGTCCAAAAGGATCGCCTGGAGGAATATTGTAAAAATCCTGGCGGGTCTGTACAAAAGCAATTTGATTCTGGTCGTATTTTCCGATTAAAAGATTATAGGTGTAAAAATAAGGCAGAACTCGCTTGAGAAAATTTCGTTTAGGAATATGGTCAGCATCTAGAGTAACAATAAAATTTCCTGACGTTTCTCCAGAAAAAATTGCATAATTGATGTTGCCTGCTTTGGCATGATGTGCAACACCAGGCGTCTTCGGACGAGCAATGTAACGAAAACGAGCGAGTTCAACTAGTTCTAGTTCTTTTTTGTAAATAGCTTCTTCTAAAGCATTCCGTTCAATATTTAGGCGATCGCGTAGCGTCTTTGTCGAAGAATCGCTAATACTTTGATGAGTCGGAGGTAGCCAAAGAATCAGCGATCGCAAACTTTGTACAAATCCAACCGCAGGCTGATTCACCACTGATTCTGATGATGTTTGCAGCCATTGTTCGGCAGCTTGAGTATTAGGTGTCAGATTTTCCAGTTGCTTCAAACGCTCCAACAATCCAGCATGTTCTGCATCAATCCGTTCCGCTTCTAGCTGTAATTGCGGTGACTGCAAATCTTGAATACACAATCTTTCTGTCATCGCTCGCATCTCAGCCGAGTTCCCATCATCTAGCACATAAACGCGTAACTTGATGGGCGGATAATCCATTGCTAAGGCAGCTTTGGCAGTTTCTTCGACAATTTCCGGCGGCTCATTGTAGCAGGTTACAAATACATCCACTGTTGGCCAGTCGGCTTTGGGTATCGGTGGGGTCATCTGGTCGAGAGACTTAATTTGTCTGACTAAAGGTCGCCACAACCCAATTACAAACATAACGCCACCGAAATAACTGTAAATCTCGGCTATCAGCAAAGGAATAGAAATCCAGAGGGCATCAAAATTGATCGAATGGGTGACGCGCCATTGCAAATACCAGATACCAAAAATTAAATTGATTTCTGCTAAATAACGAAATAACAGCGTTCTTTTTTTGAGTAATGAGCGACTGTTACCAGGAAAGTTTGTTAGAGAAACTGAAGCCATCTTAGTACCAATAGTTAATGTATCTGCATCCTCATCAAAATAAGTATTCCCTAGTTAAATTTGCGACTAACAAATTTTCTCGAGCGATCCAAAATTGGCGTTGCTGAATTGAGCTACAAATCTAGATGTAGAGACGTAGCATTGCTACGTCTCTACAAGGATTTTGGATTACTATGACTTATACAAAACTACAGACTGTAGGGGCAATTCATAAAATTGCCCTTACCTGAAAATCAGGGTTTTGGTTGTGTTATTTTGTGCCAGTTACTAGGTGAGTCTTTTCACTATCTGAAACCCAGTAACTTCCAGAACTATCAGAAGTTAACTTGGTTTGTTGTGTGGCGCTGTTTGGTAGACCTCGCCCAGAATTTCCCTTAGCAACTGTCTGCCACCAAAGGGAGTTCGTAGTAGTAATCGGACGAATTAAGGGTTGTCGATTTGTCACATTGTATAGTAGGGATTGCAAAATCATACTGTTGGTGCTGCTAGTGAAACCAACTGCTGTTTTGCCGGTGGTTTCGTAGAAGCCTTCATAAAATCCAATTAATGGATTATATAAGTCAGTCGTTCCTTCTTGTAACTGTTGACTATACTTATTGTCTGGAAGCAGAGCATTATAGGCAAAAGCTACTGCTGTACTTACCAATCGCCCCTTTGGTACTGGTTGACCATCATCTCCTAAAGCTACCCAAGCCTCCCCTTGTCCAGTAATTGTACTGTGGACAGTGTAAGGTTTACGATCGATTAAGGTAGTGGCTGAGGCTGTGAGCGTGCCGGTGCGACGGTAACGTTCAGCTTGTGCTTGAAAAATTGGTTCAAAGAGCGATCGCATTTTTGGATCTAATCCAAACTCCAATGCATAAAGTACAAAAGGATTGCTAACTGTATATTGGTTAACTTTAGAATTAGTATCTGTGCGATGGCGTTGAATTGGGACTTTTAATCCCTCCACTGAGGCAGTTTGATATTCACCCCCAACAGCAGAACGATCGAGATTAAACCCCCATAATTGAAAAGCACGAGCGGCATATTCCTCATAACCCAAGCGGATTTCTGGGTTAACGCGGGTGAGATATCGCCCTTCTTCCTCTTTGGTAACGGTGGCACTGGAGAGAATACCTTCACGCACTACACGCAAGTATGACCAATCCAGGACAATTTTATCTACCGCAACCGTGTATTCTGGATGACAGCTTTTTAAGTTGTAAAGCGCTGCCAGCATTCTACCCAAATCTAAAGCTGACCAACCGTTGCCTTCAGGAACTGGATTACCACCATAATCGACTGGTTGGAGCGATCGCGTATCATAACTCCGACTTGGCAATTCCCCAGCAAATAACGGTAACTTTGTCAAAGCTCCTAAGAGATGGCGGGTGCGCTGGTCAAATTCTTTAGGGGTAATTGTATCGAGCGATCGCGCTGCGTGGAGTGCTGCGAGATAATCTCCCAATCCCCAGAGGGTTGCACCTTTGAAATCACTGCGATCGTCTATCAGCCCATTCTTGGCATGATAATTGGCTTGAAAGTATCGCCAAGCCGCCTCTGCATAGCGCCGTTCAACAGGCGTTAGCGATCGATCTAGTTTCAGGTTAGATGATGACTGGGGACTATCCACTGGTGGAATAGGTGCAACAGCTACTTCTGTAGGTTTAGAAGTTGCGATCGGAGTTGTAACAGGAGAATTCGGTTGATTTACAGGTGTTGTTGGAGAGGCATTTTCACTAGGCTTGCCAGGAGAATTCGGTTGATTTGAGGGTGTTGCTGAAGAAGCATTCTCACTAGGCTTACTAGTAGACACACTCGTAGAAGCGGAAGCAATTAAAGGGTGATTTCCCCTAGCCTTGTAGTATAAAATCTCCAAAATTAACCCATTCGTATTACCTGTTAAAGCTTTGTTGGGTTGTTTTGATTCTTCATAGATCCCAGCATAGTAACCGCTATCATCAGGACTGCGGAGATCCTTGACTGCATCAAAAACTTTTTGGGCATAAGCATTATCTGGAAATAGATAGCGCCAGCCAAAAGCAGCTTTTGTACTGAGGCTGCGAAACTGTGGGTAAGGTTGATTGGTGTCGGTAATAGTTGCCCAGTTTGTACCGTTGGCGTAAACGGTGTTGTAGAGAAAATAAGGTGCTTGGTCGATATTATCTTCTGTTACCGCAGTTAACTGACCTGTGGTATCAAAACGCCGTTTTTGCACATCTAAAACCCTAGCGGCAAAATCAGCTAACTCACCCTGCAAGCCAAATTCAATCCCATCAAGGATATAAGACTCACTCACAACGTAATTATTAGCATTGGTGCTTTGAAAGTCACGGCTATCAACAGGGATTTGCACACCATTAATTTCAACTAACTTAAACGGTTCTAAAGCAATAGCTTTGGGTGCTGAGAAACCCCAAAGTTGATAACCCCTAGCGCCATATTCTTCGTAGCCGAGTCGTCCTTCTTGCACTAGTAAGGTTTTGTTGTCAGGGAGAACAGTAGCGCCATAAAGTTGTCCATCTTTGAGCGATCGCGCCACCTGCCACTTCGCTATAATTCCTTTGAGCCAGTCATTATATTGCGGATGACAGGTACGGATGACATCAAACGCAGCCAGTATTCGCCCAACATCCAAAGCAGACCAACCAATACCCCGCTCTAGTGGATTGTTGCCATAATCAACCATCTGTGCAGTGGCTGCATTATAGACTTTATTTGGCAAGGCATCTTCAAATAACTTCAGACTGCTAAGAGTCGTCAAAAACTTATTGAGGCGAGAATCAAAGTCTGCTTGATCGGTAAGATTCAACCATCGTGCAGTATTCAATGCCATCAGGTAGTTACCCATATCCCAGAGTGTACCTGAAGGATAACCCCCAGTAGAATTGGTAAATCCCGTTGCTGGCTGATAATTTTTGACAAAATACTGCCAAGCCCCACGAGCATAAGTTTGTTCTTCAGATGTGAGCGGGGTTGTAATATTGCTACAGCTATTGGAATTTTGAGATAAGACTGGTGTCGGGATGTAAAACAAAAATTGCAGAAATGTTCCAATTAGGAACAATGCAATCCATCTCAACAGCTTTTGTTGAGGGAGTTTGTATAGCATAATTCAAAGAAGGAGTTAAAAGAGCGTCATAGCCCGTCTGTACAGTTATAATTCATAAATCAAGTTTTATCAGGTATAAAAAATAGACTTGGCGATCGCTTTGGTCAATGGCGGTCAACTATTTCCACCGCAGAGATGCCACTTCTGTTAACTGTAAGCTAGTTCTGTAGAAAATCAAGATAGCGAAATGGAAGTTGGGGCGATCGCAGCTAAGATACTCAAAATTAGTTTTTAGACTAAACCGTTTAGTTTAAAACAGTGATTAGTAAATTTTTGACTTCCTAATGACTAATAATTTCTTGAGAAGTTACGATGAAATCACAATCGAACTTTAGTTGAGACATTTCATTCCCAGGCAAATAAAAACATCAAACAGCAATGCCTCTTCCGTCGAATTTGACCAATTTATAGTAAATCTCACTTAGCACCCATGCCACATCGTCATTATCCTCCCGCTTACTTACGCTATCTCAAAGCCAGGTTATGGAATCTAGGGCGACCTGGTTTTTGGGGAACTGCGATTTTTTTATCTGTAGTTGGGCTAGCAACCTGGGAATACTGGTCAAATCCAGATATTTTCGTTTATAAGCAAAAAAAACCAGTCGTTTTACAAAAGTCTGCTGATTCTTCCCTGTCAGAAGAAAACAAAGCTATTGCAGCAGATATTGATAACCTGCCAGCTTTATTTAATGACTTTGAGCAAGGAACTCTCTCATCAACGGCAAATGCGCCTGAACAACAGACTGAGGCGAAAAAGAGCAAAGGCTTATTAGATGATGTAACTAACAAACAAAAGTCTGCTAATAATACCAAATTAAATCCTGGTTCAGGTGTTAACGGCGATACTTCCGCAGCCGCGAAAAATCCCTTTGTCCAACAAACAGACAATTTATTGCGTACTGGAACAGTTGATAGTAGTAACCCGTTTCTAGGTCTTAAAACCTTTAATACGGCATCTGAACCAACAGGGGGAGACCAAACATCTTCTAGCCTGGGTGTTGGATTCAATAATCAAACCAATAAGAATCAAAATTCTCTCTCTATCAACCCTTTGCAAGCAGCGCTTAATCAATCGACAAACCAGAAATTGTCTAGCTTGAATGATACCACTGCAACTCAGACAAATACCTTGGGGCAAGTCTCCGCTTCAGGAACAACCCTAATGCCACCCATCAATAGCTTAACCAGTCAGAATTCTCTACCAAACACTGGGTTAACTGCTGGGACAGGTAACACGTCAACAGGTACGAACTCACCACAAAATCCCTACAGTAATTTAAATAACGGTCAGGTATTGCCTAATAATGGGTTAACTACGGGTACAAACTTACCGCAAAATCCTTACACTTATTTAAATAACGGTCAAGTAGTGCCTAATGTAGCACCGAGTAATACTGTACCTTACTCTAGCCAGAATCCGAGTCAAAGTGTTGTCACACCCACAAACCCTGTAGGTTATGGGAATTATGGCTTGCAGCAACCGACGCAACCACCACAAACTAATTATGGGAATTATGGCTTGCAGCAACCGACGCAACTACCACAAACTAATTATGGGAATAATGTCTTGCAGCAACCGATGCAACCACCACAATCTAATTATGGAAATTATGGCTTGCAGCAACCGACGCAACTACCACAAACTAATTATGGGAATAATGTCTTGCAGCAACCAACACAGTCTAATTCCGTATATCTTCTTCGCCAACTTCGAGACAAGTATAAAAATCCGGGTCAAAACTGATTTGAAGTACGTCGGCTAGAAAAAGTCTAGCTAAGGTGATTGTGGGCTATTTGGAATTATCGGAACTTCCGGTGTTTCGGGTTGTTGCTGTTGTCGTTGCAAATATTTACTCAATACATAAGCCATATCCCCACGGGTTACGGGTTTTAATGGGGAAATATTGCCTTGAGCATCTGTATTCAGAAATCCCTCAGTAGCTACTGTAGCGATCGCTTTTCTAGCCCAAGTTGGGATAGACTTTTCATCTGGATGTGAAGCCAGAATCTCATTGACAGCAGCATCAGGAAATTGAAATACACCATAGGCCTGGGCGAAAATAGCCAGAGCTTCTGCCCTTGTCACTTTTTGGTTAGGAAAGAATTCATTACCCCGATAGCCTTTCATGATGTCAGTTTTTAGGACTGTCTGTATATCATTAAATGCCCAATAAGAACGAGGAACATCTGGAATAGTTAAATTTTCTTTGGTAACAGCTTCTCTTTTATCTAGGCGAAATGCTTTTACCATAATCGAGGCTAATTCTGCCCGACTCACTAACCTTTCGGGATAAAATTTGCCATCGGGAAAATTTGTCATCCATTTGACAGCAGTTACCTGTTGAATGGAATCAGCTGGTATTTCAGAAGTAGATTCTGGTACTTGAGCAATTGCTGGCAAGCTTTGTAGGAGTGCCATTAAAGAGAGAGTAATTGAAAGCTGACGGATCATGATAACCACTTGTAGCTGCTAACGGGAATTGAAAAAACTACGTTACTGAGGTGAACGCAAAATTTAATCTCAGTTAATGACGAATTTCGGCTAGGCAATGTTGCTCCCATTACGTAGTGCATTAGCTGGTTTTGATCGTCAAGGGAGTGAAAATCAGCAGAAACTTGTTTTTTACCTTTGATGTTTTGGCGTTATCCGCCCACTACTATGGACTATAGTCAGTTTTTCAGGAGTTTTGGGAATGACAACAACAGATCCCGTCAAGTTAATGAAGCAAGAAGTTGGCAAAGCCGCCGCCGCCCTAGTCAAATCGGGTTCCATTGTTGGGTTGGGTACGGGGTCAACTACAGCATATACGATTCAGTTTTTAGGCGATCGCCTCAAGTCGGGCGAACTCAAAGATATCATTGGTATACCTACCTCGTTTCAGTCAGAAGTGCTAGCGAAGCAGTACGGTGTCCCTCTCGCCACCTTGGATGCTATTGATCGCATTGATATTGCCATTGATGGCGCAGATGAAGTCGATCCGCAGAAGAATTTGATTAAAGGCGGTGGTGCAGCACATACCCGCGAAAAAGTCGTAGACTACCTAGCAGAACAGTTCATCGTCGTGGTAGACAGTGGCAAGTTAGTAGACCGTTTAGGTTCTACTTTCGCTGTGCCCGTAGAAGTGATTCCAATGGCAATTACTCCTGTAACCAATGCCATCAAAAAACTCGGTGGTAAACCAGAACTCCGCATGGGTGTAAAAAAAGCTGGGCCAGTAATCACTGACCAAGGGAACTTTGTTTTAGATGTCAGATTTGACTCCATCGAAGATCCAGCCGGACTAGAAAAAACATTGAATAACATTCCCGGCGTTCTGGAAAATGGTATCTTCGTTAACTGTGTGGATTTAGTTTTAATTGGCGAAGTCAAAGATGGTCAGCCATTAGTGCGGCAACTGTAAGAATTTTGGATTTTAGATTTTGGATTTTAGATTTCAGAGACATCTAAAATCCAAAATTAAGCAAGATTCTAGTAAGTTTAAACAGAAACTTCACAAAATTTGCCAGTTGTAGATCGTTCATTCTGAATTCTGACTCCTGAATTCTGTTTTGACACTAAACTTTCGCCTAATTTTCTATAAAACTTCAAAAATAGCCCGTCTTCTCGTCTTCCGCTTTAAGCTTGCCGCACTCCCGCGCTATCATCTGAGAAAGATAAAACTGTTGCGATCGTGGGGAGGTCTTTCTCACTTCAGGAATTCCAACAACTACATCCCGTAAAATAGACAGGCAAGAACCCTGCCCGATAAAAATATGGGAAAATTTTTGGGAAATCCCTCAAAACTCAGGACTCGGTACTTATCTGCTCACTCAGGACTCAGGACTCTTTATGTTAGCAGGCACAATTTTGCAGGATGGAAAATATACCCTAATTCAAGAAATAGGGCGGGGTGGCTTTGGCATTACTTTTAAAGCTACGCATCACTACTTGGGTCAGGAGGTGGTGATGAAAACCATCAATGAACGGCTGCGACAACATCCTGATTTTGCCAAATTCGAGCGCCAATTCCAAGATGAAGCCAGACGATTAGCTACGTGTATTCACCCAAATATAGTCCGAGTTAGTGACTTTTTTGTGGAGGCTGGACTGCCTTATATGGTGATGGAATACATTCCTGGTGAAACCTTGGGAGACGCATTTGTATTACCAGGGATAACTTTGCCAGAAGCCACAGCAATTCATTACATCCGGCAAATTGGGGCAGCGTTGCAGGTAGTACACAACAACGGTTTGTTACACCGCGATGTCAAACCAGATAATATTATTCTTCGTCAAGGAACACAGGAAGTAATACTAATTGATTTTGGCATTGCTAGGGAATTTAATGGTGGTGTCAGACAGACTCACACAGGTTTGGTTTCTGAGGGTTATTCTCCGATTGAGCAGTATATGACGCAAGCAGCGCGTACACCCGCCACGGATGTTTATGGTTTAGCAGCGACTTTGTATGCACTGTTGACAGCCCAAGTTCCTATGCCAGCATTATTGCGCGATCGCGAACAAATGCCTTCCCCCCGCGAACTGCAACCACATTTGAGTGCTGCTGTCAACCAGGCGGTAATGCGCGGTATGGCGGTAGAGTCTCGTTTTCGGCCAGCGACAGTTGCTGAGTGGCTGCAATTGCTACCTGGAAATGGGGTGAATGGAACACCGCAAGTTTTACCCACTTACGCAGTGCCAACTGTCAATTTATCTGCCCAGCAGGCAGCAACTTTAATTGGGAAAAGTACCCAAAATTCTATTCATAGACCATCTGTGCTGGCGCAACCTAACCCAGGTATGGCTAAGGAAACTCTACTGGCTAAAAAGCTGGGGTCATCTAAAGTATTTATTGGTATGGGTGTAGCCCTAGTTGCTGCGACAGCAGGTTTTGGGATCGCCAGTATATTACCCAAATCTCAGCAGCAGCCGACTGCCAAGCCACTTGTTGAAAAGCCAACTCAACAACCAGCCGCGAAAACACCTAATTCTGATAGTACATCTTCACCCAGAGGTGAAGAAACTAACACCACTTCAAGAACCGAAAAAGCACCCGTCTCTAATTCCAGGCAGCGTCGCCGCAATCGTCGTTCTTCTCCAGAAGAATCTTCCAGCAGTACCCCTACAAGAGAATCGCAAAGCGGTGATTCCGAACAATCCACACCTTCACCTAGCGTTTCCCCCACACCCTCTTTAGTGGAGAAACTACGGGCAATCCGCTCATCTCGAAAAGCTTCCCCCGCCCCTACACCGTTGCCATTCCCACAAAAGAACTTACCCGCTTCTAGTCAAAATCCTGCCTCTCCTCAACCCGTCAGTCCATCAAAACCTCTACTTATACCACCAGCACCACCAACAGAATCCAAAAAATCAGATCCTTCTGCTGTGCTAGTACCAACACTAGAAAAGCAAAATTCACCGACTAATAATCAACCCCAGAATATTCAGAAGTTCGAGGAGAAGCCACAAGATGACAATAACTAGTCAATTTTGGATTTTGGTAAAGCAGCGCAGTGAGTCCAGCACCACGCTGACTCCTATTAACTAATTACAAATTACGAACTTGTACTGAGCATCTTGCCCTGAGCGAAGTCGTTGGCGCAGCCTCTCCAAGAGTTGGGAGCCGAAGTATTACGAATTACGAATTATTTTAGGAAGGATTAAGTTTATTCTGTACAACAACTTCCCCCTTCTGATTAATCTTCACCGGATTCTTAGGAAAAGCTTGATTATTCAAATAACGCATAAGTCTTACAGTTTGAAAACTCCGATCGATATGAGGAATTCCCTGCCGATCCATCCGAACGGGAATGATTTTACTTGATACCAAATCTCCTGCTGAGTTGAGTTTGACTTCTAAAATCATGGAGTCACCTGTTTGGGCATTTGTAGATAAAGTCCGATATCCCAAAAAGTTTCCTAAAGAATAGGCAATAATTTTTCCCTGATAAATTTCCATCGCTCTGGGAACGTGAGGACCATGTCCTAGTACTAAGTCTGCTCCGGCATCAATCATGTTTCGAGCAAACGCGATCGCATTACCTCGGTTTTCTCCATAAAAAAACTCTGTTTGATTCTTAACGTGTAGTGCTCCCGTTCCTTCGGCTCCAGCGTGCATCGATACTATTACAAGATTGGCTTTATTTTTCGCTTCTGCCACAAGTGCTTTAGCTGCTCCTAAATTATGGATGGAGTTATACATTTCATAAGGAGAAAATCCGATCATTGCCACAGGGATATTGTTAGCTTTCAAATAAAGAATTTGATTTTTATGGCCTAATGTTGCAATGCCTACAGCCTGAAGATTTTTCATTGTATCTTTGAATCCTACCGGGCCGAAGTCCATTGCATGGTTATTTGCCATATTGAACACATTAAAACCAGCTTCAGCAAAAAGTTGGGCGTATGCAGGTGGAGAGCGAAAAGCAAAGACTTGTCCTCGATTAATATCTTTGGCAGTATAGGGATAATTAGTTAGGCTACTTTCAAAATTCCCAAACAAGATATCAGATCCTTGCAAGTGAGTTCTCACCGACTTTGGTAATAATTGATCTCGAAAACGAGGTAATCTATAGTTAGGGAAATTAGTGCCGGGAATAATATCTCCAACGGCTTTGATAGTAATAGTATTTGGAAAGGTTTGTTGTTGTGTTTTTGATGGGGTAACAGGAATAGCTAATGGAAACTGCATAGTCTTATTCGGCATAGTAGCAGCGTTTAATCGCTGTGAGTAACCAAGCCGGATAATGACTCCTATACTAATACCCAGATATAAAGAAATACTAATCAGACTAAATGAGAATACTCGCCCCAAGCTGCGATCTACCATCGTTCACTCCTCACACAATGGCATTAGTTTATCCCAAAAATATGTATTAGCAGTGTATATTTTAGTGTTTTTGGCAAAGATTTGACTACGTAAATATTGAGCGATAATCCTATCTAACTTCCAAATAAACAGACAAGTTGCTCAAGATCCTTGCTAAAGGTAGGCAAATTTCAGCCACATTAGACCTCTTGGCATTTGTGCTTTTTGCACTCTTGGGGAAAAGGGAAAAGGTTAAAGGGGAAAGGGACTTTTGCAGTACCTTTTCCCCTTCCCCTTTCCTCTTTTCCCGACTTATGCAAGAAGTCTATTATAGTGAATTTTCAATCTTTTGAACGGAGAGGGGGGGATTCGAACCCCCGTTGGGTTTCCCCAAAACGCATTTCGAGTGCGTCACCATGAACCGCTCGGACACCTCTCCAACTATTTATTCAGACATTTGAGTGTCTATTCTACATTCAAATGCTGTAAATTTAGGGAAATCTTGCTGGATTCCCTATACTACTATAGCATTATCGCTTTTTTTGCGTAATGCAATTCTCTAGGAATGCCAATACTACCAAAGCCCACGACATTTTCCATCATGACGGTTGGTGAAATTACTTGACGAGTCAATGAGACGCAGAAATTTATATAAAGCTGTGAAAAAACGTTTCTTATGCTAGGACTAGGGGTGCAAGAAAGCGTTACACAAGAGTACAAGCTTATTTCAATCAGGATAGCTTGGGTGCCTAATTTCGATTAAGTAATGCAGAAATACCCAATTTACTTTACTTGGTAGGCATAGAGACTTCCCAAATTCCTTGATTTCCGCCATATTCCAAAACATAAATCTTATTGCTAATAATCTCAGCATCAATGGGATTACTAAAACCTATGACAAGGCGTGTAGCATTAAGTTTATAGTTGGTATTTCCTACTTTAGTTAAATTTAAATGTAGTAGGTCTTGGCTGGCATCTTTAAAAGGGCCTATCAGTTTTTCGCCAGTGGGATCGCCTGCTGTCCAACTCAACATAAATCCATCTCTATTGAATTCTGGACTCATTACCCCTTGCGTATCAAAAACTAACCCTAAAGGAGAACGGTGTGTTGTAAAAGTGCTCAAAGGTTGCCCAAGAACACTGGCATCTTTGATTTTTCCATCTACAGGATCGCGGTAATTATCTGCGTCCGGACCAAGATTAGGAATTGGTTCAATCAAATTTCCAGTAGGCCGAATAGGAAAGGTTGGATCGTTACGATAGTAGCCTTTTTGGATGGCATTAAATTGAGGGCTTAACAATCGATCAGTGGCAGGATTATAATTTGGAAATTGTTGTGGATTATCTGTCCCACCAATACGCCAAGGAAAGCCGTAATTACCACCTAAACGTAGCCAATTTAATTCTTCTGACATGTCGCGATCTGGGCCATTTTCTGTGCCAAATAAATCCCCATTGGATGCAAAAGCCATATCGAAAGTATTACGCGTTCCTTCTGCAAAAATATAGCCAGCTGTCTTTAAAGTTGCTCGATTGTTTGCCAGAAAGAGATTGTTACCATTACTAGGAAGACGGAGTATACAGGCGGTTAATCCGACTTCGCGAGTATTGGGATATAGGCCCTCAACAGACTGAACCTCACCATGATCGGTACGAGAACCGCTATTCACATAGATAAAGTTACCATCTAGGCTAACAACTACGCCGTTGAAGCGATGGTCATAAGCTGTTTTGCTTTTGGGATAAGCTTCACTCTTAGCTAAGATAGACCAGATACGCTGTTTTGTACTCGAATTAATTACACCTTTAACAATAATAGCTTGAGTTTGGTTATTCACTAGGTCTGCATTGCCAACTAAATAAATTGTGCCGTTAGGGCCAATGGCCAAACCTTGAGTTTCACTTAAATTATGATTACTAGAGTTGTATACAAGAGTTCTAGTAGAGGAGGCTAAATTGACTTGATAAATCTCACCATTTCGTTTGAGGTAATAAAGAGTATTGTTTCGTGGATCTTTTACAATCCGCACAGAAGGAGAGACTGATAATGTGTTAATAATATTGCGAACTTTGATATCAGAACGCAGGCTTTGAGGGACAGAATTTACTCCAATAGTGCTATGATTTAATAAACCTATTGTAAATAATAGTATTATTGTAAATAACAGTGTTTTTACAGCAGTTTTCTTGAAAAATCTGCGTTTAAATTGATTAAATGATTTAATGTTATTCATGATTCTTTCGATAAAATAGTCAGTTAATTTTGTTGTTCAATCTTTCTTGATGAGGGAAACATTTTGCAATTTTAACTTGGTCTTTAGGAGACCATAGTGCTGAAAATTTTCAACCTTTATAGGACATTTTTTGCAGTTGGCAGTGCTATTTTTATGTGACGGATGGAAAGTTTACCTCAGTTTTATTAACCCAGAAGATCGTATCGTCAGTAAAACATATATGACCAGAGTAGAAGGTGAAAATGCACATTTACGTCACGATCTTACACACCTACAGACGCTCCTAACGTCGCTACCGCTTCGCTATCGAAAAAACTATGCTATTCCAAACCAGTAGATATGCTTAAATATTCAATTCGATTCTTACTTGATTATTTTAGGTATAAAAAAACACCCGTATTTAGCTAATTCATCCTGCATTTAGGCAACGCCTATTAGTGTAATCATACTACGCTCCCATCTTTAAAAAGAGAAAAGCAATCGGCATTTGGAAAAACTTTCCAACAAAATATTTCGGATTTTCTGATAACTTACTGTATTGTGGGATATCCTACCTTGTGGAAAGCCAAATAATGACTATGAATATGCAACGACTCATCAAAAAAACTTCTAATCCAATTCGCAAGATAACAGAAGTAACTCCACCATCGACTGAACCCATTGAGATGCCTGAGAGTCAAGATATTCTTGAATCGGTGGTTGAACCAAATCCACCTGTGTACATTGAAGCATCCGAATCGGACTACATCTGGGAACAGTATCGCCCTTTACGCTCCGTAGGTAACTCTGGCTGGCAACCGTCTGATGTGTGGCGCGAGTTGAGGGTTGATAATTTCTGTGGGTAAGTAATATGAACGCAGAGAGCCATTCGATTTATGGCTGAATAAAATTATACGTTTGTGTAAGTCCTGCTGAAATGTAATTTCTCAGCTACAGCAATAAAGTAGCTCAAATTTCGTAGTCTCATATTTTTGATACTTTATACGTCTCAATTTTAAATAAATATATATTGGACATCTCAAAAAAGGCTACATATCATACTCGTACAGAGATTTGATTGAGGCCTGAGCAATGAGTGAAAAAACAACGTCAGAGAATTTTAGAAGTAAAGCTGTTACACAAGGAGTACAGCGATCGCCAAATCGGGCTATGCTGCGTGCAGTAGGTTTTCAGGATGAAGACTTTAAGAAAGCAATTGTCGGTGTAGCTAATGCCTACAGCACCATCACTCCCTGTAACATGGGAATTAATCAACTAGCACTCATAGCTGAAGCTGGAATTAAACTAGCCGGGGCAATGCCGCAAATGTTCGGCACAATTACTATTAGTGATGGGATTTCGATGGGAACTGAGGGAATGAAATATTCCCTAGTGTCACGAGAAGTAATTGCTGACTCCATTGAAACCGTCTGTAATGGTCAAAGTATGGATGGTGTCATTGCCATCGGTGGCTGTGATAAAAATATGCCAGGGGCAATGATTGCGATCGCACGGATGAATATCCCGGCTATCTTTGTTTATGGTGGGACAATTAAACCCGGACACTACAACAGCCGTGACTTGACTATTGTGAGTTCCTTTGAGGCTGTGGGTGAATACAGTGCTGGAAAAATTGACGACACCGAACTGATGGAAGTAGAACGCCACGCTTGTCCTGGTGCTGGTTCTTGCGGTGGGATGTACACAGCCAATACTATGTCCTCGGCCTTTGAAGCGATGGGTATGAGTTTACCCTATTCTTCCACAATGGCGGCGGAAGATGACGAAAAAGCCGATAGCACTGAAGAATCAGCCAAGGTATTAGTAGAAGCAATTCGCAATCAACTGTTACCCAGGCAGATTATCACGCGCAAATCTATAGAAAATGCTATTTCTGTAATTATGGCTGTGGGTGGTTCAACTAACGCCGTGTTACATTTTCTAGCGATCGCTCGTGCAGCTGGTGTAGAACTTAATCTAGATGATTTTGAAACTATCCGCGATCGTGTCCCTGTTTTATGCGATCTAAAACCCAGTGGTAGATATGTTGCCACAGACTTACATCAAGCTGGTGGGATTCCCCAAGTAATGAAAATGCTATTGGTGCATGGATTACTTCACGGCGACTGTATCACCATCACAGGTAAAACCATCGCCGAAATTTTAGCAGATGTCCCCGACGAACCACCAAGCAATCAAGATGTGATTCGGACTTGGAATAACCCGATGTATACCCAAGGTCACTTAGCCATCCTGAAAGGGAATCTCGCTCCAGAGGGAGCAGTAGCAAAAATTACCGGGGTGAAAAATCCCAACATTACTGGTTCTGCACGGGTATTTGATTCCGAGGAAGAATGCTTAGATGCCATCCTTGCAAGTAAGATTAAAGCCGGTGATGTAATTATCGTTCGCTACGAAGGGCCCAAAGGCGGCCCTGGTATGCGGGAAATGCTAGCACCTACCTCAGCACTTATTGGTGCGGGTTTAGGTGATGCAGTCGGGTTAATTACTGATGGACGGTTTTCAGGCGGTACTTATGGGATGGTAGTCGGACACGTTGCTCCCGAAGCCGCCGTTGGTGGTGCGATCGCTCTAGTCGAAGAAGGTGATAGCATCACTATTGATGCTAATTCTCGCTTGTTACAAATCAACATTTATGATGCAGAATTAGCCAGTCGCCGCGCCAAATGGCAACCCCGCCCACCCCGTTATACAAAAGGCATTTTAGCAAAATATGCCAAGTTAGTTTCCTCTAGTAGTGTTGGTGCTGTCACAGACTTGGATTTATTTCATGAGTAGGGAGTAAGGGTAGAGACGCGATATACCGCGTCTCTCTACAAGAGTACGGAAAGAAGACTTTCTGGCATTGGCTGTGAAACTTACAGCAGAATTCAGAATTCAGAAGTAAACACCTTTTATATCTGGATAACAAACTTAGCTTGTGTACTTCACCAACTTGAAATCTGCTGTAAGTCGCTCTACTTATGTTTTAAAGTAGAAAGTAGTTGATTGAAAGTGTTTGTTACTACCAATGAAAGTTTTAGGATCAGTCTTGCCAATCCTGTTGCTGCTATGCAGTCCTGCTATGGCAGTTGAGCTTAAAGGACAAAATATTGATGGTCAAAAGCTACCTGCTACAGCTTATTACTATGCAACTGGTGGGGTCTACAAAGTTCAGGTGCGCTTTCACAACAAACGAGCCACAATTTACTTTGACGACGGCAACCAAACAACTATACAGTTGAACCAGCGAGCGATCGCTGACTCAAAGAATATTGAAGGTTTTGGAAAACTAGGACAATATCCTCTAAATAGAATATTCAGTGTGGGGTTGGTGTATGACAATAATTGGCTCGGTAGCAATGATAGTCAATTCCAACTGTCTAATCCGCTAGACGGGTTGTGGAAAATTAGTTTGGAGTGAATACTCATTCAATTTTAAAACATTTCTTACTTCTGACAGGGCAACTCAACAATATGTCCTCTGCTAGACTCGAAGTAACTACTTAATTCCTAAAGTAACATATATCTAGGATTCTATTTAATTTTTGAATAACTAAGCCGCTTAAAACCTTACCTGACAAAGATTTACTTTTCAGTATGCGATCGTAAGTCAAGTAGGATTACTATATGTATACGAACATAATAATTACATAAATGAAAGTTGGCATTCAAAATACAGTAGAAATTCTAGAGCAAGTTCACCAATTAGAGTCTGCACTAGGTCTTAAAAATGAAGCTTGCCGTTCTAAATTTTTGATTCATCCTGACTTCACGTCAAAAGTTTTTTTGTTTTTGCATGGTTTTACAGCAGGCCCTTACCAATTCGAGCCGCTTGGTAAAGCCTTCTTTAACAAGGGATATAACGTTCTAATTCCTTTACAACCCGGTCATGGACGCTCAGGTAACTGGAAGTCGCAAAATCCTCCACCCTTGCCAACAGATATTGAGATTTATCAACAATTTGTAATCAAATGGTTGCAGATTGCCAAAACGCTAGGTCAACAAGTTGTAATTGGTGGATTATCAACAGGTGGAACTTTAGCTGCTTGGTTAGCTTTGGAGCATCCTGAAGAGATTGACCGCACTTTATTGTTTACGCCTTTTTTAGGTAGCCGCTATTTACTATTCGATCGACTCATCAAAATTCTGCCAATTTACTTTGAATGGTTCAACAAAGATGCACCTGGAAATTTTGGTTATAAAGGTTTTCGTCTCAAGGCTTTACGGATATTTCTCGAATTGGGATATCAGGTTTTAGACAAGGCTCAAGACTGTGTATCTGCCCCAATCTTAATGGTATGTAGTGAGGCAGATCGTGCTGTTAGTCGCTCGAAACAGCAGGATTTTTTCCGAAGAATACTTCAGCAGCAACCGAAATCCTGGTATTACTGTTTCGATGATTCGCTTCACATTGAACACCGAATGATGACAAAATTGGAAGACAATGATTATGAAGAACTGGTAATTATCCTTGCTAAAGCATTTGTTGAGAGTAATTTAACTTGGGTAGAGTTTCAGGAAATGGCAAAGCGGATAGCGCAGGGGCAACCCTATGATCAAATCATCCGAGAACTCAACTTTGATGAACAAGTTTTTCCACAGCTATCTGCAATGATGACTCAAGGTTTTGGCTGTGAGCATCTTAAATGTATTAATCCAGATTTATAACGAGCATTCCAATTTTGCAAAAAGGTCTTGCAAGACGCGATAAATCGCGTCTCTACATCAGGGTTTTGTTGCTCATTCTGAACTGTATTGGTTCAACTCTCAGTTAATTTGGAGTCTGAGCCAGAATCGGTAAGGTAATTACAAATTCTGTTCCAACGCCCAGGGTAGAATTCACAACCAGTGAACCACCATGTTTTTCTACAACAATAGACTGAGCGATCGCTAATCCTAATCCTGTTCCTTTACCTACACCTTTCGTAGTAAATAAGTGGTCAAATATCTTTTGTTTGACTGATTCACTCATCCCTTGACCATTATCAGCAATACTCACTTCAACTTGTTTATTTTTTAAAGAGGTGGTAATTTTAATCCGATTGGGATTGGCTTGAATCTTTTCAAAACTCTTATCTATATTTGATTCATCTAAGGCATCAATAGCATTCGCTAAGATATTCATAAATACTTGGTTTAATTGCCCAGGAAAGCATTCAATTTTGGGTAAATTTCCGTACTCATTCATTACTTCAATAGCTGGACGTTCTTCGTTCGCTTTCAGGCGATGTTTAAGGATTAAAATCGTACTATCAATGCCTTCATGAATGTTAAACGGTACTTTGTAATCTCTATCAGCA
Organism: Nostoc sp. DSM 114167; assembly: GCF_052692655.1. Classification (NCBI taxonomy): domain Bacteria; kingdom Bacillati; phylum Cyanobacteriota; class Cyanophyceae; order Nostocales; family Nostocaceae; genus Nostoc; species Nostoc sp. DSM 114167. The sequence goes on from NZ_CP195116.1 coordinate 5,741,214, forward strand.
CGAGAAAAAGTACGCAGACTGGTGCTAATGTTCTTGAGCCTATCACACGCTATTGTCATCGAATCAATTATTTTGAGCAAATCTTCTAAGCTATATTCCAAATCGATTTCTTCAGCATGGGTAAAAATTTCATCTCCGGGAGTAGGAAACTTTTGTTCATATAGTTTCAAGTGTTCGATCACATCAATAAATGTTGGTTTAGCTTGTTGGAGACTGGCAGCAATAAAACCAAGAGGATTATTCATTTCATGAGCGACGCCAGCAACTAAATTGCCCAACGCAGACATCTTTTCACTTTGGACGATTTGTAGTTGAGCTTGTTGTAAATCTTCTAAAGCTTGCCCAGCTTGCTGATAAAGCCGAGCATTTTCTAAGGCAATTGCTGCTTGAGAGGAAAGTAGGTTAATCACCTGTAAGCGGTTACTAGTAAATACTCCTTGATTCAATTGATTTTCTAGGTAGAGAATCCCTACCAAATTACCTTGGTTAATAATGGGCGTACATAATACACTTTGAGGTTGATGTAGGAGCATATATTCTCCAATTACACCAGGAATACTCGTTTCACAATTGTCTATGATGACGGTTTCTTGAGTATTTTTAACGTAATTTATTAGCTTTCGCGGAATATATTGGCAAGCATCTATTAGTTGTGAATCTAGAATGGTTTTGACATCAGTCTGGGAATTTAACTGTTCATCGATAAAAGTAATTGCCCGCACTTGCCAAGTATCTTTTTGAGGAAGAATTAATACAGATGTTTTCGCACCAGAATTTTCTAAGATAATGCGAGTGAGACTGCCGATCAGTGCGTCTAATTCGATACAACTGGAGATAGTTTGAGCTGCTTTGAGAATGCAGGTTAAATCAAGAGCATCAGAAATATTAGTACTGCTAGTAGTGTAACTAGATGTACGAGCAATGCTGGCTATGGTTTCTAAGGGATTTAAGTTGAATTCTTGCTGTTGCAAAACGGGTTTGAGTAATTTGGGATAGCGTTTTTCCAAGTCATCAGTTTTGGCTTTTGCTCCCCAATGGGCATAACTGTAATATGCTTGTTGCAGATATCCTTCTGCGGCTTTTTCTTTACCCCATTCTAGGTAAAATTTGGCAGCAAGTTCGTTAGCGATCGCTGCTTCCTGAACATAGTCATTGGCGATCGCTTCTTGGATCGCTATTTCATAATAATCTGCGGCTTGTAAGCGATCGCCAGTTACACGAGCTTGTTCAGCTAAAATTAAATTGTACTTATGCTGATAATTGACTGGCGCATGAGCCGCCCATTCTTGCATTTTTGACTGGTTTTCGGCTACTTTTTGGAGATAAAGCTGTTGCTGTGCTTCATTTACCTGAGAACAAAGAGCTAGCAAACTCAAAGATTGATAGAAATTCCGCAAGGGAACAATTAATAAACCTGCTGCTCCCTGCTCATACTGCTCAAATTTTTGGGAATATTCCCAAGCAGATTCATACTCACCAAAAAGATAAGCTAGGAGCGTTTTTGCTAGATAGACATAACAAATACCATTGATATTGTTTGTTTCAATTAAAGTCGGTAACATTTTAACTTCGTGAAAATGCTTACCAATTAAACAACAGGGATTAGCCGCTTCTCCTTGTAAATTTAGCACCGTCTGCCGCCAGATATTTCCCCAAACCAGAGACACCTCTTGTTTGATTTGCTGCATGAGATCGCAATATTTATCAGCCTCCAGCACAGCATTTTCTAGGTTTTCTCCACTCCAAAAGAGAAATTGACAATAGCAATTGGCACAATAGCCTACATATTCTAAATTTCCGGTTTCTAATCCACTCTGCAATCCCTCTAAAAAGAGATTCAATGTGGATTTAATTGAATCTTTCCAATGTTTAATAAACAAACTAAATGTTAAATAAACCCTACTTTTAAGTTCTTTAGTTTGAAATTTTTCTAAAAGTTGTACTGCCAGTTTACCAAACTGATACCCATCTTCAATTGCACCAATACTGCACAAAAATAATCCATAGAGACTATAAGCGACAGCTGCCTGTGGTGAGTTGCCGTACTTAATACAAATTTCGATCATTGTAAAAATTTTGAGCGGCAATAACATCGGTTTGGCTATATAAACTGGAGCAAATAAACCTGATAATATGCGGAGTGCAACTAATTTTTGGGGATCAATGATTTCTGGCATATCTGCCAATGCTGCAATCGATTGATGAACCAACATTTGTTTTAATTGGTCATATTCCTCAAAAATAATTTGAGTGCTACCATCTTCAGGTAACGTCAAATCTAGTAATTGCAGTGCTTCTCTACCTGTGGCTATTGCTTCAATGAATTTATTTTGCGCTGTATAAGATTGGATTTGAATCTCATAGGTACGAACTTTTTCTAATGGAGATTTAGCATTTTTGAGGATAATTTCTACTAATGATTTTGATGACTCAAAGTTTGTATTCAGATATTCAGCCTCAGCCGCAGATTCGTAAACAGCAAGGGACAAATCGTAGCTGCTTTGCCAAGCATTTATCGGTAATAGAAGCATTGCCACTTTTAAATACTCAACTGCTGTTGCATAAGCTGTCGAGTTTTTGGCTTTACAACCAGCTATCAGATTTAACTGGGATAAATGTTCTCGTTCGTCAGCTTCCTTTAATAATTCCAGCCCGTAATTGAATTGATTAACGATCGCAAAAATTCCTGACTCTTGCTGCTCTTTAGGTGTATTCTGCAACAACAATTGCCCAATTTGCAAGTGTGTTGACTGTTTTTGTGCTTCTGGAATGAGTGAATAGGCAGCTTGCTGGACGCGATCGTGTAAAAATTTATATACAACCATCTCAGACTGTTCTTGAGTAGCTGCTTGATTTTCGGAACCAACAAAAAACTTATAAACCTCACTTTGCGGCAAAATCAACCCTTCTTGCAAAGCCTTCCACAAACAATCTGCGGTTTCTACCTCTGATTGTTTAGAAACAATCGCTAATGTTTTTAAATCGAACTGATTACCAATACAAGCAGCTAGCTTCAATTGTTGTTGAGTTGATTCTGGTAGTCTTCGTAATTGGAAAACCATAAAATCAACAACATTGTCTGCTAGAGTTTGCTGATTGATTTGAGAAATGTCGCATTGCCAACATCCCTCTACAGAATTAAATTGAATGAGTCGATCTTGATGTAATGATTTCAAGATTTGAGTTGCAAAAAATGGATTCCCTTGAGCTTTACGATAAATCAATTGTGAAAGAGATAATGCCACATTTTCTGCACAATTTAACGTATCGGCGACAAGTTGGTTCACTTGTAATTGGTTGAGCGGTTTCAGGTTAAGACTATTTACCTTTACACCTATTTTGCGAATTTCATCCAACATTACCATCAACGGATGGGCTGGAAATACTTCATTGTCTCTATAAGCACCAATTAACAATAAATATCCTTGATTAGCTTCATTCATTAATAATTGCATCAGTTTCAAGGAAGCTGAATCTACCCACTGTAAGTCATCTAAGAATATGACTAAAGGATGTTCTTTAGTTGTAAATACTTGGAGAAATTTCTGAAATAATAAATTAAATCGGTTTTGTGCTGCGTTACCTGATAATTCTGGTGCAGGTGGTTGTTTGCCAATAATTTTTTCTAATTCGGGAATGACTTCAATAATTACTTGTCCGTCTTCACCTAATGCTTGAATAATTTGATTTTGCCATTTTTGTATTTGGACATCACTTTCTGCTAGTAATTGCTCCATGAAGTTACGGAAAGCTTGGACAAATGCAGAAAAAGGAATATTCCGATTAAATTGGTCAAATTTGCCTTTGATAAAATAACCGTGTTGGCGAACAATAGGTTTATGAACTTCGTTAACAACGGCAGTTTTACCAATCCCTGAAAACCCAGCTACCAGGATTATTTCTGTTGCTCCCAGGCTGACATTTTCAAATGCTTCTAGCAGAGTTTCTACTTCTGCTTCTCGTCCATAGAGTTTATCAGGGATAATAAATCTATCGCACACATCCCTTTGAGCAATTGGGAAATTTTCAATTTTACCTGTTGTTTTCAGTTGAGCTAAACAATTTTCTAAATCATACTTTAATCCTAATACACTCTGATAGCGGTCTTCAGAATTTTTTGACATTAATTTGCTAACGACATCCGAAATTACCGCCGGAATTTGTAAGTTAATTACATCTATTGATGAGGCTACCTTAGCAATATGTGAATGCACCAACTCCATTGGATCGTTTGATTGAAAAGGTAACTCACCTGTGAGTAATTCGTAAAAAGTTACACCAAGTGAATAAAAATCAGTCCGGTAGTCAATTCCCCGATTCATTCTCCCTGTTTGTTCTGGAGAAATATAAGCTAGTGTTCCTTCTAACACATTGGGGCTGATTAGCGTATGCGTTTCCCTTGGTAATAGAGAGGCAATACTAAAGTCGATTAATTTAACTTCTTTGGAATCAGGATTAATTAAAATATTGCTCGGTTTGATATCTTTATGAATGATGCGCTGACTATAGAGTATCTCTAAGGTATTACAGAGTGCGATCGCTATTTGTAAAAACTCTTGTAAAAACCTAATGTCTCGTGTTTGATCGCGAGCAAAATAATTTTTTAGAGAAATGCCACCAAAATCTTCCATCACCAATGCATAGGTATTTTGATACACTTCCAGGCTATAGGTTTGGACGATTAAAGATGAGTTGAGATTTTTGGCAATGGTGTACTGATTGCGAAACTGCACTAGTTCGTTGAAGGAGGGATATGGATTTTTCAGTAGTTTGATCGCTACAGGTAATGAGTCACTTTCTCGATATCCTCGGTAAACTACAGTTCTCGAACCATTGTAGATTTCTTCAATGATTTGGTATCCAGAAATATTAACATGAGTGCTAAACATACTGTTAAATCCGAGTAATTTATAAGTTGATTATTCCCAAATTCATAACGGCGGTTTAATGTTAATTAATAAAGATTACTATGGCTTTACTTTTAAGACCATTTATGAAGATAAGCTTTAAATTTTAGTGTACATTACACGCTGCCTTAGCTTTAAAGCATTCAATGCAGAGATAGAACATCTGGCACAAAGCGTCAAGGTTCTCAATAGTAAATTAAGAATCTACAAAGGTAAAGTAGGAATTTTTTAACTCAAAAATATGCTTGTAAGGGCTAGGGAAAGATTAAAAGGGAAAAGGTTAAAAACTTTCACCTTTTCCCTTTAAACTTTAAAGAACCAAGTTAACAAGAGCAAACTACTATAGGACTACTATTTGATTTTTGAACAAAATTAGGTATTGTAGTAGCGTGGCAAGCAAAAAAATTGTGCATTAACAAAGTCTTGTGGGATGGGCGTCTCGCCCGTCCGGTGCGGGCTTTTCGGCCCACACCACAAAAAAATTTATTGCAACATTTTAGCCTTGCCGCGCCACTACGTATCTTTTCAGAAATCAAACCGGATTCCTATAGTACTTGCTGGGATTTTTAGTTAGGTTTCGTAGTCTGACTAAAGGCAATTACTTACTCAAATAGGAGAGCCTATTATTGATTGACAGTAGCGGAAGTTTGTTATTCCGCCGACTGTGATTGATAGAATTTTGAAACCAGTCTTCAACTACGGTTATCTGGAATTACCGCATAAGCATCAATTTCAAACAACATACCGTCAAGTGCAAGTCTAGGAACGGGAATAAGAGTGTTTGCTGGTGGTTGATTCCCCCATAAATTTATAATTTCACGTCCTAACGGGATCAATTTATTTTGGTTGTGATCCACTATCAGAACAGTAGTTTTTGCGACATCTTGTGGTTGTGCCCCAACCGCTGCTAAGGCATAACGGAGGTTTTTAAAAGCCTGTATTAACTGCTTTTCAAATTCATTGGAGACAAGATTCCCTTGCAAATCGGAACCAAATTGACCAGAAATATAGACAGTTCTCGCCCTTGATGGTGTCACAGCTATATGGCTATAGCCATTTTGGGTTGGATTATATAATGTTGGTGGGTTCACCAATTTCAACTCTTTGTTGTCTTTAGCGCTCACTTCCTTTTGTGTTCCCACCATCAAGGCGGTTGTTATTCCACTACCTCCAAGCCACAAAAGTGCATTTCGTCGCGAGAAGTTTGCTACTAGCGAATTTACAGCACTGGTAATACGTTTAGTCATTAAAGCTCCTTAAATGTGAGTTCTCTATTTTTGCTCATACTTAGTTCTATTATCTATCCAATCATGATAAAAAGCACTAGCAATGGAACATAGTGCGGTGTAATCACTTAATAAATACCTCCTAATAGCTTTCAGGTCGTTTAGCTTTAGATATGGATACAGTTAATACTTATACCAAATCAGGTTGTTAACCCTCCAAAAGCGCATTAGGCGATCGCAGTGCGTAGTATTTTCGTAATAACTTCAGAGCGCAAACAACAGTCGTAGGGGCGCAAGTCCTTACGCCCCTACTTCTTGCTAGGCTTTTGTCTCCCTTCCCCTTTCTAAGCTTCTGCGCAAGTTTCTTTTGCAGCCCTCAATATTATGTCTGCTTGATTAGGGATTACCAAGAAATAAATTATTCAATCTTGTGGGGTGGACATCTTGTCCGCCTTAACCATTGGGTGGGCGTCTCGTCCGCCCGCCCCACAAGAAAAATTGAATGTTTTTTTCTTTGGAAGTCCCTTACTTATTAAACTAGTGACATTTTATATAAGGATATCTAAGTTTCCCGGCTTAGATATCCACTAGCAACATAACCTACATTTAATAGATTGTTAATTCTATTCTAATTACTAATGTCTGTTTTTAAATGTTTCCTTGGGACAGTTATAAATTCGTCCTTAAGTTAGATGTCAAAATGATATATATTTTTTAGCTCGATCCACTTTACAAATTTAATTAAGATTTTTGTTGTATATGAGAATATTACTTGTTAATAATAACTTCTTAAAAATTCATTAAATAATTTTTTTGATTTTTCCCTTAAGCTTTTATATTGAGACTAACTTCTCAAGCCGATTATCGATCGCAAATATAAATATAAGCTATATGCAGGTGCGTTACACTGTGTTAACGCACCCGAATTTCTAAGAGAAGTTAGGAATACTAGACTTTTCTAAACTCGCTACTAATTTCACTCCAAATTCTTCTTCAAACACCTCTTTTTTATAATCTAAGCTCCAAAGTTCTAAAGCACAATCATCATCTGATTGAGTAGGGAAAATTAGCAGGTTGACCTGCCTAAGCTGTGAATAATACTCACATTGCACTTGAGCAACTGCACCAATTTTTCGTCTATCTAATGCTACTGCCAATCTTAAAATCGCACTTAATTGACTAACAATTTGTCGTTGTTGTTTGGTCAGCAAACTCTGGTAGTTTTCATGTTTTTTCTTAGGCGGCGATTTGCGATGATAACGCGCTAAATTGGCAATAATTTCAATCTCGGTTTCTGTATAACCGAGTAATTCTCCATTGCGAATTAAATAGTAAGAGTGCTTGTGGTGAGACGAATGGCTGATATAATGACCGCAATTGTGTAATATTGCCGCTGCCCAGAGCATTTGTCGTTCATCAGTTCCCCAATGATGTAAAGTACCTTGAGTTTGGTCAAATAAACTCTCGGCAAATTTTGCCACGCGATCGCTGTATTCTAAATTGATATGGTATTTATCTGCGAGTTTGAGGACATTCCGTTCCCGAATTGAACTTTGGTAGCGTAGTTTATCTTCAATTAAACCGTGGGTTAGCATCCAGTCTACGATTACGCCTTCCCTCAGAGAACGCTCACAAACTGTTACTGATTCACTACCCAAAAGGGTCATTGCTTCTTGTAATATGACTGCGCCAGCGAGGATAACTTCAGGGCGCTTCTCTGGCATACCAGGAATTTCAGCCCTTTCGGAATTACTCAGTTTCCGCAGGCGATTTACCAACTCTTGCAAGTCTTTCAAACTAAATTGGTAGCCATTGAGAGTGGAAGGAATGACACCCGACTTTTCCCGTGCATGAATCATCGCCAGGGTTTCAATTGTACCCGCCGTACCCACCAAACGCGGAGATTCCCCAGACTCTAGGTTTGCTAAAATTTCTTCTACAGAACGTTCCAACATCCCGCGTGCATAAGCTTGCAGATATTGGAACTCAGTGGTGCTGATGGGATCAGTAGTGATTAACTCGCTAGTGAGTCGCACTGCACCAACTTTGGTACTGGTGAGAATCCGGGCTTGCTGACTATCGCCTAAAATTAATTCTGTGGAACCACCGCCAATATCAATAATGGTGTGGGGCTGGTTGTTAAATTCCATCCCCGAGAGCACACCAAGATAGATTCGCCGCGCTTCTTCTTGACCAGAAATCAAGTTAACGCTTAAACCCAACTCCGTTTCTATTGTGTGCAAAAAATCTTTACCGTTGGGCGCTTCTCGCACAGCACTAGTTGCTACAGCGATGATTGTTTCAGCGTTGATAGTTTTGGCAACTTCTTGAAAGCGTCTTAAAGCAGCGATCGCCTTTTCAATTATCTCTGGTTTGAGTTCTCCAGTGGTAAGATTGCGATCGCCAAGCCTTACGGTTTCCTTTTCTTTAGCAATAATGCTGAAAGCTGGTAGTGTAGGGTCAATCTTGACTACTACCATGTGTAGAGAATTTGTTCCCAAATCAATGGCAGCAATAATCCGATGTTGCTTAGATGGTTGAGTAGGACTACTCTCCCAGCTAGAAACTAAATCCAGCATCTAGTTTTCTCTCTTTATAAGAAATGATCGCAAACGGTGATATGTCGGGGTAGCTAGCACTGATATTTATGACAACACACTTGCTCAGGCTGAGTGCTGTTAGTAGATAGCTAGGGTTTAACCCATACTAGCTATGTATATTTACCCTACTACTTATAACCTCAGTGACTATTTAAAGATATTTAAAGTTGCCACTTTCAGTTATGTTTTTACAAATAACAAATAACGTTATTCTATAGATGTAAAGAAGTGTGAATTAAAAAATAAGGCATAGGGAATAGGGAATGGGGCATTGGGAAAAGACAAGGAAGACAAGGAAGAAGGGGGAGACAAGGAAGAAACTGGTTCAATAATTCTCCCTTGTCCCCCTTGTCCCCCTTGTCCCCCTCATCTCCCCCTGCTCCCCTGCCCCCTGCCCCCTGCCTCCTGCCTCCTGCCCAATGCCCCATGCCCCCTGCCCCCTGCCCCCTCAATCCTATGCTAACGACGCCAGAACGCCCCCAGTCACCAATTTGGCTTGTAATTATCCGGCTTTTACGCTGGCATAAACCAGAAGGGCGGTTAATTTTAATGATTCCTGCCCTTTGGGCTGTGTTTTTGGCAGCTTCAGGAAAACCGCCTTTACCTCTGGTTGGTGTGATTATATTGGGTACTCTGGCCACGAGTGCGGTTGGGTGTGTTGTCAACGATTTGTGGGATCGGGATATCGATCCAGAAGTGGAGAGAACACGCGATCGCCCCCTTGCTTCTCGCGCCTTATCTGTGAAAGTTGGAATTGTAGTTGCGATCGTCTCTTTAGCGTGTGCAGCAGTCTTGGCCTTTTATCTTAACCCCCTGAGTTTCTGGTTATGCGTGGCAGCAGTGCCTGTAATTTTGCTTTATCCAGGTGCAAAGCGGGTGTTTCCCGTACCGCAACTGGTGCTTTCCATCGCTTGGGGTTTTGGGGTCTTGATTAGCTGGAGTGCAGTCACGCAAAATCTTTCTCAACCAACTTGGTTACTTTGGGGCGCGACAGTACTGTGGACATTGGGATTTGATACAGTTTACGCCATGAGCGATAAAGAAGACGATCGCCGCATTGGTGTTAATTCTAGCGCCCTATTTTTTGGTAATTATGCCCCTCTAGCCATTGGAATTTTCTTTGCTGGCACAATTTTGTTATTGTCTTGGTTAGGCGTAGTTATACATCTACACTTAGCCTTCTGGATTAGCCTTGCAATTGCTACTATCGGATGGGTTTGGCAGTCTCTGCGATTAAGAAAGGGAAACTTACCTAATTCTGCTTATGGTAAGATGTTTCAGCAAAACGTGTGGATTGGTTTTATTTTACTTGCTGGGATGATTGCTGGATCTTTATAAGTAGGCAAGAGGCAGGTGGCAGGTGGTTCAGTTGGAATCTGCGTTTCAAAATGTTGGATTATGCGTTAAAAATTTCCCATGCTATTTGATGCGTTTAAAAATCGTAAATCTCCTAAAATCGAATTCATCAAAACTAATCCAACCTGGCGCGTAGCATGGGGAAACATTAATCCAAATTATGAAGATATAGCTTGGCGAGATGAAAAAATTTCTGTAATTTTACCACACACAACTTCGGAATTTCCGGCAGAGAAATTAGCAATCAGTTCTAGAGGAAGATTTGTTGTGATTGGTGATGTTTGGTTAACTAACCGAGTGCAGTTGCTGCAAAAGTTGGGAATTGAACCGGATAGCTTTCAAGCAAGTTCTCTGCAACTGGTGGCCAATCTTTGGGAACAATGGGGTAATGAAAGTCTCAGCCAACTTGTAGGGATGTTTGCGTTGGTGGTTTGGGATAGAGACAAACAGGTGTTGAGATTGATTCGCGATCGCATCGGTGTTCGTACTCTCTATTATACTACCAGTGGTTCAGTTCGTTGGATTGCGCCTCAACTGAGAACTTTATCACCCCATCGTTCATCCGATTTAGATTTGGTGGCGTTGCGAGATTATCTTTGTTGTGCTTTTATTCCCGGCGAACGAACCCTTTGGGAACAGGTGCGGGAACTACGACCTGGAACCGTTTTAGAATTTCCCGACCACAAAGTTACAGCTTATTGGCAACTTCAAGAACAGATTATCGCAAGCGATCGACCTTTAGCATGGCATGGCGATCGCTTGCGAGAACTTCTAGAGCAAGTTGTTCAAGAATATTTACCACCAGCAAATGAACCCGTTGGCGTTTTTCTTTCTGGTGGTTTGGACTCTAGTAGTATCACAGCTTTAGTAGCAAAATTCCACAAAGCACCAGTCCACACCTTCTCGATTCATTTTGGTTCGGAATGTCCCAATGAATTAGAATTTTCCAGTCTCGTTGCATCCCATTGTCAGACGCAGCACCACATTTTAGAAATTACTTTTCAGGATATGTGGTCGCGTTTGCCGGAAACAATGGCTTATTTAGACGATCCTATTGGCGACCCACTGACTGTTCCCAACTTTTTGCTAGGACGACTGGCGAGAGAAAGTGTAGAAGTAGTTTTAAATGGTGAAGGTGGCGACCCCTGTTTTGGCGGGCCAAAAAATCAGCCCATGCTAATTAATAGTTTATATGGCTCCGTCACCAATCAAGATGCATTGTATGCTTATTTAATTTCCTTTCAAAAGTGTGCTGTTGACTTACCGCAACTTTTAAAACCAGAAGTTTGGACAGCAGTACAAACAGCGCCTTGGGTTTTTACAGAAGATTTATATTCCCAAGCTAGCTATTTGAATCGTTTGATGGCAATGAATATCAAATTTAAAGGCGCTGACCAAATTCTGACCAAAGTTAGTAACTTGACTCAAGCTGCTCTTTTGCAAGGTCGTTCTCCTCTGTTCGACCAACGAATAGTAGAGTTAAGCATGGAGATACCTCCAGAGTATAAGCTTTCTGGAGTAGAAGAAAAAGCAGTTTTAAAGCAAGCAATTACCTACGGTACATCTTTGGCGATCGCAGATATCTTACCAGACACAATTATTCATCGTCCCAAAAGTGGCATGATGGTACCAGTGCAGTTAGGATTTCGGAAATATTGGCAGCAAGAAGCCAGAGATTTATTGCTCAATCGAAATGCATGTATTACTCCTTACTTAAACCAGTTGCCAATTCGTAATTGGTTAAACTATCAAGGAGATACTTGGAGCCGGTATGGAGTAAAGCTGTGGTTGCTTGCTAGTTTAGAAATTTGGTTACAAGTAAATCAAAAAGCACAGTAGTGAAAGCAACAAAAAGATACGCCATAACTAAGTTGAGTTATGCCTTCGCTATCAATCCTGAGTGAGGGTAAGTACTCAGTAATAATAAAAGTTTTGAATCTTACAGCAGTTTTCATGTATTTGAACCACATCTGTTGGAGGAGCGCAAGACCTTGCGCCCCTACCGCGTGGTCTATTTACCTGAAAATAGTTGTAACTTATCCCAAGGCTTTTCATAAAAGCCGTGAGAAAATCGAAGTCATCTGTCATTTGCCATTAGTACAAATGACTGCGACCGTATCAATATTTCCTGACTTATGTCAGCATTTTTTGTTTTAGAAACCACTGAAAAAACGCATTTTCAAGTGATTGCCGATTTTCTTTTAATTTATTTTTGATTATTTACTGAGCTAATCTCCGTTTGCGGTGTACTCTCAATATACGGTAACTACCAATACTTCTCGGTTAAGGGGAAAGAAAAAACCTTTAACCCAAACCCAGTAACCTTTTGCCAAAACCCGATTCCGAATTAAAAATGCCTAACCGAGAAGTATTGCGATAACTAGCACACTCAACCTTTGAGATCAATTACACCCAGAGGTGAATACCATGAACAATTATGCTCAACAACAGGAATTTATTTTAAGTCAAATCACAAATAAACATTTTCAGCGCCGAGATTTCAGTGGATGTGATTTGAGGGGAATCGACCTGAAAGGAATTAATTTAAATGGTATTAACTTTATCGGAGCAGATTTGCGTGATGCAAATTTGTCTGGCTGTGTTCTAACTCGTGCTAATTTAAGTGGCGCAAATTTGATGCAAGCTAGCTTACGTGAAGCCAATTTGTATGAAGCATCTTTATGTGAAGCCAATTTGACTAATGCTGATTTAACACGAGCAAATTTGTGCGGAACATTCTTATGGCGAGTTAAATTCATAGGTAGTAATCTTTGGGGTGCTTCTTTATGTGATGTAGATTTGAGAGAAGCAGACTTAAGTGAAGCCCAATTAATTGAAGCATCCCTGATTGAAGCTAACTTAAGTTTTGCAAATCTCACACGAGCAAAGCTATGTGGAGCAAAATTACTCGAAGCTAATTTGACTGAGGCTAACTTAACTAGTGCAGATTTGACATGGGCAAATTTAACTAAAGCAAACTTGAATAAGGCAAACCTTTGGAAGACAAATTTGATTTATGCGAAGTTGCGAGATACTATCATGCCTGATGGCACAATTGAGCAACCTCAGATAAACCTCATCTATGTTGAAACCTAGAGTTTTTTAAAAAATATTAAAAGATATACAGCACTTTGCGCGACTAACTGGTACAGTAGCAGCAGTGAGAAAAGATGTTCTGCTACCATTTCCTCTATCTGTTGAGAATAACCAGATAGTTGGCTCGGTTTTCCTCCAGTTGCTACACTTGGCTCTAGTGTCCCTTTTTCTCGTTTTCGGTTCACGAGGTCTTGTACTGTATTTTTATTTACCTTGAATCTTTCTGCTACTTTGCGAATAGATGTATTTCCCGCTTCGTAAACACTAATCATTTTCTCCCGCAGGTCTACTGAGTAGGGTTTCATCTGATTTTTTACTTTTATCTTCTCAACTACTGTACCAAACCGTTACACAAAGTGCTGTATTTATGTAGGTTGGGTGGAATGAAACGCAACCCAACATTACTACCTGATTTATGTTGGGTTACGCTATCGCTGCACCCAACCTACAAAACTACTACCATCGGGGGTAAGGGTGGCGGTGAAGTTGTCGCCTCGGAAGAATTTGGAGCCGTTGACGGTTTGGATGTGGCGGTCAAATTAGCTGTAGCCGTTGATGATGCCTGCTAGGTGTCCCATTTCGTGCAGGATGCTGGTGAGCAGGTCGTATTTGCCGAATGCATCGCCTGTAGTGGCGCAGAAGGCTGTATCGGTGAGGGTTTGGGTGAATTCGCTGTTGTCTAGGGGTGTGGGGTCGATGAACCATCCGATACCGTTGGCGTCGTCGTCGATGAGGATTGTGCCGCCGTTAGGGCGACCAAAGGAGTCGAATTTGGTGATTTGAGCTTCGGCTAGTTGTCCTGTAGGGAGATCTTCGATTTGGAAGGTTAGCGATTTATTGACGGTGGTGCAGACTTGTCGTCGTCAAGGCAAGTCTATTATTGATTTTTTTGTACAAGCACTACTGGCTGATTCTAATAATTATCTGTACTCCCCCATCTCTACTTTCTAAATATTAGACCTGAATCTTTACGAATTAATAACCAATGACAAATGACAAATGACCAATGCCCAATGACAAATGCCCAATGCCCAATGTCTAAAATTCACGTTGTGAAAAGATTGCAATAGCGATCGCTAACAACATGGCACTATAAAGTAAGCCATAACTAGCATTCATAATCAGTGCAGTAGTGTCAGGTAGTGCTTGCAGACCATAAACGGCATCATTTTTCAAATCTAATCGAGATAAATCTGGCAAGAAAAGAAACAAAGCTTGAGTTAGACGTTCCATACCAGGGTTACGGCTCAGACGACCCAGTTGTACTAAATCTTGAGTAATATTTCCGATTAAATATACCGCAAAGGTTAAAATAGTCGCTAGCAGAGAAGCAGTAAAAACACCAAAGGTAATAGCCACAGCAGTAATTAATGACAACTGCAAAAATAAGAAAATTGCAGCAATTAGAATGCTTGCTGTAGGATGAGGAATATTACCAATTTGCAGAAATAGCAGATAAATTACTGTCATCGTGGCGACAAGCACAGCTAGGACTGCGGATAAACCCAAGTATTTGCCGACGATAATTTCGCTGCGACTAACGGGTTTAGCAATTAATACTAAAATAGTGCGTTTTTCAATTTCTTTATTAATTAGTCCCGTACCAATAAATATCGTAATAATTAACCCGATGGCATTCATCGCCGTCATCCCAAAGTCTAAAAACATTTTATCTTCAGCTGTAGCTGCAAATTCAGGAAGGACGCGGAAGGCAGTAGCGAGTACTAGCGCATAAAAACCAATAATATATAGGATGCGATCGCGTACCACTTCCTGAAACACATTCTTTGCCAATACAAAAATTCTGTTAATAGTCATTGGTCATTTGTCATTTGTCATTTGTCATTCGTCATTAGTTATTCTTCCCCTGCTCCTCCGGTTACTGAGCGCAGTCGAAGTATGCTCCTCTGCCCCTCTGCTCCCCTGCCCTCCTGCCCCACTCGTCACTGCTGCGGAGGCGGTGAACCAGAAATTAATTTACTGGCGCGATCGCATTCGATTTCTGCAACTGTAATCTTATTCTCGGAATTAGTACCTGTTGCAACTGGTTCAATGCGACAAGATTTTTTTAAGTAATAGCCCCGTGGGTTAGAACTCGGGCCTATCCAAATACTTAATAAATCTAATATATATCCAGACTTAGTATTAGCTACACGCGGTTCAACGCGCCATAGTTCCTTCTCTTCATATTTACTCAGGTTCTTTTTAATGATTTCCCTGCCCAGATTTCCTACCCGCTGTTTCGCATCTAGCAACCATTTTTCTACTTCTGACCAAGGTCTTTGGGCTATTTGATCTACTACTATTGGTTGAAGTCTCTGGAGAATGACAACGCCGTTTCGGGGAATTTTTACTAATTCTTCTGTTCTAGGAACAAAGGTACTATGTTTAAAAGTATCTGCCTGCAAACTGGGATATTGTCGTAACCAATTATCCGTCACAAAGTGAAACTGAATCCAGCAACTTAGCAGCATACTACTAGCAACCAAAATTATGATTCTTTGGCGATCTTGTGGTTTAGGAATGCGAGCTTTTGCATCAGTATCATTTCCTTCAATAAACTCTGGTATTGCCGTAATTAGTGCTGAAATTGTCGGCCAAAAAACAATTGTTCTGGGTGTAATTACATCTCGTTGATCTCCAAATGCAAAAACACTCACTAAGAATCCAGTGATTACTGCCCCGACTGGCATAAAAGTACCAGGAACCCTCAAAGGATCTTCAGTTGTATACCAAGCTGTGCCGGCAATTAAAAATAACCAACCGAAAAAGGCAATTATATCTTTGATATAACCTGTAGCACAATATGAAAGTACCCAAGAAAAAATACTCAAATAAATAAATGTCTGCCAAGAATAAGCTTTGGGTGGAACTAATATTTTTCTAATTCCTGCATAAAGCCCTTCAACAAATTTAAAAGCCCCAAAGAAATCTTTTAGTAGCGTATTCATATTCCTCCGTACACCTGATTAATCAATATTTTTCCTCTGAAATAAACAAGTAGTTTATTGCTATTTTGAACGAAATAATAAAATAATAGTTATTGCAGTATAGCTTAGAGAATTTGCTATTAGTACAGTAGTAACCAAATTAGTATTTTGGAAATTCAGAGTGATAAAACGACGCCGTTGCAAGCGCTGAGATGTTTTAGGTTCTTCTTCCTTTGTC
This sequence comes from Nostoc sp. DSM 114167, assembly GCF_052692655.1. Taxonomy (NCBI): domain Bacteria; kingdom Bacillati; phylum Cyanobacteriota; class Cyanophyceae; order Nostocales; family Nostocaceae; genus Nostoc; species Nostoc sp. DSM 114167. The sequence continues at coordinate 5,757,567 of NZ_CP195116.1, forward strand.
ACAAATGATTCATTTAATGAGAATAACAAGACCCTTAAAATGAAAAATTTCATCAAAAACGTAGTAAAAAAAATTATACAAGCAGTTAAAATAATAAAAGGTTGTGTGTTCGTCGATTTGAAATTATTAAAAAATACATAGTTAATTAATTCTGATTTCACCTGTATTGGTAACATTGGTTCTGATACAAAAAATATGAACCAACCAATTACGCTAGAAAACAGATTGATAGAAATTGCATAAAAAGTACTGGTTTTTTTGTCAAATTTTAGTCGAGAATGCAAAACATAAGCTTCGATGGGGATAGCAATCAGTACAAATAAAAAGTCAAACAGAAATCCACCAATGGGAAAAACCCTGGGAAGCATCCAATTGTCAAGCATAAATGTTTAAGGGTAAGGGTTAACTGTAGTGAGTATAACTGGGATAGTAAGGGTGATGGGGGAAATTATCCCATTGTTCTTGTCCTTTACTATGCGAGTGTGCCAGTATTCCTCTATTGAGATTGTTAATAGATCGAACTAACCCTTGTACAGAGGCGTTAGAGGGGCAGTTTCTCTACCTGAGAGTACAAGAGGTTAGGTAAGATTAAAGACTGCCATAGTTATAGCTTTTCCAGAGATGACAAGGAACGGTATTGGAATTCGGACGGCGCAAGTGCGTCAAGAACGGCTTATTGGTCAAATTCACGTCTACGATGGTCTGGGTAAAGGTAAATCTCAAGCGGCTTTGGGGGTGGTTTTGCGCTCCATTGGCTTGGGAATAAATACGCCTAGCAATTCTAATCGTGTTTTACTGCTGCGATTTTTAAAAGGGCCAGAACGTGATTATGACGAAGATGGCGCGATCGCAGCTTTACAGCGCGGGTTTCCCCATTTAATTGACCAGGTTCGCACCGGGAGAGCGGAATTTTTTGGGCCAGAAGAAATTACCACTTTTGACCGAGACGAAGCAATGCGGGGTTGGGATGTCGCCAAAGGTGCGATCGCTAGTGGTTTGTATTCAGTTGTCGTCTTAGATGAAATTAACCCAGTTCTGGATTTGGGTTTGCTACCAGTGGATGAAGTCGTAAAGACATTAAAATCTAAACCCCAAGAGTTGGAAATCATCGCCACTGGACGCGCCGCACCGCAAAAATTGCTCGATATTGCAGATTTGCACTCAGAAATGAAACCTCATCACCACCCAACAGCCAAAGCCCTCTTCCTGGAAGGGATTGAAATTTATACTGGTGCTGGTAAAGGTAAATCTACTAGTGCTTTGGGCAAAGCCTTACAGGCAATTGGTAGAGGAATTAACCATCCAGGGTCTACCCGTGTATTGATTATGCAGTGGCTTAAAGGTGGTACTGGCTACACAGAAGACGCCGCGATCGCCGCTTTGCAGCAGTCGTATCCAGAAGTGGTAGATCATCAGCGTTGCGGTGGAGATGCGATCGTCTGGCGAAATTCCCGGCAAGAATTAGATTATGTAGAAGCCGAACGAGGTTGGGAAATTGCCAAAGTTGCGATCGCTTCTGGATTGTATAAAACTATTATTCTCGATGAACTCAATCCCACCGTTGACTTAGAATTACTCCCCGTTGAACCCATTGTCCAAGCTTTACTCCGCAAACCCCGCGACACCGAAATTATTATCACTGGCCGCTGCCAAAATCCACCCGCGTACTTTGATTTGGCTAGCGTTCACTCAGAGGTTTATTGCCACAAACACTATGCTAATCAAGGTGTAGAACTTAAACGAGGGGTAGATTTTTAAATGGGGAATGGGGCATGGGGAATGGGGAATGGGGAATGGGGAATGGGGCATTGGGCGAAACAGTTCTGAGTTCCGAGTAAATAAGTGAGTGAGATTCACAACTCAGCACGGGCTAAACGCCCCGCTTCCGCTAACAGCACTGAGCACTCCTGAAGGGCATTGGGCAGATAACTGAATGTTGACACATTAGCGTAAATTTGTACTTTCGGGTAGTAGAATATTTTGCACAAAGCGATCGCGTCCTGTTGCCTTTGCTTGATATAACGCTCGATCGGCTGCGGCAATCATTTCTTCTAAATCAGAATCTGGCTGAGGAATTTCTGTTGTAAACCCAACACTAATAGTTACATGAGAACTAACTTGGGAATTTTGATGAGGAATTGCTAATGTTTGGACAGCACGACAAATTTGGTCGGCAACATGAGTCGCCCCCTCGGTGTCTGTGTTTGGTAAAATCACAGCAAATTCTTCCCCACCATAACGGGCAACTAAATCTCCGGGACGTTTAATAATGTCTTTGATAGCTTGGGCAATTTTCTGAAGACAGCGATCGCCTACCCGATGACCATAGGTATCATTATATAATTTGAAAAAATCAACATCGCAAAGAATCAGAGAAAGCGGACGTTGCTCGCGTTTTAGACGCTGCCACTCTTGGGAAAAATACTCTTCAAACCGTCGGCGATTGGCTACTTGAGTTAATCCATCGATAGTAACTAATCGCTGCAATTCCAGATTTACGGCTTCTAGTTTTTGCTGTAACTGAGATTGCTGAATCAAGCGTTTTACCCGTTGTCGCAAAACTGGCCAGTGAATCGGTTTGGTAACAAAATCCATTGCTCCCACTGCAAATGCACGGTCAACTGACTCTTGATCTTCAAGTCCTGTAATCATTAAAACTGGAGTATGCTTGTTATAATCCAGAAGTTCCAACTGAGTGCAACACTCGAATCCATCCATATCCGGCATTATGGCATCAAGGAGTACTATATCAGGGTGCAGTTGGTTAAAAAGATTTATTGCCTCTATGCCATTTTGAGCTTCCACTATTTGATAGCCTTCCCGCTCTAAGAAATGCCGCAGTATCAAGCGAATAAAAGGTTCATCATCAACAATTAAAACTAAAGATTGGCTTTCTTGAGCAGTGGCTTTCATAGTGCTTCCTTCGCGAGTTCTTTTTCTAAGGCAGTTTTAACTTGTTCATATTCCTGATACAGTAGTGAAAGTAATTCTAAATTGTTTTCTAAGTTACTGCTGCGTGCCTGTACTTCTAACACCTTGCAAACTTGTGCCAAGGCGATCGCTCCAATAGAAGCGCTGCTGGACTTGAGTTTGTGTGCTGTCTTCCATATAGTTTGGATATCCTGACTTGCAATCGCTGTGCTGATATGTTGCACTAGTCTGGCTGTCTCTGTAAGATAACACTCAATTAGTTCAGCAAATGCCACACGATCTCCTCTAAGCATAAGCTGCAAGGATTGGAGGATTTTGGCATCAATTTTGGTACTTTTTAATGTCTGGTTTTGCCCTGACTGTAAGATATTTAACGAAGGTTGCAATTCTGGGCGCATTACTTCCCCTTGTTGTTCGATGGAAGTGAATTCAAAATTTCTTTGGGGTGGACATTTGCTGAGTGCCTGAGCTAACTCTTGTAGTTGAATGGGTTTGCTAATGTAGTCATCCATACCAGCGGCAAGACAAAGTTGGCGATCGCCCCGCATGGCATTGGCAGTTATGGCGATGATATGGGGACGAAAACCCACCCCCCATTCTTGACAGATTCTCCGAGTTGCTTCTAAACCATCCATTTTGGGCATCTGAACATCCATCAACACTACGTCAAATCGCTGTTTTTGCAGAGCTGCGATCGCTTCTAGCCCATTGCTGACGACCTCTGCGCCATAACCTATTTTCTGTAGCATCAATAGAGCAACTTTCTGATTAACAACCGTGTCCTCTGCCAAAAGAATTCGCAGTGGCAGTCGATGACCCAAATGCCGATCTACCAAAGGAAAATGAGAAATACTGTTGAGGATCGGCTGATTTCCCAAAACACGAGTCATAACATCGTAGAGTTGAGAGTGTTTGATGGGTTTACTCAAAGAAGCAGCAAACTCGACATCATTAAAGTCAGAAGAAGTTTTTACTTTCGCTAAAGAGGTCATAATTACCAAAGGCAGATTTTGACAACCAGATTGCTTGCGGATTTGACGAGCTAGGTTTATGCCATCCATTTCTGGCATCTGCATATCTAAAATAGCTATATCAAACTGCGTTCCCTGAGCAAGTTTAACTAAAGCTTCTTTTCCAGATTTGGCAGCATAAGTTTCCATCTTCCAAGACTCAGCTTGCAAGCTAAGAATTTGGCGATTGGTTAGATTATCATCCACAATCAATAGTCGCTTGGATGCAAGCAGGGTTGAAGTGCTTACAGCTTGTTCTGGTTGAGCAGCCACTTTGGTAATAATGGTGAAATAAAATGTTGAACCTGGTGAAGAGTCAGGAAATGATAATAATTTTCTCTTATCCCATCTAGGGCTAGAATTACCACCAACAAACCCCTGGCTTTCTACCCAAAGAGTGCCGCCCATCATCTTACTGAGCCGCTTACTAATCGCCAATCCTAGCCCTGTGCCACCGTATCGTCGAGTCATGGAGACATCAGCCTGAGTGAAAGGTTGAAATAATCGCTCTATTTTCTCTGGTGCGATGCCAATACCTGTATCTTTGATTGCAAATTGAATTTCGTAGAGAAGTTGTTCTTTTTCAACAGGTATCGGGGATTGGGCATAAGAGGCAGAGGGGCAGAGGGGCAGAGGGGCAGAGGGGAAAGACTTACTGCTACTTCTTCTCCTGTGCTCCCCTGCTCCCCTGCTCCCCTGCCTCCCCTGCTCTCCTGCCTCCCCTGCTCCCCTGCTCCCCAGTTCAACAGAGAGTAATACTTCTCCGGTTTCGGTAAACTTGATAGCATTATTGAGAAGATTCATCAAAACTTGGCGCAGACGAGTCAAATCACCGACGATCTCAATGGGAACTTGGGGCTGGATCAGATAAACTAGTTCGATATCCTTTTGGGCAGCTTTCGGAGCTAAAAAGGAAATAGCCTCCTCCACACAAGCTCTCAAATTAAAAGGCTGTTCTTCTAATTCCAGTTTGCCCGATTCAATTTTGGAGAAATCTAGAATGTCGTTAATGATGGTGAGTAAAGTATCTCCGCTACTGTGAACTATTTCCAGAAAGTCTTGCTGTTGAGGTGTAAGGTCAGTATCCAGCAATAGACCTGTCATGGCAATAACAGCATTCATCGGAGTCCGAATTTCATGGCTCATCATCGCCAAAAACTCACTTTTTGCCCGATTTGCGGCTTCTGCTTGACGTTTTGCCTGCTCCAAAGCAAAGTTTTTCAAAGTAAGTTCTTCACGTTGGCGTGTTTCTTGTTCCAGTAAGTGAGCTTGTGCTAAAGCAATACCTAGTTGAGCCGCCACCGCTTCTAGTAATTCGATTTCGTCTTGTGTCCATTGACGAAAATAGCTGCACTGATGTAAACCGATCGCTCCATTGGGTTCTCCTTGATAGGAAGTGCGGATTGACAGCATAGACTTCAGCCCAATTTCTCGGCAAATAGGCTGAACCATTTGCAGTAAAGGCTCAACGTAGACATTTGGAGAAGCGATCGCATTTTCTTGGGCGATCATCTGCTCGGCATGAGGATTGTTAGTCATGGGAACTTCCAATTTCAATACAGAGCAGTAACCAGGGAGTGTATTATATTCTGCTACTAGAGGGATTTGTGGTGTGGGGTTACTAATGTAAGAGTGGATTAGACAGCGATCGGCTGCAAATGCTTGTCCAATTTGGGTAGCAGCCGTCTTAAAGATTTTGGTGGTGTCAAGGCTTTGACGAATTTCTTGAGTAATTTGTTCAAGTAGTAGGGTGCGATGCAATTGCCGTTGCAGTGCCTCTTTAGCTCGTTTGTGTTCGGTAATGTCGTGATTGATGCCGACAGTCGCAACAGTTTCCCCCTGTTCATCCTGTAGAGGGACTACGGTTGTTTCGCAAATTCCCTCACTACCATCTTTGCGAATAAAGTGTATTTCCCCTGACCAGCGTCCTTGCTGGGTGACTGTTGACAAAATGTTGGCGCTTAATGTTGCGGCTACTTCCGGCTGATGCAAAATACTGGGATGTTTAGCTAAAACCTCAGCTTTGGTATAGCCAAACATACCTTCGGCAGCAGGATTCCAATCAATAATACTTCCAGTTAAATCTGTGATAATTACGCCATCATGCATATTTTCAAAGGTGAGGGCTTGCCGACGTAGATTGGCTTCGGCTTGCTTGCGTAAACAAAGCTCATTGTAGACATCGCTAATATCTCTCTGAATACCAATGAAGTGGCTTAACTCACCATTGTCATCATGAATCGGAGAAATACTCAATTCATTCCAAAACAAAGTACCGTCTTTGCGATAGTTGCGAAGAACAACTTTGCAACTTGTTCCAGTTTGAATAGATGAGCGCAATTCATTAAGTGCTGGTTGCTGGGTATCTGTGCGTTGCAAGAATCTACAGTTTTGCCCAATTACATCAGTAGCACTGTAGCCTGTTATTTGCTCAAAGGCAGGGTTGACGTAAATAATGGGATTGTAGGCGATTCTGGCATCGGCAATCATAATTCCATTACTGGTAGCGGCAAGTGCCCTTTCCCTCAGCCTCAAAGTTTCTTCAACCAGTTTCAAATCAGTAATGTCAAACATAAATCCCCTCAGCTTGATCGCAGTTCCGGCTTCCTCAACGACACTAACAATGTCTCGCAGCCAAACAACTCGCCCATCAGCAGCTAACATCCGATATTCCAATTCGTGATTTTCGCACCTAGCAGTTGCTTCTTGACAAAAACGAACAGAATTTTCCTTGTCATCTGGATGCAGATGATTAACCCAAAAATTTTCCTCATACCACTCTGCGATCGGATAATTTAGCAAATCTACCGCTTGTGGCCCTACGTAAATAAATCGCCAAGTTTTCAAGTCCAATTCCCAAGGGATGACTTTGACAGTTTCCACCAACTGTCGCAAACGATTTTCACTGGCGATCAGGGCAATTTCTACCTGTTTCTGTTCAAAAATCCTATGAGTTAACTCCTGATTGATTGCTGTTATTTGTTGGTTTCTTGCATTCATTGCCAAGGCAAAATAAATTGATAATGTCAGCGTGATAACAACTAATAACCCTGCAATCAATTCTAGTTGTGCTAATAACCTCGGATTTTGGATTAAAAGTCTCTGCCAGAGTAGGAATACAGAGATTGAGAAGAAAATCCCCAGCAACAGGGCAAGTAATTCTTGTTGACGAAAAAATCTCACAGCTTTGAACCAGTAATATCGGTGCTGTTTTTCCACTTATTAACTCTCTAGAATTTTCAGGGCTTATTGCACTAACTTTTACTTTTAAGTAATCTAAAATATCAGTAGCAAGGGGGAATTTACGGAATTTATTTTTAGTTAATATATCAAGATATTTATGTATTGCCCGAAAAACTTAATTATTTCTAATTATAATTACATTTATTTTGATACTAATTATTTATGAATACGCATAGTAAAAAATCCCACCACCTGCGGCACATCTCCTTGGTAAGGTTGGCAAGGGTCAAAACAATAGACCTGTTGGCAAAAGTGCTTTTTGCACTCTTGTAGGGAAAGGGGGAAAGGTTAAAGGGGAATGTTAATTCTATCCCTTTCCCCTTTAACCCTTAACCTTTACCCGATTTCTGCAAGAAATCTAATGTGCAGCTTCACCGAAAATTAGTATGAGAACTGTTAATTTTTTGTAGTATACCCTCACGTTAATTGAGATGGTAGAAGGTACTAGAAACCAAAAGATCCCCAACTTCTTGAAGTAAGCCGGGGATCTAAGCCTCTCGCTGGAGAGCAAATTAAATATAGTGGTTCGCGCAAATTTTAAGTAGACTACGCCTGCGATCGCAAGAAAAGGGTAATGGAAATTCAAAACCAGATTGTAGAGACGCGATAAATCGCGTCTTGATTTATCGCGTCTTGAAAGACCAATAACCCTTAAACCAAGCATATTGGATTAAAAACAAGGGTTAATGCCATTTGCTTGTACTTTAAATTGCAGCTTCTTGGCGTTGACAATCAAAAACAACCATGTAGGAAGCATCTGGTATTTCTTGAGGAAGGTGCCGCATATAGCCATCGGCATCAGAACGGCTGCGGAAGCGAGCAACAATTTCCCGTTGCGTATTAGGAAGTTGACGAGCGATCGCCCAAGAATTCAGGCGTTCTTTATACGCAATAGTTTGATTGTCTGATTGGGAAGTTTTGTTATCCGTATTTTCTGGCATAATTATCTTAACCGTATGAAGTTTAATGAAGGGCCTTAATTAGTTTCTAGGTAGGAATGCACCAACGCTTTTTTTAATGCTGCTGCCACCTTGTTATTCGATTATTAATAAATTGTCAACACTGAGCGCTATATTTTAGACCAATTAAGTTGAAATTTTCAGGTGGCAGTGAGTCTCAAAGCCTTAATTTGCAATTGTTTCCAGGACACAACAATGTTCAAACAGAAAGTTTGGCAATTTTTGGGTTTGCATTATTTGTATGTATACACATAAGTAAAGTCCGCATCAGTGGTAAAACAAACATTAATGTCTGAAAACATACTATTTACAAGTTGAAGAGAAAATAAATAATGTACGCACTCTTAATTTTTCTATAGTCTGATTAGTAAAGCTACATTGCAGGCATTTACATTTTTTATAGTTAGTTGAAAATAATTAAATTTTCAGAGTTTATTGAAATATTCAAAAATTAATTTTCCTTCAGTTTTTGACTAGAGTTTTAGGGACAAACAATAGTGCAATTGTTAAAATTGAAAATTCTTGACTAATTGTCACAAAATAGTTAAAATTTTTTCGACGAAATTCTAGTTATCGATAATGAAAACACCATTTTTAACATCAATAATTAAAAAAATAGCAACAGAAATAGAAGCAGCAGTTTTAATAGACCCAGAATGCACTTTTATGGGATTGATTACATTTAAAAACGGCAATAAAACATTTTTTCGTAATACCAGGTTTAGTATTAATTCTTTTGGTTCAGTAGCAATAGCTAAAGATAAAGCAGTTTCAAACTTTTTTCTGAATAAATTTGGCTATAAGGTTACTGAAGGGAAAACGTTTTTCAGTGACGAATTATGCGAAGAAATAGCTAATCCTAGAAATATAGATGCAGGATTTTATTATGCTCATGAGTTGGGATTTCCTGTAATTGTCAAGCCGATTAACCTTAGCCAAGGAATGTTTGTTACCAAGGTTCACAATAAGCAAGAATATTATCAAGTAGCTAAGAAAATCTTGCGAAAAGCCTCAGGATTTATTGTTGAGCGATTCTATAATGGCAATGATTATAGAATTGTAGTACTTGATGATAAAGTAGTTTCGGCATATCAAAGAATTCCTTTATTTATCATCGGAGATGGTCAATCTACTGTTTTGCAACTTATGGAACAGAAGCAAGAAACTTTTATCAAAAATGGTAGAAAAGAAATTATAGATTTTGAAGATTACAGAATCAAAAAAAACTTGCGAAGACGGAAGCTAAATTTTAGTAATGTTATACCTAAAAATAATATAGTCTATCTTTTAGAGAATGCAAATTTATCAACTGGAGGTGAGGCAATAGATTTCACTGACAATATCCATCCTGATTTTAAAAAATTAGCAGTAAATATTACAAAAGATATGGAATTGAGATTATCAGGTGTGGATATTCTTGCTAATGATATAACCTCACCAATGGAAGATTATACAATTATTGAAGTAAATGGCGCTCCTAGCTTAACTCACTATGCGTCATTTGGTGAAGTTCAGACGAAAAGAGTCGAAAATTTATATCTCCAAGTTCTCAAAATACTTGAAAACGAGAATAACAGAATAAATAATTGATTTTGATTGGAGGCGAAGCAGAGATTGCTCCCCTCCGGAATTCTTTTGCAATTCTAACGATTTCTTCACCACTCCTTATTTAATAGGGATTCAAATTCAGCTTGTAAGGCGGTTATATCCGCCAACCTTGTGACTAGTAAATTATCTTTACCAGCATCATTTAAACGCATTTTCCAATAACGAATACTGTCTGAGTTATTCAACCAAAACTTAATCACGGTATCTACCACTTGATCCAAATTCCAATCCCACTTGGCTGGAACTGATTCTACCGATTCTAAAAACGTATCTAACGTACACGTATGCATTCCCAAGTATTCCACACCTTGGTGGGGTGGTTTTTGCCCGTTTTGTTGTTGCTGATTAAAAAACTGCAAAAGTGGAGATATTCCTACAATATCAAAAGTGTATTTCATGCCACTACTCCCAATTTTATATTACTTACAGAAAATATTTAGTTTTTTCTATTTCTAAAATAATATCTGGAAAGGAACTAATGCATCTACAGAAAGTGCAGTTTTGGGCTATATCATAGGCGTTAAACTTCAGCGATAAATTAGCACTTACAAGCATTGAGTGCTAATATTTATTTGAGAGTTTGATTGATTACTAAAAAGTTTCAGGCATTAATTAAAGGATGCATATATCTTTAATAATTATTTAATTAGTTATGTTACGACTTGTAAAGCCTAGATTCTCCCTAACTCACCTTTTGAGGGCTGGTGATTAGCAATAAAGCGGCTGTGTAATGAAATCAGTAAGCCAACAGATAACCTGGACGCCATCGAGTCTGTCAAGCAAACTGCCATAATTTGAGCGATCGCACCCTAAATGCAGATGGGGTCAATTCAGCAGTCAGTTCTAAAAGTGTCACTTACTAGACTCGGCTTTTGATTGAAGCAGTGATACTATTTAGTTGTGTGAGGAGCAAGTTAAAAATAAAAAGCGCCTGGGGTGGAAACACGGCAACACTCCCAGGCGCTTTTTAATTGGTACACAGAAAAAAGTTTTTGCAGATTCACCCAAACCGGATTGCTAGACATCGGATGTAGCAATAGCCCAATCAAAATCTAAAATTCCTTAAGCCGCACCAAATTCAGCTTGTAAGGCTTCATCGTTATTATCAGCGATCGTTGCCACAATGGTAATTAGCCGAGACACTTCGCCAGGAGATAACTCTGCTAAGGTGCGTGTCGATATTACAACCACTCGGTTTTCAATAATACCGAAACGCGCTTCAAAAGTACTAGAGCAGTTCAACTCCAAAAGATACCGCATCAACTTAGGTTCATCTTTGGCAGGTAAATTTAGCACCGCAGACCAAACCGTTATTGTGTCTTCATCGGTTGTCCCGTTGAGTTGGACAAATACTTCCACGCTTCCATACTTAAACTTCCAGAGATAACCACCCTCTGGAGTGTGGCTAACCATAGCACTATCATCTTGTTCCAAAGAGTCGATGACATTTTCAATTACCTCAACATGGTTAATGCTTGTCGTCTCGGCGATTAAATCACTAACGGATTCGTTATTACTAGTTAGGGTTTCTGGGTAGCTGGTCATACAGATTTTTTCTCAACATACTCGCTCTACACATACTTTATAACTTGTAGACGTAGTTGTAAGGGCAATCCATGAATTGCCCCTACTGATTGCATGGTTCTTCCGGCTACCATCTGGTACTATTTTGCAAAAATGAGAATGACGATCGCGCTCAACCTACGTCATCATGGGCAAAGCGGTTAAAGAGAAAGTCTAGGGCATAGTTACGCAATTGGTAGTATTGGGGATCTTCCATGATGCGGCTGCGATCGCGCGGACGAGAAAAGGGAATTTCCATAACTTCACCTATTTTCGCGTGGGGGCCGTTGGTCATCATCACCAATTTGTCTGCTAAAAATAGTGCCTCGTCGATGTCGTGGGTAATCATTAGCACTGTACAACGGTTATCGCCCCAAATTTTGAGCAATTCTTCCTGTAATTCTTCTTTGGTGATGGCATCTAGCGCCCCAAAAGGTTCATCTAAAATTAAGACTTTCGGACGAATCGCCAAAGCACGGGCGATAGAAACTCTTTGTCTCATCCCGCCGGACATTTGCATTGGTTTCTTTTCCATTGCATCAGCCAGTCCCACCATTGCTAGATGATCGCGGACGATCGCTCTTTTTTCAGCTTGTGGTTTATTTGGATAAACGGCGTTGACAGCTAAGTAGATATTTTCAAAAGCAGTTCGCCAAGGTAACAGGGCATAGTTTTGGAAGACAACCATCCTGTCTGGGCCTGGTTTGGTAATGGGTTCTCCTTCGAGTAAGACTTGCCCGGAGGTGGGAAAGTTAAAACCGGATACCATATTTAACAATGTCGATTTGCCGCAGCCAGAGTGACCGATGACGCAAATAAACTCGCCTTGTTCTACGTTGAGGTTAACGCCGTCGAGTACGGTAAAGGGGCCTTTCTTTGTCGGATAAACTTTGGTAACGTCTTTAATTTCTAGAAAAGGTCTGCGGTTGGTGGTTGCACTGACGAATGGTTTTCCTAGTGTGCTTGTAGCTGTTGAGTTACGGTTTTGCATGGTATTTGGTATTTGGGGATTAAAAAGCTAAATGTACGGGATGCAAAAATGAATATTCTGACCTTTCTTCGTCTAAGGGCTACTACACACAAGTCTGAAATAGCTGATTAACCAGGGTTTTACCCCACCCTAACCCTCCCCTTATAAAGGGGAGGGAACTAGATTTCTTTTTCCCCTTAGCTGAGTGAAATAATGGCTGATGACTTAGGGTTTAACACTACTTGTAAAGGGGAGGGAACTAGATTTCTTTTTTCCCCCCAATACATCGGGGGGATTAAGGGGGGTAATTCGATTTGTGTGTAGAAAGGGCTTTGAATTTTCGCCCTTCCCTACAAGAGAAGGGGATGGGGGTTAGGTCTTTTGCTGGTTTTTTCAGATGATGTAAAAAGTCAGATTGTTAACGGAGATCAAAGATGGATTCATCCAGTTCAAAGACTCGTTAACGGAGATCAAAGGTGGATTCATCCAGTTCAAAGACTCGTTAACGGAGATCAAAGGTGGATTCATCCAGTTCAAAGACTCGTTAACGGAGATCAAAGGTGGATTCATCCAGTTCAAAGACTCATTAACGGAGATAAAAGGTGGATTCATCCAGTTCAAATACTCGTTAACGGAGATCAAAGGTGGATTCATCCGGTTCAAATACTCGTTGACGGAGTTCAGAGGTTCGCGCGTGATATCCTATTTCTCCCACTCCCTCTTTCTCTCACGATTCTTTTATGATGCGAGTCTTCTTCTTGGTGCATCGAGAACAACTTCCGCGACTGAAAAATCACGTTTAATTTTCAAGCTGTTGAGATATGCGATCGGATCGTCGGCGTTAAAGGGAGTACCATCGAACAGTTGAATCGGTTGGCGAATATAGCTAATATCCAAACCTAATTCTCGTGCGGCGGTGCTGAAAACACGCACGCGACACACCCGTTCCACAACTTCTACCCAATTTCTGGGGAAGGGAGTGTCACCCCAACGCGCCAATTGACTCATAATCCAAATTTGTTCGGTACGGCTGGGGCGGTTAATGGCAGACTCAGAATAAAACTGGTGATGGGCATAGTCCCGCAACGGATGGTCTAAGTCACAGGTGAGATTATCTGGATCTTCGAGTTGAATGTATTCTAAATCAGTGCTGACATACTCTCGCCCTGCTAAAATTTGCCGAATTTCTTGGGCATTTTCGGGATTTGCACAATACACGCAAGCTTCTAACAAAGCTTTGGTTAAGGCAATATGCGTATTTGGATAATTTTCTGCCCAATCTTCCCGCACACCAAGAACTTTACCGGGGTGTCCCAGCCAAACTTCTAAATCGGTAGCAATAGTAAAGCCGACATTTTCCACAGCAGCGCGGTAGTTCCAAGGTTCGCCGACGCAGTAACCATCAATGCTTGCGGCTTTTAAGTCAGCTACCATCTGCGCTGGCGGAATGGTCTTCATGTCCACATCGCTATCGGGGTCAATTCCTCCAGCCGCTAGCCAGTAACGCAACAGCAAGTTGTGCATAGAAGCGGGATGCACTACCCCCATTGTGTGCCGTTGGTCGTGGGTAAGAATCAGGTGATTTCTGAAATCGGATAAGGTTTGTATGCCTTGGTCGTAAAAGCGTTTTGCTAAGGTGATGGCGTTACCGTTGCGAGTCATGGTGAGGGCGGTGACAACGGGCAAAGGTTGGTTATTATGTCCTCCCAAAGAAAGCCACATCGGCATCCCTGAAGGCATTTGAGCCGCATCCAAATAACCACCACTGATGCCATCTTCTATACCCCGCCAGCTACTTTCCCGCACCAGGTTAACTTCATCTAAACCATGTTTGAGAAAGAAGCCTTTTTCTTTAGCAACTGCTAAGGGGGCGCAAGCTGTCAGAGGTAAAAAGCCAATTTCTAAGTTAACTTTTTCTAATCCATGACGGGCAATGTCAGCAGTTTTCCGCGCCCGAATTTTCTTAATCCGTTTCTGCTGATTGAGGAAGTAAATCATCTCACTCCGCAAGCTGTAGTAGCTGGGATGTTCTACTACTTCCATCCGCTTGCGGGGTCTGGGAATATCCACTTCTAGAATGTCGCCGATTTTAGATTCGGGGCCGTTGGTTAACATCACGATTCTGTCAGATAACAGCACGGCTTCATCGACATCATGTGTCACCATCACCGCAGTGACTTCATTTTCTTCGCAAATTTGCATCAATTGTTCTTGCAAATTGCCGCGTGTGAGTGCATCCAATGCACCAAAGGGTTCATCTAGCAAGAGTAATTTGGGACGAATCGCTAAGGCGCGGGCGATCGCAACTCGCTGCTTTTGTCCGCCTGATAACATTCCCGGCTGTTTGTCAGCATGGGGACGCAAACCCACCATATTAATATGTTTTTCGACAATGGCGTTGCGTTCGGCTGCGGGTGAACCTTTCATTACTGAGTCCACAGCGAGGGCAATATTTTCTCTTACCGTCCGCCAAGGTAATAGCGAATAGTTTTGGAACACCACCATCCTGTCTGGGCCGGGTTTGGTGATTCTTTGCCCTTCAAGAGTGACAATACCTTCAGTTGGCAAATCCAAACCTGCAATCATATTTAAGAGTGTGGATTTACCGCAACCGGAGTGACCAATTAGAGAGACAAATTCTCCTTTTTTAATTTGGAGGTCGATTCCTTTGAGGGCGATATATTTGCCACCACCAGTTAATTCAAAAACTTTATCAATTTGGTCAACAGCTACAAACATAAGATATTTGGTATTTGGTATTTGGTATTTGGGCATTGGGCATTGGGCATTGGGCATTGGGCATTGGGCATTGGGCATTGGGCATTGGGCATTGGGCATTGAAGATTAGAGATGATTGGGGATTAAGGATTGGAAAAATCTTTCTTAGTTCCCATTCCCCATGCCCTATGCCCCATTCACTATTTCTGTTCTGCTGGTAAAATCTTGTTTTGTAGCCAAGCCATTGCTTTATCTAGCACTAAGCCAACAACACCGATGTAAACTAGAGCTAAAATTACTTCGCTGACGTTGTTATTTTGATAAGCGTCCCAGATAAAAAATCCGATGCCGACAATACCGGACATGACAATTTCAGCAGCAATAATCGCTAACCAAGCTAAACCGATCGCAATTCTCAAGCCGGTAAAAATATAGGGTAATGCCGCCGGAATCAAAATATTAATGAAATATTCTTTGCGGCTAAGTTGCAGAACTTTGGCGACGTTGTTGTAATCTTGAGGAATTTGGGTAACGCCAACAGCAGTGTTAATTAAGATGGGCCAAATTGCCGTAATGAAAATTACGAATAAGGCGGCTGGTTCGTTTTGCCGTAAAGCTGCTAAAGAAATGGGAACCCAAGCTAGAGGTGGTACAGTCCGCAGTAATTGAAAGATGGGGTCTAATGCTTTGGACATGGTTTTATTCACCCCAATCAAAATACCCAAAGCAATACCAACGATCGCAGCTAGGGTATAACTGATGGCAACTCGTTGTAAACTAGCGAGAATCTGCCAGAATAAACCTTTATCAATGCCACCTCGGTCATAAAAGGGCCAGAAAATCAAAACCCAAGTGTCTTGGATAACCTGTATTGGCCCTGGTAATGTGGCTCCCGGAATCCAAGCGAAAAGTTGCCAGATAATCAGGAAGATGGCGATCGCGATCGCTGGTGGGATCAGATCGGGAAATTGCTTTTGCAGATTGGAAATAAAGCTATTACTAAATTTAGGGCTTGCAGGGCGTTTTTGGGCGAGTGTCATGATGCTGTATTCTCCGCAAATTTTATTTTTTATTTGTTCTAGACGCGATGAATCTTTAGACGCGATGAATCTTTAGACGCGATGAATCTTTAGACGCGATGAATCGCGTCTCTACAAGAGATGAATCGCGTCTCTAAATACTGACTTTTTTGATTTTCAAACTCTTCAAATATTCTTCTGGCTTTTCGGGGTCAAATTTGATGCCATCAAAAAACTGTTCTACACCACGGGATGTATTTGTGGGAATATCAGCAGTAGTAATTCCAGCTTCTTTAGCAGCTTCTTTCCAAATATCTTCGCGGTTGACTTTGTTGACCAGTTCCTTGGCTTTAGCAGCATTATTGGCAATGTAATCTTTTGGCAAGAATCCCCAACGAACATTTTCAGTGATAAACCATAAATCGTGACTCTTGTATGGATAAGAAACATTACCTTTTTCATCTTTCCAGTAGTAAGCAGCCATTGATTTATCATCAATTTTGCGACCATCGCCCATGTCATATTTGCCTTGGTATGGATCGGCTAGTATTTCAGGTGAAGGAAGATTGAAATAATTTCGTCCAGCCAAAATTTCAGCTGCTTCTTTGCGGTTATCAAAATTATCTAGCCACTGTTGGGCTTCCATAATTCCTTTTAAAATTGCTTTGGTAGCCTTGGGATTTTTATCAACCCAATCGCCTCTCATCGCGAGGTATTCTTCAGGATGATTTTTCCAAATTTCTGCGGTTAATGCTGCTAGGTAGCCAATTTTGTCTTGCACCAGGCGATAAGGCCAGGGGTCGCCTGTACTAAAGGCATCCATCGTTCCGGTTTTCATGTTGGCTACAGTTTGCGCTGCTGGTACTGTGAGCAATTTGACATCTGCATCTGGGTCTAAGCCACCTGCTGCTAACCAGTAGCGAATCCATAAATCTTGGTTGACGTGGGGAAAGGTAAATGCAGCTGTGAAGGGGGTTGAAGATTTTAATTCTTTAAATAAAGACTTAGAACTGGCGAGTTGTAAGCTAATACCTTTGCCTTGATGCTTGCTGGCGATCGCAATTCCATTTCCATGCGTAATTAACTGACATAATACATACATGGGAATTTTTTGATTACCTTTGGTAATTAAACCTTCTGTAATTAAATGTGGCATTGGCATCTGCCATTGACCGCCATCTATACCACCACCGGCAGAACCAATTTCTACGTTATCTCTGGCTGCACCCCAAGAAGCTTGTTTGGAAAGGTCAACATTAGTCATGCCATACTTGGCAAAAAATCCTTTTTCTTTAGCAATAATTAAAGGAGCCGCTTCTACAATGGGAATATATCCTAACTTGACTGTAGTAGTTTCTGGTGTTTGTTCGGGACTAATATTAGCAACCGTTTGAGCAGTTGGCTGTACTTGGGTGCTTCCACCAGTCAGGTTTTCAGGAGGATTACCCAAACAGCCTTTGAGCAATACAGCACTCGCAGATACTCCGGCTGTGAAGATAAATTTGCGGCGAGAAATTTGATTAAAAAATTCTGTCATAAATATCTCCTGAAAACGTAAATGTTATTTTTTATAGCTATGACAATTTAGGCAAAAAACCTTGTGTTTCTTGCATCATTAATGATTAATCAAGCTATATTTGGCCAAGCGATCGCAGCCATTTCATGAATGAAATAGCTACCTATATAAGAACTCGGTTAAATTATTGGCTCTGCTTTTCTAGTGTGATGCAGAGGTATCATTCACCTTGTTGAAATCAGTTTACAGCCTTTGAAGCCGAAATTGTTAACTTGGAATCGAGATTATTAAACAAATATTAGATTGGATGTATAAGTAAAAATTTATCTATTATCCTCAACTATAGGAATAATTTTTAAGATATAAACTCTTATTTATGAAGACTATTGTGTTTACTTGATGATTGACTATCTTCACTTCTTTTATAACTTAAATTTTAGTAGTAAATTGTCATCTATAAATTTTGATCTATCACAACCATTATGTTATCCCTATAATTTAGGAGCGCAGCGAGATGGTAAGGCTGGGGAAGTTGAAGACCTAAGTAAAGACTCTAAATAGATGTATTTATTATCTAGCGATCGCAATTATCTGCCGTTTCCATACCACGAATAAACCCCGTCTCTTTAAGCAGCAGCCGTAGTTCTGGGTGACGAAGTTTAGTGTTCTTGTTGTTTTCCCACATATCAGAAAAGAAGTCTTACATCAGCGCAATGATGCCACGGTACTTGACGATGCTGGCAAGATAAAACTTATCTAACTACATCCTTGGGGAAAGACGCGATTCATCGCGTCTCTACAACGCAAACAATACAACGCAAACAATACAACGCAAATAATTGGGAGTAGTTCAGGTAGTGTATTCGGCGTTAATTTTTACGTAGTCATAACTCAAATCACAACCCCAAGCTTTACCTACACCATAACCATTGCCAACATTAACGGAGATTAACACCGTATCCTGTTGCAGATAAGCACCCGCAGCTGCTTTTTTCAGATAAGTACTTGCGGCTGCACGGTCAAATTGCAGAGGTTGTCCATTTTCTAACATTAAGAAATCCCCTAGCTTAATTTGCAGGTTTTCTTGCTCAAATGGCACACCTGCACGTCCGGCAGCGGCGGCGATGCGTCCCCAATTTGGATCGCGTCCAAAGATTGCAGATTTAACTAAGGATGAACCAGCGATGGTTTTGGCTATTTGTCGGGCTGAAAGTTCATTCTGCGCCCCTGTCACTTCCACTTCAATTAGACAGGTTGCGCCTTCACCATCACGAGCGATCGCTTTGGCTAAATGCTGACAAACTGCTGTTAACATCGCCTCTAATTTTTCTGCTTCTGCGCCCCATTCTATAATTGCTGGGGTGCGGGATTGACCATTTGCCAAAGCAATTAAGCTATCGTTGGTGCTGGTATCACCATCCACGGTAATGGAATTAAAACTTCTATCAGCTGCCCTTGCTAACATCTGCTGCCAAAGATGAGGCGAAACCACAGCATCACAAGTAACAAATGCCAACATGGTTGCCATGTTGGGGTGAATCATGCCGGAACCTTTGGCAATGCCGCCAATTCTTACTGGGCGTTGGCGCAGCCCGCCGGAGGCATCGCTTATAGTTGTCTCTAAAGCAATAGATTTTGTCACCAAGTCTGTAGTGATAATCGCCCCAGCAGCAGCATCCGAACCTGTTGCTGATAGTGCTGCTACTACTTTGGGAATCCCACTTCGCAAAGCATCCATCTTAATTCTTTGACCAATTACACCAGTAGAAGCCAATAACACAGATTCAGACGAGATGTTTAGGGCTTGGGCTACTGCCAGAGCAGATTCTAGGGTATCAAGGTTGCCTTGAGTTCCTGTGGCGGCGTTTGCTTGTCCAGCGTTGCAGAGGATGGCACGAGCGCTTTGTTTGGCTTGCAAGCGTTGGCGACAATATTCTACACAGGCAGCTTTCACTTGGCTGGTGGTGAATACACCCGCTGCGATCGCTTCCACCTCGGAGAATATCAAAGCTAAATCTGGCAGCCCCGAAGGTTTCAACCCTGCGGTAATTCCTGCCGCCTGATACCCCCTTGGTGCTGTGATACCACCTGTGATTTTTTGCCAATCTGCCATCATTCTTCCTTACAACTATCTGGTTGGATAGGTCAATTTGTACTTTACAAAACTGCTGAGTTAGGAGTTACGAGTCAAGAGTTATTAGTTTCCCCACTCCCCACTCCCTTTTATTGTGAGTTTATTTGCTGATGGCAATAATAATGCACCAATTGGCGATTGGCATAATTGTTTTTACCTTTCTTATGACGAAAAACAAAAACAAAAAAAGGAGAGTTACTTGGGTTGCTCTGTAGATCGTTAGGATACATCTACTTACTAATCTCTCTAATTTACTTTTTAAGGGTTAATACTTATTTATTGAGATTATTTCTAAAAATTTTTGAACTTTATCCGTAAATACCACGAAAATAAAATAAAAAAGAGAGCTACTTAGGCAGCTCTCCAGATCATCAGGGTGCATCTACTTACCACAGCATATCATTTTACGTATGAGGGTTGTCACCAGTTTTTATATGAAGATTGTGTGAAGCAAGACCGGGAAAATACTTAGTTGGGGAATTGGGAATTGGGTGTGGAGAAGAGACAAGGTAGACAAGGAGAAAGGGGAGACAAGGGAGAGAATTGTTCAATAATTCCCCCTTGTCCCCCTTGTCCCCCTTGTCCCCCTTGTCCCCTCTGCCCCTCCTGCTTCCTCACCCAGCGAAGTTAGCTTGATAGATCGCTAGGCGTTCAGTTTTTTCTCGACCAATTCGTTAGTCAACTTAGGATCGGCACGTTTGCCTGTTTTTTTCAGAACTTGTCCGACAAAGAAGCCTTTGAGATTGGTGTTACCGTTGCGATACTTTTCTAGTTCTTTGGGATTGGCGGCTATGACTTCATCAACGATGGGTTCGAGTACGCTAGGATCGGTGATTAACTCTTGACCGGCAAAGGCTTTTTCAGGAGAAATCCCACTCAGCAAATCTGGTAGCTTTTCTTTAGCTTGAGCATTGCTAATTTTGCCCGTTTCAATGCGAGTGATGATATCTGCTAAATTGGTGGGAGTCAGTCCGATTTGAGTAATAGTGAGTTTTTGCTTATTCAGGTGGGCGGCAATATCTTGAGTAATCCAGTTGGCAGCAGCTTTGGCATTTGCTCCAGATGCGATCGCAGTTTCAAAATATTCGGCGATTGAACGATCTTCTGTTAACACTCGCGCATCGTAAGCCGAAAGCCCCAGCTCGCTTTCGTAATGATGGCGTTTTTGAGCTGGTAATTCTGGTAATTCGCTCCGCCACTTCTCTAATTGTTCATTTGACACCTCAATTGGTGCTAAATCTGGTTCGGGGAAGTAGCGGTAATCGCTGGAACCTTCTTTTACCCGCATACTACTTGTACATTGAGCGCCTTCTTGCCACAAACGAGTTTCTTGGATGATGCGATCGCCTGCTTCGATGGCGGCGATTTGGCGTTCAATTTCGTAGTCAATCGCCCGTTGGATGGCGCTAAAGGAGTTCATGTTTTTAATTTCTACCTTGGTGCCAAACTCCTTTCGTCCCACAGGACGCACGGAAATGTTGACATCGCACCGCAGAGATCCTTGTTCCATATTGCCGTCACTCACGCCGAGATACCGGACAATCCGACGCAACTCTTCGGCATATTCAGCCGCTTCTAGTCCAGAACGCAAATCGGGTTCGGAAACAATTTCTACTAATGGGATACCTGCGCGATTGTAATCTACCAAAGAATAGGAAGAACCAGAAAGGCGATCGCTACCTGCGTGTACCAATTTTCCCGCATCTTCTTCCATGTGCAGACGCGTAATCCCAATGCGTTTGCGAGTGGGATTACCCTCAGCATCTACCAACTCAATTTCTAGCCAACCGTGTTCTGCGATCGGTAGATCGTATTGAGAAATTTGGTAATTTTTGGGTAAATCTGGATAAAAATACTGTTTCCGGTCAAATTTGCTATATTTAGCGATTTGACAATTTAGTGCCAAACCAGCTTTGACGGCGTATTCTAATACTTTTTGATTGAGTACAGGTAAGACCCCAGGTAAACCCATACAAACCGGGTCAATGTTAGTATTGGGGTCAGAGCCGAATGCCGTAGAGCTATTAGAGAAAATCTTGGTATTGGTACTCAGTTGACAATGGGTTTCTAGACCAATAATCGCTTCATACTCAGTTTTTACAGTGCTAGCAGTCGTCATAATATCACTATTTCGGCATAATCCTTCTTAGGGTACTATTGTAGCGGCGTATTGAGTTGCCCTGAAGACGGTTATTTGGGTGAGCAATGCTTACCTATTGAGCTTAAAAAGGGAGATGCATATCTAAGGTGAAGAAAATCTTAATCATTGGTTCTGGAGGTGCTGGTAAATCTACCCTAGCCCGCGAACTGGGAACCATCTTAGGTTTAGAAGTGATTCACTTGGATGCTTGGTACTGGAATCCTGGTTGGATTGAGACTCCAAAAACTGAATGGCAAAGCATAATTCAAGACCTAACCCGACGAGAATCTTGGATTATGGATGGTAAATATGGCGGTACTCTCGACCTTCGTTTGTCGGTTGCAGACACAGTAATTTTTTTGGATTTTCCCCGGCTTTTATGTTTATCGCGAGTGATTAAACGTCGCTTTATGTATGCAGGACAATCGAGACCAGATATGGCGCGATTAACTTTAACAATATTCCTGTCTTTAACTGGAAGTAAAAATATGAAATTATTTTGGAAGCATTAATTTCTATAATTTCTATATACAAATTAAAAAATGCCTGGGAGTGTTGCCGTGTTTCCACCCCAGACATTTTTTATTCTTAACTTGCTCCTCACACACAAATAAACCATATCACTACTTCTATCAAATGGCAAGTATTTTGAGTGATATTTTCAAAACTGCACAAGCAATCCAATTTTTGACAAATTAAAAAGCGCTTGGGAGTGTTGCCGTGTTTCCACCCCAAACGCTTTTTATTTTTAACTTGCTCCTCACACACCATTAGATAATATCATTGCTTCAATTATAAAGAAAGTATTTAGTGTGACACTTTGTAAACCGCACACTCAATAAGCAATGATTTAGTGTAAAAAGTGACGTACACCAGTTAAGACCATCAGTAAACCCAGTTCGTTAGCAGCAATGATAGAATCTTTATCGCGCAAACTTCCCCCTGGTTGGACAATGGCTGTAATTCCTGCGGCGGCGGCTGTTTTGACTGAATCATCAAAGGGGAAAAATCCATCGCTGGCGAGAGTTGCACCTTTAGCTTTATCTCCAGCTTGTTCTAGAGCTATTTTAACTGAGCCAACGCGGTTCATTTGACCAGCGCCTACTCCTAGTGTAGTGCGATCGCTAGTTACAACAATGGCATTAGATTTAACGTGTTTGCAAACTTTCCAAGCAAACAGCAACTCGGCTAATTCGCTGTCGCTGGGTTGACGTTCAGTCACAACTTGCCATTGACTAGTATCAGCAATGATATCATCGCTAGTTTGGACAAGGAAACCACCTGCGATCGCTTTCACTGTATCCTTAGGACCACTGCTCAAATCAGCTAGAGTCAAAACCCGCACGTTGGATTTCTTAGCCAGGATTTCTTGAGCTTCCGCGTCACAACTTGGTGCAACCACACACTCTAAAAATGTTTTCGTTAACTCGCTAGCTATAGCCGCATCAATCGGACGGTTGAGTGCCACAATCCCACCAAAGGCAGAAGTAGAGTCAGCGTTAAAAGCTTTTTGGTATGCTTCTGAAATAGTACTTCCCAGTGCCGTACCACAGGGATTTGTATGTTTGATAATCGTTGCGGCTGGGGTATCAGTGAATTCAGCAATGATTCGGCGTGCGGCTTCTAAATCAACTAAGTTATTGTAACTGAGTTCTTTACCTTGCAGTTTCGTCGCGGCTGCCCATCCCGTTGGAGTAGTACCAGTTTGATACCAGGTGGCAGGTTGATGAGGATTCTCGCCGTAACGCAGAGATTGCAATTGTGTACCGCTAAGAGTGTACTGCTGTGCTTCTGCAAGGTAGGATGCGATCGCTTGGTCATAACTAGCAGTGTGCGAAAATCCTTTTAATGCCGCCTTTTGCCGAAATTCTAGGGAAGCTACGCCGTTATTTTGGCGCAATTCCTGCAAATACTCGTCATACTGTGCTGGATCGCATAATACAGCGAGATGGGCGAAGTTTTTCGATGATGCCCGTAGCATTGCTGGCCCACCGATATCAATTTGCTCAACAGCTTCTAATAATGTTACCCCTGGTTTAGCGATCGTTTCCTCAAAAGGATATAGATTCACTACCACTAAATCAATCGGGCGAATTTGGTTATTTTCCAAATCTGTAATATCTTGGGGAACATCTCGCCGCGCCAAAATTCCACCGTGAATCCGGGGATGTAGGGTTTTGACTCGACCACCTAAAATTTCTGGTGAGCCTGTATAATCTGCAACCTTTGTAACAGGGAGTCCCGCATCTTTGAGTGCTTGGGCAGTTCCCCCACTGCTGATTAAATCAAAGTCGAATTCTTCAACCAAGCTACGGGCTAGGTCAATTAAACCAGTTTTGTTAGATACACTCAGCAGGGCTAGACGCGCCATTGATCGATTCCTTAAAAGTAGGCTAGAAGCGAAGGATCTCAAGTTTTGCATAAGCCTTGGCTCAGTTCAAGACCATTAAGGATAATAGCGTTAATAACTATCTTGTCATCAGTTTTATCGATTAATATTGCTATAGATGGCAGACATTCTGCCAGGGTGACATTTATTCCTCCTCTTCTTCTTGCTCTTCCATAATATCTAATTGACTCTTATAATTAATATATTCTTCATGATATTTGCGCTGTTCTAGTAGCCTGTCTACTCCATCAAGATTAATTTTTTGTAAAATATTTATTGCAGCTTTCATACCTTTTTTATTCATTGTAAGATTTTTTTTAGTTGACGAAAGTTCTAATAATCCTTCCGCCTCTAAAGCATCAATTATTTTAAAGTCAAATCCATTCCAACAGCTAACGCCAGTAAAATTCTCTTTAGAGTTTCTACGGATATTGTTAAGGTATTGATTATGTTGATCTCCACTCGAAAGGTATATAATCATGAGATATAAATCTTTCATGACTGCGTAATGCTCCATAAAAATCCTTAAGCTTTCTTGTTGTATTTCAAAGTGATCTACAAGATCACAAGCTTGACTATAAGCGTCTCCTTTAGTATTACAAAACGAAGTTTTTTCTTGTAAGTCTGGTTCTTTAGTACACTCTGCTATAAAATTCTTACCAAAAATATCTGATTCGTTAAGTTCAAAAACAGTAATTTTCCACTCTTTTCTATTTTCACTGCGTACCTCTTTTTTATTTGCCAGCAATCTTTCATTTTCTGCTTGCTTTTTAGCTTTATTTTCTAACAGCACTTGTTCGCGTTCTGTTTGTTCTCTAGTCTGTTTGCTTTCATAAGCATCATCAGGAATATTTAGCTTTTTATTCACTTCTACCCAGAATTGACGATCTTTTACATAGATACCTTTTTTAGTCAAGCTATCAATAAATTCTTGACCACAGACTTGAATAGCATTCTTTTTCAATGCTGGTAGATTAGTAAATGCTTCAAAATTATTCTTATCCATCTTTAGTTTTTAGAAAAAATTAAAATTTACATTAGTTATATTTGTAAATTTATATTCATTAATATTCTCCTATCTCTTTTCAAAAGTACACATTATATAAATTATTTACGTAATAAATATTAAAAAAGTATTGTAAACCTAAAATATACCTATCTTGACAGATTAAACACATTTAAGATAAAAAAATATAGAGTCCATCTGCCTAAACTGTGAAGTTAAAGCAGGTGAAGCAGTCGTAATACTGAAAATTACAAAGGAAATAATTATGCCTTCACAAGGTACTGGCGCTAACGTTGACCCGCGATCGCTTAAGCCGTCTATTGACCTCGCTACAGTCATAGAGTTACTTGCTCAAGCTATAGATCCTAACAGTAATCAGGCAAATGCTAACCAGCTAAACCCTAAAGGTATGCAGCTGTTTGAATTTGATGAAAAGCAAAATAAACGCCTGAGAATAAGTACTTCAGCCGTTATGTATCGGCTATTTGCACAGCCTCAATTTAGAGAGGCTTTGAACCCTGCTCCAGACAGAGGATTTATTCAAAATTTATCGATGCCAGCAAAAGGGGATAAGTCGCGCGTTGGTGGTTGTTTGAGTGATGGTAATCTAACAAAGTTACCTGGTGCGGTAGATAGATTAATGGCTGCTATTGACCAAGCACTCAATACTGCTGTACCTTCCGAGAGCTTATTATCAACATTGCTGTTAGATCAATCTGAACAGCAACTCAAACATCTTGCTAAAAAAGCAAATACGTCTTTCCAGAATATAGCTCATACTGCTAATCTCGTACACCTAGCATTTCAAGCTGGAGATAGTAAGGATAACAAGTCTGTGGCTACAGTTATTTCTGCACGCGAACGAGTGGAAAATACTGATTATTTTGAGCAAATGTGCAGTGCTGCCGCGCAATATTTGAAAGACGAATGTGACAACGATGAAGATGATGTGGATTCATCGATCGCAACTTTGGAAGAAGAAAAAAATCGATACGATAGCCAAATCCAGCGTTTTTTGAACTTTTTAGATGATGAAGCATTGTCACGAGTCCGATTAACAATTAGCTTTCGGATTATGGAGGCGATCGCAGAAAATGCCCGCTCAAGTAGTGACCCAGATTACCAACTTTTAGCAGAATATGTCAATCGAATACTTATTCTAGTTGAATCTGCTAAAGAAGAAGGCTATACAGTTGATTTAACGGCTCATTTTGGTAGTGCAGCAGAGTTCGACTTAGCAGATGAACTTAGCAAAGCGACCTTTTATTATTGTCTAGCTGTTTGGCCTGAGTGGAAAACTCAAATTTTCGAGCAAAAGACTAAAAATCAAGTAGAGCGTGAAGTAAGTTATCGTTTTCGAGTCAATGGGCAAAATCCAGAATTGGGCAAACCTGCTTTTGAAGTACGACTCGATCAAATTAGAGAATATTTACTGAGTAATGATGAATCTTCTTTACAAAAACCTTGGGAAATTTGTCGTCGTTTAGCTCAACTGATCTTTTTGGCAGTAGTCGTTCCCAAAAAGGACGAGGAACCACTAACTAAAGAATCACTAACAGATATTGTGAATCAACTCCTAGCAAATTTTCAATCGCAGGGCACAAAAGCTATTCGCCAGACTTTAGAAGAATTACAAGAACGCTCCGAGTCAATGATTTCTATTGCCAAAGGTCTGAAGAAAGTACTACAGGACAAGAGCCAAAAAGTTATCTCTCAAGTTCAAAATCGCTCCTCACAACAATTTATCTGTGTAAAAAGCAGCATCATTAATTGGGATCGCCTAGAAGGGGCAACATTAGGTGTGAGAAAGTTGCTTGTAGAGCCACAAGAAAATACTAGCGAAAAAGTTGAATGGTTCAAACATATTGAAATTTGTGAGCAACCAGCAACATCAGGACTTCTATTTTCGGTTAAGGTTACTGCCGAGATTTCCGAGTATGACTTAAAAACTAAAGATACAATTAGTAAATTACGGGCAAAGCGTATATTACCGCAGAAACTCCTCCAAGTTTGTTGGGTTCCTCGTTCTTGGCAGAGGGGAGAAGATCGTCAATGGACTTATGAACTATCTACAAATGCTTCTCAATTTGCTGGGTGGGCATTATCAGCCGCAATCATAGTGGAATACGATGTTGAAACTGTGAGGCGACGAGCGAATACAAGAGACTCTGAGGAAAATAAGCAGTATCATGCAGCCGCAGTTACCGCCTTTGCTGTCCTAGTTTACTGTTGTTTATGGCGGATTATTACACGATTGCAAAAACGTGGTCAGAAGGAAAAATCGGTTGACTTTACAACCTTAATGCTGCGACTGCAAGAAACAGGAAAACAATTAGATGAAGATAAGGACAAGAGCGGCGATGCTTATATTTATGCAGCCGCCCAAACCTTAGAAGCCATACTAGGTGAAGATACCCCAATCCGAATGCAGGGACTTATTCTAGATAATCTGGTTAAAAAATCCAAAAAAGACCAAGATTTTATTAAATCTGGTACTTTTAAGGCGTTTTTAAGTGCGTTTCCACTTTGCATTAGTAGTCCAGATTCTCATTCAGCCCCCAAGATTGGTTTAATTTCATACGCCAGCCGTCCCTGTAATGAGGGAAATTTTCCCAATGATAGTGAAAAGGCATATCTTTTTCTCACTCAAAGTTATATTGCTACAGCCGTTAATGAACCGTTTATCGGTTATGAACTGAAAAGAGAACGGATGCAGTCTGATGTGCTTGATTCTCCAGAACAACTGAAAACGCAACGCCTAGTTCAAGAAGAAATTCGTCACCTTAGAGCTAAAGAATGTCAGCATATTATTTTATTAGCTCATGCCTATGGCGATCGCCGCATTAATCGAGCCGCAGATAACAATTCTTCTTTAATACCTACAGAATTTTTAGAAGCAGTCTTTCAAACGTTTCCTGATATCAACATTTATCCAATAATACGGGATGTATTTCCGGCTACACGCTTGCGCGATCGCGGTTACAGTGAAGCGGCATTTGAAATTTTGCAAGCTGGAGATCATTCAGATTTTCAGCGATCTGTTAGGGCAGATTACTTTCGTGATTTAATTCCGGTTTATACTTTTGCTACGCTTCATGCTATTCAAGCAGAAGAGCGCTTACAATCTGGTTTCTGCATTTATTTCTTAGTATCGGATGGAAAAGTTAGTAATATTAACTGGACTGAACGCGCTCGTCAGCATTTGATTAATCCTGATTCAAACTCTCGTATTCATCCTTGCTTACTAGCTGTACTACGGGGCTTACATTTTATTGAAGCTGAACGAGGTGTGTACAGAAGTCAACTTAGCCCAGTACTAGATCCATTTAGTTGGATATCGCCTAATACAGTTGAAGAGGCTGGTGAAGTCAAAGTTCTTCATACCCGCCGTAAAGGACAGGTATTACTTAATTATCGCGCTGTACTTACCCACGTTTCTCAAGTTCTGCACAGAAAGTAATGGAATTATCTTTTCTAGAACGAGCCTCTATTTGGGGGCAAATATTTGAAATTGCTGTTAAACGCGGTGTTTTACAATATTTGATTCATCAAAACTTACTTTTGAAAGAGAATCACGTTTTTCAGCTTTGGCAATCTCACAAAAATGCAGATGTCTCCCACCAGCTCGTGAAAGCATTCAAAATAACAGATCCCAATCACAAAGAATGGGTGGAAACAATGCTGCGTCATCTGCTGGTACTCGGCTATGGTTTAGGTTGGACAACAATGCGTGAGTGTCTCAACCACAGTCAAATTAGACAACCTAAACTAGAAGCAATTTGGTGTCCGTTGACACTCCCAAGTCAGCAAATGCAACGGGATGAAGAAAAAGAAGAGACAGCAAAAGCATTTCAAGAAGCTTTCAAACTACCAAAACTAGACGAGAACTTAATCAAGCGAGGACAACCAGCCAGAGCCGATTTTATTTTATGGCTGTCCAATGAATCTAGTTCCCACAGAAACACAGAGGAAATAATACCCTCTGAAGACTCTAAAAGTGCCTTCTCCCAGCCAAAAGATATAAAACGCAAAAAAATTGAGAATTTAATTCTCTGTCTGGAATTTTCGTATAACGCACCCATCAAATTTGCAGATTTTAAAAATGAAGCTCCTCACACAGAAGAAATAAGTCGTTATGCACGTTACATTGAATCACGAGGCGTCTTCTCTAGAGTTTGTGCAGAGGTTGAGGGTGAAGAATTTTCTCTCTCTAAAAGGCTGGAAAGTTTTCTGTCAGCATTTAGCGGTCAAGATAAACCATTATTCAAGCTCTGTCAGGCATCATCTTATACAGATAGCCTGATTAAAGTGTTACGCGCACGTAAGCGATTAGAAGGAAGTTGTCATGCTAGAGCGATCGCTGTCACATCCAATGGTATTGAAAGTCTTGCTGCTCAATTCTGGGGTGTGGAACCTGAACCAGATACTAGAGCCAAGTTAATGAAATCATTGGGACAAGCATATTGCAAGGCTAAACATTCAAATGATGATGTGCCACTCGATCTAGATGCAGAAATTGGTTTGGTGTTTAAGAAGCTCTTAGGAGGACTACCGTCTGCTTTTAAAGAACAAGCAAAGTCTCTAGCTGAAAAACCGGCTCTAGGTCAATACTCCCACTTTCTCTTTCAGGAGAATGTGACGGACTTCTACAATCCAATGGGTGAAATTAGCAAGGATGAGGCGATCGCATCTATTGAAGACCACGACGCATTACATGAGTTTTTTGGAAGCGACCCGATTACAGAAATTGCTAATTTTGTCAATAAAATCAATCCTGACAAGGAAACAATTCCTCTACGACAAGTACACGAGGCAGCAGTTTTTGCCGGTCTGAGTGCTGCTCAAGTCGGTAAAATTAATGTCTTAGCTTTAGAAGGAAATCCGGGTATTGGTAAAACCACTGCTGTGATGAAATTTCTCAAACAGCAATCTCAAGGCTTCTTATTTTTTTATCTCAGTCCGCGAGTTGTAATTAATCGAGATGTTACCGACAAACTTGCTAGAGAAAACGAGCAACCCACAGGGATATTAACTATCACCAGTAATAGAAATTTGATTGATGCAGTTCCTGAATGGTATAAAAAACAGGTTGAGCAAAACAATTTTCCACCCCATAGTATTGATAGTGCTGTTGTTGTTGATGGTATTGAAAAACTTACACGTCCTCTTGGCAGTATCTTCTTCCTAACCCCAGAACAAGAACTTGATATTGATTGCAATATAGTCGGCTCTACTCGCTTTAAACGCCGTCTTAACGAAAGAGATTACAGCATAGAATCTCTTTACAGTCCTGGTGTATTGGGTACGATCGCAAAGTCAGCCCGCAAATTGCTAGAAGCCAACCCGCAGGTTAATCAGCTAGTGATGACTGCTGCTATTCAAGGTTATCGGACACTCAACGATCAATCAACCACGGTTAATGCCTTCAACAACTTATTTGCAAAAAAAGCCGATACTAAAGCTGGAAAGAATGAACGTTCAGCATTTGCAGCGCGGATTCCTACTATAGTTGTCATGGTAGATGAACTAGCTGGTGATGGTGCAGGAGCGCCCTTTGTCCGTAAGGTAGCAGAATGGTTGGAACAGCAATTTATTAAACCGTTTGATACAAATCGATCTCCGTTTAAAATTGTGCTAATTCTGGCTGATGCCTCACTCAGCAATGAAGTTGTGTTGGATAGCTTTTTGAACTCAGGCGATCGCGCCCCTGATAAAGTTCTAATAAGTCAAAGTCGAGGTGAAGCAGCGTTTCGGGTGACAGGGACTTGTACAAAAATTGGCCCTAGAAGATACCCAACGCTACACGTCATGACAAATAGCTACCCCGCCAGTAAACTCAGCATTGATTACAGTATTCGGCTGTCGCCCATTAAACCAGGTCAAAACAGTGACGGCACAGAGCAGACAATTAGACAAGCAATTCGAGAAAAATCAGAAGAAGAAACGCTAACAAATGCCTACTTAGAAATTAAGGATGGTTTACACAAGGGAGCAGAGCAGTTAATTTTCTTTGCTCAAGATAAAGCTTTTCTACGTCAGTTACAGGAAAAATTGACCACTGGTAAAGAAGCTCTCCTCAAAAGGGGAGAGGTGGAGGTTTTGGATCAAAGTGTATCACCCGATCAGCGATTGAAATTAGTCAAACCGCCACGACGCGATGAAGTCCGAGCTTTCCTCATGACTTCTTCAGGTGCAAGAGGTGTTTCTTTCCCCAAAACAGATTGCATCATAGCTGCAATTCCCCGATTTAATATCGAAGCTGCTTTAATGGAAGTCGCGCAATTAATTTACCGGGGTCGAGGAATGTATATAGATTCAGAAACTGGAATGGAAGTTTCTGGAGATAACAAAGATAGACGGTTAGTTATGCTAATCAATGATTTCATCATTGAAAGAGAAGATATTGACCCCAAAAGGTTATGGCTGCGTCAGTCCAGCGATTTATTGACTTTACTGGTAATGTTGCGCTCTACAATTCATACTCGCATTAAAGGTGATGCAGGACTTAATAAAAACCGAATTGCATTTGTACCCGTTGGCTCTGTTGGTGATGAAGAATTGTTGCGTTTAATGTCTGATGATTTATTAGATTTCTTGCGTGAAGCCAAAATTTTTATCAGCGATAGTCACCCTCAAGAAGCAAAAGCAATTGTGAAAAAAGCCGAGCAGTTAACTGCAAACATCTTTAAACATTTTGACTTGAGAGGTCAATCATTAGATAAAAATGCCAAATCATACGCAAATTATCAAACTTTACAAGCTTTGGTTAAAGCTGTTTCTAGGATTCAGAGTTCTTTATTGCCATCACTATCTAGAGATGCGCTAGAGATACCTGATAGTCTCACTTGTATAGGCCCTTTTTGGATAGAAGATTGGAGCGATCGCCAAACTGAAGAAATATTTAGCTTTGAAGCATGGAAAGCTGATATTAAACAAAATAGCAGTTGTCTTTTAGGATCGTTAAAAGAAATTGCCGAAAGTAAAAAGTTCAAATTTCCTTCAAAACTCAAACGTCCTGCCAACGAACTATATAAACTATTGAGTCGAGAACAAGAGGGATTTGTGATTGAATCTTCCACACGTCAAGCATTAAAAACTAAAAACATAGTTATTGGCTTACCTCTAGACTATCCCCATTTCTGGAATGAACAATCAGAAGATGACATCCGCCAACAGGTGTTAGAAGATCCGCAAGCTTGGAGAAGTGCGCTAGGACGTTCTCTAACTCCTCAAGGCTTAATTATCCCTGTAGTACCTCACTATCGAACATTTCCTTGGGTAGCGGTGGCAGGTAGACGGATTTTTACACAATTAGAAACAGTTTTTAGCGATCGCTACTTTATGGCATCCAGCGAATTGAATCTTCTGAACACCATACTGCTTGAAGATGAAGCAGAGAACAAATAGTTAATATACGCTTGGGAATTACTTAGCGATGTCTATGACGATCGCATTCTTTAGACAAGCAGCAAATGCCGTAAAATACTAAGTCTCCTTGAAGAGATAGGATCTATGTATAAAAGTAGAATTTTAGGAGCAAACCTCTGTCTTTACAAGCTATTACCGTTCCCACAGCGACTTCTCAACTCCCAGCAGGCTTAATTGTCACTTTGCATGGTTGGGGAGCCAATGCTCAGGATGTAGCATCTTTGTTACCCTTGCTCAACTTACCCAATTACCAATTTGTATTGCCCAATGCACCTTATCCTTATCCCTATTCCCCGATAGGGAGGGCATGGTATGACCTGCGGGGGGAAAATATGTATCAAGGGTTGCCAGAAAGTCGGCAACTGCTAACGGATTTCTTGGAATCTTTAGAAAGTACCACTGGCATACCTTTGTCACGTACCATTTTGAGTGGATTTTCTCAAGGCGGAGCCATGACTTTAGATGTCGGCTCAAAATTACCCTTAGCAGGTTTAGTTGTCATGAGCGGGTATTTACATCCTGACGCACTAACGGCAGCTAAAAGTGCGATTCCGCCGACTTTAATCACTCACGGTAAATATGATGAAGTTGTTCCCCTGCAAGCTGCTTTGAAGGCACGAGAAACTCTAAAGTCTTTAGGAGTGGCGGTAGAATACCACGAATTTGATATGGGGCATGAAATAGATCCAAAAACGTTAGAAGTGCTACGAAATTTCGTTGTAAATACAATTGCTTAGTCAGGATTACGAATTTTTTATAAATTCTGGTACAAATTCTGACAATTTTCACGAACTTAATGACTTCTAATGAGTAATATATATTGGGTGGCTGCGAAAGAGCGCAACTTAACCCATGCTGAAGGCGAGTGCTGCATAAGGAGGGGCAAGTATTATGACAACTCTAAGCATTTCCCAAAAAGAAATTGCTGCCATGAGTGCAGTGGAAGTAGAAAAACTAGCTACACGTCTGGAACTGGATAATTATAGTAATGCTTTTGAGGGTTTAAATGATTGGCATCTATTGCGAGCGATCGCATTTCAGCGTCCGGAGTTAGTTGAACCCTATATCTACCTCTTAGACTTGGAACCCTACGATGAAGCGTAACAATTTTGGATTTTAAATTTTAGATTTTAGATTGGGGTCAACTGGCTACAATCAGAGATTATCAGGGGTTAATGTATCACTTGCTTAATCCGAAAGTACCAATGCAATCTCCTTTAAATCCAAAATCCAAAATCCAAAATCTAAAATTGAACAGGGTTCTTATTGCTGTAGGTGGCGGTATCGCCGCCTACAAAATCTGTGAATTGGTTTCGACGCTGTTTAAAAGTGGGGTAGAGGTTCGAGTTATCCTCACCCGTTCGGCGCAAAAATTTATCACGCCTCTGACAATATCCACCTTATCTCGTCATCCCGCCTACACAGATGATGATTTCTGGCAATCAACTCACTCTCGTCCGTTACATATTGAGTTGGGTGAATGGGCAGATGTGATGGTAATTGCCCCTTTAACAGCTAATACATTAGCCAAATTAGCCTACGGGATGGCTGATAATTTACTCACAAATACTGTGCTGGCTTCTACTTGTCCCGTGCTGTTAGCACCGGCAATGAATACTGATATGTGGGAACAGCAATCGGTGCAACGGAATTGGCAACAGTTATTAATCGATAGCCGATATCATGGGATGAATACAGCATCAGGATTATTAGCGTGCGATCGCATCGGTGCTGGTAGATTAGCAGAACCTCCAGAAATATTCGCTCACATCCAATCGCTGTTACACACTCAAGGCAAACGAGATTTAGTTGATAAACGAGTCTTAATTAGTGCTGGGGGAACGCGAGAATTTCTTGACCCAGTGAGGTTTATTGGTAATCCTTCCACAGGTAAAATGGGATTAGCTTTAGCACAAGCCGCATTTCACCGAGGCGCAAACGTCACTCTGGTACATGGCCCAGCTAGTTGGGATGTACCATTGGGAGTACAAGCGATTCCCGTTGTTAGTGCCGACCAAATGCAGCACGTGATGGTGGAATGTTTACCCAACGCTGATATCATTGTCATGTCAGCAGCCGTGGCCGATGTGAAGCCAAAAGATTATAGTACAGAAAAATTACCCAAGCGATCGCTCCCCCAAACTTTACCCTTGGAACCCGTACCAGATATAGTCGCTCAATTAGCAAAACTCAAACAGCCGCATCAAATATTAATTGGTTTTGCAGCACAAAGTGGAGATATTGTCAAGCCTGCATTAGAGAAATTACAGAATAAAAAACTCGATGTTATTGTTGCCAATCCCATCGATCGGCCGGATAGTGGTTTTGGTAGCGATAATAATCAAGCGATATTTTTAGATATACAAGGAAATCAAGTAGAAATTGCACCTTGTTCTAAATTAGAAATGGCGCATCAATTATTTGATTTTCTTTCTATAGTCTGAAACCTATGAGACAACTAGCAACCGAATCACCATCCACCTGGCGTTTCATCCCAATGCTTCAGACATCAGGGGGAGTGCAAATGGCGATCGATGCTTGGTTGTTCAACCAATTTGAAAAGGGACAGCACCCACCTACCTTGCGTTTTTATACCTGGTGTCCTTATGCTCTTTCCTTAGGACATTTGCAAAAACAATGGCCTGCCCAGTGGCATAATTTGATTTACCAGGGAAAGGTACTCGATCTAGTTCGTCGGCCAACGGGTGGTAGGGCTGTTCTCCACCAAAGAGACTTAAGCTACGCCCTGATTACCTCAGCTAGTAGTGGAAAAAGCTGGAGTACTTATGAAAAAATCTGTAATTTTTTGATCCAAGGCTGGCAAAGCTTGGGTATTGAGTTAAGTTATGGTTCTGCTGGACGGGGTTACATTCATAATCCCAGTTGTTTCAACACAGCAACAGCAGCCGACTTAGTTACTGCCGATGGAAGTAAATTTATTGGTAGCGCCCAACGCAAGGGAAGAAATACAATTCTGCAACACGGCTCGATGATTTTATCTACAGACAAAGGTTTATTTCAGAAAATCTTTGAACAACCTGCTCCGTGGAATACCTCACTTTGCAACACACAGGAACAAGATGACTGGATTGCAAAGATTGTGGAGACATTGACAGAGACGGCAAAACAGTACTTTGGTATAGAATTAGTTACCCAAGCATTTACCGATCTTGAATGGCAAGATATCCTCAAATTGCGATCGCTTTATGAAGTGCGCTCGCCTATTCCCAAACTTGAGGTTATGTAAGAAACACGTAGAAAGTCAAAGTTTTTTTGGAGTAATCACACCTTTGAGAGCGATCGCAGATGAGGACATTGAATCAGAGCAAGATTAAACAATCCTGCCAGTTTAGAAAGAGGCTACTAATTTATTTACAATCAAACTCCCACAAAGATGACTGTTAGAATGTATCCCGACGCATTGGCATTGCAAGGGCACACATTAACAATGCGGTCGATGTATTATACCAATTGGAAAAAAGAATGCGACAAATAGACCATTTGTAGAGACGCGATTCATCGCGTCTTTACCCAAGGATATGTTGCAATTATTAATTGAATTGGTATTAGCATTGCAAGGGGACGCATTGCCATTACAAGGGATTACCAAATTTAATTCGCTACGAATTAATGAAATGCTGTACTTAACAAGCCAAGGTTAAGACTGCAACCTTAAACTTGAGTTTATTGAGCTTGCTAAAACCCAGAACAAGCCCCAAAGCTGGTAAAAATAGTGTGATTGACATAGAGACATCAAGTAGCAATTGGGAAAGGAAACTACTACCTTGAATTGGGTATAACCCGTATGCTCCATAGCTTTAAGTCACTTTTCTAGAATTTACAATATAAGTAAGACATAAAAATAACGCTTCAATTATATGAAAATCCTCTCATCAGAACTAGTCCATTTAGGATTTGGCAAATATGTGCGTTCTGACCAAGTAACAGCAGTTATACCAATAGAAGAGGAGCGAGGCCCAGGGCGACGAACTTTTGTTCACGTTCAAGGGCAAAACGATCCCATTATCGCCTCTCGCGCTGAAGATACCATTGTGCGTGATTTAGTACAGGAACCACGCGAAGTTACTCAAGCCCGTCAGCAGCAGGAAATTCTTCAAGATTTATTGGTTAATTTGGCCAATGTTAATTCCACTGTGCGCCGAATTAACCGTGATGAAGGCAGTTTGGATCTCGATTTGTTAGAACGACGAATTAAGCAAGTCCTGGAAAATTAATTGCAGAAATCAGCAAACTAAACAACGGAGAAAGATATTGCTGAATACCATTACAGACCAAGTTTCAGTATCAGATACACAAACAAGATCGCCAAGGTTGTGGATACCTGAACGGGTACTGTTTACACCTGCTGCCCTAGATGAAGATTGGGGGCAGCAGATTCTTAAACGTGTGCAGTCACTCAACTTACCAATAGAAGAACTATCACAGAACCGCCTGAAGGGACTGCGCGGTGAATCTGAGCGGGATACTTACAATATCGCCAAGCGTACCTTAGCGGTGGTTACTGCACCCCCTAGTTCTTTTAAACTGAGTCCGATCCCACCTTCTGCGGATTGGCAGTTTCACCTTGCCGAAGGTTGTCCGGCTCATTGTCAATACTGCTACTTAGCAGGTAGCTTGTCGGGACCACCTGTCATCCGCGCTTTTGCCAACTTACCGCAGATATTAGAAAACTTAGCTAACTACGAGCAACAGGGTAAAACTACAAGTTTTGAAGTTAGCTGTTACACTGACCCATTGGGTATTGAGCATTTAACTGGAAGTCTTGCTGAATGTATCCGTCACTTTGGCACTCGTAGCAATGCGCATCTACGTTGGGTATCGAAGTTTGATGCTGTGGATGGATTACTCGATTTACCACACAATGGGCATACTCGCTGTCGAATGAGCGTTAATGCCGCACCGATTTCTGGTAAGTTTGAAGGTGGCACGGCATCCGTAGCATCCAGACTAAATGCATTGCGACGGTTGGCGCTACCACGAGAGCGTGGCGGTGGCGGTTATCCAGTAGGCTTGGTCATTGCGCCAATTATGCCGATAGACGATTGGCAGATGCACTATAGTCGTTTGTTTGACCAAATAAACGAGGCACTGGATTTTGATTGTAACCTTACCTTTGAGTTGATCTCGCATCGGTTCACACCTGGATCAAAAGAAGTGTTACAAACTTGGTATCCGCAATCAAAATTAGAAATGGATGAGGCAAAACGCAGTGTCAAGCGTAATAAGTTTGGTGGGACGAAATACGTTTATGAGAAGGACACAATGAAGACGTTGCGTAGCTTTTTTGAGAGTGAGATTAGTAGGCGCTTTCCAAATGCTGAAATTCTTTATTGGACTTAGAAGAATATTTCGCTCATATAGAGTTTGAGCAAATTAATTATTGCACGAGAGAGCGATTGATATATGATGCGATCGCTCTTTTTTCCGGTTGCTCAGGCACAAAGCGTGCTTAAAAATCTAGGACTAAAGTTTTGACTACGAACTTTTTTACCCCTGACCTGGGTTTGGCTACGCCCACGCAAAGCGGGATAATTTGGGCAGACGACAGGCGGCGTTATACATTAATAAGTGTATCTGCAATACCGGACTTGTTCTGGCTTAGTCTCAATAGCAAAGGTTTGGAGATGTTTACTTTATCAGAAACTTCTATCCTGGCGGCAATCCTACTGGTAGCTTTAGGCATTTTGGGCTGGGGCTTTTATCGCGCCAGACCTTTTGGTAAACTGGGAATCTTAGCCTGGTTACAGTCGGTGGTGTTGATGACTCCCTGGCTCCTGTTTTTTGGATTGTTTGCCGCAGGGATTTACATCAATATAGCGGGTATATTGTTCTTAGTGGTCACATCCGCCGGATTGTACGTCTACTTGGGCAGACAGTTACGCCAAGCTGGGCAAGATGCCATCCTCAAGCAACGCGCCACAGAAAGACTCGCTGCTGCTTCCTCACTTGAAGCAAATTCCCCACAACCAAAAGTAGCAGAACTGAAACCAGAGATTCCGCCGATACCAGAAGAAGACTTGAATGCAGTTAAAGGTATTTTCGGTATCGATACATTTTTTGCTACAGAAACGATCGCCTACCAAGATGGAGCCATTTTTAAAGGCAATCTACGGGGAGAACCAGAAGAGACTCACAACCGTCTAACTGCAAGTTTACAACAACGCCTTGGCGATAAATATCGTCTGTTTTTAGTGGAAAATACAGACGGTAGACCTGTAGTGATTGTCCTACCGAGCCGCAACGATCCCCGGCCGATGTTGTTATCGCAAAAAGCCTTTGCAGGTGTTCTGTTGATAGCGACCATTGCTACAAGTTTAGAAGCTGCGGGATTACTGCTAAATTTTGATTTTTTTGCCAATCCAGGGCGGTTTCAAGAAGCTTTGCCCATAGGCGCGGGAATATTTGCGATTTTAGTAGCTCACGAAATTGGTCATTGGTTACTTGCCCAGCGTCACCAAATTCGCCTTAGCTGGCCCTTTTTTCTCCCCGCAGTGCAAATTGGTTCTTTTGGTGCAATTACCCGCTTTGAATCTCTGTTGCCCAACCGCAAGGTATTATTTGATATTGCCTTAGCAGGGCCAGCCGCAGGTGGTATTGTCTCTTTGTTAATGTTGGTGACGGGCTTGCTGCTTTCTCATCCAGGTAGTTTATTTCAATTGCCCAATCAGTTTTTCCAAGGGTCGATTTTGGTGGGAAGTTTGGCGCGAGTTGTCCTTGGTTCGGCGTTGCAGTCATCCCTGGTAAGCGTTCATCCCTTAGTAGTGATTGGTTGGTTGGGGTTAGTAATTAACGCTTTGAACTTAATGCCCGCAGGACAACTAGATGGTGGGCGGATTATTCAGGCGATTTATGGACGCAAAACCGCAGGACGAGCAACGATCGCAACTTTAATTTTACTAGCGCTAGTGTCTCTCGGTAATACTCTTGCCATGTATTGGGCGATCGTGATTTTCTTTTTGCAACGAGATCAAGAACGCCCCAGCTTAAATGAAATCACTGAACCTGATGATGCTAGAGCCGCTTTGGGTCTTTTGGCTCTATTCTTGATGATTACTACGCTTCTACCCCTGACTCCCGGCTTGGCTGGGCGTTTAGGAATAGGATAGTGGTGAGTTAAGAATACAGACGCGATTAATCGCGTCTGTACAGGAGTTAGAAGTGAAGTACATGCGATATTTAGAAAAGTTAAACCTGATTTGTAATTATAGTAATCAATTTATTTACCTTTATCTAAAATTATTATTTTTTAGTATTATTTCTCTAAACTTCCTTCTTGGTGGGTGTGAGAAAGAAGATGAAAATAAGGCGCAGCAAAAACAAATATCAAGACTGGAGAAAGAAGCAGAAAAAAATATTATATCTAAAGTTAAGACTCAAAATAACTACTTCTTAAAGCACAAAAGTTTTTTTAAACCTCCTGACGAACAAGCAACTAAGTATGGCTCATTTCCACCAATTTTTGGAACACAAAAATGCTATCGTTACTATACTCAAACAGATACTAAAGTTTTCTCTCAGACAAGTATTGATGCTGTTTATAGCTATGCCGTTCAAGACGACTGCGGTGGTATGTTCGGCTTTGAAATTAGGTCGTATGTTGGAGCAGTCTTTGCTGTTTGCATGAATGGGTACAAGCAACTTAAAATGATAAGTATTGTCTGTCGAAACAAAGAAAGTTATGAGCTACCCTCTCAACCAGAATATATAAACAGTGTAGTAAAGTGCCCTGCCAACACAATACAAGTATTACCAATTTAACTAACTCTGAAATTAAAAAATAGAAATATTCTCCAATCAGTTGCTTTTTTACTAAAAAACTTAGTTCATTTCAAGATAAATTATTAAGTTCTTGTCAGTGAACCTTCACTGTAATTAAGTGATATGTTCACCGACAGCTTATGAAGAAAATTAACTGAATGGTTTCCAACCTGCTAGCAAATTCGGGTAAGCTGTTGGTGTGGGGAAAATTTTCTGGAAGGCAGTTTGACGCTCTTGAGGCTTTTCTTTGCTCATGTTCCAGAGGGTTTCATAGAAAAAGAAGGAGACTCCAGCAAAATTGCGATCGCGTACTTTTTGCACTTGTGTTTGAATCTGCTGGATTGGTATGGATCGGTTTTTCAAACCAGCCAAAATGCCTACACTGACTGGAATATGGCTCTTTGCCGCTTTCACTTCTGGATACTCTAATTCGCTGATAAAAACATTCAAATCATCCCGATATATTTGCAAAACTAAGTCTTCAACAATTCCCAGCCGTTCCCACTTCTGCCAGTCTGCTAAAAAGAAGTCGTAGGAAAGACGCTGAGGATTAGGAGCAACGGAAACCAGGCAATTTTTTTTAGTAG
The DNA here is from genome assembly GCF_052692655.1 of Nostoc sp. DSM 114167. Classification (NCBI taxonomy): domain Bacteria; kingdom Bacillati; phylum Cyanobacteriota; class Cyanophyceae; order Nostocales; family Nostocaceae; genus Nostoc; species Nostoc sp. DSM 114167. Next base: position 5,798,567 of record NZ_CP195116.1, read on the forward strand.
CTTTGATAGCTGTAAATACCCGTTTCATAAACTCGGTGATTTTGTTAGCTCTCCAGCGTACCCATTCTGGATCTTTGAAGTTTTTGGAGGGAGCTTTACCACTGTGTTCTTTTTTGTAAAGTGCCACTGTATAGGTATCGTATCCTAATTCTGATGGTAAGCCAAAATGGTCATCAAATTGAATACCATCGATATTGTAGTTTCTAACAATTTCAACGATTAAATCTTGAATAAATTGTTGTACTTCTGGACGAAAGGGATTTAGCCAAACGCGATTATGTGTCCCTTCTTTGACAATCCGAGTCCCATCGCTGCGACTAGTGAGCCATTGGGGACGATTTTTAGCTAATAGAGAATCCGCTGGTGCCATAAAGCCAAATTCAAACCAGGGAATCACTGTTAACCCTTTTTGATGTCCCACATCAACAATTTCTTTGAGGATATCTCGCCCTTGCAATCCGGGTGTGGGATCGAGCGATCGCCCAATAACTTTTTGGGCAACTTTGCTAGGATACAATGTATATCCCCAATTCCAAACCGCCGGATATACGGTGTTAAAATTGAGTTCATCAAGCCGTTGCAAAGATCCCTTGAGGCGATCGCGCTCAAATAACACATCACTATCAATATTTGTTAACCACACTCCCCTTAACTCAGATTTTGGCGTTGACGGTAGATTAATTTGAGCGTTCAAAGGGAACGACAAAATCAGCGTCGCGATCGCGCTCAATGTCAGCGTAACGACAAACAAAAGAAACTTTCTACTTTGGCGAATATTCCACCAAGAAAGAAATTCAACACACCACTTTACAAACCTTTTCATCATTATTTAGAATATCTGTGCCACTGAAGGAAACATCGGCATGATAACTAATATTAATGCTTAACCTTTGTTTCCTGCTCTAAAAACAGATTGCCAATATCGAATAAAAGTTGCATAGTACCTCGATAGCCAACTTTGGTAAACTGACCATAATCTAAGCGGTCAAAAATCGGAATACCTTGACGGTAGAGAGGAATTTTTAAGCGTTGAGCGATCGCCACTCCATGAGAGTTGGTAATTAGCAAATCAGATCCAACCGCCAGTTGCTCAAAGTCTTCCAAATCGCCGATAGTGATGCTTTTAATTGGAAGTTTTTCTAACAGAGGAAAGCGTGTTGTTGTCACTGCTGCGTGGATTTCAACTCCTAGCGATCGTAAAAAAGCAACTGTTGACCAAAGCAAATCAGGTTCTAGCGCCAAAGAAACTCGCTTGCACCCAAAGTAAAAGTGATTTTCCAACATCACATGTTGTAACTGACGGCGTTGACGGCGATATTTCTGTGGTACGCTGACACCACTAATATCCGCCAAAGCTTGCAGAAATTTATCTACTGCTGCTAGTCCCGTCAGTTCACCAAATACCTCATAAGGTATATTGAATCTTTGCTCCAAAATTTGTGCTGCACCCCGCATACTATCACCTAGTACCAAAGTGAATACAGAACTACCAATTGAGCGCAACTGTACTACATTTGTGCCATTAGCTGTTATGGCACTAGAAGAATCTTCTATATGACTATCTAGTACGCTAGAAAGATCGGGTACAACAATAGGTACAAGTCCAAAAGAGGTGACAATCTCTTTGATTTCTTGTACATCCCCTGGTGTGAAGGCAGAACTCGCCAAAATAGTGATTTGTGTGGGACAAGGGTCTTGTTTGAAGCCTTTTTGAGGAATTTCCCTGACTATACTCTCAACTGCACCAGCAAAGCCATCCTGTAATGTACCTTTGAAATCCGGTGTAGAGACAAGCACAATTGGTAAATAATCCAGTTCTGGATGACGGTGACGAATCTCCTTCACAAAACGCCCCATATCATCGCCTCTGGTTTCCACCAGCCCAGTGCTACAAAGACCAATAATTTCTGGTTTGGATCTCTGCACCAAAGTCAAGATTGCTTGTTCAACTCTTTCCTCGCCCCCCAAAATAGTTGCAACTTCGGTCATCGCTGTACTGGAAAGAGGAATTGTCTGACGGAAATGTTGTACTAATACTGCTTTAGTCAAAGCAGTACAGCCTTGAGAACCGTGTAATAAAGGCATGATTCCCTTCAACCCCAAAAAGGCTAAAACTGCACCCACAGTTTGGCTTTGCTTCAGGGGATTAACTGCAACAGATGTACTCGTAACGCTAATAATCGCCATCAAATTTTCTCCTCAGAAGAATTTTCTGCTGACCACGGGGCTGGCTGGTATACTTGCTCCCATACAGGGTTGTAAAAAGCGGCATACAGTTCTCGTGCTATTTCTAAAATTCCTATATAGCCCGCATAGGCATGATTGCGTTCAGTATTAATATCTAAGAATGGAATCCTAGCAGTGAGAGAGGTGTCTTGATGGCGTTTATCAGCAATTAACATATCAACGTGATTTTCGTTAATTATCTGTAGGATTTCTTCAGGACTATTTTGTTCTAAAATTATGCCATCTTGACCCAGCAAACTTTTGACTCTAATTTGATCCTCATCAGTATTATTCTTAGTCAGAATAGCAATAACTTCCATCCCCAATTTTTTAGCAGCAAAGATAATCAACCAACTCTTGAAACTTCCAATAGAAAGGATAATGCGCTTACCCTGTAATCGGGTAATATACAGAGCAAGTTTTTCATCTATTGCAGCAGTTTCTTCTACAATTAGCTTTTCTGTACGTTCCTGCAAATCAGGATTATCCAACTTTGCAGCAATATTCCTTAAACATTGATTGATTGACTCTATACCATAGATAGACTCTTCAATATAGGGAATGCCATATTTTTTCTCCATCCCTTTTGCCACGTTGATGAGTGCTTTGGAAGAGAGTATGACGTTAAGTTGGGCACGATGAGCGTAGCAAACTTCTTTGTACACAGCATCGCTTGTAATTTTTGCCAAAACTCTGATACCTAATTTCTCCAATAACGGTAGAACATTCCATATTGCACCTGCGATGTTATGTTCACCAATCAAGTTGATGTTGTATGGTGTACTAGTCTCTGGTTCAGATGTTCCAATAACGTGTTCTAGCAATGCTTCACCAGCAACACGATTGCCCAAATTTTGGTTCCCAATAAAGCCAGGACAATGTACAGGGATAGTAAGTATTCCTGTTTTCTCGGTGGCATCTTTGCAAACTCCTTCGATATCATCTCCAATCAAAGCGGTGATGCAAGTGGAGTAAACAAATACCGCCGATGGTTTGTAGCGTCTTGCTAATTCTAAAATGCCTTTGTACAGTTTTTTGGCTCCACCGAAGATGATATCGTTCTCATCGATATCGCTGGTAAAGCGTATTTTGTACAGCATCGAACCAGAAGAGAGACTGCTGTAACTTCCCCAAATACTGGCAGCACAGCCGCTTGGCCCGTGAACTACGTGAGCAGCATCGGTGATTGGTACTAGGGTAATCATTGCACTATCAAAAGCACAACTCCCTTGAGTAGTTCCAGGTTGGGGTAATTGTGTGGAGGACTTTTTTTTATGCAGTTTCTGCTGTTGACGAGTATCTTCAGAAGTGGAGTCACTGAGTGAATCGTTGATTTTTTCTGGGGTAGGATTCATTTGTTTGGTGACAATAGGTAGAAGTTATTAGGTGTTAAGTAAATTTTAAATTTTCATAAATTTTTAAGTTATTAACCGTGTATTTAAAATATGCAATAAAAGGGAATGATAAAGAGAATTTTACATCCCCTAAAACATAAACACCAACTAGGTTAGAGAAAGAGAAAACAAAAACACGAATTAGACTATTCAAGTATTAATTTTGCTGTGTAAACCTTGAGAAATTAGTGTTAGCACGGTGAAGTTGAAACAAACAAAATTTAAGATTGGCTATTCGATTACCTCCATTTTAAAAGATTTTTCAGGAGTGATGAGTGCTGAGTCCTGAGTAAGAAGTAATGAATAAGTAATATTAATGAATCTTCCTACTTTTAGCCGAGGCATTCGCTACTCAAAACTAATTTGATGCTTAGTCGGTCTAATTTTACTTTTTACTCAGCACGCACTAAACCTTAGCTATCCGCTAATGTTACTTAGCACTCAGAACTGTTTCGGTGAGAGGGTGGGCTATTTTTTGCCCACCTAATACTTACTTTGTATTTAGCACCGGAGTCTAAACAAGAACCTTACTTTTTCTCGCTACCGGAAACTATTTCTACATTGCCTTTTTTCAGTGCTTCTAAGGCTTCACCTTCAGCATCTTCTTGCTTCTTAACAGCATCGGCTTGGCTAATTAGTTTCGCAGCATTTTCTTCACTTTCAAGGATACCGAATTCAATCAACAAATCTTCTAGCTCATCCATTTCGATGGGTGTGGGAACGGCGAGATTTGTATTGTTGATAATCTTGTCTGCTAGTGTGCGATATTCATTAGCTTGGTTGCTGTCGGGTGCGTACTCGTTCACCGTCATCCGACGCAATTCGGCGTGTTGCACGATATTGTCACGGGGGACGAAGTGAATCATCTGAGTACTTAATCTAGCTGCAAGAGTGCTAATCAGTTCGTCTTCCCGGTCAGTTTTCCGGCTGTTACAAATTAGCCCACCCAAACGTACACCACCAGTGTGAGCATATTTGAGAACGCCACGAGCAATGTTGTTAGCTGCAAACATCGCCATCATTTCACCAGAAGTAACGATGTAGATTTCTTGGGCTTTACCTTCACGAATTGGCATCGCAAAACCACCGCATACAACGTCGCCCAAAACGTCGTAGGATACGAAGTCTACATCTGAGTAAGCGCCGTTTTCTTCAAGGAAGTTAATAGCGGTGATGATACCCCGGCCGGCGCAACCTACACCAGGTTCTGGCCCACCTGATTCTACGCATCTGATATCGCGGAAACCAGTGATTACCACTTCTTCGAGTTCGATATCTTCCACAGCACCCCGTTCAGCAGCTAAATGCAGCACGGTAGTTTGAGCTTTACAGTGCAAAATCAAACGAGTGGAGTCAGCTTTGGGGTCACATCCGACAATCAAGATGCGTTTACCCACTTCTGCCATTGCAGCAAGGGTGTTTTGGGAAGTGGTAGATTTGCCAATACCACCTTTACCGTAAAAAGCAATTTGTCTAATTTTGTCGTCGGACATGATAATTTATCCTGCAATTGTTTGTTTGGTGGGTCTGTCAGTTGATGAGGCGTTGGCACAAAGTAGTGCTTACCAGAGTGCTGTCAAGTTACAGCAGTAACCTGATGTAGAACGTTGTTGGAGGTGCTCGTTCTACAGCAAAAAGAGTCTGTATCCAGAACATAATTAAGTTTTGGTCAGTTTTCATTGGCCACTAGTCATTGTTTTTTCTCACTAATGACTAGAGCGATAAGACATCACTCAAGGAATATTGCAAGTATTACCATCCACTCATCCAAATGATTTCTCTGACGGTAGTAATACCACGTGAGTTCGACAGACCTCTCCCGGACAGCCTGCCTCTCCTAAAAGGCGAACGCGAGTGCGTCTGGGTAAGGAGAGGGAGGAGTAACCAGTAAGGAGAGTTTTTGCTCCCCTCTCCTGGTAGGAGAGGGGCTGGGGGAGAGGTCAAAATAGCACTCGTCGAACTCACGTTAATACCAATTGGAAAAAAGAAAGCGACAAATAGACCATTTGTAGAGACGCGATGAATCGCGTCTTTACCCAAGGATGTATTGCTATAGATTCCAAACTGGAAACTCAAATTGAAATCCGAATTACGAATTGAGCATCATCAGTTGTTGTAATCTCCTGAAGGTTGCTCATACCTAAAGAGTGGTTGCAGCAGGATTTAAATTTACGCCAAGTTTTCCCTAAACCACACAACCAACCATTGCAATCCACTCTAAACAGTCGCTACAACTTCCCCGATTTTGCTGATATCGTAACCGCCAAGAATTTCAAATTGGGAGTGAACCATGCGATGTCCCAAAGTACTGAGCAACTGTTGTACAGGTGCTTCTTCCAAATATTCCTTGAGAATCACCAAATCATATCGTGACTGATGTAGAGGGATAAATCCCAGCCCAAAGGCGGTAGCTACAGATGCCGTACTCATACCAGCATCGGCAACTCCTCTGACTACAGCTTGGGCGACATCTTGGTGAGTTTTGAGTACATTATCAAAGCCCTGAACAGCATCGAACGGTATCTGCTCTTTTTGGAGTGTTTGTTCCAAAAGCATCCGACTACCAGAACCGATTTCGCGGTTGACAATAGTCGCCCCTGCAACTAAATCACTAACTGTTCTAATTCCCATTGGGTTCCCTGACTTTAACAAAAGTCCCTCCTCCCAGACACCAAGGGTAATCAGAACTGCTTCCCTCCCAGCCAGAACATCTCGAACAAAGGGAGTATTATACTCACCAGTCTCAGGATCGTAGAGATGCATCCCAGCGATGTGCGCCTCACCTCTGCATAGACTGTGCAATGCAGCCATGCTATTGGCAAAGTTATATTGAACTCGCAGTTGGGGATGCCAGCGTTCGGTGGCTCTTGCCCATAGTGAAATTACAGGGGCACAACCAGCAATCACAACGGTGTTGTGAAGTGTGTCGAGATTATCGTCTAAAAGACGGACTCGAACTTTATTTGTACCTGTAAGGCTTGTACTTTCTCCGTCAGCCGGAATCATATCTTGGCGAAAAGCATCCTTACCAATCAACGGATAAGCTATCCATTGTCCTCCGACACGAGCCATGCTAACTCGCAGTTGCTGACCGTTAGGAACGGGTTTGGCAAGAACGGCTTCAATTTCAGGTAAATCCCGCTCTAACCAGAATAGATCCTCAACTTGACAGCCAAGCGCTTTGGCCAAGCGAAGTGTGATGGCTACTGAGGGAGCATATAATCCCGACTCTACACCACTAATAGTCTGACGAGTTACATTAGCAATGTTAGCCAAATCTTGTTGGCTCATACCTAAGCGAGTTCTAATTGACTTCAAGTTATTACGGAGGTCACTATCCTGCTTCATTGGCTTTGTCTCTTAGTTTCAAAAAGCCGTAGCGGATTTAAATATTGCATCTGCCAAGGCGAAAGTCTGGTCTTTGAGTTTATATCATTTCTCTTGGAAGACTTTTTGTGCTTTCGCTGTCTTGATTCCCCATATAAAAAGACTATCACAGAAATTGCCAATTTGCTTGCGAAGCGCAAATTATTTTTGCAGATGGTTGTTTTTTACCTGCTATTTTGGCTCAAAAGCCCCAAACTCCAATAAACAGAGCATTTATTTTGCAGTCAAGCTTTACCAACTAAATTGGTAAAAAGTAATATTTAATACAGTTTTAGAGATTAGTTTCAGCTTTGATGCTTGATAGATAGACGAGTAACACAAACAGTAGAAAACATACCAACCAATTTCGCTTTTAGGGGTAAATTTTGCCCTGACGAAAAATTACCTATTTGACTAAAGTGAATATGCACATAGCATCAGCAAATAATTGCTGTTTGAGGTTTTTGCACAATCAATTAGGTATTTACCAAAGTATGCAACAGATGGCAACAAAGTAGTGGAGAAAGTAATGATTACCGAAGAAGACTTAGCCCAGCAATTTAACGTAATTATTGAACACACTCACCCACAGGTATGGAACCTGTTAAACCAATGTTATGTGAAGATAATCAATCCTCATCCTCATTTAACAAGAATGAATATAAAAACATGCATCCGCCATACAAAATACATTGGTATTTATTGCCCTGATAGACTAATTAATGCTGTCGTAGAACAAAAAAACCTACTCAAAGAAGTAGCAGAATACTTAGGGCTAGTTGAAGTTGTTTGCTTTAATGCCAATAACTTGATGCGCGATCCACTCTCAAACCTCAAGCAAGCTTATCCCCAGTTGTGGTTAGACTTGCTGTGGATTGTTACTCAAGAACAATAACCTAGTAAACCTGATTTTTTTGCAATATTCAATCTGCAAAAAATCAAAAGTACCAATCTTCATCGCAGCTTCGTTACTTTTGAAGCTTGCCAAAACCTTATGAATCAACCATGCCTACATCCAGATGATTTGCCTTCACCTCAAACAATCAAGCTAAGTGAAATACTATTTCGACAACTTGAAGAAGCAACGAAAAAAAGCTTTTTCCTAGCGTGCGATCGCATGACACGGATTTTGTTATCGAGTTGTCATTGGTATTTCCAAATCAATAGTGGCGTTTTGACGTTGATCCTGATTTGTAATAACATGGAAAGTTATCGCAATATCATGAAAACTGTTCCCCAATTTGCCGATCGCTTAAAACAGTTTGCTAACAGAGCTAAAATTACTGTCAGTTCTCCAATTGACAAAGGCATACCGTGGGTACTCAGCATCGATAATGTCTTACCGGAAGGGGACTTGCCCAGTACTTGATAGATATACCAGAAAAATCGCGATCGCCCCTTTTGCCGAATATTGGCGATCGCGCCAAAATATCAAATCACGGCAAAGCCTTTAAGTGCTTTGTATCTGCTTATTTACCTGATTGGAAGGATAAGGATGAAAATACTTTAGGAAAAACAACTTAAGCTAGAAAGAGCCATATTTATTGGTATCTAATCCTTGCAGTTCCGGTTGGGAGATGTTGGGGAAATATTTGGGTAAAACTGGGGTAATGTAAAAGAGTCAAGATGTTTACAAAGCAGCCGTGTTAAACAAAAATTATGTCGTCCGCTCGAAGTAGATTTTATCCCAAGACGACGATGGTCTTTTAAATAAGCATTAGCTTCTATAATTGCCATTTGACACACGGGTATAGATCCGTATAACAGATTTTGCGCTTTTTTATACCCTATATTGTCAAGTTAGGCACTTATATCTCGCATATAGATAACTTTTACCCTCACGACTGGAGAGCAAAATCTTGGGCATAGAATTACGCAGTTTCGTATTTCTCGACAGCCTGCAACCTCAACATGCAGCATATATGGGAACAGTAGCCCAAGGCTTCTTACCATTACCAGGAGATACATCACTGTGGATTGAAATATCTCCTGGTATCGAAATTAATAAAATTACGGATATCGCCCTGAAATCTGCCTCTGTCCGTCCGGGAGTACAGGTAGTGGAAAGACTATACGGACTACTAGAAGTTCATTCTAGCTCCCAAGGCGAAACCAGAGCTGCTGGTCAAGCTATTTTGGCGTTCCTGGGAGTCCGAAGAGAAGAATGTCTGAAACCGCGCGTTATTTCTAGTCAGATTATCCGCAACATCGATGCTTATCAAACCCAACTAATTAATCGCACGCGCCGAGGACAGCTACTACTAGCAGGTCAAACGCTGTATGTATTAGAAGTGGAGCCTGCTGCTTACGCCGCACTAGCTGCCAATGAAGCGGAAAAAGCAGCGAGGATTAACATTTTAGAAGTTCAAGCTGTAGGTAGTTTTGGACGGCTTTACTTAGGTGGACAAGAACAGGATATCCTAGCAGGAGCAGCGGGAGCATTAACGGCTATTGAAAGTGTCGCTGGTCGGGTAAATTCTCTGGGTGGGCGTCAGGAGTAAAGGAGAGAAAATGGCAAATCGAGAGCATCTAACTTTACTCAAAGCAGGTGCAGTTAAATGGATTGAATGGAGAAAGAAAAATCCCCAGATTGAACCAGACCTGAGCGCCGCGAATTTGCAAGGCGATAACCTCAGAGGTGCAAACCTCCAAGGGGTAAATTTGAGAAGAGTTGATTTGGGTAATGCTTTACTTGTGCGGGCAAACCTCAGTGGTGCTGACCTCAGTAGTGCCAACCTTTATAAAGCCTTCCTGAATGAAGCTAACCTGAGTGCGGCTAACTTCAGTGTTGCTAACTTGAGTGGTGCTATACTTACGCAGGCAGATTTGAGTCATGCCAATTTGATTGGAGCTGACTTAAGCGGGGTGGATCTTAGAGGTGCTGCGATCGCATCTGCTAATCTAATTGGCACTGACTTAAAAGGCGCTAACTTGAGAGATGCCGATTTAGGTGCAGCAAAGTTGATCAGGGCTAACCTCTCTTTTGCCAACCTGATTGAAGCTAACTTGATTGCGGCTGACCTTAGCGAGGCGAGTTTGTACGAAGCAGAGGTTTTAGGAGCTTATCTTTACAAAGCTGACCTATACAAAGCTAATCTGACCAAAGCTCACCTAAGTGGTGCATACTTGTTGCGGGCTAACCTAAGTCAAGCTGATTTGACTCAAGCTGACTTGAGTTGGACTAACCTTAGAGATGCGAATTTGGCAGGGGCGAATCTTAGAGGAACTAACCTTAGAGGAGCCGACATTCGAGGAGCTAACCTCAGCGGCGTAAATCTTCAAGAAACAATTATGCCTAATAATAGCGCGATCGCTTTCTAATTTTCTAGCCAATTGAGAACTGTTGTAGGTGCGTGGTTCTTGTTTTAGACATTCTTCCAAAAACACTATGACAAGATTGTTTCCACTTTGCCTTCCCCCCGCGTCCTGGTCGTTCCCAAAGCCCTTCCATACCAAGTTTCTGCCATTTATGCAAAACATCTCTGACTGTTTGCAGAGAAAATCGCAGCGCATCCTCCCTCAACCCCACACAAGGATTATTTGGTTACATTTAGCTTGCCTAATGCGTGAGCTATCTAGGATGGCATTGACACACAGCGATCGCCCGATGGTGTCGTCTACTCACGGATAAAACCCCTTCACTGTGGCCTCGTTGCTGGATAATGGTCTGTGGTATTGTCAAGAGCCATTTCATATACCGTAAGAATTAAGAAATTTTCAGGCTTCCATCCTTCCCTATAGCGATATCACAGTTTCAGTAGATTCGCCCTGCGCGTGACGAGGGCGAAGATGTAAAGTGATTTCCGTATCGAGTCGCTTGAGGAAAATGAGCAGTTTGCCCTCGCTGAATCTTTGAAACTCTCCTTTCATCAAACGAGATACTTCTGGCTGCGGAATGCCAAGAAGTTCGCTGATTTCACGCTGTTTCAGGTTGCGTTGTTTCAAAAGGCGGAGTACCTGAATCCCTATTTTGCCCCGTGTAAAAAGTTCATCCGCATTCTCCAAACCGAGGTCAGCGAATACGTTGCCACTGCTTTGTTCAAAAATCGGTTCCTGTGTCATTGTTGTTTCTCCCTGGCTATCGCATCCTTATAGCGTTGTTTAATGAGGTCAACATCAGCCTGTGGAGTTTTAATCCCCTGCTTTGATTTCTTTTGAAAAGCGTGCAGGACATAAATTCTCTCTGCAATCTTTACCGCATAGACTGCCCTGTAAGTATCGGTATCGTAGCGTTTGACAATTTCATACACGCCGCTTCCAACCCCTTTAAAAGGCTTGGCATCCATTGGTGTTTCCCCTGCTTGCACCAATTGCAGTGCATAGCCTACTGATGCACGTACCTCTTCTGGAAATGAACGGATATTTTTGAGAGAGTCTCCCATCCAAACCAGAGGTCGTAAAGGAATTTCTATAATATCCTCATCTTCATCCATTTTATATGAAATTTCCTATAAAACCAGTCAGACAATAGCATGAAATGTCCCCCGCACCACCAGAGAGCTAAATTTTATTTACAGTTTTTTCTTTCCCTTTTCCCCAAAACCTGACAAGTATTGCCCTGCCGCCTACTCCTTGCTCTTTAACTCCCCTTCTTCTCTTGCCGTTCTTTGAGTTTCAGCATAATTTGGGCGTGCATCTCGCGGGTAATTGGGTAAAAATACGTTAAAACTAAGCCAAAAATCAGACAAACTGTTGGTATGGGGCCAACGGCAACACGAATAGCAAACAGTGCTGATTCCGGTTGGATGGGTAGTGGACTTCCAGCTACAGATTCTTTGAAACCAGATGCTTGCAAAGCATTTCCCACCAAAAATAGTCCCAAAGCTAAACCAAATTTTTGCAGCAAAACCATGAAGCCATAAAAAATGCCTTCTCTGCGTTGTCCGGTTTGCAGTTCATCTAATTCAATCACATCTGGAATCATTGACCAGGGAATTAGATAAGCTGTGGAGACACCAATACCTGCCATCACAGCCATCACATACATCAAAACTATTTGACCAGGTTGTAAGAAAAATAGCCCGGCTGCTGCTATAATCCACAAACTCATTCCCAGAAAATAAACAACTTTTTTGCCGATTTTTTTACTCAACGCTCCCCAGACAAATAGCATTAACAGAGCAGTTCCTTGGACTGCAATCATGACTGTGGGCACATCTGATTCTTTGAGTCCCATACAATCAACTACAAAATAGGGAATAATGCTGGCTGTTACCTGTACGCCTAGCCAAGAACAAAGATATATACCAATAACAAATAAAAAAGGTCGGTTGCTAAAGACAATTTGTAGCTGTTCAAAGAAGGGGAGAGATGCAGGTTCCTCGGTTTGGCTGCGTTTAGCCTCAAAAGCCAAGATGCGATCGCGGACTCCAAAAACGCACCAATATAATCCTAAAATCGAAATTACCGTACAAATGGCTGCTAAAACGAGATATTGTTGTTGGCGATCGCTAATTTGAGAAAAAACAATTTGCGTTAAAATCAACGATAAAATGCTGCCACCAATGGAAAATGTAAACCGATAGCTGTTAAGGCTGGTACGTTCGTCGTAATCTTGAGTTAATTCTGGAGTCATTGCCGTATAAGGCAAATTCACAACTGTGTAAAACGCCTGAGATATCACCCCAATCGCTACGTAATACAAAAACAGCGGCCAAATATTATCACTCTGATTTGCACTAAATCGCGGTACAATCCACTGCAAGAAGAAGAAAACTCCAAAGGGAATAGCCCCATAAAACATCCAAGGAAGACGACGACCCCAACGACGAGATTTCGTTTTATCAGTCAGAAACCCGACAACCGGATCGTTTACCCCATCCCAAATTTTGCCAATCATCAAAATACTCCCAGCTAAACCCGCAGGGATACCAGCGACGTTGGTAAAGAAAACCAGCAGAAAAAAGACGGAGATATTTGCAGTAATTGCTGGGCCTAAATCCCCTGCACCGTAAGCCAGCTTTGTTTTAAGGTCAAGTTTTTCACTGAGAGGATTTCGTTGAACATCACCATCAGCAGCAGAATCATTCATAAAACTTTGCACTCATACTAAAATAAAAAATCTGCAATCGCCTTCAATACTAGCCATCTACCACTCCCGTTAGACTTATGCCAGACCTTTATGTTTCTTGGTCAGATTATCACCAAAAAATTGAACAACTGGCTATTCAGATTTATCAATCAGGTTGGGAATTCAACCAGATTATCTGTCTTGCCAGAGGAGGACTACGAGTTGGAGATATTCTCTCGCGTATATACCAGCAACCACTGGCAATTTTAGCAACCTCATCTTACAGTGGCCCTGGCAAGCAAGAAAGAAATAATCTAATTTTCTCCCGCCACTTGACAATGACTGCCGAAAAGTTGGGTTCGCGCATTCTCCTAGTGGATGACTTAGTAGATTCTGGGATCACACTCCAACAGACTATACCTTGGCTCAAGCAAAATATTGATTTTCCCATTGAGGAAATTCGCACTGCCGTTCTTTGGTATAAAGCTTGTTCAGTTATAGCACCCAATTATTATGTTGATTATCTGCCTGACAACCCCTGGATTCATCAACCCTTTGAACACTATGAAAATCTGAACCCCGCAGAACTTGCGGGTAAGGTAAATAAAGTTAGGAGTTAGGAATGATGAGTGAGGAGTTATTAATTCAAAACTCCTAACTTTTAACTCCTAATTCCCCAAACTTAGGACTCCACCACCCTTTTTGTGTACTGAAATAAGCCACATCTTTATGTTTGGTATCCTTACGGGATTGTGAATTAGAACATCGCAACATTGTCTTACTCTGCCCCTCTTTGATATAACTGTACTCCTCTAGAGGTTTCTTACATACTGGACAGGGATATGCCGTCACCTTCACGGGAGGCCTTTGTTGATTCTCAGCTTGGACTGTTTTAGTTTGTGGTGGCTGCCAAGTTTTGTTAAAGTCGCTCCAAAACAACACGACATTTTCACAGCCTTTTGTACATTTGAGGAAATATTTCTTTTTAACTTTAGTACTCGGAATTTTGGAAAGAAAATTTTTGCATTCAGGACATCGCGTCTTGGAAGTTTCATATTTGCGCTCAGTTATCACATTAGCTTTACCTTTTGGGGAACTCGCAACTACAGTTTTAGCTTTGGAAAGTGCTGGTACAAAGTAATTCTGATTCCAACTAGTTAAATAATGCTGCCAAGAATTCTTTCCTTCAGAAATGGCATCAAGGGCATCTTCCATTTTCGCTGTGAATTCCGCCTCTAGTAAATCCGGCAGTGCTTTGAGCAAAAAGGCATCAACTTCTAACCCTAACGCTGTCGGTTGCAGATGGTCTTTTTTCAACTCGACATAATTGCGTTTTTTTAAGGTAGCAACAGTAGGAGCATAAGTACTTGGGCGACCAATTCCTTTACGTTCCATTAGTTGCACTAATTTGGGTTCGCTATAACGCGGTGGTGGCTGAGTTTGCTTCTTTTCATGTCCAGCATTCTCCAGTTTCAATGCTTGTCCCTGTTGTAATGAAGGTAAAACACTATCTTTACTGAGATTGTTCCAGTAACGGGCATAACCGTAAAATTCAATTACTTGCCCTCTAGCTGACCACAGTAGAGAACCAGATTGAGTAATCACCAAAGTTTTACGCAATTGGGCAGCTTTACATTGAGAAGCAATTGACCGTTTCCAAATCATTACATACAGATTAAACTCATCATCAGGAAGTTCTAAGCGCAACTGAGCTGAGGGACGAAATACATCCGTGGGGCGAATCGCTTCATGTGCTTCTTGAGCCGATTTACTACTACGATGCTTGGCGAGTTGCTGCGGTACATTCTGCGGGTCGTTTTGCTCTAACCATTTACGGGCGCTGGCACAAAATTCTGGACTCAGCATTACTGAGTCTGTTCGCATATATGTGATCAGCCCTGCCTCATAGAGCTTTTGGGCAACAACCATAGTTTTGTCGGGAGCAAACCTCAGCTTTGAACCGGCTGCTTGCTGAAGGCTAGAAGTTGTAAACGGTGGCGGTGGCTGGCGGTTAACGATTTTTCCTTCAAAATGGATAACCTGATGAGGATGTCGCTGTGCTTCTTCAACTAAACGTGTTGCCTCTGCTTCCGAAAGAACGCGCTTAGACTCCGGTGTTTCTGGACTATTACCTACCTTCGCGTCATCATGAGTTTCAGTTTCTTGTTCTGCTGCATCTTTTGCAGAATCGACCGTACCTTTGTAAAAAGCCCGAAATCCTTCCGCATAATCTACCCAGACACTCCAGTAATCTTGGGGGACAAACGTCAGAATTTCGTTTTCTCGCTGACAAATCAGGTGCAATGTCGCGCTTTGGACTCTGCCAACACTCTTAGCACCGTTATTCAATGCCCAAACTAAAGGACTACCCTTGTAACCTACCAGCTTATCTAGACAATCTCGGCACAACCCAGCACCAATCAAGTTTTGGTCTAGCTTTCTGGGATTAGCGATCGCACTCTGTACCGCCGATGCTGTAATCTCAGTATAAATTACTCGTTTCGGTTCCCTTAAACCCAGCGTTTCTTTAAGATGCCAAGCGATCGTTTCGCCTTCCCGGTCTGGGTCAGTTGCTAAGACAACTTCATCAACCTGCCTCACCGCAGACTTGAGCTTCTGAATTGTTTCTTTCGCTCGTTGGTCACGCGGAACGTAATTGCACCGAACATTACTACCGTCCATGACGAAGCCCAAGGAATCGTCCCCTTCATTGCTGAGTTCTCGGATATGACCACAACTGGCTAGAACTTTCCAATCCGAACCCAGAATTTGACTGAGCTTTTTGACTTTTCCGGGAGACTCGACCACAAGCAGGCGTTTGATCATAGCAACTGCGTTCTTGATTCTGAGCAATAAACTGGCAATTGCAATGAGCGATCGCCTATCTTCGTCATCTGGATTTTCTAAAATACTGTACCAAAAAGTTTAGGAAATTACTCAACTCAGTTTAGAAGTAAATCATCCCAGCGCAATGACCACGCCATTAGATAGCGGCAATGAATTCATTAACTGTAAGTCCAGCAGTACGGATGAGACTACGTAATGTTCCTTTTGCCACCTCACGATGATCTGGCACAGATAAGGTTACTGTTTCGCCTTTCTTAACCAGGATAATGTGACTAGCACTTTGACGTGCAAACTCCCAATCGAACGATTCAAACACACGAACAACTTCACGTCCACTTAGAACCGGAAGAGCAGATGCCATGATTAAGCTGTAACCTCTACTTGATGAGTTTCCACAGTGAGCGGTAAACCAAGTTCGGCACGAACTTGAAGACAAGCTGCGATCGCGTCCTTGATATTTTCGAGGGCTTCTTCTCTTGACTGACCTTGACTAACACAACCAGGTATACTGGGGCACTCGACAATCCAAACCCCATCTTCATCACGATCAAGTATTACATTGAACTTCATACACTGTTTTTAGCAAAATAGTTGTAGTTATTTATTATTGTAACCTGCAAACATTTAACCGAAAAAGTAGCCGAGCGATCGCGTTACGTATATAGTCAAATCTGTACTTAACACATCTCAAATTGCTATCAGTATTTCAGTTTATCGAGTCTTTAATTAAAAAGAAAACGGAAGGAATTGAAATTATCAAAGACTTTATGAAGGTATGCCTTTCCTATTTGGATTAGTAAACCATTTTTTTATTTCACCACAGAAACTCCAGACATCATCATCTGAGGGTTTGAGATAATCTTGCGATTCTGGATCTTCTCCCATTTTCTCAAAGATTTTAATCAACCAATTGGGCCCGTGTCCAGGCACAGCAAGTTGAAGAAGCCAAGACTCCAACTCCCCCTTCCGCACAACAAACAAACCATACTCTGCAAGTTTGTCAAATAAGTTATTTGCTGCTTCTCTGTCACTACCAGAGAGAATATCTACACCACTATCCCGCTTCATATTTTTTCCGGTAGTATCAAATTTTTGGTTGACAGCATTTCGTAAATTAGCAAGTGACTGATATTCAGGGTAAAAAACCCAGCTTCTTTATCAAAACCGGGTTTTTAACTAATTATTAATTTACTTCTGACTAGTACAACAGGGCAATAAAGGCTTATTTATAACTTCTTTTCTGTCTACTGAACTCAATAAATCTTCCCAATATTTTTGAACTTCAGGATCGTTAGGACGCTGGCGGCGTAAATTAGCTAAAGTTCTCAAAGCATCTTCCCAAAATCCTGCTGTGGCGAATAAAACTGCCCGATCTAAGTCTGTGTTTGGTTGGTTTAGCTGAAGAGATAGGTTTTCATCTTGCGATCGCACAATTGTACCTTCTACATAAGAGTCTTTATCGCGGTTATTAGAATCGCAAATCATCGAAAAAGTCCAATTATATTCTTTGCCGATTTGTAGAGATGGCTGATTAACAGGTACATTTACACTAACAATCCCATTCTGACCAACAGGTTTGAAAGTTCCCTTATATAATGGGTCAATGCTATCACCATCCCGCAAAACAAATTCTAGTGCTTGCACTGTTGTCGAGGTTTGAGGAATATAGAAAAAGAATGTGGGACGCTCTGCTGTAGTTCGTTGAGCTTCCTTATCTGTTGGCGTCAAGGGAATAATATATTGTCCAGTTTGAAAGCAACTTCCCCGTGTTCCTGCTGACCTTACCCTACCAGGTCTACCTGGCACAAAGGCGATACGATTTCTACTGCTACCGCGTTGAATGTAACTTGTAACATTTCTAATTGCAGCAGTAGCATATCTATCTCCAGGACGTAGCCGCTCTGCTTGCTGAAAATTCAATAAAGCTTTTCTATAGTTTCTGCGTTTGGTTTCATTATAGCCAGCCAGCATATATTGGGTGTAAGCAGATTTTGCTTGTGCGAGTTGGTAAACTGATGTTGCCAAAACCTGAGTAATGCTTACAGGCTCAAAGGGCAGAAATGCTAAAGCAGCAAGCAGATAGCTTGCCCAAAATCTATGTTTCATAATTGTTTATGTTTACTTGTAGTACATTATTTCGATATATATAATACAATAGCCTAAGCTTTACAGTGACAAGACTTTATGTGTGCTACTTTCTGGGAAGGCTGAGGTAGTCTTGTAATTTTTTACAACAAAATTCCCAACTTTTTTCAGAAGTTGGGAATCTTAACCTTTGGATTTTCAGTAGTCTAAACGCCAATTAATAGACATCTAGTGAAATTAAAGATGCGCTATCCAGAACCTTTGTAAAGACGTAACACTGCTACATCTCTACATTTTTTTACTCATATTTTTAATGAGGTACAGCCAATTGTTCATCGGCTACCTGAACATGATCGGTAACAATTTTGCGGAATACATCACCTTCAATTGTTTCCTGTTCTGCTAGCAAATCTACTAAACGCTCCAAAACTACGCGGTTTTCTTCCAAAAGTTCCTTGGCCTTAATGTAGGAATTGCTAACAATTTCGCGCACTTGTGAATCAATTTTGGCAGCAATTTCTTCAGAATAGTCTGATTTATTCATCCAGTCGCGTCCTAAAAATACCTCTCCACTTTGATTTTCTAGTGACAATGGACCTAATTCTGACATCCCAAAGCGTGTCACCATCTGCCGCGCCATGCCTGTCACGTGTTGCAAGTCATTGCTTGCACCTGTGGTAACTTCTGGCTTCCCAAAAACAATTTCTTCGGCGGCGCGACCACCTAAAGTAGCAGTAATCCGGGATTTGAGTTGGGAACGGGAAATTAACCCCTGTTCTTCGTTGGGAGTAAACCAAGTTAATCCCAATGCTTGTCCCCGTGGAATTAATGTCACTTTCTGCACAGGATCGTGGTCTTTGAGCAATGTGCCTACTAAAGCGTGTCCAACCTCATGATAGGCAATTAAGCGCTTGCTCTTGCTGTCTACTAAGGCGGTACCTTCCATACCTGCAACAACTCGGTCTACAGCAGCATCAATTTCTAAAAGAGTGACGGCTTCTTTGCGTCTTCTAGCGGTGAGAATGGCGGCTTCGTTGAGTAAGTTAGCTAAATCTGCGCCGGTAAAACCAGGAGTGCGGCGAGCGATCGCTTCTAATGATACGCTAGGATCGATTTTCTTATTCCGCGCGTGGACTTTCAAAATTTCCAGTCGCCCTTTGAGATCGGGTGGGTCGACCATCACTTGTCTGTCAAAGCGTCCCGGTCTGAGTAATGCTGTATCTAAAACATCTGGGCGGTTTGTGGCAGCAATAATAATGATGCCTGTGTTACCTTCAAAACCATCCATTTCGGTGAGCAGTTGGTTCAAGGTTTGTTCGCGCTCGTCGTTACCACCACCGATTCCAGCCCCCCGTTGTCTTCCTACTGCGTCAATTTCATCGATAAATATTAGACATGGGGCATTGTCTTTGGCTTTCTTGAAGAGGTCGCGCACGCGAGATGCACCCACACCTACGAACATTTCTACAAATTCGGAACCGGAAATACTGAAGAATGGTACACCGGCTTCACCTGCGATCGCTTTTGCTAGTAAAGTTTTACCAGTACCGGGAGGGCCAATTAACAGCACTCCTTTGGGAATCCGTGCGCCTACAGCCGTAAATCTTTCCGGCTGTTTCAGGAAAGTCACAACTTCTTCGAGTTCTTCTTTCGCTTCTTCAACCCCGGCGACATCTTCAAATTTCACTCCAGTTTTTGCCTCCATTTGGAAGCGAGCTTTGGATTTACCGAAATTCATCGCTTGGCTAGAAGCATTAGTAGAGCGTCGGAGGAACAATAGCATTAAAGCTACCAGTGGCAAAATCCACATCAAATTTATCAACAGCCCAACAGCAGCTCGACTGTTGGCAGAGGAAACTTCGCCAAAATCAACATTCTTGTCTTTGAGAATGTTGATTAACTCAGTGTTTTGTGCCAAAAGTCTCACCTGTTGCGGTGGTGTATTATCTTTTTGCCCCTTGAGATAAACCTTTGCTAGCTGTTCGGTTTCGTCTAACTCTATTTTCTCAACTTCTCCCGCCTTAACTTTCTTGATCAAGTCACCATAATTTAAAGAAGCGGTTTCTGCCTTTTGTGCCATCACAGGAGTAGTTCCGAAAATTCCTGGCAACATAATCAAACTAGCAGCAATTGCACCAACCCAAGCAACGCGCTTTGAGGACTGCCTTTTTATCAATGCTTTTTTTCCCGAATTTGTCATAATAATTACCCTTTGTCTGCTGGCACAAGTTAAGCGCTGGTTTTATGCCTATTCTTCTATCAAAAATTGTAATAACTGGAAATTACACTTTTCTTATCTAGTCTAACTTCCACATAAAAGCATTCCCAAGTTTCTTCAGGCTATTACATAAAGTTGAGCGATCGTTATCTAGATTTATGTAGTTGTTAAGACTAGACATTGGGCACAAAAGGCAGAGGTGCAAAGGGGACTTACTGCTCCCCTGCTTCCCCAATCTCCAGTAGATATTAATTTGACACATTCCGGCACAAATCGCTAAGATAAACATAGTCATAACGATTCCGCTTTTTAAGAAATCTGACGATAGTAGCTAGTTAATAGTTTGTAGGTTAATTATGGTGAAAATTATTGGCATTGGTGGTAGTTTAAGACCTAACTCTTATACCCAGCTTGCTTTAGAAGTAGCAGCACAAAGAGTTGAAGCTGTAGGCGCAGAAGTAGAAATTCTCGATTTACGACAGTTGCAGCTACCATTTTGCACTGGCGCAAAGGAGTATCCAGAGTATCCAGATGTTCAGCGGTTGCAAAATACAGTTAGTCAGGCTGATGGGTTAATTTTAGCGACACCTGAGTATCATGGTGGCGTTAGTGGTGTCCTGAAAAATGCCTTAGATTTGATGAGTTTTGACCAACTGTCTGATAAAGTGACGGGATTGATTAGTGTCTTGGGTGGTCAGTCTAATAGCAACGCTCTAAATGACCTACGGTTAATAATCCGTTGGGTTCACGGTTGGGTGATTCCCGAACAAATTGCGATCGGACAAGCTTGGGGTGCTTTCAGTCCTGAAGGCAAACTAGTAGATGAGAAACTCTCTCAAAGATTCGATCAATTTGCTCAGAGTTTAGTTGATAACACTCGCAAGCTGCGGGGTGTGAATTAATTGTAGGGTGGGTCTAGCTTTGCCCACCCTCGTAAACTCAAAACTTAATGATGATGGTGGTGATGATGGCGATCGCCAGCTAGTTGGGGATTAACTGCTAAAGGTTGCTCTGACAACAACTCTGCAATATGAGCATCAGCCCATTGCGCCGCCATAGCCAAAAATTCTGGGCGATCGTTGACGCAAGCCATTTGTACGTAGTTCGTACCAGGATGCTGTTTCTCTAAAGCGTGGATGATATGGTGTACATCCAATAAAGTTTCGTGGTTTTCTGTGGCAAAGCCAATCGGCATAAAAATTACCACTTTTGCACCCAGTTGAATCAGGTTATTTGCCGCTTGCTCGGCGTTTGGCTGTGTCCAATCAATTAAGGGCGTGTCATGATTGAGCCAACCTACCGAGATTAGCGGATAGCGGTTAATCAACTTATCCCGAACCAAGTCGTACATTGCTTCACTTTCGGCAATCCCAGAAGTAAAGCCTTTAGCTTTGTGGGGACAGCCGTGGTTCATTAGCACAATGCCGATTTGAGAAGGTAGATAAGCTCCGGCTAACTCAGCAATTTTTTCTTCAACCAGATGAGCCATTAAATCGATGTAAGCTGGTTCGTTGAAGAAAGAAGGAATGTAGCGCTGTGCTTTAACCCAGTGTTCCTCACCATCAGTCAACTCAACGAGAGCATTGTTAACTTGCTCGATCGCAATCCCACTAGTAAAGATAGAATCAACAACCAGCAGTGGGTAAATTAGCAGCTTCTCGAAGCCTTGGTTTTTGATTTCTGCCAAAACTTGATTGGGTAGGAAAGGCGCACAGAAGTTAAAAGCCTTAAAAACTTGAACCTTATCGCCCCATTTTTCTTGTAAATTCTTCTCGATCCCAGCCCGTTGCTGTTCAAAGATGGCATTGTGTGGGGAGATAAAATCGTGGTGTGTGTGTCCCCACTCATGGCGGTCAAATAGCGCCAAAAGTTTTGCCAGAGGCGGATAAATCCAGGTTGGTACTGGTGCGAATTTTGCTGTCAGTAGATTTAAAGCCTGTTCGTTATAGTTGGCGAAATCTTCGTAGCTTTCGACTTCGCCGTAGCCCATAAGCAGTACGGCTACACGGTCTTTACCTGATAGATGCTCGTGGGTGTGTTGTACTTTTTCCGGCGTGGCAACCACAATTAATTCCTCAATATAACCAGAGTGCAGAGAAATATAACCTTAGGGAATAGTTTGCACATTTTCCCTACTTGTAACTTATTATCCCATCCAGGGGGATAGGATAGGTGAGAAAATCAAAATAATACATCAAAAGTAAGATTTTTGTGCGGCATTGGGTATGGGAAATTGAATCAAAGTACACTTTTGACCTCTCTCTTAAAAGAAAAGAGGCTTTGAATTTTTCCCCCTTCCCGCCACGAGTTGGGGGTTAGGGGGTTAGGTCTGCGTACCTTATTCAATTAAAAATGTCTATATCCTAGAATAACGAAAGCGTTTAAGATGCTGAAAAGCTGCATTCTCCCTGAAACTTATTTGGTGAAACTCTGTCTCAAATATGTCGATCAAGATTTAAGTCTTCAACAATTCCCAACATCAAGTTGAGGGTGTCAAAATATTCTCTTAAAGGCGCAAAATTTAACACACTTTTATATAAACTAGGGTCAAATATATTATTTTCTACCGCTTCTTCAATGGCTATATATATCATGTCATCAACAAAAGAAATATAAATATTTCTATTGGTTTTCTTGCGAAAGTTAACTATTTTATCCATTAAACTAGTAGATAAGACATAGCGTGCTTCTATTTGGTCATCACCATAAACAGTAAAAAATTTAGCAAATTCTGGATCTTCTAATTTAATTAGCTGTTTCTTAGCATGATTAAGAGCATGAATATTCGCGTTGATAACTTTTGGTTGAACAATTGTAACAGTTCGCAAAATTTTGTGAAACTTAGCTTTAAAAAACAATCCTTTAAATATTATACTCGCACGTGTAAATTGATTTCTAAAAACTTCACCTTCAAATTTTTTATATTCAATATTTTTACCTGACAAAATACTGCCAAATATATATGGAACTGTTTTTAATAATCTAACACATAAAAAAAATATATAAGATATCAATGGTGGAATAATAGTAAGGTTATATAACAAATACCAATTTGAATAAATTCTGTCTTTTTGCAACCTTCTAATTGATGGAATATCTAGAGGATTTATTCGAGAATGTTTCAATTCTGATTCTGCGCGAATATTAGAAAAGTGGATATTAACACCATGAATTCTGCCATAAATATAATCATCTTGTATAATACTATTTGATTTTATGATTCCTTGAAACAATTGGCTGTGATTAAAGCTATCTGTAATATTTTTGATATCTCTGACTGAAGAATGATATATATACTTTAATCTTCGTTTTTCATCTACAAAAGTAAATATTTTTTCAGGCATTTTTAATTTATATGGAATAGAAAATGTTTCAAATGCTGCGCTATAAAAAGTTATCCAAATCGAAAAAATAAATAAAAAAGCTAATAAATAGCTAAAAAAGAAAAAGATAAATAGAAATGTTATTACTATTATTGTTTTAGAGTTAATTTTAAAAAACAAACTATTTTCATTAGAAACTTTAAGAAGATAAGATATAACTGGAAACAACCTAACTAAGACAATTGCAATAAATAAAAAAACTAAATGAGCAGTAAAAACAGATAATAAAACTTGTTTTCTACGAGATTCAAAAACTTTTAATTCGCTCAATAAACTGTTTTGACAAAATACTTTGAATTCTTTTAATGTTTTTGGTGTAAATTTTTCAATAGTTGATTCGGTTTCTTCTGCCAATGTTTCGCTTGGTAATTGTAGCTTAACTTCTGATTCATTGGGGTTTGGTGCAGTCGCAGACACATTAATATCATCTGTAAATAGCTCTGTAAATAAAAGTTGCCTTGCCCATTTTCTCGTTGCTTCGTCTTCATTAATTAGGAGTTGCTGGCAAAGAGTGATCGCTTGATTAATTTGTCCATTCTCGTAATATGCTTTTATCAGCCATTTGTGTGCTTGCAAATATTGTTTTGTAGCTGGAGAAGCAGCTTTACAAAAAATTTTAAATGCTCGAATTGCTTCTTTATAGCGTTTTTTGGTCAAGGCTTCATATCCAGTATTTATAAGTTCAGTCTCTTGTGCAGGAGTGAGTGAATCTTTAGTTGAATTTAGTGATGATTTTGACTCTGTAACTTTAGCTTCTGGAAGAATTTCGGCAAGATAGTACTGTGCTAATATCTGAGTAGTTTTATGTTTACTGTTACTCAATTCTTTGCATAAATTAATTGCTTTATCAAAGCGTCCATTATAAAGGTATGCGTCTAAAAGCAATACTCGTGCATACAAATATTCTTTTGTATTGGTTTCTGGATTATTTTGGAAAAACTTTTCCAATGTCTGAAGCGCTAAATTGTAATTTTGATATTGTAATAACTTAGCTATTCCATTTAATAATTCTTGATTTGGTGCAGAATTAGATTTTGGCATATTTAAACTTACTTATGGTTTATTTCAATATTTACATTGTTTCTTGCTTGTGGATTAGCTTTAAACTGCAATTTTGATTCATATTTCATTAATAAAGCCATAATATTTGTTGGAAACATTTCTACAGCGTTATTATATTCAGTCACGGCAGAGTTATAAAATCTTCTAGCGGCAGAAAGTTGTTCTTCTACTTCACTTAATGAATATTGTAATTGGATAAAATGGTCGTTTGTTTTTAATTCGGGATAGGCTTCAAATATTACTATAATTTGGCTTAACATTCTCGAAATTTGGTCTTCTACAACAACTCGGCTATTGTCACTTAAATTTTTTGAAGTTACTGTACTTCTGAGCCTGCTAATTTCTATCAATGTTTTTTGCTCAAATTGCATATATATTTGAGCTAAGGTAACAAGTCTAGGTATCAAATCGCTTCTTTTTTGCAGAATCACATTAATCGTAGAAAATGCATTATTAACTTGATTCTTTTTTTTAATTAAACTATTATATGAAATAATACAAACTATTCCTAAAATTATAAAATTAATTAAAAAACAAATAAACATTTAATTTAGGAGATTAATCTAATATTATTTATAATCAAAAATAAGAAGCTTTTAGAATAGTATTATTTCGGAAAAATATGTGAAAAAGCTATAATTTACTCAGTAAAAACAAGGTAATATATATCAAAAACACTTGATTTGTGAAAAAGCTCTTTACATCGGAAGAGTCAAAAAATCAAAGGTAGTGTAAAAGATGAGTATAATTATTTGCCCTGGAATTCATGAGCCAGAGTTAACTGAAAGCTTTAGAGTCGAATTGTTAGATTTAGTTTCTCATAGCGCGATACCTGCGGTGAGCTACGCTAACACACCTAACCCCATAAATATACTCGTTTATCCGGGTAAAGATGTTTTGGTTTTATCACCATTGCACATTTTGCGGTTTTTGCGCGATTGCTTGACCGACTCTTTAGAATCACCAATTATATTCATAAGCTTTAGTGCTGGCGTAGTTGGGGCAATAGGGGCAGCACATTTGTGGCAACTCTTGGGTGGTCGTGTGAAAGCGTTTATTGCTATAGATGGATGGGGAGTACCACTACAGGGAAATTTTCCGATTCATCGGATAAGTCATGATTATTTCACTCATTGGAGTTCATGTTTACTTGGTAGCGGGCAAAATAACTTTTATGCAGAGCCAGCAGTCGATCATTTGTCCATTTGGAAATCTCCCCAAACTGTACAAGGCTGCTGGGTAGATTCATCCATCGAGATTATTCCACCCAAAGGTCGTCTGACAGCAAGTGAATTTTTGCTTATGCTGTTAAAGCACTATGAAGCAAATTAATCCGGACAATGGAGTAAGTAAACAGGAGTTAAGAGTGAGGAGTTAGGAGTTAGGAGTTAGGAGTTAAGAGTTAGGAGTGAGGAGTTAGCGTTTATTCTAGCCTCTGCCCCATGCCCAATGCCCAATGCCCAATGCCCAATGCCCAATGCCCCATCTACCCAAAGTATCTAATGTTTCCAACTGAACCAGCTGCTGTTAATAACGGGTTTAGCGCACTGCTAAAAAACCGTGGTTTTATGCTCCTGTGGATTGGGCAACTGCTGTCCCAATTAGCAGATAAGGTCTTCTTCGTTTTGCTGATTGCTCTGCTGGAGAACTACCCACCGCTTCCTGGGTTGGCACAAAACTCAATGTACTCAACCTTGATGCTGTCCTTTACAATCCCAGCAATTTTGTTCGGCTCTGCTGGTGGCATCTTTGTTGACCGTTTGCCAAAAAAGCTGATTATGGTCGGCTCAGATGTCGTGCGGGGAATATTAACGCTGTGTCTTCCCTTGTTACCACGACAATTCCTAATTTTGTTAATCCTGACTTTTGCCATTTCCACGGTGACGCAGTTTTTTGCACCAGCCGAGCAAGCAGCAATTCCCTTGTTAGTGAAGCGAGAAAATTTGTTGGCAGCTAATGCACTATTTAGCAGCACGATGATGGGAGCTTTAATTGTTGGTTTTGCCATTGGAGAGCCGATTTTGAGTTTGGCGAAAAGCTGGATGGGAGAAGAATACGGTCAAGAGCTTGTAGTTGGTGGATTATACATATTATCGGCTGCAATTATGCAGCCAATTAAGTTTAAAGAAGACAAACCTCACCGGGAACATCGGGCATCAAATCACCTTTGGGCAGAATTCACAGAGAGCCTGCGCTATCTTAAGAAAAACCCTTTGATCTTGAATGCTATGCTGCAACTGACAACCTTATATTGTGTGTTTGCAGCCTTAACAGTGCTGACGATTCGATTAGCCGAGGAGTTTGGTCTAAAAGAAAAACAGTTTGGCTTTTTCTTGGCAGCAGCAGGAGTAGGTATGGTCTTTGGTGCGGCAATTTTAGGTCACTGGGGTGATAAATTGCATCGTAAGCCTCTACCTTTAATTGGATTTTTGATGATGGCACTAGTTTTAGGAGTGTTCACTTTTACGCACAACTTGTTGCTGGCGCTAGGACTTTGTGCATTTTTGGGTATAGGTGCTGCCTTCATTGGTGTCCCCATGCAAACTTTAATTCAACAGCAAACACCACCGACCATGCACGGTAAAGTATTTGGCTTTCAAAATCATGCCGTCAACATCGCTCTGGCATTACCTCTGGCGATTACTGGGCCATTAACTGATGCTCTGGGCTTGCGATTTGTACTAGTAGGAATCAGTATTGTTGTCGTGGTTGTCGGTGTTTGGGCTTGGAAAAATACCCGCAATGTCTTGCAAGACGTAATTTAATTAATGTAGGCTAATAATCTAGCTTTATATCTAATATATAAAATTCTCTGAATTTAATTGGACTTTTCCATTAAAATGAAATCTTAACTACAGAATTCAGCATTAACTTTAGCTATAGTCTGAGGTTTGACCGTGCGATCGCTTTCCCCAATTAGTCTCCCACAAATCGAGAATCACAAACAGTCTCGTGCTTCTAGTCCGCCAGTCGTGCCCAAACGTGCATCTGGCGGTTTTGCTCTGCTTGACAGCCTTCATCGCCACGGCGTTGATTATATTTTTGGTTATCCTGGTGGGGCAATTCTCCCAATTTACGATGACCTATATAAGGTGGAAGCAACTGGTGCTATGAAGCACATTCTCGTGAGACACGAGCAAGGCGCAGCCCACGCTGCTGATGGTTATGCCCGTGCTACAGGCAAAGTAGGAGTATGCTTTGGTACTTCTGGCCCAGGAGCAACTAACTTGGTGACAGGCATCGCCACCGCCTACATGGATTCAATCCCGATGATTGTGGTTACAGGACAGGTAGCACGTCCGTCGATTGGTACAGATGCGTTTCAGGAAACTGATATTTACGGGATTACCCTCCCAATCGTCAAGCACTCCTATGTGGTGCGCGATCCCAAAGATATGGCGCGAATTGTCGCCGAAGCGTTTCACATCGCTAGCACTGGGCGTCCGGGGCCAGTTTTGATTGATGTCCCCAAAGATGTAGCTCTAGAAGAATTTGACTACATACCTGTAAAACCAGGTTCAGTCAAGTTACGCGGTTATCGTCCCACGGTGAAGGGAAATCCCCGACAAATTCATGCCGCGATTCAGTTGATTACTGAAAGTCGCCGTCCGCTATTGTATGTGGGTGGTGGTGCGATCGCCGCTGGTGCTCATGAAGAAATCAAACAACTAGCTGAATTATTCGATATCCCTGTCACCACAACCTTAATGGGGATCGGTGCCTTTGACGAACATCATCCCCTCGCTTTGGGAATGTTGGGGATGCACGGCACGGCTTACGCTAACTTCGCTGTTAGTGATTGTGACTTACTGATTTGCGTCGGCGCGAGATTTGACGATCGCGTTACAGGTAAGTTAGACGAATTCGCTTCCCGCGCCAAAGTAATTCACATCGACATCGATCCAGCAGAAGTCGGCAAAAACCGCATTCCCGAAGTGCCCATCGTCGGCGATGTACGGAACGTCTTAGTAGACTTGTTGCGTCGCTGCAAAGAAGCAGGAATTAAGGCTACACCAAATCAAAACCAAGAGTGGCTGAATCTAGTTAACCGTTGGCGCGAAGAGTATCCTCTGATAGTGCCGCAGCATCCGGATAGCATTTCACCCCAAGAAGTAATTGTAGAAGTCAATCGCCAAGCACCCCACGCTTTCTACACTACAGATGTCGGACAACATCAAATGTGGGCAGCACAATTCCTAAAGAATGGCCCAAGGCGCTGGATTTCTAGCGCTGGTTTGGGAACGATGGGTTTTGGCTTACCTGCGGCAATTGGCGCGAAAGTGGCGTTTCCTGATGAAGAAGTCATCTGTATTAGTGGTGATGCTAGTTTCCAAATGTGTTTACAGGAACTAGGAACAGCAGCACAGTATGGAATAAATGTCAAGACAATAATTATCAACAACGGCTGGCAAGGGATGGTGCGCCAGTGGCAGCAAGCCTTCTATGGTGAACGCTACTCATGCTCCGACATGGAAATAGGGATGCCAGATGTAGAGTTATTGGCAAAAGCTTATGGCATTAAGGGTATGGTAATCAGCGATCGCAGTCAATTAAAAGATGCGATCGCCGAAATGCTGGCACACAAAGGCCCAGTAATCTTAAATGTCCACGTCACCAGAGACGAAAACTGCTATCCAATGGTAGCCCCTGGTAAGAGCAACGCTCAAATGGTCGGCTTACAGAAGCAAGCACCGAAAGCCGCAGCCGAGCCAGTGTATTGTAGCCATTGCAATGCCAAAAATGCTCCCACTCACAATTTTTGCGCTGAGTGTGGCACAAAGCTGTAACGCTTTTTGATAATTCAGACTAGAGAGGTAGGGGAGCAAGGAGAAGGGGAGCAAGATGCAGGAATTCCCCTAATTCTTGCCCCCTTTCCTCTTACGTAGGTATCCTTTAATCTTCCTAATGATGTTATATTTCTGTTTTAATTGCAGCAAAGCGTTCTGAAAACTACTTTATCAAACTTAGATTTTATTAAAAATTCATATACTTTTTGCTTTAGTTAGTTAAATATGCGAGTGAAAGCTGATTTTATATAAATCAGTTTTCTTTTAAAATTCAGTAACATTCCTCTTTTATTAAAAAGTTAAATATAAATACAATATTAAAAGTTGTGCTGGCTTAGTTGATTAAAAAACGTCAATTATTCCAGGTGTATCTATTTGCTAACTTTTTTTCAGACAGATTCAATAGTCTTAAAATAACTGCTCTCTTTCTTTTACAAAAGAGAGTTTAGCTTTCTATTGATTGAGAAAATTAGATTGTTGTTAGCGAATTAATGTACTAAGCATTAATAGTCTGTTCATTTGAAAACGCTGTGTTCAAGTTTATTGAACAACAGCGTCATGACTTCTATGGAAAAATTGCAGTTTTATTTTTAACTGAGAACAAACACAACTTCTTTAAGCTTTGAATACTTCTGAACGCATATAATCAATCCCAATCCCTATGCAACAATATATTTCTCATTTGCTCGTACTGGTATTAGGAACAAGTTCAACTTTCCTTGTTACTCCATCTCAAGCTCAAACTCCGGTAAAAACCAAGAATCAAAATCCTGAAAATGTTACTTCCATATCTTCAAATTCACCTCAGGCTACCCAATTAACTGATTTTACCAATTCTACTAATAGCAAACCACCTCTTCTTTCTGAGGTAACTAATAACTCTTCTGCTACTAATACCAATATAATAGCAAATAAACCTCGTCCACGAGTTCCTATATTTAGCAGAATTTTTCCTACACCTTCGATGCAGCAATAATTAGCGATTAAACATTTAGTTTACTTGCTTGGGTCGATCAAAATTTGCATTCATACATTTTGACCTCTCTCCTTTAAGGAGAGAGGCTTTGAATTATGACTCCTTAATGCTTGTAGGGAAGGGCTGTTTTTGTTAGCTATATATTGGACTCAACTGAGAACCACTATATATATCAGGCATACTCTGATTTGCTTTATGCTTGCAGCTGACAGAGGATTAAGCCAAACCATTGATTTGGATCTCTCCACACATGAAGAGGTAATAAACCTTGTGCAGTTAGTTGCTGTTTGATAATATTAAGGTCAAATTTGCGAGAAATTTCGGTGAGGATAGTCTCACCTAGTGCAAAATTAACCTTAAGATTAAGAGCGCGTAATTCTACAATTTGCGATCGCAAGCTGCGTAAATGCATTTCTATTTGATGCTCGCTTTCATTGTAAAATGCTCGGTGTTCAAACTGGGTGGTGTCAAAGTTACCCTCAAACCGCTGATTTAAATGTTCCAGCATATTCAGGTTAAATGCAGCTGTCACTCCCTGGCTGTCGTTATAAGCTGGTTCTAAAATCTGTTTTGGCTTTCGTAAATCTATCCCCAATAAAAAATACTCACCTACTTGTAGAGCATTAGTTATTTGAGAGAAGAACACATCACATTCATCAGGGGTAAGATTACCTAAACTGCTACCAATAAAACAAATCATCCGACTGGGTAATTGCGTCGGTAGGAGTTTTGCAAGGGCTAATTCATAGGTTCCCGCTAGTGCATAAACTTGGAGTAAAGGATAATCTCCCAATAACTGCTTGGCACTATTTTCCAACATACCTGCACTCACATCAATTGGTAGGTAATGCAGAGGATAGCCTAGTTGCTGGTAGGCATCTAGTAAAATGCGGGTTTTACTAGAACTACCACTGCCAAGTTCTACCAATTCACAAACGCCAGTTATCTTGGCAATTTCACCAGCATACTGCTGTAAAATCGTTGTTTCTGTGCGTGTAAGATAATATTCTGGTAAATCGCAGATTTGCTCAAACAGATCGGAACCACGGTCATCATAAAAGTAACAAGGGGGTAGAGATTTAGGTGTTTGAGTTAATCCCTTCACTACATCACTCCCAGCACTAGATGCAACTATTTGAGTCGCTCCTATCAAACGCTCTATCTGCAAGCGTTTTTCAACGCTGCTTTGAGAAATAACCTTGCTATTAACAGCTTTAGATATCGACATGAAACCTCCGTTTGCTTGGCGTAATAGGTTACTTTGATAGCAGACCTTTATTCCAATCAGTGAAACACATAGCCATAGTTAATAAAATCATGTTTGAGCAATATAGCTCAAGCTTTCAAGCTATTTTTCCGCATTTTCCCATTAAAATAGTAGCAAGTAAGTGCCTAAGTGCTATGTTCTTGCAACGATAAAGATTTGATATAGGCAATATACCCTAAGTACCAGCAAATAGCAGATCGTGTCAGAATGAGGTTGACTAAAGAATATGGCTTAGTCATATCCTGGAATAGCGCCAAAGTTTTCGAGCGATATTCATCGTAGGCTGGAGAAATAGCCTTTTTCACACTAAATTTACTCAATTTGAATTTCACAGTCTGCTCCCACACTAATGAAACTCTGGACGATGAGTGAGTGTTCTGGTTTATATAGAATATCTTTTAAAGAAATAGGCGAACCGAGGTAAGCAAGTAAACGGCACATTATGAATATTCCAACTTCTCTTAACACAATTATTAGGCAACAGCCTTACCCGTTTTTATTCGCCATCATTAGTGGTTCCCACTTATATGGCTTTCCCTCACCCGATTCTGATTATGACTTGCGTGGTGTGCATATTTTACCAGTTCAAGAAGTAGTGGGATTACAGACTAAAAATGAAACTATTGAAGTTTCAGAAGTTCGCGAATCTTTAGAAATTGATTTAGTAACTCATGATGTCAAAAAATTCTTTTTGATGCTACTTAAAAAGAATGGTTATGTGTTGGAACAATTGTATTCTCCTTTAATATTAATAACCTCACCTGAGCATGAGGAATTGAAAATTATTGCTAAAAATTGTATTACCCGTCATCATAGTTACCATTATATTGGTTTTGCCGCAACACAATGGAAACTTTTTGAGAAAGAAAATGCGCATCGAATTAAACCATTACTTTATGTTTATCGAGTTCTATTAACTGGGATCTATCTGATGCAAACAGGAATAGTTGAGTCTAATTTAATTAAGCTAAATGAGGTTTTTAATTTGCCATATATTTCTGATTTGATCGCCCAAAAATTAGCAGGTACAGAAAAGTCTGTTTTGTCAGATATTAATGTAGCTTTTCATCAAAGAGAATATGAACGTCTGCATAATAATTTACAGGAGGCATATCAATCTAGCTCATTACCTGAAGCACCTTCATGTAATGCAGATTTGGATAATTTGTTAATACGTCTAAGAGCAAATAGCTATAATTCATAACCTTTTAACTCCTCACTACTAGCATTTTAAAAAAGATAAATTTAAACATTGAAAATTCTGCGTTATTTATAAATAACGGGGTTAATTGATTTGTATGCACCTTGTTGAAATTATGATTGATGAATTGACCAATTTTATTTTTTGGAAAATATTTTTGTTGAAAATATGCTGTAAAGACAAGATAAATGAGCCTCTAAAAAATGAAGTTAAGAGTTAAAAACTCCTAACTCCTAACTTTTTTACAACTTCAAATTCCAAGCAGCAAAAGCTAAAGCACCCCAACCTGCGAGAAAGGCTGTGCCGCCTAGTGGTGCGATCGCTCCCAAGGATTTAATACCGGTTAAGCTAAGGGCGTACAAGCTACCTGAGAAAATAGCAATGCCAATGATAAATAGCCATCCACTGGCTACGAGTGTGGGTTGAGGCGACTCGGTACGACTAATTAGTATGGCTACTAGAAAAAGTGCCAGAGCATGATACATTTGGTAACGAGCGCCAGTCTCAAAAATTTCTAGCGATCGCTCACTAATCTTTTCCCGCAGGGCATGGGAAGCAAAAGCACCAGCAGCAACCGACAAACCACCTAAAATGGCAGCTACGCTCAAAAAAATCTGCTTCATTAGACCTAGCTGTAAGTTGAGTATTGTAGTCATTAGTCATTAATCATTGGTCATTAATGAATAACAAATAACATAGACGCGCCAGCGGCTTCCCGCAGGGTAGGACGAAAGACAAAGGACAAATGACTAATGACAATTAGACATCAAAATGATATGATACAGCCCCTTCTTCGTTCACTTTAAAATTTGCATTGAATTCTTTAGCTTTTTCATCTAAATATTGTCTGGCGTGGGCTGCGGGTAATTGTGACTGGATGGCAAAGCCTAAAACAGTTACGCGCCCGTGATTTTCTTGTAGCATCTCATAAAAAATCGATTGCAGGCGATCGCTAACTTGTTGATTAATTGCCTTTTTCTCCTGCCGACTTTGACGGTACAATCCCAATGCTAACCACGTGCCCAGTGTTAGGGTAGGGACACCAAAAATTAGACCGCCAACAGCAGCATTATTATCTTCATAAGTGGCATTCGGTGCGTTAAAGTCATACTCACCCGCCGGTATTGAGATGGCTTTAGGTGTAGCGAATTTTTCTAGTGCCGCTGTTGCTGATAGAGTTACAAACATGAATCCGAGTGTCAGTAGCCAACCGGCAGCTAATTTTTCAGCAGTTTTCATAGTTTCACTTCAGATTTACACTTTGCTTGCGATTTTAACCTGACTTTCATAAAGGTTCCAATATATCAATTAACCTGACTTTTCACGTTATGTGGAAAAATCTACCAAAAACCTAACCCCCTAATATCGTTTCCGGTTAAAGACTTATCATTAAGACGGCAGGGGAGCAGAGGGTAGGGGGAAAGAGGGTTTCCTGGTTTTTGCACAAATGCGGGAATTATAACTAATTAGGCGGACATGATATAACTCCCTTCCCGCGTCGGGAAAGGGGAAAATTCAAAGTCTCTCTCCTAAAAGGAGAGAGATTTAGAGAGAGGTTTTCCAGATACCGTGAAAAGTCAGATCAATTAACTCCCAGTTACAGTTTTTTAGCTTTTACACAATATTTTTTGCCTACGCAGACTATGCTCACCACTTATGATTGGAATGGAGTGGCGAGGACGGCGTAAGATTTAATAAAAGCTGAGTTCGGGATAAGCTGAAACTCTACATTAAACTGACTTTTCCCGAACTCAGGTCAATCTTAAGATGTAATTGGATTGTGGTGCACGTTAATACGATCCTTCTGGTGGGGAAATATCAGATCCGACAACCACACCAGTATTATTAGTGGATTTAATCCCCGGTTTAACAGTAGGGGATTGTTGTTTTAACGATTGTAAAACAGAAGAAGAGTTATCTTGCTCAGTTGATATATTGGTATTTGCTTGTTGCTGGGACATCAAAGCTAATCCTCCCATTGCACCTGCAAGAAGAGCTGTATAACCTACATATAAATGCGTCGGACGAATTTCCAATCCCATTCCTTTTTTAGATTGGGACGAAAGAGGCTGAGTTACTGGTATAGCTGCTTGTACTGGCAAAGAAGCAGCTAAAGCAACACCATTAAGTCCTAAAGCATCTCCATAACGTCGGATAAATCCACGTAAAAAAATGTCATCTGGCAATTCTTTTGAGTTGCCGTTTTCTAATGCATCTATCAACTCGGTTCGGATATGAGTGGAAAGCTGGATGTGATCCAAAGAAAGCCCTTTGGACAAACGGGTTTTCTGGAGTTGTTGCCCGATTTGACGTAGGCACACCATGCGTTGTTGGTCTGCTTGCAAGGCAAGTTCTGCTTGAGAAATTCTCTGATGATTCAGCAATTGCAGTGGTTTTTTCCACAGCGAATTTTCTGCTGCATTTTTAGAGGATTCCTCCTGTTGAGTGCAACACTCTTGCTGTATGTCTGATGAATAATTGACTGTTTCCGTGGCTTGCTTCGTATCTGTAGCTGTTTCAACTTTTTGATTTTGTTGGGCAAATTGTCGAAATGCTAAACCGATCGCTTCTCTTCCTACGGCTTTTAATAAATCTTGAGCTCGATCTGTTTCTTCACCTATTAACTTCTGCACAATCGCTAAAGCACGTCGATAAACTCGGCTACGATGCAGTTGTGCTTCTATCTCTCCTAAAAGCGATCGCAACTCATCTTGAGAAATTTCAATATTTGGATTGCCCAGAATTTGCAAATAGTGTACAGGAGTAGTAACCATTGTGAAAACCTTTTATATTAACTCAATCAAAGAAATTTACAATCATATCTTCACTATTGTTTCCTCACTCCACCTTGGTTTTCCGGATGTTAATTGTATAATTTAAACTTTTTAATTCATCATCAACACTGGAACAAAGCCATAATAAACGCAGTCACCATCGTAAAAATGATACTGGCATCTCTGTGAGAAAAAACCTTGAGTGCGTACCATTTGCAAGTAACCAGAATCTCAAGGTAGACTGAGCCTGCCTCTGAGTCTAGTCTAATTGAATGCGATCGCAGTAACTAAGTACTGTAAAAATCATGTAGTGCTTTATGACCGTATGGTATGCTCATGCAGTAAATAATTACTGTTAGCATTAGCCATGAATCCTGAAGCAGTTGACCGCAGCTTTCTCACACCTCTAACTTTTATTCGACGTAATGCGAAAGTCTATAGTCATAAAGTTTCTATTATATATAATCAAAAACGCTTCACTTACAGGGAATTTGCAGAGCGGATCAATTGTCTAGCCTCAGCACTGCATCATGCTGGACTTGAAAAAGGCGATCGCGTCGCTTTTTTTTGTTTCAATACTCCACCCATGCTAGAAGCCCATTTTGCTGTGCCTTTAATAGGTGGTATTTTAGTATCTATTAATACTCGTTTGGCTTCCCAGGAGGTTGCTTATATCTTAAATGATTGCGGTGCTAAATTTCTTTTTATTGATACAGAGTTAACAAATATAATTCGACCTATTCAAAATAGTCTCAAAACTGTTAAGTATATAATCAATATCAGCGATAATCAAGGATTTGAACCAATAAATGGAGAGGATTATGAAGCATTTATCCAAACTGGTAATCCTACTCCTTTGCCTTGGGTAATTACAGATGAAATGGATACGATTTCTATTAATTACACTAGTGGAACTTCTGGTAAACCCAAAGGTGTAATGTATTCTCATCGCGGTGCATATATTAACTCTTTAGGAGAAATAATTGAAACAACACTAACACCTAACTCGGTTTATTTATGGACTCTGCCGATGTTTCACTGCAATGGTTGGTGTTTTACTTGGGCGGTAACTGCTATTGGTGGTACTCATATTTGTTTGCGTAAGTTTAACCCTGGTAATATCTGGAAGTTAATTCAACAAGAAGGAGTAACTCATTTAAATGCTGCACCTGTAATTTTAATTTCTCTCCTCAATCATCCAGACTGTCCGCAATTATTAGCAAAACCTCTAACTATCACTACAGCAGGCGCACCACCATCACCAATATTAATTGAAAAACTTACTAAAATTGGCGCAAAAATTATTCACGTTTATGGTTTAACAGAAGTTTATGGCCCATATAGTGTTTGTGAATATCAATCAGATTGGAATAATTTAAATATTGAAAAACAAGCAAAACTTGTAGCACGCCAAGGCGTACCTTATATCGGTGCAGATGGTTTGCGAGTTATAGATCGAAATATGAATGATGTCCCGGCGGACGGTGAAACAATGGGGGAAGTGGTGATGCGGGGAAATATGGTGATGACAGGCTATTATAATGACCCAGAAGCAACTGAAAGGGTATTTAGAGGAGGATGGTTTCATAGCGGTGATTTAGCAGTAATGCACCCTGACGGTTATATTGAGGTGCGCGATCGCATGAAAGATATCATCATTACAAATGGGGAAAATGTCTCTAGTATTGAAGTTGAACAATGTCTTTACCGCCATGAAGCCGTGTTAGAATGTGCAGTTATTGCTGTACCTCATGCCAAGCGTGGTGAAGTGCCAAAAGCTTTTGTTACCCTCAAAGAAAACGCGCAAGTTACAGCACAAGAATTAATCCAATTCTGCCGCGATCGAATTGCTGCTTTTAAATGCCCTACGACAATTGAATTTACTACTCTGCCAAAAACTAGTACTGGTAAAATTCAAAAGTATCTTTTACGAGAAAAAGAATGGATAGGTTATGAAAAGAGGATTTATGGCAGTTAGTTGCGATATCTAAATTCACTGCCAAGTTTACCTGATATTGTTATTGAAGGATATAAGCGGCTGAAGTTGCGAATCAGGCAAGGATTCGACAGCGCTAGTCTGTTCTAGATTGAGATTGAGTTAGTCAGTCTCATGCTGGGATGGTTGTTGCTAGATGTTTTTTCAGCTTTCCTGTAACCAACACCAATTAGACAGCTAGGGTCTGCAAAGGCAATTTTATAAAGAATTTTTAAGAAATTAACATTTTTCAGAAAACGAAAGACCTAATGCTGAAGTAATCCCCAAAAGTTCAGAATCATAGATTTTGTAGTTTACACACACCCTAGTGTCTGAAAACCTTACATGGTAAAGTCTCTGATGTACTTCATCCATGTCGAAACCTAATTATTAGTTTTTCAATTTTTTGGAGGAGAGAAAAATGAAGAAGTTCAGCTGTTTGATGATTGTGGGGGCAATATTGTCGATTAGTGCGCCGGCTGTGGCTGAAAGTCGTGCCGTTAATATCAGTATTGGCAGTATTGGTGGTTCCTTAGATAATGCTGCTTTGCGAACAGTTCGTCAGGTTATCGGGTCTGCTGTCGGCACTAGTACCGTCGATAAATTCATTGTATATAGTCCCAGGGCTGGATCTATTCCCATCGAAGGAGGTTTATCTGCTTGTGCTGAAGCTGGCTTCGGAATCAGCAATACAACATTTAATGCTTTTATCCAGCAGTTGCGTTCAATTAATCCCAAACCAGGGACTTTCTACAATCTAGAACTTACCGCAAGCTGCAAACTCAAATAAGACGTTTGTACTCAAGCACGGTAGATGGGCTTCGTACCTCAGCCCATCCATTGAGTTACACTCCACGCGATCGACGCAAAACTCCAATATTTTTAAATTGGAGATGTAACATCAATGTTGATTTAAATCAGCGTCAAGAAGCGACTAGATTAGTTGTATCAGCCTCTAAACTCAATAGTGCAGATACTTCCAGCATAAAACAAAAAAGAATGTCAAATTGAAGCGCATTTTTGGGAGCAGAGAAAAAATATGTCTAATGTGAGCATTGCAAAAGGTAGCTGCCTGTGCGGAGTAGTAAACGTTTCTACAACCCGTATGAGTAATCAGGTAGAAGCATGTCATTGTAGTATGTGTCGCAACTGGGGTGGAGGACCTTTGTTAGTAGTTGAGTGCGAAAGTGATGATGTTAGCTTCTCTGGTGAAGAATATATCGAAGTTTATCAATCTTCAGAATGGGCAGAGCGTGGATTCTGTAAGAAGTGTGGTAGCCATCTATTTTACAAATTTAAACAAAATAACCAGTATTTCATACCCGTTGGACTATTCGATAGCTGTGAAGGTCTTGTTTTCCATCGTCAGATATTCATAGATGAAAAGCCCAAATATTACTGTTTTGCCAATGAAACCAAGAACCTAACAGGGGCGGAGGTATTTGCACAGTTTGCACCGCAATCACAGCAGTAAAGATTGGAGTTACTTTTTAGCATATCTGTGATTGTCTGAGCAATTATTGTCAGGAAAGCCTTGGTAAATGCCTTACAGCTATTTTCAGATAAATAGACCACGCGCTAGGGGCGCAAGGCCTTGCGCCCGACAGGTGTGGTTCAAATACATGAAAACTGTTGTAAGGTCACTTTTACGCAGACATCAAGTCAATTGGAGTACAAAAGAGACCTCTTGGCATTTGTGCTTTTTACAAGAAGGGGAAAAGGGTAAAGGTTAAAGGGAAAAAGGACAATAGACCTCTTGCAAAAGTAACTTTTGCAAGAGGGGAGAAAGGAAAAGGGTTTTTATGAGCCGCTTTCCCCTTTTCCCCACTTCTGCAAGAAGTCTAATACAGAGCCTTTTCCCGACAAATGCCAAGAAGTCTAAGGATTTCTGCTAGTGTATTCCAGGACTCTCCCAAGCTGGCAGCGACACAGGATTTCTACCAATATTTCTTTGTCGCTGCTAAAAATTTAAAACATTTATTGGCTTGTATGCTTTAGCCCAAAATTGAGTCTGAATCAAGTTCCCACTGATGTTTGAGCAATTCTTGATAAGTCGTTTCCCGGATTATCATCTGCTTATAGAGCATAAGCAAAAACTCTTGAGCTTGTTCGCGGGACATTTGTTGCACAACGTCTGCAAAAGTTCTAAGGCGAAATTCTTGTTCTAAAGATAATGTAATGGGTTGATTCATCGCAGGATCGATCGCCCAACTAGGCGAAAACTAAAGGGTCAATGTTGACAATCTTGAGAAGAAGGTTTCATACCTAGCTGCTGTTAGCAGTAATACACTCATCAAGCGACCTACTGGGTATTGCCTTAGTTAGCAGTATCAAACTAAATATGAACTTCTGTTAACTAGTATAACAAAATATTCACAAATCTGAGATGATGGCATATTAATGCTTTAGTACATCCTGTGTCACTGATACCCTAAATATCCGAGTAATCATTTGTAATGAATCCTTACACTATCCTTAATCAGACAGGACTTCAGCGTGTTAGTGATGGCATAACCCGCCCCCTACTAGAAAATTGCGAGCCTGCCTCATATATCCTTGTTTTAGTCTGGCCCCAACTTGGGGATTTTGATAGTCTTGAATATGCGTGGTGGTTACAGCGCGAAGCTAAAAAATTGTCAGATGAAAAACTCGCTATTCGTGCAGTGGGAATTGGTAATCGCGCCTCTGGAATAAGATTTTGTGAATATACAGGATTTCCACCGGAAAATTTATTTGTTGAACCTGATGGAGAACTACATCACCAACTCAAACTTTATTCAGGTCTCAATTTTTCTTTCCCTGGACTTTCTCCTGCTCAGAAAGCTTGGCTAAATCTAGTGTTAATGTGTGCAGGCTTTGGAAGTCCTGGAACACTAAGAGAAGTTTTTCGGGGATACAGGGGAGATCGTCAAGCTCCTCAACTCATTGAAGATGATGAAATTATTCAAGGTACTCCTCTACCTGCTTTTAAAGGCTCGTTTTTCCAATTAGCTGGCGGAAGTGGGTTTCAACGTCCCTTTGAATTGGCTACTCTACGGCTACGGAATATGGTTGAAGTTCTCAGCAATTGGCATACTTATGTACCTAATTCTGCTTACTTAACTCAGCGTGGTGGAACTTTTCTGTTTGATACCAAAGGCCAGTTACTTTACGAACATCGAGATCCAGGAATTCTAGGTTTTGCTAGTAATATGAGTCGTCCCCTATCATTTTTATCCTCGATCGAAACGGAATTAGCTGGGCTTGGGAATCAATTTTAATCTCTGCTGTAGTTTTACAGTATCAACATATTTGAAAACCTCTTCAATAAGATTATTGGCTTTTTTTGTATGCTTAAATAAAGTGTTCTATCCCGATCAATCGTAACCTCACTATTTTATCCTGAGCTTGCATCTATTCCCCAATATGATTTTCCTGACGATAGTTACAGATCCAAAGAAGAACTGATAAACCAGTTAGTTTTAGTTATTGGCGTCAGACATCCATTTGTTACCATCTCTAAACGCTTTGTGAAATCGTCTAAATATGCAAAGACAAAGACAAATCGGTTTCTCCTAATTGCTGGTGGGAGGTCACAATCGTCGGATGCAAGGCATCGCAAAATCAAATAAGGAAATATTATTATCAGGCGATTGATGCTGAATCGAGAAGACTGATAACCCAATCTTCGGTTAAAGAAGACAAGTAGTTTGTTGGGATACAAACCGACTGTAGTATGGGGCATCGGTGAGAGTATAATAAGATAAAGCGCATTTTGTCAATCAGTATTCAGAATGAGTTTTGACTCATTAATTCTGAATTATGCTGAAAATTGAGATAAGTAAAGACTTTCTAAAGACGCTTGAATTTCATTTGTACGAAGTGGTCTTCCAGTAGGAAAATAGATAAAGGAGTAGTAACCATCAAGCTATATGTTTGAAATCATGGTGTTAAATCATTTCTTATTAAAAGAGCCTGCTTCGGTATCTCATCAACATTCCGAGCATATCAATCTACTTTTGTAAATCTAAAATCTGCTCTAAAAGAAGCTCTAATGGGTGTAAAAAATAATTCGTAATTGATAATGACGCTTACGGACTCGCTAACGTAATTCGTAGTTGTAATCACTGCTTGCTCTGTACTCTCTTAATTACGAATTACGCATATAGCAAGTAAGGATAGATAAAATGTCATTTATTATGCAAACTTCTGGAACTCTTACTGGTTTAGATATCTTAGTCGTTGAGGATGATGACGATACTCGCTTTTTTATCACTACTGTCTTGGAAATGGATGGAGCAACAGTTATAGCAGTGATATCAGCAGCAGATGCACGCAATGTATTGTCTGAATTGCAACCCGATGTTTTAATTAGTGATATCGGGTTGCCTGGGGAAGATGGCTACACTTTCATCTCCAAATTTCGTGCGCTTAAAGCAAATAAATGTGGACGAGTCCCGGCTATTGCTTTAACAGCCTTTGCTGATAGTGAGGCTCGTATCCGTGCTTTGGAAGCTGGCTTTGACACTCATGTATCTAAACCGATCGCTCCAGAAGAACTAGTTGAGATCGTGGCTAATTTGGTTGCTTCTTGTAATTGGTAATTATTCTCTTCGGTCTTGATAATCTTCAGAAGACTTTGGATCTAACTCCCAGCGATCGCCATCACGATCCTCTAAAATATCGTTGGTATGCAGAAATTCAGAATCAGCCATTTCTAGCCCCACTGCTGCTTCTAAGTCCTCTGTGACATTTTGATCGGGAGTGGAAGTACTACCACCAACAGCTTCATCTCCAACTGCATCTGCATCTTGCCAATAAGCATCAACATCCCCACCAGTCAGTTCAGGACTAGTTTCTGTGTACTCGTCTCTTTCTACTTTTATTGAGCGTCCGCCAATATTGTATCCTGGCAAGTCTTTCACACCAGTACCGTAGGATTCAGTAATCTCTTGTGGCAAATCATTGGTTTTAATTTTGTCAGGATGATTTTTTTCTGCCATGATACTAGCCCTTTTCTGCATTATCAGAATAACGTTTTTCCGTTACAAATTTGTCTAACTAGAGGTGTATAGCTAAGAAAATAATCTATTTCCTGGGTACGACGCAAAACTAGCGATCGCACCATAAGATTGTAGCTATGAATTCATGGTCAAGGAACTTGTAGTTGAAGTTATGAGTGAAAAGTTATCAAACCGAAATTATTCATTGGCGAACTTTTCACTCATAACTATTTCTTGTTTGGCAAAAATAGGCAAACAAAAATTAAATTTTGATGACTAAGTTTAGCATTTAACTCGTGTTCATACTTTTTAAATACATAAATGCTAAACAAACAATTAAACACTCAAACTTATTTGAGTAGTGAAGGCAGATAATATGATTGATAAGTAATTCAAAATTATTTATTAAAAAACTAATCTGTCTGTTTAACTTTTGTTGTAGTTAGTTGAAAGACTAGAGAAGTAAAAACCTAATCCCATTTTATGACTGAACAAAACAATAACTCCGGCAAGAAAAAAGTTGCTATCCTCATTGAACAAGCAGTAGAGGATGCAGAATTTACAGTTCCATATAATGGATTAAAACAAGCAGGAATAGAGGTAGTAGTCCTTGGTTCCCGAATGAATGAAAAATATAAGGGTAAACAAGGCAAACTTAGTATAGAAGCCGACGGTACCACAACGGAAGCGATCGCAGCCCAATTCGACGCAGTGGTGATTCCCGGTGGGATGGCTCCCGATAGAATGCGGCGGAACATCAACACAGTACGTTTTGTCCAAGAAGCTATCCAACAAGGAAAATTAGTCGCTGCTGTTTGTCACGGGCCACAAGTTTTAATTGAAGGCGACTTGCTCAAAGGTAAACAAGCCACTGGCTTTAACGCTATTGCCAAAGACATGATTAACGCAGGCGCAAAATATCTAGATGAGCCATTGGTAGTTGATGGGAATTTGATTACATCTCGCGAACCTGGAGACTTGCCAATTTTTACCACAGCTATATTAAGTCGTTTGGGTTATGGTGGCAAAGATGCGGCATTACCAAATGAAAAAGACACAAGTGTTGAATGGTGGAAGCTGGCTGATGCTTGGGGTGGCTCAACTAAAGGTGAAATCACCAAAGGTTTAAATACTGCCCTTACTGGTGAACGTTATTCGCTAGAAACATTTGAAAACTACTTTGAAAAGGAATCAGATAGCGAAGTAAAATCAGTATTTCAAGAAATAATTGCTAATAAACAGCGCCACATTCAAAAACTGGAAACTTATCTTCAGTTATTGGGTGAAAAACCGTCTTTAGGAGCAAATATTGCTAATCAGTATGCCAAGGTAAAAACTGCCTTGACAGGAAGTGACGATATATATCAGTTACGTTCTGCATTGGGGGATGTGCAAACTGGTATCGGCGATATTGGCAATTTGTGTGCAATGTACACTGACCCAGTAGCAACAGCTATTTTCAAAGAAATTTACCACGATTTATCGAAATACGAACAGCGATTAGTAGAGTTGTATCGGACGCGGATAAGCACTCAGATTCAGCCTCCTAAGCCGACTACAGGAGCTGCTGTGTCAATGTAAGGTTTTTTGAACAAACCGCAGAGGCGCATATTCTTAC
The DNA here is from genome assembly GCF_052692655.1 of Nostoc sp. DSM 114167. Classification (NCBI taxonomy): domain Bacteria; kingdom Bacillati; phylum Cyanobacteriota; class Cyanophyceae; order Nostocales; family Nostocaceae; genus Nostoc; species Nostoc sp. DSM 114167. Next base: position 5,842,738 of record NZ_CP195116.1, read on the forward strand.
AAAGAAGCAAGCTACACGTAGCGTCTTCTAAACAAGAACCCAGAGATAGAAAAAAGAGAGTATTTGTGCCTCTGTGGGAAATTTACTGTGATGGAGATATAAAAAAGTGGCCTCAACATCAGGGGATAAATTAAGTACAAACCAGCCTGAAGCTAGTGAAGTAGAGCGTTGGGCATCTCTCATCGGTGGCGGCGCTATGGTACTGATGGGTTTAAGGCAAGGTTCATTGCGGGGAGCGCTGACGGCATTGGCTGGTGGTGGTTTGATTTATCAAGGTGCAACTAAACAAAGTACAATCCAGCAAGCACAGGAAGCAATCGGGATAAACCAACCCATCAAAGTTGAAAAGACGGTAACAATTAATAAATCGGCAGAAGAATTGTATCGTTTTTGGCATAACTTTGAGAACTTGCCCACATTTATGAAGCATCTCAAGTCTGTCAAAGTGTATAACGAAAAACGTTCTCACTGGATAGCCAATGCACCCTTGGGTAACAGCGTGGAATGGGATGCAGATATTCTCGAAGACCGAGAAAATGAATTTATTTCTTGGGCTTCTGTAGAAGGTGCAGATGTTGATAATTCTGGTTTTGTTCGCTTTAAAAAAGCACCAGGCGATCGCGGCACGGAAGTCAAGGTTGTTTTAGAGTATAACCCCCCCGGTGGAGCATTGGCAGCTACCGTAGCTAAACTTTTTGGCGAAGAACCAGAACAGCAAATTGGTGATGAATTGCGCCGCTTCAAAATGCTAATGGAAGCAGGCGAAATTGCCACCACCGAAGGGCAACCCTCTGGACGTAGCTAGTTATTTGTTCTTTGTCCTTTGTCATTTGTCCTTTGTTTAAAGCGAATGACTAATGACTAATGACTAATGACTAATGACTAATGACTAAGGACTAATAATTATGAAAGCAGTCTGCTGGAACGGTGCTAATGATGTGCGGGTACAGTCGGTACCAGATCCGACAATTCTTAACCCGCGTGATGCAATTATTAAAATTACTTCCACGGCGATTTGTGGCTCCGATCTACATATTTATGGCGGCTATATTCCCACAGTGCAACAGGGTGACATTATTGGTCACGAATTCATGGGAGAAGTCGTGGAAGTTGGTAGAGGAGTCAACAATTTAAAAATAGGCGATCGCGTTGTTGTTCCTTCCACAATTGGCTGTGGTAATTGCCATTATTGCCAACGTGATATGTGGTCATTGTGCGATAATTCCAATCCCAACGGTTGGATTCAAGAAAAATTATTTGGCAATATCACCTCAGCTATTTATGGCTACTCCCACATGTTAGGTGGTTATGCAGGGGCACAAGCAGAATATATCCGTGTACCCTTTGCTGATGTGGGTGTCGTCAAAGTTCCGCCAGATTTGCCGGATGAGATGTTGTTATTCATCTCCGACGCTATCCCCACAGGTTATATGGGTGCAGAGTTATGCGATATCCAACCGGGTGATACTGTAGCCGTTTGGGGTTGCGGTGCTGTTGGACAGTTTGCCATGATTAGCGCCTACATGATGGGAGCCGAAAAAGTGATCGCTATAGATCGCTTTCCCGAACGCCTGGAAATGGCGAAAAAGTTTGCCAAAGCAGAAGTGATTAACTACGAAGAAGTTAATGCTGGCGAAGCGTTGAAAGAGATGACTGGTGGTCGTGGCCCCGATGCTTGCATCGATGCAGTGGGGTTAGAAGCACATGGTGTTGGTTTAGAAGACTTCTACGACCAGACAAAACAAAAGCTCAGATTGGAAACCGACCGTCCCCATGTTTTGCGGGAAATGATGGTCGCCTGTCGTAAAGGCGGGACTCTTTCAATTATGGGTGTTTATGGTGGTTTTGTAGACAAAATACCATTGGGTGCAGCCTTTAATAAGGGTCTAACCTTTAGGATGGGACAAATGCATGGACAAAAATATATGCATTCGTTATTGCAGATGATTTTGGATGGAAAACTCGATCCATCTTTTGTTGTCACCCATCAATTGCCTTTAGAACAAGCACCCCACGCCTACCACATCTTTCAACAAAAAAAAGACAACTGTATCAAAGTTGTTCTTAAACCCTGAATGGGGAATAGTCATTCAGTGTTTTGAATTGTACACCTAACATAATCTAATTGAGGTTTTTTATGAATCGAGTAATTTCATGGCTGCAAAATATTCGCATTTCCCAAATCGTTGTAGTTTTCCTCGTAGGATTTATGTTCTTACTGGGTCAGGCTTTTAGCTACACTAACATAGCACTAGCTGATTTAAAAACTCCAGAGGGTATTTATTACAAAGGAGCGCCAAATGAGCAAGGTGAAATTAGAAACGATACCCAAATCAATAATACCCAAAAATCACAAAATCCAATAAAAGGTGCTGTTGATAATATCCGCGAAAAATTAAACTTGGATGAAAAACCTCCTGAAGCTACAAAAGAGTTTTTCGATCCTAGTACAAATAGAAGCGCAGATAAAACTTCATCATATGAAGGAAGTAGAGAAGGTTATTATCGCACTCCTTCTAGTAACTAAATCAGAGATAGCAGCTAAACGGTTAACAAATCTTGAGTCGAATACTTGAATAACTTTTTAGCGGTTACTGAGACGCGATAGTTATTATCGCGTCTCAAAATTAAGATAAATCCTGGATTTATCTTAATACGAACGAGCCAGGAATTATAACTAAGGACTAAATATTATGAAAGCAGTTTGCTGGCATGGAGCAAACGATGTGCGGGTAGATACAGTTCCCGACCCCAAAATTCTTAACCCACGCGATGCCATTGTTAAAATTACTTCGACGGCAATTTGTGGTTCAGATTTGCATATTTATGACGGCTACATTCCTACCATGCAAAAGGGCGATATCCTTGGTCATGAATTCATGGGGGAAGTCGTAGAACTGGGAAGTGCAGTTAAAAATGTGAACGTAGGCGATCGCGTCGTTGTTCCCTTCACCATCTCTTGCGGTAACTGCTTTTTCTGCAATCGGGATTTATGGTCGTTGTGCGATAACTCTAACCCCAATGCTTGGTTAGTAGAAAAACAAATGGGACATTCGCCAGCAGGTCTATTTGGCTACTCTCATTTATTCGGCGGTTACGCTGGCGGTCAAGCAGAGTATGCAAGAGTACCTTTTGCCGATGTAGGCTTGTTCAAAATTCCCGATGGTTTAACGGATGAGCAAGTACTATTTCTAACAGATATTTTTCCCACAGGCTACATGGCAGCCGAGAACTGCAACATCAAACCTGGGGATATTGTCGCCGTTTGGGGTTGTGGCCCAGTCGGACAATTCGCCATCAAAAGCGCATATATGCTAGGTGCAGAACGGGTAATCGCTTTTGACCGCGTTCCCGAACGTTTGCAAATGGCTAAAGAATACGGCAAAGCAGAAGTTCTCAACTACGAAGAAGTGAATATTGGCGAAGCACTCAAAGAAATGACTGGCGGTCGCGGCCCCGATGCTTGCATTGATGCAGTGGGAATGGAGGCACACGGCACAGATTTTATGGCGATGTACGACCAGGTAAAGCAAGCAGTACGTTTAGAAACAGACCGGCCGACAGCATTACGGCAAGTAATAGTATCTGCTGCTAAAGGTGGTCACGTATCACTTGCGGGTGTGTACGGTGGCTTTTTAGATAAAATCCCAATGGGTGCTGCCATGAACAAGGCATTAACCTTCAAAATGGGACAAACCCATGTCCACAAGTATCTAAAACCTTTGCTAGAACACATCCAAAACGGTGAAATCGATCCAACTTTTATTATCACCCATACTTTACCTCTAGAACAAGCGCCCCACGGTTACGAGATTTTTAAGCACAAGAAAGATAACTGTATCAAAGTTGTACTCAAACCGTAATGGGGAATAGGGAATAGTTTTTCAATGTCTAATGCTTAATCTTTACTCTCCAATAGCTAATACCTAACCTTCGATGTTTGATTAAATAATCAAAGTTTAAAAGTAGAAAGAGGCAGAAAATATGTCTGATACAACCGTTATCAAAGTAGACTCTAGCCATTCCCCTAAAGGCCAACTCGGTCAGAAATATCTTGCATCTGGCAAAACCATTTCTATGCGCCTATGGGAAAATGAGGAACCGAACGAACCTAAAGAGCCAACAGCACGGGAATATGAAACTGTTGGTTATGTAATTGCTGGTCGTGCAGAATTGCATATTGAAGGGCAAACGATTTTACTAGAACCTGGGAGTTCTTGGGTAGTAGCAAAAGGAGCTAGTCACACCTATAAAATTTTAGAATCATTTACTGCTGTTGAAGCAACTAGTCCACCTGCTCAAGTTCACGGGCGAGACGAAAACTGATTTGCGATCGCTCCCTAAAAACCTATAGCCGCTTTCAATGACATGGAATATAAAGCATTCGTAGGGGAACAAGAATATTGTTCTCCTTTTTACTGTGCTTTGCAGCTTAGAGGTTGTTTTAAAGTGTTTGGCTGGATTTTATCACATTTCTACCCCCTTAATCCCCCCTTTCTAAGGAGGGAAACAAGAAATCTCTAGTTCCCTCCCCAATATATCGGGGAGCCACTGCGGTCTTCTCCCAAGGGGAGACGCCAAGGGCGATAGCGTAGCGTTAGCGAGTCCGCGAGCGTCTGGGGTTTCCCCAAGTGGAGGAGGCAATGCGGTCTTCTCCCAAGGGGAGACGCCAAGGGCGATAGCGTAGCGTTAGCGAGTCCGCGAGCGTCTGGGGTCTCCCCAAGTGGAGCAACTGCCGTCAAGTGGCGTGAGGGTTAGGGTGGGGTGCAATGACTGGGGGAATCATAACTAATTACCCGGACTTGATATTAATTCTATTTGGAAAATTATAAGTAATACTTATGGCATAAATCTTCTGATAGAGAGACATAACAAGACGAAATTGTATTCTATTAACAATGTCTTTTTAGAGAAAATGCTTTTTGGCAAGCCTGGTTTTCTATCAATAATTTCAGTAGAGATAATTACTCAATATTTTTAACAAAAACAGAATGGAGCGAACAAATGAGGTTTGTCTTAAGACGCCGCAAGCTGGGTCAATTGATGGTCTTCAGCACAGTAGCGGCGACGATCGCTAATTTTGTAGAGAAAGCGGTAGCAGAAACTCAAGTAAAAAAAACTACTCCTATGTTGGCAACTTCCACTTCTGAAACTGTGAAGGTGACGCTACAAGTGAATGGAACACCACATAGTTTACAGATTGAACCGCGTGTTACCTTACTTGATGCACTTCGGGAATATCTAGGATTAATTGGTACTAAAAAAGGTTGCGATCATGGTCAGTGTGGTGCTTGCACGGTACTGGTTGATGGACAACGAATTAATTCGTGCCTGACATTTGCAATTATGCACACCGACGCAAAAATCACAACTATTGAAGGGTTGGAACAAGGAAATAATCTGCATCCGATGCAAGCCGCGTTTCTGTCCCGCGATGCGTTTCAGTGCGGCTACTGCACGCCAGGACAGATTTGTTCGGCAGTGGGTTTGGTGAACGAGGGACACGCCAAGTCAGATGCCGACATTCGCGAACTCATGAGCGGCAATATCTGCCGTTGCGGTGCTTATCCAAACATCGTGGCTGCTGTCCGCGATGTCTTAGAGGGAAAAAAAGATGCAGCCGTTTAGCTATAAAAAAGCAGGACAGGCAGAAAATGCTGTGGCGTTGGTTACTCCAGATGCCCAAGCCTCGTACCTAGCTGGTGGTACTAGCCTCATCGATTTGATGAAGCTGAATGTCCAGAACCCAAGAGAGTTGGTTGACATTAACCCACTCCCACTGAGCAAGATAGAAGTACAGGGTAACGGTGTGCGGATTGGAGCAACAGCAAGCAATAGCGATGTTGCTTATAATCCGCTCATTCAAGAGCGTTATCCGATGCTATCAGAGGCATTGCTGTCTGGGGCATCACCGCAACTGCGAAACATGGCAACAGTAGGCGGAAATTTGCTGCAACGTACCCGGTGTTACTACTTCCGCGATACTTCAATGCCCTGTAACAAGCGCGTTCCCGGTTCAGGTTGTGCGGCAATTGAGGGTTATAACCGCATTCATGCGATTCTTGGCGGTAGCGATCGCTGTATTGCCACCCATCCTTCTGATATGGCGGTGGCAATGGTGGCACTCGATGCCGTTGTGCAAACACGCGGGCCGAGAGGAGAGCGCAGTATTCCGTTGGTAGATTTTCATCTTCTACCTGGCGAAACTCCAGAAAGAGAGACGGTTCTAGAACACGGAGAGTTAATTGTTGCCGTTGATTTACCTGCTTTAAACTTCGCAAGGCGATCGCACTATTTAAAAGTCCGCGATCGCGCTTCCTATGCTTTTGCAATGACATCGGTTGCGGCAGCATTAGATATTCAAAATGGAATTATTCGCTCGGCACGCATTGCACTAGGTGGCGTGGGCACAAAGCCCTGGCGTGCCTTGGAAGCAGAAAAAGCACTTTTGAACAAGCCTGCAAACCAGGCAACATTTCAAGCAGCCGCGGACGCTGCGATCGCTGGAGCTAAACCTCAAAAATACAACGGCTTTAAAGTCGAACTGACTAAACGCACAATTGTGAAAGCGCTGACAACGGTGGGAGGGATGGCATGAATACTGGGGATAAAAATACAGTTGTCGGCAAACCGCTAAATCGAGTTGATGGATACCTGAAGGTGACTGGTGGCGCACGTTACGCGGCTGAGTTTCCGATCGCAAAAATGACTTATGGCGTGACAATTCAAAGTGCGATCGCCAAAGGTAAAATTGCCCAAATCGATACCAAGGCGGCGGAACAAGTACCGGGCGTATTAGCAGTAATTACCCACCTGAACGCGCCCAAAGCTTCTGGAGAAAAGGGCGGCGGTCGCAAGCTGCAAGTGCTGCAAGATAACATTGTCCTGTATAGCGGTCAGCATATTGGTGTTGTGGTTGCCGATACCTTTGAACGAGCAATGTATGCTGCTTCGCTAGTGCAAGTCCGCTATGACGAAGAGAAACCAACCATCAATATGCGGGAAAATCTCACTAAGGCATACTTGCCTAAAGGTAAAATCCCTAGAGAGGAACCGCCCGATTTAGCGCATGGCAATGTCAACCAGGGACTAGCGGCGGCGGCTGTCCGCGTCGAGCAAACCTATACCACCCCAGTAGAAAATCACAATCCGATGGAGCCTCATGCCACAACAGCAGTTTGGCAAGGGGACGAGCTGCTGCTGTATGACGCAACTCAGGGAATCTTTCAGGCTCAACAAAAAGTTGCAGGGGTATTAGGAATTGAGCCTGAGAAAGTCCGCATTATGTCTTACTTTGTGGGCGGTGGCTTCGGTTGCAAAGGATCGGCTTGGTCGCATGTGCCAATAGCGGCGATGGCAGCACGGCAGGTTAATCGCCCAGTGAAATTAGTTTTGGGACGCATACAGATGTATGGGCCTGTGGGCTTTCGACCGGAGACAATTCAACAGGTTTCTTTAGGTGCAACCCGCGATGGCAAATTGACTGCTCTGCGACACACCGGGATTTCGCAAACTTCAACTTTCGATGAATTTATCGAACCTGTTGGTAAAAGCGCCCGGATGCTTTACGCTAGCCCAAATATCGAAACTAGCCACCATCTGGTTCAGATCGATCAAGGAACACCTACCTTTATGCGCGCCCCAGGCGAAGCTTCTGGGTCGTTCGCTTTAGAATCGGCAATGGACGAACTAGCTTATGCACTTAATATCGATCCGGTGGAACTGCGTTTGCGTAACCATGCTGATGTCGATCCTAGTAAAGGACTGCCTTGGTCGAGCAAGTCACTCATCCAGTGCTACAAATTAGGAGCAGAAAAGTTTGGCTGGCAAAAGCGCAATCCTCAGCCTCGTTCGATGCGAGATGGCAACTATTTAATTGGTTGGGGGATGGCGACAGCTACTTATCCTACTAACCGTTCTCCAGCATCAGCGATCGCCCGAATTATGGCAGACGGTACAGCCGTTGTACAGAGCGGTTCGCAAGATATTGGTACGGGAACTTATACTGTGATGACTCAAGTTGCAGCTGAAGCACTCGGTTTACCAGTTGAGAAAGTTCGGTTTGAACTAGGCGATACCAAGATGCCACAAACCCCCGTTTCTGGTGGTTCGCAAACCGCCGCCAGTGTCAGTTCAGCCGTGCATTTAGCGGGAAATCAAGCTCGCAGTCAGCTTTTGCAACTAGCACTTGCCGATCGAAAATCACCCCTTTATAGTTCAAATGCTGAGGATGTGATTGCCGAAAATGGCAGCTTTTTCTTAAAGAATAAATCCTCTGCCAGCGAAACATATCAGGCAATCTTGGCACGGCATGGAAAGAAAATGATTGAAGCGCGTGCAGATGCCAAGCTGGGAGAAGAACAAGAAAAGTTCTCAATGCACTCATTTGGAGCGCAGTTTGCCGAAGTACGCGTTGAGCCTGATTTGGGCGAAGTGCGAATATCGCGCTGGGTGGGAACTTTTGGCGTTGGACGCATCCTCAATGCTAAAACAGCCAACAGTCAGCTGATTGGTGGGATTATTTATGGTATTGGCATGGCGCTAATGGAACACACAGTAACAGACCCCAATCTAGGACGCGTTGTCAACCATGATTTAGCTGAGTATCACGTACCAGTGAATGCAGACGTTCCCGATATTCAGGTGTTGTTTGTCGATGAACGCGATCCACATATCAACCCGCTTGGTGTCAAAGGAATTGGTGAAATTGGCATTACCGGCACTGCGGCAGCGATCGCTAACGCTGTCTATCATGCCACAGGTAAGCGCATCCGCGATTTGCCAATTACCTTAGACAAACTGCTGTAAATATGGCGATCGCAACACTTGTAGAGACGCGATTTATCGCGTCTTGAATTTATAGCGTATTAAAATACCAATCAGTAGAAGACTCAAGATTGATGACCAGTCAAGTAAAATTTGGTACTCTTATCTCGGAATCACTGTAATTACGTCCGCGACCGAGATGAGTAGTCGAACAGCCCGATCCTACGCTTTCTTATCGATTGCAGCAGCAATCATCACTATTGCCCTAAAATTTGGCGCTTACCTGCTAACCGGGTCAATAGGTTTGCTCTCAGATGCTATTGAATCAATTGTAAATCTCGTGGCAGCATTGGTTGCTCTCTGGGCATTGACCTATGCTGAGAAACCAGCCGATGCCGAACACGCCTTTGGGCATTCTAAAGCCGAATACTTCTCCAGTGGTGCAGAAGGTGCGTTGATTATAGTGGCAGCCATTAGCATTGCTGTTGAAGCTTGGGGGCGCTTGCTGCATCCAGAACCATTAACACAGCTGGGATTGGGGTTGGCACTCTCCTTATTTGCAACCGCAATCAACGGCGTTGTTGCCTTTATCTTGCTACGAGCAGGGCGACGGTTGCGTTCCATTACACTCAGAGCTGATGCTCACCATCTGTTTACCGATGTGGTAACTTCGGCTGGTGTAGTAGTTGGAATCTTTCTCGTCAAAGTAACAGGCACTCTCGTACTCGATCCAATTGTCGCCCTGATAGTAGCAGCAAATATTACTTGGACAGGATTTCGTTTACTGCAAGAAACCAGTAGCGCCTTACTGGATGCAGCTTTGCCTAAAAAAGAAATTGACGCAATCAAGAGCATCCTTAACGAGTATCAAGGTCAAGACATCCAGTTTCATGCCTTGCGAACCCGCACTGCTGGAACCCGCCGCTTTGTCTCCTTTCATGTTCTTGTGCCTGGATCTTGGACAGTGCAACAAGGGCATGATTTATGCGAAGCAATTGAGCTGGCTATTGTTCGTGTGCTACCTTCAACCCACGTTACAACTCATCTAGAACCTGTAGAAGATCCAGTTTCTTGGGAAGATTTGGAGTTAGAGCGTTCGAGCAATCAGCAAATGTAAGATATAGCAGGGGACAGGGAACAGGTGACAGAGGACAGGGTTGAAAGTCTCTTGGTGTCTGGTTCTATATTCAGTTTATGTCCTAACCTACCTGGCGACCGCTATATGAAATAAGAGATTAATTGCTGCCGATCGCATCTTTACATAAACTACAATGCCGAATACTGCAAATGCGTAGGCATCGCTAATTTTTAAACTCAATCAAGTTGATTAACTTGCGATCGCTTCCAGCAGGTAGTTACGCGATCGCAACTGTCTTTTTCCGCGAAGGACGCTTGCGGTCTGATTTTTTCTTCAGTCCCACAGCTTGGGCTTGATCGCTATCTGAGCCATATTGCCCGCGTACAACTTCTTTCATCGCTAATACGGCATTATGAAATTCCCACTCTGCTAATCGCGCAGCATCAGCAGCAGCACGGTATAAAGCTAGTTTCTCGGTTTCGGTTTGTTGAGAAATCAACATTGCTTGATAAGCTTCCTGTAAATTAGCAGCCGAGGCATCAGCACGAGTTGTATTGTAAGTGCTGACGGTTTGTAAACCGTGGAATGAGTCAATATCTTGACTAATCAGTTGAGGACGCAAACGGTTTGTTGTATTTTGGGGAGGCATATCTGCATACTTAGTAAGTTGTACATTTAATGTACCCATTACAACAAAAAAAGCTATCAGTAAGATGAAATTTTCAGATAGGGCAAGGTTAGAAAGGATAGTTTAAGATAACAGACCGATGTATTGGCATAACAGACCGATGTATTGGCATAACAGACCGATGTATTAACATAACAGACCGATGTATTGGCATAACAGACCGATGTATTGGCATAACAGACCGATGTATTGGCATAACAGACCGATGTATTAACATAACAGACCGATGTATTGGCATTGCAGACCGATGCAATTACAAAACCGTAAGACGACACTAAAAACCACGAGGAGCATTAAAATTTCTAACACTCTAAAGCTGAAGTGTCACTAGTGGGAATACAATCAAAAAATTATGCAGTTTTTGACCCTGTTGAACAGGGACACCTGTTTAGTGATGTTCCAGCATTGTTCTTAGTAGCGATCGTCCTTGGCTTTTTAGCGCCCCGCAAAGTAGTGTCAAGTACATAAACAGGCTACCCCTACGCTCTATTCTTTACTGTACTTTAGATATGAGGGGGCATGAAAATCGAACCGCAAAGAGCGCAAAGTAAAGATAGAATAAGGAGCGATCGCATCTCTCATAAACTGCAACGCCGAATACTGCGAATGCGTAAGCGTAGCCAGCACTTCGACTACGCTCAGTGACTACCGTAGGCATCGCCGAAACGATGAAACCTCAATCATGCGATTGGCGATCGCTAATTTCTAAACTCAATTAAGTTGATTAACTTGCGATCCCTTCCAGCAGGCGGTTACGCCATCGCAACTGACTTTTTGCTTTGGTGACTATTGCTCTAACCAGTTAAGCAGCCCAAGTGAAGTAGCGCCTCCGACAAAGTGAGCGCCAATCAGATTGACATTGGCCAAAACCACAAAAATATCTAGAGACCGAATGACATTTTCAGGTCTATAGACTCCTATTGTTTGAGGCAGAGCTAGCGTTTTCGCTAATACAGCAATAACAGTCACTTCAGATGCTAGAAAAGCTAAAAATAGCCCTATAAAACTAACAATTAGCCCAATTTGTAATACTTGAATTACATCCTGTTTACTTGGATGTAATTCTCGATTAGGCAACTGTAAAAGTTTGTTTAAACGCCTGTAGCGGTTCATCCAGTAGAGTCGGAAACACAGCACTAAAATTCCAATAATGCCCAAAAATACTCCAAAACCCATAACCGAATTTGTCGTTGTTTGGGCAGCGACGTTACGGCTAAATATAGCCAGTAACAAAGCCAAGATAGAAACAGTGCCTAATGCTAACTGTACCCAAAAGCTAATTGGTCTTACTACACCGAAAGTGGCTGCAAATTTTCGTTTGGTTGGTACAGGTAAGTATGAATTTAGGTCATTTGTCATCTTTGTTCTCCTAAAACTTACGCCAATTGATCGTTGCAATCGAAACCTCTACGCGCTGCCTACGTAGATACTTATCGAAGAAGGCTTTTACCCGGATTTCTCACCGATGCTCAAGGTCTGTGCTTGTGCAGGGAGCAGGGGGCAGGGGGCAGGGGGCAGAGGGCAGGGAGCAGGGGGCAGGGGGCAGGGGGCAGGGGGCAGGGGGCAGGGAGCAGAGGAGAGTTATTGTACAAGTTCTTTCCCCTCTGCCCCTCTGCCCCTTCCCTCAAGCTTGTGAGAAATGCGGATTTTACTCTATTGTCTGCGGTAGTGCCAAAGTCACTATACCCAGCACCTTGAGCATAGTTAGCGGATAACGCCCACTAACTATTCTCCCACACCTTTTTTCGTTCACCCTTGTAAATGCATTGGCTTGCATTAGGAATACATCAACTTGCATTATGAATGCATCTATTTGCATTAAGAATGCATCGGCTTGTATTGTGAATGCATCTTGCGGAATATATTTAAAAGCACACCTTAGCTAGAGTCTCTGCATTAGCTAGCAGTGATAATATACGGCTCATTCCTGTTGGTGCTTGTAGGAGACAATTATGGAAATCAGTAGACGCAGCTTGTTAAAAACTGCTTCTGCTTCGGGATTAGTGGCAGCAGGACTTGCAGTTTCGGAAGGATTTTTGCAACCACTCCTCGCCCAAACAGAACTCAACCAGATAATATCCCTGCATTCAATCGAGAAATCTTGAATCCATTTACACAATTTGCACCAGCGGCATCTGCTTCACATTAATCGGCTTTGTTTGTAGTTTACTCAACTGTGCGATCGCGCTTAGTTTTTCATTCAACGTTTCAAAATATAACTTTATCCAAGGAGAACACTAATTATGTCCAATTTCAAAATATTTTCTACTGGTATGGTAGCGATCGCTTTATCTCTGGCGACTGGTTGCACACCGACTACTCCGCACGACCAGACTACATCTGAAGTTCCAGCTGCTGTACCTGTACAAGGAACTGAGAGTCCATCCCCAACTGTATCACCAACTACCTCACCAACTCCATCAGGGCAAAATAACCTTAGTTCGGCAGACAGAAAGTTCATAACTGAAGCCGCTCAAGGTGGTTTAGCAGAAGTCCAACTAGGACAACTAGCATCACAACGTGGAACTAGCGATGCGGTAAAACAGTATGGACAGCGTATGGTTCAAGATCATACCCTGGCAAATAATCAACTCAAACAGTTAGCGACTCAAAAAGGTATCACGCTGCCAACTACTATTGGCACCAAAAATCAGCAAGTAAAGCAACGTTTATCCAAACTTTCTGGTGCTAGGTTCGATCGCCAATATTTGAATCAGATGCTTCAAGATCATGAAAAAGATGTCTCTCTATTTCAAACTGAAGCTGAACAAGGACAAGATGCAGACGTGAAAACATTTGCCGGTCAAACTCTACCAATTCTCCAAGACCACTTGCAAGAAGTTCGTTCCCTTATTAATCCTGGAAGTTCAACTAGCACCCCAACTCCAACTAACACCTCAACTCCAACTAGCACCCCAACTCCAACCACTACCCCGTAAGGCAATAGAGTTCAGTTAAGCATTTCTTCTTTCTCTTTATATCGGCTGCGCGTACTCTTGCAAAGAAGCAAGCTACGCGTAGCGTTTTGTAGAGCAGGAGTGGCGTAAAGCGTATGTGGGACAAACGTTTGAGCTTAAATTGACCAATGAGCAATGATGTGCAACGACGAGAGATGTGGTTCAAATACATGAAAACTGCTGTCAGCCCAAAATTTAATTATTAAGAAGAATTTTAAGGAACCACGATGTCTAAATTGTTTAAAGGAAAAATTTCTCGTCGTCAGATTCTGACTACAACTGGATTAGGAGCCGTTTCAGCCGCCGCAATTGGTAGTATGGGCGAAGAGGTTACTGCCCAACAGCCAACAGCACAAGCCACTCCCCGCGGAGGCGAGTTGCCGCCTCAGATTAAGTTTGCGCCCATCTCAGAAAAAACTGAGGTTGATACAGGTGGCCCACCAACTGCATTACCTCCAGAGCGACGTTTGGGATTTGCGATCGTTGGACTTGGCAGACTGACATTAGAAGAAATCATGCCTGCGTTTGCAGAATGTAAACTAGCAAAGCCAACTGCATTAGTTAGTGGTGATGCTGCCAAAGCAAATCTTGTTGCCCAGCAGTATGGCATTAAACCGCAGAACGTTTACAACTATCAGAATTACGACAATCTCCGCAACAATCCAGACGTTGATGTGATTTATATTGTACTGCCTAACAGTATGCACCGGGAATATACGGTGCGGGGTGCAAAAGCTGGAAAGCATATTTTGTGTGAAAAGCCAATGGCAACCACAGTCGAAGATGCTCAACAGATGATCGACGCGTGCAAACAAGCGAATCGCAAGTTAATGATTGCTTATCGCTGCCAATATGAGCCGCACCATCGCGCCATGATTGGGATGATCCGTAGCAAAGAATTGGGAACTGTGAAGGTGATTCAGGCAGATAACGGACAAAACCAGGGAGGTGACTTAAATCAGTGGCGATTGAAACGCGCCTTAGCTGGAGGTGGCTCCTTACCGGATGTAGGAATTTATTGCTTGAATGCAACTCGCTATTTAACAGGAGAGGAACCGATCGCAATTAGCGCCCAAATCTTCAGCACTCCTGGCGATCCGCGCTTCAAAGAAGTTGAAGAAAGTGTCACCTTCCAGTTGCGGTTTCCCAGTGGCATACTAGGGATTTGCTCCACTAGCTACGGCTTTCACGAAGGGCGTCGGTTTCGCGTTTTCGGCTCTGATGCTTGGGGACAACTCGATCCGGCGTTCTCCTACAACGGTTTGCGAATGATGATTTCGCGCAAATCGCCAACCAACAGCATGGCAGAAAATATTAGCGAAGTGCGCATAGGCGAGAAGAATCAGTTTGCCTTAGAAATCGATCACATGGCAGATTGTGTGATTCAGAATAAACAACCCCATACGCCTGGTGAAGAAGGTTTGCAAGACCAAAAACTAATGGCGTTGATTTACGAAGCGGCACAAACAGGTAAAACGATTACCTTACCTCGTGTGTCAGGATTAGATACCACTCGTGGCCCCGCTCCTCGAATGCTGAAGTAATATGTGCATACCCCCGCATTTCTCACAAGCTTGAGTGCAGAGGTGCTTCAGAGGCAGAGGGGAAAGAACTTGTACAAGAACTCTCCTCTGCTCCCCTGCTCCCCTGCTCCCCTGCTCAAGAGCACAAGGTTTTGAGAGATGTGGTGATAAATCCGAGATACCGCAGTCATGACAACCTCTGCTTGGAGTCCGCTCCGTAAATCTTTGTTTCGCGATCGCTGGATTGCCTCGATTGTCTCCAACATTGGCGGTTGGATGGAGGACACGGCGGGAGCTTGGTTAATGACTTCTCTTACCACCTCTCCTCTGTTGGTGGCACTGATGCAAACAGCCGCAACTTTGCCAGTGCTGCTGTTAGGATTACCAGCCGGAGCAACGGCAGATATTTTCGATCGCCGTCGGTTACTGCTGTTTTGGCAAGTCTGGATGCTGGTTGCGGCACTGATCTTGAGTGGATTGATTTTTGCAGGTAAGATTACACCGTGGTCACTGCTGGCGCTGACGTTTTTGCTCAACGTGGGAGCGGCAATGAATGGCCCAGCTTGGCAAGCTATTGTACCAGAATTAGTACCGCGATCGGAACTGATGGCTGCCATTGCTTTAAATAGTGCTGGGTTTAACATTGCGCGAGCAGTTGGGCCTGCGATCGCAGGTTTTATATTGGTGGCGGCAAATGCGGGAGTCGTCTTTTTGATTGATGCCCTCTCCTTTATCGGGGTGATTTACATCCTCTATCGTTGGCAGCGCCAACCGCTTTATGAAAGCGCCCTGCCCGCAGAGCGAGTATTGGGTTCTGTGCGAGCTGGTATTCGCTATGTCCGTTTTTCTCCCGCCCTGCAAGCCGTGTTAATTCGTGCGGCTGTTTTGACTAGTTGCACGAGTGCGTTGTTAGCCTTGCTGCCTTTGGTAGCACAACAAGATTTGCGACAAGGAGCAGGTGGGTATGGTTTACTACTCGGTTGCTTTGGATTAGGGGCGATTTTCGGTGCAATTTTGCTGCCACGATTGCGTCAACGTCTCACAGCCGATGGAGTTGTGATTGCCGGAACTCTGGTGTTTGCAGTTGCCACATTAATTCTGGCATTCATTCACAACGTACCTTTGGTGTTGCTGGCTTTGCTGGCGGCGGGAATTGCCTGGACAAGTATGACATCCAGTTTGAATATTACAGTGCAGCTTGCGGTTCCCGCTTGGGTGCAGGCGCGGGCACTAGGAACTTATCAGATGGTATTTCAAGGAGGTTCAGCAATTGGTAGTATTGTTTGGGGTGCAGCGGCAGAGCATTGGGGTATGCAGACTGCCTTATTCATTGCTGCGATCGGCTTAGTCGGGGGAACGTTCACAGCGCGGCGTTATCGCTTGCTATCAGGAAAACTGGATTTAGGCCCAGCATTACGGCGAGCAGAACCGCTGGTAGTAATTGAATTGCAACCAGAAGAAGGGCCAGTTTTAGTCACACTTGAATATTGTATTGACCCAGTTCAAGCAGAAGAATTCATTGCGGCAATTAATGCCCTGCGCGTGGTGCGGCTACGAGATGGTGCGATTCGCTGGGGCATCTTTCATGATACATCTGTGCCGCATCGCTACTTAGAGACGTTTATCGTCGAGTCTTGGGTAGATCATTTACGTCAATATGAGCGGTTTACAGTGGCAGATCGAGAAATTCGCGAAAGGGTTTTTGCCTTTCATCAAGGCGATAAACCCCCAGTTATTTCTCACATGATTTATGCTCGCTAATCCCAAGAAGCACGAGCTTAAAAAAGACTGAAAACAGGATATTCTTAAACAAACGTGAGTTCGACAGACCTCTTTCTCCCAGCCTCTTTTTCTTAAAAGGCGCTACGGTGTATACACAAATCTGAAATAGAGTACACGTAAGGAGAGTTTTTGCTCCCCTCTCCTTGTAGGAGAGGGGCTGGGGGAGAGGTCAAAATAGCACTCGTCGAACTCACGTTAAACAAGTTGAATGTCCAGATTGGCTTGAAAACCAATAGGCTTATTTTCAACAATGGCGAATCTAGAATATAAGTTAAGGGTGAATTTTACAAGCTACAAAAAACCTACGCGCAACCCCTATAAATTTACATCCGCTCATACCTTTGGAGTTGTCATCTCAAATAGTTTCCCAATCTTTGTATACTCAACTGGCCCACCTAAGCGCGTAATCGGCCGCATCCTTACAGTATCAACTAACCCCAAATCTTGGCGGTATAGGTCTTCACGCACATGAAATCGTAACACTCGACCCAATACCATCACATTATTGGTTCCTTCCACTGTCACTATTTGTGTGACTTTACACTCCATTGCCACTGGTGAGCTTTCAATCCGCAATGGTCGGACATCTGTAGCAGGAATAGCTTTTAAGTTTGCTTTTTCAAAC
The DNA here is from genome assembly GCF_052692655.1 of Nostoc sp. DSM 114167. Taxonomy (NCBI): domain Bacteria; kingdom Bacillati; phylum Cyanobacteriota; class Cyanophyceae; order Nostocales; family Nostocaceae; genus Nostoc; species Nostoc sp. DSM 114167. Next base: position 5,860,157 of record NZ_CP195116.1, read on the forward strand.
TCGTTAACTCCATAGGGAAATTCTGTTCCGGTTTGAGCCATTGCCTGAGACAGTGTTTCATCCACCACATGACACACAAATTCATCAACTTCATGAATATTGCGTAACGTGTCCTTTTCTTTTGGCTCATGTCTACGATATGCAATTGAAAACATAATAGTTGGTGGAAAACCTGCTACTGCATTGAAAAAGGAATACGGGGCAAGATTGGAAATTCCAGAGGCACTAATTGTAGACACCCAGGCAATTGGGCGAGGAGCAACGATGCTTGTCAATAGATGATAAGGAGCAGGGTCTTTCATTTCCTGCGGCACAAATGATAACATAAAATTCTCTATTTCTATATTTTTCAAATCAACCCCTTGCACCTGTGACATAAGCTGCTGTCAAGGGATGTTGGGGGTACTCAAAAATTTGCTCTACTGAACCTGACTCAATCAATTGCCCAACACCTGACTGCACCCAGAACAAAGCAACTCGATCCGCGATACGTTTGGCTTGCGCTAGGTTATGCGTCACAATTAGCAAGGTATAACGCTGACGCAAACTAGTAATTAAATCTTCAACTATTCCACTGGCAATTGGGTCGAGGGCGCTACAAGGTTCATCCAATAACAGGATTTCTGGTTGCAAAGCCAAGGCTCTAGCTATGCACAACCTCTGCTGCTGTCCGCCAGAAAGTGCTAAGGCAGAGGTTTGCAGTCGGTCTTTGACTTCATCCCAAAGTCCAACATCTTTCAGGCTTGTCTCAACGATCGCATCGATTTGTTCTTTAGGGATACCATGTTCTCGCAGGGGTAATTCCAGATTCTTCCAAATTGATAAAGGAAAAGGATTAGGCTTTTGGAAAATCATCCCAACTTGCCGCCGCAGCGCGTTCGCATTCGTTTTGGCATTTAGCACGTCTAAACTACCTATGCGAATCCGCCCTTGGACTCGACAATGAGGAATCATGTCTGTCAACCGATTTAAGCAACTCAAAAAGCTAGTTTTTCCACAACCAGAAGGCCCCACCAATGCCAAAATTTCCCCCAGATTCACACTCAAATTAACATTAGCAAATGCAGTTTTTTGCCCGTATTGCAGAGTTAAGTTCTCCGTTTCAATCAACGGTTCAACAATTCCAATAGCGATATTTGCCGATTTCATCCAGAAAAAATTCTCCTGTGCAACCAATTATCTGCAATCCATGCTGCTGTACCATTAATCAGCAGCAGTGATACTAGCAAGACTAATGCTGAGGCGTAAGCATTGGCATCTCCCCCAGAGACGTTCATTGATAAATCAAAAATATGAATCGAGAGGGCACGCCCGGAATCTAGCAGTGATTCTGGCATTCTATCTACGTAACCACTAGTAAAAATTAAAGCTGCCGTCTCTGCGATCGCTCGACCAATACCCAGCACCAATCCCACAACCAAACCAGGGACAGCAGCAGGTAACAATAGTTGAAATAACGTTGTCGTGCGAGAAAAACCAAGGGCTGCGGCTCCTAATCTATACTCATTGGGAACAGCGCGAAATCCTTCTTCTGTAGAGCGAATCAAGATTGGTAACACCATACATCCCAAGGTCAATCCTCCCGACAAAATAGAAAATCCCAGCCCCAAAACTTGACAAAAGAAGATGTTGCCAAACAACCCAAAAACGATTGAGGGGACTCCTGCCAGTACATCTAAACTACGCCGCACCAACCCACCAAACCAACTATCCACAGGGGTGAATTCTGCCAGTAAAACGGCTGTACCAACACCAATAGGGATAGAAACCGCCATACACACTGCCATAATTAGAAAAGTGGAAACAAGAATGCTGGCAATTCCCCCTTCTCTGCCAGCATTTTCCGGCTCAGTCGTCAGAAATTCCCACGTCAAGTGTCCTATCCCATGCCAAAGGATATCACTGAGTATCCAAAGGAAGATACCAGTAACTAGGGCAGCAGTTGTCCAAACAATCATTGTTGGCAACCAATCTTTAGGACTTACAACAGGTTCACCCATATATTTTTCCTTGACTGATGATTTCCGCAACCGCAACTAACAGCACAATCATTCCCATCAAGACTAAACCGCTAACAAACAACGCCGACCGGTGATCTCCTGTGGCATAAGCCATTTCCAGAGCAATATTAGCCGTCAACGTGCGGATGGGGTCAAATATACTTTTTGGCATTTGTACCACATTGCCACACACCATCAAAATAGCCATTGTTTCGCCAATTGCTCGACCTGTTTCTAAAATTAAGCCTGTGAATAATCCAGATTTGGCAGCAGGAAGCACCACTCTAGAGATAGTTGCCCAACGGGATAATCCTAAAGCTGCTGCTCCTTGAAGGTAAGAAATTGGGACTTTCGCTAAACTAGCATCGGCTACAAGCGCTATTGTTGGCAAAATCATCACCGTGAGAATGGCAATACCCGCGAGTAGACTTGGCCCCGGTGGATGTATCTTACCAATCATCGGAACCAGCACCACTAATCCCCAAAAACCGTAGACTACAGAAGGAATTCCTGCTAATAGTTCAATTAAGCGACGGTATAACCGAGCCATTGCAGGTGGGGCGTAAAATTGACAAAAAACCGCAGATAGAATTCCGATTGGTGTGGCGATCGCTACTGAGCCAACCGTTGCTAAAAATGTACCCAGTAACATCGGGAAGAGATTATATAATCCGGCGGTTGGGTTCCAAGAAGAGTCTGTAAAAAAACGTGTTATTCCTATATGATTGAGGACTGGTAAAGACTCCAGAATCAGAAAGACGATAATTAAAAGTGCGATCGCCCCTGCTACTACCCCTAAAAAACGCAGTATCCAAATTAACCAAAAGTCATTTGGAGACGACGACAAAGTTTTGCTTTTGAACAATGTCACTTACCTGTTGTGATTGCGCGAAATCAAGAAATGCTTTTGTCAATCCTTGAGGTTGGGTTTTAGTTACTAAGTTAAGTGGACGAGAAATCGGAAAAGTCCCATTCTGAACGTTGGCTGTTGTTGCAGCTATCCCATTTACAGGTAGCAGCTTTATAGCTACTCCATTGGCTGCACTATTTTCTGCTGACCCGATCGATACATAACCAATTGCATTCGGGTTTCCTGCTACTGTTTTAATTCCCTGCTGATTGTCACCAATTACTACTTGGGCTTTGATGTCTGTATTTTTCAGCTTGAAATAGTGAGTAAATAATTCTAAAGTAGAACGTCCTTCGGCTTTGTTAACAACTGTAATTGCTCCATCTTTACCTCCCACTTGTTTCCAGTTCGTCACCTTACCTGTGTAAATATCTACAACTTGCTTGTCGTTGAGCGATTTTACTGGATTGTCTTTATGGAGAATTACCGTTACTCCATCACGGGCGATAGAAAATGCTTTTAAATCGTTTTCTTCTGGCTTCAAGGCACGAGAAACCATGCCAACATTAGCGACGCCTTGACGAGCATCAGAAACCCCACGGGAAGACCCCCCTGATTGCACATCAACTCGCACACCTGGATGCTGAGATTCAAAACGCTTGCCAATTTCAGCTGCTAACGGTGCAATTGTACTGGAGCCTGTAAGTACTAGTTTTCCCTGAAGCTTATTTGTATTATTTGCGTCTCGATTCGCTGATGAACAGCCTTGTAACCAAACGCAGGAAGCCAACCCAATCGCCAGAGGTAAAATTTGAGAATTTTTCATTATTGCTTTTCAACCCGAAATTGGGTTTTTAGTTAAAACAGAGGACACAACAGCCAAGGTTCAAAGCTTTGCCTGTAGTTACTTCCACTTCTGGAGCCAGGTGGTAGAGAATTGTTTTCCCATCACGCAAGGGCACAACCAACTGGGAGCGACGCAGAACTTGTAAATGATGCGAGAGCAGGCTTTGTTCCAAGCCCAAAATTGCGTTCATCTCCCCCACGTGTTTGGGACTGTCGATCAGAAGTTCTAATACTGCTAGACGAGTTTCATCTGCCAGCACCTTCAGCTTTTCTACGCAGTTAACCTGCTTCTTGCTGCTGTTTTTCATTGCTCTAAAGGAATAGGTTTTTCTTGTTTCCGAAGTTACTTGGCAGCGAATACTCTCGTGTTCAGCGAAAATTAACAACTGCTGCGATCGCAAATAAATAGCAATTCATATGAAATTCGATTCATATTTTAAGGTAGAAAGTGTCACGCTCTACAATTAAAATTAAATTTTTTAACCAAAGCTTGATGTTTACCCCATCTCGTGAGGTTTACTGAGTTTTTATTGGTATAAACTAGAATCACTCGTAAGGGTTTCACTTTTTCTTGATGACACGCTACGCGAACGGGCATCCTACGGCAGGCGTTGGCAAAGCCATCGCTTTTGTGTTTAATAAAAGCAAGTTTGCTAAGTTCCTATATTGAATTTGGACAGTCGTTTATTGAATTCGGGCAGTCGTTTATTGAATTCGGGCAGTCGTTTATTGAATTCGGGCAGTCGTTTATTGAATTCGGGCAGTCGTTTATTGAATTCGGGCAGCCGTTTATTGAATTCGGGCAGTCGTTTATTGAATTCGGGCAGCCGTTGATTGAATTCGGGCAGCCGTTGATTGAATTCGGGCAGTCGTTTATTGAATTCGGGCAGCCGTTGATTGAATTCGGGCAGCCGTTGATTGAATTCGGGCAGTCGTTTATTGAATTCGGGCAGTCGTTTATTGACCTCTCTCCTAAAACGAGAGAGGCTTTGAATCTTACTCCCCTTCTCTATAAGGGAAGAGGCTGGGGGTTAGGTCTAACAGCCTAACTTCAAAAAGCTAGTAAAGTATCAGGTTTAAATAATCGTGAAGTTGGGAAAAATTTTGTCAGTATTATTGACGAAGTATTTAAGATTTACACCTTATTCAAGGATGCGATTTAAATGACTAAATCGAAAACAACCCGTAAATCTATTCGCGATCGCATCCTAAGTACAGCATCATGTTTGTTTTATCGAGAGGAAATTCGCAATGTCGGTATTGACAAAATCGTTGCTGAATCTGGCGTTGCTAAAATGTCGTTTTACAATCATTTAAAGTCATTGCCAAAACTGTAAGTTAGGGAAAATCAGTATTCCGTGCTAACTTTCATGATAGATAAATGATTAAAGTTGGCAACTATCCTGTGGGGCATGATTTCAGTGGTGTTTTCGCTTATCTTGGATAGCAGAACACCGCGATGCCTGTGGCGGTAAACAACGCACCTCAATCTAACCTATCATACTGTAATCGCTAAAAGGCAGCAAATCTAAGGAGTGTTTGACACTAGCAGCGATGCACAATGGCACAGCGATCGCATTAGACCTCTTGCAAAAGTGCTTTTTGCAAGAGGGGGGAAAGGGTAAAGGTTAAAGGGGAAGGGGACAATACACAACCTTTTCCCGACTTATGCAATAAGTCTATTGTTTCCATTGAGACTGCCTACTCAAGTTTAGAAACTGCTAAAAACAGAAACAAATGAACGAATTACAAGCAATTTTAGAAGGCTTCCAGTCAAGTCAAAAAAATGGTGAAATTACTTTTCTTGCTACTGTAGTCAAAACTCAAGGTTCAACCTATCGCCGACCGGGTGCTAAAATGCTGATGACAGATACAGGTCGGACGATCGGAACAATCAGCGCTGGTTGCTTGGAAAACGACGTATTTGAGCATACTCAACAACGAATGTCGGACGGCGAACCAATTGTTGTTACTTACGATAACACCGCCTCGGAAGATATTCTTTGGGGCTTTGGTTTGGGGTGCAATGGGACAGTGCAAGTTTTGATTGAACGTCTTGAAAAAGAAAGTTTACTGAATGCGATCGCTTTTATGCAAGAGTGCTTCGATCGAAAACATTTGGGTATCATTGCTACAGTCTTTGCCTTTGAAGGCGAGGTAGATGTGAAACTTGGAGCGCGCTTACTGATGTATCCTGATGGTAAAACGATCGCTGACATCAAAGATCCACATTTAATTCAATCTCTGCAAATAGATATTCAAGCAGCTTTTACTAATCAAAAGTCTAGTGTAAAAAACTATCAGTTACCTTTAGGCAGTGCAGAAGTTTTTATTGAAGTCATCCAACCACCTACACCTTTAGTAATATTTGGTGCAGGTTATGACGCTATACCCGTAGCACAGTTTGCTCAAGCATTAGGTTGGGATGTTACTGTAGTCGATTGTCGAGCTAATGAGGCTACTGAAGCTCGATTTCCAATAGCTTGTGATGTGATTCTGACTCGGCGAGAAATTGTACAAAAACAGGTATTTATAGATGTCAACACAGTTGCTGTAGTGATGACGCATAATTATCTTGATGACCTGGAAATTTTGAAAATGTTGCTGCCATTTCCCGCACGCTACATAGGGGTTTTAGGGCCAAAGGCGCGTACTGAAAGATTGCTTGAAGATTTAGGTTCGCAAGGAATAGTTTATACTACCGAACAATTAACCAGATTGCATGGCCCGATTGGGATTGATATCGGAGCAGATACACCAGAAGAAATAGCGATCGCGATTATTGCAGAAATTCAAGCAGTGCTAACAAACCGCAATGGTAATTTTTTAAGAAATCGCAATCAACCGATTCACCAATGTGATGAAAGCAACTCAAACTTGCTACTTACCACCTAGTTTTTATGACTCCTATAGACAATGAGAAATCAACCATAGCCATTATGATTCTTGCTGCTGGTGCATCTACACGGATGGGTACACCGAAACAACTATTGCTTTACAAAGAGCGTAGTTTGCTGCAATATATTATAGACATGGCGATCGCTTCAGTTTGTCAACCTGTGGTAGTAGTACTTGGAGCCAACGCAGAACAGATTCATCCCCAAATTAAACAACTTCCCGTTAAAGTAGTTAAAAACTCGGATTGGGTTTGTGGAATGAGTACCTCAATCAAGAGTGGTATTGAATTGTTAAATAATCTTCCGCAAAAAATAGAAGCAGTAGTTATTACACTTTGCGACCAGCCATTTGTTTCTACCCAAATTATCAATCAACTTGTTGATACATATTATTCGACAAAAAAACCGATCGTTGCTTGTGAATATGGAGATACATTAGGTGTACCTGCTCTATTTAGTCAGACATTTTTTTCAGAACTTGCCACTTTAAAAGAAACTTCAGGAGCAAAAAAAGTTATTAATCATCACCTTAATGAAGTGTTTTCTATTCCGTTTCCATTAGGGGATATCGATATTGATACACCAAAGGATTACGAACAATTGCTATCAATTACTAAAAGAATTTTTGAAGTATCTTGAACAAAAACGCTAAAAGCGAACTTATATCCCCCTCAATCCCTTGATAAATTGGGGGACTTGATTCTAGTTCCCCCCTTTTCAAGCTACGGTGTACACACAAGTCCTTCTGACCCCCTCTAATATCGTGTCTGGTTAAAGACTTATCATGAAGACGGCAGGGGAGCAGGGAGCAGGAGGCAGGGGGAAAGAGGGTTTCCTGGTTTTTGCACAGATACGGGAATTATAACTTATTAGGCGGACATGATATAACTCCCCCTTGTTAAGGGCTAGAGTGTACACACAAGTATGACCAGCATAAGTTTCAATTCTAGTAGTTTCGTCGGGTGCGTTATGGACACGCCGAATCAACAAATGCGTACGCCAAATCAACAAATGCGTACGCCAAATCAGCAATTGCGAACTCCAAATCAGCAATTGCGAACTCCAAATTAACAATTGCGAACTCCAAATTAGCAATTGCGAACTCCAAATTAACAATTGCGTACGCCAAATCAGCAATTGCGAACCCCAAATCAACAATTGCGAACCCCAAATCAGCAATTGCGTACACCAAATCAGCAATTGCGAACCCCAAATCAACAAAAGAATGCGTCACATAGACAAAACCCTCCGCTTATCCAGGTATCACCCCCCTTAATCCCCCCTTGTTAAGGCTACGGTGTATACATAAGTCGAATTACCCCCCTTAATCCCCCCGATATATTGGGGGGAAATAAGAAATCTTGTTCCCTCCCCAAGTGGAGCGACTGGCGTGGGCTAGGGGGGATCGATAGGTGCCTAAAGTCACAGCTAACCAATTTTAAAACAACCTCTAAGGCTAGAATTTCTTTCCTAGCCTTTTGTTTTTAAAGCATTTTAGCAATGAGGATATTAGTAAACAATTTTATTTAAGAGCGGCTAAAGTTCGATGTCCAATTATTCCATCTGCTCTTAATCCTTTAGATTTCTGAAATTTGATTACAGCTGCACGAGTCTTATTATCAAACACACCATTTACGCTTGCTGTATAGAATCCTTGCTGTTTTAAAGAATTCTGAACAGTTTTCACTGTCTCTCCTCTGCTGCCTACTGTTAGTACAGTACCAGTACTACGCTTTGCCACACGATTAGACTTGTGCTTGGCACTAACCTTTGGTACAGCATTAGGCTTTTTCATGGTATTGCCTGGCTGAGTACTTTGGGCAATGTGGGTAGCAGTAGCCGAATTTTGGCTTTTATTATTAGTTAAAGAGTAAGCAGGTACAGCAGTAGCTAGAGTCAACGCAGGGAGCAAAGCAAGTACTTTCCAATTCATTTTCTTGTTCCTTACAACTGTATGAGATTTTGCAATTTCTATTTGAAGAATCATCTTCATAAGGTACTGTGCCTTAAGTGATTTTCTTCTGTAGATTCTGGTGTGTGGGTTTAGTCTGAGACTATTTCCGAAGCCAGAGCTATAGCATCACACGTCGTATTGACAAAGCTATTGCGAAATTGTGACAAAACCATGACTAAATGTATTAAAATTTATGTCGCACGAAATTGCGCTAGTACCGCAAGGCGGAATTCAAAATTAAAAATTAAAAATTAATACGGCGTAAGCATTTCATTGATTTTGAATGGAATGGCACGCTTGTTAAGATACAGCCTTTGCCCCAACTGGTTAAAAGCCTGGAGGCTGGGAACGAGGATACAATAAGTCTTTGGGCTTTACAAGCGTGCCATTCGGTTTTGAATGCGTGGTTTATTTCCGCCGCTTTGTACTAGTCTCTTTTATCCTCAGAACCCAACATTTTCAATAATTTTCTAGCAGCTAAAACGCCCATAACTCCTGCGCCAACCACCTCCACTGCTTGAACAACTTTTTTGCCCACATCATGAGGATCGAGATGGTGATGAAAAATCTCTTCATCCACCCATTCAGTTGTTGCTTTAAAGTCATGAATTGGTGTTGGTAATAGTGTTAAATAAGTTCCTTGACGAATTAAATGCCCGGATTCTCCTGCAACTTCAAAAACATTGAATAAATTAGCAGCAGCATCATTTAACCCTAATTTCAAGAGAGTTCCGCGTATATTTACCTTTAATGGTTTGAAGTCTCCACCTAAAGCTAATGCTTTCAAATTTTGGGCAATATTGGCTCCTTGCTGATAAGCAACTTGGGCTGTTGGCGGTAGTGAATTATCTTGAACTGCGACACAATCCCCGCCTGCAAATACTTCTGGAAAGTCGAGTAGTTGCATTGTGGGAGTAACTAAGAGGCGGTTGTGGCGATCGCGATGTTCTTGAGAAATTGGTAAATCTTTAATTAGTGGGTGAATAGAAGTACCAGCTGTCCAGATTGCGGTGTATGTTGGCAATGTTTCAATTTGCTCATTGCGCTTATATTCAATCGCATTGGCATGAATAGTAGTGGCTTCTGCTCCCGTAAGTATTTCAATTGGAATCGTGCGTTTTTGTAATTCTTTTTCAGCAATTGGGCGCAGAGGATTGTTAATATCACCATTGAGAATTTCTTGACCGTGATTGAGCAATACCACCCGGATTTCACTAGAATTTCCTCCCATAGCGCTATACCAATGTGGGAGTAAATCAGCTAAGGTAGCTGCCATTTCTACACCACTTGCACCACCACCAACTATAACTATTGTTAGCAGTTGACGACGTTGTTCTGGATCTTCAGTTTTGATTGCTTTTTGCAAACAATCGCCTAAATGCCGGTCGAGAGCGATCGCATCTGCTTCTGTCCAAAAAGGAAAAGCGTGTTCTTTAGCACCTTCCAGATGATGATAAGCAGTAACACTACCTAAAGCTAAGACTAAGTTACTGTAGTTGTATGAGTTTCCCGAAGCTAATTTGACTTGTTGTTGGTGCAAGTCAATCGATTCCACTACATCTTGAACAAAAATTACACCACTACCTTTAAGCAATTCTACAAAACGCGGTACGACTTGAAAAGCATCCATCTCGCCACTGAAATATTCGTAGAGTAAGGGCTTAAAGCAAAAACTTTCATTTCGATCGATCAAAATTACAGAGCGAGGATAATGTTCGTGAGCTAGGTGTAAGGCTGTAAATAAGCCAGTGAAGCCACCACCAAGAATCACAGTTTGATAAACTGGGTTGTTCATAAAATATCTCTTTTACCAAATTCATAACTCACTTTTATATAATTACTCCTTTTGTTAAGGTAAAACTTAAAAAAGTCTAAACTTTTACCAATAGAAAAAGCGATCGACTATGGCGACCACTTTCTCTATAGATAAAAAAATTATTTCTTATTTAGCTATATTGCATCTACGTTTCAGCTACCGAGAGAAGCATTTACAGACAAATCTGGTATGTTAACTAATCCTAATGGATTTGCCAGGGGTTGATTTCCTTGCGCTTGTGTGTTGAAGTTCAAATTTCCTTGAATCAATCCCGACTGAGGAGATAAGTCGCCGTTATTAACTTGAATGTTGAATATTTCACTGGCTCCATTACCGATCACAGTGTTTATACCATTATCATTACCAATTCCTCCTACTACTAGCATTGATTGTGCATCACTCAATTCTTCTAACAAGCTAGTTTCCAAGTCGGCAATTTTGTTGTTTGTCATAACTTCCTTCGTTCATTAATTCCCAATATTTGAATTTAACCATCTACTACCTACTAATTTAAATCTTATTAACAGGATAATGAAGGTTTACTGCAAAATATACTACTTTTCCTACTTTTCCTACTTTTCCTGCTTGACTAAATAACTACTGTTATAGCTAAAGATGCTATTGCTAGAAAGATTACCCCATATTCGTTTCAGCATTAGCGTACAATTGAAGTGAATGGCACTAAGAAATGTGGTTTAAATTTGCAATTGCTTTTGTAATTCGTGCCGGGGTTTCGTCATTAAGGGGTAAGCTTAAGTGCGAATTTATAAGACTTACGCAAAACTACACGTTGTAGGGACAATTCATGAATTGCCGTTACCTAAAAATCAGGATTTTGGCTATTGTTTGCGTAAGTCATGATTTATTTTTACTTATACCTCTATTAGTTCTTTGTCTTTACAAATGACTAATTCACTATATAAATAAAAATAAGGCAATTAAAAAGACGCTGAGGAACAAAGCGAAAGCAATAGCGTATTCGACTCTACGACTAAAAAATCCCACAGCAGCAATTAGAGCGATCGCTAATCCAATAATGCCAATATATTGCTCTTTTTGTAACCCACGTGCAATGAGTGGGTCTTTACCTGGTGCGGGAGTTTCTTGAACTGCTTTTGGCGCGAGTTCTGAGGCTGGTAATTCTTGAATGAATAAATTCATAAAGTTACTCCTGTAAATACTTGGTAAACTGAAAATTTTTATGCCCGCCAAAGATAGAGAAGCGAGAAAAGGAAGACCCAAACTACATCAACAAAGTGCCAAAATAGAGTTGTCGCACTTGTACCGAAGTGAGTTTTATTATAATTGCCTGGAATGAATGAGCGAATCAGCATAATTATCTGAAGCACTACACCCGCCAAAACGTGTAAACCGTGGAAACCTGTTAGCAAATAGAATGTGGAACCAACTAATCCCGTAGTCAGCTTGAAATCGAGATTTTTCCACTCAATTAATAGACCAATTAAAAAGTAGATTCCCATTGCGATCGTTATCAACCAGAGCCAGCGAAATTTACTCAATTGATTTCGTTTGAGGGCATTTTCTGCTGGTTGAATTACAAAGCTACTAGAAAGTAAAACTACCGTATTAATAATCACGAGCTTAGACAATTCTGGCCCAGAAACCCCAGGTGGTAGCCAGTTATTGGTATTCAGTCGTAAAGCAACATAAGTAAAGATAAAACTCAAAAAAATGATACTTTCCGACAACAGGAATACAGTAAACCCAAACATCCCTTTGCCATGATGATCTTCATGACTTCCGCCACCACTTGGCAGAAAGCGCTGTAACCAATTCGGTAAGCGTCGCCGCCACCGATCGAAACGGATCGGACTTTCATCTATATGGATTCTGGGACGTTGCATGATTTTGGTCATTGGAAATTAAGAATTGGGCATTGGGCATTAGGATTGAATCTTCAATTTTGAATGCGTGAATTTTGAATTTTGAATTGATTTCTCCCCTGCTCCCCATTTTCTAGTGAGACTCATCATTATCAGAATTTTCCACGAATGAATATTTGGGATCGCCATAGTCGTAAGGAGGTCTGTTGACAACAGGAATCTCTTCAAAGTTATCTCGCGGAGGTGGTGAAGAAGTTGTCCATTCCAATCCTGTCGCGTGCCAGGGATTATCAACTGCTCTGGCTCCATATAGCCAAGAACCGACAATGTTAGCAATAAAGGGCAGTGTGGAGACTCCCAGCAAGAACGATCCCAGGCTAGCGATAACATTCCAACCTTGATACTGGGGATCGTAGGAGGATATTCGGCGTAACATCCCCTGCAAACCTAATGGATGCATAGAGAAAAAGGTGATATTGGCAGGAATAAAGGTCAACCAGAAATGCAGTTTACCCCAACCCTCCGCGTACATCCTGCCAGTGATTTTGGGAAACCAATAGTAAATTCCGGCAAAGATTGCCATTGTGATGGTATTAAAAACAATGTAATGGAAGTGACCCACAACAAAGTAAGTATTATTGACGTGGATATCAAATGGCGTGGCGGCAAGCATCACACCAGTGACACCGCCAAAAATAAACATCGCTGCACCTCCCATTGCAAATAGCATTGGTGTCTCTAAGTGCAACTTGCTCCTCCAGATTGTGGCAGTCCAAGCAAATGCCTTAACACCCGTGGGTATGGCAACTAACATTGATGTGGCCATGAAGGTCATCCGCATCCAGCCGGGGGTAGCACTGGCGAACATGTGATGCGCCCAAACGAAGATGCTGACTACAGCAATACCTAAAGAAGCAAGAGCAACTGATCGATAGCCAAATAGAGGATTGCGAGAAAAGGCTGGGAGAACTTCCGCAATAATACCGAAGGCTGGTAGCGCCATGATATACACTGCGGGATGAGAGTAGAACCAAAATAAATGTTGGTAAATGATCGGATCGCCACTTCCTTCAGGTTTAAAAAATTGTGTCCCGAAGGAAAGGTCAAGCAACAGGAGTATCAATGCACCTGTCAAAGAAGGTAAGTTAATCAGCTGCAACAACTGGGCGCTAAAAACTGACCACACAAAGACGGGCATTCTAAAAAATGTCATCCCTGGCGATCGCATCCAAAAGATAGTGGTAACAAAATTGACAGCCCCCATAATTGAAGAGATGCCGATTAGTACTAGGCTAACTATCCAAATAAACTGACCGTTAATCAACTGATCGGCTGGAACTTGCAGACTAACTGGTGGATAAGACCACCAACCAGCTTGTGCAGTCCCGCTTGGTAGTAAGAAACTAGACAGTAGTAGAAGACCGGCTGGTGGCAAAATCCAAAAAGAGATGGCGTTGAGCAGGGGAAAAGCCATATCCCGCGCTCCAATCATCAACGGTACTAGGTAGTTAGCAAGACCTGCATTGAAGGGAATAACCCACAGGAAAATCATGATTGTCCCGTGCATGGTGAATAAACCATTGTAGAGGGGGCGGTCAACTAAGTTTGCTTCCGGGGTGAGCAATTCAGCCCGGATAATCATCGCCAACAGCCCGCCAAGAAGAAAGAAAATGAAGGTCATCACCATGTACTGAACACCGATTACCTTATGATCGGTGCTGAAGCTGAAATATTCCCGCCAGTTATTCTCAGGTTCTCTATTGTTGGCTATAGCTTCACTCAAATCATGTGTCATTATTTATCTTCCTTTGATTGGCTACAGCTCTTTGAGCAGGTGCAACGGTGTACCAGCCGCTTTTGAATAATGTCTTTGGTGGTTGAATATTTTCGGCAATTGCCTGATTTTGAGGGTTCGTTTCGCTAGAGACTGTTTGCGCGAGCCACTGATTATACTTATCAAGGGATTCAACGTATACATCTGCCTCCATCAAGGCAAAATAAGCACCACTGAATTGAGAATCTTTCAGTCGATATTTACCTGGGCGAGTGGGTGTAATCACAATGTCAATGTTGCGTCCTGGAACAATATCTTGCTTTAAGCGAAACTCAGGAACGTAGAAGCCGTGGATTACTTTCTCTGCTTGCATATTTAAGCGAGTGCTGCGATCGCTCGGCAAGTGTAATTCCTTACTGGTAAGATTATTTGGATAGTGGAAAGACCAATCCCACTGCCTAGCGAAAACATCAATTGTTTCAGACGCAGGTTTGGGGACATCGCTAACAGTGGCGGCGTAGGCGGGTGCAGATTCTAGGGGCGCGTGCAAATGCACAATTTGGTTTAGACCGAGAATATTTAATTGCTGATAAATATTGAAGCTTTGAAAGGCAATCCATATTACTAACAAAGTTGGGGTCGCTGTCCACAATATTTCTAACTTTCCATTACCTCTAGAAGGGTGTCCCTCAGTGTAGTCTTCCGGGGGGGCGCGATGAAAGACTATGGCATACACAATCACACCAACCAGCCCCAGCAAGATAAATGCTCCAATTGAGACTAAAAAGCTAAATAAATCATCTACCCGTTGTGCTTCTGCTGTCGCCTGGGGAGGCATCCAAGAAAATGCCTGTTGTCCAATCCACCGACTGACAATTAGCAGCCCTGCGACATAAAACGCTATCAGTACATATTCAAAAACACTAAACATCACAATTTCATCTAAGAGTAGTTCCCGCTTGATTATTTGAGTAGTAAATTTGGGTTTTTACCTTCTTGGAGTAACTTCGCAGCCGTAACGTGAATTCCAAACTCTTCTCCCAATTGCGCCCCCAAAGTTCCGTGGACAAATAAGATGCCCAATATTGCAATACCTGCTAATAAGTAACTCCACTGCACCTGCCTAGAAGCATCCTTGCGCCAGCGATAACGTTGTAAACCTCTCCATATTGTCATGGCAACAACGATCCCCAACAATGAAATGCCACCCAAGCCATGCAAAAGCATCGTCCAACCAGCAGTTAACCCCCAAACGCTCTTTTGATCGATTGGTGGATTTGCTAGCAGTAACTCGAAAAAACCAGCTGCAACAGTGAAAAAGGTGATAAAAGCTGCTCCTATGAGGTTATACCAGCCGACATCAAAGAAACCAGAACGCAGGGCAGGCAGACCTAAAAATTTGAAGATTGGTTTTTCTAAAGCAAACAGCGCTCCGGCAATATCAAAAATAATGGCAAGAATGAACAAACCCAATGTAAAATGCACCAGTTGCGGATGTATGGGAATCTCATAAGGTAATCCGTTAGCATTCAGCCTCAATCTCAACTGGTCAATCAGTTGCCAGTTCATGGCGAAACTCCCTGCTTCATTGCTTGCACAACTGGCTCGATATGTAACCCATACACCCAAACCAGCTTGCTTCCTAGATAGACTTGCAAGCACACCAAGCAGACTAAAAAGGTTGCTACACCAAGGTAAGCCGGTGGTACTTTCCGGGGAGTGCGTTTGCGAATCACGAAACGCCAAGCTGTAATGCCAACAACAATAGCCGCCAGCGACCAACCCATCACCGTATGAAAATTCAGTGTTGGTTGGACTGCTGGGTAGATGTTCGCCAGACCTGCTTCAAACTGACCAAGAATCACCGCTAAAAAAATAGCTGCTGAGGCCACAAACATATTCCAGAAACTCACCTCAAATAACCGCACATTGCGGGTAAAATAACCCAGCACGTCGCACACGAAAGAAAAAAGCACCATCGCAATTACGAAGTGAACAACGATCGGATGTAGAGGGTCAGGGTATGGTAAATTTTGGTTATTCAGAGACAGAGCAGGCATCGCTTTCTCCTTCATGGGTCAAATATATATGCGTTGCATGGAATTGCCATCCGCTTAACGCACCATTCATATTTTCCAGAATACTGCGCTAACGTTACAGATCGACCAATTAAAAAACATTGACAATTTCCGATATACTGCAATTTTTCAAGTAGCTTTTGAAATAAAATACATAATTACTATTTTTCAGTAATTATTTTCTCCAAAGGTCAAAACTAACTAAAACAACTACATTTTTGATTGGTATCATATCTTGATTAATATTTCCAAAAACTAAAAATTTTCTTTTTGATTAGATGGGATTGCTAATAGCAAGTTTAATCAGACGCTTGAGAGTCGCCTAAAAAATGTTTAACGTTTTATGTAGTTCTCTGATTAACTAAAAAATTTACTCTCATCAATAATCAAACTTGCTTTGAATATACCATAAATCTTGCTTGAGATTGACATAAGCTTGAAAACCACATTTTTACAAATCTTAAAAAGAAAAACATACGATTGTCACAGAAATGACAAAGTATTTCAATATTTTTTACTAAAAAATATGCTGGTTATCTTTCTCTAGATAGATTAGAAAAATACTAAAGCTTTTTAAAATCATTTAAAAAAGCAAAACTTTTTTGAGCCATAATTTCCTGATTAAAAAATTAAAATTGTCAGGATAATACTACGCGCAAAAAGCAAAAATATTATGAAGGTCTTGGAAATATTGAGATATTCACAACGAATACAAGTTTTAAAAACATCGAAAGCATTATGAGCTATTCCCCTTACCTGCTCAAAGGTCAAAAAGCACTTGTGACGGGTGCTAGTTCTGGTATTGGTCAAGCGATCGCTCGCTATTTAGCTTTATCGGGTGCAGCAGTCGCCGTCAACTATCGTTCGGAAGCTGAATCAGCCCAAAAACTTGTTGATGACATCAAAGCGGCTAATGGTGAAGCATTTGCTATCCAAGCTGATGTTAGCAAAGAAGACGAAATAAAGGCGATGTTTAGCCAGACAATCGAGCAATTCGGCACTATTGACATTTTGGTAAACAATGCAGGTCTTCAAAAAGATTCACCGTTTGTAGATATGACCCTCGAGCAATGGAATAGAGTTATTGAGGTGAATCTGACAGGACAATTCTTATGTGCTAGAGAAGCTGCAAAGGAATTCTTACGTCGGGGTGTCCAGCCTGATATTTCATCTGCCGCAGGTAAGATTATTTGTATAAGTTCAGTACATCAGGTAATTCCTTGGGCGGGTCATGTTAATTATGCTGCAAGTAAGGGCGGTATAAATATGATGATGCAAAGTATTGCTCAAGAACTTGCACCCCATAAAATTCGCGTTAATAGTATTGCGCCTGGTGCAATCAAAACCCCCATTAATAAATCAGCTTGGGATACTCCAGAAGCAGAAGCAAAGTTATTAAAACTGATTCCAGCAAAACGTGTGGGTGATGTAGAAGATATCGCTAAAGCAGCAGTTTGGTTGGCTTCTGATGACTCTGATTATGTCTATGGTACAACTCTATTTGTAGATGGCGGTATGACCTTATATCCAGGTTTTGCAGACAATGGTTAATTGATAATGCCTAAAAAAGTTACTGTTAACCCTGGTTTGATAACAATCAACGATTAAATTTAGCTGGAGGAGACGTTTTGGCACAAGGTCAAACCAACCCAATGGGAAATTACCCATCCAGATGGTGAATTAGAAGTTTCTGCATAATTATTATTGACTCTCATGGCATCTGATTCATCTCATAAAACTATATTTGCAGCGATGGGCGCTAACTTAGCGATCGCTATTACTAAATTTATCGCCGCCTCCATTACTGGCAGTTCCGCCATGATCTCTGAAGGGATTCATTCGCTGGTAGATACTGGCGATCAACTAGTACTTTTGCTGGGAATTAGAAGAAGCCAAAAGCCAGCAGACGATAGGCATCCCTTTGGTTACGGTCTAGAACTTTATTTCTGGACTTTTATCGTTGCTATCCTGATCTTTGCCCTTGGCGGCGGGATGTCAATTTATGAAGGAATCACTCATTTAATTCATCCCAGCCCTTTAGAAAACCCAATGTGGAATTATATTGTATTAGGTATTGCAATATTATTGGAGGGGTTTTCTTGGACTGTAGCTTTAAAAGAGTTTTTGCCGACTAAGGGTAAACAAAATTTCTGGCAAGCAATCAAAAATAGTAAAGACCCCACAGTATTTACAGTATTATTTGAGGATTCGGCGGCAATTTTAGGCTTATTCGTAGCCTTAATCGGAATCTTCTTCGGACATTTATTTAACAATGTTTATTTGGATGGCATTGCTTCGATTATTATTGGCATTATCTTGGCTATAGTAGCAGTGGTATTAGCCAGAGAAAGTAAAGGATTATTAGTTGGTGAAAGTGCCGATCCTCAAACTATAGCCAATATCCGGTCTTTGTCCAAAACAGAACCAGGAGTGAAAGAAGTTATTCGGGTACTAACAATGCAGCTTGCTCCCAAAGAAGTACTACTTAACTTAGAAATCCAATTTGCTCAAAATCTTACAGGTGAGGAAATAGCCTTAACTGTAGAAAGTTTAGAAGTAAAAATTCGCCAAAAGCATCCGGAAATCAAACAAATTTTTATTGAAGCAAAATCCTTAACTGCCGCTCGGAAATTTTCGTCAACTTCTCAATAAATTTTTAATCGCATAAATATCAAACACAGCATTTTCTAAATGCACTCAAAGCTTATCGGCACAACAATGCACTATGGTAAAGTTTATTGATCGAGCAAAAGCTTTTGGCTCACCAGGTATTGAGCCTCGATGGACTCATGCGAATAAAGATGGAGTCGGAACAGCTTACTCTACCTCTAGTAACATTTGGTTTACTCTTTGGAGCGGTATTGTCACTGAAATCTACCATCCCACAGTAGACAAACCTCAAATTCGGGATTTGCAGTATCTAATTTCTGATGGGAAAAGCTTTTTCCACGAAGAGAAACGCCATCTCGAATCCAAAGTGGAACCGATGTGGACTCATGGTTTAGGATACCGCATCACTAATTCCGATCCCCAAGGACGTTATGCCGTAATCAAAGAAGTGATTGCCGACCCGCATTTTCCCTGTATCTTACAGCACACCACATTAACAGGAGAGAGCGATTTTATTTCCCAACTCCATTTATATGCTTTGTGTGCGCCGCATCTGGATGTTGAAGGTATGGGTAATAATGGTTACGCTGTAGAAGTTGCTGGACATCGTATTTTGATAGCCGAGAAACAAGGAACATGGCTAGCGCTGGGTGCAACAGTTCCCTTTAGCCGGCTTTCTTGTGGTTACGTTGGTGAAAGCGATGGTTGGACAGATTTAGCTGATAATTTCCAGATGGATTGGGAGTTCGATCGTGCTGTAGATGGCAATCTTGCTTTGACTGGAAAACTAGATTTAGATAGTACTAAAGAGTTTACTTTAGGATTGGCATTTGGTACAAACTTGCATAATGCAATTTCTACACTATTTCAGTCGCTGAATATTCCTTTTGAACAGCAGAAGCAGCAATACAACGAACAGTGGAAGCGATATCGCGCCGCAATATCCGACCGCTAGAAGATGTTTCATACAATGATGGGAAGTTGTATCACAACAGCATTAGTTTGTTGTTAGCACATGAAGACAAACTTTACCCAGGTGCATTGATTGCATCCCTGGCGATTCCTTGGGGTGAAGCCAAAAACGACCAAGACGAAGGCGGATATCACCTTGTCTGGACGCGGGATATGGTTAGCAGTGTATCAGGTTTAGTGGCTGCTGGTGAAACAGAAACAGCAGTGCGATCGCTAATTTATCTTGCAACCAGCCAGCAGGAAGATGGCGGTTTTGCTCAAAATTTCTGGGTTGATGGCGAACCTTACTGGAAAGGTATTCAACTAGATGAAGTGGCATTTCCGATTCTTCTAGCATGGCTATTGCACCAGCAGAAGACTTGTTTAAAATTCGATATTTATCCAATGGTTCTGCGGGCAGCGGGTTATTTAATTCGTAACGGCCCGGTTACTCAACAAGAACGCTGGGAAGAAAATAGCGGTTATTCACCATCAACCCTAGCATCCAGTATTGCCGCCTTAATCTGTGCTGCTCAATTTGTTCGTCAACGTGGCGATGAAGCAACAGCAAAGTTTATCGAAGAATACGCAGATTTTTTAGAATGTCACATTGAAGCTTGGACAGTAACTACTGAAGGAACTTTAGTTCCTGGGATCAAACGGCATTATATCCGAATTACTCCCTCAGATATTAATAATCCTCAAGCCGACGAAAATCCTAACCAAGGAACTCTTTTCATCAGCAGTCAACCTCCTGGTGAACCAGCAGAATTTCCGGCCAAGGAAATTGTCGATGGCGGATTTCTCCAATTAGTACGCTATGGAATTCGCAAACCAGACGATCCGATTATTGTTGATTCTGTCAAAGTAATTGATGCAGTTTTAAAAGTAGATACACCCGTTGGGCCTTGTTGGCATCGTTACAACCACGACGGCTACGGACAGCAAAAAGACGGCAGTCCTTATACTAGTTGGGGTAAGGGACGCGCTTGGCCTCTCTTGACAGGAGAACGAGGACATTATGAACTAGCTGCTGGCGGCGATGTCAAAACATATATTAAGGCGATGGAAGGATTTGCTTCAGATACTTGTTTGCTACCAGAACAGGTTTGGGATGAGGCAGATATACCTGATGTCTATATGTTTTTAGGAAAACCAACAGGTTCAGCGATGCCTTTAATGTGGGCACACGCAGAGTATATCAAGCTGCTACGGTCAACTGATGACGGACAGGTGTTTGATTTTATTCCAGAAGTGGCAAATCGCTATCTAGGCGAAAGAAAGCAGTGTAAATCATTGGAAATTTGGAAGTTTAACCGACAAATCAGCCAAGTAAAAAAAGGTCAAACATTGCGAATTGACGCTTTAGCATCTTTTCAATTGTACTGGTCAGATGATGATTGGCAAACTACACAAGATATGCTTTCTACTTCTACAAAGTTAGGAGTGAATTTTGTAGATATTTCTATTTCTGATAATCAGCAACAATCAATCAACTTTACCTTTTTCTGGATTGAAAGCAGCAAATGGGAAGGACACAATTATACGGTTAGAATTTCGTAATTCTTAATTTCTAATTTGCCTTTCAATACATTTCGGATCAAAAAGAGCCATTATTATGCAGAATAACTCATCATCCAAACCAACAATTGAATACTGGCACGTCTGGACTGACAACGACGGTATAAGTCATCAATCCCGTTGTCAAATTGAAGACTTTATCGAAAAAGGCATAGCCCCGGATACCTCACCGCAGTGGCTTTCTAATTTGAAGCAGTCCGGTGCTACAATTAGCTTTACTGTGCTACCTGTGGGATGGGTTGGTAACTGGCATGAAAACCCAAAACCCCAGTGGATCGTACCTTTGTCGGGACGCTGGTTTGTGGAGACTATGGACGGTCAGCGAGTCGAGATGGGGGAAGGCGAAATTTCCTTTGGAGAAGATCAGGGTACGAAAACAGATGCGCAAGGCCATAAGGGTCACTTATCTGGAACAGTAGGCGATGCGCCAGCTGTTTTAATAATGGTGCAATTTGAAAAGACTCCGACTGTAGACCAATCTTGTCGATTTAGGTAAGTAAGTTAGTATACTTTTTTGGTGAAGTAAACTATGCATAAGCTAATCGTCATTTAAATTGCACCATATTCATGGTAATAAAAGCTGCAAACCTCCCTTGCGCTTACGCCATTTGTCGTGCCATCAGATTAGCAAATAAGCCCTTTTGATTCACTAATTCTTCAAACTTACCTTGTTGAACAACTCGACCGGCTTCAATCACATAAATTCGGTCGGCGTTGCGGATAGTGCTGAGGCGATGGGCGATAATTATGCGCGTTACTCCTAACTGGTCTAAGCTGCTACTAACTATCGCTTGAGTACGATTATCTAAAGCACTGGTAGCTTCATCAAAAATTATAATTCTCGGTTTTAAGACTAAAGCACGAGCAATTAATAACCTTTGACGTTGCCCACCAGAAAGATTTGTACCCCCCTCCGAAATAACTGTGTGCATTTCCATTGGCATTGACTTAATATCATCGGCAAACCCAGCCATACGTACTGCTTCCCAGGCTTCTTCCATTGTCACTAATGCGCCACTAGAAATATTTTCAAAAATTGAAGCGCTATTGATGCGACCATTTTGCAGTACTACACCAATTTGTCTACGCACTGCCGATATATCTAACCCCGATAAATCCTGACCATCATAGTAAATCGTGCCATCTTTTGGCGTTTCAAATCCTAATAACAGCCTAATGATCGTTGATTTGCCACTACCAGAAGGCCCTACCAAAGCAATCAACTCTCCTGGTTCTGCCTGAATTGTCAGAGCGTCTAAATTGAGCGGGCCATCTTCGCGGTAGCGGAAAGTCACGCGATCGACTTTTACTTTACCCATTAATCGTCCTGGATCGCTTTTGCTCAGGTCGATTTCTGGTTGAGCCTGAAAGATAGGCTTTGCACGTTCCCAAAAAATGCTGATATCTAATATGCTGACTATGGTATTACTCAGCTGAGTTGCCCCAGCGATAAATATGGCAAAGGCGGAATTAAATGCTAAAAATGTACCTGTAGATAATCCTGTTCCGCTTTCAGATGGGGCTTGTGCGATTAACGTAACTGCTAGCCAAAAGATAATTATCGAGCTGACGGTTGGCATGGCAGTGTTAAATATCGCTAAGATATCTTCAATTACCTCTGTACTCAGCTTGAATTGTAGCTGCTGACTATACTTTTTTGCCCAATAGGCAAAAGCACGGTCTTCTGCATTGGTGACTCGAAGTTTGGACACACCAGCAACCATCTGTACAGTAAAACCAAAAATTTCTCCCTCTATTTCTTCTAAAGAACGCAACTTTTGGCGGCTAAGTAAGCCTGAGATGGTAGTGAAGGCGATCGCTATCAACGCTACTGCGACGACAACTAAAGCTAGACTGGAACTGTAGATAAACAATAGTGCCAGATTTAGTAGAGAGAAAAAACTAGTAAAAATTGTGCGTAGCACTGTGTCGTTGAGTTTCTGACGGATTTGAGTGATGGCGGAAACACGAGATTGCAAATCCCCAATTGAATATTCACGAAAGAAAGATACGCGCAGATTAAACAATCTATCCCATAAGGCTGCTTGGGAGTCTAAACTGGCTTTACTTTCTAATCTCAGACCGGCAAAACCTTGGGCGATTTGAAAAATTATCGTCCCAAAGCTGGCGGCTATCAAACCCAAGCCGATTTGCACTAACAACTCTCTATCTGCATCAGGAATAACGGAATCGATGAGGATAGCAGTTGCCAAAGGGGTTAACATTCCCAACAATGCACCCACAACGCCTGTAAGGAAGATAACAATCAGTTCTCGAATTTTCCCCTTAAAGGCAAACAGAAGTAAGGCGATCGCAGTTAAATTGTTTTCGGGTACGGGACGATAAAATACATAGGCAAAGGGAGCTAGTTGTTGAGCAGTACGATTGTTTACAGGTATGCGGACGTGCTTCTCTGGGTCAAAGATTTCGTATTTTCCTACCCCTGCTGGTAGCAATGCAACAGGAAAATTATCTTGATTAGTATATGCTAATAAAGGACCGCTATCTTTTTGCCACCATCGGTCATTGAGCAATACCCGTCGGATGCGTATTCGGGATGCACGGGCGATCGCTTCTAATGGTTCTTTAATCCGCTTCATGTCTTCAGAACGCACAGGTGGCAAAATCTTAATTCCTAATGCCCTTCCCACTGCACCTGCGGCAATCAGCAACGGTGTACCTGACTGCATCAATTCGGCTTGCTTGGGTTTGAGGACTGAGGCTAAATTTCCGAAAGCATTAACTTTTACCTGAGAATTAAGTTGTTGCCGTGCTTGGAATTGAGTCCATTTTGCTGCCAATTCTTCCTGTTCTATTTGAGTCAGAATTTCGCAAAAATCGCTGTGTAATTCGCCGAGAGTAACTTGGATCTCGTTCCAGTCGGGAAGGTTTTCAGTGTGGGAAAAAACTGGCACAATCGAAAAGCGTTCGCGTTCGCGCAGCTTATCGTAGAGTCTTGTAGAAAAGGTATCGCCTAAACAACTTTGAATATTTTGCTCCCAAGTCTGCACTAACTTAATAAAACTTTCTGCCTCGTCTTTCTCCTGACTTATCCATTGCTCGCATTCTTGTGTAGGTATTTGCAACAACACAGTATCTTCTATGGATACCGCCAAAAGTTTATGATTATTAGCCGATATCCCAAACAATGCTTCTTTCGCATTGACACTAAATAGATAACGGCGAGTACCCTCAATACCTTGCTCAATCAGAATAGCAAAAACAGCGATCGCACCGGATTCAATTTGCCAAACTGTTAGGGGATTATCTAATACTAGGAATTGATTATCTGTAAGCAGTAACTTGGAATTACTCATCTGGAGTTAAAGGTGCAATGGTTCTTTGGCAAAGGCGTAGGGCATTAAATTGCTCTTCTACTTCTAATGGAATGTTAGTAAAACGAATATAAAAATTATCTGGTTCTGTCGTTTTGTCTAAGACTTTAGCATAGATATCTTCACTTATTTCGGCATTACCTTGCATCAATAAGTTCAGTTTTAGATTAGTAAAGGGCTGTAAAGCTAGATAATTTACTTGAGAGTCATAACATACTTGCGCTCCCTTAGCTGACAGCTTTACTAACTTTCCCTCCATGATAGTGTTATTTACATTTTTTCCATCCAAAACTGTATATTTTAAGGGAATTGCTTCTGGCAGTTCCAAGAATACTTTATCTTCGTCTTGAACAAGATATAAATTGTATTCTCCAGTAATTCCACCTACTTCATAAATTTTTATCGGTTGTTTCACTCCTTTTGCTTGCACTTCTTTATGTCCAATAATTTTCACAATATAACCAGTCTCATTAATAGTTGATTGCGAAGCAAAAATTTGTCCGCCGACTGTATACGATTCAATGCGATAGGTTAAATTAACTTGATCGCCGATAATTCCATATTTAGTTCGTTTTTCCGAACCAATATTACCGACAACTACTTCTGCTGTATTAATGCCAATACCCATTTCTAGCTTTGGAAATCCCATTTGCTGGATTTTTTTGTTCACTGATTCCATTGCTAATTGCATTGCCACTGCACAAGCGATCGCTCTTGTCGCATCATCTTTTCTAGCGATGGGAGCGCCGAACAAAACTAAAATTCCATCACCCATAAATTCATCAATCGTGCCTTGGTACTGAGTAATAACATCTGCCATATATCCTAAATAAAGGTTAATTATTTTAATTACTTCTTCAGCAGGTAATTTCTCAGATATAGCTGTAAAACCTCTTAAATCAGAAGTGAGAATAGTAATTTTCTTACGTTCGCCACCAAGTTTTAAACCTTCAGGGTTTTCTAATAAATTAGCGACGACTTCATCGGTGAGATAACGACCAAAGGTCTTGCGAATTGCTCCCGCAGTTCTGGCAATATAAGCAGTCACAGCAATTGCCGAACCAATTAATGTCAGTAATGGTGGGACAATAGGAATCCACCAACCTGCTATAAAAGCTAGATAACTACTACCTACAAGACAGCATCCAGCTAGCAAAATACTAATCAAAGGTAATAATGATTTTATTTTATAACTGCCGCTATATCTTTGTTGCCAGATTAGTATTGCACCAATCAGTGACCAAAGAAAAATCCACAACCATTCCTCTAATTTAGTCCATGTTCTGATTAACGGGCGGTCATCTAAAGTAGCACTTAAAATTTGACTGATAGCATGAGCGTGAATAGTTACACCAGCCATTCGTTTAGGCGCTGTTAATATAGTACTGCTGTATGGTGTATAGAATAGGTCTTTGAGACTTTCGGCTGTGGAACCAATCAAGACAATTCGCCCTTTTACTAAGTCCTTGGGTATTCGATTATCTAACACATCCATAATCGATATGTGCTGAAATTCTTCTTGAGAACTCCGATAATTTATTATTACTTGATAACCTTGGTCTTCAGCCCGAATATAACCACCATCATTACCTTGAAATAATGGGTAAACAACGTTACCTGTTTTTACCAAATAATCTTTTGTTTGTCCGACATCAATTTGGCGATCGCTCAAATAAAGATAGGCAAGTTTAAAAGCAAAACTAAACACATTTTCGCCATTTTTATCTGCCAAATACATCAAACTGCGGCGAATTTTTCCATCCCCATCTAAGGGAAAATCATTTGCACCGACTCGATCGAGTTTTTTCAGGGCTGGTGGTGGTGCTACCGCCGAGCTATCTTCACTCTGGGCTACTTTTTGTACGCCAACTAAATTTGGTGTAGACTCAAACACCTTAACTAATGATTGATGTCCAAAACCTACTGGTAAATCTCGATATAAATCCAAACCAATAGCATTGGGTTTTTGTTGTTTTAAATTCTCTAAAACTTGTGCCAGCAACTTGTCAGGCAAAGGCCAATAACCGCGCTTACCAAGTTTTTGCACATCAGATTCATTAATTTCTACAATGACAATCCGCGCATCAACAGGTTCTGGAGAACGTAACAGAAACATTTGATCCAGCGCTGCCAATTCCAACATCTGCAATAATCCGCTCAAGCGCAGGATGAATACTAATGCCGCCGCACTGGGAGCAGCAATGAAGATACCGCGATATTGCCAAAGTTGTTGCTTGATATGACTCCACATGAATCAATTCAAAATTCAAAATTCAAAACTTGTACTGAGCGACTTGCCCTGAGCGTAGTCGAAGGGAGTCGAAGTATTCAAAATTAAATACAGCCACACCACTTGCGGGTGGGGTGTCTACCTGTCTTGTCAACATAGGCAGGGGAGAAACTGAGAAGGAGCTTGTACTTTGCCTCAGTCAAGCGCCCTTCCAGGGCGGGGCTTCATACCCATATTCCGCAACGCTGGAAGGGCTTGCTCCCCCTGCTCCCTGCCCCCTTCCCCTCTGCCTCTTCGGTGAGACAAGGATTTTTTCGCCCACAAGGGGCGAGGTTTTAAACCTATCTTTTTTGATGAATTATTTAGTCTTGGCATTCCAGATATTTACTTAAAGGTTTGGAAACTAAATCTTTTAACCCCACTGACTCTAATAATGCTTGCCAATTAGCCATGACTGTGCGATCGCTCGGATCGCTAAGACGTTGCTGTACTAATGTATGTAACACTTCATACCAAATCCCAGATGCAGCATACACTTGGGAAAGCTGCTTGGGATTTGTTGTGGCTAGCTGCTTTGATAAATCATTAGTAGGTTGGATTCGTTCTACCCAACCATCGACAGTGATTCCTTCTCCTACTTCTTCTGAATTGTCAGCGATTGACATATACCAGTGATATTTTTTACCTACTTTCAGACTTGGCGCTTTTGTTGGCAGAGTAAAACCAATAATTCCTAATTGTTTAGGAAGTTTAAAAGTCGTCTCATAAACTATATCCTCACCATCTAGAAGTGAAAAGCGAGCAGTTTCTACTGGTATCTGCGGGATAAACCAGTAAAATGTGGGACGTTCTGCAAGGGTTAAACCTATTTTATTTAGAGGCATTAAGGCAGTTAAAGTTTCTTTACTCTCCAAATACCGGGAACCGCGACGAGTCGCCCCACCAGAGGTAGTTTGTGGCGCATTTCGATTTGGTGGGATAAACTTTTGACTGATTTGCCAATTCTGAAATTTTTGGAATTTGAGTGCTACTGGTGATTCAGCGATCGCCATTCTGGGCAAACTAGACATTACCAATACTGTCATAGATATAGGAACTGCTGCCATGTTTACAAATTTTTGTATCCAACTCATATTAAGTCCTATTAATTTTCAAGTATCTAACAAAGATAAATATTTGCGATCGCACGAAAAGGCGATATTTAGTTAAATTAACTACCAATGATAAAATCTATATTAACTTTTGTCTAAATACTTTGTTAAAGATTTTACCAAAAATGGAAGTAAGTATAACTTAGCACGCTATTCTATGAATTCATAGCGAATTAACCGAAACAAGCTTCGCGCGCCGATATGCGAAACTCTGTACCCCTAACCTGGAGGAAGTAAAGCGTCTATGCCTTGAAATTTCAAACCTAAATTGGCTACCAATTTGCGAAATTGTGTACTTAGTATAAGTAAGAAGCTAGTTGTCTAGTAACTTTACCCTTTTACAGAAGTCCACCTCTTTTCTGAAAAACCTTGTTTTTACTGACTTTTTACTACTTCTGTCAGCCAGGTTAAAAACTTCTATAAAACTAATAAAAGGCTGGATTTTGCTGTAAAAAATGAATTTCACTCCTAATCAAGCTT
Source organism: Nostoc sp. DSM 114167 (assembly GCF_052692655.1). Lineage (NCBI taxonomy): Bacteria > Bacillati > Cyanobacteriota > Cyanophyceae > Nostocales > Nostocaceae > Nostoc > Nostoc sp. DSM 114167. Next base: position 5,888,554 of record NZ_CP195116.1, read on the forward strand.
AAATTGTATGTTTAAAGAAATGCTGGTTAATACTCCCAATTTTTCTGCCTTTAGGGAAAGTGATATTGATTGGATGTTCAGTGTAGGCAGATGTAAAGAGTATCTTCCTAATCAAATTCTCATTCAAGAAGGTGAAGAGATTATTGATACAGTAGAAATTTTGTTAGAGGGAGCATTAAGCATTTGTGTCTCTCTCACAGGTAATGTTAAAGACGCACAAGAAATCGATCGCGTATCGCCAGGGGAATTTGTAGAAACTTTATCATTTATAGATAATCGTCCTCCGTCTACTACTTTTATCGCTCTAGAATCCTCACGGATATTAGCACTGCCAAGAGAATTATTACTCAAAAAACTGGAGCAAGATACAGAATTCGCCGCGCATTTTTATCAAAAAATGGCTGTTTTGCTGTCACAGCAGTTGCGGGGACTCACTGATTTTCTTGCCAAAAACAAAGTAGTTCCAGGAGAATCACTGCGAAAGGTTTTGTTTGTGTTTGCTATTTTGAACGATAGCGATATTGATTGGATGATTTCCCAAGGAGTAAGAACTAAAGTTAATCCAGGTAAAGTAATAATTGAAGAAGGGAAACCTGTTGAAGCATTATATATATTATTAGATGGGAAGTTAGGGATTTTTGTTTCCACCCCACAGAATCAAGTTGCCGAAAAAGAAATTGCTCAATCTGTAAAAGGCGAAATTTTAGGGGAAATGTCTTTTGTAGAAGCAACAACTGCCTCTGCCACAGTCAAGGCGATAGAATCTTCTATATTACTAGCTTTACCACAAGAGAAACTAGCTAAACAATTAAAGCAAAATACAGGATTCACAGCTCGTTTTTATCGAGCGATCGCTGTAGTTTTAGTAGATCGAATTCGCGATCGCCTGTTCCGCCGTGGATTTGGAAAATTGGCTTACCAACTAGATCGACTCTTAGCAGAAGATATCGAAGTTGAAGATGAACTCAACTTAGATACATTAGACAACACCGCCTTAGCAGGTGCTAGATTTGACTGGATGATTAAACGTTTGAATCGACAATCTTGAAAGAGGCAGAAGGCAGGAGGCAGAAGGCAGGAGGCAGGAGGCAGAAAGTAGGTAGGAAATAGCTTTATTAGTCTCTAATTCCAGTCTTAATTACGAACTTGTACTGAGCGCAGTCGAAGTATTACGAATTAACAAATGAATGGCTGAAGAACAAGATAGTATATTTCGCAAAGAATCGCTGGAGCGTTTATCTTCTCCAGAAAGATTGGATCGGTTAATGCAAGTAGTCAATCCTGTAGATTGGCTACCTTTGGCGACGCTGGGTACTTTTGTTTTATTGGGATTAATTTGGAGTATTGTTGGACGTATTCCCGTCACAGTCACAGGAAAGGGAATACTTATTCAACCCAATCAAGTTGTCACTTTTGAGTCGCCAATCTCAGGACAGTTAAAAAGTCTGAATGTGAAAACAGGACAATGTATAGATCGAGGATATGTCATAGCAACGATCGATCCGACGGATCTCAAACAGCAATTGCAACTGCAACGCTCAAAACTGGGGCAATTACAAACACAAGAACAAAATTCATCCCTGCTTCAGCGACAACGTACCGCTAAAGAAAAAGAGGCGATCGCATCTGCTAAAGCTAATTATACTCAACGTTTGCGGGATACTCAAACTCTCACGCCTGCATTTTATGAAAAAGGCTTAAATGCCATCCGCGAACAGCGCCTTAGTTTGCAGCAACGCCTGAATGATGCTGTAACTGTCGTACCTATACTCAAAGATCGATTACACAAGCGCCAGCAACTCGTAGATGTGGGAGCCATTGCCAAAGATACATATTTACAAGCAGAGCAAGAATATAAACAGGCAACGCAAACCGTGTCTGATATCAAAGTGCAGCTCAAGCAATTAGATGTAGAAGAAACAGAAGCCCAGCAGAGATACTTACAAAATTTGAGTTCTGTAGGCGAACTGCAAGCGCAGTTAAAAGATTTAGAGACTAAGAGCCAACGTATCGATCAAGAAAACGTAGAAAATCTGAATACCAAAATTAATCAAATTCAAGAAGTTAATCGAGCGATCGCGCAACTAGAAAAACAAATATTAGAAAATAGTCAAATTCTTAGCCCTAGTAGCGGCTGTGTATTAGAAGTGGCTGGTTTTGTCGGACAAGTTACTAGTCCGAAAACTCCGCTCGTCACCTTGAACGTCGGTGACAAAAAGACTTCACTAATTGCCGTCTCCTACTTTCGTGTCGAAGATGGTAAACAAATTCAACCAGGAATGCTCGTGCAAATTACCCCCACTTCCGTGAAAAGAGAACGCTTTGGCGGTATTGTCGGTAAAGTTACCTCTGTTTCCCCCTTACCTGTGACTAAAGAAGGTGCAAAGTCTGTGATTGGCAATCCCGATCTAGTCACAAACATCTTGCTAACTGGAGGCGGAGACATAGAAGTGCGAACAGAAATGGAACTAGCTCCATCCAACTTTAGCGGTTATCGCTGGTCTTCTTCCCAAGGGCCAAAATTAAACATTTCTCCCGGAACAACTACCAGCGTCCGGGTTAAAGTAGCAGAGCAAGCACCAATTACTTATGTCTTGCCTATTCTTAGAGAATTTACTGGCATTAACTAAAAGACCTCTTGGCATTTGTGCTTTTTGCACTCTTGGGGAAAAGGGTAAAGGTTAAAGGGGAAAGGGACAATACAGAACCTTTTCCCCTTCCCCGTTAGCGAGTCCGCGAGCGTCTGGGGTTTCCCCAAATGGAGCATCTGGCGTGGTTTCCCCCATAAGCGACTGGCGTGGGTTAGGGGGGATCAATAAGTGCCTAAAATCACAGCAAAATACTTTTCAAACAACCTCTTAGGAGAATGCTCTTGTGCAATTGATTCAGCAGTTAATATCCTTAATTCAAAACCTTAATCCCTTCCGCCAAAAACCCCCATTATTAGATTTAGAAACCGCAGAAACTCACATCTTTTCTCGCGTCAAAACTCCCACTCTATTACAAATGGAAGCTGTAGAGTGTGGAGCAGCAGCTTTCGGGATTATTTTGGCCTACCATCGTAAAATTGTGCCTTTAGCAGAACTGCGGCAAAATTGCGGTGTTTCTCGTGATGGTAGCAAAGCCTCTAACATGATCAAAGCTGCGAGAAACTATGGAATGCAAGCCAAAGGTTTTAAAAAGCAATTGGCACAATTACAAGAACTTCGTCCGCCATACATTGTGTTTTGGAATTTTAATCATTTCTTAGTAGTAGAAGGATTTAAAAAAAATTGGGTTTATCTCAATGACCCAGCTACCGGGCCAAGACGAATTTCCTTTAAAGAATTTGATGAAGCCTATACAGGGGTTGTTCTGGTAATGGAACCAGGCCCAGAATTTCAACGTGGGGGTCGCAAACCGAGCTTAATAGGCGCACTCTTTGACCGTTTACGGGGTTCTTGGGGAGCTATTCTCTATTGTTTATTAGCAGGATTTTTTCTAGTCATTCCAGGGTTAGTTTTACCAGTCTTTAATCAAATTTTTGTTGATAACATTTTGGTAGAAAATCGCACAGACTGGTTGCGTCCATTGGTTTTGGGAATGACAATTACAGTGATTATTCAGGTGTTACTGACATTACTACAAAGACGTTTTTTGAGAAAACTAAATATTAAATTATCGGTGGAAATGTCAGGGCAATTCATCCACCATATTCTTCGCTTGCCAGTGGCGTTTTATGCCCAAAGATTTGCCGGAGAAATTAGCAGCCGAATCAATATCAATACTAAAGTTGCCGAAGTGCTATCCGGACAGTTAGCCAGGACTGTAATTGATACCGTCATGGTAGTATTTTATGCCTTAGTCATGTTTGCTTATGATGGAGTGCTGACTGCGATCGGTATCTGTTTTGCTGCGATTAATATTTTGACTTTGCAGTGGATTTCCCGACAGCGCACAGATATTTATATGCGAATCATCCAAGATAGAGGCAAAGTTGCCGGAACAGAAATTGCTGCCCTTCAAAGTATGGAAACTCTGAAAGCATCAGCGTTGGAATCTGATTTTTTCTCCCGTTGGTCGGGTTACTATACAAAATTTATTAACGGTCAGCAAGAGTTAGGTATTACTAATCAAGTACTAGGTGTTTTACCTGTTTTCTTAACTAGTTTAAGCTCCTTAGCAGTTTTAGTTATTGGTGGTCTACGAGTCATGGATGGGCATCTCAGCATTGGGATGTTGATTGCTTTCCAAAGTTTAATGACTAGCTTTTTGACTCCAGTCAACTCTCTAGTCAATTTCGGCAGTACCTTACAGGAACTAGAAGGAGACTTAAATCGCCTCGATGATGTATTGCAAAACGCAACCGATTCCGAATTGGATAATCATAATTTACATACCTCACAGTATGCTTCAGCTTGCGAACTTAAGGGATATGTCGAATTAAAAAATGTCACATTTGGCTACTCACGGACAGATGGGCCTCTAATTCAAGACCTGAGTCTTCAACTGAAACCAGGACAGAGGGTAGCCCTAGTTGGTAGTAGTGGTTCTGGTAAATCAACAGTTGCCAAATTGGTAGCGGGGCTATATCAACCTTGGTCGGGAGAAATTCTCTTTGATGGTATCCCTAGAGAGCAAATTACTAGGGCGATACTTTCTAATTCTTTGGCAATGGTAGAACAGGAAATTTTTCTGTTCGCTGGCAGTGTCCGAGATAATTTGACTTTGTGGGATGATACAGTGTCTAATTCTCAATTAGTCCGAGCTTGTAAAGATGCAGTTATTCATGAAGTGATTTTAGCTTTATCTGGAGGGTATGAAGGTAACTTACTTGAGGGTGCTGCTAATTTCAGTGGCGGACAGCGCCAGCGTTTAGAAATTGCCCGTGCATTAGTCAACGATCCCACAATTCTGATCATGGATGAAGCAACCAGTGCCTTAGATGCTGATACGGAAAAAATTATTGACCGAAATCTGCGCTATCGGGGCTGTTCTTGCATTATTGTGGCTCACCGTCTCAGTACCATCCGCGACTGTGATGAAATTATTGTTCTAGAAAAGGGTAAAGTAGTGCAACGCGGTACGCACAATGAAATGTTGCAGCTTGATGGTTCCTATGCACGATTGATTCGGTCAGAGCAGGCAAGTGTTTAAGTAGGTCGGCGCAATTAAAGCTAACTGGCGGAGGCTGTCATTAGTAAGGGTTTTAAGCCCATTTACGTTTCCCAACATATTTTGGTTTATTTCACCGACTTACTTAGCATGGCTTCACGTCTTCTCAACTCTCGAATATTCTTGATCGGCTCAAGACCAAGATATTGCCCCCGAATTCTTAGGCAAAGGTAGTTTAAAGTGTCCCTGCGATCGCTTTCACTCCCCGACCATGAATCGCTTACAGCCTCTAGTTTATTTAACCATTCTAGATGATGCGATCGCGCTTGTGTCTCGTCTTGCAGCAACAGCGATAAAGACTGAACATCAACCGAGGGGGCTGGAAAAAGTTTAGCCAATCGCCGATTATAAGCGTTGCGTCCCAAACGATAAGCAATTGACATGGCTGGTTCCAAGTACTCTATGTAGTGCCAGATCATCATCGGCATGAAAATAGTTTCACCAGGATAAAGTACCGCATCATAAGCGTTGGTATATCGGAGAAAATCCGTTTTCTCGGCTTCTGAGAAATTTTCCAGGAAGATACCACTGGTACGGCAGAGATTAAGCCGATCGATCGCATCTAGCTTTTGAGTTTCACGCGGATGAATCAATACAAATCGCTTTGTGCCAAAAACTTGAAACAACAAAACATTACGTTGATCGGCATCATAGTGCAAATGAGCATAATTATTGCTGGCAGCGACAAACATATTGGAGTACAAGTCGCTTTCATCATTTAAATGTTGGTATGAATTCAGGGGCAATAACTGAAGTAACTTTTGGGGCGTAGGATATTCAACACAGATATCAAGAGTTGTGGGTTGTGCTTGTAGGAAATCAAGATATTCACCTAAATTCATCATTCGGGGAATATCAGCGGATGTCGAATTTAGCAGATTGGCGATGTAATTTGCACAGATTTCAAGTGGGATGTCAGTCAGCCCTGTTTTTACCTTTTCAAGGGTATCCATTGGACGCAGTGGTGAATTTTCAAAGAGATTGGTGATAATCACTGGACGCTGGGGCAGAATATACTCTCGGTAAAAGATATCTGCTGGAGGTGCTTCGATACGGTCGATGTTGTCGAGAACCACGTTTTTTGATTGCTAATATGCCGTAATGCTGCTTTAGGCCAGCTTCTATTGTCAACCTTTCTTTTCTTGATTTAACATCAGTGAACTGTGGTAAAAGTTATTTCATGACCGACGAATCAACTTCAACTACACAAGCTAGTAGTCAAGACTGGGAAAATGGGAATTGGGTGCAACTTAATGTGGGACTCGTCAGGCATCAGGGTAATGCACTATCGAGTGCCCGTGCCCTGTTTGCCCGACTGGAACCGTTAGTTACTCACTGGCAAAGTAATGATTTGTTGCGCTGTTTCTTCTTTATGAGAAAACCGCCAGATGTCCGGGCGCGCTTTTTTACAACAGTGGATCGGCAACAAGCGATCGCCGATATCTCCGATCTCATGTATGCACTTCAGGGTGAGAATTTGATTAATTTATTTTTCTTTAGTGACTATGAGCCTGAAACTGACCGATTTGGCGGACTAGAAGCCATGAAGTTGGTTCATCAGCACTTCGACGCAGACACTTCATTGTGGCTCATGCTTGACTATCTCGATCGACATAACCTTAGTGTTATTTCCAAAGATTTACTTGTGCCAACTGTGTTGCACGATCTCTTTACCCGTACTCTGTCAGATCCGGTAGCTATTCTCGCAACCTGGCACAGTTTAGCGGCTTTAATTTCCACACCTCCTGAAGGCACAATTCCAACAGTTGAACTACTTTCTCTCGAAACTTTGTATGACTCAAAAGAATCAGAGATATTGCAAAAATATGCCATAGCTAATGACATACTTGCAAAGGAATTACTTAATCTCCAACATCTTGGTCAATTGACTCAGGATCTAGTTGACATCTTGGCCGCAGTTGCGATGTTCAATTTTCATCGCCACGGGTTTGATTCGCATCGTTCAGGAAGGCTAATTGAAGCTATAATCCGAACCCTTGAGCAAAAGAATGCAAAAAGATGAAATTCCTACAATAGACCTCTTGCAAAAGTGCTTTTTGCAAGAGGGGGAAAAGGGTAAAGGTTATAAGGGGAAAGGGACTTTTGCAGTACCTTTTCCCCCGCCCCTTATCCCCAGAGCAGGGTGGTTTCATACGAAAAAAGAAAAATACATAAGTCTTGATTTCTCATGTACAACCATAGATTTTGACCCCTCTCCAAACCTCTCCCCGTTGGCGTCAGCCTGCCGTTAGGCAAGCGGAGAGAGGCTTTGAAACTCAGTTTTATTTTTTCTCTGCTTGTATGAAACCACCCTGCCGCCCCTTATCCCCAGAGGGGGCCCCACCTTCCCCTTTACCTTTTCCCGATAAATGCCAAGAAGTCTAATCTATTCATTAGCCAAGACATTAAAGGGGAATGGCACGCTTGTTAAGACACAGCCCTTGCCCTAACTGGTTAAGAGCCTCCAGGCTCTTAACCCATTCTGGGAGGCTCCGCCTCCATAGCTTGACCAGAGGCAGCAGCCCTCTGGGAATACATTCCCAGCCTCTAGGCTAGGAACGAGGCTACGAGTAAGGAGAGTTTTTGCTCCCCTCTCCTGGTAGGAGCTACGGTGTACACACAAGTCGAATTTCTTCTTAAATCCCAAAGATTACCTACTTAATCGCAGTGATGGTTAGGGTGGGGTAAAACTAAAGCTAAAACCTTAGTAAATCAGGTTTGGGGGGAGGTTTTGAGAATTTATCCAATAAATATATTGAATTCGGGCGATCGTTTATTGAATTCGGGCGGTCGTTTATTGAATTCGGGCGGTCGTTTGTTGAATTCGGGCGGTCGTTTGTTGAATTCGGGCGGTCGTTTGTTGAATTCGGGTGGTCGTTTGTTGAATTCGGGCGGTCGTTTATTGAATTCGGGCGGTCGTTTATTGAATTCGGGCGGTCGTTTATTGAATTCGGGTGGTCGTTTATTGAATTCGGGCGGTCGTTTATTGAATTCGGGCGGTCGTTTATTGAATTCGGGCGGTCGTTTATTGAATTCGGGCGATCGTTTATTGAATTTAAGCAGTGGTTAGGGTGGGTAAAACCTGTGTGTACACCGTAGCCTGGTAGGAGAGGGGCTGGGGGAGAGGTCAAAATAGCACTCGTCGAACTCCTAAGAAACAAGGCAGGAGGCAGGAGGCAGGAGGCAGGAGGCAGGAGGCAGAAGGCAGAGGGGAAGAGGATTTGACTTGTTTCTTTCGCCCTTCCCGCAGGTGCGCCTCCGTTGGAGACTCACGTTAAAATAACGTGAGTTCGACGGCTCTAAAAACCCCACTTCCATTCCTCTCCCCCACTCTTCGAGAGGCTTTGAAACCCTAATTTTTTCGTTGTCAACTAAGAATATTTCTGCCCCTCTCCGCCTCCAAGAGTGGTTGGGGAGAAATTCATCGAACTCACGTTATTTTAAGGTTCAAGCGGCACTAACTTGTCAATTTCAATGTTAATTTTTGTATTTTCCTATACAAAAGTAATGTTTTATTAGTTACAAAATTTGACTTAACCGATCTGGACATTAGCCTATACTTCAAGCAATTATTGTATTGAACAATACTAAAATTTAAGTGATTGTTCTGTTGCCTAGCGATTGGGGAACAATACTTTTGAAGTTAATCACCCAGCTTTCAGATTTAGTTACCTACTTCAAGGGAAAGGCCAAGTATCTTATCTTAAGGAGAGTTGATAATGTCTCAGCAAAGTTTTGTCGAATACTATGAAAATTTTTTAGCTCAACCAGCCAATTCGCCGCTACGTGAAGCGTTGGATGCTACGGAAGCAGGTGAGTTTGCAAGAATCGCTGTTGAACAAGGACAGACAAACGGTTTTGATTTTAACGCTGATGATGTGAAAGCCGTGATGGTTTCGGCTGAAAGAAAGGTTCTAGGTTTGTCAACTACTTCTCCATCTGTGAATATCCGTTCTATTAATAGCGTTAACGGTATTAAAGCAAGACCAGCTAACCGAGAATTGTCAGAAGATGAGTTAGAAAGTGTAGCTGGTGGACTGGCTTCATCCACAGTTAAAGAGACAGTTATGTGTTGCTGGTAGCCTTGGTTTAAAGCTTGCGGTATCTGTGAAGGGAAGGCGTTGCAATTTAGCAACGCTAACCTTTTACTTTAATAGACCTCTTGCAAAAGTAACTTTTGCACTCTTGTGGGAAAAGGGACTCATCTTTATTGGGGAAAGGTTTTTTTATTCCTTTTCCCTTTCCCCCAAACCCAATTCCCTACAAATGCCAAGAAGTCTAATGATTGTGATATCGCAATTTTCAAAGGCGCTAATTATAACTTCATGCGTCGCGTGCTTAATAGAACACACCGCTCGACACTTAAGTGCGTTAGAAAATCAGTATCTATTAGTACTCTCAGCAATGTTTGGGAAAGAAACAAGCGAATGTGGCAAAATCTGAATGCTCCTAAGCTGAATCTTAATGGCACATTTCGGACAGAAGAACCTAATTCTACTTGGGAGAAGCTACAAGAATTTCTGATTGCTTTTGGCATCACGCGGGTTGCAGACATTACTGGTCTTGACTGCATTGGTATTCCTGTTGCTCAAGCGATTCGTCCTAACGGAAAAGCCTTTTCTGGTTCTCAAGGCAAGGGAATTTCACTTCAGCTGGCGATGATCTCGGCAGTGATGGAATCTGTGGAGTCTTATCATGCAGAAAACCTCCCCCAACCAGAGATGGTTGCCTCTTATGAGGAAGTCTGCCGACATCACCAGGCAATCGATCCTAGCGTTTTAGAGCCAGGTAAGCGATCGCAGTCCTATCATCCTGCTATACCGCTAGATTGGATTTGTGGAACCGATTTATTTACGGGCGAACCTGTTTACGTACCACAGGCGTATCTTGATTTAGACACCACAACTGAAAAACGCGATACTCATCTGTTCAGCACTTCTAGCAATGGACTAGCATCAGGAAACCATTTACTAGAAGCGATCGCTCATGGATTGTTTGAAGTCATTGAGCGCGAAGCTGAGTGGCGTTGGTGGCGCTTACCTTTGGAGGAACGGATTAACTGCTTGGTTGATATTCAAACTATCCAGTCTCCGCTTTTGCAATCTTTACTCTATCAAGTTGAACTTGCCGGGGCAACAGCCGTGATTACTGATTTAACCTCGACTATGGGGATACCTACCTATAAATGCTTGATTAGCGATCGGGAAAACTGGCATGGACGACCGACAGCAGCAGGGTGGGGATGCCACAGTTCCAAAGAAATTGCTTTAGCACGGGCGATTACTGAAGCGGCTCAATCACGAGTAACGGTGATTGCGGGTAGCCGGGATGACATTCATCCAGAGAGTTATGCCCTTGGACGCATCAGAATGCCAGGTAGCCCAGCGATCGAGTCTAGCAGCAAAAGACCGATCGCCACCCTAATTGATTTTGAAACTCAGCCTGAGCTAGCCTTTACCCCAACGTTTGCAGAAGAAATTCAACAAATTCTAACTTGTCTGAGTACTCAGGGATTTAAGCAAGCTGTCTTTGTCAATCATACGCGACCGGAGTATGGCATTCCAGTGGTGCATGTGATTGTACCGGGTATGCATCTCCCTTCGTCTTTGTAAAATTCAATATGCACTCGAATTCTTTGGAACCTAGTCAAATTCTCATTTTTCTTGGCCCCACCCTATCTGTTACCCAAGCCACTCAAATCTTACCGGCCCGTTACCTCGATCCTGTCCGTTGTGGTGATATTCTTGCCTATCTGCGGTTACAGCCGCGTGTAATTGCCATTATTGACGGTTTTTTTGACCGTAGCGCTTCAGTTTGGCATAAAGAGATTCTCTGGGCATTAGAAGCAGGAGTGCGAGTATTTGGGGCAAGTAGCATGGGTGCGCTTCGAGCCGCTGAACTTGAAGCCTTTGGCATGGAGGGATTTGGAGCTATTTTTGCAGCCTACCGAGAAAGACACTACATCGGGGATGATGAAGTGGCAATTTTGCACAGTAGCTCTCAATTCCAATACCAACCCTTAACTGATGCCTTAGTAAACATCCGCGCTACAGTTCAGCTAGCGGTAGACAAAAATATTATTGAGCCAGCGATCGCTAGTTTAATTATCAGTTGTGCCAAACGGCAGTTCTTCACTCAACGACATTTGAGCCAAGCAGTGGCTGATGCAGAGGTACAGGGGGGCGATCGCCAGGTTTTAGCCCAGTTTTTGGAATTTGTGCAAAATGGCGGCTATGTGGATCAAAAACAGTCAGATGCCATTGAACTGCTGAAACATCTGGCCGCTATGGTTGGAGAAAGTGGTGGTACTGCTGCTAATCAGCAAGTAAAGTTTCAACTCAACAAGTCGATTTTCATAGAGGAACTTCAAGCTAGAGTTGCTATTCGTCCATTACGGACAGCATATTCCTGGTTGCCTCTGACTGAAAAATTAAGCCAAGAAGCCCGATTTCTCGGCAGAGTTTACATTCAATTGCGTAATCTCGCTGGATTAATTCGTTGGTGTGATGCTGTAGCCCAACAACAGAACTTGCAACCTGAAGAAAGCAGGAGGCAGGAGGCAGAAGGCAGGAGGCAGGAGGCAGGAGGCAGGAGGCAGGAGGCAGGAGGCAGGAGGCAGGAGGCAGGAGGCAGGAGGCAGGAGGTAGTGGGTTCGAGTTCTGATGCTAATGAACTAGAGTTAGACGTAGATGCCTCAGCAATACCAGTCTTAGTTGAACGTTTGGGTCGGATTCAAGCATTGCTGAAACTTCATAGTGCAGACGATACCTTTGCCAAAAAGGTTGAGCAATTACATCAATTTGTCTTGATAATTGTTGGTAAGGATATCTCCTCACTTGAGCAAGAGACAACTAACGCAGATGCAGATATTGTAACTGCATTAGCCAGTTGTGAACGTAGATTGTATCGTCAGGTTGCTATTCTCTGGGCTTTAGCCGAACAGACAAACAGCCAATCAAAAGCGAGTTTGAGAACTAGCATTACTCAAAAAATTACGCAACATTTTTTCCAAGAAAAGGGAGTTACTAACGAGGCTGAATTTCCGGCTTGGTTATCGAGCAATTCCTTCACTCCAGATGAATTTTCTCAGATGATGGAAGCGATCGCGCGGCTAGAGGGATTTGTCAATGTACCCCGATGGTGGGGGCGAGGCATGAGCAACTATTTCTCAGTCACTGAGTGCTTTCTTGCCGATGCCTTAAGGCTGTCTGGGTTTTATCCAATTTTAAGCAAAAGAGTCCAGTTATCTGAACAAACACAAAGCTGGGAAACCGATCTGAAAAACTGGCGTCAGGTAAATGCCTTTCCCCAGGCATGTAACATTACTCAAGTGGCTTTTTGGCTAGATTTTAGCGAACCGGAAGAATTTGTGAAAGAACTAAGTAAACCTCGTCTATCTTGAAAACCGTAGTTTTGTAGGTTGGGTGCAGCGATAGCGTAACCCAACATAAAATTTGGTGGTAATGTTGGGTTGCGTTTCACTCCACCCAACCTACAAAAATATATTTTTTAAAAACTGAGCGTAGCCGAAGAATTCAAAATTCAAAATTAAAGAAATTTTCATCCGTTTTCGAGGTAACTCCAAAAATGTTTAGCACTAACTTTGATTTTGAGAAATTAATTCAGCCTATCGATACCGTAACCTTCTTTAAAGAATACTGGGAGCGGCAGTGCCTTGTTGTTTCACGAAAAGAAACAGATTACTATTCAGGTCTGTTTTCCATGAAAGATGTTGACTCGCTCATTCGCTTTAGTGGTATTCGCTATTCTGACTTTAATGTATCGAAAGTGGCAGATGATTTTTCTAATCAAGCGAATAAATTAGGGGGAAAAGGCTCTATAAATCCCAATGCATCTCCTAGTATTTATCAATTTTATGATGCCTATAATCAAGGCAATACCTTGTGTATATTTCATCTACAACAGCATTGGGAAGCGATCGCCACACTTTGCAGAAATCTGGAACAATATCTCAATCATCCAGCGAATGTCAATCTTTACCTGACCCCTAAAACTGCTCAAGGATTTCCTCCCCACTTTGATACACACGATGTTTTCGTTCTTCAGCTTTCGGGAACTAAACTCTGGCGCACCTATGATTCCTACTGGGATTTGCCAATGCTAGAAGATGCTCAACGATTACCACAAGAAGTATTACGGGAGCAACTAAAGGCTCCTAATCATGAAGTTGAACTCAAGCCAGGTGATATGTTATATATCCCGCGTGGTTTTGTGCATGAAGCCAAGACGTTGGATACTTCCTCACTTCATATCACCGTCGGCATCCCTGTTTATCGCTGGGTTGATCTGATTCAAGAAGCTTTCACATCGATTGTGCAGCAAAATGTTGAATTTCGCAAAGCAGTTCCCGTTAGCTTTTTGCGTGACGATGATGCTAGGACGCAGACCAAAAATCAATTGAAAGATTTACTCAAAACCTTCGCTAGTAGCGTTGATATTGATGATGCAGTTGAACGACTAACTATTAAGTTCATTGGCTCACTGTCCCCACTCGCAGATAGCCATTTCAGTAAATTGGACGAGTTGCAACAGATTGACTTGGATACTCACGTTGTCAAACGCCAAGGAATGATTTGCACAACCGTCAGAAAAGGAGATGTGGTGATGATTCAATTTCCCCAAAACAGAGTTGAAGGGCCAGCATACGTTGAGCCAGCTTTCCGCTTCATTGCTGAGTCAGAAGCTGCATTTGAGATCAAATCGCTGCCCGATTTTGCCAGCGACAATAGCAAGATCGTGTTGGTACGCCGTTTGCTCAAAGAAGGATTGTTAACGATTGTTTGAAAATAAAAATAGTCAGGACTTACGCTATTGCATTAGACTTCTTGCAGAAGTGGGGAAAAGCGTAAGGGGTAAAGGGAAAAGCGGCTCATAAAAACCCTTTTCCCTTTAACATGCATCCCTTTCCCCCTCTTGCAAAAGTAACTTTTGCAAGAGGTCTATTAGTTCTGAAGGGTAAAAAAGTTCGTAGTAAGGACTTTAGTCCTGGATTTTTAAGCACTGAAGTGCTTACTACAAACTCAGAAATACAGCGTCCTCATATCAAGCCCCATTATTTAGTTATGAAGTTCCCTTTTCCCTTTCCCCTTTAACCTTTTCCCTACCCGAAGGGTTTAACATAGATCGCTACGCAGGAAGCCAGGTGTGTAACCAACTATCTCGGCGCTTTGCGAAGTCGTAAAGTAAATCTTGCCGTTGCTCGCGCAAGCAGGAAAGGGCTTGATGTTGGGGCATGGCAGTGCTAGCCAGCCCTTTGAGTATTGCGAGTTGGCGTTGCCAAGTGGCTAAATCTTCCACGGGTTCCACAAAGCGAGCGGATACCTGTTGCCCAGCTAATAATGTGTCATAGGAGTGATCGTCAGAGAAAAACTCTGGCGGATGTAGTGTATAAAACATCGAATTTCGATAAGATAAGGGCGCTCGCTCGCTAAACAATGCTAATCGCTCTACTGCGCCAGAGATATCTGTGTTTCTATTGGCTGCTTGCCAGAAAGGAGTAGATAGACGGTGATTGAACTTGTAGTGAATTCCGAGAAACCAACGCAGGGCATCCCAACGATCGCCAATTTTGCGGTTGAGTACAGATTTCACCCCCTCATCTTGCTTTGATGCTGGAAAGTTGGTAAGTAGGAGTTCCAATTCGAGAACGATCATGTGGATGGCTGTGGATTCTAAGGGTTCGACAAACCCATAAGAATTGCCGATCGCCACAACGTTGCCTTTCCAAAAATCCTCATGCCGCCCGGAACGAAACTTTACAAGCCAAGGATCGCCCATCCCCGGATTTTTGGCACGCATTTCCTCTAGGGCTTGATCGGCACTACAAAATGCTGAAGAAAACACATATCCCCGATGATCGGCATCTTCAAAAGGGATATTCCAGCACCAACCATTATTCATGGTTTCGGCGAGAGTATAAGGTTTAATAGTGCCATTATGAGGGACGGTAGCAGCGATCGCTCGATCGGTGTTGAGGGTATCTTGGTAACTTATGAATTTTGAGCCAAGTTTTTGCTCTAGCAACAACGAGCGAAAGCCGGAACAATCAATATATAAATCGTAAGTTAGTTTACGCCCATCCTCAGCGATTAGATGGGTAATGGTTTCACCATCGGCAGATATCTGGGCATCAGAAATTTGCACGTCAATATGCTGTATCCCGGCAGCGATCGCTTCCTCTTGTAGGTAACGAACAAACCGCCGATTATCGAGGTGATACGCCCAGCGAATCTGGTGAAGTAGAGACAATGGAGTACCATCGCCCCGATCGAAAATCGGAGCGCGATCGCCACTCATCAGCATTGCCCCTAATGACTGATTGTTCAGCGTTGAATCATAGAGAAGCGATTCTAGCAAGCGTCCGCGCTGAAACGGAAATGTAAATTCATAATCACCGGGCAGTCCCCACTGAAACTTAATCCCCAACTTCCATGTAGGAAGCACGCGCTGATAAAAATCAACGATGTCTAGCCCTAAAAAGCGGGGACTATGGAGAAACTTAACCAGTTCTGGAGTAGTTGCTTCGCCGACGCCGATCACCGGGATAGCACTTGATTCTAGCAAAGTTACCTTGATGTCTGGTCTGAGAGCGCGAAAGGCTAAAGCCGTGAGATAACCAGCTGTACCACCACCCAAAATGCCCACCGTTTTGCAAGGATCGGCTGCTGCACGGATTGTAGCATTGGGTGAGTTTGGCCAGATCCGACCGATTTCTTGGGCAGCCGCAGCGATCGCATTTCGTTGCAGCACTCCCAATGGTTCATCTAATTGCGATGTACACTGCTGACATTCACCGCTAGGAAGCAGCCGCTTAACAGTGCCATCGCCTTGTCGATTAATTTTTACAACGCTGGTGGCGCGAGTTGCTGTTAAGTTCAAACCTAAGATGGAAATCGCTTCTTCAATACATACCTGCGCTATGGAGGGCAAAAGTGGACTATTTGCCTGGTTAAGGATGGGGGTTGACAGTTGCGGCAAAATATCCTGTAAAACCGATGGAATACCTTCTAAGGTAATGACTCGACAACTAAAACAAGCAGTTGCACCCCGAATCACTGTTGGCCCGATGAGTGCTGTTTCTGGGGAAGCAGTGACGAATAAACACGGTGTGCCACTGGCTAGGGCTGACTTGTTGACATCGAATAGGGCTTGATACGGTACACCTTCCAAAGCGCAGATTACAAAGTCGAATTCTTGAAATTCAAGCCCAGAAACACTCACAGCTTCTAGACTATTTGCAGACACTTTCCAAGAGCCATTGAGAAGTATCCGTTCTTGCTGGAGAGCGAGAAATTCCGGCGTTTGACAGGAAGCAAAATCTGTGAATGAGAAAGCGCGGTGATTTTGAAAACCATGTTTAGCAAAGGCTTGATTGAGAGTATCGAGTAACTGGTGATTGCCGATGATAGCGATCGCCTTTTGGCGTACTTGTTCGGGAACTATTGGCAATTTCCAGTCAGAATTTACGGGTGCAGTTTCAGTTACTACTTCCTCTAAGATATGCAACTGACTTAAAGCCAAGACAATCTCATGTAAGTAGTTGCGATCGTATGAATTTGCAAGTTCAGCATAAATTGCCTCAAGCGATCGCACCCCATCGATTAGCGCCAGTAGTTCCCGGATGGTACTGGGGCTAATGCCTTCGAGGGCGAACACTTCGCCGTCCACCCAGCTACAAACCTCACCCGTCTCACTGAGGATTAAATGGGCATTGGGGTTAACGCGAGGCACCTGGGGAATGGTATTTATGAAGTCAGCCATTGACATTTTCTTTCTTTAACAACCTGAATCGCCTCATGGATTGATAAGGCGTTAGTACACTGCTTCGTGAAATAATTTTGGATTTGTCGCCAACGATCTAAATCTAAGCTGTCATTGTGGCTTTGATACTTCGTAGCCACTCGTTGACCCATGAGTAAATTCAGATAACCGTTGTATCCAAAAACACTATTGGGGCAAAGCAGAATTTGACCAAGGCTTGATGGGCCATTGTGTTGAAAAAAGTCTACTATTGCTTCGGCATCACCAATATCAGTTTGATGCCAGCAGTGTTGCCAGAATTCTGATTCTACTCGGTGATTGAATTTGAAGTGAATCGACAAAAAATCACGAATATCATCCCACTTTTGGGCGATCGCTCGATTCGCAAGATTAATTAAGGCTGGGGTGGGTTGCTGGTCGGAATCAATCAACACATCGCACACACATTTAATGGTTTCGCCAATCATGTGTAATCCTGTTGATTCTAAAGGTTCTACGAAACCGGAAGCGTTGCCCACCGCGACGACATTATTTACCCAAAATCGTTGATGTCGCCCTGACTTGAACCTCACAATACTATGGCGATCGTTCATCAGAGGATTGTGCCGTTTCATCTCTTGCAAAGCATCATCATCATTGATAAAAGCCGATGAATATACATAGCCACGGTTGACTTTATCCGGCAAATCAATTTGCCAACACCACCCACTCTGCATGGTTTGGGCAGTTGTGAAAGGGTTGATTGCATCATCTCGCATCCATGTGCCTGTGACAGCAGAATCGCAAAACAAGCTGCTGGCAAAACTACAAAAAGGTTCTTGCAGAATCTCTCCTAGCAACGCCGAGCGAAAACCAGAACAATCGACAAATAGATCGCCAGCCAGCATTGTGCCATCATCAAACTTGAGTTGGCGAACATAGCCATTTTCGGCGACTTCAATATTTACAACAGGTTTATCAATAATCTTGATATCAATTTCTGTTGCCCTTCTTTCTAAATAAGAAACGAAACTAACATTTTCAATATGGTATCCAAAGCGTTCATCAACTACGAAATCGCCATTTTCTCTGCGGAAGCAAGGTGACTTGCACTGCTCCATCAACAGTGAATAAAGGCTGGATTCTGTGGTGGAATCAAGGCAATAGTAAGCAGTGCTTTTGCTCAAAACACTGAGTTTATCTGCTAGATGAGTCACAAAAGGATAGTTGAAGTGAGACTGGCTAGAATCTCCCCAAATAAACTTAATTCCTAGTTTCCAAATCGGTTGGGTTTCTTCATAAAATTGCTCTCGATTTAATTCTAGATACTGATGCAAAAACCAAGGTATCCAAGCGGTAGTTGCTTCACCCACTCCAATAATCGGAATGGTTGTGGAATGGACGACTACCACGTTCAAAGCTGGCATCTTCACCTTCAACGCTAAGGCAGAGAGAAATCCAGCACTCCCGCCGCCAAAAACTACAACATTGTGTATTGTCTTTTCCACACCTATGGCCAGAAATGTTAATGAGAACTTTAGCGCTTCTGGGTTGAGTTCAATACAGACCTAACCCCCAGCCCCTTCCCTTATAGGGAAGGGGAGTAACATTCAAAGCCTCTCCAATAATAAAAGCTGCTCCTTTTCCCTCTCCTCTTAGGAGAGAGGAATGGAAGTGAGGTCAAAGTGTATTGCATACAAACGAGAAGTGTTATATCTAATCTCAGTAATGCTCTATATTAGAGTATGCAAGCTTAATGGAATTTAGGAATTATTTGCTACCAATCTTAGCAATTGATATTTAGTTCTTAACTTCTTTAAACATTTCCATCTTTTGCTGTTTAAATCGGCTAGGATTTTTTGACAGTACCAGCTACGGAAACAATTCTCATGCGTGTCACTATCTGTGGTCATGCTGCTTTATACATCGAAACGATCGATCAACGCATCTTGCTCGATCCATGCTTTTCGGATACACTCGTCAAGGGTACGCTTACGTACTATCCTGGTCGAGTATTTGAGTTAGACAAACTGCCAAACTTAACAGCTTTGGTGGTAACTCATGGACACTTCGATCACTTTCACCTAGAAACGCTCCAAAAACTGCCGCGCGAACTGCCCGTAATTACTGCGGATGAACCGGCATTAATCGAACAGCTGCAAAAGATTGGGTTCTCAAAAATAATTATCTGTCAGCCTTGGCAAGCGATCGCCCTTGGACAAACTTACTTGCTCCCCACGCCTTCAGACCACGAAGAACCGGAGTTTGGGCTGTTAGTTCGAGATGCAACTGGCACATTCTGGCACATGGCAGATGCAGAAGTAACGGCGGAAATTGGCGAACGAATCACCCAAGAATACGGTGCGATCGATCTAATTTCCACCAAGTATCAACCAGTAGTGCGTGCGAGTATGGGCTATCAGCACGGTATGGGAGCAACCTTCGATCGGCAAGGGGTAGTTAGTTGGTTGGAAGCAGCGTGTGCTTGCAACCCTGCTTTGGTTTTCCCTTATGCTTCCGGTCTGTGCTTTAGCGGTCGCCACGCCTGGTTCAACCGCTATGCCTTTCCCTTAAGTTCAGAAGAAACAGTTCGCTTGTTGCAGCGTCGGCTTGGTTCCCCAGAGCGAGCAATAACGGTGCGTCCTGGTGATGCGATCGAGCTGCGATCTGGGCAATCTCCGCAGCGACACGAACAATCATCTCATTTTGTCCGAGCAAAGCCATCTTTTGAGTTGCGTTGGGAACCAATCGATATCAGCACTCTTACAGGATTGTCCACACCTGAAGAACGGCGTACTTTGCAACGAAAACTGGATGCATTGCTAGCAGGATCTTTTATTTCCTGGCTCAAACAAAAAGTCAAACAAGCTGATAGCAGTTGGGCTAGTTTCCCTACCGAGCAAGTTGTTTGGCAGTTGGTAGTTCATGCTGGAGATGGAGAACGGCTAAATTATGCCATTGATTTCCGCTTAGAGGATTTTTCCGTGTTAGCGGGTGAGCATCCAGAAGCAAACTTCTTTACCCACATCGCCGGACAAGCTGTTGACGATGTGATGACGGGTAAAATGCCGGGGCTAATTTTTTGGCTGGCGGGTGAGGCTCGTAGTTATGAAAAGGTCATTTGTGTACGCAATAATCGTTTCGAGTCTCCTAAGTGGCCGAAAACACCCGAAGATTTCCCATCAGACCCACTTACTTATTATCTGCGTCATTTTGGCACTGGAAAAACTTCTCTCGTTGAGTCGGAATTGGCTGATGGTGAGTTGGAGAAAGCATCAAATTCCCCTGAAAGTAGCGATGATATTCAAATTCTCACCCGCTTAGGTGAGAACGAAGAAGTGATGAGTAAAAAAGTCCTACTGGCTTATTTAGCAGTTAAAGAAGCAGAGCGTTTGGGGCTGAAGATTTCTGATGCGGAAATTCAAACAATGTCTGACTCCTTTCGAGAGCAGTTTAATTTGCTTGATGGCGAAGATACAGAGCAATGGTTAAGGGAAGCAGGATTGAGTCTTGAGGGATACTCAGCTGTAATGCGAGATTTTACCGCAGTAGTCAAGTTAGAGCAACATTACACTAGGGCGATCGAGCCACTGCTCACCAATCATCGCCGCGTGGCTACAGCTCGCTCGCGGAATTTTAGATTTTAAATTTTGGATTTTGGATTGAATGATTCAAAATCTAAAATTTCAAAAGGTTTGAGAGCAAGATAATTTAAACGCGAGAACAAATCTAAAATCCAAAATCTAAAATTAATTGACAGCAGCCCTGACTTGATTGCTGGGGTCAATCTAAAATCTAAAACTTGTACTGAGCGACTCGTACCGACTTGTGCCGAGCGAAGTCGAGGTAGCGGAGCCGAGGTAAGTCGAAGTATCCAAAATCCAAAATTCTCGATTGATGAATCATCCCAGCAAACAATTTGAGCTTAGTCCCATTGGCATCTTGCGGGCTGCTGCTTGGCCAATTGAGACTATTCAAAGTTTTGGCCATCAAGAACTCGCAAGCCTAGCGTTAGCAGCCAGCCGTACAAAGGATGCTGATATCTGGAAAGAATATGCAACAGCCTATCAACAGGTACATGAAGACGATCGCCAGCAACTTTGGCAGATGACCGCAGCAGATTCATGGTTTATGAAAGCCCTGCTGTTATCTAATCCCTCCCTTGTCACGGAGGTGCAGCGTGTAGCTTTCACAAGGCAGGGAAAACGGACTAAAAAAATTCGCCATCTGGAGACGGCGCTGTATCGTTACCTAGCGCGGGCTGCGGGACGAACTACACCTTATGGTTTATGGGCTGGTGTGAGTTTAGTTGAGTTTACCAAGGTAGCACAGCATAATCATGTAGAATCTCAGTATTCATTTACACCCGATCTTCGCCCTTTTCAAACAATATTGCGATCGCTAGCTCAACGTTCAATTTATCGTCAACGTGCAACTTGGCGATTGAATCCTACCTTGAAGCGACAAGCAGATGGTTCCTGGCGGTTTTGGGGACGCACTCCAGATGGGTTAGTTGAGCAGCGGGAAATCGAGTCTCAGGAAATTGTAGACATCCTCTTGGAAGAACTGACCAAATTGGAGCTAGGGACATTAGACGAACTAAGCAAAACAGTGTCAGCCTCACCTCGCTGGAACCATGCAGCCGCAATAGAGGATATTCTACATCTCTTCATTGATGGAGGTGTGCTTTTAGGCGGACTTGACCTGCCCCAGCGATTTGAGAATTGTTGGGAAGCATTAGCAGTTGCGGCAGACAAGCTGATTGAGCCAGATCGCGGTCTTTGGAACAGTGCTATTCAACAACTGCATTCCCTTTGCGATACTCTGGCGGCAAAGCTTGATTTTATATCTCTAGATGCACTTGCAGATTATCTACAACAAGCAAAGACCTATATTCAAGAACTCGCCCAAGCCCTTGATGTTTCACTCGTTCAGCTATCGGATCTAGTGCTGCACTGTGATTTAGGGCTACCGTTTCGCATTGCCATCGATGAGGCGCAGCAAAACACTTTGCTGGAAACACTCGCAGACTACGAGCGTTGCTGGATTCAGGGTGCAAGTCCAGCCTCAGCAATGCGGATGGCGTTTCGCGAGCGACTGAAACAGGAATTTGCGGCGGGTATTGCACTTGGCGATCTCAAATCCACCTTGGTTTCCGAAATGAGAACGGCTCATCGCCACCCTGAAGCGATCGCTCGGTTGGAGGCGTGGGAGCGATCGCTGTCGCAAAATCAAGAGGTAGTCGTTCTCGAATCTGGCAGTAATTCGCCAAAGTCCGCTCTTTCCACAGCCCCTTTCGGTTGCTTATTCGCGGGTCTATTTGAGTCTTTCCAAGTGGTAGTTCACGGGATTAGTGACGATCCGGTGCCAATCTTTGCCCGATTTCAAGACTTACTCAATGGAAATAATTTATTATATTCTTGGTTTCAACAGAGGCTTGACTGTTTAGCCAGCCAACATCAAATTCAGGTTGCAGAATTACAAAGTCCCTTTGAGCCAAACCCAAATGTTTTAGCTCGTCCCAATTTCAATATTCTTCCTATTGAGTTGTGGGGCGCGAGTCAAGATAGTTTATCCCTAGTCGATGCAGAAATTTTTCTAGATCCAAAAACACAGTTGCCATTTTTAAAATTGCGATCGGCTTCGCTAAAACCTGTTGCAGTGTTTTGGTTTTCATTGGCTGCGGTTAATGCCCGCGACCCCATCTCTGAACAGTTACTTTGGACTACCTTTCAAGATAACCCGATGGCAATCTTTCGCGCTGCCACAGTGCCGATGCAGATTGAACTGAATGTACCTCGTTTTACTCCTCGTGTTCAGTTACCAAAAGAAGCGATCGTCCGTCCTCGGCGGACAGTTTTGAGTGGGCAAGTCTTAGCAGAACTCGCCCAATTGACTGAAATAGAGCGCTTTGCCAGATGGCAGCAATTAGCTGCTGAGTATGGCTGGCCGATGCTGCTTAATCTGCAAATAGAGGATAAGCCTTCACTGCTTTTACATCGGGACAGCCCTTTAGCCCTAGAGTCCTTTTTCAAAAAAGACTTACAAAAACACACCCGATGGCTAATTGTAGAAGAGTTAGTCAATCAACCTTGGCTACTTGATTCTAAAGGGCAGCATTATATGGCAGAACTTGCCTTACCCTTTGCCCGCACCGAACATGGCTGGTCATCGCGTAGAGATGAAAGAATTTTAGATTTTAAATTTTGAATTTTGGATTGAAGAATCCCTGACCGAATTTTAGATTTTAAATTTTGGATAATGAAATTGAAGATTTAAAATCCAAAATTTAAAAAATCTCAGAGCAAGCGAATTTAAATGCGAGAATAAATCCAAAATCTAAAATCTAAAATCTAAAATTGTGTGACTTGATTGCTGGGGTCAATCCAAAATCAAAAATCAAAAATCAAAAATTTAATGATACGTCAAAGATTAAGCAGCAACATTAAATTTCAACTCATCTATCAGGACGAAACCAAGTTTGGTAGTGCTGTGACTGGACAATGTGACAACACCATCCGTCGCTACTGCACCAGCGTCACAGCACACCGTAGTCGATATGGTCTTGCAAATGTGGTGGTTCATGCGCGTGAATTACTGGCACAGACAATGGTTTCGGGTGGTCTGGCGGATTTGTATCAGCGTCCTAATATCCTTTTGGAAGATTGGCTATATCCCGATCCTAAAGCCGTTAAACCCGTTGCCCTTGAGCTGGAACGCAATATTGGCGAAACTATCGTCATCCCAAAATTATCTTCCAATCTCCTATCTGAGCTTGCTTTGTATCTGGGAGAATGGCAACAAGGAAGTAATGCTCCAACTACAACCATTGCTCGCGAGTTATGGAACGCATTGGGTGATTATGGCGCACTGGTTGAAGTCAACGAATTATCCGTCAAGCCGCAACTAGGCCATGCCACTTTTGTCGGTCACTCCACCCTCCGGCTCAGTGATGGCAACTTTAGCATTCTTTTCGATCCATTTCTGTTGCCCAAGTCTGAAGTTTATCCGCCAAACTACCAACCCCTCAGCTTAGAGGAAATGGGACAACCCGATGCAATATTTATCACCCATTCTCACCCCGATCATTTTGATTTAGGAACCTTGCTGCGAGTTGTTGCTAACACACCAATCTTTGTTCCCGAAGTGAAGCGAGAATCTGTACTGGCAATTGATATGGCGTTGCGGCTGCGTCAGCTTGGATTTGAGAATATTCACACATTACGCTGGTTTGACGAAACTCGAATTGGTGGAATGCGAGTGATTGCCCTGCCCTTCTACGGGGAACAGCCAACGGTTGCTCAAGCCCTCCACCCAGAGATTCGCAATGAGGGCAACACTTACCTGATTGAGTATTGCGATCGCCGTGTTGCGCTCACCGCAGATTCAGGGAGTGACTGTCTAGGAGATGTCAAAAAACTCGCAGCCGTAGCCTTAGAGCGTTATGGTTCCCTTGATACTTTATTTGGTGGATATCGAGGTTTTGGACTGTATCCGATTCAGTATCTCTTTTCATCAGTCGCTCGCTATCTTCCTTTTGTGCCGGAGAACAGCTGGCAAGTCCGCCAAAAGATGATGTGCGATGCCGATGATTTAATTGATGTAGCGGAAATTTGGAATGCTAAACGAATTGTACCGTACTCTGATGGCGGTGCGCCTTGGTATTGGCAGCGCGGTCTTGGCCCTTGTCTTGATGGATCGCAAGCACACATTATGGCAGTCGATCCAACCCCAGAGCATGTTTGCCAGGTAGCAAGTGTGCGCTCTGGAACCCGCAAAGATGGAGCGATCGCTTCTCCTGTACCGATTTGCTTGCTTCGCCCTGGAGATGCCCTTGCGTTTGCCCAAGAGGATACGCAAGTAATTCAAAACCAATCTTGGCCATATTCTATGATTATTGACAACTAAAGTTATTCCAAAAATCGATTCAGGTAGCGTTATCCTTGATGTAATGCGATGTCTGGCGACAAGCCGGTTCTCTACGAGAGGCTTTGCCAACACGTCTGTGCCAATATTTAAAATGTGAGCTAGTTATGGATACCGTAATTACACCAGAAAGAATCGAGTTACCACCTGGCGCAGTGTTGAAGCTTTTGGGAGATTGGAAAGACTATCAAGTATTGAGTCAGCAACTAGGCGATCGCTCCTCGCCTCGCATTAAATATCGCAAAGGAGAAATTTTACTGATGGCACCGTTACCAGAGCATGGAAGAGATGCGAGTTTGCTAGCAGATATTGCTAAGGTTTTGCTGGATCATTTAAACCGTGCATACGAGTCATTTACGCCCATTACCATGAGCTTGCCAGAAATTAGTGGTATTGAACCAGACTTTTGTTTTTACATTGAAAATTCCAGAGCAGTAGTAGGCAAAAAAAGAATTAATTGGGAGTCAGATCCACCACCAGATTTAGCAATTGAAATAGATGTGACAAGTTACACTGACGTTAATGATTTCTTGCCTTATCGAGTGCCAGAAGTTTGGATATTAAAGAATAATCGGTTATTAATTTATCGATTGCAGGGAGAAAGTTATGCACTTACAGAAAGCAGCTACTTTCCTAACGTCAGAGAAATTGTGCAGCAATGTCTCCAAAGAGCTAATGAACAAACAACAAGTGAAGTCATTAAGTGGTTAAGGAACTATTTACATGGACAACAGTAAGAGCGTCATTACGAATTACGAATTATTTTAATCCCTTCAATTTGCGAAACTCCTGGACAACATCTTTAACATTACGTAATTCTCCCTCAACTAAATAATTTAATTGTCGCATTTCATCTGCTGAAATCTTGCCAGCGAGGGAAGCGATCGCTGTTCTTAATTCGGGATATTTTTTTAAAGTTTCTTGTCGAACAATTGGTGCAGCTTCATAAGGAGGAAAATATTTTTTATCGTCCTTTAGCACCACTACATCCAAGCGGGAAATCTGCCCATCTGTGGAACTACCCGCCACCATATCTACTTGTTTTTGAATCAAAGCACGATACACTAAACCCAAGTCCATAATTTGGGGAGGTTTAGCAAAAAGTAACCCATAGGTTTTAGCTAATCCCGGAAAACCATCTTCCCTTTCCAAAAATTCATAGCCAAAACCGCCGCGCCACTGAGGTGTATATTGAGAAGCTTGGGAGAGAGTTTGAATATTGTTACGCTTGGCATCTTCACCCCGGATAATCATCGCAAAAGTATTTTCAAAACCCAAAGTTGGCATGACTTCTAAATTAAATCGCTGGGCATAAATTTGTTTTAACTTCTGATAAAGTTCTTTAGGGTCATTAATTGCTTTTTGCTTTAAAATTCCAGTAAAAGATGTGCCTGTGTACTCAATATATGCATCAATTTTTCCAGAAGTAATCGCACTATGACAGATAAAAGAACCACCCAAACGGAAGCGACGATCTACTTTTAAATTAGTTGTCGCCTCAATTTGCTGTGCTAATAGTTCACCTAAAATATCTTGCTCGGTAAAATCTTTGGAAGCAACAACTATATTACCACTGCTACTACTATTTAAATTCGGCGTGCAGGCAGCGATCGCCAATAACAAGGCAAAACTCAAAAAGCAAAGTGTGAAAAATCTCTTCATTAATTTTTAATTTTTAATTTATTCTCTATCCAGCCAATTACAAAGTCAGCCAATAATGCAATTACTGCCGCCGGAACTGCACCAGCTAAAATTAACTGATCGTTCACTACTGATATGCCGCGAAAAATAAATACTCCCAAACCACCAGCCCCAATTGCGGCGGCAATAGTTGCAATACCAATGGCAATTACTGTTGCGACTCGCACACCTGCTAAAATTACTCCCATTGCCAAGGGAATCTCAACTTGCAATAACAATTGTCTATCTGTCATTCCCATACCTCTCCCAGCTTCTCGAATAGCTGGATCGATGCTAGTTATACCTGTGTAAGTGTTACGAATTATCGGCAGCAAAGAATATACAATCAGGGCAACAATTGCTGGTACTGCACCAATGCCGCCAATTATGGGAATAGGAATGAGTAAGCCAAACAGCGCCAAACTGGGAATAGTTTGGAAAATATTCGCGATGCCAAGAATTGGTTGACGGAGATAAGTTTTACGTGTAATTAAAATACCTAATGGAATGCCTACAAGGATGGCAATTCCAATGGCGATGCCTACTAAAAAGAGGTGTTCTAGAGTATGCTGAAGAATTTCTGGGGCATACTTAACCAGGAAGAAATTTTTCATAAAGTATCTTGCAGGGAACGCAGACATTCGAGAAAGGCGAGGCTTTCTGGGTGTTGCGATCGCATAAATTCATCTTTTGTCCCCAATACTATCAATTTTCCGCCAGACATTAAACCAATTCTCGATGCCAACACAAAGGCTTCTTGAATATCATGGGTGACGAAAACAACTGTTTTGCCTAACTCTTGCTGCAAATGCCGAAACTCTTGTTGCAGTTCGAGGCGCGTAATTGGATCGAGTGCGCCAAAGGGTTCATCCATCAACAACACCGGCGGATCTGCTGCTAAAGCCCTGGCTACACCGACTCTTTGCCTTTGTCCTCCCGAAAGTTCGTGCGGATAACGTGTGGCGAATTGTGCTGGTTCTAAGCCTACCAATTGCAACAGTTCATAAACCCGCATTTTAATTTGTTTCGGTTGCCACTTTTCTAAAGACGGGACTAAACCAACATTGCGTTCGACAGTGAAATGGGGAAATAAACCAATTTCTTGAATGACGTAACCAATTTTTCGCCGCAGTTTAATTTCATCCCATTGAGTTGTGGGAATACCATCAAATAAAACTTCGCCTTGTGTAGGTGTAAATAGGCGATTGATCAACTTCATTGTCGTGGTTTTACCGCTACCACTGCGCCCAAGTAATACCAGTGCTTCTCCTTGGCGAATGGTGAAATTGAGGTTTGACACCAATGGGCGATGATTGCGGCTAAGGGTGACATCGCGGAATTCGATGGCGGTTTGGTTATTTTGCGGCATGAGTGGCTTTTGGTATAGGCATATATCACATTATTTGTTGATTTTGCTATTATGCTAACGCCTGCGTTGACCTATTCAGATTTTGGCGCTACTGCTAAGAATTGCCTTAAGGCTTTACAGTAGGGAAAAGATCGGAAAGTACAGACAGTAGAAAGCAATAGGTACAACAGTTGGTAATAACTATATTATGAACTCGTTTGAAAGTATAACAATTCAAGGATATCGTCGCTTGTATAATGTACAAGTTGATATGCATGAACGACCCCTGACGGTGATGATTGGTGCTAATGGTGTAGGTAAAACCTCTCTGTTAGAAATTTTTTCACTTTTAGCAGCATCAGCAAATGCTCAACTAGGAACCAAAATTTCCGAATTGGGTGGACTGGGTGATATTATGACGCGCGATCAAGCTAGAAGTATAACAATTTCCTTGTCCATGAGTGTGCCTGGTTATGCACCACTCGACTACTCGCTAGAAGTTGCTCCTAAAGGGTTAGCATATGAAATTGCTTTAGAAACACTTACTCAACAAAACGATCGCCATGCATCAGAACCCTTTAAACACATTGACTCTCGTGGTTTAGATGTTAAATATTTTAATACAGAAGATCAAAAGCTATTGCGCCCAAATTGGGATCATAATCCCTTAGAAACTTCTCTTGCTCAAGTTCCCAAAATGTACCAAGAGCCAGAAAATCTGCGAAAAAGATTAGCTTCTTGCACTTTTTATGGAGCATTAAATGTTGCTCCTAAAAGCCCAGTTCGTTTACCACAATCAATGCGTCCAGTGACCTTACCAGGTTCTCATGGAGAAGATTTAGTTTCCTGCCTTTATTATTTGCGAGAAACTGACTCAGAACGATTTGAAATTATTGAAGATACCCTTGCTGCTGCATTTACAGATTTTGAGCGTTTATCGTTTCCGCCAGTAGCAGCAGGAACTTTAGCAATGACTTGGAAAGACAAAAATTTTTCTAAGCCTCTTTATATGCACCAGTTGTCAGAGGGGACTTTACGATTTCTTTGGTTAGTAACACTGCTGCAAAGTCCAGATTTAACTGCTGTCACTCTTATTGATGAGCCAGAAGTCAGTTTACACCCAGAATTATTAAGACTATTAGCTGATTTAATGCGCGAAGCTGCCCAACGAACTCAGCTAATTGTGGCAACCCATTCAGATAGATTAATAAAATTTTTAAAACCTGAAGAAGTTCTAGTTTGTGATTCTGAGGATGGTTTAACAACTATGAATTGGGGTGACTTTTTTGATTTAGAAAAATGGCTAGAAGATTATAGTTTAGATCAAATTTGGGCGATGAACTTAATCGGTGGTCGTCCATGAGAATAGCAATTTTAGTTGAGGGTGCAACAGAAAAAGCTTTTGAGCCGATTTTACGAGATTTCCTGAAGTCGCGCTTGCAACAAAAAATGCCTAAACTTCAGTTTATACCTGATGATGGTCGGATTCCCAAAGAAGAAAAACTCAGGCGTAAGGTTGAGAATTTACTGACAGGGAGAGATGCTTTCAATGGTGTGATTGCACTAACAGATGTTTATACAGGAACCAATGATTTTTAAGATGCAGCAGATGCTAAAGCAAAAATGAAAATGTGGGTGGGGAATAACCCAAATTTTTATCCCCATGCAGCGCAGTATGATTTTGAAGCTTGGCTACTACCTTTTTGGCCAACTATTCAAAAATTGGCTGGACATAATAAGTCAGCACCAAGGGGATTACCTGAGCAGGTGAATCACAATAAACCTCCGTCATATCATATTAAAGAAATATTCGAGTTAGGTAAAAAACGCAGTTATAGTAAAACTCGCGATGCTGCCAAGATTTTAAAAAACAATAATCTAATGGATGCAGTCAATCTGTGTGCTGAATTAAAGGAATTTTTGAATACTATTCTGTCTCTTTGTGAGATTGATTTGATTCCATGACTGAACTGCCTCAATTAAACGGCTCGCGTTAAATTAGTCTGAGTGGCGATTTTCTCCAAAGTAGGGAGTACCTAAAGCTTTCGGGGGTGTAGATTTCCCCAGCTTACCTACTAATGCCAATAAAGCGATCGCATAAGGTAGCATGACTAAAAATTGGTAAGGGATATTTGCCCCTAATGCCTGAATTCGCAGTTGTAAAGCTTCTGTAGCCCCAAACAGCAAACAAGCTAAAGCACTACCAAAAGGATGCCATCTGCCAAAAATTAATGCGGCGATCGCAATAAATCCTTTACCTGCACTCATCCCCTCGGCAAAAAATCTTACTTGTACCAGAGTTAAATAAGCACCTCCTAAACTTGCAAGAGTGCCACTGATCGCTACAGCGATATAACGAACAAATGGTACGGAAATTCCTGCCGTGTCAGCAGCTTTCGGAGATTCACCCACTGCCCGCAATGTCAGCCCAAAGCTAGTTTTAAATAAAATGTATGTAGTTAAAATAACTAAGATAAATAAGAAATGTACTAAAATATCTTGCTGAAATAGTAGCGGCCCAATCAGGGGAATATTGGCTAAACCAGGAATCATAATTGTCCCAATTCCAGGTAACTGCTGCGTACTACTGCCATTAAACACTAATCGAGCTAAAAACGATGTTAACCCAGCTGCGACAAGATTAATTGCTAGCCCAGATACCAATTGATCGACACGCAAAGTTACACACAAAATAGCATGGAGTAGTCCGACTAATCCCCCCGCAATCAAGGATGCAAGGATACCAAGCCAGGGATTGCCGGTGTAGAAAGTGGCAGCAGCACTAGTAAAAGCACCTGTAAGCAACATTCCTTCTAAAGCGATATTTAACACCCCCGATCGTTCCGAGTACAATCCTCCAAGGGCTGCAAATGCTAAGGGGACGGCTAAACGTAAGGTAGCTATTAAGTAATCAGAGAAGAAGTTGAGATTATCCATAGAGTTATACCATTGTAGAGACGCGATTCATCGCGTCTTTACCCAAGGATATGTTGCAATCATTAATTGAATTGGTAGTATTTTTTTTAAACGCAGAGGAACGCAGAGGGAAGCGCAAAGTATTGCAGAGTTTTCTTTGTGTTCCTCTGCGTTAAACCTTTGCGTCCCTTTGCGTTTTTACTCTTATTTCTCTTTCGACTGCCAAACCGATCGCAATAAATAACACCATAAACCCCTGAATCGCGTAAACTACAGTTACCGGCACACCTGCACTACGCTGCATCACATTTGCACCACTGCGAAGCGCTGCAAAAAACAAAGAAGTTAAGACTACACCGACTACACTACCACGACTTAAAAAAGCGATCGCAATGGCATCAAATCCATAACCTGGGGAAACTTGTTCAAATAGCCGATATTTCAACCCCATCACCTCGCAACTTCCAGCTAACCCAGCGAAACCACCCGCAGCAGCCATCACCAGCATAATGGTACGTTCAACAGATATGTGGGCATAACGGGCGGCAATCGGGTTAAATCCCACTGCTGTAATTTGATAACCTAATGGCGATCGCACTAACAATACCCATAAAATACCTGCGGCAATTAAACCGAATAAAATACCAGCATGGGCCAGGCTTTGTGGTAAGATAATCGGCAAACGCGATGTTTTAGCAATTAATGGCGAATAAGGACTAGGCGCACCTGTTGCCATTAATGGGTTTTGGACGAGGTAGCTAACTAAATTCACGGCGATATAGTTGAGCAACAATGTAGTAATTACTTCATTCACTCCGCGTATGGCTTTGAGATAACCAGGAATCCAACCCCAAACTGCACCAAAGAAAAATCCTGCTAAAAGTGCTAAGGGAATATGAATCACCGCAGGTAATCCTTGCACGTATAACCCAATTAAAGTACTTCCCAACGCACCCAGATAAATTTGTCCTTCTCCACCGATATTAAATTGCCCAGCCCGCAATGCTATTAATACGCCTAAACTGGTAAACAATAGCGGTGTCATTTTGG
Source organism: Nostoc sp. DSM 114167 (assembly GCF_052692655.1). Taxonomy (NCBI): domain Bacteria; kingdom Bacillati; phylum Cyanobacteriota; class Cyanophyceae; order Nostocales; family Nostocaceae; genus Nostoc; species Nostoc sp. DSM 114167. The sequence goes on from NZ_CP195116.1 coordinate 5,920,388, forward strand.
TGAGGGTGTTACCAAATCCAAAGTAGGTAGAGAGAGATTCTTGAAATAAGATGCTGTATGCAGTGATGGGATTTGCCCCAGCAATTAGCATCAGGATAGCACCGACGATGAGGGCGGAGGCAATGGCAATTAGCGGTGATAGGATTGGTAACAGGAATTTCATGCGATTACTTGCGATCTTTAGGTTTGGAGATATGATTTTTTATGCAGTTCATTCACTCCTCAAAGTTGAATCAAATTGAACAATTCATCAGACATCTATCAGGTTAATTTTGTTTTGAGTGTTCTGCTGATTTTGAAATGCTGCAATCTCATCAGCAGTTAAAGTCACAACCTTACCATTTTGCATAATACTAATTGATTGCCCAAGCTTACGATGTCTTTCAATCGCTGCTGCAATTGCGGCTTTGACTCCAGCATCAATTTTGCTTGATAAAAGCTCTAATTCTTGTTCAGCCATTTTCCTGTCCTCTGATTTGATTCCAAATTGCATTTTTATAAACAACTTGTTGTTGACCACGACAATACTCAGCTACTAACTTAGTATCATTGTTACAGTTATCATAGATAATCCAGCGATCGCACAAAGATAAGTATAAATAAATCAAATTTCTTCGCCCTTGTTGATAGCGTCTACGAATCACATCTTCTGGAATCGAGTGTCCACCACTAGCAACCCTTGCTGCTACTCGTTCTACTGCTAAGTCAACGCTTTGTAACCAAAAGTATATCAAGTTAATTGTGTAGCCTTTTGCTTTACAATCAATAATAAAAGGTGCAAAACTTCTAGCTGCTAGCGTCGTTTCAAAAGCAAAATCACTACCGGAATTAGATAATGTCCGCAGTCGCATAATCATTAATCTTCCTGCTTCTATAGCCATTGAATCGGGATTTAATGGAGATAGTCCAGCAGCAATAGCATCTGCATTTACGTACTCAAAGCAATCTAGAAAATTTGGTAATAAACTCATCGATACGGTGGTTTTTCCTGAACCATTTGCACCACCGATGATATAAAGACTCGGCATTTTACTCTCTGGGTGTTCCCCCAGCCATCAACAAACCAATTTCTTCCACCTTCGCCGTAGCTGCATCCAAAATAGCCACAAACTCACCTCTGTAGATTACGGCAATGCGATCGCTCATTGCCATCACTTCTTCTAACTCAGTAGAAATATACAAAATTGCCGCACCGCGATCGCGTTCTGTTAAGATTCGAGACTGCACGGCTACTGTCGCGCCGACATCTAACCCCCTGGTGGGTTGCATGGCGATAATTAAAGCTGGTGTTTGCGCCAGTTCTCGCGCTAACACCACTTTTTGTTGATTTCCTCCCGAAAGCTGACTTACTTTGATATCAATGCTATTCGCCCGAATGTCAAACTCTTGCATTGCAGCTTGGGCACGATTTGCGATCGCTTCTGGTTGTAACAAAAAACGGCGACAAAATGGCAGATATTTAAAAGCTTTTAAAATCAAGTTTTGGGCGATGCTAAATTGCAGCACCAATCCCATTGTCTGCCTATCTTCTGGGATGTAGCCCACTGAGGAATGTTTGGGCGTAAACTCAATTTTACCCTGCTTAATAGTCCGCACAAGAGCGATGTCTGCGACGGGCTTTGCCAACGCATCAGCTAATTCTCGCTGTCCATTGCCTTCGACACCAGCAATTCCTAAAATTTCTCCCGCCCGCAGTTCAAAAGATACGTTATTTACAGCAAGAATATTTCTTTCATTAGTAACTTGTAAATTTTGCACCGATAAGATGATTTCTCCTGGTAATGTCGGACTTTTATTTAACTGTAAAGCTACTTCTCGTCCTACCATCAATGTTGCTAACTGCTGAGGTGTCGCCGCTTCAGTTGATGTTGTTCCTACTACTTTTCCCTGACGCAAAACTGTGACTGAATCACAGAGATTCATTACCTCTTCTAATTTATGACTGATAAAAATGATTGTATTCCCTGCGGCTGCTAATTGGCGCAAAATAGCAATCAATGATTCTACTTCTGGCGGTGTCAAAACTGCTGTAGGTTCATCAAGAATCAACAACTTTGCTCGACGGTAGAGAACTTTCAGAATTTCTACCCGTTGTTGTGCCCCAACAGATAAATTTTCAACTTTGGCAGTGGGGTCAATTTCTAATTTATAAGCTTGGGATAAGGCGGCGATTTCTTGCTGTTTATCTTCTAGATTTAGCCGCCAAGTTTTCTCCATTCCTAAGATGATATTTTCTGTAACAGTCAATTTTGGTACAAGCATGAAATGTTGGTGAATCATGCCAATCCCTAATTTAATTGCCTCATTTGGTGAAGTGATTTTTAGTGGTTGTTCTTGGAGATAAATCTCACCAGCATCAGGTTGATAGAGTCCACTAATAATATTCATTAAAGTACTCTTGCCTGCACCATTTTCGCCTAGTATTGCATGAATGGTTCCAGATGCAACAGAGAGGTTGATGTTGTCGTTTGCAACAAAAGACCCAAAGCGTTTGGTAATATTGTTTAAGCGTAAATAGTTCATATTCGCAAAACTGATAGCTCGTTGAGGACTGTAGTATACCTCTTGCAAAATTTCCTAACATCCACCCCCAACCCCACCCCTTTGTAAAGCTAAGGTGTACACACAAGTCAGATCCAGTTTTTGGGGATAAGCCCCCATTGTAGAGACGCGATTCATCGCGTCTAAAATACTGGCGCATTAGACAGACGCGATAAATCGCCGTCTCTACAAAGACAATTATTCCTGTTTTTAATATAGTCTGCTAAACCTACGTTGTTGCTTTCTTCACACAGCGCGTATCCTTACCAGCCTCTTTGCAATCTTCAAAAACGATTTTTTTATTAACAATCTCTTGCTTTGCATTCAATACCTTTTGCTTAACTGCTTCCGGTATGATTGCTCCGAATTGCCCTAAAAATAATATCTCTGCTCTTTCTAAACCAATTGTATATATTTGTCCTTTGATTTGTTTTTGTTTAGCTAATTCTGCTATGTAAGCAATAGCTAAATCTAAGCGTTTGACAGCGCTGGTTAAAACAGCTTTTGGTGCAACATCTAATTGATCCTTGGTGTTACCAAAAGCATATACTCCTTTTTCACCTGCTGTTTGTAAAACTGCGGCTGAGGCATTATCTAACCATTGATAGATGACATCAGCCCCGGAAGAAATTATTGCCAGAGTCGCTTCTTTAGCTTTAGCAACATCATTCCAATCACCTGTAAAAGTAGAGGTAATTTGGATATTTGGTTTAACAGACTTTGCGCCTAATTCAAATCCCCGCAGTTCTCCCTCAGTAGCGGGAAACTTCTCTCCGGCTATATAAGCTAATTTATTAGATTTAGTCACAGAAGCACCGATAATGCCGCACAAATAACTAGCTTGTAAGTGATCTATTCGTAAAGAAGCAATATTCTCAGTCTTGAGATTACCATTTACTCCCACAAAAAATGTGTTGGGGAACTGTGAAGCGACTTGTTCAATTGCGGCATCAAATTGTCCGCCATGCGCAAAGATCGGATTGTAGCCTTTACGAGCAAAATCTGTTAATACTTCTGTTTGATCTGCTTGTGCTACTTTTTCGACATAGGCGGTTTGGGCGCCTAACTTTTGTTTTGCGAGATTGATTCCTTCATAACCAGATTGATTCCAGCCTTTATCGGTAATCACTCCAGGGAGAGCGATCGCTATTTTAAATCCTTCAGCACCACCCTTTGTTATCGCTGTTGGTGGCGTTTGATTACTACAAGCTTGCAGCAGGAAGCTGGTACCAAACCCTGCTGAACCAAGCAAGATAAATTCACGCCGACTAAAGTTTGTTGTCATATCTCGCCTTCAGATAGCTATTTGAGTTATTTCAACACTCTAAAATCGGAGGTGATACTTTGGAAACAATTTCTCTGGGATTTATTAAAGACGCGATAAATCGCCGTCTCTACAATAATTAGTCTTTTGTACACACGGCGATTCATCGCGTCTATTGCATTTTATGCAGTTTTAGCATTTTCATCAGATGCTTGTTCTGCAACATTTTTCAAGCGGCTCGATCTGATTTTGCGGATGCGATCGCTATAGCGAACACCACCCGCCATTTCATATTCGCGGCTGTCTTTGCCGTACTTGATACCAACCACCATCAGCATCTTCTCAGAAAGTTGACTCAAGTTTTTTTCCATCTCTTCAATTTCAGTTTTAGAAGAGTCAACTACAGACAGAGCAGTATTATAAACATCAATTTTGCTGCGTAACTGGTCGATTGACTCAACTAATTTTTCTAGACTATAATCTTCATCAAATTTGACGCTTGGAACAATCGATTTCAGTCCGGCGGATCTTAACTGAGCTTTTTCTAAAATGCGGGATGTGCGTTTTTTACGAGACATAAAACTACTCCTTTAAAATTCTTATAGAGCTAGCTTGCCTCAATTAAACTGCATTCTGGTTCAGCAAAACTCGCAGTTTTTGTAATAAATTTTTCAAGTTATAGCAGTAAATTTTCGGAATTTTATTACTAGATATTGGTATTTATATAGATAATTGTCTAAGCTTCATCAAAACTTTAAGGGACACTGCTCCCACAAGTTCTGTAGCTGCTCCCGCAAGTTCTGTAGCTGCTCCCACAAGTTCTGTAGCTGCTCCCACAAGTTCTGTAGCTGCTCCCACAAGTTCTGTAGCTGCTCCCACAAGTTCTGTAGCTGCTCCCACAAGTTCTGTAGCTGCTCCCACAAGTTCTGTAGCTGCTCCCATAAGTTCTGTAGCTGCTCCCATAAGTTCTGTAGCTGCTCCCGTAAGTTGGGGAGTGGGTAGGCAAAAATCTTGTAAGCGATCGCTTTATTCTGTAAGAAAGACCGATACAAGTGATGCCTACGGCGGTAAACTACGCAGTTTGTGAGAGATAGTGCGATCGCTTATTGGGGAAGGGCGATTGCTATTACCATACGAAGTTAGAACTTTCAAAATCACTCAAGATTTCTATGGTAGTGTAGACTCGATTTAGCAAAATAAGAATACTTCATGCGGCGAGACTCGATATTTTACAAATTATTTCAACAATCTCCCACGTTATTATTTGAATTATTGACCAATCCGCCAACAAATGCTAATGTCTATCGATTTGACTCAGTAGCAGTCAAAGAACCCAAATTTGAAATTGACGGCGTATTCCTCCCACCAGAAAATGCCGATGCAGGAACAGTGTATTTTTGTGAAGTGCAATTTCAAAAAGATGAACAGCTTTACGAAAGAGTATTTGCTGAGTCTTCACTATATTTTTACCGCAACCGTGAGAGATTTAGCGATTGGCAAGCAGTCATAATTTACCCATCTCGCAGTCTGGAACAAAGCCAGATTCATCCCCATCGCTCATTGCTCAATGGCGGACAAGTACATCGAATATATTTAGATGAATTGGGGGATATTCGTACCTTACCTTTATGGGTAGCGCTGATGGTATTAACGACAGTTAACGAAGAACAAGCACCAGAACAAGCCAGGTATTTATTAACCAGAACTCGGCAAGAACTATCATCACCCACAAGTCGCGCCATAATAGAGATGATTACGACGATTATGGTGTACAAGTTTGAGCAATTAAGTAGAAGGGAGGTAGAGTCGATGCTGGAAATCACACTCAAGGAAACGCGAGTTTATCGGGAAATTAAGGAAGAAGGGCGCGAGGAAGCAACAGTTAATCTAGTTATGCGACAGCTAAAAAAGCGATTTGGTGAACTGACTCCAGAAATGCGTTCCGCCATCACTGGTTTACCTTTACCTGTTCTGGAAGACTTGAGTGAAGCACTGTTAGATTTTACCGGTGTGGCTGATTTACAGTCGTGGTTAGCAGAGCGATAAGCCCACTGATGGACACCAGAGAGAGTTTGTAAATGCGATACCTGCTTGATGGTTGAGTAGCTGTAAAAGGCGATCGCACTTCGCTTAAAACTATAAATACTGCATCCCTCCGTCTTTGCTTCTCCGTGTCCCCGTGTCTCTTTACCGCCACCATCGCGCCACATCCTGAATCGCACGGGCAATTTCTACCGTTGCTAGTTCACCACTTAATGCAAAGATAACAGGAAATAACGCTTTGATATCTTGCAGCAAATTAGGGCGAGTGCGAAGGGATAACTCATGAAGAGTATCTTTCCAATGAGAAAAAAGTTTGGCAGCTTGCATTTGTGACAAACTGGAAGCTAAGGCACTCAATGCATCAGCACGAGAATCTTCATCCTGAATCGCTCTGGCAGCAGCAAGGGCTTCTGGCAATAACTCTGGTGGCAGTTTCTTAGCTAAGGCTCTTAAAGCATTGGCACGATAAGCCTCACCCTGAATCGCCCTGGCAGTAGTAAGGGCTTCTGGCAATAACTCTGGCAGTTTCTCAGCTAAGGCACTCAAGGCATTGGCACGAGAATCCTCATGCTGAATCGCCTTGGCAGCAGCAAGGGCTTCTGGCAATAACTCTGGTAGTTTCTCAGCTAAGGCACTCAAGGCATTGGCACGAGAATCCTCATACTGAATTGCCCTGGCAGCAGCAAGGGCTTCTGGCAATAACTCTGGCAGTTTCTCAGCTAAGGCGCTCAAGGCATTGGCACGATAATACTCATCCTGAATCGCTCTGGCAGCAGCAAGGGCTTCTGGCAATAACTCTGGCAGTTTCTCAGCTAAGGCACTCAAGGCATTGGCACGATAATACTCATCCTGAATCGCTCTAGCAGCAGCAAGGGCTTCTGGCAATAACTCTGGTGGCAGTTTCTTAGCTAAGGCACTCAAGGCATTGGCAAGATCGGACTCAGACTGAATCATCCTGGCAGCAGCAAGGGCTTCTGGCAATAACTCTGGCAGTTTCTCAGCTAAGGCGCTCAAGGTATTGGCACGATAAGTGTTAGACTGAATCGCCCTGGCAACAGCAAGGACTTCTGGCAATAACTCTGGCAGTTTCTCAACTAAGGCACTCAAGGCATTGGCACGATAATACTCATCCTGAATCGCCCTGGCAACAGCAAGGGCTTCTGGCAATAACTCTGGCAGTTTCTCAGCTAAGGCACTCAAGGCATTGGCACGATAATACTCATCCTGAATCGCCCTAGTAGCAGCAAGGGCTTCTGGCAATAACTCTGCTGGCAGTTCCTCAGCTAAGGCACTCAAGGCATTGGTACGATAATACTCATCCTGAATCGCTCTGGCAGCAGCAAGGGCTTCTGGCAATAACTCTGGCAGTTTCTCAGCTAAGGCACTCAAGGCATTGGCACGATAATACTCATCCTGAATCGCCCTAGCAGCAGCAAGGGCTTCTGGCAATAACTCTGGCAGTTTCTTAGCTAAGGCGCTCAAGGTATTGGCACGATAATACTCATCTTGAATTGCCCTAGCAATAGCAAGGGCTTCTGGCAATAGCTCTGCTGGCAGTTTCTCAGCTAAGGCACTTAAGGCATTGGCACGATAAGCGTCAGACTGAATCGCCCTGGCAGCAGCAAGAACTTCTGGCAATAACTCTGTTGGCAGTTTCTTAGCTAAGGCACTCAAGGCATTGGCACGATAATACTCATCCTGAATTGCCCTGGCAACAGCAAGGGCTTCTGGCAATAACTCTGGCAGTTTCTCAGCTAAGGCACTCAAGGCATTGGCACGATAAGCGTCAGACTGAATCACTCTGGCAGCAGCAAGGGCTTCTGGCAATAACTCTGGCAGTTTCTCAGCTAAGGCACTCAAGGCATAAGCACGATAAGCGTCAGACTGAATTGCCCTGGCAGCAGCAAGGGCTTCTGGCAATAACTCTGGCAGTTTCTCAGCTAAGGCACTCAAGGCATAAGCATGAGACTCCTTATACTGAATCGCTCTGGCAACAGCAAGAGCTTCTGATAATAACTCTGGTGGCAGTTTCTTAGCTAAGGCTCTCAGGGCATTGGCACGATAAGCGTCAGACTGAATCGCCTTGGCAACAGCAAGAGCTTTTTGCAGTGCTAATTCTTGAAGATTTGGTGGCAAATAATTGACTAGTTCTGTCAGCGAGTTGACTTTCACCTGTGGTTCTGGTTTTTGCAGGGCATAAGCTAGTCCTTGTTCGGGAGTCCACATCTTGTTTTTGACTAACGCTACCAGCAGATTTGCTGGTAGATTAGCTGCCAAACTATTCATCGATGCAATAATCAAAGCATAACGACACTGCAAGCTTAGTGTTGATTCAGTCCAATTTGCTTCTGCTAGTTCCCAGGCACGAGAAATATCTGTGATGTAACCGGCAGTTTGTGCCAATTTTTCCCGCACTTCGTACCAGCCATTGTTTCCAGTTGCCGACTCTTCCCGCAATAACTGGTGAATCTCTTCTAACTGTCCAGCCTTTTCCAAATGCCAAACTAAACGCTGATGAATGTAACCATCATCGGGCAAGCTATGCCATAAACCATTCTGGGTTTTCTGCCGATACTTCTTTAAAAAAGCAGCGTGAACATCAGCAAGGTTTAAACCCAACCCAGCCAAATCTCCTGGGCGCTTTGGCTGGGAGGGAGCAGTTAACAAATTACAAGCTAAATCGTGGAATAAGTCATGTAAGCGATAGGTAGGCATACCATCAGCAAGCGGTACTCCTGTTAATAGCAATGCTTTATTCCGTAAATATTGCAACATCTTGGCAGCATCACGCTTATCCATCTGCCACAGCGTTGCCGCCATCATCTTATTAATGTTGACATCCTCCGGCAACACCCCTAACCAAGAGAAATGCTGCTGCTTTTCTGGTGGCATTCTCTTGACACTCAAATTTAATGATGCGGTTAAACTCAGGCGTTTTAAACTAGCCTCATCAGTAATTTCTTCGGCTTCCGGTCGGTCAAAACTTGTTAATCTGGCTACTTCTTGCTGAATATCCGCCAACAGTTCATTCCAAGTCGTACCACAGGCAACTTCGGCGGCTGCAAGTTCCAATGCTAGGGGAAGATAACCAACGCCTTTGGCTAAATTTTCTGCTGAGTGACGTTCTGTGCCAGTAATCTCGCGTCTTAATTTCTTCGTCAGCAATTCCATTGCCTGGTCTGGTTTCATGATATCCAGACTGTAGGTGCTGGCTGCTAAGGCATCGGCAATGTGACCTTCACGAGTAGTTACTAAAACTTGACAACGCGCCCCACCAAAATTAAATGCCCGTGCATCTTCGGTATTCCAAGCATCATCAACCACCAGCAACACAGCCTTGTCATAAAGCAGAGTCCGCAAATGCATAGAAGTTGCTTCAACACTTGTAGGCTTAAAGCTATAGTCTCCTAATGCTTGCACCCAGCCACTAAGTAAGGCCAGCACATTGGGTTGTTGACCTAATGTTGCCCAAAGAATGCCATCACAAAAACGAGATTGTATTTCTGCATTATGGGCTAAAGCCGCCGCTAAAGTAGATTTGCCCACCGAACCCAAACCGTGAATTGCAGTAATTACTAAAGTGCGACTGTCAGCCGATGAATCATTTAAAAGACGAGTCTTTAAATCATCGCTATACTCTGGACGTTCTACAAAGTATGTGGGTAAAGGTGGCGCTTGAAATATACTTGTGTGACCTAACCCCCTAACCCCCTTCCCTACAAGGGAAGGGGGAACATTCAAAGCCTCTCGAAGAGTGGGGGAGAGGTTTGGAGAGGGGTTATTTAATTTCGATTTCTTTGGTCTACTACTTTCCCAAGCCTCATCAAACCGTTTTAAGTTCTTTCCCCTATCTCTTGACCATAGCTTGAGTGTAAAGTGCCATTCCTCAACACCCTGAGTTTGGAGACGGTTATCTTCCAGAATCTTCAAAAAATCCTTGAGCAAATTCAGCGCTTCTCGAATTTGCGCTTTAGTTAACTTGCCAGAATATTTATCTTTTTGCGTCAGCAACTCCAATGTGACTAAGGTAGTCTGCACAGTCAGCTTGGGGTTAGCACTGTCTGCTTCTTTCCAGTCGTACTCAATTTTAAAGTTAGCGTCTTCAAATTCTCCATCGGCAAAACAAAGCAACGCTTCTAAGAGACGCTTGACTCGCTTTTGAATTTGAGGCCCATAGGTAATTCGTGGCATTACATCCAAAAAATTGAGTAAGAAATTTGGGGCTACCCCAGATTGAAACTACCACCCCAAACTCATGTAATCCAGATTCTAAGGCATTTTCAGCAAGTTTAGGGTATTTGCATCAGGGCACAACCCCAAAGAGAACCTATATCTATCAACTCTTTGGGGCATAATCAAATGCAAGTCCGTCAAATTCTCGGTAAAACCATTGGTTTGTTGCTGGCAATGCAAGTATTCTTAATTGGTCTACAAGCTAAAAGCCGAATTGACCAAGGTAACTCATCCATTGAGGCGTTGATTTGGATGACTCAACAATATATTTCAGTGCTGGTTAAAATTCGCAGCTTGCAGGATAAAAGGGAGAAAAACGATTCTCCAAAGCTCAAAAGTAAAAGATGAAATGGTAGGTTGTGTTAAGCAGAGGCGATGCCGACGGCGGTAAACTACGCAGTTTATCAGAGATAGTAGCATATAGTGGAAGTGCGATCGCCATTCTCATAACTTCCAAACCAGAAAAACCCTATCCCATCAAAGTTACGCTTTGTCTCACATCTTCGCAAGCAAAGAAGGGGTGTACAATAGACCTCTTGCAAAAAGCACTTTTGCACTCTTGGGGGAAAAGGGTAAAGGTTAAAGGGGAAGGCGACTTTTGCAGTACCTTTTTCCCCTTCCCCCTTTCCCTTTTTCCGACTTATGCAATAAGTCTAATGTCTAAGTTAATTTTGATAGCTTGTAGTAAGCACTTTAGTGCTTAAAATAATCAGGACTAAAGTCCTTACTACAAACTTGCTTATCTATCAAATTCAACTTGACGTACTACTAGCAAACTAGCCAACAAATACTCAGTCTATGTATTTGGCTCTTAAGGCTTGGCTACACTAGTGACATCCTTGTTAAGAACCCCTAAAGCTGTTGACAATTTCGGTTTATTTGGTGCGGAAGCTTTCAGTCCTGCCTTAATCTCATCAGCTTTATCTTCAATTTCTTTGTAGGTAGTGGGAGATTTAGCTTTCACTCCATCCTCAACCTTTGACCAGAAATCTTCAAATTTATCAAATTCCCCTTTAGCTTTGGTAAAATCTCCCGCCTGAACTGCGGCCTTAGTATTGGTAACGACACCTTGTAGACCTTGAAATTCGCTTGTCGCAGCCGGAGTGGCTGCTGCATTAGGGGTGGTTGTCGCAGCCGGAGTGGCTACTGCATTAGGGGTAGTTGTCGCAGCCGGAGTGGCTGTTGTATCAGAGATAGAACTCCCAGCAGGTGGCGTTTGTGCAGTAGGTTCTTCAGCCTTATTGCATCCAACCAAAGTCATCATGCTGATTGCAGCAACTATTAGTACTGGATTAAAACGATTCATTCTAAACTCCTCATCAAAACTCGTTTGTGTAGACTAGTAGTTCGCCAAGTGAACTTGGCGGGGTAAAGGGCAAAGGGGAAAGGGGAAAGGTTTTAAATCCCTTACCCTTTCCCCAGCCCTCACAAGCGCATTTTTGGGTTGCCATACTACTAGTACCGCAAAGCGGAAATCAAGGCTTCTCTGCGAGAGGCTGCGCCAACGGCTTCGCTCAACCTTGACCCTGAGCGCAGTCGAAGGGTCAAAAGTCTTTCATTTTGGGCTTTCTAGCTGTAATGAAATATTAGGTTTTTTTCCGCCGACTGGTACTAGCGTTCATATTTTACGCTGACTATCAACAAAAATATTACCTAATATTTTTGTCATTCAAATATTAATGCTATCAAGGTAAAAAACTCGATTTTTCTCATTTCATTTGCATTTCAGGTGATATTGAGCCTACATTAGCGTATTGGGAAAAAGTTTCTACTACCGGAAAAAGACCATGAAACGTTCATTTCGTAAGTATCATCGCATCCTTGGCATTATCCTATCTGTGCCACTGATGTTAACCGTGCTGACTGGAATATTAACAACCTTTGTCCGCGAGTGGTCTATTGGTATAGGAGTTCCAGCTAGCTTCCTGTTAAGTATCCATACAGGCGAAATCTTTCATCTGCAAGGAATCTACCCAATTTTGAATGGATTAGGACTTCTGGGATTGTTGGTGACAGGATTAAATATGTCTGGTTTATTTGGTAAAAAAACTCGGCAAAACCCTAATAATTAAACTAAGAGTTCGTAATTCGTAATTCCCATTGTGTAAGGGTTTTAGACATTTCAAATGGGTAACTAATTTACGCCGAACTGTACTAGCGAGTAATTTCAAGACTCTATTTCAGCTAATTCTAACCAGCGTTCAGTCGCTACATCGATGGCGTGCTTGAGATTTTCCACCTGATTATAGAGTTTTTGCACTTCGCTATAATTCCCCGGTGAGACATTCGCCAGTCTTTTCTCGGTTTCTGCTTTCTGGTCCTCTAACTCGGCAATTTTAACTTCCAACTGCTCAAATTCTTTTTTCTCCCAATTCGATAATCTCCGCCGCTTGGTATTCTCTACCTGTTTGGGTGAAGCCGCACCATTTTGGATTTCGGCATTTTTGGGCTTCTCTTTAGTAGTAGCAGCTTGTTGCTGTGCTTCTTCAGCTTTCTTATAGTCCAGATAAATCGAGTAATTACCTGGATATTGCCGCAGATTACCGCCTTCTTCAAAGGAAAATACTGTGTCGATGGTGCGATCTAAAAAGTAGCGATCGTGAGAAACTACAATTACACACCCGACAAAATCTTCTAAATAATCCTCTAATACTGCCAAGGTCTGAACATCTAAATCATTTGTCGGTTCATCTAAAATTAAGACATTGGGCGCACTCATCAAAACCCGCAACAGAAATAAACGGCGTTTTTCCCCACCCGAAAGTTTACTAATTGGGGCATACTGCTGATTACCAGGAAACAAAAACCGCTCCAACATTTGGGAAGCGGTAATTTGAGTACCATCGGTAATTTTGACAAATTCTCCTTCTTCTTTGATGTAGTCAATCACGCGCTGATTTTCGTTTAAGGCTGTGAGCAATTCTTCCGAATGCTGGTCAAAATAACCGATGTGAACGGTACTACCAATTTCGGCAATGCCGGAATCTGGCTTAACCCGTCCAGTAATGATATCCATTAAAGTGGATTTACCAGCACCGTTAGCGCCAATAATGCCGATGCGGTCTTCTGGACTAAATTCGTAGGTGAAATTATTAATCAGGGTGCGTCCATTGTATGCCTTAGAAATGTTATCTAACTCAATAACCTTTTTCCCAATGCGACGACCAACTGTCGAAATATCAACTTTACCCTGAACTTGTTTAAATTCAGTATCCCGCAGAGCGTGAGCGCGGTCAATTCTCGCTTTTTGCTTGGTACTTCTAGCTTTTGGTCCTTTTTTGAGCCATTCCAACTCGCGGCGCAATAAGCCTTGATGTTTGCGTTGACTGCTGACGGCAGATTCTTCAGCTAAAGCTTTCTTTTCCAGGTAATATGAATAGTTACCTAAATAGGTGTAAATGTCGCCTCGGTCGATTTCAATAATCCGGTTGGTAACGCGATCTAGAAAATAGCGATCGTGGGTAATCAGAAACAATGCGCCGCGATAGCGATTTAAATAACTTTGTAACCACTCTACAGAAAGAGCATCCAAATGGTTTGTCGGTTCATCCATGAGCAAAGCATCTGGTTCTGATAGCAAAGCTGATGCTAAAGCAATGCGTTTGCGATAACCTCCAGATAAAGTACTTATCTTGGCATCAAAGTCAGAAATTCCTAATTTTGTCAGAATGATTTTGGCATTAGTTTCTAATTCCCAAGCACCAGTCGTATCCATCTGTTGCATGACCACAGAAAGGCGAGACATCAGTTGACTATCATCTGGATAGTGAACCAATTTATCAGAAAGTTCTTCATACTCGCGTACTAAAGCCATGTGTTCGCCACTGTCGGCAAAAACTTGCTCTAAAACTGTGTGATTTTCATCTAAATCTGGCTGCTGGGGTAAGTAGATAATTTTAGAACCGGAGTTAATTAAAATTTGACCGCTATCAATGGATTCTAACCCAGCGATCATTTTTAATAGAGTTGATTTACCTGAACCGTTAGTACCAATTAATCCAACTTTATCGGTAGCATCAAGGCTAAAGCTAGCATCTTTTAAAATTTCCTTGATTCCAAAGTCTTTTTTTACTGATTGTAGTGTAATAATACTCATAAGATTGAAGTCATTAATTATTTTTCATTAGTGAGTAGGTAAGGTATTTGCCTTACCTACATTCGCAAAACTCTATACAAATAAGTCCAAGGGAAGGTGTCCATACATTTCGTTGATTCCATCTTCGTCATAAGACTGGCAAGATACTAATACACCACGATGATGTCCATCATAGGAATCAAGATAACACAAGCCGTTTTTGCCATTTAATTTGATATAAACTGGCCCTTCGGGTGTAAGTAAATTGTTTGGTGGTTCGTAACCCAAAGCCAGAGAATAGGTTTTCATTGCCAATATTCCTTCTTCTGCGGTATCAGCACAAATTCCCAAAATTTGGTAATCAGTAAGCTTGGTGAGCAAAATTAAGGCATTACGAATTACTATTTTTTCTGATGAGTTGAGGATAGGGGCAATGTCTAGACAGTTGAATTTGTTCAGGAATTTTTTCGCTTCTTCGGCAGTGAGATTTTGAGGATTGGAGGTTGACATAAACTTCGACTATTTTCTGGTTAGTTTTTCTGTGGTGTTTGAGTTGGGACTAGTACCGCAAGGCAAAAGTCAAAAGTCATACCATTTTGGATTTTAGATTTTAGACTTCGGCTCCTTTCGACTTCGCTCAAGGCAAGTCGCTCAGTCGAACGATTTTGGATTGTGAAACATCTATTGGATAAATGTTTCAGTTTTCCATCTGTCGCAATCATTTTTCAAATTGGTATCACTCATGCTTAAATTTTGTGCTTTCTGGCTGTAATGAAATGGAACGTTTCCACTGACCTGTACTAACCCAACTTATACCATTCTGGATTTTAGGTTTTTAATTGGAAATAGTCCAATGTATTGTAGAATTTGTCTGAGGTCAGAGCAAATTCCATAATTTTAGACCTTGCGATCTCATGCCCACTTCCCTTTTATGGTTGATTTTGGACATTCCCAAGGTTGAATATAAAGGGTACGCCATTTTTTGAGTCATTACCCATAACCAAGACTTTCGGCATCTGAGCGCCACCCGTCTTCCAAGCTTCAATGGCTTCTTTTTGCAGAACCAACTGCCCTCCTTGAGCTTTGAGTGTCTCTGCTAAGAGTCTTTGAGCTTCTGCCCTACCTTTGGCACGATTAATGTCTGCTTGCGCTTCTTGTTCGGCTTCTCGTGCTACATAAACGGCTCTTTGCGCCCGTTGTTCAGCAATTTGTTTTTCTTCGACTGCTCTGGCAAATTCTGGTGAGAATGCTAAATCAACTACGCTAGTATCTAATACAATTATCCCATATTTGTCTAAGCGATCGCCTAAGGCATTATCGAAGTCTTCTTTTAACTCACTTCGTTTGGTAATCGCTTCTTCTACTGTTCTTCTAGCTGCGGCAATTTTAAATGCTTCTTGTGTCTGAGGGGCAATGATTTTTGAGACAATATTCTCTAATGTTCCTTGTTTTCTTCTAACTTCAACTACCTGTATCGGATCGAGGCGAAAGTTAATTGCAAATCTTGCAGATAAATTTTGCAAATCTTTAGTAGAACTCTCCGCTGGCACTTCAAACTTTTGCACCGTCAAATCATACACATCTATTACGGAAATAAAAGGTGGTTTTAGGTGAATGCCTTCTAATAAAGCGCCATCTCTGGCTTTACCCAAGATGCTGATTACTCCTGCTTGTCCTGGGTTAATAATAATAAAGGAATTTAGCCCAATAATCACCAGTATTGCTAACACAATTCCCAAAACTGTGGTTTGCCAATTTCCCAATTGCTGATTTTTCAAATTCCTTTCTCCAATATTTAGTTAGTCATTTGTCATTTGTCACTTGTCATTGGTCATTGGTCATTGGTTATTAATTCTTCTCCCTCACTCCCCCATCTCCCCCATCTCCCCCGGTTACTGAGCGTCTTGCCTTGAGTTTCGACTGCGCTCAACTACCGCGAAGTCGAAAGGAGTCGAAGTATGCTCCCCTGCTCCCTAGTCCTTGAATAAACTCAGTTACTAGTTTCTCATTAGTCTGTTTGAATCAATCTTCAGCCTCAGGACTTAAGACTCAAGACTTTGTTCCGTGGTAATATCAGTCACACGAAACCGCAAAAAACCGTGGCTACTGTATTAAAATCTCATCGGGTATCAAGAAGGCGTAAACATTCAACGTATCCTCTCCTGCGTTTGCTGGAGTATGGACACGAGTATCGCAAACAAATTTGGCTGGCGACTATTTATTCTATCCTCAATAAATTTTTCGATTTGGCACCACCTGGCTTAATTGGTGTGGCGGTGGATGTGGTAGTTAAGCAACAGGATTCCATAATTGCACAGTTAGGGGTGCGGGATGTCTTTGGACAATTTTTGATTATTTCCTTCCTGACTGTGGTCATTTGGATACTAGAATCGGTTTTTGAGTACGCCTACGCTCGACTTTGGCGGAATTTGGCTCAGAATATTCAGCATGACTTGCGTTTGGATGCATACAAACATTTGCAAGAGTTGGAATTGGCTTATTTTGAAGAACGCAGCACTGGCGGTTTAATGTCTATCCTCAGTGATGATATTAACCAATTAGAGCGGTTTTTGGATGGAGGAGCGAATGATATTATCCAAGTTTCTGCAACGGTTCTAATTATTGGCGCTGCTTTCTTTATTCTGGCTCCTAGTGTAGCGTGGATGGCCTTGTCACCAATGCCATTTATTCTCTGGGGTTCTTTTGCTTATCAACGACTACTTGCGCCTCGCTATGCTGATGTCCGCGAAAAGGTAGGTTTTCTCAATTCGCGGTTGTCAAACAATATCAGCGGAATTACTACTATTAAAAGTTTCACATCTGAAGCTTATGAAGCTTATCGTTTGGAATTAGATAGTGACGCTTATCGTCGTAGTAATAGGAGAGCAATTACTCTTTCTGCTGCTTTTGTGCCGTTAATTCGGATGCTAATTTTGGTGGGTTTCACAGCATTACTTTTATATGGCGGAATGGCAGCGGTTACTGGAGCTATGTCTGTAGGTACTTACAGCGTATTAGTGTTTTTAATCCAGCGATTGCTGTGGCCTTTAACTAGATTAGGCGAAACATTTGACCAATATCAAAGGGCAATGGCTTCTACTAATCGAGTTATGAATTTATTGGATACTCCTATTGCCATTCATACAGGTAATGTATCTTTACCTGTAAATGAAGTGCGCGGAGAAGTGCAATTTAAAAATGTTTATTTTGCCTATAAAGATAGATTCCCAGTAATTAAAAATCTGTCTTTAAACGTTCCGGCGGGGAAAACCATCGCGATTGTCGGTTCTACTGGTTCTGGTAAAAGCACTTTAGTCAAACTCTTGTTGCGGTTATATGAAGTGCAAGCTGGAAGCATTACTCTTGATGGCATTGATTTGCAAAATTTGAATTTGCAAGATTTACGTCGCTGCATTGGTTTGGTGAGCCAAGATGTCTTTCTATTTCATGGCACTGTTGCGGAGAATATTGCTTATGGTAGTTTTGAGACTAGAGAGCAAGAGATTATCACGGCGGCAAAGATAGCCGAGGCGCACGACTTTATTATCGAATTGCCCCAAGGTTATGAGACAATTGTGGGGGAAAGAGGACAAAAGTTATCTGGTGGACAAAGACAACGGATTGCGATCGCCCGTGCAGTTCTCAAAAATCCACCCATCTTGATTTTAGATGAGGCAACCTCAGCGGTAGATAACGAGACAGAAGCAGCAATCCAGCGATCGCTAGAACGGATTACAGTAGATAGAACTACAATTGCGATCGCTCATCGTCTTTCCACCATCCGCAATGCCGATTGCATTTATGTCATGGAACATGGGAAATTAGTAGAATCGGGAACCCACGAGCAATTGCTAGAGAAAGACGGTATTTATTCCGGCCTCTGGCGCGTACAATCAGGTTTGAGATAACTTTCCCGTTTTCTTTCTCTTTCAATTACGAATTACGTTAGCGTAGCGTTAGCGAGTCCACGAGCGTCATTACGAATTACGAATTATTTTATGTTTTTTGGTAATAGTCAACCAGAATCAGGTGATACTAAGTGGCGTCGCCAGTTGGATAAGTTTGTGAAAGCAAATCAGCAAGAATTGGCGGCGCTGTTTTGGGGATTGTGGTTAGCAAATGGTGACAGTCAGGGTACTGTTGGTATTGATTTGCAACCAACGCCGCATTTTGTTTATTGTCCGAAAGAGCAGATAGAGAATTTAAATAATAAGGTTGAGAATCGGCTGCAAGAAATTTTGGGAATTGTCGAGAATCACAAACCGGAAGTGGAAGTTGTGATGATTGGGATTGGGAAGGGGGAAATTAAGTTAATTCAGTTTGCACCGGAACCAGCGCCACCGATTTGTTTTGAGCAAGCTGGAAAGGATGTGGATGGGTTATTGGATGTGCTGGAAGAGAGGATGAGGGAGGAGATTGTTTTTTAATGCAGAGGAACGCAAAGGGAAGCGCAGAGGGACGCAAAGGAAGATAATAATTCTGCGCTTGTTGTTTAGTTCATTGCTTTGTAGAAGTCTGGGTAAGTCATATTCTCGGCACAATGCCAGATAATGTTAAATACAGCATCGTAGCGATATGAACTCTTTTTATAATGTGGTTCGCTCAGATAGTCTTTTAAGGCTATGACAACTTCAGGTGAATGTTCGCTTTGGAGGATATTTGTTAAGGTTTCTGCGATATCTAAAAGATATTCATCCTCAGAAGCTTGATACTGAGTAGTTTCAAGGATCTGGGATAATATTATCGTAGCCACTCTATTACTTATAACGATTCCAGTTTTACTTTCTGGATCTATTTTCAGTAAATACGTTACAACGCGATTTATAAGAGATGGACTTGCAGAAGTTTCGAGGATATAGGCTAGACTCTTGAGTGCAACTGAATTACCTGGATCGATTTGCCATAAAGCCTGAGCTGCATCAAAGCAGATTGCATCACCCTGGTTAATCTGCAAAAATTTTATCAAAGAGGCGATCGCAGTTGGATTACCTACAGCAATTTTTCCCAAATCCATGATTGCGAAAAAATTTATTTCTTCGCTTAATGTTGTCTCTATGGTTTCGACTAACGAGGCGATCGCATTTTCATCACCAACTGGTATTTCCTCAAAATTTTGACTTGTCTGACAGAAGGTTCGTTTATTTTCAACAACTGGTGTTAGCAATGTCAAAGGTGGAGTGGTAATTGCTACCCTATTACCTGAATTTAACTCTCTTAGACGTAAAGCAGCCCTACAACGGAAAAATTCATTTTCACTAGTTTTAATTCTCTCAGTTAAAATAGTAATTGCAGCTTTGTTACCTGGGTCAATTGCCATTAGATATGCGACAGACATATCGAGCAAAGATGGAGTCTCAGTAGTTTCGAGAATCTGGACTAAAGTATTTAACGCTATTGCATTACCTGGATCGATGTCCCACAATGCCTTAGCTGTGTGTAAAGAAATCACGTCATCTTTGTATCTACGGATGAAATCAATCAGGCTAGCGATCGCAATTAGATTACCATAAGCTATTTTTCCTAAAGCTAGAATCGCACTCTGATATATTTCTTCTAAAGTAAACCAGTAATTTGTAATCTCATCAGGCTTAATCAAGCAGTAATTTATAATCTCATCAGGCTTCATCTTGATAAATTGGATTAAAGTACTGATTACAGCTTCATTGTTGTAGCCAATTTTACCCAAGCTACAAATTTCACTCCAAGGGATAAATTTAGCTTGTTTCATTAACAGCAACAAAGCTGCGATCGCACTTTTATTACCTGGGTCAAATGTTCCTAACTTATTGGCTGCAAGTTTAAGAACTGTGAGACTTTCAGTAGTATGAACCAAATGCACAAAAGCCGCAATAACCCGTTTTCTATCAGTTAATTCCAGCGTTTTTCTAGCTGCCTTCACCAATGGTTTTGGTAATATCTGCCAATCTCGCCGATCTTGCCGAAAATAGGCATAACTCCATTAGAGTAGCTGTTCTACAATTGCATCACCCAAACTACATTCTGGGAACTGGGATAAAGCCTCAGCCGCCAAAAAATAGGCGCGATACCGATAAAAATCGCCGCAACCGTCATCAAAATCTATTAAAGCTTGGATAAAATCTTCTTTCTGCTCCTTAGCTACATCCTTTCGGCTGAACCAGTGGAGAATCTCTGCTTTCCACTCCGGCTCAAAGATGCGGTAAGTGCCTTGATTTAAATTGCTGCGATCGTGGTTAAAGAAATACTGCCAATCATGCATTGCCTCCTACCCACTGCGAGATGTGGGACGAAAGGGACTTACTTAAATGCATCTTGCTACATCAGTTGCCTTGCTGTCAAGTCTGAACGCGATGATAATTTGTAAATTTTGCTGCTTTGAGAATATAAATATCCTGGTATTTATTTAGGGACTACCTCGCCAACCTAACCCCGAAAAGAGCGTGTTTGTATCGAAAACAACTACATAAGAAATCATTACTTTTCATGCATCAGATCGTCTATGAATTCTTCTCGCTCTTGTTCAGTCATAATATCCCAGTTAAGACCGCGTGTTGTACTCAAATAGCGCATCTGTAGCTCTCCGTAATCAAGTCTATTGTCCCACCAAGTATCTTGCTCTGCTTTGATGGCTTGCAATATCATACGCTGCTCTGGAATTGCTAGTTGCTTCACTAGTGATATTACTTGCTCAATATTGAGATTAAGGGTTGCCATCTCTATAGCGCCTCAAGTGTGGAAATTTAAGGCTATTTTAACTAAATTAAAGCGATCGCTCATGATGTCAGCACCTCATCTAGAATCACAACTGGCAAGTTTGTGGCTGTCCTCAGTTGCCGATCGTTGGTGATAAACTGAGTACAGCCAGATGTTGTAGCAGTCGCAATATGAATAGCATCAGGTGTTCTCAAAGAAGGCGTGCTTGCCCGTAGCCTTGCTGCTTCAAACAAGATAGTCTGACTAATGGGAATCAACTGCATTTGAGGCGATCGCAGTAATCTCTCATAAGCATCAACCAGAAATGTATCCGAGTTTCTCAGTGGCACAACTAAGGTTTCCATCAGAGTTAGTTCGCTGCTAAAGACTTCAAGGTTTCCCGCCTGAAGACTATTCCATAGGGGATTCAGCAACACTCCATAAGTTGGGGTCTGTTCGACAGCGTAAATAACTGTTACCGTATCGACGTATATACGAGCAGCATTTGGCAGAATTAATTGTCCCATGCATCTCGCTCTGCTTGGAGGTCTCGATTGATTTCTTCTACACTTCTGCCAACAGGACGCTGTTTGTGGATTTCTTCAAGCAGGTGGATAATCGATTGTCCTTCCAGTGTCGTTTTTTGCTCTGGTATCAGGACAATTACCTCAATAGTTTGTCCTACAGAGGTTGAGAGTGTATCAGCAGGCAAAGTGATTTCAATTTTGTTGCCTGGTAACACTTTAGTTTCTATGCGTAATGCTGATTGCATCAAGCCTTCTCCTGATTTGTTTGGTTTTTAGCTATTGTTTGTTCTGCGGACTCCCTATCGTTCTATCAATTGTGGCTCAAAAAGCGATGGCGATCGCAATCATATCTCAACTATCAAAGGCGATCGCCTCTCGGTTTACAATCAAATAACAGCGATGTCTTTGACGGGCTACGCCTACGCCCTCATAACACCATCATTCCACCTCAAAACAAGAATATTCTCGTTTGGAACAAGAACATTCTCACTTCAAACAGAAACGTTCTCATTTGCAACAAGAACATTCTCACTTCAAACAGAAACGTTCTCATTTGCAACAAGAACATTCTCACTTCAAACAAGAACGTTCTCGTTTAGAACAAAAACATTCTCACTTCAAACAAGAACGTTCTCGCTAAAAACAGGAATGTTCTCGTTTAGAACGCGAAACTTGGAGATTAAAGCTTGATTAATGAGGTTGGGAACATGAATTTTGCTATTGTGAGGAGAGGCGATCGCGCAAATCTGCTAAATTTTCACGTACAGTGACAGTATTAGGATGGTTTATTCCTAACCGTTGCTCAAAAATATCTAACCCTTGAATGTACAAAGGTTCAGCTTCGCTGTATCTGCCTTGAGATTTGTAGAGTCCCGCTAGGTTGTCGAGGCTTTGTGCGACATCTGGATGTTCTTCGCCCAGCAGCTTGCGCCTAAGTGCTAAAGCTTGTTGAAAAAGGGGTTCGGCTTCGCTGTATCTGCCTTGAGAGTAGTAGAGTCCCGCTAGGTTGTTGAGGCTAGCAGCAACATATCGATGTTCTTCTCCCAGCACTTTGCGCCATAGTGCCAAAGCTTGGATGAAAAGGGGTTCAGCTTCGCTGTATCTGCCTTGGGATACGTAGAGTCTCGCTAGGTTGTTGAGTGTAGCAGCGACAGATGGGTGTTCCTCTCCCAGCAGCTTGCGCCTGAGTCCCAAAGCTTGAATGCACAGCGGTTCAGCTTCGCTGTATTTTTCTTGGAATTGGTAGAGTACCGCTAGGTTGTTGAGGCTAGTGGCGACAGATGGGTGTTCCTCTCCCAGCAGCTTGCGCCTGAGTCCCAAAGCTTGGATGAAAAGGGGTTCGGCTTCGCTGTATCTGCCTTGAGATTCGTAGAGTTGTGCAAGGTTGTTGAGGCTAATAGTGACAGATGGGTGTTCCTCTCCCAGCAGCTTGCGCTTGAGGGCCAAAGCTTGGATGTACAAGGGTTCAGCTTCGCTGTATCTGCTTTGAGATTCGTAGAGTCCCGCTAGGTTATTAAGGCTCAAGGCAACAAATCGGTCTTCCTCTCCCAACAGCTTGCGCGTGAGTGCCAAAGCTTGGATTAAAAGGGGTTCAGCTTCGCTGTATCTGCCTTGAGATTCGTAGAGTTGTGCAAGGTTGTTGAGGCTTTGTGCGACATCTGGGTGTTCTTCACCCAGCAACTTACGCCTGAGTACCAAAGTTTGAATGAAAAGGGGTTCAGCTTCGCTGTATCTGCCTTGAGAGTAGTAGAGTTGTGCTAGGTTGTTGAGGCTTTGTGCGACATCTGGGTGTTCCTCTCCCAAGCGTTTTTTGCTAACCTCTAGACACTGCTCAAACCAAGGTGCTGCTTTTTCATACAATCCCTGACCATTGTAAAACCTAGCGTTACCTATAAATACCCAAATTAAATCATCATCGCTGACGTATTCAATCAGCTTTCTCGATACTTCAGCTATATGAGGTATGGCGAGGTAGATAGCGTAGATTTGCTCAAAGATGGGGGTTTCAGGGATCTGTTTGGCAACAGCTACCATTACCTTGCAAAAACTTCGCTTTAATTCCTCTGCCCGTTCTAAACCTGTAAGCTGATATTGGAAAAACTCGCGCAACAGTGGATGTAGTTGGTAAATTCCCTCATCTTCACGCTGGAGTAAATGCAAATTCAATAACTTATCATCCCGAATTTCCTCTAACTCTTCCTCATCTTCCTCTGGTAAACACTGTTCCACCAAATCCCAAGCTATAGGCGCGGCGGCAAATAAACTCAATAAACAGCCCAACTGCTTGTCATCGTCGTTTAATTCCTGCCAACTCAACTCAAAAGCTGCTAACACACCCCGTTGTGCTGTCATATCGCCTTCTGGTTTAACAAGTGCGGGTTGTTCTAATCGCTTTTTCTCCAACCGTCGCAACATTTCTGTTAAAGAAATATCTGGTTTGCGCTTCAGATATCGCCCCACTAATTCCAAACCCAAAGGCAAATATCCCAACCACTCACACAACTGATTTGCCACAGCTAATTCTTGCTCAATTCGCTGTGGTGTTTCTTTAAAAAATGACTTTAATAACTCCAGCGCCGCTTCTGGTTGCAATACATCCAGAGATAATTGCTTAATAGATGCTCCCAAGTGTTGGCGCGTGGTAATCAACACTTTAAACCGGGAAGATGACGAGGGTAAATAAGGTTTAACCTGCTGATATTCCCCAACATCGTCTAACACTAGCAGCACATCGCCCTCACGCCAATGCCGCCAGCAGTATTGCACTTGGGCGAAGACATCCAAACCTTCTGGTAAGTTGAAATCAAGCACACTTCTGGCAAACTGCACAACTTGAATGCCCACATCACCAGATTTTGCGAGCAACCAGCAAATTCCACCCTTGTAAGTTTCGCGGTGATTCCTGGCATATTGTAGGGCAAGTTCTGTTTTACCAACTCCACCCATGCCAGCAACAGCAGCTATAGCCACCTGTTCGTTTTCCTGCAAAAGCTGGTGGAGGTTTTGCAAATCTTTTTCACGTCCAACAAACTCCACCACCCCACTTAAAGGAATATTTTCGTAAAATGTCGGCTTGAGTTTAGCTTTTCTCCCTTCAGCACGCTGGACACCAGGCTTTTGTTCTCTAAGGCGTTGCCATTCTGCATCAAATTTCTTTAAATTTCCATCTTTATCGCTTTTCTCACACCAAAGCTTCAGCTTAAAATGCCAGTTCTCTGAACCTCGCTTGTGTTCCCGCAAATCTTCTAGAACACCCAAAAACTCAGCAAGTGCTTTCAGTGCTTCTCGAACTTGTTCTTTCTCTAAACCACCAAGTTCAGCCAAAACCCTTAGCTGTGTCCTCACAACTAGTTGCTTTGGTGTTTGCCAATTAAAGTCAATTTTAAAAAGCTCACCGTTTTCTATTTCATCATTGGCATAAGCCAACAACCTTTCTAATAGCTGCCTTACCCGCGCTTTAACATCATCACCGTAGCTAACACGCGCCATCAGTTACTTTTGCTCAAATTTGGACAAAGTTTCGGGAATCCCCAAACTTAATCTAGCATCCCCAAACTCAAATCTCCCGGTATTCACCCATTACAGCCAACAAACAACTGTATTTGCTTTCACTGACTACCCCAAATTTACCGTTGCTTCAGTATTCCAGGTGAAACAAATGCAAAAAGCAACGAAATCTATCAATATTAAAAAGCTGGTGACAGTTTTACTATTTGTAATTCCCTTAATTGCAGACTGGTTAATCCCAGGTTCGGGTATTTTGATTGAAATTACCTTTCTAATTTGGGAATTGTTGGAACCAGAGGAGACACAAGGGGATGATTTGAAGTAAAAGTAATATGTAGAGTCGAATGTCACTTACTTAAACTGGATTTAGATCCCCGACTTCTTGAAGAAGTCGGGGATCTGGGCAGCTAATAACGCTAAAGTCATAGTATGACTACAAAAATCACAACCCAAATGCAAACTGATAAATACCCTTTTGCTCAAGAACTGATTACCGATATGGAAGGTAATATCCGTAAAGTAGTCATAGATTTTGATGACTATCTACGCTTGCTAGAAGCTATTGAAGATGAAGGACTTATCTTAGCAATGAAGGCAGTAGAACATGAAATACCTCTAAATATTGATGAAGCATTAGCACAACTAGAACAAGAGTGATTACCCAATATCTACCAAGCTTTATCAAGGATCTCAAGGCTCTGAAAAGTACACCTTACTATGAGACTATTAAAACCCTTGCTTTTGAAGAAATACCACAACTATTAATCTTTGAAGAAATTACTAACCTCAAAAAACTTTAGGGTTATGAAAATGCTTATCGCATCCGCGTCGGTGATTATCGTATAGGACTTATTTTTGATGGAGAAACAGTCCTATTTCAGCGAGTGCTGCACGGGAAAGATATTTATCGTTATTTTCCCAAATAAAATCATTTTCAACGATATTACGAATTACAAATGCAATTTGATACCCAACTGCTACCTCAAATTAATAGTAAATCCCTTAGAGAAAATGGCAAACAATATTATGTAGATGCCAAGGGAAACCGCTTCCCTAGCGTCACCACAATACTTAATGTCACCAAACCCCAAGCAGACAGAGACAGATTATTAAATTGGAAAGCGCGTGTTGGAACAGAAGAAGCCACCCGCATATCTACAAACGCCAGTCGTCGGGGAACCCAAACACACAAACAAATTGAGCGTTACCTCCTGGGACAAAATCCTGTTTGTCCAGAAGCCAGTCGCCCTTACTGGGAAAGTATTCAGCCAGTCTTAGCAGAAATCGACACAGTGAGACTCGTAGAAGGCTCTGTTTTTCATTACGATTTGAGCTATTCTGGCAAAGTTGATTGTATTGCCAGTTATCAAGGCATCCCTTGTATTTGCGAGTGGAAAACAGCAGACAAACCTAAAGGTTCAATCGAGCATTTATACGAACATCCACTACAACTTACAGCATACATTGGAGCAATTAACAACTATTATCGAGATTATGGCATTCAGCTAAATCATGCTTTGTTAGTAGTAGCAATTCCAGAGATGCCAGCCGAGGTATTTTGGTTTGAACCAGCAGCAATTAAAGATTACTGGCAGCAATGGGAAAAAAGAGTTGCCGAATATTGGGAACGCAGAAGTGTTTGGAGTTGATGAGTGGGATTCTGGTTCAAAGATGCAGTAAGTGCTTTGATTTAAATTGCTGCGATCGCAGTTAAAGAAATACTGCTACTAATCATGCATTGCCTCCTATCCACTTCGAGATGTGGGACGAAAGGCACTTAAATGCATCTTGCTACATCAGTTGCCTTGCTGTAAAGTCGGAATGCGATGATAATTTGTAAAGTTTTTCCTCTTATGATTCAAAAAAAGCAGCTGGCGAAATGTGAAAAAACTCTGCAAGTTTGCTAATGTGATTAACTGTTAGCTTGCGCTGTCCACTCAAGACTTCAGATACAATAGACTCGGTTTTAAAGATAGGAATTAAGTCTTTCTGTCGCAAACCAAATTCGGCAATCATTGCTTGAAGTAATTCTACGCCATGAATATCAGGTATAGAATGATGTTTTTGTTCATACTCATAAACCAGAGTACCTAAAACATTAAGATAGTCTTGTTCATCTGGTGTTAATTCACCTTTATCAATCAAAGAATCAATGACTTCTTGCGTAGCCAACAATTCTTCCTCGGAAGTTACGGGACGAGGAGGAAATGATTTGAGTAATTCAATATACGTTTTAGTAACAGGTGTTCCAGGAGTCATTTTGTCAGATATCTGATTGTTTCAATCCCTAATAGGGATTTTGATTAATTGGAATTCAAACACTTGTGCTCATCTTAGTATCCAGATATCTGAGAGTTTCAATCCCTAATAGGGGATTTTAATGAATTATAACTTAGAAATTATGTTCATATTACTATCTATAATATATTTGAGGGCTTCAATGCCTAAAAATGATTTTTAAAATTGTTAGCCCAAAAGAATAGTTAGCATCAAGCAAACCAACAATCATTTTTCCACTCATCTTTGTCATATTCGGCATGTGTCAATATATGGCGAATAAAGACTTTTTGGCATTTGTAATCTACTAAAGTAATAAGTCGATAATTATTACCACTTATGTTAAAAACTGTGAAATTACCGACTTGATCGGCTGAGGGAAAAACCTGGCGTAACTCTACCAAGTTGTGCCACTCTGCTACAGATGTAAGTTTGTACCATAACCGCAGGCTCGTTTGTGCATTAGAGTGCTTTTCCCAGAACTTAACAAGTCTTGCACGACTGATAATGTGCATAAATTTTTAGTACATCGTATTTTTTCATGTGAGTGTTTC
The DNA here is from genome assembly GCF_052692655.1 of Nostoc sp. DSM 114167. Lineage (NCBI taxonomy): Bacteria > Bacillati > Cyanobacteriota > Cyanophyceae > Nostocales > Nostocaceae > Nostoc > Nostoc sp. DSM 114167. The sequence continues at coordinate 5,948,081 of NZ_CP195116.1, forward strand.
TTGACCGGGTACGAGATTATCTTAGCAAATTGCGAAGTTAGGGTGGGTATTAAAATGCCCACCCTACTTGCCTAAACTAACGCTGGTGTATTCGCATGCTTAACTTGAGGTGTTGCAACCATCCGCATTCCGGCTGGTGCAGCTAAAGTTAACCCCCGGCGCACAGGACGCACGGGACGTTTATTCACTAGCGAAACTTGAAATTCTGACAAAACAGTTGCCAAGACAATTTTCATTTCATACTGGGCAAATGCCATCCCAATACAGCGACGATTACCGCCACCAAAGGGTAAATATTCATAAGGTGAATATTGTCTTCCTAAAAAACGTTCTGGTTTGAACTGCTTGGATTGTGGGTAAACTTCTTCCCGATGATGCGCTAAATAAATGCTAGGGATTATTACCGTTCCCTCTCGCAGTTCGTAGCCCATAATTGTAATTGGGGTTTTCACAATCCGAGGGAAGGCAGTCATGACAATTGGGTAAAGTCGCAATGTCTCTTGGCAAACTGCTGTCAAATAGGGCAATTTACCTACACTACTCAAATCGGAGTTAACTCCAATGGTGTTGAGTTCCTTTAGTAATTTCTCACGCACCTCTGGTAAACGATCGATCCAGTAAAAAGCCCACGTCAATGCCGAAGCGGTGGTTTCATGTCCCGCAACTAGCAGCGTCATTAACTCATCATGTAATTCTTCATCTGACATCCCTTGACCATCGTCGTAACGAGCCGCCATCATCAAACTGAGGATATCTTGGCGATTTTGATCTAGTTCAGCCCGACGTTCTCGAAGTAAAGCATAAATAAGTTGATCGATTTTTTGCCGTTGTTGCAGAACCCAACCCCAAGGACTCCACGCACCAAAATCTTTTTGCATGAACTGAAAGAAGAAGGCGCTGGACATTACAGGCGAACTAATGAAGTCTAATAAGTCACTTAGCGATCGCCTCAGTTCTTCAGACAGCTGTCCTTCATTCAAACCAAATACAACCCGAAGAATAACACGCAAGGTAATTTCTTGCATCGACTCACGGATCTTAAAAGGTTTACCAACTTGCCATTCATGAGTCACCTGTTGGGTTATTTCCCGAATTTCCTCCCCATAAGCGCGCATTCTTTCGCCATGAAAGGGAGGAGCTAATAATTGCCGTTGCCTCTGGTGGCGATCGCCATCCGCTAACATAAAAGAGCGATCGCCAAGCAAAAATTTTAGTCCTACGTTCCCCCTCCCAACCTCAAAATGTTTGGAATCAGCAGTAAAAATCTGCTCAAGTGCTTTAGGTTGACTAAAATACACAAGATGGTTATCAGAGCTACTACTCCTGATCGTGAAAGTGTCACCGTAGATTTGGGCAAAATCATCCACATATTTCACTGGCTGAGTAATAAACTTGATCATTCTTAGCCAGCGCGGCATTTGAGGCCCATCGGGCAGATTGTAAGTTGTTGTCATAGAATTTTAGGGAGTTAATGGCTTCTAAATTTTATTGTTACGACTTTTCATGTTACTTAGGGTTACAGAAAGCGGTATATTCATCATTGGGGACTAGGGACTGGAAACTGGGAACTGAAAAAGAAGACAAAGAGGATAATAATAACTCTTGTACAGACGCGATTAATCGCTCCTGTACAGACGCGATTAATCGCGTCTCTACTCTTAACTCAGCACTCAGCACTCCTAACTCAGCACGGGCTAAACGCCCCGCTACCGCTAACAAAAGGCAGCATCGGAAGTAAGCAGTGCCAAAAATCATCGCTATTCTCAACGGTAAAGGAGGAGTCGGTAAAACGACTACCGCAGTCAATCTGGCTGCAAACTTTGCGAAGAAAAAAAAGGTGCTGCTGATTGATGCAGATATTCAAGGTTCTGCCAGTTGGTGGTTTGGGCGCAGTCAGCAGGGAATGGGATTTGATTTATCTCAAGAAACAGATCCCGCACTTTTAGGTGATTTAGCAAAGATAACAGGTTACGATTTAGTAGTGGTGGATACACCTCCCGCGCTACGCTCTGAAGCATTAGTGGCGGTAGTTGCGATCGCAGATTATCTAGTTTTGCCGACACCCCCATCTGCAATGGATTTAGCAATCCTCGTGGAAACAGTCAAGGAAGCCGTCATCCCTGTGGGAACCCCCCATCGGGTATTGCTCACCAAAGTCGATACTCGCAGTTTGGGGGAAGCACAAGAAGCAAAAAACACTCTAACTCGCTTAGGTATTCCTACTTGTAATACCTTCATCCGTGCCTATAAAGCTCATGAACGAGCAGCACTAGAAGGTGTAGCGATTACTCAATGGCGAGGCGGAAACGCACGGGAGGCGGAATTAGACTACCGCCGTGCAGCTGATGAATTACAGCGTGATTGGAGAAAATAATAATGGCTAGGAAACAAAGTCTCTCTGACTTACTACAAGAAGAGGCGCAAAAATTTACACCCCCAGAAGGTGAATCTGCGATTGAAGTTACAGCAGAAAAAATAGCCGAAGAACAGGCTGCATCTGATGAGGAATCGTTAGGACAACCACTTGAGCCAACTTCTACTAAACGCAGTCCCACTAAAGCTGATTTAGAAGCAACTGTCAAAGAATTGACAAGTAATCTAGAAGCAAGCCATAAAAAGGAAGCATCTCTTGGACAAGAAGTTGCTGATTTGCAATCAAAATTATCTAAACAAAAAACATTTGTATCAGAACAAAAATCATTACTAGAACAGCTAACAAAAGAACTTGATGAAACCAAAAAAACAGCACTGCAACTTGCAGAAGCAAATTCCCAGCTTATAGAAGAAATTAATTCTTTCAAACAAAAAGTAGAACAAAAAGCAATACAAAAAGCAGAAGAGAAATCTAAACTTGTTGTCAAAGAAACTAGCGCGATCAAACCAGTAAAAGACCATTACAATCCACTTAACTACAAAAAATCACATCGCTCATCGGAAACGCTAGCTCAAAATCAACCTCAAAATCAACCGAATGAGTATCCCGATAGTTCTAATGAGATGTGGTTACTTGACTAGAATCAGTTAAAGATTAATGGTACAAATCAAAATCTATGGCACTGCTTCATTTATTCGTCATTCTCGCAGTGCCATTTCTGACGCAATTCATTCTTGTGTTACTGAAGCTTTAATATATCCTCAAGACAAGCGTGCCCATCGGTTCTTTCCTCTCGAACCCGATGATTTTATCTATCCTTTAGGACGTTCAGAGAAATACATCATCATTGAGATTAGTATGTTTGAGGGACGCACTATTGAAACGAAAAAGAAACTAATTAAGTTGTTGTTTTCCCGCTTATCCGAACAAGTTGCAATTGCACCTATAGATATAGAAATCACGATTACAGAAACCCCAAAACACAACTGGGGTATTCGGGGAACAACAGGAGATGAATTAAACCTAAATTACCAAGTGCAAGTGTAAATCTTTGGAGCTTGTAGGGTGGGCATTGTAATGTCATTATAATGCCCACCTAAATGCAAGACAGGTTTGCGTTAGCGTTCGCGCAGCGTTCCGCAGGAAAGCTCACCGTACTCCTTTGGAGAAGCAAGCTACGCGTAGCGTCTCGTAGAGAAGGTATCGCTCTAGCTACATTCCCCTAAAATTATGTGAAACATAATTAAAGACAAAAATAGTAGCTATATCACAGAAGCCATTAGCAACAGATACAACACTTTCCAGATCGCCGTTATAGAAAAATTATTGAGATTTGAGCTATCTTTAAACTCGAAAGTCTAAAATATGCTGCGCGGTGATTTGTGGTTGTTCCAAGTGTGGGAGATGACCACAATCTTGAATCCACGTAAGAGTACTGTGTGGAATTGCCCTTTTAAATCTCATAGCATCCTTAGTACCCAAAATTTGATCGGAATCGCCCCACAAAATTAGCGTTTGTTGCACAATTTTTGATATGGTTGTGAATCTAAAAGCACTGTAACCGCCACTTTTGGTAAAAGAAATCAGAGCTTGATGCCAACTCGGCATTTGTAAATGTAATGCTCCACAACATAACGCATCGATAGAGGCAAGAGTTTGATTTTTATATCCAATGCGAGAAACGCGATCGCGCACTTTCATATTACTCAAAAACTGAGTTGCTAAATAATCTAATGGGGGAAACATGAATTTGCTCAATGGCGAACCACCCGCCAATCCCGCACTGTCAATTAAAACCAGCTTTTTGACTACTTCTGGGTAAGCCAATGTAAAATCAATCGCCGTCGCACCACCCATCGAAGCGCCCACTAAAATTACAGGTTGGTTAATTAAGCTTTTCCAAAAATAATAAAGATGGGTTTTAATTGCAGTTGGGCTATAAGCAATTCCTGAGAGTCTATCTGTAAACCCAAAACCCAACAAATCCACCGCCCAAGTTTCATTATCTTCAGAAAGTAGTGGCAAAAGCCGCCGAAATTCTAACACAGAACTGTCAAAGCCGTGAATTAATAAAATTGGAGTTCCACCACTCCCTTGCTTGACAAATGTTGTAGTTACTGCTTGATTAGTTAAAGGAGTAGCGATCGCAGTTGTTTGAATACTCCGAGCTAGTGCGATCGAAGTAGGTTCTGTGAGTTGCTCAACTGCTGTAGGAAGAAAATTCGGAAACATAAATTTCAGTCGATCGTACTAGTACAGGTCGGCAAAAATAAATCACCCATTCCAAATCAATGAAATGCTTATGCTGTATTCATTTTTAATTTTTAATTCCACCTTGCGCTACTAGCTTGCTTCCACCCATAACTAATTTTGTTAAACAATAAAGTTACACAACCTAAGATACTGAAGTATTATTTGTAATATTATATATATAAAACATAAGCCGGGGACTATCAAAATATTCTATCTCCCAACAGACATGATTAATCGCGTCTCTACTCCCCAAAAAAATATGGCATCAAAGAAAGTTTTCCAAAATGTCAAAATGGGGACTAAAGCCACGTACAATTAAAATCGCTTATCCCTTAATCCAGGAGCTAATGCCATGCCAATGGCGGTTGGCGTAATTGAAACTTTAGGTTTTCCTAGTGTCTTAGCAGCAGCAGATGCAATGGTCAAAGCTGCCGCAGTTACAATTGTGTATTATGGTCAAGCGGAGAGCGCTCGCTTGTTAGTCGCCGTCCGGGGACAGGTTTCTGAAGTAAATAGAGCTGTTGAAGCCGGAATCGTAGCTGGAGAGGAAGTAAAGGTTGGTACAGTAATTACCCACTACATCGTTCCCAATCCCCCAGAAAATGTCGAAACCATATTACCAATCCATTTCACTGAAGAATCAGAACCTTTCCGCATCTTCTAAGCAATTTTGCTATTCATTATCTGTAGCGAAGCTTCGTACAATTAACTTGTAGCCCCCAGTTTGTTCATACAGGAGATTAATAATGTCATTACAGGCAGTTGGAGCACTTGAAACTAAAGGTTTTCCTGCCGTGCTAGCAGCAGCAGATGCTATGGTAAAAGCTGGTCGAGTTACCCTCGTTGGTTATATCAGAGTGGGTAGCGCCCGTTTTACAGTTAATATTCGTGGCGATGTTTCTGAGGTAAAGACAGCTATGGCTGCTGGTGTTGAAGCCGCAGAAAATGTTTATGGCGGTACCCTAGAATCCTGGGTGATTATTCCTCGTCCCCATGAAAACGTTGAAGCTGTTCTACCAATTGGTTACACAGAACAAGTCCAAAGGTATCGAGAATCTGTAGAAAATCCCATTGTTAGATCGAACAATCGATAGATTTAACCTCCTGCGGGGGAATTCAAAACAAAAACTTCCCATAAATGAATTTAAAGAGAAGTTTTTTGTCAGGCTTCTGATTATCAAAACTTTAGAGGATTACATTCTTTCTGTTTTTAGATTTTGCATAAGTTGAATTTGGAAGCAGACAGAAAACAACAGTTAGAGTCAATAGTCAAAATCAATATTGACTGTTGACTGTTCATTTTTAGAAATATAAAAGCTTGAAGAATAACTTACCAATATGAAAGGTGTAGTTGTGACTGAAGCTAGTTTAAAAAAGATAAATTTGCCTATCAATCCTTACTATTATTTTATACAACGACTTCCAAAACATCTTTTGAAACAAAAGTTACCGTATATACACCTAATTCAATCAATAAATATCACAAAACATAACTTAATGCAATTCAGTGAAAGCCCAATCCTATTTCAAAAGCAGGGAATTCAGCCAATTTCTTCAGGAGAATTAGGGAATCTTCCAGGGCAAAATCTTATGAACACTAAGTATATGGAGATTAAACTAAATATTATACGACGCAAGGGTTTGTACAGAGTTGAAACTTATACTAGTGAAATAACGTCCAATTTTGAGTTAAATTAGATTCGTTCCTCGGATCTGTTACAAAATGTTAGATTTACCCGATCCATTTTGTGAAAAGTGTATCCTCCACACTTTAAGCAGATTTCTGTTCTCAACTAAAAAAACATAACTTTACAAAAAATTTAAATTGGCAGAATGCCCCAAATGCTTGATATATATTGATTTTGGACTTTTTAAAGTAAAAGCGAAACATCAATGTAGAAATTTCTGCATAATTTTAGTGAATTCAGACGTAATAAAAGTAGAATCACTGAGCTATTTTCATGAAACTCATGAAATCTGGGGCAGCTGCCAGTTAAACAATTAGGTGGGACGAATGGGGGTTGTAATGCAAACTTCAAAATTGAGTTTCGAGGAATGCAATCTCATTATGACAATAGATGTGGAAAAACTGGCTCTAGATTGGCAAAAGCGCTTGGCTGTGGAATGTCCAGACCAAAATGAAGCCGTAAGGCAAAGCATTATTCTCTGGCTGTTGGGATCTGACTCAAAACGGTTCGATCTGTATAATCCTAAAGAACTAGATATCGCCAAGCAAGCGATGGAATATCGCTGGAGGATTTTACGTCAACGCTACTTGGGGTTGGGGCGAGAACGTGCTTATCGCAACTTGATAACCCGATTGGGGAGTTTAGTAACATTACGGAATAAAATTCAGACTTGGGTTTCCCTCAGCCGCGATCGCCAGCGCAGTGTAATGGATGTGTTACAAGAAGTACTCCAAGAGTTACTCCAAAACGACAGCCAGATGCAACAGCAAATGGCTGATATTGCCAAATATACAACCGATAGACGATTGGGAGATGCTCTGCTATTTGCCAGTTTAGAAGAATATTGTCTGCGACCAGTAAGGAATCAACCCCTATTAGCTTATCGATTTGTGAATTATTTGCGTCGCACTCAGCGCGGTGGTTTAACCCAAGTGCCAGGACGTGATTTGGTTCGACTAGTCTCAGAAGAAGTTCTTACAGACGACAGTGACAATCGAGTTAACTTAGTCGATAATCAGGCGATCGCAGAATATATTGAAGCACAACAACTAGAAGAACAACAAGGGCTGCGCCAGTCAGTACAAAAAGAATTTGAAAATTATTTACAAGAAAATCTCGGCACAGAAGCAGTGGAATGGCTGCGGCTGTATCTGCAAGGGAAGTCCCAAGAAGAGATCGCCAAAAAACTGAATAAGCCAACTAAAGAAGTCTACCGTCTGCGAGAAAAAATTAGTTACCATGCTGTACGTGTTTTTGCCCTCAAAGGCAATCCAGAACTCGTAGACAACTGGCTCTCAATTTCCTTGCAAGAACATAACTTGGGATTAACCCAAAACCAATGGCAGCAACTTGATGAAAAATTGACTTCTCTAGGGCGACAAATCTTAGATTTGCGCAGAGCAGGTAATTCAATAGAAGCCATAGCCGAACAGTTAAAACTCAAAACCCATCAAGTGCTAGGTGAATGGACGAAAGTCTATCTTGCAGCCCAAGCTTTAAGAACCCAAGAGTAGCCTGTAGTGAAAAATGGAGCATAGGGAAGTCGGGAGTGGGAAGCAGGGAAACAGGGGAGAATAATTAATGCCCAATGCCCAATGCCCAATGCCCAATGCCCAATTTTCAGTATTATCCCCAGCCCCTAATCTAAAATTCATACTTTACTTACATTGACTTAAGTATATATAATTGGAATTTTAACAATTTAACAAAGTATCTTTATTAACTACCTATTGAATTAGAGGCAAAATATAAGTAAACACCAACGAATCAAATCTATGTTGTCTTCAAAGGGCGAACTAAATGATACCGTAGCAAATGGACAGCAAATGCTAACTGCCGCTCAAACTAGGTGGGAGCAAGAAGGCGATCGCGAACAAATATTCCACCTAATCGATCATCTTTTGTCCTTTGAAGCTTGCCTCTACCACCAGATTTTACCCTTTAGATTAGAAGACAAAAGCCTCTTGCTAGGTATGGTTTATCCAGAAGAGAGCGAAGCCCTAGATTACGTTGGTCGCATTTTGTCTTCTATCAATTGCACAATGGTGATTGAGGCGATCGCAGCCGATGCTCACCGCAGAATACTATCAGCCTACCTCAACCATAAGAATATATCCCAGCTAGATGCCCAACAAGTGCATCAGCCAACAGTGGACTTTCCCCCAACAAATAGCCCAGCTACGATTACTGACATACCTAGTCCTTCTTTAGATGCCGACTCAGAATCAAATCAACAACCTGTATTGATGGCGTTTCAGACACAAAAGCGTCAAAATTCTGGACAACGGGTAGACTTGCCTCCGATCCCAGAGCTAGACCAATCATCTCAAACTACGACGTTCTTCACCCCTATTTCCACAACTCAGTCGGGAGAGGATTCTGAACCCACATCATCAAACAATTTACCTATTTTTCCCACACAAGCTTCCGAACTACTGAATCCGATTGAGTTGCTAACAACACTGCCACCAAAAAAATTACTAGAAGAATTACTAGGGCGAATTTTCGCTGGAGGAATTGGTCGGCTGTACTTAGAAAGACAAGCTTACGAAGGCAGAATACTGTGGAGTGACAATGGAGTTTTACAGTCTGTATTAGACAAACTGCCACTCTCAGTTTTTCAAGGAGTATTGAATGAATTAAAGCGGTTTGCTTCCTTGCCTGTAACCACGCTTACAGAACCAAAACAGGTAGAAAAGGAATACGTGTATCAAAAAAATCGCTTATTATTACGCTTGCGAGTCATGCCGGGAATCTACGGCGAAGAAGCAACACTCCAAGTATTGCGGGGAGCAGCATTAAAATTCTATCAACAACAACAATTGACGCGTATAGGCCGCGATGCTTTAGGAATTTCTCAGCAACTAAGCATTAAGTTACATGAACTACAAGAACAACTTTTACTGAATCCTAGCCTTGATTCTCAGCAATTAGAGGCTTTAGTTACCCTGAATCAATTAGTGAAAAATTTAGACCAACAGATCAAAATACTGGCACTAGATAGCAATCCACCAACAAAGAGTAAATCATCAGTCAGTAAGTGAAAACGCTGATTTCGTTAGCATACATAATTGTTATGTTGTAATGGAATCTCAGACTGATAAAGCTTAGAGATTCATCTTCAAATAAATACAAATTTTGCGATCGTATTCTGGGTAAGATTACGGTTTAAACAGACTTAAATAGTAGCAAAGTTAGTTTCCCCTCTTAAATCCTATTGTTGCAAATATTTCATGCTAACTGAGGTTTTTAGTGAACTTTTCCCCTTAATGAGTACAGCCAATCCACAGACTTTGGAATGGCTACTCAACGTTGCAATTGAACATGAATATCCATCTGGACGAGCCGTTGTGATGGAAGATGCTTGGGGTAACGCCGTTTACTTGGTGGTTTCTGGTTGGGTCAAAGTCCGGCGTACCGTCGGAGATGATTCAGTAGCTTTGGCAATTTTTGGGCGTGGCGATTTTTTTGGAGAAATGGCAATTTTGGATGAATCTCCACGCTCAACTGATGTCATTGCCCTTTCACCAGTGAAATTGCTTAGTATCTCCAGAGAGCGGTTTATTCAAATACTGTTTAAAGACCCGCAGTTACATCACCGGATGTTGCAACTGATGGTGCGGCGATTGCGACAAATTAACCTGCGCCTACAAATGCGGTCTTCACCACCAGCAGTTAAACTTGCTCATACTCTAGTGACTTTGGGTGAAAGCTATGGTCAAGAATCAGACTTAGGAAGAGAAATTTTTAACATTCCCTTTAAAGATTTAGCAGAGGTGACAGAAATCGGCGTTGAAGAAACCACCAAAATCATGGAAAAGCTGCATGAAAAAGGGTGGATAAAAATTGATAGCGTCAACAACATCACTTATCTTGTGAACTTCAAACAGTTGATGAACTTGGCTGGCAAAGTGTGATTGTTTTATTTATTCAACGATACAAATTTTGGTATTAAGAAAGTCAACCGACATAGGCTTCGGTTGACTTTCTTATTACAGGTGTAAATACTTCTTCAAGGGGCGACAATCGCCTCTAAACCCCTACAGATAAAGGTTTGGGAGGCACAGACCCCTTGAAGTCGATATCATACTCTTGAGCTATCTGTCTGACGATGCTGGATTTGCCAATGCCAGGAGGCCCCCAAATCATCGTACTGATTTGCAAGTTTTTACGGATCAGATTGTCTAAATATGCTTTTAGATCGGCAGGTGTCATGGATTTTCGATTTTCGATCGAAGCTCAGAAGATATAACTTCGGCTTCTAATGAGAAGTAAAGGATACGGGTATTATATTTGAGCATTTCCAGGTATAACCTAGAAACTAGATTTTAAAAGTGTTTTATTAAAAATGGGTTTTCTAATTAGAGAATCTCCGCCAGTAAGGATTTTTGATGCGTTGGCGTAGCTCATTGTAGACATCGCAGACTGCTAAATATGGCTGAAATACTCAAATAGCCTGTAGTAATTATGTACAATGCATAAGTAGTATATTAGTTATGCAAAAGAAATAAAGTGTAATCTTTATTTGAGAAAAAGCGGATTTATCCGTGGAGTCAAAACTTACAATACTGTCTTTTCTACGAGATGCAATGCGATCGCACTGCATCTCGTAGCCTATTAACAATTATCTCAGCGAACAAGATGACTGAAGCAACAGCAACTCGTCCCAATACCTACATTGAGGAAACTGGGCCAATGATTCATTACCTGGTGGCTATGCCTCAACCAGAAACCCATCTGTTTGAGGTGACTTTACACCTTGTCGATTATCCCTCACCGATTCTTGATTTAAAATTGCCCGTTTGGACACCAGGTTCCTATTTAGTCCGGGAATACGCCAAGAATTTACAGGATTTTGAGGTTTTTGCAGAGAATAAACCTTTAACTTGGCGTAAGCTTGGTAAAAATCATTGGCAGATAGACAAAATAGATGTTTCAGAATTAACTGTACGTTACCGCATTTTTGCCAATGAGCTATCGGTACGAACCAATCACTTAGATACCACTCACGGTTATTTTAACGGTGCGGCACTATTTTTTAGAATACCTGGCTGGGATAAGCAACCCATTCGCGTCACCATCGTACCATCACAGCCACAATGGCAGGTAACTACTGCCTTACCACCCGTTGCCGAGGAAACAAATACTTTCTTGGCTAGCGATTTTGATACTCTGGTGGATACTCCCTTTGAGATTGGTTTCCACCAATTGTATAAATTTGAGGTATTAGGAAAACCTCATGAATTGGCAATCTGGGGACAAGGTAATTACCAAATTCAGCAAATGATTGCTGATATCCAAAAAATTATTCAAGTAGAAGCGCAGATGTTCGGCGGTTTGCCATATAAACGATATGTGTTTCTGCTACATTTATTTAGCCAAGCTTTTGGCGGTTTGGAGCATAAAGACTCTTGCTCCTTAATTTACCAGCGTTTTGGATTTCGCGCTCAGGAAAAATACGATCGCTTTCTGCAATTAGTTGCACACGAATTTTTTCACTTGTGGAATGTCAAGCGAATTCGCCCAAAAGCATTAGAGGTTTTTGATTACGACCAAGAAAATTACACACCATCATTATGGTTTTGTGAAGGTACTACTAGTTACTATGACTTGTTAATTCCTTTGCGAGCGGGAATTTTTGATGTTCAGTCGTATTTAAATAACTTAGGTAAGGAAATTACCAGATATGAAATGACACCAGGGCGCAAGGTACAACCCGTTTCCGAGTCGAGTTTTGATGCCTGGATAAAACTTTATCGCCCGGATGCCAATAGCGGTAATTCCCAAATTTCTTACTATTTAAAAGGAGAAATGGTATCGTTATTGCTGGATTTACTGATTCGCTCTACTCACAACAATCAGCGCTCCCTCGATGACGTGATGCTGAAAATGTGGCAGCAATTTGGGCAAGATGAAATTGGTTATACCCCAGAACAGTTGCAAGAAGTTATCGAATCTGTTGCCGGAATCGATTTGACTGATTTCTTTAAACGCTACATTGATAGTACTGATGATTTACCTTTCAATCAGTATTTAGAACCCTTTGGCTTGCAGTTGGTAGCCGAACAGCAGGAAGAACCTTACCTGGGTGTGAGAATAAATACAGAGAATGGGCGGGAGATCGTTAAGTTTGTGGAGACTGGTTCACCTGCACAAGTAGGGGGAATCGATGCAGGTGATGAGTTGTTAGCAATTGATGGGATTAAGATAACAGCAGGTAGCTTAAGCGATCGCCTGAAAGATTACCAACCAAACGATACCATCCAAGTCGCAGTTTTCCACCAAGACGAACTGCGTACTTATTCCATCACCCTGGCGTTACCACATCCAACTCGATATCAAGTAAAGCCTGTTGACCATCCTAACTCCACACAGCAGCAAAACTTTGCTGGGTGGCTTGGGGCTGCGAGCGCTACTGTTTAAAAGGGGCATGGGGCATTGGGGATTGGGTATGGGGAAAGGGAAAGGGGTAAGGGGAAAAGGGGAAAGATTAAATTTATTCCTTTTCCCTTTAACCTTTAACCTTTTCCCCTGCTCCCTGCCCCCTGCCCCCTGCTCCCTGCCCCCCTGCCCCTCTGCTCCCCAATCCTAAGCCGTTCTCACCGCTCCAGAGTAAATCAAACCCCGTTGCAGATCCAGCGTTATAATCGCCCCATCTCGAATTACCTGCGTTGCCTGCTTCACACCAACAATGACTGGTACACCGAGACGCAAGCCAATTACTGCTGCGTGACTTGTGAGAGTTTCATCTTCGGTAATAATTCCGGCAGCTTTCCGAATTGCCTCAACAAAATCGGCACTAGTGCGGGGTGCAACCAAAATATCTCCAGGATTAAAGTTACTCACATCCATACCAGTATTAGCTACCCGTGCGCGACCACTCACTGAACCTTGTCCCAGCCCAATTCCGTGACCGAGTACTGCTGTTACCACCTCTACCTTAATCAAATCTGTAGAGCCAGAAATCCCTTGGAGTGTGCCAGCGGTCATCACTACTAAATCTCCTTGGGACAGTAACTGAAGTTCCTGAGCCACGTTAATCGCAGCCTGAAATGTCTGACCAGTGGAAGGTAATCCTAGCACCAACAACGGTTTGACTCCCCACACCATCTGTAGCTGTCGCGCCACATTTACATGAGGTGTCACTGCCAAAATCGGTGTTTGGGGACGGAACTTAGAGACATTGCGAGCTGTTGCTCCGGTTTGGGTTAGGGTCATAATTGCCGCTGCGCCTAGTTGTTCGGCAATTTGACCAACAGCTTGACTAATCGCATTGGGAATGGAGCGCCGGGAATCTCTTAAAGAACGTAAGTTTAAGTGTTGGGCTTGTTCCTGCTCCATACGTTCGGCAATTCGTGCCATCGTCGCTACTGCTTCTACAGGGAAGCTACCCACAGCGGTTTCATTGGAGAGCATTACCGCGTCCGTGCCGTCTAAAATCGCGTTTGCCACATCCGAAACTTCAGCGCGAGTGGGACGGGGATTGCTCACCATGCTATCTAACATTTGAGTAGCGGTGATGATTGGAATTCCCAAGCGATTTGCTGTGGCAATTAGTCGCTTTTGGAGTACGGGAACATCTTCTGCTGGCAATTCCACCCCTAAGTCGCCTCTGGCAACCATCACGCCATCACACAAAGCCAGAACCGCTTCCATTTGTTCAATGGCTTCATGCTTTTCAATTTTGGCAACCACTGGCACTAGCTTGCCTGTACTAGAAATTAGTTCTTTAATTTCGATCATGTCCTGGGGATTGCGGACAAAGGAAAGTGCCACCCAATCGACACCCTGATCTAGACCAAACATTAGATCCTCTCGATCTTTTTCGGTCATTGCCTTAATTGACAGGTAAACGCCGGGAAAGTTTACGCCTTTGTTGTTAGAAAGTTTACCAGGTACGGTGACGCGACAATGCAAATCACCTTTGTCCCGGTTTATTTCCTCCACCAGCATTTCTACTCGTCCATCATCGAGGAGAATTTTTGCCCCAACTGGGACTTCTTCGGCTAAATAATCGTAGGTGACGCAACTAATTTCTTGCGTTCCTACCACTGGACGATTTGTCAAGGTGAAGCGATCGCCTTTTGCTAAAACTATAGACCCATTGTCAAACTTCCCCAAGCGAATTTTTGGGCCCTGCAAGTCTTGGAGAATAGCCACTGGCTGATTTAATTCAAAAGCGGTTTGCCGAATTAAGCGAATACTACGCTGATGGTCGGCATGAGTTCCGTGGGAGAAGTTTAGCCGTAGCGTCGTGGCTCCCGCTTCAATAATCGCCTTGAGCATTTCAGGACTGCTAGTGGCGGGGCCAATAGTAGCGACAATTTTTGTCCGGCGCAGAGAATCTCGTAATTGCATAGGGGCTGAAGTTAGGGAGCTATCTGGGAAGTCATCGTAACTTAAGTGGCATCTCCTTTTCAGTCACTGCTATATCAATCAGATATAAGCAGTTAGATGAGGGTTTATGGGAGAGTGGGGGCTGTGGGATAGACTAGATATAGTACATCAATCTTGTATCCATCCTCCCAACGAAGAAGTTGATTCCATCAACTTCTTGCCGATTGTCATACCCACTTATCAGTAAAGACTAGGCTTCGTCTGGAATCATAGCGTTATTCATCTGCTGATATGCAAAGCTGTGGATAAATCTTGCTATACAAAAATTTGCAAAACTTTATTATTCAATAATATTTATCGTATATTCGTAATGTCTGCTCAAAAAGGAGTCAATATTAGAGATGATCGCATCGGAGGCACAAAAGCCACTGACAATCCCACCCAAGGAATTTTTAGCGCCTCCTGGTGATTTCAATCCGACGCTGCTGCTGTTTTGTGTTGCTGTATCCATGCTGGTGTTATCCAACTTTGGTTACTGGCTCTGGGAATGGCCGCACTGGCTATGCTTTTACGTTAATACGATCGCATTACATTGTGCTGGAACCGTAATTCATGATGCTTGTCACCAATCTGCCCATCGCAATCGGGTGATAAATGCGATGTTAGGACATGGCAGTGCGTTGATGCTAGCTTTTGCTTTTCCTGTATTTACGCGGGTGCATTTACAGCATCATGGTCATGTCAATCATCCCAAAGACGATCCAGATCATTATGTCTCTACAGGTGGGCCGTTGTGGTTGATTGCAGTGCGCTTTTTGTACCACGAGGTGTTTTTCTTTCAACGGCGACTGTGGCGTAAATATGAACTATTAGAATGGTTCATTAGCCGCTTAATTGTCGGTGCGATTGTTTATATTTCAGTACAGTACCACTTTTTGGGTTACATTCTCAATTTTTGGTTTATACCGGCTTTTGTGGTCGGCATAGCACTAGGATTATTTTTTGACTATTTACCCCATCGTCCTTTTGCGGAGCGCGATCGCTGGAAAAATGCTCGCGTTTATCCTAACCCAATTCTCAATATCTTGATTATGGGACAGAATTACCACTTAATTCATCATTTGTGGCCTTCTATTCCTTGGTATAATTATCAACCTGCATACTATGTAATGAAACCGCTTTTAGATGAAAAAGGATGTTATCAAACTTCAGGATTGTTGCAGAAAAAAGACTTTTTTGAGTTTGTTTATGACATTTTTTTAGGAATTCGGTTTCATCATCAAAAAGAATAGAGTTGTTCTATGAAGCTCAGTCAAAAATCTGCTATTTCAACAACCACACCTGGAACGATCGTAGCTAGAATACTACGAACACTGGGTATCAAAGGAAGTAAATCAGGCAGGCGATTACTAAACGCGATGAGAACAACAGCAACTCCAGCCTGTTGCAAGTTTTGCTGATACCGTAAGTTTTTGTCTGTTGTAAGGAGAATTGTGAAATTCTCCTTCGCCATTAGTTGCAATAGCTCACCATTCTTTTTGCCTGACCATCCCATCTCCACAACCGTGCGTACCTCATAATCAGTGAGTTCGCGTTTTAAGGTCGTGGAACACATTCATCAAGCAGAATTCGCATAAGCGGTCAGCATTTCCTTTGCTAATTCGAGAGCGGCGATCGCTTGCTCGCGGCTGACACTGGGAAAGTGCTCTAAAAACTCATCAAGTGAGTCACCCGCTTCCAGATAATCGACTAAGGTTTTTAGCGGCACACGAGTATCAACAAAAACAGGGGTTCCCCCCAATATATCAGGGTCGCTATGAACAACACGCGATGTGGATGTCATATAGTTAGTATGCGTGCGACAAATTACCTTCCGATCCTAGCTCTGATTCTCTCGTAAATCTCATCATATATTCCATTGTCACTTTGCAGATCGCGATGTCTACGGTGGTAACAGACTTATACTGAGTTTCGACACTTCGACTGCGCCCTTCTCTACGAGAGCCTGCGCCAACGGCTACGCTCAGGACAGGCTCAGTGCATCGCTGCGCGGTAATCGAGCGACTTGTACTGAGTTTCGACACTTCGACTGCGCCCTTTGGCTACGCTCAGGACAGGCTCAGTGCATCGCTGCGCGGTAATCGAGCGACTTGTACTGAGTTTCGACTGCGCTCAACTACCGCAAAGTCGAAGTAAGTCGAGATTCAACTACCGCAAAGTCGAAGTAGCTTGTCGTTGGTTCAGTCTTTGGTAAAGAAGTGCGAACTGCGCGATCGCGCCAAAAACCTTTTGAGAATTTCTGCTACGACCTAATTTTATGCGATCGCATTTGCTAAAAATCAAAAGAGTGATTTATGTCTTGTCTTGCATATTTATAAAAGGGAGAAAGCGGTTGCAGACGGCAACCGCTTTCTCCCTATAAAAATGATTATTATTTTAATTAGTATATGAATTAGTATATTTTATTCTCTGGAAATCCCTTAACTGATGCTTCTCTCACTTCTTACGACTTTATTCTTGAAGCCTTATTCAGCGCAGCTTCATAAATAATTAGTATTACAATTAAATATAAAGTATGGCAATGTGTTATCAAATAAATATGCCATCGAATCTGCTCGCGCTTGTCAATATTCTCTAGTACTTCCTAATATTATTTATTTTTGTCCCAAGAATTGATTGCTCTTTATCTTTTATGAGAAATTTAGAGCTATTAATTCTAATAACCTCATACATTTCTGCCACAAACACTGAACCTAAAGTAGCTACCATATCTGCAATAGAAATCTTAAAGACTAATGGAATTTTAAAATTAAAAAATGATTTTGGCATAGTTTTAACATTTAAATACAACTTTTTTTGACTAACGTACCATACTCCAGTAAATTTATTACCTGTTAGAAGTTCTTTAGGTTTAGATAAAAGTAATGTTTGAATCCTGGTTTGTTCATAAGTCATATCATCTTTAAATTCAATAGTTATTTTTTCCGAACCAGTATTAAAACGCCATTTCCCCAAAAGTAAAATCTCTATTTCTAAATCGGAATGCTTACTAATATTCATATATTATCTATCCACAGAATAATTATTTAATTTTTTTCTTAACTTAGGTGAACAGTTGCATGTATCAAAAATGCTTTGATTTCTTACTATCCAAAGATATGGATAGATTTTGTCTAAAAAATTTTTGAATATCATGAATGCAAACTCCTACATTATTAAGATACTCTCACTTAGCAAAGTGCATATGCATAAACTTTCGTAACGAGCGTCTGTTCATCCTCACGCCACAACTGAACTTTTGCATCCGGGTAGGTGACTTAGAGTGCTTCTACTTGTAAGCATCCCCTAATCCTTCCACGCCTGATTCGTTATTAATGCGTATATCGATGTTCTGCTGTAGCTTGTTATTTCCCCTACTTCTCTGTGTGCCAATAACCAGATAATAGACCTCTTGCAAAAATATATTTTTGCACTCTTAGGGAAAAGGGTAAAGGTAAAAGGGAAGAAGGAACAGGACTCTTGTGTTATCCCTTTCCCCCACCCCTTATCCCCTTCTTGGTACCCCACCCTCCCCTTATCCCCTTCTTGAGACCCCACCTTCCCCTTTACCCCAAACCCTTGCGAAGCGTTTTTACTTCAAGCCCATAACTAAAGTTATGGGCTTCCCTTTCCCCTTTCCCCTTTCCCCTTTAACCTTTTCCCTGCCCGAAGGGCGTTGACGCCAATGGCTTTTCGGCCCACCCCACAAAATTGGATAAGGCTACCAATTACCTACAGGTTGAGCAGTTGGAGAAAACATTGAGGGATCGATTGAAATGCCCAATCCTTCAGCTACACGACGACCATAAGAAATATCTGCCCGGAAGAAGTGGCAAAGTTGGCGCATTTGGATGTCTTCCCTTGCTTGAGAGAGACTACCGACAATATTTTTAGCCAGACGCTCTTGCTGTTCAGGAGTTAGTAACCGATACAAATTACCTGCTTGGGTGTAATCGTCGTTTCCTTCACGATGACTGTAACGATCGACTGTGACATCGCCCAAATGACTAGGTGGTTCTGCATAAGCTGGATTTTCTTTGGGCGTACCCTCAGCACTATTCGGTTCATAGTTAGGAACGCTACCGTGGTTGTTTCCCGATGCCATAAAGCCATCTCGCTGATAATGCATCACTGGACATTTGGGCTGGTTGACAGGTAGTTGCTGATAGTTACCACCCAAGCGATACCGTTGAGCATCTGGGTAAGAAAAGATCCGAGCTTGCAGCATTTTGTCTGGAGAGAAACTAACGCCCCCGACCACTGCACTAGGGCTAAAAGCAGCTTGCTCGACTTCGGCGAAATAATTCTCTGGGTTACGATTTAGCTCTAATATCCCGACTTCGATTAAAGGATAATCTGAGTGTTTCCAAACTTTGGTCAAGTCAAAAGGATTATCAGGATGTTTTGCTGCTTGCTCTTCGGTCATCACCTGAATACACATCCGCCACTTAGGATAATCACCTTGAGCGATCGCTTCAAACAGATCGTGAGTCGCATGATCGGGATCTTCACCCTTAATCTTAGCTGATTCTTCCTCCGTCAAGGTTTGATGCCCTTGCAGAGTCTTAAAGTGAAATTTACACCAAACGCGATCGCCATCAGCGTTAATCAAACTGAAGGTATGACTACCAAAGCCGTCCATGTGTCGATAGGTTTTGGGTATTCCCCGGTCTGAAAACAGAATCGTCACTTGGTGAAGCGATTCTGGACTGAGTGACCAAAAATCCCATCTTGCATTATGGTCTTTGCAATTAGTTTGGGGATTGCGCTTTTGGGTGTGGATAAAATCAGGAAATTTCAGGGGGTCGCGGATGAAGAAAATTGGGGTATTGTTACCTGTGATATCCCAGTTGCCCTCTTCAGTGTAAAACTTGATCGCAAAGCCTCTAGGGTCGCGCTCGGCATCTGCTGAACCTTTTTCTCCTCCGACTGTAGAAAAGCGCAAGAGAACTTCCGTTTTCTTGCCAATTTCAGAAAAAAGTTTGGCTTTACTGTAGCGGCTGATGTCATTGGTGACAGTAAAAGTACCGAAAGCAGCCGCACCTTTAGCGTGGACAACTCTTTCAGGAATACGTTCTCTGTTGAAATGAGCCAGCTTTTCTAAGAGGTGGAAATCCTGGATTAATACAGGGCCGCGCGCTCCAGCCGTGAGTGAGTTCTGGTTATCAGCAACAGGAATACCGTCAGCAGTTGTCAAGTTTTGGGGTTCAGTCATGGTTCAAGAAGCTCTCCATGTAAGTTACTTAGATTGCCCACAGTACATTTTACTCAGTAGATTGACGGATGCCTACTGATAGAACAATCTAATTCATAGTCATAACGAGTTTACATACAAAACATACTCGATATGATTATGAATTACAAGGAATTTTTTTGTATTGACGATATATCGTCTCTATACTGTCTTTCAGGTATTTAAATGTTTGAGAATCAACGAGCAAACATCTGTCGCTTCAATTTGATGTTCATTAACTAGGTGAGTTTGATGGGTGATAAATAGAGGCCCATTCGCAACAGAACTGGTAATATTACCGTGAGAACCACGCACCAGGGAAGCATCCAGAGGGATCACATCCATTAAGTAGCGAAAACCCAGTTGTTTTTTAAGTAACTTGAGAGCAATTTTTCCTTGAGGAAATTTTATTTGCGGATCGAGGAAAAGTTCTACAGGATCGTAACCAGGCTTGCGGTGGATATCTACAGTTCTAGCAAAATCAGGGGCTTTAGCATCATCGAGCCAATAATAATAGGTAAACCAAGCGTCAGACCCAGCGATCGCCACCAACTCTCCCGATCTCGGATGATCGAGATGGTAGGCTTGTTTTCCCTCTTCATCCAATACCTGCGCTACGCCTTCAGTCGCTTCTAAAAGCGATCGCACTTTCGGGATATACGCCGGATCGTTCACATATACATGAGCAATTTGATGATCGGCTACGGCAAAGGCAATGCTAGCACCAAAATCGAGCAGTTCTCGCCCTAATTCTTCTCGCACAGCAATTAAACCATTTTCCCGTAATACGCGGTTCAAATCCACCGCTTTAGAAACTGGCGTAATGCCATATTCAGAAAGAATAACTACCTGAGTATTACGTGCTTGGAAATATTCAATTAAATCGCCACAAACAGCATCAATTTCTCGCAAATCTGCTTGAATCTGTGTTTGATTGTTACCAAACTTTTGCAGACAGTAATCTAAATGTGGTAGATAAACTAGTGATAATGTCGGGCTGTAACGTTCCTCAATCCATTTTGCGGAATTGGCAATCCATTGACTAGAACTAATGGTAGTTTTTGGCCCCCAGAAATCGAACAAAGGGAAATTTCCTAAATCAGATTGAATTTGCGATCGCACATCACTAGGATGGGTATAAATATCAGGTAATTTTCTCCCATCTGCGGGATACATCGGGCGCGGCGTAATCGCATAATCTACTGAAGAATACATGTTGTACCACCAAAAAAGGTTGGCACAAGTGAAATTTGGATCGATTGATTTAGCTATTTCCCAAACTTTGGGAGCTTGCACTAGTTTATTAGATTGCCGCCAAAACTTCACTTCACATTCATCGCGAAAATACCAGCCATTAGCGACAATACCATGTTCATTAGGCAATTTTCCTGTTAAATAAGTAGCCTGAACCGAACAAGTTACAGCAGGTAGCACTTTTCCAATAGACGCTACCTGCCCCTTAGCAGCCCAAGAAGATAAAAACGGCGTATTTTCTCCTAGTAAGCTAGGCGTTAATCCCACTACATTTAGAACAACCGTTTTTTGCATAAACTTAATCCTCTCTTATAAGAACTTTAAAAAATAACTAGAGATGCGCTATAGTGCATCTCTACAGATTTCAATCAAAAAACCCAGTTAAAATCCTAATTTACGAATTACGAACTTGTACTGAGCGTCTTGCCCTGACTTGTGCCGAGCGGAGTCGAGGTAGCGAAGTCGTAAAGCCTGCGGCATAGCTACGCTTCGGGCGCAGCCTCTCCAAGAGTTGGGAGCCGAAGTATTACGAATTACGAATTACGAATTAATTTTAATACCCACTCATACTCACGCTGAATAGAAGTTAGCAAATCTATCTTCATTTCTGACGGCAATACATCCCAAGTGTAAGTTTCAATTTCTAAATGGGAGCAAGCGTTGTTTGTTTTAAGTAGCTGTAAAACAGTAGCAATGTCATCTTGTGTAGATCGCAAAATTTGATAATCATGAATAAAAATTGGCACATGAAAGTGAGTGCGCCATTCTTCAGCTAGAGATTGCTCTAAATTTGGTAATGCAGTTATTAAATCAGGATAATGATGGAGTGTACCATCGCTGCGACGTTCTATTACCTGATGAAGATAGGTAGATTCTGCAAAAGGACGTAAGCGTTCAACTATCAAACTCCGCTTCTCAATCTCAGCAGGTATTTTTACTTTAATTGCAGCGCTAATTTGAATTTTACCAATCTTAATTCCTGCTGATTGCAAACGCGTAAATACAGATTGTGGCTGCTCATATTCAACTGAAAAATGGCAGGTATCATAGCAAATCCGAATGTGTTCTAGCAATTTAGTCTCTGCTAAATCCTGCTCAATATTTAACTTATCTGATAAATAACTACCACCTATTGGCAATAACCAATTTTGATAAAAATCAATTACTTCTGAAGTATTTTCAATTAAACCATCAGGCTCAGGTTCTAAATCAATATGAAGGATCTTGCCCGTTTCTTCATAGATGCGAATCATTTCTATAACAACTGATGCTATATTCAAACAACTCTTTTTTATAACTGTCTCAAAAGTTGCTTGGTCTTTTATCCACCAAGGTTTATAGGATAATGGTAGTGTAGAAATTCCGCCATCAAGTCCTTGGGGTAATAGACTAGCTAAAATGTGTGCCAAGTTTAATGTATAATCAGCCCGTTCTTGTGTAGACCAATCTGGTGCATAAACGTGGTCTTTTACTACCTGTCGATGAAATCCGCCATAAGGGAATCCGTTTAAGGTGAAAACATATAAATCTTCTTGAGTCAGCCAAGCTTGAAATTGAGCTAAGTTATTACTTTCTAAAAGTTCTTTTGCAGCAACATCTGCTAACCTCAAGCCAATACCAAAAGGTTCTGTAGGCGATAAACGTGATTTGAGTTCGGGAATATACTTCTTTAAATTGGCAAAAACCTCTAGCCAACTTTCACCAGGATGAATATTACTGCAATAAGTTAAGTGAAAATTATTGTTGTTTGTAATTTTCATTTTCTACCTCTATTCTTTGTATATGTAATCTGTTAAGCTGTTACGCAAATAAAATTGCACATTAACTAGTGAGGGTTGTCCTTTGTCCTTAGAAACACAAATGACTAATGACGGTCTATACTGAAAATATTGGATGCAATATAGAGGCGCATTAACTTATCTTTGGCTTAAACTATTTCGCAAACTACTTGCTACATATTCATAATTAGGGGCGCATAGATGTGCGCCCCTATAGCCAATTTATGGTATTACTGGGTGTATACATTCAAGTTAAGTAACAGCAAATACTTTTGCTAACTTCATCGAAAATGGTAGCAAAATTAGAACTAATAAACCGTAATACAAACCAGCAAAACCAGATGCAACGGTTGCATCTAAAACTATTAGAGACAAAACGCCTATTCTTACAGCATTTCTAATATTTTCAGCTATCGGTTCGCGCGCTGCTTTGATAAAGTTAGGCAAGATTCTGATAGCTAAGAAAATAGCGAGTGGTAGGGCTGCGATCGCTCTATACTCTTCTAATAATCCTAAAGCTAAAACTGCTGTCAAAACTATTGCAATTAGCAGTAGTGCGAGTACTCCCGTAATCTTCTTACCTCCGTGAACTTCACCCTGACTAATTGCGGTAATAGCAGCAATATAAAGAACAGGAATCAGTGCTAAATACCAACGTTCTCCGATTATTTCTGGTACAGCACTTACACCTAATAATAAGTTACTACCACGACACAAACCCATATTTAAAGGGCCGAAAAAAGGATGATGTTTGGCAAATGAGTTATAGAGGAGGCATGAAAGAGTGATAAAAATAGCGATCGCACCACTCAACAACGATACTTGAAATGCAGCTACAATCCCAATCGCAAACAGTATACTCCCCAATAAAGTAGCATTTTGACGAGATACCCGACCACTGGGAATTGCTCTATTTGGTCGCTCTTTGGCATCTAATTCTGCATCGAAAACATCATTAAAAACTATCCCACCACCGTATAAACCAGTTGTCGCCAATAACAACCAAGCTAATGGAATTAGTATGGCAAAAGTTGCTTCGCCATTAATTAATTTAGTAAAAATAATCCCAGAGCCAGAAGCAGCAAAACCTAGAAGAATATCCGCCCAAGCAGTAACAATATTAGCAGGACGCATCAATTCCAGATAACCCCGCCAGCTTTGAAAATTTAAGCTTGCAACATTCACTTATCTGCCTCCGTGTCTAGTATTTCTCAAAATAAACCGCATATTACAGATTAACCAGATATTTATACACTCCTCACTGCTAATTTTCTATTCAATCAACACAAAATCTGAAACTGATTTTATTCCTGGTTCCTGTCCCCGTAGCACAGAATTACCACTGAACATTTGGCGTTGATCGATAGATTGAGTATTGAGCCAATCTGAAGCTTTCATCTGCCCAGTTTGGCTGTAAGCAGCTAGGGCATTTTCATAACAAACTGCTCGCACATGTTCTTCAGGAATGCCCCTCTCTAACATCAACTGAGCCGTTTTTGGGACTGCCAAAGGATCGCTAATACCCCAATCAGCACTACTATCTACAATGATGCGATCGCATCCATATTTACGGACAACTTCTACCATTCGGGCGTTACCCATCTTCGTCTGTGGGTAAATCGTGAAAGCTGCCCAAAAACCTCGTCCTAATACTTCTTCAACAGTTTCTTCGTTGTTGTGATCGATAACTACTTGTGAAGGATCTAACCCATATTCAATACAGCGATCCATACTCCGACTAGCACCCGCCTTCTTATTACGGTGAGGAGTATGAATTAGTACCAATGTATCGAGTTCTTTGGCTAATTCTAACTGTTGACAAAAGTACTTATCCTCTGCTTCTGTCATGTCGTCATAGCCAATTTCACCAATGGCAACAACTCCTTCTTTACAGGCATAAAGTGGTAGCAGTTCCATAACTTCAGCTGCTAGCGCTTCATTGTTAGCTTCTTTCGGATTTAGGCCGATTGTGCAGTAGTGTTGGATGCCAAACTGACTAGCACGAAACCGTTCCCAACCCACAAGACTACTGAAGTAGTCTTTAAATGAGCCAGCATTCGTTCGCGGTTGTCCTAACCAAAAGGCTGGTTCAATAACGGCGACAATTCCATATTCCCGCATTACTAAATAATCGTAAGTAGTACGCGAACACATGTGAATGTGAGGATCGATGAACATCATGGTTTTAATAATTGGGCATAGGGTATTGGGATTAGGGGAGAGGTGACAGGTAATAGAGAATAACCTGTACCCTATAACCTGTAACCTATTCCCTTCTTCATTTGTAAACTGACAAGCGTTAGCGTGGCTCGCCGCAGGCATCGCGGCTAAAACTGCTCCAAGTCAGATTACCTTGTTGAATGGATGACTGTAAATCTGGGTAATGAGCAAGTAATGCTTGCGCTTGGGGTAAAGGAGACTCAGCACAAGCTAAGGCTGCTGCTTCTTGTTCGTGTATATCCCCATTAGCTAGTACTTTTTCCAAATCTGTGATGATGGCGCTATCGGCAAACCGTCCTACAGGTCGCCAAAGTTCTGGCGTAACTGAGCGTTTAGCTGCCCAACGTTCATGGGCATAGTCTGCCAACATCCTCGCCAATTCTGGGTTAGCACGCCGATCTAGACCCCAAATTAGATGCAACGGACTGCCGACAAACACAGCCTTTAGCACCATCTGATTCCAAGCAGCATTATCTAAGTAATTTGCTGGATAAGGGTTACGTAGTGCTATAGCTTGAAATACATTACTCATATTGCTGCGAATTCCCTCAGCAGTACGATGGCGATGTAACTCTGGGTGTGGTAAAAGTGGCAAACTTTGATAAAGGGCAACTAACTCCCCCATATCGGCAGTGGAGAAGACTCGATCGAGCGATCGCACATAGACTTCAGCATCATCGTGGGGCAAAGCTAAAAGCAAAAGTGTGCGACCCGCTCGATCTACACTCCAATTACCAGGATACCAGCCGGGAATCAGATCCTCTGCTGCTTCCAAGTCCTGGAATGTTAGCTGCAAATCCTGTTTACCTAGATAACGCGGCACAGCACTAAAAGCCGTAAAAAACACTCTCTCAGCAGCGCCGCTAGCAATCTGTGCTTGCTTCTGTTCCAACCAAGTAAAAGCTTTCTCTGAAACAGACTTTAACAGCCAGTGATGCAGTAATTTGTTTACTTTACTCATGAGAAATTTAGGATAAGTTGTCCAACTTCTTTGTGACAACCAAGTATAAAATATAGCACTAAACTCGATTTTTTGGGTTTGAAGCAGTTAGATAATATCTTAACTGGGATCGTAACTTCACTGAATCTATAAAAATCTCCTGACTTTAAAGAAGATACTGTAAAGATACCATTTTGATTAGATAAATTCTCAAATTATCTTACGGAAAAAAATTAGAATTTTATGTAATAACGATCCGCATTACTAACCTCAGATATAAAATAGAAATATTAATATAAATTTAAATTCATGTTATTTTAAAATTTATCTACTAAATGAAATACTTGCAAAGTATGACTAATTTAATAAATAAATTTATTTAGTATTTCATGTAAATCGTGATGACGCGATCGAGTTATCCTGTTGATATTATTGTTAATTTTAATTGAATTGCAATATTCTATCTATTTAAAGTTACCTAAAAAGTAATAATATTCAAATGGCTATTCAACAAAAAAGCGCTCTTAGTCTACAACCAATTAACCAATGTGTCCGTGTTACCTTCAATTATGATGTTCACTTCACTAGAGGTTTATTTGAATTAGATAATCCTTTACTTGCACAAGCGATCGCCGCAGATGGAGAGACAACCCCAAAACAAGTGCTAGCAGTGGTAGATGGAGGCTTTTTACAGTATCAAGATGGGCTATTAAAAAAATTATCAGCCTATGCCCAATATTACCAAGATGTATTAACACTAAGCAAAGAGCCGATAGTAGTTCCCGGTGGAGAAGCAGTTAAAAACGATTCTAGATTTATAGAGCAAATTCATCAGCAGATCGATGCAGCTGGATTGTGCCGTCACTCCTACGTTTTAGCAATTGGAGGTGGAGCCGTCCTAGACATGGCAGGATACGCAGCAACAACAGCTCACCGAGGAATTCGGCTACTACGAGTACCGACAACAGTATTAGGGCAAAATGATTCGGGTGTAGGAGTAAAGAACGGAATCAACGCCTTCGGTAAGAAAAACTTTTTGGGTACATTCATGCCACCTTATGCTGTCTTGAATGACTTTGATTTTCTTACTAGCCTCGACGATCGAGATTGGCGATCGGGTATTGCAGAAGCGGTAAAAGTAGCGCTGATTAAAGATGCAGATTTCTTCGATTTCATTATGACTAATGCCGAGAAATTGGCTAATCGAGACATGGACATAATGGAAAGACTGATCTATCGTTGTTCTCAGTTGCATCTAGAACATATTGCTGGTAGTGGCGATCCCTTTGAAATGGGTTCATCGCGTCCTTTAGACTTTGGACACTGGGCTGCTCACAAATTAGAGCATTTAACTAATTACAGCCTACGTCATGGTGAAGCTGTTGCGATCGGCATCGCTTTAGATACAACCTATTCATATTTAACAGGGCAACTTTTGCAATCAGAGTGGCAAAGGGTTTTAACTACACTCAAAAAATTAGGCTTTACTTTGTACGTATCGGCATTGACAGAGCAGTTAGATCGACTAGATCATCCGCATTGTCTATTTAGGGGACTTACGGAATTCCGCGAACATTTGGGAGGAAAATTGACAATTACCCTTCTCCAAGGAATCGGAGAGGGAATAGAAGTTAACCAGGCGGATTTATCTTTGTATAGAGATGCTATTTTGATGCTGCAAGATTGGGAACTTTTGCATTGATTATCTATTAGATGCAATTAGCAGAAGCGATGTTTAACAACAAGCCCGGAGGTGGAGAGTAAGATT
This sequence comes from Nostoc sp. DSM 114167, assembly GCF_052692655.1. Taxonomy (NCBI): domain Bacteria; kingdom Bacillati; phylum Cyanobacteriota; class Cyanophyceae; order Nostocales; family Nostocaceae; genus Nostoc; species Nostoc sp. DSM 114167. The sequence goes on from NZ_CP195116.1 coordinate 5,975,965, forward strand.
TTCTTCACCTTTGCCCAATTGCGATTATTTTATGCAAATATACCGATCGCTACTTCGTGGTTCCAAATTGCAAAATACTTTTTAGTTCCTCTTCTTCTTCCTTAAGAACGTGGTAAAGTTTCCAAGTTTGTTGGACGTTTAACCAAAACTCTGAGCTATTTCCGAAAAATTTTGATAACCTTATTGCCGTACTAGGTGTAATACCTCGCTTTTGATTCACAAGCAACCTTTTCCCCCAAGAGTGCAAAAAGCACAAATGCCAAGAGGTCTATTGCCATCAAAAATATCTTCGGTTCCTCGATCCTTAAATGATACGAATCATAATTAGCATGATGACACGGTTATCATGCTACCAAAAACTGAGTCGCATTATAGTCCTCTGATAAATCCTCTCCCTTATCTCCTCAACCCTCCTTGGTGTTCGCAATGAAAACCTCGATGCTCCCAAGCTTGCATATCTACATCAGTAAGTTTTGTCACATTTGAGCATTGCGGTTGAATAATTTGACTTAAAATCGCCCAAAATAGGCTGCGCGTTACATCTAATCCAGTTTTAGTCCAGGATTCCCGATTACCAGGAACACCCAATTCTTGAACAATTTCTGGCTCTAACCAAATACCATGAGCGCCAAAAAGAACCTGTGCCATCCATTTAGCTCTGGGTAAATGACTTGGCGAGGTAATCAACATGACTTTATGCACTCCCCAACGGCGCAAAATTGGAATACCATAATAAAAATTTTCAAAGGTAGAATTCGCACAGTTTTCTAACCAAACGTTTTGTAACTCTGCTAATTCCGCCTCAAAAATTAACCGTATACAGGGATCTGGGGAACCATGAGAAATTAAAATTGGGGTTTGTGGGTATTGTTTTGCTAGTTGGGCAACATAAGTTTCTCGACGAATACTGCCACCTAGCACAAAGAAGGCATCTATCGGCTGCGAAGAAGCAAAAACTAAGGTTATAGTAGTAAAAATCAGCCAAACACCCAGGACAACATACAATCCACCACTGAGTTTTTGTAACAATTGCCACAGATTAGCAGATTTTTTTTTAATAGAAATTAATGATTTGTTGGTAAATTTGCGTTTCATGACTTAAGTAAGAAAAACTGCTTTTATTGCTGTATAACAGTACTGCAATTCAGTGAGCAAAGTGCTATCTTATAAAAGTATTCTAGAATGCAAAGATGACGCTAATAAAAGTGTCACACGCTCAGTATAGCCTTCCGGAGTAGACTAACAAACTGAGAAATGATTGTTAATAACTAATGCGGCATTTTGGGCATCATTTGAGGATAAAAATGATGAAGAACCATAGTTGATTCTGGGGTATAAAAACTTAAAAATTTCTGGAAAGCCTGATTGCTAAACTGTCAACAACACAATTATTCCAGCTAAGTATACATGAACCAATCTGCGAAAAGTTACTCACCGCTCCAAGTAGCCTTGATTGGTGGAGCGATCGCCACAACTGCTACCATATCCGTGTTCGGTCCTGCTTGGACTCGTGGTGTCCGTGCTGCTCTAGCCCTACAAGACAGCCCAAAAGTGATAGTTGACCAAGTTTGGCAACTGGTAAATCATGAATATGTTGATGGCAAATTTAATCAACAAGATTGGCAAGCAACCAGGCAAAGCCTGTTGAGCAAAGATTACTCTTCTAAGGAAGAAGCATACACTGCCATCCGCGAAGCTTTACAAAAATTGGGAGATCCTTACACTCGGTTCATGGACCCCCAACAATTTGAAGCTCTAACTAGCCAAACATCTGGGGAAGTCTCTGGTATCGGCATTCGGATGGAAGTGAACGAAAAAACTCAGCAGCTCACCGTTGTCGAAGCCATAGAAAATTCTCCGGCGCTGAAAGCTGGAATCAAAGCAGGCGATCAAATTTTGGCAATTGATGGCAAATCCACTCTCAAAATGACGGTGGATGATGCTTCTAAGCTTATCCGTGGCAAAGCGGGTACTCCGATTAAGCTACGATTGGGACGCACAGGCCAAAATGCCTTTGATTTGAAGCTGACAAGGGCAAGTATTGAAGTCCCAACGGTACGCTATACCCTCAAGCAAGAAGGGAATCGCCGCGTTGGCTATATCCGTTTGCGGGAATTTAGCGCCCACGCCGCAGACCAAATGCAACGAGCCATCCGCGATTTGAACACTAAGAAAGTTGATTCTTATGTCTTGGATTTGCGGGGAAATCCTGGCGGTTTGTTGCAGGCAAGCATTGAAATTGCTCGGATGTGGTATGACAACGGCGGAATTGTCAAGACAATAGACCGTGTAGGCAGCAGCGAAGAAACTAAAGCCAATCGCACTGCTCTAACAAATCGTCCTTTGGCAGTCTTAGTGGATGGCAATTCAGCTAGTGCTAGTGAAATCCTTACAGGGGCACTCAAGGATAATAAACGGGCGGTAGTCGTGGGGGGTCAAACCTTTGGCAAAGCCTTAGTTCAGTCAGTTCATGAACTCGCAGATGGTTCCGGCTTGGCTGTCACCATTGCTCATTACTACACCCCAGCAGGAACGGATATTAACCATAAAGGAATTACACCAGATATCAAGCTAGACTTGACAGAGGCACAAGAGCGTCAATTGGCTTCTAATCCCAATTTAATCGGAACTAAGAGCGATCCCCAATATGCTCGCGCGATCGCAATTCTATCAAATAACAACTTTGCCCAACCGCCAGCAAATCAACCGACTCGACCTATGAGCCGCGCCGATAACTTGAAATTTTAAATTGATGCGAATGATTTGTTGCCAGGTGTTTATATAGTAGTATTCCCAAATCCAGATTTTTGGAGTTATGAAAACTGCTTGATATGCCGTTCCAGGATTTTGGTTTGGGAATACTAGCTATTAATCCGATCTCCAAAATCTTAGATTTATGAATCATCAGCCAGTTGATGCAACCACCGCCATTAGCTTTTTACCAATGGTGTCGGTGGTTGTTCCTATTTATAACGGTGAGGCAGATTTACCAGAGTTAATCAATTGTCTGTTGTCTCAAACTTACCCAAAAAACCGGGTAGAATACTTGTTGGTGGACAACAACAGTAGCGATCGCACTCTTACCATCCTAAAAACATCTGCCGAAAATTGCCCAATTACCATTCACCCGTTGAGCGAAACCCAAATTCAAAGCTCTTACGCTGCTCGTAATACTGGGATTCGCGCCGCTACGGCTGAAATTATGGTTTTTACCGATGCAGATTGTCGCCCACAACCGCAATGGTTAAACTCACTAATTCAGCCTTTTGTCAACCCAGAAGTAGTAATTGTTGCTGGTGAAATTTTGGCACTACCAGGCACAACTTTGCTAGAACAACACGCAGACCGTCAAGAAACTTTATCGCAAAAGCATACTCTCAACCATTCCTTTCGTCCTTATGGTCAAACAGCTAATTTGGCGATTCGACGCATTGCCTTTGAAAAAGTGGGTTTATTTCGTCCCTATCTAACTACTGGTGGTGATGCTGATATTTGTTGGCGGATTTTGGAGGAAAACATCGGGCGTTTGGAATTTGCCCCAAATGCGATCGTTCAACACCGCCATCGCGCTACACTTCAAGAACTGCAAAGTCAATGGCGGCGTTATGGACGTTCAAATCGCTATCTGCACGAACTGTACGGTGTAGATTTAATGCGAGAGATGACACCCAGAGAATACGGCTATCGCTTGGCACGTTGGTTATTGAAGGAAGTACCAAGAGATATTAAAAAAGCTTTGGCGAAGCCCGCCCCAGCCATCGCTAGTCAAGCCACTCTTGTAGATTTATTAACTACCCCCATTGGTTTATTCACAGCTAGGGCGCGTACTGCTGGGCAAAGAGACGCCAAGCTACCAGAGAATGCCAAGATAATTGCTCGACTGTAATGAAGAAAAAGGGCGTTGCTGATTTAGATGTGTAAATCTTGGTATAGAAACGTTGCAATTGCTAGTCTCTACAAAGGTTTTGAAATTACGCAAAATCATTTTCATACCTAAATTCAGTAACACCTAAGCAAAAACGTTCTTGTCAATCTAGAAGCATTGAGTGAGAACCTTATACTTTCTTTAGCTCACAAAAGCGAATGTATCTTAAGAAGTATTTTCAAAAGTAGGTAAAGCAAATATGCTGTTATTAATCTTTGAACTTTAGTACTTTATATTTAATAAAATAAAAATTTCAGTAGGTAGGGCTTGTTGCCACTCAGCACTTTGGTTGGCACTAAATAGGGCTAAAATTTGATTGAAGCTACACCAATTTGATTGCTTTGTGATTATTGAAAGATAAATTAGTAAATCAAAAAACCAACTTCTTTAATATTTATAGAGTGTCCGCTCTTTCAAGTAACCTTCTCTCCTTGCCTGCTCAATAGCGTCTGAAGTCTTGAAAAAAGCATGAGGTTTGCTTCCACTGCTTTCTTCATTCACAGTTACGCTTTATAGTTTTGTGAGTTGAGCAACATGAAAGTGGATGGATTCGATCGACAGATAGATAAATTGTGCTCACAGATACAGGAACTATTAAAATACTATGGAACTAAGCTGAATTCACAACAGGAGATGATAACAGAGGCTTTCGAGGAACTTAACACCGCAATGGAAGAATTATTGACAGCTTCCGAAGAGTTAAAGGTAACACGAGCAGCAGTAGAGAAAGAGCGCCAGCGTTACCAAGACTTGTTCGAGTTTGCTCCAGATGGTTACTTGGTAACTGATACCAACGGGATAATCCAAGAGGCTAACCATGTAGCAGCAGCTTTGCTCGGTGTGCAACAAAAATATTTAGTAGGTAAACCATTAATTCTTTTTATTGCTCAACAAGACCGCCAGTCCTTTAACTCTCAAATAAACAATTTGCAAGAGATACGGAACTGGGAAATTCACCTAGAGCCACGGAAAGGAAAGCCTTTCCCTGCTAATGTGAAAGCGTCTGTAGTATACGACCTTGAGAAGAAGCACCTTGGCTGGCGTTGGCTATTGTGCAACATTAGTGAACGCCAACAAGCTGAAGAAATGTTGTACCGAGCTTACAGTGAGTTAGAAATACGGGTGGCGGAACGGACAGCGGAACTGGTAAAAGCAAATCAGAAATTGCTAAATGAAATTACAGAACGTAAAAGAGTCGAGTCACAACTACTGCACCTTGCTTTTCACGATACACTGACGGGTCTGGCAAACCGCGTTGCATTTATGAACCGCCTAAAACATGCGATAAATTATTCAAAACGGCATTCTGATTATCTATATGCTGTGCTATTTATCGACCTAGATCGGTTTAAGGTGATCAATGACAGCCTTGGACACCTAAATGGAGACCAATTGCTGCTTGCTATTGCAAGTAGACTACAAATATGTGTACGCTCCATAGATACAGCGGCACGGCTTGGAGGAGACGAATTTACAATCCTGCTTGAGGGAATCCAGGATGTGTCAGACGCCATCAAAGTAGCTGAACGGATTCAGAAGGAACTGGCATTACCCTTTGAACTTGACGGACAAGAAGTCTTCATTACGGCAAGTATTGGCATCGCGTTGAGTTCGACAGTAGACTATCAACACCCAGAAGAACTGTTGAGGGATGCAGATACAGCAATGTATCGAGCCAAGATGATAGGCAGAGCGCGTTATGAGCTATTCAACTCAGATATGTATGCTGATGCTCTAGCGAGATTGCAGTTAGAGACTGATTTGCGGCGAGCAATTGAACGCGAAGAATTTCGGGTTTATTATCAACCGATTGTTTCGCTCGCTAGTGGCTCTATTTTAGGTTTTGAGGCTCTATTGCGCTGGCAGCACCCAGAGCGTGGTCTACTGAATCCAGCAGATTTTATTTCCCTAGCAGAGGAAACTGGACTAATTTTCTCCATTGGCAAATGGGCTTTGCATGAAGCTTGCCGCCAGATGCAAGTTTGGCGGGTATGTCATCATTCTAAATTACTAGAGAAAATTAGTGTTAATCTCTCCGTCAAGCAATTTTCTCAGCCGGATTTGATAGAGCAGATTGGACAAATTTTGCACTCAACTGGCCTTGATGCTGGCGCTCTAATCCTAGAGATTACTGAAAAGGCAATTGTGGAAAATGGCGATCGAGTAACTACCGCAATTTTACAACTTCGAGAGATGGGCATTGAGTTATCAATTGATGACTTTGGTACAGGCTACTCTTCATTAGGTGGTCTTTATAACTTTCCGATTAGTGTGTTGAAAATTGACCGTTCTTTCATCAGCCTAATGGGCACTAGTAGTAAGAATTTAGAAATTATTGAGATAATTGTCACTTTGGCACACAAGCTAGGTGTGGATGTGCTTGCCGAAGGTGTAGAGACAAAAGAGCAACTATTACTTCTAAGAAAGTTAAACTGTCAATATGCCCAGGGACATTTTTTCTCAGTTCCGTTAAATAGCTCGGCAGCAGAAGCATTAATTATGGAAAATCCTCAATGGTAAGGGTTATTAACAAATTCGTAATTGATAAGAACGCTGTTTTTATTCTCATAGCAATCATGAATCATAGCTACTGAAGACTGCCTTACTATATGGTCTCTTAGTTTGATTCAAGACGAGCCAACTTTCCTTAACGTGAGTTCGACAAGCCCTTTTTTGACCTTTCCCCCAACCCCTCTTGGACACCCAGAGGAAAGCCAAAACCCTAATTTCTCGTTGCTCCTCCCTTGGCCTTAGGACTTACGCATTGACAGAAAAGCGAAAATAACAGGTATCGTTTTCAAGGCTTCTGGCTAGGTTTTTCAATCATATTTTGGCGATGCCTGCGGCGGGCTGCGCCTACGCCAGCAATCAAAAGCGCCCTTCAAAAGCCTAAAACGACCTATTTACGTTAATACACAAGATGCTTCTTTTGTACAGTGCGTAAGTCCTAGACCTGTGGGAGAAGTTCATCGAACTCACGTTTCCTTAGTGGTAGCCAACATGAAACCATCAACTGTTGGGATCTTGCTATAGGGAAATGTTGAAAAACTTTGCGGCCACCCCGTCCCGATGAAGGCACAATCGTTAATGCAGCAACAGAGTTGATGGAGGCACAGATGTGAACTTTAAAAGCTTTTGAGGCGGTAGAGGTGAATTCAAGTTGCTCAATGCCTACCAACTTTCGCTAAATTGGAAAAAGGAAAACTCAAGGGAATTTTAAATGTCAGCACAATTGTTACTGGTGGATGATGAACCAGGGATACGGGAAGCCGTGAAAGACTATTTGCAAGAGAGCGGTTTCAGCGTTCAAGTCGCCAGTAACGCCGTTGAAGCTTGGGAATGGATGCAGCTGAATACACCTGATTTAGTGATTTCTGATGTGATGATGCCTCAAGTGGATGGCTATCAGTTCCTGAAGCAATTACGGGAAGACCCGCGTTTCCAAGCACTCCCAGTAGTATTTTTAACTGCTAAAGGTATGACAGGCGATCGCATTCAAGGCTATCACGCTGGTGTTGATGCCTATCTACCCAAACCCTTCGATCCAGACGAGTTAGTGGCTATAGTCGAAAATTTGCTAGCCCGTCGCGCCGCTAAGGCTGCGAGTTCGGGAGATGACGCTGAAACCCCCGATCTTGCAGAACTAGCCAATCAGATTTCCCAAATTAAAGCATTGTTAACTCAAAGAAATGCTATTTCCCAATCGCCAGCCCCTTTTAAAATTGATTTGACTCCCAGAGAACAAAGTGTTTTAAATTTGGTCGCAGAAGGGTTAATGAACAAAGAAATCGCCCGTCGCTTAGAAACCAGCGTCCGCAATGTAGAAAAATACGTCAGCCGTTTATTTAGTAAAACCGGTACCAATAGCCGTACAGAGTTAGTTCGTTTTGCTCTAGAACACGGTCTTGCTAAATAGGCATTATTGGTCATTTGTCACTTGTACTGAGTTTCGACTGCGCTCAACTACCGCGAAGTCGTTGGCGCAGCCTCTCTAAGAGTTGTATTTGTCATTGGTCACTTGTACTGAGTTTCGACTGCGCGGTAATCGAGCGAAGTCGAGATTCAACTACCGCATAGTCGTTGGCGCAGCCTCTCTAAGAGTTGTATTGGTCATTGGTCATTGGGAAAGAGGAGGCAGGAGGCAGAAGTTGTTTAATTTTGAATTTTGAATACTTCGACAAGCTCAGTACAAGTTTTGAATTTTGAATTGATTTCTCTCCTACTCCTGGGTAATCGGTAATAGGTAACTGGCTGCTAAACCGTGACCTATTACCAGTAATAGATAAAACATAAGTCTTTTAGCAAATCAGGCACTTAGCTTAAGCAAAAAGCTAAAAGAAAGGTTATTATTTTTACTTTTATCTTTTAGGTTTTCATTTGATTTGCGCCTGTTGTCTAATTCCCCATCTGTAAAGACACAGGGTTTTATTATTCTGCAATGTTTTGATAAAAACTCGGTAAAATGCACCCGGCTGAATTTGCTTTCAGATTCTACCAGTATTCTTTGCTACAAAGTTTTTAATAGCGGAAACTGTTCCTGGGACTTTCTGTTGCTAAATAAGACTTTTACAAGGTAGAAATCAAAATATTTGATGAAATCTACTGACTGCTTAGTTTTTATGGCAACGGGGGTATGGGATCAACATTTGATTTGATGCCCAATTCACGTTTTTCACTACTTAAATTACACCTTTAGGTTGGAGAATTTTCCGCGACATTACGCAAGCGCATTAGCTGACGGCGCATTTGAGGCGAGGCTTTAAACTCAGATACTTCTTGGGCTTTAACGGACGCTTGTAGCGTTTCTAGAAAGTCATCAGAACCTTCGGTTAAAGCATCAAGTAGCACCTGTAAGAGTTGTTCGCGATCGCTCAATAGACTCTTTTCCTCAATCAACCGAAATTTGAGATGTATTTCACACTCATAAACACCTACTTCAAGATTATTTATCTGGCGTGGTAATGCTTTGGAGTTCATAACTATTGAGATTCCTTTACTTGGTTGTCATGAGGGTAAGGAGATAGATGTCCAGCAAAATTCTTTATATCTCTTTTGAATCCAAAGTGCTTGAATTAAGAATTTTTCTTCATCAATCACCTTTGTATTCCATTTCACTCTCCTGTGGTGTATTTTCAAGCTAGATTTTCAGTGTCTAGATTTTAAGGTTTCTGTGCCAGATGTAGCTTATGGTAAACCATAACTATTATTCAGTTTTTAAGATTCTACACAATAAAGTTTCTGTAAGAAGTTGTTCAACCTTTTTAAAGGTTTTTACATCAACTTTATCTGAACGTCAATAATAGTTTGACTTGTTACTCAAATTTTAGTGTTTATACGTAAGTAAAACCGCTGAAAATTTTGGAATTTATTACAGCCAGCGGTCGATGTAGCGCTATTGCGTGAAATTACTTGATGTACGTTTTTTGCAATAGAAAATTCAGGATAAATTGCTCGGCATAATTATTAATGTCAAAACTTTTGTTCTCCATAAAAAAAGCACACAGATCGAATTATTCTTGCTGAGTACCCTGTTTTACCGCCATTTGGGATTGATTGAGTCTAAAAATCTTAGCAGTAAGTCAGATTTCTAGACTAAATGAAAATACTCTACCAATTAATTTTTACAGAAAAATAATTCAACTACTGTCAGTACTAGCAGTTAAATATATCTTCAACTCATAACAGTAGTAGCAAACTCATCAGTAAAGGTGATATTTTTACTTATGACCATTCAATGTACCCTTTGAAAACAGCATTCAAAGCTTTTAAATTGAGAGCATTCAAGCTTGGATATAACGTCTACAATAATTTCAGTGTAATTCACGCAAATCTTACACCTTTTTATGGATAACCCGATGCTGCTCAAGTCCACAACCCGGCATATCCGCATTTTTGCAGGTGAAATTGACCGGGATGGCGATCTAGTTCCTAGTCAACAAGTCTTAACCTTAGATGTTGACCCAGATAACGAATTTAATTGGAATGAAGATGCACTGCAAAAAATTTATCGAAAATTTGATGAACTAGTAGAAGCATCTAGTGGCGCAGACCTCACAGACTATAACTTGCGCCGTGTAGGGTCAGATTTAGAGCATTATCTGCGATCGCTTCTGCAACTCGGCGAAATCAGCTACAATCTTTCTGGCCGTGTTACTAATTACAGCATGGGAATCCCTCAAGTTGCCATTGACGACAAGCAATAAGCCAATGAGTTGGTAGCAGGCTGCCTGAACCCTTGTGTAAAAAGAGTGCTGAGTTCCGAGTTTTGAGTGCTGAGTGGGGTAGAGGGGAGAATAACTCAAAACTCAACACTCAGCACTATTGAATGCATTGATCGGGTACTTTTGCCAAAATTAATATTTGCTATTCTTTATTCTTAAATTAAAGTTAATTCTTGCTATCCTACTTATAAACTAAATAAATACCAATATTATCTGCCTGTTGATGATGGGGTAATTTAGCAAAAGCAAATCGTGCAGTTATGCTTGGGTTATGCTGTGGTGACAGGGTTGGAGTTAGTTGCTTTGGCGATGGAGAGTCACAGGGCAATAGAAGCTATGATTAGGCTGTAGGGTTGAGTTAGGAGCGTATTTTTTGGATAAGTTTTGTATTAGCACCTGCTGATATCCGCCAGCTAAAATCATCATCTAAAGTCTGGGTATGTCAAGTTTAAGAAAGATGAGCGGTCTAGATTGTCCCTACTAATGCTATTAAAGAAACTGCCAATCGCTGATCGGTGCGAAAACTATGGAAAATGACGCGGCAACGCTCTACTGTCCAAACGAAAATTGTCAGGCTGCCAACCCCCTGACTCACAAGTTTTGCCAGCGATGTTCTACGCCCCTACCCAAAAATTATCTCTGGGCTGTGGTAGATAGCCCAAGTGTGGGTAGCCCTGGAGAAATATTAGCCGATCGCTATTTGATCCTTGATAAATTTGTTCTTTTAGATACGAAGCCTGGTTTATTAGCGCTAACGCCTGAGTTAGACAATTTGCAGCCTCTAAAAGCGTACCTGAGACTGATTCCCTACCGTTTACACGTACCGCAGGTATATGGAGTGCTTTTTGTTGCTGACGGGTCTTCCCACCGAGAAATATTACTCTTAGAAAAACCGCCACTATTAGTAGATGATACTATCCAACAAGTGCATTTAGGCAGCGAGTTAACCACCGCTTGGCGTAATGCAACATCAATGCGCCAACTAAATTGGTTGTGGCAAATAGCTCATCTGTGGCAACCTTTAGTAAGTGAAGGTGTCGCTTCTAGCTTACTTGACTCTTATGTATTACGGGTAGAAGGATCGTTAGTCCGGTTGTTGGAATTGCGTTTTGATGGCGCTATATCACCAGAATTGCCGCAATTAGGTGAATTTTGGCAGCAGTTGGTTAGCACAGCCAAACCAGCGATCGCGGAATTTGTCGATCGCGTTAGCCTTGCTTTAATTCAGGGAGAGATTAATTCAACCGATCAATTAATCGGAGTTTTAGATCGGGGACTGGCTGGGTTAGGGCGATCGCAAACACCCACGATCCAAATTATCACCAAAACCGACACCGGGCCAAGTCGTCAACGTAACGAAGATGCCTGTAGCCCTCCCAGTGGAACTCTAGTGAGCAAACCACCCCAGCCAACAGCCTTAGCAATTGTCTGTGATGGGATCGGCGGACACGAGGGCGGCAATGTCGCCTCAAATTTAGCCATTGAAACTATCCAGCAGCAGGTACAACAACTAACAAAGGTTCCCTACGACCACATAGACCCTTCACTACTGCTGAATGACCTAGATAAGGCAGTGGCAATGGCCAATGACAAAATCAGTCAGCGCAATGACGGTGAAAATCGCCAAGGGCGTCAACGTATGGGCACAACTTTAGTCATGGCATTGCCTGTTGCTCATGAAATGTATATTACCCACGTCGGCGATAGTCGTGCTTACTGGATTACACGCCACGGCTGTTATCAAGTTACCCTTGATGATGATGTCGCCTCCCGTGAAGTCCGACTAGGTTATGCCATTTACCGCGAGGCAGTACAACAGAGTGCGGCTGGATCTCTGGTTCAAGCTTTGGGGATGGGTTCTAGCACTTCATTGCATCCCACATCGGGAAGATTTATGCTCGATGAAGATGCTGTTTTTCTGCTCACATCCGATGGTTTGAGTGACTTCGATCGGGTAGAGGAGTACTGGGAAACAGAAATTTTGCCGATTTTAGCTGGGGAAGCAAATATAGCAACTGTTGCCGATCGATTAGTCGAAATTGCTAATACTAAAAATGGACACGATAATGTTACCGTCGCTTTAGTTCACTATCAAGTCCAATATTGGGAACCAGAAATCACCATCCAAGCAGTGATTCCCCAGAGCTATTCTGCCAAAACTGTTGATTTAGCATCCAGGGCGACAGATGCGACACTTTTAGGCAGCCCAAACCACAAAACTCAGGTGATCCCAGACACTGAACAGGCTAAAACTCGTCAATTTCCCCTACAGTGGATAGTTCCATTAATATTTGTGGTAGCAGCAGGTTTTTTAGGATTGTTCGTCAAGCAACTGCGAGGAACCTCTCCAATTTTTTCCAATCCCTTACAAACTCAAAATCCTAGCATTGAAACGACACCCGCACCGCCGCGATCGCTAGCTAATCTTTCTCCTGGTTGGGTAATTAAAACCAATAATGACATATCCTTGGGAAACAACCAATCACTCCCCCGTGGGACTTTTTTAGAAGTTATTGAGAAAAAATCAAATCCAAATCCTGCTTCTGGCAGTTTTTTGGTGTCTATGCGAGTCTGTGCCAATAAAAGTACCCAAACTCCAGCTAATCCTAATAACCCAGCTGTAACTACCTCAGTTCCCCCAAATTCAAAACCTTTGCCAGCAACAGTATTGCTAAACTCCTCCCAAGTCAACCGTTTTGGTGTTGTTTTACAATCAGATGCACCAAATCCATGTAGAACTGTGACGCAACCGCCAGTTACCGAACCACCTGACACCAGTCCAACTTAATCAAATACTCGATAAACTGGTAAAAACCTGGAATAATAACAGGTAACAATCACAGTAAAAAACTTACAAGGTCAAAAAAATAGAAAATTTTCACCTTGGAGAATTGTTATCAAAACAGAATAAAGGCGTCAGTCGTCAGAATTCAGAATGAATTATGTACTACTGATGGATGAATAACCGAGTTCAAAACCCTTACCATCTCTCTAATTTGGTGCAACACAATTAATGTCGGGTTTAAATCCCCTACTCATTTATTCTGAATTCTGAATTCTGGCGTATCTGTTTTCTTCTCTTGAAATTATTTTTTTTAGCTTTTAGTTTAATGAATCCATGCCATCCCTGAATTTGGCGATCGCCCGTCTCGTAAATACTGGCACTGACAACTTCGCCATTTGGGTGGTCAAGGCTCCGTATCCCAGTGGCTACGTTTTACGTGACTGTGTATGGCCTGTTGAACTTACCCAAGTCTGGCAAGAATGGCAGCAGATGTTTGCTGGTCATGGCCGCCTAGATATTTCCCCTAACTCAACATCTCAAAAGAGCAATCCATTCCCCATAGATTGGATTTCACCTCCTTCAGGTCAACCTACTGGTCCCTACAGCAGTCGTCTGATGCAATACTTGGGAATGAATTTATGGCGCTGGGTATTCGACGGGCAAATTCTTGGTAGTCTAGAACGCAGCCGCGGTATTGCTATGGGTCAGCATACACGTTTGCGCTTTCGACTAGAAATTCGCGACCCGGATCTGATCGCTTTCCCTTGGGAAATTATGCAGCGTGAACCTGGTCAATCGGCGATGTCTCTCTCCCAAGATTTGCTATTTAGTCGCACCACCACAGAAGTTGACGCTTTGCCGTATTTGCGAACTGACCAAGCTTTGAGTATTCTGCTGGTTTTAGGCCATGATGACAAGCTGCAACTAGAACAAGAAGCCGCTATCTTACAGCAAGCTCTTGCAGATACGCCTGGTAATTCCCAAAGATATGCACCTTGTGTAGTGAATCAACTCATTCAACCAACTCCACAACAGTTGATTGATGAATTAGAAACCAAAGAATACAATGTTTTCTTTTACGCTGGACATGGTTTACCAGACCCAGACGGAGGGTTACTGTTTTTGCGACCAGATATGCCCCTCAATGGCATAGAATTGGCGCAAGTATTGACCCGTACAGGTGTAAAACTAGCAGTTTTCAACGCCTGTTGGGGCGCACAACCAGCTGCGATCGATCGTCAAGCTATCCCTGCCAGCAGTTTAGCAGAAGTATTGATTCGTCATGGTGTACCTGCGGTTTTGGGGATGCGCGATGAAATCGCTGACCATGAAAGCCACAGTTTTATTCAGGCCTTTACCGAAGCTTTGCGATCGCACAAGCCAATTGATGAAGCCGTAGCACAGGCTAGGCAAGAGTTGTTAACACTGTATAAATTTAATCAACCTGCTTGGACTTTGCCTGTTCTCTACCTGCATCCAGATTTTAATGGCGAACTCATTAAGAATCTGGATGAAGGTATTACCGAACTTCCAGATACAGCCATTCCTGATGTCGGTTCCTCGCTTCCGATTGCCAGTTTACGATCGCTGACTCCAAAAGGTAAAACCTGGTTACTGCGTTATGGAGTTACCCGCATCGGCCGCACGAAAGATAATGATATTGTCATTCCCGAACCATCTGTATCCAAACGCCACGCCGAAATCTTCTGCCGCAACACTCTTACAGATGCTACACTAATGCGAACTTATTACTTGCAAGATTTTTCCACCTACGGGACAACCTGGTTTTTAGGCCCTAATGGCTGGCAACAAATCCTCCGAGAGGAAGTCCCTTTGAAATCGGGGATGCAGTTAAAGTTTGGAAGTGCTAGAGGTGAAACCTGGGAGTTTGTGATTGAAGACTCCTAGCAAAGCTATTGCATAAATGAATTTGAGCCTTTAGCATTAACTTTTAAAATCTGTTTTTTTTGGAGAAAAAATCAACAGTTTTTGCGGAAATCTCTTCTTAGAACTTGTAGCTGTCAATACCACCAAATAATCATGAGGGAAGAAAATATGGCTCACAAAATTAACGGCTCAGACACTTTCTCATCTTTGCCATCTCAAGTAGATTTAGAGTTATTAGAAGCGTTACTAGAACCAGAGGATGCTAACTATCCCTGGAATCCATGTGATGAAGAATCAGAAGCTTATTTTCAAGAACTAGAACAACAGTTCGGAATGGAAGATTTGCAGGGTGTTGAACTAATGAGGCGATCGCAAGATTTTTACGGACATCTAGATACACTTTGGTCTAGCATTACTCCGACACCTGAACGCAATAATAACCTACAACAGACAGTAGTGTTTAACCTTCAAGAAACATTACGTACAAATTTTTCTGCCTGTGTACCCCAAATATTGCTCAACACCATCGCCACCAAAGCTGCTGAGATATTTGCTGCTCG
Source organism: Nostoc sp. DSM 114167 (assembly GCF_052692655.1). Classification (NCBI taxonomy): domain Bacteria; kingdom Bacillati; phylum Cyanobacteriota; class Cyanophyceae; order Nostocales; family Nostocaceae; genus Nostoc; species Nostoc sp. DSM 114167. The sequence continues at coordinate 5,991,343 of NZ_CP195116.1, forward strand.
CCAATTAATCAGCGAGCAACTGGTTGAGTGCGTTCAGACAGTACTACCAGCTTGGGGAACAGAGGATCTGATCGTTTTGGCTCGTCCTTTTGCTTACGCTATGCGAAGTAGGGAATCGCAAAATGTGGCATCTGCACTCGGTAGTCTTCAAAATAGCGAGTGGACCGCTTTATCAGAAGTAGATAAAGCAAAAGTTAGTTTAGCGATCGCTTCTTATGCTTTTACTGAACTTAACAAGTCTCAGCCAGAACTATGAATGGGGAATAGGGAGTAGGAAAAGTTTTCATTCTGCATTGTGTTCGTGTAACCCGCGCTTTGCGTTCACTCGATTCAGAGGTGTCTTTTGCAAAGATGTTGGTTTCCCTTACGCAAGGATATCGAGTCGAAAATCAAGACTTTTTGCAAGAAGTTTAATGATTTTTATTTTTATAGGTATATTTACCCCAGAATAAATTAACAGTACGCTGATTTTCAAATGAGGCCATCTATCCCAAGAGGTAGATACTCAAGCATTGGTTGTTCTCCTCCATCTTCCCCATCTCCCCCTGCCCCCTGCTCCCTGCTCCCCCTACTTTGGGCCAAGAAAACGGGTAGCAAAATTTTGCGATCGCGTTGGTGACAGCGCCCGTGCCTTGAGAATTGCCGCCATCAAAAAGGCGTAAGATAACACTCCAACAACTACCAATAGTAAGGCATTGATTGACCCTGTAGCATTCCAGAGAGCGTGGAGCGCCGAAGCACTCAGATAACCAATAGATAGAATTTGCCAACTTCTACTAGGTTTGAGGACAGCCAACCCGATAAAATAACCCAAATAGCCACTATAAGCCATGTGTCCGGCTACAGAGCCTAAAATTCGCGGAATTAGCAGTTGTAAACCTGCCAGTTGACCGGCAGCCCCTATACCCACCTGTTGCGTGACATTTTGAGTGATATCAGGCACATACTGACCGAGGGTTTCCAAGAGAGTAAAACCAACAGCAGAAGCCGTACCCAAGAGGATACCATCTAGAGGTTCCCAAATGCCGATACGTTCTCGCCAAGGTGAAGACAACATTCTACCGATGGCAAAAGCCCCTAGTACAGGTAATGCCTTGAGTAATTCCTCCATCAACCCAGCGCCAAAAAACATCCGCACCAGTAACTCTGTGAAGGTGATAGATTCTTGGGGTGTGGGCAAGCTTCCAGGTAAAATGCCGCGAAATACAAAAATAAATAGATCCAACAGGGGACTGAGCAAAATCAGGATTGTACCCAATGACGTAGCCATTAGCACCCACCAAGGCTTTTGTTTGCCGCAAAGTTGGTAAACAAAATAGTAGGCAGCGAAGGCGATATAACTTGCGACAATCACTTGATTAGCTTGTGGGCGACCGACTGTAGCGAACATCAGTACCACAAAAATTACGGTCAGTATTCCCGGTACGAGGTAAGCTTTAGTAGTTAAATCTTTACCAGTGGAAATAATTGGAAAAAGCTGGGTGAAGCTAACAGAATCTGGCTGCTTTAATTGTGTGTGGTTGTGGTAGTCCGTCGCCGAAGGCAGTGGTGTAACTTGGTTCACTGTCGTCGCCGGAGTCAGTGAGGTATACTCGTATTCAAAAATGTATTGCGGCCCATCAGCACCTAGAGAAATGCGATCGCCTGGGTGCAATTCCTGACATTCATATAAGCGTTGTCCATTCAAATAAGTGCCATTAGCACTATTCAAGTCACAAAGCACCCAGCTAAATTTGCTATCTGGGGATAGAGAGAGGGGACGAACCACTGCATGACGACGAGATACCATTCGGTACATCATGGCATCCAAGACAACTTGGCAGCTGGGGTCGCGTCCAATTACCATCTCTTTACTGGGGGGCAGCGAGTAGCGAGATTCTGCTCCCAAAGCTGCCCCATTACCAGACACTAGCCGCAGAAATGCATTATGTCTTGCGTTTTTGCCTGTCATCGATAAGAAGTGCGTTTCTAAACTAATTCTTCACATAATTTGGCAGCAGGACTAACCTTAGCCACATTAGCAGCAGCATTGCTAAATCCACTATAGCTTCACTTCTTGCTAAGAAATTTAAAATTATTGGTGCAAGATTTCAAATTGTTTCACCTCATGTAAAGAAGTATTCCATCTGCTGAGAGTTTGCCCTAAAACTGGCTTGTTCGGCGGCTCAATCAGATTGTCTCGATGCTGTACTTTTGACATCGTAGCTGCAAATTAAACCCACTGCAATTTATTAAAAAATAGTATTTTTTACTGCATTTAGTTCCATTTCAAAAATATATAATTTTTAGTCGTCTGTTGTCAGTTGTTTTTGCCAAAGCTCTTTTGGAGTAGGGAGTAGGGAAAGAAACTGTTATGAAGTGAACCAAAAGATTTCTAGTATCTTGTCTCAAACAACTGTAGTCAATTCTGGGTGTTCAATCTTAGTTCCAAGTACTGTGAGGAATTCTGCTAGCCAATGTGGGTGAGCAGGCCAAGCTGGTGCTGTCACTAAGTTACCATCAACTATTGCCCGATCGACAGGGATATCAACATAGATTCCTCCAGCACTCTTGATATCTGGGCTACAAGCAGGGTAGCCAGTACATCTCTTGCCTTGCAGTACATCAGCAGCTGCTAATAACTGCAAGGCGTGGCAAATGGCAGCAATCGGTTTATTGGCTTGGGCAAAGTGACGGGTGATTTCTAGCACCTGCTGATTGAGGCGGAGATATTCTGGTGCCCTTCCTCCAGGAATGACTAAGGCATCGTAGGTTGTGGCTTCTACTTCTGCAAACGTTGCGTTTAAAGTAAAATTGTGTCCGGGTTTTTCGCTGTAAGTCTGGTCTCCTTCAAAGTCATGAACTGCTGTCCGCACCCGATCGCCAGCTTTTTTATCGGGGCAAACTGCATGGACAGTGTGTCCCACCACTTGCAATGTCTGGAAAGGAACCATCACTTCATAGTCTTCTACATAGTCGCCAACAAGCATCAAAAGTTTCTTTGCGGCCATATATTTGTTACCCTCACCTATTAGTCATCAATAGTTGTTTATAAAGTAAATATTAATTTAGAGTCAGCTTTTTTCGGCGTTAGTTTATGTACGAGTTTTTGATACCTAACATCAATCACTGTGCTGTCATGTATCATTTCAGAGTGGCAACTTAACAAAAATTAATACATCTTCTAGGAACATGACGATAATTCAACGATTACGATCGAATGGTAAATTAAAGCAGATTAAATTCTGCGATCGCTCTCGGAAAATTTTTGTTTTCATGTCCTGGCTGGCTGAGTTTAATCAAAGCAAAACGCTGTAAGGGTGTTAAAGCTGCCCAATGTTGCTGTGTCAGGGTTACACCTATTTCTTGAGCTTTTTCTTGAACCCTAGCTGGTACAGTGGCATCTAGCCATGCAGGATGAGGCTCAATGGGCAATTTTGTCGCTGGTACACCTGTGCGTTGTATGATTAATTGCTCGATATGCTCGCGGTAAGACTGAATTTCTGTTTCTGTAGTGCAAGGTAATTCCACTAAAGCTTGCCGTTCACCTGTCGTCATTTGATTCCAATCAGACAATTTTAGCTTGATACCACAGGTATCTAATTTACAACGCACCTGCATAGGGATGCAACGCAGAGAATCAACAAAGTCTGCTTCAAATTGAAAGAAATCTGTCACGTCGCTTCGCTCCGAATTCAAAATTAATAATTGATCCTGTTGCTTAACAAACCCAAAATTGCTGTACTTTAAAAGTGGTCTGTATTCCATACAATTGAGAACCACTATAGTTTGTTACGCATTTTATTTAGCTTGGATCTTTGGAATTACTGAGACGAATTATTAAATAACTAATTGATAAAGCAAGAATAGCTATACCTAAGCCAATTATATCAATTCCTGGAACTTTTTCTAAGTCAAGAATAATAATTTTTCTGGCAACAGCTATTAAAGAAGTGACAATCACTAATTCAACCTGAAAAACATGTCGTCGGAGATAGGCGGTAATATTTTCTAATATTTCTAAAGCAATTAAAATATTTAAAAATAAACCAAAAATTTTATACAAAGTGGAGTTAAATTGTCCATAAGGAACTGTAAATAACTCTTTAAAAATAAAAATTCCTAAATCTCCGATCGTTACCAAAATTACGACCACCATAAAAATAGATAGAACTTTAGAAACTAGCACTTCTATATTTTCAATAATGTGCATGAAGTTCTCATCTGTGGTAGCTCTTAGAATTCGCCTCATTAGCTTTTTCATCTGCTGCACCCAATTCTCAAATAAAATAAAATCCCATAGATAAATCTAAAGGATTGAAAAAAATTGACAATTTTTTGTAAGTTTCTATGCTTTTTTATTCTTTATCCATAGCGAAAATAAACTCTAGTAAAATCCCTTGTTACTAAAAATTTACCTCTTTAGATATAGTAATTGGTAACAGTCAAAATTAGAGAGTTATAAAAAATGATAATAACTATTGACTATTGATTATTGACGAAATTACCTGTTGCTGGTTATGAATTACCACTTCTGAGCTACACTTTGCAGCTTACTATTGTGAGGACTGGAGTTGATAATCTTTGATGGGAACTTCCACCGAAATTGGTATCAACTGCACAGCACAGGCTTTTAATTCTGGTTGTAGCGAATCGGGGCAAGATTCTGGATGGGTGAGGGCGTTGGCTTCGGCATTATCTGCCCACAGCGAACCCCAGTGCATAGGGACAAAAACTGTACCAGGTGCGATCGCTTTTGTGACTTTAGCAGGAAACTTCGCTTTACCACGACGCGATCGCACTTCTATATACATACTATCGGCAATACCTAACCGAGCAGCATCACGGGGATGAATTTCGATAAACGGTTCGGGATGCATTTTGCAAATTTTTTCAATTCGACCAGTGCGTGTCTGCGTATGCCAATGTCCGTAAAGTCTTCCAGTAGTTAGTACAAACGGATAATTTGGGTCTGGTGGTTCTGCCAATCCCTTGGAGTAATATGCCCCAAATCGAGCGCGTCCATCAGGGGTGTGGAAGCGGAGATTGGTGTAGAGGCGTTTGGAGTTAGGAGTAGAGACGCGATTAATCGCGTCTGTACAAGAGTTAGAAGATTCTAATTCATAACTTTTTTCTGGGTGAGGCCATTGAGTCGGCCCTTCTGCTTGTAATTGCGGGTGACTGACACCTGTCATATCGCAGGGGCGATTTTTAGTTAGTTTGACAAACTCAGCATAAACATCAGCAGAGTTAGCAAAGGCAAATTCTTTCTCAAAACCTAATCTCCGTCCAACTTCGGCAAAAATTTCCCAATCGGCTTTAGCTTCTCTTGGTGGTTGGCGAAATGCTGAACACAGAGTTACCGTCCGTTCGGAGTTTGTCATCACGCCAGTTTTTTCACCCCACTGGGCTGCTGGTAGTAGAACGTGAGCGTAGGCAGAAGTTTCTGTGGGATAATATGCGTCTTGGTAAATAGTGAAAGGCGATCGCAACAATGCCTTTTTAGTCCGCTCTAAATCTGGCATACTCACAGCGGGATTAGTAGCTGCAATCCACAGTAACCCTACAGCATCATTTTCTAACCCAGTAATCATGTCCCAAGCAGTCAAACCGGGATTGGGTGAAATTTGTCCTGGCTTGAGTCCCCAAAACTCTTCAACTTCTGCACGGTGCTGCGGATTTTTCACTACTCGATAACCCGGTAATAAATGCGCCAAACCTCCGGCTTCCCGTCCTCCCATCGCGTTCGGTTGACCAGTGAGGGAAAAAGGGCCAGCCCCAGGTTTGCCAATCTGTCCAGTCATCAGGTGCAGGTTAATAATCGTTCTTACCTTAGCCGTCCCTTCGGAGGATTGATTCACACCCATTGACCACAAAGACAGTACCCGCTCAGATTTACCCCAGTAACGTGCTGCTGTTTCTAAATCTTCAATACTGATTCCACATTGACGAGCTACCACTTCTGGCGGATAGTGGCGAATCACCTCAGCATAAGCCGGAAAGTTGCTGGTGCAGTCGTCCATGAACATCGTATCAATATAGTTCCAGCGCATCAACAAATGGGCAATGCCGTTCAACAAGTCGATATCTGTACCGGGACGAATGGCTAAATGTAAATCAGCGGCTTCTGCGGTTGGTGTGCGACGGGGATCGACCACAATCATTTTGACTTTGCGGTTCTTTTTGTGATATTTCTCCAGTCGATTGAAAACGATGGGGTGACATTCAGCCGTATTAGTACCAATTAAAAATGCACAGTCGGTTAACTCCAAGTCATCGTAACAGCATGGGGGCCCATCTGAACCAAAGCTTTGAATGTACCCAGCCACAGCACTAGACATACATAAGCGAGAGTTGGCATCAAAATTATTAGTACCCAGACAGCCTTTCATAAGTTTCTGGGCTATGTAGTAATCCTCAGTTTGAAACTGACCGGAACCATACATACATAAGGCTTCTGGCCCTTGAGTGAAACGCACGGTTTGAATGCGTTTGGCGATCAGATCGAAAGCTTCATCCCAGCTAACGCGGCGAAACTCTCGCTCTAAGGAGTCTCGCACCATTGGGTAATGTAATCTATTTTTATCTAAAGATTCTGCGATCGTTGCACCTTTGACGCAAACCATACCCTGACTGGATGGATGGGCTTTATCACCCCGCACCCGCCAAGTCGGATTTCCTTGACTATCTCGATTAGTTGCTTTGCCAAGTTGGGCTGGGGGTGAAACTTCTAAACCACAGCCAACACCACAGTAGGGGCAGAGAGTTTTGGTAAATTCACTCATGGCAGTTGTACCATTTTGTTATTTTGATTGTGCAACCTCAGATGTAGCGGCAGTTTGAGAAATTTGTTTGTTATGCAAAAACTCTTTGAAACGAATGGCACGCTTGTAAAGCTACTGGAGGCGGAGCCTCCCAGAATGGTTTCCCAGCCTAGAGGCTGGGAACTAGTCATGTATCTTTTCTTAGTGTCATTCGACTAAAGTCCTTACTACGAACTATGAGAATTTCTTGTTTCTACTTCCTAATCTCTGTTTTCAAGACAGGTCTATTCTTCAGTTAAGAAGATAGGGTTTTTCGTTGCGGTTTCTGGTAATTCACCTTCAAATGTAGGGGCAAAGGAACCTTTTGGTTCTTTGAGGAAGAAGGCACACATAAAAGCACAGACTAGTGCAGCTAAACCCATTGTGGAAAATAGTGTGGGAGCGTCGGTTAAGCTGAAAATTGTCAAGTAAACTACGCCGCCAAAATTACCGTAAGCTCCCACATTACCGGCAATTTGTCCAGTGGCTTCTTTCTTAATTAGGGGAACGATGCTGTAGGTTGCGCCGCAGCCAGCTTGAGCAAAGTAAGCGGCAATCATTGTCACTGCGATCGCTACCGGAATCGGCCAGTTACTATTAATAAAATGTGCCATCAAATAACTAACACCAATGCCAGCGCTGATAATTGTCATTGTCCATTTTCGGGAGTTAAATTTATCAGAAATTAAGCCACCACTAGGACGAGAAATCAAATTTAAGAATGGATAGGTAGCAGCAATCATCCCAGCGACAACATGTTCTAAAGCAAAGGTTTTTTCAAAGAATGCTGGAAGCATGGAAACGGCTGCCAGTTCGCTACCAAAGTTAGTGATATAAGTGAATTCGAGTAAGGCTACTTGACCAAATTGGAAGCGTTCGGATAGAGCGTAAGTTTTCTTGCCAATTAAAAGTTCTCGGTTTACTTCCCAAGCTTTGTAACTTTGGTAAGCAAATAATCCTGCTAATAGTAACCAAATCAAATACATTTGGTTCAAAGTTAGGAAGTGAATGTTCTTTTGTTCCAAACGCCAAGCCAATAAACCCAAGGCGAAAATTAAACCAAAATTCGAGACAATCATCGCCCAGAAGCTTTTAACACTGGTCACTTCTAGAGAACCATTTTTCTTAGGTTTTTTGTAAATTTTACCTGTAGGCGTATCTTGGACGTTGTTGTAATAAATTACGCCGTAGATAGCTGCAATAATCCCTGTAAATGCGATCGCAAATCGCCAGTTAGAAGCACCACCAGCGAAAAAGCTCGTAGAGACTGCAAGTATCGGTAAAGCAAATTCTGCGCCAAAAGCCCCAAAGTTACCCCAACCGCCATAAATACCTTGAGCAATTCCCATCTCCTTCGGCTGGAACCATTCGGACACCATACGGATACCCACAACGAATCCAGATCCGACAATTCCCATCAGCAAACGGCTAATGACTAGTTGATTAAAGTCTTGCGCTAGCGCCGTCGCTAAACAAGGAACAGCCGCAAACATCAGCAGCATTGAGTAGGTGATTCTGGGGCCAAAACGATCCAGAAGCATCCCAATAATTAGGCGTGCGGGAATTGTAAGAGCAAGGTTACAGATACCCAAAGTTTTGATTTGTTCTGGTGCTAAATGTAGTTCTCTGCCAATGGTTGTAGCGAAGGGGGCAAAGTTAAACCAACAAACAAAAGTCAGAAAGAAAGCAAACCAAGTCTGATGTAAGATGCGGTAGCGATCGCTAAATGAAAATAAGTTTTTAAGCATTGCAATCTTTCTAATTGAATAAAATACGGAAAAGATGAGCCTTTGAACTCGGAAGTTGCGCCTTTGAACTCGGAAGTTGCGGCTTTGAACTTGGAAGTTGCACCTTTGAACTCGGAAGTTGCGCCTTTGAACTCGGAAGTTGCGCCTTTTATCTCGGAAGTTGCGGCTTTGAACTCGGAAGTTGCGGCTTTGAACTCGGAAGTTGCGGCTTTGAACTCGGAAGTTGCGGCTTTTATCTCGGAAGTTGCGGCTTTGAACTCGGAAGTTGCGCCTTTTATCTCGGAAGTTGCGCCTTTAAGGTTAAAATCTGAGTTTGAACCAATGACAAATGACAAATGACAAATGACAAATGACCAATGACAAATGACAAATCCCCAATCAGTTACTAACGACTAAAGCTTCTTTGTTGAGTTTTGCCCCAAACTTTTGGATGAGTAAATCTTGCAATATTGGCTGCAAATCTTCGCATGGTATACCTTTGATAATGCAAGTTCCCAAATGGGCATCTTTGCCAACTTTGCCGCCCATATATATGTCAACACCTTCCAAGGTTTTGCCATTTTTGCGAGTTTTAGTTCCCATCAAGCCGATGTCTGCAACTTGGGGCTGTCCGCAGGAGTTGGGACAACCTGTCCAATGAATTCGCACTGGTTTGGTGAAGGTTAACTCTTCTTCTAAGGCTTTAATCATTGCCAGGGCGCGGTTTTTGGTTTCGATCAGGGCAAAGTTGCAAAATTGTGCGCCTGTGCAAGATACTAGCGATCGCGCCAACAAACTTGGATCGATAGAAAATCTTTCCAGCAAAGGCTCAGTTAAAAATGTTGCTAAACGCGAGTCAGCAATATTGGGGATCACAATGTTTTGCTCAACTGTGAAACGGATTTCGCCAGTACCGTAAACTTCGGCCAGACGGGCAATTTCAAACATATCTTCGGCATACAACCGACCAACAGGAATGTGTAAGCCTGCGTAATTTAATCCTGGTTGTTTTTGTTTATATACCCCGATGTGGTCGCGTTTTTCCCAGTCGATCTCGTCTTTAGGTGCTGCGGATATTAATGATTTACCCAAACGGTTTTCTACTTCTGCTCGAAACTTATCTAAACCCCATTCATCGATTAGCCACATCAAACGCGATTTTTGGCGATTAGCACGCGGCCCATTGTCGCGAAAGACTTCCAAAACCGCTCTACATACAGCTACCACATCTTCTGGAGCCACCCAAGCATTCAGCGGAATCGCCGCCTCACAACGTTTAGCTGAGAAAAAACCACCGACTAAAACGTTAAACCCGAAAATTTTTTGCTGGGAATGGGCAGAGAAGAAATTCTGCTCCCCTGCTCCTCGGTCACTGAGCGTAGTCGAAGTGCTGCTCCCCTGCTCCCCTGCTTCCTTAAATGCTGGCACAAAAGCTAAATCGTTAATTTCAGCGTGAACTGAATTGTCTCGTCCACCTGCGATCGCAATATTAAACTTCCGTGGTAAGTTGCTAAATTCTGGGTTTCCTTCCCCTTTATTGGTGAGCATATCTTGAATTTGCTGTACCAACTCTCGCGTGTCGTACAACTCATCTGCATCTAACCCCGCCACGGGATCGCCTGTGATATTGCGAACGTTATCCATCCCTGACTGAACGCTGGTTAAACCAACTGCGTGAAATCTATTAAAGATGTCTGGTAAATCTTCAATTCTGATCCCCCGTAATTGAATATTCTGTCTGGTAGTAATATCAGCGCAACCATCATCACCGTAACGCTGCACTACTTGCGCTAAAACACGCATCTGGCTGCTGGTAAGAATACCGTTAGGCATCCGCAACCGCATCATAAACTTACCTGGGGTAACTGGGCGAAAAAACACACCTACCCATTTGAGTCGATGATCGCGATCTGTTTCGTTCATCGCCTCCCAACCCAAGGCGGCAAATTTCTCTATTTCACTCTTGATGGCAAGTCCATCTTTTTCTGCTTTTAATTTCTCAAACTTATTAAGGCTAGTGGTAGTTGCTGTGTCTGTCATGAGTTTGAATCTCGTTGCAAATTACTGATACGATCGGTAACTGTGGTCATAATTTCCCAATTCCAATCAGTCCGTAGTTACATCAGGTGTTGTATCTACGAGATTTAGGGAATAAAAACTTAATATTTAACTACGGCTGATTATTTTTACTCAAGAACATTCCAACGCAAAACTTCAAATCCGTGGTTAGTTAAGGAAAATTTGTGACCATTTACATCTTGGGAATTTGTCAAGCAGGTTTAGATAATGTTCATGTAACAATTTCGATACTCATAACTTAAGGTGACTTTTGTGTTAAAATCGTATAAATTGTTACGATTTTTGGAAAAATTTTTCAAAAAATGCATGAATAGTATGCATTACTTGCATTAAAGTCACCCATAAGCGATGCAGCGCCCTTAATCAACGGTATTTGAGAAAACTGAAGTAATTTTGGATCGCCATAGACTAATCTAAAATCCAAAATTGAATGGGAGATGTTAGCTAAAACTTAGATATTATTTCAGCAGTTATGAAACGTCGTGACTTTATTAATTGGGTAGGTTTGAGCTGGATTGCGAGTTCTCTACCTGTAGCGATCGCAGCTTGTTCTTCTCAAACAACTCCAGCATCTAAAGATTGGCAAACAGTAGGTACATCGGCAGATTTAGATAAAACAGGTCAATTGCTGGCAAAAAACTCACCTGCTGGGCCTGTGCTGGTAGTCGGCACATCTAAAGCCGGAAATCTAACTGCTGTTGACCCTACTTGTACTCATGCAGGTTGCACTGTAGCATGGAAAGCAGATGCCAAAAAATTCGCTTGTCCCTGTCATGGTTCGGAATATGGAGCCGATGGTAAAGTGCAAAAAGGCCCAGCAACCGACCCCCTAAAAACTTACGCCGCTAAGATTGAGGGCAATTCTGTTTTAGTTAAGCCAAGCTAGTGGAGGCAGGGGACAGGAGGTAGAAAATTGATAATTCAAGCAAGATATTGTGAGTAATATCAAACAGCTTTTGGTACAAGCCGAGGCAGCACATAATGCCGCTGATTGGTCATCACTAATTCAATATTTGCAACAATTAGTTTTAGGGGTAGATTCGGAAGATCCAGAGATAGTTAAAAATCGAGAATATCTTCTAAAATTAACACTTTCCATCTTAGAAATGGGCGATTTTCAGCAACGCTGGGAAATTACCAAAGTGTTGACTCACTTTGGCAATATTGCTATCCCACCACTCGTTGAAATATTAGAAGATGAAAACGCAGAAGACGAATTGCGCTGGTATGCAGCAAGGACTTTGGGCGAATTTAAACACCCAGAAGCCATCGCGTCAATAGTTGAATTGTTGAAAAATGATGAGGATGAAGAACTCAAAGCGATCGCAGCTACAGCACTGGGACAAATGGGTACTGTTGCGATTGCTTCACTAACTGAACTTCTTTTAGACGAAAATACACGATTGTTAGCAGTGCGATCGCTTTGTTGTATTCGGCAACCAGAAACCATCACGCCGCTGTTGAGTATAGTGCAAGATCCACAAGCAGCAATCCGCGCCGCCGCAATTGAAGCCCTCAGCAGTTTTCATGACGAACGCATACCGCCAGTATTGTTGAAAGCTTTGGACGATCCAGCCGCCACAGTGAGGCGTGCAGCAGTGCTTGGTTTGGGTTTTCGCCCCGATTTACATCAAGCATTAGATTTAATAACGAAACTGCAACCCAAACTTTACGACTTTAACCTTGATGTTTGTTGTGCAGCCGCAGTTACCCTTTCTCGAATTGGTAGTGATGACGCTGCTAAATACTTATTTGATTTGCTGATTTCACCTCAGACACCGATAACGCTGCAATTAGAAACCATCCGCGCTTTAAGTTGGGTGGGAACGTTATCGAGTTTGGAATATTTGCAAACAGCACTGAATCAAAGTACATCAGCAACAGTGTGGCAAGAAATTGTCACAGTTTTGGGACGAGTGCAAAAACCGGAGTTAACTACACCAGCGGTAGAAATATTACTGCAAATACTGCGATCCCTTCTCTACGAGACGCTACGCGAACAGCAAGCTTCTCTACGAGATGCTCCGCGAATGCTAACGCAGCATCCGGCCACAGAGGTTGCTAGCATCAAAAGTGCGATCGCTTTATCTTTAGGACAGTTAGGCGAAATGCAGGCAATTGAACCATTGATTTCCCTGTTAGCCGATCCGAATGCATCGGTGAGACTACATGCGATCGCAGCACTGAAAAATCTGGATGGAGAAGCCACACATCAACAATTGCAGCAGTTAGCGAATAATGACGCAATCACACCAGATTTAAAACAAGCAATAGCGATCGCTTTAGCGGAATGGTAAATTTCAGTGTCAACTTTTAATCGCGTAGCGTCTCGTAAAGTCTGCGGCATAGCTACGCTTAGGGCGCAGCCTCTCCTAGATAAGAGAGGATTAAAATCCTGATTACAAACCTTTAATTATTTATGCCGTTCTACTGAACTGGCAAGAAAAGTATTCCTTAAGTCTAAAGTAAGACACATCTGGAGTATGAAGTTATAAGTTTTCAGGTGAAATAAGATTGTGAAGTATTCTTAATAGAGTCTCAACTGCTAGCAGCATCCGGCTGTATAGAGTTTTTAGTTCATTTAGATCGAAATAACTAAAAGCTAATGTCAATAAAGTAATTATATAGGACTCGTATTTGATTTTTGAAAAAAACTCAGTATACATTTATTCCTTCTTCCCTATTCCCTCCCTACGCAAATAATTTCTCCGAATCAAAGCGGATTCCTATATAAACTAACCTAACTTGAATGCCAAATTAATTCTTGGGATATAAGTGGTTTTACTCTTATGGTAGAAGTCTGATGAAAAACTAACACTTATGCTATCTAACAGTAACAAAATGATTCACAATAAGTAATGAATAAAAATAGGATAGATAGAAATAAGTGTAACAATAGTTATTTTCTATTTTGAACAAGCGATTTTGTTCGTAAGTTCTTAATCCTAAATTAGTAATTACTGATTATGAGTTATTTTGCTTAATGTGACAAAGAAAGAACGAGTTGTTAGTAGTATTTTCAAATACTTTCAACTTTTCCAGAAGAAGTTAAGTAAAATACTCTGCAATCTGCCTCGTCATAATTTACCTAATTTAGTAGTGGATTGAAGAGACAATATTGCTTTTGTAAATCAATCAACGATACAAATCTAGAAAATAAAAGGAACCATAAGCATGAAGCCTTTCAATTTATCTAAAGCTGTTTTAGCTACTGTATTTGCCATCAGTTTCGCTTCTGTATCCTTACCTACTTTAGTTTCCGCCCAAAGTGGAGGTTCCGGCAGTGGAGGCTCCGGTAGCGGAAGCTCCGGTAGTAGCACTGGCTCAGGTACTGGAACTGGAACTACAGGGACTGGAACCGGGACAACAGGCACTGGAACTGGGACTGGAACCGGGACTGGCTTAGGTACTGGAACTGGAACTACAGGCACTGGAACTGGGACAACGGGCAGTGGAACCGGGACAACAGGCACTGGCTTAGGTACTGGAACTGGAACTACAGGCACTGGGACAACAGGCACTGGCTTAGGTACTGGAACTGGAACTACAGGCACTGGAACTGGAACTACAGGCACTGGCTTAGGTACTGGAACTGGAACTACAGGCACTGGAACTGGCACAACGGGCACTGGAACTGGAACTACAGGCACTGGCACAACAGGTGGTGGAACAACGGGCAGTGGAACAACAGGCACTGGTACTGATACCACAGGTGGAACAACGGGCAGTGGAACAACAGGCACTGGCACTGATACCACAGGTGGAACAACAGGTACTGGCACTGATACCACAGGTAGTGGAACAACAGGCACTGGCACTGATGCCACAGGTACTAACAGAAATACAGGTGTCGCAGCTTCCGAAAGAACTAGCGATCGCGGTTTCAATTTTGGTTGGCTAGGTTTACTTGGTCTAGCTGGTTTAGCTGGACTGCGTAATCGCGAAAAAGTTCGGGCTTATAGAGATCCCGATGAAGTAACAGGTTCTCGCTCTAGATAGCATTCACCACATTTTAGGAGGGCACAGCTATAGTTTGTGCCCTCTATGTCTTTTGCAAATCTGATGCGATCGCAGCTGTATCCGTAAGTTGTACAAAAACAACCTGAGCAACGGTAACATTCAGGTAATTGAGATGCGAAGTTCAAATGATTACTTTATCTCAATTAGAAACCGCTATATAATCCGTCGCATAACGATCGAGTGAAACACTGATAGTTCGCTACAGTTCAACTATTAGCTTCTGTAATCACAAGAGAATGGCTCAGAACGATACCGTTAAAAATATTATCTAAAAATTCATATATTTCAGCAGAAAATAGTTAATTATTTTTTGGGCGAAATTTACCGAAAAAATCGGTGCAAAGCGCATCATTGACAATAAAGGCGGTCAAATCTGATTTACTTAAATGTTAATCAGAGAAAAAAAGCTGTAACAAACTCTACTAAATTGTGGATAAAAATCCGTTAACTTTATAAAACTGATAAATGTAATTCAGGCTACATAAAAATGCGCCTAGAGCAGTTGCAAGCCTTTCTAGCGATCGCCCAAACCGGCAGCTTTCAACAAGCAGCGCGAACATCTGGTGTTACCCAATCGACGATTAGTCGCCAAATCCAAGCATTAGAAGCAGATTTGGGGATAGAACTGTTTCACAGAAGCACTCATGCCAAACTGACACTAGGAGGCGAACGTTTGTTACCCCGCGTTCGTAAAATTTGTCAAGAGTGGCAGACTGCTACAGAAGAATTAGCCGATTTAATCGCCGGAAAGCAACCAGAACTTTGCATTGCCGTGATTCACTCTCTCTGTGGATCTTACTTACCACCAGTGTTGCAAAAATTTTGTTATGATTATCCAGATGTGCAATTGCGGGTGACTTCATTGGGAAGCGATCGCGCCCTGAAAGTCCTCAAAGATGGATTGGTGGATTTAGCAATTGTGATGAATAATCGCTTTTTAACCACCAGTAGAGAAATGGTGGTAGAAGTACTTTATGATGAACCTATAGAAGTTTTAGCCGCAGCCAATCATCCTCTCGCACAATATGAATGCGTCCCTTGGTCGGAGCTAATTCGTTATCCCCAAGTGGTTTTTAAAGATGGTTATGGGATGCAACGCTTAATACAAGATAAATTTGAGCGGATGGAAGCCACACTCCAGTCGGCTTTAGAGGTAAATACCCTAGATGCCTTCCGGGGAGTTGTGCGCCAAGGGAAATTGATAGCTTTGCTACCTCAATCAGCATTACTGGAAGCACGTCTTGACCCTACCCTGGCGATTCGTTCTTTAGCCAGTAATAATACTAGTGGTTTAGCAGATGGTTCGAGTTTGACTCGACGGGTAGTTATGGTGACAACTCAAGATCGTCTGCAAATTCCTCCCATTAAACATTTTTGGCAACTCGTGCAAGAAAATATCCCACTACAAATTAACCAGCAGCGATCGCCTTCCTCAACTGCGATTTTATTGGACAACGTAAGTTAATTAAAGCAACGCGATCCCAATTTTAAAAATTCCAGCGAAAAAAATAATCTATCGTAGGGGGCACAGCTAGCTGTACGCCCCTACTTCAGTTTAATAAGCATCCATTGGCAGACAAGAACAAACAAAATTGCGATCGCCAAAGGCTGCATCAATGCGACCGACAGCTGGCCAGAATTTATATTCACGAGTCCAAGGCGCAGGATAGGCAGCTTGTTCGCGAGAATAGGAATGCTGCCATTCTCCAGTAATTAAACTTTCGGCAGTGTGGGGTGCGTTCTTCAAAAGATTATCTTGGATATCCACTTTGCCAACTTCTATTTCGGCAATTTCTTGACGAATAGAAATCAACGCATCACAGAAACGATCCAACTCTTGCTTAGATTCACTTTCTGTAGGTTCCACCATGATTGTACCCCCTACAGGCCAGGAGACAGTCGGCGCATGGAAACCGTAATCTATGAGACGCTTGGCAACATCATCGATTTCGATCGCAGCAGATTTTTTGAGCGATCGTAAATCTAAAATACACTCATGGGCAACTAGACCATTTTTCCCCTGATACAAAACCGGATAATACGATTCCAGTTTCTTGGCAATGTAGTTAGCGTTGAGAATCGCCACCTTAGTAGCTTGGGTTAAACCATCTGCACCCATCATGGCGATGTACATCCAAGAAATCACCAAGATACTCGCACTACCCCAAGGCGCAGCTGCCACAGCACCAATATGTGAGTGCTGAGTTGAGTCGTTGATAGTAACAACAGGATGTCCGGGTAGAAAAGGCACAAGATGAGATGCAACGCCAATGGGCCCCATACCAGGACCACCGCCACCATGAGGAATACAGAAGGTTTTGTGCAGATTCAAGTGACAGACATCCGCGCCAATATCCCCAGGACGGCAAATTCCCACTTGGGCGTTCATATTTGCCCCATCCATGTAAACTTGTCCGCCATAACTATGGACAACAGCGCAGATTTCTTGAATTGGCTCCTCAAAGACCCCATGAGTTGAGGGATATGTCACCATTAAGGCGGCTAATTCATTGCTGTGTTTTTCTGCCTTCGCCTTCAGGTCAGCAACATCAATATTACCTTGTGAGTCACAGGCAACCGCTACTACCTTCATCCCGCACATCACCGCACTTGCTGGGTTTGTCCCGTGTGCGGAGGTGGGAATCAAACAAACATTACGGTGTGCTTCGCCCCGATTTTCGTGATATTGACGAATTACTAAAAGTCCAGCATATTCGCCCTGAGAACCAGCATTTGGTTGTAGAGAAATTCCCGCAAACCCAGTAATTTCAGCTAACCATGCCTCAAGTTGCTGGAATAAGATTTGATAGCCTTGCGTTTGCGACGCTGGGGCAAATGGATGAATCTTGCCAAATTCCTCCCAACTTACCGGAATCATCTCAGCAGTTGCATTCAACTTCATTGTGCAAGAACCCAAAGGAATCATTGATGTCGTTAGCGACAAATCCTTGCTTTCTAGCTTGTGCAGATAACGCAACAATTCCGTTTCTGAGTGATAGCGGTTAAAAACTGGGTGAGTGAGATAGGTGCTTGTACGGGCAAGGCTTGAGTTTTGTAGAGGTGATTTGCGCTGTGCTGCAATTAAGTCTCCAATTTCTTTAAAACCGAGAAATAGACTATCAGGCGCTGCAAAAATCTCCAAGACTTCTACCAAATCATCTACTGTAGTTGTTTCATCTAGAGAAATACCAACAGCAGTGTCATCAAAAATTCGCAGGTTAATATTCCTTGCTTGACAAGCTTCAAGAATTACTTCTAGGCTGCGTGTTCCCAATTCCACCCGCAGTGTATCAAAGAAATCTTCAGAACTAATTTTGTAACCTAGATGCTTAAGTCCTGCTGCCAACATTAAAGTTAGCTGATGGATATTCTCAGCAATTTGCTTCAGTCCAGTAGGCCCATGATAAACGGCGTACATACTTGCCATTACCGCCAGTAGCACCTGTGCAGTACAGATATTACTAGTAGCTTTTTCGCGGCGGATGTGCTGTTCGCGGGTTTGCAAGGCGAGACGTAATGCAGGCTTCCCTTGGGCATCTTTTGAGACTCCCACAATTCGTCCTGGAACCAGCCGCTTATACTCTTCCTTCGTAGCGAAATATGCCGCATGGGGTCCCCCAAACCCCAAAGGAATACCGAATCGCTGAGTGCTTCCGACGGCAATATCAGCGCCAAATTCCCCAGGAGGGGTCAGCAAAGTTAAACTTAGAGGATCTGCTGCTACCGTCACCAATGCACCCTTAGCATGGGCTTTTTCGATAAAAGCGCGGTAGTCATAAATAGTGCCATCACTTGCAGGGTATTGCAGAACAGCCCCAAAAATTGCTCGCTCAAAATCAAATGTTTGATGATCCCCAACAACGATCTTAATCCCCAATGGTTTAGCACGTGTTTGCAACACATCAATGGTTTGGGGATGGCAATCGCGAGAGACAAAATAGGCATCTGCCTGATTTTTAGAGACACCATAGCTTAGGCTCATCGCTTCTGCTGCTGCTGTGGCTTCATCAAGTAACGAAGCATTGGCAATTTCTAAACCTGTAAGGTCAATAATCAGAGTTTGAAAATTCAGCAGCGCTTCTAGTCGCCCTTGAGCAATTTCTGGCTGATAAGGAGTGTAGGCAGTATACCAACCGGGGTTTTCTAGGATATTACGCCCAATCACAGGTGGGGTAATACTGTCGTAATAGCCCATACCAATGTATGAACGGAAAACCTGATTTTTGGCAGCAACTTTTTTTAACGATGCCAGTGCTGCATACTCGCTTTCTGCTTCAGGTAACTTTAGCGGTTGCTTCAGCCGAATTGCCTGTGGAACTGTTTGGTCGATTAGGGCATCCAGGCTGGGAAACCCCAAAACCTTAAGCATTTGCTGAATATCATCGGAGTTAGGGCCAATGTGTCTTGGCACAAAACTACTTAAATTTTTACTTTTTTCGTCCAGCACTTGCTGCTCATGAGACTTGAGAATAGGGGCGTTCAATACCACAAATTACTCTCCAGACGGTACTATTTCATATTTTGCAATAAATACTCTTAAACTGGGGGCTGGGGACTGGGGATTCGGAAGATATTGGATAGGTGAATAAGAGTAATTATTAATTACCTTCTCCATTCACCTAGTCCCTTACTCTTCCACTCAACACTCAGCACTCAGCACGGGCTAAACGCCCCGCTGACGCTAACAGCACTCCTACTCCCCTTCTACTTGGGCGCGATACTCATCCGCTGTTAAGGCATCTTCAACTTCGCCAGGGTCATTGACGCGCACTTTTAAAAACCACCCTTCCCCGTAAGGGTCTTCTGACACTTCTTCGGGAGAACTAATTAAGGCTTCATTCCGTTCTATAACTGTGCCTGTTACTGGTGAATTCAGTTCTTCAACGGCTTTCACTGATTCAATTGTGCCAAAGTTTTCTCCCCTGGTAAGAGCATCGCCAATTTCTGGCAGTTCCAAAAAGACGATATCACCTAATTCATGTACTGCAAACTCAGTAATGCCAATGGTGGCAATTTCACCATCGATTCGCACATATTCATGAGAATCTAAGTATCTGAAATCTTGAGGATATTCAAAAGACATATCACTTCCTCTCCCTTATCAAAAAAACTATTTCCCTAACAGTCATCCAAGTCATATCTGGTAATGAACCTTAGTGTAGTTGAATAACTCACAACACATTATTCCTCAAAAACCTCGACGCTTATCAGTTGGTAACACGATTTTTTGACCGATAAAAGGGACGTTTAACTACAACTGCTGGATAAGTTTTGCCGCGAATTTCGACTTCTAGCTGCTGACCGACAGTTGCTAGCTGGGTGGAAATGTAAGCTAAGGCAATAGGATAACCAAGTGTCGGTGACAGGGTGCCACTAGTAACTTCTCCCACAACTTTACCTGTGGATAACACTTGATAGCCATGACGGGCAATGTTGCGTCCTTGGGTTTGCAAACCTACCAATCGGCGCTTTACTCCAGTGGCTTTTTGTTGTGCTAAAACTTCCCGACCAATAAAATCGCCTTTAGTATCTAAGTGAACTAGCCACCCCAAACCTGCTTCTAAGGGTGTGGTGATGTCATCGATATCTTGTCCGTAAAGTGCCATCGCTGCTTCTAAGCGCAGAGTGTCTCTAGCACCGAGTCCACAGGGGATAACACCATTTTTATGGAGAGTTTGCCACAATTCTACTCCCACATTCGGGTCTACCATCACCTCAAAGCCATCTTCTCCGGTGTAACCTGTGCGGGCTAGGAAGGCAGGTTTACCTAGTAGAGTTGCTTCTAAATGTCCAAAGGCTTTGATTGGTTGCAAGTCTTCTTGCACTAATGGCTGGAGATATTTAATCGCTTTTGGCCCTTGGACGGCAATTAAGACTTTATCTGGTGAAAGGTCTTGGAATTGCACCTTATCCAAGTCAAGGTGTTGCAATAGCCATGCTTTATCTTTACTGGAGGTTGCTGCATTGACTATGATGAATGCTTTTTGTGTACCACTGGTGTCTTCACCTTGATAATAAACAATGATGTCGTCAATAATTCCCGCTTGGGGATTTAACAATACGGTGTATTGTGCTTGACCGGGTTGCAAACGACTCAAGTCGGAAGGTACTAGTGGCTGGAGTTGGGAAATCAGGTTTTTACCTTGGAGGGTAAATTTGCCCATGTGGGAAATATCGAACATTCCGGCTGTATTTCTTACAGCCTCGTGTTCGCGGCTAATTCCACTAAATTGCACGGGCATTTCCCAACCGCCAAAGCTGGTAAGGCGTGCTTTGAGTTCTACACCCAATTGATATAAAGGGGTTCGCGCCAGAGATTGGGCGTTGTCTTCTTGATTAGCCACAGGTAATTATTGCGTAGATGCGGAGCAACTTGCCGTTAGGCATCGCACCTCAACATCTATCATCCTACGAGAGATTAGGGAAGAGGTGACAGGGGATAGGGGACAGGAGACAGGTGACAGGGAACAGGTGATAGGAAATAATCTGTACCCTATAACCTGCACCCTATTCCCTTCTGTGAGGTTTAATAGTTAATGGTGGCAATGTTGAGATTTATTAAGAAGAGATTATGAAATATTGGCAACTGTTAGCTAGCTTTGTCTTAGCTATGGTTCTTTTTTTGTTTCCCCTATCGGCGCAAGCTGCAAGTTCTTCCAGTATTACCCGTTCTGTGGGTAATGATGAACTCAAGGCCAAGGATTACTCTGGGCAAAGTTTAATTGGTACTGAGTTTACCAATCTCAAATTAGAGAATGCTAATTTTAGCAATGCTGACTTACGTGGTGGCGTATTTAACAGTAGCGTATTGCAGGGGGTAAATCTGCATGGTGCTGATTTTAGTGAAGGCATAGCTTATCTAACCAAGTTTAAGGATGCTGATTTAAGTGATGCTGTGTTGACTGATGCGATGATGCTGCGTTCTACTTTTGATGGCGTGGATATCACAGGTACCGATTTTACGAATGCAATTTTAGATGGAATACAAGTGAAAAAGCTTTGTGTTAACGCAAGTGGTGTGAATTCTAAAACTGGTGTGGAAACTCGCAAGTCTCTAGGATGTAAGTAAATCCTAACCCCCCTTCGCTAGTGGAGAGGGGGATATTTTTTTAACGAATTACGAATTATGCGCAGCGATCGCGTAGCGTGCCGGAGGCGATCGCTAATGATATGCTTCTCTTAAAAAGCTGGCATAATTTGCCCGAACCGTCATAGTTGTCGGATGACTTATACCTAAAGTCCGTTCGCAAATTTTCAAAGCTTTCTCAAATAAGGGTTTGGCTTTCCTGTAGCGTCTTGTATGACGGTAAAGCGCTGCTAGATTGTTCAGGCTAATGGCGACATCGGGATGGTTATTTCCCAACAGGCGTTTACTCAGTTCTAAAGCTTGCTCATATAAAGGTTCGGCTTGTTTGTAACTTCCTGTAGATTCGTAAAGTTGTGCTAAATTGTTCAGGCTGGTGGCAACATCGGGATGTGCATCTCCAAGCAGGCGTTTTCTCAGTTTTAATGCTTGCTTGAACAAGGGTTCGGCTTCTCTGTAGCGTCTTGTATAGCAGTACAATGCTCCTAAATTGTTCAGACTCGTGGCAACATGGGGATGTTCTTCTCCCACTAGGCGTTTCCACAGTTCTAAAGCTTGCTGATACAAAGGTTCGGCTTCGCTATAGCGTCCTGTGTATTCGTAGATTAATGCCAAATAGCTCAAGCTTGTGGCGACATCGGTATGTTCTTCTCCTAACAGACGTTTTCTCAGTGCTAAAGCTTGTTCAAGCAAGGGTTCGGCTTCCCTGTAGCGTCCTGTAGTTTCGTAGAGTACTGCTAAATTGTTTAGACTAGTGGCGACATGGATATGTTCTGAACCAAGACGATTTTGAGTCAGTTCTACACACCGTTGCAACCAAGGTTCTGCTTGTTGATAAAGTCCTTGACTTTGATAAAACCAGGCTAATTTGGTAAACAAAGTGATTAAATTGTCATCACCTAAATATTCGGATAGGTGAGTTGCAACTTCTGTAATATGCGGGATATGTGGAGTGAAGTTGAGAATATCTTCTGGGTTAAGCTGTTGCGGAATTAGCTTTGCTACCTCTAACATCATGGCTGCAAATTTAGTTTTTGCTTCATCCGCCTCACTTGACTTATCCAACTTCATTCGGAAAAGTTGTCGAATCTGTGGATTTAGAAGATAAATTTCTTTACTTTTCTGTTGTAATAAATGTAATTCTAGTAAATCGGCTATGGCTTTCTCGTTGAGTTCTTGTTTTTTGTCATCCTCTATTGTCTCAACAGATAGAGGAATGTCAGCTAAAGCACACAAACTTAGCAAACAGCCGAAGCTTTGAGCATTTTCATCCAACTGTTCCCAACTCAATTCAAAAGCTTCAACTATACCGTATTCATCAGGCATCAATGAGTTAGCATTGACTACTGGTTCATGTTCCACTCGTTTCTTCTCTAGCCGCTTCAGCAGTGTTTCCAGAGACAAATCTGGCATTTTATCCAAATATCGTCCCACTAACTCTAACGCTAAAGGTAAATATCCTAAAAATTTACAAATTCTTCTTGCAACCCAAGCTTCTTGTTGCAGTCGTTCCCGAACCACTAGCGATTTGAATAATTTCATCGCCGCCAATGGTTTGAGGACAGCCAATTCGCTATTATTATATTTTACGCTCAGGTAAGCTTGTAACTTTTCTAGTTTGTCTTGATTGTTGAAAGTCGCTAACTCAGGATTCTTCTGGGCAAACTTGTTATATACCTCACCCACCCATTTTGTGAAAGCGGCAATATCAACGTTTAATTCGCTGGCAAGTTTAGCTTTAGTTTTACCTAAGTTTTCTGTCTGAAAATATTTTGTAAAAGCTGCCGTTTGCTCCAGAGATAAGCCATTTGTAGCAGCTTCTTTTGCTAGAAAATTAGCCCATTGCATAAACAGCTTGTAAAGTTTATTTTTATTGTAGCTTTGTCTTTATTAGAAAATCTTCTCTGCTTGGGGTAAAAGTACCATTTATATAAAAATATTTAAATTTAGTGGCTACGTACTTTGTGATTTAGGATGAGAATCAAACCACAGAGTCGCAGAGGGCAAGAAGAAAGAGAGAAAAGGAAGCAAAAGCTATTTGAAGTTACAATTGATAGCGATCGCTCTTCTTTTGTTTATTGCTTGAGTAAATTGGCCAAAGTATCAGATAGCCACAAACCAACGTCACGCCAAGCTTGAATTTTAGGAGATATGCTTGGGATTAGTCCACGTCTTTTCGCTAATATCAGCAAGCCTCCGGTTCCGATAGTATTAATACCTAAAGCTTGACCACAACGCCATGCTACTCTATCGTCAACAATAGCAGGACAGTCGGAATTTTTTAGTGCCAAACTCAATTCATTTAACTGCTGCGGCAATTGGCATTTCTTGGATAAATTCTTTTGGATTTTTACAAAATGCTGAAAATACTGTTTCTTACTTGAAGCGACGCGAACATTTAACTCAACCTACAAATATTATTAACTGAATCAGATTGCGAGTTAAGGGATAATTGGTAATTGGTTTTCCAAAAGAATTCATTTCAGAAATTAGACCGGATCTAGCGGTATCTAGCAGTTCCGGTGAGTACTATAGTTTGATATGACTGTAATTGTCCAAATAGGGGAGTACGAATAAATCCTGATGTTCTTTGAGTAGTTAAAATGGCTTCGGTTTGGACAGCAGTTTCTCGTGTTCCGATCGCTAGGTTGATAATTGGTAAGAGTAAGCTCAGTTTAACTATATTTCCTCCCAAATCAGGGTTTAGTGGTTTGCTAATAATTATCGTTAGTAGCGTACCGATATCAGTAGCTAATGTCTGAATTTGATCGCCACTAAAATGCTCAGAAATTTTTTGAGTTTTGTAATCAAGCTGTGGAACTCCATTGATAATTGAATACTTGATGTTAGTATCTTTACCTTCAAGTTCAAATTCATTTGGTCGTTGCACAACAATTGCTTGTGCTGGCTTGGTGGATTTGGTAATCCCAAAAGATAATAGTGATGTCGTAGTTAAGCCAGTCACAAAAGTGAGAGCAGTTTTGATAACTTGACGACGGGGAAATTTTGAGGATATGTCTTTAAAGTTCATAATCGTAATTTCAACCATTGATAAAGAAACATTTCTCTTTTTAGAAAGAGAAAAAAATTGCGCTATCCGATATAGAGCGCGACGAGCGCTAATATGATTCTAGATTATTCAGTCAGCAAGGTAGCTAAACTATAGGCTTACACCATAGGTACTATCCAACTCGATTCTCGCTAGCACATGGTTGAGCGACACATTGAACTCGATCGCTCTCAAATCTGAATTTTCTTTAAAGTTGATGTGACAAAGTATTAGGATGAGAAGTTCCCATGAAAAATCAGGTTAATTCTCACAACTTAGACCAATGATTAAGCAATTGTCTAAAAAATCTTGCCAGTAATCTTCTGTGTACTGTTCTATTGCTTGTTTTGGAATTTCTATAGGATGCCATGAAAACTTCTTAAACCCAGCTTTTGTTACAGCCCATTCATAAATAGATTGACTCCACCCAAAGTATTTAATCATAAATGGTGGATTTGTGTGAAGTTCAGTTTCAGAATAAAAGCCTTCTGACAAAGATTCTTGTTTGAGTACCGTAAGTCCATACTTTGTTGAATTTGATTTCTTCCAAGAGAAATTCGGATTAACCGTTATGGCAACAAAACGCCCGTTTGACGCTAGATTTTTGCGAATATTAGAAAGCATCTGTAGTAGATACTCTTTGTTTTCTGCATAATTAAGAAGATAAACCGCAGTAACTAAATCAAAACTGCCAATTTTGTGGAGTTTGGCAATATCTAACACTTGATATTCATTTCCAAGTGGATTTTTCATCTCTTGCTGGCGTGCAACGTTTACCATTTCCTCTGATATGTCTACACCAACAACTTTTGCAGCTCCTTGTTCTTTCAACAATCTGCTATAAAAGCCAGTACCGCAGGCTAAGTCTAGAATGGTTTTTCCTTGAAAATTACCAATAATTTTAAATAGTGTAAATTTTTCGGCGATCGGCAATGTGGCTACAGTTTTAAACTGCTCGTAAACACCGCCAATAGTATCATATAGCTCAGTCATTTGATTCTCAACCAATAGTAAATTAGAGTAATTATCTCATTCTCCCTATTCGATGCTGAGGTGCTATGCATTAGTCACATCTTTCTTAATAAAAAAGTGAAATACTAGAAATTAAAATACCAGTTGTTGATTTTTAACTCTCCAGCTAAATAAAAATAAATTGCTGATGACAACATTAAGTGGTGTTGCAGTTCGTAAGCGATCGCACTGGAGCCTCTGAACCTCAAAGTTGCACCTTTGAACTCAAAATGGCTATACAATGTCTACGATGGGCTACGCCTACGCACTATTATTGACTGTACTATTTGGTGTGTAGAGGGCGATCGCTGCTAAAATTTGAACTACAACTTTGGTGGGGTTTTGTGAAAGGGTGCGATCGTTAGCGATATGCTTCTCTTAAAAAGATTGCATAATTTCCCCGAACCGTCATTGTATGGGGATGACCTACACCTAAAGTCTGTTCGCAAATTGACAAAGCTTGCTGATACAGGGGTTCGGATTCACTGTAACGTCCTGTAGAACGGTAGAGTTCTGCGAGATTGTTTAGGCTAGTGGCAACATCGGGATGGTTGTCTCCCAGTAAGCGTTTTTTCAGTTCTAAAGCTTGCTGATAAAAGCGTTCGGCTTCGCTGTAGCGTCCTGTATATTTGTAGAGTACTGCGAGATTGTTTAGACTAGAGGCGACATCGGGATGGTTGTCTCCCAGTAAGCGTTTTCTCAGTTCCAAAGCTTGCTGATACAGGAGTTCGGCTTTGCTGTAGCATCCTGTAGAATGGTAGAGTAATGCGAGATTGTTCAAGCTATCGGCGACATTGGGATGATTGTCTCCCAGTAAGCGTTTTCTCAGTTCCAAAGCTTGCTGATACAGGGGTTCGGCTTCG
This sequence comes from Nostoc sp. DSM 114167, assembly GCF_052692655.1. Lineage (NCBI taxonomy): Bacteria > Bacillati > Cyanobacteriota > Cyanophyceae > Nostocales > Nostocaceae > Nostoc > Nostoc sp. DSM 114167. Next base: position 6,017,958 of record NZ_CP195116.1, read on the forward strand.
TTGTAGCGTCCTGTAGACTTGTAAAGTCCTCCGAGATTGTTCAGGCTAGTGGCGACATCGGGATGGTTGTCTCCCAGTAAGCGTTTTCTCAGTTCCAAAGCTTGCTGATACAGGAGTTCAGCTTCGCTGTAGCGTCCTGTAGAATTGTAGAGTAATGCGAGATTATTCAAGCTAGCGGCGACATTGTGATGGTTGTCTCCCTGTAGCCGTTTTGTCAGTTCTAAAGCTTGCTGATACAAAGGTTCGGCTTCGCTGTAGCGTCCTGTAGATTCGTAGAGTAATGCGAGATTATTCAGGCTAGCGGCGACATTGGGATGGTTGTCTTTCTGTAGGCGTTTTGTCAGTTCCAAAGCTTGCTGATACAGAGGTTCGGCTTCGCTGTAGCGTCCTGTAGAACTGTAGAGTGCTGCAAGATTGTTCAGGCTAGTAGCGACATCGGGATGATTGTCTCCCAATAAGCGTTTATTTAGTGCCAAAGCTTGCTGATACAACAGTTCAGCTTTGCTGTAGTGTCCTGTAGAATGGTAGAGTTCTGCAAGATTGTTCAGACTAGCGGCGACATGGGGATGTTCTAAACCAAGACGATTTTCAGCTACCTCTTTACAGAGTTTGTACCAAGGTTCTGCTTGCTGATAAAGTCCTTGACCTTGATAAAACCAGCTTAAGCCTGTGAAGGGACAAATTAAATCCTCGTTGCTGAGATATTGGGATAGGTGGGTTGCAACTTCTGCAAGGTGGGGGATATGTGGAGTGAAATTGAAAATATCTTCACGGTTAGGTTGTTGAGGAATTCGCTTTGCCACCTCTACCATCTGCGCTACAAAAGCAGTTTTCACCTCATCTGCATTACTTGACTCATCCAACTTCATTTGGAAAAATTGCTGAATCAGTGGATGTAGACGATAAATTCCTTTACTTTCTCGTTGTATCAAATGCAGCTTTTGCAACTGGGCTATAGCTTTCTCCCAAAGTTCTTGTTTATCGTCATCTTCTATCGCCTCAACAAATAAAGGAATATCAGCCAAAGCATACAAACTCAGCCAACAGCCAACACCTTGTGCATTTTCATCCAACTGTTCCCAACTCAATGCAAAAGCTTCAGCCACACCATATTCATAACGCATTAATGGGTTAGCCTTAGTAACTGCTTCGTGTTCCAGTCGCTTTTTTTCTAGCCGCTTTAGCAGTTTTTCCAGAGACAAATCTGGCATTGTATCCAGATATCGCCCCACCAACTCTAACGCCAAAGGTAAATATCCCAAGAATTTACAAATTTCTCTTGCAACCCAAGGTTCGCTTTTCAGTCGTTCTCTGTCAACCAGCGATTTTAATAATTTCATCGCCGCCAATGGTTTGAGAACACCCAAGGGTAATTGCGGCAAAGTTCTATCAAACCCCAGGCGCGTTGTCAGCAATACTTTAAACTGGGGTGATTCTGGGGGTAAATAAGGCTGAACCTGTTTTTTGTAGTCGGTGACATCATCAAACACCAGCAGCACTTCACCTTTTTCCCAATTCTGCCAGCAGTATCTCAGTCTATCTGCTAATTCCCAATCGTCCGGTGCAATGAGTTTAAATTTTAATTCTGCAAATCTGAGAATCTGAATTCCGACATCAATTCCCTGTGCAGATAACCAGCACACCCCACCTTGATAATTCTGCAAGTGCTGTTTGGCGTATTGGGTAGCCAGTTCAGTTTTCCCGACTCCACCCATACCCGCCACAGCTACAATCGCTACTTGCCGAGATGTTTGTAATGAGGAGTGCAGTTCTTCCAGTTCCGTCTCACGTCCCACAAATTTTTCAAATGGAACAGCAGGGGGAATATTTTGATGAATTTCTTTAATTGTTGATTGGGCATTTTGCCCGCCATTATATTTCGCTGTCAGGCAAGCCCGTAACTTTTCTAATTTTCCCCGACTGTTAGAAGTGGCTAATTCAGGATAACTCTTGGCGAACTTGTCATACACCTCAGCCATCCGCTTTTTAACAGCAGCAACACCGATGTTCAAGTCGCTGGCAACTTTTGCCTCACTAATAGTTGAGTTTTCAGTCTTCAAACGCTCTACAAAAGCTGCCGTTTGCTCTGGAGATAAGCTATTAGTAGCAGCTTCATTGGCTATAAAATCAGCCCATTCCATAGACAGCTTGTGAGATTTCTTCTCGATTCTACTTAATTTCTACTTTCTCTCTACTTTGTCTCCATTTCTAGGGAATCTCTTCTTCTTCTGGCAGAAATACCATTTGCATAGAAACATTTAGAAGAGATTCAGCCATGAAAACTGTCTTAACAACTCCAGTCAACTCCAATCAAACCACCCAAACTTCGCAATTAATCCCCGCGTCGCCAACATCGGTAGAAAATCCATCTACTTGGATGCGAGATGGATACAGCCCGACTGAAATCATCCTCGCGGTGGCAATTTTAACTTCATTGTCGATTGGGGGAATTGCCTCTGTGATTGTGGCGATTACGGGTTTAGTTAAAACTTTAGTACGCCCGACAAGCGAAAAAACAAAGTAGAGGTACTGGCAAAGGGAAATTCTTCGCTTCGTTGCTATCCCGCCTCGAAATCAATTCCGGGGCTAATGGCCTAAGTCCGTTCAAACGGACTAAATTTTAGTTAATTTGAGTCAGTTTTAACTGACTTATCCTGTTAGCCTGCGATTTGAATCGTAGGTGGGCTGAAGGTTTCGCCCGTAACTTGAGCCTTTGAGCCTTTTAACCTCAACGTTGCACCTTTTATCCTCAACGTTGCGCCTTTTATCCTCGAAGTTGCGCCTTTTATCCTCAACGTTGCGCCTTTTATCCTCGAAGTTGCGCCTTTTATCCTCAACGTTGCACCTTTTATCCTCGAAGTTGCACCTTTTATCCTCGAAGTTGCGCCTTTTATCCTCAACGTTGCACCTTTTATCCTCGAAGTTGCGCCTTTTATCCTCGAAGTTGCACCTTTTATCCTCAACGTTGCGCCTTTTATCCTCGAAGTTGGGATTTGCTATTCAAAACAACCAGATAAATACTCCATCCCCCCTGCCTCCTGCCTCCTGCCTCCTAATACTAAGGTGATTGATTTAACACCCACTTCAACCACTGTCTAAAGGAACTTATAGTATTCAACCTTTGAACTCCAGGCGCACGCGCGGCGGCGAGTCCATCAACAGCGACTAATGCGGCGTATTGCAAGCCCAAGAAACTATCAACTGCGGCATAAGGGCCACCTAAAGTAATCGCCCCCGCAGCATACATTTGACCTCGATCGCTACGCATTTCTACTAATTCAAAATTGTTCGCTACAGTTAATCGCCCCAAGTGATTTACTGGCAGATTGTAATGCTTCACCAAATCTGCTAAAAGGGGATTGGCATCTACTTTGGCATCCAGTCCAGTAGCATCAACAATAAAGTCAGCTAACAATTTCTTTTCCCCAAAGCTTTGTTCTCGGATACGGGTAATAGTCCGGTTTTGGGCATCTCGTTCTACATCCAACACCTCACCGAAGGTAATTTGATACCAGCCTTCGCTTAACCCTTGGGCAGTAATTTGCTGCCAATCTCGGCGGTCGGCGGTGGTAGTTCCACCCCAATCTGCTAGTAAACGTTTGCGTTCATCAGGGGTGGCTTTTTCTAACATTGCCCGGAGTTCGCCGCCCCAACAGGCTTTTGGCCAGTTAAAGGGTTGAAATTCGTAATGATTTTTGACTAAGCGCGTGGCTTTTTGAAATTTGTTACCTTGGGGTTTAGGCGATCGCATTAAATGCAAAACTGCAATATTCCGATTTCGCTTTCTGGCTTCATAAATGCGCTGCACAATCCGCGAAGCCACAATTCCCCGCCCCCGAATCAACACCGTACCACCATGTTGCTCTAGTTGCTCATAAACGCGATCGTGAGCTTCATAAGCATTGACGACAGATGTAAAATCTTGATATTTTTCCCTATAAGCTTGCAAATCTGGGAGAAACTGAATTGCTGGATATCCAGTAGCTAAATGTAAATAACGACTAACTAAAAAAGCATAATTTCCCGGGCCGCGAGAATAGGCGACGCAATATCTGCCATCATCAGTTTTGCGAATTACCCTAACTCGCCCATACCGATAAATTTGATTCCAACCAATGCGCTTCGCTTCTCGGTCTATGGAATCAAAGACATTACCCGCACGAGGAGTATAAGTTTCTGCAAATGTTGGTTCAGCAAAAACTTGCCATAAATACTTGAATGCTGACTTGATCTCGCCCTTGGCTAAGTCTCCCCAAGCTTCACGCAAGGCATAACTAGGCCAACCCCAAATATTATCGGGACAAGAATCAGAATTAGAACGCAGTCTTTCATATAAGGGAATTTGCGAATTCAGACAGAGGCGCTTGTAACGGGCATAAGGTTCCGCCTCTAATCCCAAAGCCACAATTTTGTCAGCACGTACACCACTAATTCGCAGCAAATCAGCCCAAACAAAGCTACCCAATCCCGCCCCGATCGCTAGATAATCAGATTCATCTACTGGTAATCCCGTAGCATGAAGTGCTTGCACAGAGACTTTTTGTGCCTGAAACGCCAATGGTGGGAAATTACTGGCCACGGGCGTTAGCGGCTGGACTACAGGCAAACTGGGGTCTGGGCGATTGGTATTTGCGTTGAAGTGAATCGTTGAAGGGGGGCTAGTATCTGGTGCAGAGGCGCTAGCACCAAATGTCACTGCGATCAGATACGGGCCAATTTGCAACGTATCGCCATTAACTAGAACACTGCGCGTTTGTGGTTGACCGTTGACATAGACACCGTTAACGCTACCTTGGTCAATCACTACTAAATGGTCTTGTTCCCAGTCAATGAGGGCATGGTAGCGAGAAACTTCGTTACTATTAAGCAGCATCCGAGAAACCCGCATTCCTCTATGTTCAGCAGGTAAGCGAGCAAATTCTCGACCAAAAGCGATCGGCACATTTAACAGTGGTTCTCGCCGTTCGCCCGTCGCTGGTTCATCCCAACTCAATTGGATTTGTTCATTAGTCATTTGTCATTGGTCATTGGTCATTGGATATAGGGCATTGGGCATTGAGAGTGCTGAGTAATGAGTAATGAGTAATGAGTAATGAGTAATGAGTAATGAGTAATGAGTTAGGAGTTAAGAGTTTTATTTATCTCCTTGTCTCCCTTGTCTCCCTTGTCCCCTTGTCTCCCTCATCTTCCCCTGCTCCCCTGCTCAACTACCCCGTGCTACTAACACACTCACAGCCGCAGCTAAAGATGTTCCACACCAATGACAGCCAATTTGTAGATTCTCTGCTGGGGAAACTTTATGACATTTGGGGCATTCTAAGCCATAAACTCCTGGCGGTGGTGCGGGGGGTGTTTGTGGGTGATGGTGATGTCCGAGATTTACAGATGGATTGGGTGGTAGCAAAATTGTTGCTGGAATGCTACCCGTGGAAACGCTTGTAACATTGAGTTTTATTTGTCCTAAAGTGATACTACTGCCCTCAGTTAAAAGCATTTCACCTTGGACTAATTGCCGTCCATCAACAACGGGGGGATTTTGCGATCGCAAATTCCTGATATAAAAACGCTGTTGTTGGTGATGAAAAAAGATTTCAACGTGCAGTCCAGACACAGTAGGATGACTCAGAATAATATCGCATCGGTGGGGATCGCGACCGATGCGGACAGTACCAGGATTATGACTTGGCTGTTGTTCGTAAATATTCTGAGTTTTATCTTGGCCTGCATCGTGCCAATGTAAAGTTAGTGCGTTCATTGTTCTAACTTCGTAAGTGGTATTTAGCTACATCAACTTCTTTCTGTGCGATTCCTAACACGATTGAGTAGGTGCAAGCAAGTATTTAGAAAAAACTTCAACAAGCTTTATCTATCCGACGCTAATTTATCAGCAATGCGTGTAGTTTCTGGCAGTCGATATTTGGGCGTGCAGCGCAATACATAGTCAATTGCTGTCGGTAAACTAATTCGATGACCACTGGAAATGTACAGAGGTTTTACTCCTGTGCGCGATCGCAAAACTGCCCCAATGGTTTCACCGTTATATATCAGTGGTTGCGTGCTGCCTTTGGTTTGTGCCAATTCTTCATGCTTACCTATCAACCTGGACTTAGCTACACCAATTGTCGGCATATCTATAAGTAACCCTAAATGGCTAGCTATACCTAATCTCCGGGGATGAGCAATTCCTTGACCATCACACAGGATAATATTTGGTGTTGTTTGAATTTTCTCCAAGGCATCAAGGACGGCTGGTATTTCTCGAAATGACAGGAACCCAGGAACATAAGGAAACGTTGTAGGACGATGTGCTAGGCTGGTCTCGATTACTTGCAAATCAGGAAAACTTAGGACTGCGACAGCAGCACGGCTAATTGTCCCATCAGCTTCAAAACCCATATCTACTCCAGCAACATACTGGATAGGTTCTTGCAGTCGATCCTCAGTAATTACTCTATTTTGCAGCGTTTCTTGGATAACTATGGCTTCTTCTAGCGTCGAAGGCCAAGCATGATCTCGGTAAAATTTCATATTGAAAATTGGAATTTAACTGATTAATATTAATTTTGTTAATTTAGCAAGTACAAAAACAAAAGTTTTTGATGTTGAGACAGGGAAAATATATTTTTGTAAAAGTCTGTGAAAGACTATCTTTATATTAAATATTTTAGCCCAGGTTAGCTGATATCTTGCATCACAATGTTACTTAAGGCTGTCAAGAGGGAATCCTAAGAATATAAGCTAGCTTATTTTCCTAGATTTTCTCTTTTACTGGTTATGATACAGCCAAATATTCTAAAACTTGCAAAACAGGGAGATGCAGAAGCGATCGCCTCTCTGATGAACCGCCACTTACACCCCAAAGGGATCAACGCAAAAGTTGCTTTACAAGATGCTTGCTTGGAGGTAACGCTAGAATCTGCCCAAGTACCAAATCAACAAATTTTAGTTGCATTTATCCGCAAAGGGTTAACAGCTTTAGGGGCTGCATCTGTTGAAAGAGTCAAAATTTATGGACAACAAACAGGTAAGGGTTTTCCGGCTTGGAGTAAAGAGTTTGATTTGGGCATGGTAGAAGCTGATTTAGAACCAGTAGATAATGAAGAGTCTTATAACAATCCTCAAACTCTAACTATTTGTATTAACTTCAGTGGTGATAATGCACAGGGAATAACAAACCATGATTTTGAATTTATTGCTAATCAAATCAGCACTGATATTTTATCATCTTCTACTAATGTTTTTATTCAAAAAGTAAGTATTAGTAATGGTAGTTCTGTGATTACAAAGGAACGTTAGGATTTAATTTTTCTCACGCATAGATACAGAGATAGAGCATAAAATTCGGGCTTTTATGAAAATTATCATAAATCTATATAAATTTTAAATATAGGACTATAAAGATTTTGAAGATGTTGCTTTCACCTGTAAATGGGGAATTCTGAGATAGAAGAATATTATCTTAGTTGTTTGGATTTATTTATTGGTTATGAAACAGCCGAATACTCAGGAACTTACTAAGCAAAAGCAACAAACGTTTTCCTGGCCTTTATGGTTTCCTTATCCTACTTCTTGGTTAAAAGCATTGATTTTAACTCTATTTTTGAGAGTTATTATATTTATACTAAAGAATCCTGGAAAGTTAGGCTACCGTATCGCATATTTTGTAAACAGTCCTGACTTATTTGCTATATTTACAATACTGTTAATCCTATCTCCAATTCCTATAATTTCTTTTACTCATCACTGTTTACACTTGCTCATTAGTCGATTTATCTCAGAAATTCAAGCACCGGAAATAGGTAGAACACAAGGATTATTACCAGGAATAATGAGTTGGTGGGAAGGATTGTACGCTTGGCTTGTAATTGCAATTTCTACACTGATAGCAGCTTTGTTTTCTACAATACTTCTACCATTCTTTAATCTTAGTCACACCAGACAAATTGAATACTACGTACAAATGCAAAATTTTAATAATAATACAACATTAATATTTGGGTTATTTTATGTTTCTACTGGGGCACTAACTTATCAAATTGAATGTTTGGTAAAACAACGAATAATATCTGCTTATTCTGGTAATCAAAGAACAGATACAAGTGAAGTAAACCCTGATTTGAATACAGATAAGAAAATAAAAATATTGCCCGAATAAATGGGGATGCACAAAAGAAAATCAGATGTTTTATCAAATGATAAAAAAACTACAATCATCAATAATCGACGAAAGTATCGTAATTTAAATAAAATTTGGCTGCTCCTTTCTGTGATAGTTTCAATTGCTGTAGGAATATACTTTTCTTCAAAGTTTGTAGAAATACTTCCTCTAACCTCTAAGATTCCAACACAAGTACCATCAAAGTCTGTATTAGTTACACCATCACCAGTGACTTCAGAATCGCCTACTGTGTTACTTGAAACTGATAGATTTCGAGAGGCAGTAAATCAAGCAATTAATGCAGCTAACCTGACTCAATCAGCAAAATCTCCAGATGAGTGGAAGACAGTTGTGAGTCATTGGAAAGGTGCGATCGCACTTATGAAAACTGTGCCATCTTCTAGCCCAAATTATGTAGTAGCCCAGCAAAAAAGTAAAGAATATCAAATAAATCTCAACTACGCTGAGAAAAATTCCCTTGAGAACAAGTAATGCGATTTCGTGCCAGTATTAACATCAAATTACCAGATGCGCTCCATGCATCCACAGCACTGTTGACTCAATGCTTTACTTTTCTAACCAACGATCGGCGCTTTCGTAGTGTTCCTAAACTATCAGTAATTTTGCTTTCTGAGATTAATCCCCCCTAGTTAGAATTTATAATAAAAGTAATTTCGCCCCCGAACCCAATCATGACAGAAGGAAAAACGCGGCGTAATTTCCTAATTACTAGCATTGCTGTGACTGGAGGTATTGTGGCAACTAATGCTTTTGAGCAAAATACTACCAACACTGCAACACCGCCAGCAAATATGCCGGAACGGGTACTAGGACGCACGAAAGTAAATCTGCCTATCTTCGGGTTTGGAGCAGGACAAGTGCCACTATCCGGCGGCGAAGGAAAAGAGGATGATGCTACGGCAATTATTCAAAGAGCGCTGGAACTTGGCATTCGCTACTTTGATACAGCCGCTAGTTATGGGCCGAGTGAAGATTATTTAGGCAAAGTGCTACCACCCCATCGCTCAAAGCTGTTTCTAGCAAGCAAGACCGATCAAAGAGATCGGGATGGTGCATGGCGAGAATTGGAGCGATCGCTTAAACGTCTCAATACAGATTATCTCGATTTGTGGCAGTTGCATCACGTCTCTTTTTCGGAAGAACTCGACACTATCTTTAGTCCATCTGGTGCAATTAAAGCTTTAGAAGAAGCCATAGAACAAAAATTGGTGCGTTTTGCTGGGATCACCGGACATCACGACCCTGAAATAATTGCTGAAGGGTTACGTCGCTATCCTTTCCACACTACACTGATTCCTGTAAATGCTGCCGATAAACATCACCCACGTCCATTTATCCCAGTAGTTCTACCAGTTGCTCAAGAAAAAAATGTCGGTGTGATTGCGATGAAAGTCCTAGCTTATGGTCGGTTGTTTAAATCAGGTGCGTTGACAGGTATGGAGGAAGCTTTAGGTTACACACTGTCTCAGCCTGGGGTTCATTGTTGCGCGATCGCAGCACAGACAGTTCCACAATTAGAAAATAATGTCAAGATAGCGCGGGCTTTTGTACCCCTGAAGGAACCAGAATTAACAGCGATCGCAGGGCGGGCTGCTAATGTCTGGGAAGATAGTACATTCTTCCGTGCTTGGACTTAACCTAACTTGCACATATTACAAAGTGTATTCTTACTAATCACACTGATAATATTGTGCCGCTTGCGACATATTAAATTGTAATAGCTTCTCCTCTGGCAACTTGTATCCCAAACTCGGCTTCAAAGGCGAAATATTCAAACTGCGAATAATTTCTGACGCCACAGCCTTTGCTAGTAACGGTGGTACAGAGTTACCAACTTGTCGAAATCCATGCCATTTGGTTACATGAAATCTAAACCAATCGGGGTAAGAATGCAATCTCGCCGCTTCCCTGACAGTGATACAGCGCGGCGTAGACGGATGAATCGGTCTCGGAGATGTGAAAGAACCCCTATACTTGTCTGTTCCGGCTCTTAAAGTATTACAGACACCATCACGATGTAGCTTATGAAAACGACTAATTTTTTCTCTCTCGCCTTGTTGAGTCTCCTGAAAACGTTTAACAGTTTCTGCAGAATGTTTGGTTCTTAAACTTGAAGAAAGTATTCGCAAATCATATTCTCGTTTGTAAGAATAATCATCATCTAGGCATTTGATCCCGCGAAGTATAAGAGCATAGTTACTAGGCTTTTCATAGTCTGCAACAACCCAATCTCTTGTTAGTAACTCTGGATATTTTTCTATTTCAGGTAAATCTCCAATTGCATCCCATACTGTAGGACTCAATGGAATGTCAGATATTTTTTGAGAATTTAAATTATTTGGTAAAGCTTGTTTAGTAATCGGCTGAGGATATTTCGGTAATTCTATATCCTCCCTTGCACCTATAAGAAATAATCTCTCACGTGACTGTGGTACTCCGTAATTTGCAGCGTTAAGAACTTTATAATTTTCTTCTACTTTATAGCCATGAATTCTAAAATCGCTAATTAATGTTTTGAGGATTTGTTTATGTTCGCCAACTGTAATTCCTCGAACATTTTCCATCACAAAGAATTTCGGTTTTAGTTCAAAAACCAGTCGATGAAAGTGAAATACCAAAGAGTTTCGAGGATCGTCAACAGCCCGTTTACCAATTAGGGAAAATCCTTGACATGGTGAGCCACAAATAACCACATCAATTTCGCGATCGCCAACACGAGACCGATTCCTAATTTCTTCCCCAGTTGTATCCACAACACTTTTGCATAACACAGAGCAATAAGGGAAGTTAAACTCATGTGTTGCACAGTGGATCGGGTCGATTTCCACAGACGCTAGCACATCAAAACCAGCTTGCTCAAAGCCAAGAGTCATACCGCCCGCACCAGCGAATAAATCAACTGCGATCGCTCTTTGTTTTTTCATCTCATAAGCCATGACACCTCAATATATTTGGTCGCATTTGCAAAATTTCTTGAGCAGCGCGATCGCAAACCCCAACTTCTCCCAAACTTTGCCGCATTTCTTCATAATCTAGCAAAGTTTGCTCTCTGCGACTGGGATTGAGTAGCAGTTCCATCGCGGCTTGGGTAATATTTTCTGCTGTGGCTTGCTCTTGTAAAAATTCTGGCACAATCGGCTTCATTACGATTAAATTAGGTGGCGATGCGAAGGTTATAGAACCTTTGAGGATTTTCCGAGCGATCCACGCAGTCAAACGACTGAGGCGATAAACTACAACCTGTGGCACATTTAACAGAGCGAGTTCTAGATTGACAGTACCAGATTTGCTAATGGCTAAATCAGCCGCAGCAAAAACTTCCATTTGTTGACTTGATAGAACTGTCGCCCGTAAACCGTAACGCTTAATAGCCTCTTCGATTGGCTGTCTATAGAGTTCTAGCGATAGGGGAATCCAGAAACGAACTTCAGGTAATTTAGCTTGAATAGTTTGGGCAGCTTGAAAAATTACTGGTAAAAGATATTTTAGTTCTTGACGGCGAGAGGCGGGGAGGAGTGCGATCGCAATTTCTTCTGGTGCAATCCCTAATGTTGCACGAGCTGCTTTTCTACTAGGAGCATCTTGCATTCGGTCAACCAAAGGATGTCCTACCCAACTAACTTTTGCGCCTTTCTCGCGAAAGTAACGAGCTTCTTGGGGAAAGATTGCCAACAGCTTATCTGTAAAACCAACAATCCGGTTAGTTCTTCGCAAACTTATTGACCAAGCCCACTCTTGGGGAGCAATATAATACACCACAGGCACATCTGGTAGATGCTCTTTCATATAAGTCCCAATTTCCAGATTGGGAGTCATATAATCGATTAGCACTACCAAGTCAGGTGGATTTTGCTTTAGGGAAGCGATCGCCTGACGTTGCACTTGAAGAGTCGGTAAAATATAAGGCAGCCCTTCTAGAATACCCATTGAGCCAATACTACTGGTATTTCCCAATAGAGTTGCCCCAGCCTCTACCATTTTTTCGCCACCCAGCGCCACAATCTCTAATTTCAACCCAATCGCCGCAGCTTGACGCTTCAGTGCTGAAATTAGTAGCGACCCTTGTAAATCGCCAGATACTTCGCCAGTGCTGATAAATATCCGCATTTGATAATTAAAGTTAGGAGTTAGCTGTTAGAGAAGCGATTAACCCAAGTCTTTCCAGGAGTTAGCAGTTAGGAGTTAGGAATGAGGAGTGAAGAGTTAAAAAAATTAATTTATCAACTCATAACTCATAACTCCTAACTCCTAACTTTTAATTCACGATTCATCACTTGCGCCTTTTTTCCCTTTACTGGGAATCAAGCCACGTCTTCCAGGCATCTGAGAAAGTAGAAGGAAGCGCCGCAGATGCTGCAATTCTTCGCTATCCCCTAACAATTCCAACTGTTCCAAAGCATCCTTAAAAGACAAATCAGAACGGTAGAGAATGCGGAAGGCTTTTTTCAGCAAAAGCAAATCTGCTGAGTCCATACCAGACCGTTTGAGTCCGACAAGATTGAGGGTTCGCACCCGCGCTGGATTTCCCTCCACTAGCATATATGGGGCCACATCTCGGTCAATACGTGCCATACCTCCCACCATTGCTTGTCTACCAATATGCACAAATTGATGGACGCCTAAAACCCCACTTAGCCTAGCGCGTGACTCTATATGGACATGACCAGCCAACGCCACAGAGTTAGCAATCACTACTTGGTCTTCAATGACGCAGTTATGAGCCACATGGACATAAGCCATCAAAAGATTACCATCGCCAATTACCGTCGCTTCACCAGCACCGGTAGCGCGGTTAATGGTAACGTACTCACGAATCAAGTTGTTATCACCAATTTTCACCCAGGTTGGTTCTCCTACAAACTTCAAATCCTGGGGTTCCATACCGATGGCCGCACCTGTAAAAATCTGATTTTGCGCCCCAATTTCACAAGGTCCCTCTAGCACTGCATGAGCGCCGATTATTGTTTCAGGGCCCACTTTGACATGCGCTCCAATCACAGCATAGGCACCGACTTGCACTGTATGGTGGAGTTCCGATTTCGGATGAATTACAGCAGTTGGATGAATTAGCGTTTTCAAGGGTGAATCTCCAGAACTGTCTTAATAATCCAGCGCCAGGCGGGGTTTTTGAGGCAGAGCGTTACTCTGGTTAAAAGAGTTATACCGACTACCGCCCCATTGAGGCGACTGGCGTTGTTGAGCGTGAAATATTTCAGTGAACGAAAGTGTCGGTCAAAGCAAGTTAAATGTGTTTGTGAGTGCGTCTCGTAGAGAGGGCGGCGAAAATCAAGAAATTATTCAGATACTGTTGTGGATTTTTTAACTGTTATCCTGAAACAGGATTCAGTAGGGGCATTTCACGGCTATACCCATACCACGAAAGCAAACTTTTAGCTAACTAAAGAAAACATTAATTCTCCTTCACAAGCAAGTTGACCATCAACTTCGGCACGACCTTGCATCTTACCGAAACGACGTTGTTTTACCCATAACAGTTCCACCGTCATGACTAGTTGATCCCCCGGCACGACCTGGCGACGAAAGCGAACTTTATCGATACCAGCGAAGACGAACAGCCCGCCTTCTACCGAAGACATTTGAGTTAGGACAATGCCTCCAACTTGTGCCATTGATTCAACAATTAGCACCCCTGGCATCAGTGGACGTTCAGGGAAATGTCCTTGAAAATGGGGTTCATTAATAGTGACATTTTTAACCCCAATAGCTTTTTTACCTGGCACGTAGTCAATGATTTTGTCTACAAGTAAAAATGGGTAGCGATGGGGTAGCAATTTCTGAATTTCTTCAGATGTGAAAGTTGTTTTAATCTCCGAACTGATTGTAATCTCATTTATACCCTGTGGTTCGGTAGATGTAGGTGTAGTCGTATCGATGGTATTCACTTCAGTGAGGATTGACATTGGCCGTGTAGTTGATTTTTTATCTAAAAGTTGAGTAGGCAAGCGTATATCCAAAGCCTTAATAATCCTGGATGCAAACTTTAGATCGAATCTAAAATCTAAAATCGTTCGACTGAGCGAAGCCGAAGTCCAAAATCTAAAATTTTCTGAGCCAGTTGAATGTGTAAATTATGACTGGCTTTATACGCTAAAAAATGAGCACGAGGAAAAGTTCCTAGTAAACTCAAATCTCCTACTAAATCCAAGATTTTATGACGGACTGGCTCATTTGCAAATCTCAACGGTGGATTTAGCCAGCCTTCTGGGCCACAAACGAGTGCATTATCCAAACTGCCACCTTTAATTAACCCTGTTTTTTGTAAGTGTTCAATTTGATGTAGTAACCCAAAAGTACGAGCAGGAGCAATTTCCGCAGCAAAGCTAGCAGAAGTTTTTTCTAGTTCAGCGGTTAGCGACCAACTATGCCATTGATTACCAATAGCGGGCAGGTCAAAATCAATACCGTAACTAAACCGGGTTTCTGCTGCTGGAAGGGCAGATACAAAGGCATCCCCTTCATAGACCCATAAGGGTTCTGTAATAGCCAAGGGAACTTGGTTGTTAGCGGGTTGTGAGACTAAGCCAACTTGGGCAATATTGGCTGTCCACACACTTGCTGAACCATCTAAAAGTGGGACTTCTGGACCATCAATTTCAATTCGGGCATTATCCACACCCATACTCGAAAGTGCTGCCAACAAATGCTCTACCGTGCGAACATATACCTCACCTTTACCCAACTGAGTTGAAAGAACAGTGTGACTAACTGCTGCAACTTGGGCTGGAATTATTGGCAAATCCGGTAAATCCACCCGCACAAAGTAGCGTCCACTTCCCGCCTCGGCTGGTAATATCCGCACCTGGGTATTCACACCGCTATGCAGTCCCACCCCTATTTGGGTGATTTGGGCTGCTAGAGTGTGCTGTTGCATAGCAGAAAAGTCAATATATTTCCTTTAGTATTGTTCATCGTCTGTTTTGGTAAAATCCCTGATATTCCCTGAAAAATGTCATTAATCCCTTTATCGGAACAGTATTGAGGTAAATGTAACAATTAGCAAGCTAATCCAAAAAAAAAGTTAATTGTCCTTCGTCCTTTGTCAGTTGTCTGTTGTGATTCACTAATGACCAATGACAAATGACAAATGACAAATTAAAATCTTTCGCCAATACCGAAATTAATCCGACTGTCACCATCATCGTTGATACCGTAGTCAATCCGAATCGGCCCCAGTGGAGATTGGACGCGAACGCCAAGGCCATAACCATAGCCACTACCATTTTTGTTCAACACTTCAGCAGCCCTAGTACTAGTTCCCAAGTCACTGCCGAGATCAAAAAATAGTGCCCCACTAACTACTGAAAAAACTGGAAACCGATACTCAACTGATGCTTGCACATAAGAGCGTCCACTACCTAATGCTCCTTCTTCATAACCCCGGACGGAGTTACTACCCCCAAGGGTAAAAGCTTCGTAAGGAGGCAAGTCACCAACGATGGTTCCTGCTTGCAGGTTAAATGCTAAGGTTTGTGCCCCTTTGCTAAGGCTAATCAGCTTAATGGGTAAATATTGGCTGTAGCTACCCCGGAATCTGGTCAGGAAGATGTTGCCTAGCCCCACAGGGACTGACTGATCGACTCCAAAGCGCAGATAAGAACCACTAGTGGGTTGCAGGGGGTTATTACGGAGATCGCGCTGTACCCCTACTTGAAACAGTAGTAAATCGTCTTGACCGCCGCTAGAGAAAGTCAATGGAATTTCATCACTGAGGCGGTTTCCAGTATTATCATCAAATACCGCTCCTGTTTTTCTCAGATTGCCATCAGCATCGCGAGCGGAAACTCGTTGATACTGTAAACCCGCTGAGGCAGTCCAGACAGAAGTTTTATAAGGGTTGGCAGACAAGGGACGAGTAAAGGTGACACCACCTCCTAGACGGAGAATCCGGGGGCGATCGTGAGAATCTACATCAGTGGGATTACCCGGATCAAACGTCCTAATATCTTCATCTTTGCCATCGAAAATCAACGAAATAGAACTGCGACGGAAAATATTGGTTGTGTAGGAAGTCCGGTAAGGATCTCCTGCGATCCAGGGGTCGGTAAACCGCACATCAAACAGCAGTTCCCGTTCTCCTACCTGGATTTCTGTTCCCAGTTTTTGGTTCCTACCGTTCAGGTTTTGCTGTTGATAGCTAACTGTTCCAAAAAGTCCGCTAGCAGAACTAATCCCTGCCCCAGCCGCAATCGAGCCGCTGCTGCGTTCAGCTACATTCACTACTACATCCACCTTACTGGGGTCGGTACCAGGGTCTAGAGACACATTCACATCTTCAAACAGTCCCAGTCCATACACGCGCTGTAGGTCTTTTTGTACTGTGTTGCGATTGAATACTTGTCCTGGCTTTAACTCCACTTCTCGGGTAATAATGTAATCCTGTGTTTTTCCCCGAATTGGTTGTCCTTTCTCGTCTGTCTCCTGTCCATCTTTGTTGCGGAACCGGACTCTAATATTTTCTACTACCCCTTCTGCTACTTGTAAGGTAACAACTCCGCTTTCAGAGACTTGTGGCGCTCCAATCACGTTAGCTAGGACATAACCTTGATCTTGATACCGCTTGTTTAACTGCTTGATGCCTTCTTGCAAGTCACGCAAATTGAGAATTTTGCCATACTGCTCCCGAAATACTTCATCCACAGTGTTAGCTGGTAGTACAGAAGGGACACCAGTGCCAGGATTGGCTTGCACTTCTACTTTACTGAGGACGGGATTAGGCTGGACAACAAAGCTTACCCGCACTCCCAAAGGGGTATCTTCTGGCGCTGCTTGGACGTTGGAGAAGAAGCCAGTACCAAAGATAGCGTTAATATCTTCTTGCAGTTGGCTGCGGGTGGTTGTTTGTCCTGGTTGGGTACGAATTACTCTGTAAACTTGGCTTTCCAGTTCTGGTGATAGTTGGCCAGTCTGGGATCTAACTACTACTTCCGATACCAGTACGCGGGGGTCATTGGCTTCTGGGGCTGTGTTGGGTTGAGTATTGTCCGGAGTTGTTGGTGGATTAACATTCTGCGGACTGGGAGTAGCGCCTGGAGTTGTCGGTGGATTAACATTCTGCGGACTGGGAGTAGTGCCTGGGAATGGAGTATTGTCCGGAGTTGTCGGTGGATTAACATTCTGCGGACTGGGAGTAGCGCCTGGGAATGGAGTATTGCCCGGAGTTGTCGGTGGATTAACATTCTGCGGACTGGGAGTAGCACCTGGGAATAACGTAGGTGTTCTTTGTTGACTAGCTGGGGGGGGAATATCTGGAGTAGCTGATGGTTCTGGAGTTGTGGGTAATAAAGGTTCTGTTGTCGGTGGATTTACATTTTCTGGAACTGGAGTGGTCTCAGGAGTTGGGGAAGGCGTTGGTTGTTGAATTTCTGGCGGTGGAATGTCTGGAGCCGGAGACGGCTGTTGAGTAGGACTGGAATTAATTTCAGGGGTTTGTGCAGTTGTTGGCGTTGTGGAGGTTGGCACAATTACCTTTGGGGTCGCGCTTGCTGCTGGGTTGGCAGGGTAAATTGCGACGACGCGGGATTGGGGACGCTCTGCCTCTATAGTTGCTGTAGATTTAGGTTGAGATTCTAGACTTTTACTAGAGTTAATCTGACCAGTGTCCTTTTCTGAGTGTTGATTTTTTTCTAGTGTCAAAACTTCTGTTGTCTGTTTGGAATTGTTGGCGGTTTCTGCATTCGCACTCAATGAGCCACCCAAAGGGGCTGCAATTGCTACTGCTGCCAGCAATACGGGAGATAAACGCATTTTACTTATATTCCTCTTCACGACCACACACACACCATCACAAGGCAATAATGCCCTTATGCCAAAGGTAAAATTTCAAAACATAATTTTTTTCTTTTGCTTTTTTACTTTACAAGGCAAAAGGCAAAAGGCAAAAGTTAAATATAATTCCTTCTCGCCTTTTGGTTTTGACCTGGTTAACTTATAGTTTCTACTGCTTTTAGCACTCTTTGTAAGACCTCCTGGTAGGCATCCTCTACATTTCCTAAGTCTCGGCGAAAGCGATCTTTGTCCATTACCCGGCGGTTTGAGTCCTTTTCTGCGGTATCCCATAAACGACAGGTGTCGGGGCTAATTTCATCTGCCAAGAGTAACTGCTGTTGTGAGTCCAAACCAAACTCTAGTTTGAAGTCTACTAGGGTAATGCCACACCGCTGCCAAAAGTTATTGAGAAATTCATTGATTTGCAATGCAAGATGTGTAATTGCGTCTACTTGTTCCGCAGTCGCCAGTTCTAGCAGGTACAGGCGATCGCGTGTCAACAAAGGATCTCCTAATGAATCGTTTTTATAATAGAACTCAACCAAAGGCTGTTTCAGAATTGTACCCACTGGTAAACCAGTTTGCTGACACAAACTGCCAGCAGCAATATTTCTGATCACTACTTCTAAGGGTAAAATCTTTACTGCTTTCACCCGCATTTGATTCGGGGCAGGACTATCGATAAAGTGAGTCTTTATACCATAAGCCTCCAACTGTTTAAAAAGCTGGCTAGAAATGCTACAATTAATTTTTCCTTTCCCTTCGATGTTGCCACGCTTTTGGGCGTTAAACGCTGTAGCATCGTCTTTAAAATCAGCCAACAAGACTTCTGGATCGTCCGTTGTATAAAGAATTTTTGCTTTGCCTTCGTATAACTTGGAATTAACAGACATGGTGGCAGGTAGTGTTTTAGGCGATGGACAAAAATTGCCCTTTGAGGCTTCACCATTTTATCTTTAGTTATTAACTATTAGCTATTGGTGATTATTTAAGAGGAAGCAGAGGCAGGTTAAAATAAGTAATAACTAATACCAAGACCAATTTTCTCTTCTGCGTCGCTGCTTAATAGCCAGTTGCCAAATATTTATAACTAAATATCTAACTTTTAACAGAGGACAATTTGCTTTCGGATATACTATGTTCGCCTAAGTAGTTTTACGATCGGGATTTTCATGAGTTTTGATAAAATAAGTTACTTAGACATACTAGTATGTGATAATAATTTGTACCTAAAGGTTTCGACTGAAGCTAATTACAATTTCAACTTCATAAATTAAGATGAGATAAATTGATAACCAGGAGGAAAATAAAATATTCTCTCTAGTTACTTTGGCGGAATTTTTTTGTAAGATTTGGAGTACAGAATATTACAAGCTTTATCCTCTAGCCTTAAAATCTGAATCAACTAATTCCTGCATCAACAATTGGAAAAGGAATTGAACAATCTAATTTAACCCAATCTGACAAAAGAAAGATTAGGTTAGCTAGTAATTCAGCTTCAGAAACTCCAAGATAAGGTGAATTGAATAAATGGAAAAAAAAATAGTGAACAAGGATGATTTTCTCTTCCCTCGCGGTCGCTACTACGGTCAGGTGAAGCCAGAAAACTTGGTTTTTAATGCAAATCTCCAGGAATTTGCCCAACGGGTAAGTTACATTTGCAACTTAGAAACAGGCGGAAAAGTGCCTCCAGGTGTAGCTTACGAACAAATAAGGGATCTGTGGAAACAGTTGAAACGCTCAAAAAAAGAGCTAGGAATTGGCGAAGATCCCTTTCAAGATGACCAGGGAGAGACTAAAGATTAAATGGGGTACGGGGCATTGGGAACTGATAAATTACAAATGACCACTGACCAATACAACTCTTAGAGAGGCTGCGCCCGAAGCGTAGCTATGCCGCAGGCTTTACGACTACGCGGTAGTTGAGCGCAGTCGAAACTCAGTACAAGTGACCAATGACAAATACTTCGACTTCGCTCAGTACAAGTGACCAATGACTACTTAGTAAGCATTGTCCAAATACCATCCCAGGACTCTGGAGGCGGCGTTTGTTGGTAATTACGCGCACGCTCTAGGTGGATATCAACAGCTTGGTCTTGGGGTTGGATAGATTTGGCGGCTTCAAAACAGGCGATCGCTTGTGAAAAGTTGCGCGATAAATAGGCATCGCGTCCAGTATGATAATGAAACAAAAACTCTTGAGTGTTGGCATCTAGGGGAGTAGTGCGATCGCCAATTAACTCGTAGATATTCACGGCCTGGTGTTTGCCTTTGACTCGGATTTTATCTAACTGGCGCACCCAAATGCGATCGCTGCACAATTGGTAAGTAAATTCGCTTAAAAGAATATCACAACCGTAATCTTTAGTTACCGCTTCCAGACGCGAACTTAAATTTACACCATCTCCAATTACGGTGTAATCCATTCGTTTGCGGGAACCAATATTACCCGAAACCACATCCCCAGAACTAATCCCAATGCCAATACGAATTTGCGGCTGCGCCTGGATAATTCGCCGTTGGTTAAATTCCTCTAAGCGGCGTCTCATATCTAACGCTGACTGCACAGCCCTCCAAGCATGATTCTCTGTCAATGGTAGCGGCGCACCAAATACCGCCATTAAGGCATCACCAATAAATTTATCGAGAGTGCCTTCGTGGTTAAAAACCGCCTCTACCATCGTTTCAAAATACTGATTGAGCAGCAATACCACCTCAGCTGCACCGAGATTTTCCGTAAGTGTTGTGTAGCCACGGATATCAGAAAACAAGATAGTTACTTCCTTGCGTTCGCCTACCATTAAAGCATCTTCCCCTAGAGCCATAACTTGTTCAGCGACATGGGGCGTCAGGTAGCGGGACATGGTAGTTTTCATCCGTTTTTCCTGAGTAATGTCTTCTAAAACCACCAAACCACCGCGCACACCGCCTTCTGGGTTAGTCAAGGGATTAACAGTAAGATTGATATTGCGCTCTAATGTTTGTACTTGATTATAAGTGAGAAACTCAGATTTGGGAGTCAGAGGTTGATTCCAAGGAATAAAAAGATCGGGGTTGGTGCGATCGCGCACTGCTAAAATTGAGTGCTGAGTACTGAATGCTAAGTATTGAGTTTCACTTTTAACTCCTAACTCCTCACTCATAACTTGATGCACTCCCAGCATCAAATTTTGCTCTGGCACATAATGTTTAGCTCCAGTTTTTAGACTATCTTCTAATCGCATTTGGAGATTTTCAATTGGGACAACTTCCCAAACTAAGCGACCAATCAAATTTTGTTCCCACAAAAGCTTGTTGTTTTTACTATTAGCGTCTCCTATCGGACAACCCAGCAACTCTAGGGCTGCATCATTAATCGTGACAATCTGTCCTGCCATATCTGTAGAAATCACGGCATCTGACAGACTTTGCAAAATATCTTTTTGATACTGTTTTTCTAACAGCACATTTTCAAACAGCCGAGCATTTTCTAAGGCAATTCCTGCCTGATTATTAAAAGCCCGCATAAACTCTTCATCAGAAGCAGTAAAACTGCTTTGTTGCTTATTAATTAATTGTGTAACGCCAATCAATTCATTTGCAGAATTAAATACTGGTAAACATAAAATATTGCGAGTTATATAACCAGTTTTTTTATCTGTAGTCGGGTCAAAGCGGGGGTCTTTATAAGCATCAGAAATATTTAAGGCTTCACCAGTGGAAGCTACATATCCAGCAATGCCACGGTTAGCAGGAATGCGAATTTCTATCAAATTTGTGCCATCTGCTGCTGCTGCAACTTTCGTCCAGAGTTCGTTTAGCTCTTTACGATATAAAAACAGTGTGCTGCGGTCTGCTTGCATTAAAATTCGAGCTTGTTCCATGACTATCTGCAAAGTCGCTTCTAAATCTAAACTTTGCCCCAGTGTCTGAGTTGCCCGCAACAAAGCCGTTGCGCCTCTTTGATTGCGAGCCGCTACATAAAAAGATTGGCAGCTTTCTAGGATAATACCAATCGAAGCGGCAAAGTCTCGAAAACGTTCTTCATCATCATGATTAAACGGAACATTCCCGGTTTTATTAGCTAGTTGCACTACCGCTACAGTCTGGTTTTTGCTACTGATAACGGGCATACATAAAATATTACGGATTTTGTAGCCCATTTGTTTTTCAAGTTCTGGGCTAAATAGGGGATGAGTATAAGTTTCAGATATATTGAGATATTGGCCTGTACTAGCAACATGACCAGGGATACCTACTGTAATGGGAGTGCGAATTTCTAAGAATTTTTGGGTATTATCTTGAGGAACTTTTGACCACAGTTGACCTTTGTCGTAATCAACTAAAAAAATGGCTGTATGTTCTGCTTGGAGAATTTGACCAATTTTGAGTGTGATAGCTTCTAATACTTTCTCCAACATAGTTTCTAGAGCTTCATTATTGATTAGTTCAATAGCTCTCAGAAATTGTTGGAACTCAGCAGTTATAAAGTCGAGTAAGCAAACAAATTCATTAACAGATAAGTCTTTGACGCGACGCAGTAGGGCATGAGCGCGATTAACTTGAGTCAATTCAGTTAATGTAGCCAAGACGCTGCCAGAGTTAGGGAGTGTCACGTTGCTTCGCTCCGAATTAAAAATTCACGCATTCAAAATTAATAATCCCCATAAATAAATGGGCTTGTATCATGAGTCTGTTTTGGTCATCGGAATTTTAGATTTTAGATTTTGGGCATAGGGCGTTAGAGTGCTGTTAGCGATAGCGGGGCGTTTAGCCCGTGCTGAGTTAGGAGTTAAAAGTAGAGACGCGATTAATCGCGTCTGTACAAGAGTTAGGAGTTTTGTTTATCTCCCTCATGCCTCATGCCCCATACCCCATGCCCCAATACCTTATTTTGCCAACTGTTCAGAAAATATCACCTTTTGATAGTAATCTTGTAGCTGCCTGGTAGCAGCTGCCCAACCCCAACTTTCTGCTTCCTGGCGGGCATTTTGACGGATGATATCTCGCTGTTGTTTTTGTTCTAAGAGGCGAACAGTAGCAGCGATGGCTCCTTGAATATCTGCTGTTGGCTCAAAAAGATATCCATTTACCCCATCTGTCACAATATCAGGAATTCCCCCGGAACGGGCTGCTACCACGGGACAGCCGGCAGCCATCGCTTCTAGTAGCACTAAGCCTAGTGTTTCTGTGCGGGAAGGAAAGATGAAGGCATCAGCACTCGCAAAGGCAGAACCTAACTCTTGTCCTATAAGATAGCCAACAAAATAAGTGTTTGTGCCAGCAAAGTGTTTTTGCAATGCTTGACGGTGCGGCCCATCTCCAACCAATGCCAACCGTGCTTGGGGAATTGCTTCTAAGATTGGTTTGATGCGCTCAATTTCTTTTTCAGCCGAAAGTCGCCCAACGTAAAGTAATAATGGACTTTCTGGATGATTTTGTGATAGACGCGATCGCATCTCTACACTAGCTAAATCGGGGTGAAATAATTCTGTATCCACCCCACGTTGCCATAAATCTACACGTTCAATACCATGTGCTGTCAGTTCCTCCACCATTGCTGTGGAGGTACATAGATTCAAAGCTGCTTGATTATGAGCGCCTTTTAGCAGTTCCCAAAGAAAACCTTCCAGCATCCCTAAGCCGTAATGCTGGAGATATTGGGGTAAATGCGTATGGTAAGACGCTACTAAGGGTATTTTGAGGATTTTGCTATAAAATATGCCAGATAAACCTAAAACTGCTGGATTTACGACATGAATAATATCTGGCTTAAACTCTTCTAAAGCGTACCCAATGGCTGGGCGGGGAAGTGCCATTTTTAATTCTGGATACAATGGCAGAGGAAAACCAGTAACGCCGTAAACTTTAGCGCCTTTGTGTTCTGTGATGCCTCCATCAGGGGCAATCACCAGCACTTGATTACCACTGCGCTGGAGATGATCGACAGTATGGCGCAGGCGCGTTACAATGCCGTCAACCTTGGGTAAAAAGGTTTCGGTAAATAGGGCAATTCTCATAAAAAACTATTCAGTCCAGGCAGATAATCTCAGCTTTGCTTGCGTTTCGGTATCAAACACAGAATAGACTCTCTCGCGTGGTGTAATCAACTCTGCACAGTCAGAATAACTATAGTCAACGGCAAATTTAGTAGTAGCTGGATGATACGCCTGATAAATAATAACTGGTTAGTCGTCATATTGTGCTAAAATATGACGACTAATTTTAAACCCACGATTTACTGGGGTTTATTCTAATTTCTGTGCCAAGAGACTTTAGGCAAAATTTGTTTGCGATCGACTCGCGTCTGATACTTGATGGCAAAGTTTAACAGAGAATCGAGGAGAGAATCAGAGAGCAAGTGAGGCTGTAAACCTAAATCGAGCAATTTAGTGTTTTTAGCATTGAAATAATGTTCTTCTTTTTCAACTCTGGGATTATCTAAATGATTGATTTCTACCTTCAATCCCATAGCGTTACCAGCTTTTTTCACCATCAATGCCAAGTCACCGACGCTAAATTGTTCGGTAAATTGGTTAAATACGCGGAATTCACCAGCTTCAGCAGGGTTAGCGATCGCTAATTCCACACATCTAACTGTATCCCGAATATCCAAAAATCCGCGAGTTTGTCCACCTTTACCGTAGACAGTTAACGGATGTCCAATTGCTGCTTGAATACAAAAGCGGTTCAGTGCAGTACCAAACACACCATCGTAATCCAGCCGATTAATCAATAGTTCGTCCATCCCCGTTTCTTCGGTTAAGACGCCATAAACTACACCCTGATTTAAATCAGTTGCCCGCAATCCCCAAATCCGGCAAGCAAAGTGGATGTTATGACTATCATGCACTTTGCTTAAATGGTACATTGAACCGGGCTGCTTGGGATAAGGTAGGGTATCCTTGCGTCCATTGTGTTCAATGGTGATATACCCTTCTTCGATATCAATATTGGGTGTACCATATTCGCCCATCGTCCCTAGCTTCACCAAATGACAGTCGGGGAAATCTTCCCGCATAGCGTACAGCAAGTTCAACGTCCCAACTACATTATTGACCTGGGTAACAACTGCATGTTCTCGGTCAATCATGGAAAATGGGGCCGAACGCTGTTCGCCAAAATGCACCAAAGCATTTGGCTGAAATTGCTGTAATGTTTTATGGAGAAACTCGTAATTCGTAATATCGCCGATGAACAAGTCAATCGATTTACCCGTCAAATCTTGCCAGCGCTGGAGACGTTGTTGAATTAGTGCGATCGGAGTGAGAGTTTCGACACCAAGTTCATTATCCCAATGCCGCCGCACCAAACTATCTAAAATTCCAACTTCATAACCTCGATTGGAAAGGTAAAGAGCAGTTGCCCAACCGCAATATCCATCACCACCAATAACCAGGACTTTCATCTTCACCAGTTTTTACTCGCTGATAGCTAAATCTATCAGGTTTCTGTACCCTCTCAATCATCATTCTGAAAGAGATGTGGATTTTGGGGAAAGTGGGGAGCAGGGGGGAAAATTCTTCTCCTCTGCACCATTCCCCCTGCCCGTCTGCCTCTTCTCAATACCCAATGCCCAATGTTTATCTTTCAAGATTTCGGAATGCGATACTGTTGGGCAATGTAATAAAAGAAACGATAGTAATTTTGAAATTCTTGGCTCTTGCTTCGTCCCTGCCAGTAGTATTTCACTTGACTCTGAGTTAGTGTTAGTGTCATTGAACCTAGTCGTCGATCGACTTCTACAACCAGCACCCCAGACACTCCTTGGGCAGTTTGAAAGTTGGGTTTTCTCTTTTTCACAGATTCTTGCTCTGTAACAATAGAATTTGGTAACTGCTGACTTGCCCACCCTCGAATTTCTACTGAGTTATCCTGTGGTGAAAGAAACGCAACTCCATCGTCATTTGCTGGTGCTGCTAAAGAAGTCCAATTACTCGGATATGGAAATTCAAAGCCATAACGGGAGTTGCTATAAGTTTTCCAGGCGATCGCTCCAGCGTTAAAATCATTTGCAGTACAACCCCACAGCATGATTAACAGGGCAATGACTCCGCTAACGCTGGCAGCAAACCGATAAATTTTTCGCCCCAAACTAGAGATTTTATTAGCAGTAGCCATTTACATCACACATTTTGCCAAAGTCACTGATTTCATAGAAATACCAGAAACTCTGATATTGCACTATTCTCAATCAGCTAACTAGTAATCTGCCAGATCAATTTTAAGAGATTCGTAGTGAGCGATAAATCCCTCAATTTCAAGGTCTAGAGCCAATACGGTTCGGTTAAAGGGTTTGGGGAAAGGGTTTGGGGAAAGGGTAAAGGGGAAAGGGGAATAAAAACCTTTAACCGCAAACCCATTTCCCTTTTCCCCAAACCCTATTTTGAGTTCAAAATGCTTATCCGAACCGTATTGGGACTAGAGCCACTAATGATGATGCCAACAAACCTAAATGTAAATAAAAGTAACGAAATAGACGTTAAAACGTTTTACTGTCTTGACAACCAATAAAAGAACCGATAACTTGATATACATACCCGGGTAAGACCGTTAAAGAGTTATATGCAAACGCAAACTAAGCAAAAGGTCACTTTGTATTTATCGCCAGAGTTGCACAGAAAACTGAAGATTCGTTCAGCAGTTGATTCCGAGCCAATGTCAGAACTTGCCGAACGTGCCCTTGGTTTTTACCTATCCAATCAAGAATTGGTTGATGAGTTAGAAGATTCTTCTTATGGGCGGACTCATAGAGTTTATTCATGTCCAACTTGTGATAGCTCACTAGTCTTACGTGATGGGGAACTGGTTACTTTAGGCAATCAACCAGGAGTAGTTGGTCAAGAGCATCTTTCTCTTAACGAGATGGATGAAGATGAAACCAATCCCAAGAGTGAGGAAGAGTTAGTTCCTTGCTAACTTGCTAAATAGATATTCACAGATGCGGTTGTCTTTACCAGAAGCAATGTCTCTACTGTCTCTATAAGGTCTCAAGTAGGTCGAAGTATGAACGAAGAGCTCAAGATCCTAATTCAAGCTCAATACCCTTTAATCTACCTTGTTACCTCCGAGGAAGAGCGGGCCGAGCAAGCAATTTCCACTATCGCCCAGTTGTTAAAGCCCCAACGTCGGGTATTTGTTTGGACAGTAACACACGGGATTGTTGAGTACGGTCAACCCCGGAATGTTACCCAACATAATACCGTGTCTCCAGAAGCGGCGATTGAGTGGATTATCCGACAGAAAGAAGCTAGTATATTTATTCTTAAAGATTTACATCCCTTTATAGATGCGCCTGCAACTAACCGATCGCTGCGTGATGCGATCGCTAGTTTCAAAGGTATGCAAAAGAACATCGTTTTGATGTCTCCGATGCAACAAGTACCTATAGAACTGGAAAAAGAAGTTGTCGTTCTCGACTTTACATTGCCAGATATGGCTGAGTTGAATAAAGTCTTAACTCACCATATAGAGCAAAATCGCGGTCGGCGACTGACAACAGAAGCCAGAGAAAAACTTCTCAGAGCTGCTTTGGGTCTAACTAAAGATGAAGCGGAGAAAGTCTACCGTAAGGCACAGGTAACTAAAGAGCGTTTAACGGAAGATGAAGTAGACATAGTTTTATCTGAGAAAAAGCAACTAATTCGGCGCAATGGCATCTTAGAATACATTGAAGAAGATGAAACTATTGATGCTGTAGGTGGCTTAGAAGAGTTAAAAAGATGGCTCAAGCAACGCTCTAACGCTTTCACAGAAAGAGCGAGAGAGTACGGTTTGCCTCAACCAAAGGGGATGTTAATTCTAGGAGTTCCCGGTTGCGGTAAGTCATTGATTGCTAAAACTACTTCCCGGCTGTGGGGTTTACCACTGTTGCGGTTAGATATGGGGCGAGTCTACGACGGCTCAATGGTGGGACGAAGTGAGGCAAATCTGCGAAACGCCCTGAAAACAGCAGAATCTATTTCCCCAGCGATTTTGTTTATCGATGAATTAGATAAATCCTTTGCTGGTAGTGGAGGTTCATCTGATTCTGATGGGGGGACTTCAAGTAGAATCTTCGGCTCTTTCCTGACTTGGATGCAAGATAAGAAATCACCAGTGTTCGTGATGGCAACAGCCAACAGAGTAGAACGCTTACCTGGCGAGTTCTTGAGGAAAGGACGATTTGATGAAATTTTCTTTGTCGATCTGCCCACACCGGAAGAACGGCAGCAGATTTTCAATATTCATCTGACCAAGCGCCGTGAAGACATCTCTCGATTTGACCTTGAGCAACTAGCCAAGATGTCTGATGGCTTTTCTGGGGCAGAAATAGAGCAAGCGATCGTTGCGGCAATGTATGAAGCTTTTGCCCAAGATCGGGAGTTCACCCAACTAGATATTATTGCTGCACTGAAGGCAACATTGCCGCTGTCTCGAACGATGCAAGAACAAGTAACGGCTCTGAGAGATTGGGCCAGACAGCGCGCACGCCCCGCAGCATCCTCCGTAGCTGAATATCAGCGAATGGAGTTTTAAAAGCTTTCCTCTGCCATCCCAGGGGGAAAGGCTAGCAGAAGATGCTAGCAGTTATAAGAAAAGCCGCATCCTGTTAAGCGCGGCTTCGCCCAAAACAAACCGTTGTCGTTTTTCTCAATCTTCTCATTGGAGGAAACCCAAATGTCTCACTTTAGCACCCTGCGTACCAAAATCACCGATGCCGAAATCCTCAAGGCTTCCTTGCGCGACCTCGGTATCAGCGTAAAGACTGAAGCTGATGTCCGTGGTTATAACGGTCAGCGTGTCCGTTCTGACATCGTTGCCGTGTTGGAAGGCGAATATGACCTCGGCTGGTCTCGCAATGGCGATGGTTCTTTTGACCTAATCGCTGACCTGTGGGGCGTTGCTAAGAAGCACAACCAAACCGAGTTGATCAACTCAATCAACCAAAAGTATGCCGTTAACAAAACTTTGGCTGAAGTGAAACAGCGCGGTCTGCAAAACGCCAATGTGAAGTTGGTATTGCAATAACAATTTCTCTGCGCGTTCCCAAAGCTGCACGGGTTAACCATATAAATAGCGGTTAGCCCGCTTTTTTATCGGGACTGAGATTTATTTCTCAGTCCCGATTTTTTCGGCTTCATTTTTTTGTAAGCATTGGCGAAGTTTATGAGGTAAAGCATTCACAAATACTAGTGCATCTCTATAAAGTTGATAGATTTCATCAGACGTTTTTTCTAGAGAAAATGTACCAAAATCTTGATGAACTAATCTATTTCTTTCGCGTCCTATTTCAAGAAATGCTTTAATAGATGAACTCAGTTGCTCACTATTTTTAACCTCTTGTTTGATAAAATTTGAAAATATATCACCAAATAAACCAAAAAAACTATTTGCATTTGTATCTTTCCAATTGAAATACGTATGATATTGTCTACTTATAGCTTTATTATTCACAAAGGAAACTAAAAGCTCGTTTTTGTTAGATATTTCACCAATGTACTCGATAATATCATTAGTTATACGGTATTCAAAATAACTTGCTGCGGACAAGAGTAAAGCTTTCCTAAAATTTTCATCTACAGTATTTCGGAGTGATATTTCATTTCCTTGTTCAATATATTCTATTAAAGTTTTAAACTCTTTATATAGCCTATCAACACCTGTTTCTTCTAGCACTTTTCTACCCTTAAATATCTAAAATATCTTTAGCCCGTTTTAAACGAATTTCAACATTTGTCTTTTTTGTTGTGCCTTCTGAGGAAGCCTTTATAAACTGTCCATCGGTTTCTATTTGCCTAATTTTACTAATGTCTACAGGAGAATCTAAAAATTCATGGTGTAAAAATCTTGGTTTACATACTCCGGCAAAAACAGCTTCAAAAAGTGCTATATGAAAGCGTTTGTTACGTTTTCCAATAAATGGATCTTCAGGTAAAGATTCAAATTGCCTTAGAAATGATTTAAACAAGTTCTCAAGATAATCATTTTGAGCTTGAGTGTTTTTTCTACTCCTTCTTGAAAAATTATTTAAAAATTTTGGTAGTGAAGGGGCATAATCTTCTCCATCAATTAGCATGGCAAAACCTCGAAGTAAAAGCTCAACATCTTTCATATGAATATCTGGCTCATTCATTTGTAATAATTTTCGCCATCCTTCTTCCATATTTAGACGGTTAAGCATTTCGTAAAAAGGAGAATGATATAAGCTGGCTCTAATCTCTTGTGGATACAAATTAACACCACCCGAATTTAAACGATTAAATATTTCATATATTGAAGAACTATCATCTTTAGGGAAATTTTGCTTAACTATTACATTCCGAATAGGTCTAAGCTCAAACTGTGTTTTGTAGTCGCCTAAAGTGTAGTAATTAAGCCCTTTAAATTTATTAGGCTGTTCGGGGAGCTTTTGTGGAAGACTTAGATCAAACTTACTAAAATAATTATCATCACTCAATATTTTATCAGGAATAAAACCATCTTTTTCAAATAT
The DNA here is from genome assembly GCF_052692655.1 of Nostoc sp. DSM 114167. NCBI lineage: Bacteria > Bacillati > Cyanobacteriota > Cyanophyceae > Nostocales > Nostocaceae > Nostoc > Nostoc sp. DSM 114167. The sequence continues at coordinate 6,048,377 of NZ_CP195116.1, forward strand.
TCTTCTTAGTTCAACACGTTTCTCCTTAAGGGGAAATCTACCTTTAATAAAATAGTATATAGACATTAATCGCTGTTAACCGTCAATAATTAAAAATTTATTTCTTGCTTCTTCATAGAGAAAAATTTGTGGAATTGGTAGACCTAAAATTATTGATTCAATCAGCTTAGATGCTCTGTTTATATCCCAAACATAATTTCTTTGAAATCCTGGGATTTTCACAGCACCAGATTCCATAAAATTGTAAATTGTTATTACATTAAAATCATTTGGTGTAGAGGTTAAATCATATTCATCAATTTGAAAATCATCTTCTTCGTCAGCATAATCATTAAACCAAATTTGTTCTTCATCAAAAGGATAGTTATTATCCATAAAAATAATTGTTGCTTTTACTATGCACTGATGGGTTACTAAGACATGATACTCTTATACCCTACACTTATAGCATCTTGCTTCATTCAGTGTCTTAGTTATCTAATACTTCAACTGCAATATTAGGACGATAAATAAAAACTTGGCGTTGTTTTCTATCAATTAACCAACCAAGCTGTGTGCCATTCTCTATATACTCTTGCATCTTGTCTTGCAAAACTTGTAAGCGATCGCTCTTAGAACACAATTTAATCACAAACTGGTGCATACTTATTTAGCAGTTTTGCTGGTATCGGATCACACCATTAGCCATCATCAACCCACCACTGGAACTAAACCCTACACCTATACGATCTTGATTGTTTCTGCTAATTTGCAAAAGTGCGATCGCATCGCCGGAGATCCACTTTTGCACCTATAGCTTAGACTTAAAAAAAAGCTTAGTATCGATGAATCAAAGTCTAAGTGCTACTCCCAGCCTGGAAGAACACACTCATGAAAATCCTGTTGTTACCAAACAGCAGCTATTTGGGAAGCAACTAATTGTGCTTGTCTTGGAAATGCTTCTGGCATTACCTCTGGGTTTACTCCTCGCAAAGTTCCAAATTGGTAGGATTGCCTGGATATTTGGCGGAATTGCCGCGGGTACAGTGGTTCTCCAAGGGTGTCGAATTTTTTATCAATATTCTCCCCAACCTAATCGCACTGCTAGAAAAGTGGGAATGGCACTTGTCGGCTTAACTGTCGGTGCTTCCAATGCCCACGCTAATCTAGCGAGTGTTGCTTCCGGTATTCCTATATTTATTTTTCTTACCCTGTTTTTGCTGCTGAGTGGAGGCTGTATCGGTTACATTTACTCCCGCGCCAGCAAAACCAACCTATTTACAGCAATGCTGGCTACAGTTCCTGGTGGTGTAGGAATTATGGCTGCGATCGCAGCCGATTACAATAAAAATGTGAGCTTGGTTGCCTTAGTTCAGGCGATTCGCGTCACCTGTGTAGTTGTTCTAATTCCCTTCATCGCTAGGACATCAGTTGGTAATGATTATCCGCAAACACTTCCAATCAAAGCTGCTTGGCTCAATCTCGATCCGTCTCAACTAGAATTACTCTTGTTAGTACTGGTAATTACTGGATTAGTAGTTTATCCAGCTATATTATTTAAAATACCTGCTGGCGATTTCTTTGGTGCATTGTTGATTGGTATTGGGTTTAATCCTTTGCTACATTGGCTGCCTTTTGTAGGTGATATTAGCTTTAGTCCGCCGCCAATAATAAATTTATTGGGTCAAATGCTCCTGGGAATTACAATTGGTGAATATTGGGGAGACAAACCTAACTTGAGAAAGCGGACTGTTGCCTATGCCTTGATGTCTGTGGGGATGACTCTCGTAGCTGGAGCGATCGCTGCTATACTTGCAATGCAATTAACTTCTTGGGACTGGTTAACCTGTCTTTTAGTCACAGCGCCAGGAGGATCGGCAGAAATGATCTTGGTTTCCCTGGCATTAAATCATAATGTTGAAATTGTCACAACTGGTCATTTAGTACGACTAATCGCGATTAATAGTTCTCTACCGCTTTGGCTGTTTTTGTTTCGCCGTCTGGATAAGCAACTTTCTGAACCAGTTTAATTTTATGAAAAATAAAGGTCAAATCACCCAATTTTGCTCTATTGGAACTTTCCTTGCTCAAATCTAGGACTATCTAATCTATTTAGGAAAAACGAGTTTCTTCAATAAAGGAGATGCCATCAAAAATACCATCTTTAAAAATTTGGGTACTACGAACTCGGTGATTTTCATCAAGTAAAGTCATTGTTTCTATAAATCTAATCAGCACGTTATCTTGAGTTTTCGTTACCCGAAAGCAAATTGTGTCCTGACCAGCATCCCAAGCGATGGACGAAAAGTCAGAATAATTGCTAGAAAACAATTTCAGAATTCTATCTTCAAAGTATCCTTCAAAATTAAGCTGGAGGTGAGAGCCATCTGAATATTCATAATTGTTAACCTGTCGGTACTGGCTTCCCTCAATCAAGATGGTAAAACTACCGAAAAAGCTGCGGGAAAAATGTCCGCCTTTATCAGTTTTGATATACTCACCTTTCCAAGTGCCAATATGACGTGTAAAAATTTCTGGAACTTTCTCCAGATCGACAGATATCGCCGAGGTGATGGTATTTTCGCTCATTACAGGATCGTTACTCATTAATTTTAGATAAAAACTAATTTTACTTTAAGTTTCGCCTTGGCTAACGACGACCAATTTTCTGGCTCATTTCCCGACTGGTGCGTTGATATTCATGGACAATGGGTAATCTTTCCGTCTGATAATTTTCCAAAGCTTCGGCAATACTACCACTAGACTTGATATGTTGCGTTAAAGCCAAACCATCTTCCCAACCTGAAGTCATGCCTCTAGCGCGAGTCGGACTTTTGGCGTGAGCCGCGTCACCAATTAAAATAACGCGACCATCATACAATTGAGGCAGGGGATCGATGTCATAGGAATAACGACAGATAATATTTTCCACAGGAGTTGACTCAATTACATTTCGTGCATCCTCTGGGAGTTTGGCTAATTCTTCGGGAGGAATAGATATATCAGTCGGTTGTAGTGCGCCTATTTCAGAACCCGTTTGCTCTTTTTCTATAAAGAAACCCCAATGAGTCAGATTTCCCCCAATATGAAAGAAATTTGCATAAATTCCCCGACCGCGTACATAAACAAAAAAGTTTCCTTCTGGACAGAAGCTATTATCTGTCACAATCCCTCGCCAAACTAGATCGCCTAAATAGCATAGTTTTACATTCGGAACCACAAACTGCCGAACCTTAGAAAGAATGCCATCAGCACCCACGATCAAATCCCCTTCCCAGTGACTTCCATCTTTAAAGTGTGCGATCGCACTATTCTTAGTCTGCGTTATCGAAGCTAATTGAGCGTTAAAATGAATATTATTAAGGGGTAAAGTATCAATAATTGCTTCTAAAATCGCTTTCCGGTGTACGAGCATTCCTGGTAATTCATCTTCAGCATAGGTGACGGTTTCTGAATTGATGAATCCACCTTTAAGGTTGCGAAACTCAAAGTATTTTACAGGATCGCCTGAGTTAATAATTTTTTGGCTGATTTGAGGATTTCCTTGATGAAGTGCTTGCATACCTGATTGGACAATAAGAATACCACATCCATCGGTACGAACTACGGGCGCTTTTTCAAACAAGTCAACTTGAAACCCTTCTTGAATAAGCAAACTGGCAAGATAAGCTCCTGATGTCCCTGCGCCGATAATACCTATCTTGCTGTTGGAAGAAACCATCTGTGACTCTCTTGATTTAATCTTGTTTAGATGATACTTGATTGAGATATTATCTTAAATAGTAAGCCAAAAAGTTGTTTATGAAGGGCGATGCCTGCGGTGGTCACTGAGCTTCTTGCCTTGAGTTTCGACTGCGCTCAACTACCGCGAAGCCGAAAGGTGTCGAAGTGCGGGCTACGCTTACGCTAATAATCAGATGTATTTAACTGAAATGATAAGGCTCCTTATAACAAGCTCAATAATACATCCAGCTAAAAGCAAATAAATTTCATATTTAATTAATATCTCATTTAAGCTGGCGGTTGTATCTTTTGAAATTCTTTAATTGCTTCGATATGGGCTTGATTTACCTTCGTATGCTCCTCTACTGCTTCTGAATATACATCTGTTGAAGGTTCTTCTATTAGTCTGTGCGCCAAATCTTGAAATTTCTGCGCGTGTTCATGCATGGTTTTTCCATAGGCTTCGATACGTTCTTTTTGTTCGGGATCGATTTGGTCATCTGTTTCTAAACTCTTACCCAACTCTTGTATCTCTTTGCTATGCTCAATTGCTTTTTGAGCATGTTTTTGTGCTGCCTTTATAGTCTGCTTTGAAATTTCATGCATAATATTAATCCCAACTTTCGTCTTAAAAGAACTATAAAATACTCTAAAATAAAATTCCTCTACCCCTTTGCTTGTTTCAAGCAAATTTCGCCTCTCGATCTGAACAATCAAATAGATGTAAACCTAACCGTTGGGAAAGTTCTTCACACACCTTTACCCCCCGCACACTATTACCACGCACATCCAGCAGTGGCGAAAAAACTCCAATGCCCATCTTATTGGGTACAACGGCAATAATACCACCAGAAATACCGCTTTTCGCCGGAATCCCAATTTTATAAGCCCACTCACCTGCAAAGTTGTACATCCCGCAGGTATACATCACACTCAGAATATCTTTAATATAACGCTTATCTACCGCCTGTTCTTTGGTAATCGGGTTAATACCTCTGTTAGCCAGAGTAGCCGCCATCACTGCTAAGTCTTGACAATTCACCATCACAGCACACTGCTGGAAATAAAGATCCAGCGCCTCTTCAATATTCCGGTCAATCATGCCAAAGTTGAGCATCAAATGCGCCATTGCACGGTTGCGATGTCCTGTACTTCGTTCTGAGGTAAAAACTGAAATGTCAACGAATACGTCGCGGCCAATATATCGGCGAAACATATCCAGCATCCGGTTGAGGCGTTCGGTGGGGCCGGAACCTTTGATTAAGCTAGTGGTGGCGATCGCACCTGCATTTACCATTGGATTATAAGGTCGCTTTGATTGCTCATCCAAAACAATCGCGTTGAATGCATCTCCCGTCGGTTCAACGCCAACTCTAGTTAAAACATAATCCAGTCCATGATCTTCTAAGGCAAGTCCATAAGCAAACACCTTAGAAATTGACTGAATGGTAAAAAGTTGCTCGTAGTCCCCAACTTTATAAACCTGACCGTCTACTGTCACAATGCAAATGCTGAACAAATCCGGGTTTGCCTTTGCCAGTTCGGGAATGTATTTCGCTACTGCACCCTCTTGCACACACTTGTACTGGGAATGTAACTCGTTGAGAACAGCTTTTAATGGCGATGGTTCTATTTCTATATCTCCTGGATGTGCTTGGTTTGTCATTAGGCTGATGGCATTTCCCAAAATACCTACTATATATAGAAGAGGTGCAGCTGTACATCCCTACAGTTACAAAGATTTTGTCAAAAACAGCTTGCTCTAAAAAATCATACTTGAGCAATTACTGAAGATAAACAAGATAAGATGTGATTTATGCTACATGCAACATCTGTTGTTTAAGCGATCGCAAAGTTTTCTTAATTTTTAAGTCATTAATCCTGAAAAATATTTCTTTGGGTATTGTCCTTTTTTTTATACTCAGCAATACGGTCATGTAAGGTTATATTTATCACTAGTATCAGTTTAGTCATGGAGAATAAAAGTAATGATTGATGTAAGTAGAAAAAACTTTGAAAAAAGATATCAGACTCAAACTAATTTGCATAATTTTTTAAGATGTAACTGAGATCGTGACTTATTCATAGTGAAATCTAAATATTTCATTAAATAAATGATTTTAGGTATTTATGCCGATGCCATTTAATTAAAGTTATATTAACTTCTTATAGGAAATAGCCAAAAACAATGTGATCTAGAATACACGAATAGTTGCGAGCCTTTAGAAGTGATGTGAATAGGGTATCGCTACTTTAGTGTGAAATAAGCGTAAAGTTTTTTTAAGAAATTTTTGACTTACACAAAAAAGCGTTACATAGCCGAAGTCCGCTTTTGAGAAAGGTTTCGACCTTCAAATTGGAATGGGAATTTGAGAAAGTGGCCCATAGTTACGCTAAAACCCTGATCCCCAAGCTAAAAGGTTCGTGTTAGTCTGTTGCAGTTATAAAGAACAAAGTGAAAACGGAACGAGTTCGAGTTTTTCAAAAGGGAAATCACTTTCATTAGCGATAAATCCCGCAAGTTATAAAACTTTAAGTTCTACAGTCGCTTTCAAAAACGGACGCATGAATCAAAGACATTTGTGGACTATTGTTGCCCTGTTTATGGCTGTTTTGGGAGTACCCTCAGTCGGTTGCACTCAAACCACCAAAGGAAATGCGCTAGCATCCCAAAAATCACCTGCCCCTGATGTGGTTAAGGTGGGAGAGTACCAATCAACAGCAGGGAAACAAACCTTGGATGCTGTGATTACAGAAATTCATCCTCACAACATTAAAGGACGTAAGGCGGCAACCCTTTTTATCAAAAATATACCTGTTCTCACCTTTTTGAGTTCTGTATCAAATACAAATCTTGAGACTAAAAAAGTTGGTGCAATTGGCAATACTGGGGGCGTACAAGGGTACGCCCTTATTGCTAGCAATTCATCAAATGCATTGAATACTGGGAACGCAACAGATGCGAGTAACCAGATTAGCTCCACTGACGATGACCCGGTTCAGATAGCTGGTGTAGTAGCAGCTAAGATCAACCAGTTGAATCGAGAAAACGTGGACGGGAGTAAAATTACCGTCAGTTGGAAAGCAGGGGAAAAATCTACTGCCAATCAAGCGCAAAACAAAAGCGTCCCTGCCCAGCAAAATGGCGATCGCTATGTAATTAAAATTAATGACGAAGAGTTGGTCGAAATCAGCGAAGGTACGCGATTAGCAGGTACTACCAACGATCTAGCGCAAGATGCATTGCAAGCAACCAATCGCTTGCGGAGACTACTAGGCAATGCATCTCCCCTAAAAGAGATTGCAAATTTACCAGTTCGTCAACAAATATCAATATCAAAACTGCCTCAACAGGTTGCCGTCGGAGTAGTGCGAGCCACCCTGAGAGGCATGGCTTCTTATTACGGCTATGACGGTTCTGGTAATCGCACTGCTAGCGGTCAGAGATTTAATCCCGAAGCAATGACTGCCGCTCATCGTAGTTTACCCTTTGGTACGCAAGTTCGTGTAACTAACACTCGCAACGGTCGTTCCGTAGTGTTGCGGATTAACGACCGAGGCCCATACATTCGGGGTCGAGTCATTGACGTGTCTGCCGGCGCGGCTCGAATTTTGGGAATGATGGGCAGTGGCGTAGCGCCAGTGCATATTGAGGTATTGGGAAAATAATCGAGTAGGTTACAGGTTACAGGTTACAGGGGAAAAATTATTCTCGATCGCCTGTCACCTATAACCTTTCTCCTAACCTCAATCCCAGTTCCGTATCACTTAATTCCCCTAGTTCAATCAATTCCCTCTATTTCGGATATAAACTAACGGGGGAGGGATCGATAAGAACTAGGGGTATTTTTGTGCGCCTGCTGACAACAGTCGCAGCTTTACGCTGCTATTTAACTAAACGCTGCTCAGAAAACAAGCTAATTGCAGTTACTGAGGATCTGAGACTAGATGAGATGACTGGCTGGTATCAGACGGCAGTCGGTCTGGTGCCAACGATGGGAAATTTGCATCAAGGTCATTTAAGCTTGATCCAACGGGCGCGGCACGAAAATTCTATGGTGATTGTGAGTATTTTCGTTAATCCCCTGCAATTTGCTCCTAATGAGGATTATCAACGCTATCCCCGCACTTTAGAGCAAGACCAACAACTTTGCGAACAAGCTGGGGTAGATGCCATTTTTGCACCGACTCCGGAAGCAATGGCTGTTCCCCAGAAGAGTATACAAGAATCAAAGGTTACACAAGTTATCCCCCCATCCACTATGATCGCAGGTTTGTGTGGTCGTTCTCGGCAAGGTCACTTTCAGGGTGTCGCTACGATTGTTACCAAACTTTTCAATTTGGTACAGCCTGACCGTGCCTACTTTGGTGAAAAGGATGGTCAGCAACTAGCAATTATTAAACGCTTAGTGGCTGACTTAAATTTGCCAGTAGAAATTGTTGCTTGTCCAACAGTACGGGAAGCGTCGGGTCTGGCCTTCAGTTCTCGCAATCAATATTTGACGGCAACGGCAAAAGAGCAAGCAGCGGTATTATATCGGGGCTTGCGACAAGCCCAAGCCGCATTCATTGCAGGCGATCGCAATAGTAACAAGTTGATAGCAGTGGTACAGCAAGAAGTGGCAATGGTCAGCACGGCCTGTGTGGAATATATTGAATTGGTTGAACCGACTACGTTGATGTCTTTAGAAAAAGTTGAGGAGGAAGGAATGTTGGCGATCGCAGCTCGTTTTGGTGCTACACGTTTGATTGACAATATTATATTGCGCGATCGTCAACCCATTATCGCCATTGATGGGCCAGCCGGGGCTGGAAAATCCACAGTGGCGCGGCAAGTGGCAGCAAACCTGAATTTAGTGTATTTAGATACAGGAGCGATGTACCGTGCTGTCACTTGGTTAGTACTGCAAAAGGGTATTGCTATTGACGATGAGTGTGCGATCGCCGAATTAGCTAATCAGTGTAAAATTGAACTGATTCCCACCCAGGATTTACATTCGTCCGTGCAGGTTTGGATTGATGGTGCTGATGTTACCCAGGCAATTCGCACGATTGAGGTAACTTCTCTTGTATCGGCGATCGCGGCACAAAGCGCTGTCCGTCAAGCACTGGTTAAACAACAGCAAAACTGGGGTAAAAAAGGTGGTTTAGTTGCTGAAGGTCGGGATATCGGTACTCACGTATTTCCCGATGCCGAAGTTAAAATCTTCTTAACCGCTTCTGTAAGTGAACGCGCCCGTCGCCGCCAACAAGACTTTAACACCCAAGGTCAACCGGAAGTGAGTTTAGAGCAGTTGGAACACGACATCGCCGAACGTGACTGGAAAGATAGTACACGCAAGGTTTCTCCTTTGCAGAAAGCAGCAGATGCGATCGAACTTCAAACTGATGGTTTGGACGTGTCTGAAGTCACAGCACAAATCGTTAACTATTACCAACAGCGTTTATCTCAGTATTAATTGCTGCTATTTGCTGTTAGCTTTTTAGTTTCAAAAGGTGGTGAGTGATTATTCACTTACCATCCTTAAAACTGTATTTAAAAATAAATATAGATAAGTTAACTATCGGTTATTTTAATTTGAAAATTAACACTATAGTAAGTGTAAATATTTATTAAATTAATTTAAACTTCTTTAATTACTAAATCATCTCGCTTTCGACTGATTTTTAAAATCGTAATTAATCTTACTAAAGATAGAAGTATTAAAGTTTTAATTGCTAAATGCTATTTAGTTATTAGCCTTTAGTTATAAAATATTAGTCATTTTTATTTATAATCAGGAATTGCTAGCGATTTGACTTATCAACCAAGTACTTTGTTTCTGTCTTCACTTTGGTAGTAGAATGACGATGTTAAGTTTTATGTTTCACTAATCAAAGGCATAAAACCCCTAAAAATAAAAGCTATTAATTTCCCAAACTTCTGCAATAGCTTACAAACTAGAAACCGGTAAAGAGAGGATTTGACACAATGGCATTTGTACAGCCCCCACTACCCTTTGAAAAAGATGCTCTAGAGCCTTTTGGCATGAAAGCTGAAACTTTTGAGTATCACTATGGCAAGCATCACAAAGCTTATGTAGACAACCTCAACAAGCTCACTGAAGGTACAGAACTTGCTGATAAGTCCCTAGAAGAAGTAATCAAAATTTCTTTCCAAGACTCCTCTAAGGTGGGAATCTTCAACAACGCTGCCCAAGTTTGGAACCACACCTTCTTCTGGAATTCTTTGAAACCACAAGGTGGTGGTACACCCACAGGTGAACTCGCAGCCAAAATCGATAAAGATTTTGGTAGCTTTGACAAATTCAAGGAAGAGTTCTCTAACGCGGCTGCAACTCAATTCGGCAGCGGATGGTCTTGGCTGATCGATGATGGTGGTACGCTAAAGGTGATCAAAACACCAAATGCAGAAAATCCCCTAGCTCATGGTAAGAAGGCACTCTTAACCTTGGATGTTTGGGAACACGCCTACTACATTGACTATAAAAACGCCCGTCCAGCGTTCATCAAGAATTTCCTAGATAACTTGGTCAACTGGGACTTTGCTGCTGAAAACTTGGCTAAAGCTTAATTACTTGCCTAAAGAAAGGCAGAGGGCAGGAGGCGGGAGGCAGGAGGAAAGAATTTATTCTGAATTCTGACTCCTGACTCCTGAATTCTGTTAGATAAATCAAAATATATGGATAGCAAAGAACTAGCGCAATACATCGAAGCAACGAATAGCATCTCTAAACCTTGGGTATTGATACAACTGCGTCTCAAAAAATTGCAAGAGCGTCGAGCCACTCTGACAAACGATGTTTATACCAAAGAATTAGAAGATATTTACCAAGACTTGATGAAATTAGGTGAATGGTGGCGCGGTATTGAAGATGAGGTATTTTAAAGTGAGGAGTTATGAGTTATGAGTTTTCCTAACTTTTAACTCCTAACTCTTAACTTAAAACACAACCTGATGGCTCAAGCTCTCGATCAAGTCGATTACGATACTCTCGATGCTGCAAAACGACGCTTCATCGATGCTGCAAAACGCACACTTGGCTTTGCAAGCTCTTATGGCATCGTCCCCGCGTCAGGTCTAGGAGCAAGTGCTAATGCTTTCAGCTTCAATCTCGCTCCGTTTCTAGAGGCGGGGGCTAGAGAACTTTCGATGACACTTGTGCCGGAAGGACTAGGCACCGCAGACGATACCCGCCCTGACGATCTTTCCGAAGAAGAACTTCGACGATTCTGGTGGAATATTGGGATTAAGATCGTTTCGTGTCTGACGAATGATGCCGCAACTTCAGGTATGCAGACTATACTTCTCGGTCTTTATCTGCCTTCGAGTACTCCTGAAACAATTTTTACCCCCGCTTTCCTTGATGGGTTTCTTGATGGAGTAGTAGAGGGGTGCAAACGAGTCGGGTGTGTGTATCTCTCAGGAGAAACTCCTCAACTAAAAACCAAGATGATTCCAGGGCGGCTCGATATCGCTGGCTCGGTTTTTGGGGTTATGCCCGCTGGTGTCGTTCCTATTGATAGCTCGCGTCTGGATGCCGGAAATACTATTGTTCTGGTTGAAAGTTCGGGCCCCCATGAGAACGGCTTTACACCACTGCGAAAACTTGCCGAGTCGCTTCCTGATGGCTACAGAACAAAACTTCCAAGTGGGCAAGAGTTCTGGGAAGCTATGAATGCTGCTTCGTATCTTTATACGCCCCTTGTACAGGCAGTGCTTGGCGAAGGAATTCGTCCGACGGCGATGGAGAATATTACTGGTCATGGCTGGCAAAAGCTGATGCGGTCGGTGAAGCCGCTTCGGTACGTTATCGAAACAATGCTCCCAGTACCAGAGATATTTACATTTGTTGAGAGTCATCTTCAGGGCGGGGCCGAGACGATGCTTTCGGTGTTCAATTACGGTGCAGGATTCGCATTCTATACAGAGTCTAAACAGGATGCAGAGAGAATTGTCCTACTTGCAAGAGAACATCAACTTTCGGCTGCGATCGCTGGAAGAGTTGAAGCGTCTCTTTCCCGCGAGGTAGTGATAGAACCTCTTGGAGTCACCTTGAAGGGAGATTCTTTTGGAATTGCGCGAGGGGTATGATACAACCCAAATGTAGGCATAGCCCGTCGTAGACATCTTAGTTTTCTCGAAGCTATTTTAGACTCACTTATGCGATGCCTGCGGTGGTCACTGACTTGTACTGAGTTTCGACTGCGCTCAACTACCGCGCAGCCGAAGTAGCTTTGTCGTACCCCTCCTCTTAAGCAAGCTACGCGCAGCGTCTCGTAGAGAAGTGCTGGCTACACCTACGCTAAAATCATTATTGGTTAGAAAAAAGCTGTAATTACTGAGAAAAGTAATATTTTTTACACACTAAATCAATTTGCATTTTCGGCTTATTTGAGATAATTACTCTACTAAACCTTTATTTTTTAAGCCATTTAACACAGATGTTATAGGCGCATTGATGAATTTTGAATGTAATATTTAGTACTGCTTAAGAATAAAGTAGTTTGTATTACCCATGACTACTGAGATTAAGATTTGCTAACGTAGTCTTAACATATTGAAAAATTTGCTGAGAAAGCTGAGAAAGTAGCAGCCGATACTAATTTTTAGTGTTGGTTCTTTCTCATCCAGAGATGTGGCATTTTGGTGTGTTAACGATAGATATTTTTCTTCAGAGGGGGTTATGGTTGTAAATTTGGCCCGTACTACAACTTCGGCAGAGCTTTTAAAGCAAGTATTCCGTAACATTGATGCATATAGTTGTCCAAAGTTATTCAACTTTCACATGCACACTGTCTACTCAGATGGTAAGTTGCAGCCGAGTGCATTGATGGAGCAGGCGATCGCTATTGGGTTAAAAGGGTTAGCCATCACCGATCATCATGGTATTATCGGCTATCAAGCGGCCCTTGCTTGGTTAGAAGATTGGAAGTGGAATAATTCTCATGCAACCACTCCTCACCTGTGGAGCGGCGTGGAAATCAATGCCAGCCTTTTGAATATAGAAGTTCACATTTTGGCTTACGCTTTTGCCATAGAACACCCTAGTATGAAACCTTATCTGCAAAGAAGGCCGACTACAGGGCAAGAATATCAGGCAAGTAACGTGATTGCCGCTATTCATGAAGCTGGGGGATTGGCAGTTCTGGCTCATCCAGCTCGTTACAAGCGATCGCATTTTGACTTAATTCCAGCTGCGGCCCAAAAGGGCATTGATGGTGTGGAAACTTTCTACGCCTACAATAACCCTAACCCTTGGAAACCCAGCGTATTGGAATCAGAACAAGTGCAAAAGTTGGCTGATGAATACTTTCTTTTCAATACCTGTGGTACTGATAGCCACGGTTTGAGTCTGCTACAACGCTTGTAAAGATGAATCAATTTTTTTAAATCTCCTGGTTCAATCTGCCAGGAGATTATCTTTTTTTAGATGCTCAATAGTCAATTTGTTTTAAAGTTAACGTGAGTTCGATGAACCTCTCCCGGACAACTTCCCTCTCCCACGGGTCAAGGGAGGAGCAACGAAAAATTAGGGTTTTGGCTCTGCTCTCTGTGTCCAAGAGGGGTTGGGGGAGAGGTCAAAAAAGGGCTTGTCGAACTCACGTTAAAGTTAATTTCAAGAGACGCAATAGCAAAGTAAATTTGTAAAGTTCTTCTCACAAACAAGGCAGGAAGTAGAAGGGAAGAGGATTTGACTTGTTTCTTTCGTCCATAACGGAAGCGATCGCGTCCGTAAACAGCTTCCATCACATCGACAACGCGATCGCAGGAAAGCGAATCCTTCATAGTCCCGTCTTCGTTAAACTCCTGATATGCTTTAGCCACTGACGATTGATTGGGGATCGCGAACATCCGCACTACAAATAATAGACCTCTTGGCATTTGTGCTTTTTGCACTCTTGGGGAAAAGGGTAAAGGTTAAAGGGAAAAGGGACTTTTGCAGAACCTTTTTCCCCTTTTCCCGACAAATGCCAAGAAGTCTAATATTTATCGAGCAGTTGTAAATTCTTTATTTACAGACTCAATTAATTGAGTGACCCGTTCTTTGATTTCATCGCGGACTCTTGGAAAAATTTCTGGTTGTTCTGCTGGATCGTCTAACTGCCAGTCTTCAAATACTTCCCGCACAACCCATTCAGGCGGTAAATTCACGCCACAGCCACACAAAGAAATTACTACATCAAAGTCTTTCGCTTGGAAATCACTCAGGGGTTTGGAGTGTTGATCGGTAATGTCGATACCAATTTCTTTCATGGTTGCAATCGCTTCTGGTCTGACCTGACTTGCTTCTAACCCAGAGCTAATCGCTGCAATTTTTCCTTTACCAAGAGTTTTAGCAAAACCTTCCGCCATTTGGGAACGGGCAGAATTCTTTTTGCAGACAAACATCACACGTTTCATGGTTCAACTCCTTTGAATAATTTGGCTAAATTTAAAAGCTTCTCGATTCAGATGGCAAAAAATAACGTTTTTCAAACCAGAAAGCCACATTAACCAGACCAATCAATACAGGCACTTCCACCAGAGGCCCGACGACGGCGGCAAAAGCAACACCCGAATTAATGCCAAATACTGCGATCGCAGTGGCGATCGCTAATTCAAAATTATTTCCTGCAGATGTAAAGGCGACACTTGCGGCTCTAGAATAGTCTGTTTTAACGCGCCTAGCCATGTAAAAGCTGACCAAAAACATGATGATGAAGTAGACGATCAACGGAATTGCAATCTTCACTACATCAAAGGGGATTTGAACAATCAAATTCCCTTTCAAGCTGAACATAACCACGATTGTAAATAATAAAGCAATCAGTGCGATGGGGCTGATTTTAGGCACAAATTCCTCGTGATACCACTGCTTACTTTTCACCTTTACTAAGAAGTAACGAGTGAAAAATCCAGCTAAAAACGGAATACCAAGATAGATAAACACACTTTGGGCAATCTCAGCAATACTGACATGAACAACACTACCTTGTAAGCCAAACAGTGGCGGCAGTACAGTAATGAAAAACCAGGCATAAGGACTATAAAAGATGACTTGAAAGATGCTGTTAAAGGCAACCAATCCAGCCGTGTACTCTGTATTAGCTCGTGCCAAGTCACTCCATACAACTACCATTGCAATACACCGGGCTAATCCAATCAAAATCAATCCCGTCATGTATTCTGGATAACTGTGTAAGAAGATAGCTGCCAGAACAAACATCAAAATTGGCCCAACGATCCAATTCTGAATTAGTGAAACACCAAGAATTTTTCCGTTGCGAAATACATCCCCTAATTCTTCATACCGCACCTTGGCTAAGGGCGGATACATCATCAAAATTAACCCGATGGCGATCGGTATATTGGTTGCTCCCACCTGGAACTGATTGATAAAGGCTTCTACTCCAGGAAAGAAATAGCCTAGACCAACACCGATCGCCATTGCTAAAAAAATCCATAAGGTTAGGAAGCGGTCAATAAAGGAGAGGCGTTTTGAAGTTTTTTTGTTCATGACAATTAACCCCATACATGAATGCAGGAGCTTTGAGCAGGAATTTCAGATTATTCAATCCAAAATCCAAAATTGAAAATCTAAAATTCGTGAGTTATATCAAGAGTATATCTCCATCATTTCAAAAAAAATTGATTTATCAATGCCTATAAAACTAAAATTAAACAAAATATGACAAAAAAAATTGATGAATATTTAAGGTTCGCAGGGGGGACGAATAGGTAATATGGGGCTAAAACGGCGGAATTCTGCTAAATATAGCTCTAAGGCAGCAAACTGCGGTAGATTGAGGCTGTAGTAAATCCAGCGCCCTTCTTGACGAGCGCGAACTAAACCCGCTTCTTTCAGGGTTTTGAGGTGAAAAGACAGTTTAGATTGAGTGGTTCCCAGGTGGTCGCATAGGTCACAGACGCATAGTTCTTGAGAGCGCAGCAGTTCTAATACCTGAATCCGTAGAGGGTCAGACAGGGCATGAAAGCCAGCAGCGATCGTATCAGGAGTGAAGGTGCTATTAAAAGCCATCAACTTTTCTTGAAGTATTTCTTTATGGTAAAGTCTCAATCATCGGTTAAATAATACCTTAACTAAAAAGAAAAGGTCAGTCTATAGTCGATTCTTGGTGGGAATCACAATCATTGAGAAATAGGGTACCTCGGCTGGATCGACTTCATCTAGGGGGATGATGCGTTGCTGTGATGTTGATGCCCGCTCAATATATCTTGCCCGTGATGCTAGGCCTAATTTATGCAAGATATCTCGTACTTTGGTAAAGTGACGACCTAGTTTCATAATTGCGGCGGCGTCGGTCATCAGCAGATGTGTAGTCAGTTCTTCTGCTGGCAACGGGGCGGGTAAGACTGTGAGAATATCAGTATAGTATGTGAAAGGTACACCCAAGGCTACCGGACAAGCCATCAGCGAGGAAACTCCGGGGACAACTTCTGTTTCGTACTGGTCGCATAACCGCGTGAACACGTACATGAACGAACCATAGAAAAATGGATCGCCCTCGCATAATACTACAACATCTCGACCTGCTGCTAAATGGTCAGCGATTGGTTGAATTTCCTGGTCATAAATAGACTGGGCCTTTTCTGGTTCCAAAGCGCGGGGGAGGTGAAATAGTACTTCGATTTGATTGCCAGGAAGATACTGCGCCACGATCGCTCTAGCAATACTTTCTTTATCTGTGGCTGATTGATAAGCTACCACAGGAGCCGCACGTAATAACCGCAGTGCTTTCAGAGTCAGTAGTTCGGGATCGCCTGGGCCGACACCAATTCCATAGAGACGACCTTTGGGTTGCATATTCATTCTTCCTCCGTTGCCAGGGCGTTAACTGCTGCTGCCGCGATCGCACTTCCACCGCGCCGACCGTGTAAGGTTAAAAATGGTACATTTCTGCTATCTGCTGCCAGTGCGGCTTTTGATTCTGCTGCACCGACAAACCCCACTGGAAAGCCTAAGATAATTGCAGGTTTGGGCGCTCCTTCATCAAGGATTTCTAACAGTCGGAATAGTGCTGTGGGCGCATTCCCAATTGCAATTACTGAGCCTTCCAGGTGCGATCGCCATAATTCAAGAGCTGCCGCCGACCTTGTAGTACCCATACGCTGGGCAAGTTCTGGTACTTCTGGTTCGTTAAGGGTACAGATAACTTGATTGTTTGCAGACAACCGCCGTCTGGTAACGCCATCGGCAACCATGCGGCAATCGCACAGTATTGGCGCTCCATTTGCCAGTGCTGCTCTTGCGGATTGTACTGCTGTTGGTGAATATCCCAACTCAGTGACAATATCCGTCATCCCACAGGCATGAATTAGACGTACAGCAACTTTTGCTACATCGGATGGCAACACATCTAAGTTCGCTTCTGACCGGATGATTGCAAAAGAATTACGGTAAATTTCGTTGGCATCTCGGATATAGTCGGGCATTCAATTTGGGATTTTAAATTTGGGATTAATATATAAAAATCAAAAGGCTTAGATTGCCGACTTCTCTAAAAAGTTGGGAATCTTTTTGTTCGCAATTGATTGAGGGATTATATTAAATAATTGCTGTAATTGTTCCAGTGCAAATCGATTAGCAAATTCTCCAAAGGACTCATTAGAATTTAAGCGTTGAATTTTATATACATATAGCATCCGCCCTATTAATGCAGGTAGTTCGGCAAAAGTTACATATTGATATAGTTCGCGTCCGAATTTCTGATTGCTGTCACCAACATAAACGTGATAGCCTTCCACAGTTCTATTTTCAGCCTCAATGGTGACGCCGAGGAGAGTAATATCACTTTTGCTGTGCTGGGCACAAGATTTTTCGCAGCCAGTGAAGTGGATATTAACTGGGTAATCGAGAGTAACGCGAGTTTTAAGATACTCTGCCAATGCCAACGCATGACTTTTAGTGTCAGTGGCAGAAGCAGCGCAACCTTTTTTTCCCGAACAGGCAACTAATCCACCCTTGATGTTGTTTGCAGAGGAATCTAATTCTAATAAAGCAATTTCACTTTGGACATCAGCAACCCATTGCTGAGGAATATCTGTAAGGAGCAAATTTTGCCAAGGGGTTAGCCTAAGAGTTCCACTACCGTATTTTGCCGCTAAATCTGCTAAACCCCGCATCTGTCTACTTTCCAATCGACCAAGGGGCAAGACGACACCAATGTAAAATAAGCCTTGCTGACGTTGGGGATGAATGCCAATATGCTGATATTTCTCCCCCTTCCCTACAAGGGAAGGGGGTTGGGGGGTTAGGTCTTTTCTGATTTCAGTGTACAAAAGAGAAAAAGGTAAATGCTGTTCAACTTCTTGGAGATAATTTTCACAACCCAAAGTATTCAATAACTCTCTCAAACGTGGCCGGCGCTTACTCGTAGTATGATGACTATAAGCTAGATAGACATCTGCCAAAGCTGCTAAGACGGGCAAACATTTTTCTGGTGGTAGTAAAATTCCTGTATCGCTGGGGGGTTGACCCTTCTCACCAACACTGAGAGAGAGCCGAAAGTAAACATTATCGTTAAGTAAGACAGCTGCAAAAGCGATATCATTCAAGCGATCGCCCACCTGAATTATCCCACCACCATCAAAGCAAACGCTGAATTGGCCGACAGTCCCGAAAGCGCCGGATGTGCTGCAATATAATCATCCCAACCTTGAACAAAAGGGCGAGTATCGATTAATTCTAGCGGGTCGATACCAGCAGTTGGACTGGTCATAATATTGCGGATTTGGTCTACAACAGTATTGTCAGAACCCAATCCCATATTTTGGAGGTATTTCAGAACCTCAGCATTTATCCCGGTGCGGATTTCACGAACTTGCAGGTTAGCTCGATTAGTCACATCTATATAGCCGCCACCGTGCTGTTCTGCTATATCTGCGATCGCACGGCACTGCTGACTAGTAATAATTCCACCTGGTATTCTAACGCGAGATAATATCCCATCTGCGGCAGGAGTAGCATAAAACAAGCCGGGACAAGTGGCAAATCCAGAAACCAATTTTAGAACTCCTTCCCCGTGCAACGCAGGGAGTAGACGGTGAGTGTGTCTTGAGGACATCCTGAGAGTTGGCATTCTGACTTGGGTCATCCCATCACAGCTGCGGCACAGTCCCGGAATTTCACCGGAGTTTCCCAACTCTCAGCTTTAGTAATTTAGACTTTGTTGAGGTTATAGATATCAACCAGACATCATCCAGATAATCATTTTACATTACTATGGCGATAAATTTTAACTGAGCTTATCCACTACCGATCGCAAGATATAGTTCTTGAAGCTAATCTATAAATTGAATTTAGTCATGGCTCAGGCAGGAATGCTTGCAATACGGTTCGGTTAAAGGGGAAAGGGGAAAGGGGAATAAAAAACCTTTAACCGCAAACCCATTTCCCTTTTCCCCAAAGCTAATTCTGAGTTCAAAATGCTTATCCTAACTGTATTGGGAATGCTTGAGCCTTTTTGCTGAAAAACTTGCTTTAGAAAAAGTTAGGCGATCGCCGCTTCACGAGTAGCAACTTTGCTAAACTGATTTACTGGACGAGGTAAACCAAGATTTTCGCGCAGGGTTCGTGCTTCATACTCTGTACGGAACAGACCCCGACGTTGCAATTCAGGAATTACCAAGTCTACAAACTCATCCAATCCTCCCGGCAACCAGGGCGGCATAATATTAAAGCCATCTGCCCCGCCATTGACAAACCAATCTTCTAGCTGATCGGCAATTTGTTCTGGTGTGCCTAGAATCTGACGATGCCCACGCGCTCCAGCTATCGACAAATACAGTTGTCGAATCGTGAAATTTTCTCTCTTAGCTAGGTCAATCAGAAGTTGCTGACGGCTTTTACCCCCGTTAGTCTCTGGTAGCTCTGGCAACGGCCCGTCCAATGGATAGCCGGATAGGTCAAATCCACCGATCATTGAGCCAAGCAAATTTAAGCCGACCACCGGATCGATCAACTCCTGAATTCGATCGAATTTGTCTTTAGCTTCTTGCTCAGTTTTGCCGATAACTGGGAATACACCTGGCATAATCTTAAGATGCTCAGGTGAGCGCCCGTATTCAGCCAGTCTCCCCTTCACATCTTGATAAAAAGCCTGAGCTTCTGCCAAGGTCTGCTGGGCAGTGAAAATTACCTCCGCCGTTTGTGCAGCCAGATTCTTACCATCCTCGGAAGACCCAGCTTGAATAATCACCGGATAACCCTGGATAGGACGCGCCACATTTAGCGGCCCACGCACTGAAAAATGCTCGCCTTTGTGGTTGGGAACGTGCAGTTTATTGGGATCGAAGTAAATACCCGATTCTTTATCATGTAAGAAGGCGTCATCCTCCCAACTATCCCAGAGCTTGGTGACTACATCCACAAACTCTTTCGCACGCTGATAACGTAGGGTATGTTCCATGTGCTTTTCCCGATTGAAGTTCAACGCTTCAGCTTCGGTAGCAGAAGTTACAAGATTCCAACCTGCACGGCCACCGCTAAGATAATCTAATGATGCAAATTTGCGGGCGAGGTGATAAGGCTCGTTGTATGTAGTCGATACTGTCGCCGTCAAACCGATGTTTTCCGTCACCACAGACAAAGCCGACAACAGGGTGAGAGGCTCAAAGTGGACGAGTTTGCCATTTCGGCTCAAAAGGTCGGCGCTTTGATTGCGATCGCGCACAGCCACACCGTCTGCAAAGAAAATCATGTCAAATTTGCCGCGTTCTGCCGTCTGTGCCAGCCTTTTATAATGCTGAAAGTTCAAACCAGCATTAGCTTGCGCTTCGGGGTGTCGCCATGACGCTACGTGATGACCAGTACTGGGCAAGAATGCGCCTAGTCTAAGTTGAGGTTTTTTCGTACTCATACTTTTGTCTGTAAAATCGTAGTGTTTTTAAACGCATAGGCACGCAAAGTTAAGCCAGTGCGTTGCGCGGGTTCCCCGCGTTGTAGCAACTGGCGTAGCGCAGAGGAATGCAGAGTTTTGCCGAATTTATGCAATGTTGTACTAAGGTGTTATGAGTTAAATCACGTTAGTTTTTGGATTTTGAATTGCTTACACTGGCTGGGGTTTGAGTAAATCTGTTTTGGTAACAAATTCACTGAATGTACTTGCAACCTGCTGCGGTAATGCGATGCCTGGTGTTTGCACTGGTAAGCGAGGAAACAGTAATTCTGCGACTCGATAGGCTTCTTCGAGATGGGGATAACCTGAGAAAACGAAGGTATCAATTCCTAAATCGGCATATTCCAGCATCCGCGCTGCAACTGTGTCTGGATCTCCGACTAAGGCAGTCCCAGCGCCGCCACGTACTAAGCCAACACCTGCCCATAAGTTGGGGCTAATTTCTAGGTTTTGGCGTTCGCCTTTATGCAGTTGAGCCATCCGGCGTTGTCCTTCTGATTCCGATTCAGAAAACCGCTGATGTGCAGCTGCTATGGTTTCATCATCGACATACTGAATCAGTTCATTAGCTGCATCCCAAGCTTTTTGCGTAGTTTCGCGGACTATGACGTGCATCCGAATCCCAAAACGTACCGTTCTACCTTGTTCTGCTGCTAATCGGCGTACTTTTGCAATCTTTTCGGCAACTTGCTCTGGTGGTTCACCCCAAGTTAAATACACATCAATGTGTTTGGCTGCAACTTGGAGCGCCGCATCTGAAGAACCGCCAAAATACAAGGTGGGATAAGGCTTTTGTACGGGAGGAAATTGGAGTTTTGCGCCTTGAACTTTGAGATGGCGACCACTATAGGTTACTTCTTCACCTTGCATGAGCGATCGCCAAATTGTCAAAAACTCATCTGTCAGTTCATAACGCTGGTCACGATCTAAGAAAATCCCATCTTTTGCAAGTTCTTTGGTGTCGCCACCAGTGACAACATTCAGAATAATTCGACCATTAGAAATCTGGTCAAAAGTCGCAGCCATTCTAACTGCTAAAGAAGGCGACATAATTGCCGGACGAAAGGCTACAAGAAACCGTAAGCGTTCTGTAACTGAAATTAATGAAGTAGCGACAATCCAAGTATCTTGTTTTTGTCCGGTACCAATCAACATCCCGCCATAGCCCAATTTATCAACAGCTTGGGCGATTTGCTGCATATAGGGGTAAGTGGCTGCTCGTCTGCCAATTGTAGTACCTAAATAACGTTCATCTCCCTGGGTCGGCAAATACCAAAAAACTTCCATTTTCTTATCTCCTGGCGCTATTTCTGGCTAATGGTTTCCGGTGTTATCGCTGCATATTGTTCGCTAGTCAGCATCGCTTCCTTAATATTGATGGGTTTAGGAATCACTTTTTCTTTGGCAAATAAATCTGCAATTTTCTGTTGTTTTTCCATAATTTCAGGCGTAATTGGTCTTATACCGTAAGTTCGCCTTTCAACCATTGTTGTTAAAATATCTTCATCAATTTTGAGGTGAGGAATAGTCAGTTTTACAACTTGCGATCGGTTTTTTTCAGCCCATTGACCTGTGTTATCTATCTCCTCAAGAACTAATCGCACTAATTTCGGGTTTTCTGTGGCAAATTTTCGCGCTGCCATGTAATATCCGCCCTGAGTAGAAATGCCACTAGCATCTCTCAAAACACGAGCATTTGCTTTTTTTTGGGCCACGGCTAAATAAGGGTCCCAAGTTACCCAGGCATCAATTTTGCCTTGAATAAAAGCATCACGGGCTTCTGAAGGAGGGAGGCTAATAGCTTGAATATCACTATATTTCAAACCAGCCTCTTCCAAAGCTTTTATTAATAAGTAATGGGAAGCAGAACCCTTTTGAAAAACTACTTTTTTACCTTTGAGATCGGCTAAACTCCGAATCGGTGAATTCTTTTGAACGATAATTCCGCTTCCTTTACCAGTACTGGGTTTATTACTAGCAATATAAACTAAAGATGTGCCAGCCGCTTGGGCAAATATCGGGGGAGTCTCGCCTACAGAGCCAATATCAACCCTGCCTACATTCATTGCTTCCATCAGTTGTGGCCCGGCGGCAAATTGCGCCCATTCTACAGAAATACCTAAAGGCTTTAGACGTTTTTCGATCGATCCTTTAAGTCTGAAAATATCCCCAGAACTTTGATATCCCATTCGGACAACTTTGGTTTTCAAACCAGTGGTTTGATTTGCTGAATTTGGGGTTTGGACTGAGCAACTAATTAAGGTTGTTGAGATTGTTAATAATCCAGGTAAAAGGAATAATGAAAAACGTTGTAAAATCTTAACTTGTGGCTGTTTGAAAACGGGAATCATGGACGTGATACTTTGTTTTTTAATTTGCTTTTGGACTTATTTGGCTATGCCTATGTTCGGTTGTAGAGATAGGTGTCAACTTAAGCTAAAAGCTTTGTCAAATCTCGTTTCTAGCCTCTGGGCTGGAAATGCTCTTCAATTGCAGCTCTGCCGCCAGCAAGGGAGGCGGAGCCTCTAGGACAGCATTCCCAGTCGGAGCAGGGGAACCAGACAATATCTAAAAGCTTTTTTTCGGCTGGCTTTCACGTTAAGTTAACACCTATGCGCACATCTGTACGCCTCTAGTGTTGTATTGCTCGTAACCTCAAGATTTAAACTTTTTGAAGCTGAAGGTTCTTTTGGAACAGTTCTTGAACATTTTTCCAAGCATCGGCGGCAGCTTCGGCATTGTAGCTGGCGCGATGGTTGCAGAAAAAGCCATGTCCTGCACCGGGATAACGGAAGATAGCATGAGTAATCTGATTTTTCTTCAATTCAGCCTCAATCTGTTCTGTATGTTCTAAGGGGATTCCCTGGTCATCAAGACCAAAGAAGGCGTAAATGGGGCCTTTAATCTCTGGAGTGCGCGTGATGGTTGGTTCTCCACCGCCGGGAGTTGAGTTGGGAATCCCGCCACCATAGAAAGAAGCTGTAACTTTAATATCTGGTAAGGTGGCAGCTAGATAAACGACATGACCACCAAAGCAAAAACCAATAGAGCCGATCGCATCTCCTTGTACATTTGGTAGAGTTTTTAAATAAGCGATCGCAGCTTTAATATCACTCAATATTTCCTCTGCTGTTGTCTGCTCTTTATACCCTCTCCCTTGTTGGACATCTTCAGGAGTGTATCCCCCCTCAAAACCGGGGGCGGTGCGTTGAAATAAAGTCGGTGCGATCGCCACATACCCCTCTTTGGCGAATTTCTCAGCAACTTCCCGAATGTGAATATTAACCCCAAAAATTTCCTGAATCACGATAACGGCTGGGAAGGTTCCCTTTTGTGCTGGTTCAGCCAAGTAAGCATCAATTTGCAAATCTCCGTTAGGAACTTTAACTTGAGCAGTGCGAATTTCTGTGTTTGTCATCTTAGGATTAGCCTGTAATTGCTTTCAGGACGCGATGTTTTATGGTAATTTTTGTACAATACTACTTAAAATATATCGATTTGCCGTAGTTTTAAGAGTAGTATTTCACAAACAATGTGCAAAGGCAAGTCCTTTGATTTAGAGATGTAGATGAATATAAGACCATACCAAGAATCTGATGCTGAATTAGTCAGTGCTTTGTGGGATGAGGTGTTTCCTAATAACCCGTCGCACAGCAGCCCAAAATTGGTAATCAGTCAGAAGCTTGCTGTACAGCCAGAGTTGTTTTTCGTTACTGAGATTAACTCTGTGATTGTAGGGACTATCATGGCAGGATATGACGGGCATCGCGGTTGGCTATATACAGTTGCAGTCAGTCCTCAGTATCAACGGCAGGGTATTGGTAGCAAGCTAGTGCAGCACGCAGAGAAGGTATTAATAGCGATGGGATGCCTCAAAATCAATCTCCAAGTTCGTGTCTCCAACGCAGAAGTAGTTGAGTTTTATAGAAAACTTGGCTATCTCATTGAAGAACGCATCAGTATGGGAAAGCTTGTCGTATAGATGTTTGGTGAGTTTGAACAGAAAAACTTTAAAAATACGCCAGGATTACAGCAAAAGGTGATTGTAGGCATACCAAATTTAACCCAAATTAGGAGAAAAATTTATGAAGCTTAATGCAGTTCATCATATTCAAGTAACCTATCCTCTGGAAGTGGAGGATGCAATGCTGTTTTTTTATAGTAAAGTTTTAGGATTGACTGAAATTGCCAGACCTGATGTCATCAAAAATGATTCAGGAGCGTGGTACAAATTGGGAGATATTGAACTGCACGTTAGTAGAGAGAAAAACGCCAATAACCAAGCATCAAGACGGCATTTTTGTTTCCAAGTCGATAACTTGAACGCCTTTGAAGAACACCTAAAAGAGTATGGGATAGAAATTATTCCCGATCGACGACCACTTCCAGGATGCGTGCGGTTTTTCCTCCGAGATCCCGGTGGGAATCGTATAGAGATTGCAGAGTTCGTTAAGAGTACTTTTGCACAGCGACAAACAATCGATTTGATAGCCTGAAATTCTTACTGTGAAAACAATCGACACCATTCAACGTTCGCGCAGCGTCTCGTAGAGAAGTTACGATGGTTTTCAAGGTTCTGGCGAGTGGTGTCGATGAGTTCAACAAATTTGGAAAAAAAATATAGCATCTTATACCAATTCTGTATGAAGATGCGCTAAACCATATTAGGAGTGAAGTATAAGAAAAAAACGAACCGCATTGCGCAGCGTCTCGTTAGAAAAGGGCGCAAAGTACACAAAGAAAGAAAATTTGGCGCAGCCTCGCAAAGAAATGGTACTATCTGACTTGTCAAAATTTTGTCAATCTAAATTCTGACTTCTGAATTCTTTGTCAAATTAACAATTTTCTCCTGATGTTTCACACGCACCAATACTCACCCAGGTGCTAGAACCATCTTGCCAATGTTCTTTCTTCCATATAGGGGCATTGTGTTTGAGCGTATCAATAGCATATTGGCAAGCTTCAAACGCCTCACTCCGATGAGGAGAACCCACAGCTACTAAAACGCTGATTTCCCCAACTTGCAAACGTCCAACACGATGATAAATCGCGACTCGATTCACATCAGACATAGATAAGCGAATATCAGCAGCAATTTGATAAAATATCCGTAACGCCATCGGTTCATAAGCTTGATACTCTAGAGCAATCACAGGTTTACCATCGGTTTGATTGCGAACCATACCACTCATCACAACCACAGCACCATTGGCTGGATCGTCGGATTTGGCGTAGATTTCTTCCAGAGACAATGGTGCAAAGGTAATGGCAAAACTATCTTCGGCTCTTGGTTTAACAGCAGAGGTAAGTGTAGTTGTCATAACTGCGTTGATATTATATGGGTTTTTTCTATTGTCTCTGAAGAAAAGACTTCTTGGCATTTGTTGGGAAAAGGGGAAAGTGGGGTCCCAAGAAGGGGAAAAGGGGAAAGGGGAAGGGGAAGGGGAAAAGGTTCTGCAAAAGTCCCTTTCCCCTTTAACCTTTACCCTTTTCCCCAAGAGTGCAAAAGTGCTTTTTGCAAGAGGTCTATTAATCTGCACCATCTAGACGATCGCAGTCATATCTACCTTTAATCTCTTGATTGAAAAAGCTGCCAATTGAATCCGAGGAATGTAAATCTTCCCAAGTATCCTCGTCTACGCCTAAGTACTGATAAACCGCTCCACTTTGAAACTCAACTTGCAAAATCTGTTCGTTGCGATCGTAGCCTACAGCCATAGCCATTGATGAGACAACTGGTAGCATGACAATAGGTTCTTCTTCAAAAGGTAATGCAGTCGTTTCGGCAATCGCTTCGTTTAGTTCTTGCAATCCTTCATAAGCTTGTATCGGTGCTGGAATTTCCAAAAACTCTAGTTCGTTGCCTCGGTCGAGCAACAACTGCAAATATCCATCAGAATGAGCGATCGCTACTAAACTGCTCAAGTCTACCTTAGATAGCTTCATTTATTTTGTACTCTCCTATTAGCGTAGTCGGGAGTGGTAAAGTTTTATGCAATATCAAGCGCTTTTATAGTACATTTATACTAAACAAGCGCTTAAGTGTCAAGTTTTTCCTTCTAAGAAAGAATTTTAGGTATGTAGAGACGCTTTAGCAAAGCGGCACGCAGTGTTTTTCTCTGACATCCGGGTAAATACCCATGATATCAAGTCCGGTTAATTACTTATGATTACCGCATCTGTGCAAAATTCCGAAAAGCCTCTTTTCACTCGCTCTCTGGTCTAAAAGGATGTTTGAAAAGTCTGTAGTAGTGTATGCTCGTGAATTCTGAATTCTGCTGTAAGTACTTGACAATTTCAACCAATCTTTGTTGTATCTAGACTCAACTGAGTTTCCATTGCTGTTTGTATCACTCAATGAGCTCACCCTTTTGGGTGAGTCATATATCAACCGATCAGATGACCTGACTGAAGGAAGTTGAGATTAATAATAAAGAGGACTCTATTACTAAGGAACACCGATCGCATTTTACCTAAATATAACTTATGAAACTTGCTACCTTAATAAATTCTGCACTGATTTTTGCTTCTATCACTCTTGTACCTGGAATTGCTGGCGCTCAAACAGCTACTACGAACAACAATGAAACAATAGCTGTTAACTCTAATAATTTATCCACGAACTCGACTTCTGCGAATTACCTCCAGCCTTTGAATCTAGTTCATTTTGCTTATCAAGGAGGTCTGCAACAACACGGTATTCCTAGTGGAGAAGCGCTAGTACTTAAAACTTTGAATAGAAATATTCTTGCGAAAGATTTGGTTAAAGCTGCTGTGAATGCAAATAAATTACCATCACAAGTTTTAAACGATCAAAATTATTTAAGTGCTGTTAATTCAGAACTCAACGTATTGCCAGATTATGCTGCTGCTGATTAATTTGGTTTTTCTCATATCTTTTGAGAAAGCTAAGTTTTTCAGTATGGTATATTTGTATGCTTGTTACTAAGGATAGATAAAAGCTTTTTATACATAGCGATCGCTGTGTATGAAAACTATATAAGAAAGCTTGATATTCAAGAATAATTTCTAAATTTTGACATAAGTTGCACTTATCCTGTGCTAAAGCCACAGAAAATTGTATAATCGTCAGCTTATGGAGCAAAAATTTCTATAGAGAATGACAGAAGTAATAAGATCCGGGGGACTAAATAATATTGAGTCCATTGAGTATGAAGAGCGGTGTTTAGAAAAAGCCAGAGAAACAGGCGATCGCAATCGGGAAGTGATTTCTTTGGCAAGTTTGGGCAATGCTTACCAGTCGCTAGGCGAGTACCACCTAGCAATTGAGTTTTATCAACAATGGTTAGATATAGCGAAAGAAATAGGCGATCGCTTAGAAGAAGCCAAATCTTTATCTGGGTTGGGTAACGCTTACCAATCACTGGGCAAATACCAGCGAGCGATTGAATATTATCACCAGTGGTTGAGTATTACCAGGAAAATAGGCGATCGCACTGGGGAAGGTCTTTGCTTGGCAAGCTTGGGTAATACTTATGAATACCTGGGTAAGTACGAGCAAGCGATAGAGCTTTACCAACAATGGTTGAGTATAACGAAGAAAACAGGCGATTGGACAGGGGAATGCATCTGCCTGGGAAGTTTGGGCAACATTTATGAATCGTTGGGATCTTACCAACTCGCAATTGAATTTTACCAACAATGGTTAGGGCTGGCGAAATTCATCAGCGATCGCAATGCTGAAGGCATGGCCTTGAGTGGATTGGGCAGTGCTTATAAGGCTTTAGGAAAGTACCAAAGGGCGTTGGAGTTTTATCAGCATTCATTAGAGATTAGAAGCGATCTTAATGACCCAAACGGAGAAGCAAATGCCTGGTTTAATTTGGGTTTGGTGTTAGAAAAAATCAATCGAGAATCAGAAGCGATGGATGCCTTTTGCAATGCTCGTGAAATTTATCGTGCAATGGGACTCGATGCCAGCCTGCAAGATTGTAACCATGCCATTGAGTTTCTTTCTCAAAATATTGCAAGCGCATCATCTACTTTCTGGTTGAGGAGATGGTTAAGTCATTTGTCGCAGTCGATCAAAACTGGTTCTAAATAAAGAGTGCTGAGTTTTGAGTTAAAAGATTCTTTCTATTGACTCAGAACTCACCAGGATACTTATTGAATACTGCAACTGAGTTCTTGCGATCGAAAGAAAGCACAGAAAACGGGTCTTTTCGATTCCCCATTTCCATCCCAGGAGTGCCTACAGGCATTTGCGGAACAGATAAACCAACAACATTTGGCTTTTCTTGAAGCAGACGTTTGATGTCGTCTGCTGGGACGTGTCCTTCAATAACATATCCATTAACAATTGCCGTGTGGCAAGATGACAAGTCATCCGGCACGTTGTACTTTTGTTTGACTGTTTCGATGTCAGGCTCAGAAAAATCTGTGATTTTAAAACCCTGTGTCTTTAAGTGCTCAATCCACCCGCCACAACAGTTACAATCGGGACTGCGATATACAGTGGCATTTAGCACTGTTGATTTTGATTGTGTCTGTTGCTCCTGGATGTGACTACTGCTGAAAACAGCTTGAGCATGACTTATAGGAGCAGTGCTTCCCAAAATGCTCAACACCCCTAATGTTAGAACCACTATTTGCACAATGGCAGGCATCAAAATGGGAAGTAACCATTTTTGCCAGCAATAAATCAATTGTTTGTGTGACATCTGATACTTCCTAAATATATATTGCTATTGTATCTATCCCGCCTCGGAATAAATTCCGAGTCTCATAACGAAAGTCCTCTTTTAGAGGACTAAACTAAATTTCTTGTTTAGTCCTCTAAAAGAGGACTTTCGCTTATCAGCCCGGAACTTTAGTTCTGGGCGGGATATTTGCTCAATGTGGGACTTTCACGTGACATACTCACGCTTACCTGTAATCAGGTAAGCGTGAGTATGTCACTATGGAACGAATCCAGGCAATCTATAAGTAAATATTATAGCTATGATAGTTTTTTTTCTATGTAATATATGCTTTATTGAAAAATTTCTAAGATCCTTTAATGGTAGAATGTTATAAAATCATGACATTAGGCAATATTTTATTAGACTTGTTAATTTAGCGTTAGTAGGTCTATGTAAATGTTGCTCTTAATGTCTTGAATAAATAATCTAGTCGATGCCTTATCTACAATTTGGAAAGGTACTACTGTGTGCATTGTTATCTTTAAGTATATCAACCGAAAGATACTATTTTTGCTAACAAACTTGAGATAGATGTGTTTGTTTATTTCGGTATTGATAACTAGCTACAGTATAATGTCACAACTCATATTTTCTAAGTTGATGCTTATTTATTATTGTGGAGTTTATGAAAGGAAATTTCCCAAAAAAACGAACTAATTCTACTTATTTAAGATTATTCCATTACAAAAATCTTCACTTGAAATTGAATAATTACTGGTTTAAGGTAAGTGGAACCTGGCGCTCGTGTCCTCTAACATGTCCTATAGAGAAACCTCATCACAAACATATTTTTTGGAGTTGGCTTGGTAGTTTCTTAGCAATCGCAGCAACGGCTTACCTGTCTGTGAAAACACATTCTCCTCTGCTTATGGCTCCGTTTGGTGCTACCAGTGTATTGATATTTGGTGTACCAGACAGTCCTTTGGCTCAACCCCGTAATGTGATTGGTGGTAATCTCGTAGCTGCCTTAGTCAGCCTAATTATTTTACATCTTTTTGGTTCGTCACCTTGGACAATGGGAATGGCAGTAGCAACAGCCATTGGGATGATGCAGCTGACTAGAACTGTACACCCACCTTCAGGAGCAGTTGCCTTAGTCGTGATGATGACAAAAGCTCCTTGGCAATTTCTATTAACACCTGCTTTACAAGGTTCTATTATTTTGGTGCTTTGTGCTGTGGTTTTTAATAATCTGGCACAAGAGAGGACTTATCCCAAGCACTGGCTGTAAGAAAACCTTAATCGAACCGTATTGAATTCTATTCTGGTTTTTTGTGCCAATGCCCATCATCGCCTTTTTCGTAATCGCGCTTTACCGCACTCCAAGCGACTCGAAAGGCACGTTCTTCTCCACCATATTGTTCTTGAGCGCTGTTAAATGCAGCTCGGAAAATTTCTTGGGCGTGTTTGGGTAAGTTTTCTTTGACTGAATCTGGTAAGTCTGCAATTTGTTTGTAAGGCATAACTTTTATTTCTCCAGTTTCATGTTTGTGCTTTGCTTTAGGGTGGAAAACCATGTTTGATTCTGCCTTCATCAGCAGCATATGGCTGACAGCGATACCTGCGGTGAGCTACGCTAACGCACACCACTTGCATTAGTTAAAAGCCAGCCACGGGCGATCGCTGAATTTCAATGCAGTGCTTTCAGTTACTCAATACCGCTAACAACTGTCGCAATTTCGGACAATAATTACACGTTTTAAATAATTCGTCATTGAATTCTTAACTACGAATTATTAATTACTTAAAGGCGTGATGTTGTCAAAAAACTAATTGTTTGTGGCTTGAAACTCGATACACTATCCCAATAATTAACCTGGTTAATATTTACCTTCAGCAAAGCAATACCAGGTTCATCTAGTCCCTTAGGAAACCAAGTTTGAAGTTCCGGCTTCCATAGCTGTCGCATTTTGTTGCGCTCTTTCACAAGTTGTGCTGTACCTGAGATAGAAACGTATCGCTGCTGTTCGGGTGAAGAGAAACTAATATTGACTTGCTCGTGATGTTCTATTTCAGTCACCTTATGGGAATCAGAATAAGTAAAGAACCAGAGTATGCTATCAGAGTTAATCTCACCACTCTTTGACATCGGGTAACTATGCAAGCTGCCATCATCATCGACTGTAGTAAACATCCCATAATCAATATCTTTGATGAGTTCACGCAGTTTTTGAATCTGTTGCTCGCGGTCAGTAGAAGTTGCCATTGTTTGTACTTTTTTCTCTATTTATCTATTTGTTTGTTGTCTAGGTTGCAATTTTTGATTACAACCATATCTAATTTTGATAATGTTATTTTTTAGTATTAACCTTTTTAGTTTAAATTGCGTGAGTCTAAAGGTGGAATTATAATAAAAGTAGCTTTTTTAGTTATATCTATAGAGATATTTGTTGAGAATGACTATTCTGTGCATACACAACTTTTAGGTATAGTCAGGTTAATTTTGCGCTTATTTCTTTAGACATAAATTTAATAAATTTTCTACTAAATTCAAAGTGCTTCTGTAACTTTGGCTGATAAAGTCATAATTTAGCAGACATATAGGAATCCGGTTTAATTCGGAGAATTTACTTGCGTGGGTAGGGAACAGGAAAGAAGGCATAGATCCGTTTGAAAAAGTCAAATGCCATTTAGCTTGTGGAAAACACTGAAATGAGTAACTAAACTGGTGTTTGAGAAAGCATTTAAGCCTTTTGCTTGCGGAAAACACCAAAATGAGAAAGCATTTAAGCCTTTTGCTTGCGGAAAACACCAAAATGAGAAAGCATTTAAGCCTTTTGATAAAGCATTTAAGCCTTTTGCTTGCTGAAAACACCGAAATGAGAAAGCATTCGAGTATTTTGAGAAAGCATTGAAACCTTTTGAGAAAGCATTTCGGTATTTTGAGAAAGTATTTTAATATTTTGATAAAGCAATTAGGCTTTTTGATAAAGCAATCAGCAAATATACCTGACGATTAAAAATCACGGCTGTACATAGCCTGCTTCCGGTTCGCCTTTAGAAGTTGTTTGAAAAGTTGCAAAGTATACTATAAAACCCACTTCTATTCCTCTCCCCGTTGGCGTCAACCTGCCGTTAGCCAAGCGGAGAGAGGCTTTGAAACCCCCATTCCCTTGTGAGTGTTGGGGGGCTAGGGGGGTTAGGTTTCCGAGGCTTCAGATGTGATGAAAAATACTTGTTCATTTTAATCCTAATAACCCAGCTGTAACTACCTCATACCATTTCACAAAAAATATGATACAGATGCAAACGCCCAAACCTATGCTACTTCTTACTTTCTTAATTTTGAATACTTCGACTACGCTCAGTACAAGTTTTGAATTTTGAATTGGTATCAGTTCCCCCAAATTCAAAACCTTTGCCAGCAACAGTATTGCTAAACTCCTCCCAAGTCAACCGTTTTGGCGTTGTTTTACAATCAAACGCACCAAATCTATGTAGGTAGAACTGTGACGCAACCGCCAGTTACCGAACCACCTGACACCAGTCCAACTTAATTAAATACTGGATACAACTACGGGTTTGAGTACTGTATAATTTCAATAATTTTATTAATAACCTCTGTTAATTTTTCAAGTTTTATTTGACCTGCTTGATATAAAATAATTTGTTTATCAGCAGTAAAAACTCGATTTGGTCTAATATTACTTGGCTGATTTAATTAACCGTAGCTAAAATCACTATTATCTAATTGAATGGCATAGATATCGCCAACAGCTTGGCTAGTAATTTGGCAAAGTATCAGATCGTCTCTCTGAAAAGTAGCAATAACTAAAGCAGGTCTGCGTTTTGTACCAGTTAAGTCTGAAAATGGAAATGGAACAATAACAACATCTCCTTTTACAAATCCTGCCATGCTGTATCTTCTTCTGGTCTTAACCAATCTTTTCGCAGTGATGATTCACTCATAATAGTGATTTCTAAGATTTTATCTTTTTGATACTTTGCTTGTAAGAATTGAACAAAATCTAAAATTTCCTGTAACAGAGGTTCAGGTAATTTTTCTAGTTCTTGTGTAATCTGTTCTTTAAGCATAATTGTCTGATTCTGTATTTGGGCAATATCTAAAATAATATTTATCATATCTGTTTTTGAATAAAAATATAAAATCAAACAAATCCTGCAACTGTAAAATGTTATATAACACCAGTAGCGATCGCAGCTAGTGACAATCGTTATTACATTTGCGATCGCAACTCATAATTGCCTTAAAATTAGGGTAATAGAGTATTACTACTTTAAGATGATGTTAAATTTATACCTTCTGAATGAGCCTCTTCAACCCATAGCAGGAGTATCACTTTCCATTCAGCGTCTAATATAAGCAACTAGGAAATCAAATTGCAGTATATCTGCCTTTTAAACTATGGACTGGAAGTATAGGTGGAAAAATGGTTATCGACCAAGCCGAGACGAAGCAGCAAAAAATCCTCATTTGTTAGATGAGAGCCAGTTCGAGAACGAACAAGACCGAAAGCTTGCTGAAGAAACTGCAAGGAAGCATTTGGGCGTACCTGCACCAACTTTAGACGAAGATCAATCAATACTACCTCATGCAGCTTTGCCTAATGACAAAATTTAATCCGAAGACATAGGCATTTTTTGCTTATGTCTGTTCCATACCATTATCAAGTTTAACAAAATGCAGATTTCGCAACTTGTCAATCGATTAAATAATAAATTTACTCAGTTACTCACTCAGACTGTAGCTTTAGGTGTAGGTGCTATTGTTCTTTCAACTACTAATGCTAATGCTGCCGAGCAAGTTATTTTAAAGTATGGTACTTTTCAGGGGCAAGTATCTGTTGAAGAATTAAGTCAGTTTACAGAAACTGGCAAGACTACCCCAACATTAAGAGCTTATTTACAGGCGGCGCAACAAGACCCCGCAGTAGCTCGTAAGGCATTGAAAGCCCCAATAAAAGCTGATGCTGCTTTTTTGAATAGTTTACTAGCTAGTTGGGCAGGGCCAATTTTAGTTAACCAAATTGGTGAGGTAGTTCATCCTCCCGCAGGACAATTAGACCAGCAAGCATTGCGAAGTGCTTTAAGTACATCTATTCAACAAAATGGTGAAGTGACATTACTTGGAGCCATTCAGAATTATCCAAATACTTCTGTTGAACTTGAAGGAGATCGTCTTATTTCTGTTTATGAACGTCTCAGCAATCTTGCAGAACTATTATAGGGTAATTTAGAGACAATACAGTTGCGATCTGATGATTGATTTAGTATCTCAATAGTCGTAAATTTTAATCACGATCGCAACGAAGTTAATACTGATGAGTCTATCTTAGGGTTCATACTGTGTTAATTAAAAATTCCCTAACCTAAATGTAGAGTTTAGTCTAAAAATAGGAAAGGGATTTTTATGACAACCGATGTTTCTAAAAATACTAACAAAAATGTGAATGGGTCACTGATAACAGGTGTTCTCTTGAGTATTTTAGGGGTGATTGCGATCGCAGCGCCTAATCTATCGACCATATTCGCCGAAACTTGGATTGCGGTGATTTTGATTTTCGCCGGATTTACAAAACTAGTTTATGCCACTCAAACCCGCCAGCAGGGAGGTTTTATTTGGAAACTTCTATTGAGCGGACTCTATATTGCAACCGGCATAATGTTGTTTGTTTATCCTTTTACAGGTGTACTCACACTAACTTTGTTGCTTGGCAGCTTTTTACTGGCTGAAGGTACATTCGAGTTAATTCTGGCATTCCGGTTACGTCCCCAAGAAAACTGGACGTGGATACTCGGTGATGGGATTATTACATTGGTCTTAGGCGCAATGATTTGGTTCCAGTGGCCCTTCAACGCACCCTGGCTTCTGGGTACACTAGTTGGCGTCAGCATTATTTTCACTGGCGTTTCACGCGTCATGCTATCTTTGAATGCGCGTTCTACCTCAAATCCTACTAATGAAGCTGCAAATCCTACTTAGTAGATAGGAGTGGGGAGTGGGGGGCAATACTGCTCGGTTAAAGGGGAAAGGGTAAGGGGAAAAGGATTGGAAGGCTCGATATATTAAGATAAGGTTTTTTCCCCTTCCCCATTTCCCATTCCCCCTTCCCCATTTCCCATTCTCAAACTTAAGTAGTTAAAGTTTACAAGACGACATTGCAGCAGCGATGCCTATGGCTGGCTATGCCTACGCCAACAAAATTGCTAAATTAACAAAGGAAATCAAAATCAAGGCCAGCTAGCTGCAATCAACAATGGTATCTATTGCTACTCCATTCTCGGATATTCAAAACCATTGGGCACGCTCATTTATAACAGCCTTAGCCCAACGCGGTATTGTCAGTGGGTTGCCTAATGGCACTTATCGCCCTGATAATTCACTTACCCGTGCTGAATTTGCCGCAATTATTGCCAACGCATTTGGGACAGTTTCCAAGAAGCGGCAGTATGTTTCCTTTGTTGATGTACCCACGAATTATTGGGCAGCAGCAGCCATTAAAACAGCTTACGAAAAAGCATTTATTAGCGGTTTCCCTGATAAAACTTTCCGTTCAGCTAACCGAATTACTAGGGTAGAAGTCTTAGTTTCCTTGGTAGCAGGCTTAGAAATTGCTACCAAGGTAAAACCTGACCTGCTCTCAAAACTCTCACAGATTTATCAGGATTCTGTACAGATTCCTGAGTATGGTAGAAATCATGTAGCTATTGCCACCAGCGCTGGATTGGTGGTTAGTTTTCCAAATATTAAATTACTCAATCCTAATCTCGCAGCTACTCGTGCAGATGTGGCAGTGATTATTTATCAAGCTTTGGTGTATTTAGGTCAGGCAGAAAAAATTGCCTCTAGTTACTTAGTACAGCCGCCAATCTTAACACCAACTCCAACTCCAACACCAACTCCAACTCCAACTCCAACGCCAACTCCAATACCAACTCCAATTCCAACACCGACACCAATACCAACTCCAACGCCCACACCTATCGGTAGCGTTAGGGTAAATCATAGCCGGGAATTCCGGGGAGCATGGGTAGTATCTGTGTGGAATGGTGATTGGCCTTCCAAACCGGGACTTTCTGTTGCTCAACAAAAAGCAGAACTTACCGAGATTATTACTAAATTACAAGCGCTAAACTTCAATGCTCTGATTTTCCAGGTGCGACCAGAGGGAGACGCTTTGTATGAATCTCGATTAGAGCCTTGGAGTGCTTGGATTACAGGAACTCAGGGGAAAGCACCGGAACCATTTTACGATCCTTTAGCGTTTGCGATCGCAGAATGTCATAAGCATAATCTTGAACTCCATGCTTGGTTTAACCCTTACCGCGCTAGCACTTCCACCGACCCAGCGAAAACAGTCCGTCCCCACATCGCAGCTACTAATCCAGAAAGCGTTTATTTGTGGAAAACACAACGCTGGATGGACCCAGGACTAAAAATAGTTCAGGATAGGGCGTATAACGTAATTCTCGATGTAGTGAAGCGCTACGATGTTGATGGCATTCACTTAGATGATTATTTCTATCCATATCCTATTGAGGGACAGTCTTTCCCCGATGATAAAACCTATGCTGCATATAAAGCAGCTGGTGGTACACTCAGCCTTGGCGACTGGCGACGGGACAATGTTAACAAAATGGTACAGCGCCTCTGGCAAGGGATTAAAACAACCAAACCCGACGTTAAATTTGGTATCAGTCCTTTTGGGATTTATCGCCCCGGTCAACCCGCGGGTATCACTGGATTGGATGCTTACAATGTGCTGTATGCCGACTCAAAAAAATGGTTAGAAGAAGGTTGGATTGATTATATTGCTCCTCAACTTTACTGGCGCACAGACCAACCACAACAAAGTTATCCAGCGTTGCTACAGTGGTGGACACAAGTAAACACAAAGCAAAGACACGTTTATGCTGGTAACAATTTGACAGAACCAAGCAACAAGAGTCGCGAAAGTGATGAGATTGAAAAGCAGGTGAAAATTAGTCGTAGCCAAGCTGGACGGTTGTCACTAGGGAATATCTTCTTTAATCTCAGTGTTTTGACAGAAAATAGTCAGGGCATTGCTGATAAATTTCAAAGTCTGCTGTATAACAAACCTGCCTTACCGCCAACTTTGCCTTGGCAAGATACAACACCACCATCTCCACCCATTGAACTACAAGTCAATAACCGCAAATTAAGTTGGCAGCCTGGAGATAATCAGCCAGTTCGTTCCTGGACACTTTATCGGCTAAGTGGCGATACTTGGACAATTCAACGAATTTTATCTGCTGGCACAACCTTCGCTACCGTCCAACAAGCCGGAACCTATGCCGTGTGTGCAGTGGATAGATTAGCCAACGAGAGTGCGGGAACAGTTATTACAGTTAGTTGAACAACAGTGTTGCCCAGATTCCTGATAACTTTTATGGAGACAAGTAACGAATAGGGGTCTGACTCTTCAAGATAAAACCAGTCTGACAATAATACTGTAACTGCGGCATTAAAACCATCATCACCCGCTTAAACACTGATGCTGGAAATTTTTTGAATAATTAACTCTTATAAGCAAAAAATAGTTTTAACCTTTTCATAACTTAAGATTAACCCAAATTTATCCGGTATCAGCTCTAGAATTTCTGAAGTAAACATTGTACAAAAAAGCTAGGACGTACAGGATGTAAATTACATGACTCGAAAAGCCAGTAAAGTGTTTATACAGTCTGGGGTAATTCCTTACAGAGTGAACAATGGTAAAGTTGAAATCTTGCTAATTACAACTCGTGACTTTCAACACTGGGTGATTCCCAAAGGAGATATTCCTAATGGCATGAGTCCACCTGATTCCGCAGCCAAAGAGGCGTGGGAAGAAGCAGGGATAATTGGGCAAGTGGATGCAAATGAACTAGGAACTTACAAGTACCGCAAACAAGGCAAAATTTACTGCGTCAAGATGTATTTACTATCAGTTGATATGCTGAGTGAAGATTATCCAGAAGCAACTAAAAGAAAACGGCAGTGGGTAGAAGTGAAGAAAGCTATTAGGCGAGTTAAGTTTAATTCACTCAAACGAATCTTGAAAGGTTTTTTCCAGGTCGAATCTCAATTTTGTTCGTTACGATGTTAAGTAATAACCACAATAAATCAAACTACATTATACAATATAAAATTAATTAAAGGTTTGGAGCCGTTGACCACAAACCTTTGCTTATTCACACCTACTTACTTAAATCCATAGTAAAGCTATCCAAGTTTTTATACCGACAATTCCATCAGCTTGCAATTTTTTAGATGTTTGAAAACTAACAATTGCATTCTTAACTGACTCAGAAAAACGCCCATCGATGGCATCAGTATATAAGCCAATATCTTTTAATTGCTGTTGTAATTGTTTTACTCTTAGCCCAGAATCTCCTAGCTGCAATCCATTAAATCTATTCAAATCGGCTCGACCACTAACACCAGTTACACCAGATATATCACCTTCATATTGATGGATTAAGTATTGTCCTTGCCAAGCACCAGGAATAGTTGGGTTTCGAGTTCCGTAGTGGGCAATCCATAACGGATAAGTAGCAAAATCAGATGGATTACCAAGTTGTTCCCAAAAACTGGGGAAGGTATAAATAATTGGTTTGATTGGTTTTTTTGTTTGTTGCAAAAGGGCTTTTTCCACCTCTGCTAACCACAACTTCGCTCCATTAATTACAGCTTGGCTACTTCCTTTGTCAGTTACCTCTACATCCAGAACTGGTGGTAAGTCTCCCGGTTCTAATTTGCCCAAAGTTTTTAAGAATTCCTTTGCTTGCTGCACCGGATCGGATGTATGAGGGTGAAAAAAATGATAAGCACCGCGAATCAGACCAACAGCTTTCATAGTTTGCCAGTGATGAGCAA
Source organism: Nostoc sp. DSM 114167 (assembly GCF_052692655.1). Taxonomy (NCBI): domain Bacteria; kingdom Bacillati; phylum Cyanobacteriota; class Cyanophyceae; order Nostocales; family Nostocaceae; genus Nostoc; species Nostoc sp. DSM 114167. The sequence continues at coordinate 6,087,524 of NZ_CP195116.1, forward strand.
AAAGAGAGTCTTTGATGCTAGCTCCTTCTGTGGCTTTGACAAACGCAAAAGTTTTACCAGAGTTTTTTACTGCCGTCCAATCTACTCTGCCATCTTGATCGGCAACATCAATTCCTTCCATAAAATTTTTTAACCTTTTTGATCAGTACAATCCTGAACTTATCAGAGGCTTTGATTAAATTTATGCTTTTTTTGGGTATTTGAGTAAATTACAGAAATTTACTAGGGTTGAGTGTTAACGGCTCGTACTGGAGTCACTCTAACTTTGCCTGTACAAGGCTTGATTTGTTCTGTAAGGGTCAAGTGCTCGTAAGCATTAGGAGGTGTGATTTGAATTTTACTAGACATTGGGCAGTTTTGATCTGGGGAATTAATGTGGTTGTATGCTATCTGAAATGAGGCTTGTTTTCCAGGAGCCAGAATTACTTGTTGTCGAGGTTGCTTACTCGAAAAGTAAGTATCCTTGGAGCGAATAACTTTAATCCCCTGCAAAGGTTGATCTTTTGCATCCAGTAGTCCCAGTCCCGGATAACCATAGAGGGTGCAAGGGGATGAGCCGTTATTGGTGAAGGCGTAGGTGAGTGCAACATTCCCAACGCCAGCATCTTCGGAAATTCGGCGCACTGATAATTGGCTAGTTTCACAGCGCGTCGGATTTGTGGCAGTAGTGGCTTCAGGGGTAGAATGCTCTATAGGTTTTGCAGTCGGTGTAGGTGTTGAGTTCAACACAGCTTCTTTCGTCGGCTGTTCAGTGATTGTTGGCAAAGCTTGCGGCTGTTTTGTAACAGAGGAAGAACCGACACAGCCAGTTGTCATTGCAGTTAGGAGCAATAACAGACTGCTTTCCACAATTAGAATTCGCATATCTTCTTTTTTTGTAGTGAACTACTTACACTGATGCTTCATATACAGTATAAGTTTCCAAATTTACAAGGGTTATGCACGTCCGCTCCAATGACTTGTTCTGCTGCATCATTAGACCTCTTGCAAAAATATATTTTTGCAAGAGAGGGAAAAGGGAAAAGGTTAAAGGGAAAAGGTTTTGAATTTCTTTACTCTTTTACCCTTTTCCCCCGCCCCTTATCCCCAGAGCAGGGTGGTTTCATACAACGAGAGAAAAACTAAAAATAGATTTCAAAGCCTCTCTCCGCTTGCCTAACGGCAGGCTGACGCCAACGGGGAGAGGAATGGAAGTGGGGTCAAAATCTATGGTTATATATGAGAAATCAAGACTTATGTATTTTTCTTTTTTCGTATGAAACCACCCTGGCCCCTTATCCCCTTCAGGGGCCCCACCTTCCCCTTTACCCCGACAAATGCCAAGAAGTCTATTACATAACAAATTCAACAGCTTATCCATCTTTTCGGGCAACGTGAACAGCAGAAAGAAACGAGAGGTTTACACTGTCTCCAAAGTTCCTCAGCTTTTCTTGCAATTGTGCAAATAGCAACTCCTTCGCCTTTGGCTCCAGTGTACTCATGGTACTTAATAGCTTAAAGAAGTCATCGATGCTGTACCTCACCTCACACGCGATTTGCTCAGTCACTAATTCCTTAAAATAACCAGAGTCTAGAATGTCTTGTTCAAACCCTCTCAAAATTTCCGCTTGAGTTTCTGCACCTTCATAGCGGATAAGTGAGGGAGCATAAACTTGATACACTTGCTCGATCGCTTGGTAAACTTCGTATTTCAGTTCAGGTCTGAGATTCCATAGTAGGATGAGAAACCCGTTGTCGCGTAATGCCGTTGCTGCCTTGGCATACCGAATTTCTGACGGTATCCAGTGAAAGGCATTAGCAGATAGAACGGCATTGAACTGTTTTGCTTTTAGTTCCCACTCCTCAAATGAGGTGTTGTGGATTGCAACGTTTGGATAGGTTGCACAATGGCGTTGTGCCAAACGACAAAAATCTTGGTTTGGCTCAATACACGTCATTGAAAAACCAAATTGAGCATAAGCTACTGTCGCATTTCCTGGACCACAACCGACCTCAAGAATCGATGCATCTGAGTCAAGTTGGGCTAAAACGACAGACCGCTCAATCAGTTCCTTTGGATATTTTGGTCTAGCGTTGTAATAAATATCAGCTACGGGAGAATACCAATTCCTTCGCTGTTCTAAATCTATAGAAGCTCTGGCATTTATTTCTTGTTTAGAGTCTTGCATAAGCTAGTTTTATTAGCTTTTGAGTTTAACTTCATTTTATTTAGTCTCGTGGATCGAAGACCAATTTAATATCGATTGTCGCGATACTGTTTGCAAGATTACCATCAAACAAAGTAGGCACTCCAAAATTCCTTCGCATCCTGCTAAAGATTGCCTTGTCGTGGGTTTGATTTTACATCCCCGTCTCCGAAGCTAAGTATTCATTCAGATCGCCTATTTACATAACTAGCAACTTGAGTTAGTAACAGAAATTCTACGAATATATGATTAACTGTACTTAGTAAGTATGATTGTTTGAGCTAAAAAATTATGAGATTTTTCAATTTTTGTCAGATCAGTCTTCCACTGGTCGGTTTTGCCTTACTAGGATGGATAGCGCCAAGAGCTAATGCAGCGCTTTTAGTCGGGAGTTATTATAATAACTCCGTTCTGCGCTACGACGAAAAAACGGGAGAATTCATTGATGACTTCGTTCCTTCCGGTAGTGGCGGACTAAAGGGAGCAACTGGTTTAACTTTTGGACCCGATAAAAATCTCTATGTTAGTAGTATTTTGAGCGGTAGTATCCAACGTTACGATGGTAAAACAGGGAATTTCATTAGTACCTTTGTTCCTTCAGGTAGTGGTGGACTAGATTCACCTGAAGACTTAGTTTTTGGACCTGACAACAACCTCTACGTTACCAGTATTAACAGCCGCACTAGTAATAATGTTCTACGCTACAATGGGCAAACAGGAGAATTTATCAATGCCTTTGTCCCCTCCGGTAGCGGCGGACTCACTGCACCTTTTGGTTTGAGCTTTGGTTCAGACGGGAACCTTTACGTAAGTAGTAGTCTGACTGATAGTGTTTTAAGGTATAACGGGCAAACAGGAGCTTTTATTGATACTTTTGCTACAGAGGAAAAAGGGTCGGAACCTGATGGCTTGAGCTTTGGACCAGACGGTAATCTCTACGTCGCTAACTTTCGGACTAATAATATCTTGCGCTATAACGGTAAGACGGGAGCTTTTATCGATACTTTTGTCCCATCTGGTAGTGGCGGACTTAACGGCCCTGTAAAGCCAATCTTTGGTACTGACGGCAACCTCTACGTTAGTGGTTTAAATAGTAACAATGTATTACGTTACGACGGCAAGACAGGAGCTTTTATTGATACCTTTGTCCCTGTCGGTAGAGGTGGGTTGAATGGGGCTGGCTTTTTGGCTTTCACTGAAAATAGCACTGCTATTCCTGAATCTAGAATGGGGTTAGCTGTGTTGGCACTTGGTACTGTGCTAGGAGCAAGCAAGGTACTTAGCCGTAAGCAGAAAGCTACATCATAAAAATCCAGCAATTACTAAAGTTTGAGTAGGAACCCCAGGCGATTTGAGCATTTTGATTCCAAATACCCAAAAATTTAAATCTAAATTGAATTTACTACAATTTGGAGAGGAAGTAGCAGCTAATGGCTGTACTTACCCTCCAAATAATGATTATTTTTACTATTTTTGGTGATTTTATTTTTTTTAATTCCTTGATACAAATTAAATATTATCTGTTGCCTCAATCAAAGCACTGCAAATTCCTGGTTCGCTCATCGAATGTCCGGCATCAGGAACCACTATAAATTCCGCTTCTGGCCAAGCGCGATGTAATTCCCAAGCTGATATCATTGGGCAGACTACATCATAGCGTCCCTGAACAATTACAGCCGGAATATGGCGGATGCGGTCTACATTTAAGAGTAATTGATCTTCGGTTTCCAAAAATCCCTTATTCATAAAGTAATGGCATTCAATACGTGCGAAAGCGGAAGCAAATTCACTCTCGCCAAATTTTTGCATGAGTTCTGGGTCTAAGAAAAGTCTACTGGTACTAGCTTCCCAAATTGACCAAGCACGCGCTGCTGTTAATTGAATTTCTAAATCTGGATTGGTCAAACGTTTGTAATATGCTGCGATTAAATCGTCACGTTCATCTATGGGAATTGGTTTGAGATATTCTTCCCAAGCATCAGGAAAAATATAGCTAGCACCCTCTTGGTAGAACCAGCGCAACTCTTTTTGTCTCAGCATGAAGATCCCACGCAGAATTAATCCTGTGCATCGAGAGGGATGGGTTTGACTGTAGGCTAATGATAAAGTGCTACCCCAACTACCACCGAAAACCGCCCACTTTTCTATACCTAAATGTTGGCGCAGTTTTTCGATATCACTAACTAAATCCCAAGTGGTGTTTTCTCGTAATTCGGCATGGGGAGTACTTTGACCACAACCGCGCTGGTCAAACATGACTAAACGCCATTTTTCTGGGTGGAAATATTGCCGATAAAAAGCTGGACATCCACCACCAGGGCCTCCATGCAGCAAAACGATGGGTTGACCTTGGGGGTTTCCTGACTCTTCAAAATGGATAGTATGAAGGTCGGAAACTTGTAAACTACCTTCTAAATAAGGCTCGATCGCTGGGTAAAGTTCTCGCATTTTCGATATTTTATCAGTAATGTTGTGATGGCGATCGCTATGTATCAATACGGTTCAGATAAGCATTTTGAACTCAAAATAGGGTTTGGGGAAAAGGGAAATGGGTAAGGGTTAAAGGTTTTTTATTCCCCTTTCCCCTTTACCCTTTCCCCTTTAACCGAACCGTATTGCGCTATGTCTTGGTGAAACAACATTTTTTACCTTGGAACTGGTACTTGATTAATTACCGACGCAATTACCGCATCCATTTGTAAACCATCCAGCATCGCTTCTGGTTTCAATATGAGACGATGACGTAGCAACGGTGATGCAACTGCTTTTACATCATCTGGTGTTACAAAATTTCTTCCTGCTAACCACGCTAAAGCTTGAGATGTCTGCAACCAAGCACCGCTAGCGCGGGGTGATGCACCCAAAGTCAAATCAGGATATTGACGCGATATTGTCACCAATGCCAACAAATAATCAACGATCGCTTCTGATACTTTAACTTCTTTGACTGCTTGTCGTGCTTGCAAAATGTCGGCTACTGTTGCAATTGGTTTCAAACGGCTAATATCTAAACGTCGTGCGGCAAAACCCGCCTGACGATTGAGTAACATTTGCTTTTCAGCAGCTCGATCGGGGTAATCTACCATCAGCTTAAATAAAAATCTGTCTAACTGGGCCTCTGGTAAAGGATAAGTACCCTCAAATTCTAGGGGGTTTTGGGTTGCAATTACCCAAAATAAATCTGGTAAAGGCAAACTTTCACCATCCAGTGTTACCTGCATCTCTTCCATTGCTTCTAGCAGCGCCGCTTGTGTCTTAGGCGGAGTACGGTTGATTTCGTCTGCTAGCAATACTTCAGTAAATATTGGCCCTTTTTTCAAAGTGAAATTGCGGCTATTCAAGTCAAAAATATTTGTACCAGTAATATCTGAAGGTAAAACATCTGGTGTTAATTGAATTCGGCGAAACTCCCCTTGAATTAACTGCGCCAACACTTTTACGAGTAGGGTTTTCCCAGTTCCCGGTACTCCTTCTAAAATTACGTGCCCACCCGCTAGCAGTGCTACTAAGAGTTGCTGTATTAAACTAGATTGTCCGACAATTACTTGATTAAGACCTTGACCAAGCCGAATTAAAATAGGATGCGTTTCACTCATATTTTTTATTGATAAATAACCAACGCAGAGTACAATTCCAAAAAAAGATGTTGCATATTTGCGGGATGATTTTACTATTTTTGTGGGATGAGCCGAAAAGCCCGTCCTTTGTATTTTCGGGCGGGCAGGATGCCCACCCCACAAGAATCATCCCTTAATTCAGCAACGCCCAAAAAAATAATTACGAATTACGAATTAATCTAATGGTTCGCCATTTTCCCAACCAGCTTAACAGGTCTCGTTCACTGATGGGTTGTTTGCGAGATTGTAGCTTTAAAACTGCATCTAGTTCGGCTACACTTGCACCTGTTTTTTCCATCCAGAAATCAATTAAGGCTTGACGTTCTAATAGTACTTGCCCTAATCCCAAGACTTTTTGGAGTTCTAGTTGTTCTTGTTTACCCACCATTTCAACCACAAAGTCGGTGGTATCAGCTTTCTGCAACACTCCGGCTAAAGCTTGGATGTATGCTTCGCTATTATCTATAACTGGTGTATCTAAAGCTACTGGCTTGCCAAAGCGGCGATTCTGCGCCCAAACTAGTACTAATAGCAAGATACCTGCCTGTATCAAGATTGGAAGTAAAGGAGTTTTGGCAAAAAAGCTAGATAAATCTCCTTCGTTTTCTTTCTTCCTGACATCGGCATCTTTATAGCCGTGGATGTATTCATCGACAAAGACTGTGTTACTTTTTTCAGTAACCAAACTAGCTAAATACTTGAAATTACTTAAATAATCTTGGTAGGCGTTGGCAGCTAAATAAGGAGTAGTAGAAAAAATTACCTTTCCTTTTTTGTAATTTTGTTTCCAGACAACAGCACCAAAGCGATCGCCTAAATTAACTTGCTGGGAGTTAGCTTTTTTATATCGTCTACGTGTATCAATTTTAATATCACCTTCAGGAGATTTTTGCATAGTGCTAAACTCCGCTTCTGTAACCCGCGCCTTAGCACCCAAAATTACCAAAGTATTCCCTTTCTCTACCCATTCCCGCTCTTGACTATCTAGTGTGGTTTCTCTGGGATAGCCGCCTACTTGTAGGAAGGTAACTGGGCTGTTCTCTGGCTGAATATCACTAAAAGGCTTTTGCCAACGCTTGATAGAAATTCCCTGTTGTTGCATAAAAGCGTACCAAGCACCATAGCCATCAGAGTTACGGTTATAGGTAGAGCCAGCGTTAATTTTAGTATTATTGGGAGCCGCGAACAAACTAAGTAAAACGATCGCAGCCAGTGCGATCGCTCCCATCCAAGCAAGGCGATTTGGACGTTTCATTTTCGACTTTCATAGCCTTTGAATATCACTGTTAATACTTACTTATTTTTCAGTTAAAGTCAAAATATACTTTCTTTAACTTCTTGCAGCGATCGCCTGTTTGATGAATGCTTCTAAATTTTGGGTAGCAGTGGGATTGTCAAACAGAACCTTGCTTGAGAGTTTTAGGGCTTCACGAACTGAGTATCGCCAATCAATATCTACAGCTAATCGCACTGCAATCTGAATATATTGCGAGGTATCATCTGCAATCGTTTGTGTGACAGCGATCGCTTGCAAAAAACCATAGGAATGACGCCCCCGCATAAACTCACCAGGACAAGTGACAATTGGTAAATGACAGGCGATCGCATCCAGTGTTGTGTTACCACCTGCCCAATCGAAGGTATCTAAATAAATGTCTGCCAAAGAAAGCAAGTCAAAGTAATCATCACGCGGTAAGACAGAAGAAAATACACAATAATCAAGACTATCTAACCCGACAGCCGCGAATGCCCGTTTTAGACGTTCTTGAGAAATCCCAGAGCGAAGGAACATAAACTGAGCATTGGGAACTTGACGGGCAATTTCTGCATAAACGTAATCGTACTGCGGTAGATATTTATAAGCAGCTTGACTAGAAATGTAGACGATCGCATCTTCTCGTAATCCAAAAAATAATCGGTTGCGGCTAACTGAGTCAACTTCGATCGTCGGATAGGAAATCCCAACACCAGGCAAACGTACAAGGCTTTCGCTGTAGTGATATTGCCCATTCACAGGCTCCATCAGTTCGCTAGATAAAAAATAGTCAATGGTGGGTAATCCAGAAGTGACAGGTTGCCCCCAAGCCATACATTGAATCGGCGCTAAACGCAGTCCAGCAATACATAGTGTGGTGGCATCCATTCCTAATTCTGGAAAAATTAACACATCAAGGCGATCGTCAATAACTTGTTGACAAATCTGTTCTAAATTATTCGGCAAATGATAAAACTTTGTACTATGAGACTGGAATAATTGAGTAGCAGCATCAATTTGATGCCCGATGTGATATGAATAAATTTCCAATTTTTGACGATCTGCATATTTAAGCCAGTTTAAGAACAAAACTGTTCCACTCCAGCTACATAAAAAATAGGAAAGATAGCCAATTTTAATTCTGCGGTTGTTACTAATAGAAGAAATCGGACGCACCTGACTCCATTGCGGATAATTTGCCGCCATAATTTGGTGAACTAGCTGTCCATATTGCTGCTGTAATATCAGGTCATTTTTTGCCTGATATGCAAGAAAAAAGTTTGTATGATGGCTGATTCCCATGAAAGCTTTTTTCTGTTCATCTGGGCTATTCATGGTTATTTCTTGAATCAGTTTTTCTAGCCCATCTTGAAACCACGCTCGATAGGTATCAATCTCTTGAGGAGTATGGTAAGTTTCTGGCAGCATAAGATAGCTCAACATCTTAAATACGTAGTTTTCAGGAAATTTCTCTGTAACCTGTTGAGCGAAGTTACGAGCTTCCAGATAGTTCTGGCTTTGCTTTAGACGAATAATCAGCCAGTAATAGAGTTCTTCTGCTTGAGGGCAATTGCTAATACCATTTTGCAATGTTGCGATCGCCGCTGGCATCTGACCAGTTTTATACAAAACATTACTTAACTTTAGATAATAGTTAATTTGGTGCGGACAACTAGATAAATACTTGCTGTAATATGAGATAGCGTTTTCAGGCAATTCACTATCTGCGAAATAATCACCCCATCTTTGCCAAGATTCTAGCCGAGCCGCTTCATAAATAGTTGGCTGTTCAATTTCTGACAAATCACATTTAGGAATTTGTGCAATTTCTGGCTGCTGGATAATGTAGCGATCTTCGTGATTAATTGGGATGCGAAAGTTAATTAATGATTTAATAATAGACCATTCTTCGGTAGTTAACTGACCTGTAAGCCCTACATTTAAGTCTTCCGATACAGCTTCTTCTAAACTAAGTTTCAGAACTGTCTCAAAAAGTAACGAGTTAGCATTATCCTGTAGTTCATCCGCTAAACTTTGGCTGTCAATTAGTAGTGTTATATCTTGTCTAGCTGGATGTGTGAAAAGAGTTCTGAGAACATTCGTCAAGTCTTCTGCGATTGCAGTTTCTAAATTAGACCAGTCAGGAAAGATAATCAAGTTAATATTTCTTAATTCATTAATTAACATAGCGTTGCAATTACTAATGATACGATCGTCTATTAAACTCGAAAAATCCTAAAAAGCCTTCAGTTTCCCCAGCGACTCAAAAAAGTTTTGCATTAGTTTATGGACGAAAATGAAAAACGAATCCTTGACTCATGGCAGATGAATGCTAAATTATGGACACAAGCAGTTCGTAATAAACAAATTGAAAGCCGTGCGATCGCCACAGATGCCGCTATAGTTAAAGCGATAACCCAACTTAATCCCAGAACATTCTTAGATATTGGATGCGGTGAAGGATGGTTGTCTCGACAGCTTTTTTCTTTAGGAATCGATGGTTGGGGTGTTGATTTTTGCGCCGATCTCATTGAGACAGCAAAGGATAGTGGTGATTCTCGCTTTGCTGTCTGTTCGTACTCGGATCTTGCATCACAAAGATTTAGCACCATTGACTATTTCTCTTGCTCGATCTGCAACTTTTCAATTCTAGGCGAATGCGCTCTTGATGAGATCGCTAAGGCAGGTCATAGCCTGTTAGAGGATAAAGGCAAAATAATCATTCAAACACTTCATCCGATAATTGCTTGCGGTGACTCTCCATACTCCAATGGGTGGCGCGAAACTTCATGGCAACCAAATGCAGATCGACCATTCTACCCTACTCCTTGGTATTTCCGAACCCTGGAATCATGGATTAACGAATTCCATGCTTTGAATTACCGATTGCTAAATTTATATGAGCCATCCGATCCCAAGACAAATAAACCGATTTCCATTATTTTTGTCTTTGAACGGGAGTAAAGTATTAATTAACCGGACTTGATATTAAAACGACTGCCCGAATTCAATAAACGACCGCCCGAATTCAACAAACGATCGCCCGAATTCAACAAACGATCGCCCGAATTCAACAAACGATCGCCCGAATTCAACAAACGATCGCCCGAATTCAAGAAACGATCGCCCGAATTCAAGAAACGACCGCCCGAATTTAATATATTTATTGCATAAATTCTCAAAACCTCCCCCCAAACCTGATTTACTAAGGTTTTAGCTTTAGTTTTACCCCACCCTAACCCTCCCCTTGCAAAGGGGAGGGAACTAGATTTCCGATTTCCCCCCAATGCATCGGGGGGATTAAGCAGGGTGGTTTCATACAAGCAGAGAAAAAATAAAGCTGAGTTTCAAAGCCTCTCTCCGTTTCGGGGAGAGGTTTGGAGAGGGGTCAAAATCTATCGTTATACATGAGAAATCAAGACTTATGTATTTTTCTTTTTTCGTATGAAACCACCCTGCTTTGCAAGGGGGGATTAAGGGGGGTAATTTGAGTTGTGTATACACCGTAGCCGCCTCGGAGAGGGGTTGGGGAGAGGTTCATCGAACTCACGTCAAGTTACTAATTCCATGCTGAAGCAAAACTAAAGCTCCCCTTCTAACTGTTGAGCTACCAGTCTGGCAAATAACCCTGGTTGAGTAATCAATTCCGAAAAAGTACCTACCTGTACGACATGACCAGCGTCAATCACATAGATGCGATCGGCATTACGAATTGTGCTGAGGCGATGGGCAATTACCACTCTAGTAGCGTTTAACTTGGCTAAACTTTCAGTCACAATTGCCTGGGTGCGGTTGTCTAAAGCACTGGTCGCCTCATCCATCAAGATAATTTTAGGCTTGGAAACCAGCGATCGCGCAATCAATAATCTTTGCCGTTGTCCACCGGAAAGATTACTACCACCCTCGGCGACGATCGTATGCATACCCATTGGCATTTGCTTGATATCATCAGCAAAGCCTGCCATTTGTGCGGCTGACCAAGCTTCTTCTAGGGAAACTAAAGCTCCGGCGGTGATATTATCAAAAACCGATCCTGTACCGATTTTACCATTTTGCAGTACCACTCCTAACTGTCTTCGCACAGCTTGGAGTTCCATCTCTGCTAAATCTTTGCGATCGTAATAAATGTTCCCTGTTAATGGAGTTTCAAAGCCCAATAACAACCGCAATATCGTTGATTTTCCACTTCCAGAAGACCCAACGATCGCGATAAATTCCCCTGGTTCGGCATGGAGGCTGACATCATTGAGGATTAAGCTGCCATTTTCCGAGTAGCGAAAGCTGACACGATTTAGAGCAATGCGACCGCTTAATTGACCGGGGTTAACCTTGGTTGAGTCATATTCCGGCTGCGATCGCCAAATCGGTTTTGCTCGTTCCCAGATTGGTACAATACTCCAAATTTCCGATACAGTATTGCTCAGGTCAATTACTCCTTTGATAAAAATCGCCAAAGCATAGTTAAAAGCAACAAATGTACCCAGTGTTAGGCGTGTCTGCATTAACAACATGGCAAACCCAAACAGCAGTATAGAACTTACCAAAGGGAGTGCTTCGTTAAATATAGAAACACCATCTTTAATTTCTTGCCAACTCGCCTTCAGTCGGATTTGCTGGCTATACTTTTTTGCCCAAGCTGCAAATGCGCGTTCTTCTGCCATTGTGACTCGCAGTTTGGCAACACCGTTGATTAGTTGTACCGTGAGTCCCTGAATTGCACCATTGAGTTCTTGCTCTTTTTGCGATTTCTTCACCAAAAGGAAACTTGCAACAGTCGTAACCACAGTGGCAAATATTGCTAAACCCACACCCACAAGCGCTAGTTGCCAACTGTAAATAAACATCAGCACCAAGTTGAATAAGGCAAAGATTCCACTCAACAACGTTCTTTGGGTAGCACCGCTAAGTTTTTGATGAATTTCCCTCACCGCCATAACGCGGTTGACCAAATCTCCAGAAGTATACTGACGAAAAAAGCTAGGGCTTAATCTGAGTAACCGATCCCAAATGGCTGGCTGTAATATGCTATCAGTGGCGCTTTCCACTCGTAGAGTGATAATGCTTTGGGCAACTTGAAAAGCTAACTGTGCAAAGGCGACTGCAAACATGACCAATCCGATCTGCCACAGTAGAGCGCGATCGCTATCGGGAATGGCATGATTGATTAAAATTGCTGTTGCTTGCGGTGCAACCATCCCCAATATTGTGCCCAGTAGCCCTACCACTAAAATACTGGCGATGTCTTTTTCATAACCCTTGACCCCAAACCGTAGTAAATCAATGGCGTTGAGCGCAATTTGGGGTAATGGTCGATAGAGAACGTAGGCTAATGGTGAGAGTGTTTTTGCTACTGATTCATTAACAGGTGTCCGAGTCCGCGCTACGGGGTCAAAGATTATATAATCCCGATTATCTGTAGGTAACAACGCCACTGGGCGTTCCAACTGAGTATAAGCTAACATTGCTCCTTGGTCTTGATGCCACCAGCCATCTGCTAAAGTTATTCGGCGGATACGAATTTGTGATGCTTGTGCGATCGCTGCTACAGGGTCTTTAATAAAATTCAAATCTTCTGCTGGTGGACGAATCTCTATCCCCAGCGTCCGTCCGACTGCACCAAATGCTACTAATAAGGGCGGCCCTTCCTGAGAAAAAACTGCCTCCTGCTGTGGCTGCAATACCGTTGCTAAATCAGAAAGTGCCCCCTCTATTACTTGCTGATTAAATTGTTCGCGTTCCTGAAACTGCCGAAATTCTGCTTCTGTTTCTTTGTTTACCAGCAAACTGAAGTAGTGAAAGAAATAAGTCTGCAAACTGGCTAAACCTGCCAGAAGTTCCTCGGAATTTTCTAAATCTGCCGTTGATAACACTTGTCCGATAACTGCATCTTCTGCCTCCAGCCACATATCACTCGTGAGTGGAAACGCTGGTGAAGTAGAATTCAAGGTTAATTCCTCGACTCCCATCCAGTGAGTATTGCCTTGCTGCAACTTCACCCATAAAAGTGTTTGTTGTCTTCCCTGTAGCGTTTCACCAGGCGATAATGAAAAATCACGCCCCAATGTCTGCACAAGGTTTAATGGCGTAGTCAAAACTGTTTGCTGGGCGCTAAGAGATTGTCCTAAATGATTTACCCAACCTTCTAAAAATTCTATGGCTTGAGAGTTAGCCGCCGCGATTCCCCGAACCAAATCAACCATTGACATCTGGCATAATTGGGTAGGTTCAATTGCGATCGCGACAAAATTCCATTGGCTTTGTGCTATTACTTCCGGTAACAATGCTTCACCAGCGTTGACATGAAATAAATAGCGGCGATGCTCCTTTGGTAAACTGTTTTTAACTCTAGTTGCAAACACTGCTAATGTTCCAGACTGCACTATCCAGAATGTTTCTGAGTCATTCAACAGTAATGGTTCGTTTGCTTGAAAGGAGTACAGTTTAGAAGAAGGATTCACCTGCGGGCTACTCATTACTCAACTATGCCTCTGCCGCGTGAAGTAGACGAAGATAAGTTCCGCCTTGCTGCCATAATTCCTCATGAGTGCCACGCTGCACGATTTTACCTTGCTCTAGCACAATAATTTCATGGCAATCGCGGATTGTGCTGAGGCGGTGGGCTACTACAATACACGAACAACCACGCTGTTGCAAGTTGCGGTTAATAATCAACTCGGTTTCTGCATCCAGGGCGCTGGTTGCTTCATCTAATACTAAGACTGTGGGATTTCTCACTAAAGCGCGGGCAATTTCTAAACGCTGGCGTTGTCCACCACTGATATTCATACCGCCTTCAATCAACTCAAAGTCATATTTTCCAGGCATAGATACGATCGCATCATGAATCGCTGCATCTTGGCAAGCCTGCACCAAATCGGCTTCTGGTATAGTTGAATCCCAAAGAGTGATGTTTTCTCGCACAGTGCCGGCGAATAAAAAGATATCCTGTTCAACCATTGCCAACCAGTTAGCCAGAACAGAACGCTTAATTTGCGATCGCTCTACACCATCAAAGCAGATTTCCCCATCCCACGGTTGATAAAGACCGCAAATTAATTTAGCAACTGTCGATTTACCAGAACCACTTCCCCCCACAAGCGCTATTCTTTGCCCTGGCTTGACAATCAAGCTCAAATTCTCAATCAACGGAGATTCCACACGACTATAGCCAAAAGTGACATTTCGTAACTCAACGTGACCCTGTAATTGCCAGAGAGATGAAGAAATAATTTCTCCCCCTGCCCCCTGCTCCCTGCCCCCTGCCCCCTGCCCTGAGCGAAGTCGAAGGGCTGCCCCCTGCTTCCCCTCTACTTCCAAATCAATGGGATTTTGCAATACATCATCAAGGCGGTTTAAATCAGCTTCTAAAGTTTGGAGTGTACTGCCAAAATTGACGAGGCTATTGACTGGCTCTAAGAAACTCAATGTTAAACTTTGGTAGGCAACCAGCATTCCAATACTGAGATTGTTTTTCATTACCTGTAAACCACCAACCAGTAAAATAGAAGCTGTGGCTAGGGCTGTCAAAATTGTGGGTAATGTGGTGAGAATTTGAGTTTGTAAGCTTAATTGTTGTTGGGCATTCAAGGCTTTAGCGTAATAACCCGCAAACCGAGCAAATAAATCTGACTCCAGCCCAGAAGCTTTGATGGTTTCTATAGTTTGGATGCCGCTAACCGTTACTCCGCCCACTTTGCCATATTCCTGAGCGAGGCGCATATTTGCATCTACACGAGTTTGCGATAAAAATAGGAGAGCGAGAATGTTGATTAAAGCAAAACCGACTGCGATCGCACTCAGCAATTGGTCATACTGAATCATAATCAGCAGGTAAAAGACCATCATCACCGCATCAATTACTGTAGTTGCCAAAGGCCCTGAGAGTACTTCTGCCACCCGGCCATTCAGTTGCACTCGGTTACTGATTTCCCCAGCAAAGCGTTGATCGTAAAACCCAATGGGCAATCGCAGAATATGCCAGAGAAACTGTCCAGATGTGCTGACTGACAGCTTAACCATTAATCGCCGCAAGTAGGTAAGCCGCAGTCTGGCAAGGAATGCCCGTAATAAACTAGTTAACAGCATTCCTAACAGCAAAGGTCGTAACCAATCTTGTCGATCTTGGATTAAAATCTCATCGATAAATACTTGAGAAAAGGCTGGCACAGCTAACCGAGGCAATGTTAGCAATAAACCAGCTAGCAAGCAAAATAAGATAGTAACTTGTGAGTTTTGTAAGCGGCTACTTAAGGCTGAGACAATGTGATTTTTTTTGCCTCCCTTCTGAAAATCCGCTCCTGGTTCCATTGTCAGCACAACACCCGTGTATGCGCGATCGAACTCTTCCCAACTCACTGTTCTGCGACCATTGGCAGGATCGTTGAGGTAGACACGTTTTTTGCTGTATCCTTCTACCACGAGAAAATGGTTAAAATTCCAAAAGGCAATGTAGGGGAGGCGGGTAGTTTTGACGTTTTCCAGAGACAGTTTTAAACCTTTAGCATTGAGTCCATAATTTTTTGCAGCTTTGACAATATTAAAAGCTTTACTCCCATCCCGCGAAACACCGCATTCTTCACGCAGTTTAGCCAGTGGCACAATCCGCCCGTAATAGCTCAGAATTATTCCCAAAGCAGCCGCACCACATTCGACCGCTTCCATTTGCAAAAGTGTAGAAGTGCGGACACGATTTGGTTTAAATTTTGGGATTGGGAATGGGGCATTAGGCATGGGGCATGGGGCATTGGGCATTGGGCATTGGTATTAGATAGAACTTGAACGTTGAGCTTTTGAGGGTGGAAGTTGAGCTTCTGAGGGTGGAAGTTGAGCTTCTGAGGGTGGAAGTTGAGCTTCTGAGGGTGAAAGTTGAGCTTCTGAGGGTGAAAGTTGACCTTCTGAGGGTGGAAGTTGAGCTTCTGAGGGTGAAAGTTGACCTTCTGAGGGTGGAAGTTGAGCTTCTGATGGTGAAAGTTGACCTTCTGAGGGTGAACCTTCAAGTTTTAACCTCAATGCCCAAATTAACGCGATGTGCAACTTATCCTTAGAACCTCTCCCCCACAGGGAGCAGGGAGCTACGGTGTACACACATCTTGGTAATGAAGCTCAAACCCTGGATTTACCCCCCTTAATCCCCCCTTGCTAAGGGGGGAAATATCTGCTTCTCCCTTTTGCTAAAGGGGAAATATCCGGTTCTCCCCCTTACCAAGGGGGAGTTAGAGGGGGTGAAAAGGACTTGTGTGTACATCTTAGGCACAGGGAGGAGAGGCTTTGATTCTTGCTCCCCTTCCCTTGTAGGGAAGGGGTTGGGGGTTAGGTCTGAAAGAAAGTTGCATACGGCGTAAACTAATAAATTCCCGTCCAAGAGCGCAGCATAGGAATAATATAAGAAATCGGTGCTTTTTCTCCAACCTTTACTTGAACTGATGTAGTTGTCCCAGAAGATATTTTTAAGGCTGGGCCATCAGAGGATGACCATTTGTAGCCACTGACTGATGTAGGGTTTTCTTGGAGTTGGATAAAAGCTTGCACCTGATTTTCACCTTTACCTGCAAGACTGGCGGCAATTTCTTTGTTACCAACGATCGCTGTAATATCTTGTGTACTTACCGGAAATGAAGAAATATTTGCAACGGTTCCGACAATACCACCTTCGCGCTCGCGTTTAGCAAAGCTGGGAGTCACTTGTACAGCCATCCCTGGCTTGATTTGCTTACCATCTTTATTCGCAAAGTAAACAAGACTCATAAGTTTTGAATTTGGCTGTTCAGCTTCAATTGACCCCAAGCGACTACCCGGATTCATCATTTGTCCAGGGACAGCGCTCAGTTCGAGAATGTGACCATTATATTTGCTAATAATTCTACTTTCTTGAGATAGTTGCAGTTGTAATTGGGCAATTCGCCGCTTTACTTCCCGAATTTGATTTGTTTTATCAATTGATTGCTTTAAGTCTTGTTCGCGTAGTTTAGTATTTTGAGTATTAATATCTTTAATTTTGGTTTTAATTTCGTCAATTCTATTAAGATTTTCCAGATATTCGCGTTGCGTGGTAGTTTCTTGGATTTCCAGATCCTTGAGTTGCACGTCAATATCTGACAGTTCGCTTTGAGTATTAAAATATTCTTGTTCGGCTTGCACCAGCATATCTTGGCTGATTACATGCTGCTCAAAAAGGTGACGACGGTTATCAACCCGTTTTTTAAGAGTTTTGAGTAAGTAATTAATTTGTTGTTTGCGGGAATTAATGCTTTGGCGTTTTTGAGCGATCGCTCTCAATGTTTGATCGCGTAGTTTCGGCGCACTTTGCTCTCGATGCAAATTATTTTCCAAATCCATTCTCTGTTGTCCAAGAGTAATGATTTGTTGGTCAATCAGCAGCTTTTGTAACCTGTCAGTCTCTTGATTCTGGGTTTGCAGTTGTTGCAATTTTACTTGCTCTTGCTGCAACTGCTGTTTCAAAGCTGATTGGTCGATAATACCCAGTACATCACCTTGTTTAATAATATCCCCCGCCTTTACCTTCAGAGTTAGTAACGGGCCAGAACTGGGTGCTTGAAATTCCACAACATGGTGCGGTTTAATCAAGATACCTTGACCTGTCACCGTGAGCGGAATTCTGCCGAACACACTCCAAAGGCCAGCTACAGCAACCACAAAACTCAAAGTAGATAAAGTTAACCAAGCTTGAGGCTTGACAACTTGTATTGCTCGATCCAGTTGTTCTGGTGAAGATAAGCGCTCTAAGGCTTCTTGGCGATATATGTGGCTGTGTTTTAGTTGCATTGTTCTCCTTTTTCCTGAGAGCGCTTAGAGCTTCAAGTCTTCTAGACTTCTAAGATTAAAGTGCGATCGGGGAGAACTAGGGGAGAATTAAGAGAGGCGATCGCTTATATTACTTCAACAAAGCACAAACATCACCAATACCTTGCTTCTCTACCAGAGGCTACGCCAACGCTCGTAATGAAGTAAAATCCTAGTACTTACGTAAGTCCTGATATTATTGGCAAGCCAGGTTTACAAAGTTTGCTCCGGACGCGACGTTGCATAATCCGGAAGACCATACGCTCAAAATCACGATATTCATGAAGCAGTTTACGGTAGTCTTCCCCCCTTTACCTCATAAATGTTCTGTCTTCGCTGTATAACCAGTAGTTGCACTGGAACAGAGGTTTACACTATTATTTATGATAAAAAGTGCAATGCTGTCCGGTGAACTCCAAGCCGTTATGTCATATGTACCACAGCTAAATTTGTTCGCTAAACTTTTCAGTGAAGAGGTCGTGTTCATATGTCATTAGAGTATGGTGTTCTAGCTGGCAAAGTTGATGTATTCAAGCGTGAAGATAACCAAGATACGCCACATCTCCAAATTCGGGTTATTGATCGCAATAATCAGGCATGGCGGGTTCCTGTTAACGTCTTATCTGGAGATCGATCACTTTTGATATTCCATCGTGTAGATCCGCTCCAGGGACACCCAATTTTAGCGAGTCTATCGGATCTTGAGCCTGGATTTATTTCCCTACCATCCAATTCTCGTTCTGTATCCCGCGCCTTAGATTTTTTCCGCTCTCCATTATTTGATTGGCCTACAGGTGTAGAAGTAATACCTTCTGGACCAGGTGAGAATGACGATTTACAAGATAGTCTGATTACTGATTTAAAAAGTCTCAAGTCACAAAATGGTGATATTTTTGTCTTCGGTGCTAAATTTCCTGAACAAGGTCAACCGTTTAATCCTAGACCGATCGATCAAGAATTTGGCACCAACCAAGGCATTCATGATGTCCACATGAATCAAGGTAATCCTCCTGGTCGTTTCGAGAGAGACAACGGTGTCTTCCAAGATGGTGGAATAATTTTAAAATTCTCCAATCGATATGTTGGTCTGTTTCTCCGTTTTCAGACCCAATGGTTGCCCACAGATGATCGTACTGGAAATCGTATACCCAACAACTCCAGACCTATTCCAGCCGGATCGAATATTCCCCCAAACCAAAATGAGAATGGCACACCCTCAAACGTATCAAACCCAGATATTTACGTTGAGCGGGCATTAGTAAACCCAATTGGCAGCGATCCAGGCAAAGAAGTGGTTGTCATCGGCAATGCTTCATCTTCAGATGTTGATTTAACCGGATGGAGTATTGTCGATCGCAATAATCTTGCAGAAACGCTTTCTGGTGTATTGGGATCGGGTGAATCACGACGCATCCTGCTATCTGGAAACACGGCTCAACTCGGTAACAAAGGCGGCACAATCCGCCTAAAGGATGCCTCTGGTCATCAAGTCCATGCCGTTAGCTACTCCAAAGAAGATGGCAGCACCGAAGGTCGCTATGTGAGATTTATCACGTAGTTTGAGTCCCTTAACTCCTTCAATCCAAATTGCCATGAGAGTAAAACTTACTAATCAAGGACTCACCGTTTAGGGCATTGCCGGAACCTATTAACTAATTGGGAAGCTGGAGTCCTTTCAGTGATGATTTGCCTTGTAGTCTTTTGTCTGTCTGCTATTAACTGGTTAGGAGCTAGACGTGAATTCAGTTACTCGTTAGATAGAGCAACAAGTTTTTTAATGGAGGAAGGGGTCAAATGAGCAGTCGCACGTACGCTTGCTCATTTACCCCCATAAGGTAAGAACATTTTGGGCAATAATTTACTCTAGACCAATTGCTCTCGTCACCAGTCTTTCCTCCAGTCCCATCATTTCAAGTCTAAATCCAACTGCCTCAGTCACACAAAAACCAACATAGCGTTAAAAATTTTGAGATGACTAGCTTTTGTAAAAAAGTTCGCCTAACGCCTTCAAAAGCTTAATTATCCCTTTGCTTAAGAAACTACTTAAAGTTTTTGTTTTAAGTCGTAGCCTTTATCAGCAGCCAACACCTTGAGAGGGCTAGTTCTGACCCTATTAGCGTAAACTAATAGGGTGTAGTCAAAAACGGTTTTTGGATACGAACAACAAGCTCAATCCCACAATAATATTGAAGGCAAATCATTGTTAGCCAGACGCAGCAATTGATAACCAATTCCAGATATACCGGGTAAAAAGCCAGGATTAAATACAGAATTGGGTAAGTTGGGGAACAGTTGATAAGCTCCAGTTCGCTTGGCTCTAGCCACAACATTTGTTGCATTCTGGTGAGCAATTTGATGCCAATCAGGACGGGAACAGATTTTTGCACCGACTAACAGCACTTCCGCTCGACCGAAGTTACCACAGCACAAGTGATCGATCGCCTGTAAGCCAAAATTTTGAGTAGTTTGGAGAGCAATTTCAATTTCTTGTTGAATTTCCGGCGTTTCCACGATTCTCAAACTGCCTAAGCGTCCCAAACCAATGCCGGCTGCACCATGACACCACTTATTTGCAAAGTCGGGTTGTCCTGGTTGTCCCATTCTGCGGAAGTCGGGCCAGTTGGCGGTGGACTGGCAAAAGACGCTACGCTCATACTCAATTCCTGCTAAACCTGCTGCTAAGTACTTGTCCTCTGAGGTGGCGGCATAAAGTCTGAGCAAGGCATAGGAGATGCCTGCGGCTCCATGAGAGAAGCCAGTTAAAGGCTTGTCCCAATAAGTATGCCAAGCTTTGGGCGCACCATTGTGGCTAACTTGACGGTTGATTAAATGTTGTCCACAGGCGATCGCTTTTTCTAAAACGGTTGCTTCTCCTGTGGCTTGATGCAGGGATAATAGCCCTAAAATTGCCCCTGCTGCTCCACTCATAATATCCAAGTGTTCGTCGGCAGCAATTAGTTCTGGTGTCATCAAATCGGCTAATACTTGAGCCTCTGATAACAGCGTTGCATCGTTGAGAAATTGACTAATTTTCACCAGGCTATAGATCATTGACCCTAAACCTGTTGCACCCCCAACGCCCATGAAACGAGCCATGCGTTCCCAAGTTTCGGGATCGATGGTGTGGATTTGGCGACGCAGAGATTGCACTGTCCTCAATGCTAAATCGCGGTAACGGGAATCTCCAGTTACTTGACTTAGTGCGGCTAAAAACAGGGCAACTCCAGAGCGTCCGTCAGAGAGACAATTATTCAATACTTGCAGTTGATATCGTTCAGCGCGAGGCACAAAGTCTAAACCAATCCAGTTAACGCTGCCATCAGGGTCAGAAATGGCTCTAGTTTCCAGTTGAGTGGCGATTTCTTTGGCTTGGGCAATCAATTGTTCCGAATTCAGCAACGGTAACGATTCGCTTTGCCATTGCCCACCTTGGCGGCTGTAGGTGGTTGCAATCTTAGCATCGAAGGAGCCTTGAATAATCGCTACTTGTCGAGCTAAGTCGGTTTCATCTAGAGATTGTAACTGGTTGAGCAGGTCTTGATAACTGGATTGCTTGAAGTAGTTGGGAATGGTTGATGAACCGTTTAAACTCAGTTCATCAACCACCGCGCTAGCCGTGAAGAAAGGAATATCCAATTGTTCCATTGCTCGGAGTTCTGCGCTCAAAACAGGGAAGGCGTTCGGTCTATTTTGAGCAACTAGAAAAGCACGACTGAGAACATCGAGTTGAATACTGTAATCTACGCCGTGTTTGAGGTAATCGGGTGCTAAAGCTTTTTGGAGGATGATGCCATAGATGCGGGTGTTGCGGAAGATAAAGCGCACCTGCTGATTTTGCATAGCAGATAGCAAACTTTGGCGTGAAATTAAGAAATCTTTGTGCGCCATCAAAAAGCGATACATCTGCTCAAACCCAGTGGTGATTTGCTGCTGATAATCGTTTGGAGATAGAACAACTTCACCCAAAAACGGCACATTTTTTCCCATCGGCAAGGTTACAGACTCAGAGGACAGATGCATATTATCTGTATTAATATTCTGCCAGCGCGGCACTTTCCGGCGAGATAGTCGGGGATCTGTGCTGCCTAGACCGCTAATATCATAAGCGACACTGCGATCGCCACTAAAGTCCCAACGCGGTAAAAGTCCGGTGCGGAGTACGGAATCCCAAAATTGTTGTGTGGCGGTTGTTTCTAAATCTTGGGTAAGCGGTGAGTCTTCAATGAGATTCGGTTCGTGGTGCAGCAACGTTTCCATATCAATCAGCACCAGATGTTCGCCATTGGCAATTAAGTTTTCGTAATGGCAATCTGTGGCTCTGAGGGCATAAAGCACACACAATAACATCCCAGAACGCTGATAGAATCGTTTCGCAGCTGCTTCATCCACACAAGGCAACTGTTCAACATGTTCTACCCAACCGTAACCGTTGCGTTCCAGTACTTGAATTATTTTAAAATCTAAAAGATTGCTGTGTTGATTGCACCAATCCAAAAATTGGTTAAAGACAACCTCTAATCCTAAATCTTTGGGTTTATAAACAAGTTTAAGTCCAGACTCAAAGGTGAGCAAAATCACCGTTCGTCCGCGTTTGTGTGGATCGGAAATGGATGTTTGAATTTCAGCAACTTTGTTTTGAGAAAATGGGACAATTCTTTCATCAAAAGTTCGTTGAATATCTGTCCTATCTGCAACTAAACGTTCGAGAAATTCAGCAGTAAACTCAACCCAAAAATTGACTGCTGTTGCCACTAACCGACCGAGAACTGGATACTTCTGGAAGAAGGTTAGCATTCCATCTTCTAGGAGTTGATTAACGAACTTAATGTAGTGAGTATTATTATTTTCTGTTTCCAGCCCCAGCAAACCGAGCAAACTTTGACCAAAGGGACGCACCTGAGAAAATTCAAAATCTAATGTCTTTATGCAAAGTCCTGCTAATCGTTGCAGTAGACCACGTTCTAAAGAACTGTAAGCGTCGTGGGAAAGAATCGATAAGGGAAGAGACTCGTGGGTGAATTGACTGCCGCACCGAGTTAGTAATTGCTGTCTAGCTACCAAAATAGCAGGCAAAAGGATATCTTCAAAGGCGATCGGATTTTGTGAATCGATTGGTAGAAATACTTCGGTTGCAGAATTGAATCCTGTAGCGGTTTGGATGATTTGCTGTAAGGTTTCTGCCCACTCAGGCAAAGGTCGATCGCCAAGCAACTCGATAGTTCCCAATTTGGAACTAACAGTATCGAGGTCTAGCCCTTCCCACTGTAAGCGTTTGTGCAATGTATCCAATTTACCTTCTGCTGCAACTTCGCACCAGCGATCTCTACGACGGTTAATTTCTTGTTCGTTGACTCGATCGCCATTAATTGCAAATCTGCTTTCATCAAGGCGTTCCCAGATAAAGCTAGCATTGGCTGCGATCGCCCTGAAATTGTCTGATATTTTCTGTTGAGATAAGCGAACAACTTGTTGAACCATAGCTAGATTTCTGATATTGGGAGTTAAAACAGAAGAATCAATGGGATAAGGCAGAAGGTAGGAGTCAGAATTATATTTTCTTAAAGTTACGTGAGTTCGATGAACCTCTCCCTCCCAACCTCCCTCTCCTACGGGGAAAGGGAGGAGCAACGAGAAATTACGGTTTTGGCTCCCCTCTCCGTGTCGGAGAGGGGTTGGGGGAGAGGTCAAAAAAGGTCTTGTCGAACTCACGTTAAAGTTGGTAAGAATTATGAATGAAATTTCCTCTTTACCTCCATAAAAAAGTAAAGAAGCAATTCAATACTTGTCAGGTTTTGAGGAAAAGGAAAGGGAAAATAAAAAACCTTTACCCTTTAACCTTTACCCTTTCCCCCCTCTTGTAAAAAGCACAAATGCCAAGAGGTCTATACTTTTTTTAACAGCAACCACCGTGTCCACCACCGCAGGAATCGGTATGACATAGTTTGGGCGCACTTTCAGCCATCATCCCGCCGCTAACACTGAGTAATTCTTCTTCGCTCAATTCGTTGGAGTCCACAAAGGTCAACTCTGCCAATATTTGAGCTATGCTTTCGGCTGTGAAAGTATAACCTTTTTCTGCACTGGCAATTAGCAACAGTTTGATGGCTTCTGCTTGGGTAACTGCTGCTTGCATATTCTCGCGTAGTTGGCTATTTTGGAGTAAGCTTTGAATTTGTGACAACATAATTGTATTTTCTCCGAGTTGGTGATAGTAATTGTTAATGGAATTCCCTCATTTTCTTGATTAAAAAAGTAAAGAGGGAACTGTTATGCAGTATCTCTTTGGGCATTGAACCTCAGTATTAGATATGGAAATTATCCAAATTAAAATATTGGAGATGTTGAATCTAAAAAACTCTTTTAGAGAAGCAACCTGACCTGTGGTGGTTACAATGCCAAAGAAAAACAGAAGCCGTTTTTAGCAGCAGCCTGCGTGTCCGCCACCACAGCTAGCTGTATGACATAGCTTGGCTGCACTATCAGCCATCATTCCACCACTAACACTAAGTAATTCTTCTTCACTCAGTTCATTGGAATCCACAAAGGTTAATTCTGCCAGCATTTGAGAAATGGTTTCAACTGTGAAGTTATAACCTTTCTCTGCACTCGCGATCGCTATCAC
The DNA here is from genome assembly GCF_052692655.1 of Nostoc sp. DSM 114167. Taxonomy (NCBI): domain Bacteria; kingdom Bacillati; phylum Cyanobacteriota; class Cyanophyceae; order Nostocales; family Nostocaceae; genus Nostoc; species Nostoc sp. DSM 114167. The sequence continues at coordinate 6,112,004 of NZ_CP195116.1, forward strand.
TCTGATAGCTTCTGCTTGGTTAGCTGCTGCTTTTACTTGCTGTTGTAATTGTGCGTTTTGCAGCAATTCTTTAATTTGGTGTAGCATAGGTTTGTTCTCCATTTTTATTGACTTATTTATACGGCAGAGATTGCGCGCTTGTTTGGGGCGGTGTTCTCTGCTTTTCTGATTTGAATTTAGAAAGAAATAGGGGAGAACTAGGGGAAATAGTTACGATTGCGAAAAAATTTTTCAGCACAGATTAATTCGGGAATGACATCGATATCCATCGAAATGCGCGGTGTATTTCTGCCTGACAATTGATTGTCCAGGTTTTACTGTAGATCCTCCCCTTTGGAGTCAACGCCCTTCGGGCAGGGAAAAGGTTAAAGGTTAAAGGGGAAAGGGAACACCATAACTTTAGTTATGGGCTTGAAGTAAAAACGCTTCGCAAGGGTTTGGGGTAAAGGGGAGGGTGGGGCCCCAAGAAGGGGATAAGGGGCAGGGGGTACTGGGTTTGGGATTTAAAACCTTTCCCCTTTCCCCTTTCCCCTTTACCCCGCTTGCGTCACGAAAGCGAACTACTAGATCCATCCAAATTAGTGTTGTAACTGATCCGTTGCGGTCTGCCGATCTCGATATTGTTTGCTTCAAAGGCTAGCCGCACCCGTAAACGGAACTCTCGCCCAACGCGCCATTGTTCCATCGCTGCCGTTTTAATCCAGACGCGCACTAACATACCTGTGTGGGAGAGGTCATCAATGCCTAGCACTTCAGGCAATTCTGGTAGGCGATCGCGCCATTCTGGTTCGCTATACAATTGCTGGGATACTTGCCTGAGAATCTCTAAAACCTGCTTCGGGTCGTTTTCATAGGCCACCACAATCGAAAAGTCTACCCGCGACCAAAGGCGGGTTAAGTTGTTGACATCAGTGATATTGCTATTAGGAATGGTAATTAGCTTACCTTCGCCATTGCGTAGTTGAGTCACGCGCAGGTTGAGATTTTCCACCAGGCCGCTTTTATTCCCAATCTCAATCACATCTCCCACAGCAAATTGATCCTCCAGCAAAATCAAGCAGCCATTGACCAAATCTTTCATCAAACTTTGGGAACCAAGGGAAATTGCAATACCGATTACAGCACCCCCTGCCAAAATTGAACTAGTGGGTACATTAAAAATGTCTAGAGTCCGCAAGATACCGAAGGTAATGAAAACAAAGGTGATTAATCCTTTTAGTGCCCCGGAAACTGTTGCAGCTCGCAGGGCAATCCGTTGCATTTCACTCAAGGGTAGAGAGGGATGGGTTGTCCAGACATCGGTGATGTAGTCAATTAAGCTTTTGCCAATACGAATGACAACACTGATGAAAAACCAAATAATCAGCAGCGCCAGGGGACGGGCTAAAGCGTCAGTCGACCATCTCATCAAGTAGGGGACGCGAGATATGATGACCACAATCCCGATGTACCATACGAGAATAAACGCCCAAAACAGGAGCAAGGTAAGAAAAGAATAGATCCCCAGTTGGCGCTTGAGAGTGAACTGTCGCTGGATGATTTCTAGAAATTGCGATCGCCCATCGGCGATGGTGTGTGCTTCTGGTTCGCTGGTGTCGATTGCCTGAGAGCGTTTGACCGCAGACTGTTTTGCCTCAGCTATATGCTCTTGATAACGAGCTTGCAATACCGTCTGTTTGCGAATTAGAGTTCGCCGCAGGAACCAGAACACAACACTACCCAACACCAAGCCGATGCTGATTTGTAGTGCTTGCCCAACCCGTTGAGACAATACCTGAGGTGAGAAGAGTCGCTCGATGCGTTCCACTTCTGCTTGTAATATCTTTTGCCACTCCTGGGCCAATTCCTCCAGTGTTTTCCCATAGTAGTCTGCATCTGGCTCTGTCACTGTCACCAGCCTTAAAGAATGGGTCGTTTGATCGTCATTGAGCTGGAGGATTAGGCGGTTATTCAGGGTGGCAACAGAAATTATGGGAGTTTGTTTGGCTTTGTTGGCTCTATCGAGCGCTCGCATCAGCCGTTGGGTAATTTCTTCAGCACGTACTTCTACAGGAAGACTTCCCTCTGGCGGTTCGTCGCGATTAAAAACAGTGGGAGAGACAACCTTAAACAAAAGGTTTTTGTCTAGTGGTGAATTCACGTCGGCAATTTCATATTCACCGAGACGGGTGACGCCTTTAGGGGGTTTGTGCGGATTGTTAGAAGCGGCGGTGGGTAACGAGGGCAGTTGACTGTGGGCGATCGCACCCCAGCCAAACACCATTGCGATCGTCACCACAATGATTAGCACAAACTGAATTGTTAGACGCTGCAAGCGATTAAACGAGAGTATAACCATAGAGAACTATTGCCCAACTGAATATTAGTTTCTCAGGAGGGGTTTGAATCCTATAAGTGAAAAAACCTCCTGCCTCCTGCCTCTCTCTGTGCAGGGGTTTTCGGACTTAACGGGAAAAGTCAGATTTAGCAACAACTCCAGACAATCTCAAGGATATCAGCGATCGCTTCGCTCTTTGTCAGGAGGAATAAAACATTGAACCAAACTCAGTCATAGAGGCACGACCCTAGTGGATGGAGAAACTCATGCTGGGTGAATATGGGTGGATATATTAAGCAAAATAAGCTACTAAGTAGGTAGACATAATTAAATATAAAATAAACTCCTAGTTTGTAGTGAGCGATTTATCGTTCAATGCAAGGATTATCAGGACTAAAGTCCTTACTACAAACTTTAAATTTATTTATGCCTGGATACTTAACTACAATAAGCCAGATTGCTTAATCCCGGAGTATTCGCTAAGTCAGTATTGACTATCCAACCATTACCAGATAATTCTCCAGGGAAACTTCTGGAAAGGTCTATTTCTACCCAAATATAATTCTCAGATTTGTATGACTTAACTATATTACCTGTAACCAAGTTCACAAACACAACTGTATTTGGCGAAAGTGTTGTAATAAAAGGTTCTCTTGTACTTGGTTGGCGACGTATAGTTTCCTGTCGTACAATTTGCCGACATACACTGCCAATAGTAGGTTTATTCCATATATTTTGAGCGTTGTTATTCGGCTGACAAAATTTCAGTACAGCAGTTTGAATAAACCCTGAAGTCGGAGCTTTAATTCTGACAAATCTATCTCCACTAACTGGTATATATGCTAAAGTAATCTTTGTTTTTGGCGACAATATTCTGATAGCGTTGGATGATGTTGAAGGTTCTTTGAAAACTGGAGTACTTATTTTAGTTACACGACAACTTGACTGTGAAGAATTAAAGGGAGCCTGTGTGATTTGAGCAAATACAGGTACACTCAGAGCAAACGTAGCAATATTTACTAGAGTAAAAATATACAAGAACTTCTGAAATTCCACGTTTTTTCCTCAACATCACTTACGAAAAACTGTACATTAAATTCGGAACTGATAAACTCTGATATTAAAAGAGCCTAACCAAATTATTTTTAATTATTAGAATATCATATAATGACTTATTACTACTAATTACCAACTACGCGCCATTTCTTAATTATGAATAAATCCAAGAATAGTAAAATATTTGAACAGTTTGTGAATACAGTGATGGGGGTAAAATCTGGGAATAAAGCACAGTCTCTAAACACATCAATAGCTACTACACAAGAACTAGATATCAAGGCAGTTTTAGTTTATACACTAGGGACTATCCTACAAATATTAGTTATGATTCTGGTGTTGTTGGGAATGGAAAAATTAGTAATGCTCATCAATAATTCTTCTTTTCCCAGTTGGTTTAGCACTTTATTGACTGGATTATTTTTTGCTCTATTAAGTATCCGTTCTCGAATTTTTTCTCTTTTAGATAATACCCGTTCTCGTCAGACTTATGACCAGGTAATCAGACCAAGATGGTCTCCTCCACCTTTAGCATTCCCCATAGTTTGGATGATAATTGCTGTTTTACGGGTAATTTCTTCTGTATTGATTTGGCAGCAAATGAATCGCCAGTTTTTAGTGTTGCCTTTAATTTTGTTTGTGGTACATCTGGCTTTAGGGGATACTTGGAATACGATTTTTACTGTCGAACGAAGATTAGGTGCTGCTGTACCTGTAGTTATTTTAGGCCCTTGGTTATCTGCTGTAGTGGTGACGGCAATTTATTGGCAAACTAATCCTATAGCAGGAATGACTTTATCATTTTCTTGTGTGTGGTTAACTGTAGCTGCTGTCTTGGTATTTAGAATTTGGCAATTAAATGGATCTGAGCCATTGTATCCTTTAAAACTAACAATTTTGGATCGATAAATATCTAAAATTAACCATGAGATGAAAGCTAGTACCGCTTTGCGTAATTCGTAATACTTCGGTTCCCAACTCTTGGAGAGGCTGCGCCCGAAGCGTAGCTATGCCGCAGGCTTTACGACTTCGCTACCTCGACTCCGCTCGGCACAAGTCAGGGCAAGACGCTCAGTACAAGTTCGTAATTCGTAATTCCCATTTTGTAAGGGTTTTAGAGGATGTCTGAAAACTTTTTGGTGTTGTATTCGAGACTTGTAGATCCCCCTAAATCCCCCTTAAAAAGGGGGACTTTGATTCCAGTTCCCCCCTTTTTAAGGGGGGGGTAGGGGGGATCAAGCGAAATATTTAATACTTCTCAGACATCCTTTTAGACATTTAAAATGGGTAGCTAATTTACGCCGAACTGTATTAGCAAAAATATTACTTGACTTTGGATTACCGCATTCAACATTCTCTAAAACAATTTTATCTAAATATTTTTTCTTAATCATAAATAATGATAAGCATCGCCAGTTCTAAATAGTGCCGAAAGTAACACCTTGTTGTTTGAGCCACTTTCGGTATGCTATAGAATAGCGATCGCTCGGTAAATGTACTTCTGCTTGCAAATCTAAAGGTAAGCGTCGGGGTTGCTGGGACTCGACAATGGCGATATCTTGACTAGCAACTTGATTTTGAATATCTAGGTAGACTTCCATTTTTAGGTCGCGATCGCTGTTAACCATTAACCAATATTGCACCACGCACTCATCTTCATCAACTGGCGTAATTGTATAGAAGATATTTAAACGCCGATCTCCAGGCCCAAGTTTAAAGTATGCCACTAGCGGACGGAAAATCCGGTAATCGTAAGTGTTAAAAATCAGTGGTGCTGACAGAGGATTACCGGAATTAAAATCTAGTTCCCACAAACCACATTTGAAACTAATCCCATCTGGAAGAGACTCTAATTCATAGTGCGTCAACTCAGGATGACTGGCGTGGGCAAATAATCCCGAATGCAAAATTGGGAAGTGTGCCGGATCGATGAAATTTTCCAGTACTCGCAAAGGGCTAGAGTGATAGTAGTAAGGGCCACAGAAAATCTTCTGATAGGCCGGATCGTACCACTCAGAAAACGGAGCTATGTCTTGTTTTGGTGTCCCTAAACAAACCCAGAGCAGATCGTAACGCTCTTGAATTTGGTAAGTTTTAACACAAGCTTGAGCGGGGGGCGATTGTTCGGGATTAGCGGGAACTAGTACACATTTTCCCTCGCTATTAAAGGCTAAACCGTGGTAAGGACAAACAAGAGTTTCTTTATTAACATATCCTAGAGAAAGACGAGCACCACGATGAGGGCAAAGGTCTTGCCAAGCTAAAACTTTATCGCCATTATGCCAAAGCACTATATTTGAGCCTAATAAGCGCTTGTGCAGAACTGTTCCAGGTTGGAGGTCTTGCGATCGCGCTATTACATGCCAATCATTCAGCAAAATCTGGTCTTGCACCATGAGTATCGACACCAATCAGACAATTTTGGATTTTAGATTTTAGATTTTGGATTGACCCCATAGATAAATCTAGGGGCTTGGGAATTTTAGTGAATCTAGATAAGCGTGTTGGGTTTCGTTCCTCAAACGCCACGTGCTACCCTGCGGGTTCCGCTTTAGCGGTACAAGTCGGGGAACCCGCCCAACGCAGTGGCTCCCCAACCTACAAATATCATAAGTGTTTAACCGAACATGATATAAGTCCTAAAAGATATGCCAACCGAGAATTAGCTCGGAAAAACTTAGGCGATCGCACCTTGCCGATCGCAGATTTGCAAATAGCAATATTTATTTTTATAAATCACGGTGAAAGAGGAAGTCGAACGGTAAATGTACTACCTAGCCCAGGTTGACTTTGAACGTGAATATTACCTTTGTGTGCTTGGGCGATCGCGATCGCAATAGCTAATCCCAATCCCGAACCGCCAGAGGTGCGAGAGCGTAGGCGCAGTCCGCCGTAAGCATCGCGATCTACTCGGTAGAAGCGATCGAAAATTCGCTGTTGATGTTCTGGGGCAATACCAATTCCTGTATCTTGAACTTTAATTATGGCGTAAAGTTCGTTTTTTTCCCAAAAAACCGTGACTTTTCCACCGCTAGATGTCGCTTGAATTGCATTGACAATTAAGTTAGAAATTAAACGATAAAGCTGATCTTCATTTCCCATCACATACAATTTTTCTGAGACTTGCACCTGCTTAGAGAGATTCACCTGAGTCTCTACCGCCAAAAATGCTAATTCCTCAATTAAATCGCTAATGATATCATTCAAACAGCAAAGCTGATATTCTCCTGTTAGTTGTTTTTGGTCTATCTTCGTTAATAACAGCAAATCTCCAACTAATTGTGATAAGCGCCGATTTTGACGTTTGAGTACATCTAAAATTCCATTATTGGCTTTTGGTTCTTGCTGTAACTTGATAGCAGCTTCAATAGTAGAGTACATTGCTGCTAAAGGTGTGCGAAACTCATGGGCAGCATCAGCAGTAAATTGTTGCATTTGTTGGTAAGAAAGATATACAGGTTGCATTGCCCTTCCTGCCAACCACCAACTAGACAAACCAACGAAAATCATGGAAATTGGCAATCCCAATACCAAAGTTAATCTTAAATAAGTAAGATGTTGGTCTAAATCAGTGATACTACGCGCTACTTGTAGATAACCCGAAACCTGGTTTTGAGTATACAAAGGTAAAGTGATTTCGCGGTATCGAGTGCCAGAGTAATCTGTTAATATCTGCCAATTATGTAATGTTGAGGCAATCGGTAACTTGTTAAATTCCATGCCGCCACTGGCAAAAAGTTTTCCTGAGCGATCCAATAAACGGATATAGTAATTAACTGGATTTGCTGCTTCTGTGATTGATTTGTTAATGGATGTTTTTTTAGGCAAACAATTAGTCTGAGCCACACATAATTCTAAATAAAATTCTTTATTCAGGCGTTGTAATTGTCCGGGTTGTCGCCAAGCTGGTTCAATACTTTTATGAAGTGCATTTGCGACTGATTGCAATCCCTGGTCTATGGTTTCATAGTAGGTATGGGCAACCACACTATAAACTCCCAAACTAGATAGCCCTAAAATACCGCCCATGACAAGGGTATACCAAGCCGCAAGCCGCAACCGAGTTCGGTGGAAAATGGGATTGCTTTCCATATTTTTAAACCCTTGCTGAAAGTATTGCTGTCAAGTTAGCAAAAATCAGCAGCATGAATAGATCCGCCGATATATTGGCTACGGTATACACACAAACCCTGGATTTACCCCCCTTAGTCCCCCCTTGTAAAGCTACGGTGTACACACAAGTCCTAAAAACCTACCTTGATAAGACTTTCCTCGTTCCCAGTCGGAGACTGGGAATGCATTCATTGAGTCTCTGACTCAATGTCAGATTGGAGGCAGAGCCTCAACGCGGGGCATTCCCATGCAGAGCATGGGAACGAGACAAAACGAACGAGACAAAACGAGACAAACGAGCTGCGTAGGTTGGGTTGAGGAACGAAACCCAACATTTCCGGGGCTTTGTTGGGTTGCGCTTTGCTTAACCCAACCTACAAATTTTCTTAACTTATAAAGGGGGGAAATAAGAAATCTTGTTCCCTCCCCTTTATAAGGGGAGGGTTAGGGTGGGGTAAAACCCTCAAGAGGTCTAATGTTTAGGCGATAGCCTACACCATAAATAGTTTCAATTAAAGATTCGCTGTCTTCTTCTCCTAATTTGCGTCTCAATAAGCGAATTTGTGCTGCTACTACATTGCTAACTGGTTCTGCACCAATTTCCCAAAGTTGATTGATAATTTGGTCGCGGCTGATAATTTGGTTAGGATGCCTGATAAAATATTCCAATAATTGAAATTCCTTGGTGGTTAGTGAAAATACTTGCTTTTCACCATGAGCATACTCACGAATAACTTGATGAGTGCTGTAATTGAGCGTCAGACAACCTACTTGTAAGCGTCGGGGTTGGACTTGAGGTGTCAGCGTTGCTCCGACGTAAGAGGCTCGCCGTTGTAATGCTCGCAATCTTGCCAACAGTTCTGCCATATCAAACGGTTTAACTAAATAATCATCCGCACCGCTATCTAGACCAATAATCTTTTCTTCCATCCGGTCTTTAGCTGTTAGCATTAATATCGGTAGAGTTAATTGGCGATCGCGCAACCATTTACACAACTCTATCCCCGATACTCCAGGCAGCATCCAATCAAAAATCGCCAGTGTATACTCAGTCCAGCCAGTTTCTAGATATTGCCATGCCTGATTACCATCTAGAAACCAGTCAACTATATATGCCTCATGGCTCAGGACTTGTTTGATTGCTGCACCTAAATCTGCTTCATCTTCAACTAATATAAGCCTCATAGTTTGTCATTTGTCATTTGTCATTTGTCATTTGCAATTTATACCATTTTGGATTTTAGATTTTAGATTTTGGATTGTGAAACATCCATTGGATAAGTGTTTCAGTTTTCCATCTGTAGCAATCATTTTTCACGCTTGGTATTATTTAGGACAAATGACCAAGAACGAACATAACAAAAATTTTCACAATCTCAAATAGAATTGCTATATTGGCAGCAGCAGATGCAAGTTGGTATTATGCCGTGATTATTAATTTAGAATAGGTTGCATCGCTCCTGGAGTGAGACAAGTCTATTTACCAGAGGGAAGCTTTAGTTCGATATTTAATTTGTTTCCTATTTCCATCACATTGTTTGCAAAGTCTGTCATACCTGCGATCGCGCCAGCAGCTACACTAGCAGCAGTTAGTAAAGCTACTAAACGCTTTTTGAGTTTGGGTACATTGCGTTCTTTTTCTGGCTTTTGAATTTCTGCTTCTACATCATCAATATCAATGATAATGTCTTCGCGGGTAATGTCTTTGCTGATTACTTCCGGGAATTGGGCGACAGTTTGGCGCAGGTTGCCGATTAGTTGCAGAATTTCGCTGATGTTTGCGCCGCTTGTTTGGTTGAAGTTAGAGGCTTGCTGTCTGGCGTTGTCTTTGACTTGGTTGGCAAAGTTGCCGATGTTTGCGCTTTGAAAGTTGTTTGTGAATTGAGGATTTTCTGACACAGCATTTGCCTCGGCTTTATTATTATTATTAATTTTAATTTCTCTGCTGACAGCTAGTTTAGCAATATCTCGCATATCTTCGTATGCAGTCCTATCATCTAAATCATTATCTCTTTTTTGTGATTTTCGACGCGATTCTAGTGATTCGTAGCCATCTAAAAGTTGACGCAAATCAAGTTTTAATCTGAGTTTGCCGATGGTGATTGTACTTTCACCCATTGATTCTTGTCCGAGGAGTTCTTGGTAGTCGAGGGGCGGATGTTTGGGATGGTTGGGGACGGGAACCCATTCGGTGATTTCAAGATTGGGGAGGGTTTTGTGGATTTTTTGGAAGACATCGCGGATAATGCCAAGAAATAAGCGGCGGGTTTCTTTGCGTCCGCTAATGGTAATGAAGATTTTTTTGTCTTCGGGATCGGCTTTGATGCGAGCGATGTTGTAGATTTCGTTGTTTTCTTGATATTGCAGCATTACGCCACTGCGCCAATAGATTTGGTTATAAATTTTTTCGTGGCTGATGACGATGAAGCGGGAGATGATGCTTTCGGGGAGAACTTTGTAATGGTATTGAAATTCCAGGGTTTCGCCGTGGAGTTCTGTTTCGTCTGGTTGGTCTTTAGGCAGAAGTCCCGGAATCAGGAATTGTGGTGGTTTACAATCTAGTGCAAAGCAAAGCTCAAATTCTTTCATCAGCCCGATTAGATAGCCGTGACGCTGGGTGGGGTATCGCTTTGGATTGAGGATGCGGGTGAGATCGGCGGGGGTGAAAATGCCTTTGGTTTTAGTTTTGAGGATTTCATCACTCAGGAGCGCGTAAATGCCTTCTGTCACCCAGTTGGGTTTGAGGACGTTGGTATCTTTGAGGATGGGATGATCGCGGAAGTTGAGAACTAAGCCGAGTCGATGCAGCAAGTCGATTAATTGCTCTTGGTTTTGTTCTTCGGGAATCTCTTTTTGGTGGCAGATGCCGATGTAGCGGTTGTAGCTGATGAAGTCTTCAGTCATGGATTCGAGTTTTTGTTTAACCTCAAACCATGTCAGGGGTAAAAGGTCGTAGACTTCTTTGAGGTTGGCGATTTGCTGCAAAATGGCAGTGCGAAGTTCATCAATGCCGATATTGTCTTGGCAAGAGGTTTCGATAATCGCTTGGATGTTAGGATATTTTTCGCGTAATGCTTTGCGGTTGATGTCGAGGGGTTGTTCGTCTTTTTTGTTGCCAACGATAATCACGGGGGACTGTCCGCCGAAGCTTTCGATTAGTTTTAGCCAATATTCGATGCGGTTTTCTTCTTCGCTGGTGCGACAATTACAAACGAGGAGATAGAGGCTGCGCTTAGTCAGAAAAAACTGATGGGTGGCATGATAAATTTCCTGTCCGCCAAAGTCCCAAACATTGAGCCGGATGTCTTTGCTATTCACCTGCACGTTCCAAGTTTCTACATTGAGTCCGTCAGTTTGGGATTGATTTTTATCGTATTTATCGCGGATTAATCGCTCGATCAGGCATGTTTTGCCGACGCTGCCTTGTCCGATGAGCAAGAGTTTGGCTTCGTTGAGTGGACGCACTTCACCGCTACGGAGTAATTGCAAGTAATTGAAAATGTCTTTAACTGAACCAACATCATCAGAAGATCCTAAAATCTCTGGTGAAATAGGAAGCGGATTTCCCCGTAAATCTACTTTTTCCAATTCCGGCAAACTTTCGATCGCCTCTGGAATCTGGGTTATTTGGTTGCGACTGAGGTAAAGCTCCCTGAGATTGGTTAATTTAGCAAGCGCCTCTGGAATCTGGGTTATTTGGTTGCGACTGAGGTAAAGCTCCCTGAGATTGGTTAATTTAGCAAGCGCCTCTGGAATCTGGATTATTTGGTTGTCATTGAGGTGAAGCTGTGTCAGATTGGTTAATTTAGCAAGCGCCTCTGGTATCTGGGTTATTTGGTTGTCATTGAGGTGAAGCTGTGTCAGATTGGTTAATTTAGCGAGCGCCTCTGGTATCTGGGTTATTTGGTTGTCATTGAGGTGAAGCTGTGTCAGATTGGTTAATTTAGCGAGCGCCTCTGGTATCTGGGTTATTTGGTTGTCATTGAGGTGAAGCTGCGTCAGATTGGTTAATTTAGTAAGCGCCTCTGGTATCTGGGTTATTTGGTTGTAACTCAGGTCAAGCTGCGTCAGATTGGTTAATTTAGTGAGCGCCTCTGGTATCTGGGTTATTTGATTATTACTCAGGTCAAGCTGCGTCAGATTGGTTAATTTAGTGAGCGCCTCTGGTATCTCGGTTATTTGATTATTACTCAGGTCAAGCTGCGTCAGATTGGTTAATTTAGTGAGCGCCTCTAGAAGCTGGGTTATTTGGTTGCCACTGAGGAGAAGCTGCGTCAGATTGGTTAATTTAGTAAGCGCCTCTGGTATCTCGGTTATTTGATTGTTACTCAGGTGAAGCTGCGTCAGATTGGTTAATTTAGTGAGCGCCTCTGGTATCTGGGTTATTTGGTTGCGACTGAGGTAAAGCTCCCTGAGATTGGTTAATTTAGCGAGCGCCTCTGGTATCTGGGTTATTTGGTTGTCATTGAGGTGAAGCTGCGTCAGATTGGTTAATTTAGTAAGCGCCTCTGGTATCTGGGTTATTTGGTTGTGACTGAGGTAAAGCTGCGTCAGATTGGTTAATTTAGTAAGCGCCTCTGGTATCTGGGTTATTTGGTTGTGACTGAGGTAAAGCTGCGTCAGATTGGTTAATTTAGCGAGCGCCTCTGGTATCTGGGTTATTTGGTTGTAACTCAGGTGAAGCTGCGTCAGATTGGTTAATTTAGCGAGCGCCTCTGGTATCTCGGTAATTCGGTAGCTCCAGTCAAGCTTGGTCTCATTGATCAATTTAGCGAGCGCCTCTAGAAGCTGGGTTATTTGGTTGCCACTGAGGTGAAGCTGCGTCAAATTGGTTAATTTAGCGAGCGCCTCTGGTATCTGGGTTATTTGGTTGCCACTGAGGTGAAGCTGGGTCAGATTGGTTAATTTAGCCAGTGCCTCTGGTATCTGGGTTATTTGGTTGTAACTGAGGTGAAGCTGCGTCAAATTGGTTAATTTAGCGAGCGCCTCTGGTATCTGGGTTATTTGGTTGTAACTCAGGTGAAGCTGCGTCAGATTGGTTAATTTAGCGAGCGCATCAGGTATTTCAGTTAGCTCTACTCGAATTAAGATAAGTTCCTCTAAATGTAGTATTTGCGTTACCACATCGGGAATGCTCTCTAAAGGATTGCCACTAATATCCAACTTCCGCAAATTAGGCAAACCCAATAGTTCGAGTGGAAGCGTTTTTAAATTGTTGCCTGAAACATTTTGGAAATAGTAGCTTTCTACGTATTCATCACCTTCAACCTTCTTTCCCAAAATCAAAGACTCAAGCTGCTGCAACTTACCAATTTCTACAGGTAACTCAGTCAACTCCTGCCCCGACAAGTCTAACTCTCGCCAACCCTCAGCCACGGCGCGATCTATCAGTACCAATAACTCATCCTGCGTCATAATTCCAAGCAAAAGGGTGAGGAAAGAAGATTGATAAAGACGATCTTAACTGATTAGGGAAAAATGCTACATTATCACTTATTGGCGATCGCGCTGACTATCAGTTTGAATTGCTTTCTGTAAATCAGCCGCCTCATCATCACTCAAAATACCCGCAAATTTTGCTAGAGGATGATGACTACGCGTTGTCTGAACCCGATGCAAAAAATCTAACATTACTTTGACTAACTCATCTGGAAGCTCTGCAATTTCTTGGATAAGCTGCTCGCGGCTAGTCATACATTTGCCCTCTTTAGCAAAGTTTATCGTCAATATTATAACGAATAGAGATGTGGCGATCGCACATATCTAAATTTGGTTTCTAGCTATCTCTGTGATTATACCTGCAATCAATTATTTGGCATTGTTTACAAAATCGAGCGATCGCTAAGTCAGAAAAACTTCATCCACCAAAGATTTGCGGTGCGTTAGGCTGGCGTGACAAAGCTAAATTGTGGCAATCATGGCGATGCCTACGGTGGTCACTGAGCGCAGCCGAAGTGTTGGCTACGCTTACGCATTTGTTGATTTGGAGTTCGCAATTGTTGATTTGGAGTTCGCAATTGCTGATTTGGCGATCGCAATTGTTGATTTGGAGTTCGCAATTGCTGATTTGGAGTTCGCAATTGTTGATTTGGCGATCGCAATTGTTGATTTGGAGTTCGCAATTGCTGATTTGGCGTACGCAATTGCTGATTTGGCGTACGCAATTGTTGATTTGGCGTACGCAATTGCTGATTTGGAGTTCGCAATTGTTATTTTTGAGTCAAGCAAACGCTCCCCTTACCAAGGGTACGGTGTATATACAAGTCTGAAATAGCCGATCGACGAGGGTTTTACCCCACCCTAACCCTCCCCGTATGTATTGGGGAGCCACTGCGTTGGACGGGTTTCCCGGCTTGAAGCAAGTGGCGTGAGGGAACTGGATTTATTTTTCCCCCCAATACATCGGGGGGATTAAGGGGGGTAATTCAATATTAAGTTTTAACCATGATAACCGTACAGTTACTCTTGCGAGAAATATTCTCGGCAATATTTCCTTGAATCGCTTGTTGCAGTAAACTTTCACGGCTAGCTCCCAGGACAATCACATCACTGTTGTCAAGTTTTGCACAATTAAGAACAGCATCAGAAACCGAATTGGCACGAACGGGAGTAGTCATCACTTTACCACTAACTCGGCGTTGCAGAAAGCGAGCAGATTTATCTAGTAATGTTGTGTCAGGAATCGAGTTAGTCGGCTGGAAAACTTGACATAGCTTGATTTGGGGTGATGTACTTAAAGAAGCAAGAGCAGGTAATAACTTAATTGCTTGACTGGAGTTAGGGCCCCCTGCCATTGGCAACAACCAACGGTCGAAGGATCTTTTATCATCCAATTTAGCCAAGATCACATCACAAGGAGCCTGTCGAACTATGGTATCCACCACTCGGCTAAAAACTCTACCAGGAGTTGATGTACTGCCTTTCCATCCCATCAGCACCAAGTCAATGTGTCGTTCTTTGACAGTCTCCAAAATTGCCCCTGCAACATTATGGGCAACTCGGATCTGGGTGTGAACGGGAATCCGCAAATTCTCTCCTAAAATTATTGCCTGTTGCAAAAGTTGAAGACTTTTGCTGATTTGCACTGGTGTTTCCGATGGGATGCGGCTAGACGAAACGATAATCACTTGTAGGCATTCTATTTCGTAATTGCGATCTTTGGCGATCGCAACTGCCATGTCTAGTAAAGTCTCGGCTGTTTGCGGATGTGAAAGCGGTACTAACAACCTTCCTTTGCCTGTAGCCGGAGCGCGAGTTTGGTAAACCACATAAGAAGGTGCTGATTTACGTTCTATTTTTTCGTTACCACTGAGTCGCTCTGCTTCTACACGGATAATATCACTACGAGTAATAATTCCTATGAGCTTGCGATTTTCGGTAACGGGTAAGCAGCTGAGGTGATAATGATTGAGTATATGCAGTACATGAGCCAGTGTTGCTGTGGGATTTACTGTCACTGGCTCTGGTGTCATAATCTCGCCGATAGTTGTATCTTTGCCTGACTGTTGCGAAGCAATATTAATTAAATCTTGCTGAGTTACAATACCAACAACTTTACCATTTTCTAAAACTGGAAAGTTGCGATGGTGAGAGTTGGAAAATGCCTGTACTGCTTCATCAGTACTCATTTGGCTAGAGAGAGTTTCCACCCGCCGTTGCATCACATCTACGGCACTCAGTTGTGCCAGAAGCCCCTCTGTGCTAGGCTCTTTGGTGATGTGAATTCCTTTCCACTCTAGTAGAAGGTCGTAGAGCGATCGCCGATCGATTTTTTCTGCTACTAAATAGGCAACCACAGACGCAATCATCAGCGGTAGCACCAGATTGAAATCTGTTGTCATCTCAAACACAATGACAACTGCGGTAATTGGTACTTTGGAGACGGCGCTAAAAAAGGCAGCCATGCCCACATGAGCATAAACTGTGGCAGCACTCATTCCCAGTAAACTGTGTTCCACAGCACCCACTAAGTAACCAAGGGCAGCTCCCAAGGCTAAGGTGGGAACTAGTAAACCCCCTGGCGCTCCAGAGCCGTAGGTAAAAATAATTAGGGTAAACTGAACTAAAAAAGCGATCGCGGCAAATGACCAATTAGCACTACCCACAAGCAAAATTTCTCTCAGCCCAGCATGATCGCGAAAAACAGCAGGTAAAAAGGCGATCGCCACACTACTGACTAACCCAGCAATTCCAATTCGCCAGGATAAACTCAACCTTACCAGACGGCGGTTAATTGCTAGACTCTCAAGAATACCTTTATTAAACAGAATGCCTAAAAGTCCCGCCAGCACTCCCAAAATCAAGTAGAAAGGGATTTCTTGAGCGAAAAAAGTTGTATCGGGAAGACCTAAATTTGCATGATTCAGATCCAGGCTGTGACTACCATAGAGCCGAGAAATCACTGAAGCGATGAAAGAAGCCAAAATCGCAGTACCAAGAGTGATACCTGAGACATCTTGGAGTAATTCTTCCACTACAAATAGTACACCTGCGATCGGTGCATTAAAAGCCGCAGCTAACCCAGCCCCGGCTCCGGCGGCGATTAGTTGGCGACGATGCTCTGGTGAAGTCGGTGCCCAGTTACTAAGTTGATTTGCCAAGGCTGCCCCAATTTGGACAGTTGGCCCTTCTCGTCCTAAAGGCATTCCCGAACCCAAGACTAATGTAGCGCCAATCAACTTGACCAAAGCAATCCGTAGATTTAATGGCATTGGCACGCGAGCCAATACGGCTTTGACTTCAGACATCCCACTACCTGATGCTTCCGGTGCGAAGCGCTCTACTAGCCAACCAGCTAAAAGTCCCCCTATTAATCCAATACCTGGTAGCACCAAGTAGGCAGGTAAAAGGTAAGAAAAACGCACTCGCAATGCGCCTGCCCAATCCACTGCCTGTCCTAACAGAACTGCCGCTAACCCAGAAACTAGACCAATCAGGCAAGCTTCCACGAAAGCCAACCGTTTGGGTCGAAGCAACTGACGCCAAAGCCTCAACCAGAGAATTTTACCCTTGACTAACATATTTTTAGCGATCGCTTGTCATCAATGAAGGTATCATAAATGTCTGAAATGTCTTACCGTTCACTCTATTCATAGCTTTTCGTAAAAAAATGAAATCAGAATGAAATTTTTCTCTGCCTAAAGATAGATATGCTTTTTACACTCTTGGGGGAAAAGGGTAAAGGGACTTTTGCAGAACCTTTTCCCCTTCCCTTTTCCCGACAAATGCCAAGAAGTCTAGTTAAACCTCATCTATGTTGAAACCTAGAGTTTTTTAAAAAATATATTTTTGTAGGTTGGGTGGAGTGAAACGCAACCCAACATTACCACCAAATTTTATGTTGGGTTACGCTATCGCTGCACCCAACCTACAAAACTCGTAGAGGCAGGGAACAGGCAATAGGCAATAGGCAATAGTGAAGAAGAGGATTATAAGTGTACGGATTTTTTTCAGAAATCAAACCGGATTCCTATAGTTATTATAATGTTTTATACAAAATTGACCATGAGTTTATTAATATCACAGATATTTTGCCAATCCGTGAGATGATTCAAAACTGAGTAAAGTCTTTCGGGTTTGCGTTAGGATTTACGCATAAAGATTTTCTCAAAAAATTGAGTGTAAATTTACTATTAATGCTGCCAATCATACATTAATCGTCCATAGCGATCGCGCACAAGTTCCCATTCCCCATGACGATATCGTGGTCCGTGATAACGTATAGAGCGATAGTGTCGTCGATAATAATGTCGTCGATTCCACTGGCGTTGATAATAATATTTTCCAGTCCGATGCCGTCTATGATAACGTCGTCGAGTCCGTCGGTGAGCTAAAAAAAACTCTTCATTTTGCTCTCCAATTAATTTTTTTTGTACGTCAATACTCTGTTCATTTAGAACTGTGTTGAGAGTGTTCTCTTTGGCTTCAACCAAAGTAGGTGGATAAATGAAGGCTAATAACAGGAAGACAATTGAGGATAGCTTTTTGAAACGGTTCACGTCTTTGCTTTTCCTAAACTATTGGTAATAATTTTATTTAATACTTAAGTTTAGTAATTATATAGTTCAGAATTTACAAATTTGATTAACGCAAACGTAATTAAAAGTACATATAGCAGTTCCCATTCAGATGATGAAGTCGCAAAAATGATGAGTGGCGATGATATTATTGGAAGACTTTAAATACTTCAGCCTAACAATGCATTCGCTATCCTAAACCTTTATAGAGCTAAGGTCATAAATACGCTGTTCGGATCGTCAATAGACATCTTGCAAAATTTACTTTTGCAAGATGTCTGAGAAAGTTAAAGGTTAAAGGGTAAGTGGAAATTAACTATTCCTAACATCCACGCTTTCAAGATGTCCTAACCTTTAATTCGCTTGCTATACTTGTTCATTCATCCTCTTAGCCATAGTTAATTAGTTTTTTGCAGATTGCTAATTGTCAAAAATATTTCATCATCAGCGATCTGGCTATTATAATCAATGTTAATTTGAGTTGGATAACCAAGTACTGGATCGTATTGTACAGTCAAGTTTGCGGCTTTACGAATCAGCGCATCCCTGATGATATTAAAGAGTTTAGGAATTGTATTATATTGTTGAAATAATTCTGCCTCAGCCGGCTTTTGAGTTGCTTTATAAGTAATAGAACTTGTGACTCGATTACGTACTTTAATAATCACTGGTTCTGTAGCTTTAGGTAAACAATTGCAACTTCTAGTGAATTCATAGCGATAGTTAGAGATTTTTTGCCGTTTCCATAATCGGTAATTAATCTTAAATTGTTCTAAGGTTAAACTACTAGGTGCGGGGGTTTTGGCTACCTGTATAGGAGGAGGTTGAGATATTACAGGTGCACTAAAACCTAAAGATGCCACTAAAACAGCACTAATTGCAATTGGTAAGCGCATATAAATCCATTTTTAACTCCAACTGCTCACTTTAACCTAGCTTCAAGATGATTGCCAAAACATTGAAATTATTTGTGACACTCAAAGCTAGTATGGTATTACGCAAAGAAAATTGCATATTGTTTTTAGAAACACAAATGACTAATAACTAATGACTAATGACAGTCTATATGGAAAATAGGGCGATAGACCTCTTGCAAAAAGCACTTTTGCAAGAGGGGGAAAAGGGAAAAGGTTAAAGGGGAAAGGGACTTTTGCAGAACCTTTTCCCCTTCCCCTTTACCCTTTTCCCAACTTATGCAAGAAGTCTAATATATAGGCGCATTAGCTTATCAGCTGTATATGTTTTCTGAAGTTAAAAAATGTCTCATGTTAGCCGTACCTTTGGCAGTGGCACAACTGGCTCAATCTGCAACTGGTTTTGTCGATACGGTAATGATGGGCTGGTTGGGAAGTCAAACCATTGCATCTGGAGGTTTGGGAACTGCGATCTTTACTTTTTGTCTGTTGATTGTTGCTGGTATCGTTTCTGCTGTCAGTCCGTTAGCTGCCCAAGCATACGGAGCCGGAAATAGAGAAAAAGTTGGCACAATTGTCCGGCTTGGACTAGGGATATCTCTGGTGCTAGGAATACCAATTACATTGCTGCTTTACAATGGAGGTGCTTTACTACTTTTACTAGGACAGGATGCTAACACAGTAGCACTAGCAGAGATTTTTTTAAGAGCGATCGCACTGGGTTTTATTCCTGGTTTGGGCTTTGCAGTACTTAAAAGTTTTCTTTCTGCTCTGTTGCAACCGCAATTAGTGATAGTGACTGTGGTTTTGGGTACTCTGTTCAACATCACAGCTAACTATGTACTGATGTTTGGCAAACTGGGATTCCCGGCGCTGGGTTTAGCTGGTATCGGTTGGGCAAGCACGTTTTCACTTTGGAGTATGTTTGTTGGTTTGACAGTTTATATATGTAATCAGCCTCGCTTTGCAGTTTACGGTATTTTTCGACCTTCGTCTCACGAAGCCTTTCCTCTAGAGCATCGCCGGATCGTTGGCGAGATTTTTCAGGTTGGATTGCCCATCGGGGGGCTGATTGCGGTCGAAGCCGGACTGTTTACCGTTGTCACTTTATTGATTGGACAATTGGGAACAAATGCCCTGGCTGCCCATCAAATTGCTTTACAAACAATTTCGATGTCATTCCAGATGGCACTAGGCATTTCTCTAGCGACAACAATTCGTGTTGGACTGTTAGCCGGACAGAATGACCTAGTTGGCACTCGTCTAGCTGGATATGTAGGCATTGCCATTGCAGCTTTAGCTATGGGTGTAGTAGCCATTGCATTTTGGCTAGTACCAAAGTCGATTATTTCTCTTTATATTGACATCAACAATCAGAACAATGCAGATGTGGTTGCCCTCGCAGTGAAATTGCTAGCAGTCGCGGCAATTTTTCAAATAGTTGACGGCGTACAAGTTACTGCCGCAGGAGCATTACGCGGACTCAAAGACACTCGAATCCCAATGTTAATTGGCATTTTTGCTTATTGGTGTGTTGGTTTATGCACTGGTTATACTTTTGGGATCTCGTTGGGGTCTGGAGCTATTGGTCTTTGGTGGGGATTGGCTATTGGTTTAGCCAGCGCTGCAATCATCCTAACTTGGCGGTTTAGCACCAGGAAAACTAATAACTATTGAAGAAGTTAGGAGTTAGGAGTTAGGAGTTAGGAGTTAGGAGTCAGGAGTCAGAATTCTGTTTTGATAAACACAGATTAAGTTAAAGGCAAAAGTCCTCAAGCAACTAAATTATAGTAAATTAGGTTGAATGAAACAACAAATCTCAGGTAACGGATTAACTAAATTTCAAGTACTGATTATGGCGATCGCATCTGGAGTGTGTGTTGCTAACGTTTATTATAATCAGCCAATTCTCAAAGATATTGCATCTTCCTTTCAAGTTAGCGAAAGTGAAGCGGGTAGCATATCTGTGCTTTCGCAAGTTGGTTACGGTTTTGGGCTTTTCTTTTTAATCCCCTTGGGCGATAAAATCAACAAAAAAACATTAATTCTTTCCTTGCTTATATGTTTGTTTTGTTTGTTGATAGCCATGACGTTTTCACAAAATATCGTCCAGGTTTGGATATTGAGCATAGCAATTGGAATTACAACAGTCTCCGCTCAGGTTATTCTGCCCTTAGCAGCAAGTATCGATAGAGTAACTACAGGACAAACTGTCGGCAGTATTTTTACTGGTATATTGATTGGAGTTTTAGGAGCAAGGGTTTTTAGTGGATATATTGCTGAAAGTTTGAGTTGGCGTTATGTATATGGATTTTCAGGAGTAATGATTTTAATTGTTACTGTCTTGCTAAAGATTTACTTGCCTTATGTAAATAATGAGTACACTGGAGATTATTTTGATTTATTAAAATCAACGCTGCAACAATTAAAACGTTTTTCTTTATTGAGAGAAGCATCTTTAATTGGGGGATTAATGTTTGGTGTTTTTTGCTCATTTTGGACAACGTTGACTTTCCATTTAAGCGGAGCGCCTTTTAATTTTCAATCTGACACAATTGGGATGTATGGCTTTGTGGCGATCGCTGGTGCATTAATGGCACCAATTTTTGGTAAATTAGCCGATAGAGGTAATTCCCAACGTTCCTTAACTATTTCTGCATCTCTGGTGATTGCAAGTTTAGTAATTGCTAAAATTGCTTCTAGTTCAGCGCTGGCGATCGCTGTTGCTGTATTGTTACTAGATGTAGGCGTACAGGCAATTCAAGTCACCAATGTGGCAAGAATATACACTCTTGATGCTCAATCGAATAGTCGCATCAACACAGTGTACATGACTACCTATTTTATCGGTGGTGCTGTAGGTACTAGCATTGGTCTATTATGCTGGGATTTTGGGGGCTGGAATTTGGTGACTTGGCAGATGTTAGTTTTTACTTTGCTTGGATTTATTGTTATAGTCAGACCCAAAATCACTACAGCAAGCATAAATAAAAAATAATGATGGCGATGCTGTAAAATCTGCGATTCAAGACTCAGATTTTACCCTAGCATTGCTTTTTGCCAAATTTTCTTGTGGGATGGGTGTCCCCACCCGTCCCAGATTTAGGGCGCTCATGTTGGCCACCCCACAAGATGGGTAATTTATTTCTTGTAATTCCTGATAACAACGTAGATTACGGAGTCCCCTTGTTTTCTCTTCACCACTTTAGAGTGTCAAGAAAGGTTGTGATTTTAGTCTACATAATCTGTTGGTAATTGCGAATCAGGAGTGTTATTTGAAACTATTGGACGGCTACCATCTATATCTAGGGTATCTTGAACTTTAAATTTACTCTTGGCGATGGGACGTTGACCATCTATGTCAAGAATTTCCTCAACTTCTAAATCAGTAGGGTCAATTGGACGCTCACCGTCTACAGGTAGTATCTCATGTTCTTCAAAATTACTCTTAGCGATCGGGCGTTGACCGTCTATATTAATTGTTCGATCGCTATGATTTTTATCTTTCGCAATTGGGCGTTGACCATCTATATCAATTGTTTCCTCAATCTGAATGTTACTTGGATCGACTGGACGATGACCATCTACATTAATTGTTTTAGTTGATTGAGGTTTATTAGATAATGAAGTTATATTAGTTTCATCCACTTTTTTATCTCGATTTAAATTATTATTACTCTTATTTTTGTTTTTGTTATCCATGTTTTTTATTGTTATTTTAGACTATTTATCTGCTATAGATATCATTTTAAAACCTGTTTATTTCTCTAGCTAAAGAGACTAATTTGAGTAAATAGCAGGAAAATTTGTTTCTATAAAAATATACTGAAGTAGAATCAAAAAATCCTCTACCACAGCACAGAATATATCTCTAACTTTAGAGGTATTTTTCATATTTCAAAAAATACTTAATTAAATTGCTGGAGGAATGTGAGATTCTATAACTGGTAGGAGCCATCTTTTAGGGTCTTTTTTGTGCTTTCACGCAAACATCTAAATATTTTTATGCAAGTCGTCTAGTACAACAAAGCAAAAGTAAAAAGAAAGAATTCTTATGCTGCAAGCTTTTTACCTATTTCAAACGGTATCCCTATTTCCGCCGCTTTGTACTAGTTTCATTTTCATCCCAAATCAATATCGGTGCTATAACAACCCAGGAAACTTATTCTTATAGTGTAAATACAAATCGGCTTTTTGTATGTTTTTATACTATTAAGTAGCAGTAAAAACCTTCGTATTGAATCATATAAACTTTTCAGTAGTTATAACAAATTATACATAAACTTTATAAAAATATTGACAAAGTATTTTTATTTTGCCAAAACATTTATATCAACAATCAGCTATTAGCAATCATTACGTCATTTTCTAACTAAGGGAGAATGCATACCGCATTTTCACTTAATTTTATACTGCTTAGTTTTATTTACTAAGTATTATCTCTAAATTTATTCCTTTACCAATGAGACTATATGAGCATTCGTTTTTTCCATATTCCTTTAAAGAAAATAATCCACTTTTCTATGCTCGCTCTAGCTACGACTGTAGCACTTACAACCGTTGAACCTAGTCGCAGTAGTACTACATCTGGGTATCAATGGAATCAAGTCTCTATAGGAGGAGGAGGCTATGTTACCAATATTTATCTGCATCCTTTAGAGAAGAATTTAGCCTACATTAGAACCGATATAGGTGGCTTCTATCGTTGGAATTCGTTAGAGAAGAAATGGATTCCATTAATAGATCACTTTGGGTCTGATAAAAGTAACTACTATGGCGGAGAAGGATTAGCGCTTGACCCTAACAATCCAAATGTTGTCTATATTGCAGCAGGCAAATATACTGGGGCTGGCTTAGGAACAATCTTCAAATCGACCAATAAAGGTCAAACCTGGAACAAACTGAACATAGATTTGCCAATGGGTGGCAACGAAACTAAGCGATGGACGGGGGAAAGACTGGGAGTTAATCCATTTAATTCTAATATCATCTTCTTTGGTTCGCGTTTGGATGGGCTATGGAAGTCGGTGAATGCTGGTCAAACATGGAAAAAAGTAAGTTCTTTCTCTGGAAAACCTAATGCATCCATTGGTATTACAGGAATTTTGTTTAGCAAAAAGAATGCTGGCTTGGTTTATGCAAATGCCTATGGAGACGGAATATATAAGTCTAACGATACAGGTGTTACCTGGAGCAGAATAGCCGGAAGCCCATCAAAAGTAAATCGAATGGTGCTTAATAGCAATGGAGTGCTGTATGTAACGCACACTTCAGGAGTTAGCAAATATGCAAATGGGGCTTGGAGCAATATTACACCGACTAACATCAAAACTATTTCATTTAATGGGCTTTCTGTAGATCCCAATAACTCCGATCGCGTTTTAGTTACTTATGACCAATACCATGAAAGTACTAATTACTCTAGAGTCTTTCAATCTACCGATGGTGGCGCTACATGGCAACAGAAAAGCCATTCATTGAATCCTCAAGTACCTTGGTGGCCAAACTGGTATTTTGCTTCTGCGGCCTCAGCGATTGAATTTGACCCAAATATTGCTGGCAAAATTTGGTTAACAGACTGGTATGGAACTTGGCAGACAGACAATATCAATGCTAACAAGCCTATGTGGTCTAACTATGAAAAAGGACATGAGGAAACAGTTGCTTTTGAACTTATCTCACCTCCAAAAGGCTCACTATTGTTAAGCGGTTTGGCTGATGTAGAAGGCTTTAACCACGGCCAGAAATTAGATACTTACCCATCTACTCAATTGGGTGGTAGTAACGGCCCTTGGTATCAAGAAACATACAGCATTGCCTACAGTGAAAAAGATCCCTTACGTATGGTACGTGTTGGCGGACATCGAGGGTTCAACACCTTTACAGGAGGAACTTCCACAGATGGCGGACATACCTGGAAGAACTTTTCCTCATTTCCGCAGAACATTATGCCACTACGGGTAGCTATGTCTGCAACTAATCCAAGTTTATTTGTAGCGATCGCCAGCGAGAAACAACCTATACGTACAACTAACGGTGGAGTTTCTTGGAGTGGAGTATCAGGTTTACCCAACGGGCCCAAGGGACCGTGGTATTGGGGTCAACCATTGGCATCAGACAAAGTAAATGGCAATATTTTTTACTACTACAACGATGGCAAAGTCTACCGCAGTCAGGATGGAGCTGCATACTTCAGTCTTGTCAACTCAACACTTCCTAGCGAAGATTGGTCAATGCTCAAAACAGTTCCAGGGGTGAGTAACGAAGTTTGGATAAGTCTCAATTCAAATGGACTTTATCGTTCAACCAACGGTGGTACGAAGTTTGCCAAAATAGCTAGTGTGGAGAAAGCTTATTTATTTGCCTTTGGCAAACCACAAACAGGAAGTACAATTCCAGCACTATATTTATATGGCAAAATCATTGGTATGGGAGGAGGAATTTTCCGTTCTTTGGATAGAGGGCAAACATGGACAAACATTTCTAATCCTCTATATCCCATCGGCA
Source organism: Nostoc sp. DSM 114167 (assembly GCF_052692655.1). Lineage (NCBI taxonomy): Bacteria > Bacillati > Cyanobacteriota > Cyanophyceae > Nostocales > Nostocaceae > Nostoc > Nostoc sp. DSM 114167. The sequence goes on from NZ_CP195116.1 coordinate 6,136,927, forward strand.
ATGTCCCGAACGTGATGGAAGCTAGCAAACAGCAATTTGGACTAGTCTTCATTGGCACCGACGGTAAAGGAATCTACTATGGAAAACCAAATTAATATAGATACATTGCATTCCCTACAGAATTGGATGTCACTACCTGGGTATCGCTGTTGTCGCAAGAAGTTATAAGTTTAAGATAACGTAGACGCTTTGGCTTGCCGCAGGCTACCGCAAAGGAAGAGAGATGAGAAGAGAAGAGTTTGATGTGGGTGAGTATGTCGATCTGATGGGGTTGTTGGATTTAAAGATCGAAGATGAGTATCGTGATGGTGTGGTGGCAAATTTTGAGAGAATTAGAGCGATCGCTAATTTGGTAAATTCTTTCGCTTTACCAGAGGAAATTGAAGTTGCACCAGTTTTTGAACCATAATTGCTTCGAGAATAGCTATGTTGATGTTTTAGTGAAGTAAAAATTATTGCTGACTGCTATTACTCAAAAAGCTAAACGTGCTATCTCTTAATATTTCAGCATGAATTTTGATTCAGCCGATGCCATAACAATATCAACTGCTGTACGCGAAGGTAGAACTAGCGCTGTGGAGGTTACGAAAGCTGCGTTAACACGAATAGCAACGCGAAATCATCTATTCAACTGTTTTACCACTATAACTGCTGAGACAGCTTTAACAGATGCAGCACTAATTGACAGGGAAATTGCCCAAGGGAATAATCCGGGAATGCTGGCTGGTGTGCCTTTTGCGGTGAAAAATCTCTTTGATATCGCTGGTTTAACAACTCTGGCGGGATCGAAAATTAATGCAAAAAATCCAGCCGCAAGCCTTGATGCAACAGCTATAGCGAAGTTGAAGCAAGCGGGTGCTATTTTGCTTGGTGCTTTGAATATGGATGAGTACGCTTATGGGTTTGTAACAGAAAACTCCCATTACGGTGCTACTCACAACCCCCATGATTTACAGCGAGTTGCTGGTGGTTCATCGGGTGGTTCGGCGGCGGCGGTTGCGGCTGGGTTAGTACCGCTGACGCTGGGTTCTGATACTAATGGTTCAATTCGCGTTCCGGCGGCGTTGTGTGGCGTTTTTGGTTTCAAGCCAACTTATGGAAGATTATCTCGTGCTGGAGTAGCTTTATTTTCTAGTAGTTTTGACCATGTTGGCCCTTTTGCGCGTTCGGTGCAGGATATCGCTACGGTGTTTGATGTGCTTCAGGGAGAAGACGATCGCGATCCCATTTGTACAAAGCGTCTACCTGAATTATGTTTACCACAACTCAAACAAGATATTTCTGGTATCAGAATTGCCATTGCAGGCGATTATTTTACCAAAGGTGCAGAAACGGCAGCTTTCGCAGCAGTGCAAAAAGTAGCTGATGCAATAGAAGTCACTGAATACGTAATCATACCAGAAGCACACCGCGCCCGTGCCGCAGCCTTTGTGATTACAGCTAGCGAGGGTGCAAATCTGCATTTGGATAAGTTGCGCTCGCATCCTGAAGATTTTGATTTCGCTACACGCGATCGTTTTTTGGCTGGGGCGTTAATTCCTAGTAGCTGGTATCTCCAAGCACAACGGTTTAGAAGATGGTATCGCGATCGCGTTCGGGAAGTTTTTCAAAATGTCGATGTCATTATTGCCCCAACTACACCAATTTCTGCACCATTAATTGGTCAACAAACCATGATTTTGGATGGCGAAGAAATTCTTGTCCGTCCTCATTTAGGGCTATTTACTCAACCATTATCTTTTATTGGTTTACCCGTTTTATCAGTACCAATTCAGTGCCAAAATGCATTACCTTTAGGTGTGCAATTGATTGCAGCACCATATAATGAAGCGTTAATTTTACGGGTTGCGGCTGCGTTAGAGGCAAAGGGTGTAGTTTCAGCACCAGTAATTTTAAACGCTCTTAACTCAGAGGTTGTTTGAAAAATCTAATTTATTACATACAAAAACGCGATAAATCCATCACAAAGACGCGATAAATCGCCGTCTCTACAATTATTAGTGCGCTGCTAATTCTTTGAAAATAATTGTTTTGTTTTCACGCCCTACTTAATCCTGGTTATATCCCCGAAAAGACTTAGTATCAAACATCCTCTAACTTAATTGATTGCGAAACTTACTAATACTAATAGTTAATAAGACAACAGCAATACTAAGCAATGCCAGAATGTGCATCCATAACACATCTAAACCAACTCCTTTAAGTAAAATTCCTCGAACAATGGCAATGTAATGACGTAAGGGATTTAGTAGAGATAGGACTTGAAAAAAGGGGGGCATGGCTTCAATAGGGGCAAGCACCCCAGAAGTCTGCAATATCGGCATATTGACGAAAAATGACATCAATACCACCTGTTGTTGCGAACTGGAAAACATCGCCAACATAATACCTATACTGATCCCAACCAGCAAATAGATAATTGACAGCCCAAAAAATAGTAGAAAATTTCCACGCAACGGTAAACCAAAGACCAGTTGTCCTAAAGTCAAAGCTAGCAGAATATCTCCCATGAGCAAAAACGCTAAAGGCAAAATTTTGGAAAGCAAAATTTCCCAGTTTGCGGCTGGTGTCATAAGTAATTGCTCCAAAGTTCCGCTATCTTTCTCTCGTACAACAACGACTGATGAAACTAGTGTTCCAACAAGCGTTAACACTAAACCCATGACTCCTGGCACAAAATACCAGCTACTTATTAGTCCTGGATTATATAAAAATACCACTTGAAATGATATCGGAAAATTCAGTTGGGTTTGCCCAAAGTTACGATTATAATTTTGAATAATCTGAGTCATGTAGCCATTGGCAATGCCTGCTGCGTTTGCATCCACTCCATCAATGAATACTTGAATCTCAGCTTCTTTTGTTGCCAGCTTTCTAGGAAATTCTGGTGGAATAATCACCCCTAGATTGAGTTTACCTTCTTCTACTTGACGGCTCAAATCTTTCTCAGATGTTGGTACAGATTCGATGCTAAAAATACTATTAGAGGTCATTGCTTGAACAAGTTCCCGACTAGCACTTACATTCGCATAATCAATGACACCCAATTTCAAATTATGTACATCGGGATTTAGTGCAAATCCATAAAGTAATAATTGCATCGTTGGTGGTACAATCAACAGAATAATTAACTGCTTATCTCGTAAGATTTGATTTATTTCTTTGCGAAGTAATGCCCAAAACGAACTATTAAATAGTCGTGAAACAAACATATTGGTTAATAGCTGCAACATCTGAGAATAATAAGTTTAATAAGGTAATTGCATCTTACCTAAAGCACGGCGTGTTATATTAAAAAACACCAATCCAAAAACAATTAGTACGATTAAATCAAACCAAACTCCTGCCCATCCAATACCCCTAACAAAGGAATCACGAGTGATATCTATAAAATAGCGGGCGGGAATTATGTTAGGTATAAGTGACAGGGGAAAGGGAATGTTGCTAATAGGATAAATAAAACCAGAGAGTAATAGAGAGGTAACAAAACCAATCACAGAGACACTTTGTACAGCAGCATTTTGGTTACTGCTTCGTACTCCAAATAGCAAACCAAATAAAACACTGTCTGTAAGAAAAAGGAGAGTTCCTATTAACAAGGTGATAGAATTGCCTACTAAGCTAACCTGGAAAATTAGCGAACCTAGACCCATGACTGCGAATGCTTGAAGGATAGCTATCACTAGGTAAGCTAGTCCTTTACCAAGTAACAGTTCAGTTGCACTTATACTAGAAGCGTAAAGTTGTAAGATGGTGCCTTTCTCCTTTTCTCTCACCATTGAAATCGCTGTCAGTAAAGAGGGAAAGATCCATAAAACCACAGCGTAGACTCCCGGTACAATATACAGAGACTCTAACCGACCGGGGTTAAACCATAAACGAATTCGAGGTGTGACGCTGTTATTAGATGTTATCAGTCCTTGCTCCTGCATAAAAAAATTCGTCACTCTCTGAATGCTATTTTTTATGACACGAGCATTATTGACATCTGTACCATCAATCAGTACTTGCAGCGTAGTATTTTTACCAGCTTGCACATCTCGGCTGAATTGAGGAGGGATAATGACTGCTGCCTTGGCAATGCCACGGTCGATAGCATCCCGCACCGGATCGTTTCCCGACCATTGGGTGGGCATAAACTGATTGGTGGCGTATAGTCGCTCAATATAGCTATTGCTAATGTTTGTGCGGTTAAAATCTTGCACAATTAAGGGAATATTTTTACTTTCTAACCGGATTGCAAACCCAAAAATGAGTAACGTTATAAATGGCAGTATAAATGCTAACGCTAATGTCAGGCGATCGCGCTGAAACTGTACTAGTTCTTTGGTAAACTGAGCAAAAATCCGTTTCATAAAAGCTATGCTAATTTGATTCTGAATTCTGACTCCTGACTCCTGAATTCTTACATTATCCCTAACTAAGACAATACGATATGTGTTGTCACCAGAGCTAAGATAAATACAAAATCAACTGCCGAACCAACTAGAGAACCAAAAAACTTTGTCGGTAAAGCATTGCCAAACAACATTACCACTGTTCCCACAAACATCCAAGGCCATTGGATTTCACGCCAAATGTAGAATCCTGCCACACCAACTAACAAAGCGATTAAAATTGTCAAAATTGGCGCTTGACTTTTTTTCGGTTTATATCGCAGACTGCCAGCAACGTTTATTGGTGCTAGTTCCAAGTGCTTAAGATTAGTAAACAATCCCAATCCAATCAAACCAAATGTAATCGTCCAGCAACCAGAGAACAAAATCGGTTTACTTGCCCAGAATACACCAGCAGCACTAGCTAGTCTAATGGCTACTACCACCAACAATGGAATCAATAAATCATGTAATAAGAAGCGCAGACGATTAAGAAATTTTAGGAAATTACCTTCATTAATTAAACGACCTAGCGAAATAATCAGATTGTCATAGGTCATTCCAGCTACCACTAATAGCAGCAATAATATGTTGGCATGGTGTGAGTGTTGCCATAAACTTATGCTCCATGTAGCTAAGAGCAAATTAGCTACCGTATAGAGTGGATATAAGATAGCCCCCATAATTTAATTCCTAGTATTTTTAGAGAACGAAAGTTTAGATTACAAATTTAACTTCTATATATTCTTAATTCGGTTCAGCTAATCAACTGAAGCTTTTAAGAAATTAGGTATGAGCTAATAATTACCATCTGGAACAAGCAATGTTTTATACTTTATCATCACTCGATTTGAAATAGTGTAAAGAAATAATTCGTTTTTGATTTTTAAATAACTCTGTAAAAAATTAATTCCAATGTTGAATTAGCATCAAAAAATAAGATGAAATACAATTGATTTAACCTCAAATCTTGAACTTTTCGTCTAAAAGCGTGCTTTTTCAGGTCAAGGTGAAAATTGCACAAGATATAAGTCGGGCTAGGGCAAACACATCTAAATAAACGTCAAGTCGATGAACCTCTCCACAACCCCTTTCCGACGCAAAGAGAGGCAGAAATATTCTTCGTTTCCAATGAGAAAATCATGATTTCAAAGCCTCTCGAAGACTGGGGGAAAGGAATGGAAGCGGGATTTTTTAGATCCGTCAAATTTACGTTAAATAAAATTTCAAAGCCTTGACTGAAATGAACATATACTTGCATTGCACAATTAGCGACATTATAAGCACGACGTTAAAAAATGAAGGGCTAGAGTAAAACTTTAACTCCAGCCCTAAATATACAGCTTTAGGTAATGCCTAAAGCATTAATTTGTCTAAGTGGGTGAAGTCACACCAAAGGTGGCTGATCCAAAATCTAAGCGGAAATTGTTTACCGTACCTTGAAGGACACTTTGACTGGTTCCATTGGCAAGCGAGCTTCCACCATTAGTAAAACCTATGAATGTTTGTGAGGTTGCTGCAGTAATTTGAACACCAGCTGCACCCCAATGAACAGCGTCCAAATCTGTAGCTGATACTTCTTCAAGCAAGCTAGATTGTAATTCAGCGATTTTGATATTAGCCATAATTTCCTCTTTGAGTTTTCTTGGTAGTACGTTGACGTATCTTATTTACTATGCTTCTAAAATTTTCCCTGATGACTCTTAAGAAGGGAAAGACCGTGAGAAAGCATCAGCATTAAAAGTAATAGTGAAAGATGGCGATCCAACCCCTGCTTGAATGCTACCAACTGCTCGAGTATCGTTCGTAATCCTTCCCGATCCAACATTTATACCTGTGGCAAGAGAAGTTCCACCTGTAGTCACTTGGAAATCATTGCCTCCTCCATTAATTAACCGTAAATCGGCATCAGAAAGTTTCTCGAATTGGCTTTCTGGCTGCAATTCAGATATTTTTATCGTAGCCATAGATTCTATCTATTCAAAAGAGATGAATTGAAATTTGTGCTGTGTATGTTTGAATTTGCAAACATAACTCTAACGGTCAGAGTACTTCCGTTAAATTCTATTACAAAACTTGAAAAAGCTTTAGGTAATGTCTAAAGCATTAAGTTGTCTAAGTGGGTAAAGTAATACCTTGGGCTGCTGATCCAAACGTTACGAAGGCATTTCCTAGTTGACCATTAGCGAAAGTAAAACTGCTTGAATTGCTAATCGTTGATCCACCACTAGCAAAACCTAAGACACCTCCTGAGGTTCCTCCAACAGCTTGAATACCAGGTGCACCCCCATGAACAGCGTCCAAATCTGTAGCTGATACTTCTTCAAGCAAGCTAGATTGTAATTCAGCGATTTTGATATTAGCCATAATTTCCTCTTTGAGTTTTCTTGGTAGTACGTTGACGTATCTTATTTACTATGCTTCTAAAATTTTCCCTGATGACTCTTAAGAAGGGAAAGACCGTGAGAAAGCATCAGCATTAAAAGTAATAGTGAAAGATGGCGATCCAACCCCTGCTTGAATGCTACCAACTGCTCGAGTATCGTTCGTAATCCTTCCCGATCCAACATTTATACCTGTGGCAAGAGAAGTTCCACCTGTAGTCACTTGGAAATCATTGCCTCCTCCATTAATTAACCGTAAATCGGCATCAGAAAGTCTCTTGAATTGGCTTTCTGGCTGCAATTCAGATATTTTTATCGTAGCCATAGATTCTATCTATTCAAAAGGGATTAATTGAAATTTGAACTGCTTTAGTTCAACACAATAACTATTAAACAATTCAGATAATTTTGCAACACTTCTTTCCTTAACTTTTGTAAATTTATTTTTGATATATTTGCTAAAAAACAACAATTTAGATGGAGTATAACGCCACCCAAATTGTTGTTTTAGTTTTTAATTATCAAAATAATTAATATCTAAATTAGAACTGGGTTGATAATTCACTTTTAAAGGAATTATCTTGAACACCAGCACTTTCCACACCATGATTGATCGAAACAAAATTCAGGAGACAGGAGTCAGAATACCCTTCTTGTATTCTGATCGAAAAAGCGGATAGCGCAGCGTAAAGCCTGCGGCATAGCAACTCTTAGAGACGCTACGCGTAGCTTGCTTTTCTGCAAGAGTACCCTTAGAGCGAATCCGCGAACGTCTGAATAAGCGGGTTTAAGACTCCCACAAAATTGTAGATTTAGTAGTCTTCCCTACGGAAAGCTACGCCAACAATTAGTTGCGGGTCTGAACCCCCAAATGAATTGATTATGATTTCTGAATTCTTATTTAACTAAAAGTGCTTAAAGCAAAAGCAAACACTTAAAGCCAAAGTGCCAAACAAGCGAGTTGTTATTTTATTTGACTATAGAGTTAGCTCGACTTTATCCATTTTTAGCAAAGTGAATATTATCCCTGAAATCTTTGTGCAAAAGTAGTTTTACTTTTTTAACTTCATCAGTAATCTGTGATGTTGAAAAAGTATTTGCCAAAAAGCCAGGGTTTTTGCTGGATAAGGAAAACCAGATTTTTAATTTTGGATAAAGTCGAGTTTAGAGTATGTTTGAATTTGCAAACATACTCTAACGCTCAGAGTACTTCCGTTAAATTCTATTGCGAAACTTGAAAAAAGGTCTTTGAGGCTAACGTCGTGTTAGTTTTTCTTAGATGGTTTTACTATTGCTTGAATTAAAGTTCCAGCCGTTACTATTTTATTACCGGCAGGGTCTAGAGATATTGAAGAAGTACTAAGACTTCTAGCATCTATAGTAGCTCCTGTGTCGTCGTAAGCAGCGAATGAGCCAGTTGTGAACGCTATAATCGTAGTACCAGCGCCTACAACTAAGTTTTCGGCTTTCTCATCATTTAGAGATTCTAAATAACTCTGCTGGCAGTCTAAATCACGAATTTTAAGCATACTTCTCCCTTGTTAACTTCCTGTTTACCTTTGATTAACTTCCTATTTAGGATTATTCTCTAAGTACAATCTCTTGATTGCTTTTTCGTGCCACAAAAAAGAATAGCACTATTAGAAATTAATAAATAGTAGTTTTACATAAAATTTTTGCATATCATCCATAAAAAAGCTCGTCCTGTCAAGCTGTTTACCTCATTTTGTCTTTAGAGGTTGTTTAAAAAGTCTTTTGCTGTGACTGATTTTAGGTACTTTCAAATCCTCTGTATCCTAGTCATAGAGACCTTTTAGCGCACAATCGCAATAAGTTTACCAATATGAGATTAGAGAAATCATTAAGAAGTTGCAATGGAAGCATTACTACTTATGCGAAGAATATTTAGTTGCTTTTCAGGCGATTTTAAGAACAGTAGTGGTTCGCGAATATCATTCGCGAACCGTAAATAGATAAAATGATTTTTCGATTTCAGGTATTAACAAGCGAGTCTGTTATCACACACAAAAATACTGTGCCTATTCTCCGTTGGTATATATATCGTTGGCAGATAGAAGAGTATTATCAAATTCTGAAATCTGGCTGCAAAGCCGCAAAGCGATCGCTTGATGGGTGAGAGATATCTTTGATGATAGGTTTTTCGACTCTAATTGCCGCACAACTATTAAGAATGACTTATTTATAGCGTTCAACTATTAAGAACGACTTATTTGTATTGAACTAAACTACAAATTGTTTGCTCGTAGATGTAAAATAAATCACAGATGTATCTGCTGCTTGAAAATACACCTCCAAAGCAAAAATAATGTTGGATTGACTACTATTGATTGGACAATACGCGCAATAGTGTGGGTGGGATAATACTTAGAATATATAAAAAATAGTGTAATTAAGATACAAGTTTGGTGAAGAGGTTAGTTAGAGTTGGAAACCTTGTACCAAAATGGCTTGTTGTATTCTTTACTACATTTTGTTGCACTATTTATTACATTTTGTTGTATTGTTTATTACATTGTGAAATCAATGATTTAATTTTAATTGTTTAAAAGCTTTGTAAAGCCAAGAATGGTTTGTATAAATTATTCGCGAACCGTAGAATTTTTGTTTTATGCCTAATAACTCAAAACCCTTGCCCCAAGAAGATTTATATGCACGCATAAATTGCGTAGTTCAAGCTAAAGAGCATCTTGAGAAAGAAATCCAAGCAATAAGTGCAAGTGCTTCGGAAGAAGTAGCTGCATCTTCCTGTTGGATTGTTCGCTATCTTGCTAAAGGCAGGAAGTCTGTATATTGGTATTATAAATTACATGCTAGTATGGCAATATTTCCAACAAAGACTGATGGTAAGAGTTCTCGTTACAAGCATTTAGGTAAAGCTGGTAGTCAAGCATACCTGGATGCTGTAGAACAAATTTTTCTCAAAGCCAAAATCGAAGCATTAGATCGTTCAATTAAAACTTTAGACCAGGGTTTGAAAGATTTAATCGAAGAAACTTCTAAATACAACAAAGATTAGTAGTGGGTTTACGAATAATGTACCCGCGAACTACTCTCGCTTCTTATATCCTGTGAAAAGTCAGGAGTAATAACGAATAGCGTACTCCTACGGTGAAACAAGCTACGCACAGCATCTCGTTGGCGCAGCCTTTCATAGAGAAGAGAAGAAAGAAATATTTAACTAAACTGTATTGTACTATACTTCATCAAAAGCACCTGGATAAACAACCTTGCCTTGATACTGCTTTTGATAGTTTTGCAGTGCTTTCACCATGAAAAATTCCTCTGGTACTGGAAAGGGAGACTCGATTTCATAAACAACAGAAGGCTGAAAACCAAAGCGAGTATAGAAGTGGGGATGACCTAGTACAATTACTATGGCTTCTTTGTTTGCCTCTGCTATTTCTAACCCTGCTTTTATGAGTGCGCTGCCAATTCCTTGTCTTTGAAACTGTGGACGAACTGCTAAAGGCGCTAAACCAAGTACCTGGAGTGTTTCTTCACCCACTAGATCGATGTAGCTGAATAAAATATGACCGACTACAACATTTTCAACCTCTGCAACTAGAGAAAGTTCTGAGATATAACGGTCAGAATTGCGAATTTTCTCTACAAGTTTAGCTTCGTTTTCCTGCCCAAAGGCTAATGTATTTACCTCTGTTATTGCTGTGTAGTCTGACAGAGTTTCACAACGAATATCAATCATTTTAAGAGGTTGTTTTAAAAGTGGTATATTGTGATTTTAATCGAATTATTATCCCCTTATAAATCTATCGTGTATACACAAGTTGAATTACCCCCCTTAATCCCCCCGATATATTGGGGGGAAAAAGAAATCTGGTTCCCTCGCCAATATATTGGGGAGTTACTGCGGTTTTGGGGTTTCCCCAAGTGGAGCAACTGCCGTCAAGTGGCGTGAGGGTTAGGGTGGGGGAAAAAATATTTAATACATCAATTATGACTTTTTAAACATCCTCTAAAACTAATTCCAGAAAAATCCAGTCGGCTCGATGTTCTAGAGGAATCTCGGTTTTTTCCAAATACGGCTCAATATTCTGAAAGCCAAATACACGATGAAGTGCATGTGCTTATTTTGCCAACTGGGCACTGTCTAAACGTATCCTTGAGTAACCAATGTAGGCGGCTTAAAAGTTAGGTGTAAATGTCTCAATTTTATCAAAAGATTATAAGTTCATTTGAGGGATTTGCTAATGCGATCGCAGAATTGTTTGCTCAGGCTCCGAAATGAACAATTCTATTTTTACTTTATGTCAATAGGCTATCAGAAGGAATGAAAAAACGCCTTTAGAGAGAATCGGCAAACAATGAGAGTGTGGTAATGTCCAGTTCAATATTTCTTTGGCTGCATAGTATCACTTCACTGAAAAACTGGAGGTAGGGAACAGAATGGAAATTGATTTTACAACTATTTTAGGGCTAGTAGCAGGAGTACTGACTACACTCGCATATCTCCCTCAACTTATTAAAACTTGGCAGTCCAAATCAGCCAATGACCTTTCTTGGAGTATGTTAATTATTCTTTGTGTAGGTATTATTTTATGGTTGATTTATGGTTTTTCTGTTCATGATATTCCTTTGATTGCTGCTAACATTGTTACCTTACTTATTGCATCGGTGATTTTAGTGCTGAAGATTAGGTACAGCTCAGGTACAGATGAAGAAGGCAAGAAACAGGAAGCACAAGGCAGAACCGAAACTACATAGATTAAGAGTTGATAGGCAGGAAACAAAAGTCAAATGCCAAAGGTAGAGACGCGATTAATCGCGTCTCACAAGAGTCATCTTGGCATTTGTGGGGAATTGGGTTTGGGGTAAAGGGGAAAGCGGCTCATAAAATTGCAAGAGGTCTAGTAGTTCGCTTTCGTAACTTGGCTCTTTAAAGGGCAAGGGGGAAAGGGAAAAGATGTTTACTCCTTTAACCTTTAACATGAACCCCTTTTCCCAGCCCTCACCTAACAATTTTGGGTTGGCAGACTACTAGTCTCTACCTGGATAATTTTAAGCAAAGTTTATACCTCCGCTAAATAATTGCATAAAAATACACAAGTTATGACAATTACTAAAGTTGATTTCGCGCTTTGAGTTGCAGATATCGCTCAACTAACCGATCGGCAATTTGATTTGCTGGTGCATCTAGAACCAATACACCTTTTTGTTTCAATTGGGCATAAGCTACTTGTCTTTGCATTAATAAATCTAGTGCTACTGCACGGGTATAAGCACCTGCAACATCATCTGTAAAGGTGTGTGCTAGACGATCGATTTGTGGATCTCGCAAAGTCACGCAAAATGGCAGGTAGCGGGGTGCTAACTTGGAGAGTGCAGCTAGGAGTTCTGTAGAGGCAGTAACATCAACTAAATCGGTAATCACTACTACCAGCGCCCTCCGAGTTTGTCGCTGCACAACATTTGTTACCGCCCCCAAATAATCAGATTCAAATAATACCGGTTGAATTGGAGTTAAACGATCGATTAACTGATTCAAATGATGTTGACCGCGTTCTGGGGGAATCCACGTATGCATTTGGCGGTCAAATACACCAATACCGACGCGATCGCCTCGATGTAAACCTGCTAAAGCTAAGGATAAAGTTGCATTCAATCCCCAATCAAATCGCTGCAAATTCTGCACTTTTGCCGTCATCAGCCGACCGCGATCGAGTAATATCAGTAATGTTTGTTCCTGTTCTGGTTCTAGAACCCTCACCAGTGGCATGGCATTACCATAAGCCCCAACCCGACGGGCGGTAGCTTTCCAATCAATAAACCGCAAATCGTCACCCGTGCGATAGTTTCGCAGTTCGGCAAACTCTGTACCAATACCAGTTTTGCGAGATTGGCGCATCGCTCCTGATGATTGCAGTGTCAGACGAATGGTCAGCGATCGCAATCCCACTAAATCAGGATAAACTTTCACTGGCAGACTTTGGGGAATTTGCCAATCATCCCAAGCTAGTCCCCAAAGCCCCAGTTGTCGGACTTGAATATTTCCCCAAGGAAACTCTCCCCGTTGTGTTGGGTGGACGGTATACGTTAATTCCTCAGTGCTGTTACTGGGAACAATAGCGCCCAGTGCAGGTGCAGACACGCCAAATCCTGTTGGGTAATAGTCGCGGATTTCAATTTGAGCGTCGGTATTTTGTGATGTCACCTTTAGCACTACGGGATTATCTCGCCCAATGGATAATCGTGACGGTAATTCGCGGGTAATTTGCACGCGAGAACGCCGCACCCGCAAACCATCTGCAACCATCAGTCCGAGAATGATGGCATTAAATAGTACAGTTATGGCGATGGTTGCTTTAATGCTGATAAATAAGGATAGAATCGGGGCGATTGCTATACCCAAAACTAATAATAAATAAACTCGTTTGGAAGGAACCATTTTTTAAAGTGAGAAGTTAATAGCTAGGTATAAGGTGAATTCAATGTAACCGAAATAAGAAGACTTGCTAAATTATTTTATTTTTTCCTTGTAGAAAAATAACTACCTAATGTACTATTTTTTTGGGGTAAAGTAGCAAATTATATTTTGGACGGGTGTATGAGAATCTTGCTAATCGAAGATGAAGAAATTTTAGCAAGTGTCTTGTTGAAGTCTCTGACTAAGCAACACTATGTTGTTGATGTCGTACAAGACGGACAAATGGGTTGGGAATACACGCAAAGTACGAACTATGACCTGTTATTAATAGATGTAGGATTACCAAAACTAGACGGGATTACATTGTGTCAGCGATTGCGTTCTGGTGGCTGCTTCACTCCGATTCTTTTAATGACGGCCAAAGATGGTAGTAAAGAGCGAATTCAGGGACTTGATGCAGGTGCAGACGATTATCTAATCAAACCTTTAGATTTAGAAGAACTGCAAGCACGGATACGAGCGTTGATCCGTCGAGGCGATCGCCCCTGTACTCCTATACTGGAAGTAGGCGCGCTACGACTAGATCCCAGTAGTTGTGAAGTCACATATAACAACAAACTCCTGGAATTAACAGCCAAAGAATATAGTTTGCTGGAGCTATTTTTACGGAATCCATCCCGTGTTTTTAGTCGGGGGGATATCATTGAGCATTTGTGGACTTTTGACGATCCACCCCAGGAGGAAACTGTAAAATCTCACATCAAATACTTACGACAAAAGTTAAAAGCAGCTGGAGCAGTAGATTGGATTGAAAATGTTTATGGTTTGGGATATCGGCTGAATCCTGGTGCTGAGAAAGGCAGGGGGGCAGCACTTCGGCTCATTTCGGCTACGCTCAATGACCAACGCTCAGTGACCGGGGAGCAGGGGGCAGGGGGGCAGGGAGCAGGGAGCAGGGAGCAGGGGGAGAAAGAAAAATTGCAAGTTGTAAGTCCTCAAGTTGAGGAGCAGTTTCAGCAAGCGATGGGTGGCTTGTGGAAACAATACGAAGGGTTGATGGTGCAGCGATTAGCGGTGCTGGAAGAGTTAGCAGCTGCGCTTTCTAAGGAAACTCTGACTCAGGAGTTACGTAAATCGGGAGAACGAGAGGCGCACAAATTAGCTGGTGTCTTGGGAATGTTTGAACAAGACAATGGCACTCTGCTAGCGCGGGAAATTGAACAGATTTTAGGGAAAGATGGTGATTTGTCAGTAAGTGAAAAGCGGCAATTGCTGGGGCTGATTGAAGGTTTGGGTAACATCATTAATCTGATGGGGCAAAATGTAGACGATCAAACTTCAGGTGCGATCGCACCAGAAATTAGTACCCGATTGATATTAATTGACCCGAATCTGCAATTAGGTTCTCAGTTGCAACAACTGGTTGAGTGCATGGGAATATGCTGGCAGCAAATTAGCAACTTAGAGGATGCAAAAAACTTTCTCCAAACCACATCACCAGATTTAGTAGTGCTAAATATAGATGATATCGGCTGGCGTAAAGAAAGTTTGGCACTACTTTCGGATTTAGCAACGCGTACCCCACCCGTACCCGTTCTGGTGCTGGCTGCAACTGATGAGTTAGTAGAACGCGTAACTTTTGCTCAGTACGGGGCGCGGGGTTTTTTGGTCAAGCCTGTGACAGCTGCTCAAGTCTGGGATGTGTCGTCACAAATATTACAACGTACTCGTTCTTTGCGGGTAAATATACTGGCAGTAGATGACGATCCCCTGATTTTAGCAGCACTGCGCCCAATGTTAGAGCCGTGGGGTATGCGGATGACAGGATTAGAAAATCCGCTACGTTTCTGGGAAGTATTGCAATCTACTAAACCGGATTTGTTGATTTTGGATGTGGAAATGCCTCATATAAATGGTATCGAACTTTGCCGAGCAGTTCGTACCGATCCCCAATGGCAGGAATTACCGATTGTGTTTCTGACTGCTCACCGAGAAATGGAAACTGTGCAGCAAGTGTTTGCTGTTGGGGGAGATGATTATGTGATTAAACCTGTTGTCGGTGCAGAACTGTTGGCACGCATTACCCATCGCTTAGAACGCAGTCGTTTACTACAATCGCTTTCTACTAAAGATCCCTTAACTGGACTAGCAAATCAGTTTCAGTCTAACCGCGACTTGCAGCACCTAATTGCTCAAGCCGAGAAAAATCAGCAATCTGTTTGTTTGGCGATTTTAAGCGTGACTGATTTGCATCAAATTAATATTAAGTATGGTCATCAGGCTGGAAACCAGGTATTACAAAGATGGAGTCGTTTATTCCAATCGGCATTTTGCAGTGGTGAAGTACTAGGTTATTGGGGTAATGGTGAATTTGTCGTGGGAGTTTCTGGGTTAACAAAAACAGAAGTAAACCATCGCCTTAGTGAGATTTTAACTACCCTCCGCCAGCAAATATTCACAGCCTTCGATGGCGATCGCTTTCAGGTAATATGTAATTTCACTGTAGCCGAATACCCGAATGATGGACTAACGATACAATCTTTATACCAAGTAGCCGCTAGGCGTAATATCATGTTCGGTTAAAGATTTATCATTAAGACGGCAGGGAGCAGGGAGCAGGGGGCAGGGAGCATCTCGTTCCCATGCTCTGCATGGGAATGCCCCTCCTTGAGGCTCTGCCTCCAGTATGGTATTGAGTCAGAGACTCAATGAATGCATTCCCAGTCTGAGACTGGGAACGAGGAAACCGAAAACCGCTATATTTTGAAATGCCTACACATTTGTTACTTTGGCGATCGCATTTGTTACTTTTGCGAACGCAATTGCTGATTTGGCGTTCGCATTTGTTACTTTTGCGAACGCAATTGCTGATTTGGCGAACGCAATTGCTGATTTGGCGTTCGCAATTGTTGATTTGGCGTTCGCAATTGTTGATTTGGCGTTCGCAATTGCTGATTTGGCGAACGCAATTGCTGATTTGGCGTTCGCAATTGCTGATTTGGCGATCGCAATTGCTGATTTGGCGAACGCAATTGTTGATTTGGCGAACGCAATTGCTGATTTGGCGATCGCATTTTTGTAAAATGAAGAAAATATGTAGTTTTGCTGTAGTCGAATATTTCAGTCAGAGACTAACGGTACAATCACTATACAGATTTATAAGTATCATCTTTAGCACATGATTATTAATTTGTACAGTAGTTAATTAATAAAAATTACGAATTACGTAGCTTGCTTCTCGCCTTTGGCGAGTATTACGAATTATTTAACAGGAGTCTTGATGAATACACTACAGCTAGAGCAGGTAGAGCAATTGCAAGCCACTGCGAAGAAGATGGAAGTAACGCTGGGTGCGATCGCTGATGCTGTAGTCTGGGTAGGAGAAGACGGACTGATTCAATGGTGCAATTCTCGCTTTGAGTCTATAGTAAACCAATCTCACGCTACTGTCTGCGGTGGGAAGTTAACTGACTTGCTACCCCTGACACAATTAGGACAACCAGTTGCTTTATCCTGCTATCCTGATGTGCAAATACTCAATGAAGAGTATGAAACAACAAATTATCAGTTGCAGCAAGATGAGCAAATAACACTACAAATTTCTGGTAGCTCTACCGGAATGACTGGCGATCGCTGTGCCATACTGGTGATTCGGGATATCACGCTGACGCAACGAACTCAAGAATCCTTGCAAGAGATTGAGGAGCGATTGCAGACATTAATTAACGCAACACCCGATATTATCTGTTTAAAAGACGGTGAGGGAAAATGGCTGCTGTCAAACCAGGCTAACCTGGAATTTTTAGAGCTACAAGGCGTTGATTATCAAGGCAAAACAGACTCAGAACTGGCAGAATTTAGCAATTTTTATCGCGATGCTTTGCTCAACTGCAATAAAACAGACGAACGAGCTTGGCAATTGGGATGTGTGCATCGGGTAGAAGAAGCTGTTCCTCGTCCTGATGGGACAGTGAGCAGTTTAGATATGATTAAAGCTCCCCTATTTCACCAAGATGGTAGACGCAAAGCCTTGGTAGTTTTAGGACGGGATCTGAGCGAACGCAAACAAACCCAAGTAGCTTTAGAAAACTCTCTGTCTTTATTAAGCGCTATCTTTGAATCGATTCAAGATGGTATATTAGTAGTCGATAGTTCAAGTAAGATCGCTAGTTATAACCAAAAGTTCTTAGAAATGTGGTCAATTCCACCAGAACTTTTGACGGAACCAGATCGTACTCTGCGACTAGCGTATCTAGCAAATCAATTAAAAGATCCTGATAGTTTTTTGCAACGAGTCCGAGAATTATATTCACAGCCGGAATTAGTTAGTTACGACTGGTTAGAACTAGAAGATGGCAGAGTATTTGAGCGCTACTCTTGTCCTCAGCGCATCGGCGAACAAATTATTGGTAGAGTGTGGAGTTTCCGCGACATTACCCAGCGCCAAAGGGCAGAAGCAGCACTGCGACAAAGTGAATTACAATACCGCAGTATTTTTGAAGCAATTAATGATGGACTATTTATTACTGAAATAGAGACTGAAAAAGTCGCCGAAGTTAATCCGGCGGCTTGTCAGATGCACGGTTACTCTTATGAGGAATTTCTCACTTTACATCCATCTGCTTATATTCACCCAGACTCGCATTCTGTTTTTCTAGAGTTTGTCGAGAAAACCCGATGTGGCGAGCAATTTTATGGACAAGCTGTTGATATCTGCAAAGATGGCAGTTTAATAGATGTAGAAGTCAAAGGAACGACTTGCATTTATAATGGCAAGCGACATATTTTAGCAATAGTCCGGGATATTACGGCTCGCAAACGCACCGAAGAAGCGTTACGCCAAAGCGAAGCTCAGTACCGCGATTTGGTGCAAACAGCCAACTGTATCATTCTGCGTTGGGATGGCAATGGTGACATTATATTTTTAAATGACTACGGTCAAAGGCTTTTTGGTTTCGATATAGATGAAATTACCGGAAGCAATGTTATCGGTACAATCGTTCCAGAAACGGAAACTTCTGGGCGCGATTTGCAGACATTAATGGTTGATATTTGTCAGCACCCAGAAAATTATCTATTCAACGAAAACGAGAACTTATGCAAAAATGGCGATCGCGTCTGGATTGTCTGGGCGAATAAACCCATTTTAGATGCCCAAGGAAATTTAATCGAAATTCTTTCAGTCGGTACAGATGCCACAGAACGCAAACGCGCCGAAGCAGCTCTCCAAGAAAGCGAGTTAAAATTCCGTAGCATTGTGGAAAATGCCAACGATCTGATATTTGTGCTTTCGCCAGAGGGAATTTTTACTTATCACTCGCCAAATGTGACTGCAATCATGGGCTACAGCCTAGAGGAAATCGAAGGTCATTCTGTGGTGGAGTTTACCAAACCGGAAGACTTAGCAATTAGTGCCAGTGCCTTACAAAGGGCGATAACTGGCGAAAAGCTGACTAATATTGAAGTGCGATTGCGACACCAAGATGGTAGCTGGCGATGGTTCAACTTTAACACTTCCACAATTAACACACCTAGCGGTGTTGCGATCGCCGGCGTGGGACGCGACATCACAGAACGCAAGCAAGCAGAAGAAGCCTTGCGTCGTAGTGAAATGAAATACCGCAACATCTTTGAAAATTCTCAAGTGGGGATTTTTCGCACCTGCCAAAAAGATGGATTGATTATCGATGCGAATCAACGTAGTGCCGAGATATTAGGTTTTACCTCTGCTGCTGACTTAATTGGCAAGTATTTCACAACGGATTTATATGTCAATCCAGAAGATCGCGTGCAAATGTTAGCAGAGTTAGAACACTCCGGCGAAGTTCGCAATTTTGAAGTAGCACTGCGACGCTTGGACGGATCTGTTGTTTGGGTACTGTTATCACTTCGTCTCAACGCCGAAGAATCCTGTTTAGATTCTGTTTTTACAGATATTAGCCAACGCAAACAGCAAGAACAAGCTTTACGCTTAATTGTTGAGGGTACAGCCGCGAAAACAGGCAATGAATTTTTCAATTCTTGCGTTCGTTACCTTGCCGAAGTCTTGCAGGTTCAATATGCCTTAGTAACTGAGTTTGATGACGAGCCAAAAACAAGAGTCCGCACTTTGGCATTTTGGTGTAATGGGGCTATTAACGATAACTTGGAATATGATTTACAGGGTACTCCTTGCGAACACACCTTGCGAGGGAAGATGTGTCACTACCCGCAAGCAGTGCAAACTAGTTTCCCAGAAGATGCCGATTTAGTAAGGATGAATGCCGAGAGTTTTTTTGGCGTTCCTCTCACCAGTTCATCCGGCGAAATCATCGGACATCTAGCAACGATCGATGTTAAACCCATGAAACCCGATCCGGGACGGGAACTGATTGTGAAAATATTTGCTGCTCGTGCCGGTGCTGAATTGGAACGCAAACAAGCAGAAGCAGCCTTACAGGAAAGCGAGTTAAAGTTTCGTACTATTGTTGAAAAAGTTAACGATGTGCTGTTTGTTCTTGATGCTAATGGAGTTTTCAACTATATTTCTCCAAATATCTTGAAGACTACCGGATTTGCCCCCAGCGAAATAGAGGGTAATTCTTTGGCATCCTTTACTCATCCCGACGATCTGCCAAAATGGCTGCAAGTTGCCCAAACTATCCTGGCAACAGGTGAGGGAATTTCGGGGACTGAGTACCGCGCTAAACATCGAAATGGGGGCTGGGTTTGGCTAACTAGTAATGCAGTCCGCACGCAAGATGCCCAAGGTAATTTTCAGATTGTCGGCGTAGCTCGTGATATTAGCGATCGCAAACAAGCAGAAGCAGCTTTGCAACGTCGAACTCAAGCCGAAAGTTTAATCAGCAACGTTTCTCGGCAATTTATTGACCAAGATTTAGCAACAGCAATTAATTTTACACTGCGAGCGATCGCTGAATTTATTGATGCCGAACATAGTTGCATCTTTGAATGCTCCCAAGATAAAAGTGAATTCAACCTGATCCATGAATGGTGTGGTGAAGATGTTGCACCATTAATTGATATTGCCAGAGGTTCGCCTGTGGAAGTTTTCCCCTATTTCTACGAGCCGATTCTCCGTGGTAGGCATCGACAAATCTCTTGTGTGGAAGATTTACCCCTGCATCTACCTGAGCGACAACTTTTTGAAAGTATGTCGTTTCAATCTATACTAGCTGTGCCAATGGTTCATGCTGGCAAAGTGGTTGGGTTTGTTGGTGCAGCGATGATTCACTACTCAAAAACCTGGAACCAAGAAGATATTAATTTATTAAAACTGGTAGGTGAAATAATTGCGATCGGTCGAGCTAGGCATCAAGCAGAAGAAGCGCTGAGAATTGCCAAAGAAGCCGCTGAAACTGCCAACCGAGCCAAGAGTGCTTTCCTAGCTAATATGAGTCACGAACTCCGCACCCCTCTAAATGCAATTTTGGGTTTTTCCCAATTAATGGAGCGAGACATTAGCCTTAACTCCAACCAGCGCGAATCATTAGCTACGATTAATCGCAGTGGAGAACACTTGCTTAACCTGATTAACGATGTCTTGGAAATGTCCAAAATTGAGGCTGGACAAATCATTTTCAACCCCGAAGACTTCGACCTTTATTTGTTATTGCAAACATTACAAGAGATGTTCCAAGTGCGGACACAGGCAAAGCAATTGTTTCTCAAATTTGAAATGGCTCCCAATCTCCCGCGTTACATCCAAACAGATGAAGGTAAACTCCGCCAAGTTCTCATAAACCTTTTGGGTAACGCCGTTAAGTTTACTCAGACTGGCGGAGTAACGTTGCGGGTAAGAATGGGGAGTGAAGACTGGGGACAAGGGGGACAAGGGGGACAAGGGGGACAAGGGGGAATTATTGAACAACTCTCTCCCTTGTCTCCCCCCTCTCCCTTGTCTCTTCCCCATGCCCAAAGCCCAATGCCCAATGCCCAATCCTTATTTTTTGAAGTCGAAGACACTGGACGGGGAATAGCAGCAGCAGAAATGAATAACCTGTTTCAGCCTTTTGTCCAGACAACAAGCGGTATTCAAACTAAGGAGGGAACTGGACTCGGACTGACTATCAGCCGTCAATTTGTGCGGTTGCTGGGAGGCGATATTTACTTAACGAGTAGCGTTGGACAAGGGTCTATTTTTAGCTTTGATATTCAAGTGAATTTAGCCGCAGCTTTGAAAGCTGCACCAAAATTGAATAAGGGACGCGTACTCAAGCTAGCAGAAGGCCAACCATCTTACCGTATTCTCGTAGTAGATGACCGTAAAGAAAACCGCGATCTGATTGTGCAACTTCTTGGTAGCATTGGTTTTGAAATTCAGGCTGCGACTAATGGACAAGAAGCGATCGCAATTTGGCAAACCTGGCAACCTCACCTAATTTGGATGGATATGCGGATGCCTGTAATCAACGGCTACGATGCCACTAAAGAGATTAGAGCCAAGGAAAAAAATACAACTAGAAATTTCCGCACCGTAATTATTGCCCTAACTGCCAGTGCTTTTGAAGAACAACAGGCAAGTATCTTAGCCGCAGGTTGTGACGATTTGGTTCGTAAGCCATTCCGAGAGCAAGTGATTTTTGAAAAGATCGCTGAATATTTGCAAGTACGTTATATATGTTCAGAAGAAAGCAATGAAGATGCAATAGGCAACAATTTAGAGAAAACTCAATCTACTATCTTGGATCTTCGCTCTGCAATTACCATTATGCCTACCCAATGGCTAACAGAACTGAATCAGGCAGCCGTTGAAGTCGATGCTGAAAGGATTTTGCAACTCATTGAGCAAATTCCCCAAACTCATTCTGCTTTGGCAGAAAAATTGGCAAATTTAGTCCGCAACTTCTGTTTCGATGAAATTATTGACTTAACTGAAAAAAATACCAATTATGAATAACAAAACTAAATTCTTGACTTTTGTCACCGTAATGCTAACAGTTTCTTCTTTGACTATTAGCACAGTTGTTGCCAAGGCGAAACTAACGAATCAGTCAAAACTGTTTATTAACGGTATTGGCACAGTAAAAGTTGGCATGACTGTCTCTCAAGCGGCAAAGGCTGCTGGTACTAAGCTAGTAGGCGATTCCCCAAATAATAATTGCTATTATGTTAAGCCAGAAAAGGAACCCAAAAATCTTTCGTTCATGGTGACAAAAGGTCGAATTTCGAGAGTAGATGTGAGGCAAAATAATCAGATTACTACCTTCAAAGGTGCAAAAATTGGCGACACCGAGGCGCAAATCAAGTCTCTTTATCCAGGACAAATTCAAGTCACACCTCATAAATACGTCCAAAACGGACATTACCTAACTTTCATCCCGAAAGACCCTAGCGATCGCAACTATCGCCTAGTCTTCGAGACTGATGGTAAACTTGTCACTGAGTTCAGAGCGGGTAAATTGCCAGAAGTCGAATATGTTGAGGGCTGCTCTTAATTTGGCTGATTACAGCTATTTTCAGGTAAATAGACCACGCGGTAGGGGCACAGGATTGCTCATTAATGTCAACTTAACGCCAAACCCCTTGTCCGCCGGAAATTAAAATTCCCGTCTCATAGCTAAAGTCATCTGAAGATGACTAAATATCGCCAAAAATTTCCAGTCTTTCAGTAGACTTAAGCTAAAAGCCGGAAAATTTATTTCCGGGCGGGGATGTAAGCCAACAGATAACCTATTTCCAGCTGAAGTTAACACATATCAGTAATGCTGTGCTCTGACGACAGATGTGGTTCAAATACATGAAAACTGCTGGAAGAAGGGTTTGCAAGTGTCAAAAAACGCACATTTAGGGGATGATATAAAATGTCATCTTCGTTGTCATAATTTAGGAACTTTATGACGATCAAATCTTCAAATTCGTTTTTAGCAGTAGCACTGGCGATCGCTTCTTTGAGTTTTCCCGTATCCGTCAAAGCCGATACCGTAAATGCCCGTTGCGATGTATTCCCAAAAGGAGAAGACCGCGCCACATCCTCTGGCCCTTGTACCTTTTCCCAACGGCAGGGTGCGGTTAGCATTCAGCTGGAAAATGGTAATAGCTATGACCTGCTCCCTTCGGGTAATCGACCCGGTAATTATCGCGATCGAAATGGTGATGCTGCCTATCGACAATCTGGACTTGGCGATCGAGGACAGATTTATCGTCTCGCCAATGAGTCGATTTTTGTCTATTGGGATACATCTGCCAATCGACAAAACTCAGGTAACAGAAATGGTAGGGCTGCTGCTAGGCGTCAGCCGGAAGCGGGTACTACCGTCTCTCGGTTGAGCGATTTAGTGGGAGCAAGGGCAGGACAGGCAGAAAACACAGTGAAAAAACGGGGCTATCGATGGGTCAAGAGTGATGGTTCGGGCTATAGCTACTGGCTAGAAGGCAAAACCAATTACTGTGTAACAATCCAAACAGATCAAGGACGCTACCAATCGATCGTTTACACGGGGAATTCAGAGGATTGTAAGAATTAGTTGCTATCTGGACAAACAATCCAATTTAGAGGTGTATTTTTATCCCGCTTTTGTCACTTTCAAAGAATCCAATCGCTCAAACGGTCACAGGGCTTTAATTTCTACTTTTTATCTATAAATTTTAGTTTCTGTTAGAAAATAAAGCCTCAAACCTAGACTAAATTCAAGTCTCAGAATTTGGCTGAGATTATTGTTTTTCGAGAGTGACAAAAGAGGGTTATATCACAGTTGAAGGTGCGGAATGTGAGATAAAAACTGCGAAGACATGGGTTTGATCTTTTTCTTTATGAAACCCAACAATACAGCAGACTAGAAACGAGTTCTGCCACTGCTCCAATCACCTGAATCGCAAGTACCACGGAAATGCTCAATTCCATTAATGGCAATCCGTCCACTGCGTCGATCGATCTCAACACGCGGATGATTTAGTCCATTTACTTGGTATTTTCCCGTGATTTGCTCAGGTGTGACACGGAGATCCTTAAGGTTCCACCATCCATCAGTACCACCTGAATTAATTGGCGGGATGAGCCTTCCGCCCAGATGAATTTTTCCCTGCATATTACGAATCTCGACTTGAACCTCAGAATCGAACTCGTTTGTCGAAGACTCTACACGATTTTGCTGTTCATAGCGATGACGACGTGAGTTCCATTCATAGCTATTGCGGTTTTCAACACTTGGTTTGCGACCTTCACCGTAGCAGATTAAGGTCAGTCTTTGCCGCATTGAATTGTCACTGTTGCGCTCAGATGCGCCTTGCTCCCGGAGATAGGTATCGATCGCAGTTTGAGCTTTACCAATTTCTCTTGAACTACAGGAACGACCATTTTGAACTAGCTCCCCTTGAGGACTAAAAAGGACAGTGCAACCGCTTCCTCGTGTCATCCCCGTCACACTTAAATTACCGTTGTCTACAGTGTCAATTATCGCTTGAGCATTCACAGAACTAGCGAATGTAAGCGTGAGTAAACCCAGCGCGATCGGCGTTAAAGCCCGCAATGTTTTCATTGTTATATTGATTGTTGTTTTGAATAGATATGAATTAATGGGATTACTCTATCACCAAGAGGTTGAATGGTAAAGTCAGTAAACCTAAAAGTTTTACCAAGCCTAAAAGAATAGCCTATAATACCGTTTTTGGATAATTAAGTTATTAGCTTTACTTATAAAACGAGTTCCTGACAAAAAAATAAAAGACCATATTTTGAGATCCAATTTTTGAATTTCAAATAAGCAAAGTCCCTCTCTCAAGCTTGGGAAAGGGATTTAGGGTGAGGGCTGATATTACTCCTCAGTTATCGACTTTATTTCTTCAGGGAGTAAAGTAGTTTCATCTTTAGGACGTTCGCCATCTACGGATTTGGCTATAGTTCTATAGGGTTTGATAATTAAACTGACACCAATCGTCCAACCTAATGCAACCATCCAACCTGCAAGAATGTCACTAGGAAAATGAACCCCTAGATAGAGACGACACCAGGCAATCGCAATGATGTATAAGCTGCCGAATATGAGAACTAACCAGCGCCAAGAGGTAGCCCAAGTTAAGAATAATAAAATTGCTACCAGTGTTACACTCGTCATCGCATGAGCGCTGGGAAATGCAAAAGTAGACTCAGGGGCAATGGACTGCCACAATTGTGGACGCACTCGATGCATTAATTGTTTTGCGGTGCGGTTGATGATAATGCTTCCTGCTGAGGCGGTGAGTAAATAAGCTAGCGATCGCCAGCGTTTTTGAAGTAGCAATATGAGTGCGATCGCACCCAAAATCACCATCGCCGTCCCAGGCAAGCCAATTGTAGCTAGGGTGACAGCTAAAACATCTAACTCTGGGTTTTCTGTAGAATGAACTGCTAACAAAATCGGTACATCCCACGGAAAGCCCGCTTGATTCTTCCATATATTCACTGTCAGGATTTCAAAAATCTGCAAAGGCAAATAGACTCCGAGCAAAAGGAGTAAGAGCGATCGCCAACGAGCAATCAACAGGTTTTTGAGAAAATCAAGCGGCGATTGACTCTCTTTATTGATTTGTTTCTCTTGTTCCATGTCTAAATTTAAAAGGCGATCGATGACTTCAGTGATTACAAACTACTGGAAACTTGAGAAGTTCCACAATGTTTACAGTACGACAAATGCTTATAAGTAAGATTATGACAGTTATGGCATTCAATGTACTGATAATAACCGCAGTGTGGACAGTAAGTATCAAGTCGAATTTTCTTGGCACAATTGACACATCTTGATTTTTGAACTCTGCTAGCTGCTTGGACTTTAGCGTTAAAGACAAATTTTTGAAAAAATTGGATAATTCCAAAACCAATAACTGGAATCAGCAAGATATAAACATAATTTATCAGGAAAAGTAAACCGCCAAAAATGGCACTGACTATCTCAAATAAAAATTTGAATATTGCACCTATTTGCAGAAATTCAAATATTTTAACGATTAATGGGATAAAAAAGATAACTAGCAAATGCCAGCTAATTAGCGAGACGAGTCCATATCCTCTTCTTTGCGCAAATTTATGAACTGATAAGCCAATGAGAATCAGTGGTAAAAGAAAGAGGGACTGAAAACCAAGTTGGATACTTGGATACCAAAATGACGCCTGATGATAGCCTTGCTCGACTTCTTGAAATCGATTGTCATTTTTAAGAAAGGCTATCAAACTAATACTTTCTGGTAGGGCAAGTAGTTCATTTTTAAGAGTAGAAATTTCTTGTTGAAGAGTAGAAATTTGGCGATTATTTTCTTCTAATCTCTGTTTAGCTTTTTCAGCACTGACTTGATTAATTGATTGTTCGCGATTCTGTCCGGCAATTTTTTCTAATAGCGTTGAGTCATACTGAGATTTAATCGTGTTATTTGCTTGTTCGAGTCTACTAATTTTTGTTTGTTTTTGATCGATAGTTTGGATAATTTGCTGCTTTTGAGAAATCTTAATCTTATCTTTGTAATCGGCATATTGCAAACACGTTTGAGAAACCTTACCCAGATGTCCTGCTTCGGCTTGTTGATAGTTTCCCCGAAAACTAAATTGACTGTTCGTGTTAGATGACAATGAAAGTCTAACAATTTCATAGTCTTTATCTTTATTAGTTTTTGCTCGGTAATTTTGCCACTCTGAATAACATGGATAAGCCTCAGTTGGACTGATATGCCATCTACTAATATCATCGAGTCCGGTAAAAACATTAATTAAGATAAAAATATCAACTATAATAATCACAATCAAACTGACTTTATTCAGTGGTTCGTTGTTGATTGTTCTGGAATTACTAAAAAATTGACTCAAAATTCGGCGAATTCTGGCAAACATATTGTACGTTAAACAAATGTAAATTTAATCCGAATCAATTTTATGCGATCGCTAGTAAATAGCTAGACAAAAATACATCTACCGATCTGAAGATTTGTTAACTGCTGATAAAAACAAAATTCCCGACAACTTTTACGAAGTCAGGAATCGGTGTTTTTCAATTCTCACAAATCAGGCTGCGGTCAAAAATATCATAACTTTCACCTGAAGTTGACACAGTTGATGACTGTGTATTAAAGTACCTCAAAACGACTTCGGAGTACCTCAAAACGACTTTGAAGTACCTCAACACGACTTTGAAGTACCTCAAAACGACTTCGGAGTACCTCAAAACGACTTCGGAGTACCTCAAAACGACTTTGAAGTACCTCAAAACGACTTTGAAGTACCTCAACACGACTTTGAAGTACCTCAAAACGACTTTGAAGTACCTCAAAACGACTTTGAAGTACCTCAAAACGACTTTGAAGTACCTCAAAACGACTTTGGAGTACCTCAAAACGACTTCGGAGTACCTCAAAACGACTTTTAGACTCGTTCCCAGCCTCCAGGCTGGGAATGTATTCAAAAGAGGTTCTACCTTTTGTCAAGCTATGGAGGCGGAACCTCCCAGAATGAGTTCCCAGCCTGGAGGCTCTTAACCAGTCAGGATAAAGGCTGTATCTTAACTTAGTGCCATTCGGTTTAGGGGGAGTTGCAAAAAAATTGTAGGTTGGGGAGCCACAGCGCTCTTGCGGGTTCCTCGCGTTGTAGCAAGTGGCGTTGGAGGCTTTGCCAAAGCCAACATCCTGATATATGTTGGGTTGCGCTCCGCTCCACCCAACCTACGTCTAATGCACTATTTCAAGCTTGCCACACTACTACACATTTCTATTTTTGAGGCAAAACCTATGCAGTATTGCAACCCTACTCAACCCTATTTAGCAGCGAAGTAGGCTTCTAATGCTTCAGAACCACCAATTAATTTACCATCGATAAATACTTGGGGAACTGTTGTTGCACCTGCAACTGCTTTTAGCGATCGCGTGGTGATATCCTTACCCAAGGTAATTTCTTCGTAGTTGATGCCATGTTCCTTGAGCATTGCCTTAGCACGGGCACAAAAGGGACAACCCACTTTCGCAAACAGGGAAACTACTTCGGGCTTAACTGCTTGGGGATTGATGTATCTGAGCATTGTCTCAGCATCCGACACCTTAAAGGGATCTCCTGGCTCCTCTGGTTCAATAAACATCTGGTTAATTACACCATCTCTCACCAGCATAGAATAACGCCACGATCGCTTGCCAAACCCCAGGTCTGATTTATCTACTAATAGACCCATCCCTTCAGTAAATTCACCATTTCCATCAGGAATTAGTGTGATATTTTCTACTTCTTGATCCTTTGCCCATTCGTTCATCACAAAGGCATCATTAACAGAAATACAGATAATGTCATCGACACCATTCTGTTTGAAAATTGGAGCTAATTCGTTGTAGCCAGGGAGATGAGTGGATGAACAAGTCGGAGTATAAGCACCTGGTAAAGAGAAGACAACTACTGTCTTATTAGCAAATAGCTCATCAGTTGTCACATCCACCCATTGGTTGTCCTTGCGAGTATGAAAAATGACATTGGGTACTCTTTGTCCTCGGCGATTGGGTAACATAATTTTGCTTGCCTTTAGTAATCAATTCCAGTCATAACCTATCATGGGAGAACTGGTACAATGTAACTATCAATCGTCTAAGAAACTTCATTAATGAATGGAGCGATCGCTGCTACAAATTCAGTGGTTGATTCATACGGTAAAACATTACGCCCATTTATTTTTAAACCTCGACTTTCAGGCAAACAACCAAGATAGTGAGCCAAACGTTCATCTGGCGTTTCTTTTTTATTGTCTTGGCTAATACTGGATGCAATTTCACCCATAACTGCTAATGTTGGTTGCCCAATCGAGGCCATAAAACTAGTATAATCATCTCGCCAAAACCCTGCTAAAAAAGAAAATACTGCATAGCGACTAGCAGGATTTTCTGCACCTGCAAGCAATGTATTTAACCACTCTGCATCCACCGCAGTTTCAGAAGCAAAGAGTTGACGAATCGAAAAAGAACGTAAAAATTTGGGAGTGCGTGCATACCGATAAAAAGCACTACCAAAAGGCGAATCTAACACATTCCAAAGGAATTTCTCTTGCCATTTTGGTGGTTTATTTGTCATCAAAGCCCACGTTGGCGGCCCAGCAAGTACCAATCCGGCAATTAAATTTGATTGCTTTTGGACTAATTGAATAGCAACTGGCAATAAAGCGCCTTGTACTACTAAAATAACCGATTTTTGGACTACTGTTTGCAAAAAGAACTGTAACTGTTCTGCCCAATCACTAGGAGTGTAAGCTATACGGGGCATATCACTTTCACCACATCCTAGTAAATCAGGATTATAAATTGAATTACGCTGACCTGTACGATACCACTCGCGACAAAATCGTTGCCAAAATCGCCGCGACAATCCCACGCCAATCGGATGAATTAATAGTAAGGGAATGCCCTCAGATGTTGTATTAATTGGTTGATGTACTTCGTAAGCACAACGATAATTCTGCCAACTGTAAAACTGGCTAGGAGATGCTGTCAAATTAGTTGTGTTAGCTACAGCAGATGGTTGCATAATTCCTAGTTTTTAATACGTGCTAAAAAATCATCTGTGGATGAATCAATTTGTATCCAGCTTCTTTGAGCTTTTCATTCGATACCCAAGCATTATAGGGGCGAGTACTCTTGATAGATGTATCCCATTCTACTTTGGGTAAATTATGTTTTTCAAATAAGCTATCTAGCAAGTCTCGGCTGGTGAGATGTGCATCATCTACCAGATTGTAAATTCCTTGCAAACGACGGTGACGGGCAAATTCTATCGCACCAACAATATCATCTAGATGAATCCAATTTGTGGTATCCTCACCATTGCCCGGACGGGTTGTACCAGAATATCTACCAAATATTTTCAACAGTTCTCTACCAGTTCCATAAATCCCTCCTAAGCGGAATATACAAACACGGAGATTTTCGCTAGATGCCGATAGCAACACCTCTTCTGTTTTGCAGAGGATTTGGGCATTTAAATTAGCAGGTGCAAGCGGTGTTTCTTCATCTACCCATACACCATTTCTGTCACCATATACAGCATAACTACCTGTGTAGATTAATTGTTTTACACTCTTAATCTGCTGTAAGCACGAAACTAAAGTTTGGGCAGTTTGTAGATAAGTTTTTTCATAAACTTCTCCATTTTTTGCCCCAACACTCAAAAGTACAACTTCTTGATTGTGCAAAACTGATTTTAGACCATCTATGTCATTACCACTGGTAACTACAACTCTTTGAGATACTGATTGTAGGGCGGGGACACGCTCAGGAGAAGTTGTAGTTACACTAACAACAAAATTCATATCTTGCTGCCAATATTGAGCAACTTTATAACCAACATAACCACAACCAATGATTGCAACGTTCATGACAAATTAGACACAAATAAATTAAACTACTCATTGAGACGATTTTCTCAATTTAGACTGTCTGGAAGTAAATAATTTTAACAGTCCAGAGCTAACAGTCAATAGTACAAAAATTTTGATTTAGTGACAAATGACAAATGACAAATACAACTCTTGGAGAGGCTGCACTTCGACTACGCTCAGTGACCACGCCAACGACTTCGCTCAGTACAAGTGACAAATGACAAATGACTATTTCGCTAATTCTTTCTCAATTATGGCAATTATTTCTGGTGAATTTGGCTGGACACTACTATTAAATCGAGCTATCACTTCACCTTGCTTATTAACTAAAAATTTTTCAAAGTTCCAAGCAACAGCTCCCGTTGGCTCAACAGCTTTAGTAAGTCGCTCATAAAGTGGATGCTGCTGTGAACCTTTGGCATGAACTTTATCAAATAGTTCAAAGGTAACACCATATTTACTCGTGCAGAATTGCACAATTTCTTCATTGCTTCCTGGTTCTTGCCCACCAAAATCGTTACAAGGAAACCCTAAAATACGTAAACCTGCTTCTCCATACTTTTGGTTCAACTTTTCTAACCCCTCGTATTGAGAAGTATAACCGCAGAAGGAAGCCACATTTACAATTAAGAGTACCTTATCGGTGTAGTCGTTTAATTGCTTATCTTCACCGTTGATGGTCTTGACTGCAATATCCGAAATTGTGTTATTCATCTGAAATCTGATTGATAGGGAATATTGCCAAGTCTCCCATATTACAGGTACTTTAAACTCGGTTTCTTTAAGGAAATTACGTTTGTTAGTCTTGTTGTAACAATTCTATGTGAGTTGTGTAGTTGCAAAACCCTGTATCTTGCAGAAATAGCTCGAGAAAGCTATTCTTTCAGCATAAATACGTTACATTTACGTTGCTTTTAATACCGAATTTTGAATGCGGTGATGAATCGATCTAGGTTGAAAGCTACAAAGAATTGACTCTTTGTATCAAAAGTTAACAACATCCTGAATTCTCCAATTTATGATTTTGGAAAATAGGTAGCTAGAAAGAATATAGTTACTTTTTTGTTGCATCATGAATTATATTTCATTACAAAAACTAAAAAACTGTATTTTATGATACAGTTTTTTAGTTTTGATAGTGAATAGAGCTAAAAATCACATTGTTAGCTTAAAAGAGGCATTTTAGGGTAGTTCTTTCTACCTGATTTTTTATTGACATTATTCCAGACAATTTTGGGCGCTTTTTCAGCTAATTTTTTTTAAAACATTTAAAGATTAAGTTAAAAAGACTTGACTCTTCCAGAAAATACATCATAAATTTCTTACGAAGAACTATAAAAAATATTTACAGATGTGCCAATAGTTTCTTAAACTCCTACTAAGGTTATTTGAGTTTCTGGTTTTTCAACAATTTGTCTAAATAAAAAATATCAAAACCCACTGGATCTAATTTCGGAGAGTATTTTTTTCTGCTTAACCTGCTTTTTACCTCTTTTAAGGATGATTTGGAGGATAATACTCAAATTCATGTACAAACAAAAATCGAAAACCAAAAATAGGCATTCGTCTGCAAGAAATTACATTATCAATTCACAATCTAACTCTAAAGTCAAGCTATTTAATTTGATTCAGCGACTTTCTCCCAGTTGGCAAGCTTGTTTACCTATCGCTTGTCTGATTGTGTTGGGTTGGGGTTATGCCGCAGTTGCCCAAACTCCAGCCGCAGCGCCAACGACAGCAGAACTCAAAATTGCTATTGACACCCTGTGGGTAGCGATCGCTGCTTTTTTAGTGTTCTTCATGAACGCTGGTTTTTGTATGTTAGAAACTGGCTTCTGTCGCCAGAAAAATGCTGTCAATGTTCTTTCCAAAAACTTGATTGTATTTGCTCTGTCTACCGTTGCCTTTTGGTCAATTGGTTTTGCCTTCATGTTCGGTGATGGCAATGACTTCATGGGATTGAATGGGTTTTTCTTAAAAGGAGCAGATAACAGTCCCGCTACAGCAGACGCTTATAAAGGTGTGTTCAATGCCATTAATTGGGCTGGTGTACCTTTAGCAGCCAAGTTTTTATTCCAGCTAGTGTTTGCTGGAACAGCAGCAACAATCGTTTCTGGTGCAGTAGCCGAACGGATTAAGTTTGTTGACTTCCTAATTTTTAGCCTTTTACTTGTAGGTATTGCCTATCCCATTACCGGACATTGGATTTGGGGTGGTGGTTGGCTAGCAGATAGAGGCTTTTGGGATTTTGCCGGTTCTACGGTGGTTCACTCTGTAGGTGGCTGGGCAGCTTTGATGGGAGCAGCATTTCTTGGCCCCCGTCTTGGTAAATATCAAGACAAGCAAGTTGTAGCAATGCCCGGTCACAACATGAGTATTGCTACTTTGGGCTGTTTGATTTTGTGGTTGGGCTGGTTTGGTTTCAACCCCGGTTCTGTCATGGCTGCCGATCCTGGTGCGATCGCTCATATTGCTCTAACTACTAACATGGCTGCTGCTGGCGGTGGAATTGCTGCCACTATCACAGCTTGGTTGTACTTAGGTAAACCAGACTTGTCAATGATTATCAATGGTATTTTGGCTGGTTTGGTTGGGATTACAGCATCTTGTGCTTACGTAGGTGTCGCTAGTTCTTTAGTAATTGGCTTCATTGCTGGGGTACTGGTAGTTTTCTCTGTAACATTCTTTGACAAACTTGGCATTGATGACCCAGTGGGAGCTACCTCAGTTCACTTAGTTGGTGGTATTTGGGGAACCCTAGCAGTTGGTCTATGGTCTGTTGGCCCTGGTGCTTTTACCTGGTATACACTTGGCCCAGAAAAAGGTTTATTTTCCGGTGGTGGCTTTGGACAGTTTGGTGTTCAGTTGCTGGGCGTTGTCTCAGTAGGTGGGTTCACTGTTTTACTCAGTAGTATTTTTTGGTTGGCACTAAAAGCTACTTTAGGTATTAGAGTATCTAGAGAAGAGGAATTAGAAGGTTTAGATATTGGCGAACACGGTATGGAAGCCTACAGTGGATTTCTTAAAGAAGGTGATGCAATGGTATTTTCTGATGAACAAACCTCAAGTGGGAGATATTAGGGAAAATATTTCTTTAGCTCACCCTCTGGCATATTCTGACAGCAGAAATCATGTATTTGAACCACACCTGTCGTAGGGGCGTAAGGCCTTGCGCTCCTACCGCGTGGTCTATTTATCTGAAAATAGCTGTAATTTGAGCGACCAATACACCATTAGTTGATTGAATTGATTTTGCTTCTCTACCGAAGCGGGGAAAAGTAGGGGGTATAAAACCTCCTGTCCGGTTGTTGAGTTTCGACTACGCTCAACTGCCGCGTAGTCGAAACACTGCCTTCTTCAATAATTTAGCGATCGCATTTTACCTTGTGAAAATTTTATGCTTAAAGGCTTAAGAGCTAGTATGCTGCTATTGGCAGTGATGGGAAATTTAGCATGGTCATTTAATGCCAAAGCAAATTTTAACGGCAAACTGACCGTGGAAATTGATGGTTTGAAGAATAAAAAAGGACAAGTTTGTGCCAGTATATTTGCTAGCAGTGAAGGATTTCCTAGCGATGGCAATCGTGTCTTACAAAAACAGTGTACCAAGATTACTGAAAATCCCTTACCACTTACCTTTAATAACTTGAAAGCAGGTAGTTACGCCGTTGCTGTCTTCCACGATCAAAATAATGACCGCACCCTCAATACCAATCTTTTTGGTATACCAAGGGAAGGTTTTGGATTTTCCAGCAATCCAGAAATTCGCACAAGAGCGCCTAAATTTAGCGAAGCAGCATTTTTAGTAGTAGGGCCAGATACTAATATCCACATCCAGTTG
Organism: Nostoc sp. DSM 114167; assembly: GCF_052692655.1. Taxonomy (NCBI): domain Bacteria; kingdom Bacillati; phylum Cyanobacteriota; class Cyanophyceae; order Nostocales; family Nostocaceae; genus Nostoc; species Nostoc sp. DSM 114167. The sequence continues at coordinate 6,171,234 of NZ_CP195116.1, forward strand.
AAATACTTTTAAGCTGATAGCAGATTCAGCTTAGTACACTGCCAATACTTTTCGGGTTTTGGGGAAAAGGGGAAGAAAAAATCTTTAACCCAAACCCAGTAACCTTTTCCAAAACCCAATTCATAATTAAAAATGCACAAACGAGAAGTATTGGGTACACCATCAATAGACTTCTTGCAAAAGTCGGGGGGAAGGGGAAAAGGGTAAAGAAACTCAAAATCTTTTCCCTTTAACCTTTCCCCTTTTCCCTAAAAGTGCAAAAATATATTTTTGCAAGAGGTCTAATATCAGGTTCGGTTAAACACTTATAATAATATCTGTAGGTTGGGGAGCCACTGCGTTGGGCGGGTTCCCCGACTTGAAGCACGTGGCGTTTGAGGAACGAAACCCAACATTTGATCCTTGTTCATGTTGGGTTTCACTGCCGTTCAACCCAACCTACATTGATAGATTTTATTATAAGTAATCACCCGAACTTGATATAATCTCTATTGTTGTGAATTATTATCAGAATCTTCCTGTAGACTCTGTTGCTCTGGCAAGTCACGTATTCGTATTCGATTCATCTGATTTAAAGCATATCGTGCTGTTGCTTGCACATCGGCATCTGGGTCTTCTAGCGCATGGTGCAACATCTGAGTCATTTGACCCATCATGTCATAAACGCGCGTCAGGTCACGGATCGCATTTTGCCGCACTTGTGGACTTTCATCTTGAATTGAAATTGCTAAAGCACGGTTCATTGGTTTGAGTGTGCGGATGCCAATTTCTGACAAAGCTGCCAAAATTAAGCTGCGTTCTTGAGAATCAGCATCAATTATCAGGTCAACCAGATGTTGAATTGCCCGCGAATCTCCCTGCTGGCCCAAATCCCAAATAGCCTTGCGCCGCTTGGTTGGGTCAGAACTGCGTAAATCTTGAATTAATTCCTCAACGATATTGAGTTTAGCAAGACGGGAAGTTTTTTCTGGTAACAGTAATTGTGCGGAAAATGTTGGTGGTGGAGGAGGTGTTTGTAGATTAGTGACAGTCTCCAGTAAAGGTGGTGTAATCGGTTCTTTGTTAGCTTCACTCAAACTTTTAGGTTCTGATATTTCGGACTTTTGCACTTGCTTTCTCTTTTGAAACAACCTCAGCAGATAAAAAAGTGCGCCAGTACATCCTAAAACTCCAATGGCAAATAGTAACCACCAGACAAAACCTCTCTCAGGTGCTTTGGGATTTGCAGAAGTCGGAGCAATAGAAGTAACTTTTGGAGAGGTAACTTTTGAAGAGGTGAACAACTGCTTTTTCGCCTCTATTGCTGCTTGCAGTTTCTCCTGAGTCGCCGGGCCAGCAAGCCCATCTAATTTTAAACCTTTTACTTTCTGGAATTTAGCTACAGCGATTTCCGTATTGGCGTTATACTGTCCATCTACTACATCTCTGTAGTACCCCAACTGCTTTAATTGGGTTTGTAGTCTCTGCACATCTGATTTTCGACTACCATATCTTAAAACAGCTGGACTAGCAGTAACTTTCGGACTAGCTTGTGCAAGTTCTAAAATTTCAGGTGCTAGGTTAGGTGAAGCTGAACTTGAGCGATTTGGGTAAAAACCCACGCAAGCAAAACAGGTAAATATCAGAATTGAGGAAGGGCATAGCCTCATATTGCAAGTTTCAGCTTGAAGGTGCTTTTCAAATCTTCGATACCACAATAGCTTCTAGACGACCAAATGTTAACTGTCATTTTTAATTGAGAATTGGGTATGGGGCAGAAGAGGCAGAGGGGCAGAGGGGCAGAGGGGAAAGACTGACTGCCACTGCTCTCCTGCTTTTCGACTCCCTCATCCTCTACTTAATTACTAATTACGAATTATTTTAACAAGTTAGGGTAATATTTCTGGTTCCGATTCTTTAACTGCGAGGCTGATGGGGTTCAATTTTTTAGCAGATGCTTCTAAAACTGGTTGCTGTATATTAGCTATCTCGCCGACAGTAACTGTGTCGTTTTGTCCTGCTAAAGTATCGCGTTGATTAATGAGATAGATGCTGATTAAAGTGAGAAATACTCCTACCCACTGCAACGGACTGAGGACTTCTGAGAGGAAAAGATTGCCGAATAGTAGCGCAAAGACGGGTGTTAGGAAGGTGAGAGAACTAAGACTCGTGAGACTGCCACTAGAAGCAAAGTAGAAGAATAACCCATAAGCGATCGCACTGCCGAATACGGTAGCATAACCCAAGGCCATGAAATCAGTTCCTCCCAGATTTTCCCACTGCTGGGATTCAACAACTGATGAAATTCCCCATAGCGGCAATCCGCCCAAAATCATGTGCCATCCCGTAGCGCTTACAGGGTCAGCATGTCGGCACACAAATCGAATCAACACTGTTCCCACTGCCATTGATAGTGCTGCTAATAGCATTAACCACTCGCCACTAGCAAACAAATCTTGCCAGTTGCCGATTGTCATATTTGCGCCTGAGTCGAGAAAATGTAAAATCCACTCATCAGGTAAGCCAATTAAAGTAATGCCTGTGACTCCCAAGCCTAGCCCCAGCCATCCCCAAAAACCAATCTGTTCTTGGAATAGCCACAACGACAGCAAGGCAACAGCCAAGGGTTGCGAGTCAATCATCACAGACCCCAACCCTGCACTAGTTCTGACTAATCCCTCTGCCAAAAAGCCTTGAAACAGCGTCCCATCTACTAGGGCAAATAAGGCAATCCACAGCCATGCAGCCCAACCCTTCGGCTGGGGTTTACCCATGAATGCTGCTGCAATCAGAATTAACATCCCTGCTGGTATCAGACGCACACCTGCCATGAATAGCGGTGTGGTGTGGGGTATCACTCCTTTCATCGCTACCATTGCCGTCCCCCATAGGAAAAAGGGGGAGATTAACAACAGGGGGGCGAAGGGAAGTCGAGATGCACTGAGTTTCAGTTGCATGGGTTTGCTGATGCCTTTGTTAAACAAGCGCAAAAATTGCTTTACCCAATTTTACCGAATTATGTAGTTTTGCGATCGCAAAGAGCAATGAAGGAAAAATCCACACTACAAGTCCGTAAGGCTATTTATTTTACACATTGAGCAAGAATTCGTTTCATATATATTAAGTATGGCTTTGGCTAAAATCATAGTGTTTTTATTAAACGCAGAGGAACGCTGAGGGTTTTGGAGGATGATTTGCTTTATAACTCTTTTTCTATTTTGGCGATCGCTGTACTATACCAATAAAGGCATCTTCTAAAGAAAAAGGAATCGGACGTAAAGAATTGATGGTAATTTGATTAGCTTTTAAAAGTTGAGTTAGTTGATTTATTTCCTGTTCGGGGCGATCGAGAACAATGTGTAAACTATCAGCGAAAATCGAGACGCGCCAAGACTCAAAGTGTTGTTTTAGTATTTTAGAAGCTACTTGGTTTTGATTGACAATAATTTCTATTAATTGTCCCGGCTGCGAGGCTTTGACAGAACTGGGTGAACCTTCAGCGACGGTTTCTCCTGCAACCATAAAACTCATGCGGTTGCACTGTTCAGCTTCTTCTAGATAGTGCGTTGTCACTAAAATAGCTGTACCGTTGCGGGCGAAATCATTAATCAGCTTCCAAAACTGGCGACGCGCCAACGGATCTACCCCTGATGTTGGTTCGTCTAAAAACAAAATATCTGGTTCGTGCATCACGCAAGCACCGAAAGCAACTCGCTGCTTCCAACCACCTGGTAGCTGCCCTGTAATCATATTTGCTTGTCCTTCTAAGCCGCAGGTAGCGATTACCCAATCAATTTTTTCGCGTCGAAGCTTGCGAGGTACGCCGTAAACTCCGCTATAAAATTCGAGATTTTGCAGAATAGTTAAATCGTCGTAAAGAGTGAATTTTTGACTCATATAACCAATGCGTCGCCGTAAGTCTGCACTACGTAGATTTCCTGTCTCACCACCCAAGGAAATTTCACCGCCACTTGCTCCTAGTAATCCACACAGCATCTTAATGGTGGTGGTTTTGCCAGCACCATTAGCACCTAACAATCCAAAAATTTCCCCATAGCGAACTTCGACGTTGACATCTTTAACGGCTTGGAACTTGCCAAAAACCCGGCTGAGGTTGCGAGCATATATTGCTAGCGCTGAGTGCTGAGTGCTGTTAGCGTCAGCGGGGCGTTTAGCCCGTGCTGAATTGTCCCCCTGCTCCCCTGCTCCCTGCTCCCTGCTCCCTGCTCCCTGCTCCCTACTCCCCCACTCCCCTGCTCCCCTCTTCCGATAACGAGGAAATGGAAAAAATTGCGGTGCAGAACCTTGTTGTCGCAAGCGCATGACAAAAACGTTTTCTAATGTGGGTTCGCCATATTCGATACTGGGAGAAGGTAAGTGATGTTGTTGCAGTAGTTCGCGGACTTGGGTTTCGCCAGAATTTATATCTTCAACGAGGACATCCAAGCGATCGCCAAAAGTTTGCACATCTACTATATTTGTCTGAGTAGCCTGGGAGAGTATTTCTTCTGTAGCTTCTAGGTTGGCTGTTCGCACTTCTAAGCGATGCAAGCCTAAGTTAGCCCGTAACTCTTTGGGTGTGCCAATTTCATGAATTTGTCCACTATACATCAAAGCCACGCGGTTACAGCGTTCAGCTTCATCTAAATATGGTGTCGCAACTACAATTGTCATCCCCTCGGCTGATAATTCCCCCAGTACATCCCAAAACTCCCGCCGGGAAACTGGATCGACACCCGTGGTAGGTTCATCTAATAACAATACTTCTGGTTGCGAAACCAAAGCACAACACAGCGCCAGCTTTTGTTTCATCCCACCAGAAAGTTGTCCCACTAAGCGATCGCCAAATCGCTCTAAATTCATTAATTTTAAATATTTATTGCGGCGTTTTCTTAATAAATCATCTGTTACTTGCCGCAACCCTGCTGCATAACGCAAGTTTTCATCAATACTCAAATCCAAATACAGCGAAAACTGTTGAGTAAGATAACCTGTTATTAATCGGGCATCTCGTGCAGGTTGATTAAATATTTGCACCTCTCCTGCGGTTGCTTCCATCACACCGCCCAAAATGTGAAATGTACTAGTTTTCCCCGCACCATCAGGGCCAATTAGTCCAAACATTTCACCTTTGTAGACACTCAAATCAATTCCTCGCACAGCAGCTAAGTTTCCATAGTGCTTGTGCAAACCGCGAACTTCAATTGCTGTGGTTGTGGTTAGCAAACTAGATGATGGAGGTAAGTTTCGAGAGAAAGTAGTAATTTGCTGTTTCATTCCCTTCAGCGTCCTAGCTTGAAAAGTGGTGTAATGGTTTCAGAGGATGGAGTGTACACGAAGATACCTTTTTCATAGTTGGCAATGAAATTTTTTAATCGGGACTATCTTAAAAATGCTAAATATTTCCCCCCTGCTCCCTGCTCCCTGCTCCCTGCTCCCTACTCCCCTGCCCCCTGCTCCCCTGCCCCCTGCTCCCTGCTCCCCTGCTCCCTACCCCCTACCCCCTGCCTTCAAATTAATTTCGGCATCTGCTGGCATCCCCATTTTGGCGCAGGGTAAATCTGATTCCCTATAAGGTTTTTCGGGGTTAAAGCAGCTATCAGGGTTTTGAACTTTGATCCGAATTCCTACTACTTGCCTGACTCGATCTTTTTGAAAGTAAATATTTTCTGGTGTAAATGAAGCTTGCGGATCGATGGAGATTACTTTACCTTCTAATGGTTTTTTTGGTGCAGAATCAATGAAGATTTTTGTTGTTTGTCCTAGACGCACTTTGCCAATATCGCCTTCGGGAATAAAACCTCTAAAATACACTGTTTTGGGGTCAACAATTGTCAAAATATTAGTCTGACTGCTAACTATTGCACCTGGTTCGACATTACGGGCTGTCACTACTCCATCTAAAGGACTAACTACATTTAAATCTTTTTTGGAGTCTGCAATCTGGGTAAGGATTTGCTGATTTGATGCTTGGGCATCTTTCACTTTGGCACGGGCAGAGTTGACTTTTGCCTGTGCAGATTTAAGTTGAGCATAACTTTGCTGTTGCTTTCTAACTAAAGCTGTTAACTGGGCGTTGCGAATATCAGGATTGAAACCTGTAGTATTAACTTGAGTTAACGCTCCTGATGTAGCCTTTAATTGCTGGCGTTCGGCATTAACTGCTGCAACTCGTGCTTCTAGGGTTGCGATCGCGGTATCTAGAGTAGTTTGGGCTTGATCGAATTGTTGTTGATTGACTGCCCCTTCTTTTACCAATTGGGCATAGCGATCGCGGTTGATTTTTGCTAAATTAACTTCTGCTGCTGCCTGTTTAACTTGTGCCTGTGCTTGCACTAATGTGGCTTGGGCTGCTGCGACATTTGCTTTTGCCTGCTCAATTCTTCCTTGGGTATCTCCTTGAGACTGCTGTAAATTCAGTTTGGCTTCGTTAATTTGGCTGTTAATTTCTTGAATTTCTCTACTGACTCGCTCTACATCTGAAATTGCCTGTTGTTCATCATACCTAGCAGATGTCACTCTCGCTTGACTACCAAGTAGTTGTTGTTGCAGCAATCGATCGTCTGTGTCGTCTAACTTAATTAACTCTTGCCCCTTTTTAACTGCTGCCCCTTCCCGCACGGCAATTGTCTCAATTCTTCCAGAACGCTTGATCCCGATCTCGGTTTCATAACCCTCAATCCGTCCACTAACTTGCAGTACATTTGGTGATACTTGCGGTTGAGAGCGCCACACCGCGTAGCCAATACCACCAGCCACCAGCAGCACCCCAATCGGTAAAAGGATCGGTTTCTTGCGGTTTTGCTGCTTCGATACTGCATCTTTGAAATTTTCCGGGGATGTTGGGATAGTCTGAGTCATGGTATCACCCTGGATTGTGAAAAATATTTTGTAAATTGAAAACTTTGAATTCTGTGTCATATACTAGACTGTCTAGTATGATAAGACAAGATATAAGTCAAAAAGTTTACTTTTCATGCCTATAAACCCTACTTTCCACCTAGAAAATACTTTACCTGCGATCGCTCCCAAGCAGGAGCAAATCTTGCAAGGAGCTATACAGGTGTTTTTGAAGGAGGGTTACGCTAGAACAAGTATGGATCGTGTTAGCGCGGCGGCTAAAGTATCTAAGCAAACAATATACAGTCACTTTCAAGATAAAGAAGGGCTGTTTAAAGCATTGATAGAACGGTTGACCCTCGCTTGTTTTCAAAGTATTGTTTGCACAGAAAATTTACATAGCGAACCAGCGATTTTTTTGCGTCAAATTGCTAAAATTTATTTAACCGAAGTCGCTGATAATCCCGATTATTTGGCATTATTGCGTTTGATTATCACCGAGTCACAAAACTTTCCAGAACTAGCCAAACTTTATACTCAAACCGTTGTGCTACGCGGTCGGCAAATGCTGAGTCAGTATTTCGGATCTCATCCAGAATTAAGAATCACCGATCCAGAAGCAATGGCTCATATTTTTTTTGGTTCGCTGGTATCCTACGTGATTTTACAAGAGATGTTGTATGGAAAAGAACTTACATCTTTATCACGCGATCGCTTGCTAGATAGCTTAATAAATGCGGTTATGAGCCAGTCCTTAAATATGGTTACTCAGGGATAATGGGTGTATTTGTTTGAGATGATCGAGTGAAATCACAAGTAAAATATTATGCTTAGTCAATTACCGAATTGCATTACTAGCCCTTCATGGTGGCAACTGATCGGATGGATTGCCGATCCGATTGGATTTCAGCAAAAGTATAGTCAAGAGTATGGAGATATTTTTTCCATGCAACTAGCTGGACTCGGTTCTTATGTAATTCTTAGTCATCCCCAAGCCATTCAAGAAATTTTCAGTCAAGATTCTAAATTTGATATTGGTCGTGGTAATAAACTTGCAGAGCCTCTGATTGGGCGAAATTCTCTCATGTTAATAGATGGTCCCCGGCATCGACGAGAACGAAAATTATTAATGCCTCCCTTTCATGGAGAAAGGCTACAGACTTATGCTCAACAAATCTGCTTAATTACCGAGCAAATCGCCAGTCAATGGCAAATCAATCAACCTTTTGTGGCTCGTTCTGCCATGCAGAAAGTTAGTCTAGAAGTAATTTTACAAATTGTCTTTGGTTTAAGTGAAGGGGAACGCTATCAACTAATTTTACCTCTACTAACTAGTTGGTTGGATATGACTGATTCTCCTTTGCGCTCTAGTATGCTATTTTTCCGATTCCTACAACAAGATTGGGGAAAATGGACTCCTTGGGGGCAGATGAAAAGTAGACAAAACTATATTTATCAGCTACTTCAAGCAGAAATTGAAGAGAAAAGAACAAAGAACAATCACCAGGGTGATGTTCTGAGCTTAATGATGGCAGCACGGGATGAAAATGGGCAAGCAATGACCGACGATGAATTAAAAGATGAATTGCTGACAATTTTATTTGCTGGACATGAAACTACTGCAACAACGCTAGCCTGGGCTTTCTATCAAATTCACCAAAATCCAGATGTCCTCTCAAAATTGCAGCAGGAACTCGACAGCTTGGGAGAAAATCCAAACCCGATGGAAATTGCTCAACTTCCTTACTTAAGCGCAGTTTGCCAAGAAACCCTGCGGATGTATCCAGTCCTTCCAGGGCTTTTCCCACGCATTACCAAATCATCCATAAATATTGCCGGATATCAGTTTCCTCCTGACACAACTTTAATGCCAAGTATCTACCTTTTGCATTACCGAGAAGACTTGTATCCTAATCCTCAACAATTTAATCCCGAACGTTTTTTAGGACGCCAGTATTCCCCTTGGGAGTTCATTCCTTTTGGTGGTGGAAGTCGGCGCTGTTTAGGATATGCCCTAGCTCAGTTAGAAATTAAATTAGTCCTCGCAACAGTTTTATCTAATTATCAACTTACTTTAGTAGAAAATAAACCTATTAAACTGCAACGACGTGGATTTACCCTTGCTCCGAATGGTGGAGTTCGGATGATGGCTATTAAAAAACTTATTTAACGTGAGTTCGACGGCTCTAAAAACCCCACTTCCATTCCTCTCCCCCACTCTTCGAGAGGCTTTGAAACCCTAATTTTTTCGTTAGAAACTAAGAATATTTCTGCCCCTCTCCGCCTCCAAGAGGGATTGGGGAGAGGTTCATCGAACTCACGTTAGTTTAGCTGTATATTATTCAAATTTTTCTAGAGTGAAATCATAACCAGCTTCTTTGACTAGTCTGGTAGATTCATCCTTGCTTTCAAATTGTTGCATTTGAGTACGAAAAGCTTCATCATTAACTAGCTTTTCATAAAAAGCTCTGACATTTTTAAGAGACATAATTTTCTCCTTAAATAACTACTTCAGGTAGAGCAACTTCATGCATTAACTCGGATGGATTATAATTGTCGGTTATAACTTGTGGACAACGCAGACAAGCTGCTTTGCCTTCTTGCTGCCACCAACGGCAATCTCTTCGTATAAAACAGGGAGGAAGTTCTTCTACTACAGCAGGTAATTTTTCTGCAACTCTCGTTGCTAGACGACAATCTTTACCGTCAAAATGCTGACAATCTTTTGATGCACAAGGGGCAGCAGTGCGAAAAATTTCAGTGGGTGTAACTGGGCTAGCTTTTGCTAACAGTTCATCTGTAACAGGTAGTGGCTGCTTGAGATAAGTTACACGCGCTTGGCTCGCTTTTTTGCCAACTATACCAAAGACTATACTGTCTGCCAGTTCTGGTCTAGCACTAGGACACAGTGTAGTCTTATCAACAGGAATTTCCATGATTTGAAGCTTTAGCGAAGATGATTTTTTACTCAATCAGGACTTACGCGAAAATAATTGAAAAGCCTATTATTCCGTAGTGGTAATTCATGAATTACTGCTACTTACGACATATTTTGCGTAAGTCCTGTCAATATCTAAGCTTTAGTATCTGTTGCAATCAGTCCCACGATTATTGGAGGAGGACAAACAGATTTAAAACCTGCGATCGCAGGTTGAGTTTTACCTCCTACAATATTTGCCACTTCTTCATCAGATAAACTTGATAAACCTTCGCTTGCATCTGGAATTTGATTTCTACGTGCTAACGCATTGTTTACTGCTTCATTAATCAAATCATGAATTTCAGTTTGATTGTTGTACTCTCTGTTTTCTCTTTTCATCTTGATTATTCCCACTCACTAATTTTATTTTCAGTTTACTGCTCATTGGGGAGTATGACAAAATAAAGTAATCACATAATATATTGAAGATAAAACTCTCAATAAATGCTTTATTTACTTCGCCACATTCTACTTAGAGGATGCTTAGAAAGTATTTTTAATAACATCAAAAAATTGGTAATTCCCCCCCTAGTTTACTGCGAGATCGTGAGAGTTGAAAAGTCTCTCCCCTTTAAGGGGAGAGATTTAGAGAGGGATTTTTAATATACTTTACGACTTTCTAAACAACCTTTAAGGTTTCATAAAATATTAACACTAAAATTCTATTATTTTGTTGTAACTTAAAATCTTCCTACCTTTCCCACTTTTCCCACTTTTTCCGGTTTTTAAGTATTCAATTTTCCCAGTTTTTCAGTGTTAACGTTAACAGATAACTTCTTTAATAAGGGCAAGCACACATGATTTCATCAACCCATTGTTGGATAAAAATGTTGTTGAGAAAATAGCCTATCTAATACATTTGAGTTTAAGTGTATAATTAGCAGCTTCTTCTCCAAAGCTAATAGAAAGCATATCTGTATGAATAATACCTGGATTGAGGGGTATAGCTGCCATACCATTCGGCAATTCTTGTGCCAAAGAACGAGTTAATCCTTCGATTGCCCACTTAGAAGCGCAGTATGGTGCAACGCCTAGCTGAAGTCGAACGTCCCCAGCCAGAACTAAAGTTAACAATAATACACCGTTTCTTTTTCACCTTTGGTGTACCTTGTTAATTCTGTGCAATTTAGCGTTGCATAATTGAAGTATGAATTTGAGCGATCGCATGATTCATACTTCGATTCAGCAACGCCGAAAATAAAATCAAAAATATTGGCAAAATTCAAATCACACTTCAATTGGTACAGGTTTCTCCATAGCTCACGCTTGGATTAAAAGCAGCCGACGATCAAATCCAAGGGCGTAACTTTCTGTACGGATGCTTACTTCACCCCGGATACAGAAGAAGGCCGCCCTAGAAATGCCTGTTTGATAGGAGCGCATGGTTAGGCCTTTGGGGTGGACGATGGAAGTGGACAGACTTCCATAGCTTGAATCAAGCCGTGTTCAAAGGTGAATCGATGGCCCACGTGTTCATCGGCAAGAACTGCGTAAGCCTTGTCACGCACGACCTGATGCACATCGACCAAAATGCGCCCGCCCTCCTCCAAGTAAAAGGAAACCGGCTCGACGTGCGGATCGATCTCGCTCCATTGCTCCGTCCAGTAAGCGCGAACTTCTTCAGGTCCACGGACAAAACCGCCTTTGAACGCTCTCGGCCAAACCACGTCCAAAGTCATGAGGGCAAGGGCAGCGTCAATGTCTCGCGCGTTGAAGGCTGCGTAAGCCGCACGGAGCAGTTCGATTAGGAGTGCTCTTTGATCTGACATAAGAGATATGGTGAACCAGATGCAGTAAGGACTAACAATTTATTGTACAGAGTTTAGCTGAAGCTTTTTTATCGACACTATCATGCCTGATGTCAGGTTTATTTCCAGGATTTCCCATTTTTAATTCTTCTATTGTAAGGAAGGTTGTTTTATATATATAGGACTCATATTTGATTGGGTGAAAAAACTCAGTACACCTTAGAAAGCTTTCTTTCCTGTTCCCTATTCCCTATTCCCTGCCTATCGCGCTTGCGCTGCGCTTCTCTGCGAGACGCTTTGCGAACGCGCACCACAACAAGTAAATTCTCCAAATCAAACCGGATTCCTATAGTCTCCACCTTTGTATCTTTGAAGCAGTAGGTGTTCGATACCGATACGGCTAAGGCTCTCACTTTCACTATTGAGGGTTTGTAGTAAGCACTTTAGTGCTTAGAAAATAAGGACTAAAGTCCTTACTACAAACTTGCTTACCTCTCAATTTCAACTTGACATACTACCTGAAAATCATTCTTTTCGACTATTATTTGCGTAAGTCTTATTCACTTTTTGCTGTCTGGCTGAAGACTCGATAGTATAGTGACGTACTCGTTTCCTTTAAGGGAAACAGCAGATAGGTGAGAGGATTTATTGCCACAATAATATTTCGGAAGTCACGCCGCGCCAAAAATAAGATCGCACGAGCAACTTGCTGTGCAGACATCACTCCATAAGGATTCAGTTGACTCTTAAACGGGCCAAGAATTAACTTGCGAATGACACAATCCCCATCCAAACGCTTGAGCGTAACAATATCTCCTAGCGCTCTTTTGCTGAGTTCATAAAGCGGACTCAGTGCTGGAGAAACCTCAGCCTCAGAAGTGTTTACCCAAATTTCCTTGGTTGCTTTTGCTTGTGGCCCTGTTACAGTTGTCAAAAATATATCTATCAACCGCAATGCTGAAAAGGTATTCACTTCATAAGAGGAATTGATCGCCTCCGATGTGCGGCTGGCGTAGACATTGACTCCATGATTGATAATTAAAATATCTACTTTCTCTAAACTATCCTTCAGATTAGCTTCATTGCCCAACTGCCAGGAAACCACTTTTACCCCAAGCTCTACTAATTTTTCTGGATTAGTAGTTAATGCCACGACTTTAGCATTATTCTTGACAAGTTCAGCTGCCAACGCTTGCCCCAACGCTCCTGATGCTCCAGTTAAAGCGATGGTTTTACCTTTGAGAGACAGTCCTGTACCCAGAATTTTATCAACTAAGGGAAAGACGCCACTGTAGTAGGCGTTAACATCATCAAAATGATGTCGCCAATGGTAAGACCGATTCACCCACCAAATGGATGGAATTGTCTCTAAAGGGCCGGGTAGGTGGTTGTAATCTGTATCAATTTTTCCTTGAAAATATCGCACAGACGCGCCATACAAAAAGGTGCAAGCGTAAGCTACTCCTAGCCATAACCCCATTTGCTGGACAATTAAGGCAACGACTACCAATACCACCAGCAGTAGACTCGACTCTAAAATGTCGTGATAAAGCTGCGATTCTTGATAAACTTTCAGAGAAACTATCGATAAATCGCGGCGATAAGCCATGTGGTGCTTGTTGTGCCATTTAGCAAGCCAATTGACTTGGTGACACAAAGCATGGTAGCTGTCTCTCAATATCTCAGCAAGTAAAAGTGAGAAGAGTGCCCAACTAGCAAACTGTAAGCTGGCATTTAGCCAAACCCAATTAATTTGTAAGCTTGTCTCAATTCCTATCAAGTTTTCAGCTAGCATTTTTATCATGTTTGTCTATACTCGTTTTTGTTAATCATTCTTCACTATCTGATAAAGGTACGTTCAGGTCGAGTTTAGAGCAAATTCAAATCAAAGGGAATGGGGGACAAGGGGATAAGGAGAAATAAGCAATGCCTAATTACGAATTAGTTACAGCGTATTCAAGTAAATTCTACCCCTGCACTTGCAGCCACATCTGCCAAATCTTGTTGAGAAGTCTGGACTATAACTTCTAATGCAATTCGAGTGTGCATGACCCTCGATTTTATTCACTGGATCAAAATGTTGAATATGAGGATGAACTCGATTCTAATATTTTAGATAACATGGCACTGGGTGAAACAAGATTTGATTGGATGTTAAGCCGTTTAAGAAAAAATTAGATTTATTTCGATACTGATAAATAATATAATTGATAACTGTTTTAACAGTGCTGTCTGTTTGTCACATCTCCTCAATATCCACAATATGAATATCGACCGATTACATGAACTTAAGCAAAAACTGACAAATGACGCAGACTTGTCCGATATCTGGCTATTTTATATGGATCATTTTGCGGATTGGCCGGAATTCACTGACATGGGTGAGCCTGCCCATAATGAATATTTAGATACTGTCCTCCAAAAAACTTGTCAGCAGATGTTTGGCAGGGCAATAAAGATTAGTGACTTTTTGCCGATCTACATAGCTCCGTATCATTTATTTCATGGAGCTTTCTTTCTTGAAGGACGTATTGGGGGTGTGATTTATTTCGAGGATATAAAAATTGGGTTAATTGCAGTGTCGGCAGATTATCCCCCTACCGATGCGGTTAAGTATTCACGTTTTACTGAGGTGATTCAACTGTCTGCTCCTAATGGCAACGATGTCTACGACGGGCTACACCTACGCAATTGAGATTCATTCTTTAATGTATAGTCAAGGGAATCCCGTTATCTTTGGGTTTTAAATTGAGAATAAATGGTACAGCTTTCAATACCCAATCGGACACGGGTGTATAATTAGCAGCTTCTTCTCCAAAGCTAATAGAAAGCATGTCAGTATGAATAATACCTGGATTGAGGGGTATAGCTGCCATACCATTCGGCAATTCTTGTGCCAAAGAACGAGTTAATCCTTCGATTGCCCACTTAGAAGCACAGTATGGTGCAACTTGGGCTGAAGTAGAACGTCCCCAGCCAGAACTAAAGTTAACAATAATACCCCGTTTATTTTTCACCATTGCTGGTACGAAATGGCGAATTATATTCGCTACTCCTTTGATATTGATATCTATCAGATCGGAAAATTCTTCAGATGGTATTTCCCACAAAGGTGCTGGGTAATTAGTAATTGCCGCATTATTAATTACTATATCTGGTGGTGCATATTTTTGAAGTACATCTATTGCCCATTTTTCTACAAGGTGTTCATTTGCCACATCTACAGATGTGAAATCATTGGGCGCACTAAACTTTTGGCGTATTTTATCGATAGCATCTGATGAACGGGCGCAACCAATAACAGTATGTCCTTGTTGAATAAAACCTTCGGTCATGGCATAACCTAGACCTTTGCTTATGCCTGTAATCAAGATGAGTTTAGTCATATTATTGAATCTGTTAAAAATAAATTGTAGTTTTTAGAAACTAAGTAGCTGCTAAACTTTGATCCATTTCAGCACATCAGGATCTTTATCATAACGATAGGTAAAGCCGTCTCTGGCAGTAATCGATTCGCCTTTGCTTGCCTTACTTCTAATAGTTTTAATGGAATAAAAAGTTAATTCAGCCATTTCCTGATGAGAAAATCCTTCACTTATGACTTTTTGAGTTAATCTTTCTAATTGATTTTGGGATTCATTATTAGGTAAACTGTCTGTGCTAACGCGGCTCTTTTCTACAGAGGTATAGATAGCTGTTTTTTGAATCCGATAATCTTTCACAGTCAAAAGTTGCCAACTGGAATCTTGTGTAAGCTCTAGAACCCATTGATGATAATCAAATAGACTTTCCCTATGCCCAACGCTGATAAACGTTGTTTTCGTTTCTTGTAATTGTCTATATAAATTACCTTCGTTCTTTAAATCTAAAGCACTTGTTGCTTCATCTAATATCGTGAAATGAGGATGAGTCACTAATAGGCGTGCGAAAGCAAGGCGTTGTTGTTCTCCTAGCGATAATATGTTTTCCCAAGGAAGCTCTGTATCAAAACTATCAACTCGACTTAGCAAGTTTTGCAGGTTTACTTGTTGCAATACTTCTTTGAGTTCTGCATCGGTCATTTGACGATTTCTATTAGGATAAAGTAACTGTTCGCGCAAAGTTCCCAAAATTATATAAGGACGTTGAGGTAAAAATAAAACTTCTTCTAGGGGAGGTCGCACCAGACGACCAGTCCCTGCATTCCACAAACCTGCGATCGCTCTCAATAAAGAACTTTTACCTCGACCACTCGGCCCAACAATCAATAAACCTTCTCCCGGTTGAACAGACAATGATAAGTCTTCAACGATTAGCTGCTCGTAGTTGGGCGTTTGTAAGGTAACATCCTCAAAAGCCAGACGGTTTTCTTCGATTGTTTTGATGTTACTGACATTTTCTGGTTGTTTAGTTACTGTTTCTAAAGCATCTGAAAAATTAGCTAAACGCTCAACATAACTCGAAAATCGTCCAGAAGTTCCAAATTCATCTATTAATGTTGCCAGACCATTAGCAAACATACTGCAAGCTACAACTGCTTGGCTAACTTGTCCGAAATCAATTTCACCTCGAATATATACAGGTGCAAATATTAAATATGGAAAAATTTGGATTACAGAGCGGTATCCTCTATTAAAAATATCTTTATTTCTTTCCCAATTAATCTTGCTTTCAGAATTTTGAAAAAGATTATTAAATCTTCGCTGAATGATATTTAATTCTTGGTTTTCTCCCCGGAAGAAAGCTATAGATTCAGCATGATTACGAACATGAGTTAGGCTATATGTATAATCAGCTTTAGATTCAAGTTCTTCTTGAGTAATCTTATCTAATTCTTGACTCAAGTAAACAGCAATCAAATTGCCTATAATCGTATAAGTAAGTAGAAATGCAACAGCAAATTGGGAAATTGACCAAAGAATTATTAAAAAAGTCGCCATTTCCAGGATTTTTTCTAACAAAGTAGCTGAAAAATTGAGAGCAGTCCTGGCAATAGGTTCGATTTCTTGAGATAGACGTTGGTCTGGGTTATCAATATCGGAGCTAAAATTGATTTTATAATAAGCGCGATCGCTAAAATATTTTTTTAAAATCTGCTGATTGAGCCATTGATACCAATCAAGGGCAATTTTTTTTCTGACAAATTTAGTAAATCCTGTCAAGAACGTGATTAAGAGCAGCCCAAGGGCGTAAAGTGATAACGTACTAAAAAACTTAGAAGTATCTTTATCTTGAATAATGATATCGACTAAATAGCGATCGACAAAGCTATTAAAGGCAGTTACGCCCACAAGCCCAACTATTAATAAGATTAGGAGAATGAGCATCCCCCATGTTTGAATTACATCTGAAAATGCTCTTTGCCCTGGCTCTATTGGAAACCAGTAAGGACTAGCGATCGCTTTTACATCCTCCCAAAATTGAGTAAAATTAGAAAGGAAAGAAGTATTTTTTGAAGGTTGATTAGAAATAACTTGAGCTTGCATATTATACCTCTTATAAAAATAATTTTTAGGATGATAAATTTTTGTAAAATATTGTTTTTTATTTCATTAGCTATAGCTAGAAAATAAAAAATGCAGTATTAATCCTGATTATTTAAACAAAATCATCATATCACAAAATAATTTTGCTATATTTCTATAACTAGAAATATAGCAAAGCAATTCAATGATAAATTCCCAGCATTTCTTTTGTTCTGGGATGAAAAATTACGAACTCCAAACTTCAGGATTGACAATGTAAGGCGGCTTCTCGCCTTGAAGCACTTGAAGTATTTGATTAGCTGCAGAAAGTGCAGCAGTCATACCAGCTTCAGGTGTCACTCCAGCCAAATGAGGGGACAAAATTATATTGTCAAACTCATATAAAGGATTGTCAAGAGATGGGGGTTCAGGCTCAAACACATCAATTGCAGCCCCTGCTATCAACTTTTCGCGTATGGCTGTAACCAAATCTCGTTCGCGAACTACCTTTCCACGAGATGTATTGATCAAGAAAGCAGTAGGCTTCATTTTCTTGAAAGCTTCTAAAGCAAACATTTCATAAGTTTCATCAGTTAACTCAGGATGCAAAGATACAAAGTCAGATTCAGTAAGTAGGTAGTCTAAATCTTGTACTAAGGTTGCACCGGCTGCTTCTGCTTTACTGATTGGGACATAAGGATCGTATGCTAAAACTCGCATTTGAAATGCTGTACTACAAATTTGAGCAACAGCACTACCAATCCTTCCCAAACCGACAATACCAAGGGTTTTTGCTTCGACTTGAATTGGTTGTACCTGATTACGAATTAAGTAGTTTCCTGTTTTGACACACTGATTGAGAAAAGTAAGCTTTTTAGCAAGTGCTAAAATCATGGAAATCGTGTGTTCTGTAACAGCAGTTGTTGATAACCCAGGATTATTAACTACGACAATTCCCTGTTGTGTTGCAGCCGCAATATCAATTGCATCAGTGCCAAATCCAGAGGTACTAATAACTTTTAAATTTTTTGCTAATCGAATCGCTTCGGCATCTAATTTAGCAGGATAACGGACAAATACGCCAGATACGTCTTGAATAGCTTCATGGATTTGATGCTGCGTTGGTTCTTTGATAATCTCGATATTAGTGTATTCTTCTAGAAGCTTTTCACCTGTTTCGTGGTACATTCTCCCAATTAAAAGAATCTTGTGATTTTTAGTAGTCGCTGGGGAAGTTTGAGGAAAAATAGCTGTCATCTTAATTAACCTTAACTTATTTGATACAAAGATGTTTTAGACTCAACAGTTGATGAATGAAATTGCTGAGATAATTTCATTGTTTCTGTCAGCAAACTAGAATTAGATGTGGCTGACTCTAATAGCTGAGATAAGTTTTCGGCAATGGTAGTTAAAGGGTCGATCGCTTGAATAGAATCAATGCCATTAAGCTTGAGATATTTGGCAAGGATATGAAATTCTGTACAACCAGAAATAAAGGAACGAGTATTATATTTATCTAACAACTTTTGAACGTCTTCAAGAATTGTTAGTGGGTTTTGTCCTCGTTTTAGTACTTTAAAAATCATCTCATGAATCAAGGGATAATCTTTTTCATCTGGAGAAATAATCCGATTTGCAGCAGTACAACCTCGCTCAAATAATTTTTTTTTGTAAGTACCTGTACCTGCAAATAAAAGGGCAGGCTCATCATGTTCTTGCAGTTGTTGATCTGCAATTTTAATTAAGGAGATTACTTTATTAGTCTGATGCTCTGGAAGATGAGCCAAAGCATAATGAGCAGTACAACAACCAATCACTATACGATCGACTAATTGATTAAGTTTTTCTAAATGTATTTGCACAAAATCAATGAATTCTCTTTCATTTCCGCTATGAACTGAAGTTGTGCGATCTGGTGCAGAGGGAAGTGAGAAAACAATAACGTTGGGTGCTTCTTGTTCGTTGTCGATATACTGGTTGTATTCATAAATGGTTTTAAGGAATTCAACAGTAATTACAGGCCCCATTCCGCCTAAAACTCCAAGCACTGGTAGTTTTTTATTCATAAACTTTCTCCAAAACAATGATGACTATGATTTAGCCGTGTAGATGACTAAAAATTAAAATTGGTAGCGAAAAGATTGTGATCTTCTCCTTCGGGGTTCTCTGTGCGATCGCACAGCTTCAATAATGGCGTGTCAGGAGATTTTACTACTTCTTCTAGAAGACCTTCTAACGACTTGATAATCAAGGAAATACGTTCGCTGGCAAATATATCTGTGTTATAGATTAACTTGAGATATAGTTCTACTTCGTCTACAAAAGTGAATTCTAGATCGAACTTAGCAGTGACAATTTCTTGGTCAATCAAGTTAACAGTAATTCCATCTAACGCTAGGTCTACATTTTGATTATTTTGCAGTACAACTGCAATATCAAATAGGGGATTCCGGCTAGGATCGCGTTGGAAATTTAAATCTGATACTAGTTTGTCAAAGGGATATTCTTGATTATCGTATGCTTCTATTGTTGTTTGTTTCACTTTTGCAAGTAAAGTAGTAAAACTATCGTCTGCTGCTATTTGGTCGCGTAAAACTAAAGTATTAACATAAAAACCTATTTGTTCTTCTAAATCAGGATGATTTCGTCCAGCGATGGGAGAGCCGACTGTAATCTCATTTTGTTCGGTATAGCGAAAGAGAAAACTTTTGACTAAAGTCAGTAAGCCCATAAACAAACTGGCTTCTTGAGTCTTGATTAATAACTCAAAATCCTTGATTGATTCTGGTCTTGGCTTCCAAATAATCGCAGTTCCAGAGAAACTTTGCACTGCTGGTCGAATGCGATCTAAAGGTAAGTCAAGACGCGCCGGAGTAGGAGTTAATTTAGCTAACCAGTAATCGCGTTGTGCTTGTAATTTCGACATTTGCAATTGCTGGTCTTGCCAGTAGCTATAGTCTTTATAATGAATCCTCAGAGGTGGCGGTAATTCTACATTTTGTTGTCCGTAGGCATGATAATGTGCGAGAAAATCTTTAATTAAAACGCCTGCTGACCAACCATCTGAAATGATGTGGTGCATATTAAATAGAACTATATAACTCTGTTGACTGAGTTTTAGTAAGTTAACGTTGAGTAAAGGCCCTATTTCCAAATCAAAAGTAGTTTTGGCATTGTTTTGAATAGCTTCAGCAATAATTTCTGATTGTTTTTCATACTCCATTAAGTCTATTTGTGTGACTGCAAAATTCATTTGCTCGTGTACGACTTGACGCGGTTCATTATTTATTAAGCTAAAGGTAGTACGCAAAATTTCGTGGCGTTGGATCAAATGTTGAAAAGCATTTTCAAAAGCAGCAATATTTAAATCACCGTTGAATTGATAAGCACTGGGCATTCCGTAGGCATTATGGTTGCGATCGAGGAATTCTAAAGCCCAAAGACGGCGCTGCCCATGAGACATAGGATAAGATGTTTGCTGAGTTATTGCTGGTATGGGTTCTTGATAGTCATATTGAGTTTTAGATATTAAAGTTGCTAATCCGACAATTGTAGGAACTTTAAAGAATTCAGCCAATTTGACTGACACATTTAATTCTTTATGAACGTGAGTGATTACTCTCGAAAGCAGCAAAGAGTGTCCACCAATTTCAAAGAAGTTATCAAAAATACCGATGGGATGTTTAGTGAGAATTTTTTCCCAGATATTAACTAGCTTTGACTCTAAATTATTCCGAGGAGCAGTATAAGCTATTTGTGCGATCTTACCTGTTCTTTGAAGTTCGGCAAGCGATCGCAAGTCAATTTTCCCATGTCTAGTTAAAGGAAATTGCTTTAAAAAGATAAAGGAAGTAGGAATCATGTAAACTGGCAGAAAATCCGAGAGGAATTCTCTGATTTCTGAAATTTTTATCTCTTTATCAGTTTGACAATAGGCAGATAACTGAGTTTGATTATTTAACTCTGTCGGTAACACAATTGCTCTCTCAATCTGGGCATAACGGCTAAGTTGGTATTCAATTTCACCTGGATCTATACGATAGCCATTTACCTTAACTTGATTATCTTTTCGCCCCATAAATTCAATCACCCCTGGGGCAATTTGTTTACCTAAATCTCCCGTTCTAAAGAGAATTTTTTCTGGATTTAGAAAACTGGGTTGAAATTTTTCCTTGGTGATTTGAGGAAGATTGCGATAACCAGCGGCTAATGCTGCACCTTCTACGCAAATTTCACCTACTATATGCAAAGGTACGGTGTTATTAAATTCATCCAGGACAAATAATCGATTGTTATGGAAAACCTGACCAAGAGGTACGTCTGTATTTAAATTTTCGTCGATTGTATATTGAGATACTCCAACACAAGTTTCTGTGGAACCGTAGACATTGCTAATAATTTTCGCTGGGAAGCGTTTTCGTAAAGCGATCGCAGTTTCTCGGTCTAATTTTTCTCCGCCGCAAGAGATATATTTTAAGCTGGGGATAGTTTCTTCAGGTGCGAGTACAGCTAAAATTTCTCGATAAATAGATGGCGTTGTGTGCAGTGCATTTATTTGGTTTTCTTGTAAAAAGGAGACTAAATGCTCTATATGCTGTACTTCATACATATATAAAGCAGCACCTATGGTTAAAGGTAAAAAGATATTACGAAAAGATGGGTCATGGGTGACAGGTGCAGTGAAAATATAGCGCCATTCAGGATGTTTCTCTAAGTCAAATGTGAGTCGTAAACTCCGAATTACATTCAAAATAGAGATGTGACGACCCATGACTCCTTTAGGATTTCCTGTGGAGCCAGATGTGTATAAAATGTAGGCAATTTGGCTAGAGTCTGGTTTAAATTTAGGCTCAGTCTTATCAAAATCTGCCAAAATATTATCGATTCGATCCAAACAAATTGCTTCGATTTCTTGAGGGAATTGGGAGACAAAATTACTTTCAGTGAGACAGAGATTACAGCCACTATCTTTTAAAATAAAATCGATGCGATTTCTAGGATATTGGGGGTCTATCGGTACATATGTTGCCCCAGTTTTAAAAGTAGCCAATATGGCGATAATTAAGTTTTGATTGCGCCCGATCGCGAGTGCGATCGCTTTTCCGGAATCAATGTGATACTTCTCATGTAAGTAATTAGTTAAACGATTTACCTTCTCATTCAATTCTCTATATGTTAAAGTCGTTTCTTCAACTATTAATGCAGGTGCATCGGGTGTAGATTTGACTTGAACAATAAAGTCATCAATAATTGTAGAATTTGGGGGTAATTCTATTGTTTTCCCTGTTAATTCTGCCAATAATTGTTCTTGTTGCACTTGTGTTAATAAAGGCAACTCAGAAAGCAAACCATTAGCATTTTTAGTTACCCCTTGCATCAAAATTTCAAAACTTTCTAGAAACTGTTTGATAGTTTCTGGTTTAAACAGTTCTGTATTGTAGTTGCAATAGATAATAAGTGCGTCATTGACTTCGATGAAATTAAAGCCTAAATCGAAGGGAGTGTAACCAATTGGCTCTGCTGGTAGCGATACTTGTAGTCCCTTAAACTCAGGTAGAGTTAAACTAGGGTCCATATTAAAAGATACGGATATCAGGGGAGAACGAGAAAAATCTCGTTGTAATTGTAAGGCTGCTAATAATTCTTCTAAGGCGTGACTTTGGTGTTTAAAAGCGGCTATGAGTGTTTCTTTGGTATGACGGAGATGTGCAACAAAAGAAGTAGTAATATCTGTCTGAATCCGAACTGGTAAAAATTGCGAACAAAAGCCAACTAATGTTTCGCTGCCTTCAAATTGTCGTCCTGAAATCGGAATACCAATTACTAAATCATCATGACCGGAAATTCGACGCAGAAAAGCTGTGTAAGCAGCGAACATTGTCATAAATAATGTCGCTTGATTTTTGCGTCCTACAATTTGCAAATTTTGCCACAGTTGAGGAGCAATAATTTTACTTTCTCTACCGCCTGTGTAAGTTTTGACAGCAGGACGGGGAAAGTCTGTAGGAAGCTCAAATACGGGGATTTCTCCCTCATAAGTTTTCAACCAAAAAGCACGATGCTCTTGCATCTGTGAACTTTGTGCTTCTTGCTGTCGCAAAGCTAAATATTGGCGAAACTGCATTGGTGGCGCTAAAGAGTCTGTAACAACACCAATTTTTGCTGAATAAAGTTTGCCAATTTCATTCAAAATTAGCCCTAATGACCAACCATCTGCAACGATATGATGAGTTTTTAAAGATAGCAGATAATGTTCGGGTGCTAAACGCATCAGCACAGCCGCAAATAAAGGAGCAACACCCAAGTCAAAAGGCTTTTGAGATAACTCAGTTCTTAATACTAAAGCAGTTGCTTCGGGATTATCTTCATCCATCAAATTGATTAACGGTAGGTCAATTTTGACACTACCGATAACTTCTTGGAGTTCGCCTTGTTCTAATATTTGGGTTCGTAACGCTTCATGACGATTGACTACTTCATTAATCGCTTGCTGTAAAGATGAAATATCTAAAGAACCACGCAATTCTAAAGAAGTAGTAACGTTATATGATGCTGAAGCGGTTGTATCTAATTCTGCCAATAACCAAAGCTGACGTTGCGCTTCATTGGTAGAAAATTTCTGGTTTAAATTATTCCTACCATCTTCATCGTCAGAGCGATCGCTTGCTTCTCTTTTCTTTGCTTGTGGTGATTTGGCATTTTCAAAAAAACTTGCTTGTTGAAGTTCTATAATCGCTTCTTTGACAGCAGCAACTACTTTGTCTATATCTTCATTAGTATGACTAGTTGAGAGAAAACAAACTCGTTTTTCCCATGTATACACACCTTTGAGATTTAGCAAGTAGTAAAAGAGTGGTAATTCGATTGGTTGTAAGAAAATACTATAAGCGCCAAAAGATTCAAAGCGAAACAAAGAGCCAAAATGAACAATGCGGATAGGAATTCCTGTTTCTTGAAAGAACTGATTAACTTCAGTAGCTAATCGATTAGTTAATTGATTTACTCTTTCTTGAATAGTTGCACCTTGTTCGCGTAAATGTAAAAGTACTGCACGACAAGCAGCCAAAGCCAAAGGATGACGACAGAAAGTACCGCCATAAGCAGTTAATTCTGTTTGCGGATGGGAATCATCTCCATAACTCCAGAAACCGCCATCAATTGTATCTAAGAAATCTGCTTTGCCACAGATCGTACTAATAGGCAAACCACCACCAATTGCCTTACCATAAACTACTATATCTGCGTCAACATCAAACCATTCCTGCGCTCCTCCTGGAGTAATGCGAAATCCAGTAATAATTTCATCAAAAATGAGGGCAATTTCTTTTTGTTGAGTCAATTTTCGTAATTTTTGCAGAAATTCTTTAGGCTGTAAATCGGGTTTACGGCTTTGCACAGGTTCTACTAAAACTGCTGCTAAATTATCAGCTTGAGTAGCAATTATTTCTAGACTTTCTTCGGCTCCATATGTAAGAACTATGACATCTTCAACCATTCCTAATGGTGTCCCAAGGCTCAATGGTTGAGCTGTTCCCGCTTCCTCTCCAACTCGCGCTAAAATGCCATCAAAAGTACCGTGATAAGAACCAGCAAAAATCACAATTTTTTGGCGTTTTGTCCGAGAACGAGCAATACGAACTGCTGCCATAATCGCTTCTGTACCAGTATTACTAAAAGCGACTCGCTCCACACCTGTCATTTCACAAATTAAAGCAGCCGTTTCTGCTGCAATATTAGACTGCATTCCTAATCCGATTCCGTGTTGCATTTGTTGCTGAATTGCTGACAACACAAAATCAGGACTATGCCCAAAAAAGTTAACACCAAACCCCATTGCTAAGTCGATGTAATCATTGCCATCGATATCACGAAAATATGCTCCTTGGGCTGATTCTGAAACAATGGGATACTGAAATTCTTTTAAAGCCATACGGAAGTCAATGGTAGGTTTAACATCAACCATTGTCTTGCGGCTATTTTGCGAATATGCCTTAGATTTCGCTGTTTTTTGGTTATAAATAATCTCTAAGTTTTGGATAAAAGCTTGCTGTTGTTCTGTTAAAGATTTATTCTCTGCTAGCTTTAAGGCTAATGGGTTTAAATTTGGAGAATTAATTTTTTTGGTAGGAGTTGCAGTTTCTATTTTGCTTGTTTTAGGAGTAGGTACAATTTCTGTCTGACTAAACAAAACTTCTGATGTATTGCTCGGTGCGACAGATACAGATTGGAGTATTTCTAATTGCTTGATAATAGTTTTTTCATGTATATCTTTGAGTTCTTTCAAAGATTGCAATTGAGCCATCATCAAAGCTTCTTTGCCAGAGGTTGGTGTTGATACAGCTACTGTTTTTGCTTGGTTATCAATAGCGCTTTCAGCAGAGGTAGAAGCAATAATTAACTCTTGTCCATTGTAGATGCTGGTATTATTCTGTTTAGAAAAACTATCCGCAGTGACAAAACCGCAGCCTTTTAAAACAGCACACCA
This sequence comes from Nostoc sp. DSM 114167, assembly GCF_052692655.1. Taxonomy (NCBI): domain Bacteria; kingdom Bacillati; phylum Cyanobacteriota; class Cyanophyceae; order Nostocales; family Nostocaceae; genus Nostoc; species Nostoc sp. DSM 114167. Next base: position 6,196,710 of record NZ_CP195116.1, read on the forward strand.
ACTTTCTCCACTTAACAATGGAGTATCTATACGTAACTCTTTGTCTTGAAAGCGCCACCATCCTGGTGTGAGTCCAAAGGTTAAATCAAGCCAGGAATTATTTTCTACTGTTTCTAGTAGTACTAAATAACCACCAGGTAGTAGTAATTCTCGAATATTATTTAGTGTTTCTGTAATATTTCGGGTACTATGAAGCACATTAGCAGCAACAACTATATGATAAGAATGTGCTGTAAGCCCTTGAGAAACTGGTGATTTTTCAATATCTAATTGATGGAAGTTGAGATTATCTCTGTGTTTAAATTTTTGACGCGCTTTATTCAGCAGAACAGGAGAAAGTTCGGTGAAAGAATAATTAGTATCATTGAGATTTAAATTATTAATAATTGCTTCCGAAGTCGCACCTGTACCACCTCCCACTTCGATAATTTGGTAAGGGCGATCACTACTAGAAAAACTCTTGAAAATGGAGTTAATTTCTTGAGCTACTCGTTGATTCATTAAACGAGATACCGGAGAATTACCATATATACTTTCCGCATGAACTACTGAACCTGCTGGGAAAATTAACTCTAAAGGATCTATATTTCCTTTCAATACTTCTGCTAGATTTTCTCCACAGCGTTGCAGCATTTCTAACTCAGGTTTTGCTGCTGGACAAGTAGTTTGCAGATTTTCTATAGCTTCTGGTAAAGAAAAAGGTATAGGTAGGTTTCGTACTATCCAGATGTTACCTTGATTTTGAATAATTCCAGCTTGTTCTAAAGTTTTTAAATAACGAGTAATTAAAATATGATATTTTGGAGCAATAGGCAAAATTTGTAATAAGTTTTCTGTTGTCCAAGTTTCTGCTATTTTTAGTCTCTTACCTAATACTTCTAAAGCTTTCAAGATATAGGCAATACTAATCGGTTGTAATTGGGAAATTACCCACAGATAATTATTTAATTCTGAGTCAGAATTAGATACTTTATTAGAGTTTTTATTTAGTATAGTAGCTACTGAAGATGTTTCTAATGGTTTTGGTTCAATAAAATCAGATAGATAATTAGCTATTTCAGCAATTGTTTGCAAATCGGTAAATAATCGATCTATTTTAACTTTAACGCCAAACTTCTCTTCAACTTTACGAGCAAAGTCAGTCAAAATAATTGAATCTGCCCCTAGATTTAATAAGGTTTCATCATCTCTAATGTCATTTTCATCTTCTTTGAGCAACAGAGCTAAGATAGACTTTAACTGATTGCCGATTTCTTGCTGATGTTTTTGGATATTTGAAACTTTTGCTACAGTCATCTTGGTCTCCATTAGCTCGTTTTCTACAGGCATTTCTTTGATTGAACTTGATTCGACTGAAATAGCAGATTTAAATTCAAACCTTTTTCGTTGAAAAGGATAGTTTGGTAATTGAATATTTCTGTAACCGTAATCTTCATTGAATTTTTCGGCGTTAAAATTTACTCCATGAATGTAGAGTTGGGCTAGTGTTGATAACATCGTCTGCCAGTTATCCAAACCTCTATTGAGAGAACTCAGCCAGATAACTTCATCGTGATAACGGCGACCTTGTTCTGCAAGTATTGGTCTTGGTCCCACTTCTAAAAACAGGTTGTATCCTTTGTTTAACGCCGTAATCAGACTTTGCAAAAATTGCACGGGTTGACGGCATTGTTGTCTCCAGTAGCTTGCATCGGGCGCACTTGCTAAAGGTTGTCCGTCAATGCCTGAAATTAGCAAAACTTGAGGATGATTGTAGGAAATATTACGAGCAGCAGTTTCAAATTCATCTAAAATTGACTCCATTAATGGAGAGTGAAAAGCACCGTCAACTGATAGTAATTGAACAGCTATTTTTTGGTGTTTGCAGTTAACAACAATTTCATCAACGCTATTACTTTCTCCAGAGATGACAATTTGTTGAGGATGATTAATAGCCGCAATTGAAACTGTCTTACTATAATTTTGAATTAAAGAAATTACTGTAGCTTCATCTGCAAAAATTGAAGCCATTTTTCCTGTAGGCGCAGTTTGCATTAATTGCCCGCGTTTCACAATTAATTCTAGACCTGCTTCTAAACTAAATACTTTGGCTATACAAGCTGCGACATATTCACCAACACTATGACCAATTAGTAAACTTGGTGTGATTCCCCAAGATTGCCAAAGCATAGCAACTGAATATTCAAGAGCAAATATAGCTGGTTGAGCGTATGCAGTTTGATTGAGTAAATCTGTGCGATCGCCAAATAATATATCTTGTAGTGGATACTCTAAATAATTCGCTAAAATATCTGCACATTTGTCAATATATTTACGGAATGTAGGTTGGGTTTGGTAAAGTTGATGGCCCATACCTGCATAACAAGCTCCTTGGCCAGTGAAGAGAAAGGCAATTTTTGGCTGTTTTTCTCCTGCGAAACGTTGATAAAAAGTCAAATTATCAATGGTTTTTTCGTCAGCAAAAGCTACTAATTTTTGTTGCAATTCTGGTAATGTATCTGCAACGATCGCCAATCGTTCAGCTAAAGGCGATCTACCTATTGCCGCACTATGACAGATATCGCCAATTTCTGGATGAGATTCTAGGTGGATGTAAAAACGTTGTGCTAGTTCTTTTAAAGCTGTTTCTTGATGAGCGGAAATCATCAATAGATGACTAGGACGTTGTAGCTTAATTTCTGGTATGTTTGCAACAGGCGCTTGTTCGATAATTACATGAGCATTCGTTCCAGAAAAACCGAAGGAACTCACCCCTGCAATGCGGACTTGGCCATTGTTCGACCAGGGTATGGTTTGACTAGGAATTTCGATCGGGTATCCTTGCCAATTAATCAGAGGATTAGGTTCTTGGAAGTGGAGATGAGGCGGAATCTCACCATGTTGGAGGGCAAGAATTGTCTTGATTGTGCCTGCTATCCCGGCGGCGGCTTCGAGATGTCCGATATTAGTCTTCACTGAACCGACGTAAAGTGGTTGCGATCGCTCTCCATAAACAGCGGCGATCGCATTCATCTCAATGGGATCGCCTAAAGAGGTTCCCGTGCCATGTGCTTCTATATACCCGACTTCCTGGGGTTTGACTCTGGCATCAGCTAAGGCTTGACGAAGTAAATCTTGTTGGGCGGGGCCGCTGGGAACTGTTAACCCGGCGGCTGCACCGTTATGATTGACCGCAGATCCTCGGAGGAGGGCGAGAATGCGATCGCCATTTTTTTCCGCCACAGATAAGCGTTTCAGTACTAAAACTCCGCATCCTTCGCCCCGCACATATCCATTTGCAGCTGCATCAAAAGTTTTGCAACGACCATCGGGAGACATCATCCCCGACTGGGAAAGGTTAATTGTAATTGCCGGATTTAAGAGCAGATTTACCCCAGCTACTAAAGCTAGTTCGCATTCATGATTTCTTAAACTGCGAATAGCTTGGTGAATGGCAACCAGTGAAGAAGCACAGGCTGCATCAATAGACATACAAGGGCCGCGCAGGTTTAAAAAATAAGATAGCCGTCCGGCTGCGGCACTCAGGGCGTTTCCCGTACCAAAAAAAGAATCGATTTCATCGTAGTTGCTTTTGTAGACTGTCATCGCGTGGTCAACACTAGTTATACCGACAAATACACCCACGCGATCGCTTGCTAAATTAGTTGGTGGTAAATTAGCGTTTTCTAAAGCTTCCCATGTCACCTCAAGTAGTAACCTTTGTTGGGGGTCCATTGAGGTTGCTTCGCGGGAAGATATAGAGAAGAAACGGGCATCAAATTCTGTAATATCCTCTTGTAAAAATCCTCCATAACGAGTGTTCATTTTGCCGGGAGTAGGTTCGGGAGCATAAAATTTTGAGATATCCCAACGGCTTTTAGGAACTTCTACAATTGCGTCAAGTCCGGCTTTACAGTAATTCCAATAAGCTTCAGGAGAATTTATGCCTCCAGGGAAACGACAACCCATCCCAACAACAGCAATTGGCTCGCTTTGTCTAGTTTCTAATTCGGTAATGCGAGCCTGCATTGCCTCCATTTTTGTTAAGGTTGATGCTATGAGTTTTTTATAATCTGTAGTTTGAGCCATGCTTCTATCCGCAATTTTTTTATTTTATATAAATATCTAATCGGGTTTTTCTCCTGAAAATAAAAGATAGTCATCAAAAGCCATAAACCACCCCCTATCTCTCGACCAAGCTTCAATTCCTGGATTATCTTTCTGGAGATCGATCGCTAAATCGTGTTTACTAATTCCTTTACCTACTTCGGCAAAGTAACGCACAGCAGCCGGCCAAACATATTCGCTAATTGATACAGCTTGGATATTTACAAATCCATGCTTTTTGAGTTTTTCAACATAAATATTTCGGTCATATTGGTTGGCGAAAGGAATACACATTTTCTTGCTATTGACGCGCAGCCAAAAGTCAATATCTCGTCCAACTCTCGGCAAACAATCTGCTAATGCTAATTTTCCACCAGGGCGCAAAACTCGAAATGCTTCAGCAAAAAAATCTTCACGAGTATTGAAATGAAAAGCACATTCTAAAGCTGTAACTTTATCAAAAGAATTGTCTTCACAAGGAATTTTTGTTGCCGAACCAACCTGAAGATTTATGCGTTCGGCTAATCCCGCTCTAGCTACTCGTTCTTGAGCAATTTCTACTTGTAGCTCTGTAGTATTTATCCCAGTAATTGCATCTACATTGTTTTCACGTACCCAAAGGATATCTTGTTCGGCAAAACCGAAGCCGACATCTAAAACTTTGTCTCCAGGGCTAAGTTCGGCAATTTCTCCTAATTTACGGGCTAAAGCGGCACAAGCTCCGTCATAAGTAGTTTCTTCTTGCCAATAACCAAAGTTGAGCCATTGGGGAATATTGGGATTGTGAAGATCGCGATCTCGTTTTGCTATCCCGGTGTAAAGGTCAGACACCTCAAATTTATCTTGTAAAAACCAGATTTCCTTAAGTGGATTCTGGATGAATTCTTTGATAATTATCCAGCGATTGCGCCATTCATCATTGAAAGGGATTTTGCCAATATTTTCCAAAACTATACCTCCTATTTGTAAAATAAAAATTTTCGCTGCACTGAAAGTTTTATAGCGTTTCCCACTCTAGTGAGATACGAAATCACCCCTCCCCAGCCCTCCCCTTGCCAAGGGGAGGGTGCGCGACAGCGCGGGTGGGGTGTATTTTATGTATTTGGGAATTGCTATAATATTTACTCACCATATTCCTCCAGCTCTGCTAACTTTTGATTAAGTAGTATAGCCAATTCATCTTCATTGAGACTTTCATAAGGATTCAAAGTATCGCTATTATGTATTGCGATCTCAAAATCAATATGCTTTGCTAAAACTTCTGCCTGTAGATAATTGCTGAGACTTGCAAGATTAGGATAATCAAAAATTATAGAAGTAGGTAAAGTGCAAGCTAAGTTACTTTCCAGCCGATTTTTAAATTCTAATACCATTAACGAGTTTAAACCTAACTCTAAAAATGAGGTGTTTTGAGGAATAACACTGCTGGCAGTTAATCCAGTAACTTCGCGTAAAATTTGCTCAATTCCTTGAGATAAACTTTCTATTCGCTCATCTATGGGTACAGATTTTAACTGTTCTAATAATTTTGCTTCTTTGCTATTTTCTTTGATTGCGATTGCTTCGGCAAAGAATGGTTGATTAATCTTAAAAGCTCGATCAAAAGTAGACCAATCAATATCAATAATAGCTCCTTGAGAAACGTTACCCAGAATTAACTGGCTGAGATATTTGAGGGCAGGATCAGAAGACATACTTTGAATACCCCAATTAGCAAAACGTTGTTTGTCAATTTCATTTACTGTATCCCATGCTCCCCAATTGATGCTGATACTTGGTAATCCTAAACTTTGCCGTTGCTGCATTAAAGCATCCATAAAAGCATTAGCAGCAGCGTAACTACTTTGTCCGGGCGAACCGAGAATCACAGCAGCAGAAGAAAAGGCAACAAAAAAGTCTAAAGATAGATTGCGGGTGTAGCGGTCTAATAATAAAGTACCTTCTACTTTGGGACGCATGACATTTTGATATCTTTGCCAATTTTGATTGCTCAAAAGACCATCATCTAAGACACCAGCAGCGTGAATTACTCCACGTAAAGGAGGTAAATCTGCACCAAAACGGGAGAACATTTGTTCTATATCTGCGGCTGAGGTAATATCAGCACCGATAACTGTAATCTGTGTACCATTTTTAGTTAACGAGGCGATCGCTTCTGGTTGAGACTTAACATTGCGGCTACACAAAACTAAATGTCTAGCTCCCATTTCTGATAACCACTCAGCCATTAGCAAGCCCAGTTTACCTAAACCACCAGTAATTAAATAAGCTCCTTCTTTGCTAACTAACTGCTGTTTTTGAGCTGTAGGAATTGTAGCAGATACTAACCTTGCTCCATAGCGATTTCCTTGGCGTAAAGCTAGGCGTGACTCAGCGCTTGCAGCGTGGAATTCGTTGAATAAAAATTCAGCTTCATTAGGTTCTACCGTGGGTGATAAATCTAAACATACACAACGAATTTGCGGGTATTCATTATTAATTACTGCGCCTAATCCCCAAAGGGAAGATTGTTGAGGTTGCAAATCAGTCTCAGCTAGAACTCGATTTGCACCGCGAGTTATTAACCATAAATCAGGTAGTTTTTTCAAACTAGCGGTAAGAGTTTGAATTAAGTGCAATGCAGCATGACAACTATTGTAAACAGTATCCGAACATTCTTCATCAGGTACATTTTCCCAAGCAAAAATCACACCTGTAGCAAATTCTCCCGATGGATATGCTTCTTGATACAAGCGCTGAAAATCAGATTTTTGAGATGGATTGATGATAAACTCATCTTGAGAATGGCATTTATATTCATCACCAAATTCTACAGTAATAACTCGTTCTCCAGCTTCTTTCAATAAATCAATAGAATAATTCAATGCTGTTCCAGGATGTACAAACACTAACCAAGAATTGTGTTTTTCTGTAAGAGTTGGAACTGTATCAAGCTTTTGCCATTCAATTTTGTAAAACCAATTATTTTCATTTTCTTGCCATAAACGTTGTAAAACCGCCGGATTAGTACGCCGTGCTGTTAAGTCTGTAAACCGAGCGCAAAGCTGTTCTTGCTCATCGTAAATATCTACGTCTACGCATATTTCGCCGTTACTATTAGATTTAACATCAATGCGCGTCCAAGCTTGAGAACCAGGATTACCAAAGAATTCTAGTGAAGAGAAACCATAAGGTAAATGCAATTCTTGGCCGTGAATTTCTGGGAAAGCCGCACCAACACTTTGCAAACAAGCATCTAAAAGCACAGGATGCAGACAATATCGCCGATCGGCTAAACTGCGATCGATACTAATCTTAGCCTGAGAACCATTTCCTAAATAACTTAGCTCTTGAATAGCTTCAAACCCCTTACCATAGCTAATTCCCATCTGCTCATAAAGGTCATAAAATCTAGAAATCTCAACAGATTCTCCTTTTTTATCAGACCAATTCCTAACAGATGTGGGTATTTTTTGATTGTTGGGTTTAATTTCACCTGTTACATGGAGAATCCAGTTATCTTTTGCCGAATCACTACTAAATATCTCAAAACCATAGCCAAATGGCTTGTTAGGCTTAAAAATCATTTGTAATTTACTTGGAGATTGAGATAAAAGTAATCCCTGATGAATAGACACATTTTGAATAATCGCCAAATTATCAGTAAATATTTTCTGGCTAGCTGCTAAAATCGCTTCAATAAAACCCGTAGCCGGAAATAAGATTTTTCCAAATACTTTGTGTCCTTCCAGATATTCTGGACGATCGGCACTTATCTCTCCCTCAAAAATAAATTCTTTCGTAGCTAGTTTTTTAACATCGCTAATAAAAGGATGCAACTTAGTTTTGATATCAGCTACAGAAAATTGTGAATTGGTTAGCCAGTAACGTTCTCGTTGAAATGGATAAGTAGGTAAAGTAATCCGCTTTCCTTGCTTAAATACCTCCGTCCATTCTACAGAATAACCATTAACAAAAAGTGTCGCTAAACTTCTGTACATCTGGGCTTGTTCATCTTGTCCAGGTACGATACTGGGTAGCCATGATATTTCTTTGATTTGATAAGTTAGTCGTGCTATACCCAGTAACACAGGCTTTGGCCCTATCTCTAAAAAATGGCGATAACCACTGTCAATTAAGAATTTAAATCCTTGACCAAAATGCACAGTGTTGCGAAGATGGCGCAGCCAATAATCAGGAGTAGTAATTTCTTGACCAATTGGTTTACCTGTGACATTACTAATAATATTCAAGTTTGGTTCGTGGAAAGAAATTTTCTCTAAAACCTTGGCAAACTCATTAATAATTGGCTCCATTAACAGAGAATGAAAAGCATGAGATACTGCCAAGCGTTTAGTTTTATAACCCTGTTCTATAAAAGTTTTCTCTAATTGTTCAACAATTTCACTCCAGCCAGAAATGACATTAATTGCACCATTATCTGCGGCAATATCTACTTGATTTTTATATGGAGCAAGATAATCTGCTACTGTTTGATAATCAGCATAAATTGCTGCCATTGCCCCATTATGCGGTAATTCTCCCATCAAGCGACCGCGTTGAACGACTAATTGCAAAGCATCTTCTAAAGAAAAGACTCCTGCTAAACAAGCGGCGACATATTCACCAATGCTATGTCCTAAAAGTGCAGCAGGTTGTATTCCCCAAGATTGCCATAATTTAGCAAGTGCGTATTCAAGTGCAAAAAGTGCTGGCTGTGTGATTTGAGTCTGTTCGAGCAACTCGCTATTTTGCAATTTAAAAATTAAATCTAAGAACGACTTTCCTAAAATCGGTTCTAAGATTTGGTTACAAAGATCCAAAGTATTTTTAAAGACAGGTTCTTGGTTATAAAGAGTTTGTCCCATCCCTGAATATTGAGAACCTTGTCCTGAAAAGAGAAAAGCTACATTGGGCTGATTTTCTGATGTAATTGACGTAATTACATGATGAGAATCTTCATTTTTTTGGAAATCAGCAAGTGCTGTTTGTGCTGTAGTAATTGAGTCGGCTAAGACACACAATCGATGCTGGAAAACAGCCCGCCCTGTACTGGCGGTAAAACAAGCATCTGCTAAATTAACAGATTCATTCAAAGCGTACTGATAATTTTTGGCTAACTCTTTGAGAGATTTTTCAGAACGAGCCGAAAGCGGCAGTAGGTAAAATTTATTCTCGGATTTTTGCGGAGAATTAGATGCAATTTCTCCAACAATAATATGAGCATTAGTACCACTAAATCCAAAAGAACTTACTCCCGCGATGCGTTCTCGTTCGCTAGAATGCCAGTCTTTTCCATGTACTGGAACTTCAAAAATATGAGAACTCCAATCAAAACGGGGGTTGGGTTTTTCAAAGTGAAGATGAGGAGGAATTTTGTGGTGTTGTAAGGCTAAAACAGTTTTAATTAATCCAGCAATTCCGGCTGCTCCTTCTAAATGTCCTAAATTAGTTTTGACAGAACCAATAATTAAAGGTCGATTTTGGGGGCGCTTCCCAAATACCGCAGCCATACTTTCTAATTCAATCGGATCGCCTAAAGCTGTTCCAGTACCATGAGCTTCGATAAAATCTATTTGCTCTGGCTTAAGTTTCGCTGCCTTCAATGCTTGCTGTAATAATTTTTCTTGAGCATCGCCATTCGGTACAGTCAACCCACTACTTGGGCCATCGTGATTTACGGCTGTACTATGAACTCTAGCTAAAATGCGATCGCCATTCTTAATTGCTTGACTCAACCGCTTCAAAACAATCATCCCGCAACCTTCGCCGCGCACCATACCATTGGCATTCGCATCAAAAGTCTTGCAACGTCCATCAGGTGCAAGCATGTGGGCGCGACTTTCTATTAAGGAAATTACCGGGGTTAACATGATGTTGACACCACCTGCCAAGGCAATGTCACACTCACCATTACGCAAAGCATTGCAAGCTAAATGTACTGCTACTAAAGAAGAAGAACAAGCAGTATCAACTGTCATTGATGGCCCTTGCAAGCCCAGTACGTAAGAAAGACGACCGGCGGCTACACTTACAGAAGTTCCAGAACCGGTATAAGCGTTGATTGCTTCTGGTGCATGACTCAACTGGGCATAGTCTTGAGTCATCGCCCCCACAAAAACACCAGTTTGACTGTTGCGTAACTGCTGCGGATTTTGTCCGGCTGATTCTAATGCTTGCCAAGTAGTTTCTAATAACAGGCGTTGCTGAGGATCTATAGCGACAGCCTCGCGGGGGACAATGCCAAAAAATTCAGCATCAAATCGATCTATTTGCTCTAAAAATGCTCCGTAAGGAGAATATATTTTTCCTGGTGTATCTGGATCGGGATGATACCATGCTTGCATATCCCAGCGATCGCCCGGAATTTCTCTGACTGCATCTTTCCCTTGTTCTAAAAGTTGCCAGAATGATTCCAAATCATCTGCACCTCCAGGAAATCGGCAAGCCATCCCCACAATCACAATTGGATCTTCTTCTTGCTGTGGTTTTTCTGAGAGGATGTTTGAAAAATCATCAAGTTTACCGAATAACCCCTCTCCAAACCTCTCCCCCACTGGGGGAGAGGCTTTGAAACCCCCATTCCCTTGTAGGGAAGAGGGGCTAGGGGGGTTAGGTTGATTAGGATTGAGTTGTTGTACAGAAGTTTGCTTTTCAGAAATATTTAAAACTTCTCGCAGCAAATAATCTGCTAAAGTTTCCACATTGGGGAATCGAAAAGCAATTGTTGTGGGTAGAGAGCAATTAAAATCTGTTTGCAAAAGATTGCGAAGTTCTGTGGAGGTGAGAGAATCCATCCCCATATCAAAAAAGCCTTGTTGGGGAGATACTTCATCAATTGATAGTCCTAAGACAGTGGCAACTCGCAAACTAATCTGCTTAAGTAACAAATCACGACGCTGTTTTACAGGTGTGGTTTGCCATTGCTCTAAAATATTGGATGCAGTTGGAGATTTAGGTTTGATTTGGGGTAAGAAGTTTTGATAAAAGCTTTGATTAATGTATGGGAAACGTTGCCAATCAATGGCAATTACACCAGCACGTACAATCTGATTAAACAGAATTTTTTCTAAAGTATTGAGTGCTAAATCAGGTGCGATCGCATCATAACCTTTAGCGGCTAATCTTTCTAAAACGTTGCGATCGACTGCTGCACCGATTTCGCTCCACGGCCCCCAATTGATGACTGTAGCTGGTAAATTATGTGCATGACGATAATAGGTAAAGGCATCCTCAAAGGCATTGGCAGCCGCAGCATTAGCTTGTCCCGCCGAGCCAATGAGCGACACCGCAGAGGTATAACAAACAAAGAAATCTAAAGGATCGTTCAGGGTTAGTTGATGTAGTAACCAAGTTCCTTTCACCTTGGGCGCAAGAACATGGTTAAAACGTTCTGGTGTCAGTCGCAGTAATGTTGTATCGTCTAAAGTGCCGGCGATGTGGAAAATTCCCCGCACTGGATATTGCGATCGGCATTCTTCTAGTAGGACGTGCAGTTTCTCGCCATCTGTGATATCAACATCTTTAACTTGGATGTCTGCGTTACTGGATTGCAGACTTGCTAGAATTTCGGCGTTGAGAGCTTTTGCACCACTGCGACTGCACAATACTAAATGACGAGCGCCACGTTCTATCATCCATCGGGCTGTGGCTAAACCTAATCCGCCTGTACCACCAGAAATTAGATAAAAGCCATCTTGACGGAAATTAATGTTTCCGTCTGCTAATTTGCGCTCTACCAAACGCGGACAGAAGCGTTGTTCGCCCCGCAAAGCAATGCGATTTTCTTGGGTGTTGTTGTAGATTTCTCTAAATAATTTTTCTGCTAAATCTTGTGTATGAGGATCTAAATCTATCGCTCTAAAATTGAGTTCGGGATGTTCTAGAACTAAGCTTAAAGCGATTCCTAATAAGGAAGATTGTGCTGGAGAAGTTAAGGTTGTGATTTCTTTTGCTGGTACAGCACCTTGAGTGACAAGAATCAGCGCAGGGGGATTTTCTTGTTGTAATAATGCCTGAAGTAAAAATAGAAAACGTTTACAATGAATTTCTACTACTCGATCGATTTCGCCTTCTATTTCTTGTAATGGCCAGAGGTAGATTATTTCACGAGTTTCTGGCGTTAAAAGGGTTTGTAATAGTGATAGATAATCGTCGGCGCGATCGGGATCGATTTCTTGAGGGGAAATGAGATAACAAGCAACTCCCCTTTGTTGGAATGAGGTGATTAAACTGCGACCAATTCCTTTATTATCGGCAAAGATTAATTCATGAGAAACAGACTTAGGATGACCCTTTTCTTTAGCAATGATGACGCTTTGTCGTAATAGATTGCGTGTCTCTGGTTTGGTTGGTTCGATGACGTTAACTTCTGCAAATCCATGATTAGCGAGTAAATTTTGCCAATGTTCCGTATCTACTAAAGGATAACCATTTCGGAGTGGATCTTGACTGCATAACCACCATCCCTCTGTTAAACCAAAGGTTAAATCTACCCAACGACGCGCCCCAGTACTTTCTAATAGTATTAGTAGAGCATCAGGAGCTATTAGAGAACGGACGTTATCAATTGTTTTGTTAATATCTGTTGTGGCATGAAGAACGTTAGCAGCGATAATAATATCAAAATATCCGGGGAGAAATCCTTGAGAATTGGGATTTTTTTCTATATCTAAAGTTTGATATTTAATGAAGGGATGATTACTGAAGTTTTCTTTGGCTCTAGTTAAAAAACTAGAAGAAATATCGGTAAATGTATATTCAATTTGCTCTTGAGGTAAATGTGGTAAAATTGCTGCTGTAGCAGAACCCGTTCCGCTTCCAATTTCGAGGATTCGTAGCTGATGAGTTGGTGGTAAATTTGCTACTGCATTTTTAATTGTGTCCGCGACTAGTTCATTCATCAACTTAGCACCAGCCGCATCAGAATATACAGATGCGATCGCATTCAAATCACCTTGGGGAAATAGTAATTCTAATGGCTCAATTTGACGACGCATCACCGCAGCTAAAGCCGAGCCACAACGTTCTATCAGATTAATTTCTGCAAGGTAATCGGGATACTCGCTACGTAGTTGTTGAATTTGTAATTGAGATGAAGATATAACAGGTTCTTTTGCTAATAACCATCCATCTTTTTGCTGAGTAACTATTCCTTCTTCAGCTAGAATTGCTAAACACCGCGACAATAATGGACGATAAAATTCAACTACTCCACTTTGAGTAGCAATCTGTTCTTCTTGATAAATTTGACCTAATTGGGGTTGCCAGTTTAGCTCTTTTAAACCTTCCCATATATAACTTACGCTTAAATTTTCCATTTCTTCAAGTAAGCGTTCATATTGGCGCAATTTCTCTGCGAATTGCTGTTCTAATTGCTGTGGTTTAACTTGAGTTTTAATGGCATCAGGAGTCGGTAAATAATCTCTACCATCAGCTAATAATGGTGCTAAGGTAATCCATTCTTCTATGTAAGATTGTGGTTGTATTTCACGGCGGATAATTTCTTGACTTTGAACAGCTTTGAGTTCAAATCCTATAATTGTTACTAGTAACTCACCTTGCTCTGAATAAATATCAATATCAGAGATGATAAAATTATCAGAATTTTTAGTTAGTCGAGCCGCACTGATGACACTATCACCTGGAGACTTGAAGAATTGAAATTTAGCAATGCGGACTGGTACATAAGTTACAGATGATTCTTGCTGAAATAAAATCGCTGCGATCGCCTGAAAACAAGCATCCAACATTATGGGATGAAAATGATAGTTTTTTGCTTCTAAAGTTTGGCTATCTGTTAACTTTATTTTAGCAAACGCACTGTTTTTCCCACGTTGAAGCCTATTGACGATCTGGAAGCTATCACCGTAATTGACTCCAGATTTTTGATATCTTTCATAAAATGAATTAATCTCAAGCTGTTCTGGACAATTAGCGGCTATTTTTTCTAAATTTTGGTGATTTGCATCTAATGATTTTAATTTATCAATTTTTCCAGTAACAAGTACATCCCAGTTATTGTTACTTTGTTGATATATTTGAAAATTATTTTTGTCAATAATTAACTGTAAGGTATCTTCTTGTTCTTGCAGTAATAATGCTTTTTGAAATTCGATATTTTCTAAAATCACAGCTTGGCTTTGTGCCGCAGCTAACGCCATTTCAATAAATGCTGCACCGGGAAATATCGGTTTATCAAAAACTTGATGTTCTGCTAAAAACGCTGGGTTGTTCTGACTAATACTAGCTCGATATTGAATAGAAGATAGAGGAGAAGGGAAGCGATCGCCTAGTAAAGGATGTCCAGAGCGATGATGAGATTTAGTAGCATTTACCCAGTAGCGTTTGCGGATAAAAGGAGAATTGGGTAAACTAATTTTTTGTCCAGAGCGAGAGCGATGAAATTCCTGCCAATTAATATTTACTCCTCTTACATATAGTTCAGCTATGACTGTTTGAATTTGTTTATAGTTACTGCCATCTTTGGCTAAACTACATAAGTAAATAATTTCATTTGCGGGTAAATTACTATACTCAATATTATTTATGGGCTGATTTCCAATTTCTAGAAATATTTGATAGCCCATCTGATGCAAATTAACAATTCCTTTAGCAACATTTTCTGATTGACGTAGCTGTTGCACCCAATAAGCAGCAGTTTTAATAGAATTACTAGCAACTTCACCATTATGAGAAATTAAAGTGAGTTGCGGATTACTATAAATAACTTCTTCAGCTACTTTTTGAAAAGCTAAAAATTTGCTTTCTTCAGTTTGTTTGTTAAACAACTGAGCATGAGTTGCAACTAATTTAACTGCATCTTCAATTGAAAAAACTCCAGCTTGTTGAGCAGCCAGATACTCACCAAAGCCAGAACCTAAAACCGCAGAAGGGTAAATTCCCCAAGATTTCCAGAGTTCACACAGCGCATATTGCAGTGCAAATAATGTTGGTTGAACATATAAAGGATCGTTTATATCTTGATTGTTAGCAAGTAACTCTTCTAGAGAGAAATTTAAATGATTTTGGAATAGGCGATCGCAGCGAATCAAAGCATCATGAAATACAGGCTCATTTACAAAAAGTTCTTTCCCAATTCTGGAAAGTATCGCTGTTGCCTCATTGCAAACAAAAGCAATTTTAGTGTTTCCTCTTGCCTCATCGCAAATAATATTAGTTTCTCGCTGATTACCACTAGCAAAAGCTCGAAGTTGTTCTTGAAAACTGGCAATGTTGGAAACTAATAAAGATAATCGCTGTTTATGATGAAAACGACCTGTATTTAAAGAAAAAGCGACATCAGTTAAGTTAACTTCTGGTTTTTGGTCAATATAATTAACAAAGTTAGCAGCCAATAAACGCAAACGTTCTTCATCTTTAGCAGACAGAGTAACTAGTAGAGGAAATGTATTTGTAGTTGGAGATTGCACTTGCGGAGGTTCGCTCAATATCGCATGAGCATTAGTTCCCGATGCTCCGAAAGAACTGACTCCGGCGGCTTTTATTTTGCCATTACCTTGAGACCAAGGACGAGTTTTTGTCACTACCTGGAGAGGTAAGCTATCCCATTTAATATGAGAATTTGGTTTTTGCAAATTGAGATGAGCCGGAATTTCAGCATGATAGATAGATAATATCGTCTTGATCAATCCAGAAATCCCCGCCGCCGCCGCTAAATGACCGAGATTTGTTTTGACAGAACCGACTAACAAAGGTTGGGATGAAGAACGATTGACACACAAAGCATCAGCGATCGCTTTAATTTCAATCGGGTCTCCCAAAGATGTACCAGTACCGTGAGCTTCGATATAATCAATGACATCGGCGCTCAAACGAGCGTCAGCCAGAGCTTCACGAATTAAATCTGTCTGCATCGGCCCATTAGGAACTGTAAAGCCGCCACTCGCACCATCGTTATTAACAGCTGTTCCCCGAATTAACGCCCAAATGCGATCGCCATCTGCTAAGGCTTCACTCAATCTTTTTAAAACGACGACTCCGCAACCCTCACCAATCCCAAATCCATCAGCGCTTTCGTCAAAGGTTTTGCACCTCCCATCAGCAGCTAACATCTGATTTTTGCACAAGGCGATCGCTACTTCCGGTGTGAGAATTAGGTTCACTCCTCCCACCAAAGCCTGACGACATTCTTGGGCGCGCAAAGAACGGCAAGCTAAATGCACTGCTACCAAAGAAGAAGAACAAGCTGTATCCACAGCCAAGCTAGGGCCATTGAGATTTAAAAGATAAGAAATGCGTCCGGCAGCAGCATTTATATGGTTGCCAGAGATATGATAAGCCCCAACTGTGCTATAATCTCCTCCTGGTGCAATCAGACGAGCATAATCATTGTTTGTGATGCCAATAAAAACACCAGTTTTGCCGATTCTGGCAGTAGGCGCAGCCATTCCCGCATCTTCTAACGCTTCATAGCCAACTTCTAACAGTAACCGTTGCTGGGGATCGATATGCAAAGCTTCTCTCGGTGCAATTCCGAAAAAGTGTGCGTCAAACATTGACACATCATCGAGAAAACCGCCTTGAGATACATAGATTTTGCCAGGTTTACCACGGTCTGAGTCATAAAAATCAGATATATTCCAGCGATCGCTAGGTACATCTGTTAGCGTATTACCACCAGCTTTGAGAAAAGACCAAAAAGCTTCAGGAGTAGAAATATTTTTACCAAAACGACAACCCAAACCAACAACTGCGATCGGTTCGCTTTGTTGAGCTTCAACAGCCTTCAATCTCTCCTTCGCTTCATTCAGTGCCTTAAACACCCTAGCTTGGACAGACTTATCGTTACTTGATATCTCCAACTCCATCTTTTCTCCTTTCCCTCTTTCTCTGCGCCTCGGTGTGAGCTAAAAAATCAAGAATTACCCAAAAAAGCCTCCAAATCTGCAAGCTCTTGTAAAACTAAATCTTCATTAACCTCCTCCTCAATAGGAGCAACATTGATAGATTGATGAGAAGTATGTGAAGGGACGCTCCCTTGCTTCTCATGAACCTGCCAACCAAATACCTGTTCCACCAAATAATCAACTAATCTTCTAATATTGGGAAAATCAAAGATCAAAGAAGCAGGTAAAGCCACTTCCAATCCTTTTTCTAAGCGATTTTTCAATTCAATCGAAAGCAAAGAATCAATCCCCATTTCTAAAAATCCTTGTTCGGGGTCTGGCATCTGTTTATTTCCCAAAATTATCGCTACTTGTTTGCCAATATATTCAAACAAATGTTCCCGACGCTCTCCTGGGGGAATTTCTTCGAGAAGACTACGTGTAGAGGTTGACTGTGGAATTTCTTTGGCTGAAGTTGGGTATTCTCCTAATTTATCAAAAATTGGTTTATTGCCTTTAGATTGATAAATACTTTTGAATCGTGCCCAATCTACATCAGCTAGTAAAATTTGTGTTTTTCCAGATTCCATAATAGCATTCATGGCTGCAAAAGCTGTATCCAAGGCAATTTCTTTCATCCCAATTTGCTTTAGCCAATCTTCATAATCTTGAGAAACTATGCCATTTCCAGCTAATAATGCCCAATTCAAACTAGTAGCTGGTAATTCTTGAAGATGACGTAAATGAGCTAAAGCATCCATGAAATGACTAGCAGCATCGTATAAACCTTGCTCTTTAGCTCCCCAAATTGCACCTGCGCTAGAGAACAATACAAAGTAGTCTAATTGAGTTGCTAAAGATAACTGATGCAAATTCCAAGAACCGCGAACTTTAGCCTGAAAAACTTCTGCGATATCATCTAATGTACATTCGCTTAATTGAGCTTTGCGTCCTGACACTCCGGCAAGATGGAAAATACCCCGGAGCGGATAAGATGTTTTTTGGATGTTGGCAAATATACGCGACATCTGCTCAAAATCTCCCACATCTGCTTGACAAACTTCTACAGCTGCTCCCTTTTGTTCTAAAGTCTGGAGATTTTGAATTATTTCCCCAAATTCTGCTTGTGAATCCCACTCTGCTCGTGGTGGAAATTGACGGCGTGTAGTCAAAATCAGGTGTTTTGCACCCAAATCAACTAGATGACGAGCAAGTTGCAACCCTAGATGACCAATACCTCCTGTAATCAAATAGGTTGCTTGAGCTTGGATAGTAACTGGTTTTGTAGGTAGAGATTCCTCTGGGACTAGACGCGCAACGTAAGCTTGACCTTTGCGGAAGAGAAGCTGATCTTCACTGACATTTGTCAATCCTGAGAGTAAAGCGCCAAGATTTTGAGCAAGATCGGCGTGGGGATCTAGGTCGATCGCTCCCCCCCATAATTGTGGTTCTTCTAGCGCCATCACGCGCCCCAACGCCCAAAGCGGAGACTGAGTAAGAAAATATGGCTGCTCTAATCTAAAGGGTTGACCGCCTTGGGTAACGAGGAATAATTTGGGAGGATGAGGTATTTTTTTAATTGCTTGGAGAAGATTTAAAAGATGGTGACAGCGATTGAATAAAGTAGACTCATAGCGATCGCCCTCTCCAGCATTCACAAGATAAATAATTCCACGCAAAGATGTGTCTAGCTCAAAGCTATGTTTTGGATTAGCGATCGCACAATCACCAAAATCTTTTGTTAGTTGTTCTTGAATGGCTACAGCTAGATTATCGGCTTCATCAGGAAAAATTAGCCAATTACCCGAAATATCGCTAGTTTTCTCAGTATTTTGAGCAACAATGATACTTTGCTGAAATAAAGGACTGCCAATTTTTTCGTCGGGAGAAATAAATTCAGCTTGAGCAAAGCCAGATTCTAAGAGGATAGATTGCCAAGTAGATGCTGTAATGATGGGATGATCTGTGCGTAAATTGCGTAGCTTGCCGCCGTAGGCATCGCTAAAACGCCACCAACCTTGAGTCACACCAAATATCAAATCAATCCACCGCGACTGATGAGTAAGTTCTAGGAGTAACAGATGTCCTCCAGGACGCAGCAAACCTCGAATGTGGGGTAAGGTTTCTCCTTGTAAATCCCGCGTCGAATGCAATACATTTGCGGCAATAATCAAATCATAAGAACTGGGTGAAAAACCTTGAAGTTCGGGGTCTTTTTCTATGTCCAAAACCTTGTATTCTATGAAGGGAAATTGAGCAAAAGTATCTCTAGCAGTTTCTAAAAAGAATGGCGAGATATCAGTAAATGTGTAGGTAATTTGACGAGAAGTACAAGCTTTGAGAATTTGATGAGTAGTTGCTCCAGTTCCCGCACCAATTTCTAGAATTCGGATTGGTTCAACTTGAGAATAGTTGGCTAATAAAAGTTCAACAGTTCTAGAGATACTAAGGTTAAGAACTTCTGCCCAAGATGTATCTTTATAAAACTCTGTAGCTCCAATTTCTCCATTTTGAGAAAATAAGATGGATAAAGGAGAAATTTTCCCTGTAAGTATAGCTGCAAGATTGGCAGCAACGCGCCTAAACAGTGTTAATTCTACACGAGCATTTGGATACTGAACAATCAAATCATCTACTGTTAAATCAGGGCGGGATTGTCGCGGTTCGCGGATGATTTTCCAGTCAGAACCATGTTTTTCTAGAATGCCTGTTTCTGCCAATATCATTAAGCAACGATGCCATAGCAATCGATACTCTTCTTTAATACCAGCCTGATGTAAACTGTTTTCTGACGAGAGGATAGTATTGATTTGCCATAATTCCAAATCTTTTAACGCTTGCACAATAAAGTCTGCACTGAGTTCTTCCATCTGGGAAAAAGCTAGAGAAACTCCTGTAATTTGTGCGGATTTTATTTGTTCTCCAAAATAAGAGTCTAAATTAGTTTGAATTGTTTCTAAATTCTGTAATTTCTTGCCTGATAAAGCATAAGGCAACCATTCCAACTGGTAAAGTAAGTTCTCAAAATTAGAATTACCAGTGTCTTGATGATGTAGCTGAATTAGTTGTTGAACAATTGTTGATAAAGTTTGTTTTTCACCTTCAGAATAATTGCCAGTTTCTAGTAAAGTCTGCATCAAGCTTTTTGTATCTTTTTGAGACAGCATCTTGACAACAGCAGATTTTTCTGAAATTGGTACTTGAGTTTTTAACGGAATCCAATGTCGGCGTTGCTGGAAAGGATAAGTTGGTAAAGCACATCTTTTAGGTTGGTAATCTTTTTCCAGGGCAAACCAATCTATATCTGCACCACGCACATAAAGTTTACCTAGACTTTCTAAGAGAACTTCCCAATCAGCAAATCCTGAGCGTAAACTCGGTAATATCAGAGGGTTAGATAAAGATATTGATGATTGGATAATTCCCAATAAAACAGGTTGCGGCCCAATTTCAATAAAAGTATCACAACCTAAAGATTGCAGAGACAAAACTCCTTGATGAAATTGTACAGTGTGCAACAAATGCTGAATCCAATACTCAGGAGTAACAATGCTGTCGTCTGCGATTTCTCCTGTCAGATTAGAGACGATCGGAATTTGGGGTTTAGCAAAGTCAATTTCTCGTAGAGTCTTGTGAAATTCTTCGCATACAGGTGCTATTAATGGTGAGTGAAAAGCATGATAAACTTTGAGTTGGCGAACTTTAATTCCTTCGTTGGTAAAATGTTCGCAAAGGTGTTGAATGATTGTTTTTTCGCCGGAAATTACTGTATGTTGTTCGGCGTTGATTGCGGCGATCGCAATTTTTATCCCCTGACTCTGGCACACTTGCCGCACAGATTTTTCATCTAGGAAAACGGCAGCCATAGCTCCTTGTTCTGCGGGTAATTCACCAATTAAATTTGCTCGGTGTACGATTAGTTTTAAACCACTTTCAATATCAAAAACTCCTGCAAAACAAGCAGCAGCATATTCGCCTAAACTGTGTCCTAAAACTGCTGTAGGCTGAATGCCCCAAGAACGCCATAATTGAGCCAGTGCTACTTCAATAACAAATAAAGCTGGTTGGGTATAAAATGTACGATTTAAAGCTGCATCGGAATTAGCAAATATAACTTGCAGTAAAGATTTACCAGTGAGTTCTTGATATATCGTTTCACATTGGTCTAAAGTTCGCCGGAAAGTTGGTTGAGTTTGATAGAGTTGATCGGCCATTCCCGGATATTGAGAACCTTGTCCTGTAAACAAGAAGGCAATTTTGGGAGGACGCTTTTCATCAACTTGAGCGTGAATTACTGACTCTATATCTTGTTGTCCAAACTGCTGCAATTTAATGACAAAATCATCAATTTCAGAACCAGTCACCGCCAACCGATTTCGGAAGTGAACCCGGCTAGTATTGGCTGTGAATACGACATCACAGATATCGCTTTCGGGATGATTTTTAAGAAATTCTGCATAGCCTTTTGCTAAATCTACCAAAGCCTGTTCGGTTCTAGCAGAAAGTGTTAGTAAGTGGTGGGGACGTTTGATGTCATTGGGTTGGAGAGTAATGGCGGGAGCTTCTTCCAATACGATATGAGCATTTACGCCACCAATTCCTAAAGAGTTAACCCCAGCGCGTCGAGGCAATTCTTTGCCATCTTGTTGCTTTGCAGTCCAGGGGATGGCTGCGGTATTGACATAAAAAGGAGTCTTGGAAAAATCAATTTGGGGGTTGGGAGTATTGAAGTGTAGAGTTGGGGGAATAATTTGATGTTTGAGAGCCAAAGCAGCTTTGATGAGACCAACAATACCAGAAGCAATTTGCATATGTCCGATATTTGTCTTCACCGATCCCAAAGCACATTCTCCCTGGTTTGCAGTGCTATATGCTCTCGCCAAAGCATCTATTTCGATGGGATCGCCGAGTTTTGTACCTGTGCCATGAGCTTCTACAAAGCCAATAGTATCAGCCTCGACTCCGGCAAAGGCTAGTGCTTCGGCTGCTACTGAAGTCTGACCTTCTCCTGATGGAGCTGCAAATCCTAATTTTGTGCCACCATCGTTATTGATGGCAGACCCCTTAATCACAGCGTAGATGCGATCGCTATCTGCTAGAGCATCTGTTAATCTCTTGAGTAAAACTACCCCAACGCCACTGCCAAAAATCGTACCATTTGCTTGGGCATCAAAGGCGCGACAATGCCCATCTGGAGATACAATCAAACCTTCTTGATACAAATAACCGATTTTTTGGGGAGAGTTAACAGAAACAGCTCCAGCCAAAGCCATGTCACTTTCACCATTCAGCAAACTTTGACAAGCCAGATGCACAACTACTAGTCCGGTGGAACAGGCTGTTTGGACGTTGACACTAGGGCCGCGCAGATTTAATTTATAAGAAATCCGCGTCGTCAAATAGTCTTTGTCGTTAGCCACCATTGTTTGGAACCCTCCCATCGAATCTAATGTGAAGGGTTGTAATTCGTCATTGCTATCTAATTGACCGCGATTTGGATAGCAATTATTGATAAAGTAGGTGTTCATGCTTGCTCCAGCAAACATCCCGATCGCTCCCTGATATGAGATCGGATTGTAACCGGCGTTTTCTAAACACTCCCAGCTAGATTGGAGCAGTAAACGTTGCTGTGGGTCGAGCAATTCTGCTTCTCTATCTGTGTATCCAAAGAAGTCGCTATCAAAACACTCTGCTTTGTCAAGAATTGGTCTGGCTTTGACATAGTTAGGCTGCTGGAAAAGTTCAGGAGAAACTCCCGACTCTAGTAATTCTTCTTCTGAAAAGAAAGATATTGTTTCGACACCGTTTTTGAGATTTTCCCAGAAACTATCAATGTTATTAGCTCCAGGAAATCGGCCTGCCATACCAATAATGGCAATATCATGAGTTTCATGATGACGCGAACGGTTTTCGGCACGCTTGCGACTTGTTTCTGCTATAGCTGTTGTGGAATTAGATTCTTCAGTTAAGAAATGAGCTAATGTAGCAACTGTAGAATTTTTAAACATTTCCGCTATGGGCAACTGGCGACCAAAAAGTTTTTCTAATTGATTTTGGACGCGAATTAAGTGTAGAGAATGTCCTCCCAATTCAAAGAAGTTATCGTGTAAACCGACTGACGAAAGTTGCAAAACTTCACACCAAACTGCTGCGATTTGGCGTTCATTTTCAGACTGTGGTAAGCTGGGGTTGTTTTGGCGATCGCTAGCTAAAGATTCATTGATTGCTTGGATGCGATCGCTAAATAATCCCTGTTCAAAATCTTTTTTTAATTTAGCTTTTTGAACTTTACCAATAGATGTTTTCGGAACTAACTCAGCCTCCAAGGGGATGACATAAGCAGGCGCAATTCCTACTTTCTGCGTTAAATGACTGCGAATTTGTCTGACTAATTTTACCGAATGCTCAAGATTATTTGATTCTGGACTAAAAGTAATAACTAATAAATCTGTTTCTCTATTTTGGTCGAAAACTGCAAAAGCAGCCGTATATGAAATAGCTACACCATCTAATTCTTCTATCGTTGTTTCAATTTCATGGGCAAAATAGTTAATGCCGTTAATAATAATTTCTTGTTTTTCTCTCCCAGTAATAACTAATTCACCATTGTGCAGATAACCTAAATCCCCCGTAGTAAACCAACCCCCATCTTGAAAAACTTCTTGGTTTAATTCGGGGTTATTATAATATCCTTCAGTCACAGAAGGGCCTTTCATCTGAAGTCGTCCAATTTCACCTTCTGGTAAAACGTTTTTTTCTTGGTCAATAATCCGAATAGTAGCTCCCGGAATCGGCTGTCCTAGAGATACAAAACTATTCTCTTCTATCAGTTCATCTTTGCTTAAACCTGCTGACCAAGTAATTCCAGAACACGATTCAGTCATCCCGAATGCTGGTTTAATTACTCTATCCCGCAATTGATGTTTTTCTAGAAGTTCTAAAAACAAGCGAATAGTTTTGACCGAAACTTGCTCTCCTGCATTAACTAAAAATTTGATTGAGGAGAGATCGTAGCAAGACTGATTAAGTTCTTGGGCGTGCTGATTAATTAAGGAGAATGCAAAGTTAGGGGCCCAAGAGATAGTCGCTTGATGCTTTTGAATCAAGTCTAACCATTTGAGTGGTTGACGCAGAATCAATTCAATTGGTACATGGATTTGATGACAAGCCAAATCCACAGCCATAATTCCTAAGAATACTATCGCCCCCACATGGTCTAAGGGCATCCAATTTAGCGTAACTTCTTGTTGTGTAAAATTATTCATCCGCACTGTACCGGCGGACATAGATAAAAGGTTGCGATGATGTAACATCACACCTTTGGGTAGACCTGTACTACCAGAAGTAAATAGTAACAACGCCGGATCTAGTGGTGCAAGATTGGGTAATTCATCAGCCGACTGTTGGTTTGATAGAGATTGATGACTTCGTAAATCATCTATCGATACTACTCGCAATTCCTTTAGATGAGATTGAGTAGTTAATTTTTCTATCTCGCTAATTAATTCACAATCGGATAAGATAATCGGTTTATCTAAAATCTGCCAGACATTCTCAAGTTTTTTAACTGCGGCATTTTTTATATCATAATTGGGAGCAATGCTCAGAGGTGCAGGAATAATTCCGCCTAAAAAACAAGCCCAAAGTGCGGGAATAAAATCTTGACTTCTACCAATTTGCAATATAACTTTGTCCCCTAATTTCAGTCCGCGCTGATAAAGCCCATCTAAAATACTGAGAGCGTCGTTATATAAATCTTTATAAGTCTGAAAATATTCTGTTTCGTCATTTTTAATGTATGTGATTCCTTGCTCATACTTGGCAGCATCAATCAATACTTCCGAGAGAGTCCGCCAGTTATCTTCTAATTGCCCACCAAAACTAATGGAATTTCTCAAGATTTTTTCTTGCTCAGGTTTCTGATGCGATTGTTCATGCAAATTAGTGTCGATGAGCTTCTTAATTTGTGGGTGCATATACTTTAACTTTGGCAAGTGTTGATTAGGTAATTACTTGACTCAAGATTTTTGTTTTAATGTTTTATATACTGAATTTTTATTTTGTCAATTTAAACTTTCGTTATTTAAGCTAGATTTGGTCTATTAAAGTCTTCTTTTTTGAGGTAGTTTTTGATTAAGTAAAATTATAATATTTATTTTAGTTATGTTGCCAAAATTTGTTACAGCGAAATAAAATTCTGCATAACTTAAAACAACCTTCCATTTGTCTAATGCTCATTACTAAGTCTATATTATTACTGATAAAATCAACCGTTTGCTATAAAAAAAAATTGTAACTTTTACTATTAAATTTTTTATAGATTTTTCTAAACAGTTTTACTTCTTGTTTTCACAACTTATGTAGTCCCATTCGTGAGAGGTTAAGGTCAGATCCAATTTGTCAATAAGCAATCGTACTTAATATCTTGCCAAAATTGGGGTTGAGAACGGAATTTTTAGGCAGGCATTGCATAATCTCGATCCGTATCATTCATTGTCGCGCTCAAAATTAAGTACAATAGTTCACTTAATACTTCTGCTTTCCCCAAATTTTCAGCATAATTTCTGATTGACAAAAGTAATATTATTTTAACCTCTCACCGATGATGTAAGTCTGACATTCATTACAACTTATGTATAATTGGAGATTTTTTGATATTTAAATTCAAATATCATCTCACTACTAAGATAAATATGCAATACCAAATCAATATATTTTTCCTTAACTGTCTTAACTGTCTTAACTGTCTTAACTGTCTTAACTGTCTTAACTGGTTAACAATTGAGATTTTTTATTAAACGCAATTATCGCAGTGAAAATTGCTGTTATATTAAACTTAGCTTGAGTTAAAGAATGGTCAAACTAAAAAGTAAAAACAACATAACTATATATCCCACAGCGATCGCTAGCTATTTAATTAACCTGAATTTAGTAGCTATGTAAGCTTTAGTAGATAGAGGATACAAAAATTTGCGATCGCTCCCTACTCAAAAAAAGTTTACAAAGAAGTTAACTGTATACAATTCTTATTGATACAAGCATTTTGGCTCTGAGTTGAATCCTAGCGTGAAAAATAGATGAAATTTTTTCCGAATTACTTATTGTTTCCCAAACGCTTATGGTGTAAATTTAAGCTTTATGGTTCTAGTACTTACCACTAGTTACTCAATCACAATAGTTGATTAAGAATTTAATTAAATAATCAGGCAAGCTACTCGATCAAAGAATAATGAGGACAATTTTTGCGATTGTTCTAAATATTTTTATGTTTTTTAGCAATCAAATGGTTATATACGCCAAATTAGAGTTAAATTTTGCATTAAACTTTTAAGATTTAATAAAGCAGTTGAAATCGCAAATTTTTTGGAAAACATTTTTCATAAAAATCATATCAAAAATTAAATCATTAATTTTTTTCATTTCCTTAATTGGAGTAAAGCAATGATACCTTCTATATTCAAACTCAAAATTGATATTCTCAATGAGCCATATAATTCAGTTACAAACAATAACCAAGTAATACCCACCCTCTCGTATAAGGCAATTCAAAAATCTGTTAAACTTCTTCAGTCTTGGGGAAATTACTTACTTCCAATCTACAACGTTTCTGAAGCTGATATCGCTGACATCATGCCTCTATTACTATTCGTTGAGTCCATAATCTATCAGATTGATGAAGATAACGAAATTCATGAAGATATTAATAAAAACGTTTCAGTGTTGCGAAACGTATTAACCCAGCTAAACTTATTTGATGACGCATTAGAAACTCGGCTTCAACAAGGATTAACATACTACAGCTTGGAAACGCAGTTTTGTTCTGGAAAGATACCTACACAAGCAGACATTGACTCCGTATGTATAGGTAAAGCTTTTGATTATTATATTTTAACTCGGCTATTTTTTAAGTTAACTAGTCAATCTGATGAAGAAATGTTAGGAATCTACCGCATCGCAGAGCAAATTGCAGAAATTGGATGTGACTTAAAATCATACAAAGAAGATATAGAACGTAATGTGATGAATATCTATCGAATGTTTGTTCGCCTTTACGGTTCAGAAGCACCTCAACAGTTGCAGCAATATCTGGAAAAATTGAATTCACAATTGCAAGATCAACTCAAATTACTCGAACAAACTCGACCAGATATGGCTAGAAAGTTTATTAGGCTCTGGAATAATATATTTCCTGAAGATTGCCCGATACCTGAAATTCCTGCTCCAATTTTGGAAGAAGGTAATTTAGTTGCAGGCTCAATTGCTGCTTACACAACTTAAAACTTTAAATTGTAGGGTGCGTTATCGCAACGCTTAACGCACCGAGAAAAATGGTGCGTTACGGCTAGTCTTAAACTCCCAAATCTTTGCATAGCCCTAACACAACGGCAATAAAGCGGGAGGAACATCCACGCCGCTTTTTGCCTCCCCTACTTAATATTTACTTGATAAATAGGCTCTAAATGTGCAACACAATTCACGGAGATTTGTATGGAAGTAGCAGAATCACATCTTGTTGCATTAGATTACCAAATTCGACAACTTCGAGAAATCCAGCCAGTCACACCTTTATTTAACAGTGTAAATCAGGATCGAATAGAGCATAAAGAAAAATTAATTAATATTATATCTGTAAATATACGTGATAGTATATATCGTTTGACTGCTAATTCTCCTGTTAATAAACTTGCTTTATATCTATCAGCTATTAAATTTTTAATATTTAAATATACTGCTCAAGAAGAGTTTGTTGTGGCAACGGGAGCTTTAAATCTACACAAGTCTGATAGCCTAATATTCTCCCGATTCTCTGGTCAAAAACTCACATCATTTAAGGATTTATTAAAAACAATCCGCAGTGAGCTACAAGAAGGATATCGCTACCAAAGCTATGATATTGATGCTTTTCTCGAAACATTTCTTGCTAGAGGCGGAAATCCAGCAGCAATTTTTGATGTTGCTTTGATCCAAGAGGGATTGTGCAGTCGCAGTTCTTTATTAAATAACTTTCAATTAGTCTTTGAAATTGATGAACGAGATACTGCTGTTTCTGTAACTTTTGCCAAAGATGCTTTCAGTGGAGATTTTATTCAGAGAATGCTGGGACATTTTCTGCAAATCTTGGAAACTGTTACGGCTAATCCTGATTGTGAATTGTCAGAAATTGACATATTAACAACACAAGAGCGTCATCAATTACTGAGAAAATGGAATAATACAGAAATTCAATATCCCCAAAAATGCATTCATCAACTATTTGAAGAGCAAGTAGAGCGGAATCCCGATGCAGTAGCGGTAGTATTTGAAAATCAGCAATTGACCTATCGACAGTTAAATGAGCAAGCTAATCAGTTAGCACACTACTTGCAAACACTAGGCGTAAAACCAGAGGTACTGGTAGGTATTTGCATAGAGCGTTCCCTAGAAATGGTAGTGGGACTGTTGGGAATTTTAAAAGCGGGGGGAGCTTATGTGCCATTAGACCCCAGCTATCCAGCAGAACGTCTGGCTTACACGCTTCAAGATGCAGCAGTACCAGTGTTGCTCGTTCAGAAGTCGCTGTTAGCATCAATACCAAAAAATCAAGCAACAGTGGTGTGTTTAGACACAGATTGGCAAGTAATTAATTCTTGCAGTCGGGAGAATCTAGTTAGTAATATCCAGCCAAATAACTTGGCTTATGTGATTTATACTTCTGGGTCTACAGGAAAACCCAAGGGTGTGTTAGTTAATCACCAAAATGTGACTCGTTTATTTGCAGCCACTCAGTCTTGGTATCACTTTTGTGCAAGTGATGTGTTTACACTATTCCACTCAATTGCTTTCGATTTTTCCGTTTGGGAACTCTGGGGTGCATTGCTGTATGGTGGACGTTTGGCGATCGTACCCTATTGGGTAAGCCGCGATTCCTCAGCTTTTCACACCTTGCTGCGCCAAGAGCAAGTCACGGTTCTTAACCAAACGCCATCTGCTTTTCGCCAACTGATCCGAGTGGAAGAACTGGCGGAAAATCAAGAATCGAAACTGAGCTTACGTCTAGTCATCTTCGGCGGCGAAGCTCTAGAGCCGCAAAGTTTGAAACCCTGGTTTGAGCGATATGGCGATGCCTGCGGCGGGCTTTGCCAACGCTCTCCCCAATTAGTAAATATGTACGGGATCACAGAAACAACCGTCCATGTTACCTATCGACCGCTAACAATAGCAGATGTTAACAATAGCAAGAGCCTGATTGGTTCCCCGATTCCCGATTTGCAATTGTACATCCTGGATGAACAGCTAAAACCTGTACCTATCGGCATCGGGGGTGAGATGTATGTTGGTGGTGCTGGGTTGGCTCGCGGCTATCTAAATCGTCCAGAACTGACAGCAGAGCGGTTCATTACTAATCCGTTTAGCGACGAACCAGAAGCAAGGTTATACAAAACTGGCGACCTAGCCCGCTATTTAGAAAATGGAGACATTGAGTATCTTGACCGCATCGATAATCAAGTTAAGATTCGCGGTTTCCGCATCGAATTGGGAGAAATTGAAGCCGCACTGCTAAAACATCCAGAGGTGCGGGAGGCGGTGGTAATAGCCCGAACTGACCAACCAGGAGACAAGCGCTTAGTAGCTTATATAGTTGCCAAATCTTCAAATCAAGCATTTGAGAACCAATCCCATAGCGAACAAATATCACAATGGCAACAGGTATTTAACGATACTTATCGTCAAAATGCTCCCACTCAAGACTCAACCTTCAATATTATCGGCTGGAACGACAGCTACACAGGTCTACCCATTCCTCAAGAACAAATGGGTCAATGGTTGGACTCTACAGTTGAGCGGATTCTGGCTTTGCAGCCTAAGCGAGTGCTGGAAATTGGCAGCGGTACGGGGATGCTGCTGTTTAGAATTGCTCCCCAATGCTTGCGTTACTGTGGCACTGACATTTCCGACAATGCTATCCGTTATGTGGAGATGGAAATGCACAAAGGTGGCAGCGATTGGTCACATGTGCAGTTAATCAACAAACCAGCTGATGACTTTGAGGGTTTTGAAGCCAACACATTTGATACAGTTATCCTCAACTCAGTTGTGCAGTATTTCCCCAGCATTGATTATCTGGTAAATGTCTTGGAAGGTGCAGTGAAGATGGTAGCACCAGGGGGCTTTATCTTTGTCGGGGATGTGCGTAGTCTACCCTTACTGTCAGCCTTCCATGCCGATGTCATGCTGTACCAGACATCCCAGGAGCTACCGACAGAAGATTGGTGGCAGCGCGTACAAAAAAATCTCCAAGAAGACCAAGAACTAGTAATTGACCCGGCCTTCTTTAATGCTCTTGTGCAGCATCTACCGCAAATCAGCCGAGTGCAAATTCAGCTCAAACGAGGTCGCGATCGCAATGAGCTGACACGGTTCCGCTATGATGTGATTCTCTGTGTAGGAGACAGGGTTTCTGCCTCAATCGAGCCTCAGTGTTGGGACTGGCAGCAAGATGAACTGACATTGCCCTCGCTTCGCCAACTTTTACTAGAGACACCAGAGATTGCGATCGTCAAAAACGTTCCTAATGCACGTGTTTGGAAACAAGTCAAGCTCTTAGAACTACTGGCAAAAGATGAAAAACCAGCCACAGTCGGCGGTCTAGTTCAAGATTTAGAAGCTCTCACCCAGCAAGAAGGCATAGAACCTGAAGACTTTTGGAGCTTGAGCGATGAGTTACTTTATACCATCGACATTAGCTGGTCGGATACGGGGACGAATGATTGTTATGATGTTGTGTTTAGCAGGCGATCGCCAGGGCTAATATCTCATGGAATACTACCTCTACTTAGGGAAACGCCTCAATTAAAACCCTGGAGTCACTATGCTAATAATCCTTTGCAGGGTAAATTAACTCGCCAGCTAGTCCCACGGCTACGCAGTTTCCTCAAACAGTCTCTTCCCGACTATATGATTCCCTCCGCCTTTGTAACGCTGGAGGCACTACCGCTAACATCCAACGGCAAAGTTGACCGCCGCGCTCTCCCAGCACCCCAGACAACTAGAGCAGACTTGGAAAAAGCTTTTGTTGCCCCTCGGACTTTAGAAGAACAGGTACTAGCCGACATTTGGGCTGAGATTCTCGGTCTGGAACGAGTTGGTATTCATGACAACTTCTTTGCTTTAGGCGGCGATTCCATCCGCAGTATTCAAGTTTTAGCCCTAGCTAAAGAAAGAGGTTTGCACTTCTCAGTTCAACAGATGTTTTTACATCAGACGATTTACGAACTGACGCAAAACCTCGCCACAGCGGAGATTGGTAATAGAATCACAGAAAAAGTCCAGCCGTTAGCTCTCATCTGCGAACAAGACCGCCTCAAGTTACCTGACAATATAGAAGATGCTTATCCTCTTGCCAGACTTCAGATGGGGATGTTGTTTCACAGCGAGTACAGTCCTGGTTCTGCTGTCTATCACAACGTCAACAGTTTTCATCTGCGAGTTGTTTTCGACGAATCAAAATGGCGAATAGCTGTACAAGAACTTGTTGCTAATCATTCTGTACTGCGGACTTTTTTCGATGTCAGCAACTTCAGCGAACCGTTGCAGTTAGTTAGGCGCATAGTTCGTGTTCCCTTGGTAGTAGAGGATCTGCGCCATTTATCTGTCGCTGACCAAGAAAGTATTTTGGATGCTTGGTTTGTAGCCGAAAGAAAACAAAATTTTCGTTTAGATAGTCCTCCTCTATTACGCTTTCATATCCATCGCCGCAGCGATGAGACATTTCAGCTAACTTTGATCGAACACCACGCTATTCTCGACGGATGGAGTGTAGGCTTACTATTCACTGAGTTACTGCAAAGATATTTATCCTTCTTAAGTGAAGAAATTCTACCTCTCAATCCATCACCTGCGTTGGCACAGCCCGCCGTAGGCATCGGATTTCGAGACTTTATTGCTTTAGAACAAAAAGCCCTCAATTCCCAAGAGTGCCGACAACATTGGTTGGAAAAACTTAACGGTATTACTATTACAAAGCTGCCTCGTTGGCCTCAATCCTATCACTCACATGAACCTGAATTAGGTACATTAGGTACTCAGGAAATAACCCTATCTCTAACAGTTTCTCAAGGTTTAAAACAGGTAGCAAATAAGGCAGGAGTTACCCTCAAAAGCGTACTTTTAGCGGCACACATGAAAGTGTTAAGTGTGCTTTTTAATCAGTCCGATGTCTTAACAGGTATGGTATCTAATGGTAGACCAGAGGAAGCTGATGGAGAGCGAGTACTGGGACTTTTTCTAAATACTTTGCCATTGCGTTTACAACTCTTGGGAGGTACTTGGATAGACTTGATGCAAGAGACATTCAAGGCTGAACGAGAATCCCTACCTTTCCGACGATATCCCCTAGCTGATTTGCAGTGGAATTTGGGCGGTCAGCCTTTATTTGAAACATCGTTTAACTTTACCCATTTTCACGTTTACCAGAGTATCTTAGGGCTGCCAGGTCTACAGGTATTAGATAGCAAATTTCTGGGAAAAACAAACTTTACTTTGGGAGTCCACTTTAGTTTGGATCTCGTCTCGTCCCAAATACACTTAACTCTAAAATACAATGCCAGCGAATTGTGTCAAGAACAGGCGATCGCCATTGGCAATTATTACACTAGCACCCTGGCGGCAATAGCTAGTGACCCTTCACAACGCTATGAATCTTTCACTTTACATCTTCTAGAACCAGACAAAACTGCAATATCTCATGCTCAACAAAGCCAGTCAATACAACAAATTGAGTTGAATACTGATGCAGTGTGGTCAAGCAATATTTTGCCAAATGAAAAACATAAAAAACATCTAGATTATTGGCGACAGCAACTTAACGATGGGCAACTACCCCGCGTTCACTTACCTACAGATTTCCATCGTCCGCCTACAAAAACATTCAATGTTTCTCGTTTAAACTGGACATTTCAACCAGAAATTATCTCTGGTTTACGAACGATTTGTAATCAAACAGAAACTACTTTATTTATGGGGCTTGTGGCGGCAGTAAAAGTATTACTTTATCGCTACAGCGGTCAGCACGATATTGCTATTGGCACAGAGATTACCACTCGCAATAATTATCAACTTGCATCTTCCAGCCAATTTTTGAATACAGTTGTTATCCGTGATGAAATAGAACCAGATCGAGGATATCAAAATCTGCTAATTAAAGTTCGTCAAACTGTTACCGAGGCATTGGAACATTCTGCTTATCCATTTGATATTTTGGTAAAAGAACTGGCAAATTCCAGTGAAATTAACCGCACACCATTGTTCGATGTGTTGGTACTTCTGCAAAACATTAGTCAACCTGTAGAAGAAATACAGATAAAATCTCTAGGTTCGCTAGACGATCTAAACAAATTTGACCTCTCTTTTGTTTTTATTGAGCAGAACAACGAACTCAGTTTAGCTCTAATTTACAATACAGATATATTCCAAGCTGAGAGAATACAACAAGCTCTGAGACATTTGGATAAACTACTTATAGAAATGATAGTAAATCCCAGCCAACCAGTTTGTAAAATTCCTCTTTTGTCAGCCGCAGAAACAGCTTTTATCGAAAGCTTTACCAAACCAATTCCGCGCTTAGAAACACGCACAGTCATCCATGATTTTATCGACCAAATAAAAGCACTACCAGATAAAACATCAATTATTTATCCGGGTGGAGAATTTAGTTATCTAGAATTAGATATACTCACTAACTCTTGGGCTAACATCTTTAAAGATTTAGGCATTCAAAAGGATATTATTTGTGGCGTAATGCTTGAAGGAGATTACCGTCAAGTATTAGCAATGCTAGCAGTATTTAAAGCTGGGGGAATTTATTTACCTCTGCGTTTGGATGAACCAGAAGAACGTTCTTTACGCATGATGCTTAAAACATCCCCCGCCATTATAGTGGTAGATCGCAAAAATTTAGATAGTGTCAAACCTCAACTGGCAGTATTACCAAAACCACCTCATATATTGGTAGCAACTGCCCATGAAATTCAGCAATACTATCAGTGGAATGGCACAATTTATCAATGCTTGCCTGTAGTAGCAAGTAATGATGAAAAAGCTCTAATTATGCCTGAAGCTGATGATTCTAACTATATTATGTTTACTTCCGGGTCAACAGGTGAACCCAAAGCCATACTTGGTAGTCATGGCAGTTTGCGTCACTTTATCAACTGGGAAAAACTAGAATTTGGGATTAATCAAAACTGGCGCTGTCTGCAAATTGCAAAAATTAACTTTGATGCTTATCTTAGAGAAACTCTCGTCACTTTATGTTCTGGAGGTACTCTCTACATTCCAGATAGCACAGACCGCGAAGATTCGGAGGGTTTGTTATTAAGGTTGGGAGAGTGGCAGATTAACTTACTGCACACCGTACCTTCGGTAATG
This sequence comes from Nostoc sp. DSM 114167, assembly GCF_052692655.1. Classification (NCBI taxonomy): domain Bacteria; kingdom Bacillati; phylum Cyanobacteriota; class Cyanophyceae; order Nostocales; family Nostocaceae; genus Nostoc; species Nostoc sp. DSM 114167. The sequence goes on from NZ_CP195116.1 coordinate 6,231,029, forward strand.
CGCGTATTTTTAAATATCGGTCGCAATTTAGTTAATGCTAACCAGTTACTAAAAAACTTACGAGTTTTGGTGTTGGGAGGAGAACCTTTATTTACCAAAGAACTGTGTGAATGGCATCAAGTTTTTGGTTCTCAAACAGAATTTGTGAATATTTATGGAGCTAGTGAAACAACTTTTGTCAAACATTTTTATCGGATTCCCGACCCGAATAGAATTACTTATGCACGAGTTCCTGGAGGTAAAACATTACCAGAGGCGGCGTTTGCAGTCATTGATGAAACTCGTCCCTGTGCTGTCGGAGAAGTGGGAGAAATTTTTGTCAAGTCGCCTTATTTAACAAAAGGCTATTACCAAGATGAAAGTTTAACCAATTCTGTTTTTGTACCCAACCCTTTGAATAACGGCGCTGATATAGTTTATCGTACAGGAGACTTGGGACGACTGCTACCCGATTTGACGGTGGAGGTGATAGGACGCAGCGATAACCAAGTGAAGTTGAATGGAGTACGGATTGAGTTGGGAGAAATTGAAGATGCACTGGCTGCTATTGATGGTGTAGAAAAAGTACTGGTAATTGCTGAGAAAAAAGAAGAATCGGTGATAGTTATTGCATATTATCAAGCAAAAAACGCTGTAAATCATCAACATATTAGCAGCCAATTAAAACAAGTTTTGCCGATTTATATGCAGCCAACTTATTTGATGCAGTTGGCCGAGTTTCCATTATTGCCAAATGGCAAAATCAATCGTCTAGCACTACCAAAAGTAGAAGCAAATATTGTTCAAAACAATCATCAAATTACTAACTTTAATCCACAAGAGGCTTTATTAGCTTCAATTTGGAGTGAATTATTAGAGGTAGAGGTGAGTGACGCGAATCAGTCATTTTTTGAATTAGGAGGAAATAGTTTAAAAGCAATGCGTTTAGTGTCGCATATCCGCAATCGCTTTGGAGTTGCACTGCGATTACGAGAAATTTTTACTCAAAATACTTTAAAAGCTCAAGCTGATTTGATTCAATCACGACAATAAAAATGATAAAGTCACTACCAAATCAACAATATTACGAAGTATCCCACGCTCAAAGGCGGATGTGGATTCTGCACCATATAGATGAATATTCTAGCGCTTACAATATTAGGCTGGCAATGAGAATCAATGGCAGCTTAGATATTTCAGCATTTAGAGAAGCCTTTCAACAACTTGTGAGTCGCCACGAAATTTTGCGAACTACTTTTACAAGTGTCGCAGGTGACATTCAGCAAATTTTGCATGAAAAATTGCCTACAGAAAAATTAATAAATTTTCAAGATTTAAGAGGGCAAAAAGATGTTGAGACCGTAGCTGATACCTTAATTCAAGAATCAGCTAACTCGCGCTTTGATTTAGAAAAGTTGCCTTTAATGCGAGTTTTATTAGTGCAGATCGAGTCAGAGGAATTTTTGTTTGGCTTGACCATACATCATATTATTGGTGATGCGCGATCGCTCGATATCCTTTTCCAAGAGTTTGTTACTTTATACTCTGCTTACACGCAGAAAAAAACTGCCGTCTTACCTCCACTACCATTGCAATATAAGGATTATGCTGCATGGCAAAATCAGTGGTTAGAAAGTGAGGAGGTAAAAGAACAACATAGTTATTGGTGCGATCGCTTTGCCGAACAACCACCCATACTCAACTTATCTACCGACTTTCCCAGACCGCAATTTAAATCTTCTCAAGCTGGTGTATATACTTATAATTTCAGTCAGAATATCGGCGATAAATTACGCTCTTTTGCTGCTCAAAATCATACAACTCTATTTATAACTCTCTTAACTTTATTTAAAATATTACTCTATCGTTACACAGGGCAGCATGATTTAGTCATTGGCATACCTATTTCTGGACGCAATCATCCAGACCTAGAAAACCAAATCGGATTTTATGTTAACACCCTAGCTTTAAGAACTTCACTCCCAGAAGCGGGAACTTTTAAACAAGCATTGGCAGAAGTAACAAATACTTGCCTCGATGCTTATGAATATAGCGATTATCCTTTTAATAAATTAGTATCTGCCCTGGATTTAGAACGAGATTTATCACGAAATCCTTTATTCGATGTGATGTTTTCACTGCTTAGTAAAGATAGTAAAGCAGTGATGAAAATTCCGGGAATTGAACATAAAACATACCCGTTGACACCACGAACGGCTCAATTCGATTTGAGTTGGAGTCTGTTTGAAGATGCCAACGATTTAAGATTGGTCATAGAATACGAAGCCGATCTGTTTCGAGAAGAGACGATCGCTAGAATGAGCGGTCACTTTTTACAAATAATTCAGGCAGTAGTTAAGAATCCCGATTGCCAATTGTCACAAATCAATTTACTAACTCCTGAAGAACGCTATCAATTACTAACTCAATGGAATAATACAGAAGTTACCTATCCTCAAGAGAAATGTATCCATCAGATATTTGAAGAACAAGTAAAACTTAACCCTAATGCAGTTGCGGTAATATTTGAAGGTCAAAAATTGACCTACCAACAGTTGAATGAGCAAGCAAATCAATTAGCTCACTGTTTACGAGAAAAAGGCGTAGAACCAGAAGTATTGGTAGGAATTTTTGTTGAGCGTTCCCTGGAAATGGTAATAGGAATATTAGGTATTTTAAAAGCAGGAGGAGCTTATGTACCCCTAGATCCTAGCTATCCAGCAGAACGTTTAGCTTATATGCTCTCAGATTCGGCAGTTTCTATATTGCTTACCCAGCAGTCCTTAGTAGGTTCTTTACCAGAAAATCAAGCCGAGGTGCTGTGTTTAGATAGTGATTGGCAAGTAATTGCTAAATATAGCCAGCAGAATCCTATCAGCCAAGTGACATGGGAAAATTTGGTTTATGTGATTTATACCTCTGGCTCTACAGGTAAGCCAAAGGGAGTAATGAATATCCATAAAGGCATTTGCAATAATTTATTACGAACTATAGATGCTTATCCACTCACAGCAAGCGATCGCATTCTGCAAATAACTCCCTTTAGTTTTGATGTTTCAGTTTGGGAAATTTTCTGGTCTTTAATAGCTGGGGCTACTTTAGTAGTGGCTAAACCTGAAGGTCATAAAGATACTGCTTATTTAATTAATTTAATTGCCCAAGAACAAGTTACTCAAATCAACTTTGTTCCCTCAATGCTGCGAGTTTTTCTTCAGGAATCTAACTTAGAAGATTGCCGTTGTTTAAAGCGAGTATTTTGTGGTGGAGAAGCACTATCTTATGAACTGACACAACGCTTTTTTGAGCAGTGTGATTGTGAATTGTACAATTTTTACGGGCCAACAGAAACAGCAGTTGATGCCACTTTCTGGCAGTGTACGCCACAGTCTAATTATCAAATAGTTCCTATTGGTCGCCCTATTGCCAATACCCAAATTTATATCCTTGATTCTCATCTCCAACCAGTTCCTATTGGCATTCCTGGAGAATTGCATATTGGGGGCGCTTCTTTAGCTAGAGGCTACCTCAACAGACCAGAATTAACTGCCCAAAAATTTATTTTTAATCCTTTTGGTAATGGTAAATTGTATAAAACTGGAGATTTAGCTCGTTATTTACCAGATGGGAATATTGAATATCTTGGTCGCATCGATAGCCAGGTCAAGTTGCGCGGCTTACGTATTGAATTAGGAGAAATAGAATCGGTTTTAGAAACTAATCACCAAGTAGAACAAACAGTCGTCATTCTGCATGAAAACCAACGGTTAGTCGCTTATGTAGTTAGAAAAGACCAGTCATTAACCCCTAGCGATCTGCGTCGTTTCTTACAGCATAAATTGCCAGCTTACATGATACCTTCAGCTTTTGTAATGTTGTCAACTATGCCATTAAATCCGAATGGCAAGATAGACCGGAAAAAATTGCCTAAACCCGATGAAACATCGATAGTAGAATCATCTTATTTAGCTCCACGTAATTACTCCGAAAGCATCTTAGCAAATATTTGGCAACAAGTCCTGCAAGTATCAAAGGTAGGAGTGAATGATAACTTTTTTGATTTAGGTGGTCACTCATTACAAGCCATGAATCTCATGGCACTAATTTATCAAGAATTGGAAATTGACATTCCTTTGTCAATAATTTATGAAAAACCTACAATAGCAGAATTGAGTGAGTATATCATCTACGTCAAAGAGATGAATATTCAACCTAAAGAACGTCCTTATGTAGTTTTTAATAAAGCACGAGAAAAAGCTGTTTTTATATTTCCACCAGCCCTTGGTTTTGCCGCAGCTTACGCAAAATTAGCTGATTATTTAACAGATTATGCTATCTATACTTTCAGGTATATTGCCGATGAAGCAACTTTAGAAAAATATGCAGAATTAATAGATCGCCTAGCACAAAATCAAAACATAAAATTGATGGGACATTCAGCAGGTGGTTTTTTGGCAATGTTGATGGCTCAAAAGTTAGAAAGTCGCGATCGCAGAGTTTCGGATGTCATTTTATTAGATACCTATAGAGACGGCCGTGAAGTTAAAAAAGCCCAAATGTCAGAAATTATAGAAGGTGTTGATGGTTTCTTATTAAATCCCAAACGCCAAGAATTAAGACGTTACTTTATGGAGAATCAAAAGTTACGCGATCGCACCTACAATCAAGTTTGGGAATACTTCAATTTTCTTTGGCATTCAGACCTAAAAAATTTGCAGATTGATGCAAATATTCATCTCATTCGTGCTGAAGGCAACTACGATTACGAAGATGATTGGATACAAGCTACAAGGGGAGAACGAATCAATTATTATGCATCTGGTGTTCATCGGGAAATGATCGATCCTCCCTATCTCAATCAAAACGCCACTATTATTAATGCGATTCTCAGTCAAAATTGAGAATTTATAATTCAAAATACTTTAGCGATTCTAGGTATGCAGTCGCTCGAAACAGTTTTTCTAACTCTCAAATTTAGGACTAGAACAACAGATGAGTAAAGTAAAAGTTGATAACGAATGGGACGCTCTTGAAGAAATTATTGTTGGCCGTGCCACCAATGCACGTATTGCCTGTCGAGATCGAGGTTTGTTTGCAGTCGAATACAGAGATTATGGCAGCATTGAAAACATTCCCTCTGGTCAGTATAGCGATCGCATCATCGAAGAAACTGAAGAAGACCTTGATGAACTTGTACATACACTTCAAAGCCTCAATGTAGTTGTTCAGCGTCCTGACATAGTAGATCATTCTATTAAATTTCGCACCCCTGATTGGGAATCAGACGGTCAATACAATTACTGTCCCAGAGACCTATTCGTTACAGTTGGAAGATGGATTATCGAAGCGCCAATGACGCTACGAGCAAGATTTTTTGAAACTCTTTCATTTAAATCTATCTTGATGGATTATTTGCACAGTGGAGCTAAATGGATATCAGCTCCAAAGCCTAGACTCGCTGATGAAATTTATAATATTCACGATCCCAACTCTTCAGCAATCAAAGACTATGAACCTCTATTTGATGCGGCAAACATATTGCGGTTAGGGAAAGATATTTTTTATTTGATTTCAGATACTGGAAACCGCTCTGGAGCATTGTGGCTGCAAACTATATTAGGCGAAGAATATAAAGTGCATACCTATGACAACGTTTATAGTGGAAGTCATGTAGACACGACTATCGCTGTAATTCGACCTGGTTTAGTTGTGGTGAACGCTGAACGAGTTGGCGAACAAAATTTGCCCGATCTATTCAAAACTTGGGATGCGATCTATCTGACGGATATCGTTGATATTGGTTATACAACAACATCCTATGCTTCTAAATGGATTGGTATCAACCTCTTAATGGTAAATCCAAATCTGGCGATCGTTGATAAATCTCAAACTCCACTCATCAAACAGCTTGAGAAACGCGGTGTTGATGTTATACAACTCCAACTCAGACACTCAAGAACCTTGGGAGGAGGGTTTCATTGTGTAACGCTGGATGTGCGACGAAAAGGCTCATTGGAGAGCTATTGTACTGCTTAAAAATTGCATTATAAAGCCTATGCAATTCTTAGTAAAAGACAGATTTTAGACAAAGGATATATCTATAAAGTGGGTAAGTCTAAATAAAGGAATTTGGCTATGGCTTATTACACCGTTAAAAACTAAAGTTACGATCCAATACAGTGCAGTTAAGCCTACAGGTTCAAACCAAAAGCTTGATTTGGTAAGGAGAGTATAAATTTGGAGAACCCTAGCCTCCCAATGTAAATCTGCTCAATTATGCAAAACTCAAGTGATTACCTCTTCGGGTAATCTGTTATGGCTTGCTAAAGGACAAGTGATTGAGTTCTACGGTTATGCACAGTACTGGAATAATCTCAGCAAGGATTCTGTTTTACTTGCTCTACAACAGGGACAAGCTCTAACAGAATTGGTGTATAGTTTGAGTTATGCCAGATTATCCTCTCAAGAGTTGCTCTATGATTGCTCTACCTGGTATTGCCATCCAAGAGAAGATATACGAAAGTTCTAATTCTCTAGTTTATCGCGGCATCAGAGACGATGGAGTAGGGATCGTGGTAAAAATACTCAAGCAAGATTATCCCTCACCTCAAGAACTGACCCGCTACAGACAGGAATATAAAATTACCCGTTCCCTCAACTTGGAAGGAGTAGTGAAGGCATACAGCCAGCAAGAGTATCAACGCACTCTGGTGATTATCTTAGAAGATTTTGGGGGAGAGTCCCTAGAGCAATGGATGCACAAGCGCCCAGATATGTTTTGCCCTATGCCCTTATCCCAATTTTTAAGTCTGGCGATCGCCCTCACCGATATTCTAGGCAGAATCCACGCAGCCAATGTCATTCATAAAGATATCAACCCTGGAAACATAGTTCTCAATCTGGATACTGGCGTTATCAAAATTATTGACTTTGGAATTGCCACCCAATTTAACCGCACAAATCCGACTTTCAAAAGTCCTCATATTTTAGAAGGCACACTCGCATACCTATCTCCAGAGCAAACCGGGCGGATGAACCGTTTGCTCGATTACCGCACCGATTTTTACTCGCTTGGTGCGACATTTTACGAACTGCTCGCCGGACAACTACCATTTTCCACCACAGATGTGCTGGGGCTAGTCCATTGTCATATTGCCAAAAATCCTATTCCGCCTAATGAAATAAATACAACGATTCCCAAGCCAGTTTCAGATATCATTCTCAAATTGATGGCGAAAAATGCTGAAAATCGCTATCAAAGTGCCTGGGGCATCAAAGCGGATTTAGAAATGTGTGCTGAACAATTAGCAGAAATCGGTCAAATCTCTAGCATTCAACTGGCGCTTCAAGACGTTTGCGATCGCTTTCAAATTCCCCAAAAACTGTATGGGCGGGATAAGGAAGTTGCAATGTTACTGGCGGCGTTTGATCGCGTAGCGTGTCCAGAATCAAATCCTGTTGCTGCTTTACCAAACAATTCAGAAACAACTTCACAAATCCAACAAGCAGGCAAATCAAAATTCCAAGTTGAGATGATGTTGGTATCTGGCTACGCTGGCATTGGTAAATCTGCGTTAGTGCAGGAAATTTATAAACCAATCACCCAAAAGCGTGGCTATTTTATCTGGGGGAAATTCGATCAATTTCAGCGCAATATTCCCTACAGTGCGATCGCGGTTGCCCTGCAAAAATTGGTACGGCAATTACTTAGTGAACCAGACGAGTATGTACAACAGTGGCGATCGCGCCTACTTGCAGGGTTGAGCAGCAATGGACAACTGATCGTTGATGTCATCCCTGAAGTGGAATTGATTGTGGGCAAGCAGCCGCCTGTCTTAGAAGTGGAAGCTGCGGAAGCTCAGAATCGTTTCAATCGCGTCTTTGAGCAGTTTATCCGAGTGTTTTGTTCCAAGGAGCATCCGCTAGCGATCTTCTTAGATGATTTGCAATGGATTGACTCCGCGACGCTGAAGTTAATCGAGTTGATGCTGCTGGATGAGCAAAATCAATTCCTGTTTTTGATTGGAGCCTATCGAGACAATGAAGTGACTCCAACGCATCCACTGCTCTTAACGCTAGAGAGGCTGCAAAAAAAAGGGGCAGTGCTTCAAGAGATGATCCTGGCACCTTTAACGCTCTTGCCATTGAGTCAGTTGATTGCCGAAACGCTACATCGAGATGTGGACACTGTTCGTTCCTTTGCTGAGTTGGTGCTGCGTAAAACCGAGGGCAATCCTTTCTTTGTCAGTGAATTTTTGAGGATGCTGTATAGCGAAAATCTGCTGACCTTTGACCCCCCTCAATCCCACGCCAGATGCTACCCTGCGGGAACGCTAAGAGCGAACAAGTCGGCAGAGCCGCCCAACGCACTGGCTCCCCTTACCAAGGGGGGAAGTAAAGGGGGGTGGCAGTGGAACATTGCTCAACTTCAAACCCAAAATATCACTAATAATGTTGTGGAGTTGCTGCTCTTAAAGTTAAAGAAACTACCAGAAAAAACCCAGCAAATTCTCCGTTTAGCCGCTTGTATCGGAGCTGAATTTGATTTAGAGACGTTAGCGATCGTGTGTGAGAAATCACCCAAAACGGTTTTTCAGGATTTACTACCAGCGATACAAGAAGGATTCATTCAAACCCTGTCTGAATTAGACGAAGACTTGTTAGTTCAAGAGTATAAGTTCTTGCATGACCGAGTACAGCAAGCCGCCTATGCTTTGATTTCTGAGGATCAAAAGCAAGTAACGCACTACTGCATTGGACAACTCCTGCTGAACAAGCTGTCTGAGGTCGAACAAAGTGAAAAACTTTTTGATATTGTCAACCACATCAACTATGGTCAATCCCTTTTGACACAGAAAGATGAAAAAGAGAAACTAGCACGACTCAACTTGGCTGCCGCTCAAAAAGCCATCGCCTCTACTGCCTATGAAGCTGCGATTCGGTATCTTGAGACTGGCATTGGCTTGCTCAAAGAGGAGGCTTGGATGAGTCAGTACGACTTGATGTTCCACCTGTATCGGACTCTCTGCACAGCACAGTTGAGCAATGCTAGCTATGAGCAATTAAGCGCCACAACCAAGGTTGCTTTAGAACACATTTCTTCTGCTGTCGATCGCGCAGATATTCGTGTATTTCAAATAACTCAATATACCCTACAAGGCGAATGTGAGAAAGCAGTTCAAACAGGTCTAATCGGATTGCATGAGCTGGGGATTGAGATTAAGGGCAAAAATTTGCCAGAACTCGTCCGGGAAGAGTTTGCTGCTGTTGCCAAAAGCTTAGAAAATCGCTCAATTTCCTCACTTTTAATTTTACCGACAGTGAGCGATCAAGTCATCCGAGCAATGATTAAATTGCTAATTGCTGTAGATATACCAACCTACATTACGGCTAATATTGAACTTTACTGCTTTGTCAGTTTAAGAGTAGTTCGTCTTTCCATTGAACATGGAAATATTGCTGAGTCTATTAAGGCTTATGCAAACTATGGACTTCTTTTAGGTTTGATGGAAGGGCAATACCAACGAGGCTATGAGTGTGCAGATTTAGCGGTACAACTTAGCTACAAACTAAACAGTAAATCTCAGCAGTGTAAGGCACAGATGTTGTTTGGAAGCTTTATTCAAGTTTGGTCAAAGCCTATAGCAGGGGCGGCCACGATCAATTACAAAGGTTTTCTGGCAAGCATGGAGTCGGGAGACGTTCAATTTGCAGCCTATAACGTAGTCGGTAATATTTTTAATCGCTTATTTCAAGGAGAAAATTTAACAACCGTTGCAGAAGACAACGAAAAATATCAGTTGGTGGCAAAGCAGATTCAGGACGAGCTTGCGAAGGTGGCACTGGCTGGAGCTAAATTTTTTATCGCAAAACTTGCTTTAGGGCAAGCGGCACAGGAACACGAGCAATTGCTCAGGGAGACAGAAAAAATAGTTCATCGGGGTGAAACCTCACAAATACGGTTTTCAATTTGTCTTTATTACATCCTCAGAATGCATCTTTCCTGTTTAACAGCAGATTTTGAGCAAGGCTGCCATTATTTCGTTGAAGCGGGGAAGATCCTAAATTCTATCGTCGGGTTTACAACCTATAGTGGTTATTTCTACTATGGTTCTCTGATTCTACTCAATCTGTATTCCGGTCTATCTCAAGCAGAACAAAGTCATGCTCTGGAACAGATCCGATTAAATCAGGAGCGCTTGAAAGCATGGTCGGATAGCTGTCCAGAAAATTTTTTACACAAGTTTCATCTCGTTGAGGCAGAGAAAGCACGAGTCTTAGGGCAAGTTCTTGAAGCCGAGGAGTTCTATGAACAAGCCATTCAAGGAGCCAAGGACAACGAGTATCTTCAAGAAGAAGCATTAGCCTATGAATTAGCCGCCAAACATTACTTAGCTCGTGGTAGAGAAAAGTTTGCCCAAACATACATGAAAGAAGCTCACTATTGCTATAAACGCTGGGGAGCAATGGCAAAGGTTAAAGATTTAGAAACTCGTTATCCTCAACTATTTCCTCAGTTGTCTAACGTAGTTTCTACACCAATTCGCACCACGGCTGTAACTACCTCAAATACCTCACATATTGCTCTCGACTTAGCAACGGTGATGAAAGCAGCTCAAGCAATTTCGAGTGAGATTGAATTGGAGCGATTGCTTAGTTCTCTAATGCAAATTTTAATTGAAAACGCGGGAGCACAAACTGGATTTTTGATTTTGGAAAACTCAGGAAAATGGGCGATCGAAGCTTATTGCGAACTCAATGACGATGAGAAGGTATATGCTACGCAAGTGTTGCAATCGCTCCCAATTGCAAATCATTTACCTGAATCAATTATTAATTATGTTATCCGTACTCATGAATCTGTCATATTAAATGATGCAACTCATGAAGGTCATTTTATCAATGAGCCATATATTCAGCAGAACCAAACGAAATCACTTCTTTGTTTGCCGCTATTGAATCAAAGTAAACTTGTTGGCGTGTTGTATCTGGAAAATCAATTAGCAACTGGAGTATTTACACCAGAGCGAGTCTCCGTTCGCGCAAGCGTGCCGGAGGCATTAGGAGACGCTACGCGATCGCAAGTTCTGAATCTACTTTCTACTCAAGCAGCGATCGCAATTGAAAATGCCAAACTCTACTCGAAACTACGCGACGGCAAAAATCAGATAAATCAATTTCTAGAAGCGGTTCCAGTGGGAATTGGGGTCTTGGATGCGACTGGTCGCCCTTACTATGTCAATCAGCAGGGAATTGATCTGATGGGTAAAGGCGTCGATCCTAACGCGACATCAGATCGTCTTGCAGAGGTTTATCAAGTTTACCTGGCTGGAACGGATCGAAACTGTTCCCCTGAGGATATGCCAATCGTCCGAGCGTTAAAAGGCGAACGTACAAGAACGGATGATTTAGAGATTCACCAAGGCGAGACTATTATTCCCATTGAGGCATGGGGAACGCCAGTCTTTGACGAACATGGGAACGTTGCTTACGCAATTGTAGCCTTTCAAGATATCACTAAGCGCAAACAAACCGAACATCTCTTAGCCAATTACAATCGTACCCTAGAGCAACAAGTAGCCCAACGAACGGCAGCTTTAGAGCAAAGTGAAGCGGAATTGCGCCATCGCGAACAGGAATTACGACTGATTGCCAACGCTCTACCAGTTCTGATTAGCTATGTAGATGCCAATCGATGTTATCAATTCATCAACCATACTTATGAGGTCTGGTTTAACCGTAGCCGCGATGAAATTTTGGGCAACCCTGTTCGCCAACTGCTCGGTGAGGCGGTTTATCAACGAGTTGAGCCGTACATTAATCGGGTGTTTGCAGGGCAAACGGTATCTCTAGAAACAGAGATCCCTTTTCCGGACGATCGGCGGTGCATCAGCGCGACCTTGATCCCTGATTTCGATGACAATGCTCAGGTAAGAGGCTTCTACAGTATCATGACAGATATTAGCGAACGCAAACAAGCAGAAGAAGTGTTGCGTCAGTCCGAGGCTCAATTTCGGGAACAGGCAATCCTCTCCGATTTTCGCGCCGATGTGGATAGTGCCTTGGCTCAAAGTGCTAGTTTGCCCTTGATGCTGCATCGCTGTGTCCAAGCCGTTGTTAAGCACTTTAATGCGGCATTTGCTCGGATTTGGACGCTAAATAAAGACAAGAATGTTTTGGAGTTACAAGCCAGTGCGGGGATGTATACCCGTCTTGACGGTGAGTACAGTCGAATTCCTGTAGGTAGCGTCAAAGTTGGACAAATTGCTCAGGAACGCCGTCCTCTATTGATTAACAATGTGTTTGATGAATCATCCATTGATAAAGAATGGGCAAAACGAGAAGGTATGGTGGCATTTGCGGGCTATCCGATACTGCTGGATGAACAGCTTGTTGGAGTTATAGCGATGTTTACTCGACATCCCATTCCGTCGTCCAACTTTGAGGCGTTGGAGTTTTCAGCCCGCGAGATTGCATTAGGAATTAGACGCAAACAGGCAGAAGAAGCGTTGCAAGCCTCCGAAGCAGAACTTCGGGCGCTCTTTTGTGCAATGCCCGATCCGCTTTTGGTAGTAAATGCACAAGGGCGGATTTTGAGAGCAACCCTGCTTGAGTCAGAGAAATTATCTAACCCGATTGACGAACAGGTGGGTCGAACATTTTCCGAAATTTTTGAGCGATCGCAAGCCGATACATTTCTTGGCTGTATTCGGCAAGCATTAAGCACTCAGCAGCCCCTAACGATTGAGTATAGCTCGATTGTGGGAGGGTGGAAAACCTGGTTTGCAACTCGCATCTCGCCCATCTCAGAACATTCTGTCATTTGGCTAGCAAGAGATATCACCGATCGCAAACGAGCCGAAGAAGCCTCCATTCTAGAAGAGCGCAATCACATGGCACGGGAAATTCACGACACTTTAGCCCAAGCGTTTACAGGTATTATCATTCATGCTCGCTCTGCCTCCAATAAAGTAACGGCAGACCCAGAAAAAGCGCAAACTCTCCTCACTCAAATCCTCGACTTAGCCCGTTCTGGGCTTGCGGAGGCACGTCGTTCAGTAGAGGCATTACACCGCCCATACCTTTTAGAGAGCAGTAACTTACAGGATGCCTTAAGCCGTCTTGCTGCTCAATTAGATTCCTCCATCGCCACCCAAATCGTCTACGAAGTCATGGGTATACCCTATCCCCTATCCTCCGATCTGGAAAATAATCTGTTTCGGATTGGGCAGGAAGCTTTGACAAATGCAATAAAATATGCTAGTGCAAGTGAAATCCACATTGAACTGATCTATGAACCGACCCAATGCAGCTTGCGAATTAAAGACGATGGGCAGGGATTTAATGTAGAAAACCAGGCGATGCGGAATGGCTTTGGTCTACTGGGGATGGCAGAACGGGCTGAACGCATTAGAGCTGAATTAAAGATTCAAAGTGACTTAGAGCAAGGGACAGAGATCGTGGTATCTATTCATCGGGGGCTAAGTTAGTATGAATCAGCCCGGTAGCATTCGCGTTCTGGTTGTGGACGATCATCCTGTTGTCCGCCAGGGTTTGATCGGAATGTTAGAGGAGGCTCCAGATATTGTCATTGTTGGTCAGGGGCGAAATGGGCATGAGGCGATCGCAGTTTTTCAGCAACAGCAACCTGATGTGACTTTGATGGATTTACGGATGCCTGAGATGGGAGGTGTTCAGGCGATTACAGTTATTTGCAATCAGTTTCCCAATGCCCGAATTATTGTGCTGACCACGTATGACACCGATGAAGAGATTTATCAAGGATTGCGAGCCGGGGCAAAGGGGTATTTACTGAAGGATTCTGAGCCAGAGGAACTATTGACAGCAATTCGGACAGTGACCAGGGGACAACAGTATATTCCCCCCAACGTGGCTGCCAAGCTAGTCCAGCGAATGACTGCTCCAGAACTGAGCGATCGTGAGTTAGAAGTTCTCCAGTTAGTCGGACAGGGAATGAACAACCAGGAAATTAGCACTGCTCTAAATATTAGTGAAAGTACAGTGAAGACTCATATCAACCGAATTTTAAGCAAGCTAGATGTCAAAGATCGCACTCAGGCAGCCATTATTGCGTTGAAACGCGGAATTGCTAGCTTGTAAAAGCAAAGATGGTACTTCTGCCTGGGTTATATCATGTCCGGTTAAAGACTTATCATTAAGACCGCAGGGGGCAGGGGGAAAGAGGTTTTCCTGATTTTTGCACAGATGCGGGAATGAGATACTAATTAGGCGGACATGATATTAACCATCATATTTTAGTCTGTCAAAAGAGGCAGGGGAGCAGGAGGCAAGGGGGAAAACTGAGACGGAGCTTGTACTCCGCCCCGGTAAGAGTGCCAAGAAGGGGGGCTTGATACCCATGTTCCGCTCCGCTCCACGGCTCTGGGACTTTCTCTTGCTCCCCCTGCTCCCTGCCCCCTGCCCCTCTGCTTCTTCGGTGAGGCAATCAAACTCAGGTTTGATTCGTTCTACTCCCTCAAATTGACTCATCCTCAATCATTTTGTTGATTAAAATACAGACCCTGAATTGACGACAAGCCTAAGCAAGTCTCATACATTAAACTCATACAAACGATTATAGGCTTGAAGGGAAGAAATTTCAGAGCGCACGCGATGAATCTCTTTTCCTCAAAGATTTAAAATGAGGGTTTAGAATGGGCGATGTTATTCCTGACGACACACCCGGCGCCTCTTGCGGTAACTGCGAAGCAGAGCGCAATCAATTAGTTGTACTTCCTTCTGAGCAAGACCATCGACAAGGATCGTTGAATGCTCGCGTTGTGCTTGTTGAGTATGGGGATTATCAGTGTTCCCAATGTAGCGAACTTTATACCTCAATTCAGGCAATTCAACGCCAGCTTGAGGCGACCTTATTCGGGAGAGATTCTCTATGCTTTGTATTCCGACATTTTCCTCAACCTCAAATCCATCCTCAAGCTCAAAAGGCAGCAGCAGCGACAGAAGCAGCAGCAACACAAGGGCAGTTTTGGCAGATGCACGAGATGTTATTGAAGCATCAGCAACAGCTAGAAGATGGGTATTTAGCAGAATACGCTGACAATTTAGGGCTTGATGTAACTCAGTTTATTCGAGACATTGCCCAAAAAGTGCATGTCGATCGCATCAATAGAGACATTGCCAGCGGAATGCATAGTGGGGTAATTAGCACTCCAGCTTTATTTATCAATGGTGTGCGTTATAGAAACGCTTTAGAGCTTGAGCCGCTACTTATTGCGATCGTTGGAGCTGCTCATGGCTAGTAGTTCGCCAAGTTCACTTGGCGGGGGAAAGGGGAAAGGAAAAAGGGGAAAGGTTTTAAATCCCTTACCCTTTACCCCTTGCCCTTTACCCCGCCCTCACCCAGCATTTTTGGGTTGGCAAACCGCTAGTATTTTCCCCATAAATGGACTAACGCGCGCGAACTGCCGTAAATGAGGAGTCTGATTGATGAGCAGTCTTCTCAAGCAAGTTGTAGCTCAAGTTTCCAGAACGGTGCCATTGCAGACGGTTTTGATTGTGCCGTTTGTGCTGCAAACTTTGGTGACAGTCGGCTTAGTGGGGTATTTTTCCTTCAAAAATAGACAGGAAGCCATCAACGATCTCGCCAGTCAACTGCGGCGCGAACTGACGAACCGGATCGAAGGCAAACTACAAACCTATACCGAGATACCCCATAACATCAATCGGCTCAATGCCAGCACCTTCGCTCAGGGAAAAATTGACCCTAGCGCAGTCAAAGGTGAGTTTCCACTCTGGCAGCAAATTCAGATTTATCCAATGGTGAGTGATATCTACTGTGGCGATCGCAAAGGTTCTCTTCTAGGAGTGCGACGTAGCCCTGCCGATCGCTCAATTGAACTGCGGTCGAGTAATGGTGCTACAGATCGCAAACTCTACGGCTACAGCCTCGATCGCAATGGTCAGCGAGGCCAGTTAATCAGTCAAGGCAACAAAGCCTTCGATGCGCGGGTTCGTCCTTGGTATAAAGCAGCAGTGACGGCAGGCGAACCAATCTGGAGTGGAATCTATGCCGACTTTGCTAGCCAGTTGCCAACGATCACCGCCAGTACGCCTGTCTATAGCACTGCCGATCGATCGCTGTTGGGAGTCTGTGCCACCGATGTATTTCTGCCTAATGAGATGAGCCGTTTTTTGGCAAGCCTGCAAATCGGCAAGACAGGCATCGCCTTTATTGTAGAGCGATCGGGACGACTGGTTGCGACCTCAACCGCAGAGGCGATTATGAGTAGCGAGGCTAATTCTACTCAGTTGCTTGCAATTAAGAGCCACAATCCCACTGTGCGAGCCACTGCTGCCTATTTGCGCGACCATTTTGGCGATTTGCAGCAGATCCAGTCTGCGGAACAGCTTGACTTTAACCTGGACGGCAAGCGGCAGTTGGTTCAGGTCATGCCATTCCAGGATATTCGCGGGCTAAACTGGCTAATTATCACAGTATTGCCCGAATCAGATTTCATGGCGCAAATTAATCAAGACATTCACGCAACTATTCTACTTTGCGTTGTAACTTTGTTACTTGGCATGATTATCTGCATTTTGACTGCCCGCTGGATTACTGAACCGATCGTCAACGTTAGTCAATCGGCAAAGGCACTGACTCGCGGCGAATGGAAGCAGACGTTAGAAATTGAGCGATCGGGCGATTTGGGCGAACTGGCTCGATCTTTCAACCAGATGGCACAGCAGCTTCAAATCGCATTTGCTAAAATGCAGTCTTTAAACCAGACCCTCGCCCAAAGTGAAACCCGCCTCCAGAAAATTTTAGAGTCTGTTCCGGTAGGAATTGTGGTTATGGACGCAACAGGTCGCCCTTATTACGCGAATCAGAAGGCAATCCAACTCTTGGGCAAGAGCGTGCTGCCGTCTGTCACCCCAGAGCAAATTGCAGAGGTCTATCAACTCTATGTGGCAGGAACCGATCGCCTCTACCCAACCGAACAACTGATGATTAGGCGAGCACTAAACGGCGAACAGGGCAGTGTGGATGATATCGAAATTCACCAGGGGAATCGCATCATTCCAATCGAAAGTTGGGGAACTCCAATTTTTGATGAGTCTGGCAACATTCTGTATGCGATCGCAGCCTTTCAAGACATCACCGAACGCAAACAAGCAGAGAAGCTTTTAGCAGAATACAATCGCACCCTAGAGCAACAAGTTGCCCAACGAACGACAGCATTGCAGGCAAACGAAGCAGAGCTACGCGGTGTCTACGAGGAACTTCGCTTACAGGAGCAGGAATTACGACTGATTGCCGACGCTCTACCCGTTCTGATTAGCTACGTCGATGCCAATCGCTGTTATCAATTCATCAACCATACCTATGAGGTCTGGTTTAAACGTAGCCGCGATCAAATTTTGGGCAACCCTGTTCGTCAACTGCTTGGTGAGGCGGTTTATCAACGGGTTGAGCCGTATATTGATCGGGTGTTTGCAGGGCAAACTGTCCCTCTAGAAGCAGAAATCCCTTTTCCGGATGATAAGCGGTGCATCAGCGCCACCTTTATTCCTGATTTCGATGACAATGCTCAGGTAAGAGGTTTCTACAGTCTCATGACAGACATTAGCGATCGTAAACGAGCTGAACACACTTCTATCTTAGAAGAACGCAACCGAATGGCGCGAGAAATTCATGATACATTAGCTCAATCTTTCACAGGTATTCTGCTTCAGGTTGGAGCAGCAACACAAGTGCTGGCAGATGACCCCCAAGCAACCCAAGTACATCTGGAAATGATTGAGGAACTAGCACGCGCTGGGCTAGCAGGGGCAAGGCGATCCGTAGCAGCACTCCGTCCGCGGCTACTAGAAGAAGGTAATTTAGAGAGTGCCCTGCATCGGATTGTGGCTCAAATGCGAGCAACGACTGACACGGCTGTGATTTGCGAAACTCAAGGTATAGCATATTCCTTACCAACCGAAGTGGAGAATAACTTACTAAGAATTGGGCAGGAAGCATTAACCAATGCGATTAAATACGCTTGTGCTGGCGAAATTCGGGTTGAGTTGGCGTACAACGAAACACAGTGTATCTTACGGGTTAAAGACGATGGCAGGGGCTTTGGAGTAGGTAGCACTCCTTTTAGTGGTGGGTTTGGCTTATTAGGAATGAGCGAACGGGCAGAGCGCATTGGCGCACAACTAACAATTCAAAGCCAACCGGGACAGGGAACAGAAATTATTGTTACTATCAATCGAGTGGGAGAATTACAATGAGCCAATCCACTACGATTCGAGTGCTGATTGTTGACGACCATGCCATAGTCAGAAAAGGTCTAGCAACCATCATTAATCGCGATCCAGAAATGACAGTTATCGCTCAAGCTGAAGATGGGCAACAGGCGATCGCTGCGTTTCGAGAATACCAACCTGATGTCACGCTAATGGATTTACGAATGCCCAAAATGGGAGGGGTGGAAGCCATTATGGCGATTTGTGCTGAATTTAAGCAGGCTCGAATCGCGGTACTTACAACCTACGATGGCGATGAAGATATCTATCGCGGCTTGCAGGCAGGCGCTCAAGGCTATCTGCTGAAAGATGCTAAACCTAGCGAGCTTTTAAATGCGATTCGCGCCATTCATAATGGCCAGAAATACATTCCGCCAGAAGTGGGCGCAAAATTATTGCAGCGAATGAGCAATCCAGAACTCAGCGAACGAGAGTTGGAAGTGCTGCGTTTGATGGCACAAGGAAAGGGTAATCAAGAAATTGGCACTGTTTTGAATATTGGTGAAAGTACCGTCAAATCCCATGTAAATCGGATTTTGAGCAAACTGGGCGTGAGCGATCGCACACAAGCCGTGATTACTGCTGTTAAGCGTGGAATTGTCAGTTTGTAAGCTGTACTCAAGTTGGTATCCAAATTCCAACTAAAGTTGGAGACAACCTTCCACTGGAAGCTGGACGGGTTAATCCATCACTCGATTGTATAAAAATGCCAACCTAGAGTGGACGACAACAGAGGGTCAATTGTCTATATTAAATCCATAGCAACGTTAGCGCAGTTGGGTTGTAAGGCTTAAGTTTGCTTAATACAAACCGAAACATGACTTACGACCGCAATCATTATATTTCTTTATTCGTTCTGCCTTCAACCCAGGATCATATTCAAGGTGTACTGAATGCTGCTGTAGTCTTCGTCATGTATGGAGATTATGAATGTTTTCAAAGTGCCAACGTCTATCGATTGATTAAAGTTGCTCAACAGCAATTGAAGGTTTCGTTTGGAGAAAACAATTTAGGTTTTATCTTCCGTCATTTTCCTCAGGTACAGATTCATCCCCATGCTCGACGAGCCGCCGAAGCCGCCGAAGCCGCTGCGGCTCAAGGGCAGTTTTGGCAAATGCATGAGATATTGTTCATTCATCAACAAGAGTTAGAGAATGGCTATCTAGTAGAGTACGCGAATCGTTTAGGACTTGATATTTCTCAATTTTTGCAGGATTTATCCAGAGGAACGTATGTCGATCGGATCGATGCGGATATCGAAGGTGGACTGCGAAGTGGAGTGGAGGCCGCGCCCGCTTTATTTATTAATGGAATTCGCTATCTTAATCGCTGGACTGTTGAGCAGATAATGGCAGCCATTGTTGCTGCAAATGATTAACGACAAGAATCAGAGATTTCAGCAATTTAGTAAGAATACAGAGGCGATCGCCATGATGCTTTTTACATGGAAAAAAGTTCAAAAATTGTTGCTGTGGTTATTTGCATTAAGTGTTGTTGTTGGAATATCAATGCATTCAACACCAGCCACCTCCAAGGAATTACCTCAAGCGTCCAACTCTAAACCTGCGATCGTTCTCGTTCATGGGGCTTATGCTGACGGTACATCATGGCAACACGTTATTCCCTTGTTAGAGCAAGATGGCTACAGAGTCACTGCTGTGCAGATTCCCCTCACCTCGCTTGCTGATGATGTAGCAACGACAAAGCGGGCGATTAATAATCAAAAAGGTTCTGTTGTAGTAGTTGGACATTCTTATGCTGGAAATGTGATTACGGGTGCAGCAGCTGGCAATCCACAGGTGAAAGCTCTGGTTTATGTTAATGCTTTCGCACCAGATGTTGGTGAAAAGACGAGCGATCTCAATAAAAGGTACGCAGCACCTCCGATTAGTACAGCGATCGTGTCTGATGCGGCAAACTTTCTCTATGTCGATCGCGAGAAGTTTCACGAATTTTTTGCCCAGGACGTATCAAAGGCTGAGGCGCGAGTGATGGCAGCAACCCAAAAGCCGATCGCCAGCGCAGCCTTTGAGCAATCAGTGAATGAAATCGCCTGGAAAACGATTCCTTCCTGGTTTATCGTGACTCAAAGCGATCGCGCCATCAACCCTGAACTTCAACGATTTATGGCTAAACGGATTGGTGCTAAGACAACCGAAGTTAACTCCAGTCATGTTCCTTTTATCTCTCATCCAAAAGAGGTTGCCAAAGTGATTGAAGCAGCAAGCACGGCTCTGTGAAGTAATCCCAATCTTTAAGAGAAGCAGTTTCTCGGTACATACAAATAGAACATACCTAATTATTGACTCTAGGAGATTCGATCGTGGCGACTCAAAATACAGCTATCACTGAAGTCGATCGCAGTCAACCCTTACTGCATCAACATGGATATGAAATTCAGCAGTATGGTACTCTTCGTGATTTGCCAATTGTTCTCAACACTAGTACCCGCAGCGAAAGCTGTGTTTTAGTCAATCAAATTTTGGCAGATACGATTATTCTCTATCACCTTTACAAGAAACATCACTGGTTGATGCGCGGACATACGTTTTATCAACTGCATCTGTTGCTCGACAAACACGCCAGCGAACAAATTGAGTTAATTGATGCACTAGGTGAACGAGTACAAACTCTGGGAGGCGTGGCGATCGCTGACCCGCGTCATGTAGCAGAAGTCACTAAGATTAAGCGTCCGCCCAACGGCGTTGAGGAAGTACCCGTGATGTTGTCGCGGTTACTAGAAGCCCACGAGCAGATTATTGAGGAATTGAGATTAGCGATCGATAAAACAGCAGCGAATCAAGATAGTAGCACTAACGATTTGTTAGTGAGCCAAGTCCTGCGAACCAATGAGACGCAAGTTTGGTTTCTGGCAGAACATTTGGTGGATACACCTGTGGTACGCAGTTAGCCTCAGCCATTCAAAAGCTACATTCATTGGCATTGCACTAACCATTCGCACATCAGGGAGATGAACGATGAATGCTATGAGTCACTATGACTACATTGTAATCGGTGCAGGTTCGGCTGGTTGTGTGGTTGCCAATCGTCTAACCGAAGACTGTGACACAACCGTATTACTCCTCGAAGCGGGCAACCCAGCTACAAAACCAGAAATTCAAATTCCGGCGCAATGCTTTAGTCTAATAGGCTCTGAAGTTGACTGGGGTTACTTTTCTGAGCCGGAACCCTACCTGAAGGGCCGCAAAATGTTTTGTTCCCGTGGCAAAGTCTTAGGGGGCAGCAGTTCGATTAATTTCATGATGTATGTCCGGGGCAATCCTCACGATTACGATCGCTGGCAGGAATTAGGAAATCCCGGTTGGTCGTACCTTGATGTATTGCCCTATTTCAAGAAATCAGAACACCAGCAGCGAGGCGCATCAGAATTTCACGGGGTTGATGGGGAGTTGAGCGTTACCGATTTAATATCCCCTGCTGTGGTTTCTCAACGCTTTGTAGATGCTTGTGTGTCAATGGGATACAACTACAATCCTGATTTTAATGGTGTACAGCAAGAAGGGGTAGGATTCTATCAGTTAACGGTCAAAGATGGTAAACGGCACAGTGCTGCCTCTGCTTTTCTCCTACCTATTCTCCATCGTCTTAATTTGACCGTAACGACAGGGGCATTGGTGACGCGATTGCTGTTTGAAGGCACTCGCTGTGTGGGAGTGGAATATCTGCATGAAAGTACGCTCCACCAGGTTAGAGTCAACCAAGAAGTGATTTTAAGTGCGGGTGCGTTTGATTCGCCCAAACTGCTAATGCTTTCTGGTATTGGGGATGCACAATATCTGCAAGCGATGGGAATTTCTGTTGTTGCAGATTTGCCGGGTGTCGGTCAAAACCTTCAGGATCACATTCTCACTTCTGTCGTTCAAGAAGTTACTCAAGATATACACCCTGCTATCACTAGTAATGGAGTTGAAGCCGGATTATTTTTGCATAGCAAGGAGAATGTGGAGGCTGCACCTGATTTGCAGTTCTTCTTCGGCCCGATTCAATTCTTGTCACCTGGTTATACTCCTGCTGATTTTGGATTTACAGGTGCAGTCTCTCTTACCCGTTTCCAAAATGTTGGCAGTGTTAGTTTGCGTTCGCGAAGCGTGGGCTGTGCCCAATCGCCTGATCCCAAAGATCCACCAAGCATTCGGATGAATTATCTACAAAGTCAAGCCGATGTGCAAAAGTTGGTTGAGGGAGTTAAATTAATGCGGCAATTGTTTCAGACCAGTGCCTTTGATGATTTTCATGGTGAGGAGATTGCTCCGGGTTCTCACGTTCAGAGTGATGCAGCACTTGAAGTTTACATTCGGGACACTTGCAGCACTGTATGGCATCCGGTTGGCACTTGCAAAATGGGCATTGACCGAATGGCAGTGGTCGATCCTAAGTTGCGGGTATATGGGGTTGAGGGATTGCGAGTTGTTGATGCTTCCATCATGCCCACGATCGTCACGGGAAATACGAACGCACCGACCATCATGATTGGCGAAAAAGCGGCAGATTTAATTAAAGCGGAGCGTACCTCACAAAGCATTGCCAATAAACCCCTCTATGCTGCTTGAGAATGGTTTATCACAAAGAAAAGGGTGTGGGGTGTAGGGTGTAGGGTGTAGAAATAAAAAACTTGAGTTCTGGGTCACAAGCCCAGTTTAAAAAAAAGATGTATTTCTCGCGCTGCGCGTCTCGAAATACAGCGTCATTGCTTCAATCCCATGCTTTTAAATGTGGGTTCCCTACACCCCACACCCTCTGAATTAAAAGGAAAACTCAAAACTATGAATTTACAAACAGCTCAAACCACCACTATTGCTGACGAGTCGGCAATCCGTGCTTTCTCTCGCCAGATGATTGATGCTTGGAATCGAGGTAGCGGCGAAGGCTTCGCTGCCCCATTCAGCGAAACTGCCGATTTCATCACGTTCGAGGGTACGCATCTCAAGGGTCGAAAAGAAATCGCTGCATTTCATCAGCAAACGTTCGACACAGTTGTTAAAGGAACGCGCCTGGAGGGTGAGGTAAATTTTGTCCGCTTCGTGAACTCGCAACTCGCGCTCATGCTCGTAGCGATCGGGGTAATACTGCCCGGACAAACCGAAACTTCACCGTCACGAGATTCGCTGCCGCTATACGTCGTAACGAAAGGCAACGAAGGTTGGCAGATCGAAGGGTTACTCAATACCCGGAAGTTAACGCTAGAACGTCAATTCTTCTTAGACGACTTTGACTCACTGAGCGCAGAGGCTCAACGTCAAGTGACTGACCTTGTTGTAAGTCTCAAGCAGCGTCATCAAGCAGAGTAATCAAAGGAGATGTAAGGAATGGCACTAAGTTAAAATACGAAAGACGATCGCCCTTACTCCTCAATACGGGCTGACTATTCTTCCTCCTAACTCCACTATCCATTAGCAACTGACCGCTTTAAACCCAACAATCAGAGGATTCGCGCATGATAAGAAAACTGGAAGGAAAAATTGCCCTTATCACGGGTGGCAATAGTGGTATTGGTCTTGCCACTGCCAAACAGTTTGTTGCTGAAGGTGCTTATGTCTACATCACAGGCCGTCGCCAAGTCGAACTGGATGCTGCTGTAGAAGCCATTGGTAAAAATGTTACGGCTGTGCAGAGTGATGTTTCTAATTTGGCAGACCTCGATCGCCTGTTTGCCACCATTGAGCAAGAGCAAAGACACCTCAATATCATCTTTGCTAATGCTGGCGTTGGAGAAATTGCCCCACTTGGAGCGATCGCTGAGGAACACTTTGACAAAACATTTAACATAAACGTTAAAGGTTTACTGTTCACCGTACAAAAGGCACTACCACTGTTGCCAGAGGGCGCTTCTATTATCCTCAATGCTTCGATTACTTCTATAAAAGGTACGCCAGCTTTCAGTGTTTACAGTGCCTCCAAAGCCGCCGTGAGATCGTTTGCTCGGAATTGGATACTCGACCTCAGAGAACGCAAGATCCGAGTGAATGCTATTAGCCCTGGTGTGGTTCCGACTCCTGGTTACGATGGTTTGGGACTCAATGACCAGCAGTTGCAAGAATTCGTGGACAGCCAAGCTGTCACTATTCCATTAGGACGAGTCGGCACACCCGATGAGATTGCCAAAGCCGTTGTTTTTCTCGCTTCAGATGACAGCAGCTTTGTGAACGGCATTGAGTTGTTTGTCGATGGTGGTATGGCACAGATTTGAAGTCCAAAAGGATTTAAAGATGAAGGGAAAAGGGTAAAGGTTAAAGGGGAAAGGGAACCCCATAACTAAAGTTACGGGCTTGATACTATGAGGCTGTATTCCTCTTACTACGTATCTGGAAATACATCTTTTTTCCTTCTCCATGTTTAAAAACTCTTTCTTACGCCATTTCCCCTTTACCCTTTTCCCCTCTTTGGTCGTCAGGATGTGAGATAGATCGACCCGAATAAACAATCGCATTTCACTATCTGAGGAGATCGAGATGACAACAACGACCGATTCCGATTTTGCTGCCCGCGAGGCACTACGCCTGCTCGGCCCCGATCCCGAAAACTGGGTGCCCGATCGCCCTGGCATCGATCGCAATGTCACTATAATCGGTGGCAGCGGCAGCGGTAGCGCCTTTGCATTTGCGCTACGGCGTGCTGGCATCGGTCGCGTGACGGCGATCGATGCAGCCGATGACGAGGCTCATGCAGGCGTGTGGCTGACGCGAGCGCGGATGGAAAAGCTCCGCACGCCGAAAAATGTTCCTGGCCCGGAACTAGGCATCCCAGAATTATCCTTTCAAGCCTGGTACGAAGCGCGGCACGGGACGGAAGCCTACGCAGCGATCGATCGCATTGGGCGAGTGACATGGGCTGAGTACCTCAGTTGGTATCGGCACTTCCTCGGTATCCAGGTTCGTTACCGGACGAAGTTGGTGCGGGTTGAGCCAGCCGATGGTTTCTTCCGCCTACACCTTGAGGTAAACGGTGTCCCACAGGTAGAGACTACGCGCAAAATTATCTTCGCCAATGGCGTGGCTGGCACTGGTGGTGCATACATACCTCCAGTACTGGCTGACTTACCACGCACGCTGTACGCACATACCGCCGATGCCATCGATTTTGAAGCACTGCGCGGTAAGACTGTGGCAGTGCTGGGTGGGGCGGCTTCAGCTTTCGATGCAGCAGGAGTGGCGCTGGAATCGGGAGCTAAGGCAGTACACCTATTTGTACGGCGGTCGGCGCTTCCATCTCTACCAATCCTTCGGATACGGGAATATCCTGGTGCTTACTGCAACTATCCCCAATTACCCGATGCAGCCCGCTGGTTTCAAGCTTGGCGCTTTCGTCGAGCAGGCTCCACACCATCACGGAACGCGATTGAGCGAGCGATCGCCTTCCCGAACTTTCACATACACCTATCTGCACCTTGGAAATCGGCACAGGCAATGGGCGAACGCATTGTCATTCAGGTGAATGATGATGTTTTCGAGTTTGATTTTGCGATCGCTGGCACTGGTTACTTCGTTGACCCAACAAAGCGTCCCGAACTAGCCGACTTTGCCCAGCACATTGCTCTCTGGCGCGATCGCTACGAGCCACCAGAAGACCTGCGCGACGACTATTTAGGAACGCACCCTTACTTGGGTAACGCCCGTGAATTCCTAGAAAAAGTACCTGGCACTGCCCCTTATCTCAAAGACATTCACGTATTTAATCCTGCTGGTTTCGTCAGCTTCGGCTTGCCAATTGGTGACATATTTAGCATCCGCCGCGACATACCTGCAATAGTATCGTGCATCAGTCACGACTTGTTCTTTGAGGACTGGGCGCATCATGAGGCACGTATCACAGGCGATATCGCCCCCGATTTTGAGAACTCGCTCTATGCTGCTGCGGTGTGGAAACAACCGATCGAGGCAGCGACTCGCTAGGTCAAAAGAGGCAGGGGAGCAGGGAGCAGGGAGCAAGGGGGAAAACTGAGACAGAGCTTGTACTCCGCCCCAGTAAGAACGCACTAGAAGGGCGGGGCTTCTCTCCGAGACGCTCCGCGAACGTACCCATGCTCCGCTTCTCTACCAGACGCACTCGCGTTCGCTCCGCGCAGAGGAGAAGGGCTTGTTCCCCCTGCTCCCTGCCCCCTTCCCCTCTGCCTCTTCAGTGATTGTCATTCCACAATCACTGCTGAATCAAGTATCACTGTTAAATCAATTCACTTAACAGTGTCATTTCAACAGATTTTTTACTACTTATCAAAGGAGAATGTCATGGTTGCTCAAACAAACTCGCCAGCAGCAAAAATTTTGGAAGTTGCCGACGATCCACGTCTTTCCAGTGGGGTGAAGGAATTTTTGAAAGTGCTGAATTCAGGAGGTGTGCCGTTAGAGACATTACCTCCACTCGAAGCACGTCAAGTACTCGTGGATGCACAGGCTTCTGTGACCGTAGACCTTTCAGGCATTGAAGAGTCTGAGAAGAAAATTATTGCTGACGGTTATTCGATTACGCTCAATATCGTGCGACCGGAAGGTATCAAAGGCACATTACCTGTTTTCATCTTTATTCATGGTGGTGGTTGGGTGTTGGGTGATTATCCAACACACAAGCGTATGGTGCGCGATCTGGTTGTGCTTTCAGGGTTTGCAGGGGTCTTTGTCAACTACACGCGCACGCCAGATGCTCAGTACCCACAGGCGATCAATGAGATTTATGCTGCGACCAAATGGGTTGCCGAGCATGGTGAGGAGATTGGGGTGGATGGCAAGAATCTGGCGGTGGTCGGCAACAGTGTCGGCGGAAATATGACAGCAGTCACTGCTTTGAAGGCGAAAGAAAACGGAGGGCCACACATCAAGCTACACATCATGATGTGGCCGATCGTCGATGCCGATTTTGAAACGAATTCTTATCATCAATTTGGCGACAAACGGTACTTAAGCGCACCCGCGATGAAGTGGATGTATGATATGTACATCGCTGACCCAGAAAAGCGCAAAGACATCTATGCTTCTCCTTTACAGGCGACGGTTGAGCAACTCAAAGGCTTGCCTCCAGCGTTAATTGTGGTTGCAGAGAGCGATATTTTGCATGACGAAGGCACAGCCTACGGACGCAAGCTCGATGAAGCTGGGGTAGAGGTGACAACGGTGCAGTACAACGGCATGATTCATGACTTTGGACTGCTCAATGGTTTAGCCGATCTGCCACAAGTGCGCTCTTTGTTTGTTCAAGCTGCTGCCCAATTGAAGAAATATCTGCAATAGGATGCGATCGATATTTTTGGGAAAAGGAAAAGACTCTCCTCCATCGCTTTGCTGCTTACGGAGTTAGCGTAGGAAAAAAGGGTAATTCGCAACTGCGGTCTGGGAACTCGCATCAAAGAAACGTTAACGTTTCTTTGATGCGATAACTCTGTGCCGTTTCACCTTCAAATGGATCGTTATATTTAAACTACTATCGGGTACTTACCTGCTATGAACAGCCACACACCGACTGCTAGGGACATTATCGGATCGTCACCGTTGATTGCGATTGAAAACGAAGCACCACCCAAGTTGATTGTCGATCCACCGCTTCCCGAACCACTAGCTCAGGGTCGCGTCTTTATCCAGTACCGGACGGAGAATTTGCGTGTGTTGCCAGTGTTTGGCAAAGGTGCTCTCGAAGTATCGCCGCGCATCGGTCATATCCACATCACCGTTGACGATTTGCCGTGGCACTTTGTCGATTCCAGTGGCGAAACGATTATCCTGGTCGGACTGGAACCTGGCGCGCACAAGGTGCTGATCGAACTAGCTGACCCCACACACAAAGTCATCACTAGCGAAACTGTGGAGTTCACGCTGCCCGATCCTAAGAAATCATCATGAAAAAACTAGTAGTCTACCAACCCAAAAATGTTAGATGGAGGTTGGGTAAAGGTTAAAGGGAAAAGGGTAAGGGATTTAAACCCTTTCCACCTTCCCCTTTTCCCCGCTTGCGTTGCCTTGGCGTACCATTAGAGGGAAAATTGCAGTTGTGACGGGGGCATCTGGAAAAATGCTGCACATCGCGGGTGGTATTCATCGATCTGTATTAAACTGCTTTTGAGGTAATTCGGTCGGCAGGCACTTACAGCAGAATCCAGAAGTAAAACAAAGTTCATACCTGGCTTTGGGACTTATACCAATTCTCCAAAAGACAGCAACAGATGGAACCAAGGAAAGCCTTGCTAAATCTGAGTTTTTCAATTGCGAATTGCGAATTGCGAATTGCGAATTGCGAATTGGTATTAGTTTGTCTACTTCACCAACTTGAAATCTGCTGTAAATTTAATTCAACCGTGCTGAGACGTTGGCAAAGCCTCTCGAAACGAGAATTGCGATTCTAGTGCTTACATACTATGAACAACCCCGAAAAACCTCGACCACCCCTGCCACCTTTCGATCGTGAATCCGCCATCCAAAAAGTCCGAATTGCAGAGGATGCTTGGAACACACGTAACCCTGAACTAGTATCACTCGCTTACACGTCGGATAGCATTTGGCGCAACCGCTCAGAATTTCTATCTGGTCGTGAGGCGATCGTCCAGTTCTTGACACGTAAGTGGCTTAAAGAATTGGACTACCGTCTAATCAAAGAGCTTTGGGCTTTTCAAGACAACCGCATTGCTGTCCGATTTGCTTACGAATGGCATGATGATTCCGGCAACTGGTTTCGCTCTTACGGCAATGAGAATTGGGAGTTTGACGAACACGGATTTATGCGATGGCGTATTGCCAGCATCAACGACCTGCCAATTCACCAAAGCGATCGCAAATACCACTGGATACTAGGTCGTCGTCCCGACGAGCATCCAGGATTGTCAGACCTCAATCTTTGAAAAGCTCAACGAACCAGATCGTCCAGTTTTATCCTACAAGAAATCCACTGCTATGAATGCAAACAACGGCATCATTAGCCAGCTCAGTCAATATTCAGTGCCTGTAACCATCGATCGATTAGAAGCCGTCCTTCAAGTAAAAGGCATCACCATTTTTGCCCGCATCGATCAACAGGCTGAAGCCGCAAAAGTCGGACTAAGCCTGTGTCCTACACAGTTGTTGCTGTTTGGCAACCCGAAAGCCGGAACTTCCCTCATGGTAGCAGAACCCACGATCGCCCTGGATTTACCCCTGAAAGTACTGGCATGGGAAGCGACTGACGGCAAGGTTTGGGTGAGTTACAACGATCCTAATTACTTAAAACAGCGATTTTCTCTCTGTGATGAGTTGGTGAAAAATATCGCTATCATTGCACCTTTAATCGATCGAGCACTTAATTCTGCCGATCGCCAATAAGTCGCAGAATTAGCACGCGATCGCACCTTGGCGTTTTTGAAACAGCATTTAGCCACTGGTGTCAAAGTCTCAAATAAATGTCAAACTTATTAATTTTGCAAGATTTATGAAAACATCCGCGTTACTCCTGGCTCTGCCAATCAGTATCTTAGCTAATTTTTCCTTAAGAGCTTCTGCTGATTCTACTGCTGGCCTCCTCCTGAGTACAAAATGCCAGGGTGGGTACAACATCAATATTTGGCAGAATTATACTTCTCGTGAACTGCTTTATCGCGCGACCAGTTCCAACGGTAATTTAAGTTTGGGCAAAGGAACTAGCCAAGCGACAGAAGGTGTTCGAGTGTATAAGTTTCGGAGTGGAATTTATGAATATTGGGTGTGGGATGGCACGTTAGATAACCCGCAGTCTGGTACTTTAGAGGTGTATAAAAACAAGCGTATCTTGATGAAGCAAGCTTGTAGAAAAAGTTGAAATCGTATTCACCCGCTCGAACTCAAAGGATATGGAAGTGAACGCTCAACACTATGACGACATTATTATCGGCTGTGGCAAAGCGGGTAAAACACTTGCACCAGCGTTAGTCGCTGACGGACGTAAAACCGCTCTGGTTGAACGCAGCTTAAATATGATTGGTGGCGGGTGCATTAATATTGCTTGCATTCCTACTAAAACTATGGTGGCGAGTGCTAATGTGGCAAACACAGTACGAAATAGTGCCGTTTATGGTGTTAAAGCTAATACACCCATCGTTAATTTAGCAGAGGTGATCCAACGAAAACGAACAGTTGTACAATCTGCGCGTGAAATGAACTTGCACAATTTAGAAACTGCTTTGGGTCACGAACTGATCATTGGTACAGCCCGCTTTGTTGCTCCCAAAACAATTGAAGTAACGACGACTGAGGGGAACAATCACTTCCTTACCGCCGAACGGTTATTTATTAATACAGGCACACGACCGTTAATTCCATCGATTCCCGGACTCACAGAAGCTGGATTTTTAACGAGTGAGTCGATTATGGAGCTAGAACATTTGCCTGAACACCTGATCGTTCTCGGTAGTGGCTATATTGGTTTAGAGTTTGCCCAGATGTTTCGGCGTTTTGGCTCTGGTGTTACTATCATTGGGCAAAATGAGCAAATCCTGTCACAGCAAGATCCAGATATAGCGATCGCAGTTCAAACACTGCTAGAAAAAGATGGTATTGAATTCTTACTGAAGGCGAAGGTGTTGAGGGTTACTCGCACTGATAATCAAACCGTCCTGCAAATCCAAGTTGGCGATCGTGAAATCACCCTCCAAAGGTCGCATTTGCTCGTCGCCGTTGGTCGTGCGCCCAATACTGAGAGCTTAAATTTAGCTGCTGCTGGTGTTGCAACCGATACACGCGGATTTATTCAAGTTAACGATCGCTTAGAGACGAACATTCCGGGAATTTGGGCGTTAGGCGACATCAATGGCGGCCCGCAATACACTCATATATCGCTCGATGATTATCGCATTATCAAAGCTAATTTAATTGATGGGGGCAACCGGAGTACACGCGATCGATTGGTTCCATCAAGTCTATTCATCGATCCAGAACTGGCTCATGTGGGTTTGACTGAAACTGAAGCACAGCAACAAGGATATGCTATCCGCGTGGCGAAGGTGGATGCGTCAGCCGTTCCCAGAGCAAGAACACTCGGTCAAACCGATGGACTTCTGAAGGCGATCGTGGATACCGAAACAGGTCGGATTCTAGGGTGTTCCCTGTTGTGTCATGAAGCAGGTGAAGTGATTTCAACAGTACAGATGGTAATGCAAGCTCAGATGCCCTACACCGTTCTGCGCGATGGTATTTTGACTCATCCCACGATGACCGAAGGGTTAAATATATTGTTTTCCAAGTTGTAATAAGACAGCAATTGCAGATCCCAGGACTTACCAAACAAACGACATTTCACTATTGAAGGTCAAGTAGATATAGCATGATTAGTAAAACATCTAAAGTCGGTATTATTGGTGCAGGTAATGTAGGTGCAGACGTTGCAAATGCTTTAGTTTTACTTGGCAGATGTGTAAGGGTTGTGCTTTTTGACCGAACCTTATCAAAAGCTGAAGGGCAAGCATGGGATATCGAAGACAGCATTCCC
The DNA here is from genome assembly GCF_052692655.1 of Nostoc sp. DSM 114167. NCBI lineage: Bacteria > Bacillati > Cyanobacteriota > Cyanophyceae > Nostocales > Nostocaceae > Nostoc > Nostoc sp. DSM 114167. The sequence goes on from NZ_CP195116.1 coordinate 6,262,709, forward strand.
CTACTTAAAGAGATGGAGATTATACCATCAAACCAGTATGCAGATTTAGCTGATTCAGATATTATTATTGTGACTGTTGGGGTGCAGCCGAAACTTCGACAGACTCGATTAGATACATTGAGCGACAATGCAGAGATTATACGTTCGACAATCAAAGAATTAGATCGAGTTGCACCGAATTCAATCGTAATTATCATTAGCAATCCAGTGGATGTACTCACGCGGATTGCAATCGCTACTTCCACCAGAGCAGAAAACCTAATTTTCGGTTCGGGAACCGTTCTTGATACTGCTAGACTGAGATATCAACTTGGAAAGCAACTGAATGTTGCAAAACAAGACATTCATGCTTATGTGATTGGAGAGCATGGAGACAGTCAATTTGTCGTTTGGTCTAGTGCATTTATTGGGGGAATTTTGTTAACTGAATTTCCCCTACCACAAGGAGCAACGCTAGAACAAATTCAGCAAGAGTACGCACAGTTAACTCGTAAACGAGGCTATAACATTTTTGAACGTAAAGGAAATACAAGCTATGGCATATCAACAGTAGTTTGTCAGTTAGTTGATACCATTCTGCGAGATGAAAAGCAGATATTTCCAGTATCCGTCAGAGCAGATTCTAACTATGGAGTTGGCAGTGAAGTTGTTCTTGGACTTCCATGTATCATTGGCTCAACAGGTATTGAGCGCCAACTGCTGTTATCAAGAAATGCTCATGAACAACGCTTATTAGAAGAATCAGCCAACAAACTCAATGAAGCCCATAATTTTCTGCATAATTAAAATTAATTGGGTGCAGTTGTGGTTGAAAATATAGTATCCTAAACAATACCTTTGCCATCAAGTAGAATAAGGCAGTACATGAGTTTAATATTCAGTAGATACTACTCAGGAAACAAATAGCTTTAGTTTCACTATTTGATAGATTTAAACTTAACATCCAGTGCTTGTTGATAAAAATGACTAAGTATACTTTCATTCTAAAGTTTGAGAAAGTTGTCAATAAGGAACCTTGTAATGATTAAGTTTTTAGTACGCGCGCTGTTTGCTACATTATCGTTAACAATATTTTTGAACTTGTTCACTTCTGTTGCCCTTGCACAAAGAACTTATGAGCCAACAACTGAATCGCTATCGAAGCATGAAGTTCCAGACTGGTTCAAGGATGCGAAACTCGGAATTTTCATCCATTGGGGGGTATATTCTGTACCTGGCTATGCACCACTAACTGGGGAACTGAACAAAGTCGTTGCAGAGCGTGGTTGGGAATATTGGTTTGAGAACAACCCTTACTCGGAATGGTATTACAACTCCATGAAACTTGAGGGCAGCCCTACCTATAACTACCATCGTACAACCTATGGTGAAGGCTTCACCTATGATGACTTTATTCCCAGATTTAATGCAGCCATAACAAATTGGAACCCCTCGAAATGGGCAAAATTATTCTCTAAAGTGGGTGCGCGGTACGTTGTATTAACAACGAAGCATCATGATGGCTTTTTGTTGTGGCCTAGTAAAACTAGAAACCAGTCAGGGCGAGTGGCAACACGCGATGTTGTAGGCGAACTAACACAAGCTGTTCGCAAAGAAGGTATGCGGATGGGTGTGTATTATTCTGGTGGTCTTGATTGGTCTTTTAAAGATACAACAATCACAGACTTCAATACGTTAGTGGGAGCAATTATTCAGGAAAAAGCCTATGCAGATTATGCGAATGCTCATTGGCGCGAATTGATTGACCGCTATCAGCCATCTATATTATGGAACGATCTTGGCTACCCTATTGGGCAAGCGAATGAAATTATGGCCTACTTTTACAATCGCGTACCCGATGGTGTAGTAAATGACCGTTTTGATTCAGGTGGTCAGTTAGGGTTGCACTTTGACTTTTCCACACCTGAGTATAGCCAATCTACACAAATAGAACCTCTTAAATGGGAAAGTACAAGGGGTTTAGGTTACTCATTCGGCTATAACCAAAATGATACTGATTTGAATATGATTTCGGTAGATGAACTAGTTGACTTATTTGTAGATATTGTTAGTAAAAATGGTAATTTATTGCTGAACATTGGGCCAAAGGCTGATGGTTCAATATCCAAAGTACAACTTGAAAGATTAGAAGGCTTGGGTAAATGGCTAGATGTGAATGGTAAAGCAATCTTTGGCTCACGCTATTGGATACGAGCAGAAGATTTAACTCCAGAGCGTATTCGAGTGCGTTACACCACTAATAAAGGAAAATTATATGCAATATTACTTGATGAGCCAACGTTTGGGAAGGTTACTATTCCAGGAATAATTTTGCCGCAAAAAGCAAATATTACGATGCTAGGTGTTGGAGGTACACTGGAGTGGCAGCAGTACAGTCAGAATTTATCCATAACACTACCACACAAGTCTTTAGTCAAAAAATCACCAGCTTACACATTAGAGATCAACTGTATGCCTCTATAATCTGATTCAGAAGTTAGAAACATCTTTGATTAAAAAAGAAACAAGGCTTAAAGCTTCTTTTTTAAGGGACTTCCAAAAAATAAAACATCCCATTTAAGATAATGATAATCATTTTAGGGGGGGAGAAAGCGGCAGCCGATGGCTGCCGCTTTCTCCCCTCCTTTTTGTAGTAAATTCAGTAATGATGAATTTTTGGGTGCAGCAGAGGTGTCTATAGTATTAACTTCTTCACTGAAACAACTATTAAAACAAACAGCATCTCAATTAAAAGGTGCTGCAAAACGTAAGTTTATAGCGTCAACAGTCCAAGGTTTGGGTGTAGGTGGACAGAGACTTGCAGAATCGGAATTAGGATGGAATCGAGGTACTATCCGTAAAGGGATGAAAGAATTAACTAGTGGTGTTACCTGTATTGACAATATGAGCGCAAAAGGTCGCTATAAAGCAGAATTACATTTACCAAATCTCCTAGAAGATATCAAAAATTTAGTAGATTCCCAAAGCCAGACAGACCCAACTTTTAAAAGTCAAAGACTATATACTCGTCTCTGTGCTACCGAAGTGAGAAAGCAATTAATAGAAAAGTATGATTATAGGAATGAAGATTTACCTACGTCAGAAACGATTCGTCTGAAACTGAACCTCTTAGGCTATAACTTGAGACGAGTAGCTAAAGTTCAACCTCAAAAAAAATTCCCCAAACCGACGCAATCTTTGAGCAACTAGATATAGTAAATCAAAATGCATCTTCTGACGGAAGTGTCTTGCGTCTGTCGCTGGATGGAAAAGCTCGCGTCAAAATTAGCTCATTTGACCGAGGAGGTAAAAGCCGGGCTAAGGTCGAAGCTGATGACCATGATTATCATCCTAAAACAACCGTAACTCCTTATGGGATATTCCTTCCAGAGCTTGATGAACTTTTTTTATATTTTACGGAATCGAAAGTTACAAGCGATTTTATAGTTGATATTTTAGAGGATTTTTGGATGAGTGAGAAACATCGTTTTTCTCACGTTGAAACATTACTGCTCAATCAAGATAATGGGCCAGAGAATAGTTCTCGACGCACCCAGTTTATGAAACGTATAGTAGAGTTTGCCCAGAAATACTCATTGAATATACGTTTAGCTTACTATCCGCCTTACCATAGCAAATATAATCCCATAGAAAGAACATGGGCAGTATTAGAAAATCATTGGAACGGCAGCATCTTAGATGAAATAGAAACGGCTTTAAACTTGGCTGCTAGTATGACATGGAAGGGTAAACATCCAATTGTTAAGTTAGTTACTCAAACTTACGCCACCGGAGTGAAACTCACAAAAAAAGCTATGTCGGAAATTGAGAAACAAATTGAGCGTTTGACTCATTCTCAAAACGAATTTTTTCCCAATCTGGGTAATTGGTTTATTGATATTAATTTTGCCAAAACGTAAGTTATAAATAGTAATTTACAGCTTTATAGTCTTAAATAAACATAACTTCACTTTGCGGCTTGCTCGTGCGAGTGTAGATTTTTTCATGCTTACAAAGGGGGGAAGAGAGCGGCAGCCGACGGCTGCCGCTCTCTTCCCCTTAATAATGATTATCATTATTGAGTAACTGCCAAAAGATTAATTTTTGGGACAATTTATTCTTTGGAAGTCCCTTAATGGAGCAAGAGGACTCCCGTTAAGTCTGCGACTGTAACGGGAGACGGCAGTTGCTTTATGCCGGGGAACCCGTCCACCGCACTGCCTCATGAATTGCGACCAATATGAAACAGAGCGCAGCGAATCATTGTTTTGGTTGTTCAAGGGTTCTCAACGTAATTTTTTAATTGCTCAACTGTGACACCACCACAACTAGCCACAAAATACGCACCAGTCCAAAAGTAGGGCTTGTTGTAAAAGTATTTTTTAGCCAACCAAGGAAATTCTTTACGTATTAACCTGCTACTCACTGTTTTGATATTTCCAATCAATGTTGAGAGGGGTTTATCAGGTTTGTAGTCAATTAATATGTGAACGCGATCTGGTTCACCGTTAAACTCTAACAGTTCACAATCCCATTTTTTAAGGGTATCCGTGATTATTTCTTTTAACCTGTTTAGGATTTCTGCATTAATAGCTTTTCTGCGGTACTTCACGACTAGAACGATATGAGCGTTAAGTCTGTAAACAGACCTAAAACTATTATCGTACATATATTGACAGGGTATGCGGTAAGTAGTATATTATCACGGCAGTTGTTCATGGGGGAAACCACGCCAGATGCTCGACTTGGGGAAACCCCAAGACCGCACTGGCTCCCCAAGACCACACTGCCTCACAATAGTTTCTCAATGTTGTATTGATGTTAGATGTATTGAAAGTCAGAATTTACCCCAACAGAGAACAGGAAATATCCTTGGCTAAAAGCTTTGGATGTTCCCGCTTTGTTTGGAATTTCTACCTCAATAAAACCAATACTCAATACGAAGAAACGGGTAAGGGCATGACTTATTGCCAGATGGCTAAAGACCTTACCCAATTGAAAAAACTAGTTGATTATGAATGGTTGCAAGAACCAACTGCTGCCGTTCTACAACAATCACTCAAGAATCTGGAAACTGCGTTTAAAAACTTTTTTGCAAAGCGCACTGGATTCCCAAAATTTAAGAGCAAACATTCCAAGCAATCAATTCGATTTCCTGAAAGTTGTTCAATTAAGAATGGTGGATTAAAACTCCCTAAACTTGGTATTGTTAAAGCGAGTCTTTCAAAGAATGTTAATGGCAAGATTAAATCTGTAACTGTTTCTAAAACAAGTTCAGAGAAATATTTTGCTGCCATCTTATTTGAGACTGAAGATTTAGCAGTTAATAAAGAAGGCAAGATATCAGGAATTGATTTAGGATTAGCCAGTTTAATAACTGTATTTGATGGTGAAACCTGTTATAAAGTTGACCCAATCAAGCCTACTAGAAAGTATGCTAAACGACTACGAATTAGGCAGAAAGCTTTGTCTCGTAAAGTGAAGGGATCTAACAATAGGCGAAAAGCAGTTAAAGTAGTTGCCAAAGTTCACGAAAAAATATCTAATACTAGGCAAGATTTTCTCCATAAACTCTCACGAAAGTTAGTTGACGATCACCAAGTTATAGTAGCTGAAAACCTCTGTATTAAAGGATTGGCACGTACCAAATTAGCTAAGTCAATACATGATGCTGGTTTTGGTATGTTGCTTAACTTCATCAGCTACAAACTAGAAAGAGAGGGAGGTAAATTTGTTCAAGTTGACAGATTCTTTCCTAGCTCAAAACTTTGTTCATGTTGCGGCCATAAAAATGATTTACTGAATTTGAGTATCCGTGAGTGGATTTGTTTAGGTTGTCAAACAACTCATGATAGGGATGAAAATGCCTCACAGAATTTGAGAGCGGAAGGGATAAGAATACTAGCAACAAATACTGCTGGGCAAGCAGAAATTCAAGCTTGTGGAGAAACAGTAAGACTCGTTGGTACTTGTACCAAAAAGCGTGTTTCTGAGAAACAAGAATCTCCCGCTACATTGCGTTAGCAATTAGCGGTGAGAGTGTCAACACTTGACTCCAGCATCTGTCACCCCGCTGTTTGTTAGCCAAATTAGCGGCTACATTTTGGCGGCATTCATTAGCAGTCTGGTGAGTAGCCGTTTGGGGTTAGCACGAATGCTATTGATTGCTGCGGTTGCGCTGACAATATGTGTTAGAAACTGGTGTTGTTATATATTATTAGTGTTTAATACTGAATTCTCAAAAAAAAGTTTGATATTACTGCCAGTTTGCACTGTTTTGTTACTTAACTACTATATATAAGATGCCTGATACTTCTAACTCACCCGTAAACCGCAAGTCCAGTGTAACTGAGCAAACGCTATCACTTAATGATCGCCAGATTCGCTACACTGCTTTTGCAGAATGGCAAACCTTGTTTGAGAATGAAAAACCCGTTGCGGAAATGTTCCATGTGGCTTATTTAGCCGAGGTTGAACAAGCCACGCTACGACCGCTTACTTTCGTCTTCAATGGCGGTCCAGGAGCAGCTTCTGCTTATCTGCACATGGGAGCATTAGGGCCAAAGCGCGTTTGTTTCGGATCTGATGGTAGCCTACCTAAACCTCCAGTTCGGGTAGTGGACAATGTTGAAAGTTGGTTAAGCTTTACAGACCTGGTGTTCATCGACCCAATTGGCACAGGCTTTAGTCGTAGTTTACCTCAAGATGATAAGGATACCAAGCAGAGCGAGAAAGCTAATTCTGGTGAGGCAGACAAACCCAAGGAAACAGAATTTTGGGAAGTTGAGCGAGACTTGAAAGCGCTGGGAGAATTCATTGGACGATTTCTCTCTGGTCATCAGCGATGGCTGTCCCCCGATCTTTATTGCCGGAGAAAGTTATGGCGGCTTTCGGGTTGCTAGGTTAGCCCGCAAGCTGCAACAGGAATTTGGTGTCGGTCTTTGCGGTGCTATTGTGATTTCTCCTGCTTTGGAGTTCAGCCTGCTGGCTGGTAGCGATTACAACCTTACCGCTTGGGCAACCCTGATTCCTTCCTTTGCGGCTAGTGCCGCTCATCATAACCGCGTCCAATGGGTAGCAGAACAAGGGAATTTACAAGCTCATATAGCAGCAGCAGAACAATTTGCTCGCACAACCTTGATTCCACTTCTGGCAATGGGAGATACCATGACACCCGATGAGCGCTAAATTGCCTATCAGCAGATGGCAGGGTTAATCGGCTTGCCCGTAGAACTGGTTGAAAGACTTGCAGGAAGGATTGGCATTGAAGTCTTTGCCAGGGAACTGCTGCGAGATCAACAGCGAATTGTAGGACTTTACGACGCATCAATTACGGCTATCGATCCTTTTCCGGGCCGCGTGAATTATGAGGGCAGCGATCCGACTCTTGATGGATTAGATCGCTTGTTTACCGGGGCAATCAATAGCCACTTGCGGGACACGTTAGGTGTTGAAACCGACTTATCTTACCATCTGCTGAATTTGGAAACATTCAAAGCTTGGAAATTTGAGCTCAAAGGCGAGTTCAAGCAGGGTTTTCTAGGTTCGGTGGACGATCTGCGCGTCGGGATGGCTTTGAACCCCTATATGCAAGTGTACATCGCTCATGGATTGTTCGATTTGGTCACTCCTTATTTTGCCTCAAAGCATCTAGCAGATATGATGAAATTAAATCCCCAGATTCGCCCCAATCTGACTGTAAAACATTTTCAAGGTGGGCATATGTTTTACACTTGGGATGAATCGCGCTGTTTATGGTTGGCTCAGATGAAAGCTTTCTACCACAATGCAACAGCCTGACTTGAGGAGAGAAAGTTCACATAAAACAGACTTATCTAACCAAGATAGAAGTCAGCATTTTCTAACCACTGCCGTTTCATATTTCTCAAGATAATTATAATTTCCGATAATTTAGAAACTGAAAAATATGTTGAGATGTCATTTGTGGCTGTTCAATTTGGGGTGTATGACCGCAATTTTCCAGCTTGATTAACCGAGAATTGGCAATATCTTGATGGAACTTTTCTGCATCTTTTAGTGGAAGCATATCATCAGTCTCTCCCCATAAAATCAGTGTTGATTTGTCAAGTAGGGAAATTGAATCCGCCAATTCACTATAACCTCCGCTTTTCACATAAGAAATCATAGCTTCATGCCAACCAATCATTTCTTGATGCAGCATCGCACATTGAATAGCTAACAAGACTTTTGGCTCTAAATTAGGTAAAATACTACCGATATTTAATGCCCAGATGTGTCGTTGATGTAGATATTCTACAGCTAAAGAATTAAAAGTAGGAAATAAGTATTTGCTCCAAGTAGGGGCATAAGTATAACCCAAACTATTAATCAATACGAGTGCTTTTACAACTTCCGGATAAGTGAGAGTAAAGTCAATCGCAGTAGCACCTCCCATTGATGCACCCACTAGTACGATAGGTTGATTGATTAAAGTTTTCCAAAATTTGTAAAGATGAATTTTGATGCTATTTGGACTATATTGGATTTGTTTTTGTCTTTGTGTAAAGCCAAAACCCAATAAATCTACTGCCCATGTTTCATTTTGAGTAGCAAGTAATGGCAACAGCAGACGAAACTCTAAAATCGAACTGTCGAAGCCGTGCAGCAGTAAAATTGGTGTGATTCCCGAACCTTTGTGAATGTAGGTTGTCAAGATTGGCTCTTGACTAAGAGAAGTTGTCAAGGCAATTCTTTCAATACTTTTAACAAAAGCGATCGCCTCTATGTCTTTGAGTTGGTTAACTTGTGATGGCAGAAAACTGGGGAACATTATATTTATTCATAAAATGCGTTATGGCTCTATCCTCTAAACTATGCTAAATCAGAATAAATTACGAGAGAAAGCATACTAGAGAAGAGTTTGAGCTACTTTCCGAATAAAAAAAATGCCTTTTTGCTTGAGTTCTTTGGCTAGTAAGGGTTTCAAGCTAATTGAAGCTTAAATTAGCATAATAGAAACGATATAGCTTGGGTTATTCACAGACTTCACCTGATGTAGAATCAGCACTTGTCTTTGATAAAAAGTTTAAGTAAACTTAATGCTAGCGATCGCAATGCAATTTTTATGCTCCAATACTTGATCGGGCATTGCAGAATCAAGAAAAGATTTAGCAATTTATAAAATTCTCCTATCTTCCTAAATTCATCCTACTATTGTGCAACGCCCGATTTGAGATAACTACTGTATCTACAGAGATTGCGAATTCAATACAGGTAAATTCTCATGCAGTTGCAACAAAAACAAGTCAATCCAAACAAGCAACGCCTTGAATGCGTGATTTGTGATTATCGCATTGACCCAAAAGATGAATCTGCATTTTCTACGTTCCCCTGTAATGTTAGAGCCTTTATGGGTGAAAAGTTCAAGGTTTGGAGATGTCCCGATTGCAAGACGATTCATTGTCTAGATGTCGTGGATCTCGACCATTACTACGCAAAATATCCTCTTGCTCAAGCTAAATTAACACAGGGATATCGGATTTTGTGTAGCAATGTATGTCGTCAGTTGATTAAGCATGGGTTTTCTAAGACTCACTCTTTGCTCGATTATGGTTGTGGCGGTAACGGTCTGTTTGTACAATATTTCCGAGAACGTGGCTTTAGTAATACCTACGGTTATGACCCTTACGCATCCGAAGACAGCTTTGGCGATCCAGCAGTTCTTGGGCATGGGCTATTTGATTATATCTTGCTCCATGAGGTCATCGAACACGTTGAAGACCCTAATATACTACTAAGCAAGTTAAATAGCCTGTTGTCTCCTAGTGGTTATATTTTGATCGCCACACCTAACGCTGCTAATATCAACCTCAACCGATCTGACTTAGCCGATCATTATAACCCTGTCCATGTCCCTTACCACATTCATATATACACTCATGAAATTCTCGAATCTTTAGGCACAAGTCAGGGATGGGAGCCTGTAGATTTCATTGAGCGCCGATTTGGTGATACACGCTGGTTCGGCTTTAATGTTCGAGCTTGGAACGCTTACGTAAGGCTGTTTGATGGTTCATTAGACATTCTTCTTGAGCCGCTCCAAATAGCGAAAGCATTAAGCTCTTATCAATTGCTTTTTTACGCTATTTTTGGCTATTGGCTAAGTTTTCGGTGTGGGATGGGCATCATGTTCCGCAAATGTGTTTAATCAAGTAATCGCTTGAAGTTGTATAAATATGCAGGAATACGCAATGTTGTTGAGACAGCAAAAAACTGGATATGGTAAAGAACGAATACAGGCATTGTATTTACTCAAAACGCGACAGGTAGAAACGGTACAGCACTTAGCAGTAGTGCTAGGTAGAGGACGTATAACGGTGCAGAGGTGGTTAAAACTCGAAAGAGTTGGTGGATTAAGCACCCTGCTTGAACTTCGTAAAAGTCCAGGACGACCAAAAACCATTTCCCTGGAGGTGCGATCGCACATTAAAGAAGAACTAAAAGACTCACAAGGATTTCAAAGCTATGAGGAAGTGCGTAGATGTTAACAGAAGTTGCGATCGCAACTATTGAATTACCGATTTTCCTCAACTGAGGCGCTTAGTGACTTTAGTCATGTTTAAGTGATGACATTTGCTAGATATCTTTTCTTGATTATGCAGAATATATTGGCAATATACAAGTTAAGTAAAACAAGGATTAAAGGATATATGAACCGCTTAAAATCTATTCTTCTTGGTGGTTTATTAGCTTCTGTTTCAATTGCTGCTCTTTCAACTCATGCTAATGCTTCTGTTGTAAATTTTCGCAATGAACATTTAAATACTAATACTATTGCTTTTAATAACACTAAACTAATTCGTGAGCGTCAACTGCATGAACAGCAGGTTCGTGAACAAAAGGCTCGTGAATTACGTGAACGCCAAGCTCGTGAACAAAAGGCTCGTGAATTGCGTGAGCGTCAAGCTCGTGAACAAAAAGCTCGTGAATTGCGTGAGCGCCAAGCTCGTGAACAAAAAGCTCGTGAATTGCGTGAGCGCCAAGCTCGTCTTCATCACTAAAATTTGAATTTTTACTCGTTCTGCGGTAAGCCAAGCTATGCCGTAGGCTTATCGCCCCACCCAATCCAGCGAACGCGAGTAGCGTCTCGTAAAGTAGAGAGGAAATCCAAGCGACATCAATCGTCGTAGACATCGTATACAAAAAAGCCCAGTCATCTCATAACTGGGCTTTTAGCTATCTCAATCAATTATTGGAGGTAGAATAGTTTTCTCACAACCAATTAGGCAGCAGGAAGTTCAAGATTAACCTTGACAACTTTGTTCTTTTCTTGCTCAGTTTTAGGCAGTGTCAGATTCAAAATGCCGTCTTTATAATCTGCGGTGACATTGGTATTTTGAATTCGAGCAGATAGAGGAATTACACGTTGGAATTTACCGTAGTAAAATTCACTTCTTGTAGTGCCATTGTTTTCAGTTTTAGTTTGGGACTTGCGCTCACCGCTAATGTGAACAGCATCTTGGGTGACTTGAATATCTAGGTCTTTAGCCTCTAGTCCTGGTAGTTCTAGCAATAGAAGAATCGCATCATCAGTTTCGTGCAACTCAGCCGCCGGAACTTTGATAAAATCTCTATCAAGCCGTGCAGATGGGACTTTGGTATCTCCCAATAAACCGTTGATGTGACGTTCAAAAGCGTTCAATTCTTGCCAAGGATTGTAACGAACTAGTGCCATAACTCTTTCTCGCATTAATTAGCTCTGTTTAATCGTTTTTGCACTTGTTTTTGTGCTTATGTATTCATAATAAGTATGCTTAAAACTCATGTAAATTCGGTTATCCTCACCTAATTAAATGATGATTACCGCACTAAATTAAACAGAAGAAAAGATTACGGTTTCCTTTCATTTATGAGTACGGTAAACCAGAATAATAACTATCAATATCACTAAAAATTAACTAATTAATCTGCTGTTAAAGGGCATGGTGCAGTTAGAGAATTACTTACTTTTTCATAACTAACTAAATGGTTGTTCCCATCGTTCCCAATTCTCTTTGTTAAACGGCGATCGCCACTTCAAAATTAAACTCAATTCCAATTCTTGCCGGGGTTTTCTCTCAACCGAGGCATCCCACCAAAACGCAGCATTGACTGCTGTTTGCAACTTATAGCGATAATGTAAATCCTGGTAGCTAGCGATATAGTCTTTGCAGCCATGTATACCCTTCCACCGCTTGTTACTCCGGCAGGTTTCCCCCACATACAGCACAAGAGAAGCAGCCGAATCAATGATGAAATAGAGACACGCATCGCCGGGGCTGTCTGCTGGCATCCTCCAAAATGACATTGACACCACCCGCAGCAAGAGCGGATCAATTTGGTCTGGGTCGTAGTGCTTTGGTGCAATGTCGAATAACGTCGCCTGGTGTGGTGGCTGACTTTCCCTCACCCGTTGTTGATAGTTAAAAATCTGAGACTTCCACTTCAGCAGGGCATCAGCACTCATCACCAATGTCTCTGTCAAAAGTGCTGGTGTGGGTTTTAGTCTGGAAATAGGTTTAGCTGATTGGGTTCCAAGGTATTACTGGGAGTTACAAACCAGTAGATTATCCCCCAGAACTGAATCAAGTAAAGCTGTTAACGGGTTTAGGGGAGCGATCGCCCCACCAAATTCAAGCGTTCACGTAGTGTCTCGCAGAGAGGAAACTAAGCGATGCCTCCTGCGATCGCACTCCTGTAATTACTATCACCCATATTCAACAATTGCAATCAACAGTTCTGTTTAGTAGAGTGTCACCCCACTGTTGTAAGCGTTCACAAAACTGGTGTAGTCGTACTCGACTTGAGTTGCATAGTCTAGAGCAAAGTTAACAATCTCATCTTTGAATACAGCCTTGTTACCGCTGGTGATATCAGTCACTTGCTTGTCAACGCTTTCTGAAACAATGCTAGCATCGTAATCTTGATCGGAGATAGCATGGTTCTTAGCAACAACCTTACCTGCATATCCCATCGCATCCATGAATTTTGATTTAGTGGTTAGTAAGGTATAGTCAAAGTCCACCTGGTAAGGGGATTTTTCATGCAGCATAAAGGGGATACCACTGACCGTAGTGTAGCCAACCAACGGGTCAGTATTAGAGAGCATCGCTTTGGTGGCGATTGTCACCCTCGCCCCTTGATGATTTCCATAGACTGAACTTGGTAGTAAACCTGGAACTGCGATCGCTACGGCGCTGGTGCTTTCCTGCTTCATCTCCAAAATGCGATCGTCGTCGGTTGCTGAACTTGGGCCCTCAATCAGCAAGTAATACCGATACTTACCAAGACTACCAGTACCGGAACCTAATTTGAGACGAATATCTTTTATGGTGTAGTAACTATTGCTGTAACGCTTACTGCTAGAAATTGAAGCGATGTAGCTGCTCATAGCCCCAGTAATATCTGAGTAGGTGCTGCTGGATACAGGCTGGAGTTCAGAGGTTGTCTGAAAAACTCGATTGCTACTACTATTTAGCAGCGTGTACTTATTTAGCAAACTAGAGCGGCTCTTGGCTGCTGCCTCTTGAATTAAATCCTTGACTACACCATTGGTATTGCTCTGTTGCAAACGGTATGATAGCTCGTCGTTAGTCCCCTTAAAGTCGCTCATTTTGTTGAGATAAGCATCCAGGAAATTTCGGACAATATCTTGAGCATCACTGGAGCTTAGGCCGTTCTCTTTGGCTGCTAGGATAATCGAGACTGCCATACGTCGCAAATCCCAAACGTAGGGGCCAAGATAGCCTTCATCAAAGTCAGTGGTATCAAAAACGTTGTTATCGTTGCCATCTCTCATTCCCCCAAGATTTTGCAGATGCATATCTCCTTCTAACCAAATGGCATCAGTAGAAGAATTCACAAATGCTGAACTCGGTAATGTTTGCATATCGCGGTAGAAGATGTGAGCCGTTCCCCGATAAAAAGCAAAGGGGCTAGCTGCCATCTTTTGCATCTTCGTTGCCAGTTCTTGCGGTAACTGTGATGCAAAGGGATGGTTGTATTGGTAAATTTCATTTTCCACCCAAGTTGAACGGGGAGTTGCAGCAACAGATGTAGATGCAAACCCCAAAGTTAAAATAAAGAGGGTGAAAATTCCAGATATCTGTTTGAGCATGAAAGTCTCTTAGGCGGTAAAGCGGTAAAGAAATTAACTCTTGCAGGACTCTTGTGTAGACACAACCATCCAACAACAATTCTTTTACCACCTTGAGTCAGAACTTATAAAGTGATTTAAAGCACAATGTAACAACTATTCATAGCCAGCAAAAAAGATTGCTCTCAAGAATTTTACGCTGCCCTCAATCAAGCGAACGCGAGTAGCGTCTCGTAGAGAGGAAAATAGAGCGTTGGCGAAGCCCGCCGTAGGCATCGCCAACACCTTCACTTTCCTTTTTTTCCTCTAAGAAATTTTGGGGTATCCATTAATACAAGCGGTTAGCGCTCAGAGGACATCAAAGAATTATGGTCTTTGATATTCAATCCGCACTTGCTTAATGTCAAGAAGCTCAGATTCTAAAAATACAAGTTTTTCTACTTGCTGTAATCCCACATTTTCAAACTGTTTGAGTTCCGAGTCTGATAATGGCCAAGGTGGACCATCCGGTTCAGCTTCTGTATCTCGAACACGAGTAATCAGCAAAAGTGTACCACCAGGAGCAACAAGCGAGGCAACTGAGGAGATAACCAAAGAACGCACATTCAACGGCAAAGCTTGAATATTACGACATTCAAAAACAAAGTCAAAAGCTTGATGCCATTGTGAGGGAATTGCTAACAAATCTGCAACTACATAGCTGACAGTCGAATCTGGGAATCGCTCTTGACACCAAGCGATCGCTGTCGGTGAAATATCAAAAGCTGTTACCTCAAATCCTAGATTTGCTAAAGCTTCAGCATCATCTCCCAAACCACAACCAATGACTAGCGCCTTTTGCCCAGAAGCGAACGGTTCATGATTCGTCAACCAATTTTGTAGATAAGGATGAGGAGCTAACTTTGCCCAAGGAATTTTTGCTGTATCACCTTTAGCTTCGGTATATAACACCTCAAACCATGCCGATGGTTCTGATTTTTGTACAGCTTCAGTAGCTAACTGTTTAACATAAAATCGTAAATCTTCAGGTTGCTGTTCAAACATAAAAACTGACATTATTAACAATTGTGCAAAATTTCTGAATCCCCTAAGTATTGTAGATGAAGAAAAGCGATACTTACGGTTCAAGATGCCTACGCTTCACTCTCTTACACTTAGATTCTTCAAATCAACATTACACTAATCCAGAAGATAGATACATTTTTGAAAAGTTGAAGCACACTTGTAAGAGCAACTTTAACTATTCAATAATGGTATGACGATGTGGCTAAAATATGGTGTAAATGAAGAAGGTATCTTGATATGTATTGAAGATATCAAAAGAGGAAAGACTTTACTTAAGTGTCCTTACTGTAATAGTGGTCTAACGGCTAAAAAAGGCAAGGTGAAAGAGCATCATTTTGCTCATAATGACCAAACTTGCCGCCCCATAGCTAAACGAGAATTTCCAACGCTGCCACTCTATGATAATTTCAATATTCAATTATCTGGCAAGGATTTGGCACAGTTAAAACTGCTTTGGCAGGAGTACGGAGCTAAAAATTACCCTATTAGTTCCTACTTAGTTACTCCCAGTTTACTCAAAGCAGGAATGTTGAGAAAAAATGTTTACATGAAACCACCTGCGTATGAATTTAGTGATTTGGGTAAAATTCCCGTTGGAGCGCTAGAGTTAACGCTATTCAACGATGCACAGGAGCCGCTATTACTTAAAAAGCTACTGAAACTGGAGCTAGCTTTGAAACACGCCGAGTACAAAAACGCTCCAGATTTAGCATATCGGCTCACTGATTTAAAACTCTACCGCGCTCAACTTCAACGTATTCTATCCTGTACGCTATATTTTTTAGAGATTGAAACTAATATTGAAATTATCTACAAAATAGGAGTAACCCAAAGACCTGTTATCAAGCGAGTAGCAGAAGTAAAAATTGATTTACTTGCTCATTATTCGAGTGCTGCTATTAAAGTATTAGGAACTTGGGAGCATAGAGGTAATGTTGAACTGTATTTCAAACACCGCTATCAGGGCTTTAATTATCCCATCGGCAGTTTAACTGAGTACTATAAATTTAATACTGAGGAATTCAAAATGGTGCTACATGATTTACAACAAATGCTACCCAAAATACTTTCTCAAGTGCAAATAGATATTCTTGAGGAGAATACTAACTGGGAGCAAGTTGCTGTGTAGTATTTCACGCGATCGCGGAATGCAGAATAAAGGTTAAATGCCTCAAAGCATTGCTCTATCTTGGTTATGGAAAATAGCCAGATTTTCAAATCACCTGCAGAATGTGGGTTAGATACCAATGCTTGTATTATTTTTCTGAATCGTCCTATGTCTGCTGTGAGGCAGAGGTTAGAATCGCTATCACCAGCAGATATTGTTGTTTGTTCGATAGTGAAAGCCGAACTGTTTTATGGTGCAATGCGAAGTAACAATCCTGCACGCACCCTAGCATTAGAGCTGATTTGTAAACAAAAGCTTAAGAAGCCATGCGCTTTACCATCAGACGAATCAACGAGCCATAAATCATTGCTTCACTTAACTCTGTATACAACTCATAATCCTTACTCAAACGCCGAAATCGATTGAGCCACCCGAATGTACGTTCTACAATCCATCGTTTCGGTAAACGCTCAAATGTTTTTGAGTTCCTTTGGATCACCTCAACACGAACCTGTTCACCGCAAACTTGCCTAACTGCTTGAGCAAAGTTTTCGCCTGAATAGCCCTGATCTACCCAAACAACTTCTAATTTGGACAATTCGTCAACAGCCTCATGTAGCACAACGACGGCTCCTAAACGCTCCGAAGCATTGGCTTCGGTCACTAAAACACCAATCAACAACCCCTGAGAATCCACCACTATATGGCGCTTACGCCCTTTAACCTTTTTACCACCATCGAAACCGTAGATCTCCCCTTTTTTTCCGTCGTCTTCACCGACTGAGAATCTGCGATCGCAACGGTAGACAGTTCATCTCGTCCTAAATCTTGTCGTAGTTGATGGCGCACAAGGCCCGTGAATTTTCTGCCAAATGCCTTTGCGCTGCCATTTTTGAAAGTAGCCATACACCGTTGTGTAAGGAGGAAGGTCATGAGGCAACATTTCCCACTGACACCCAGTACGTTGCACGTAGAAAATCGCGTTGAGAATTTCTCGTAAATCTACTTCTACAGGATGTCCAAATCCCTTGGGTGTAGGTAGAAGAGGCTTGAGAATTAACCATTCAGCATCGCTTAAATCACTTGGGTAGGGTTTGCGGCGCGGATTTTCAATCGCAGGTAGATGGCTCATCAACAAGAAAATAACTACACTCGATTTAGCCTATAACCTTAGTCACGGTAGATTTGGTTCTCTTTAGATTTTCTTTACGAATCAGCTCTTACAAGAAGCATTCTTAAATAATTTTGTATCTTTGCCTTTTGATGATCGGGCGGCTCGGATTTTTGGCGCAATTCGGGCAGACTTAGGGAA
The DNA here is from genome assembly GCF_052692655.1 of Nostoc sp. DSM 114167. NCBI lineage: Bacteria > Bacillati > Cyanobacteriota > Cyanophyceae > Nostocales > Nostocaceae > Nostoc > Nostoc sp. DSM 114167. The sequence goes on from NZ_CP195116.1 coordinate 6,280,268, forward strand.
GGTTGGTACACCAATTGGGCCTTATGATTTGCAAATTGCGGCAATTGCTCTAGTGAATAACTTAACATTAGTTACGCATAACACAAGAGAATTCAGTCGTGTTAATGGGCTGGTGATTGAAGATTGGGAACTTGAGTAATGACATGTTTTGTCTGTTTAAAGCCTTAGCAAATCCCGAACTTAGAGGAAAAGGCCGGGGAAGAGGTGATTGTCAGTGCAGTGAAAGTTTATCTATCCAATTGAGGTGGCTGCTCAAAAGGGAATAGAGTAGGAGGCTGTTTCACATCTGAATCACTATTAATATCTTCATCATCATCTTCTTTACTTGGTCGCTGAGGTTCTTGCTGAACAGTATCTGCCTTCTTCTGTGCGACACTTGCTGCTTTTTGGGCGTTTATCAGTGCCTGCCCCACAGCCGCAGCCGCAGCCACAGCTGGATCTTGGGCTTGCGGATCGTAGGTTTCTAGAATAAGCGATCGCAGATCAATTGTCTTCTCCAGTGCAAGTTTGACCTGCTTGTTCAATACTTTAGTTGCCTGCTGGGTCATCGTATTCCCCCACTGTTGAGAAGGGCGCTGTTCAACCGTGTTTTCCAAATCCTGAATGCGCTGTCTAAGCTGCTGATTCTCAGTTTCTAACTGCCGTAGCGATTCCATCTCGTCTAAGCGTTGCTGCAACTGAATATTCTGCTCCTTCTGTTGCTTGTACAGGTTTTGGAGGGATTGGATTTGCTCTTGTACCTGCGCTTCGGCTCTAGCTGATGCTTCTGTTAACAAGCCAACCTTCAACTCTTGCTCCAAGCGCTCTAACTCGTGCCTATGCTGTTCTTTAATTTGAGCGATCGCTTCCCAGCTTACAATGCCATGATTGCCACTCAACTCATCCCCAGCGATCGCAAGATTACCTCAACCCAAGTAATGGAGATTGCTGCACAATCACCAGTCGGTCGAGCAGTTTATTACGGCGGCATCAATGAATGGATACCAATAGCCTCTGTTAAAGAATTTCTCTGGCTATGACCGGGATACCAAAAACTTTATTGACTCTGCACCAAGTAATAAGCAAACCTCTCAAGCTGAAACTAAGGAGTCAGGCACACCAACAACCCAAGCTCAACTCTTATTGGCACTTTTGGAAAAAACGAAAGCCAATTCAATTGATGAGTTTATCCAAACCGAGTTGAAATTAGACGGAGTTCCACCAGATTTAATCCGCTTAGGAATCGAAATATTACTCCAAAATTCTCATATAAAGTACAAATTCGACAGTTGGAATAGTAATCAAAATTAAAATTTGGAGAAAATATGCAATCAGTTCTTAACTTTTCATCATCACTGCGGCATACCCTGCTTGCTTGTCGGTGCGCCCTGCTTGCTCTGGTAAAGATGTTTTTGCCAGCCACGCTATTCGTTCCAGAAGGAAATGGTGAAAACAAATGATTGGAAGCGATCGTTGACGTGTTTTGGGCTGAGTGGTTAGGGGCGATCGGAGGCGATATCAAGATAACCAGTCAATGCAGCAGATTGACCCATCTCCCTTGTGCTAAATTCAATATCATCTGCAACCACTGATTTTGGTTGCCCCAACTGTAATGCATCCTTAGTTCGAGCAGATGAATCGGAGGATGATTTTGATTTTGATGACCAAGTTAGCCGACCAATAGCTTGCATCGGTTGCACTAACTATCATGGAGTTGAGTATGGGGACAACGTGCTAGTCTGCGGAATACACCCGAATGGATGGGATAGCGAGAATTGCCCAGATTATCATTCATAAGATTGCTCCTGATCTAGGACTCATGTGATACTTAAGATTGTAAAAAATTGACCTGCTCTCTAGCCCTTCTCGAAAAGCCACTACTCAGATAGGCATTAGGCATTGTTATTGCCACCATTAACTAGTATGTCGAAATGCAACACGTCTTCGCGATCGCCTAGCTTTGTATAAAGTTTAATGGCTGGCTCGTCACCGATATCTGCCTGGACGAAAATGACATAAGCTCCACATGCTGCTGCTACTTCCTTCAGTTTGTGAATTAATGCCGTTGCGATCCCCTGCCGTCGGTGTGCAGCGGCAACAGCTAGATCGTAGATGTAAATCTCACTGCGCTCCTGCTCGAACTTTTTAAGCTCGTATGCAGTAAGACCGCCAACGACCTCACCTTCTTTCAATGCAGCGATCGCAATGAAGTAGTCACTATCGAGCAGTTGCCGCAGATAGTCTGCACTAGGTGGATTTGCATAGGTCTCTACCCGATCGAACGCCTCACCAAAGGTCGCTAATAGAGCTTCCATTAATGCAACGTCCTCTGGCACGATCTGTTGAATGCTTAAGCTCATTAGTATTTCCTAAGCTATATTCCTACTGAACGGCTAAATCCTGCTCGTTCATACAATAACTGAATTCTGGCTCCTGACTCCTGAATTCTGTTTTGATAAACCAATTATGACCCTTGGTGGAAAGCAGAAGTGGTAACGCTTTATCAACCAGGACTTTGAACGGATAGCTTAACGTGTATAAAAACAACAGGAACAGTAAATAATAATCATGCCTTAGAATCTAAAGCAATTATCCCAGTAATGCAAATCCAAAAGTCTACTTTTCTTATTTCAGTAAATTTACTGCAACAGTATTTCTCTAGAAAGGTACATAAAAGTAGAAGTTAACTTTCAGGAAAATTACGATGAATTTTACAGAATCTATCAAAAATGAGCTAATTTCTTCAGGTATAATTGACCAAACTTTAAAGGTAGGAGATATTATTCCTAATTTCATTCTACTTAATGCTTTCGGTCAAGCAGTAGAATTACAAAAATTACTAGTTAGTGGGCCTGTAGTTATTTCCTTTTTTCGAGGTTCTTGGTGTCCTTTCTGTAACTTAGAACTAGCAGGACTCCAGCAAGCATTACCTGCAATTAAAACATTAGGAGCATCACTAATTGCTATTTCACCTCAAACTACTCGTCATACCATATCAACTGTAGAAAAACATGAACTAACCTATGAAGTATTGAGCGATCGCAGCAATATGATTGCTCGTCAATTTGGGATTGTGTTTCAAATCCCGGAGTATCTAAGACCTATATTAGAGTCAAAGGGTCATGTGTTACCTAGATACAATGGAGATGAGTCTTTTGAACTACCTATTCCAGCTACATTTGTAGTCGATCGAGACGGAAAAATCGTTTATGCTTTTGTTGATGCAGATTATACTAAACGGTTAGACCCAATTGAAATAGTGAGTATTCTAAGAAATATTCCTATAGTTAGCAAAAGCTAGTACCGCTTGGCGTAATTCGGAATTCGTAATACAACTCTTGGAGACGCTACGCTCAGTACAAGTTCGTAATTCGGATACTGCAAGCTTTTCATTGATTTGGAATGGGTGTTTTATTTACGCCGTACTGTAGTAGCATATTAATTTTAGATTTAACTATTTTTTCCAATTCTTAGATAATATTCAGCTTTATATCATACTCGTATCAGGATAATCTGTAATTCTAATAATTAAAATAAATCAGGCAGAATTTATAAAATATTTACTTATAAAGTATCTGTTTGATTTGATGAGTTTCATTTAAAATTATTACAAAAGAGTTGTCAAAGATATGCAAAATACTAATCTACAAAAAGCGACATTTGGAGCAGGCTGTTTCTGGGGAGTTGAAGCAGCATTTCGTCAAGTAAAGGGAGTAACTTCTACAGCAGTTGATTACAGTGGCGGACACTTTGAGAATCCAACCTACGAAGATGTCTGTAGAGGCAAAACTGGACACGCTGAAGCAGTGGAAGTGGAATACAATCCAGCAATAGTATCTTATGATGAACTGCTAAATGTGTTTTGGAATAAGCACAATCCCACAGCATCAAACCATCAGGAGCTAGATGTTGGTTATCAATATCGGTCAGTGATATTTTTCCACACTCCAGAGCAGGAATTATTAGCAAGAGCCTCCAAGGAGCAGCTTGAAAATAGTTCTCGTTATCACAAAAATCCAATTGTGACGGAGATTGTACCTGCATCACAATTCTATAGAGCAGAAGAGTATCATCAGCAATATCGAAAGAAGCATGGACGAGCATCTTACAGGATAGGCTAATCTTTCACCGGATTGAGGGGATGTTGAGAGTCGAATGCTGCAAATCCCCTTACTTGCTATACATATCAGGAAACTTTGCTTGAAGTTTAGCCCAACGCGGCAAGTCATTCACTATCATATAGCGCTCGTTTATACACGGATGTGCTATCAACTGAAGCGCTTTTAATTATCTAATTCGCTGCCATAAAACACTGATAAATAACACTGCAAATACTGAATGTACAATGATTATAAGTGTATTAATCATGCTGCTAAGAAAACTGTAAATTTGGGCGATCGCTACCAGACTATGAAAAATAGACAAAGCGATTAATCCCGGTTTTAGTTCTTTTTTATCAGTCAAATCGAGCATTAAAAAACTCAAAGTCCCCAAAGACAAAGCACCGCATCCAATTACCCGCAGTAAAGAAATAGACAGTTGGCTATCCAGGGTAAGCAAAGTTGGAAACAAGAAAAATACGCAACCAATTCCTATTTCAAAAATAGTATTGGCTATTAATAGCATTCGCATTTAGGAAAACGCACTTCAGACTCGCACACACATTAACATAACTTTATACGCGAAACTCATATACAGGCGATGCGGCTGCTGTCATTGTTAGAAAAGAGCGATCGCCCACAGCCGAATGTCCAGTACTTCACTAAAGTTTACGCCCGTAACCTGGGTGTTCACTTAGCACCTGTCAAGCTTTCAGAGCAAAAGTCAGTTTAGGGAACTTATGGAAAAGATAGAGTTGTCAGAGATACAGTTAATTTCCAGTAGTCGCGTTGAGTTCATCCCTTTTCCCTTTTCCCCTTGATGTTCCCACTTTCGGAACTTTATTCTTGAGGAAATGGCAAACTTGTAACTTAGCTTTCAAATTACATTTGTCAAATTTGAATAGTGATTAAATTATTGAATAATACACAGTTTTGATATTTATGTACAAAAATTTCTATTTTTCTAAGTATTTGTCCCTGAGCTTAATCCTAATGACTCTGACTGTTACCTCTAACTCACTTCAAGTAGAAGCAAAAAGTATACCTAGAGAAAAAATTTTGCGAGGCGAGAATTATGGAAAACTAAGAAACCAAGAAAAATTACGTACATACTATATGTATACGCCAAAATCTTACAATCCTAAGCATCCAATATCGTTAGTTTTAGTGTTTCATGGAGATAATGGTAGTGGCAAATCTATAGAGAAAGTTTCTCGCTTCAATAATTTAGCAGAGGCATTTGGATTCATTGCAGTTTATCCAAATGGACTTGACCATCAATGGAGCTTTACAGGTCATGTCAGACAAAAAGTGGATGATATTTCATTTGTTGCAGCTTTGATTGGGCATATAGAGCAAATTAGAAATATCAACCGAGGTAAAATCTATGCCACTGGTTTTTCTCAAGGTGGGATACTCACTCAAGCTTTGGCCTGTAAGCTGCCGAATAAAATTGCTGCTTTCGCATCAGTAGCCGGCTCTCTAACTACTCGATTTGTCCGTAGCTGCCATCCGACGGTTTCGATATCAATGATGATGATTAATGGTACAAAGGATTCGAGTGTACATTATCATGGCGATCCCATTACTCAAAAAGAGGCTCTTGTTTCTATCCCAGAAACCATAAATTTTTGGCGAAGGCATGACCGATGCACTTCATCATCTCAATTTCAACACTTAACTCCAATTAAATCTCTTAATCACTTGCAAGTCAAAGCTTTTGGTTATTCGGGTTGTAGAAACGGTTCAGAAGTATTGCAGTTCACTGTAGTCAATGGTGGGCATTTCTGGCCCGGTGGCACTTCAACCGATCCTAAATTAAATCAAGTCAATATTCAGCTTGGTTTTAATGCAAGTAAAGCAATTTGGAGCTTTTTTCAACGCCACATTTTGAGTAGTTTCAAAACGTCAACCATTAGAAAAGCTAAAAGATAATTTCCCAAAAATCTGACACTATACTCAAACCACGGTATTAGGGATAACATTATATAGAAATTGAAAACTCTTTTTAAATGCATTACATGAACCTATCCCACTAATACCAGCAATATGATAATCTACTGTTGATGACGGTAAGTTGTATCAGGGTATGGCTGGGCGATTTGAAGGCTTTTCTAATTCAATATATGCAGTGGGTAAGATACATGAAAAAAGCGTGGAGTAAAAAATGCTTAACGTTAGTCGCACCGTTCATGTGCATCTTAGGGGTCGCCACTCCTGCTGCTAGTGCTGTAATTCGGGTCGAGCCGGATGATTTCCGAACATTCACACCTCTAACCAACGCGGTTCCAGGCGTTACACTGTCTATAGATAGTAGACCCGAACTCTCTATCATCTCATACGATCTTTTCGGAATTCCCAGCACAGGAACCCGTTTGTTTGGGATTATTGGGCCTGGTGGGGATGGGGCACAATTCTTCTTAAATAGCCAGTTCCGCGCTGACTTCAATCAACTTGCGGACTCTGTATCGATTGATTTCATAGGTGATGACTTCGTATTTAACACACTTGGGCAACTACTTGCGTTCGACTCTAATGGAAAGCTTTTAGACAGCTTTTTCACCGATCCTCTTGCAAAAGGGCAAAGCCAGACAGGTGTCGTCACATCAACTGGATTTGAGATTGCATATGTGATAGCAAGCAGCACAGAATCCGGAGGTGCCACGGATCTAGACAACTTTGTCGCCAATGTAGCCTCTGTCCCCGAACCCTCCTCTACGCTAGGTATACTGTCTATCGGTACTTTGGGTGCAGGTTTAGCTTTGAAACCTCACCGTTCGCGCAATCGAGGATGAGTTTGGTGAAATAGATGAAATAAGGGAGAGTATTTAAGCAGGCGTTGGCACAGCCTCTCGTAGAGATGGCGTTCCGCCCACCGTAGGCGATCGTTTTCGGCATCCCTTGTGCCAGAAAGAAATTTGTGTAGGGTGTAACGGTTTAATGGTAAGTGTGAAAAATGGCACATTTACCCCAACAAATAATATCAGAACGAATCGATGATGTGGTTCTGCTGCTAGAGGTGATGAAAAAAATGGGACGGGAGCAACGCGATTTTCTGAAGTCGTGTAAAAACGAGTGAAGATGCTCCACTCCGAAGGATGCGATCGCTAACCCAATAGTTCAATAGATTAGTAAAATAGATACTTACTAGATAGCTAAATACCTCAGTAATACTGAGATAAATTTATCGTTATGGTTGTTTAGTTTTCTAATGGAGACAGAAAAGTGTAGGATTCCCTTGGAGTAAAAGTTTTGAGATTTGATATCAAAACAGGGAGTTTGCCGTCACTTCATGAATAAAAAAATACATTCAAGTTTAGATTTAAGCACATTCGTGTCAAACTTTAGAGAGAAAGTTACGAAACTTTTAGAAATAAAAAATCTGAGCGAATGGTCGGCTCAAACCTTTAAAGACAGAAAGATTCAATCCATTGGTTGGCATCCGTTTATGTGGATTAATCAAATTGGACAGTTCAAACCCTTGGGGCAAGATTCTTGGCAGCCAATAAATTCTTTAGTACAACAAATTGGTCAGTTTTGGAAGGGACAGGTCACTTGTTTTAAAACTAACAGCATTGAGTGTACTTTGTTAGCTCGGTATGATGAGGGCTACACTGATGCTTGCTTAATTCTCACCGATTTACAACCGGAAGTTGCGGATGCTTGCTGGTATTCCATGCGCTCTTGGATTGAGTGTGTGTTTAAAGATGGCAAACGCGGCGGTTTTTGTTGGCATCAAACCAAAATTATTCACCCAAAACGTGCCGAAAGGCATTGGTTAGCTATAGCGTAGACGCGTTCGCGTAGCGTCTCGTAGAGAAGCGGCTTGTCGTCAGACATCGCTACTTTGTGGCAAGTAAGTGTTGGTGGTTCTGTTGATGCCAATATGCCCATTAGTAGTTTAGATGAGTTACCACAAACTCATATTGCACGACGCAATTTTAAAAATATAGCAATCCGGAATCATTCGTGAGAAAATACGTAAAAAGATGTAAGTAGTTTTAATGACTAGGGTTAGGGTGCGGCAATGTGGATGCGATCGCGCTTAAGAGTTTATTGAAAATAGCCAAGATAAGCGTGAAGTTCAACGAGCGATAGCAGTGAAGATGTTGTTGTATGGATACAAGCATGAAGAGATAATACCGATCCTGGGGGTGTCGAGCGGTTTTATCAGCAAGTGGAAAAAAGCATTTTTCAAAAATGGAGTAGAAGGTTTAAAAGCTGTCCATCAAGGAAGTGTTGGGCTATTAAGCCCAGAGCAACGTTCGTCCATAATAGAGTGGCTGTTAACAAAAAATAGATGGACTTTGAACGAGCTAGAGTATGAGATCAGCCGCAAATACGGCGTTACTTTCTCTTCAAAACAAAGCTATTATGATTTATTTAATGAAGCACGTATCAGTTGGAAGAAAACTCAAGCTCACAACCCAAAATATGATCAGGAGTTAGTCGCGTCAAAAAAAAAGATATTTGTACACTGTTGGCAGGGCGACGTGAGGAAATAGAATCTGGAGAACTAGTCGTATTCATGGTCGATGAATGTCATTTGTTAGTTAACTTGGTGCTACTATTTTGTCGCAACTGATAATCGTCATACACTAACATTGACTAAATCAACATCAGCAAGCCATATTGTTCTACTTTGGGCAGACACTTCTTCTAAAATTGGAGAGCACCACTCTACTCCATAAAGCCAATTATCTTTGAGGCTAAAAATTCCTTGAATAATACGGCGTGTCGGCTGTTCACCGAAATCAACCTCAACTATATCCCCCAATTTAAAGGCTGGAGTAGAAACAGTGGACTTTTCTAGTAGATTTGTTCTATGAAATTCTTGTTCAGCTAAGTAGAGAGTTTCACTCTGGCAAACAATTGCATAAATCCATTGCTGTCTTTCCCACTGAACACCACAGCAGTAGCCTGACAAATCTGAGATTGACAACAAAACTTTTTCTAACATTTTCACTGCTAAGGGAGGCATGGACTGACCCCATTCAGGAGAAATATGCCAACAGGATTCTAAGGCGGTAATTTGGTTAATCATCTGGGAATGTAGTTCTCTTTTTTATACATACACTCACTTGCATCAGTCCGATCCGGAATATAATTCAAAATAAATATAGAAGTGATTGACTGGTATCTGATGTTTATTAGCATCTGTCCCTAATAGAGATGATCCATCCCTAACCTCTAACTATTGAAAAACAAAGAAAAAAATGACTGAATATTTAACTGGTAAAAAAACAAGTATAGAGCAACTGAATGAATGGATTGAATTTTTTCATACTCATGGTTTTATTGTAATTGACAATGTGTTGACACCTGAACAATGTGAGCTTCTAAAGAATGATTTGGATGAAACTCTCAAAAAAATTGAAGGTGAAAATTATCACGAATCAAAAAAAATGATGATGAAGCGAATGTTCGAGCATTCAAAGCAAAATCTAAATCTTTTTGCTTTAGAACCTATAGTTACATTTGCAGAACATTTAATTGGTGGAGCAAATGGAATAAGTTACTCAATACAGGATGGTGTTCCCAACGCTAATATAATTCATGTTATCCACAATAACTCATTTAAGATTCCTCCAAACACTGATGGGTTGGCTAAAAATGCTTGGCATCAAGACGATACACCGCACGTAATTTCCCTTGATGGGGAACCCTTAACCAACATTCGCCTGAATGTTCTAGCATTCACAGTAAATTATTACTTGACAGATGTACTATCTGAAAAAAATGGGCCAACTCAGGTGATTCCAGGATCTCATCTATTTGGGAAATTCTGCAATGGTGATATTTCTGGATATGAAGACCGGGTTTATAACTGCTTGGGAGCAATGGGTTCTGCTGTTTGTTTTAACAATCAGGTATGGCATAGAGGGTCTAGAAATTCGTCCTCTATAACTCGCTACATTACGCAGATTACCTATGCAAAAAGACTGGTTGGGCATAAGTACGAACCCTTTATGAATTATCAAATGCCTAGTCACTGCTATGAAGAAGCAGACCAGAGATTGAAACAACTCTTAGGATTTCTTCCCAACGGTGCTTATGGTTAATCTGATGATTATGAGGCTACTTTTCAAAGTAAAGCTTACCTTAAATTTAGAGATAAAAGGGCAAAAGACGCTAGTTATTGGTTGTAGCTTAGGAGATGATGCCGAAGCTTTAGCTCCGAAGAGGGTTTGAAGTAACCGCCTTTGATTGTCTGATGACAAGCTGCTTCTCTTCTCTACGAGAGGCTGCGCCCTAAGCGTAGCTATGCCGCAGGCTTTACGAGACGCTACGCGAACGCATATACGCCTGGTGTCAGCAGCGATTTCCCGATTCGACCGTTAACTATGTCGTTGCAGATTTGTTAGCAATTCCTCACAATGGGATCAAGCTTTTGACAAAGTTTTTGAATGTCGCAATATTCAAGCTTTGCCCTTGAATGTGCGACTTCTGCTGCTGTTATTAATAGATCAAGCAATTTGCAACTTCTTTTTGAACCCAAGTCATATATAGCTATCACCGATGAAATTATTCAAATACCCAATTAAGCTTGCTTCCTCTTGCTTTGCCATCTGTGTTATCGCTTCTACGGCTGCGGTAATTGCTCAATCCAAATCTCCACAAACCAATTCAGTAATAAAATTAACACCGACTCAACTAAAAGTTTTACGTTCACTAGGCTTAAAAATAGCATTACCAAGTTACGTACCTACAAATTTTCATGCCGACAAGGTAATAGTCTCGGCTGGGCGCGAAAATGTTGACAGTTTGCGTTACTTAATTGTTTACCAAAATTTAAGTGCAGAGAAATGCTTTGCGATTGAGTCAGTATCTGGGGGTATTGGAGACTTACCTGCTGGGTCGCGCAGTTACCCGATAAATTCTCCGATATTTGGAAAAAGCACTTTGGAGCAAGGATTATACGGTAATGCCAAACAACCAACATTGCTATCGCAGTGGTGGGGAGAGCAAAATGGCCCCTTTTACAGATTTGTTGGTACGGGAGTAATGCCAGAATTGTCTAATTGCAGTAACGTTACTCCTCAAGAAGCAGTCAAAGTTTCACAGTCGATTCGATACTCGAATTAATCGATTATGGCTTTGCAGTGATTGGAATGACAGTAGTAAAACGACTAACAATCAAGCAGCATACGAAAATTTACAATAGCTCTCTCGATATTTCTCAGTGCGATGAATTGAGTTATTGGCTGCGGGATTGGGGTAAATTACGATGCGCTCTAGGGTGTTGAAAGCGATCGCACTCTGGCGCAATGCCTCCTAAAGATTGCACTCAGAAATTATTGGGGGAAGCTCATGAACAACCAACCGAATCACGAAAACCTTAGCCCACAAGAAACGCCATGTCCTATCTGCGGCTCACAAAATTTTGTTTGGGGTCGTACCGTTGGAGAATCAGTAAGTCAGTGGGTGTATTTCCGTGCTGATGGGGCTGGGTGGGGGGAAGGCGAAAAGCTACGTGCGCGTAAATGTAGAGATTGTAGCAATGTTCAACTGTTTTCGTATGATTAGCTCATCAGTAGCCACCAGTGAATAAATTGTAGGCAAATACTTGGCATTACCTACCCATCAGAGGAGAAATATTACGCTACATTTTACCTCCTTCCCCAGTCCGAACCCAGTAATCAATTTTGGCGGAGCAGATTAATAGTATAGTTAAGTAGCATTTTGGGCATACTCAAGTACAAAACTATACCTTTTGCAACTTTGATAACATCCTTTAAGTAATAGTTAATTAGATGGTTTATTTTTTGAGAAATTTACGGTAGTTTGTCTTTAGTGAAAGTAAACACTACCTAATATCAAAATCAAATTAATTATGCTTAGATTACGGGCTGTATGGTTCACTCCGGTAGCTGCCGCGCTTTTGAGTTTTGGACTAGGTACAAAAAAAGTAATGGCGCAGATACAATATCCATTTTCAGCTATCTACAATTCAGAAACTACTCTTGAACCGATCGCAGGAAACATTTTAAAAATAACCAATATAGGTGAAAGTGCTAATGCGCCATACGGTCTAACTAGACTTGTAAATATCAGCTATGGCAATCTCGACAATAATACAGGTGTGATTACAATTGAGCCAGATCCAGCAAAGTTTGGGTTAGACGACTTACCACTTGGTAACATTACAATTTTTGGTCAAGGAGAAGATAAACTATTTGGAACCACTAGAGGTACTGCTACCCTTGACTTTCAAAATTTTGTGGGCACGGTTTCTAATACTATAAGTATTACTGGTGGATCGGGTAAATTCGACGGTGCGATTGGCACACTGATCTTGTCCGAAAATCTTACACTCAACCCAGATCCAACTGCTCCTGTAAGAGGTCTACCTCTAATCTCAGGTTCGTTTCAAACATTTCAAACAGTTCCAGAACCGAGGAATACCACGGCGATATTTAGCATCGGCTTGATTGGAGTGGGTTTTCTGCTACGCCGATATAGAACATCGACTTAGAGTTATTGGTTAATCAACATTTAAGCGATCGCCTTGATGTCATCAAGTTAAAAGCTGGACTGGTAATTTTGCATCAATCTCAATCAAAGTAACTTTGGCATTTTCGACTACTGTATTTTCCATTAACGTGTCCTGCATAGCTTCAAATTTAGACTCTGCTTTCCCAACGCGTTCATAATGCAAAATCACATGATAATGCTTTTGTATTGCTTCTCCAGATTCAGAACGCTCTACTGCAAGCCAATCCTTATTTTGACCCTCTTCGGTAATCTGACGATATTTACTCGCTAACTGCTCTAATGCAATAGCTATAGCGTGTTCTCTGGTTTGCCCACAGCAACGAATTTCATCTCTTGGCTGGTCAACAGATGACAACAGTTCACAAACATACTGTCCATTATCGTCAGCCTGTACGTTAATTGTAATTGTTCCGTTGATTGAAGTCATGCTCAAGTTACATTAACACTGTATTATTTTAAACAAATTTAAATTTTAATAGATAAAGGAAATAACCAATCAAATCAAGATGATAGTAAAATTGTTTTGCTATGTAAATATGTTGCTAAGTTAGGGCGATAAATTATTTTAACTGTATAATCATATTCAACTGATAAAATGCCAACTTCAAAATTATTCGTTTTTTGCGTAAAGCATGAGATTTGAGGTGAATAGTATTACATAACGGTATTTACTATGGATAAACTGGGGACAAGACTAAAAGTCTCCTATAGGACTCATATTTGATTTCTGAAAAAAACTCAGTACACTTTTATTCCTTTTTACCTGTTCCCTGTCCCCTGTCTCTACGAGTGATTCAGGAATAAAATCGGATTCCTATATATAATTTACTTCTATCAAAAACTACTCTAGCTTCCGTCTAGGGCAGTTTTATATTGCGTAATAGAAGCCAGATTCACAACTGCACGCAATGATTACAAAATAATATCAGTGTCTATTTGAAGAAAAACCTTGGGTGCGTACCGAGGGTAAATTGTAGAAGTGCTGCAACGCCGTCTACTATTGCTAGTTCTTTATTTACAATTGGCTTGGCAGGAATAATAATCAATTGCAGCAATTTAATCCACTAGAATGGTTGTAGAAAATTAGTTTGGAGTGAATAGTAATGTTGACTAATTTTCTGCCATCACAAGTTAATCAGCTAACAGACCCAAAAGCGATCGCTTTTGTCCAAATGGGATAGGTTCCTCGTAGTTTACGCTAAAATAACCATTCTCCGCAGCCGCTCAGGAAAGCAGAATATAACAAATGGCTAACCTCAACCTGATTTCAGAATATAAAAGCTTTGGTGGCAAACTCGGTTTCTACAGTCATCACTCCTCCACCTGTAACGCCCAAATGCGCTTCAGCATCTATCAACCACCACAAGCAACTCAAAATCCTGTACCGATTCTCTATTTCCTCTCTGGATTAACTTGCACGGAAGAGAATTTTATGGCGAAGGCGGGAGGAGTGCAGCGCTTTGCTGCTGAGTACGGTTTGATATTGGTTGCACCAGATACCAGTCCGCGTAATACTGGCATTGCAGGTGAGGATGATGACTGGGACTTTGGCACTGGTGCAGGTTTTTATGTTGATGCTACAGAAGAACCGTGGCGTCAAAACTACCAGATGTATAGTTATATCGTCCAGGAATTACCTGCTTTAATTACTGCAAATTTCCCCACCCAACCTGATAAACAAGGCATTTTCGGTCATTCGATGGGGGGACATGGGGCACTTGTCTGTGCAATGAGAAACCCAGAACTCTACAAATCAGTATCAGCCTTTGCACCGATTACTGCACCTATGCGTTGTCCTTGGGGTCAAAAGGCTTTTGGTGGTTATCTTGGCAGCAATCAAGAAAATTGGCGTGCTTATGATGCTAGTGAATTAGTCAAGCAAGTAGGTTATCACAGTTCAATTCTTATCGATCAAGGGACTTGCGATAAATTTTTAGCTAAACAATTACTGCCAGAGGTGTTTAAGCAAGTTTGTACAGATGTTAACCAGCCGCTAAACTTGCGTTACCAAGAAGGCTATGACCACAGTTATTATTTCATCGCCAGTTTTATTGAAGATCATATCCGTCACCATGCGATTGCTTTAAAAAACTAGACCGGAAGACAGGAATTCGGATTTGACACTTTTCTTAAGTTTTACATTGTAGTTAAACAATGTAGTTATTTAATTTGCCAAATATGTATAGTGCTATCCTCATTGCTACTAGCAAGGGTTTTACCATCTCGGCTCAGAGCAAGCCCTAAAACAGAACTGGAACCATCTTCAAAGGTATGCAACGGTTTTAAAGTCTCTAAGCTCCACAGTTTAATAGTGCCATCATAATTGCCGCAAATCAGAATTTTTCCATCGGGGCTGATGGCAAGAGATTCAACTGAACTAAAATTATCAGTAAAATCATGCAGCAGTTTTCCAGTTTGAAGATTCCATAATTTCAGGGTACTAATTGCACGATTTCGAGAAACTAGCTGACCAAAACTACCAGTAACAAGCTTTTTGCTATCTGGAGTAATGGCAATAGCATCAACTCCGGTTTTGTGCCCTTTGAGAATATGGCGTGTTTTTTTAGTTTGCAAATCAATCAGCCTAATTGTATTATCATCGCCACCCCCAGCACTTACAAGGGTTTGCATATCAGGGCTAAATGCAACTTTACTCACAAATCCTGAGTGTGCAGCAATAGTATCAAGCAACTTAAGCGTGTGTAAATCCCAAAGCTTGATTGTACGATCGTCACTGCCACTAGCAATCAATTTACCATCTGAACTAATCGCAACGGTTTCTACCGCTTGGGTATGTCCACTATCACTGTTAAGCATAAGGAAAGTACGTAAATCCCAAACCTTCATTGTTGGGGTGCTTATCCCACCTGTTACAATCCTATTGCCATCTGGACTAATCGCAATTGAAGTAATACCATCTGAGTGAGCGTTTAAACTACGCAACAATTTTCCAGTACGTAAATTCCAGACTTTAATTGTATCATCTCTACCTCCACTAATCAGGGTTTGCCCATCTGAACTGATCGCAACTGCTCGAACACCAAAAGTCACTTTTTTATGCCCAGTCAGTGTGTGAACAAGTTGAATCTGTGGTTGGAACTGAGTAATTGTACTCTTGTCCATAGGAAAATTTGAACTAGAAGAATGTACATCAATGACAGTGATGTTTACTGCAATTGCTAAAACTATAATGACTGGTCTGGATTTGAGAAAATTCAATAATTTCATGGTACCCAGGAATGCAATTACATAACATAGTTCCCATTGGATGGGACGCGATCGCTTATAAATAGACGCGGCTTCCACACACCCACGGAGGTCTAGGTGAAAAATTGACTTTTGATTTGTCGCTGCGGTCAAATAATTCGTCTCTCTACAACAAATCAAAGAAGAAAATTATCGCTTGAGCCATTCGCCTCACTCCTTCGGTAATTTGAGACTCATTTAGTTCGGCATATCCCAAAATAAATTCACTTCTTGGGCTAGCTTTTAAATAGTTAGGATATGCTGGCACAATACTTACTCCGCCCTGGGCGGCACGCTGGATGATTTCCCGATCGCAAAGATAGGTGTGTATTTTTACCGAAAACGCGACCAAAGCCGCTAGTTTCTAACTATGGGGATGTAGGGCGCAGGCGATTTTAATCGCCGTTTATCTTACAAACCGTGATTTCGATTTGCAAGGCGAGATGTATAATATATTTAGGAGGTAATAGTAAGTTTTAACTTCAAGATAACGCAGAAATTATGTTGCACCTCCGTTGTCAATGGATAGCTAAAAGTTGGGATAATTTTTGTAATTCTATCTTTAATTCGTTTATCAAACCCCAAACGTCCTGATAAATTTTATACTTCAATTTGGTATTTAATTTATTTTTTGCCATAATTAATACCCAGTATTAAAGACTTATCGCAGATATATTTGGAAATAATCTTCAAATAACCTACTAGCAATCTTTTTGAGATATCTCATCAATATAATTTATCGTGTAATTACGTATGTTGACTGCAATTAAAATTACTTTATATGCAAATGTCAGTTTTAGCGATAGCTTGGTTTTTACCTGACCTCACAAAATCGCGTTGCTCCCCTGCAAGTTATCTAAAATTCTTACTTGATTCTGAAGACTGACTCTTGAATTATGTTTAGAACAAAACACTCTAATATCAAGTTCGGGTGATTACTTATAATAAAATCTATCAATGTAGGTTGGGTTGAACGGCAGTGAAACCCAACATGAACAAGGATCAAATGTTGGGTTTCGTTCCTCAACCCAACCTACAGATATTATTATAAGTGTTTAACCGAACCTGATATAAGATAAATTTTCAGTGAATTTGTACTAGTATTTTTGAAAAAGAATTATAGTATTAAATAAGACAAAAACTACTGAGTAATAAAAGCTTATTTATGATGGCAGGCGCACCTTTTAATGGAAAAGGCGATTCACCTCATAGCCGAGAGAATCAGCAATACGCCTCCTTGGTAGAGCAACTCGATTTGATGATTCGGGCGCGGTATCCTTTAGTGTATGTGATTTCCGTGGAAGAAGAACCTGTGGAAGAAGTGCTGTTCCAAGTTGCATCGCGTTCTGTGCCACAACGACAAATTTTATTTTGGGATATTGTGCGGGGTTGGAGTGACAATGGTGCAGATAAAGGTTCGGTGATGGCTGCATTAGCACGTGTCGGCAAAGCTGACTCCCAAACAGCGGCGATGTTTGTACTGCGAGATTTGCATCCATTTGTGAAAAACCCTACCACGGAGAAGAATGCACCCATTGTTAGGGAGTTGCGAAACTTGACGCGGGAGTTAAAGCGATCGCGTAAAACTATCGTTACTACCAGTCATACTTTAGAACTTCCTGACGAGTTACTGCAAGAGGTAACAGTCGTTGATTTTCCCTTACCTAGCGTCAGTGAAATCGATTATTTAATTCAACAGTTAGTAGTACCAGAGAAATTAAATGTTTCCGGTTTGGCGCGGGAACAGTTAGTCAAAGCTTGCCAAGGTTTAAGCCGCACTCGGATTTCTAGAGTTTTGGCAAAAGCCTTAGCAGCTAAACAGCAGGTAAACGAATCTGACATCGATGGTGTATTGTCAGAAAAAAAGCAAGCAGTTCGCCAAACTGGGATTTTAGAGTTTTTCACACCGCAAGAATCACTCAAACGAATGGGGGGATTAGATCAACTCAAACAATGGGTATTGATGCGCCAAGATGCTTTTACTGAAGAAGCCAGACGCTACGGTATTCCTAATCCTAAGGGAATGTTGCTGGTGGGAATACAGGGAACGGGTAAATCCCTCTCTGCTAAAACCATTGCCCATGAATGGCGTTTACCCCTACTGAGATTAGATTCTGGGCGTTTATTTGGCGGGATTGTTGGTGAAAGTGAAAGCCGCGTCCGCCAAATGATTCAATTAACCGAAGCAATGGCCCCTTGCGTTTTGTGGATTGATGAAATTGACAAAGCCTTTGGCAATATTACCAGCGGCATTGATGGGGATTCAGGAACGTCGCGCCGGGTTTTTGGCAGTTTAATTACTTGGATGCAGGAGAAAACCAGCCCGGTATTTATTGTTGCCACTGCCAATAACGTGCAAATATTACCAGCCGAGTTGTTACGCAAAGGACGATTTGATGAGATTTTCTTTTTAAATTTACCGACACAAGCCGAACGCCAAGAGATTTTTAAAGTGCATTTGCAACGGTTACGTCCCAACCGCCTGCGAGAATTTAATTTAGCTGTGTTAGCCAAACAAACTGCAAACTTCAGCGGTGCGGAAATTGAACAAGTAATTATTGATGCCATACTTCTCGTTTTTTAATCCAAAATCTAAAATCCAAAATTGGTATTATGTCTCATTTCACAACTATTAAAGTTCAAATCAAACGCGGTGAAATTCTTCATGAAGTGTTGCAAGAATTAGGTTATCAAGTGGAGTCTAACACCAATGTACGCGGATATCGAGGCGATACAACTCAAGCCGAGTATGTAATTCGTCAAAAAAACGGTTATGACTTGGGTTTTCGCCGCAGTGGTGAAAATTACGAAATAGTTGCAGATTTTTGGGGAGCAAAAATTAATCAACAACAGTTTGTTAATTCCATCAGCCAAAAATATGCTCATAAAACCTTGATGGCAACAGTCCAAGAACAAGGTTTTAATGTTGAGGACGAAGAAGTATTAGCAGATGGAACAGTCCGGGTTGTTGTAGGGCGTTGGGTGTAATTTCTGTGAGAAACAAGATCCCCGACTTCTTTAAGAAGTCGGGGATCTGAACCTATTTGCAGTTCTTACAAATCTGAACGATAAATTAGCGTAATGTCATAGTATATTCCACCTCTTATTTCTTTACCAATAATCATTGGTAAAGAACCTATAGGTACTGTATTAACAGTAACTTGAGATTTATTTAATACTGATAAAACCCATCCTAATTGCTTGTAAGCATTAAAATAATCATCTCTAATATAGCCAGCATTATCTTTATGAAAACAGGTAATATAATCCCCATCTTGATAAAAATGCCAACCTTTATTTAGTAATATGCTTTTTCGGACACTAAAACCAAAATGATTATTGCTGAACTTGACCCAGAGTTGATCGATGGTTCGCAGATCCGTTTGTGATAGATTATTCACATCAACAATATAGAAATACGGTTGAGATTTTTTCCCTACAGCTTCCTGAATTTTTTCACCAGTTTCTAAGTTAGCTTGCAACCATTCACCAGCTGCTAATAAGTTACGTAAATTGCTGTAGTCTACTCCTGCTTCTGACTGTAAAGGAATATTTTGTAGTAAATTTTGTTTTTCATCTTCTGTAGAAGACTGAAATAGTAAATCGTAAGCCTCCCACTGTAATAGTCCCGTTTCAGTTAAAACTATCTGCTGTAAAATCTCTTGACCTTCTCTACCATATTTGAGAGCATCTGATAAAGCAGCGATTCTAATTTCCTGCGAATTACTATCAAGACGACGCTTAACGCCTTCGATTCCACCTAGTACTAACCCATCCACAGGAGGTGGTGCTTGTCCACCAAGTACAGCATCATATTCTCGTGGGTGATTGGCATTCTCTGACATCATTTTCTTCGACACTAATACCAGTGTTCCCAATTTAGGAAGTGCGATCGCATTTATTTGGTTTATTTTATGGAATTCGCCATACTTGAATTAATTTACCAACGTAACGGAGAATAGTCTGTCCATCTGGACTAATAGTAACCCTTGTGGCATCAGGAAGTTTAGCAAGTAATTCTTGTGTCTGCAAATTCCAGATATTAATATCATCGCCACAACTAACAAAGATTTTTCCATCTGCACTCAAAGTAAAACATCTCAATGGATCGGTATTACTAAATAATTTATGAATTTCTTTACCGGTTCTCAAGTCCCATATTCTGATGAGTTTTGGCATATGATGGTCGCTAGTTATTAAAGTTCTTCCGTTCGGACTAATTGCCAGCAATACACGATTAGAATTATAGTCAAAAGTATCCTCTCCTACCAATGTGTAAATTTCACTTCCAGTTCTAAAATCCCAGATTTTTATAGGTTTATCATAACTAGCGCTTGCGAGGATGTTTGTATCTGCATTAATAGCGACAGAAGTTATACGTTGTAAATGTCCTTTGGTAATGTCAATATTTTGTTTGTTTTCTAAATCCCAGACAATAATATTACCAGCTTCATTACCGCTAGCTAAGATTTTGCCATCAGAACTGAGAGCAATAGCGGTAATAGTATTACGCCTTCGAGTTCCAGAGTCCCACAATGGTTGTCCGCTAATAACATGACTTAATTGCTCAGTATTGATATTCCAAATTTCAGTTCTAATGGTCTTGTCATGTTGATAACCAACTATCGTCAACGTTTGAGCATCGGAACTGAAAGTTAAATGTTCTGGGTATTCCCTCATTCTTGTACCAAAGGTTTTATTGATGGTGCAAAGACTTTTTCCTGTTTTCAAATCCCACTTTTTAAAATCTAGATAAGTCCCACCAACAATACTGCCATCTCTTTGAGGTTCTTCAAAAGAACTACCGCCAGCATCGCAACATACTAGGGTTTTACCATCGGGATGAATGGCGATCGCTGCATCATAATACTTATTAAGCTCAATAGTATAAACACACTCAAAAAAACGATAGGGATTAAATTCTAAGATTGCCTGTTTTACTTTTAATTCTGAAATATTCCGCAATAATTTATATGCTGCTAACTGTACCCTTGTTGATGAGTCTTTTAAAGCCTGAATTACTAAATCCCATCCTTCCTGTCTATAGTTAATGAGTTGCGAAAGTGCTAAAATGCGGTAATTTTCATCATTGCTAGCGAAACTTCTTTTTGCACCTGCCAATCCGCCTAAAACTACACCATCGACTGGTGGAGGATTTTGTCCGCCAAGTACGGCATCATATTCTCTGGGTTGATTAGTATTATCTGGCATCGCTTTTTACCTCTGACTTATACCAGTGTTCCCAAACTTAGGCTATTTTGCATTTGGCTAATTTCTGTGCAAGTGCAGACAGAGTTCTGCAACCCGTCCAAAAGTCGCCTAACCCCCAGCCTATAAATGCACCGCCACGGGGTAAGTTTCCCACCGGCGCACTCAAGTCGAATTTCAAATCATTCCAATAGCACCAAGTACCTTGAGAAAACCATCCCACACCTTTACCAAACCGACACCACGCTTCCCAGTCGGGATTTGATGTACCGCCAACGATTTGCCAGATATGGGTTTGGACAACAAAGCCAAAGCGTCCGTTGCTATATCTTTGCCAGAGAGTTTCAATAGTGTTTAAGTCTGCACAAGGGAATTTTTCAATGTCTGATGGATCTAAAAATCCTTGTGGTTGGCGATCGCATACCCGCAGCATTATACTAGCAGTCTCTAGGTCTGCATCTTTCCACTTTCCGCAAGCGAGCAAATTCTGTAAATGACTGTAGTTGATACCAACCGCAGAGATTAATGGTATTTCACTGTGTAGATGGGACTGCACTTTTGCTAATGCTTGTTGTCCCAGCAGTGACGATACTGTAGATTGCAACTTTTCAGATTCAGTATTGACAATCTCAAACACCAACTTAGTACCGGCTTCGCCATACTTTAGGGCTTCTGCAACGGCGAGAATTTGTTGTTGTGGAGATGTGGCGCTGCTTAAACGTCGTTTAACACCTTCAATACCTCCTAAAACTACACCATCTTTTGGAGGTGGTACTTGTCCGCCAAGCACAGCATCATATTCTCTTGGTTGTTTTAAATTTTCTGACATTGCTGTTTTTATTTAGAAAATGCTTGCAATTTATCAATACAGCCCTGTTTTACCGCTTCTATTAAAATCTTTTTTGCTCCTCGCCGTTTAAAATAAAGTGCTGCATAATTACGTTGTAGCTGGGTGCCATTGAACAGGTAATGTCGAATTCGGTCTTGCCCTTGAGGGGTATCAACTAAGCCAAGTGTAAAGTCAACTAACTTGCAAGTGGCGCTAGTGCGGTCATATTCTAGATTATCCATCAGCGTATCGACATCGGACACTCCGCCAGCACGCGCCATCGCTACGAAAGCATCATATCTGTCAATTTTATTACCATAGTCCTGAAGTATTTCTTGTACTAAAGGTTCTGGTCGAGAAGCTAATAGTGAATAAGCTGCTTGGCGTACTTTCCATAATTTATCGTCTAACGCCCAGATTACTAATTCCAAACCTGCTTCGCCATATTTGAGTGCTTCTTCTAGTGCTGCGATTCTTTGTTCAATTACCGGATTTGCCAAGCGTCTTTTAACACCTTCCAGCCCTCCTAATACTACAGCACCAGGAGGCGCTTTTTCTTGACCGCCAAGGACAGCATCATAAACTGTTGGGCGATTGGAATTTTTTGACATCGTGTTTTTACTTTTTATATGATGGAATTATTGAGTGCGATCGCTATAATCGCCTAATTTCATAAATACTATTTTCACAACAGTGATTGTATTATCTAAAGACTAATTGTATTGAAGCTCAGGTAATCCCCAAACTTTAACGGTCGTGTCTTGGCTAGAACTAACAAGTCTTTGACCATCTGGGCTAATGGCTACACAAAAAACACAACCTGAATGCCCTTTAAGAGTTTTTTTAAATCCTGTATTTAAATCCCACACTTTAATAGTGCTGTCATAACAACCACTTACAATTGATTGACCATCATGGCTAAAAACAACAGAGTAAGCACCAGATGAATCGATTAAAGTGCGTTTCAGTTCCCCTGTATTTAAATCCCAAATTTTGATAACCTGTTCCCAACTACAACTAACTATTCTCTGGCTATCTGGACTAATAGCTATAGAAAAAACATTACATGAATGTGCCTCTATAGTAAGCTTAAGGTCTCCTGTAACAAAATCCCAGACTTTGATAGTTCCATCATGACTACTACTTACAATTGTTTGTTGGTCAGGACTAATGGCAATTGAACAAACACAATCTGTATGTCCCTCTAAAGTATGTTGACTTTCTTTTGTATTAAGGTTCCAAATTTTAACAGTTTTATCATTACAACCTGCACTGACAAGGGTCTGTCCATCAGAACTGATAGCTACAGACTTGACTTGTCCAGAATGACCCTTTAGGGTATATTTAAGCTGTCCAGTATTCAAATCCCAAGCTTCAATAGAGTGTAAATTAGTGCCATTGAAAATTGTCTGACAATCTAGGCTAATACATATAGATTCAATCCATGAGCCACGACTTTGGAGTGTAAGTTTAATCTCTCCTGTATCTAAATTCCAAACGTTGATTATATGATTTGCATCCCCACTAACAATTATCTTTCCATCGGAACTAATAGCAATAGCATCAACACCTATTGAATGCTGCTTAAAGGTAAAAAAACACTCAAAAAATAGATACAAATTGTGATTTTGTAATATTTTTTTTACTCTTGGTTCTGCCCTTTCTAGCAATAGCTCAAATGCTGCTTTCTTTACCTGCTCTGATTGATCCTGCAAAGCTTGAATCACTAAGTCTAAGCCTGCTTATCCATATTTAAGTGCGTCTTGGAGTGCAATAACTTTTTGCTCAATAGTTGCACTTGTCAACCTTCTGTTAACACCTTCTATTCCACCCAAAACTAAACCATCAATAGGTGGATGCGCTTGTCCACCAAGTACAGCATCATATTCTTTAGGTTGACTCTGATTCTCTGCCATTGTATTTTCACCAATCTACTATTAGTAGTATTCCCATTTTTTATGACGGTTCTTTTGTAAACGAACCGCAAAGGCGCAAAGAGCGCAAAGGTAAGATTATTTTAGTTTAGCGATCGCTCCTCTCTCCACTAACATCTTCCCTGTCAATAAATCCTTTACTGTTACTACTAATACCCGTTGTTCATTGACTTCAAATTGTGCCTGTATTCGGTCTATTCCCGTTTGTCCAGGCGGTTCGATATGAGCGACGCATACTTGTTGATGATGAGTTTCCAAAGAGCGATAACTATCTTGTTTTACTAATTGGCTGCTTGTCATCCTTCCTTGAGTATCGTAATAAACTTCCGCTTGAGAAACTTCTGCAACTTCGCCAATATCAAGGCGAATTTCTCGCTGTCCTTCGGTGGCTACTTGCAAAGTTAAAGCTTCAGAACGCGCCCCTGGATACTTTGCCCCTTTTTCTATCAAAGTGAAATAAGAATAAGTTTTGCTGTGGGGTTCCCAAAGCCGGATTGCATAACTGTGGCGCAGGTAATCATCAACTGCTGTCATTTCGCTTAATGCTAATGCGCCATGTGCCACAGCTTCAAAGGGTTTATCTAATTTAACTTTTTGTCTGCCGAAATAGGAAATCACTAGTTGTTGAATCGCTGGAATTTGGCAAGTACCGCCGACTAATAAAACTTGTTCGATGGTAGATTTAGCGATACCTTTGGAAAGTGCGATCGCTAATACTTCATCTATTGCTTGTCTTAACTGTTCTAATAATTGTTGATTTTCTAAAATTTCGCCCAACTCGTCCCGATGTAACTGCAATTCATGGGACATAAAATTTTCATCATCAAACCAAGCTTCTTTGGCTTCATCTGTTGTTGAAAGTTGTATTTTTACCCTTTCTGCTACTTCCAATAAATTCATAAAACCGATTTCTCCTACTTCAGCGCGGGAGGAATTGATTTTTTGCAGATAATGTTCGACAATCCAAGTATCGATATCTACACCGCCAATAAAAGCATCAGATTTAGCAAGAACTTCAGCCCGTACTGCTTGCTGTTCGGAAGCGACGCTGACAGTCCGTACTAAACTTAAATCCAACGTTCCGCCACCAAAATCCACTACCAAAACCACAGTGCCAGGACGCTTGATAGCATAACCAAGGGCGGCTGCTGTTGATTCATCGACAATTTGCACTGCGGGAATATTCAGCTTGTCGCCCAAATTGCGAAACCAGTCAAGATATCGCTCAAACGCACCTACAGGAACCGTAAAGATAACACTATCAGGTTGTAATTGCTGTTCAACCTGTTGCCAAATTTCTAACAAAAACAGTTCTGAAATAATCTCAGCACTATAACTATTACCATCCAAAAGTCGGGGAGGTGGCACAAAATCCGCTGCTAAATCGCGTTTAAAAGCTCGAAAACAGCGTTCAGGCTGGGCAAACCCCAAGCGTTTGGCACGTACAGATTCACCAAACAAAATGCTATTTTGCCCTTCCACAAACACCAAACTCGGCACCACGCTAACTTGTTCGCCCCCAACCTCAAACCGCCGCGACATCGAATCAAATCGCAACGTCCGTGGTTTTTGCGTAATCAAATCCGTAGTACAAACAACAGTATTGCTAGTACCAAAATCAATTATTACTGTAGTCATTTGTCATTTGTCATTTGTCATTTGTCATTGGGCATGGGGCATTGGGCATTGTTACAGACTTAGCTTCCTTGTCTCCCTTGTCCACCTTGTCCCCCTTGTCCCCCTCATCCCCCTCATCCCCCTCATCTCCCTCATCTCCCTCCCGGTAAACTCCGGCTAACCTTGGCAGGGCAAAGAATTCTTCCTTGATGCTGATAACCAACAAATCGAATGTAAACTAATTCACCTTCAGTAATATCAGCATTGTCTGGTTGATGAAGTTGAGAATTATAAGGCACTTGTTTCCAAGGTTTGCCTATCTGTTCGTAACCCCATTTACTAAGAAGATTATCTAGAGGAGTAAACATCGAAAGCAGATTTTTGACGGGCAATTCTGGTTTAACACTCACCATTTGGTGGATGCTGGGGTAGTTCGTCAGTAATGTCTGCAATTGCTCAAATGTGGAAGTGCGAAATTCTTCTGTTAGTTGTAGACGTTGCTGTTGCAACTCTTCATGGAGTCGCACGCCTTCTTGATGCAGTGCGGCTTTTTCAGAAATAAGTTGCTGTATTTTTTGCTCTAATTCTAAGTATTCTTGACGGGATGCTTGGAGTTCATCTTCTAGTAATTTGATTTGAGATTGCGCTAACCCTAACTTATCAATTCGCTTGTTTGGTTGAGAAGCGATCGCCGCGTTAATTGCTGGAATAATCAAAAGTAACGCCAAAAATCCGATTGCGATCGCTAAAATACTTTCCAGAGAAAACATTCCGCTTCCCTCGATGTCTGAAATGATGTCTGCAAGCATCTGTATCTCTCCTATTGTTGTTTGAGAGACTGTTGTTCTGTTCCTGTGACGTTTTCTTCTCCCTCGTAATATTCAGTCAGCAGTTCTTGAGTTTCTACGTCTCCCAAAGCATCTTCAATTCCAGATGTTGTGCTGGTACAACTTGCGCCAGAAGCACCAATCACTGTTTCCGTAATTTTTCCATCTTTACCGATGCGATACTCAATTTTTTGATACTCAGCCATAAGTAAAATATCTATATTTTCAAGGTTTTCAAGCAATACGCAGTTATTCCGTTGTATCACTTTTGCCAGTTAACTGCAATTACCATCTGGCACTAGCACAAACAAATAAATGTGTCAGGGCTTTACTAATTTACTAAAACAAATGTACTATTTTTGATGAGATTACACAAGCCTCAAAGAAACTGAGTCAAAACTATGAGTGTGTCATTTGTTACAATTTGTGGGCGATCGCTGCAATTTAACCCATATTAAATATCAAGAATCCAATATCAATGTATGTAGCATTCATCCCCTGTTAAAAGCCTATCCTAATTTAGAATTACTTCACATACGCGGGCGTATGCTTGAGAGGATGTTTGGAAAGTATTAAAGGAATCTATTAAGCGAGTCTTCTCAGCATTAACCGAATCATTGCAATTTGTACAAATGTTTCATGCGTTTGCGGTAAAATTTCGTAGTCTTTACTTAAACGACGATACCAATTAAACCCTCCCATTGCTACGTTCAACAACCCAGCGTTTGGGTAGTAGGACAAAACCCTTCGCATCAGCTGGACGACGTACAACCTCTAAAATCCAACGGTAAGTGTCCATAACCCATTTCATAAATCCCTGACCCTGATACCCCGCATCAACCCAAATACAAACCAGGCGATTTAAGCGATCGCTAATTCTCTGCTTCGCTTGCGCGAATAATTTCTTTGCACCGGCTTGGTCAGATTCGTAAGCAAAAGTGACTACGACTATCAATACCAATCCGAGAGTGTCAACAAGCAAATGCCGTTTACGTCCTTTCACCAGTTTGCCGGAATCAAAACCAACTTCAAGTGATACCATCCCCGTGTGATTGGTGAACGCGACCCGAATAATCCCTTTCATTGGCGATGGGCATTCAATTGGAAAGAGAAGATAGACAGGGCATGGAAAAGCAAAAGTATAGGCTCAATTCCCCCTGGTGCTGTCCCTATGATTCGTCTAATGCAACAACAGGGGGCAATTAGGGAAGATATTATCGCCTTTATCAAAAAAGCGAAAACCAAAAAGCCATCACTAAAATTGGATGTCTGCAAAAATTTTGATAACACAAAAATAAAACCAGTTCTTCCAGATGATGCGGCGATCGCTGTAGTACTTTTCGCTGGTGGCGGCGGGATTGAAGCGGGGATGGTTCAAGCCGGGATTCGCCCAGCCATTGCAGTGGAGTTCGACCCCACAAAACCAGATTTGAGCAGGGCGATCGCTCTCAACCATCACCGTAACTTTCATGAATATGGCTGCAAAATCATTCAGCTAACAGTTCAAGAAGTAGCACGGTTAGGATTTCTAGGTTTTAAGAGCCGCCCCGATTACCTCCACGCATCCCCGGTGTGTGCCAACTTCAGTCAAGCTCACACTGCAAAAGCGGGTATTGCGCTTGAAACGGCTGACGATTTGAGTGCAGCGATCGCAGTTGCAGAAGCCATCCGACAGTTGCAGCCACGGGTGTTCACTCTAGAAAATGTTCCGCGTTATCAGAACAGTCAGAGTTTCAGTATCATCCTGTCAGCTTTGGAGCAAGAGGGGTACTCGGTCGATTACAGCGTGGTCAACATGGACAAATTTGGACTACCCCAGGCGCGGCGGCGGTTAGTCCTGGTTGCAAGCAAGGGTTTTCACGTTGCCCTACCTTTGGGGACTACACCTTGTGGTTGGTATGGGGCGATCGCTCATCTCATTCCCATGATGACCGATTCTCAACTACTCCCTAAAAAACGGCAAGCGGTAGAACAATTTCTGACGGCTAACGAACCAACACCACTGCTGATACAAAGAGTTGGGGGGCGTACAGAGTCCAAGTATAAACCTGCACACTTGCCCTGTAACACTATCTTGCGATGCCTGCGGCGGGCTGCGCCTACGCACTTCACAGATCGCAAAGGCTGCAACCGTAGTAAGTTCGCTGATATCTGGTTGCCAAATGGTACTGTCAAGTCTTTGTCAATCCAAGGAGCGGCGAAGTTACAAGGTTTTCCCGATTGGTACGAATTTCCCAGCGAGGCAGCAACGGCGGGGTCAATCATTGACTACTCTGTACCACCCAGTTTTGCCGCGCAGTTATTTACTCACATACAGAAAAATGAGTTATCTCAAAAAGATTAAGGGTAAGTAATTCGGATTAACTACCAACAGTTTTGAAATCATTTTAGTTAAAATGCCCTAATTAAAGTGCCTAGAGTTGGCGTACCTAAAACTGAAGAAGCTAAATTCCCTGGGATATTCCCATCAATTATCCAGCAGTCAATCCCTAAACTAGAAATAGTCAAAAACTCCTCAACTTTCTTAGCCATCCTGCCAGTAACATCTACTGATTTGCTCATGCCCAAGAAAGGTTTAATCCGAGAATAGTTAGCTTGAGTAATATTGGAAACTACTTGCCCATCTCGATCGTATACACCTGCATAATTCCCAACATTTATTAGTCGAATTTTAAACTTACCTTGAAGATAGAAGTATTTCGCTAGTTCTGCAAGCATTGCATCTGTCGAGAGGACAGTACCACCAATAGCTTGATCTAGAACGACATCACCAAAAATTAAAGGAATCAAACCTGCTTTTAGACTACTTTCTATTACACTAAAGTCACTCTTCAACAGTTTCTTATTATCGCCTTGTTAGTTGGAGCTAAAAGTTTTCAATGACTACAGGCTCGACTGGTTGGGCAATTTCAAAATTGAAAATTCGTGAATAAAAGTAAAGTTCTGCTGACAAAGAACGCTTGATGTTTGCGGCTTTGCGGAAACCATGTTGTTCACCCTCAAAAGCAACATAAGCCACAGGCACACCTTTTGTTCTTAGCGCTGTAACCATTGCTTCAGTTTGGTTGGGTGGAACTACTCGATCTTCTAATCCCTGGAAAAAAATCATTGGGCAGTCTAGACGCTCACTAAAGTTAATTGGCGAGCGCTGTTGATAAATCTGACGCTGTTGTGGATAAGGACCAACCAGACCATCCAAGTACCGTGATTCAAACTTATGTGTATCCCGAACTAAAGCTTCCAAGTCACTGACACCAAAATAGCTGGCTCCTGCTTTAAAAGTATCTCGGAAAGTTAAGGCACAAAGCGTTGTGTAACCACCTGCACTCCCGCCGGAAATGCTTAGACGAGCGCCGTCTACATCTCCCCGTGACACTAAGTAACGCGCACCAAAAACACAATCATCCACATCTACAATTCCCCAGTTTCCAGAAAGGCGTTGCCGATACTCCCGCCCGTACCCTGTACTGCCACCATAATTTACATCCAAAACCGCTATTCCTCGGCTAGTCCAATACTGAATGTTAAAATTGAGACTACTAGACGTTGCTGCGGTGGGGCCACCGTGACTTTTGACAATCAAGGGCGGTTTTTCAGTCTCAGGAGCCGTATAGTCACGGTTTCGAGGTGAGTAGAAAAGGGCGTATGCTGTTTTGCCATCAGATGTTTCGTACTCAATGGCTTCAGCTAAAGAAAGATAACCAGCATCAATAGTTACATCACTAGAATACCGTAGTACTTCTAGCTCTTTAGTTGTCAGATCCAAACGGACAATTGCTGCTGATTGAGTTGGCGAGCTTGCGCGAAAAACTACCTGTTTAGAGGTGGCGTGCAGAGAGCTAATATCTGTGTAGGGCGTATTTATTAGTTCTAAGTTACGTGTTAGTGTATCAAGGCTTGCTAAATACCAAATGCCTTGCTGGGTATAAGTACAAATAATCTGGTTGGCAGACCCAAAAGCATAAGTGGACATCCCAAAATTCCATTGCGGCTGACCAAATTCTGCTTCCATTTGAGTTAGCGCTTCTACATTTTCATCTTGCCAACGATATATATTCCACCAACCTGTACGGTCAGAAACAAAATACAACTGACCATCTGGCGACCACTGTGGCTGAAAAATAGACTCATCTAAATCCCCAGCAATTTTTTGAGTATTTCCCAAAGAACCATCTGCCTTTAATTCCCCAACCCATAGTTCAGTCCCATCCCAAGGCATATTCGGATGGTTCCAAGTCAGCCAAGCTAAACGTGAACCATCCGGGCTCAGGCGAGGCGAAGCATAAAAGTCATTTCCAGATACTAATAGTTGGATTTTATGATCTTTGTCTAGTTCCACGCCGACTAAACTATTACTCGCCTCCTTTGTCACATCTGTATGATCTTCATACACACAAATAATTCGGTTGTTTTGACGATCGAAAACACCGTCTGCATAGCGTGTGGCAGCTATTGGGGTGATGGCTTGCGGTTCTCGATCGCTCTGTTGATAATATAGGCGTTGATCGCTAAAGTTGGAAAAGTAAACAGTGCCATTCACCACAAGAAAGGAACTGCCACCATATTCATGCACACGAGTACGCACATTGAAGCCACTAGGCGTGAGGGACTGGATTTCACCATTTGCACCCCGCCGCACTATGACATTTCTACCTGACTCTGATGGTCGTAACTCACTCCAGTAAATCTCTTCGCCACAGAGGGCAATTTGTCCCAACCCAATTATACTTGCGGTAATTAAGTCTGTTGTTATCGGCGATCGCCAACATCCGTAAGACGCTACTTCTGCTTTTATCACGCTCTATTCTGCTCCCTGTTCCCAAGAATCATACATTGTCTGTAAAGGCAAAACTCTGACACACCCACTTATACTAATCCGTAATTCGTAATCCTAGCCTCTAGCTAGCAGCAAGCTACGTAATTGAAAGTTCTTTGATATAAATATTTTAGGCAACCAGATCGTTGGCGTAAGCTCTCACTGCTGGCCAACGGGTGCAAGACTCAAAGGAGGCCACTTGTATAAGAAAAACTGCCCTGAGCAAGGAGTTCAGGGCAGCACTTGAAAAGCGAAATAAAATAGGGGACTTTTAAAGCGTTGTCTCTTGGTTTATACATAATTCCTTTGGTATGTAATATTCTTCTTCTTTTGTTTTGTGTTTTTATGCAAAACTAACCAAAAATCTTGAAACTGCCGTCACACAAGAGTTAAGTGCCAGCATCAACACCATCCCTTCGGTAAGCAAGTCAGATGCGTGTAGACCATTGGTTTAGATTTGCCACTGAAGCGGTATACAATCATCACCCCTTCAACTCCATACAGGGGCGATCTGCGCTCTCACCCAACCGCGACTGCAATTCATACAGCGATCGCATAAAGCACTGCATGAGGTTAATCACTCCAAAATCTACTCTCATCACTACCGCTATCTCCTAATAAGTCTTAATTAACCTGGCAGATAGTGCTGTTGACTGCTACTAACTTGACGATTAAGAGAGACAGAATCAGCCGCAGATATACCAGAGAGATATCCGTCTTTTGAACCACACGATGGTAACGCCATTTGTTTAACTTTCACATTATTTAGATATGCTTCTAACTCAGATTCTAGTTTTTCATAGAGCGCTTGCACGATAATGGCGGGTACTGCAACTGATTCAGTAGTTCCAGCAATCCCTTGATTTTTCTGTCGATCGCGATTCTCAAGAATCCTACTTACAAGTCTATTAGCAGCACCTAACTTAAAAGCATTTCTAAAAGTGCGATTGCCTTGGGCTTGTTTTGCTAATCGTTCAATGGTTTGTTCAAGATACTCAAACTGAATCCGAGTAGAGACGATATTCACTTTTCGCCCTAAGATAATCATTTTAGACCCGCTATGGTAGTGTCTAGCGATCGCACAGCAGTAATTCCCCCAACAAACACCACTTAGTAAAATAAATTTCCATGAGGTCATGCGTTTGAACTGGCGAATGACTTCTTCTTCTAGTGGTTGAGGTGTCCAATCTTGAAGTGAGGCGATCGATAAATTGTGCCGGGTTAGGATTTCTTGGGCTTTAGCTGCGGCGGCGCTTGCCTCTGCCTCGTTGGGAGATTGACTAAGTGCGAATAGTTTTCTAATTTTGTCAGCGATTTTTTCTAGTTCTAACATCTGTGTCTGCATTCGTATCACTCAAGCAAGTTTTGAAAGGAAACATCCTTTTTAATATACTTGTGTAAAATGAAAAATGTAGCTAATTTTTATTCATACATAGCAAGCTTTGTAGCAATTATTCCTGCTAAAAACGGATATTCGCGATCGAGCCATGATTACTGAAAATGATGATTCAGTCTATGCAGTGAATAAACTAGTGAGAAAAATCTCTATTAAAGAAACCCAGCTAAAAATAGCCCAAGAATCGAATCTTATTCAGACTGCTGAAGCGTTATAAAACCACCTATCCCAATTACAACAAGAATTGGGAGATAGTTCAGACACACAATTGCAATCATTGATGAGCTTTTGAAATGCTTACGACGGTAACTGAGATTCGCGGCATAACGGCTGCGGTCAGAGATTGCTACAAACTCGAACTCAGCACGAGCGGCTTTCTTCAATCTGCTGCACTACAATTGTTAGATATCAGAAATGAACAAACTAACACTTTTACTATCTTTAGATAGTTTAATCATTCGCTCAAAGCTTAGTCCTAATTTTTTAAGCAGCTTTGCTGAATCATAATTGTCCGGTGTAGTGATAGCGACAATACGAGTTAAGCCGAAGGTTCTTCTCCCATACATCATGACAGCAGAAGCAGATTCATAGGCATATCCTTTTCCCCGGAACTTAGAAAGAAAGGCAAACCCAACATCCACATCCTCCAAGGAATCTCTTTTTATCAAACCGCAAATTCCAATCGAGACGTTCTTCCCCTTTAGCTCAACCAAATACAGCCCGAAGCCGAGACGTTCATACATAGCAACCGGATTCTTCAAAATATATTCACGAGCATCATCAAGAGTTCTTACACCTTTATCACCAATAAAGCGCAACCACAAAGGGTCATTCAATATCTCAAGAATGAACTCGCT
This sequence comes from Nostoc sp. DSM 114167, assembly GCF_052692655.1. Lineage (NCBI taxonomy): Bacteria > Bacillati > Cyanobacteriota > Cyanophyceae > Nostocales > Nostocaceae > Nostoc > Nostoc sp. DSM 114167. The sequence continues at coordinate 6,313,573 of NZ_CP195116.1, forward strand.
ATCTTCAACTGTTAGCCGACGAAGAACTAAACGCTCTGTTTCAAGAACTTTCATAGTCGAACACCTTGTTATTGATGTCTAACTATTTATTATATGAGTACGGGATAGGACATAATTTACAGCACTTTGCAAGTAAATGAAGTACACATTTTAATATGATAAATCTTGTGGGGTGGACATCTTGTCATTGGTGTCAAGTTAAGAAAAAAGGAGACTTGTCAAGTGGGTAAAACTTAATGGCTAAACTCAACACAAGGGTGTTGATTGAGCCATGAGTAAGCCACGTAAAAAACAAGGGAATCCAGATTTTCGACATCGGGTAAGTTGCCCAGCCCCAACAACTCAGGAGATAGAATCACGATTGATTGAACTGGTAACTCCAGGGACATTTGCCAATCTCAAAGATGTAAAAGACAAACAGCGGAATTTGCGTAGGCGCAGCCCGCCGTAGGCATCGCGGGTACTAACGCTACCAGTGATGGCAGCAATAGTGCTGAGTTTAGTGTATCGACAAATAAATTATTTAACAGATGTGCTGCGCTGCCTAGAAGTTGAAGGATTATTGTGGGTAGAAGCAATGTCTGTGAGTCGGCAAGCGCTATCTCAATGGCTTGAAAGCTTGCCAGCGAAGCTGTTTGTTGGACTGTTTGAGCAAGTAATAGAGCGTCTAGCAGTCAAAAAAAATCCTACAGAAGTTGACCCCCGGTGGTCATCGGTGGTTGAAGAGTTCAGTGCAGTATGGATAGCGGATGCATCAACTCTAGAAGCAGTCAAAAAACATTTAGGACAACTCCAAGAAAAAACAAACGCAGTGTTGGGTGGGAAGATGTTGATGGTGGTGGAAGCATTCAGCCATCGCCCAGTGGCAGCGTTTTTTGATGCCGATGCCAAACGTAACGAAACTAAGTGGTGGCAAGAACTACAAGTACGCTTACCAGTGGGCGGTTTACTGATAACAGATATGGGCTTCTATGGATTTGAATGGTTTGATACCCTAACTGAAGCCAGAAAATATGTTTTAACCAGACAAAAAGCCAAAGTGCGCTATCAAGTTGTGCGCGTGCTTTCTAGTGGTTCTCATTACAAAGACGAAATCATTCAAATGGGTCTTCACCATACCGATCCTTGTCACTACCCGATGCGACAAGTATCTGTACTCTGGGGAAAGACTTGGTATCATTACTTAACCAATGTCCTTGACCCACAACAACTTTCACCACAATCAGTTTGTGAGTTGTATCGCCGACGTTGGCAAATCGAAGATGCATTTTTACTCACAAAAAGATTGTTGGGTTTGTCCTATCTCTGGGTTGGTGGCAATAATGGTGTACAGATGCAAGTTTATGCTACATGGATTTTCTATGCTGTTCTCAATGATTTGTGTGCTGATGTCGCACTCGCTCTGCAACAACCAATAGAGCGAATTTCCGTGGAAATGGTTTTCCGCAGTTTATATTTTTTCCATCGCGCACTCTTGCAAAACTCACAACTTCAACTTATTCCTTGGTTAGTTGAGCATCACCGCTCTATGGGCTTGGTAAAAGCAGTGCGTCAGCGACACCGACGCAATGCCGCAACCTCGCTTTACACTTGGGCTGATGCCTTAACTTGACACCAATGACAAGATGCCCGCCCTTCTGTACTTCATTCAGATGAAATGTGCTGTATAATTACAAGAAATAAAATATCAGTTTACCAAAGTATAAAATCCATTTATCCCAATACTGATGCCAAGGATAGCAATTCAAAAAAGCGATCGGATTTACTGGTAGCTGACAAATGCTTAAAAAATCAAAACCTCATTTTGACCCGACTCCTGCTCGAAACTCGATTTTTCGTCATGATTCTGATTATTGTTGAGTGGTTTTACTAAACTCCAATCGATTGTTTATAACCTCACTTCTCCAATTTTTAGATTCCTGCTCAACCTTGATTTTTATTTTTCCTCTGCCTAAAGTGACAAAAGAGGGATAATTAGATAACTAGCCCACTTACTTAATTTCAAGGGTGATGGTTAAGTTTGAGGAGGTTTGCCCTGATGAGTTTGCTCAAGTTTACAAATAAAATCTAGTATGAATGATGTAAATTTCTCAGGATACCAGAGTCCCCATTCGTGAAATCCTTCTTTTACAATAACTAATTTAGAGCCGGGAATAATTGCCGCCATTTCTTGGGCGTTACTTAATGTCGTAGTTAAGTCTTTTTCTGACCATACTAGCAAACAAGGAGCTTGGATTTTTGGTAGTAGATGGCTGATATCTTCGTATAAAGAAATTAGCAATCCTTGAATGACATTTTTTGTATTAAATAACAAGTTATAGGAGAAAACCAAAGGAATATCAACTAATTTTAACCTGAGTCTTGGCAGAAACAGTTGAGCGGTCATTTCGATTGCCCTTCGCGGGATCATCTCCGGTATAGATGGTGTAGGAATTCCAGTACTATCTATCAGAATTACACTTCTGACTTTTTGTGGAACAAGTGTACATAAAGTAATAGCAATACCGCCACCGAATGAGTGTCCTACTAGATGAAATTCTTGTAAATCTAAAACTTCCAAAAATGAAAGGAGAAATTTGCTATAGCTAACGTAATCAGAAATTAGACCAGAGTAAGTCGATCTTGCAAAACTGGGCAAGTCAGGAGCAATTATAGTATAGTGCTGTGCTAGTAGTTCCAGCACTTCTTGATAAGGCTCAGTAGAGATTCCCCAGCCGTGTAGCAATAGGATGGGGGTTGAACTCGAATCCAACTTACTTTGCTGATAAAAAATAGTGCAATCTTGTAAATCGACCTGATGATTAGTTAATTGAGAGTTCAAAACCACAACCTCATTTACCATAACTCGGTAATTTATTTCTACTGTTATATAACAGTAGCAAGCCCACAGGGTTGACGAAACTTTCTCAAGGCTTATATAAAATCGAATTCGGAATTAATAAACTTAAATTAGTAGCACTTTCAAGAGAAAGATCTGTTGCCTAATGAAAGAAGAATTGGTATTACTGATCGCGGGGAAACCGCCGCATCATCTTCTGCAATGGCACAGCCTAGTCATCTGGCACATACACAACCTCGCCCGACATTGCCATCTGGCCATTGCACTGGAACCATCGGCAGTACCTTCGGATCTTCCGGGAAACGCTGGGTCAACGTTCCGTAATCATCGGAGAATTTTAACGACAGCGGCATTGTAAAAACCAAATGGCAGTTGAGCTTTGTCAAAAACTCCCCCTGAACCACAAACAAGTATACCTGTTGCGGACGACCCCACGGCTTAATCCGGTTATCTATGCGCTCTAGGAGTTCACGATTAATCGCCTCCAGTGTCTGGTCTTCTGTGGCCCCAGGTATTGGTTGAGTTTCCCCCACAGTTGAGGATCGCTTTTGGTTTTAGTTGTGATTTCACTAATTCCCAATGCTAAGGAGAATTTCTCTTTTTCTGCTGAGAAACAAACATCGCCTACTGGTGTTTTTACCCTTAGCCCTGTCACTTCCGAATCTAGCACTCTCAACACGCCTTGCAGCAATTCATAGAATTTGTTCGGTTCCGAGAGCATGATTTTCTCCAGGCTTTGGCTCACACGACGGGCGATCGCTAGCAAAACATCTGCAATGTCCACGTCTGTCATTTCTAAGTCTTCACTCGACTCAAAATATACTACGTGATAACCTGACTCTTCTAGTTCTACTTGTAACCTTACTAGCTCTGTCGATTTCCCACAGCCAATACAACCCATCATTTGTATTTTTGTAAACCATTGGGCCAAGTACTTGACGCTGGATTGCCTGTGAGATGCTTAGGCACTTTGCGACTTGTCGCAGACATCACTTCCTAAACACTTGGCTCAAAGCCTGCTTATTTCATAATACATTGTCGTTGATACAGTCTATGAGAATGAATTATAGCCTCAACCTTTATTATTTCGTTGTTTTACGACTCAACAGGACAAGTCAGAACGTTAATAAGCCAAATATAACAACTAGTTAATATTTGATAGCGATTTGGGCAAAATGATCTCAGGCTGTTCACATGACAGTAGATTTGGCCAAATTCTCTAACGATAACTTCTTCACCAGCAAATTTATAGATATGAGCAACTGTACCAAAACAAAATCTACGCATGGTTATCGCATTTTCAAATTACTTTACTCTGGTAATAGACAAATCAATTCACTGTATTGAGATATACATAGCTTTCTCAATGTCTAAAACTAAAAAATAGTGAATCAGTATGTCTATCGAAGAGTTAAATCAAGAGTTAATCAGCTTACGCCAATGCCTTCAGCAACTAAAAACAGAAAATGCTGAACTCCGCCAGACAGTTCTAGAATATACTAATCAATTACAGCAGCAACACAAGAGCGAACAGCAAGCTGCACTGCATGAGCGCCAACTGATAGAAGAACAACTGCAAACTGCTCAACAGTTTCTGCATTCTGTGATTCAAACAATGCCTGTAGCAGTTTTTGTCAAAGATGCGGTCGATCTGCGAATTATCTTATGTAATCGAGCCTCGGAAAAGTTAGCTGGTGTCAGTGCCGATGAAATTTTAGGGAACAACGACTACGACCTATTTCCCAAGGAAGAGGCTGATTTTTTTACCCAGCGAGATCGCGAAGCACTTAATAGTAAAACATTGTTAGAGATCCCGGAAGAAAGAATTCGGACAAAAAGCGGCGACACACGCATTTTACAGATTAAAAAAGTTCCGATTCTTGATTCTCAAGGTCAGCCTAAATATTTACTAGTGGTTCGAGACGACATTACAGAACATAAACAAGCAGAAGCTCAACTTAAACAGCAAGCAATAGAACTAGAACAAGCGCTCAAAGAATTACAAACTACTCAAGCTCAACTCATCCAAAGTGAGAAAATGTCTTCTCTAGGTCAATTAGTTGCTGGAGTTGCCCATGAAATCAATAATCCAGTTAATTTTATCTACGGCAATTTAACTTACGCTAACAAATATATCCAAGAACTACTAAATCTACTTTATCTTTACCGCATAAACTATCCTAATCCTGCACTTGAAATTCAAAAGACAATTCAGGCGATGGAATTCGATTTTTTAGTCGAAGATTTGCCAAAATTACTCTCTTCAATGCAATTCGGTGCTGAACGCATCCAGCAAATCGTGGTTTCTCTTCGTACCTTTTCACGGCTAGATGAAGCTGAGTTAAAAGCAGCAGATATCCATCAAGGTATTGACAGTGCTTTGATTATTTTAGAACACAGATTTAAAACAAAAGTAAATTATCCTCCAATTCAAGTAATTAAAGATTATGGCAAGTTACCCTTGATTGAATGCTATGCCAGACAGCTAAATCAAGTATTCATGAACATCTTGACTAATGCAGTTGATGCTTTAGAAGATTCATTAATTCAAGGGAAACTATCACATAACCAGCCACAAATTCGCATTTCTACTCAAAAAATAAATGCTCAACAAATAATCGTTCGGATCGTAGATAATGGCCCTGGTATTCCCGAACAAATTAGACAGAAGTTATTTGATCCTTTTTTTACTACCAAAGCTGTTGGTAAAGGTGCTGGGCTAGGTTTATCGGTTAGCTATCAAATTATTACCGAGCGGCATGGTGGTTCGTTAGAGTGTGTTTCTTCTCCTGGGTGGGGAGCAGAATTTATTATTACAATTCCAGTTGCACAGCCCAAACATTACTGTGCTTAGGTTACAGCCACGAATTGCTATGTCTCTTCAACTCTCTAGTCCAACCCACGATCAATACACTAATTTCTCTGAATGCTAAAGCACAAGAGCAGGGGACTGCTTTAGGTTTGAACGCATCTTATTTAAGTATCTCTAATGGTATTGGGCCTATAATTGCTGGAACACTTAGAGGCTAATTCTAAAAGTTTTTCTAAATATTTATTATCCATTGCTGCGAGAAATTGTTTATTTTTGATGCCCAGTTTGACGCGCTTCTCTTGACCTAAAATATTGACTGCTATCTGACGCAATACTGCAAAATTTGGTGGGGCATTATCTTTTCTAATCCGACAGTCATCCTCGTTTAATGCTACATCAAGTACCCAATGTAGCGAATTTTCAATCCCCCAATGATTGCGAACATAATTTGCAAGTTTTTGAGCATTATTATCAAGACTACTAATAAAATAACGAGTTTCAACTGTTGTTTTACCATCTAATGAACGGACAGACTCTACCATGCCAACACTATTAAAGTTTGACCAAACTGATTCTGGGTCAAGCCGAATTACCGCCATCAAAACCGTACACATCCCCCTTTTTTGGTCAGTTTTGACTGACTGTCTGCGGCGAGGGCGCTGGGTTGTGTTGATTTACCTAATTTTAAGCGAACCTGACCGCGCAGTGAATGGTTTAATTTTTCCCATACCCCAAAGCGCTGCCATTTGCGGTAGTAATTGTATACAGTTGAGCTGGGTGGGAAATCCAAGGGAAGCATATTCCATTGGCATCCTGTCTTCAGGTGATAGTAGATAGCATTGCATACTTCCCGCATATCAGTTGTGCGCGGGTGTCCTCCAAATTTCGCTGGTGGAATCAAGGGGGCTAGGATTTCCCACTCCATATCCGTTAAGTTTGTGAGGTAAGACTTTCGCGCCATACATAACTATGTAAATACACTATGTTTAAGGTATCTTATCGTTATCAGAACTCTTTTCTCCTCGCTTTTAGATTTACTTTATAAATAACCTCTGAGTTATTCCATTGCTTTTTATAAAAAGTTATGAGTTTTTATATGAGCTTTTATATTACCTTTTGAAATGATTTAATAAAAATTGTGTAACAATAATTTAAAAGCTACCTGAGATTCATTATAAATTCCGTTAAAATACAATGGGCGGAAATCTATTTTGCTTCTCAACTATCATTGATAGTACCAAAATTTGATTTCTAAATTTACTAAATACATCTAAACATGTTTTCAACAAAGAATAAGATCAAAAACAATTAACTACAAGTTAACTCTACTAAAATGACACTTTAATTAGTAAATAAACAATTAATAAAGCTCAATGGAACTTAAAATCAAATTTAATCCTTGTTATTCTGTTCAAACTATAGAAGCGGACAATATCTTTTTTTTGTCAGAAAGAGGAAAAGTCTGGTTAAACGATCATCTTTCTCATACTTTAGTTGCTTTCATCGATGGTAATCGCAATATTGACGAAATTATTGATACCATTCAACAGTCGCTACTGCAAGATCCAAAATCTTTACAGTCAGCTACCACTTTTTTCCAAGAAGTTCTCAATGTGAGTATTAAAGCCCAATATGCTTTATTACAAATGCAACAAAAGGGCTATCTTATTCAAGAAGATAATTCTCTCCCATCGCACTTAGAAATCTTCTGCCATCATCTTAATATTGCTCCCGCAGTAGCTCATCAAAGATTGCGCTCGACTAAAGTAGCAGTAAAAGCATTAGGTTCAGTTGCTGCATCTGACTTGATTGCTGTGCTTGAGTCTCTGCAAATTCAAGTAGCAGATGAAGGTAATTTGACAGTAGTTTTAACCGATGATTATCTCAATGTTGAGCTAGAGAAGTTCAATCAACAAGCCTTAAAATCCCAAACTCCTTGGATACTTGTTAAGCCATCAGGGACAATAGTCTGGATAGGCCCTTTATTTAATCCTCAGAAAACGGGTTGTTGGAGCTGTTTAGCCCAGCGTTTGCGAGAGAATAGACCGATTGAAGAGTTTATTGAGAGACAGAAGCAAATTTCTTCCCCTTTAATTCCTCCTTTAGGATTTTTGTCATCTACAGTACAAACCGCTTTAGGAATGGTAGCCACAGAGGTGTTTAAGTGGATTGTCCAAGGAGAAAATCAACAATTAGAAAGCAATTTGATTGCTTACGATGCGATCGCACTGCAAACTCAAAATCATCGCTGGGTGAAGCGTCCTCAATGTTCTAGTTGTGGAGAGATGGTAAATGGGTTAACCAACAACCCCCTACCTGTTGTTTTAGAACACCGCCAGAAAACCTTTACTGTCGATGGAGGACACCGTATTTGTTCGCCACAAGAAACTCTCAGGAAATATCAACATCATATTAGCCCCATTACTGGTGTTGTGCGAGAACTAAATAAAATTCCTGGGAATGGATTAACTCATAATTACATTGCTAAACATCATTTTCTCAGTGTTTTCGACGATGTAGCTAGTTTGCGCCAAAATTTGGGGGGTAGAAGTGCGGGGAAAGGTAGGACTGACTCTCAAGCGATGGCTAGTGGTTTTTGCGAAGCGATCGAGCGATATTCTGGGGTGTTTCAAGGGTATGAAATTAGAGAAAAAGGCAGTTACCAACAAATGGGGGACAAAGCGATCCATCCCAATGTTTGTATGAACTTCAGCCAACAGCAATATCAGAATAGAGAGCAATGGAATGTTGAATCTCAAGGTTGGTTTCAAAAAGTACCCGAACCTTTTAATGAAGAAAGAGAAATTGACTGGACTCCCGTTTGGTCTTTAACCCATCAAGAGTTTAAGTATCTGCCAACGGCTTACTGTTATTATGGCTATCGACCATCCTATAAACCCGACTGTTGGGCTGATTCTAATGGATGTGCAGCGGGTAATACTCTTGAAGAAGCTATTCTGCAAGGGTTTATGGAGTTAGTAGAGCGTGATGCTGTCGCGTTATGGTGGTATAACTCTCTACAAAAGCCTCAAGTGGATTTAGATAGTTTCGACGAGCCTTATTTTCAAAACCTGAAGCAATATTATCAAACTATTAATCGAGAAATTTGGGTTTTAGATATTACCAGCGATCTGAATATTCCAGTTTTTGCTGCTGTGACTCGAAGAAGCGATCGCTCTGTAGAAGATATTGTTTTGGGTTATGGCGCTCATTTCGATGCCAAGATTGCTATTAGTCGAGCCTTGACTGAAGTTAACCAAATTTTACCTAATGTTTTATTTGCCAAAGCTGATGGAAGTACTGAATATCCCCCGTCAGCAGATGGCTTGGCGGTAGATTGGTGGAAAACCGCAACTTTAAGCGAGCAACCTTATTTAGTTCCAAGCAAGAGCATTGCTGCTAAAGTCAGTGGCGATTATCGCGAAATAGCAAGTGACGATTTACTCGAAGATGTCAAGTTCTGTCAACAAATCGTTGAGAACAAAGGTTTAGAAATGCTGGTTTTAGATCAGACTCGTCCCGATATTGGACTTCACGTTACCAAGGTAATCGTTCCGGGAATGCGCCATATGTGGAAAAGGTTAGCACCCGGACGGCTTTATGAAGTTCCGGTGAAAATGGGTTGGTTGTCAGAGCCGCTGACACAAGAGCGACTCAATTGTTTTCCCATGTGGATGTGAGGTTCTCCTTACTGAAGGATCTTATTTTTCATGAGTTTTTCTATGAGTTCTGGGATGAGTTTTATGAGTTTCAGAGACTAAGAAAAAAACTAATATCAAAGGTAGTTCACTGCGATTGAAGCTCACGTTCCACACCCTCAAGTGTCACAAACTGAAGGAAAGAATAAAAGCTTTAAAACCGCAATTTGATGCAAATCTCAATTTTTTAAGGAGAAAAACATGGCACAACAATACACTGTTAAAGCGGGGGACACATTATTTAGCATTGCGCAACAGTTTTATAAAGATGGCAATCTATGGGGGAAGATTTCTACAGCAAATCACAATCTGAACCCTAATAGTTTACAACCTGGTACTGTACTTCAAATTCCTGATTAGAACATCTGCAAAATAGCTATTACTAGCAGTAGTTACTAGGAATACAGAAGGTTAGTTTGCTTGGCTAACCTTCTGCAACTATAACTAACTAAGGTTATGTGGGCTATCACCAACCTACAACACTAGGGCAAGATTATGGTTCCGATTGCGGCAATCTTATCGTCCCACTAACATTGATTGACAAAATGCGTTTTTTCTTAACATCTCACGGATGTAGTTTGCACACACACTAGGGCTTGCACCACACCAACTTTCTGTCAATATCTAAGTTTTAACTTGATAAGAGTGCTTTCACTCCAAGTGATAGACTTTATTCACCAATTTGATACAAAATCTCAATCTTTTAAGGAGAAAATCATGTCTACTGAATTGAATTTAGAAGCTACTTTTTACAGTAGAGAACAATCTACACTCCCAGACGGAACAGTACAGCCACCTGCTACTGGTGAGTTTGGCGTTACATTGCAACAAGCACGTGCCGGCCAATCACCTCTACAGTGTGCGGTAGATCCAAACGTTATTCCTTTACTAACAGACTTGACTTTAAGACTTTGGGATGGACAAGAAGTTTCTGCTAAAAGTCTAGATACAGGTACGGCTATTCAAGGTAACAGAATCGATATATATGTTGATACAAACGATGAAGCTATTAATTTAGGTATACAAAACGTAATAGCATTTTTTTAATATTGCTGTTTTCTGTTGCTGTGGCTTACTATCTTGTAGAGTCTCTAACACACCTTGAAAAGGCTGATTATAAGGTTGTAATTATAACGACCAGAGGCTGTTATAATTCAAAATTGTCCGCCACTTGCCTATAGCATCTGTTTCCAATTTCTTTATTTGTACGGAGTTTTTTATGTCATTTACAACGATACAACTTGCACAACAGATGCATAAACCAAATCTTGATATATGGACTTACTATAATCTACAAAATCAGGGGTCTTTCTTGATTCACTTTCGAGTTAAAATCCCTAAAAAGCCCATTCGATAATACTTTTGACTTTTGACTTTCGCCTTGCGGTAGTAGTACCATCAAGACGATTTCACCGATTGTTTGATAAAAATAGAGCTGACGCAACTGGCATGTAAAACTGTAGGATGTGTGAAGCTACCAAAAAATTTCAGCGCAGTAATCAGATTTGTAGCGTTACGCACCAATTCCCAATTCTGAGCCAGATTGATTAGAGATCATGCTAAACGGATATTCGATTATTGATGCTGATTGCCACGTTATTGAACCTCCCAGTATGTGGACTGAATATCTCGAACCAGAATTTAAACAGTTTGCTCCCTCAGCAGACATGAAAATTCAAGGGGAAGACATTGTAAAAAAAGTCTCTAGACAAGTTCGAGATAAGGGGAATAAGCAGATGATGTCAGCTCATCCTAATGCTTATTTCCAAAGCTACAATGTCGAGTCTCACGTTCAAGAGATGATGCTGATGGGGATCGATCTGGCATTCCTTTATCCAACTTATGGATTGTGGCTTTGGGCAATCGATACTATGCAACCGGAAGTTGCTGGCGCTTTTACCCGTGCCTATAACAATTGGTTAAAAGACTTTTGCAGTTACGCTCCAGATAAATTGAAGGGGGTAGGAGCAATTAATCTGCACGCGCCAGAGTCAATGGTGCATCAATTGCATAAAATTGTCGATTTTGGCTGGACAGCAGTGTTTTTACGCCCTAACCCTGTCAAAGGAAGACTGTTGAGCGACTGCGCTTACGAGCCTTTTTGGACAGAATGCGAGCGACTAGGAATAGCAGTAGGCATTCATGAAGGAACTCACAGCCGTTTGCCAACTACTGGAACAGAAAGATTTAACACTCGTTTTGCTACCCATGCTTGTTCTCATCCGATGGAACAGATGATGGCTTTATTAGCCTTGATTGAAGGAGGGGTATTAGAACGTCATCCAAAGCTGAAAGTGGCTTTTCTGGAGTCCGGTTGTGGCTGGCTTCCTTACTGGCTGTGGCGACTAGATGAAGAATACGAAAATTTACATTGGGAGGATAAAATTAATGATAATGTCAAAATCAAGCCATCAGAGTATTTTCGTCGCCAGTGCTTTATTGCCATAGAGCCTTCAGAACCATTACTGGCTCAGGTGATTGAATATATTGGCACAGACAATTTAATTTTTGGTTCGGATTATCCGCATATGGATCATAAGCCGAACATTGTTGCAGAGATGGTAAAGCTTGAGGAAACTTTATCGAAAGAAACTGTGCAAAAGATTCTTTGGAATAATCCTTGTCGTTTTTACAATTTGTCTTGAATTAGAGATTATATAGGAGGAAAAGATAATGTCGCAAGGATCAAATGATTTAACTGATGCAATGAATGGGTCGAATACAGCAAAACAATTAATTGAGAGCATTTCTGAAAAGAAACCTGATTCAAAACCATCAACTGATATTGATTCTGAAAAGAAACCTGATTCAAAATCATCAACTGATATTGATTCTCAAAAAAGAAATGTATTCAATTTACAAGAATTTACTCCAATAAGTGCAATTGACACTCAAGTATTTGGAACAATTACTTCTGGAGAACAACCAAAATTAATAGAAGCACAGTGGTATAAAGCCAACACTGTTTACCAAATATTAGAAGTAAGGAAGCCTAATAAAGAAAAGAGAAAAGGTAAAAATATAGTTACAACTATAGTAGCGAAAGAAAGAGGTAATGGGTCTGATAATATTCAATCAGAGAATTTCAATAAGTATTCCCTTGACCAGCAGACAATAGACAAGCTTCAAGATTATCCAAAAAAAGGCGATGGCAGTAATATTTCTTCATATTTGCCCTCATCAGGAGTCGTTTTTTCAAAAGGTTTTTTCGATGCATTATCTAGCTTTCAATTTAAAAAATTTGAACAAAATGAAATAATTACTAAACAAATTGAACAAAATGAAATAACTAATTTTTATCACCCGATACGAACTCTATTATATAGCCGAAAAATATCTCAGTTGATTTCTAAAACTTGGTGGTCTTATTTAGAAGCACAAAAGAATGAATTATGGGATAAATTTATTGCTGGTGAATGGGAAGATATTATTAACTATGAAAAGGATATTAACCCTAACTATGGTTTTGATATTTTAGATGGTCTTATAGCTAGAGAGATTTTTCTGTATGGTGGGGCAGAACCTCCTGACTACCCCGATCCGGAAAACTCCTTTTACTCTCCTTTAAAGGATTATTCAGAAAAACGGGATCAAGCAAGATTTTTAATTTTACCTAGCAGCAGAAGTTGGCAAGGAATTAGTTTATCACTTTTATTAGCTGGGCAAGCATATTACCAAAGAGTAGATAATAACAAATACCACCAAATTTCCCAACCGATTTTCAGTACAGGTGAAATAACTATGCTGCATAGTTTAGAAGTAGATTGGGGGAAGTTTCAGGGTGATATCAAAGAAATTATAATCAACCATGAAAAACCTTGGGTAGGTTATCATATTGTTATCCCTTATCCTCCAATACCTTATGGTGCTGATCCAGATGCTATTAAAAAATGGGCGTGGGCCAAAGAAGAGCCAGGAATGAGTGATTTTCCCTTTTATAGAAAGGAAGAGGTAAAGGATGGGGAAAAGGTAGAGGATGCCAAATATTTAATGGACGTGGACTATTTTAAGCCTCCCTATCCCTATATTCCACTCAGTTGTACTTAATTAAAAAGTTACTTATTGAAAATAAAAATTCAAGTAGGTACTTTGCTGTGGCCTAAAATTGAGACACTATGATAAAATCCTGGAAAACCTGTGTAAAAAGTATTCCAGGATTTTATCAAGCTTCGTATGAATCGACAGCTAGACAACATCAAAGCAGATTATCAGATTAGCCAAAAAATCTATGAAAGTGCTAATTCATTAGTCTACCGAGCTATTCTCAAACCTGATAATCAACCTGTTATTTTAAAGATTCTCAAGGAAAACTACCCAACTCCTTCAGAATTAACTCGATACAAGCAAGAATATGAAGTTACCCGCTCCTTAAATACTGAAGGAGTTATTAAGGCATATGATTTGCAGCGGTATAAAAATAGTCTAATCATGTTTTTAGAAGACTTTGGCGGTGAATCTTTAAAACTATTAATAGCCAATCAACGTCAATTTACTCTCAAAGAATTTATCTCTATTGCTATTAAAATTACTGAAAGTTTGGCTGCTATTCACGCAGCCAATATTATCCACAAAGATATTAACCCCTCTAATATTGTCTATAACCCAGAAACAGAACAACTGAAAATCATCGACTTTGGCATTTCTACTCGTTTATCTCGGGAAATTCAGACAGTTGGCAATATTGAACGATTAGAAGGAACTTTAGCTTATATTGCCCCAGAGCAAACTGGAAGAATGAACCGAGGAATAGATTACCGCAGCGATTTTTATTCCTTAGGTGCTACCTTTTACGAATTGCTAACTAATCAACTACCTTTTGCTATCAGTGATTCTATAAAATTAGTTCATTGTCATATTGCTCAACAACCTGTTCCTCCAGATAAACTTCTAGAAACGTTAAACTTACCGTCTCAACCAATACCTAAAGCCGTTTCAGACATTGTGATGAAATTGTTGGCAAAAACCCCAGAAGAACGATACCAAAGTGCTTGGGGAATCAAAGCTGACTTGGAAATCTGTCGCGATATCGCTTAGAGAGTTTAGGGCAAATTGACGAGTTTGATTTAGCAACTCAAGATATTTGCGATCGCTTTGTTATTCCCGAAAAACTTTACGGTAGAGAAGAAGAAATCACACAACTATTAACTACTTTTGAGCGAGTCAGTCAAGGCAGCAGTGAGATGATGCTGGTTTCTGGTTATTCAGGAATTGGTAAATCTGCTTTGGTCAATGAAGTTCATAAACCAATATTACGCCAGCGAGGGTACTTTATTAGCGGAAAATTTGACCAGTTGCAGCGAGACATTCCTTATGCAGCGATTACTTTAGCGTTTCAAGACTTAATACGACAGTTACTTACCGAAACTGAAGCAAGACTACAAACTTGGAAACAGCAACTTTTAGCAGCCTTGGAGCCTAATGCTCAGATTATCATCGATGTAATCCCTGAATTGGAGCAGATTATTGGTAAACAGCAGCCAGTCGAGCAATTAGGAGCAACTGAAGCTCAAAATCGATTTAATTTATTTTTTCAAAGATTTATTCGCGTCTTCACTAAAAAAGAACACCCTTTAGTTATCTTTCTAGACGATCTCCAGTGGGCAGATTTAGCATCTCTGAAGTTAATTGAGTTATTAATAACTGATGCTGACAGCCAATATATATTGCTCATTGGGGCTTACCGAGATAATGAAGTCGATGCGACTCATCCTTTAATACAAATCTTAGAGCAAATTAAAAAAGACAGTACTAGTGTCAATAATATCTTACTGCAACCATTAGAAATTCCATATATCAACCAATTAATTGCCGATATTTTAAATTTATCGATAGATAAATCAAAATCTCTAGCAGAGTTAGTGAGTAATAAAACTCAAGGAAATCCTTTTTTCTTAACTCAATTACTCCATCTTTTGTATCGAGAAAACCTTTTATTATTTGACTATAATCAAAAATGTTGGCACTGGAATATTGAGGATATTAAAAATGTAGAAAATACTGATAATGTTGTTGATTTAACTATTGCTAAAATTGCAAAATTAGATAAAAAAAATCAGAAAGTTTTGCAATTAGCTGCTTGTATTGGCAATCAATTTAACTTAGAAGTTCTTTCCGTGGTTAATAATAAATCTCCAATAACTACAGCTAGAGAACTTCAAGCAGCACTAGAGGCAGGTTTGATTTTACCTTTGAGTAATGACTATAAAATACCTTTGCTTTGGAATCAGGAAGAACTATCAAGGGAGACTTCTGAAATATTTGATAGTTTTATTCCCAAAATTCCCAAATATATCCCCTATAAATTTTTGCATGATAGAGTTCAGCAAGCTTCCTATACTTTAATTCCAGAAAAAGAGAAGAAAGCAGTTCATCTGCAAATAGGTCGTCTTTTACTCGAAAATACTCAAAAAAATAAATTAGAGGAAAATATTTTTGATATTGTCAATCAACTAAACGAAGGAGTTGAATTAATTACTGAGCGTTCGGAAAGAGATGATTTAGCCAAATTAAATCTTAAAGCTGGGAAAAAGGCGAAAGCATCAACAGCTTATCAACCGGCTCTAAGATATTTAGAAACTTGCTTAAGATTATTAGCAGCAAATAGCTGGGAACAACAGTATAAATTAACTTTAGAAATCTATGTAGAAACTTTAGAATTACTCTACTTAAATAATAAGTTTGAACAAATTGAATATTTTTCAGAAGCTATTATAAAACAAGCTAAAAATATTCTCGATTTAGTCGAAGTTTATAGAATAAAGATACTGTATTATTTTGCCATATTAGATAGTAATCGCGCAATAAATAGTGCTTTTACAATTTTATCAAAACTAGGAATAGATATCTCTAATCAACCTGTTGATATATATGAAAAAATTGAACAACAACAGAAAAGTATTAAATCATTCTTTCAAGATAAGAATAATGAAGATTTAGCAAATTTACCTGTAATAGTAGACAAATACAAACTAGCAGCTATACAAATATTACAGCAGATGATAGCGCCTACGTTTACTACAAACTTTTCGTTATTGGTTCAAGTAATATTAACTCTACTTAATATTTGTGTTAAATATGGAAATTATCCCCAAGTTGCTGTTACCTATAGTTTTTATGGGCTACTTCTGTGTGGAGTAATAAAAGATATCAATTATGGATATAAGTTTGGAGAGTTGTCTATCAAGTTGCTAAATAAATTTGATATACCTCAAACAGAATCTCTAACTATTCATGTATATTATGGATTTATTTGGCATTGGAAAATATTTCTTAAAGAACAAACAGCACGAAATAAATTGCTAAGTACTTTTCAGAAAGGAATTAATAAAGGAGAATATGATTATTCTGGTTATGTATCTCTAGATTACTGCTTAACAAAGTTTTTTGGAGGAGATGATTTAAAACAAGTTGAGAATGATGAAATCAAATATAGCAATTTTCTAAAAAAAAGTAATCAAAAATATTTAATTGATTATATAGAAATATATCAAAAAGTAGTTACTATTTTTACAGTAAAATCTAATAATAAAGAATTTCTATTGATTGGATATTCTCGACAAGAAGAAGAAAACAATATCAAAAAGTATATTGAAACTTGCAACGTATGGCTACTATTTACTTTCTATTTAAACAAAACAATAGCTCACTATCTTTTCCAAAATATATACCAAGCTTTTGATAATACAGTTAATGCAGAAAAATATATTGAAAATATTGGCTCACATGTAACTTTACCACAACATAATTTCTACTCTTCTCTTTCCTTTCTCGCTCACTATCATAATTCCAATTTAGAGTCACAAAAAAATATTTTAGAAAAAGTAGAAACAAACCAGCAGGATATGAAAATATGGGCTGGTCATTGCCCCGCTAATTTTCAAAATAAATACGATTTAGTCGAAGCAGAGAAAGCACGAATATTAGGACAAAATTGGCAAGCTCAAGAACTTTATGAAAAAGCAATTAAAGGCGCTAAAAAATCGGAATTTCTTCATGAAGAAGCCATAGCTTACGAACGCGCATCAGAATTTTATCTTTTTCTGGGTAGAGAAGAGATAGGACGACTTTATCTAAAAAATGCCTATCATTGTTACAGTCGCTGGGGTGCAAAAGCCAAAGCTGAAGCCCTAGAATTAGAGTACCCACAGTTTCTAATGGATATAAACGACCGAAAAGAAAATCAAAGCATTAATACAACTGAATCTACTGCTAGTACAAATCCTCAAGCCCTTGATATCGTCACAGTTACTAAAGCCTCTCAAATATTAGCTAGCGAAATAAAACTAGACCAACTGCTGGCTAAGTTAATGAAAACTGTAATTGAAAATGGAGGTGCCCAAAAAGGCTTTCTGATATTGGAAAAAGATCGTAAATGGGCGATCGAAGCTGAAGGGACAGTAGATTCTGATGATGGGACTCTACTACGATCGCTTCCCATTGATTCTATAGATGGCGATACGCAGACACCTATCCTACCAGTTGCGATCGTTAACTATGTTGTCCGTACTCAAGAAAATGTAGTTCTTAATAACGCTAGCGAAGAAGAACAGTTTATCCGCGATCCCTATATCGTCGCCACTCAACCAAAATCGATTCTCTGTACTCCTTTGTTAAATCAAGGCAAACTAAGCGGTATTTTATATCTAGAAAACAATTTAACTACAGATGCATTTACCAGCGATCGCATTGAGGTTTTAAAAATTCTTTCTGCTCAAGCTGCTATCTCCATTGAAAATGCCCGTCTCTACGGACAGTTAGAAGATTATAACCGAAATCTAGAGCTGAGAGTAGCAGAACGCACTCAAGAACTCTCACAAACCCTAGAAATTCTCAAAGCCACCCAAGCCGAACTGCTGTTTGAAAACGAGTTACTCAAGAGTGCTGAACAACCCTCCACTTTTGACTATCAAGTGGGAGGAAGTTTGCCGATGGATGCTCCTACTTATGTTGTACGTTCAGCAGACCGTTATCTCTACAAGGCGTTGAAGCGCGGGGAGTTTTGTTACATTCTCAATCCTCGCCAGATGGGGAAGTCAAGCCTGATGGTACGTATGATACACCATCTCCAGCATGAGGGATTTAGCTGCGGGGCGATCGATTTGACCCGGATTGGTAGCGAAAACGTCACGCCTGACCAATGGTACAAAGGCTTAACAGTAGAGCTATGGCGAAGTTTTGGTTTGTTAAGAAAGGTTAATCTAAAAACTTGGTGGCAAGAGCAAGGAGATATTTCTCCGGTTCAGAGGTTAAGTCAATTTATTGAAGAAGTTCTGCTAGTTGAAGTTGCTCAAAATGATGACACTATCTCTAAAAACCTGATAATTTTTATTGATGAAATTGATACTTTCCTAAGTTTAAAATTCCCAGTTAATGACTTTTTTGCGCTAATTCGATCTTGCTATAATCAGCGTAGCATTAATCCAGAGTATAGACGTTTAACCTTTGCTCTTTTTGGAGTAGCTACCCCTGGGGACTTAATTACTGACCACCAAAGAACGCCGTTTAACATCGGTCAGACCATTCAATTGGAAGGGTTTAAAGAGCATGAAGCGCAACCTCTACTTCAAGGATTGACCGAGAAAGTGAGCAATCCTCAAACAGTTTTAAAAGAATTGTTAGCCTGGACTAATGGC
This sequence comes from Nostoc sp. DSM 114167, assembly GCF_052692655.1. NCBI lineage: Bacteria > Bacillati > Cyanobacteriota > Cyanophyceae > Nostocales > Nostocaceae > Nostoc > Nostoc sp. DSM 114167. The sequence goes on from NZ_CP195116.1 coordinate 6,332,554, forward strand.
CAACCCTTTTTGACTCAAAAGCTCTGTAAATTTATCCGCAATTCTTTATCTCCTATCCCTATCAATAGAGAAACCGAATGGATTGAAAATTTGGTGCAAACTCAGGTAATAGAGAATTGGGAATCACAGGATGAACCAGAGCATTTTAGAACCATCCGCGATCGCCTTCTCAAAAGTAAACAATCCGTTCGGCTACTAGAACTCTACCGTCAAATTTTGCATCAAGGAGAGATTATTGCAGTTGATAGTTCAGAGGAAAGAGAATTGCTTTTGTCAGGGCTAGTAGTCAAGCAACAGGGAAAATTGAGAGTTCAGAACCGTATTTATGAATCTATTTTTGTTTGATTTACGAAACTTTTGTTTAATCTGGAAAGTGAAAGAAGAGGTCTATCCTTCTGGATAATTTAATTTGTCTAAATAATACTATTGTACTAATAAATGGCAGATATTGTGTTACTTGCGTAACTCCTGTTGTCTTTACTGTTATCTTTATTAGTAGCATTTGTCTGTAATCTCTATGAACCTTGATAGTCTGTTTGAGATTGTTGATCGCCTGCTAATTGAGAGCCACAATCGCCCCCTTAATTCCACAGAAAATCTGGTTTTGCGTGGGATTTGGCAGTATAAAACTTATAACCAAATAGCTATAGAGGCAGGTTATAGTCCTGGTTACTTTACCAATGTTGTTGCCCCAGAATTGTTTGGGCGACTCTCCGAGGCCATTGGCCAGCGCGTGACCAAGAAAAACTGTCAGGTGCTGCTGGAGTCTTATGCCATCGTTGAAGCAGCTCCAAATACAAAACTTTTGAAACAAGACCTGACGCAATTTCTCCCCACAGTTAATCAGGATACGTCACCTTGCTACCCCAGCGGCTCAGTTCCTCTCGCCTCTCCCTTTTACCTCAAACGTTCTTATCTTGAGGAGCAAATCTATCAAGAAATTAAGAAACCAGGAGCGTTAATCAGGATCAAAGCTCCCAGAGAAATGGGCAAAACTTCACTGCTGCTGAGGATTCTTGACTATGCAAAGTACCAGGGTTACTGCACTATCAGCTTGAATCTAGAACAAGTCGAGCAGACAACTCTAAGCGACTTGAATCAACTTTTGCGCTGGTTGTGTGCCAATATCGCCCGCCAGCTTCAACTTCAACCCATGTTAGACGAGTATTGGGATGAAGATTTGGGAAGTAAAGTTAGCTGCACCCTCTATTTCCAAGAATATCTACTAGAGTCAATTAATACTCCTGTGATCTTGGCGTTGGATGAAGTAAACCATATTTTCGAGCATCCTCAAGTAGCGAAGGATTTTCTACCTCTGTTGCGTTCTTGGTACGAAGAAGCGAAAAGACTGCCCATTTGGCAAAAGCTTCGTCTACTCGTGGTTCACTCAACAGATATTTATGTTCCTCTTGAACTTAATCAGTCTCCTTTCAATGTAGGGTTACCGATTCAGTTAGACAGCTTTAGCCAAGAAGAGGTACAGCAGTTAGCCCAACGCTATGGACTCAATTGGACAGATGGAGAAGAAGCTAGACAATTAATGGCAATGATCGGGGGACATCCGGCACTAGTAAATTTAGCTCTCTATCATCTGAGTCGAAACGAGGTAACTCTGTCGCAACTACTAGAAACTGCTCCCACTGCTAGCAAAATTTATTCTTATCACTTGCAGCGTCACTGGGCAACCTTGCAAAAACAGCCTGAGTTAGCACAAGCTTTTGATAACGTTCTGAATGCTAATGAAGCTATTCTCTTAGATCCCATCCTTACTCACAAGTTAAGCAGTATGGGGTTGATTAAACTTTCTGGATCTAAAGCGATCGCAAGTTGTGAATTGTATCGGCGATTTTTTACGAAAAAAGAGCAGCATTTGGCGTTGCAGAATAAAAATATGAATTAGTGCGATCGCTATAGAATGTTCAAGATGTGCATTAATCTGCATTCGCAAAAATAGTAAACAAAATAGCTACTTTGTATCGTTGGACACAATAGTCATAAATCCTTGAGATGTACCACAGTTAATTTTTATGCTTGGGAATAATACTTTACTTTACCTGACTTTTAGGCTTAATTGAAGTATTGATTTATGAGTAACAGTATTGAGAGCCTCTACTTAATAACCTAAAGAAAAAAGCTCAAGCCTTTGATTTAGAACTCACTCCTATTTCTGACCTTACGCAATTGTTGAGAGTACAGGTGCTTAGTTACAAGTTATTTTAGTACCATTCCTCTTTGGAATGTTATTTTTCATGAGTTTTACTATGAGTTATGGAATGAGTTTTATGAGTTTCAGAGTCTATAAGATAACTAATATTAAAAGTAATTCACTACAATGTTATATCTAATACGAATTTAGCTTTTTTAAATAAGTAAAACAGGAGAAGCTTAAATGTTTAATTCACTTGCTGTATTTGAAGAAGGTTTCCGCTTATCTCAAAAAGCAATTGATTATTTAAAAGAATGGAATACTGAAGCGGAAATTGCTTAAAGTATTTCTCAAACAGTCCAAAAGGTTGTTGAAATGTTGGTGAATGTAGCTGGTATGACTATGGCTCATAGTAGAAATTTTCAAAGAGCAACACCTTTTTTTATACTGAAAGATAAAACGGTAGTTAAAATTTTTATAAATCCAGTACAGGTAAAACACATATTCTTAGCAGATGACAATAACAAGATGATATTTGGAGGCTACGTAGGTTGGATTCATACAAAAGAAATGAATAAAGCTATAGATAAAATCAAGCAAGAATTTACTGAAGAGGCTATGTAAAATTTAGAAACTTTATCACTGAAAGGTTTAAGAAGTGGAGTTAGATAAATATGCCAGTCTGACGCTGGCAAGCTTTGACCTGACTTGCTGATGTGGGTGTAGTAAATATTTAACTTATAAAAAAGTGGCTTTTATTGAAAAATTAAGGAAGATTGGTCATGGCAGCAATCGATACAGCACCGTTAGAAAACAGCCTGGGATTTCTAGCTTTAGGAGCTTATATTCTTACCTTAATGCCCACGAATCTCAGAATAATTTTTCCTCAAACTAAACAAGCAAACCTTCCCAAATGGCTGTTAAAATATCGACGACTTATCGGTATTCTGGCTTTCTGCTTGGCTTTGCTTCACGCTTTCCTCTTAGTGAAAAAGAGAGACCTTGATTTTTTAGATCCCAATACCTATTGGATTTATATCCAAGGTGTATCTACCTTCATAATTTTTACCCTATTGGCAATTACTTCTAATGACTGGAGTGTCAAAAGACTGAAAAAAAATTGGAAGCGATTACATACCCTGACTTACTTAGCTATGTTCCTGCTCACTTGGCACGTTTGGGACAAAATGTTAGAGCATTGGAGCTATTTAACTCCGATTGGGCTAGTAGGGATTGTCACGACAACCCTTTTATTTTTAATGCGACGCTGGATTGAACATCGGAATAAACAACAAAAAGCGCAAGGAAAAGCGTTCTCATCTCAAATTCCAGAAAAAACTACTCTATAGTACCGCTAGTCTCCGACACCGTTACGTAGTGCGTGCAAGTCAGATTATTCTCCCACTCGCACAAGGAATTTCCTGTTATGAGATCGAAACAAATTACCTGGAAATCTTCAGCAGCATTGGCAATCGGTACCCTAACGATCTTGGTTGGTAGTAGCAGTTGTGCTAGCCTATTCTTCCACTTCCGAAACGCTAGTGTTGCTACTAGCTCTGCTGCAACCATTCAACCTTTACATTCTCTCCAAGGAAATTCAACTTGGGTTTACGCTCTTGCAATCAGCCCTGATGGACGCTTCCTCGCCAGTGGCAGTTACGATAAAAAAATTAAAATTTGGGATCTGCCTAGTAACACCTTACTCCATACTTTAGAAGGACACGGCGATGCAGTGGTAAGCCTTGCCATCAGTCCAGATAGCAAGCTGCTCGCTAGTGGTAGTTGGGATAACCGGATTAAACTCTGGAATTTAGAGACGGGGCAACTGCTTCGTACCTTAGATGGCCATACAGATGATGTAGAAGCCGTTGCCATCAGCCCCAACGGAAAGTGGTTAGCCAGTGGTAGTGCTGACACAACCATCCGCATCTGGAACGTGCAGACTGGCGTACAAGTTCATCAGTTATCGGATGGATTGTGGGTAAGAACTGTTGCTTTTAGTCCAAATGGGCAGACCTTAGCTAGTGGCAATGAGGGTGGTACACTCAAAATTTGGCGGCTCATGGATGGTGCTGTTCTAAAAACCCTGAATGCTCATTCACAAGCTGTGCGCTCAGTGGCTTTTAGCCCTGATGGACGGACTTTAGCCAGTGGCAGTGCTGATCGGACAGTCAAACTCTGGCAAATGCCCACTGGTAAATTGTTGCACTCCCTAATTGGACATGATGGAGTTGTGTGGTCAGTAGCTTTTAGTCCCGATGGCAAGAGATTAGCTAGTGGTAGCAATGATAGCACTATCAAGTTATGGGGGTTGCCTGAAGGCAAACTCTTGGAGAATTTGATAGGCCATGAGCGAGGCGTGCGGTCAGTAGTTTTCAGGCCGCATGGAAACATGATAGCCAGCAGCGGTGTCGACAAAACCATCAAACTCTGGTCTGTTCCTAAAGAGTGACAAGAAGCGTTTAGAAAGTAAACAAATTTTTATGAGTAACAGTATTGAGAGCGCCTACTTAATAACCTGAAGAAAAAAGCTCAAGCTTTTGGTTTAGAACTCACTTCTATTTCTGACCCTATGCAATTGTTGAGAGTCAAGGTACTTAGTTACAAGTTATTTTAGTAACATTCCTATTTAAAAATGTTATTTTTCATGAGTTTTACTATGAGTTATGGGATGAGTTTTATGAGTTTCAGAGCCGATGAGACAACTAATATTAAAAGTAATTCGCTGCAATGTTATATCTAATACGAATTTGGCTTACTTGCTCAAATAACTTATTACTGATATTAAAATTTACAATCTATCTTAATTTTTTTATTTAAAAGTTGACTATTTTGTCAATTTGTAGGTTTTAATTCTTAATCAGAGAACGAACAATGCCCATACAACCAACTTATCCAGGCGTTTACGTAGAAGAAATCAAGAGTGGAGTACGCACGATTACAGGCGTATCTACCTCTATTACTGCCTTTATTGGTCGCGCCTTACGAGGCCCTGTAGACGAGCCGATTACTATTAACAGTTATGGCGACTTTGAACGCATTTTTGGCGGATTGTGGCTGAATAGTACCCTTGGCTATGCTGTACGAGATTTTTACCTCAACGGTGGTAGCCAAGCAATTATTGTCCGACTCACTCACTTTAAGCTGAAACAAGCAGAAGGGCAAGCTCCACCGGAAGGTCAAACTCCAGGGGAAACTGAAGCCACTGCTAAGAAGGCACAACTAAATGTTAATGGTCTCAACTTAGAAGCAGCAAATGAAGGCAACTGGGGAAATGCTTTAAAAGTGCGGATAGATATAGATATTAAAGTAAGAGGTGACGCAGAGTCAGAAAAACTATTCAACATTACAGTTCTGGATCAAAAGACAGGACAACTAGAAATATTTCGCAATGTGTCGGTGCTACCAAATCATCCCAGACAAGTAGATAAAGTCTTATTGAATGAGTCTTATTTAGTCCGATTTAGAGATGAATCTCTGCCAACAGAAAGACCATCTGCTCATGCCGATCCAACACCTGATAAAAAATTGTGGGGTGATAACGATACAAATACTAAAGCGGAACCAAACAGCGGTGCGGATGGTGACGAGCTAGATGTGAACGACTTCACAGGGTCAAATAAGGAAGCAAATAAACAGGGTCTTTACACTTTAAATAAAGCCGACCTGTTTAATATGCTTTGTATTCCGCCTTATAAAAATGATGGCAATATAGATTATGACTCTTTAGTTGATTCAGCAGCAAAATTTTGCCAAACCCGACGAGCGTTTTTTATCATCGATTCGCCCAGTACTTGGACTGATAAGGATAAGGCCAAAGCTGGTATTCAGAACGACCTTGGTGAACCAACTAGTTATGCTGCTGTTTTCTTTCCTCGAATCAAGCAGCCAAATCCTTTACGGGAAAATCAAATAGAAGAATTTGTTGCTTGTGGTGCGATCGCTGGCGTATTTGCTCGAACTGATGTTCAACGCGGTGTGTGGAAAGCTCCAGCAGGCACAGAAGCAACCTTGACGGGTGTACCACAATTGAGTGTACCTCTAACAGATCCAGAAAATGGAGAATTGAATCCTCTGGGAATTAATTGTTTGCGAACTTTGCCAGCTTTTGGTCGTGTGATATGGGGATCGCGGACGCGGAATGGAGATGACCGTCTTACCGATGAATGGAAGTATATTCCGGTTCGCCGTTTCGCACTTTTCTTGGAAGAAAGTCTTTATCGCGGTACGCAATGGGTTGTCTTTGAGCCAAATGACGAGCCGTTGTGGGCGCAAATTCGCTTGAATCTTGGAGCTTTTATGCACACTCTCTTCCTTCAAGGAGCCTTTCAAGGTCGTAAGCCGGAAGATGCTTACTTTGTGAAGTGTGATAAGGAAACAACAATCCAAAACGATATTAACTTAGGAATTGTCAATATCATTGTTGGTTTTGCTCCTCTCAAACCTGCTGAATTTGTTGTTCTCAAGATTCAGCAAATAGCCGGACAAATAGCAGTTTAAGGAGAAATATATGCCTTCTATTTCAGGTAAACGTTTGGATCTCTACAAAAACTTTAAGTTTGTTGTGAAATTCGCTGGTAAGGATGTGGCTGGGGTAAGTAAAGTCAGTGGTTTAAAGCGAACCACTGAGGTCATAGAACACCGTACAGGTGGCGACCCTAGCACTGTCTACAAGTCTCCGGGACAAAGCAAGTACGATGCCATCACCTTAGAACGAGGTGTTAGCAAAGATCCTGATTTTGAACAATGGGCAAACAAAGTCTGGGCGCTTGGTGGTAGTCCAGAAGTGTCTCTGGCAGATTTCCGTAAAGATATCACTATTGAGGTTCGTGATGAAGCTGGTCAGAAAGCGACTTCATATAACGTTTTTGGTTGCTGGGTTTCGGAATATCAAGCTTTACCAGACTTGGATGCTAGTGCTAATGCTGTCGCTATCGAGTACATAAAGATAGAGAACGAAGGTTGGGAACGTGCTTGATGATTAACTCGGCTTAGTTAATCAAGATTTAATTGTTCAACCAGTAGGAAATCAACTACGGGACTCCTATATGCGATCGCTATCAGCCTCGGAACTGTTAAATATCTGGGAGTGGGGACTTAATCAGCCATCTTGGTCTAAAGCAATCAAGCTACTAGCTAGTGCTTGTCCTGAAACCTCCATAGATATGCTGACTCAACTCAGCCTCGGTCAGCGTGATGCTATGCTGCTGACATTGCGGGAGTGGACATTTGGTTCACAACTGGTTAGTCAAGTCACCTGTCCAAGCTGTGGTGAAGTCTTGGAACTCAATTTTGATATTGCAGATATGCGTATAGCGTCACTGTCACTTGACCCAGTTGAGAAATATTGTCTTGAGCTTGGTGATTATCAGGTGAGTTTTCGTCTACCAAACAGTTTAGATATGATAGCGATCGCTGAACACAAACAGCCAGAGATTGCTCAAGAGATTTTATTAGAACGCTGTATTTTGCAAGCAGTGTGTGACGGTGAATATCTGCTGTTTCAGCAATTACCATCTCATACTAAAGATGCAATTATTACCCAAATGGCTGAAGCAGATCCTCAAGCAAATGTGCCAATTGATATTTCCTGTTCCGCTTGCAACCACCAATGGCAATCATTATTTGACATTGTGTCGTTCTTCTGGGCTGAGATTAACACTTGGGGATTTCGAGTGTTGCGAGAAGTACATACTTTGGCTGCTGCTTACAGTTGGCCTGAAGCTGACATTTTGGCGATGAGTCCCAGACGGCGACAATTGTACTTAGAGATGGTGACGGACTGATGAGCAATTATCTCTTTCATTTGGTAGCTAAAAGCTTTAACTCAATCGATACAGTTCAACCTCTTGTCTTATCAGTCTTTGAACCGTTACCAGAGTCTACCCTTGACTGGGAGCCATCGATTACCACAGAATCAACTGAGTTAGAAACAACATCAGAAGCGGAAAAATTTCCCAATTTTGACATTGTGCAGTTGTTGGAGAAGCGATGCCTGCGGCGAGCTTCTCTACGAGACGCTCCGCGAACGCTAACAACTGCGACAATAGGGCAAATATCTGAAGAGATAACTAACCCCCTGTTAACTAATTTAACTTCAATACCTGTTCAATTTTCCCAACCAATACTAAAGTCAATTCCTAATTTGACACAAAAGCCTGACTTAGAATTATCCTCCAATTGGAATTTTTCAAATTCAGTTCTGACTCAAATCAGTACTGATAATCAGCAATTGACTTCAAACCCAGAGCAAAAAAAAAGTAGTACTCCACCAACTTTTGCTACTGCTCAATTATCACAGAAACAAGTAAGTAAAATTAATCCTGTTGTTTCTTCTGTCCAAACTTCAAATATAGTAAACTGGGAACGATTGATAACTCAACGTTTTGTAGAATTAGAAAGATTTTCATCGACTACAAATCAAATAGTACCTAATTCTAACACAGAGCTATTGAAGTCTGCACTTGTGCCACAAACAAAGACTTCCCTATCGAATCATATCGTTTCTGTACACAACACAGAATCAAATACTTCTCTCTCTAACCCCATCTTTGAACAGAGGCAGATTCCACTTAAATCTTTTCCCCAGCAACTAATTACAATCAATCGTCTGGGTTTATCTTTGCAATCACCTTTAAAGTCAGATTTGCAAACATATTTCTCCGAAAACCCAACAAAGACAGTAATGTTTTCCTTTACTGCTCAAGAAAAAATATTTTCTTTACAAAATCTAAATCCCGCAATTTCAAGGACTGCGATCGCAAAGGAAAACAATACTTCTGTCTCAAAGTTAGTTGGTGAAAATTTAGGAGAACTTACAACTCAATCCTTAAAAAACCATTCAATTGAAATTAATCAACAAGTTTCTCCTAATCTCTTGCCAAAGGTATTGCCTTTGAAGCAATCTATCCCGCAAATCCAAGCAGAAACCAGTACTATTATACCAATTTTTCAGGTTCTACAACAGGGAAAATCTGCAACTGAAAACTTACATAAGCAACCTATAGAAAATCATCCAGTCTTTATCCATTCTCAGTTACCACAAGTCGAAAGTTCTGAGGACTTTCTTCCTCAACTTCAATCACAATCAACAGCCATGTCTACGATGGTAAACTCTTGGAGAGGCGACACCAACGCTTACGCACCTGCTATTTCTCAAGTTTTGCCTTTAACACCTATGCTAGCAGTGGAAACTAGCACTCCCGCCTCAAGTTCTGTAATTCAATACCAGAAAAAAGCTGTAACTGAATTGTCATCAACGCAATCGCTACAAAGAAGTGGGAATGTTTCATCTACTCAAGTGCAAAAGCTGATAAGTTTACAGCCATCTATTCCAGAAAAACCTGTAGACAGCGCACCTGTTGCTAATCAAATATTGCCCACAAATCAAAAATCATTAACACCTGGGTTGACGCTAGAAACTAGCACTTCCAGCTTCAGTCCTGTAATTCAACACCAAAAACAGTCTGCAAGTGAATTAGTACAACAGCAATTACCGCAAATAATTGGGAATGAAAATGTTTTATCTTTGCAAGTAAAAAAGCTCATTAATCCACAACTACATTTCAACCAGTTTTTAGAAGAACCTGTGGCGATGTCTACAATGGGTAACTCTTGGAGAGACTACGCCAACGCCTACACATCTGCAAGTGAGCGGGTACTATCTTTAACACCTGTGCCAACTATGGACACTAGCATTTCCGCCTTAAGTCCTGTAATTCAACCACAAGTAGAACATGAAGCGATACCTTCTCTACGAGACACTACGCCTAGCTTGCTTCCCCGTAGGGGTAAGGTAAGCTCCGCTAACGCATCTACTATTGATAGTACGTTAGCGAATTCACACAAACAGAGCTTAACACATACAATTGCTATAGAAACAATTGCCGAACCCCAGGAAAAACTTACGTCTAATGTGCCAGAAAATCAGCAGAGGTTTGTCCACAAAAATGTTTCATCAATACACCCATTTGTCGCAGATGCTTCTGCTAAACTATGTTCGCTTGAGGCAAACAGTTCTACTGCACCATTCGTAAATAATTTATCATCATCTGTCGCTTCACAACTGATAACTCAGCTAACTGCTATTAATTCAAATATAATACCAACTCCTGCTTTACATCCTTCAACCCCAGGGATTGACATACAATCACAAGTCAACTTTTCTGACTCTCACTTGTCTGATTTCCGTAGAGAAAAAGCTTCTGCTCAGGAAGTCGGCTTACAAAACTATAATAAGAGCGATCGCAAACATATTGCTATCCAGAAAATTGGCGTTGTCGAACAGTGGGATGAATTAGGGCAAGTTGGGGAAGACATGAACGTTAATTACGTGGATCATCCCGCAAATATGCAACGCCAGCAAATTAATCGTAATCAAGATATATTGACCAGCCCAGTTGAAAACTTAATATTACCTCAGAACCCATCCCCTAATTTATCTATGTCTGCGGATAGATTTAAAAAGCGCCAACATATTGATATCCAGAAAATTGGCGTTGTCGAACAGTGGGATGAATTAGGGCAAGTTGGGGGAGAGATAAACGTTAATCACACCCATCATCCCGTAAATATACAACGCCAGCAAATTAATCGTAATCAAGATATATTGACCAGCCCAGTTGAAAACTTAATATTACCCCAGAACGCATCCCCCAACGTATCTATGTCTGCGGATAGAGGCAAAGATGGGGTAGGGTCTTCGTACTTTAGGCAACTAGAGGAATCTGATTTCAGACCGCTATCTGGGACTATCAATGACCTAACTGTGAAAAATTTGTCAGTTATCGCAGCTAGTAACAAAAAAGTCCAAAAGCGATCCTCGGTAGATTTGGACACACCACCTCCTATTCAAGTCACAATTGGTCGGCTAGAAATTCGCAGCGCAGCCCCAGCACCACCTCCGCCTCGACCAAAGCCCCGTCCAGCACCATCTGTGATGAGTTTGAATGAATACTTGCAGCGACGTGCCAGAAGGAGGTAAGCGATGAGCAACGCTTTAGCTATTGCGGCTGTCACAATTACATTGCGTCACTTGCTCCAGCAAAGGTTTGATGTTGAGAGTTCGGGGGGAATCACTGTGACGACACGACCATTGGATAAAGTACGAGATAATACTGTTAGTAGTGGCGATCAAGTTAATTTATTTCTCTACGATACTCAAATAAACCCAGCTTGGCGGAATATGGATATTCCTTCTCAAGTGAAGCCTGGTGAGACAGGACACCAGCTTTTGCCGTTGAACCTCTACTACCTACTGACTGCTTACGCCCAAAATGATGACTTTCCAGAACCTACGAGTCATCGTCTGTTGGGTGTGGCGATGAGTGTTTTTAATGACCATCCGATGATTACTTCTGCGGATATTAGGGCAGCCTTGCCTACTACCGATCCGACTGAATACGACCTTGACTTACAAGAAGAACAGTTGCGAATTGATTATCAACCGCTATCTGTGGAAGAGGTGTTTAATCTCTGGTCAACTTTTCAAGTACCTTATCGAGTTTCTGCTGCTTATGAAGTGTCAGTAGTGCTGATTGAGAGTAGCTTGTCTGCAAAAACTCCGCTACCGATTATTAAACGTCAGTCTAGCGATCGCGGCCCAATTCTGCAATCAAACCTATCGTCACCCTTACCCACATTAGTTTCTCTGCAATTGCCTAATCAGCAAGCTAGCGCCAGATTGGGCGATATTCTGATTCTTAATGGTTTTCACTTAGATGCTGAAAATGTAGTTATATATTTTACAAATCATCGTTTAGAAATTTCTCTAGAAGTGCCACCTTTAGCAGAGAGAACAGCAACAGATATTAGAGTTCAATTACCTGATGAGCCTGTAAACTGGGCGGCGGGTTTTTATACCGTGGTAGTCAAAGTAACGCGGACTAACGAACCAAGTCGGACTACCAATGAATTATCTTTTGCCTTAGCACCTAAAATCTTGGATATTATACCACGACAAGCAACAGCAGACGCTAATGGGGAAGTCAGCCTCACTGTGATTTTAAACCCCCAAGTGCGACCAAGACAGCGGGTGGCGTTATTGTTGGGCGATCGCGAAATACTAGCTCAACCACATCCAAATCAAACAGATAGGCTGGAGTTTCGGATTGCAGATGTTACACCGGGTGAGTATTTTGTGCGGGTGCGGATTGATGGTGTAGATAGTTTGCTGGTGGATCGTACAGTGACACCGCCTGTTTTCGACCAGAATCAGAAGGTGGTGATTTTATGAACAACCTCGATTTGTGGATAGCAAACAATGAAGAATACCTAGCAAATGCACTGGCTTGGTTACGCTGGCGTTTATGTGAGCTTGCACAGTTACCTGATATTGAGAAGCCTAAAGTAATAGAAATGGCAATGGCGGAAGGGATGAATCCACCCCCAGCCCTGCTTCTCTTAAGTCAAAAATTAGATTTATCTGACTTTGAACAACAGGTTTTATTGTTATGTGTGGCAATGGAATTAGATCCGGGTATGGCTCGTCTTTGTGCCAAAGCACAGGATAATGCTCACCAGCCTTACCCTACCTTTGCGTTGGCTTTATCACTATTCGAGCAACCTGCTTGGGATGCCCTTTGTTGGGAACGCCCTTTACGTTACTGGCGATTAATTGAAATTCATCAGTCAGGAGTTCAACCTCTGACTACGAGTGGTTTACGGCTAGATGAACGTATATTAAGTTATATCAAAGGATTAAATTCTCTAGACGATCGCTTGGTATCATTACTGATGGCGATGGAAACAGCAGAATGGAGTGTAAAATTACCCCCATCTCAAAACGCTGTTGTCGAAACAATTATTCAGCAACTGCACCAAACGCACAGAGAGCAGCGTTTACCTATTATTCAGCTAGTGGGGGCAGATTCCCTCAGCAAGCAACTAATAGCCCAACATATAGCAGCCCAACTAGATAAATATGTCTATCGTTTGTCAGTGGAATTATTGCCCACTCAGGCGGGAGAATTGGAGACGATTGCTCGTTTGTGGCATCGGGAAAGCTTGCTTTTGCCGCTGGCGCTGTATTTAGATGCCCAAGAAATTGACACTAAACCGACTACAGAAGGACAAGCACTTCCCTTGCATCGGTTTCTTACCCGCAGTGGTGGTCTACTTTTCCTTAGCACTCGTGAAGTTAGGCAATTGGGTCTGCCGACAATTGTCGTAGATGTCGAAAAGCCAACACTCACGGAACAAAAAGCTACTTGGACTGAGGTATTAGGAGGAGTGGCAGATAGTAGTCCGCAGGTTCTGGCGACTCAGTTTAACCTCAATTTAGTCAAGATTGAGCAGATAGCCCAGCAAGTGTTGGGGGAAATGCCATCGCAGGAAGAAGACCTAACCCCCCCAGCCCCCCTTCCCTACAAGGGAAGGGGGGAGGAAGAGGACTCCCCTCTCCTACAAGGAGAGGGGTTGGGGGAGAGGTTCAACGAATCGGCTTGGAGAAAAACCTTGCGTGGTAAGCTTTGGTCGGCTTGTCTTGCTAGTACTCGTCCGCAGTTGGATACTTTAGCTCAACGCCTCGACCCGAAAGCAACTTGGGATAATATCGTCCTACCAGCAGAAGAGACAAACTTGCTGCATCAAATAGCTGACCAAATCAGGCAGCGCAGCTTAGTTTATCAAGAGTGGGGTTTTCACAACCGGATGAATCGGGGTATGGGGATTAGTGCCTTGTTTGCAGGGGAAAGCGGCACAGGGAAGACGATGGCGGCGGAGGTAATAGCCAATGATTTGCAGCTAAATCTTTACCGGATTGACCTTTCATCTGTGGTCAACAAATATATTGGAGAAACGGAGAAAAATCTGCGGCGTTTGTTTGATGCAGCGGAAGATGGCGGGGCGATTCTGTTTTTTGATGAAGCGGATGCATTGTTTGGCAAACGTTCTGAAGTGAAAGATAGCCATGACCGCTACGCCAATATTGAGGTGAATTACCTGTTGCAGCGATTGGAGGCTTATCGCGGTTTGGCAATTCTAGCAACGAATCTCAAGAGTTCGTTAGATCATGCCTTTATGCGTCGCTTGCGGTTTATTGTGAATTTTCCTTTTCCGGGTGTGGCTGAACGTCAGGTGATGTGGCAAAAGGTGTTTCCACCAGAGACACCAATACAGGATTTAGATTTTAACCGTTTGGCACGTTTGAATATGACGGGGGGCAGTATTCATAATATTGCTTTGAATGCGGCGTTTCTGGCTGCTGGGGCTGGTACGTCGGTGACGATGCAGTTGGTGTTAACCGCGGCGCGGGCTGAGTTTCGCAAATTGGATCGACCAGTGAATGAGACAGATTTTCGGGTTTCAGTACTTACGGGTGTAACGGTATGAATATCAATATTGATATAGAGAAGCTGATTTTAGAGGGAATGCCGATTTCTCCCAGTCAGGCGCGGTTGTTGCAAGCTGAGGTAGAGATTGAATTGGCGAAGTTGTTGGCTAATAAAGGTATACCAGACAACTTGCTCTCAGGTGGGGTAGTGCCTGGTGGTGCAATTCAAGTAAAGCCTGGAATTAACTCTACCCAAATGGGGCAACAAATTGCACAAGAAATAGTTATCAAAATGTTAGGAGAAAAATGATGAGTAGACCAGACGTAAAATGGATTCCTGCAAGCTCTAAAAATCAGACTGATTACCGGGAATCGACAATTGATTCTATTGTGTGTCACAACACCGAGAGTTCATTGCAAGCTGCTATAGCCCGATTCCAAAACCCTGAAGAGCAAGTTTCTGCACACTACATTGTTGCTCGTGACGGTACGTGCATCCAAATGGTGTTAGAAGATCATACCGCTTGGCACGCAGGTGACAGAGCTATGAATCATCGTTCTATCGGAATCGAACACGTTGCTGACAAAAATAATTTAGGTATGACAAAAGAGCAACAACAGTGTTCGTTGAACCTGATTGGATATTTGGTAGATAAATACAAAATTCAGAAATCTCACATTCATACGCACCGTACAGTAGATACAATGGCTGGCGGAACTGATTGTCCCAAATGGATTTGGCCTGATGAAGCATCGTTTGAAAAGTTTAAAGAGACAATAGCCTGACACTTGAGGAGACATTTGTTAAGCGACTAAGCAGCACAAAGAATGGCATGTTTAATATTGAGGAATGAAACCATGACTAGTAAAAGAATTGCCCAAACTAATCAGCAGCAAAAAAGTGAGGCATCCCAGGCGAGTGGCATTTTACAGCGTGCTGCTGTTCGTTCTGTTTCGGACGCAGAGGTGCAATCAACAGAAGATAAAGAAGCACAACCATTAAGTGATTCGGCTTTTTCCAAAGACTTTAGCCGAGTGCCTATCAGCACAACTAAACCACAGCCGATTATGGCGAAGCTAATGATTGGTGCAGTGGGGGATAAATACGAACAGGAAGCGGATAGGGTAGCAAGTGAGATTGTGAGTCGCATCAATACGCCTACTTTTGTGTTGCCAGGGCAAGGTAAGGCTGTTCAGCGAGAGGTAATACAGATCCAAGATGATGAAGCGAAACTGATGCGCTCACCGATAGTGCAGCGTATGCCTAGTAAAGAAAAGTCTTACAAGATACCCGAAGGTTTTAATGAAAACGATCCTGAAGTGCAACGTTTACTTGAAGAACTTCATAATGAAACCATAAGTAAGGAAGAATGGGGAAAGATATTAAAAATTGTTAATCCCTCGGAAAAAACGTTGCAATCATTGATCACGCTAGTAAACAGCATATTAGAGCATGGTATTCTGAGCCGAAAAGTGGCACAAGAGAAAAGGATATCAATTGTTGGCAGTGTTGATAAGGTAAGTAAAAACGCTGATCAAAAAATCCCAATAGCAGTAAATAACCTAACCCTCGTTAGCGAAAACCTAGATGAAGCAAAAAATGTTGCTTTGGACTCTTTAACAGCCGAAAACAGAGGAAGTATTAGTGTCAGTCTCGAACGGCAAGACGATTTTCTACTTCGTTATTTTCCTAAAGAGTCGGATATGGTATTAAATCAAAACGAACAACAAACACTAGAACAAGACTCAAGCAACGCGCCGGAATTAAGATCCCAGATAGAAAAGCATTTGAAAGCTCAAAAAGCAGCACGACAGATTACAACTAAACTGAATAATGGGGAATTTAATAAAGTTTTATCTGAAAGAGCGCAGAATACTGTCTTGGCAATCCTTAATAAAAACGTGATTTCAAAATCAGGTGCAACAAATATTCAGGAAGGAACTACAATAGAGGCTCTTAATAATACTTCTCAGGAGCTAGGAGTTGTAGCTGATCAAATTACTCCTAAACAAATAATATCACTTCTTGTTCCTAATATACTTACAAATATTAAGTATCAAAAAGAAATTAAAAACCCGAATAATGTTAATATAAAATATGTGGATTCAAAATCTATAAACGCATTTTATAAACCCGCAGATGGCAAAAGTAATATTGAAGTAGCAGTGCAAGCCCCAGACTACCAGGAAGCAATAGCACAAGAACTGTTAAAGCAAAGAGTAATTGCTACACATATAGCAACTGCATCAGTGAAGTCAGATGAAGATAAAACTGTTCAGGGAGAGGATATAGAAACAAAAGATAACGAAGCAAGACTGATGAGGTCACCAATATTACAGCGTAAGTCTAGTGATGGTGGGATAGCTGCTACACCAAATCTGGAAGCCTCCATCAACCGAGCAAGGAGTGGCGGACAGGTGATCGCAGACAACATCCGCGAACCGATGGAGGTGGCATTTGGCGCTGATTTCAGTGGGGTGAAGGTTCACACGGATGGTCAATCTGACCAGTTGAATCGGTCAATTCAAGCGCGTGCTTTCACCACGGGGCAGGATGTGTTCTTTCGGCAGGGGGAATATAATCCAGGGAGTCGGGGCGGTCAAGAGTTGTTGGCGCATGAGTTGACTCATGTGGTGCAGCAGAGTAAGGGGACGGTGCAGGGAGAAAGAAGACGAACTAATCACCATGACCATCAAGAGAGCATTTACAGAAGATCGCCAGGAAGTCTAGTCAGCCAGATACAATTGACGACAACGGCATCCGACATGACGCACTTAGAGATATTAGATCTCAGCTATTGTGAAAAGCCTACCAGTGGACGAAGTGGAAACTTGGTTTTATTGGACAAATCATTCGTATACAAATTGTTCAAGAATGACGGTGAGTACCTGCGGGAGATGAAGGATTCCGTTGAGTTGATGAATACTGGGGCGCCAGTGCTTTTTTACAAAGGTCTGGACAAAAGGAAGGTAATTTTACCAGACAAAGAACAACTTACGATAGCCGTCCTTATGATGTATCGGATGCAAGGACAAACATTTATGTTGGCAAAAACCGGTGGCATAAGACGTTTCACCAACATTGTTGACAAATACAAGGATAACCCAGTGCAACTTAAAAACTTACAACGTTGGTTTAAGGCGGCGAGCGATGCAGGAATAAAGGATGCGCAATTTATATATGATTCAACCACAAACCAACTTTATTTCATGGATGTTCATCTGGGCGGCACCAGGGGTGGAGGTGATTGCCAGGAAATAGTCAACTATATCAATAATTTGTTGTAGATCGCTACTAATTGATTACCTCAAGATGAATGATGAACAACGCTGGCAAATTACGGTGATCGCTAGCCGCTTACTGTAGATGGTAGTGCGATCGCCCTTGTAGTGACTGTCTTAAAAGTTGAGCGATCGCCCATTTATGAAGGTTGATGAGGGTGCGATCGCCCCATCTAGTAACGACATTCTTAAAAGTTTAAAAGTCAACAGATGTGAGGGAAAGTCCAGAATAATGCTCATTAAAAAACTTAGCTAAGGATTCAGCTTCAGATTGACTAATTTTCCGTTCACCATTGACTACTTCCCTAACAATATCAACAGAGCCAAAAACCCCGACTAAAGAAGTTGGCTGCACATCAAATTCATGCATCAGAGATTCCAAAGTAGCCATAGGTTTTGATTCACCCATAGGATAATGACATGACTCGTAATTCTCAATCAGAAGAACCAACAATTCAAAAAGCACAGTTTCAGCCTCTGTCAACTCACCAGACATCATGCTCTCTACTACTGTTAAGGCTCTGTTATACTCCTGTTCTGTTTTAATTGGTTTAGGTTGATACTGGATCAGTAACTCAGTGTAGGTTTGTTGACTAGAAGTAGGGGTCATCTTTCCACCTTTCTTTATCGTATTCAGGATGGGTAAGAACGTATTTAATAAAAACTGTCTGGCTGGAATATCTAATGTCTACAATCAAACGATAGTTATTACCTTTGATGTTAAACACTG
Organism: Nostoc sp. DSM 114167; assembly: GCF_052692655.1. Classification (NCBI taxonomy): domain Bacteria; kingdom Bacillati; phylum Cyanobacteriota; class Cyanophyceae; order Nostocales; family Nostocaceae; genus Nostoc; species Nostoc sp. DSM 114167. The sequence continues at coordinate 6,350,983 of NZ_CP195116.1, forward strand.
TAAAGTTACCAACCGCTTCTACCTTTGGATATCTTTTCTGAACATCCACTAAATTAGACCAGTTTGCTTTAGACGTAAACTTGTACCAATCATTAAGAGCATCTTCAGAATCAGCGTGTTGAACCCAGAATTCCCGCAATTTCACTTTGCTGATTACGTGCATTCCTAAAGTTAGAAATTTATGCTAATCATAGCACTGATTGAGAGTCACGCCAGGGGAATAGGGCGATCGCAGTATCTCTATTAAGGCGCGTAATAGATTCTACAAAGACTTTTATTTTCTCAACAAAAACCCATGTTAGACTTTATTCTGATTAGTGGCGATCGCGCCATGTTCAACCCCATCTTTGGCAAAGCAATAGTTTTAGTACGTCCTGGCATCTTAAAAGGTACTGGTATACCAACAGTTAACAAAAATAAAATTTGCATTGTTGGTGACGAGAAACAAGTTATTGTTCCTGGTTGTTCTTACACGAGTCCGCCAAATGTTACCCCCGGTACAGGAACACTTTCCATTCAATCCTTAGCCATCAATCAAAAAGCCAGAAAAGTTAAATCTAAGCGAACAGCAGTATTGCTCAAAGGTACTACCTTCACAGCGAAATTTCAAGTTCTCGTGCCAGCTCAGACACCAACAATACCACCGACACCAGACCCAATTCCGATATATCTTGGCACTGGATTTTTCACTACTACAAATATGCAAGTAAAAGGGACTTGATGAATAGAAGCCGGAAGTCGGAAGTCGGAAGTATAAATGCCTGTTACTGAAATGATTTAGGAATAATTTTATGTTCCACTTTCCTGGTACGCCAAAGACATTAAAAGCAACGATCGCCATCCTTGATGCTGTTAGCTTTTTGCCCAAAGGAATAATCGTATTGCAATACAATCCCGAAACACTCAGACGCACTTTACAAGTACGGAGTGCGGGTTCTGAAGGAAGCGATCGCCTAGAAGCTTTGCGTCTAGTTGCACCACCTATGGAAACAATTCAACTAGAGGCAGAAATTGATGCTACAGATCAACTGGAGTTTCCTGCAAAAAATCCAGATACAGTGTTATTTGGCATATACCCCCAATTAGCAGCCCTAGAAACCCTGATCTATCCTAAAAGTAGCCAAATTCAGACAAACAATCAACTCGCCCGTACAGGTGTTTTAGAAATCTTACCAAATGAGGCGGATTTAAGTGTATTTATATGGAGCTTAAATCGTGTAATGCCAGTACGCCTCTCTGAGTTCGGCATTACCGAAGAAGCATTCGATTCTAAACTAAATCCCATTCGTGCCAAAGTCAGTTTGGGTATGCAAGTATTAAGCACAAATGATTTGAGATTTGACCATAAAGGCAGCAGCTTGTTCAGAGTCTATCACAAGCAAAAAGAGCTTCTAGCTAAGGTAAACACGGCTGCGACTGTTATTAAGACAGTTGCTTCTTTCTTATAAATTTGGCTATCTTTGATCGTGAATTATTTCATCTGTAAGTTTCTCAAAAATATCTCGGTAAATATAGGTTTTTAGTTGTAAAATAAAAAAGAGTAAAATGTTTACTGAAAGCAGTCGTTACTACGATATAGAAATTGCCAAGTGGCAAACAACATCAAATCAAACTATCGTTTACCTCCGGCGGAGATTTTTACCGTCATCACAGAGGTTTGAAATTTTTCAAGAACATCAAGTCAGCGAAGGCGATCGCCTAGATAATATCACTGCAAATTATCTACACGATCCGGAAGTTTTCTGGCATCTATGCGATGCTAACAACGCTATGCACCCTGATGAATTGACTGCCCAAATTGGTCGGCGACTACGTATTCCCCCGATCTAAAAAGGTTAACTTATGCCTGACTCAGATATTCGCCTAAAACTCATGATTGGTAGCACCATACCAACACCTGCACCTTATGAAGTAATAGATGCGCTGATAGACTTAGAAGTGACTCAGCAAGACCGCGATCGCAGTGCCTTTCAAATGACCTTTAGTCTGAGTAAAGAATTAAAAAACTTTTCAGATTATTGGTTACTTCAAAAAGATATTTTGAATCCTCTCAATCGAGTTGTTATTCAAATCATAGTTAATGTAAAAGTCGGTGTAAGCCGTAGTATTCAAAGCCCTATATTAATCGACGGTATTATTACCGATCATCAAATTGCACCGAGTAATCAACCAGGGGAATCAAGGCTAATAGTTACTGGTGAAGATATTAGTCTTATGCTCGATCTGGAAGATAAAAATGAAACTTACCTAAACTTATCTGATTCTAGAATAGTTAAGCAAATTTTACAAAAATATAAGGTTAAATATGGGCTGACATTAGATGTACAAGATACTACTAAAGATTTTGCACCCAAAAAAGAAGAACAAATTACCACTCAGCAAAGTACAGACTTACAGTTTATTCAGAAACTAGCTCTACGTAATAGTTTTATTTTTGAAATCAAGCCCGATAAAACTCCTGGTAAAAACATTGCTTACTGGGGTGAGGAAAAAAAGAAAGTTACTCCTTATCAACCAGCATTGTCAATGAATATGGGGGCGTTTACCAATGTAGATTCATCTATAAACTTCAATTTTAATGCTCTAGAATCTATTAAACCTCAAGCATCAATTAGTGATGAAAAAACTGGAACATCAATTTCGATTCAGGTTCCTAAATCGCCCGGTCAAGCTTTAGCTAATAAGCCTGCTAAATCATTACGAACAGAAGTGCTACGTAGCACCAATAAACTCGAAAAAATCCTCGCTCAAAAGGAAACCGAATTATTGGCTAGCCGTTCGCAGGAGAATGCCGTAACTGCTACTGGGGAAGTAGATACTGTTCGCTATGGTTATGTCTTAGAAGTGCGTCAATTGGTGGGAGTGCGGGGTGTGGGAAAAACTTACGGCGGTTATTACTACGTCAAACAAGTAACACATCGCATCAAGCGTGGCGAATATAAACAAAGTTTTACCTTGAAACGTGAGGGACAAGGTGCAACAATTCGGATGTTAAAAGTATGAACCAACTAAAACTTGATAATTGTGGAAGTATAAATCAACAAAGACCTTCTTTTTACGGCAAATACCGAGGCGTAGTATCTGATAATAACGACCCGTGGAAGATTGGTCGCGTGCAAGCAAAAGTGCAAGAAATTTTTGGCAACGATCCTAGCGGTTGGGCATTACCTTGCGTTCCCTATGCTGGGCAAGGAGTTGGGTTATTCTTGATTCCACCCAAAGGTGCTTTAGTGTGGATTGAGTTTGAAAACGGAGATCCTGACTACCCCATTTGGAGTGGCTGCTTTTGGGCAGATGAAAAGGTTCCAAATATAGTACCCGCTAATCCTTATGACCCAGAAACCAAGGTACTTAAAACCGATATTGGCAAGATTGAAATTAATGATAAACAAGGTAAGCAAAGCATAACTATCGAAGCCAAAATCGGAAAGCAAACTATGACAATAGTGATGAATAGTTCGGGAATTGAAATCAACAACGGAAACAATGCTACTGTGAATCTAAATGGTAATAATGTATCGATTAACAACTTTGATTTGGAGGTAACTTAATGCCAGAATATCTCGTAAATCTACCCAGGCAAAAGAATGTAATCAACATCGATTTTCCCTTCCATTTCGATATAAACTATCACACCGCCAGCACCAGTGATGAAAATCAACACATCCGCGACTTAATTGAACAATTACTGTTTACTACTCCCGGCGAACGAGTCAACCGCCCAGATTTCGGCAGTGGTGTATTGTCTTTAATTTTTGCACCCAATAGCCCGGAACTAGCAAAAGCTATGGAAATTACTATTCAAGCATCTATTGAGCAATGGTTGGGTGATTTAATCGATCTGCAAACTTTGGAAGTAACAAGCGTTGATTCCAGCCTTTACATAGTGGTGGAGTATTTCGTGCAAAGTTCTGGGGAGACACAAACAGGTACTTTTAGGACAACAGTGCCATGAATAGCCACACCTTAACTTACCAAAACGAACAGCGCCGCCAAGAAATCCGTAGGCAAAGAAAAAACGGGCTAGATTATGTAGAAGTTAGCGATGATTTGCGATCGCGTAGCGGCTCCTTCGGAGCATCGCTATATGTCTACTTTTTAGGTTCGGTACCAGAAGACTTAAAAAAAGAGAATCTCCAGATTAAAGGCGGCCATCGCATCCGCCATCTTCATGTGACTAATATACAGATAGAAAGTCCCCAAAATTGTGAAAGTTACTTAAGAGTTAATCTTGACCAAACTGGCGATTTCTCTGTGTATACTTTGTGCTTGGTGTCATTAGATGAACAGGGCAAACCTACAGATCAACCATATCCCAATTTTGACCCGCGCTACTCCCAAGTAGAATTTAAATTCCGAGATGGCATCTGTAACACTGACATGGATTGCAAGCAAGAGCAAACTTGTCCGCCACCACAACTAGTTGAACCAGCTATCAACTATTTGGCCAAAGATTATGCTAGTTTTCGCCAGTTGATTTTAGATCGCCTCTCCCTGATAATGCCAGATTGGGAAGAACGTCACGTCCCGGATTTAGGTATTACTTTAGTGGAAATCCTCGCTTATGTTGGCGATTATCTCAGCTACTATCAGGATGCTGTAGCCACCGAAGCTTATTTAGAAACTGCCCGCCAACGGATTTCTGTCCGTCGTCATGCCCGTCTCATTGATTATCCGATGCATGAGGGCTGTAATGCACGTACTTGGTTGTGGTTAGAGACAAGTAATCATATTTCCCTGGAACCAAAAAGTTTCTACTTTATTACTAATTATAAAAACGCGCCTCCCTTTGGCACTATCTTAGAAGATATTCCCCACCTAGATGATGTTCCTCCTAACAGTTATGAAGTATTTGAACCGCTAACGCCCTTACCGATTCATCTCTACAAGGCTCATAACAAAATCCTATTTTATACTTGGGGCGATCGCTCCTGTTGTCTTCCTCCTGGTTCCACAACCGCTACATTATTGGATGAATTTATACAACATACACAACCAGAGAAGCCTAATTCCGCCAATACTCAATCGCCCGAACAGCAGCGAAAATTGTATCTAAAAATTGGTGACATCCTAATTTTTGAAGAAATTAGAAGTCCGAAAACAGGTATCCCAGAAGATGCAAATATGAAGCATCGCCATGCTGTACGCTTGACAAATGTCAAGGCAAGTGTAGACGAACTTTACAATCAGCCAATTGTAGAAATCGAATGGGCAGAAGAAGACGCATTACCATTTCCCCTTTGTATTTCGGCAATAGTCCCACCAGATTGTCAGCTAGTTGATATTAGTGTTGCCAGAGGCAATGTGATTCTAGTCGATCATGGACGCACTATTGAACGGGAAGATTTAGGAACTGTACCGGGAAAAGAGATAATCCAGGGATGCCAAGAAGAAGGCGAACCTAGAGAAATTTTAGTAGTAGGCGATCGCTTCCGTCCTACTTTACAAAAAACGCCTTTAACTTTCAGCCAACCTCTGTCCAGAAAAAACCTCACCCAAGATGCTAAAAGTCTCTTAATTCAAGACCCCCAGCAAGCATTACCCCAAATCCAACTTACGAATACTGGAAATCACTCTACTTGGACTCCCCAATACGACCTCATAGACAGCAACAACGAAGATCGACATTTTGTTGTGGAAATGGACAACGATGGACAAGCTCACTTGCGTTTTGGAGACGGTGAATTAGGAATCAAACCAGCAGCCAATACTCACTTTCAAGCAACTTACCGGGTAGGTAATGGACTTGCAGGTAATATTAGTGCTGAAGCGATTTCTTATATTGTTTTTCACAATGAACTTCAGAATGAACTTCACAATGAACTAATTAGTGGTTCGACATTGCAGCCACACCAGCCCTTCCCCGCTCAAGGTGGGACAGCACCCGAACCTCTATCTCAGGTGAAATTATATGCACCGCACCTATCTCACAAAAAATTAGAGCGTGCCATTACTGCTGATGACTACGCACAATTAGTAATGCAACATTTCCCAACAAAAGTTCAACAAGCAACAGCCACCTTACGCTGGACGGGCAGTGGGTATGAAGTCTGGGTGACAGTAGATCCCTTCAACAAAGAAACGGTAGATCGCAAATTACTGCAAAATATTACCACAGACCTAGAAAAATATCGTCGCATTGGTCATGATGTCATCGTTCAACGAGCAGCATACGTCTGTTTAGATATAGCGATGAGAGTTGATGTCAAATTTGACTATTTGCGCGGTCATGTCAAAGCTGCTTTACTGGATATTTTCAGTAACCGGATTTTAGCTGATGGTCGGCGTGGTTTTTTCCATCCCGATAACTTGACTTTTGGGCAAGGAATTGCATTAAGTCAGATTGTAGCTCAAGCTTATAGTGTTCCAGGCGTTGAAAGCGTCTCTATAACTAAATTAGAACGTCTTTTTGCAGGTGACAATCACGAGATTGAAGCAGGTTTTTTACCCATTGGTTCTTCGGAAATTGCCCGACTCGACAACAACCCCAACTTTCCCGAAAACGGTAAATTTACACTCGATTTGCGAGGTGGCAGATGAAATTGAGTTGTAGCTGTAACTGTCATAACTATAAACCAAGCGATCGCTCTAGTTGTGGTTGCTGTGAAGGTGTTGAAATTCTCACTCCCACATCAGTAGCAAATCAACCTGGTTTTTCTACCCTAGCTTATCGAGTTGGAACCCATGCAAGCTTTTTCGAGACAATGAAAGCGCGTCTGGGCGACAGCAAGTTTCCCTCACTCAAACATCTAAAAACCCGCGATTCTCAAGACACGTCTTTAGCTCTACTAGATGCTTGGGCTACTGTCGCAGACGTTCTAACATTTTATCAGGAACGCATAGCCAATGAAGGTTACTTACGTACTGCGATTGAGCGACGTTCCTTAGTAGAATTAGCTCGATTAGTAGACTATGCACATAGTCCCGGTGTTAGCGCCAGCGTTTATTTAGCTTTTACCCTAGAAGATGGTTACAATTTGGAAATTCCTGTTGGTTTGAGTAGCCAGAGTATACCTGATTCTGACGAATCGCCAGAATTTTTTGAAACATCCGAAAAACTGCGAGCTTATGCCCAGTTGAATCAACTCAAGCCCCGGATGAGTCAACCACAACAAGTTAATTCAACAACCGTTACCGAAATTGATAAGATTTATTTAGATGGTATAAATGCGAATCTCAAACCTAACGATCCACTTTTACTGATCTTTGGTGATGCTAAACAATTCATTCGCAAAATTCAAATTATTGAGCCTCAACCAGAGGAAAACCGGACAAAACTTACATTACAATTACCACCAAAAGTTACACAAAAGTTAACTAATGAAGATTCAGGAAATACAAGAGAACAAAGAATAAAACTGCCATCCATACAAACTGCCAATGCTCTTGAAGATTCAGAAAATACAAGAGAACAAAGAATAAAACAATTAATCAAACTGCCATCCATACAACCTGCGAATGCTTTAGAACTGGAGCGGACAAAACAACAAATCTTCGCTCCCGAAAACATTGATATTAATTTTCGGTTAATTAATAATACTTTAAATACCGCTTCAAACACAGCAATATATCAAATTTTAACCAACAATAAAATTAATTCTGCTAATCAGTTAAACCGAATTGAGTTTTTAGGAATCAAAGCTGCACCTTTCGGACATGACGTAGCTTTGAAGCCGATTTTTGACCAGCAAGGGCGAATTGAAAAATATGAAGAATGGCAAATTGCAGATGTAAATGAGTCAATATCAAGCTCCTCTAGCACACTACCATCAGAATTACGAAATATCTTAGCCTTAGATGCTCAATATGATGGAATTACACCTGGAAGTTACCTAGCGATTGAACGTGTAGATGTTAATGAAATTGAGATTTATCAAGTAATAAAAGTTGAAAATATCTCTAAAATTGCCTATAACATAGTAGGAAGAATTACCCAACTCACTTTAGATAAGCCTTGGTTAAAAGAACAGGATATATCTTTAGATGTCATGCGTAAAACCACAGTGTATCTCAAGAGTGAAGATTTGAATTTGGTGGAAAAACCAATTGACCTGAAAGATGTACCAAGCGCTCAAAATTATATATCTGACCAGATGGAAATTGAACTAGACAATCTCTACGAAAATCTCCAACCTGGACGTTGGTTAATTATCTCCGGCGAACGCAGTGATATATCTGATGTCAACGGTGTCTGGGCTAGCGAAGTTGTTATGTTAGCTGGGGTGAGACAAGATATATGTGCGAATTTATCCAATGACAAACCCCATACATTCCTGAAATTTGCTAGACCTTTAACTTATTCTTACAAACGAGAGACTGTTATTATCTATGGCAACGTAGTCAAAGCCACTCATGGCGAGACTCATACTGAAATACTGGGCAGTGGTGACGGTACTAAAGCAAATCAACAATTTACCCTATCACTATCGCCCCTTACTTATCTACCAGCACCTATCCCTAGTGGTGTTGCTAGCACTTTAGAAGTATATGTTAATGATGTCCGTTGGCAAGAAGTAGAAAATTTGATTGAGTTAAGTCCAACAGACCGCGCTTATGTCACCCAAACTGATAGTGATGGCAATACAACTATTATCTTTGGCAATGGCGAACATGGAGCTAGGTTGCCTAGTGGGATTGAAAATGTCAGAGCAGTTTACCGCGCTGGCACTGGCAAAAGTGGTAATGTTGCAGCAGAAAAAATTACGCAACTGGCAATGCAACCTCTAGGTTTGAGTGGCGTACTCAACCCCATAGCAGCGACAGGAGGCGCAGACCCAGAAAGCGATTATGAAATACGCCGCAATGCACCCGTTGGCATAACATCTCTCAACCGTGCAGTTTCCGTACAGGATTATGCCAATTTTGCGCGTACTTTTACTGGAATTGGCAAATCAAATGCTCAACGTCTTTCAAATGGTTCGGAGCAAATTCTGCACATTACCATTGCTGGGGCTGATGATATCTATATTGATAGAAATTCAGATTTATATCGTAGTTTTGTGCAAGCATTATACCAGTTTGGCGACCCCTATCAGTCACTAAAAATAGATATGCGGGAACTAATGCTGTTAATTATCAGTGCCAATGTGCGAATTTTAGCAAATTATCAATGGGAATCTGTAGCATTGATAATTCGCACTGCGTTGTTTGATAAATTTAGCTTTGAACGTCAGGAATTAGGAGAAAATATTGTCCTCAGTGGAGTTATCAGCACGATTCAACAAGTACCTGGCGTAGACTACGTGGATGTAGATATTTTAGATAGCGTTTCCGAAACTGAAGCCCAAAATCCAGGCATTTTAAATACCAAACTTCAAGAACTGGCAAAAGTAGGCAGTACTCGTGGAAATGGACAACCAAAACAATGGATTCCTGTAAACTTGGCTGTTTTTGATTCAACAACAAACCAACTTTTCCCGGCTCAATTAGCTATTCTCAACCCGAAAGTACCAGATACACTAATTCTGAAGGAGTTGAAATCATGAGCAATTCCCCAGACCGTCTTTATGAACTGTTGCCAGCCGTTTACCGCATACGTGATGCAGAACTTGGCTATCCCCTACGGGATTTATTGCGTGTCATTGCTGAACAAGTAGATATTGTTGAAGCAGATATTACTCAACTCTATGAGAACTGGTTTATTGAAACTTGCCAAGATTGGGTAGTACCATACATTGGTGATTTAATTGGTTATCAAAGCGTTCGTAGTTCTGGTACAAAACAGCAAGATAACAAGATTTTAAATCCTCGTCGGGAAGTAGCAAATACTATTCGCTATCGACGGCGCAAGGGGACGCTAGCTTTGTTGGAATTGCTAGCTGATAAAATAGCTGGTTGGCCGATACGAGTTGTAGAATTCGATCGGCTAGTTAGCAAAACACAGCATATCAATCACCTGCGTTCGTCAACCTCAACAACAGTAAATCTGCGTCAGGTGGATGAAATCACAAAGTTAAATAGCCCATTCGATGAATTAGCTCATACAGTAGATATCCACCATATTTCTTCACAAGAGCAACCTGGAAAGTATAATACTCCAAATATTGGTATTTTTGTTTGGCGATTAAAAGCTTATTCGATGACTGTCACACCAGCTTTTTGTTTGGAAGAAGTTAGCTCTAACTGCTACACATTTAGTATTACTGGTAACGACACTCCGCTTTACACTCGTCCCCAATTAGCAAGAGATGCAACCCAAATTGATTGCGAATTAAATTTACCTATTCCCATTCAACGGCAAGTTTTGCAATCTCACAAAAGCGATTATTTTGATTCAAACCCAAATCCAGAAGAATTTACCAAAAGTTTGCAAGTTTGGAAAGGTGTTGGCTCAAAACTGCATCTAATCTCTCCAGAGCAAATTGTTATTGCCGATCTGGGTGATTGGAATTATCAACCAGAGCAAGACCATATAGCAGTTGACCCAGAATTAGGGCGGATGATTTTTCCGATCCGCCAGTTACCAAAAAATGGTGTTTGGGTTTCTTATCATTATGGTTTCAGTGCTGATATTGGTGGTGGTGAATATGACCGAACTTTGTTAGATTCTACAGCACATTTCTTACTTGATGTTGGTGATATTCAAGAGCCAGCAATTTTTAGCTCACAACAAGATGCTTCTGCATTATCCGAGTTTTTGCGATCGCAATTGTCCAGTGATACCCAAAGGCTTTTGGATGCCTACACCAGTCCTCCTCCGGAACCAGCTTTAATTGCAGTTTTGCTTCCAGAGCTAAATCAACTACTTTTAGGTAAAAGCCTTTATGATGAACAACGTTTTGCATCTATCACCTTGAGTGCCAAAACTAAACGTTTGGTTCAGCAAAATCTCCAAGGTAAAGAACTGATTCGCTGTAATCGTTTGCTATTAGAAGAAGCTTTTCCATCTCAAATCAGAAAGCATTATGCTCATTACAGCGTCAGTCAAACTTCACGAGGGTATTATCAAACTATTACTGAAGCAATCTCACAGTGGCAGCGAGATAAACCCCATAATGCTGTGATTGAAATTATTGATAGTGGTGTTTATGTAGAACGAATTAATATTGAACTGGAAAACAATCAAAGTCTGCAATTACGTGCAGCTAACCACAAGCGTCCGGTGATACGCATTCTAGATTGGAGAACTTCTTTGGGTGACGCTTTAAATGTCACAGTAGAGTCAGGAAGTTGCTTTGTTCTTGATGGCTTATTGATTACTGGTCGGGGAGTGCATATAGAAGGTAATCCAACTCAATTTGGAGATTATTCTACCTCTATTATGCAAAAACCAGCTGCGATTATTATCCGTCATTCTACATTAGTGCCGGGTTGGTCATTACATTGTGACTGTGAACCCCGACGTTCTAGCGAGCCAAGTTTGGAGTTATTTAATATCAATGCGTGCGTAACGATCGCACACAGTATTATTGGCTCTATTCAGGTTAACCAAGATGAGGTAGAGACTGACCCTTTACCCATAAATATTAGCGATAGCATTATAGATGCTATCAGTATAGAAGGTGAAGCGATCGGTGCAGCAGGTTACTCCATAGCCCATGTACGGTTGACTATTGCACGTTGCACAGTCATTGGTCAGATTCAAGCACATACAATTGATTTAGCAGAAAACAGTATTTTTAACGGCATTATATTTGTTGCTCGTCGTCAACAAGGTTGTATCCGTTTCTGCTACGTGATGCCCAACTCACGCACACCACGTCGGTATAATTGTCAACCCGATTTAGGGGAGCAAAAGATTAGACAAGAAACTGAACTAGAGGCAGAACAGTTAGATGCAAACCTGCTTGTTACCAGACATCACTTACAACCTCAATTCAACAGTATACGTTATGGCACACCTACTTATTGTCAGTTAGCGTCAACCTGTGCTGAAGAAATCAAACGTGGCGCTGATGATGAATCAGAAATGGGTGCTTTTCACAATCTATATCAGCCTCAAAAAGAGGCTAACCTACGCATCCGTTTAGATGAATATACACCCGCTAATACTGAAATTGGCATTATTTACGCTAGCTAAAGAGGATTTTATGCAAGGAGAATTTAGAGGCGATTTTACTCGTGATACCTACGACAAAAGTAAGCACTTTCTTCGAGTATTGATGCAACAAGGTAGAGTGCAATTAGATGCAGACTTCAACGAACAGACATCAATTTTACTAAATCGCTTGCAAACTTTGGCCAAAGATATATTTGGACTACAAGGTGGCCCAGAGCAGAATTGTGGCTTTGAATTTATCGCCACAAAGGAGCAAATTAATAATATTAACAATCTTAGTGAGGAAGAAAAACAAGAACTAAAGCAATTACTCCAATCTGAAAAGTATTTAATTGGCAAAGGCAACTATTATGTAGATGGTATACTTTGTGAAAATGAGGAATTTGTATCTTATCTTCAGCAGCCAGATTTTACGCCGGAAGCCACAGATACTTGTAAAGTTCAATTAAATGGAGCAACATATCTTGCTTATCTTGATGTTTGGGAACGACAGATAACCCCGATTGAAGATCGTGACGACTTCAAAATTAATATTCGTGAAGTTGCTTTAGGGGGAGCAGATACAGCAATTCGCTCTAAGTTAGTTTGGCAAGTTAAGCTCAAACAATTAAAAGATAATCAAGATATTGAAACGGTTGCGAAGCAAGTTAGTAAGGATCGTAACTATTTTCAGAGTGTGCTAGGTCAAGAATTATTGAAGCCTGGAAAAGGCAAAATTATTGCCAGAATTACAAAGCCTAGTTCTACAGGAATAAACGATCCATGTGTTATTCCGTTTAATTCCAAATTTCGTGGTACTGAAAACCATCTTTATCGAGCGGAAATTTTTAGAGTTTCTACTACTAATCAACTATCATTTGTTTGGTCACGCGAAAATAGCTCAATTGTTTTTCCTATTGTGACATCTCCTGAGACAAATTCTTCAGTCCTTGTATTCAAGCTAGAACATTTAGGAAAGGACAAAAATTCTAGTTTATCAGCAGGTGATTGGGTTGAAATCATCAATGATGATTATATACTTGGAGATAGCGATCGCCAACTACTAAAAGTTGAGCAAGTGGATCGCATTGAAAATCAAGTAATTCTCTCAGGAGATAGCAAGAGCAACACATTGTTTCCAGAAAAGCACCCTCTATTACGCCGTTGGGACTCTAAAGAAGTCGAAGTAAATTTATCTGAAGGGAGTAATAAATGGTTCCCCCTTGAAGATGGAATTGAGATTCAATTTCAAGCAGATACTCAGAATAACTTTTATCAGGTAGGTGATTATTGGTTAATTCCTGTCCGAACAGCTACTGGCAATGTAGAATGGCCTAAACAAAAAAACAAAGAAGGAAAATTAGAGCCTCAACCTCAACTACCGCATGGTATAGCGCATTATTATGCACCTCTGGCAGTATTTTTAGGTAATCCTAATAATGTAACAGTTTATGATTGCCGAAGAAAGATTGGTAGTCAAGAAAGCACTATATCACCTATAAATAATAAAAATGATAATTCTGTACTAGCGAATTATCAAGAAAATCCTGCAACACCTATTAATCAGAAAGAAACCACTAGAGAAGCCATAACAGAATTCAATCGCATAATCAATGCTAGTTGGCATCACGATCAAGTTTTAGAAGCTACTATTGCAGAAGCGCAGGAAAATTATAACAATGTCCCAGAGGATCAATTATTTAATTTAAAATCTCAGGATTTGAGAGATTTATTTACTAAACTAGGTTTAGTAATTCAATTTCAAAAACCAGTAAGAATTGATAGTTTACATAAGAGTAGTATATCTGTTTTAGCTCATACGGATAATGTGTTGAAAGGTGAAGTATTTTATATATTGCCAATGAAAGTTGAGCCAGTTCAAGTTACAAAAACTGAAATAAAATCTATCCGTTGGGCAATGGGCAATGATATATTGGATAGTAATATGAATCTAATTACAGAAGTTGAACCTTTGACAAGTGAAAATAATGCTTATACAGAAGCTGTTAGATTAATTACACCTGATGATTGGTCGCAAAAAGCTGTCTTTCACCAAAATAATATCTATCAGTTTACTGTCTCATTGCATGGCGACTGGATTATGAATGAGGAACTATTGTTTGAGAGCGAAAATTTTATACAAGGAGATTTAAATAAAGGGATGATTCCTGATAGATTACGTCAGCAATTTCAACAAAAAGGAATTTCCCTTTCCTCAAATATTATTTTATTTACGGAAAAAGAAAATTTAAAATGGCGCTTAGTCGATGCATGTCAAATTTACATTCTTAAACTAGATAACAATAAATTAACAGTTAGCAAAATTCAAGCATTGGATGGTAACAATATTTGGCCTGGTGTTCCTGAGCGGTTTAGTGGAAATGGTTCTGAAGGAGGTGACTGGATAAGTATTATTCATCTCAAAACTTGACTTGCAGAAGTTGGCGCGAATGCAGGCATAAGACGGGATATTCAGAGAGTTCAGGAAAAGAAAAAATCCAATTGCCTCAAACGCCTTGGGAAAAGAAAGTAATTAGAGGAATTTATTTAACTCGCTATCAAGTTACCAATAATGCTGATGAACAAACGATTCGTGAAAGAGTTCGTTACTATCGCTCTCAAGGAATTAATACAATTATTCACGGTGTTTGGGGGAATGGTTGTACGATGTATAATAGTAAGGTTATGCAGCAAACCTTTGGGTATAAAAGTTGTCCAAACCAGTTTCAAGAACAATGGTTAAAATGTAGATAATTTGAATTAACCCATCCTGACAAACCATTAACTCTAGTATTGGGCCCTTGAACGACACTTACATAAGCCCAGATACCCTCTTGTTTCTTCAACAAAACATTATTGCCATTATCAAGACCTGCCCTAGATTGTCCATTCGGGCTATCACGAAGTGCCAGTTGCCCAGATGTAATATTCACTACATCACAATAAGTTACACCCTTGAGAGTTCCCACATTTTCAGTTGTCTCTACTAGTTGACAGCGTAATATCTGCTTATCTTTGTTGTAAATATTCAAATACATTCCTTCATTGGCATTTTCACGCCAGGAAACTGAATAAGTATAATCGCTATTTTCCCAAGTAATACCCCGATAACCATTATCACGCCAAGATGTTCCATTTTCTAAATTTATACATTTCCCCTGAGCATCACAACCTCTGTAGGTTTTGCCATTTTCTCCATCATCCAAAGTAACTGTAAATTCTCCAGCAAGGTAAGTATTCGCTTTTGCATGAGTAGCAGTTACTCCAATAAAGGAAACAGTCACAATTGCAGTCAAAAACAATACTTTTAAGCGTTTAATCATATTTACCTCTAGAATTTTCTCAAAATAAGAAAATTTTTTCGTATCGTAGATTCAACAAGTTTATCGATTTTTGTAGGTTGGGTTTGCCCAAATCCTTTGCCAGTTTTTTAGAGGAAACCTCTATAGTTGGTACAAGTAATTCTAAAACTGTCTTGAGAGAAAACTTATGGTGATTACACAAAGACGTAAACTTGGACGTTCAGCACTAGAAGTATCACCAATATCTTTTGGTGGTAACGTGTTTGGCTGGACTATTGATGAAAATAGTTCATTTGATATTTTAGATCGCTTTATAGCGGCTGGAGGTAATTTTATTGACACAGCCGATGTTTATTCAAAGTGGGTTGCAGGAAATATTGGTGGAGAGTCTGAGACAATTTTAGGAAAATGGCTCCAGCAGCGTGGTCATCGTGACCAAGTGGTGATTGCAACTAAGGTTGGCAATGACATGGGCGTTAAAGGCAAAGGGCTTTCTCGTAAACACATTCAACAAGCTGTTGAAGACTCATTACAAAGGTTACAAACTGATTATATTGATTTATATCAATCGCATATCGACGATGAAACCACTCCACTTGAAGAAACCCTTGAAACCTACGCAGAATTGATTCGTCAGGGAAAAATACGTGCGATTGGTGCTTCAAACTATAGTGCAGAGCGTTTGACACAGGCACTAGAAATTAGCCGTCAGCATGGCTATCCTCGTTACGAAAGCCTTCAGCCCCGTTATAACTTGTATGACCGAGATGGTTATGAGCAGGATTTACAACAAATTTGCCAAGAACACTCAATTGGCGTGATTAGCTATTCCTCTCTGTGCAGTGGCTTTCTCTCTGGTAAATATCGCTCAGAAAAAGATTTGTCTATTAGTCTGCGTGGTAGTTCTGTAAAAAGATATTTAAACCCTCGTGGTTTACGAATTCTAAAGGCAGTTGATCGGGTGGCAAATACTTATAATTCTACTCCCACCCAAGTTTCTCTGGCGTGGCTCATTGCTAATCCGACCATTACCGCTCCTATTGTTAGTGCAACAAAGATTGAGCAACTCAACGATATCATCAAAGCTGTCAATATAAATCTCGACCAAGATGCTATTGACCTTCTCAATCAAACTAGTTCTTCAAACAGCTAGTATGGCTACTTTGTCAGTCAACAGTTAACAGTTATTCCCCCTATCCCTCCATATAAAGAGCTTTCCTCTTTGAAAAAGGGCGGCACATTCCGATGCTTGGCTTGGGCGAAGAGGTGGGGGTGAGGGCGAGCGCGGGAGCATCTTCTCTACGAGACACTACTCGCGTTCGTTTGAATGCGCAAAAAGCACGTTTGCCTCAGCAAGATAGAGGCAGGGGATTGTCTATGGCAGATCGTATATATTCTGTTTGCATAACTTGACAAAACAATCACTAATGAATGTTCAGCGCAGTTAAAATTGTGGTTTCTTATATTGCAACAAAAGAATTTGCAAGATGAAGCCATTGTGCAGAACTCCCATAATCTTAAATTGCGATCGCTGGAGCTATCATCAGCGCTATCTTGATTTTCCAAAGAACTAACCAACCATCCATTGCACTCACCGAAGAATGGATAGTTACCCAAGTGGCAGATGGGGACAGCATCACAGTCCGCCAAACCGATGGTAGTCAAATTGAAGTTGAGCTTTGTGGAATTGATGCCCCAGAAATGACACAGGCTCAAGCCCCAGCACAACCATTTGCTAATGAAGCAAAACAGAAACTACTCAAGCACCCTGATGGGAATACCACAGTCGCTTTACTCTTTCCCTTACCTTGTACCTGGATAAGTGCTTACCAGAATCCTATCTAAATTAAACTCCATAAGCTATTACAGTGCATTAATTCCTCTTCTAGTTTTTTAAATCAGCGAACCACCAAAGATAGTTTTTACCCTCCTGTTTCACCTATCTGATCTGCATCATCTGCCACTCCATTGCGAAAGTGCGCCTAGTAATATTAAATTACCATCATCCAATATCATCTCAGATAAATAGATGATAAGGCGGATGGCATCTTAAGCTTTTGTTTACGAATCAGATCTAAAAGCAATGCCAGTAACAGTGACAAAGCAGTTGCAATATGTTGGCTGTTCCATTTAATAGGGGATGTGCATCAGCTATTGCATACTACCAAACTAATAACTAATCAGTACCCTCAACCAGAAGGCGATCGAGGCGGTACATGTTTTTACATTAGAGTTAAACCAAATAGCCAAACGATTAGTTTGCATAAATTCTGGGATGACCTAATTGTTGGCAGCGAAAGGTTTCAAACAGTTCGTAACGCTGCTACTAGCCTTAGATCATCTTACCAACGTAATAAATTACCTGAATTAAGAGAAACTAAATTTAATAACTGGGCGAAGTTGGAAAGCTTTAGAATAGCAAAACAAGACGCATATCTAAATGGAAAACTTTCTGGTAGTAGTGATAAGAATGATGGGAAACTCTTACCAGCAAATTATGCTGCTACAGCTAAACCAATTGCTCAACGTCGAATGAGCTTGGCAGGCTATCGCCTAGCCGATGTGCTTAACCAATTGTTGGGACAGCGATAAAACCTGCACGTGGTGGTTCCCGTTCGATGGAGCGGTTTCAACAGGTTAAATATTATGCTGCGGTGGTCATGGAACGGGTGAAGGATGGGATGAATGCGGTAAAAGAGTTTCTCTCTACCCTCACTCCTGACGAGCGTTGGGGCGCGATCTTGGCGTTTGATGAGCTAGAGCCTGTGATGTTTGGGGAGTTGGTAGCTGTGGCTCCTGATTGGGTTGAGTGGATGGGGTGAAACCTGGGTTTAGGAAAAGCTTACTAGCGAGGTCGATTTTCTCGCCCATGATAGATGCGTAGTATCACAACATCATGCTCAAGAATAACATAGTGAATTATGAAGCCGTATTTTCCAAAAGGAACTACAAGCTTTCGTAATCCTGCTATATTCAAACTCGATCAACATTAAACCTAGAGCAAATGCACTGCTGATGAGTGCTGAGGCAAATTGCACACTGTTATCTCAAGTTAATATATCTAATTTGTATTATGTGTGTTACAATTGGCTATATAGATAAATACCAGAGGCGAAAAATGAAAATGCAGGACGCATAAATGGCGGCTTTGAATTAAGTCGCCAAATCGAACAACAATTTATTAAATTTTATGAAGAACATGGGCATTCTCATTTACCAGAATATCCCTTAATCTCGCAAGATAAGGATTTGCTCTACACAATTGCTGGGATGATACCATTTAAACCCATGTTTGAAGGGCATCAACAACCTATACATAAACGAGTTTAACTTATGTGTTAAGCAATAAAAAAAGTATTTATGAGATAGATTGCTTCTGCCAAAATTTTGATAACCATATTTTAAAAGACCACTACCGAACTTATAATTGGATTATGAGTGAAGGGATAACGCCTAGCAATTCTCAGCATGGTTATATCCTCCGCAAACTAATGAGAAGAATGTTTTATCTTGGATACAAGCCAAAAGATAATTTGATTTTCCAAGAAGAATATGAAAAATACCAAAAAGTCTTATCGCTTGGTAAGCAGAAGTTAAGCAAAATTGCTAACCCAAGCGAAAGTGATTTATTAAATCTTTACCAAACTTTTGGTATACCTATTGAAATTAGCCAACAAATTATTAATAATAAAAAACTGATGTAGGATGAATTTATTGTTCGTAACATTTTGTAAAACCGCTTGAGAACTGCTGTCTCCATTATTTAGCAGACCTACTGGCTACTTACCACTTCTGCAAAGGTAGCGCTTGAGTATAGTTTCTGCTTCTTTTGATTTATCTCCTGAAGAGTAACTAAGCAGTTCTGATAAGAAATTAACATTCTGATTAGTTCAGCTTTTTTAGACCATGTTTTAATATTATGATGAATATCACACCAAGAGCAAAAGTAATAGCTAATAATATTGCTATTGGCAGGAAGCAATTTCCTTGATTCGTACTCCACGAACATAAGAAAAGTAGACTCTGTATACCAAAGATACTCACTAAAATTAAGCTAAATATGCCAATAACACCAATAGATACAATAATATATCCAGTATTTCTATTTTTGCTCATAAATCTCTTACATCTGACAAAAATTATTTTTAAGTGGAGTTACACGGCTAGGCGAGTGTTCCCAAGGCAACACAATTAAGGCAGGCAATATGGTTACACTTTACCCTACTTATACTGGATAAACTGGTATTATGCCAAAAATCAAACAGTGCAATTACTGTCTGTTGTATGCTAACGATCCCCACATAGTTTGTGCCGTTTATCTAGGAGGGATCGAGGGCGATCGCTGCTAATCAAACAGTTCAAACTGTATTAGGTGTTTCTCCAGTTGGTAAAGAACGGATTAATTCCCGAATGATATCGGTTGTTGGCCGTCCTGTGATTGAGCAGTACTTTTCTAGGCTTTCTGCTTCGCCTGATGTCAGATTTATTGTTATTCGTTTAACTGGAGTTTAGACTAAAAGCGATATGAGAGAACGCAAATCAAATGGAATTAGAGATTAAAAATATTATCTTTGGATTCAGCCCTTCACATTCGGAACGTTCGCGTCGCTCGAATGAGCCAAAACCAACCAATGTTACCTTATCCCCATTCGCTACAGCTTCGGTAACAACTTCTAAAAAAGCTGATATCACTTCCAATGCTTCTTTTTTTGTGATGTTGGCCTTTGCTGCTACAGCATCTACTAATTCACCCTTGTTGATAAATTCCCCTGAAGTATTGCAAGTATTGGAAATTTAGCATCAGTAAGTCTTGTTAGCAAAGGGGGAAAAGGAATAAAAATCAAAAATGTAATACTACTACAAATTCTTTTGAGTTTATAACCACCTATCTAGTGGAAGCAACTTCTCTAATTTTGCCAGAGAAGTTGCAAGATAAATTCGTAAACTCTCAAAATTAGAGATTACGAATTATTGTTTATTTCCTCAAAATATTAATAGCTGCACCTGCTGCTGCGCCATCTAATAAATCGCCAGCCACATCTTCGCGCCCGCCAATAATAGCGCGAACTCCGGCGCTAGTTGCTGCCCCGACTGCGGCATCTCTACCTAAGTTACGTTTTTTCTTACGTCCAACTAAATTGACGGCAGCACCAGCCGCAGCACACTTAGCAGCATTGCGTAAAACACTACCACGTCTTCTAGCAGCTCCAGTTACTACACAAGTACCAGCACCAAGGGCTGCATCTCCTAAAATTCGGTCGTTAGCTGCTGCTGGTTGAAGAGGAACTAAGGAGATTCCAGTTAAACTGGCAGCCATGAAACTGGGTAGAAATGCGCGTTTGAGAATTCGATTCATAGTAGATACCTTCTTAAAAAATCAAACGACTGTTCAAAAGACTAAAGAAAAATTCAATTTGTTGCAGCCACAGATGCGCTCCTGACTAGTTTAGACCTGGAGTTTAGTCAGAAGTGCGAAACCCAAAGCCTTACAGTGATTGAGATAGGGAAAATGTACTCAATCGTAAGGCAGACAATAAGTGTTACAGAAAAAATATCACATTGACCGAGAGTTCAATATTATTATCTTGCTCCTGGGTGGTGAAATGGATAGACAAATGAACTACCCAGGAGCTAGCTTTGCTTGAGCCAGGGGTTTCTCCCGGATTTCTCACAAGAAAGAGCGATCGCAATCCTCATAATCCTTAGCCAGAATATGTTTCGGACATTTTTGATAGATGATTTTTGGATTTGTGTGAAAAACCAGAATCTAGATTTTATAAGGGTTTGAGAATTGTGGCGAGAAATGCGGGTTCTACATCCCCTGGACTAGCCTGAGATTTTTGACGCTTCTTTTAACCCAGTTTTTTCATGCTTCCTGCAGTCTTACGGGGCTTCTGCACACTCGTATTTGAGGAATAACAACAAAATTTTCAGATCCATAGCCTCGCTCTCGATCTAAATCTATAGCAATATTAATTAAAGTTTTAACGGTAGGTTCTGTTAAGCTACGACCAGTACGTTCAAAAAAATCCTCACATCTTTGCTGAACTGATTCTTCAGGATTTAAAACTAGGCTATAGTCTTTCTGTAAAGCATTAATCAGCAATTGAGTAGAACGATTATTGACTAAAGGTATAGTATTATTTTTCAAAGTATAAGTAGAAATATTTTCTTTTTCTAATAGCAATCTTATATGATTAAGTTCATCTCAGTTACGTGCTAAAATAGCAATCTCATTTGGGAAAGAGCCTGAGTCTAGCCACACTTTGATATTATCTTTAATCCACCCAGCTTGCTAAGATATATTTTTGAAATTCAAAGCTCTAACAGGCTGTCCCTTAGTTACTTGCCTCTCATGGTTAATGCGAATTTGTTCTTCTGGAGCCTATTTACATCTTTTAGGATTTTTTTAAATTAACTCATTAGCAACTTTAATAATATTATCTGTAGAACGTTAATTTGCGGTCAGTAGTAATCTTTTGGCTTTATATTCTTGTTCAAATTGAAGGATATACTTGGTACTAGCTCCATTAAATTCAAAAATATTTTGGTCATCATCACCAATAGCGCAAAGATTAATTTGCACCGAGCGCGTTTCGTCTTCAGATTGATTTAACCCAACAATTGACTTAATCAGACGATACTCCTTTTCACTAACATCTTGATACTCATCAACAAAAATGTATTCTAATTTTCCTAATAATTGAATTCGTCGCGCTTGAGTATCGTTATCTGCATCTTCAAATTCTTCATCAAAGTCACCCTCTTGAAAGATTTCATTGGTTGTCACCCAAAACCAATCGTCTTTGGCACTGCCAAAAGTGCGATCGCCTTACTACTGCACTACTGGCCACCACAGTCATCAAGCGACCCCAACAGTTCGGTTGAAAGACCGTTTTAAAAAGGCTAAATCGGCATCGGTCAGTGAAAGGTTACGCTTGAGAGGGGCAATCGCACTTGTACACAGCAGGAGCGATCGCCCGATCGTCAAATCTGCGATTCAACATTAGATAATCGAAACTGGCAATTACCGTATAATCAAAAGCACAGTTAATACAAAACTGTTTCAAGCAGAAAGCTTGTCACCTTTATTAGTGGCTTTGGTAATTTTTAGGCTTTTATTAGTTGTACACTAACTCTATAATTGAATGGCACTAAGAAAAGCTCTAAGCTATGTGGAATAGGAGCTATAGCTTGAAATGCGGGACGAGCAGTAATGGCATAGGCAGGCGATCGCTAATGGAGGGATGATGTACAATTGTCCAAAAGTTTTTGGAAGTAAAAAAAGCTTACTCGTCCGTGAAATACTGTTTTTGAGACGAATAAGTCAAAACCAAAATTACTACTACTGTGACACTAAGAGTACAAATCCTCAAGGATAAATTTAATCAGAGTTTAGGTTTACCTTTCAAAGAACTATTGCCAGAGTTTGTAATAAGACAAGCAATTTCCGAATTAAAGATTAAATACAAAAAGCGGTTATTTGATCCGTTTGTAACATTGTGGGCATTTTTATCTCAGGTTCTGGATACCGACAAAACTTGCCATAATGCTGTGAGTAAAATAATTGCACATCTAGCAGAATCAGAAGTAGAAGTTCCCTCAACGGAAAAATAGTGGATATTGCCAAGCCAGAGCAAGGCTCCCAGAGAAATTATTAGAGAAACTTTTCAATTTCTCAGCACAAAATCTAGAAGAGAAAGTGACAAAAAAACATTTGTAGTGTGGTCGCAATGTCTTAGTAATAGACGGTTCAACTGTTTCCATGCCAGACACCATAGAGAACCAAAAAGAATACCCAAGGGCCTAGTAGTCAAAAAGGAGGATGTGGTTTCCCAATTGCTAAGATTGGTGTGATATTCAGTTTGGTGACGGGAGGCGCTGTTGCTTTGTGCATAGATGTTCTGAACACTCATGATATAAAGATAGCGAGAAGGTTGTACAGTTTTCTCAAACCAAATGATGTACTTTTAGGGGATAGAGCTTTTTGTGCTTACGCTGATATGGTTGCTATTACTAAACTTGGTTGTGATGTAGTATTCCGTAAGCATCAATCTCGGACAACAACCATGCGAAAAGGAAAAATTGTTGGCGATTGTGACAAGCTTGTTACTTAGTATAAACCTAAAAGATGCCCGCAAGGATTGAGCAAGGATGAATTTGATGCTCTACCTTCTGCCATAATTGTACGAGAAATTTACTACTACATTGTTATTCCTGGTTTTCGCACTTCATCTGTCAGTTTAATTACTACTCTATTGGATAAAACAACTTATCCTACTCTCGAAATTGTTGGGCTTTATAGTAAACGCTGGGACGTTGAATTAGATTTAAGACATCTTAAAACTACTTTGGGAATGGATGTTTTGCGCTGTAAAACACCCTCAATGGTACGCAAAGAAATTTATGTTTATTTGCTTGCCTATAATTTACTTCGTAGTTTGATGTGGTCAGCAGGTACTACTTACGGTAATTCTCCGTTACGCCTATCACTGCAAGGTACTCGCCATCATTTAAATAACTTTATTCCCAAATTGTTAGCTGCAACTTCAACAAAACGTCTTCAGATTTATTGGACTTTACTTAAAGTTATTGCTCACAAGGCTGTGAGCGATGCCTGCGGCGGTAAACTACGCCCTGGAAGAAGTGAACCACGAGTCCGTAAACGTCGCCCGAAAGCCTACCCCTTAATGACCAAACCTCGGCATGAATTACGCAAACAATTGCAAACCGCTTAACCCATAAGTATTTCGGCTTTTCTTAGTGCCATTCCACTATAACTAGAGGGATATCTGCCAATTTAATTGTCTCTGATGATAGCGTCGGTATCGAAACTACTTACCTCACCCCACAAACAGTTCTCGAAGGTAACTTGGGTTATTCGAGTCCCTTGAAAGAAAGCGTTCCTAAAGTCTACACTCTTCGATGATCAGTCGGTAAAAACTTCCATCGGAGAGGTCGGCATTACTGAAGTTACTTTTGGTAAAGGCAGTTTCAATTCCGACACCGCCCATAGAGGCATAGGTGAAATTAACTTTGGTAGCGTCACAATACATGAGAGCGGCATTAATCAAGTTAGCCGCAGTAAAGTTGGCATAGTCAAGCACCGCGTACTCTATCCTAGCTCGCTCCAAATTGGCTTTTCTCAGATAAGCTCTGTTGAAGAAGCCATGCGTAATTTTAGTGCAGACCGCTTGAATGGAAGCCATTACAGCATCGACAAATTTGCACATTCTAAGATCGGCACAAGTCAAGTCGGCATGGCTGAGGATCGCTTCAGTCAAATCCAATTGAGTGAGCTTGCTAAATCCCAGATTAGCTCTGGTCAAGTTAGCTCTTTGCCAATTAGATTCATGAGCTTCCAACCCTCTCAAATCGGCTCCAGTCAGATTGGCTCCAGTCAGAGTAACATCGTGCATCCCAGCTTTGAGCAAGATTGCCGCACTCAAATTGGCATTGGTCAAGTTAACCGAGCCAAGCACAACTTGAGTGAGATCGGCTCCACTGAGATCGATACCAGTCAGATCAATACTAGTGCCATTGATAGGGATACTATTGAAATCAACCCCACTCAAGTCAATCCCACTAAAGTTTCTCTCCCCAGCAGCATATCGTTTCAGCAATTCTTCACCAGTCATGCCAATACCTTTTTACTAACTAACATCTACTCTACCCCTCAAACCCTGTGGCAAACTGCCACACCCATCAACCTCAATTTTGAAGTCACAAACCTCCCCACCGGACAACTAGCCGAAGCTGTTATCACCTCCTATGACTCCCTTGGTCGCCCCAACGGCGGAACCATCCTCATCGACAACGACGCTAACGGCATAGGCTGGTTCATCGACACCACCCCCTTCGATAACAGCGAATTCACGCAACCCCTCACCAACACCGCCTACCGCGCCACCACAGGCGAAGCATTCGGCAAATACGACCTCCTCACCACCATCCTCCACGAAACCGGACACTTATTAGGTATAATCAACGGCTACAGTGAATTCGATCGCTACATCCAAACCATCAACAACACCAAAACCTTCATCGGCAACAACATCACCGCCACCCTCACGAATGACGGTAGCCACCTCGACTCCAAAATACACCCCTACGACCTGATGAACAACACCCTCGCCCCAGGCGTGCGTAAACTACCATCATGGCTCAACCTCCAAATGCTTAATGCCATCCGTACCGGAGATGGGGGGATGGGGGGCTTTCAAGGGCAGGTTTTTTGTTTAAGCAGATGAGAAAGCTGTGGGACTTCTCCACGATTCAGGGAAGAAGCAACCAATAGGCAAAGGTTGACCGAGTAACAAGGCAACAATAATCTGAATAAAACCGCGTCGAAAACAACTTAAAAAACGTATTGGTTTTTTAGCTGGTGGTTGAGTACGTGCTATGTGATCTGGTGGCAAGTCATCATAATTACTATTAGGAGGTGTAGCATCAGCCTCACTGCCAACACTGACCAGCCAGAAAGTAGCGAGAGCGATGGCTGCGCCAACGCCAAGGGCGAACGCTAACCAATGTCGCTCGGCACGTTTGGGGTCAGTGATTTTGGTAAAATGCCAGTGTAGGCCACCACGTTTAGTATCCTTGAAACCGCATTCAATCCAAGAGCGCATTCCATACCAGGTGGTAGATGCTGTCTGTGGTAGAAAATCAGTCAAAATCAGCCAGGGGTCGGTGTAACCTTTGTCCCAACGAGCTAAAAGAGTACAAGTTAGAGGATTGGTTTTAAAGCATTGAACAACACCACACCAATGGCTACCCACAAATGGAACAGTATCAGTCAAAGTAATCCAATCATGAGAATCTAACAGGCGAAATTGCCCACCAAGATTTATACGTAAAAAAGGATGCCAACCCAATTCAACTATTTTGTGATACAGCCATTCAGCGTATAATCCCCTGTCAGCGGTAACAATTACTGTCATATCTGGTGGAACGCTATGTTTTAAGCGATCAAAAAGTTCTAACCAATAAGGTTTCCAAGCTCCTGGTTTGTTAGCTGTAACTACTTTCCATGCCACTGGCACAGCGCAGCCACGAATCAGTACACTAATTGCTAAGACCGTGAATCTACTACCTAACGTAGTTGCATGACGAATTCGACGAAACCTTCAGAATCAACTTTACTAATGCCACAAATGCCACAATTCTTACCAACCAAGCGATCGCTACAATCCTCGACGACGACGCAGCCCCAACCCTGACAATTGGTAACAAAACCATCACCGAAGGTGACAACAGTACGGCAACCATTACCTACACGGTGAACCTCGACACAGCCAGCGCTAAACCAATCTCAGTTAAATATACAACAGCAGATGGGACAGCGATCGCGGGTAATGACTATACCGCAACCAACGGCACAATTAGCTTTGCTCCTGGTGAAACTACTAAAAATGTTACGGTACAGGTACTTGGCGATACCATTGATGAGTTTGACGAAACCTTCTTCCTCAACTTGAGTGATGCTACAAATGCCACAATTGCTGATAATCAAGGTGTAGGTACAATCGTTGATAATGACCTACCACCTGTACTCACCATCAATCATTGTAGAGGTAATTGGCGATCGCACCAGAGGTGCTGATGAAACCTTCGCGATTAACCTGAGCAACGCCACCAATGCTACCATCAGTGATGCCCAAGGACTGGGTACAATTGTTGACGATGACCGCACAGATGGATTTGGGATTCGAGCCGAAGGAACGGTGACTATCAATGGTAGTAGCGACTTTGACGGCAATCCCCTTGATGTGTACGATGACACATTAATCTATGCAGCCAAGGGTTTCAATATCAATGGAAATTCAGTACTCCCTGTAAAACGAGATGCAGCTGGTAATCCGATTCGAGATGCCAAAGGTAAATTGATTCTAGTTGAAAATGCTGTAGCAGTAGCACCAGGATATACAGTCAGCAATGCTTCAAATGGCAATCAGTATGCCAACTTAATTCCTCCACAAATTGTAGAGCCACAGACTATCGTTGTGCCAGCTTACGCTTTGGTAAAACAGCAAGAACTAGAACGGAGAATTCGTGTCACAGTAGTAGTAATTTTGGTTGGTGTCCTTCTTGCAAGACAGTACTTGCCGATGAGCAGGTGATTGGCGGCGAATGCGAACGGTGTAGCACGATCGCCATTCAACGGGAATTGGAACAGTGGTTTTTCAAAATCACCCAGTATGCTCAATGGTTGTTGGACAATTTGGATCGATTGGACTGGTCAGAAAAAGTCAAAACGGCTCAACGCAACTGGATTGGGCGTGACGAAATAAATGGCACAGTGCAGTATCACTTGCGAGATTGGTTAATCTCACGGCAACGCTATTGGGGCCCGCCGATTCCGATTATTTACTGCGATTGCTGCGGGATAGTGCCCGTGCCAGAGGAGCAATTGCCAGTGCAGTTGCCGGAAACTGAAAATTGGTTGCCTCAAGGAACTGGGAATTCGCCTTTGGCGGACATTCCAGAATTCGTCAATACAACCTGTCCCTGCTGTGGTGGTGCAGCACGGCGAGAAACGGATGTGTCTGATAACTTTTTGGATTCTGCTTGGTATTTTTTGCGCTATCCCTGTTGCGATCGCGCTGATGTTCCATTCGATCCAGCAATTACAGCTAAATGGTTGCCTGTGGATATGTATATTGGTGGTGCAGAACATTCTGTGCTTCATCTGTTGTACAGTCGATTCATCACAATGGTGTTGCACGATTTGGGGCATATCCCCTTTGAGGAACCCTTTCAACGATTCCGCGCCCACGGATTGCTGACTAAACAGGGTGCGAAAATGAGTAAGTCGAAGGGTAATGTGGTGAATCCCGATCGCTATATCGAGGAATATGGTGCAGATACATTGCGGACTTACCTGATGTTTTTGGGTCCATACGACCAAGGAGGCGATTTTTCCGATCGCGGGATTGCTGGTATCCGGCGATTCTTGGAAAGAGTGTATCAATGGGCGAACAAACACAAAAATAGTTTGCAACCAAATCCGCCTGATTTGGGATCGCAGCGGCGTTTACATCAAACAATCCACAAGATTTCCAAAGATATTCAATCGCTGAAATACAATACAGCGATCGCCGCCTTGATGAGTTACTTCAATATGTTGCAATCAAAGTCGAGTATTGCAGAGGTGGAATTGAAGTTTTATCTGTTGATGTTGGCTCCCTTTGCACCCCATGTTACAGAAGAACTCTGGCAGCAATTGGGTGCTGATTGCTCGATTCATCAGCAAACTTTTCCCCAGTTCGATCCAGAATTCTTGATTATCGAGCAGGTGACAGTCGCAGTGCAGATCAATGGACGTACTCGAACGACAATTACCATTTCACCGGAAGCTTCAAAGGAGGAAGCGATGGCGATCGCCAGACAAAGCAAAGCAGTTCAATGGGGCGTTGTTGCGTGAATAGGCTAAATGGTAAATTTAACCTATCGCCGATGTTCGCTCGCCGCCTAGCTCAACAATGAAGACGAAAGCCCAGTACAAAGTAAAAAATTGGAATGCTTATGATGCAGCACTAAAACAACGAGGCAGTATAACGTTCTGGGTAAATGAAGAAGTAATCGAGCAGTGGCGCAACCAGCAGAAAACAGGGAGAAAGGGAGCATCCAATTATTATAGTGACGTGGCGATGCCTTCGGCAACCCGAAGCGGGAACGCTACGATGGGAACGATTCAATCAGTGTTTCATTTGCCTGGACGACAAGCAGAGGGGTTTTTGGAGTCGTTATTCATGCTCATGGGAATTGAGCTAGCCGTACCAGATCGCTCCACACTATCGAGACGTTTAAGCAAGTTGTCGATGAAATTACCAGTTGTACCAAAAGATCAGGCTGTTCATGTGGTGGTAGATTCGACAGGAGTAAAAGTGTATGGTGAAGGAGAGTGGAAAGTTCGCACACATGGAGTAGGAAAAAGACGGACGTGGCGTAAGTTGCATCTAGGAGTTGATTCTGAAAGTGGCGAAATTCTGGGTGCGGTGGTAACTACTAATGATATGGCTGATTGTGAGGTACTGCCTGACATATTGGAGCAGATTGAGCAACCAATAGAGCAAGTGTCTGGAGATGGTGGCTATGACACAAAAGGTTGTTACAACACCATTTCACAACGCGGGGCGAGAGCCACAATTCCACCGCGTAGCAACGCCAAAATGCAACAGCCACATCCTCATTCCCAGCCCCATCCCAGAGATGAAAATCTGCCAAGGGTGAACCAAGTCGGGCGTAAGCAATGGAAACAAGAGAGTGGATATCATCGCCGTTCATTATCAGAGACAGCCATCTTTCGCCTCAAAACCATCTTTGGTGGTAAGTTGAGACGACGCTTTTTTGACAATCAAGCGGTCGATTTATTTCTACAGTGTGCCGCCCTTAATCGCATGATCCAGTTGGGCAAGCCAGACAGTTACAAAGTGGAAAACTAACTTCTGCTCTAATGCCGGATTGGTGTGTCATTTTTTCCTTTCATGCAACAAAGCCGTTGGCACTTGCAAAATGGGCATTGACCCAATGGCAGTGGTCGATCCTGAGTTGCGGGTACATGGGGTTGAAGGCTTGCGTGTCGTGGATGCCTCCATCATGCCCACGATCGTCACGGAAAATACGAACGCACCGACCATCATGATTGGTGAGAAGGCAGCGGATTTAATTAAAGCAGGTCGCACAGCACGAACGGTTCTCAGCAAATCTAACGTCCAAAATCCGGCGTATTCATCTATTTAGAAACGAGCGATCGTCTTTGATAAATTTCAGATTATCATACCTGTTGAGCGTTTATCGGTCGATGTTAGGCAAACAGAACACTCGACCTCTGTAAAGGGATACACAATGGCTCTGATTACAACACCATTTGGACGACATTCCACTGCCGCCGAGGTCGTAGAAGGAATTGATCTTTCCGGCAAGCGGGCGATCGTCACGGGAGCCGCATCGGGCATCGGCGCAGAAACGGCGCGGGCACTGGCTCAAACTGGAGCGATCGTCACACTAGCTGTGCGTAATACCAATGCTGGAGCGCAAGTCGCGGCTGACATTATGGCTACTACTGGGAACCGGAATATTTATGTTGCTTTGCTTGATTTAAGCGATCGCAACTCAATTGCCAAGTTCATTGCTGCCTGGCGTGAGCCGCTGCATATCCTCGTTAATAATGCAGGGGTAATGGCACTGCCCGAACAGCGCACACCCGAAGGCTGGGAGATGCAATTTGCCACTAACTATCTCGGACACTTTGCCCTAGCGCTCGGACTACACGACGCTCTCGCCGCAGAGGGTGCCGCCCGTATCGTGTTGGTTAGTTCTAGCGGACACCTGATGTCGCCCATTGTGTTCGATGATATTCACTTCATGTTCCGTCCTTACGATCCGTGGTTGGCGTATGGACAGTCCAAGACCGCAAGCATCCTCTTTGCAGTGGGTGCTACTGCGCGCTGGTTCAAGGATGGCATTACCGCTAATGCCCTGATGCCCGGGGCGATCGCAACCAACCTCCAGCGTCATACGGGCGGTCTTAGAACCCCACCTGAGCGGCAGAAGACAATAGCGCAGGGTGCGGCAACTTCCGTTCTGTTGGCAACCTCTGGGCTACTAAAGGGCGTTGGCGGACGCTATTTCGAGGACTGCAATGAAGCCACTCTCGTCACCAACGGGAACGGCTATATGAGCGGAGTTGCCCCCTACGCCCTAAACCCAGACAATGCCGATCGGCTCTGGAATGAATCGTTGCGCCTGCTCGCTTGACCTGGCAGTAACAGTGAGCTTCATGCTGTTGATGAACGAATTGCCGGTCGTAAGCCTGCCAGCCTTTTGTCCATCATGCCCACGATCGCCACGGGAAATACAAACGCACCCACTATGATGATTGCTGGGAAGGCAGCAGATTTAATTAAAATGGAGCGTACTTCGCAAAGTGTTCTTAACAAGCTTAATGTTTAAAATCTGACACACTCATCTATTTAGGAGTTCGGAAATCTCCCTTTTCAAGAGTTTATCTGACACTTCGCTTTAGCACTCGGTTTCTATGACGTACTGGCATTGACGGCATGAACGCCTGCTTTATCTGAGTCGTAAGCTTGAACATTCATTAGAAGGATCTATTTTATGATACAATCTTTCTGGCTTTTTGGTTCTCGCCTCACCATCGTCGCCGACCACACTACGACCGATGGTAAATACGATCTGATTGAAGGTTATTTCCCTCCTGGCACACAGACTCCACCCCATCGCCACACACGTTATTCCGAACAACTTTATGTACTCGAAGGAGAGTTCACTGTCTGGGTTGGTAAGAATAAGGTTGTGCTAGGCCCAGGTGAAAGTGCCTTCATTCCGATGGGTACACCCCATGTCGTTGCTGCACTCAGCGATCGACCAGCTCGCGGGTTAGTTGTTGCTTCGCCCAGTGCCTTTGCTCACCTAGTTGAAGCAACAGGGACGCTAAACGAGAATGAGGAAGCTGACTTGGCATTATTCATACGCGTCTCTAGCGAAATTGGCGACGAAACTCTGGGTGTACCTGGAGATATCCCTTAAAGATTAAGTTGACCATTCTTCCTCCTGACTCCGCTCTCCATAAGCAACTGACTGCTTTAAACCCAACAATTAAAGGATCGGCATCATGAAAAAATTAGAAGGAAAAATCGCCCTTGTCACGGGTGGCAACAGTGGTATCGGTCTTGCCACTGCCAAACAGTTTGTTGCTGAAGGTTCTTACGTCTACATTACGGGTCGTCGCCAAGCCGAACTGGATGCTGCTGTAGAAGCCATCGGTAAAAATGTTACGGCTGTGCAGAGCGATGTTTCTAATCTGGCAGACCTCGATCGCCTGTTTGCCACTATTGAGCAAGAGCAAGGACACCTCGATATCATCTTTGCTAATGCTGGCGGTGGACAAATTGCCCCACTTGGAGCAATCACTGAGGAACATTTTGACAAAACATTCAACGTAAACGTCAAAGGTTTGCTGTTCACCGTACAAAAGGCACTGCCACTGTTGCCAGAGGGCGCTTCTATTATCCTGAATGCTTCGATTACTTCTATAAAAGGTACGCCAGCTTTCAGTGTTTACAGTGCCTCCAAAGCCGCCGTGAGATCGTTTGCTCGGAATTGGATACTCGACCTCAGAGAACGCAAGATCCGAGTGAATGCCATTAGCCCTGGTGTGGTTCCGACTCCTGGTTACGATCATTTGGGACTTAATGACCAGCAGTTGCAAGAATTTGTGGACAGCCAAGCCAGCACCATCCCACTGGGACGAGTCGGCACACCCGATGAAATTGCCAAAGCCGTTGTTTTTCTGGCTTCAGATGATAGCAGCTTTGTGAACGGCATTGAGTTGTTTGTTGATGGCGGTATGGCACAGATTTGAAGTCCAAAAGGGGTTAAAGATGAAGCTGATCTCTGTTAATGTCGGGCTGCCGCGTGAAGTGACCTGGAAAGGAAAACCCGTCCGCACTGGAATTTTTAAAGAGCCAGTTAATTCCAGAGTGATGGTGCGCGAACTCAATTTAGATGGCGATCGCCAAGCGGATCTCACCGTTCATGGCGGAATTGACAAAGCCGTATATGTCTATCCTTTTGAGCATTACGACTACTGGCAAAGCGAATTGCCTGACACAGAGTTAACGCCAGGAATCTTTGGTGAAAATTTCACAGTTACAGGATTGAAAGAAGAGGAAATTAACATTGGCGATCGCTTCAAAATCGGCAGTGTGGAACTAATGGTGACTCAACCGCGCTTACCTTGCTACAAACTAGGGATTCGCTTTGGGCGAGCGGATATGGTGAAACGATTTCTCGCCAGTCGTCGCACCGGATTTTACTTTCGAGTTTTGCAAGAGGGCGAAGTTGGAGTCGGAGACACTTTAGAGTTGGTGAGTCGAGATACCAACAATATTACTGTTGCTAATATCATTCAGCTTTATGTTCGCGAGCGAAACAATCCAGAATTACTGCATCGTGCTGCTCAACTTGAAGCGTTACCCGAAAGCTGGCGGGACTACTTTCAGGAGCAGATCCGTCAACGCCCTTCGGGCGGGGAAAAGGGTAAAGGTTAAAGGGGAAAGGGAATCCCATAACTAAAGTTAGGGGTTTGATACTATGAGGCTGTATTCCTCGTACTACGTATCTGGAAATACATCTTTTTTCCTTTTCCATGTTTAAAAACTCTTTCTTGCGCCCTTTCCCCTTTCCCCCTCTTCGGTTGTCAGGATGCGAGATAGATCGACCTGTCGGAAAACGCCATCTTTTATCACTTACAAGGAGTAATCCCATGACTACATATCGCACAGTTTCAATCGATGGTTTAGAAATCTTCTACCGTGAAGCGGGTTCCCGTGATAATCCGACGATTCTGCTATTGCACGGCTTTCCAACCTCGTCCCACATGTTCCGCAATCTCATACCAGCCCTTGCTGATAAATTCCATCTCATTGCTCCTGATTACCCTGGCTACGGCAACAGTTCGATGCCAACTGTAAATGAATTTGATTACACGTTCGATCGCTTGGCTGAGATTGTGGAGAAATTTATTGACGCGATCGCTCTCAAAAAGTACAGCCTTTATGTGATGGATTATGGCGCACCAATTGGCTATCGGATTGCCGCTAAATATCCAGAGCGCGTGCAATCTCTGATTGTTCAAAATGGCAATGCTTACGAGGAAGGTCTGCGCGAATTCTGGGAACCAATTAAGGCATACTGGCAAGAGCGATCGCCTGAGAATGCTGAAAAGCTCAAATATCTTGTCACCCTGGAAGCGACGAAGTGGCAATATACCAACGGTGTTCGCAATTTAGAAGCAATTAGTCCCGATACCTGGACTATCGATCAACATTTCCTCGATCGCCCTGGCAACGGTGAGATTCAACTGGCACTGCTGTATAGCTATGGTACGAATCCACCGCTCTATCCCCAATGGCAGGAGTATTTTCGTAAATATCAACCTCCAACTCTGATTGTTTGGGGCAAGAACGATTACATATTTCCTGCTGACGGTGCTTATCCCTATCAGCGTGACTTAAAAAACCTGGAGTTCCATCTACTCGATACGGGACACTTTGCTTTGGAAGAAGATGGGGATGCGATTGTAAACTATATCGATCAATTTCTCACATCACGACTGCAATCCGTTCTCACCTGATCGGTGGAAATGATGCATTATCCCAGCATGGTTCCCTACCTGCGGGGACATGGATCAACCCGTTTTCTCGACAGCGCCACACCACGCTTTGGGCTGCAAGCTGCGCTCGGCGTCGATGCGATCGCCCTTGGAGTGGCTTGTTGGATTTCCTGTTGTGGAGTAGGTTGTGGTGCTGTTGCGGAAACTGTGGGCTGTTCAATAACCGATGCCTCCCATCCGATTGGCGGCAAGGGGGAAGGTAGGGTTTTCTCTGGGGATAAGGGGCGGGGGAAAAAGGGGAAAGGGTTTAAGAGGATAGTTATTTTGTACAGTGCATAGGTTCTAGTATTATTTGGGGTGAGACACTATCCCCGTGAGGGGTAATGAGGTTTGGAAACTCGCAAAAAACGGCTTGCAAAACCTTACTGGCCTGTTTCAGTCCCCGTGAGGGGTAATGAGGTTTGGAAACCTACTTTGATTTAATCCGCGCTCGTGCGGTGGATGTTTCAGTCCCCGTGAGGGGTAATGAGGTTTGGAAACCGTGTAGCAGATATTCTTCTGGAGAAAGACAAAACGTTTCAGTCCCCGTGAGGGGTAATGAGGTTTGGAAACCTTACTTTCTCTTAGCCGCTAGCTTGTCCTAATTGTTTCAGTCCCCGTGAGGGGTAATGAGGTTTGGAAACGAAATTGATGACGCACCGTCAGCATTGTTATTTTAGTTTCAGTCCCCGTGAGGGGTAATGAGGTTTGGAAACCATTTTTCCTTAATTTTCTGTGCCTCATTTTTTCTGTTTCAGTCCCCGTGAGGGGTAATGAGGTTTGGAAACCCAAGAGGCGAATCCTGTCTATCTGTATTCACTAAACTGTTTCAGTCCCCGTGAGGGGTAATGAGGTTTGGAAACTTTCTAGATAACTCAGATAAAGAAACTTTTAATTTATGTTTCAGTCCCCGTGAGGGGTAATGAGGTTTGGAAACTGAGTAACTTTGTAACCACCGAGGGCTAAGTTAGCCTGAACGGTCTGTTTCAGTCCCCGTGAGGGGTAATGAGGTTTGGAAACCTGCCAGAAGGTAGCTTATTCGATAAAAATGTAAAAAGTTTCAGTCCCCGTGAGGGGTAATGAGGTTTGGAAACAAACTCCAGTGGAAATTTCCGTAATTTCCTCTGCAAGTTTCAGTCCCCGTGAGGGGTAATGAGGTTTGGAAACTTCAGTAGCAGCTAGTGCCCCAGCTTCATATTTCAAGTTTCAGTCCCCGTGAGGGGTAATGAGGTTTGGAAACGTTAATCATCGTTACCATCAAAATCTACAAACTTAGTTTCAGTCCCCGTGAGGGGTAATGAGGTTTGGAAACCAATCAAAGCATGGTGAGAAGGGTGAAGAAAATCTTGTTTCAGTCCCCGTGAGGGGTAATGAGGTTTGGAAACTTCGATTTTTTTGAGCAGTTCAGGTGTTAATCCTTCTTGTTTCAGTCCCCGTGAGGGGTAATGAGGTTTGGAAACTAACCTTTTTACTAACTTTTATCGGTGCATTGCTGCAAGTTTCAGTCCCCGTGAGGGGTAATGAGGTTTGGAAACAAAAATGGCATAGCGGCAGAACACTTGGATGGACAGTTTCAGTCCCCGTGAGGGGTAATGAGGTTTGGAAACTAACCCAGCAAAACCAGAATTTTATCGATTAATACGTTTCAGTCCCCGTGAGGGGTAATGAGGTTTGGAAACTTGCAGATGAACTTGGAGTAGTGATTGCAAAAGAGTTTCAGTCCCCGTGAGGGGTAATGAGGTTTGGAAACTAATTATTTGCAATGGCGGTATTTGAGCGCGGCGATCTGTTTCAGTCCCCGTGAGGGGTAATGAGGTTTGGAAACTCTAGAAGATTTGTGGAAGAATAGACCACAATTTGAAAGTTTCAGTCCCCGTGAGGGGTAATGAGGTTTGGAAACAGCTTTTCCCCCGATTTCCTACCAATTTCATCAAAGTTTCAGTCCCCGTGAGGGGTAATGAGGTTTGGAAACATTGCAGAGATCCGCTACCTCCCAAATTGCTAAAACGTTTCAGTCCCCGTGAGGGGTAATGAGGTTTGGAAACCCACGATATGCTAGCCGTCAAGCGGCGGTTGGGAAAGGTGAAGTTTCAGTCCCCGTGAGGGGTAATGAGGTTTGGAAACATTAAAAAAGTCTAGTGATACTGGTGAGCAGTGGGTTGGTTTCAGTCCCCGTGAGGGGTAATGAGGTTTGGAAACTCAGAAAATAATTGGAAATACCACCCTGCCAATATATGTTTCAGTCCCCGTGAGGGGTAATGAGGTTTGGAAACCTTATTGGCGTGGTGATGAATTACGATATGGGTGGAAATGCGTTTCAGTCCCCGTGAGGGGTAATGAGGTTTGGAAACTCCCGATGAAATAATTGCAAAGCTATGGATTCATGCGTTTCAGTCCCCGTGAGGGGTAATGAGGTTTGGAAACATCTTTCAATAAACCTGGGTTTAAAAAGATAAGAGTGTTTCAGTCCCCGTGAGGGGTAATGAGGTTTGGAAACAAAACAAAAACACTATAGGCATGAGAGCAAGAAATAGTTTCAGTCCCCGTGAGGGGTAATGAGGTTTGGAAACTCCGCTTGCAGGGCTGTCGCTTCACCTTGCAGTGTGGTGTTTCAGTCCCCGTGAGGGGTAATGAGGTTTGGAAACTTAGGGAAGCTTAAATATGGAATGGGTAAAAGTTGATAGGTTTCAGTCCCCGTGAGGGGTAATGAGGTTTGGAAACGCTACTGCTGCATAAATGAAGCGGAAATTCAAAATTTGTTTCAGTCCCCGTGAGGGGTAATGAGGTTTGGAAACGATTCCTCCTCCTAAATCAACATTGTTGATTGAACGTTTCAGTCCCCGTGAGGGGTAATGAGGTTTGGAAACCGCCGGGTAGTTTGGTACGAGGCAGCAACTACTACGTTTCAGTCCCCGTGAGGGGTAATGAGGTTTGGAAACCTCTTTAACTAAAACCTCGAAACCTTCTGGCTTGACCAGTTTCAGTCCCCGTGAGGGGTAATGAGGTTTGGAAACTCTTGTGTTGAGCGAAGTCGAAACATTCTCTTGAGTTTCAGTCCCCGTGAGGGGTAATGAGGTTTGGAAACGAATTTGAATGGTATTTTTATGGCGGTGGATATGATGTTTCAGTCCCCGTGAGGGGTAATGAGGTTTGGAAACTCCTAATTTGCAGCGTCCAATGAATTCACAATATTTATTGTTTCAGTCCCCGTGAGGGGTAATGAGGTTTGGAAACCCATAAGTCTTGCCGATCAGTCCTTTAATTGTTTTTGGTTTCAGTCCCCGTGAGGGGTAATGAGGTTTGGAAACCTGGCAGTGTTTTCAAGTTCAGTTTTTGCAACTTGAGTAGGTTTCAGTCCCCGTGAGGGGTAATGAGGTTTGGAAACCTGATAAGATTCCATCATCTTGAAGGGCGTTGAACCCTGAAGAGTTTCAGTCCCCGTGAGGGGTAATGAGGTTTGGAAACCTAATGGTCAGTATACCAAGGAAACATCAACCTTGTTTCAGTCCCCGTGAGGGGTAATGAGGTTTGGAAACATGTGTAAATTGTACTGTTTTATCAGTAGTTTCAAGTTTCAGTCCCCGTGAGGGGTAATGAGGTTTGGAAACTCCTGATTTCAAGTTGTTTTCATGTTTAGGAATACTGTTTCAGTCCCCGTGAGGGGTAATGAGGTTTGGAAACGAAACATTTACTTGTTTTAGGAATGCAAATTTTACGTTTCAGTCCCCGTGAGGGGTAATGAGGTTTGGAAACATAAAACCCCTGTTGATGCCGTAGGGCATTCTTTAGTTTCAGTCCCCGTGAGGGGTAATGAGGTTTGGAAACAAAAAAGAATAGACCAAGCAGAAGCAGACTATCATGTTTCAGTCCCCGTGAGGGGTAATGAGGTTTGGAAACAAAATTGGCGAGAAAATTAAAAAACTGCTTGCTCTATGTTTCAGTCCCCGTGAGGGGTAATGAGGTTTGGAAACTGCTATCTGTTTTACAATCTGGTGGGAGATGAATCTCAAGTTTCAGTCCCCGTGAGGGGTAATGAGGTTTGGAAACTGTTACCCCATCGACCTCGTACCCCAAATAAGTACTGTTTCAGTCCCCGTGAGGGGTAATGAGGTTTGGAAACTTTAGTGCCGCTTTACCAACAAATTGCCGGACAAATGTTTCAGTCCCCGTGAGGGGTAATGAGGTTTGGAAACGCTAGCATAAGTCTTCCTTGTGTTAATCATCATTCCAAGGTTTCAGTCCCCGTGAGGGGTAATGAGGTTTGGAAACTTCATTACCGTGTCAAAGGCGTACCCGTCTTTGGGTTTCAGTCCCCGTGAGGGGTAATGAGGTTTGGAAACCCAAAAAAACCGAGCTAGAAATTCAACTTAAGAAGTTTCAGTCCCCGTGAGGGGTAATGAGGTTTGGAAACCATCAATAGATATTTGAGTTTCCAAAACATTCATTAAGTTTCAGTCCCCGTGAGGGGTAATGAGGTTTGGAAACTCCATGCGAGAAAGAATCTCTAGAGCTTCTTTAGTGTTTCAGTCCCCGTGAGGGGTAATGAGGTTTGGAAACTGGGCGATCGCGCAAAATTTCAAAGAAGTTGACGACATGTTTCAGTCCCCGTGAGGGGTAATGAGGTTTGGAAACACGACGGCAAAATAACTAGCACTGCAACCTTCTAGGCGTTTCAGTCCCCGTGAGGGGTAATGAGGTTTGGAAACACTACGAAGAAGTCAAACTTGATTACTGGAAAGAAC
Source organism: Nostoc sp. DSM 114167 (assembly GCF_052692655.1). Taxonomy (NCBI): domain Bacteria; kingdom Bacillati; phylum Cyanobacteriota; class Cyanophyceae; order Nostocales; family Nostocaceae; genus Nostoc; species Nostoc sp. DSM 114167. The sequence continues at coordinate 6,390,181 of NZ_CP195116.1, forward strand.
TGTTTCAGTCCCCGTGAGGGGTAATGAGGTTTGGAAACCAATCGCCCTAAAAAACGGGGCTTTGTCTTTAGTAAGGTTTCAGTCCCCGTGAGGGGTAATGAGGTTTGGAAACGCGCAAGCACTTGCTCAACTCACAGCCCGCCAACAAAGTTTCAGTCCCCGTGAGGGGTAATGAGGTTTGGAAACAATTTTGAAAAACGATAACATCCACAAGAAACAATTTGTTTCAGTCCCCGTGAGGGGTAATGAGGTTTGGAAACTCCTATGTACATAAATTCATACAATTTCTATTTATGGTTTCAGTCCCCGTGAGGGGTAATGAGGTTTGGAAACCTACTTCTTTACGAATTGCAACTTGAGACATGATTTTGTTTCAGTCCCCGTGAGGGGTAATGAGGTTTGGAAACTATTTAATTTGCTGCCTGAAAGTATTAAGAATTTAAGTTTCAGTCCCCGTGAGGGGTAATGAGGTTTGGAAACAACGGTTTAGCACTCATGCTAGATGCGATCGCTACATGTTTCAGTCCCCGTGAGGGGTAATGAGGTTTGGAAACCCATCTTGGATCTGCAATTTCTTTCCACAAAATTTGGTTTCAGTCCCCGTGAGGGGTAATGAGGTTTGGAAACTTTGAGGATATGCGGAAGTATTTCCACTCTGGAAGGTTTCAGTCCCCGTGAGGGGTAATGAGGTTTGGAAACCTATTATCCGTCCTTTGCCCAAACATATTCATCCCAGTTTCAGTCCCCGTGAGGGGTAATGAGGTTTGGAAACGCAAAATCCCGTCTTGGCTGGTTCGCCGCCTTATGTTTCAGTCCCCGTGAGGGGTAATGAGGTTTGGAAACCCAAAACTCATCAAATGTTTGCTCGTAGTCGATCAGTTGTTTCAGTCCCCGTGAGGGGTAATGAGGTTTGGAAACAGCTCGGTGCTGAAACTTAACCAGAGCAAGCTTCCTGGGGAGTGATTTGACGGATCGAAAAAATCGGTCATTTTCAGCCGTCCTTGTTGCAAATTATTTGCAACTCTCCCATTTCATGAAACGCTATAACTATTATTTTGTCAAGGTTCTGGCGATTTTGACGAGTCTCCAGGGTTTTTGACCCCGCTTCGACTTGTCAAACATCAAGTTTGTAAATTCATCATAAGACTATTGTTTGCTCTTGTCGAGGAATTTCCGAACCGTATGTGATAGTTTTTTTGACTGCACCTGCATCAAGCACATATATACGTACAGCATCTTCTTCTGATTTGATGAGTTTTTCTATTTTTGTTTGTAGTGTAGCAAATTGAACCGTTGTTAAGAAGCACTCGAATACGCTGTACTGTGTCCATTTACCATAGCCTGACAACATTTTGTGTAAACGAGTACGACGCTTATTCGCTGCTTTATTATCTGGTAGATCGTAAATAATCAAATAGAATAGTGTAGTCATCGTAGAGCTAGAGCTTTATAAGGAATCCCTTCTTGCAAATGCCGACTTAGTAATCGAGCTTGCAGTTCTATAGCTCGGCGATAGGTACATCTGTACTCAAAAACAGGATGCTTGAACTCATCGTTCATTTTTCGCTCAAATGCTTGCAAGAAGGATTTACGGGCATCTTCCTTTAAGCGATACGCACCCAAGCTTTCAGAGAAATCTTGTGGCTGAATTTCGCGTTTATGCAAAACGGTCAATACCACATTATCAGCTATCAAGGCGCGAAACTCTTCCATTAAGTCGAGTACCATCGAAGGCTGACCGTGATGTACTTCATGTAGATATCCTATATATGGATCTAAACCAGCTACATGAACCGCAGCTGTTACTTGAACGCGCAGCAAACCATAAGCAAAACTCAGCAAAAAATTCACTGGGTCGGTAGGGGGACGGCGATTTCTGCCATTAAAAGTCCATTGCTTTCCAACCATACGCGGCCAACAAGCAAAATATTCTCGTGCAGCTAAACCTTCAATCCCTCTTACTCGATCGATAGTTTTCTGGCTCTTGACCTGGCTTTTACGTTCTTTAAGAGGATTATCTCGCTCATTATTGCGATACAAAACTTGATACTGATTGTGAATTTTAGCCGCCACGATCGCTTTGACTAATTCTAAACGCCGTACAGGATCGTTATACAGTTGATACTGCGCTAACCGCAATTGTCCATTACGGGAATAGCCAGGAAGTGCCGAACCCAAATATTTACCAAAATGAGAAAGGTAGTGAACCGGCATTCCTAATTCTAAGGCATAAACAAGCGCATCTCCTGTAACTTGAGGATTGCCCATAAGCACAACTTGCTCTACAGTTTGTGCAGGAATACTTTGTTTTTTCCAAGAACCATCTTCCTGCTTTAAAGCCACATTAAAAGCTTCATAATTCTTGCTCAAAACAGCATCAGCTTGGGTAACGTACAGAACTGACATATCAAAGGTGTGTAATTAGTAGTGAATAAAAGTTGTTAATGGAGTAGCACTGATTCAATCATCAGTTTCAGCAGCTTGTAGATTTTGTAATTGCTTAACTTCAACAGGTAGACAAATTCCTTGTAAGCTGCATGAATGACATTTTTTAGGATGGTCAATTGGGGATGGCATCGCTCTATTAGCCGCAAGTTGAGCAAGAGCGATCGCTTGCTCGGTCATTTGTCTTAGTTGTGGTGTAAATGCTACTGTCTGCCTGCGGCGGTTAGCATGATAGAAAATATCACCGTAAGTAATACTGCGTCCGGTACGCTCTTCTAAACATAAAGCGGCTGCACAAAGTTGAAAGTGGTCATTAAGATGCTGTGCCATCTTACCTTTTTTGTATTCCACTGGTACAAGTTGCTCGTTGCATTCTTCTACAGCATCAATAATTCCTGCAACTTTCAAGCGATCGCTCCAGACCCATTGCTGTTGATGAATTAGTGTTTCACCCTCTTGAAACGTGGTTTCTTCATTGATGTTGCGGTGGATGTGACGACCCAAAATGATGTGTTCGTTATCTTCCATCTCACCCAAGACATATTCTAAATAAAATCTGCGTGGGCAATATTCCCAAGCGTTAAGATACGCCAGGGGCAAATAATCTTCATTCATAAGTTGTTAGTCAAAAGCTATTTAATTAATCAATTGATTGTCCGTGACAGTTGCGTAAGTCCTGCTAAAGTTTCGGCACGTTGGCGTAGGCTGTTAGCCAGGGTTCGCAGGGGGACAACGTAGATAAGTTTGTTGGGGAAGTCAAGGTTGAGATGTTTGGCGAAAAGAAAAGGTGCGATCGCTGTTTCTGTTTTCCCTGACCCTGTAGGTGCGCGCAGGAGGATGTCTTGGCGGTTGAAGATGCGTGCGATCGCTTCAATATATCAAAAAAAGGTAACTGCTTTGTAACCAGCATTTACCTCATAACAATGTGTTTTGTAACTTTTAGTCCCCTTGCGGGGAAGTGGTGAAAACTGAAACAACTGTTCAATCACCATACTAGAGGAGTGTTTCAATCCCCTTACGGGGAAAACACTTTTTCTCTAGTCATAAAAATAATAGCTTGACATTTTTGATAAGTCAAGCTATTATTTAATGCTTTTGTTTTTCAAAAAGAACTAGTTTTTACTCAAATTGAGCAAGAACAATTTCCTCTTGGGGGAAATTAGCTACTATTTTTAGATTCCCACCAAGAGCTTTAATATAGCGCGAGAGAGTGGAAATTTGAATGTCTTCTTGGTTCTCTAACTCCAAAATAGTAGACTCGACATCACTGAGTTTTTTTTCCAAATCATCCTGTGTCACGCCCAATGATTCTTGTAGTTCCATTAGGGTAATATGAAGTGACATAAGTTTAGCGCGGATTTCGCTTTTTGCCCTTTGCTCAGGTGACATTTGTTTTCGCAATTCACTAAAAGGCTTTGTCTTCATATCAATTTTTCATCCTCAAGCTCTTTTAGCAATTCGTCGTAGAGTCTATCAGCTTTTGGGACATTCTCTTCATACCAGCGATCGTTACCTTTTTTGTTACCTCCTAAAAGGAGTACGGCGATCCTACGGGGATCGAAGCAATACAATATTCGGTATGGTTCTCCCTTATGTTGTATCCGAAGTTCCCGCATATTTCCATGACGAGAACCCTTGATATCTGAGCTATAGCGAGAGCGAAGATTTGGGCCATGTTCTTGAAGTAACTTGACTACAGCATCCACAGAGACTTGCTCTGCTGCATCAAGTGTAAGCCACCACTGCTCAAACTCGTCTGTATACTCTACTTCGGTTGCCATGTGTAATAATTGCCTATTTATAAAATACTTCGTGCTGTATGCTGGTTGAAAAGTTGATTCAGTCCTACTGTTTGCTAGTTGAAGAGTTGATTCAGTTGAGCTTGAGCTTATAACAGGGGGCGATTCACCCAAGTATGTGGTTATTTGTGAATTCATGTTTTGTTCCTACAAAGATTGCTGGCTAAGATAGCCTTACTTTATATACTATTAGACCTAATAAATTAGTGGTAAGAATTCATCATTAATCAATAAATTTCACACTTTTAATACTTCCATCATCCTTAAGAGACACGATTTTTACTTGCACAGTTTGTCCTTCTTGGAGAGAAGTGGCTTTTTTTGGTTCCTTCTCGGTTAACTTAATCGTCCCCAAAATTTCATAGGTGACTTTGTTACCATTGATTTTGGTAACTTTAGCTTCGATAATTTGCCCAACTTGAAAGTCTTGCGCTTGGGCTATTTTAGCAATTTCCGCTTGACGTGCTGACTCAAAAACAGGTGTTGAGGGAGGAGCAATTTCCCCTATTGGAACACCAGCATCTCTGTAGTAACGCATCAGGCGAGATACCCAGCCTAAAATTTGCAGCATGGTATGAGCATCGTTCACACCTTTAAGATAATCGCTACAAGCTTTCTCGATGCTGCGGTAATAATCTGTGGTTCTACCACTGTGTCCAATTTGTCTACCACTACTGACTAAGGTTTTCAGGTAAGTGAAAAATCGGGATGTTGCATTTGGTTGCTGAACAGAGGCGCGGAGATAAGCAACCGCTTTTCCCAATTCGTTGACATCTGTATTTTCTTTGACTAGGGTTTGAGCGATCGCATGGGCAATTTCCCACTGTGCATTTGTGAGAGATTCTGAGGAAAATTCAGCTATTGTCATGATTAATACATTCCAGACGGGGGTTCGCGGTCGGTTGGATAGCGCAAAATAGCAGCGAGTTCTTCTAGTTGCTGTTTTTGAATCAGGCGTGAATGTGCCGCTTGAATATTTTTTTGGATGAATTGTTGTAAATTTTCCCCAGTCAGTTCATCAGATTGATTGAGATTATAGGAAGAATAACGCTGTTTGAGGTTTTGTGGCTGATGGATTTTGTCAATTTTGACAGTCATTGTTCCCATACCTATGGGTTTACCACCGCCCACTTTTAAAGCCATAGGATATTTAGCATCTTGTCCTAAGACAATTAATAAAGTTCCTAATTCTTCGGCTGTCAAATTTTTAAAATGTAATTGAGTGATAAAAATATATTCTCTGCCAGCTTGTTGTACAGGTATACCAGCATTTTGTCCTTTATCAATTGCTCTAATAGTGTTGTAATAAAACTTACGTCCTGCAACTTTACCTCGAACAAAGTATGCATTACGTTCATCTGGGCGGGGACGATATAAAGAAGGCATAAATCCTGTAGCAAAGTCGATACTTTCACACTTTGCATCGTTGAAATCTAGCAAACCTTGCCAATCTAATGCACCAAAGACCCTACTAGCTGGACAAAGTTGTTCTTTGTGGCGACAAGGTAAGCGTTCTTGAGGAATTTTATCTCTATATCTATTAGTAATTACTGCTAAAGTACTATTAGTAATCGCCTCATATACAGACCGGATGCAACCTTTTAGAGAACTGCCCTGAATTGACAGCTTTTGGTCAACACCCTGTACCATCGTTTTAATTAGGGGAATGCGGTTGTTACCAATGTCGCTACCCATAACCACTATTCCAGTAGAGACGTGCAGAGATGTCTGCACTTTCAGGGTGAGGAATAATGTACCATGTAGGCGATCGCTCAAATATTTGTGATGTCCAGCCGGACGTTGTAAATTAGGGCGTTCTTGCGGAAAGGAAACAAATTCATAAGGTTTTGGCGGAAGTTCTGGTGATGAACCCCCACCACTAGGACGGTTAGGTTTACTAGGTGGTTGAGGTCTTGATGGCCGATTTGCAGTCATAATTATTGTTTAATTGTCAAAGCGACAAAATGAACTGTAGAGGTTTGTTTATCGATAAAATAACGCTGGGCGATATCTAATTCCTGTGCAGGAAATCCTTTCGGAAAACGGGTTTCTGTGGGAGAATGTAAGTGAGCTTTTCGGTCTTGAGTTTCCCAAATTTCACCCACTGGTTTAAAATCAGAGTATTCACCCGCAACACTCAAAAGCAAGACTTCATAACTATCTTTGCGCTTATACTTCCACCTTAATTCACAGTTTTGATTAAACATTTGGCCTTCCAACATTGGGAAGTCATCTTTTGTGGGTTCTTGTGTCCAATTCTTGCTAACTTTGTGACTCCACCGGAAGAAGTAGTAACTAGGTTCAATTGCGAATTTGTTAATTAATACCAGCAATTCTTCAACTGATAAAAGTTCTTGTTTCACACCAACAAAAGCCGTCATTTTGACACCCCTAATAAACTACTCCAAGACCTAACAGCACGTTCAAATAAATCTGTAACCGTACCATCGCGCCAAGTAAGTTGCACACCAAAACCTAAATCCATCTCTTGTGCAGCAACAGGAGTATCTTGATAATCTGGTTTAGAGAAACCATATAATTGTGCATCTTCTGGTTCTAAAAACTCTCCAGCACCTAAAAGGAAAGTATTAGACCATTGTTTTTGACTTCCAATAGCGTGAATTTGTCGTTTATCTTCCGACAAAACACAACCAGGATATTGCACAATCGCTGAGTTTAATTTAACCTGTACAGTACCCAAACCGCGAGATTTGGCAAAACCTAAACCGAACCAACCATCATCTAAATCTCGTAATACTAAACCAATTAAACCTAATTGTGAGAGAGTGAAGTTTTTTAAATGAATCTTGGTATGAAATTCCCCAGCCGTGCAAACTTGATAATTAAAAGGCCCCACCGCTACCGAACCAAAAACTCTATCAATTGCTACGCCATTACGTTCTTCAATTTTGAGAGGCTGAGACTTATCTGGATAAGCATCTTCTATTCTTAATCTACTAGCAATGGAAGTATTACCAAATATTTGCGAGATAAAGCAGGATTGATTGTAAATTACAGCACCTGGATGAGGATGTTTATCTTCAGGTTTCTTGTTCTTTTCGTCATTTTTCCATTTTGTTAAATAGAAATTGGGATTGTTATCTTGATTTGTTTCATCCAACAAGTTACTAGCCCAAATCTTTTGACTATTTAATTTGGGACGTTGTTCACCTCCTATCGTTCTAACAATTCGTTCTGCGTGTGCGCGAATTGCACCTTTTAAACTGCTTCCTGGTAAATAAATAGTACGCCCACCAGCATGATATGTTTCGACAAATTCCATATCAGGCTTAGTCGGATCGGCCCCTTCCTTACCAGATTTAATAAGAATCGGCCCGTCAGGAATTAAAGTTAAATCAATAGTGCAGTGGTTAACAAATCTTTTGTGCATAGTTATATTCAGTTGAAGAAATATTGCAGATTAGGCAGCAACTAAATTATTTAGCTGCAATTCACATTGTTGAAATACAAAATTAACAGCCGCAAATAATTTATCTAGTTCTTGAATAGTATAGAAAGTGCTATTTCTAGTAAATATTTGTGCTTCTAGCTTGCCAAATTGCCAGCGATCGCCATTGGAAACAATACCATAAATCACTATTTGATATTCTCCATTCAGTCTTTGAGCAGCAATCATTTCCGCTAAACATTGCGCCCAACCAGTTTCAAAGTTATCTTGCTTTGCTTCTACTAATATAAAGTATGGTTGATCAAAGACAACTTTCCCTAATGGTGAACGTTTAGCCAAAATATATTCAGGAAAGCCTGATAGTTTTTCGTCATAATTTAAGGATTGATGACTCCATAAAATAAACTTACTACGGTAAGTCTTCCAGATTTCTTTCAGTACGGGATAAATGAGATTTTCACAAATAGCAAACTCGGAATTATCAACAACGGCATCCCGCATCATCAGTTCTAAATCTTCGCGGAAATAGTCAGGAATAGTAAAAGCAAGTTCGCTGACAAAATTAGCTTCGGTATAAGTTACTTGAAATGCTTTGAGAACTTCCCCGATAGTTTTGAAACTGCTGAAAGCCATAGTTACCCTCCTGAAGCAATTGATTGGGTGGAATTTTGAGCTAACTTGTCACTCAAATGATTTATCAAATCCTGCGTCCAAGTATTCTTAAACTGCTTACCATCTTCATAAATTGATGTATCGCTAGTATCTTCATTTACCAATGTCTGCAAGTATTTCAACAACTTTTCTGAGTTGTTATCAACATCAATCCATGTCATCGTGTCAATATCTAGTTTAACGACACCCAAGCCACGCGATATCGCCCTCCACCCAGAAGTATTTGTTCTGTTTCAAACTGGTGTAACCCAATCATCAATAAACCTAATTCCCAAGGTTCTGCATTTTCGACTACAGCTTTAAACTCAAACTGTGTCGCTGCTGGAACTACTTGGAAATCATATAGTTTCCCATCTGCGGCTGTTTCGGTGTCTCTGTCTATAACTACCCCGTCTCTTTCTTGGTATTGTCCAAACCAGGTATCAGGGACTACAGTTAAATCTCTGACTTGAAATTTGCTAGCAATCCAGGGTGAACCAAAGAGGCGAGATGGTAAATCAGTCTGGTTGATAATTTCCCTTGTCAAAACTTCGTCATTATTATAATTTTCTTTTAATTCTTTCATTTCTTGAGATGTAATTGACCATTCATCCTCAATAGCTGGATTGGCGACGAGTTTGCGATTATTTCCTACAATACCTCTAAGGAAACTTTCGAGGCGCGATCGCATTGCACCTTTAAAGCTAGAACCTGGTATTAATGGATTACCCAAACTATCTTTAATTACAGGTAAATCCGATCCAATTGGTTCACTAGAACGACCTGCGCTGATGCGTAGTGCTGTAATTGTTGTGAGTGTACCTGTTATTTCTAGGCGATTTTTGAAGGTGTCAAACATGGTTTTTTATTAATTTTGTAGATTGATTTAGCGTCTCGGATAAGTAGGGAATTGCATTTCTTTTGCTAAAATGTCATTCATCCTAGTTAATTCATTACCTGACACAACTACAACTCTATTATTTTTTGCCTTATTCAGAAATTCTTCTCCTACGTCACTTTCGCTTGTTATGAATAATTTCACACAATAATTTCCTCCTAGTTTCTCTGCTTTTGAACTAATAACAGATAAATCATCAGCATCTAGTTTTCCACCAGTTTTACATTCACAAATCATTGCATTAGCACTGTTTAAACAAAACACATCTATCTCGCCTCTATAATTATCTATTTCAACTCCCATTTCTACAGAATCAAAGCTACACTGTTTAGCTGAAGAGTATACAAACACCTCTAACCAATCTCCTGCTAAAAATGCATAATTTTCTTTTGTTTCTATACGAAATTTAATGAGATTATTCTGCTTTTGCAAATTATGAATAATTGAAAACTTTTCCAATTCTATAAAAAATTGTTCTAATTCGTTAATTAATATTCCTAATTTTATAAAATCTTTCTCATCTATTGAAAATCCTCTGGGAGCTTTAATACTATCTCCACCACCTGCTTTGCTACGAATAACAGAAATAATTTTACTTGAAACTTGAATACAATCCACAATATATTTTGCTGTGTTTTCTAAATTATTTTCAAAATTAATTACCTTTTTAAAAATATTAAAACCACACAGAGCAATATAATTTTCTACACTTAACCGCTTATTAAAAGGTATAGCTTGCTTTCCAAAAACTAGTGGAATAATCTGTGATTGGTCGGTATTGACGGTAAACACTAAAACATCTTTATACTTTTCCAGAATATAACTATAAACTGAAAAAGCCATTGATTGAGGAACAGTACTTAAATTTACATATTTTAACTCTTCTACACCTTGACAAAGTTTTTGGACAGCTATATATACTTCATCAAACTTGTTAGGATCAACACTAATTACATCAGTTTCGTTATCACAAACCAAATTTTCTCTTTCTTGCTTAATAACTTTTTCTATATTTTTTTGGAAGTGTAAATATTGCTCTTCTCTACACAGCAAAAATTTTATCCTATCAACTTGATCAAGAAATTGAAGAACTCCTGCAATTGCTGGAACTCCACTACGACCACCAATTAAAACTAGCATTACTCTCTCTAACATATATCAATACCTAAATCTATTGAGTTTATTGTGTAATTAGTTAGTTGTGGATTTGAGAAAATTTATGCCGTACCATCACGCTTATACTTCAAATGACGTGCGCCATAACCTAAGTAACGGCGAATCAGTTCTAGCCATGTAGGTTTATAATCAGTTTCACTACATTCGGCAATTACCTGAGCAGATTTTTTGATATTTCCATCAATATCTTCAATAATTTTTTCCGCTAGAGAACCTTTACCTCTACCCCATTTCCTATCCCTACCTACTTGATAACGGATAAAGTTTTTAATAGCTTCTACACTTTCACTAGTATCAGCCACACGTACTAAGTTACGAAATTGTGATTCTTCTAAATCACCATAACTTGTTTTATCTAAAGCATCCTGAATCCAGGTAACTATATCATCTTCAGCCTGCCGGATTCCTTTTTGAACTTTAAGTTCTTTCTGAGTATCTAATTGTTCGCTCATTTAGCTTTCTCCCTAAATACAGTATGAAATTCGTTGCAAATTTGCACTTGTCCAAAACCTTCAGAAATGCGATCGCCTACTCCTTGCAGTTCTAATTCCTTTAATTTATTAATCCATAATTGTTCATTTGCTTGATTTGTACTAAATAAATAGACACCTCCTCTATTTGTGACTAATTCTATATCTTTCATCAATCCCCAAGCAGAGTTCCAGCCAGAACGATAGCTATAGCTGCTGTATGCAACTTCTAATTTGAGGTAATCATTTTGTGCTTCGGGATTTAGTTTTACAAACTCATCATATAAACCTACAAATTCGCATAAAATTTTTGGAGAAATAACCGTAGTACGTCGCCAATTTTCTGTAAGGATGGCATCAGATTGTAGGTCTAGAGTAAAATATGTTCGACCTGCTAATAGGTTCTCTTCTGGTTCTCCAAACACTGACCATAGTTGCCAACGGTCTTGAAGTTGTTGGTTGAATTCTTTAAATCTAGCTTCAACATTGGTTGCAGCATTTTCAATCTCTGCTTTAATTTTAACTTTGCCAAGACCGCGAGAAGTTGCACCACCTAAGCGAAATAATTGAGAATTATCATTAATAAATTTTGTCAGAGATTTAGCTAAGTATTCATGTTTTAAGATAATTGCACTGCGGTAAACAACAGGATGCCAATTTTGTCCTTGGGGATTCTCTGTAAATGATTCATTTAAAACTTCAATGCTGTAAAGAATATCATCCTGAGATGTAGCGCGTTGGCGGTTGATTCCTACCCTTGTTAAAAAGCGGGTGCTAACAGAATGACTGCGATATTTGCCATCTTTACAACTATAAAAGCCGTTGTATGGTTCAACCCGTGCATCAGTCTTTTCTTCTAGTGATTTTGGATCGCTAGGGTCAAAAGGATAATTGTACGCATCTGCACAGAAGCGATCGATTAAAGTGTCAAATACCCCGTTACCTCTGGGTTTAAAACCTGGGTTTGTTTTAGAACTGACGGCGGTTGCAGGTAAAACCATAACCTCATCATCTACAACTCTAGAAATGAGTTCAGATTTATTGTTATGAGGATTAGATAGAATTTTAGCTACACCTGGGTAAGCATTCTGAAAAATTGCTGGTTCATCACTCAAAAATAACGTGGCAAAATCACCACCATCTGCGAGATTTTGTTCTGCTATTCGTGGCGTTTGCTGATTAGATAGTTGTAGGATATGAGATGCGATCGCACCCCGAATCACAGAACCAGGAATATGATCTTCCGCTTCACTTACAGAACCAGGTTTTTTACCTGCGATCGCTAATGGCGATAAAGCTGTAATCTCTAATTTAATCCGCTTCATAACTTCGCCTCTGGTAGTAGCATTGTCCAAGCTGCATCATCTTTCGGTACTGTTTCCAAATCTTTCCACCGCAGCCAACCTAACCCCGCAGATTTACTACCACCGAGGGCGTGAATGTGCCGCAAGCCTGCTAAAATCAAAGCCTTAGCATATGGTGGACAATCAGGTAATAGATGAATTTCTCCCGTAAATTCCAATTGATTATTCGCTGGAGAAGTTTCAAGAAAAAATAGTTTATTTTCCTCTGCGGTTAAGCGACGACGGTTGATAGTCACACCAGGACGTATCACATCTGGTAAATCCTCCCGTTCGATATGACAAATCAAGTCATCAACTACAATCCGCGATGGAAGTATAGGATTACCAAATATTTGCGAAATTAAGCAGTGATAACCTCTGTAACCAGCCACTAGGTAACGAGACTGAAATTCTCTGCTCACTTGTTCTTCTGTTGGACAAAGTGTTTCCGCTTTTGGTGATGCAAAAATCTCCCATCCTAAACCCCTAGCTAGTTTTTCGCATTCATGGCGCAGTCTCCCTTTGAGTTGAGAAGCAGGAATTAACAATTGTCCTTGAGCATTGCGGATGATAGGCTTATCTGCAAGGGAACCATCAGAACCACCTGCGCCAACACACAAAGCCGTATCAATTATGGCTGTGAGTTTAATATTTGTTACTTGGTTTTGAGGTAAGTCTCGTAAAGTAATCATGATCTCAACGTTGCTTGCTGTGATTTTGCCGAATTTGATTTATTCTCTGTTTTTTCGATAAAAGGATATAAATCTACTAACTCTCGCCAAATAGTTTCATATTGTTGGAATTTTTTCAATAGGGTTAGAATCAAATACTGTAATTTGAATTGTTTTGTGGAACAGGTTTCAAATAAAATTAACAACATCAAGTTTCGGTATGTAGTTTTTCTATCTGGTATCCAAGGTGCTAAATTGCCATCATTGGTTAAAGCTGCACACCATGCTTCTTCAAATTTTTGTTTTAATAAATTTTGAGCTTCTTTATTACTTATCCGGACTCGAAAATAGCGATAATTGAGGATAGCTGTCTGTTTACCTCGTTCTAGTAAACTGCGGATTTGGTAAATTTGAGATTTGGGAAAGTCTGCATCTTTTAAAACCTTAGCAGTTTCTAATAGTCCACCAAGTTCATGCAAGGTATAAGGTGCAGCATACAGCTTGAGTTTTTGCTTTCCATTGCCAAATTTAGTTAAGCCATTTGAGCGAAATTCACTAATATTGGAAGAAATCATCGTTACAGATTTCATCACTAAAAAATCTACCGTTCCACCATAGTAGCCGTCTTTTTTAAGGTCTTTTGCTTGTTTTTTAGCCGATTTAAGTAACTGTTCAGTTAACTTTTGTGCATAGTATAACGGTGTATCTTCAGCCGTAATTAGTACACCAGTTGACATACTCAGTTTGCATTGATTAGCGATACCAACCTGTTTTTCACCCTGATAGCGATGTACAATTTGAGGATTATAAGTCTTGTCTGATTTGTAATCACTGCTTTTTATTAAAAGTATTTTTTCAAACTCCTCACCAATCGTTTTGGCAATAGCTAATGCTTTATCTGCTGGTACAATCAGCATGACATCATCACCACCAATAGTGAGAATTTCAAAAGGATGAATCCAGTGACCATTGCGCTGTACCTTATCTTGATCCTTAATGTTTTTTAGTTGATGAGGGTGTAGATGTTGAGCCAATGCTTTATAAACTGATTGCTCAGTAGCTTTAAAAATGTCGTCACTGAATTTTTGATATTCATGTGGAGTTTTAATCTTTTGAATATAGCCACCCATATTATTGCCATCTGCATAAATATAAGCAACAAAACCATCAGGTTTACTCGCATTAGCAATTTCTATCAAGGAACGTGCTTCTTCAGGATTTTGGCAACCGTTATAGTATTGATTAGCTAATTCATGAGCATCTAAAAAATCTTCAAATTTTTCCACCCAACTGGGTATATAAATTTGATTAAATTCCCAATCAAAACCAGCTTGATAGTACCAGTTTGTAGAGCTATCATCTCGTTTAGATATTTGTCCTACAATCCGCTTACGCGCCGAAGCTTCTGAAAACCAAGGTTCATTAGGAAGACCTTCAGCTTTCATCACAGCAGAACGGCGATCGCCCTCATCTCTCTTTAAAGAGGGGTGCGTTTCAAATATTGGTGGATAATTGCGACTGTGACGATTTATGAAATCATTCCCGCTTCGTCGTTTGTTGAACAAGGATGCTAACTTACCTACCAACTCATTAAAACTTTTACGTTCTTTAAAAGCTTGCAGTGCATCATTTACATCAGGTTGAGTAAAGTAGGCTTCTAGCAGTTGATGATTAAGATTACTGTTATACTTATCAACCCAGAATGTTGTATCAATCTGATTATTTAGTAAACCAAAACGAATTTCTAACGGCTTAAATTTAACGCCAACAGCACAGGAGTTAGCAGTTAAAGTTTCTTCAGTATAACGCTTTTCAATTGCATTTGCTAAATCATCTACAAAAGCTGCTGGACAAAAAGCTAAAATATTACCACCAGTAGAGTAAATAATAAGTTCAGAAATCAAAGCGGCTTCTAAATCAGGAAATTTCCTTTTTAACCATTGAGATATCGAGATTGATTTAGATATTGAAATTGATTTAGTTACGTTTTTGTATTCACCAAAAAAAGCAGGTAAATCAATCAAGTTAATTCTATCCAGTAACGCTGAAGCACCTCTAATATCTGGCAATTTAGCCGCTTCAAATACATATTGTTTAATTTTAGTTGCACCACCATAAACTAAGCCAATGCGAGTAGTTTGATTCCATAAATCAGGATATTTACTCTTTAATTCATTTAGAGTTTGAGGAAAGAAATTTTTATCAATACCTTGTAATTCCTGCGCCTGCTTCACTAACGCTTGAACTTCCTCCGGTACTTCTTTCCCATCATTTAAAGCCTCACGCATTTGCCGCAACACTTCCAAGCTATACTTAGGCTGTCGTTCATTACCCCAAGCCAAACACCAAGCAATAGCAGTTGTAATAAAATTTTTATTCTGCATCTCTACTTTTTCCATCTGTACGTACTCCTGCAATTACTTCCCTTTACAAAATCCCACCAACAACCGCGCCAAAGCCTGCACCATTGGACGCTGGGATACATCCTCGCCTCGCTGTAGTCTATGAACTGTACCACGCAAAATCGGCGATCGCGATTCAACAACATCATGATTCCCAAAGAAATCGCTAAAAACGATCGCAATAACTTCCAACTTCAACCGATCGCACAACCTTTCCCAAGGCTCAATCTCCGTCTCATCTTTGACTAAAATTACTGCATGAGTAGCTTCCGCCATAATCAAGCGGTTCTCGTCTGATATTTTTCCCCCAATATCAAAGACGAATAGCGGTGTATTGATACCTCTAACTTCCTGCGCTTTGAGTTTGGCGAACTCTGGGGTAAATCCTGCTTTGTATTTTGCTTTCAGATGGGCGGCTAACTCAGGATCGCGTCTAGCTGTTTCGCTGTACCATGAACCATCGCCATCGGGACAGCCGGAAATAAAGTATGATTCTGGTGCGTCGGGAATCTGCAATAGTGCTTGTTTTAATCCATCCCGAAAGCAAGTTTTTCCAGTGTTAGCAAAACCGCAGAGTACCAGTTTAATGTTTGACTGTAGTTGCGATCGCACCACATCTAAAGTATCTCCTACTCGATAGTCTGGATGTCTGCTAATGGTGACTACATATCTATCAAGCCCTTTATCTCCAATCTTCGGATCGAAGATGGCGATCGCATCATATACTTTCCCTAACTTATCCCCTAAGACCTGACTAACTAATACAGATATCCGTCCGTTGATTTTGATGAGAGTACCTCCGGGTATCTCTTTTGTAGCAATCATTTCATCTAATTTTGTTGCTACATCGCAGACAATGCGATCGCCTGTGGCTTGTGTATTGCCAAATCCTACTTTAAGAATGTCACCCTGTAACTCTATATGATAAGTAGTCATGATTATTGCAGATTTATCAAACCAATCTACTCCTCTTTTTGCTTCGCCTATCAAATATCAATCAATTAAGTCTCCCAATTTATAACTAGGATTGTGTGTAATAGAAATCACATATTTACCCAACTTAGGATCGTAAAAAGCAACTGCTCCGTATATATGAGCCAGCTTGTGTGCTAAAACAAATGCTACAGGTATAGAAATCGGCCCGTTAATCTTGAGTAACTGGCCTCCGGCTAATTCACCTGATGCTGCCATTTCTTCTAACCGGGCTGCGGCATCCCGTACAATTTGGTCATTTTGGGCAGGTTCGCCAAAACTAACTCGTAATAGGTTGTCTTTAATCTCAATTTTGTAAGTAGACATTACCATTACCTTGATTTGCTTGGTACATCATACACGCCGTTGGAAAAGATGTCTTCCAAAAAGTTGTATCTTAAAGAAAGTTATTTATCGAGATTTGGCTGTGTCTGAATTAGTGTTTCAAGATGCTCCCCAAGTTGAATTATTGCAATGGTTAGCACGCGGTTCGCTCAAGCAAAAACTGTTGCGGACGATTCGATTGTGGGTGTGGTTGCGATCGCTTTACGGCGATCGTCAAGAACGTTTAGCTTTAGATGATTCGTTCACTTATGCCGAATGGCGGGACGCATTTTTTAGTTCCACTCATACCAAAGGCGAAGAAATTCCAAGTTTGCACGATCCTGATTGTCCTTGTGCCAAAACAACCCAGCAGTGGTTATTTAACGAAAAAACAGGTGTTGTTCCTCATCACTGGCAAGAATCGTTGATAGCTCACACTGGGATAACAGATTCTAGCAAACTATTCAAGCAAAGATTATTTGGTGTAACTCGTCGTTCCTTGCAAGGCGATTTAGAAGTTCTAACAGACTTGGGTTGGTTGGTTTATAAAAACGAAAAATATTACCGTGTTAGCGAGTTCCCACAACGTCCGGTTACACCAAAAGATGAGGCTGAATATAACAAACTGAGTGTTTATCAATTAAATTTTCTGCACGATGATTTGATGGGGTTTGCTCAAAATAATTTTCAAAAAATTAACGGGGTACAACGCTTTTTTTTGAAAGTAGACTATGTTGTACCTCGTACTACCTTGGATGCTGTTGATGATTGGCAGTACCAGTTAAGAGAGCTTTGGGCAAAAACTCCAGTCCCACCAATTAAACTAACTTACGCAAGTGCCAAAGTTGCAAATCAGCTTGATTGTATTATTTATCCAGTCTGTATTTACTATGTACAAAGAGCAGTTTATTTATGTGCTTACGGTGAAAGCCCTGATAAACAAACCCAATGGTATAACTTCCGCCTTGACCATATTAAAAAGATGATTCCTTTGAGTTGGGATAGCTCAGAGTTACCTTTAAATTTACGTCAACACTATCAAAGTCATACTTTACCCAGCCCAGATGATATTGCTTTAGAAATGTCTAAAGCTTGGGGATTCGATTTCTACTTGCCTTCACAATTAATGTTGATGCGCTTTGATAGAGATTTTGGCGATCGCTATGTTAGGGGTACTGAACGCCATGAAACTTTTGAAGAGATTTCTTACCAGCAAGCACAAAAACTAATCAAACAAAAAATCAAACAACCAGAACAACAGACTTTGCTAAAAATTCTGGCCAATCGCTCACCAGAAGATACTTATTATCAAGTATTTATTCGTTATCAAGATGAGAAATACAGAGACAACAACGTTATCATGCGCCTACGTGCATGGCGGCCTAAATGTGAAGTTCTCTTTCCTTACGAACTAAGGCAAAGTATTGCCGCTGATGTCGCCAAAGAATTTCAGCTTTACCACCAGAATTGAATTTTCTTATGAATACATTACACTTAACACCAAAATTTGAAGAAGCATTAATTTATGCAACTCGTCTTCATACCAATCAAACACGCAAGATTAGCGGTGTTCCTTATATAGCCCAATACGGTTCAGTTAAGGCTGAAATAGTTGTAAATTAAGTATTGTTTTCAAAAATAGAAATCAAATACAGTGCATCTCAAGGAATTGTCATTGGTGTCTCACAAGATACAAAGTACTGAGAGATTCAAAGCAATAGAGACAGCTATCCCAGCTGCTTCAATCGAACAGGCGATCGCTCGATAAAATCGAGATGCAAAACCAATATCCTGCTGCAATTTTGCGGTCAATTGCTGCCGAGAAATCGATATTACCACCGACTTTTGAGCAGCTTCAACAGTAGTAACAGCTGGGCGAACATTAAGAAACGGGATTTCTCCTACTATCTCACCGCTTGATAACCTACCAATCTCTCGTCCTAATGTTTCACTATCCTCCATAGCTGCAAAAGCTCGATCCAGAGGCTTGTTTGTAGCTTGTGACACAGTGATTGTGAATGTTCCATCTAGTATGATGTGTAGGATATCCAGGGCTTTTCCTTGCTGTACAAGGATAGTGCCAGCAGGGATCTCCTTTTTCTGACCCGTAGCGATCATCCAATTGATGTCGCTATTACTCAATTCCTTAAGTATAACTTCTGTCATAACTCATATCAATTGTGGTTTATATTTTGGATGCATCTGTGCATTTTTTCAGACTTGTCCGCAATTGGTCTAGAATTTTCTGAATATATGAGTGCGCCTCAGAAGAAGCCAATTCTTCTAATGTCAAATAAGTCAAAGCTATTAACATAATCGGTTGACTATTGAGAGTCCTTAACTCACCTCCATGTTCAGCATCAAAGCGTTCCAAATTCTCAGCAGCAGACTTCACCAATGCTTGCAGAATCTTAAATGCACCCTCTGAAAGCGGCGGTTGACCCCGGTAATTTTGCAATCTCCCTCCTTCTCGGTAATCTGGAAACGACTCCAGCCCCAGAAAACGCAAAAACCAATCAGCCCGATAGTGTCCGATAGCTGCCACAATACCTCTGTAGTCGGCAATCAGTTCGTCGAGTAAATTATTCCGCATGGAGCCAAATAAGCGGTGTGTGAAGTAGTGAGTACATTCATGTTCCAGCCGAATTTTTAGGGAAAGACGCCGCCATTCTACTTTTGAAAGTCCGATGTCGTTGTTTGAAACATTGCTATAGAAACCGTCACTCAAAATAATCAACCGATCTTGATAAAGCTGCTTTTGCGGGATTAGTCGCCCAAATTCTTCTAACCAACTACTTTCAGAGCAGTTACCAAAATTTTTCACTGACCATTGTTGGCGATATTGGCGAACCCGATCCCAGTTGTTGAAACCAGTAACCATGCAAGCTCCCATAGAAGCAGGGACTGGTAGTGGTTCATTCCGCATCGTTAACGCCTGTACCAAAGAAACAAAATCTTCTCGGTTCCTGGTGAGCAAAACCGGGATGACTCCAGCCAAGCTTTGATGTAGGATCAGTTGGAGTTGTTCGGGTTGCTGCAAAATCAAACCAGTCGCCTCGACCATACCATCCACTGAAACACCCTTACGAGTAGCAAAGCGGTATGCCTCTGTTTGGCTAATGCTTTCAAGTATGGGGAACTGTAACTGTACCAACTTGCTTGATAAAGCTTGAAAAACTCCCACCTCTTGAGCAAAAGTGGCGTATTCTTCCCAAGCGGCTACATGGGGTTCGGGTGGAAGCGGAAACTTGGCGCTTAGTGTTGAAAAACTGCGATTGAAGATGTTTTGATTGTAGGCAAGCAATTCTTCTGTCTGTTGGGCAGTAGCACCATAGTCAGCAAGTACATTAGTACGAAGTTGGTGTTGATTGCTCAAAAGCGATCGCCTCCCACTAATACCTTTCTATCCTAACTCTCGCTCGGCAGCATACGGACCTCCGTATCCGCCACAACTGTTTGTGCAATGAATCTGCGTTTGACTGTCCCTTTTAATTGCTGTGCGGTTTCCTTCAGCAACGCGAATCATTAAAGAATTTACTACAAAAAGGGGGAAGGGAGAGCCTGCCTGCGGCAGGCTCTCCCTTCCCCCTCGAAATGATTATCGAAACAATCAGGTCTAAAACCTCGCCTTAAAAGGCGAAAAATTTTTTGAGCGGGGTATAAATCCCTGTTACAAAAACGGCCTCCTGCCTCCTGCCTTCGTTAACATTCTTATACATTGTATATTTTATTTTCTGGAAGTCCCTTAATTAGAGAAAAAGATAGTACCACTGTTGAAAGCAAGTTTAATATGATTTAGGTAAAATTTTGATTACGTTCAGTCTATATGGCATTTCAGACCGATATTTTTTCCCCTACAATGCTCTGCACTTCGCGCAGAGTGTGTTTCGGCGGGCTTGTTACCCGGTCAGGTATAAAATAAACAATAAAGTTGGGAAATTTCTGCGAATTGGCGTTGAGATAAATAGTTATAAGCGTAGAAATAGAAAATACTAAGATGAGGGAATGACTAATAATTTGAATTATAGTAATTCTGAAACTATTGTTAAAGGCAATAATCCTCTAAAGTTGGCTCGTTCTGATACTGCATGGTTGGTATTATCAGGGACAATGGCTTTGTTTGCTGTCGCAACAGCAAACGGTATAGAGCAAGGATCGCGTCGTTACTTATTCGATATCAATCCAGGGGATGTTATATTCGGAATTCCTGTAAATTTAGAAGGGAATTCTTACTCGCTGATTGCTATTGGTTACGAAGAAACTCTCTTGCAAGCAGTAGATATAACAAACTGGGGACAATACAGCCTAGAGGGGAATGAAAGGTTATCTCCAATTCCCGATCGCCTGCGTCAATGGAGCGATCGCTTAGTTGTAGTTTTTGACAATACTGATATTGTTTTAGATGGAATTAAGCCAGAAGAAATTAGTAGCACAACTGCAACCTTAGAACGCTTGCAGCAATTTCACAGCGATTTTTGGCGCTGTTTGCACGAACTAGAACAGCAGGAAGAAAAAACCCGTTTTCAGCAGTTTAACGCCCGTTTGCAACTTAATCAACAAGCTAGCGAACGGGCGTTAGGGGAATTGACGAGTATTTTTCGCCCTCAAGAAGCAGAATTTCTGCAAGAAGGAACAGAATTATTAATTGCTGTGGGTGCGGTTGGTCGGACGTTGGGAATTGAAATTCGTCCGCCTGCTAGATCGGAAGATCCCAAGCGGGTAAAAGATCCCTTAGAAGCGATCGCTCGTGCTTCGCGGATTCGCACAAGGCGGGTTATTTTAAGCGGCAAGTGGTGGGAGTCTGATAGCGGCCCGTTGTTAGCATACACTGCAGAAGGCGATCGCCCAGTGGCTTTATTACCTGTAGGTAGCGATCGCTATGAAGTTTTCAGTCCTCACGAACGCCGTCGCATCCGCGTTAATATTGACACAGCCAGGTTAATTTCTCCAATTGCTTATATGCTTTATCGCCCGTTTCCCGAACGGGTACTAAAAACAGTAGATATTATCAAGTTTGCGTTGCGCGGACGCGATCGAGAAATTTTGACCGTGCTAGTGTTAGGGGTTATTTCTGCTTTGCTAGGAATGCTTACCCCCCAAGCAACAGGGATTTTGATTGATAAAGCAATTCCAGATGCCAATCGGGGAATTTTATTACAAATTGGTTTGGGTTTATTAGCAGTTAGTTTTGGGAATGCAGTTTTTAATTTAGTTCAAAATATTGCGATCGCTCGAATTGAAACTGTACTAGAGGTGCAAAACCAAGCCGCAGTTTGGGATCGGTTATTAAAATTACGAGTATCTTTTTTTCGTAAATATTCGACTGGCGACTTGCAATCTCGCGTTTCGGCGATCGCCCAAATTCACAAACTTCTCAGCAGTAACATTATCGGCACAATATTTTCTAGCTTTTTTGCGCTGCTGAATTTGGGATTGTTATTTGTTTATAGCAGTCAATTAGCATTGGTAGCTTTAGCGATCGCTTTTATTAACTTGTTAGCCACAACAATTTCTAGCATTTTTTCCCGCAGAATTATTAAGCCGATGCAAGAGTTACAAGGCGAGATATTCGGGCTAACAGTAGAACTTCTCAACGGCGTATCTAAATTGCGGGTAGCGGCGGCAGAAGAAAGGGCATTTGCTTACTGGTCAAAAGGATTTAGCCAGCAACTAAAATTCATGCTCAAAAGTACAGCGATCGCCGATACAGTAACAGTTATCAATCAGATTTTGCCAACTATTAGTTCGATGCTAATTTTTTCCTTGACTGTCGGGATTATCATGCATCAGTTAGGAGGAGGCGCAAAATTTTCGACTGGAACTTTTTTGGCATTTAATAGTGCTTTTGGGCTATTTATTGGCGGTGCAACTAAATTGAGCAATGCGATTGTTAGCGTCTTAGAAGTTGCCGTACTTTGGGAACGCGCTCAACCGATTTTAACAGAATTGCCAGAAGTGGATTTCAATAAAAGCGATCCTGGTCGATTAGAAGGCGGTGTCAAATTCGATCGCGTTAATTTTCGCTACCGAGAAGACGGCCCTTTAACTTTAGATAAAGTATCAATTGAAGCCAAACCAGGAGAGTTTATTGCTTTAGTCGGGCCTTCTGGTAGCGGTAAATCTACAATCGTGCGTTTGCTATTGGGCTTTGAACAACCAGAAGACGGCACGATTTATTATGATGGTCAGGATCTATCGGGGTTGGATATTTCAGCGATCAGGCGGCAATTGGGAGTAGTGCTGCAAAACGGTCGTATTAATAGCGCCTCTATTTTTGAGAATATTTCTAGCGGTGCGTTAGTAACAATAGATGAAGCTTGGGAAGCAGCAAGAATGGCGGGTTTTGCTGCTGATATCGAACAAATGCCGATGGGAATGCACACAGTAATTTCTGAAGGTGGATCGAATTTATCTGGAGGACAGCGCCAGCGTTTATTAATTGCTCGTTCTTTGGTATTAAAGCCGAGAATTTTGATTTTTGATGAGGCAACCAGTGCTTTAGATAATCGCACGCAAGCAATTGTCAGTCAAAGTTTAGAACAGTTAAAAGTAACTCGGATTGCGATCGCTCACCGCCTTAGTACGATTCGCAATGCCGATCGCATTTATGTAATTGCAGCAGGACAGGTAATACAGCAAGGCACGTTCGATCGGTTAATGGCTCAACCTGGAATTTTTGCCGATTTGATGGCTAGGCAAGTTGCTTAATACTATTGTCAATTGTCGATGATGAAACTATCATTGCAGCTTAGACTAGTAGTTCGCCAAGTGAACTTGGCTCTTTTAAGGGGAAAGGGGAAAGGGGAAAGGTTTTAAATCCCTTACCCTTTACCCCTTCCCCTTTCCCCAGCCCTCACTCAGCATTTTTGGGTTGGCAGACTACTAGGCAATACGGTTCGGATAAGCATTTTGAACTAACAATTGGTTTGGGGAAAAGGTTAAAGGGTAAGGGTTAAAGGTTTTTTATTCCCCTTTCCCCCTTACCCTTTCCCCTTTAACCGAACCGTATTGGACTGCTAGGTATCTATAATTCAACAATTGTATTTAAAAGGTATAAATATGGCTGCCATTCCCGTTTTTATCATGGAAGAACATCACGAAGCATTTTGGATTTGGCATTATGCTATTAGCCAAAACATCATACCAAAATCAAAAAATATATTGCTCCATATTGACGAACATTCAGATATGGCAACACCTAGATTTACTCGTTCTCTCAGTTCTCTAAATGGTAATTTTCAAGAAATTTATGAGTTTACTTATCGTCAGTTAAATATTGCCAGTTTTATTATTCCCGCAGTTTATCAGAGAGTATTCGATCGAGTTTTTTGGCTGCGCCCAAGACTAAAAGAGCCATCCTCTGAGTTTATGTGTGTTTATGCTTGCGATCCAGAAGAAACGATATTTCTAACCAAAAATGTCAAGAATATCGGGGCATTTTTACTCGATCCTAAATATAAAACTGCTAAATATACTTGTTTAACAGTTAAAGATGAGTTTCCTGAAAATCAAACTGTAGTTTTAGATATCGATCTAGATTATTTTTCTTGCAACAACAGATATTTTAACGATAAAGGGAAAATAGAAATTACTAAAGACCAATATCAAAGTTTTCAGAGAGATAATTATCAATTTTTGCGAATAACTTATGGTAGCTCAATCAGAGCCGAGATTGAAGACGGTAAATATTATCTATTGTTTAACCAATTTCCAGAAACAGAATTATTTCCCAATATCCTTAAACTTTCTGAAGACAAAATTCTGGAGAGAATTGACCACTTAATTGATTTTTTAGTCCAGAAAAAAGTGGAGGTGAGCATGATTGATATTTGTCGATCGCGCATTAGCGGTTATACTCCTGCCGATCAATGCCAGTTTATCGAAGATAATTTATTAAAAAGATTGGGAGAATTGTACGAACTCAATTTTGTCAGTTTAGAGCAAATTAAACCTCAGCCTTTAGATGCCGGCGCAGCATTAAGCCAAATTTGATTAAAATATGCCATCAGAATTATTAGTTTCATTGAGAAAAGACATTGCTGCGATCGCGCCACCGGAAGATTGTTATATAATTCTTGAGTTTGAGGATAGACGGCTGACATTTAAAAATCCCAAACCTGGACTGAGAACAGCTTTAAAAACTTTAGCAACTGTTCCAACTCCACCTTCGCAACTCAAAAATATTGTTTGGGAAAGTGACGGTTTTGAGGGATGGCAAAAATTTAATTTATATCTCAAAAAGCTGGCCAATCTGGGATGGCTTTGCTATTCAATTGTAGTGGATGATGTGGCGATCGCTACTGCCGTACCCATCAGCCCAGATTTGCAAATTTCCCCCGAACCAATATCAACTACAAGCAAGTATGTTCTCTCGCACTTTGCTTATACTCACCAAATAGCAGGGGAAACTATATTAGAATCGTCTTTATCTTTTTGCCAAATTCGGCTCGATTGGCGAGGTGCAGCTTTAATTGCACTCCTTAGCAACCCTCAGAATATTTATGAACTTTCCTCGCAAATTCCAGGTATTTCTGTAGACATAGCCGAGCAATTTATCAGTTTGCTTTTCACCAGTCAAATGCTCTCAATAGTAGATGAAAACGGCGTAATTGCTGAGGATGAAAACTTAACTCTAGCTCAATGGGAGTTTCACGATTTGTTGTTTCATACCCGCAGCCGTGCAGGAAGACACGCGAATCCCTTTGGTGGAACCTATCGTTTTGTCGGCAAAATTGAGCCGCTACCAGTCCTAAAACCACTAATATCTAACGATTTAATCGACCTTTATAAACCTGACTTAACCGCTTTAGCAGAAACAGATATTTCCTTAACACAAGTTTTAGAAGCAAGAAAATCAATTCGTCAGTGGGGACAACCAATTACTGTAGAACAATTAGGAGAATTTCTTTATCGAACCGCCAGAGTTAAGAATATTATTAAACATGACTTGGTACAACTTAGCCAACGTGCCTATCCTGGTGGTGGAGCAATTTATGAATTAGAAATTTATCCAGTTATTAATCGTTGTCAAAATTTAGCATCTGGTTTATATCATTATCAACCGCTATCGCACCAACTAAGCCATCTTACCGATAAAAACGAACTAGTAGAAGCCTTACTACAAAATGCTGCTAGTTCAATGGGAGTTGAAGAAATACCGCAAATTTTACTAGTGATTTCGGCTCGCTTTCAACGCTTAACTTGGAAGTATCAATCTATGGCTTATGCACTTATTCTCAAGCACGTAGGCGTTTTGTACCAAAATTTTTACTTAGTAGCAACAGCAATGAATTTAGCACCCTGCGCGATCGGGGCTGGAAATGCTGATTTATTTGCTAAAGCAGTGGGATGTGATTATTATGCTGAAAGTTCTGTTGGTGAATTTGTTCTCGGTAGCCGTCCCGTTAATTCTTAAACTTAGAAAAGTAAGGATTTTAGTACTAATAGAAAATGTCAAGCAATTTTTTTGATTTTGATAAAATCATTTATCCCTTTAATAAGTCTGTATTTTTTAATGAATATTAGGAGCAAAAGCTTTTATTCATCACTCGGAATTCACCAAATTACTACTCAGATTTAGTATCTTTAAAAGATGTTGATTCAATAATCAGCTTTACCAGTGCTAATGATAGTAAAGCGGAAGTAAGAGATTTTATGAATGATCCTAACAACTACATACTTGAACCCATTAGTCCTAATCGTTCTAGAGGCGGAAAAACCCAAGACCGTTATAGACGACCTGAAATCTAAATTAGCCACCAAATTTTATGAACTCATCACAAGGTGAATCGAAATCTTACCCTGATATTGATGATAATAGTTACTCTAAAATATTAAATTTTTGCAAACAAGGAGATACTTATGCAGAGCAGAAAGAATTTGCACAAGCCATTGAAAGCTATCATCAAGCTTTTGATTTAATACCTGAACCCTTTGAAGCTTATGCAGCATCCACTTGGGTGTTGACAGCCATTGGCGAATCATACTTACTCATGGGTGACTATGAAAATGCATCTCATGCGCTTCAAGAAGCTATGTATTGTCCCAATGCAATTGGAAATCCTTATATTCATTTAAAGTTAGGGCAAGCTCAGTTTGAATTGGAAAATTTCGAGCGCGCCCAAGATGAACTTGCAAGAGCTTATATGATAGAAGGGAAGGAGATTTTTAATGATGAAGATCCTAAATATTATGAATACCTGAAAACATTCCTCCGAGAAGTAGAGTAGAGTAAAAATCCGTTGAATCAATTATAGTTTGATAGATTAATAATTATTAAGATACTGCTACTCATCCCACTGAACCAACACCCCATTCACCAGCCAGGGGAAATGCATCTAAATTACTCTTGATCGCAACGAAGGTTAAGAACCAACGAAAAAATCTTTCCTTTCGCATTTAATTGTTTTTTTAGCCCCAAAGCGATCGCCTAAATTTTTCGCAATAAGCAAGAGTTAATGACATAAATTTTAACTCTATTGAGAATATACTTTGCTTATTGACATGATGCGGCCGCCCTGGTACCTCAAGGACTCCCCGACCTAAAGGTAGGGGAAGTGTAAAATTAAGTCCAGTTAGATAAACATCGGTATCGGGTTAAGTTCTTCTTCTTTTAAAGGTGCTGATAACCAACCTAACTTAACTGGGATATCGTAAAGGCGACCTGGAGCAAACCTAGTCCAAAAGTGGCGCAATTCAGGGACAATAACTTTGACTACGTTCAAGCCAATATCAGGGCGAGTTTGGTCTAGAACTAGCATTTCTAGACCTAATTTTTTGACAATTTCTACACAGATTTCTATATCTTCGCGCAAATCGCACTTGCTACCTAAATAATGATAGTCTGCATAAACTTTAGCAGGAGTGCGATCGCAAGGTACTAGATAAGGCTGAT
This sequence comes from Nostoc sp. DSM 114167, assembly GCF_052692655.1. Classification (NCBI taxonomy): domain Bacteria; kingdom Bacillati; phylum Cyanobacteriota; class Cyanophyceae; order Nostocales; family Nostocaceae; genus Nostoc; species Nostoc sp. DSM 114167. Next base: position 6,417,635 of record NZ_CP195116.1, read on the forward strand.
TTTCGACAGTAGCATTAGCATACCAGTAGGCCATATCAAGATTTTTAGAATCGAACTCAATTTCATTATCCGAATCGTAAGTCAAACTTTGATTTACTTCTGTTACTGCCCGTAAAATAGCAATAGTCGGATCGAAATGCGTTCCAAATCCGATTAAAATATTTTCTTTCTCTCCCTGAGTGTGGCGAGAAATTGCAGCAAAGCTGGGAATATTTAAATCGCTGGTGATATCCAGCACCCACAATTGGCGGTTGAATTTTGTTTGGTAATAATCTTGCAAGTTGAGCAAATAAGGTTCGTTGAAACTCGCTAAATCAACTTGCGGTCTTTTTACGCGGTTATACCACCACAGTGCCACGCTATCCCGTTCAACTAATTCCATAAACCCTTGCAGAATAGCTTCTTCGAGAGTATTACCTGCTGCATTCCCGTTGGAATCTCCAAGGCAGAATTTATGTCCTTCGGGTAGCGAATAATCAAAATAGCAGAAAGCGGTAGGTAAATATTTTTGCGTTTGGTTAGTCAGCGACCAAACTTGTGTCCACTCAATCTCTTGAGTTAAATCGTAAGGGTCAGGAACCTGTGCAAAACTTCCGTGCTGAGGGTTCCATTCGTGACGATTTTGATATTGTTTATCGCTATATAAAAGACATTTATGAGGGTGAATGGCTGCATCTCCAAGTTGAGCAAAAGTAGCTTTGATGCGATATTCCTCACCTGTAAAAATTCCCGAATAGCGTTCTAGAGCTTCACAAAGTGCGCTAGCTTTAGATTGGCTATCTGTCTTGCCTTTACCCGCACTCATAGAATAATCTAAACTCTTTCGCAGGCGATCGTAATTATCGAGATTCTCAGCACTTTTGTAAGTTGCAACGTAAGTATGAATTACATTTTCTGCTGTATTTAGTTTCACCAATTCTTTAACAATACCTGTTACCAAACTAACTTGATTGCTGTATTTCTCTACAGTTTGTTCTGGTCTAACTGTACGGTGTCCCCCATCATCAGTAAAATTTTTCGGACGACTTTGCAACTCAATTGGCTGTAATTGTTGCTTTTGCCAAAACTCTGGATTGCCGCAAACAGAACATTGAGGACGTTTAATTAAAGTGTGGTTTTGAGTTGATAAAGTTTCTGCATCAAAAGTGATTATTTTACCTTCTAGCTGTGGGCTTTTTTGCAGTACGATCCATTTAGCAACTTCTTGAGCAGCAAGATTTAAACTTATTTGCCAGCTAGAAGGGAGTAAAGCAGTTGAAGTAATTAGAGAAGTATCAATACTTTTTTGCTGTTTAATAGAAGTTTCTACGGAGAAATTTCTCTGCAATCTATGAGCGAGACATTGCCAACAAGCTGTTTGTCCTGGAATCAAAATTGGCCCAATCCACGAAAACATTCCTATAGGCTTAATTAGCAACCAAGGTTTTTGGCTTTGGCGATTAAATTCTACTAATTCTGGTTGCAAATAATCGTCAGTTAAAACAACAGTAAAGTCTGCTTCATTACTGATATTAATATGCAGACTTTTTAAAGCTTCGATAAATGGTGCTGATTGAATATTGCCGAAAGTTTGCACGGCAACGCGAGTAGTTTGCAATCTGCTGAGAGCAGTTTCACTATCAACCCCTAAGTAACTCCAAAAAGCTTGAACAGCATCAGGAAGGCGATCGCTTGCTTCAGTAATGTAACCTTTATCCGCTAATTTAGTTAAGATGCGATCGATCTGTGCGCGGTTGGTTGTCCATTTCAGTCTATTAGTAATTTGCTCTACAGTGTAGTTGCCATCAAGCAAAGGTGCTAAGAGTACATAAAGATTACCTGTTAAAGCAAAGCTTTGGCGCTCGCTTAATAGGTAAACTTTTTTAGGCTGGACAATTTCAACTCGAAATTCTGGTTTAAATCTAGGTTTATTAAGCATCGGGTTTTAATTAGGTATTTTAGAGGATGTTTGTCAAGTAGCTTCATTAGACTTTTTACAGAAGTCGGTAAAAGGGAAAGGGGGAAAGGGGGAAAGGTATGTTATTTTCGCTTTCCCCTTTAACATGCATCCCTTTTCCCACCTCTTGCAAAAGTGTTTTTTGCAAGAGGTCTATTAGATCGATATCCACTCTATCCCCACTTCAAGAAGGGGTAATATTCTTCTTAAATTCCGCCTTGATAAGGGGATGCAAGGGAAGCGAGAAACTTTTGATATATACAAAACTAGCTTTTAAAACATCCTCAACAGTTTATTGAGCCGCCACAGAAAAACAGGAATTTCGTCCTATTTTTATCCCTCCCGCCACTCGTTCCAATGTGACGATGCTTCGCCTATCTATATCCACTACAACATACAACACAACCAGATGACCTTCTCCCTCCCGCCACCTGTTCCAATACCTCATCATCAAGTTCCCCTTCTGCTTGGGCCGTAACTTCTTGATACTTTTGGATAGCTTCGGCGGCGGTAAATTCATATCCATGCTTTGCCCCAAGCAATACAAAGGCATTAGCTGCTTCTTCAATCTGCTCTTTGCCTTCTAAAACGCTAGTTGTTTCTTGTTGCAAAGCCGTATCGCTATTGATTTTGCCTAAAAATTCTGTACAAGCTGCTAGACTCATTGGTTCTCTCCCTCTAGAAAGATGATTTTTATTGCCACTTATTGTATGCGATTAATGATGTTTCGGCTATGTACTATAAACAGAACCAGATACCCTTCTCCCTCCCGCCACCTGTTCTAATACCTCGTCATCAAGTTCCCCTTCTGCTTGGGCCATAACTTCTTGATACTTTTGGATAGCTTCTGCGGTTGTAAATTCATATCCATACTTTGCCCCAAGCAAGACAAAGGCATTAGCTGCTTCTTCAATCTCCTCTTTGCCTTCTAAGACGCTAGTTGTTTCTTGTTGCAAAGTAGTATCGCTATTGATTTTGTCTAAAAATTCTGTACAAGCTGCTAGACTCATTGGTTCTTTGCCTACTAGTAAATACTAAAAAAAGTGTTGCACAGGGTTTCTGGAGAAGTTTATCAGACCGCCGCCGGAAAATAAGAATTTCGTCCTATTCTTCTCCTGCCGCCACCTGTGCCAATGTGGCGATGCTTCAGCTATGCAGAGTTATAACAACCACGAACCCTCAATCTCCCTCCTGCCACCTGTTCTAATACCTCGTCATCAAGTTCCCCTTCTGCTTGGGTTATAACTTCTTGATACTTTTGGATAGCTTCTGGAGCAGTAAATTCATATCCATGCTTTGCTCCCAGCAAGACAAAGGCATTAGCTGCTTCTTCAATGTCCTTTTTGCCTTCTAAGACGGTAGTTGTTTCTTGTTGCAAAGCGGCATCGCTATTGATTTTGTCTAAAAATTCTGTACAAGCTGCTAGACTCATTGGATCTCTCCCTCTAGAAGGATGATTTTTTTCGCTCCTCATTATATTAAGTTTTTTATTTTGCAGCTATTTTTAGGTTCGCGGTACAAGAATATTTAAATAAGAACAAGTGAGATAAGCTTTGGCTTCAAAGGGTAGTCTGGGCTGATAGACCATTTTAATTTGACCGAAATTTCTCTCCATGACGTTGAGCAGTCGATTTTCTTGGAGCGCCGCAGCATTCTCTATTATCTGGTGGAAACTTGGCGAACTTCCTTTGATTTGTGTATAACCAGGCCACTTTCGTAATGCTTCCCGTTTTTCTGGGCTACATAACTGATGTTTGACGAGGATTTCTAAAAATTCCTGCCAAGGCGGAGCGTCTTTGGTAGCGCAGGAATAAAAATACTTTAATCCAATTCTCGGATATACTTGTTCGTCTACATCAAAAGTTAGTGTGAAAGGGCTAAAATTAGCAGGAGCGATCGCCATCATTTGAGCTAAACGGTCTGATTCTCCTTGCCAACCAATCTTTTCTAAATATGGAATGGTTTGTTCTTTTGTAAATCCTGCTAACTGAAGTCTGGTAGTTTGCACCCGACGAGCAAACATCATGCCAACCATATTAATGTCAGTATTAGCAGGCATCAAATTGAAGCATTGTTCGAGTTTGCGATCGACAGCAGGGGATATATTTTGTTGTTTCATTAATCCCCAAACTTGAGTCAGAATTTCTTTAGCATTATCCAGCGTTTTCAGCGTTACCTGTTGAGTTATATTGCCGCTTGTATCCTGAAATTCTTGAGTCAATTCTTTGTATAAGCCAAAAAAAAACTAGGAATAGGTGGATCTGTTAAAACGTCCTCAAGATCGAACTCTAGACCAGCTACTGAAATATCGTGTAATGGAGAAGTTGGATTTAACCACTGTTGGTAGAAGTTTTGAATGCGTTGCCAAAGCGGATGTTTAAAAATGTCTGTGCGAACAGGTAATTTCTGTTGCATATATGTAGAGAAATCTACTTGAGGATTATCAGCCACTAAACGGCACTCTAAAATAAATTTAGAAAATGGCGGTAACTTGGGAACTAACTGTTGATTTTTTTGCCAAGCTTCTGAAGAAATTAGTTCTTCAGAGGTGTATTGTTTAACTAAATCTAGTTCGTTTTGTTGGCATAAATTCATATTAAAAATTTCCTTCACTAGCTTTTTTGGGTAAAAATTATTGGCAAGTAATACCAATAAAACTTACGCAAGACTTACACCATAATTCCTTCTTCCTCCTGCTACCTGTTCTAATACCTCATCATCAAGTTCCCCTTCTGCTTGGGCTATAACTTCTTGATACTTTTGGATAGCTTCGGCGGCTGTAAATTCATATCCATGCTTTGCCCCAAGCAATACAAAGGCATTAGCTGCTTCTTCAATCTGCTCTTTGTCTTCTAAGGCGGTAGTTGCTTCTTGTTGCAAAGCGGCATCGCTATCGATTTTGCCTAAAAATTCTGTACAAGCTGCTAGACTCACTGCATCTCTCCCTCTGGATAGGTGATTTTTATCGCTTCTTATTATATGTAGCTTTTCCTTTTGACGCTACTTCTGGGTTCGAGATGCAAAAATATTTAAACAGGAACAAGCATATTTTCAGGTTTTGCGAGTGTTATTAGGCTTTACGAACACTTATAAGTAAGTGGACACAATTATTTAGAAGACGCATTTCGACTGCGCTCAATGCTCGATCCTTGAGAAGACGAGGGTTGAGTTTCGACTTCGCTCAACTTCCGCGAAGTCGAAACCCGGCAACCTCAAGTTAGGTTTAATTTAGTCCTTCTACTTATTTAGTTAATAAAAAATCTGAAATCCTGACTTTATAACAGTTTGGCAACAGTTCCAACAGATGCGTTCAAAAGTGCAAGAGAAAAAGAAACCAACAAGTAAAAAGTTTCATTGGAGAAACAAGTTAATCGTTGGTTTTTCCGCTGCTTCGCTGCCTAAGTAGCAAATACTAAAAGAAGACTATTTATAGTCCCTCATTCCATCTTCGCAAGCGTACCCCGCCTGCCACCTGTTCCAATGCGCGATCGTCAAGTTCCCCTTCTCCTTGGGCAGTAATTTCTTGATACTTTTGGGTAGCTTCGGCGGCGGAAAATTCATATCCATGCTTTGCTCCTAGCGAGACAAAAGCGTTAGCTGCTTCTTCAACTCCCGCTTTATCTTCTAATGCTGTAATTGCTTCTTGTTGCAAAGCCGCATCGCTATTGATTTTGTCTAAAAATTCTGTACAAGCTGTTAGACTCATTTTACCTTTCCCTCAAGAAAGTGATTTTTATCGCTCCCATTATAGTTACCTTTCTCATTTTTCAGATATTTCTAGGTTCGAGGTACAAAAATATTTAAACAAGAACAACGGAGATAAGCTTTGGCTTCAAAGGGTAGCCCAGGCTGATAGACCATTTTAATTTGACCGAAATTTCTCTCCATGACGTTCAGCAGCCGATTTTCTCGAAATGCCGCAGCATTCTCTATTATGTCAACCCAAGTTGGCGAACTTCCTTTGATTTGCGTATAACCAGGCCACTTTTGCAATGCTTCCCGTTTTTCTGGGCTGCATAACTGATTTCTCATTAAGATTTCTAAAAATCCTTGCCAAGGCGGAGCGTCTTTGGTAGCGCAGGAAGAAACATACTTTAACCCAATTCTTGGATATACTTGCTCGTCTACATCAAAAGTTAGTATGAAAGGGCTAAAATTAGCAGGAGCGATCGCCATCATTTCGGCTAAACGGTCTGATTCTCCTTGCCAACCAATCTTTTCTAAATATGGAATGGTTTGTTCTTTGGTAAATCCTGCTAATTGGAGTCTGGTAGTTTGCACGGGACGAGCAAACATCATGCCAATGATATTAATGTCTGTATTGGCAGGCATCAAATCGAAGCATTGTTCGAGTTTTCGCTCGACAGCAGGGGATATATTTTCTTGTTTCATTAATCCCCAAACTTGAGTCAGAATTTCTTTAGCATTATCCAGCGTTTTCAGTTTTACCTGTTCAGTTATGTTGCCGCTTGTATCCTGAAATTCTTGGGTTAATTCTTTGTATAAGGTAAAAAAAAACTAGGAATAGGTGGATCTGGTAAAACGCCCTCAAGGTCAAACTCTGGGCCAGCTATTAGAATATCGTGTAATGGAGAAGTTGGATTTAACCACTGTTCGTAGAAGTTTTGAATGCGTTGCCAAAGTGGGTGGTTAAAAATGTCTGTGCGATCGGGTAATTTCTGTTGCATACACATAGAAAAATCTACTTGAGGATTATCAGCCACTAGACGGCACTCTAAAATAAAGGTAGAAAATGGTGGTAACTTGGGAACTAACTGTTCAATTTTTTGCCAAGCTTCTAAAGAAATTAGTTTTTCGGAGGTGCATCGTTTAACTAAATCTATATCGCTCTGTTGCCATGAATTCATATTAACAATTGCCTTCACTAACTTTTTTTGATTTGGTAATTTTTATTCAGCCTTAATTAATCGAGCATAAGCGCCATCAACATCTTTCATTTCTTCGTGAGTACCTCTTTGCACTACTTTGCCTCGTTCTAAAACAATAATCTCATCGCAATCCCGAATTGTACTCAAACGGTGAGCGATAATAATGCAAGTACAACCTCGTCGTCGAATGTGGCGATCGATAATTTTTTCTGTCTCTGCATCTAAAGCACTGGTTGCTTCATCCATCACTAAAATTGCCGGATTATTAACTAAAGAACGGGCAATTTCTAAGCGTTGACGCTGACCTCCGCTTAAATTAGCACCCCCTTGCAATAATTTGCCATCTAAACCCCCAGGAATTGCCATTACTACATCTAAAATTGCGGCATCTTGACAGGCTTTTAGTAATTGGGAATTAGGAATTGTTTCATCCCACAGCGTCAAATTATCTCGTACTGTACCGCCAAATAGAAAAATATCTTGTTCAACCATTGAAAGGGAATTAGCTAACACTGCGCGGGGAATTTGTTGTCGAGTAATGCCATCAAATATAACTTCTCCTTCCCAAGGTTCGTACAGTCCCGTAACAATTTTAGAAAGAGTAGATTTACCAGAACCGCTAGTACCTACAAATGCTACTCTTTGTCCTGGTTTGAGTTGACAGCTAAAGTTTTGAATTAATGGTTCTTCTATCCGACTGTAACCAAAGGTAATGTTTTGCAGTTCGACATATCCTTGCAAACGACAAGGCTCTGAAAATTTAGCATATTCAATTGGAGTTTTATTACTCTGTGATTCTGAGTTTAAATTTGGATCGCTCGCGTTATCTAAAGCATCATCTAACCGCTTCAAATCGCCATCAAGTGCTTGAATTGTACTGCCCAAACCAACTAAACTATTAACTGGTTGCTGTAATCTGGTCATTAAAGTTTGAAAAGCCACTAACATCCCAATACTGATATAGCCATCTATCACTCGCAAACCACCAACAACTAGCAACAGCATGGAAGTTAAAGCTGTTAGTAAAGGTGGTAAAGCTTCCAAAATTAAATCGGTTTGCAGCAATTCTTGTTGTGAGTTAGTAGCTTTAGCATAATATCCTGCCCAGCGACTAAAAAAATCTGATTCTAATGCTGCTGATTTAATGGTTTCAATACTTTCTAAAGCCCCAATTTCTACGCCAGCAATTTTGCCATAATCTACACTTAGGCGCGTATTTGTATCAATTCGTTTTCGCGCTACCCATTGCAAAAACCCAATATTAATTGCTACTGCTACTAAACCGATCGCTGTTAGCATCCAATCGTAAGCTAACATCACCGCCGCATAAAAAACTAACATTACTGCATCTATAGTCGTTCGCGCTAACTGACCGGAAAGTATTTTCGCTACCTTATAATTAAGAGCGGCGCGATTGCTAATTTCTCCCGCAAATCTCTGAGCATAAAAACCAATTGGCAAACGGAGAACGTGCCATAAAAAATTTCCTGTCATACCGATTGACAATCTAATTTGTAAATACCGTAGCTTTCGGGTTTGCAGAATTGTTAATATTGCTTGCAACAATACTGCAAATCCCATTCCTAACACTAAAGGCTTTAACCAATCAAAGCGATTTTCAATCAAGATATTATCAACAAAAACTTGGCTGAGGGAAGCAATAGCTAATTCGGGAATAACTAAAAAAAATCCAGCCAGAATGCAGAAAAAAAGCTCGTAAAACGAGCCTCGCAAGCGATTGTAAAGCGCACTAATAATACTGGGTTTTCTGCCGCCTTTTTTAAATTCTTCCCCTGGCTCCATGAGTAAAACTACGCCTGTATAAGCTTCGTCAAACTCTCCCAGACTTACGCTACGAGGCCCCGTAGCTGGATCGTTCAACCAAACCCGTTGTTGTCCGAAACCTTCTACTACTAAAAAATGATTGAAGTTCCAGAAAACAATAAAAGGTGGTTTTATTTGTTGCAGCTGATTAAGTCCTTTTTTAAAGCCTTTTGCTTGTAACCCGTAGTTTCTAGCTGCTTTTAAAACGTTTGATGCTTTAGAACCATCGCGGGAAACGCCACAACTAACCCGCAGTTCTGCTAAAGGAACGATGCGACCATAATAAGCTAATACTATTCCCAAAGCTGCCGCACCACATTCTACTGCTTCCATTTGTAATAAAGTTGGCGTTTTAAAGCGAATATTTTGAAATTTGGAAACTTGAGAATTTGTGTTTTCTGAATCTGATTTTTTAAATCTTTTAAAGAAATTCATCGTTAATATATTTGATTAGCAAAATATAAACTATTTGATTCCAGTAAGTTCTCGCAAAATTGGCAGTACAAAAGTAATTGGCGCTCTTTCTTCAACGGTGACTCGAACTGAAGCTGTAGTTCCCGAAGTAATTTTTGAATTTGGCCCTTGAGAAGATGACCATTTATAACCAGTAACAGTGCTGCTATCGTTAGTCAGATTAGCAGTTGCTTCGATCGCGCCAGTTTCACCAATCAAACTTCTGACAACTTCTGGATTGCCAATTACCGAAACAGTTCCTTCTTGAGTTACTGGTAGTGGCGAAACGCGAGCAATCTTTCCCACAATTCCCCCAAATCGCTCTCTTTGGACTGTATCGGGAGTAATCAAAATCGACATTCCTGGCTGAATTTGTTTGCCGTCTTTAATCGCAAAATAAGCGATCGCCTTAGCTGACTCCTGAGTGCTACCTATACGCAATATTCCTAATCGAGTTCCAGGTTGAACCACTTGCCCCAATGTTGTATTTAACTCCAAAATACATCCGGCTTGGGGACTTAAGATTTGACTATTATCTTTTATTTGCTGTTCTAATCTAATAACCTCTCGGTTAACTGCGGCAATTTCTTTATTCCTTTGATTTGTAGTTTCTAAATTTTCTCGATCCAAGCGTTTACTTTTAGCGTTCAGTTCTCCTAACTGAATCTGAACGTCGCTCATAGAACGGATTTGTTCTAAATAAGTGCGCTCAACTTCGCTATTGCGAGCTTCTAGTTGTTTGAGTTGAACTTGAATATCAGCAAGGTTCTGACGTGTTTGCACGTACTCTTGTTCGGCTTCCAGCAACGAATCTTTTGACAATCCCCCCGCATCTGCTAAACTTTGTCGTTGCTTGAGTCTTGTCTGCATCACTGGTACTAAAATTTGAGCATCTCGAAGACGCTGTTCTAAACTTTGACGCTGTTGAGCGATCGCTGTTAGTTCTTTATCTCTCAGTAGCGGTGCAACCGCACTAATATCTTGGAGACGTTGTTGCAAGCTGGTGCGATTGGCAGTAATGATATTTCTTTCTGTTTCTAGCTGTTGTTTGGATAAAACCAAGGTATCTTGAGCTTGTCTTTGCAATTGAGCTAACTGTTGACGCGCTAGCTGTAACTGTTTTTGCAAGTCAGCCGGATAAATTGTGGCGAGGAGTTGGTTTTTCTTAACACATTGTCCGCTAGCAACATTTAAAGCTTGAATTTGTCCGGCAATAGAAGACTGAAACTCAACTACCTGACGGGGTTGAATAAATATACCTCGACCGTCAACGGTAATGGGAATGCGACCAACTATGCTCCAGATTACGCCACCAATTGCCAAACCGTTCAACGCGATCAACGCCAGCCAATCTTTCGGGCTAACTACTTGCATTAACCGATCTAAGCGTTCCGGTGAGGATAGGCGTTCTAAAGATTCTTGGCGGAAAATGCTCTCTTTTTGATTATTTCGATTAAAAAGCATCTGTTTTGATCTAGTTAGCGGCGGAGTTGATTAATCATCCAGTCGAAACGAGTACCTGCGATCGCTGTTCTTGCCAACATATCTAGATCGAGTTCGTCTTCAACTTCAATATCGGCAGACAACATTTCTACCGTCTCGGATGAGAGCATAGCAGTGCTGCTCCTTGCTAATAAATCTAGACAGCGATTGGCTAAAGTCAAGGCAATAGAACGATAAAAACGACTGGCAAATGCCCGATCTGCTTTTAACTTAGCAGTTAGGGTTTGTCTTGATATCGCTAGAATCCAGGCATTTTCTAGGGCTTTAACAGTTACCGAAGCTGTACCGCCATCAACAAACGACATATCACCTAAAATCTCGCCTTTAACCCGTTTGGCAATCTCCTTTTCTTGCACTCCATCATTGTTGTTTATTTGTAAGTAAATGCCGACTAACCCTTCTAATAAAAGATAAACGGCTGGTACTTCTCGATTTTGTTGAATTAGAACAGTATTCAATGCCGCTTTTTCGGCTCTGCCATTAGCTACCATCCAAGAGATATCGCTGTCGTTAAGAACCGCAAATACAACCAGAACTTTCCGTAATGGTTCTCCTTCTCTGATGTTTTGTTTGCCCATCAAATTAGTTAATTTCCGCAACCGTTCTGACAGGTTAATCGATAATAAATGGTAGAAACTAGCTGCAAAATCGCGATCGCTTTGCAAACGGTGTTCGATATTGTGTTTAGGTATGGTTAGTAATTGGGCAGTTTCAGTAACTGTGACCGAGTATAAATCTGGGCGATCGTCTAGTAAGGAAGTTTCGCCAATCAGTTCGCCAGCCGATATCTCCATTAATTGCTGCTTGCTGTCATCTGCTTGGCTAGAAGTGGCTGTAAGACTGCCATTTAAACAGAGATAGATGCAAGGAGAAAATTTACCTGCTTTGATTAAAACTGTTCCAGGTTGATGGGTTTCGGCTTGAGCCATTGACTCTATCCACTCGAACTCGCTTGCTTGTAAATTCCGAAAATTATCAAAGCTAGAAAATATCTGAGTCATATTGATTTGGGCTGTTAATTAAGAACTCGTTTAGAAACATAATTAATAAGGTTGTACGCTCAGATAAGGTTTAAACGTTGTTAGTTTGAAAAATCATCTATAGCAAATAGTATTTTTGTACCATTAATTCAACTCATGTATGCGTTGCTACTTTTGTTGTGTAATTTGTGTCGTTCGGTTGACGAATTACAATCAAAGTCTTCAAAACAGAGTCTAACTTTAAGCTTTCCCTAAGCAGTAACTTTTCTAACACAAAAGCTCCAAAACGAATCTTCGCGTCAGATTTCTCACCAACATCCCATCACTTCAATAGCCCACATCAGCAGGACTTTCGGTAATCACTCGTGAGAATCGATTGGGGAGGCGATGGACTATGCCCCGTAAGAGCGATGTCTACGATGGTCACTGACTTGTACTGAGTTTCGACTGCGCTCAACTACCGCGCAGCCGAAGTAGCTTGTCGTACCACTTTGTGGAAGCAAGCTAGCAAGAGCGTCTCCAAGAGTTGTGCGGGCTGCACCTACGCTACTTTCTCCATCCCCAAATTTCCTTATTCAGCACCCATCGGTGAGAGGTTAAGGTAATTGCACAAATGTCCGTGAAGGTGCAGGAAAAAGCGATAAATCCAGCTTGGAGACTGGCTTTCGGAGATATTTAACCACGCCTAAGTCTTGATTTTCTGGAGCAGCAAAGTACTTAATGGGACTTAGACAAAAAGTAGCCTGAAAAACGTATAGACCAAGAATTGCTCAAAGACTTTAAAAAAGTCAATGGCAAGACTAATTTACTATTTCAAAAACGTCATGCTACTAGACCTAGACCTGATTAGCCCAACAGCGATGGCTTCGCCAACGCCAAGGGCGAACGCAGACACAGCCACCACAGACCAAGCAAAACCAGTATTAATCAATATCCTAGCCAATGACAGCGACGCAGACAGCAGCATTGACCCCGCAACCCTAACCATTAAAATCAACCCCAGCAAGGGTGCGATCGCACTCAACCTTGATGGTACAGTTACTTATACCCCCAACCCCACCTTTGTCGGCACAGACACAGACGGCTTAACATCTAACACCGCTACTGTCAACATCACAGTCAACAATATTGCCCCTTGAAGTTCTCTTCCATGAAACTTTATTCTATGCATCTTCATAGAGAATTGGTATCACGGGGGCTGAAACTTTTGAAGCGATCGCTCCCTCACCAGTTCGGAATTAATTTTCCCCCAAAGGGGATGAAATCGCTTAAAATATTGGACATTCTTCAACCTAAATCAAGCGATGCCAAGAGCAGCCACAGTCCCCAAGCGCAAGCCAAAAGCCAAATCAGCGCCCACTTCCTCAGTTGGGACATGGGCAGATGAGACTGAATTGGTAGGCTTGGTGTTCGATTTTGAGGCAACGGCAACGGCTTCTCTGTACTCGCAGTACACAATTGGACTTCATGCGTGGTTTCTCGACCAAGTGCGGCAAGTTGACCCACAGCTATCAGCTTATCTCCATGATGGAGAGTCGGAAAAACCCTTCAATATTTCGGCGCTAGAAGGACAACTGTTACCTAGTGGCAAGCAACTGCAATTAGTGGCCAACCAAATTTACCGTTGGCATATCAACGCTTTGTCTCAAAGAGTGGTATCCTTCCTCAAACAGTGGTTAACCAATTTACCAAAGACTATCGACTTAAGAGGAGCATCCTTACAAATAAAGCAGGTGAGCATCGCTCATACTCCGATTACTTACGCACAATTGCTGCGATCGCCAAGCGAACAATCTGTAGTAGATCTCAGTTTTGTTTCACCAACGAGTTTTCGCCGCAAAGGTCATCATTTCCCGCTGCCAGTCCCAGAGAATTTGTTCCACAGTTATCTGCGGCGGTGGAATGACTTTTCCCAGCAGCCAGTAGAACAAGAGATTTTTATCAAATGGATTGATGAAAGTGTCATCATTCATCAGCACTGTTTGGAATCAATGAAGGTGGCTGCTGGCAAGCAAGGGTCAGTCACAGGTTTTACGGGGGCGATTTCCTTGGGTTTGAGCAAACAAGCTTTCACAAATACTGAATTCACCCAGCTATTCTACGCTTTGGTCAGGCTTGCACCATACTGCGGAACAGGTCATAAGACTACCTTTGGCTTGGGACAAACGCGCTCTGGCTGGTTGGCACAACAAAAGTCAGCTATAGCCGAACAGTTGATCGCGGATACGTTAGCTCAAAGGATTGAAGAACTCACAGAAATATTTACTGCACAACGCAAACGCAAGGGCGGCGATCGCACCGATAAGATTGCCGTTACTTGGGCGACTATCCTGGCTCGTCGTGAACATGGGGAGTCATTGCAGGCGATCGCCCAAGATTTGCAAATGAAATCTGAGACGGTCAAAACTTACGTCAAGTTAGCTCGAAAAGCTCTCAAGCAGGGTACAGTTGAGGAAGCTATCGACAATCGTCAGTAATTGTCGTATTATGTCTGTATCAACTTGATGTTTGGCAAGTCGAAGCGGGGTCAAAAACCCTGGGTATCTGCCAAAATCGCCATAACCTTGACAAGTCAATAGTTACAGCGTTTCATTAATTAGGAAAGTTGAGAAATAGTCCCAATAACAGTGGCTGAAATCGACCTGTTTTTGAGGTTCGTCAAATCGCTTTCCAGGAAGCTTGCTCTCGTTAAGTTTCAGCACTGAGCAGTTTCCACAGACCATTACCCCGCGAGGGGACTGAAACATTAGAGCGCCTCTACAAAGGGCGCTTTTTATTTTGTGTTTCCACAGACCATTACCCCGCGAGGGGACTGAAACTTAACTGGATTAGGGTAACTTGCATCGGTCCCGGAGTTTCCACAGACCATTACCCCGCGAGGGGACTGAAACATACTGGGCGATCGCCTCGGTCGTTACCGTACCCTCTGGTTTCCACAGACCATTACCCCGCGAGGGGACTGAAACTTTTGATTCGATCGACAGAAACAGGGATAACCCGCGTTTCCACAGACCATTACCCCGCGAGGGGACTGAAACATATAATCTCCATGCTTGCGTTTAATGTCATCCAGTTTCCACAGACCATTACCCCGCGAGGGGACTGAAACGCTAAATAATACGCTTCCCGGTTAGATTTTAAAAGGTTTCCACAGACCATTACCCCGCGAGGGGACTGAAACAGAATTATTACTCATTACTCCATCTACGTTGGGAAAGTTTCCACAGACCATTACCCCGCGAGGGGACTGAAACTTCCCAATACTGCTTACTGTTTTGAATCTGGAAGGTTTCCACAGACCATTACCCCGCGAGGGGACTGAAACATTGTTATAATCGCCTCGAACGAAATAATCGGCAAAGTTTCCACAGACCATTACCCCGCGAGGGGACTGAAACCTTGAATTGCGAGATTGTTCTTTTAAAGTGGCCCAGGTTTCCACAGACCATTACCCCGCGAGGGGACTGAAACTCGAATCTGGGGCAGCAGTTTTCAAGCCCAGCAGGTTTCCACAGACCATTACCCCGCGAGGGGACTGAAACTTGATTTCTAAGGCTTTCATAACTATTCCTAAAGGTTTCCACAGACCATTACCCCGCGAGGGGACTGAAACGTCAGGAAGCTTGACTCCCTTAAATTCAATGAACTCAGTTTCCACAGACCATTACCCCGCGAGGGGACTGAAACTACTCAATCTCTTGAGTAACTACAATTTCGTTGGGTTTCCACAGACCATTACCCCGCGAGGGGACTGAAACCTTTGGGTTACGTCTAAATCAGCACCAAAGTCTTGTTGAGTTTCCACAGACCATTACCCCGCGAGGGGACTGAAACCAGCAAGAAGAACTATAATAGAGGGCATAGATTGCAGTTTCCACAGACCATTACCCCGCGAGGGGACTGAAACATCAAAACAATCGCTAAGTCTTACTCATTACTCATTGTTTCCACAGACCATTACCCCGCGAGGGGACTGAAACAAACAATATACTGTTTCACAAATAGCCCAAAGATTGGGTTTCCACAGACCATTACCCCGCGAGGGGACTGAAACTTCCCAATACTGCTTACTGTTTTGAATCTGGAGGGTTTCCACAGACCATTACCCCGCGAGGGGACTGAAACATTATTAGCTATTTCATCCTGACTTAACGGACTTGAGTTTCCACAGACCATTACCCCGCGAGGGGACTGAAACTCTCCAGTGTTTAATCCAGCGGTAGCGGCTCTACCGTTTCCACAGACCATTACCCCGCGAGGGGACTGAAACAGGTGAATAGGGTGTGGGGTGTAGGGAAATTAAACCGTTTCCACAGACCATTACCCCGCGAGGGGACTGAAACCAGCAGCGCGGCCGCTTCAAGTCCACCATCAGCGGTTTCCACAGACCATTACCCCGCGAGGGGACTGAAACGTAAAGACAGGCGTTGTACAAATCCTTATGAAGTCGTTTCCACAGACCATTACCCCGCGAGGGGACTGAAACGTATATCGTTGTTCTTTAGGATGAGGAATACTTAAGTTTCCACAGACCATTACCCCGCGAGGGGACTGAAACCCGAAATCTGAGTCTAATCCAGATCATAGACCTAAGAGAAGTTTCCACAGACCATTACCCCGCGAGGGGACTGAAACCAGCCAATCAAGTTGTTTCCAGATGCCATCTCCATGTTTCCACAGACCATTACCCCGCGAGGGGACTGAAACTTTTTGAATGCTCGAAATTGGAAAAATACTGGTGAGTTTCCACAGACCATTACCCCGCGAGGGGACTGAAACGCAATACATCGTGTTCTGCAACCGTTTGAACCGTCATTTGACAGTGCGGCTCAATCACCCTGAAAAATTCCACTTTTGGGTTAGCAAAAACTCACGGATCTCTCTTGAGTACGGTTCCACTATTGAAAACTTCCAACATTGCTTTGCCTCTGTATCTTCAACTTTCTCAAAAGTTCCATCGGCACGTCGCCGCCAACCATCCACAATTACATCATCTTCAGAATTACGAGGTTTTGAGGGGTCGCGCCAGTCGTGTTAGATTTGTCCTTCGAGCAGTTAACCGCACAAGACTGGCAACCTTTGCCATTAGTTTTATGAAGTAATTTTACAAAAACTAATGCCTTGCGTAAAACACAGACATAACTCTCTGAGTAATAGCTAGCAACTCAAAATAATAAATTTTGTGGAAGTATGGTTTCTAGCAACGGGATTTTAGAACAAGGCAATTTTCTTCAAGTCACACTGCCGCATATCTGGGATCGTGATATGAGTGATGTCTGCGACGAGCAACTCTTGGAGACGCTACGCGTAGCTTGTTTCCCCGTAGGGGTACGCTTACACCAGCAGCGTTTCTTAGCCTTACAGAGAACCAACAGAGCGTTAGAGTCAAAAGTGCAAAAGCTTTTAGCTGAATTAACAACTGCTAAAGAGCAATTTTGTCGCGATCAAGCTTCCGATCGGCAGACACAGACAGAATTAGAAAAGTTTTTTTCTTTGCTTCAGGCAACTTTAGATTCCACAGAACAATTATTGGAAGCGATCGCTCCTCGACTAGAAAAACACGTTACCTCAAAGCAGTGGATATCAGAACCACAAAGGCTCTTTCCTACTTGCCCTCAACTAAAGAAAGTTTTTGATTATATCGAAGCTAATTATCATCAATCGATTGGTTTAAGTGACGTAGCTGTTGCAGTTGGTTATTCCGCAGCTTATTTAACCAATCTAGTGCGACGCAAAACGGGAAAAACAGTAAATGATTGGATCTTTGAACGTCGTATGTTAGCTGCGCGTGCCTTGCTTCTGGAAACCAACCAGCCAGTTAATCAGATTGCTTGTGCAATCGGCTATCAGTATGAAGGATATTTCTTTCGTCAATTTCGCCAGTTTCATGGGACTACACCTCAAGCTTGGCGTAATACTCAGCGTTCTAATGTTAGTGTCAATCACTAGCAACATAATGAATAGTTTTAACAACAAAATGTGCATTGTCTCTAAAATTTATATTTCCTACACTACTAAATATAGGAACGCAAATTGGTTCTTGAAAGCCGACTAAGACTAAGAGCTTTATCCAACAATGCTCATATTTTGAAAAGCTTTCAGTAATCAAACCAGATTCCTATTAATACAAGGTTACTTTTACAAGAGGTAGCTTGTAAAAGGTTGATATTAAGTGCTTTGCACTATTTGCTTGAGAAATTATTGCAGAACAATTCACACTTAATTAGGAGAAAAAAGATGAAAGGCAATCAACAGGAACAACTCTTAACTGAATTAAACTCTGTGTTGGAAGAAATTTCAGATGACAATTCTGCTTCTCTAACAGGAGGAGCAACAGGAGTAGGAACCTTCTCTGGCACAATTCCTAACTTCGGATCAAAGACATTCCCAAGGGTATATACCACCACTAGTCGATTCAATGACATTTCAATTCGATTAAATCAGAATATCTCTAGAACCATAAAAGTTGAAGCCGTGCGTGCCGATGGCGGTAAGGTAAGTAGTTTCGTAAGGAGTATTTCTCCAAACTCCGCAGGAAAGCTCATCACTGTTGCAAAGGACGTACGCGATGGAACCCGCTTCAAGCTCAACTTTTACATTGAGGGGCCAAATTTACCTACATTCGTATCAGGTCCGATCACTTATTAGCAGGATGGTTTTAGTTTTTCGCCTTGAGTTTTGTCCGACTTTTGCATTGAGGAATTTAGTTAGACCAATCATTTCTATTACTCATTTTTGAGTTGGGTCAGACGGTCAGGTTGTATTGCAAAAAAGTTTTTCAACACCATTTGTAGTAATACTACAATTTGTAATTTGATTACATATAGGGCTTTTGAAATTTTTGCAACACAATTTTTAATACACTGAAAACCAGATCCGGTCAGGGCGAAAGCCCTGACCGATCTTTCTCTGCTGCATAAATCTTAAAGATGAAATACCAGATTGTTCTACAACATAGCGAAGAAGACTGTGGTGCTGCGTGCCTAGCCACTGTTGCCAAACACTATGGACGCACCTTTGCCATTAGTCGAATGCGGGAAGTAGTTGGTACAGGATCGCGGGGAACCAGCCTGCTGGGTTTGAGACGGGGTGCAGAAACTCTAGGATTTAATACGCGTCAAGTCAAAGCCTCGGTACAACTGCTTGACCAATTGCATAAAGCCCCTTTACCCGCCATCATTCATTGGAAAGGCTACCACTGGGTCGTTTTATACGGGCAAAAAGGTAAAAAATACGTAATCGCTGACCCTGGTGTAGGTATCCGTTACCTTACCCGCGAGGAGTTGCTCGAAGGGTGGGGCAATGGCATCATGCTGCTGCTAACGCCAGACGACAGCCGCTTTTACCAGCAATCAGATGATAAAATAGGCAGCTTTGGGCGTTATCTGATGCGGGTTTTACCCTATCGCGCTATTCTGATTCAAGCGATCGCAATTAACATCGTCATCGGACTACTTTCCCTTGTCTCTCCCTTAATAATGCAATTGCTCACCGATGACGTACTCGTGCGGGGAGATACCCAACTGCTAACCGTAGTGGCAATGGGAGCGATCGCTATGAGTCTATTTAGCAGTGCGATCGGTTTGGTACAATCTCACCTAATTGGTCACTTTGGTCAACGACTGCAATTAGGACTGATTCTAGAATACGGGCGACAACTGTTGCGTTTGCCCCTCTCGTACTTTGAAGGACGGCGCAGTGGGGAAGTAGTCAGTCGGATTGCCGATGTAGATCACATAAATGAGCTAGTTTCCCAAATTGTCCTCGGTTTACCCAGCCAATTTTTTATCGCCTTAGTTTCCTTGGGCTTCATGCTCTTTTACAGTTGGGGGCTGACTTTGGCAACTCTTGCTGCCTTTGTGATTGTCACCCTCGTCAATCTGCTTTTTCTCCCAGCTTTGCGCCAGAAAACTCGCAATGCGATCGTCTTGGGTACAGAAAACCAAGGCTTTCTCGTTGAAACTTTTCGCGGTGTCCAGGTGCTAAAAACTACCCAAGCAACTCCCCAAGCTTGGCAAGAGTATCAGGCAAATTATGGTCGGCTTGCTAACTTGGGCTGGAGTACGATGAAGCTAGGGCTTTACAGTGGCACAATCACTAATATTTTTTCTACTTGCACGAATATTGCCTTACTATGGTTAGGCTCATACTTAGTGATTAATCGCACTTTGAGCATCGGTCAGCTGCTAGCGTTTACTGGGATGAGTGGCAACTTTCTCGGCTTTTTGGGTTCAGTTATCGGCTTAGTTGATGAGTTTATCACTGCCCAGATTGTCATCCAACGCCTGACGGAGGTGATTGATGCTACCCCAGAAGACGACAAAGACGAGAAAAAGCCTTGGGCACAACTGAAGGGCAATATAGGTATTACTTGCACTAACCTTAATTTCCACCACGCAGGTAGAGTTGACTTGCTGCAAGATTTTTCGCTAATTATCCCTGGCGGTCAAGTCATTGGGCTGATTGGTAAATCCGGTTGTGGTAAAAGCACCCTCGCCAAACTGCTTGCTGGTTTGTATTTCCTGCAATCTGGCAATATCCGCTATGGCATTTATAATCAGCAAGACCTCTCAATGGAATGTCTGCGGCAACAGGTGGTGCTAGTACCTCAAGAACCTCACTTCTGGAGTCGCTCAATTATTGAAAATTTCCGCTTCAGCTATCCTCAAATAAGCTTTGAACAAATTGTGCAAGCTTGCGAGATTGCTGGTGCAGACGAGTTTATTAGTAAACTGCCCGATAAATATCAAACTGTTTTAGGCGAATTTGGCGCGAATCTTTCTGGTGGACAACGACAGAGATTAGCGATCGCTAGAGCTATAGTTACTGACCCGCCGATATTAATTTTAGATGAATCCACTGGCGCTCTCGACCCAGTGAGTGAAGCCAAACTGCTAGATAGACTGCTGTCTCATCGACAGGGCAAAACCACGATTATGATTAGCCATCGCCCCAAAGTCATTGGGCGGGCTGATTGGATTGTACTTCTTGAAGAAGGACGTTTGAAAATCCAAGGCACTCCAGAATCTCTACGCCATCAAGCTGGCGAACACTTAGACTTTTTGGACGGTGTTGACCCATTTACAAATGGTTTAGTGCGTAAACCCTCTAACTCTAACGGTAAATTCAGCACAATCATTAACTAAAACCACATGATTAGCCATTCCAACTCAGACTATTTGCCCCCAATTCAAGACAACGAGTTTCTCCCGCCACTTGGTCGTTGGACTACTTGGGGCGGACTAGTTTTTGTCTGTGCTGTGGGGCTAGCTGTTCCGCTCACCTCTGTTATCAAATATAAAGTGACAGTTAAAGGACAAGCTGTTGTCCGCCCTGCTGGTGAATTGCGGCTCGTGCAAGCTGCTACCGAAGGTCAGGTGACGCGGGTCTTTGTTACAGAAAATCAAGTTGTCAAAAAAGGGGATGTGATTGCTACTATTGACAACTCGAAGCTACAAACCAAAAAGAGCCAACTGCAAAGTAACATTGGGCAAAGTCGTTTACAACTGTTTCAAATGAATGCCCAGATTAACGCCATTAATAGCCAGGTTTTAGCTGAAACTGAGCGTGTCAACCGGGTTATAGCTGGTGCTGAATCTGAATTAAGCGATCGCAGCCGGAACTATCAAGATAAACTGATTACTACCGCTACTGATGTCCAAGAAGCGGATGCCAATGTCAAAGCTGCCGATGCTGGTCTAAAAGCTGCCCAGTCAAAGCGAAATCGTTATGAGACTGTAGCCAAAGCCGGAGCTTTGTCTCAAGATCAATTTGAGGAAGCACAACTAGCTGTTCGCCAGCAAGAACAAGCACTCTTAGCAGCTAAAGCCAAATTGCAAAATGTCCAAACTGCCCTCAATCCCAGTAATGCACAAGTAGCGATCGCTTATAATCGCATTGCCCAAGAAAAAGCTACAGGGAAAGCCAGCATTGCTACTTTAGATAAAGAACGCCAAGCTTTAATCCAGCAACGAATAGAAATCCAAAAACAGCTAGAGAGTGACACCCGCGAACTCCAACAGGTAAATATTGACCTCAGCCAGACTAGAATTACTGCCACAGCAGATGGAATTATTTCTAAATTAAACCTGCGAAACTCCGGTCAAACAGTGCCTGCTGGACAGGAGATTGCCCAAATTGTCCCCGGTGATGTTCCCTTGGAGATTAAGGCAGCGATCGCACTTCAGGATAAAAATAAGTTGAAACAAGGCCAAAAGGTACAAATGCGGGTTTCTGCTTGTCCTTATCCAGATTATGGTACTCTCAAAGGCCAGGTTAAGACGATTTCCCCGGATGCAATCGCACCTCAAGGGAATGCTGCTAATGCCACCGACACAACATCAGCCAGCCAGAAGATGGCTGCTGTTGGTGCGTACTATGAGGTAATAATTGAGCCAGAAAGTCTTTCTCTAGGTAAGCAAAAACATCAATGTGCTATTCAATTGGGAATGGAGGGTACAGTTGATATTATTTCTAGAGAAGAGACTGTGTTGCAATTCTTTTTAAGGAAGGCAAGGTTGATTGCAGACTTGTAATGCGTTGGCGTAGCCCGCCGCAGGCATCGCATTGTAACTATTCGTAATTATTTCTCGCAATCCTATCGTGAGTTTTCTATCTATCCTTATAAGAGGGTGTAGTTTACTTGCTGGTTATTGAAGGGTTGCAATGTTTAGAATGACGCAATGCAGGCAGCATTGGCAGTGGAAATTAGTGCTGGGAAGTTGGTTGGTGATGGGTAGTGCGATCGCATTCGCTTTCTCTTCTAATTGCGCTTTTGCCCAAATTACCCCTGATAGGACTCTACCCAATAATTCTCGTGTTACAACACAAGACAACATCAGTACCATCGAAGGAGGAACCCAAGCTGGAAAGAACTTATTCCACAGTTTTGGGCAGTTTTCTGTCCCCACTGGCGGCACTGCTTTTTTTAATAATGCTGCGGATATTCAAAATATTATCAGTCGGGTAACGGGTGGGTCACGTTCTAATATTGATGGGATAATTCGCGCTAATGGTACAGCTAACCTGTTTCTAATTAATCCTAATGGGATTATATTTGGTCAGAATGCTCAATTAAATATTGGCGGTTCGTTTGTAGCGACTACAGCCAATGGGATTAGATTTGGCAATTTAGGTTTTTTCAGTGCTATTAATCCAGAAGCGCCTTCACCTTTGCTGAGTGTCGATCCTTCCGCTTTGTTATTTAATCAAATTACAGCAGCGCCGATTCAAAATAACTCACAAGCACAAGGGGCAGAATTAGACCCGTCAAAAAATTTTACTCCTAAAGGTCTACGTGTTCCGGATGGTAAAAGTTTGCTGCTTGTAGGTGACAACATTAGCATGAATGGTGGCGGATTGTTTGCTTTTGGTGGTCGAGTTGAGTTGGGAGGATTGGCAGAACCTGGAACTGTGGGAATTGATGTCAATGGCAACAATTTGAGTTTGAGTTTTCCTGATAGTGGATTACGAGCAAATGTGTACCTTACCAATGGCGCTAATGTGAGTGTACGTGCAGCCAGTGGCGGGAGTATCGCCATCAACGCCAGAAACTTAAAGATTTTGCGAGGAAGTCAACTGTTGGCAGGAATAGCACGAGGGCTAGGGGGATCTGACGTAAAAGCCGGAGATATCGTAATTAATGCCACAGAAGCATTCACCATTGCTGATGCTGACAGTGTTATTTCTAATCGGGTGGGAGTTGGCGCAAAAGGCAAGGGAGGTGATGTCCAAATATCGGCGGGGTCGCTGTCTGTTAGCAGTGGCGCTCAACTGTATGCTGGCACTTACGGGCAAGGAGATGCAGGTAGCGTGAATATTAATGTTCGTGATACAGCCTCCTTTGATGGAGAAAGCGAAAAATCTCGTAGCTTGCACAGTGGTGCATCTAGCAAAGTGGAATCGTCTGGCATCGGTCAGGGGGGTAATGTCAATCTCCAAACAAGGTCATTAAGATTAACCAATGGTGCTCAACTAGATGTCAGTAGCCTTGGAGAGGGAAATGCGGGTGCTGTAAATATTCATGCCCGTGATATTGTCATTGATGGGGAAAGTAGCCAATTAGAAAGTAGTGGTATATACAGCCGAGTTGATACTGCATATGTACCTGAGTACCACCAAGGTATGGGTCAGGGAGGTAATATCAATATCACAACAGATTCACTTTCTGTCACCAATGGTAGTGTAATAACTACCAGTACTCTTGGACGGGGGAATGCAGGAAACGTGTTCATCAATGCCCGCGATATTGTCTTTGACGGGATGGGTAGATTCGATAGAAATAAAAAAATCAGACAATCCAGTGCTGCTACGAGCGCTGTCAGAGATATTGGCGTGGGTCAGGGGGGCAGTGTAAATATTACAGCAGAGTCGCTAAGAGTAAGCAATGGCGCTTCTCTAAGTACCAGTACCTTGGGGCAGGGAAGTGCGGGAAACGTGTTCATTAACGCCCGCAATATTGTCTTGGATGGAGTAGGCTCATATTTGAATGAAGTGCAACCGTATTTCTTACCCAGTGGTGTATATAGCCAGATGGAAACAGAATATGTGGGTCAGGGGGGCAGTGTAAACCTTACAGCAGATTCGCTTTCTGTCACCAATGGTGCTGTCATAAGTACCAGTACTCTTGGACGGGGGGATGCAGGAAACGTGTTCATCACTGCCGGCGATATCGTCTTAGATGGGGTGGATAGGAACAGATTTTCTAGTGGAGTCTTCAGCACAGCAGAGAAGAAAGCCATAGGTAATGGTGGTTATATAGACATCTCTACCAGATCGCTTTTTGTCAGCAATGGTGCTAAAGTTGCTACCATTAGTCAAGGGAATAATAATGCGGCAGGCAGTATAAAAGTTGCAGCACACTCTATCTGGTTGGACAACGGAGCTGCGATCGCAGCAGAAACTGCCTCTGGTAAAGGTGGCAATATTACCTTAGAAAATCATCGGGAAAATCTAGATTTATTATTAATTCGCCGTGGCAGTAGAATTTCTACAACCGCAGGCATTGAAGACCAGGGTGGAGATGGTGGAAACATCATTATCAATGCTCCTCATGGCTTCATTATTGCCGTCCCCAATGAAAATAGTGATATTACTGCTAATGCTTTCATAGGCAGGGGAGGGAACGTTCAAATTAGCGCTTTTGGTGTTTACGGCACTCAATTTCGAGACAAAGAAAACCCACAAACAAGCGATATCACTGCTAGTTCCCAGTTTGGAATTAACGGCACTGTAGAACTTAACACACCTGATATCGACCCCAGCAGTAGCTTAGTCAACCTGCCAACAGTACCAGTTGATACCCAAGTAGCACAGACTTGTACCGCAGGCAGCATTGTAGCTAAGAGCAGTTTTACAATCACTGGACGCGGTGGCTTACCACCTAATCCGGGTGAAGCCCTCAGCGCTGACGCAGTGCAGGTAGATTTGGTGACTCTCAACCCAAAAGTAGGTAATACTCCAGCAGTTTCCACAAATCCCATTAACCCAACACCATCTCGCATAGTAGAAGCTACTGGTTGGGTAATTGCTGCTAATGGCGATGTAATTCTCACTAGTGCACCCACCGTCACACCTCATTCTTCCTGGCAGAGGACAGCCGATTGCCGTGTGTTTAATCAACAACAGGGAGGTTGAGCAACTTACACTGTCTATTTTTAGTAAAAACGCGGTGTGAATGGGGGCAAAAACATGGCAAGAAAAAAGTCTAGATTACGGAAAATCAAACGCCTTTTAAGTGTACTGCTGCTTTTGGCTATGTTTTTAGGCGCGGGGTTATTGCCCCCTACTTTCGCACATGTAACTCCGGAAAACTCTAGTCTTCAAAAGTTGTCTTATGCCCAAAACTTGCTGGAACAGGGCAGTAAATTTTATGAAGCTGAACGGTTTGCTGAAGCTGCTACTTCTTGGCAACAGGCTATCTCTGCATTCAAGGCTAATGAAGATGAACTAAGGCTTGCGATCGCACTGGGTAATCTCTCATTAGCTTATCAGCAATTGGGACAGTGGTCAGAGGCAGAAACTGCGATCGCTCAAAGTCTCAACTTATTACAAGCTGCTAAAAATATAGATACCAAACAGCGATCGCAAATTCTAGCCCAAGTCCTAGATATCAAAGGTCGCCTGCAATTGGCTCAAAGCAAAGCTGAAGATGCCTTGGATACTTGGCGAATATCACTTGACATCTATACCAAAATCGGCAACAAAAGGGCGGTTCTTCAAAATCGGATTAACCAAGCGCAAGCTTTGCAAGCTTTAGGATTTTATCGGCAAGCCGAGAAGACATTAAGGGAAAGTACCCAGATTCTCCAAAGTCAACCCAACTCACCTGTTAAAGTTGCAGCTTTGCATAGTCTTGGCAATGTCGTGCAAGTCACAGGTGATTTAGAAACATCTCGGCAGATATTGCAGCAAAGTTTAGAAATAGCTTCATCGTTGCCAGATCGAGAAGCGATCGCTGATATTCTCCTCAGTCTGGGTAATACAGCCCGTGTTCAGCAAGACACGCAAACAGCTTTAAAATATTATCAACAAACTATCAAAACTACAACCTCACCCACTACACGCATCCAAGCTCAAGCTAATCAACTAAGACTATTGCTGAAAACTGAGCAATTGTCAGCTTTCCAAACATTATCCTCGCAAATTAAAACTCAGCTTCACGACTTACCCCTTAGTCGAACAGCGATTTCTGCCCGCATTAACTTTGGCCAAAGTCTAATGCAATTCCGAAAAAAAACCATCGCAGACACTCCCTCATGGTTGGACATTGCCCAATTACTAGCAACTGCGATTGAGCAAGCAAAAAGTTTGCAAGATAAACGCACAGAATCCTATGCTCTTGGTGTTTTAGGGCAAGTGTACGAACAAACTCAACAGTTGTCTGATGCCCAAAACCTCACTCAACAAGCCTTGTTCATCGCTCAAGATATCGATGCTAAAGACATTGGCTATCAATGGCAATGGCAACTAGGACGTTTGCTTAAAACTAAGGGAGATACAAAAGGAGCAGTAGCAGCTTACACAGAAGCAGTTAATAATCTCCAAGCCCTCCGCAGTGATTTAGTTGCTGTCAATTCTGCGGTGAAATTTTCCTTTCGAGAAGAAGTTGAACCAGTTTATCGACAATTAGTTGATTTACTTTTGCAATCTCCGGGTAACTCCCAAGTTAGCTCAGAAAATCTTGCCAAAGCCAGCAATACAATCGAATCACTCCAAATAGCAGAACTAGAAAACTTCTTTCGCAACAACTGTTTGAATGCTCAAATCCGTAATCCAAAAAAAGATCCAACGGCAGCAATTATTTATCCATTTATTTTGCCAGACCGACTAGAGGTCATCATCCAGTTGCCTCAACAGCGTTGGTTGCATTACACTACCCCTGTAGTTGAAAAAGAAGTGGAAACTACTTTAGCGCAACTACAGGAAAATCTACCCAAACCACATACGCTCCGACAAGTTCAATCTTTATCCCAGAAGATTTACAAATGGCTGATTCAACCTGCTGAAGCTGCCTTAGCTGAAACTAAGACTCCGACTTTGGTATTTGTGCTGGATGGTTGGTTGCGAAATATTCCGATGGCAGCTCTCTACGATGGCAAACAGTATTTAGTTGAGAAGTATAACATTGCACTTACTCCCAGTCTGCAACTGATTGAACCTAAACCATTGGAGAAAGAATTAAAGGCAATAGCCGCAGGATTGAGTGAAGCAAGTTCGGGATTTTCTGCATTACCGAACGTCAAACTTGAATTAGAAGAAATCCGCTCTCAAGTTCCTAGCACTATTCTTCTGAATCAAGAATTTACCAGCAAAGCTTTGCAAAACCGGATTAATTCTTTATCTTTCCCTATCGTTCATCTTGCAACTCATGGTCAGTTTAGCTCCAAGGCTGAGGAGACATTTATTGTCGCTTGGAATGAGCGTATTTATGTGAAAAAGTTAAATGAGTTAGTGCGAACGCTAGAGCAAAATAGACCCGAAGCGATTGAATTGCTTATTCTTAGTGCCTGTCAAACAGCAGCCGGGGACGAACAAGCTGCACTAGGAATTGCTGGTGTGGCTTTTCAGGCAGGAGCGCGCAGTACGATCGCTTCTTTATGGAACTTAGATGATGAGTCTACTGCTGTGTTGATGAATCAATTTTACCAAGAGTTAGGCAACAAAAACCTGACTAAAGCTGAAGTACTCCGTCGCGCCCAGCTCGCTCTTTTGCAAAATCTCAGATACAAACGTCCCAGGTTTTGGGCCCCCTATGTTCTGCTAGGTAATTGGCTTTGAACCATCACCACTTCAAGCCGTGGGATTCAGACTAGAGCTGGAGTTAACTTTTTGTTTACAGCAGATTCAAGTTAATGAAGTACAAAAATACCCCACCCTAACCCTCCCCGTATGTATTGGGGAGGGAACAAGATTTCTTATTTCCCCCCTTTATAAGGGGGGATTAAGGGGGGTAAAGATGTACTTCATTTAGATGCAAAATACTGTATTTACTTACGCAGATGCGATCGCATCAACTTACAATGCGATTGTATTGGCTGACAATGCCATTGTATCGACTGACAATGCCATTGTTTCAGCTAACAATGCCATTGTATCGACTGACAATGCCATTGTTTTAGCTAACAATGCGATTGTATCGACTGACAATGCCATTGTTTCGCCTAACAATGCCAATGTATTGGCTAACAATGCCATTGTTTCGCCTAACAACGCCATTGTATCGACTAACAATGCGATCGCATCGGCTGATTAATTCTGGTGTATAAACTTATGTAAATAAATTAGCAAGCTTTGCGTAAAACTAACGCGATCGCAACTGAGAATTATCCAGACGTGACTGCAATCACTGTAAACCCACATTAGTGGTGTGACATAACCAAAAGTTTAGCAACTGCTGTTTGCTTAGAGAGGTGCAATGTCCAAGACAAGTATTCGTTGGGACTGGTTTATCGGAATTACAATATGTGGTTCAAGCATTTGGAGTCCAAATTGCGCTTTTGCCCAAATTATCCCGGATGGCACTTTGCCTACTAGTGTCAAATTAGAAGGAAACAACAGCATCATTTCAGGAGGAACCCAAGCAGGTGGCAACTTGTTCCACAGCTTTCGGGAATTTTCTGTTCCTCTTAACGGCGCTGCTTTGTTTAATAATGGAGTGGATATTCAGAATATTATCAGTCGGGTAACAGGTGGATCAGTCTCTAATATTGATGGGTTAATTGGCACAAAAGGCACAGCCAATCTGTTTTTGATTAATCCTAACGGAATTATTTTTGGTCAAGGTGCGAGGCTGGATATTGGCGGTTCTTTTGTAGGGACGACAGCTAATGCGATCGCATTTGGCAATCAAGGTTTTTTTAGTGCTTCAAATCCCGAAAGTTCTTCATCTCTGCTAACAATCAATCCTTCTGCTTTACTATTTAATCAAATCAAAACTGCATCTATCCAAAATAACTCAGTTGCTCCCTCCGGTTTAAATCCATCTTCTGAATTTATAGCAACGGGTTTGCGCGTACCAGATGGCAAGAGTTTGCTGTTGGTAGGCGGCGATATCAATATAAATGGTGGAGGATTGTTTGCTTTTGGTGGACGAGTCGAGTTAGGCGGATTAGCAGGTACGGGAACAGTTGGGTTGAATGAGGATGGTAATAATCTGAGCTTGAGTTTTCCCAATAGTGTAGAAAGAAATGATGTTTTTCTGAGCAATGGCGCCATAGTAAGAGCTACTGCTGTTAATGGTGGTAGTATTGCAATTAATTCCCGGAATTTAAAGATAATAGGAGAGAGCTCCCTGGTTGGAGGGATAGAAAGTGGACTAGGTTTTGATAATAACAAAGCAGGAAATATTGAGGTAAATGCAACTGGAGCAATTAGTCTTGATAATGAGAGTCAAATTGTTAATCAGGTGCGACGAGAAGCAAACGGACAGGCAGGTGATATCAATATTAGTGCTAGTACATTACAAGTGAAGGGAGGCTCACAGGTGAGTACTGGTACTTTTGGAACGGGTAAGGGTGGAAACTTAACCATTGATGCCCAAGATGTGCAAATTATTAATGGAAGTGCCGATCAGTTTCCTAGTGGCTTGTTTACTTCAGCAGAGTCAAACTCAGGAGATGCAGGAAATTTAACTATTAAAACTAATACCTTGCTAGTACGAGATGGAGCAGTGGTGGAAACTAGTACTTTTGGTGCAGGTAAGGGTGGAAACTTAACCATTGATGCTCAAGATGTGCAACTAATTAATGAATCAGCTGATGCTCAGTTTGGCAGTATCTTGAGTGCTTCTGCATACCCAAACTCAACAGGGAATGCAGGAGATTTAACGATTAAAACTAATACCTTGCTAGTACGAGATGGAGCAGAGGTGAGTGCTAGTACATATGGTGCAGGTAAGGGTGGAAATTTAACCATTAATGCCCAAGACGTGCAACTCATTGGTACAAGTATCAACAATCGGTTTTTCAGTAACTTAGGAACTTCCGCAGGGTCAAACTTAACAGGAGATGCGGGAGATTTGATGATTAAAACTAATACCTTGCTAGTGCGAGATGGGGCACAGATAAGTGCTGGTACATCTGGTGTGGGTAAGGGTGGAAATTTAACCATTGATGCCCAAGACGTGCAACTTATTGGTACAAGTATCGACAATAGGTTTTTCAGTAACTTAGGAACTTCTGCAAGGTCAAACTCAAGAGGAAATGCGGGAGATTTAACGATTAAAACTAATACCTTGCTAGTGCAAGATGGGGCAGTGGTGAATGCTGGTACATCTGGTGCGGGTAAGGGGGGAAATTTAATCGTTGATGCCCAAAACGTGCAACTCATTGGTACTGCCAATGGTCAGTCTCCCAGTGGCTTGTTTGCTTTTGCACAGCGAAACTCAACAGGGAATGCGGGAGATTTGACTATTAAAACTAATACCTTAATAGTGCAAGATGGGGCACAGATGAATACTAGTACATATGGTGTGGGCAAGGGAGGAAATTTAATCGTTGATGCTCAAAATGTGCAACTCATTGGTACTGCCAATGGTCAGTTTCGCAGTGGTTTGGCTGCTTCTGCACAGCAAAACTCAACAGGGGATGCAGGTGATTTGACTATTAAAACTAATACCTTATTAGTGCGAGATGGAGCTGCAATGACCGTGGAGAGTTTGGGAACAGGAACCGCAGGTATCATGACATTAAATTCTCGCTCCATCCGTTTAGATAACAACGCCTTACTTAGCAGTAACACACAAAGCGCTATTGACCCTAATAGGGAGCAGGCGACAATTAACATTAACTCACGAGATTTGTTAATGAGTCGCAATAGCAACATCTTCACCAACGCCAAAGGCGAAAACGTCATCGGCGGCAACATCAACATTAACACTGATTTCCTCATTGGTTTTGAAAATAGTGATATCAGAGCCGATTCTACTAACTTCCGTGGCGGAAATGTGCGAATCAATGCCCAAGGTATCTTTGGTATACAGTTCCGAGACGTAAAATCTGATACAACAAGTGACATCACTGCAAGAGGAGCAAGTTCTGAGTTAAGTGGTAATGTAGAACTGAACACGCCGGATATTGACCCTAACAGTGGCAACATCAACTTGCCAACAATACCAGTTGATACCCAAATAGCACAGACTTGTCAAGCTGGTGGAAATTTAGCTAAAAGCAGTTTTACAATCACTGGACGCGGCGGCTTGCCTCCTAATCCAGGTGAAGCTCTTAACACTGATGCAGTGCATGTAGATTTGGTGAGTCTCAATCCAAAGGGCGATCGCTCCTTTGTTCCCAGCAAAATAACTACCCCCGCACCAGAACCGATTGTAGAAGCTACTGGTTTGGCGCTAAACCAAAAAGGAGAAGTCGTGCTGACAGCAAATCTTTCCACCAATACGCCTCGTACTCCTTGGTTGAAGCCTACATCTTGCAGAGCAATTCGTAATTCGTAATGACGCGACGCTCCTGCGTCGCTAACGCTTCGCTATCGTGGACTCGCTACCGCTACGCTAACGTAATTCGTAATTTCAGAAAGTCAGATTCTAATCTGCGTTTTTTTCATCGAACTGCAATGCCATTGTATCGACTAACAATGCGATCACATCAACTTACAACTCGATTGTATTGACTTACAAGGTTATTGCATCAACTTACAACTCGATTGTATTGACTTACAACTCGATCGCATCGGCTTACAAGGTTATTGCATCGATTTACAATGCCATTGCATCGCCTAACAATGCTATTGCATAGGCTTAGATAATTTACAGCAGTTTTCATGTTTTTAGACCACACTGTTGATTCCTCTATGCGCTTAGAGTGGCTTTACATGAGATAAAAAAGATGTGGTATATTTACCCGAAAATAGCTGTAAAAGCCTCCTGTTAGCTTTAGAGGTGTAATGGGCATATTAAATGTGTACTTTATTATGCTAAGTGAGGACTGGGGAAAGGGGAAAGGGAATTCATGGTAAGGGATTTAAACCCTTTACCCCGTCAAGTTCACTTGGTGGACTACTAGAGCATCGCTGACTTTTCTCCAAAAGCGATCGCTCTTCACTGCTAATTCTGGCGTTGCATAGTTGTGGGACAACTGCCATGCAAAGGAAACTCTATATCATCCCACATTTATGCAACGCCCTAATTCTCAAGATTGCAGCACTCTACTTTTGGTTCAGTTGCAAAATCATTCAAACCCACAGCTTTCAACAGCGCCCTCCAAGAACTATCTTGCGAATTGATGCGACGCAGTTCACTAGCAGCACTCAGCGCTTCATACCAAATACCATTAGCCGCATAAAGATTTACTTGCTGGCGTGGTGTTGCTTTTTCCAATTGAGTTTTCAAAGCAGGTTTTAGTTGCTCCCGTTTTACATAGCCTTCAACATTAGCAATAATTTGGTTATCCTTCTGACAGTAGATGTTAAAATACCATCGGTATTGCTTGCCAATCTCTAAAGGTGCTGCTTTTGATGGCAAGCGAAGGTTTATTATTCCTGGTGTCCCCGTTAAAGAAGTTTTGTAAGTAGTCTGATTTTGTGCTTCATCTTCTAGCACAAACTCTCCAGATGCAAAGTCCGATGGATAAGGAACATAGAATACAAAACTAGGATGGTCTTCGATCGTGGTGCCAAACACCAATTCTGAGTTTGAATAAACAGGCACTAAAGCTGTGAGTTGCTTTTGAGAAGATGTCAGGGGCTTATTTATATCCTGACCACAGCCACGACTACCTGCTTCTGTTCGCTTACCTGGTTCCCCGATGTCTGGCGGTGGAGGCGGTGCTGCGAAAATCAATGATTGATTTAATTGTCCGTTGGAATTTGCAGGCTGTGCCTGCACACCTATAGAGCTAAAGAATGTTAAACTAACGGCGAGGAAAATTTGAATCTTTTGCATAGAAAATTTCATTTTTATTTATGCCTCAAGTTCTGCTTTGTTGTGAAAATAGGTAAATTGCTACTGTGCCGCCAGTAGCCACTAAAACCAAAGCTGACGGAACTAGAGGAACCCAAATCCCTTGGTAAAAGAGAATTAAGCAAAAAACGTATAAGACTCCAAGTACACCTCCTCCTGCTAGTACTAAATATAGTCTTGAGCGATCGCTTGCTGCGATCGCTACTGCTCCAACTACGGCAAACGCACCTCCAACCACTGACCAACTCCAAACCCACAAAACCTCGCCCCAAACAGGCAAAACTGATATCAAAGGTCGTCCATCCATCACCGCACTCACCAGCTGACTCACCATTTGTGCTTGCAGAATCACCCCTGGTATTTCTTCGGAAAAACCCTGCCCAGTCATATAAGGGGTAAGACTATAATCACGAAAGCTTTGGGCAGTAGTACCAATCAGAACAATTCGGTCTTTGACTTGTTCAGCGTTGACTTTACCCTTAAGAACATCTGTGAGTGTGACTTTAGCAGCAATTTCTCCAGGAGAATTTTGGAAAGAACGGTAATTAAGCAATATTTGGTAGCCGCCTGTATCTGCTTGTTGATAGCCACCCTTATGAGGTTGCAACCGCTTAAAAACAATCTTGCCTAACTGCAAATCTCCAGAATTATTGTATTTGGCAGAGATACCTTCTGCTTCTAAGTAGTGGAATGCCAATTGAGCATTAAGGGCATAGCGTGCAGTACAAGGGGAGGTTACGTCTGCTGGTTGCATTGCCAATAAATGACGACGCAGAACGTGGTCTGGATCTGGGACAATATCACTAAATCCTTGGCGTTCTAGCGGAACCCCTAAAGGAGGCGAAATTCCGGGACGTTCTTTTGTGAGTTCTTGAACTTTACAAATAGCAAAAAGTCTGTTGTCTGTTTTTAATTTAGCTGCTAAAGAAGCTTGGTTGCGTTGTGATGACTGATCGTGATAAATATCCAAACCAATGGCTTTGGGTTGGAACTGTGCAAGCTTTTCTAAAAGTCGGGTTAGTGCTAGATCCGATAGCGACCCTCTTCTTTCCTTTTGTTCTGGTAACTGAAAATCTTCTTCGGTAACAGTGACTATCAACAGGCGCGGATCTTGCTTTTCTTGGGGACG
Organism: Nostoc sp. DSM 114167; assembly: GCF_052692655.1. NCBI lineage: Bacteria > Bacillati > Cyanobacteriota > Cyanophyceae > Nostocales > Nostocaceae > Nostoc > Nostoc sp. DSM 114167. The sequence continues at coordinate 6,451,761 of NZ_CP195116.1, forward strand.
CGATCGCATTAATCGATCGTAAGCTTGTAACTCCCATGTTTGCAATCCTCCCATTTGTCGAACTCCTAGCACGCTGATGGTGAGCATCACACTTACTAGTAATCCCTTTGTGAGTAGGCCAATATTAGATTTAATTAGGGGCTTTGGCCAAGTCATCGGCATCGTAGCAGGATTTTCACAAATTATCGGTAACCAAGTTGCCCCAGGAAATTTGTCCTCTAATCCTTGCAGTTTTTCTCTGGCAGTGCGAACTGCAATATATAAAGATGCGCCTGAAGAAAAAGCTTCCAGAAAATGCCTTAAAAATGCTTGTGCCACAAGATCAGGTACAGGTTCCCGCATAACAATAATTTGGGGAATATGTAAATCTTGTAGTTCTCGCGCTAATCCCAATCCATCACAGGAGTTGAAAATCGCCAACTGTAACCCATTGGTGACGGCATTTCTCAGGGCATATTTCAGGTCTGCAATTGTTAAACTATCTTCGTCATTAATATAAATACGACCAGTCTCACCTTCGCTTTTACTATGACCAGCGAAAAATAAAATGTTCCAAGATTGGTTCCACAGTCGATCGTTAATCCGATCGCGTTGGGGCTGTGTCAAAAAAGTTGTGGTAGCATTGGGCAATTTTTTTAGTAATTCGCAGTCTTTGTCCACATCAATACCAGTTTTATCGCCCAAAATCGCCAATATTTTGATTTTGTGTCTGTAGATAGATGTCTGCAATCTAGTTACTTGTTCTGACTCTGGAAGACTCAAAGCTACTTCGGCTTTGGTGTAGTCCAAATCGAGCAAATCCCATAGATGCCAAGGAATTTTCTCTAGCTGCATAGAATCAGTGCGAATCAGCACTCGCACTTCCTCATCGGGCATTAAGTGTTTCAGGCATTTTTCCCGAATCCGCCAAAAAGACTCTGACTTTAGCCAGTGATTTAAGTGCGATCGCAACTCACAAGCTTTGTTTTGACAGTCATCACGCCGTTGGCTAATAGAACCATCGTAAATAATTTTTTTGGCTTTGATGCGGCCATTTCCTAAATTACAATAAGTTGACCGCCACTCGTCAATTGCTTTAGCTATTTTTATATTCGGAGGTAAGTGACCAGAGGTTTCTATACTGGGACGCTTACCATCTTCTCCAATCTCCAGCGTCACCCGCACCCCTAACTCCAAATCGCCATCTAGCTTCAGAACAACTAACTTTCCCATTTGCAGCACCCCTATTGTTTTTCGCTTCAGATGAGAAAACTTTCTATAACGCTAATATTCCCTAAGACCAATTTAATACTAAAACGTTCTCCCACCTCGCCACTAAACTGCAATTGAATATTTTTGTTAGTGCTTCTAGTTTGTGCTTCCATAATAGATTCTCCCTCTACTCCTTCAAAGTCAAGCACCATCAGTTGGAGATTTGCTGGCAGATAAATTTCTCCCCATTTAGGATGCACTTCTACGATAATGTCTATTTCCTGCTCCTTCTCTTGAATGAAACCAACGACTAGAATTACAGATTGGATGGTTCCTGTTTTTCCTAAATTAATCAGCTTACCTCTACTAACAAAAGAACCATTAGTACCTCTTAGACTCCAATCTGGATTTGCTCTTTGATAATCAAAGAGGGTTTCGATTTCTTGCCAACCAGCTTCAAAAATATTCTCCAACCATTGCTTTAATTGAACTAAATTCTGATTTAATTTCAGCGAATTATTGGCTACTTCCGCAAGCTTGACTTGAGAAAGTTCTTCTAAATACTCCAATAGATTGTCTAAAGGTTGCAATTTGTTAATGGGTAATAAATCAGTTTCTACCTGTTTGATAAATCCCAGTAGCTTTGCCTCTCTAAATGAGTTGCCAATCTGCACGGCTACATAGCCAATTCGATTTGACTGTACTTCTGGCGGCACATAAACAAATTCTGCATCTGACAATACTGGACGACATTCTAATAAGCCCAAGTTTTTTAGCGACAAATCAGCGACATCCATCAGTGTCTGTTGTATGATATTCCAACTATCACATTGATTCAAGTCTGTCTCAAATCCCATGCAACGTAAATAATAATTTACAAAAGACACAGATAAAGTATTAAGAAAAACTTGTTCGCTTTTTGCTTGCGTGGCTTGTTGTCTGCATAACTCTTCTGCTCGATGTCTTCCATCCACAGGTATCGGTGCGGAAAATGTTAAACTGTTGATGATTTTGCTCATATTTTTACCTAGCTGATTAGATGATATTAAACATCAAATATATAAATATTCATGGAACTTAGTAGCAAATTTTATCAAACAACGTTGGTAAAAACTATGGAGAGAAGTGATTCCAATACCCCATTCTGCCGAAATCTCTTTCCAGGAAATGCCAGAACATCTTCTTTGAGCTATAGCTTGAAAATTTGCCTCTGGATGACCTTTGATATGTTCCTTGCAAAAAATTAATTCTGGATCTGATTCTATAAATTCTCTTACTTCTTCAAATAAAGATATAGGTTGAGATGAGGGTATATTTTCCCAGTGAGAGTTTTCTAGATTTATTTCATTTTCTTTCCCAATAACTTTGGGGATAGCCTCTGGGAAAAAACGTTTAGTTAATAGCATGTTTACCCAAGTCATCACTTCGCCGCGTTCTGGATCGTACTTATTAATATTGTTGTCTTGACAAAGATAGAAAAATAAATTTTGTACTGCTTCATCATAGATATCTTCATAAACTAGTTGAAATTGACCTTTGTAAGGATGAACAAGCTTATCTGACTCCCAAATAACATTAATCAGGCGTGTTAGAGCTATCCGTTTTTCCTTGGTTAGGTGTGTGTATTGTTGGGCTGCGATCGCTAATTCTTTAAGTTGTACATCTAGTTGTTTTCTCCAGTCATTAGTCATAAAAGACCTCGAATCAAAACGCACCAAGTTGCGAATTCATATATATCTCATGGATCGATCGCAACTTTTACACAAACCAGCCACAATTGTTACAAAACTTTGTACTCATGCATTGAACTGGGGACTGGGAAGATTTGCCTCGGCGCAACACCAGATTCTTTCTTTGGTGTTCACGCTGACTTCCTTAGTAAGTTAAATTCTTCTTTGTGCCTGGACTTGGGGTGGAAGTGACTAGGTTCAAAAAGTTCACATCACCGAGTCAAAAAATCGCATCATTACTTCAGGCGTGGCCTATTCATAACGTTTCTGCAAGTGCTGAACCCTCGTAAATTGGCAAAGGTATTGCAAGAGGTCTAGTATTTATATAAATATTTACCTTACTAGGACAATACAGATGAAAGTTACTTAATTATGTACCAATACAGTTCAGTTAAGAAAAATTGTAGGTTGGGTGAAGCAAAGCGCAACCCAACAAAGCTATGAAAATGTTGGGTTTCGTTCCTCAACCCAACCTACACAACTTAAGGTTTTTGGCGCTAACTGAACTGTATTGTATTATGTACTTTTATTAAGTTCTAGCAAGAAGTTGCGTAAAATTATTAACTCGATCTGAATAACTTATCAGGCTCGTTTAAGCATCAGATGACAAGTTTAAACAGCATTTAATAAGAATATTGTTTGCGAAAAATGCACTTCCTGGCAGGAATGTACTGTATGGAGATTAGTAACGACGAGCTAGTAGCTTTACCTATAGAAGTCAAAGTAATAGCTACGCAACCAGAGCAAATTGTTGACCAGCCTTTAGTATCAAAGAGTAAGTCTGACTTTAAGACTAATGAGGAAAAACAACAACGGTTAACTACTTTAGCAGAAGACACACGACGTAGGCTAAAACGAAGTGCTACAGACATTTATTGTATTGGTCTAAATTTACTAGAAGCTCAAAATCTGATAGAGCATGGTCAATTTATACCTTGGTTACGGCAAGAGTTTGGAATGGGTAAAACTTCAGCTTATGAGTTTATTAACGTTGCTAAAGCATTTGAATCCAAATTTCCGATAATCGGAAATTTGATTAACAATATTACTCCTACTGCTCTATGTAAACTGTCAGCCCCTAGTACTTCCCAAGCAGCTAGAGATGAAGCAATAGATATTGTCAAGGCAGGGGAAGTAGTAGATCCAGATGTTGCTAAAAAACTCATCAACAAATACAAAACTTCTAAAATAGGCAAAAAACAGCAACAAAACGTATGTTCAACTAGGCAACAGAGTGATATAAATAAAGTAGAAACATTAACCTTACCTAAAGTTGAGGTTAGTCAAAGAGAAAAAATGGCTAACACTTCTATGCCACTTTCTGTTACACCTCAAAAAGACGAAATACAGAAATTGATAACTGAGCGTGACATCTATAAAGCGCAATTAGAAGTACTAAAAAGTGCGAACAATCAACTTCAGTTAGATATTGTAAAACTTCGTTCTAAATTAAACCTGTTATAAGTAGATTAATCAAATATTATTAAATAATCCAAATCCAAAATTCCGAACTAATTAGGTAATTTAGAGGCTGTTTGTCAAAAAAAATCTAAACAAAATCGAAGCCAGGGTGGCGCATCATGTTAATAAGACTATCTCATTATCAATAAAGGCGATAATTTTCTCATTAATTTACTTGAATAAAAGCTTTTCCAAAAAAACCGATCAAATTGTTGGAGATACCTAAATGCCTAACGCTCAAAGTTCAATATTTAATAGTTCTTATCAAGCTACTAGTGTTGCTACTTTTATAGATATTCTGCATGACAGAGCGTTACACCAGCCGGATCAAAAGGCTTTTACTTTTCTGCAAGATGGAGAAACAGAGTCAGACAACTTAACCTATAAACAGTTGGAGCAGAAGGCACAAGCGATTGCTATCGAGTTGCAAAGCCAAATTCCTGCCGGCTCTCGTGCCTTACTGGTCTACCCACCTGGGCTAGAATTCATTACTGCTTTTTTTGGGTGTTTGTATGCACAAGTAGTAGCTGTTCCTGTTTATCCGCCAAAGCGCAATCAAAAAATATCTAAGTTACAAGTAATTTTAAATGATGCTCAAGCCAAGGTAATTCTCACAACTAAAGAACTATTAATCAACATAAAAAATCACTTTGCCGATCGCAATCAAGCATTGGCAGGATTCAACTGTATAGCCACAGATAATATTGTTAGTAATCAAATTGAAACTTGGCACAGACCAGTAATTAATAGTGAGACAATTGCTTTCCTTCAATATACTTCTGGTTCTACAGGAATGCCAAAAGGAGTGATGGTAAGTCATGGAAATTTGTTACATAATTCAGAATACATTAAGCAAGCTTTTGAACTAACACAAGATAGTGTTTCTGTTACTTGGCTGCCTAGTTTTCATGATATGGGGCTGATTGACGGAATTCTTCAACCCTTGTATACCGGTTTTTTAGGTGTCTTAATGCCACCAACAGCTTTTGTACAACAACCTATTAGATGGCTAAGGGCGATTTCACACTACAAAGCAAACCATTCTGGTGGTCCGAATTTTGGCTACGAATTATGCGTAAAACATACTACTCCAGAACAACGACAAAATCTTGACTTAAGCAGATGGTGTAGCGCTTACAGTGGTGCAGAACCAGTTCGCAAAGAAACGTTAGAACAATTTGCAGACACATTCCAGCCTTGCGGTTTCCGTCCTAACTTCTTCTATCCTTGTTATGGTATGGCTGAATCTACTCTGATGATTTCGGGTGGTAAAGTCAAAGACGAGCCAATTTACTGTGCAGTTCAAGCAGATGCACTCGAACAAAATCGGGTAGTGAAGACCTCTTTTGACAACCACAATGCTAGACATCTAGTCAGTTGTGGACATCCGTGGTTAGATACAAAAATAGCGATCGCTCATCCAGAATCACTAACGCGGTGCGCTGCCAATCAAGTCGGGGAGATTTGGGTATCAGGTTTGAGTGTCAGTCAGGGTTACTGGCAGCAACCAGAACAAACACAGCAAACATTTCAGGCTTATTTGGCAGACACCGGCGAAGGGCCTTTTCTGCGTACAGGAGATTTAGGATTTTTACTAGATGGTGAACTATTTATCACAGGTCGATTAAAGGATCTAATCATCATCTTAGGTCGCAATCATTATCCCCAGGATATTGAGCAAACTGTAGAACAGTCTCACCCAGCGTTAAGAGCCAATTGTGGAGCAGCATTTGCAGTAGATATTGAGGGACAAGAAAAGCTAGTAATTGTCCAAGAAGTAGAACGAAGTCATCTGCGAAAGCTCAACGCTAGTGAGGTAATTGAGGCAATTTGTCAAGCAGTAGCACAACAACACGATATAGAAGTTTATGCGGTACTACTGCTTAAGACTGCTAGCCTGCCCAAAACTTCCAGTGGTAAACTTCAGCGTAGCGCTTGTAGGAAAGGGTTTTTATCTGGCAGCTTAGATGTAGTTGCAGATTGGTGTGCTAATCCTCAAAACAAAACCACATTCCGGCATTTAGAGACAGAAGTCAAATCATTGTTGCAACAAGTGCAAACAACAACACAGTCAGCAAAGTTTATCAAAAGTAAAAATTCTCATCAACCAGCTACTTCAGATAAATCTCATAGTCAAAAAGAGATTGCAGCTTGGTTAATCTCAAAGGTTTCTCAGCAACTACAAGTAGTTCCAGAGCAGATAGACATTCACCAACCATTAGCTAACTATGGTTTGGGTTCTTTGACAGCAATCAGGCTTTCTGGTGAGTTAGAGCAATTTTTGGGACGCCAACTTGCTCCTAGTATATTTTACGATTACCCCACTATTACAGACATAGCCCAGCATTTAGGAGTAGAAGCTACTTCCAAGTTAGACAATCATAATCTGTTAACCTCTTCCCCACTCCTGTGTACAGATGCGATTAATCGCGTCTCTACGGAGGCGATCGCTATTATTGGTCTTGGCTGCCGTTTCCCAGGTGCTAAAGATCCAGAGGCTTTCTGGCAGCTTTTGCACGATGGGGTTGATGCTATTCAAGAAGTGCCTTCATCACGTTGGGATAATAGTACTTTTTACGATCCAACACCAGCACATCCTGGTAAAACGAACACCCGTTGGGGTGGCTTTTTGGAACAAGTGGATCGGTTCGACCCTCAGTTTTTTGGGATTTCTCCACGGGAAGCTGAGATTATGGACCCTCAACAAAGACTTTTACTAGAGGTGAGTTGGGAAGCTCTGGAGAATGCCGGACAGATAGCATACTTAGCAGAAAGTCAAACTGGAGTATTTATTGGTATTAGCAATTATGATTACTCCCGCTTACTGGTTAATCATGCTGCTGGTACTGATGCTTACTACGGTACTGGCAACGCTCTAAGTATTGCTGCTAACCGTTTATCCTACTTGCTGGACTTACAAGGTCCTAGCTGGGTAGTAGACACGGCCTGCTCCTCATCGTTGGTAGCGATTCACCAGGCTTGCCAAAGTTTACGCCAAGGGGAGTGTCAATTAGCTTTAGCTGGTGGAGTCAATTTAATTCTGACTCCCCAATTAACTATTACTTTCTCTCAAACGCGAATGATGGCAGCAGATGGACGCTGCAAAGCCTTCGATTCTAGCGCCGATGGGTATGTACGGGGAGAGGGTTGTGGAATAGTTGTGCTCAAACGCTTCTCTGATGCCATAAAAGATGGAGATAACATACTTGCCTTGATTAGAGGCTCGGCGGTTAACCAAGATGGTCGCAGCAATGGATTAACAGCACCGAATGGCATTTCTCAACAGCAAGTCATCCGCCAGGCTCTCCAAAACGCCAAGGTGCAACCAGCACAAATTAACTATGTAGAAACTCACGGCACAGGCACATCTTTAGGCGACCCCATTGAGGTAAATTCTTTAAAAGAAGTGTTGATGGAGGGTCGAGCACCAGAGCAGCTTTGTTACATTGGTTCAGTTAAGACCAATATTGGTCATTTAGAAGCGGCGGCTGGTATTGCTGGTTTAATTAAAGTGGTGCTATCTCTGCAACATGGAGAAATTCCTCCGCACTTGCATCTCAAGCAGTTAAATCCTTATATTTCTCTAGCAAACACACCATTATCAATTCCGACTCAACGCCAAAAATGGCCTCAACAGCATCAACAACGGTTAGCGAGTATATCTTCATTTGGTTTCGGAGGTACTAACGCTCATATAATTTTGGAAGAAGCACCCTTAGAAATTCCAAAGACAGATGCAATCGAGCGTCCTGTGCAACTTCTGACTTTATCGGCTAAGAGTAAGCCAGCTTTGCAAGAATTGGTACAGCGTTATCAAACATTCTTAGAACGTAATTCGGCAGCATCTCTTGCAGATATTTGTTTTACAGCTAATACCGGGCGATCGCATTTCGATTATCGACTAGCGATCGCTGCTAAATCTACAATACAGTTACAAGAAACATTAGATGCTTTTACTACTGGTAAGCAGACTAGCCAACTAGTAAGTAATCAACTCGATAGTAAACAACGTCCGAAGATAGCCTTTCTATTCACAGGTCAAGGCTCCCAGTATATTGAGATGGGACGGCAACTCTACGACACTCAACCCACTTTCCGGCAAACTCTCGACCATTGCGATCGAATTCTACGCCCATATCTAGAAAAGCCCTTACTCTCCGTCCTCTACCCTACATCACAAGAGAGTTCTTTGCTAGATCGGACAGCTTATACTCAACCTGCTTTATTCGCTCTAGAATATGCCCTCTTCCAGTTATGGAAGTCTTGGGGCATAGTTCCAGACGTAGTTTTAGGTCATAGTTTGGGTGAATATGTTGCAGCTTGTGTTGCTGGGGTCTTTAGTTTAGAAGATGGTTTAAAGTTGATTGCCGAGCGGGCGCGCCTCATACAAACACTACCCCAAGATGGGGAAATGGTAGCTGTATTTGCCGATGAGGGAAGAATTGCAGCGATTATTCAACCATATTCTCAAGAAGTGGCGTTAGCGAAGCGGGACACAGCAGTGTCCATCGCTGCTATTAATGCGCCGAAAAATATTGTAATTTCCGGTGTGCGTCAGTCAGTGGAGAAAATCATTGCAGCCTTAGAAACAGAAGGAATTGAAACTAGACGGTTAAAAGTCTCCCATGCCTTTCACTCGCCCTTGATGCAGCCAATACTAGATCAATTTCAACATATAGCTAGTCGCATCCAATTTCAAGCTCCTTGTATTCCCATTATTTCCAACCTCACAGGTCAGATGCTACCGCCAGGTTATATCCCAGATGCTAGTTATTGGCGACGCCATACTTGTGAGGCAGTGAGATTTATGGTAGGAATAAATACTTTATTTGAACAAGGTTACAAACTATTCTTAGAAATCGGTCCAAAACCTATTCTCTCAACTTTGGGCAAACGTCAGCAGCAAGGAACTGCAACTTGGCTACCTTCTTTAGTAAAAGGACAAGATGATTGGCAGGTGTTGTTAGCAAGTTTATCTACTATCTATGTGCAGGGAACAGATGTTAATTGGACTGGATTCGATCGAGACTACTCACGACATTTGCTCTCACTCCCCACATATCCCTTCCAACGACAACGTTATTGGATTGTAGAAGACTCGACCATCAAACAGCACAATCTCAAAGACTTGTTACATCTGGGCCCATCTGCGAATTTTAACTCGATTGGATCTAATAAAGACTACTCACAAAATCAACCCTCACTTACTAACCATTCCTTACCAAAAGCAGAAGACTTATCGATCGCAGAGAAGAAAATTAGTGTGAATGGAGTCCAACCATCTCATAAACGTCAGGATGCTATCGTCTCTAAATTACGTTGCATAGTTGGAGATTTGTTGCGGGTAGCCCCGTCTGAAGTCAAGATTCATGCTCATTTTTTAGATATGGGAGCTGATTCAATTGTTCTCATTGATGCTATACGAAACATCGAAAACACTTACGAAATTAAAATTACTATTCGCCAGTTATTTGAAGAGTTAACAACCATTGAGGCATTAGCACTTTACCTAGACAAGAATCTTTCATCAGAATGGGCTGTGATAGATTCCTCACCTGAGCCGGAAGTGCAGGATACACAAAATGGAAGGCAGGAGCAAAATATACCTGAAACTGCACTAGAAAAAATTATGATGCAGCAACTTCAGGTGATGTCTCAGCAATTAGATGTCTTGCGTAGCAATGGATTGTCATCAAGCAACAAACTATCTGCGTTAGCTCATCCCACAAACGCACCTATCGTTCATCCTGATACTGCTAGACAAAAATCTCAGGCATTGTTTAAAGTAGAAGCGCCGAAAGTTAGGGAACTGAGTGTACAGCAACAGCAGCATCTAGAAGCACTTATCTTACGATATACAAACCGTACTCAACAATCAAAGCAAAGAGCACAAACTTATCGTCCAGTGATTGCCGACAGGAGATCGTCAACCGGGTTCCGTTTGGAAACAAAAGAAATGCTCTATCCGATTGTTGGCGATCGCTCTTTAGGTTCTAGAATTTGGGATATCGATGGCAATGAGTATATAGATATCTCTATGGGGTTTGGTGTACATTTATTTGGTCATCGTACTCCCTTCGTCACAGAAGCCTTAGAAAAGCAGTTTCAGCAAGGTATCCAAATCGGCCCTCAATCAAAACTTGCAGGTGAAGTAGCAGCATTAATCTGTAAACTGACGGGTATGGAGCGAGTCACTTTCTGTAACTCAGGTACAGAAGCCGTGATGACAGCTCTACGTTTGGCTCGTGCCGTTACAGGTCGAGACAAGATTGTAATGTTCCAAGATGCCTATCATGGGCACTCTGACGGCACTTTAGCTATAGCTAGAACTATCGATGGTAAGCGCCAGTCTGTTCCGATGGCTTTAGGAGTAACGCAAAATGTAGTTGATGATGTTCTGATTCTCCCCTATGGTGAGCCGGAATCTCTCGAAATCATCAAAGCTTGTGCTGATGAATTAGCTGCTGTTTTAGTCGAGCCTGTACCCAGTCGCAGACCAGATTTACAGCCAAAAACCTTTCTTCATGAACTTAGACAGTTGACGCAAGCAACAGGTACAGCATTAATTTTCGATGAAGTTATTACTGGCTTCCGCATTCATCCTGGTGGCGCACAAGCATGGTTTGGCATTAATGCAGATATAGTCACCTATGGCAAACTCATCGGTGGTGGAATGCCGATTGGCGTTGTTGCTGGCAAGGCTGCATACATGAATAGTATTGACGGTGGCATGTGGAACTATGGAGATGAGTCATATCCCCAAACCGCAACAACGTTTTTTGCGGGTACATTTTCCAAACATCCTCTAACGATGGCAGCCGCACAAGCTGTACTCAACCATCTCATAACGGAAGGAGCGACACTACAACAAAAGTTAAATCAGCGCACATCACAGTTAACCACAACACTCAATGCATATTTTGCACAAGAGGATGTGCCAATCAAGGTAGTACACTTTAGCTCATTCTTCCGTTTTGTATTATCAGGTAATTCTAGCTATTTGTACCAGCCTTTAGAACTGGATTTGTTGTTTTATCACCTCATTGAAAAAGGAGTCTACATTTGGGAAGGACGCACGTGTTTCCTTTCCACAGCCCACACAGATGCAGATATTGATTATGTGATTCAAGCAATTCAAGATAGCATTGAGGAGTTACGAAAAGGAGGATTTTTACTTAGGAGGCAGGAGGCAGGAGGCAGGAGGCAGGAGGCAGAAGGCAGGAGGCAGGAGGCAGAAGGCAGCAGTCAGCATTCATTTGAAGCAGCAAAAGACACACAAATAGTTCCTCTCACAGATGCTCAAAAGCAACTCTGGATTTTGACGCAGATTGGGGATGATGGTTCTCTGGCATATAACGTTTCCTTGAGTCTGCAATTGCGGGGGATGTTTAGCCTAGCGGCAATGGATCGAGCAGTACAAAAAGTTGTAGACCGCCATGAAGCCATACGGACAGTTATTGATAATCAAGGTGAGTTTCAGCACATTCTGCCGTTCTTGAAGATAGACGTTCCTTTGATTGATTTTTCAGATGTAGATAGTTATGAACGCGAGTCTAGAGTAGCTGAGTGGTTTAAGAAAGATAGCCAAGTACCTTTAAACTTGAGCCAAGGGCCACTGTTCCGTATTCATATCCTCAAACTAGAAGAACAATTGCATTTACTAGTTTTAACGGCTCATCATATTGTCGTTGATGGCTGGTCAATGAGTGTGATTTTGCAAGAAATGGGCGAGTTGTATTCAGCAGCATGTCAGGGGGTCATTTGTCAACTCCAGCCACCAATGCAATTTAGAGAATATATTGAGTGGCAGGAGCAGCAAAGCCAGACTGAAGCAATGGCAGTCCATGAGTCTTACTGGTTGGAAAAGTTTGGTCAGTCAATTCCTGTTTTAAACTTGCCGAGCGATCGCTCTCGTCCGGCAATTAAAACTTATCAAGGTAGTAGGCAAACTATACGACTGGACGCTGACCTGTGTCGCGATCTGAAAAAATTAAATAAACAGCAGGGTTGTACTCTATTTATGACGCTGCTGGCAGTATATACAATTTTACTGCACCGCATCACAAGCCAAGATGACCTTGTAATCGGTATTCCTTCTGCTGGACGTTCTCTGGAGGGTAGCGATCGCTTAGTCGGCTATTGTGCCCACATATTGCCCATTAGAAGTTGCGTTGTTGGAGAAGCAAAATTTTCTGAGTTTCTGGATAATTTAAAGGGTTTGTTATTGGAAGCCTACGAACACCATGATTATCCCTTTGCCAAACTGCTCAATCAACTCAGAGCAGGTTGGGACTTCAGCCGTTCACCTTTAGTAACAGTCACATTTAACCTAGAACGACCTGTGGCTGTCAATATGTTGGGAATCGAGACAGATTGGTTTTGGCAACCCATTAGTTCTGTTGATTTCGACCTGAATTTAAACGCCACCGAAATTAATGGTGAGATTGTCTTAGACTGCGATTACAGCACCGACTTATTCGACGCTGCCACAATTAAACGCTTGTTAGGACATTTTCAAACCTTGCTCAAGGTAATTGTTGCTCATCCACAGCAGCGAATTTCAGAATTGCCGTTGTTGAGCGCATCCGAGCAACATCAGTTGTTAGTCGAGTGGAATCATACTCAAGTAGATTATCCCAATAACCAGTGCATCCATCAAATTATTGCAGAACAGGCAAAGCAAACACCAGAAGGCGTAGCAATAGTATTTGACAATCAACAACTTACCTACCGAGAGTTAAACGATCGAGCTAACCAGTTAGCCCATTATCTACAAACTCTAGGTGTCAAACCAGAAGTTCCTGTAGGCATTTGTGTTGAGCGCTCCCTAGAGATGATTGTGGGATTACTAGGAATCCTTAAGGCAGGCGGGGCTTACGTACCCTTAGACCCAGACTATCCCCAAGAACGCCTAGCCTATATGTTAAATGACGCACAAGTATCGGTGTTATTGACTCAAAAGAAATTGGTAAAAGAATTACCCGAACACAGAGCTAATGTCATCTGCTTAGATACAGACTGGCAAACAATCTCTCAACAAAGTCAGCAAAATCCGGTAAGTGAAGTAGCAGCAGAGAACCTGGCATATATCATCTACACCTCTGGTTCTACTGGAAACCCTAAGGGAGTGATGATAACTCATCGCAACTTGGTTAATGCCTATATGGCTTGGGAAGATGCTTATCATCTGCGCTCCTCGTGTACCAGTCATTTACAAATGGCCAGTTTCTCCTTTGATGTTTTTTCTGGGGACATGGTGCGTGCGCTTTGTTCTGGGGCAAAACTAGTCATCTGTCCGCGAGAGTGGCTTTTAGAACCGGAAAAGCTATATAACTTGTTGCAACAACAGCAAGTTGATTGTGCCGAGTTTGTGCCACCTGTGCTTAGGAACTTAATTCAGTACCTAGAGAAAACAGAGCAAAACCTGAGCTTCATGAAATTATTGATCGCAGGTTCAGATAGTTGGTATGTACAGGAGTATCAGCAATTTCAAAAGTTTTTAGGTGCTAAGACTCGCTTGATTAATTCTTATGGAGTGAGCGAAGCCACCATCGACAGTTCATATTTTGAAAGTGCTGCAATTAATTTCTCTGCTGATGGATTGGTTCCGATTGGGCGTCCGTTTGCCAATACAAAAATTTACATCTTAGACCAGAACTTACAACCCGTTCCGATTGGCGTTCCTGGTGAACTGTACATTAGTGGTGCGGGGCTGGCTCGTGGCTATCTCAATCAACCAGAATTGACCGACCAGAAATTCATCCATCATTGTACTTTAGACACCCGTCTTTATAAAAGTGGCGATCGCGCTCGCTACCTGAGTGATGGCAACATTGAGTTCTTAGGACGTCTCGATCGTCAAGTTAAGATTCGTGGTTTCCGCATTGAACTAGGAGAAATTGAATCTATATTGACTCAGCACCCTGCAATTTTCCAAGCTGCGATCTTAGTTCGAGAAGATCGACCAGGAAACAAGCGTCTTGTAGCCTATGTTGTTTTCCAGCAATCAGCACTCACCTCTAATGAACTGCGCCAGCTGCTCAAAGAAAAGTTGCCCGATTACATGATTCCTTATGCTTTCGTGCAACTGGATGTTCTACCTCTGACACCGAACGGCAAAATCAACCGCCAGGGTCTACCAGCCCCAGATCCATCTCAAATCTGCCTTGAAAATAACTTTGTTGCACCTCGCACTCCCACAGAAGAGATTTTGGCTGACATTTGGGCTGAGGTTTTAGAACTAGAAAAAGTTGGCATTCACGATGACTTTTTTGAAATGGGAGGACATTCCTTATTAGCCACTCAACTTATTTCTCGGCTGCGCGAAGCCTTCTCTATTGAGTTACCTCTGCGTTACTTATTTGAAAGTCCTACCATTGCTGAGTTAGCTGAGTTGTTGACTGCCCAACAGATTGAACAAGCAGAAACTAACATACTAGAGCAACTTTTGACTGAAATTGACGAGTTATCGGATGAAGAAGTGAGGCAATTATTGGCTGAGTGATGACTGTTGACTGATGGACTAGTAGTTCGCCAAGTGAACGCAAGCGGGGTAAAGGGCAAAGGGGAAAGGTTTTAAATCCCTTACCCTTTTCCCCTTTCCCCAGCCCTCACAAGCGCATTTTTGGGTTGCCAGACTACTAGACCTGTTATTTTGTTACTCTTCTTACTCTTCTTTGCGTCTACCCTGCCCGAACGCCTAAAGGCGAAGGCGTGAGACAAAAAAAGAATTCTTGCATAAGCCCTAGACTATTTACTGTTGAATAAATAGTCTTCCCCCCATCCATTTTTCTGAAATCATTTTAGGAAAAATCTTATTATGACTGATTTGCATAAACGTTTGGAAAATCTTTCTATAGAAAAGCGCGAACTTTTACTTCAGAAGCTAAAAACACAGAAGAAACTAACTTTTTCTCCAGGCAAGATAGACCAATTTTCACCGATCGCCACAATCTCTAGAGATGAGACAATTCCTTTATCCTTTGCTCAACAACGTTTGTGGTTTTTGGATGAGTTAGAAAATGGGAGCGCTAATTACAACATGGCTGCGGCAGTGCGGTTGATTGGTTGTTTGCAAGTGGCTGCACTCGAAGGAGCGATCGCGGCAATTGTCCAACGTCATGAGGTTTTACGCACCAATTTTCAGACGGTGAATGGCACTGCTGTGCAAGTCATAGCTCCAACTTTAACTGTGACTTTACCTGTAGTGGATTTGCAGACGTTAACCGTAGCAGAAAAGTCGGCTGAGGTGAAACGGTTGGCGAAAGCAGAAGCAGATAAACCGTTTGATTTGGCTCATGACTCTTTATTACGAATCACCTTACTCAAGTTGAGTCAAGAGGAACATATACTGCTGGTAACGATACACCACATTATTTCTGATGGCTGGTCGATAGAAATATTTTTCCGGGAGATGACTAGTCTCTACGAAGCCTTGGTGATGGGAACACCTTCTCTGCGAGACGCTACGCGAACACCTTTAGCGGCATTACCCATTCAGTATGCTGACTTTGCTCACTGGCAACGACAGTGGTTACAAGGTGAACTATTAGAAAAAGGACTCAATTACTGGAAGCAACAATTAGCTGGGATACCTGCTTTATTATCTCTGCCTAGCGATCGCCCCCGCCCGAATACTCAGTCGTTCCGAGGTGATGTCGAACGTTTTCAAATTAACCCCGATTTGACGAAGAAACTTAAGGATCTAAGCAGACAGTCAGGGGCAACTCTGTTTATGACTTTGTTAACAGCCTTTGCAATTTTACTCTCACGTTACAGCAATCAGTCAGATATTGTCGTTGGTTCTCCAATTGCTAACCGTAACCGTAAGGAAATCGAGCCATTAATTGGCTTTTTTGTCAATACTTTGTTGCTGCGTGTTGACTTGCAAGGCGAACCAAGTTTCTCTGAGTTACTGCATCGAGTCCGGCAGATTGCTTTAGATGCGTATACTCACCAAGATATTCCTTTTGAAAAACTAGTAGAGGAATTACATCCAGAGAGAAGTTTGAGTTATAACCCACTCTTTCAAGTGATGTTTGTCTTGCAGAATACACCACAACCGCAACTAGAACTAGCTGGATTGAGCCTCAGTTTAGAAATGGAGAATGTCACAGCCAATTTTGATTTGAGTCTATCAATTGAAGAAACAGAACAAGAGTTAATCGGAGCCTGGGAATACAACACAGACTTATTCGATGCTGCCACTATTAAACGCATGGTTGGACATTTTTGCACCTTGTTAAAAGGGATTGTAGCTAATCCCCAGCAGCAAATTTCTGCATTACCCATACTGACAGCATCGGAGCGCCAACAATTACTAGTAGAGTGGAATAATACTCATAAAGAGTATCCCCAAGACAAATGCATTCATCAATTGATTGAAGCTCAGGTGGAGAAAACTCCAGAGCGCACTGCTGCTGTCTTTGAAAACAAAACACTCACATACTCAGAAGTTAATCATAAAGCCAACCAGTTAGCATCTTTACTGCAAGCAAAGGGAATTAACCGAGGCCAATTTGTGCCCGTGTTAATGGAAAAAAGTCTAGAGTTGCTGCTTTCTCATCTAGCCATTATGAAAGCTGGTGCTGCTTTTGTGCCAATGGACCCCAAATGGCCGATAGAAAGAATTAAAGAAATTCTGCATGAATTAAACACTAAAGTTGTGCTTGTCAGTCAAGACAAGCCGCATTGGGAAGCATTAGCAGAGTGGTCTTGTATTGTTGTTGATGAACAGCAGCTAACAGAGGCAACACCTAATTTAAATGTTGCGATCGATTTAGACGATCCGATATACGCTATCTTTACCTCTGGTTCAACAGGAAAACCGAAAGGAGCCATCAACCAACATCGTGGTATTGTCAACCGATTTTTCAATATGAACGATCGCTATGGCTCTCAAGAAGATGATGTCATTTTATTTACCAGTAACTTTATTTTTGATTCTTGTGTTTGGCAATTATACTGGCCATTAATCAATGGTGCGCGTACAGTTATACCTGCTCCGAGTTTTGGTTTAGATTTGCCGCAGATAATTGCGATCGTTGAAAAGCAAAAGGTAACGATTACAGATTTTGTTCCTTCAGTCTTTAATATCCTCCTCGATTATTTAGTAGAGAATCCCCAATTGCGTTGTCACCTCAAATCATTGCGACAACTAGTCGTTGGTGGCGAAGCGATGAGCGCAAAAGCAATTTATCAGTTTAAGTCGTATTTTCCATCTGTCAGCATTAGTAATGCCTATGGTCCTACAGAAACTTCAATTGGTGTGATTTTTAATGAAGTTTCCCCGACATTTACGGAACCTATACCCATCGGTAAACCACTGCATAACGTTTATGCATTAATACTCGATCGACACTTAAATCCTGTCCCTATTGGCGTACCTGGCGAGCTGTATCTTGGTGGGCAATGTGTAGGACTTGGTTATTTAAATAACGAAACTGCAACTCGCAAAGTTTTTATTCCTAACCCCTTTGCAGAAATTAATAGCAAATTACTTTATAAAACTGGGGATTTAGTGCGCTACCTTCCCGACGGCACTATTGATTTTCTCGGCCGAATTGATAACCAAGTCAAAATTCGGGGAATCCGCATCGAATTAGGAGAAATCGAAGCGATATTGGCGCAACATCCAAAAGTACGACGTACTGTAGTAATTGCACGAGAAGATCGCCCCACAGAAAAGCACTTAGTAGCCTATGTTATCCCCAACCATGAGCAAGCCACCACTCAGGAACTACGGCGTTTTCTCAGAGAAAGACTGCCTGAGTATACGATCCCGTCAACCTTTGTGGTACTAGACTCCTTCCCATTAACACCTAATGGCAAGATAGATTGGCGTGCTTTACCTGTACCAGATTCATCAAGAACTGGTTTAGAAGCGAACTTTGTTGCACCCCGCACTACTACAGAAGCAACCCTAGCCAAAATCTGGGCTGACGTTTTAGGACAAGAACAGGTTGGGATTCACGATAACTTCTTTGAATTAGGGGGAGATTCGATTCTGAGCATTCAGGTAGTTGCTAGAGCTAACCAAGCAGGTTTTTCAGTTACTCCTAAATTACTATTTCAACACCAGACGATCGCTGAATTAGCTACTGTAGCCAGTACAACGCTGAAAGTGCAAGCTGAACAGGGAGTAGTTACAGGCCAAGTACCGCTAACCCCGATTCAGCAATGGTTCTTCGCCCAAAATCAGCCAGAATTACACCACTACAACCAATCTGTATTGGTGGAAGTATTACCACTCAATCCAGAACTACTCAAGCAAACCGTGCAGCAATTATTAATGCATCATGATGCTTTGCGGCTGCGGTTTACAGCCGCGAATGGTTGGCAGCAAGTTAACGCCGGCGTAGATGAGACAGTGCCGTTTACAGTCGCAGATTTATCAGGACTGACTGACGAAAAACAGCGATCGCTCCTCGAAGCCACTGCTAACGAACTGCAAGCTAGCCTCAACTTAGCAGACGGCCCAATTATCCGCGTGGCTTTATTCCAACTTGGTAACGACAAACCAAGTCGATTGTTAATTGTTATCCATCACCTAGCAGTTGATGGCGTTTCTTGGAGAATTTTACTAGAAGATTTAGCAACAGCATATCAACAACTAAGCCTTGGTGAACCTATTCAACTACCCGCCAAGACAACCGCCTTTAAAGATTGGGCTTCTCGGTTAATTGAGTATGGGCGATCGCAAACAGTAGCTAGCGAGTGGGATTATTGGTTAGCTCAATCTAGTACTGTTGCTCCCCTACCAATAGATTATCCATTAACCAAAACAGCTAACACAGTTGCATTTGCCGCTCAAGTGTCAGTCTCTCTGAGTATGGAACAAACCCAAGCCCTCTTACATGATGTACCTGCTGTCTATAACACTCAAATTAACGATGTACTACTTACCGCCTTACTGCAAACTTTCTGCCAGTGGACAGGAGAACCTTCCCTACTAATTGATTTAGAAGGACATGGACGAGAAGAACTATTTGAAGACGTAGATTTATCGCGTACAGTCGGCTGGTTTACGACTGTATTCCCCATCCACTTGCAGCTAGGAGAAACTGAACATCTAGGAGAATTACTCAAATCAGTTAAAGAACAGTTGCGTTATCTACCAAATCGAGGCATCGGCTACGGCATCCTGCGATATCTCAGCCAAGACACAGTAAAACAGTCACAACTAGCAGCCTTACCCCAAGCAGAAGTATGCTTTAACTACTTAGGCCAATTTGATCGAGCAATTTCCAAATCACCACTATTAAGAATTGCACAAGAATCCTCAGGAGAAAATTACACTCCTTGGAGAAATCGCAATTATCAGCTAGAAATCGATGGATTAGTGGAATTAGGTAAACTGCAACTGAATTTAACTTATAGCAAAAACGTTTATCAACAATCCACAATCGAGCATCTAGCTCAGACTTTCATCAAGAAATTGACAGATTTAATTACTCATTGTCAATCCCCCCAAGCAGGAGGTTTTACACCCTCAGACTTTCCAGAAGCGCAGTTAAATCAACAAGAACTCGATGATTTAGTCGCCCAACTCAATTTAGATTAATTGTGTTGACTGTTGACTGTTGACTGTTGACTGTAATTAAAAATATTAGGTACAAACTCTTGGCGTTTTGACGGTTCGGACTAAAATCTTTTTGATCTCACACCAAGCGTGAAAAATGATTGCGACAGATGGAAAACTGAAACATTTATCCAATGGATGTTTCACAATCTAAAATCTAAAATCCAAAATGGTATCACGCAGAGGTGCAGAGAAAGAAAAGAGAAGTAAACTCCAAAACTGACACAAGAACTCTCATTTCTCCGTGTTCTCTGCGTCGCGCCAGTTGCTACCTTTTGGGAACGCTAAGAGCAAACAAGTCGGGGAACCCGCCCAACGCACTGGCTTCTCTGTGGTTCGTTTTTTCGTAGGCAAATGAATCAACACAACAAAAACATTGAATCCATCTACCCCCTATCCCCCATGCAACAAGGTATGCTCTTTCATACCCTGTTCGCGCCAGATTCGGGTATATATTTCGAGCAGTCAAGCTACAACCTCTACGGCAAATTAGATGTTTCAGCTTTCGAGCAAGCTTGGCGAACAGTAGTACAGAGACATTCAGTATTACGCACTCTCTTTGTTTGGGAAAACACTCAAAAACCTTTACAAGTTGTACGCAAATCAGTAAACTTACCCTGGATTAACCATGATTGGCGGACATTATCCTCAGTTACACAACAAGAACGTGTCGAGGCTTTTTTAGAGGCAGATCGAGCACAAGGCTTTCAACTAAACCAGGCTCCACTAATGCGTTGCGCCCTCATCAGGCTAGCTGAAGATATCCACCAATTTGTTTGGAGTCATCATCATCTACTGCTTGATGGTTGGTCTTCATCTTTGATTGTTAAAGAAGTCTTAGCTTACTACGAAGCAGGCAAAAAAGCTCACAACTTCTACTTACCATCGCCACGCCCTTACAAAGACTACATTACTTGGTTACAACAACAAGACCAAGGATTTGCTAAAACTTTTTGGCAACAAGTACTCAAAGGCTTTACTGCTCCTACTCGTCTCGGTAACAAAGATGTCAGTAATCCATTTGGTCAAAAAGAGACTTATGGTGTTCAAGAAATCCACTTGTCAATGGCGCTGACAGAAGACTTACAAGCTCTAATCCGCAAGCATCATTTGACTCTGAACATTCTGCTTCAAGGTATATGGGCACTTTTGTTAAGCCACAACAGTGGACAGTCAGATGTAGTCTTTGGCACTACCGTATCTGGTCGTCCGCCAGAGCTAGCAGGTGTAGAATCGATGGTGGGATTATTTATCAATACTCTACCAGTGCGATCGCAAATCTCAAAAGCAGCTTCGCTCATTCCCTGGTTACAGCAACTTCAGGCGCAGCAAGTAGAACGGGAGCAATACTCATACAGTTCGCTGATTGATATTCAGGAATGGAGTGAACTACCTAGAGGAATGTCTCTATTTGAGAGCCTTTTGGTGTTTGAGAACTATCCTGACATTTCTCATCAAAAACAGTATGGCAGCTTAGAAATTGGCAATCTACGTTTTTTTGAACGCAACAATTATCCATTGACAATGCTGGCTGAAACTAACCCAGAATTGTCTCTAGGGATTGGTTACGATCGATGCCGCTTTGATGATGCTGCGATCGCCAAAATGTTGCAGCATTTACAAAGTTTACTAGAAAATATTGTAGTTCAATCAGAGCAATCTCTCTCACAGCTTTTGCTAGCTAGTGGACTTAGGGCCAAAACAGAAGATATTAATAATGTGAGTCAGCAATCTAACCTCACAGAGCATCAACTCTTAATTTGGTTAGGACATAAATTTAATCCAAATGCATTAATCTACAATAATCCCTTAAAATTTACTATCCCTACCGCCATTGATTTAATCCGCTTCCAAGCTGCGTTTCAAGTTTTAGTTAATTCTAGTGATGCTTTACGAACGGTATTTCTAGAAGTAGATGGTGTACCACAACAGAAAGTACTTCCCTACTTTGACTATGTAGTAAATTTTGTAGATTTCTCGCAAGTTGCTGACTCTGCTACAGCCGTTTCTGATTTATTATCCAAACGCTCTCAAATAATCTTCGATTTAGAAAGATGCTTGTTTGATACAGTCTTAATCAAACTTTCTCCAGAAAAGTTTGTTTGGTATTTCAATATTCATCAAATTATCGGAGATGGTTTATCCCTATCTTTAATCTTTCACTATTTGTCAGAATTATATGTTATTGCCATCAATAATTGCCTACCAAAGGTAATACAAATACCTCAGTTTCAAGATTATATAGAGTATGAGAAAAAATATCGAGATTCTGAACGTTACCACAAGGTCAAAAACTATTGGCAACAAAAGCTAGCTGAACCTATAGAGCCACTTAGTTTCTATGGTAAAACACCCATCAAGACAACAACTTTCGCTCACAGGGTTTCTTATGAATTAGGTTTTGAACGCACTCAAAAAATCAAAACCCTGGCTATTCAAGAAGATAGTGCCACAGTTACAGAAAATACTGCTGTGTTTAATATTTTTTTAGCAGTATTGGCAATCTACCTCTATCACATCAGTGGTAATCAACAACTAACTATTGGCATTCCCTTACACAATCGACGTTCGCCAACTTTTAAAAAGACTATCGGCTCTTTTGTGCAAGTTTTACCATTGCACATTGAAATTGAAAAAACCGACAATTTTCAATCGTTAATTAAAAAAATTGGCACTACTATTTTGAATAGCTTACGTTATAGTCAATATGTAGTGAGAAATCCTCGCCAAAATCCGGTTTACGATGTGGTATTAAACTATCATACATCGACATTTATCAACTTCGCTGAAACTCAAATTGCTTTTGACTGGATTCATAGCAGACATGCTAATGAAAGTCTTAATGTTCAAATACGTGATGTGAGTTTATCTAATAATCTGAGTATTGATTTTGATTTTCACTGTGATACTTTTGTTCAGGCATCACTTGACTTATCAATTCAACATTTTATTCAGGTTTTAGATGCATTATTAGAGGATAATCACCAATCTATCTTGCAGGTTAGCTTGCTGACAAAACCGGAAAAACAGAAGATTTTAGCTGATTTTAATCAAACTCAAACAGCATTTCCAGAGCAAATATTTACCCAACTTTTTACAGTCCAAGCTCAAAAGACACCTGAGCAAGTAGCCGTTGTTTTTGCAGAACATAGGATTACTTATGCTCAGTTGAATGCTCAAGTTAATCAACTAGCTCATTATTTACAGTCTTTGGGGGTAAAAACAGAAGTATTAGTAGGTGTTTATACTGAACGCTCTTTAGAGATGCTGGTGGCATTTCTGGCGATTCTCAAAGCAGGCGGGGTTTATGTGCCATTAGATCCTGCCTATCCTCAAGAACGTTTAGCCTACATTCTTGCAAATTCGCTCTTGTCAGTGCTGTTGACTCACAAGAGCATAAAAACTAAATTGCCTGAGCATAAAGCAGATGTAGTTTACTTAGATGCAGACTGGCCAGTTATTTCTCAACATAGTCAGCAGAATCCTGAAACTGTGGTGACAGGTGAAAACTTGGCTTATGTCATCTACACTTCTGGTTCTACAGGAATGCCCAAAGGAGTAATGATTACCCATCGCGGGATGCTGAATCATTTATATGCTAAGGTATTGGATCTCAAGCTTACAGAAAGTGATGCGATCGCTCAAACTGCACCCCAAAGTTTCGATATCTCGGTTTGGCAATTGCTGGTAGGATTACTTGTAGGTGGACGGGTACACATTTTCAACAATGAGGTTGTGCGTAACCCGGCAAAATTGTTAGAGCAGATTCAGCAACACGAAATTTCTATTCTAGAGGTTGTGCCTTCGCTGTTGCAGATGATGCTTCAGGAAATAGACCTACATAACCAAAAGCGTCCTGATTTATCTCAGTTACGCTGGTTGATTTTAACAGGTGAAGCATTGCCGCCCAAATTGTGCGATCGCTGGTTAGAATACTACCCCACCATCCCCATGTTAAATGCCTATGGCCCAACAGAATGTTCTGATGATGTCACGCATTACCCTATATACCAGCCATTAGGGATAGAAACTCTCAATACGCCCATTGGTAAGGCTGTAGCCAACACACAACTGTATATCCTAAACCCCCAACTACAACCCGTACCGATTGGGGTAGCAGGTGAATTATATGTTGGAGGGACAGGAGTTGGTCGTGGCTATCTCAATAATCCCGAACTCACAACTAAAGTCTTTATTCCTAATCCCTTTGGGCTACCGGGAACTCGCCTTTACAAAACTGGCGACAAAGCCCGCTACCTCAATGACGGTAACATTGAATTTCTGGGTCGCATTGACTATCAGGTGAAGATTCGCGGCTTCCGCATTGAACTTTTAGAAATTGAAGCCGTGCTAGCACAACACCCCAAAGTGCAAGAGTGCGTGGTCATTGTTTGGGAACAGACAAAAGATAAGCGTTTAGTAGGTTATGTAGTTCCACATAAACAAGTGGAAACTCCAGATTTAGAAGTGCAACTGCGTCACTTTCTCAAAGAGAAACTACCTGAGTATATGATGCCCTCAGCTTTTGTGATGCTGGAGTCTCTACCATTAACACCCAACGGTAAGGTAGACCGCCGCGCCCTACCCGCACCAGATAAATCCAACTTTACTAGAAAGACTAAATTTGTCCCGCCTCGTGGTTCTCTAGAACTACAACTGACATCAATTTGGGAAGGAGTTCTTAATCTTCACCCTATCGGCGTCCAAGACAACTTCTTTGAACTCGGTGGTCATTCTCTGTTAGCTGTGCACCTAATGGCTCAAATTCAGCAGCAGTTAGAAAAAAATCTCCCCTTAGCAACACTTTTACAAAACCCCACAATCGAACAAATGGCTAGTACTATCAGCCAGCATCAAGATTCTCAGTCTTGGTCGCCTTTGGTAGCAATTCAGCCAGACGGTTCTAAGCCACCTTTCTTCTGTGTGCCTGGGGGCGCGATGGATGTGATTGCATTTTATCATCTAGCTCGTTCTTTAGGTTCAGAGCAACCATTCTACGGTTTGCAACCACGGGGTTTAGATGGGGAACTTGAACCCCATACCCGCATTGAAGAGATGGCTAGCTGCTATATCGCAGCTATACAGACAATTCAGCCACAAGGGCCGTACCTTCTAGGCGGTCATTCTTTCGGAGGTTACGTGGCTTTTGAGATGGCTCAACAATTGCAACAGCAAGGGCATGAAGTAGCTTTACTTGCCATTTTAGATGTAATGGCCATAGTTCCTAATCTCAATAAGCCTGTAACTATTGACGGGAATGATGCTAAGGATCTAATCTACTTGATTCGGTTAATGGAGCGCTTCTTTGAAAAGAAAGTCGAGTTTTGTTATGAAACTTTGCTGACTCTAGATGCAGAAGCAAAATTGAATTACCTTGCACAGAGGTTGAAAGTAGCTAACCTATTACCACCCCAGGTGGGAACAAAACAACTACGAGGTTTTTTAAAGGTTAGTAAAGCCACAGGCGAAGCTTTTGATTTTTATGTGCCACAGCATATCTATCCGAGTCAAATTACCTGTTTTCGGGCAAGTGAGGTAAATTCTGATGATGTTTCTAGCCTGTCTGAATACTCAGAGATACTACAAGACCCAGCTTTAGGCTGGAACGAGTTTTCTAGCAAAACAGTAGAGGTTCATATTGTCCCTGGCGACCATGTAACAATGATGACTCAACCCCATGTTCTGACTCTAGCCGCTCGCTTGCAAATATGCATTGAGAAAGCACAGGTAAATAGTGGAGTGAAATAACATGAGCCGACACTCTAAAACTGGAATGCGAATCTTTATCTTCATCTGGTTGGGTCAGATGGGTTCTCTAATCGGCTCGTCTCTTACGAGTTTTGCCTTAGGAATCCGGGTATATCAGAATACACAGTCTGTAACCCTGCTGGCTTTAATTCTCCTGTCTGCTAGCTTACCATCAAGCTTAATCGCCCCGGTGGCTGGTGTCTTGGTAGACCGTTGGCCGCGTCGTTGGGTAATGATTTTCAGTGATTTTGGTGCTGGTCTGAGTACATTGGCGATCGCTTTACTACTTTTCGCTGGTAAGCTGGAAGTCTGGCACATCTGCATCGCTTCCGCCGTCAGTTCTGGATTCAGCGCTTTTCAGTTGCCAGCTTATAGTGCTGCTACTACTTTATTGGTTCCTAAACAATACCTTGACCGCGCCAGTGGCATGATCCAGTTAGGACGAGGAGTCGCTCAACTTCTATCACCAATACTGGGGGGCTTACTTTTAGTCACTATTCAGCTACAGGGAATTATCCTAATTGATTTCCTCACCTTCCTCTTTGGCATCATCCCTTTATTACTGGTGAAGTTCCCTGAACCGAAAATCACTAGTATTAGTCACTCTCAGACAGTTCAAAAAAGTTCCTTACTGCAAGAAGTAACCTCTGGCTGGGATTATATCACTGTCAGACCAGGGCTTTTAGGGCTGTTAATGTTCTTTACCATCAGTAATCTACTTGTGGGAGCCGTTGAAGTGCTAATTAGACCATTGGTGCTGTCCTTTGCCTCACCTGCTGTCTTGGGTACGATGACATCCTTTGCTGGTATTGGTTTGCTAGCAGGCAGTTTGATTATTAGTACTCGTGGCGGGCCAAAACGATTAATTCATAGCGTGATTGGGTTTCAGTTACTTGGTGGGTTTTGTATTGTAGTTGCTGGGTTACGCGCTTCCGTCCCACTGATTACTCTTGCTGCTTTTCTATTCTTTTTCGGCTGGCCGATTTTAAACACTTGTGTTCAAGTTATCTTTCAAAAAAAAGTTGCCATTGATGTGCAAGGAAGAGTTTTTGCAATACGGCAAATGGTTGCTGATGCATCGTTTCCGTTGGCTTATGCGATCGCCGGGCCACTAGCTGACAAAATATTTGAGCCTTTAATGGTTGCTAACGGCCCCTTAGCCGGAAGTATTGGACAAATTATCGGTGTTGGTCCAGGTCGCGGCATTGGTCTAATGTTAATCCTCATGGGCGCACTAACTGTACTAGTGGCTATAGCAGCTTATCAGTACCCTCGTTTACGGCTAGTAGAAGATGAACTACCGGATGTTATATGAATAACAATGTTGAGTGTTGACTAAAAAAGATTTATGCAAGAGATGTCATGAACGTAATTCATAACAAACTATGAAAATCTCTTAACAGTCATCGGCGATCGGTCAACCATTGGAAACTGAATTAATCGTAGACTTTTTGCATAAATAACTTTTGTATTGCTGACAATATTAATTAAAAGCTCACACCAAGTTGTCAAGGTGCAAGGAGACTAAAAAGCTAATTGTTACAAGATAAAAAAGCATCTCAAGCTTTTATCCTTAGTGTCATCTGCGGTTCGTTTTTCACAATCCGTGTGTAATTCATAAAGCTATGTCTTCAGGTTATTCAATATTTGTGTAATCGGTTTGATATTGCTAACTTAGATTAAAATTTTAGGAGTAGAAAATGATATTAGCTACAGAAAAGGATATATCACATCTGGATTTATTTTCAATTAACCAAGGGATTTTAGGGACAATTGGTAATACACCCTTGATTAAGTTAAACCGGATTATGCAATGCGATCGCTTTCAACTTTTTGGCAAGCTAGAAATGTTTAATCCTGGAGGTAGTATCAAAGACCGTCCAGCTTTCAATATGCTCAAAAGAGCCTTTGAATTAGGAAAAATTGATTCTGAAACTACAATCATCGAATCTAGTTCCGGGAATTTAGGCATCGGTCTGGCGCAAGCATGTACTTTTCTCGGCTTACGTTTTATCTGTGTAGTTGACTTGAGAACAACACAACAAAATATCAATATTCTTAAAGCATATGGAGCAGAGATTGTTCTAGTAGCAAAGCCAGATCCAATCACAGGAGATTATTTGCCAGCTCGAATTAATCAAGTGAGGTCATTGATTGCTTCTATTCCCAATAGCTTTTGGTGCAATCAGTATGCCAATTTAAATAATTCTTATGCTCATTATCAGACTGTACATGAAATTGTTACAGCACTACATGGACAGCTTGATTACTTGTTTTGTGCTACTAGTACTTGTGGCACACTTCGTGGTTGCTCTGAATATGTTAAGGGTAAAAAGCTTAAGACAAAAATTATTGCTGTTGATGTTGAAGGAAGTGTGATTTTCGGAGGTAAACGAGGTAAACGACTCATTCCTGGGCCTGGTGCAGCAAGAATTCCAGAGTTATTTAAACCTGGATTAGAGGATGAACATTTGTATGTATCTGATTTAGATTGTATTGTGGGTTGTCGTAGTTTACTCAAACGAGAGGCAATACTAGCTGGAGGTTCATCAGGAGGAATTATCTCTGCAATTGCCAAGAAAGCACGAGAGATACCTAATGGTGCAAACTGTGTTGCTATTTTATGCGATCGCGGTGAACGCTACCTTGACACAATTTATTCAGATAATTGGGTTGAAAAATATTTTGGTAATGTTTCTTCTGCTTGGCAAGATTAAGTTATCTGCTAAATATTCGCTTTTTAGATATTTTCTATTTACTACACAACAGAGGTTTTTTGTATGAACGACGATCGAATACTTATTTTGAAAGGCGATGAAATTGTCTCGTTATTTCACAACCGTGATTTGGAAATAATGCAAATCATTCAATCTGCTTATCAAACTTATGAACAAGGTAATAGTTTCTTGCCTCATTCTAGCTTTTTGCGTTTTCCACAAAATACTAAAAATAGAATTATTGCTTTACCAGCTTATTTAGATGGTGAGTTTGAGGTAGCAGGCATCAAATGGATTGCTTCTTTTCCAGACAATTTAGCTATGGATATGGAGCGAGCCTCAGCTGTATTAATCTTAAATTCAACACAGAATGGCCGTCCCCAAGCTATGATAGAAAGCTCTGTGATTAGTGCAAAACGTACTGCTGCTAGTGCTGCGATCGCGGCCGATCGTTTGCAGGGTGAGCAATCATTAACTAAAGTAGGTATGATTGGCTGTGGTTTAATTAATTTTGAAACCTTGCGTTTTCTCTTAGCTAGTCGCCCTGAAATAGAAACCTTATTTATTCATGATTTAAGTTTAGCTAGAGCAAAGCAATTCAAACTTAAATGTCAGCAGTTATGCGAGCACTTAAATATTCTTATTTTGGAAGATCCCAGCAGTGTTTTACAAGCTGCATCTTTAATATCTTTTGGCACAACAGCAAGTAAACCATATATATTCGATACTTTAGATAGTAATGCTAATAAAATAATCTTGCATATATCTCTACGAGATTTATCACCAGAATTCATTTTATCAGCCGACAATATTGTTGATGATATAGACCATGTATGCCGTGCTCAAACATCTATTCATCTTGCCGAACAACTCACAAATAACCGAGATTTTATTAGATGTAGTATAGGCAGCATTCTTAATGGTGTCGCTCAACCACGACAAGATAACAAAATTGCTGTATTCAGTCCTTTTGGATTAGGCATCCTTGACTTAGCTTTAGGAAAGTTAGCCTACGATTTAGCTATTAAAGAAAATCAAGGAACAATTATTCAATCATTTTTCCCTATTTCCTGGCTACAACGCAATTAAATATTAGTTTCAAAGTAAATCACTTTGGAATTTTTGTGTATTGATGGTTCAAACAAGTACAAAAATATCAAGAAGTATCTCATACAAACTCGGTAAAGGATATATTCTTGAAAAACGAAAAAGCAGATTAAAAACCGTTTTACTTATACATTTTACAGGATGTTTAATTACGAACTACGAATTAGTATCGGTTATTAGGAGTAATTGAAATATATGGCCATGCCCAAGAATTTAGAAAAGCTGCAATCTTTTTATGAAAGTCAGAACATGAAGCTCAAAAAACATATAAACTTTAATTTGACAGTGCCCTTAGTTTTGGCTGTAATTGGAGCTGCGATCGCTTTACCACTCTATAGTTTTCTAAGTTCTCAATCTCCTAAGCAAAGTCAGAACGCTACTACAGTAATTCCTACCTCTAAACCTGTTGTTAATGAAAGTGTTACTGCTTTAGGACGCATACAACCTAAGGATAAAATTATTAACCTCTCCGGTTCTTCGTCTTTTCAATATGCGCGGGTATCTAAGATTTTTATCAAAGAAGGAGATCGAGTTAAGCGTGGACAGGTAATTGCTATTTTAGACAGCTTAGTTAAACTACAAGCTGCTCTACAACAAGCTAAGTTAAAAGCCAAAGTCGCTCAAGCAGAGCTTGATAAAATAAAAAGTGGTGATGCCAAACAAGGAGAAATTTCTGCTCAGAAGGCACAAATTGCTAATATAGAAGCTCAATTTCAGGGAGATATAGCTACTCAAAAAGCAAAAATTGCCCGTTTAGATGCAGAATTGAAGAACGCTCAAACAGAATATTCACGTTTTGAGCAGCTATATAAAGCAGGTGCGATCGCGGCTTCCGAAATTGATAGTAAACGTTTAAATGTTGCTACTCTTCAAGAACAAATCAATGAAGAAAAAGCTAATCTCAACAGAATTTTATCAACTTCTCCCAAGCAGATTTTAGAGAGTAAAGCCAACTTAGAAAAGCTCAAAGAAGTTCGTCCAGAAGATATACAAGTTGCTCAAATTCAATACGAACAAACAAAAGCAGCCATAGTTGAAGCAGAGGCCGATTTATATTTAGCTTATGTCTATGCTCCCGTAGATGGCACAATTTTAAAAATTCACACTTTTGCTGGAGAAAGCATTAGTGATAAGGGAATAGTTGATTTAGCTCAAACCAAAGATATGTATGTAATCGCTGAAGTTTATGAAACTGAAGTTGGTAAATTAAAAATAGGAGATAAAGCTACCATATCTAGTAGTTCATTAGCTAAAAAGCTAAATGGCAAAGTTGAGAAAATCGGTTTACAAGTTGGTAAAAAAGAAGTATTTAACGGAGATAAAACTCTAGACATAGATGCTAGGGTAGTCGAAGTTAAAATTCGTCTTAATCCATTGGATACTGAGGAAGCAGCCAAACTAATTAACTTGCAAGTTGAAGCAAGAATTAATATTAATCCATAAACTTTGATTTAATTATGATTCCCAAAATACCTATAGCTTGGCTACAACTAACATACCAAAAGTCTCGTTTATTAGTAACTTTAATGGGCGTAACTTTTGCAGTGTTTCTTATGTTTATCCAATTAGCTTTTCGTGATGGTCTATATGAAGATGCAATCACTATACATAAAACCATTCAAGCAGATTTAGTTTTACTTCATGCTGACACTAACTACTTTTTTGGTATCAAAGAATTTCCTCGTAATTACTTATATATGATTTCAGGAATTAATGGTGTAGCATCAGCTAGCCCATTATATTTTGCTGATGGTAAATTTAAAAATCCTGAAACTTCAGTGACAGAGACTATAGGAGTTTGCGCGTTTAGACCCGATCGACCAGTTTTAAATTTACCAGATGTGAATCAGTTATTAGATACTTTACAAAAACCAGATACGGTTTTATTCGATAAATTATCACGAGGTGAATATGGCCCTATTGCTTCAGATTTTCAAAATAAAGGTTTGATTACTACTGAATTATCAAATCACAAAATCAATGTTGTTGGTTTATTTTCACTGGGAGGAGGAGTCATGTCTCAAGATGGGCTGGTCATTACTAGTGATTTAAATTACTCTCAATTACTGAATGTGCCGCTAGAAAAAGTTGCTGTTGGAGTTGTCAAACTCGATCCAGGTATTCAACCAGAAAAGGTAATTGAAGAATTCTCCAAAAGATTTCCTGGCAACAATGATGCTGTTCCTGTCAAATTAATTACATTAAATAAATTCATGGAACTGGAAAAAGAACATTGGAAGAATTCTACTCCAATTGGATTTATTTTTAATTTAGGTACACTTATAGGTTTAGTTTTTGGTGGAGTGATTGTTTATCAAATTTTATATGCACAAATTGCTGACAACTTATATATATATGCAACATTCAAAGCTATTGGATATTCCAATTTATATTTAGTAAGTATTGTTATTCAACAAGCTATTTTAATGTCATTGATGGGGTACATTCCTGGATTTGCTCTATGTCTTTATCTATATAAGTTTGTTCAAGACGCAACTCGTCTCCCCATGTTTATGACTTTGAGTCGAGCCATAATTGTCTTTTTACTCACAACTACAATGTGTTCGATCGCTGGCTTACTAGCTATGAATAAACTACGTTCAGCCGATCCTGCCGATCTCTTTCGCTAATTGAAGAATAAATCATGACAAATGCAAATAACAAATAACAAACATGCAACCAGTTATTCAAATTCAAAATCTTAATCACTATTTTGGTAAACGTTTATTACGTAAGCAAGTTTTATTTGATATTAATTTAACAGTGCAACCGGGCGAAATTGTAATTTTGACTGGGCCTTCTGGTTCGGGGAAAACAACTTTATTAACTTTAGTTGCTGGTTTAAGGTCAATTCAAGAGGGAAGTGCTAAAGTTTTAGACTGTGAACTTTATAGAGCTAGCGATAAACAACTTCTGCGATTACGTCGCCAAATTGGTTATATTTTTCAAAGACATAATTTAGTACCATTTTTAACAGCTTCTCAAAATGTGCAGATGTCTTTGAATTTGCATCATAATCTTTCTAAGCGCGAACTAGATAAAAGAGCAGAGTTAATACTAGATGTAGTTCACTTAATGCACAGGATAAATTACTATCCCGAACAACTTTCTGAAGGACAAAAGCAAAGAGTTGCGATCGCTAGGGCTTTGATTAGTCAACCGAGAGTAGTTCTTGCTGATGAACCAACTGCTTCTTTAGATAAAAATAGTGGACGTGATGTTGTTGAATTGATGCAACAACTTGCAAAAAACCAAGGTTGTGCAATTTTGCTAGTCACTCATGATAACCGCATCCTTGATATTGCCGATCGCATTATTCATATGGAAGATGGGTGTTTGTATTAATTGATGACGGTTAACGGTTGACCTTCGCCTTGCTCATGCCATTACTCTGCTGTCTAGCTTTAAAAGGTATAAGCCTTATCTCGCATACCTTATAGCTTTTCTTAGTGCCATTTTGTTATATAATACTATTCACCTCAATTTTCGTGCTTTAGGCAAAAAACGAATCATCTTGAAGTTGACATTACAAAGTTTAGAAGTCAGCATCAGTCAACGTATCACAGACGGCATCTGCGGTTTTGAGCTTCTTCCTTGGCTTGCAACTCCTGATGCCAAAAATATGGTTGCAGGTGATGGGGTGTTGAGTGAGTTGTAAAGATGGAGATCGGGCAGAAATATATTGCGATCGCGTGAGAGCTTCAAATGAGAATTTTTGTTCCAGGGCGTCTTTGTTTGTTCGGAGAACACAGCGATTGGGCAGGAGAATATCGCAGTGTTAATCCTCTGCTCGAAAAGGGCTACACCTTAATTGTTGGTACTAATCAAGGAATTTATGCCGATGTCTTGCCTAATCCTAATGAGTTAATTATTCGTACTTCTCTCAATGATGGTAGGGGTTATGAACCTCTGAGATTACCTATGGAATCTAATACCCTGAAGTGCATAGCGGCAGAGGGCGGTTTTTTTAGTTATGCTGCTGGTACAGCATATCAAATTCTGACTCACTATGATGTTGGCGGACTTGAGGTTGATAATTATCTAACCGACTTACCCATCCAAAAGGGATTATCTTCGAGTGCTGCCTTTTGCGTTTTGATTGCAAGGGCTTTTAATCGTCTGTATGATTTGAAGATGACAATTCGTTCAGAAATGGAGTTTGCTTACCTGGGAGAAAGAACCACTCCTAGCCTTTGTGGTCGTATGGATCAGGCTTGTGCTTATGGAAATCGCCCAATATTGATGATATTTGATGGTGAAGAAATCGATCTGCTCTCCCTTCAAGTTAGTGAGGATTTGTTTTTTGTGATTGTCGATCTTGGCGGCAGCAAAAACACACAAGAAATACTACAAAAATTGAATCAGTGTTATCCTTTTGCTATTAATCCAATACAGCAAAATGTCCAAAAATATTTTGGTTATATTAGCTCTGAAATTACCCAGGCAGCAGTTGAAGCAATACAAAGAGCAGATGCCCAACTTCTTGGAGCTTTAATGACAAAAGCCCAAACAGAATTTGATCGGCACGTAGTTCCGGCTTGTCCTGAGCAATTAACTGCAAAAAAGCTGCATCTGCTTCTCGAACACGAGCCTCTTCAGCCTTATATCTTCGGAGGAAAAGGTGTGGGTTCTCAGGGCGATGGCACTGCACAACTGATCGCTAAAAATCAAGAGAGTCAAAGAAAAGCTATCGAAATTATTGAGCGTGATTTTCCTCAAATGCAAGCGTTACAGTTAACTATTTCAAGATTACCAGCTCCTATGATTGACTTAGCTGAGGACAAAAAGCAGTATGGGGATGTTTGTTAAAATACTACCAGTCCGCTAAATTAAAATTGTTGACTATGGGATTCTCATACCATTTTGGATTTTGGATTTTAGACTTCGGCTGCGCTCAGTCGAACGATTTTGGATTGTGAAACATCCAGACGAATTAGTTAAGAGCTTCTTAAAGCCAACTAAGCGATCGCCCATTCCATCCAATCTTGATGACCGAGAAGTAATTGACAAATGCCGATATTTACCGATTAGCTATGAATGATTCTTCACGAATAGTTGATAACACCAATGGCGGGCGCAGGCAAAGATAAGCAAGAGAACCAAGTAAGGGAACAAACACCACTGCTAAAAATACCTCGGTATTAGGGAAACGGCGACGAGCCATATCATCACCAACAACAGTAGGAAATAAAAGATAAAATAGGCAAAATGCCAAGCTCATGCCATTGATAAAGCGATCGCTCTGGAACTGCTGCACATAATCTCCCCAATCACCCAAGGCAAAACCATAGACAAGCAAGACAACTGTGCTGAAAGTTAAGACGATACCATAAATGCGAGAATCCAACAGATTCAAAAAAGTATCCTTTTGTCCAGAAAATTGTTGATTAGGTTCGCGCAAAGCCAAATACGGCAAAAGACCAAGTACACCCGAACCCACTGATGCGATCGCAAAAGGCCAAAACCGAATCGATTGCATCCTGCCATCAATGAACAATAAACTACTGTAAATTAATAGCCAAATACCCACTAGAGAAAATAAAGACAGGATAATTGGATTAATAGTAGTCCATTGAAGAGTAAATATATTTTTCAACAGCGTTAGCGTTTCATCTAAGTGCAGGGGCGGTGCCAATAATAAAATATAGGCAATAAATCCAGCCCACAGTAACCAGAATGCAAGTTTAAGAGTCATAATCTTCATTTAGTTGCATAAAATTATTTCCAAGACACAATTAATTGAGTTTTATAGTGTCTTTATGTCGATCCTAGAAGTTTTATGAAGCAGCTAGGATTTAACTAATTGATAGTTAAATCCTAGCCAATACTTGTCGGGTTTTGGGGAAAAGGGGAAGGGGAAAGGGGAAAGAAAAAACCTTTAACCTTTACCCTTTAACCTTTTCCCAAAACCCAATTCCGAGTTAAAAATCCACAAAGCGTGCAGTATTGAAATCCTAGCTGCATTGTAAATTATGAATCCTCTGCTCGTTGTCGCTCAATGGGTAGAGCTTCTACAGTTGAAAAAGGTAACATAGTTGCTCGAGTACAATTTCTTACCAATCACGTTTGAAAATAGATCGCTCTCCACACTCCACGAGCAACATCCACAACCTCGGTATAATAGACTTTTTGGCATTTGTCGGGAAAAGGGGAAAGGGTAAGGGGAAAAAGGTTCTGTATTGTCCCTTTCCCCTTTAACCTTTACCCTTTTCCCCAAGAGTGCAAAAAGCACAAATGCCAAGAGGTCTAATTGCTTCATCTCACCGTACCCGTACACCCAATTTTGTATCCCAATGCAGGGGTTTATCTGCTTTTTGTAGGGGAGACTCCGGCATTTGACCTACTGAAACGCCGTATTTCCAATTTGGCGGACAGATAGCAATGTAACGTGCATAACCTCCTAAACCACCTTTGAATTTGGGATACCCAATAGAGATTAACGCGCCTGTTTCTGGCACCCGATCTAGATTTGTAACACCCTCTGCTTGGGCATATCCATTTTTCAACAGCCAAGCTTCCCCTTCGAGTGTTGGGGTGCTGTCTGTATCAAGGGGTTCGTGTCCGTGGAAAAGAATTTTGCGCTCAAGGTGCAAAAACTTTAAAGCTTCTAGCTTCACCCCAGGAAACTTAGTTCTTGTAGCTAGTTCGGGGTTTGGCCATGATGAAGACCAATCAGAGCGAACAAACACAACTGAGCCTTGAGGAATTTTGCCATGTTTGCGTTCCCAATCCTGAATATCTTTGACACTCAGATGATAATTGGGGTCTTTGGCAACTTTATCCTGGATCGGAATTATTACTAGAGGACGAACAGCAAAGGTCGCTGGCAACTCATCGATAGCTGGATAATCAGGGTTCCAGTGAGCAGGTGGATCTAATTGGGTTCCTAGCTGATCGGTGGATAAATCGTAATGAGTTGCTTCAAACCCATCCTTTTGGTAAGTGTATGGCTCACTCGTTTTTGGGTTGATGGCAGGCGCAAACTTTGATGAACCAAAACCTGACCATACAGGAATTGAAGGAGCGATTGTATGAGTCAAGTCAACATATTTGGCGTTTTTGAGCGACTGCTGATAAACTTGCCACAGATGAGGCTCACGTCTGGGTTGTACCGCGTTTACAGACACCAAACCAACACCAAACAGAACTATTAAACAAACAATTCCCCAGAAAGTTTTTTGAAATGGTTGACGCAAAAATCTATCTAGTTTTTGCAAGGTATGTGTTTGGTTACATTGCGGCAGTATTGTCATTTGTGAAAGCTTATTACTTTTGAAAGCTCTAATTGTTTTACCACAAATTGCTACATTGTTTATTCTGTAACTCTTTTGCAATACAAAAAAGCCCAGTCATCTGATAACTGGGCTTTTAGCATCTCAATCAATTATTGTCGGTAGAGTATTTGCATTACAACCAATTAGGCAGTAGGAATTTCAAGATTAACTTTGACAACTTTGTTCTTTTCTTGCTCGGACTTGGGTAGTGTCAAATTCAAAATACCGTCTTTATAATCTGCGGTGACATTGGTATTTTGAATCCGAGCAGATAGAGGAATTACACGTTGGAATTTACCATAGTAGAATTCGCTCTTGGTAGTGCCATTGTTTTCGGTTTGAGTTTGGGACTTGCGCTCACCGAAGACGCGAACAGCATCTTGGGTGACTTGAATATCTAAGTCTTTAGCTTCCAGTCCTGGCAGTTCTAACTTGAGATGAATAGCATCATCAGTTTCTTGTAGTTCAGCAGCAGGAACTTTGATAAAGCCTTTTTCAAACCGTGCAGATGGGACTCTGGTATCTCCAAGTAAGCCATTGATGTGACTTAAGTGAGCGTTCAATTCTTGCCAGGGGTTGTAACGAATTAGTGCCATAACTCTTTCTCGCAAAAATTCATCTCTTGTTTAACTTTTTTTGCACTTGCCTTTGTGCTTATGTATTTATCATAAGTATGGTTATAAGTCCTGTAAATTCGGTTAGTATCACCCAGTAATTGATGATTACCGCACAAAATTAAGCAGTAAAAAAAATTACGATAACTAGCTATTGCTTCGGCATCGTCTCCCAAGCCAAATTTTTATTGAAGTACCGCTAACACTTCATCTGGGCAAAATTATTCTAGTTCCTGGACTGCTGTCTGCAAACTAAGATAGGGTTAAATGCCATCTCTATAAAACTCAAGTTATGAAGTACAAAATTTTAGCTACACTCGTAGTACTAGCGACTACTAGCTTTGTTACTCCTGCTAAATCTCAAGAACCTGTAACTGAAGTTCCAGCAACATCAAATCAAGTTGTGAATGCTTGTGTTCAAAATCAAGCCCAAACTTTACCAAATCCTTTTACTGATGTTCCATCAGACCATTGGGCTTTCAAAGCAGTTATGACCATGCACTATTGTGGTGCATTTCGCCAAGCTACACCACCAACAATTTTAAAAAAACTCCAACCCACTCAACGTCAACAACAACCACAGCAAGAACAACGGTTTGAAAAATAATTACCTATCAACTGTTGCCCGTTTCTGTTGCTCGATCGGGAATGAGTAATTTGTGCGTCCATCGTGGTTATGTTCCGCAAAGAGTTTAATCAAGCGATCGCTAGAAATATTT
This sequence comes from Nostoc sp. DSM 114167, assembly GCF_052692655.1. Lineage (NCBI taxonomy): Bacteria > Bacillati > Cyanobacteriota > Cyanophyceae > Nostocales > Nostocaceae > Nostoc > Nostoc sp. DSM 114167. The sequence goes on from NZ_CP195116.1 coordinate 6,489,902, forward strand.
ATTGCGTAGCTTTCGCTCAAGGCTCTGCTTAGAATCAGACAGCCTTTTTTGAGGCTAAATTTCCCAAAATTTAGAACTCAGTACCAACCAACCTATCGCAGACGGTATCCGCTTCTCTACTCTCTACCTCTAATTTAGTTATAAAACTTCCTCAACCGGGTTAGAACAAGCAAATAGAGAGCGATCGCACCAAGCTCACTGCCTTGATGCGATCGCAACTGGGAATTTTATTGTGGAATGCGTTCAGCTCCGAACTTGCGCTGATGCCAGTAAGGATAAATTGGCGCGATCGCGCTAACCTGATTGAGCCGATTTACTTCCTCTGATGTTAGCTCCCACTGAGCAGCACCAAGGTTGTCTCGAAGTTGTTGTTCATTCCGCGCTCCGATAATAACCGATGTAATACCAGACTGACGTAACAGCCAGTTGAGTGCGACTTGAGCAACACTGACACCACGGTTATTAGCCACTTCGTGCAGAACTTCCACAATGTCGTATCCCTTTTCCAGGTCACTGACAGTGCCAATATCACCGATTTTTGCTCGTCGCGTTCCTTCTGGTTCCGACTGACCACGACGATACTTACCTGAGAGGAAACCAAAAGCAAGCGGACTCCACACCAAGATACCCACACCTCGATCTAAACTTAGAGGAATTAGTTCAAATTCCAACTCTCGCGCCACAAGCGAGTAATAAACTTGTTGTGACACATAGTGCTCCAAGTTCAAACGCTCTGATACAGACAGCGCCTTCATTAAATGCCAAGCTGAATAATTAGAGCAGCCAATGTAGCGAACTTTGCCACTACGTATAAGTGAATCTAAGGCGCGAAGCGTTTCTTCTAGTGGAGTCAGAGCATCGAAACCATGAACTTGATAGAGGTCGATGTAATCTGTGTTTAATCGTCGTAGGCTGTCCTCACAGGCTCGAATCAGATGATAACGTGACAATCCAGTATCATTTGCTCCTTTTCCCATACGACCATAAGCCTTAGTTGCAATAATTACATCAGAACGACGCTTTCCGAGAGCTTTACCAAGAATCTCCTCAGAAAGTCCATTCGAGTAAACATCTGCTGTGTCAAAGATGTTGACACCTGCATCAAGGCAAATATCAATCAGATGTCGCGCCTCGTCTACCTGAGTCGCTCCAATTTCTTGGAAGAAGTCGCTACCACCGAATGTCATTGTACCGAAACTGAGAACCGAAATCTTAAGACCGGACTTTCCTAAAAATCGCGTTTCCATCACTCTAATTCCCCGATTTAGGTGTAAATCCAAGCTAAGACTGCGGATTTTGCCTAAGCCCTAACAAATTTCCGTCAAGATCCTTGAAAGTGGATAATTGCACTCCATGACCGACATCTGTAATTGGCCCAACTGAGACTCCTTTTTCAGTCAGGCTTTGACGAGCAGTAACTATATCATTGACAACAAAGGTACTGACAGTATTACCTGGTTCAACTGAGTTACTCAAGTTCAATCCGATTGCAAAGCGTGGAATATCAGGAAAACTAAACTGTCTCCAGCTAGGTGTGTCATATTTTTCTTCAGGAACTAACCCAAGCTTGGACTTGTACCACTCGGCACTAGCTTCGAGATTAGTAACGTCTAGTTTAGTAACAAAACTATATTCACCAAAAGTGTTTTTCAATGTCATATTCTACTGTGCTAATCCAGAACTTTTGTAGTAGAGCTATTATAAGCTTTTTAGTAAAATATACTCCAAGCTTACCAATTAATAGTAGTTTGGTTTTGCTCGTGTACTTTTACTCTAAAAGCCGCGCTTTTACGTCTAGGCACTCCAACAAAAGTTCAACCACAGTGAGCTTTTGTCCACTATTGGAATTATAAAGCGCATAACTTCATACAGCTTCAAGGGGGAAAGAGTTTAAATTCCTTACCATGAATTCCCTTTCCCCTTTCCCCAGCCCTCACAAGCGCATTTTTGGGTTGGCAGACTACTAGTATATTAACTGAGGATTTCTATATAGCCATCCGTTCCATTCACCCGAATTCTCTGTCCGTCATCGATCAGTTTGGTAGCATTATCCACTCCAACAACTGCACTTATGCCATATTCACGTGCGATAACTGCTCCATGTGTCATTAGTCCACCAACTTCGGTGACTAGTCCTTTTATAGATACAAACAATGGTGTCCAGCTAGGGTCAGTAAAGGAGGTGACTAATATATCTCCATCTTCTAGATCGGCATCTTCCATGTTTAAGATGACACGCGCTCGTCCCTCTATAACTCCAGAAGAAACAGGTAGACCGATAATAGCTTCGGCAGGGAGATTTTCTCGTTTGTACCGACCTGCAATAATTTCACCGTCAGATGTAATAACACGTGGGGGAGTTAGTTTTTCATATAATTTGTACTCGTCTTTTCGTTTGCCGATAATCTGGTAATCAAGTTTATTTGTGCGTACAACTTCGCGGAGTTCTTGAAAAGTGAGATAGTATATATCTTCTTTTTCATTAATAATGTTGGTTTGTACGAGTTGTTCCGCTTCTTTGAGTAAAGCCTGCTTATAAACGAAGTAGCGGTTAACTATGCCGTATTTTGGATATTCGCGATAACCGATGAAATTCCGAATTAGGCGGATCATTCGTTTTGTTTCTTCGGACTTTTGTTCGCCATCCGGTAATTGCTTCAATCGCTCTAATAACTCTTGTTCTTTCTTTAAAGCTGACCGTTGCCCTTGCTCAAATTTACGCTCGCTTTCACCAGGCTCAAAATTTTTGATGTTACTGAGAATCATCGGAACAAGTGTGGTTGGGTTTTCGCTCCAACGAGTTCTCGTAAGATCGATTTCTCCAACACATCGCATTCCGTATTTGTGAAGAAAAGTAGCGATCGCGTTCTGGGCTTCCTGTCCACCCTCAAGCTTCACCAATTCACCTAGAAAGTTATCCTCTTTTACCTGTTGCAAATACTCAATGACTTCCGGGTAAAGACGAATCGCATCCGCAACATCCAATAGTGCCAGACCCATTTCCGACGTAATATTGTTGGGTGCTGATTGAGAAAGTGTATCCGCTGCGTTTTTTTCGCCTAACCACTCGTTCATTTTTTCATTGATCCAGGAGGAAGCATTCATCCCAGTGATAAGCACACCAAAACTCTGTGAATCAGCGTTGGTCTTCTTTAATTGCTGGATATCTTCCAGGATAAAATCAAACAGATCCGCTCCTGATTTTGTTTGGATGGTTTGTTTTAACGCGTCGATCGAGGTTTGACTCTGTTGAATCAAATCAGCAACAATCGCCGGATCGTAGTCGTTTAGGGTTTGAAAATCCGCAGGCGATCGACCTTTACCGCTTTTGCCGGAACTCTGCTCGTCGGGTAACGATTTTATAAAATCTCCCCGCTCTAGGATGGTTGTAAGTGCGTCTTTCATGAGCGGATCGGATTTTCCCAATGTGACGTTTAATACCGTTTCTCTGCTGACAGGTGAAGCCAGCGTCGCTGTAACATCAACAAACAACCTTCCACCAGCAGTGTGCATGGGTGCATGGGTCATTAACAGGAAAAAAGACAATCCCAATGGTTTCATGGCATCGGTCATCATTTGGTTGTGACCGACAGATACATAGACGTGATTTTCGCGATCGCTTGTTTCAGGAATGGGATATAAAGTCGTGATGGGGCGACTCTGGACAATATGAAATGTGTCATCAACCAAACACCACTCAATGTCCTGGGGGTGTCCGAAATGTGCTTCGATCTTCCTACCGATGCGCTCAAGCTGTACAATCTGCTCGTCTGTCAGTGCTTGTCTATTCTGCCGTTCAGGTTCAATTTCCTGTTCTTTCGTACCGCCATCTTTTAAGGCGTAAATAGCTAGCTTCTTGGTAGATATCTTCTTATCAATAATCTTGCCGTTACACACTTTATAGTTATCAGCATTCACCAGACCGGATACCATAGCCTCACCAAGTCCGAAGCCCGCATCAATGGATAACACCTTCCGATTAGAAGTGACGGGATCGGCAGTAAACAGAATTCCTGCTACCTGGGGAAAGACCATCTTCTGAACAACCACAGACAGGTGGACTTGACGGTGGTCGAAGCCGTTTTGGAGGCGGTAAATTATTGCTCTCTCGGTAAATAGCGATGCCCAGCACTTACTGATCTGCTTTAAAATTGCTTCCTTCCCGATAATGTTCAAATACGTATCCTGCTGGCCTGCAAAGGAGGCTGTCGGTAAATCCTCAGCAGTTGCGCTGGATCTTACTGCATAGGCGTTTTTTTCTCCAAGCCTGGAGAGGTGGTGGGCGATCTCTTCATTAATGTCTTGAGGAATGGCTATCCCTTCGATGAAAGAGCGAATCTCACCGCTAAGTTCGCCGATTTTGTCCCGGTCTTCCACCAATAGATGCGATAACTGTTCGAGTAATTCGTTAATCGACGACGTTTCCCCAATGATTCTTTTAAAAGCGACCGTAGAAATACAAAAGCCATCTGGTACGAGTATTCCTTCAATTTTGGAAAGTTCCCCCAGGTTCGCGCCTTTACCCCCAACAAAGGTGAGTTTTGTTTTGTCTATATTTTGAAAACCAAGCACAAATGAACTCATCAGTTTTCCTCCTTGGGCAATTCATACTTTGGTAATATGGTTGCCATACCTTGCGGTTCATTGATGTATTTACCACTATGTAAGGGGCTGTATGTCTCGTTGTAAAAATACAGGCTCTAAGGATTTTTGAAAAGTATTTTTGGTAACATCTAAGTCTCAGAAACCTAACCCCCCTAGCCCCCCTTCCCTACAAGGGAATGGGGGTTTCAAAGCCTCTCTCCGCTTGCCTAACGGCAGGCTGACGCCAACGGGGAGAGGAATGGAAGTGGGGTTTATAGTATACTTTGTGACTTTTCAAACAACCTCTAAGGATTTTTCGCAATAAACTGCATCATCTGTCGATCGGGTTCACCCCGGAAAAATTCTTTCAGGCTGTCTTCAGCCCCTCAATTGCCTCTGCTGGGATAGCTGTCTTGATTGCTTTCAGTATCTCAGTATCCTGTATGTTTGGAGACAATAAAGAAAATTCTTTCAGATGCACCGGATTATCTTTAATTCTAAGCGACAATACTTAATTTAACGTGAGTTCGACAAGCCCTTTTTTGACCTCTCCCCCAACCCCTCTCCATGTTGGAGAGGAAAGCCAAAACCCTAATTTCTCGTTGCTCCTCCCTTGCCCGTGGGAGAGGTTCATCGAACTCACGTTAATTTACATAACTTTTGGGCTTAACTGAACCATATTACAGTATAGGTTGCTTATTTCACCCCCTTATTCAGAGTAATATATCTTCTGAACAAACTCCAGTCTTCAAGATGGATGAGGTTTATAATCGGGATCAAAGTCAAGTTGAAAGATTTTCTATGTCCACAGTACTTGCTTATCTTGAAGATACCTATAAATTTACTTATCAGGCTCGCGTTGAGTATATTGCTAATGATGAGCGGGGTGATTATTGTGTACTCGATAGTACTGTGTTTTATCCACAGGGTGGTGGTCAGCCTTCAGATATAGGCACAATTGAAGCCAGAGGAGTTCAAATTCCCATCACTTTCGTAAGCTTTGTAGATGAAGAAGTTCGTCATTATGGAGATTTTTCATCTATATCTTTAGAAAAAGGTGAAGAAGTAATTTTATATGTTGATGAAACCCGTCGTATGCAAAATGCTAAAGCTCATACGGCTGGACATCTCATGTACACAATAGTCGAATCCCTTGATAAAAATCTCATCGCAGTCAAAGGATATCATTTTCCGGATGGTTCTTATGTAGAGTTTCAAGGAAGCCCTTCATTTGAAAATACTGAAAAATTTATTGCTGAAGTTAATACAAAAATTAGTGAAGCTTTAGATGAAGCTAGCAATGTAGAAGCTTCACTGATTACATCAGAAGAATTGGCAGTGCGTTGGTCTAATATACCCAATAACCTACCTCCAGGAAAACCTTTAAGAGTAGTAACAATTGCCAATCTTCATCCAACTCCATGTGGTGGAACTCATTTAAAATCACTTAATGAACTAAAAAGTGTAGTAGTTACTAAAGCCAAACGTCAAAAAGGAAATCTAAAAATTAGTTATAAATTCGAGTAAATTTATGCTTTTTTAATCTGAAGTTACTTTCAAACAAAAAATGCTGATATTTATGCAGAGCCTGAGGCAGTCCGGTTAGTCCAGCAGGGAGGGTTTCCTTTTGTAGGTGACTGGCGTTAACGAGCTTGCGGGCGATCGCTAATTTTACTTATAATATCGTGTCCGCTTAAAAACTTATCATTAAGACCGCTCTAGGGGCAGAGGGGAGGAGTTTTTAGGCTTTCTGCATAGAGAAAGGGAATCATAACTAATTAGCCGGACATGATATTATAAGTTCTAATTTGTCTTTACGACCAAAAAACTAAATCACCTCCCGGCATTTTTCCAATAAAAGAGTTAATTGTTATACGTTCTCCCATGCCTGGCAAGACTTCATGAAAATTACGGCTGTTGAAGATGACCAAATCTCCTGTGAGCGGAATATTATGTTTTACTTCTGAGGTAGCTATTAAAGAACGATCGTAGCCATAGGAACCAGGAGTTTTATATTTTTCATCTTCAGGCTGCCACTGTCGGTTATAGACTTTGCAAACACCTCCTTGGTTAGGCGCTTTGACATAGAGATTCCATACTAATTGCGAGGTAATATTTCCTATTACCCAATCTGGAGCATCTAACCCTGCAAAGTCTATGTGTAGCAAGGCAACATTAATCTGACGTATCAATCCAGCGAAGTAATATCCATAAGCTTCATTTTCGTAAGCAATTTGTACTTGACTAGAGACATTCTGCCGGAGAATTGTTGTCAAACGTTTTAGCGGGTCAAAAGATAAGGAAGTTACCTGATTATAAGTTTTGTTAGCTTTTTCAACCGCATCAAAATATCCCCTTTTATCCCTTTTTATATATTCAAATTGGGTAATTCCAATTCTTCCTATTGGTGGTTCCACATTTTTATAAAAATTAAACCCAACTTTTTCAATTGCCAAAGCTAATTTGTGACATTCTTCAGATGAAGCAAATTTAGAAATGCGAATTGATGGAATTTCATTTCTCAGCAATGCTTGTAAATTTTGCTGATTCATTTCACAGTCATTTAAGGTTTGCCACTTTGTTGCTCTTAGCATGGTAACTTTCTCACTCATAATTTCTGGTAAATTAAGTTGTTGTCAAAACAGGAAATGATGGAAATAAAGATAAAATCAAAGTTAGTTTTTTATTTGGTCTTTAAGCTGTCAAACCCACATTCCACAGGTGCGATCGCAATCAGCCAAAAAAGGGAGTGTCACTTTATCCCCACACTATAAGCAGGGGAGAAAAAGTCTTAGTAAAGCCTATCAATTAGATAATTTATTTTTTACTTTGTTAAATTCTCACCCATTTCAACACTTTGGGATCTTTGTCATAGCGATAGGTTAAGCCATCCCTAGTAGTGATAGACTCCCCTTTGCTTGCCTTACTTCTAATAGTGGAAACGGAATAGTTCGTTAATGCATTCATTTCTTTATGAGAAAACCTTTCGCTTGTACTGATTTCTAATTGTGGTTCATTATTAGGTAAAACATCTGTTGTGTTTTCAGCATTTTCAGAAGTATTAGTGACAATTTCTCTTGCTTTTTGCAGTCGATAATCTTGCACGGTTACAAGTTGCCAACTGGAATCTTGTGAGAGTTCTAAAACCCATTGATGATAATTAAATAGACTTTCTCGATGTCCAACACTAATAAATGTTGTTTTTGTCTCTTGTAGCTGTTGATATAAACTTCCTTCATTTCTTAAATCTAAAGCACTTGTTGCCTCATCTAAGATAGTGAAGCTAGGATGAGTAACTAATAGTCGAGCAAATGCTAAACGTTGTTGTTCTCCCAAAGATAATATGTTTTCCCAAGGAACTTCAGTATCAAAACCTTCAACTCGACTGAGCAAGTTTTGCAGGTTTACTTGTTGCAAAACATCTTTGAGTTCTGCATCGGTCATCTGACGATTTGTATTAGGATAAAGTAATTGTTCGCGCAAAGTTCCTAAGATAATGTAAGGACGTTGGGGTAAGAATAAGACATCTTGTAGCGGAGGACGCACCAGACGACCAGTTCCCGCATTCCACAAACCTGCGATCGCTCTCAATAAAGAACTTTTACCTCGACCACTTGGCCCGACAATTAATAAACCTTCTCCAGACTGAACGTTTAATGACAAGTCTTCGACTATCACCTGTTCATAGTTAGGTGTTTGTAATGTCACATGCTCAAAAGCAAATTGCTTCTCTTCTATTGTTTTAATAGTACTGACATTTTCGGGTTGTTTAGTTACTTCTTCTAAGGCATCTGAAAACTCAGATAAACGCTCAACATAACTAGAAAATCGCCCAGAAACACTAAATTCTCGAATTAATTCTTCTAAAGCACCAGCAAACATATAGCAAGCTGTAGTAGCTTGTCCAACTTGTCCGAAATCAATTTCACCTTTAATATATAAAGGTGCGAGTACTACGAGTGCGATCAGTTCGATAACAGCCCGATATCCTCTGTTAAAAATTTCCTTACTTCTCTCCCAATCAATCTTTTGTTTAATCTCTTTGACCAAAATACTAAATCGGCGTTGAACTATATTTAGTTCCTGTTCTTCTCCTCGGAAAAAAGCTATCGACTCGGCGTGATTGCGAACATGAGTTAAACAATAGCTATAATCAGCTTTAGCCTCAAGTTCTGCCTGATTAATCTTAATTAATTCTTGATTTAAGTAAATAGCAATAAAGTTGCCTACAATTGTATAGATAATTAGCGCAATAGCTATCTGTTGCGAAATTGTCCAGACAACTATTAAAAAAGTTATCATTTCCAGTACTTTTTCTAGGAAAGTGGCTGAAAAACTGAGGGCATTACCAGTAACTGGTTCAATCTCTTGAGATAAACGTTGATCTGGATTATCAATATCTGATTGAAAATTAATTTTATAATAAGCACGTTTGTTTAAATATTTATTTAAAACATGATTATTGAGCCATTGATACCAATCAAGAGAAATTTGTTTTCTTACAAATTTAGTCAGTCCTACTAGAAGCGTTATTAATACAAGTCCAACAGCATAAAAAGCTATAGTATAACTAAATTTAGAATAATCCTTCTCTTGAATAATAACATCGATTAAATAACGATGAATAAAACTATTAAAAGTAGTTACACCGACAAGGGTGAAGATGAGAAATATTAGGAGAATCAGCATTCCCCAGGCACGAATAACATCTGAAAAAGCTCTTTCTCCTGGCTTGTTTGGGTACCAATAAGGGCCAGCGATCGCTTTTACATTTTCCCAAAATCGAATAAAGTCTGTAAAAAAATTTGTTGCGGGTTTAGCTTGAATAACTTGGGTTGACATATTTGATAAATAAACTGGAATTTCTGAAAATTATATTTCATAGTTTTTAGTGTTGAATAATCAGTAATAATTACCGAATCAAGAATACCATTCACCACTACTTATTCAAATCATATTGCCTAACTGTTGAGTGCGGCTCAAAGCAGTAAGCACGGCATTAGAGATGACAGTTCGCATCCCACCTTTTTCTAACTCGTAAAGACCAGCAGCAGTCACTCCCCCAGGACTCGTTACCTTGTTGCGTAAGACTGCTGGATGTTCATCAGTCTGAAACATTAGTTCTACACTCCCAGCAATCGTATGCAATGTTAGTTCTTGGGCTTGTGCGCGAGTTAAACCCATCTGTACCCCAGCATCAATCATCGCTTCGATGTACAGAAAGATAAACCCAGTCCCGGCGCTACTTAACGCCGTTGCCATATCTAGATAATGTTCATTTTGGGTAGTAAATTCTTTGCCTAATGCTTGTAAAATGACTTGCGTATGCGATCGCTGTATTTCTGTCACACTTGGTGATGCGCTCCACACCGTAGTTCCATGACCAACTTGTACAGCAATATTCGGCATTGTACGAACAACAGCAGGATGATTCAATCCTTCGCACAGAGATTGAATACTCACTCCACCCACAATACTAATTACTAAAGCATTAGGTGAAATTTTATCCTTCAGCATAGCCATAACAGAGTTTAAAACCTGCGGCTTCACCGCCAATATCACAATCGATACGCCTTGTATAGCTTCTATATTGGAGGTTGTAGTACGTACTCCATATTCCCTTTCTAAATGCAGGCATCGCGTAGAAAGTGGGTCACTGACTATAACTAAATCGGGTTGTTGAATAGTTTTTGTCGATAACAATCTACTAATAATCATTTCGCCCATCGTACCACCGCCGATAAAGGCAATTTTTAAATCTTTGAGCATATCTTTCTCCTTATTTTATATGTTGTTGGTATCAATATAGATTAGGTTGAATTACAGCTTTTAATACAGAACCTTGTTCTACGTCCGCCAGAGCTTGATTAATTTCTGCTAGTGTGTATGAACGACTAATTATGCTCTCCCAAGCAATATTTTTTCTGGGATCGCTATGACGTTTTAGTAATTCAATCATTCTGTAAAAATGGCTGAAATCAATTCCCCAAGTTCCGCGAATATCAATATGTTTGAGATTAATTTCTAAGTGGGGATTGATGAGAATTTCACCCGTGTTTGTGTAATGCCCGACAACCACATAACGACCGCCATTTCTCGTCATATTCAAACCCTCTTTGACAGCAATGGGAATGCCTGTGGCTTCAATAGTGACATCAGCACCATGTCCGTGTGTCAATTCCAAAACCCGCTCAATATGTTGTTGTGGGTCGTTAGCATTAATTACCAGGGTTTCATCTACACCGAAAGATTTGGCAACTACTAAGCGACTTTCATATTTATCAATGACAATTACTTTACCTGCACCTGAGAGTAAAGCCAGAATTGCCGCACTCAAACCTACAGGCCCGCAACCCTGTACCACGACAATATCACCAATTTGAATTTGCGCTCGATCGATAGCGTGTAGTGCAGTTGGTAAAGCACATCCCCCAGCAATGAATTGCTTTGGCGAGACTTCTTCAGGTAAAGTGAGAACTTTCACCCCTGGTTTGAGGTAAATCAATTCAGACCAACCACCCAGTAATCCATCTTTGGCTGAGTAGGTGACACCATAAACCTTGCGTTGTGGACAGCGAGTGGATGCTTTGGCTACTAGACAATACCAGCAGTTGTAACAGGTTTCGTGGACATCGAGAAAAGTAGCGATCGCTCCAGGCTGAATTAATTTACCATTGACATCACTAACCTCTCCACCTGTTTCCACCACACGACCGACTGAAAAGTGACCGGGGATAATTGGATATGGTACTCCTTCTAAATGCCCACGGAGTAAATGTACATCAGTTCCACAAACTTCAGAATATATGGTTTCAATAATGATTCCACCCTTTTCTAAAATAGGGTTTGGTAATTGTTGGATTGTAACTGGCTCATTAGGCGCAGTCATCACAGCTGCATTGGGCATGAATCATTACCTCACTTTGGGCAGGGGGCAGGCAGGGGGCAGGGGGCAGGGAGCAGGGGGCAGGGAGCAGGGGGCAGGGGGCAGGTTTTTTTGATTAGACAAATTTTTGGGATTTTAAAACCAAAACCATTGTCTGAGAACTTAAAACTACGTTCAATAATTGAGAACATTCTCAACTATTTATCGAAAGCCTAAAAGCCTGCCCTTGAAAGGCAGGGGGCAGGGGGATTAGAAATTAGCGTTTTATGAGCCAGGGTGATGGATTGTTGATCATGGTTACTAGAATGCCTAAAACTTGGTTTAATCTTCCATATAGTTCTCTGCCTGTATCAACGTCTAAATAACCACATTTCACAGCAAATTTAAGCCAAGTCTGAGTTTCTGCTGCTTCAGCCTCTGAATCATTCAATTTTGCAATAAAAGCAGCCTCATAGCGGCGTTTTCTCCATGCCTCGGCCAAGTTGGCACAAACTGACCGTGATGACCTACGAATTTGGTCAATCAATGAATACCTTTCTTCTACGGGAAACTTCTTAGATAATTCAAAAATTTTCATCGCTACATCAAACGCCATTTTGTATACTTCTAAATCTTCATGACTTTTGATTGGTTCTTTCTCCATTCCCTCTGCTCCCTGCCCCCTGCTCCCTTGCCTCTTTTAAGACCAGAAAATAATTTCACCGTTAGGAAGTAAGCCAATCATGGAAGTGAAAGCTACACGCTGTCCATGCATCGGCTCAACATAGTGAAAGTTGGTTGTATTAAAAAGCAGTACATCTCCTACGTAAGGTTGGAAAGCGATCGCATCTGCATCCGCAATTACTCGATCGCTATATCCGTAGGAATCGAGTTTATATTGCTCATCGCTTGGTTGCCAACGGCGATCGTAAATACAAGTTTTACCTTGATTGTTGTCAGATAATTTCAAATACAAAGTCCAAGAAAGTTGAGCAGTAATTGTACAAACTTCCCATTCAGATTGCTCTATTGGCGCAAAATCAATATGAATTTGGGTTCCATGCTCTATTTTTCTGATCAGTCCTGCATAATAGCTACCGTAATCTGGTTCAGAAGCAATTCGTGCATTCACGCCACACTCTCGAAATTTTTCGATGATGCGCTCCAATGGATTGAAGGAGGCTGCAAAAATGGAGTCTCTTAATTTAGTTGCCCGTTCTACTTCTTTAAAATAATTTCCTTTACTAATGCTGTTATATTCAAACACTGTGATGCCAACTTTTTCAATTTTAGGAGTGACATCTTGATAAGCGTTAAAGCTAAGTGATTGAGATTGAGCATATAACATCTCACACTCTTCAGGTGTGGCAAATTCTTTCAACCGAATCAGAGGTATTCGGTGTTCGAGGAGCATTTTTAAAGTTTCTGTAGTTAAGGGATACTCTTGTTTTTTATCCCACAGTGTCGATTTAATCTGATTAGAAGCAGCAGTCATAATAAAATTCCTTACATTTAAATTTCAAATTTCGGTTTTGGTGAAAAATCAATACGCTTGGGTTAAAGGTTATTGGCGTCGAAAATTGGTCTTTCAGACGCGATGAATCGCGTCTCTACATGAGTTACAAATCTCAATTGATATTCATACTCAACAACGCCATATTTGCTTTAAAACTTCCAAAAAATAAATTATCTAATTTACTCAGATAATATATTTCTCTTTCCCCCTGCCCCCCAATACGGTTCGGTTAAAGGGGAAAGGGTAAAGGGGAAAGGGGAATAAAAAACCTTTAACCGCAAACCCATTTCCCTTTTCCCCAAACCCTATTTTGAATTCAAAATGCTTATCCGAACCGTATTGCCCTGCCCCCTGCTCCCTGCCCCCTGCCCCCTTGCCTATATAAGGCTTGCTGAATGCAATCTTTCAATTGTTCGGCTAAGACTTGGACGTGGGGTTCTGCCATCATAGTAATATGATTGCCTGGAACAAAATGGATATCTACTGGTTCGCAAGAATACTCACTCCAGCCCCAGGTCGAATCTTGGGAAATCTCAGAAAACTTGCTAGTCAACCGTTCCGGGGGAGTCTCGCTGGCACGTAAAAGTGTAATTCGATCGGTATAAATCTGTTGTGGTACATAATTAATTAGGGATAGAGAGTTTGCTTTTAAAGCTTGCACCATGTTTTTCAACTGCGTAATTTCAGCGTTAGGAGGGAGCATATTCACCATTTTTAAATGCTGTAAAACGTATTTTAGTTGCTCCTTTTCAGATAGCGATCGCAGGGTATCGTAAGAAATATCCATGTTGGTTGATAGAGAAACTTCTACTGCTTTGATCGACTCAATTAACCACCGAGCATGATCCCAATCAAGACGCTCAATCCGTGCTTGTTTGTCTTTAGAAGTTGGTGCTGACATATCAAGTATGACGACTAAAGCAACCTCATGTCCCCGATCGAGCAACTGAGTTGCCATTTCAAAAGCTACTATACTTCCTAAAGAATGTCCTCCTAAAAAGTATGGCCCTTGCGGCTGGACGGTTTGCATTGCTTGGATATAATGGCTAGCCATATCCTGAATTCGGGTTTCTGGCTCTACATCTAGATTGTTTGCTTGAAAACTGTATAATGGTTGCTCATCTCCTAAATAACGCCCTAAGTGATATAAGTAGAAAGGTTCGCCCCCAGCGCCAGGAATGCAGAAGAAAGGTAACTTTGAACCGTTTGGCTGAATTGGTACTAGACAAGACGAATTTGAATAATTCGAGTCTATTTGCAAAATTGTCGCTAACTGTTCAATAGTTGGGTTTTGGAAAAGGCTTGTTAAACTCACATCTTTACCAAACTGCTGCTTAATTTGAGTTATTAAGTAGGGGGCTAAAAGAGAATGACCACCTAAGTCAAAAAAGTTATCTTGTACTCCTACTTTGTCAACTTTCAGAATTTTTGACCAGATTTGCACCAGTTGCAGTTCTAATTGGTTACGGGGTTCGACAAATGTATCTAGGTTATTAATGTTAGAAGGTGTAGGCAAAGCACGGCGGTCTACCTTACCGTTGGGTGTCAGGGGCAAGCTATCTAGGAAGACAAAACTAGAAGGCATCATATACTGTGGTAGCTTAGTGGAGAGGAAGCGCCGGATTTCACTAATGGTAGGTGTTGAATCCTGATTGGGAATAATGTAAGCCACTAAGCGTTCTTCATGGGCAATTACAACAGTCTGATGTACAAATGGATGTTGTGCTAATACTGTCTCAATTTCTCCAGGTTCAATGCGTATGCCGCGAATCTTGACTTGACGATCGAGGCGACCGAGAATTTCGAGAGTGCCATCTGGAAGATAGCGACCGCGATCGCCTGTATAATACAGCAAATCTTGGTCATCATTGCGAAAATGGTTTTTAACAAACCGAGAGCGCATTTCTTCTAGGGCGTTAATGTAGCCCAAACTGCGAAATGGTGTCCGCAAAACAATCTCACCCGCTTCCCCAATACCACACAATTGGCGATTTGCACCTAAAACTAAAGCTTGAGTTTCCGGAAGTGTCCGTCCTACTGGCTGTACCCCTGGTGTGGGTTTACTAGGTACTTGGTAATAACATTTCGCCAAAGTTGTCTCTGTCGGCCCATACAGATTAACGATTTCACCTGCTTGGGGGAAAGCATCTCGCCATTGCAGTACAAGTGTCTCCTTCAAAGGTTCTCCGGCGAAGAATAACCAGCGTAAGTTATGCAGAGAAACTTCTTTTGGCACATTAGCCAGCCATGATTGCGCTAAGGAAGGAACTGTGTGCAGAACAGAAATCTGTTCGCGTTCCAAGTAGCGCAAAATTTTCGTTGGTTCTAACTTATCTTCTTGTGCTGGTAGACACAAGGTTGCACCACTGGTCAAAGATAAGAAAATATCTCTGAGAACGACATCAAAGGAAAGTCCTGTTAATTGGGCAATGCGGTCTTTTTGATTAATTCCAAAGGTTTGTCTTTGCCAATTGAGAAAATGCGCCATCCCTTTGTGACACCCCAACACTCCTTTAGGAACGCCAGTAGTACCAGAAGTAAAGAAAATATAGGCTGCATCATTAGCAGATATTTCCGGCAGAAGTATTGTATGACTGCTTTCTTGGCGATAATTTATAGCTACTGCTGTGTCTGGATTTATACAGATAACAGTTAAAGACTGCCATATTTCCTGGTCTTTTGGGTATTGACTATCGACATACAATATGCATTTAGCTTTAGCTTCCTGAAGCATTAGCCGTTGGCGTTGACTAGGAAGTTGCGGATCGATGGTTAGCAGCACTCCTCCACTCAAGAGAACAGCGATCGCACTGGCAATCAATCCAAAACTTGATGTCCCGTACACCGCTACGACATCTCCCCGTTCGATTCCGTGACTTAGTATCACCCTAGCTAAATCTTGAGAGCTTTTGCCTAATTCTCTATAGTTCCAAGTGCGAGATCCTTGACGCACTGCTGGCTGTTCTGGGGTGCTATTTACCCAAAAAGTAAACGTTGTTGTAACTAATTCGTATTCTGGTTGTGGTATGGCTGTTGTGGGATCTGGTAGTAAAAATCGGGTTTGTGGTGTGACAAGAGAATAAGAGGCGATCGCACTATCAGGTTCAGCCACAATTTGATTCAGCAAATGATGGAATTGTTGCACCATTTCCACCATTCGTTCTGAAGTAAATAGGTCAGCATTATAGAGTAGTTGCAGAGTTATTCCTTGTTCGTATTCTGCAACATATAAGCTTAAGTCAAACTTGGAAGCCGCTTCTGACATTAATATAGGTTCTACAGACAACCCAAAAAGTTCTAGTTGGGTGTTTGCCAAATTCTGTAAATTAAACCATACCTGAAAAATTGGGTTATGGCTGAGATTTCGTTCTGGCTGCAACGCTTCCACCAACATTTCAAAAGGCAAATCTTGATGAGAGTATGCTCCCAGAGCCACTTCTCGCACCCGTGATAATAGCTGCCTAAAACTGGGATTACCATCCAAGCGGGTACGCAACACAAGGGTATTGACAAAAAAGCCAATTAACCCTTCAATTTCTGCACGATTACGGTTAGCGATCGGCGTACCTATGCAGATATCATCCTGCCCACTATAGCGCCATAGCAATATTTGGAATGCTGCTAACAGCGTCATAAACAAGGTGACACTTTCTTTTTGACTCAATTGTTTGAGCGCAACACTTAATTCTTTTGAGAGTGCCAACTCTTGATATGCGCCGTGGTAAGTTTGCACAGCCCCTCTGGGGCGGTCAGTGGGTAGCGACAATAAAGTTGGTGCATTGGCTAGTTGTTGTTGCCAATAACTCAGTTGGCTTTGGAGTACATCCCCTTGCAACCAGTTTCGCTGCCAAATGGCAAAATCTGCGTACTGAATCGGCAGTGGTGCTAAAGGTGACGGCTGACTTTGAGAATAAGCATTGTACAGAGCTACTAATTCCTGGACAAACACACCCATTGACCAGCCATCACAGACAATGTGATGTATGAATACTAACAAAGCGTGTTCTGTCTCAGACAGCACAACTAATGTTGCTCTGACCAATGGTTCATTTGCTAAGTTAAAAGCTTGAATAGCTTGTTTTTGCACTAATTGCTGCAAAGCAATTTCTTTTTCGGTTACTTCGGCTTCGCTCAGTACAAGTGTGGATAAATGCTTCAAGTCAACAATAGATACTGTCCAAGGTGTAGATGTTAGTTGGCTTAAAGGAAGCCTCTTGCTCCCTGCCCCCTGCTCCCTGCCCCCTGCTCCCTGCCCCCTGCCTATTTCCTGTTCCCTAATAATTTGTATTGGTTGTCCATCAACGGTAATAAAGTTAGTACGTAATGCTTCGTGGCGATAAATAATTTCTTGTAAGCTTTTTTCTAAAGCTGCTTGATTAAGAGTTCCTACTAAACGCAAAGTTAGAGGTATGTTATAAGTGCCACCTAGAGACTGTAACTGGTCTAAAAACCACAAACGCTGTTGAGCATAAGACAGTGGTAATTGTGTATTTTTTGTCCTTGGTAAGATGGGTGGTGTAGAAAATTCTAAGTCCTGTTGCTGCAATTGCTCAAGCGATCGCGCTAATTCGGCAACTGTTGCTCTGGCAAACAACTCACGCAATGGTAGTTCCACTTTAAAAATGTTACGGATACGTGAAAGCAATTGCGTTGCTAGTAATGAATGTCCCCCAACTTCAAAGAAGTTATCATCTATACCCACTTGCTCTAGTTTCAGCACTTGTGTCCAAATTTGTGCCAGCATTTCCTCAATGGGTGTGCGTGGGGCGACATATTTGCCTTTTTGTTCGCTGTGTAAATCTGGTGCTGGTAGGGCGCGGCGGTCTACTTTACCGTTGGGAGTTAGTGGCAGGGACTCCAGCACTACAAAAGCATTTGGAACCATGTACTCTGGGAGTTTTGCTTTTAGGAATTGCCGTAGTTGGTTGATTGTGGGTGTACTTCGACTTACCTCGGCTCCGGCTCCATCGAGCGAAGTCGAGATGCTCGGCACGAGTCGCTCAGTACAAGTTACCTGTGGATACGGTACTACGTAGGCGACAAGGCGCTTCTCTCCTGGGATATCTTCATGGGCGATCGCACAACAAGTCTGCACATCACCATGTTGGCTCAATGCTGTTTCAATTTCTCCTAATTCAATGCGGAAGCCACGGACTTTTACCTGATTGTCAATGCGCCCTAAGTATTCAATGTCACCATTCGGTAAATAGCGTGCTAAATCCCCAGTTTTATAAAGGCGCTCAGAATTAGAAGATTGGTCTTCTGTTTCCCCTCTGCTCCCCTGCCCCTCGGTCACTGAGCGTAGTCGAAGTGCTGCTTCCCTGCCTCTTTGAAAGGGATTGGAAATAAATTTCTCTTGTGTCAACTCAGGACGGTTGAGGTAGCCTCTTGCTAATCCAACACCCCCAATGTGTAACTCTCCTGGTATACCAATGGGAACTGGTTGCAAATTTTCGTCTAAAATGTAAACTTGCGTATTGGCGATCGCACGACCAATAGATATTTTCTCATCTAGTGGGGTGCATTTGGCAATAGTCGCACAAACACTAGCTTCTGTTGGTCCATAAGCGTTGAAGAAGTTTCTGCCAACAGACCATTGCTTGATTAATTCAACAGAACTTGCTTCTCCGGCGACAATGATTGTTTGCAGTGCTGGTAGTTCCTCCACGGGCATAACTGCTAATGCCGATGGTGGTAGTGTGATATGGGTAATAGAATAATCGCGTAATCGCTCAATTAACGGTTTTCCTGGCAATAGAGAGTCTTTGCTTCCCAGATACAACGTTGCACCTGAAAACAGAGCCATCAAAATTTCTGAGATGCTTGCATCAAAACTGAAGGAGGCAAACTGAAGAACGCGACTATCAAAGTCTAAGCCAAAAGTTGTTTTCTGAGCTTGAGCTAAGTTGCACAATCCCTGATGCTGAACCATCACACCTTTGGGTCTACCTGTAGATCCGCTGGTGTAAATCACATTTGCTAGATGAAAAGCTTTGACTCCAGTGGTTAGGTTATGTTGATTGTTTTGGGCAATTTCTGAGCAAACTTCCTCTAAAAAGACAACTTGTGCTTGATTTGGAGGAAGTTTGTCAATCAGTTGTTGTTGAGTCAGCAGCACCGAAACTTGAGCATCTTCTAGCATGAAGCGCAAACGCTCAGTTGGATACTCTGGGTCAAGTGGTAAATATGCTCCACCTGCCTTGAGAATACCCAACAGTCCTATCACCATTTCTATTGAGCGTTCTACACAAATACCCACCAGCGTGTCTGGTTTTACACCCAATAAGTGCAAGTAATGCGCCAATTGGTTAGCGCGACAATTCAATTGGTGGTAAGTCAGTTGTTGATTTTCAAACACTACCGCTACAGCATCGGGTGTACTCAAAGATTGTTCTTCAAACAACTGATGAATACATTTATCTTGGGCATAATCTACCGATGTATTGTTCCATTCAACGAGTAACTGCTGTTGCTCAAGTTTTGTCAGCAAAGGCAATTGTGCAATTCGCTCTTGAGGATTAGCAACAATTCCTTCAAGCAAAGTTACAAAATGCCCACTCATCCGCTCGATTGTGCTGGCATCAAACAAATCAGCGTTGTACTGCCACATACTTACCAATCCAGTGCTTGTATTCTGCATTGATAAAGTTAAATCAAACTTGGCAGTTGCACCTTCTACTGGTAAAGAACTGATAGTTAAGCCAGCAAGTTCTACTTCAGATATGGGTGCATTCTGGAGGACAAACATCACCTGAAACAGTGGCGTATGGCTGAGGTTTCGTTGTGGCTGCAATGCTTTTACCAACTCTTCAAAGGGCAGGTCTGGATGAGCGTAAGCTTCCAATGTCACCTGCCGTACTCGACTGAGCAATTGCCCAAAACTGGGGTTGCCTGACAAATCGGTACGTAATACTAAAGTATTGACAAAAAAGCCAATTAACCCTTCAATTTCGGTGCGATCGCGGTTAGCAATGGGCGTACCCACTACAATATCATCGGAGCCTGTATAGCGATAAAGCAAGGTAACGTAAGCACAGAACAGCGTCATAAATAGGGAAGCTGCCTCTTGCCTGCTAAAATTAGCGATCGCTTGACTCAGTTCGCTTGATAATTCTACATATTGGACTGCGCCCCGGTAAGTTTGAATGGCTGGTCTAGGTCGGTCTGTAGGTAATTCTAGTAAGGTAGGAGCATTTTTGAGTTGTTGCTTCCAGTAATCAAGCTGCGTTTGCAGTACTTCTTTTTGCAACCATTGCCGTTGCCAAATCGCAAAGTCGGCATACTGAATTGGTAGCTCTGGTAGCTTTGGGGACAAGTTATTACATAGAGCTGAGTAAATGATTGCTAACTCGCGCATCAATATACCTGTTGACCAACCATCTACTATGATGTGGTGGACTGTTAGTATAAAAGCGTGTTCTAGCTCTGTGAGTTTCACCACACAAGCTCGGATTAAAGGAGAACTAGCAAGGTCAAAGGGTCGAGCAAGTTCAGTCGTGGCTAATTTTTGGCAAGCGATCGCTCTTTCACTTTCTGGTAAATCTGTTAAATCTACTACTGGCACACTTAAGGTTAAGCTGTCAGCAATAATCTGGACTGGGCGATCGTTGATGGTGCGGAAGTTGGTACGTAAAACTTCGTGGCGAGCAATAATTTTGTTGAGACTTTGCTCTAGCGCCACAACATTCAACTGACCGTGAAGTTTTATAGCTGTTTGTTCGTTGTAGAAGGGGCTATCTGGTTCCAACTGGTTTAATAACCAGAGTCGTTCTTGGGCAAATGACAGAGGTAAGTTCTGGAGGCGATCGGCTTTGACGAGGGGTAAATCTGTGTCGGGGTTCGCATTTTTCTCTTGCAGTAACAAAATAAGTTCTGCTTTATGGTTAGCTAATAAGTCACGAGTTTCTAGCGTTAATACGCCCTTTGGAGCATTGGCACGCAGCTGCTCACCTTCAACCCACAACTTCACACCCTGTTTAGTAAGATTAGCTAACAATTGCTCGACATTCACAGAAAAATTACCTCCACTTTGCCTAATTCGTAATTCGTAATTAAAGAATTATTTATTGCTGTTTAAATTGCGATTTCTTCTCGATCAATTGCACTTAATTTCATATCTAATTCTAGTTGTTTATCTAGCTTGGGTGCTATTTCAGCTATTGTGGGAAATTCAAATAAACTTGCTACAGTTAATTTAATCGAAAAAACCTTTTTTAGTCGAGATATAATTTGAACAGCTATTAAAGAATCTCCTCCTAATTCAAAAAAGTTATCATGAATTCCTACCTGTTGAATCCCTAATAATTCTTGCCAAATATCAGCAATTTTTTCTTCGATTTCATGACGCGGAGCTATATAGGAATTGGGCAAAGTAGGTCTTGTGTGGAGTGCAGATAATTTTTCTGGCTGTAAAATATCCGGCTTTGCTTGTAATGAAAATTCTGATTTGGAGTCAGTCTCTTTTTGCCCAGATTTTACACTAAATGCCGCTGATGCAGAAGCAACAGCCATAATAATCTGATGCTCTAATGCTTCAGTTTCAGGAAATGCAGCAACTTGCACAAAATCTTGAGCGCGTAATGCTTCAAACCACTGTTGTTTGATGATAAAAGGTTGACCTGGATTGCGTCTTTGATCGTCTAAAGGTTTCAACAGCAGACCCCAAGTGATATCAAAGTCTATTTTTGGCTGAGTTATTTCCCACACTAAAAGGAAGCCGCCAGGAGCTAATAAAGAGCGTACATGGTGGAGTGTTTGATCTATATTTCGAGTGGCGTGTAAAACATTAGAGGCGATGATTACATCAAAGCTGTACTTATCAAACCCTTGCTCAGTTGGAGACTTGTCTATATCTAGTAATCTATATTCAACAAATGGATAGTCTTTAAACTTCTGTTGAGCTTGAGTCAAAAAGCCGCTACCAATATCAGTAAAAGTATAGTTTGTTCGTTCGGACAGTAACACAGGTAATAATGCTTGCGTAGACACACCAGTACCCGCGCCGATTTCTAAAACTCTCAGGTGAACGGATGATGGCAATGATTTGACTACCTGTTCTAAGCTGGAACGCAAAATAGAGTTGTAGTAAGAAATTAAGGGAGTTTCTGAATACGAACCATTGTTTTCTTTTTGATAAACCAGTTCATTGAAAATCTCTAATGGTTCTTGTTCGCCAATAACAACAGCAGCTAAATTTTCTCCACAGCGTTGCACTAAATCTAAATCTACTAAAGATGAAGCAGCAAACCTTGCTCTAACTGCTTCTAAATGTTCATTAATATAATCTTGCGAACATGGCAATAGCTTAGTAAATAACTTCTCCTGTTGCTGTAGTTGTCCTTGTTCAACTAATATTTGCAACCATCTAAATAACAATTGCTGATAGCGGGGAGAAATATGGTATTGCACTAACAAATTATCTAAAGAATACTTTTCTTCAGGATTGCTAAAAGCTCCTAATTGCTGGAATGCAGAGTTGATGTAAGCTGTACATAAACGGTCTAACCACTGTCTATTTTCTTGATAAGTTAACTCGTTGAGTTCTGCATTTCTAGTATTTGCTTGGTTTTGACCTGCTTGTGTAAGCGATGTCCACAATTGTGATGTTGTGGGTAAGATTTGCAACTGTCCCCAAGCTGCTTTTTGTGGAGGGTCAATCCAATAACGTTGGCGTTCAAAGGGATAAGTTGGTAAGGGAAGACGATAATACTCATCCTGGCTATAAAATCCAAACCAATCTACTTTCACTCCAGCCAACCAGAGTTGACCTAATGTGTTGAATAAAACACGAATATCAGATTGCTTTTCTTGAGGATGACGTACCGAAGTCAAGACTGTTTGTAGAGGTGCTTTGTCTGGATGTCTCTTGACTAATGTAGTTAGTGTGTGTCCTGGTCCTACCTCTAGTAAAACTTGCTCTGGGGTTGCTAATAATTTCTCGACACCTTGAGCAAACAGCACTGTAGAACGTAGATGTTGAGCGTAGTAGTCAGGATTTGTAGCTTGCGTGACTGTAATCCAAGTACCAGTCAGATTGGAAATATAAGGAAGTTTAGGGGGATTTAAAGTAACTTTTTTGACTCGCTCTGCAAAGGCCTCTAAGATTGGTTCCATCATTTGAGAATGGAAAGCATGAGAAGTATGCAGACGACGACATTCAATTCCTTGAGCAGCTAGCTGATTTTGTAGTGTATCTATTGCTGCTGTTGAGCCGGAAACTACACACTGCAAGGGTTGATTAATTGCAGCAACAGAAAGTTCTGAACCTAACAGAGATTGTACCTTATCTGCGGGTAAGGGAACAGAAAGCATTGCTCCAGTGGGCAATTGCTGCATCATCTGTCCGCGTGCTGCTACCAAAGATAAGGCATCTTCTAGAGAAAAAACTTCTGCTAGAGTTGCTGCGACATACTCGCCAATACTGTGACCGATCGCAGCTTGTGGTTCCACTCCATAAGACTGCCATAATTTAGCTAAGGCGAACTCAATTACAAAAATAGCGCTTTGAGCAATTCCTGTTTGTTGAAGTTGCTTTGATACCTCATCAATCTTTTCGTCACTAGGGTAAAGAAGATGACGTAAATCAAGCCCTAATAAAGGTTTAAGAAATTCTGAGCAATAATCAATTTGTTCTTGAAATACTGTCTCGGTTTCGTAAATTTCCCGCGCCATGTTGACGTATTGAGAACCTTGACCGGGAAACATAAAGACCACAGGCCGTTCTGTAATCTCTGTATAGTTCGTAAATACTTGTTGGGCTGCTAAATTACTCAGACCTTCAATAGCATCTTCTAAGTTACGACAAACTAACATCCGGCGATAATTGAAACCCCGACGACCACTGTTGAGCGTATAAGCAACATCACCTAAATTAATTTCTGGATGCTCTTGTAAATGCGTACTTAAATTAGTTGTCACCTTCTCCAAGGCACTAGCAGTTTTAGCCGAAAGCACCAAAAGTTGATAACCTCTCTCCTGCCCCTCTGCTCCTCTGCTCCCCTGCTCCCCTGCTCCCACTTCGGCTACGCTCAGTGACCACCTGCCCCTCTGCTCCCCTGCTCCCCTGCTCCCCTGCCCAAAAACAGGTGCTTCTTCTAAAATTACATGAGCATTAGTACCCCCCATACCAAAGGAACTAACCCCAGCACGGCGAGGGATATTATCTGTTTTCCATTCAGTCAATTTTGTATTGACATAAAAAGGACTGTTGGCAAAATCAATTTTGGGATTAGGTGTCTCGAAATGCAAACTCGGAGGCAGCATTTTATGTTGCAGTGCTAATACTGTTTTAATCAAACCTGCAACACCTGCTGCTGTATCCAAATGTCCCAAGTTGGTTTTTACCGAACCAATAGCGCAAAAACCTTTTTTATCTGTAGTTTGACTAAAAGCTTGAGTTAAAGCTGCAATTTCAATCGGATCTCCTAAAGGTGTCGCTGTGCCATGAGCTTCAATATAAGAAATTGTCTCGGCATCTACACCCGCTATAGCTTGAGCTTCGCCAATCACTGCTGCTTGACCGCTAGCACTAGGAGCAGTGTAGCCGACTTTCATTGCACCATCGTTATTAATTGCCGAGCCTTTAATAATTGCATGAATGTAGTCGCGATCGCTAATTGCATCCTGTAATCTTTTTAATACCACAATCCCAGCACCGCTACCTGCGATCGTTCCTTGTGCTTTAGCATCAAAAGCACGGCAGTGTCCATCAGAAGAAAGAATCATTCCTTCTTCATGCAAATAGCCGATTTTTTGGGGAATGCTGATAGTAACTCCACCAGCTAAAGCTATGTCACATTCACCATTTAAAAGACCTTGACAAGCTATGTGAACAGCAACTAAAGAAGTAGAACAGGCTGTTTGCACATTTACTGCGGGGCCAGTCAAATTTAGTTTGTATGCAACTCTTGTCGGTAAAAAATCTTTATCGTTAGAAATTCCTAATTGCACAGGGTCAATTGCGGCTAATAATTGATAGTTAGGGTAGAGGTTGTTGAGCAAATACCCACTCATTCCCACACCACCATAAACCCCGATTAAACCATTGTAGGTTTGCGGGTCATAACCAGCTTTTTCCGTTGCTTCCCAAGCCAATTCTAAAAATAGGCGTTGTTGTGGATCTATTAACTCAGCTTCTTTGGCGCTATAAGCAAAGAAATTTGCATCAAACAATTCAATGTCTGATAGAACACCCTTAGCTTTTACATAATTAGGATTACTCAGTAAATCAACAGAAACCCCAGAATTTATTAATTCTTCATCCTTCAAACAAGAGATAGATTCTACACCATCTCGTAAATTCTGCCAAAATGATTCAATATCTTTTGCCTCAGGGAATCTACCAGCAACAGCGATTATTGCTATTTCAGAATTATTAAATTCATTATCGTTATGTGCTGAATACATTGTCGTTTTACCTTTTTCTCTGAGAGCGGTATTGTTGCCTGGATTGTAATTGTTGGTTTCTTAAAGCTTTAACTTCACTAGGAGATTGAAGACGAGAGTTATTATGTTTAATTATATCTTGTTTTTGAACTTTATTACTTAAGTATTGGCTTAATTTATGTATAGTTGGATTATTAAACATATCAACCATTGACAATTCTAAACCCAATTCTTCTTGTAACTGCTGATTAATTTTTACTAATAATAAAGAATGACCTCCTAGCTCAAAAAAATTATTGTAAATTCCTACATTTTTTACACCTAACTCTTTTTGCCAAATGCCAGCAATGATTTTTTCAAATTCTGTATTTGGTATTGCATAATCAGCTTTATTTAGAAGATTAAGCTCTGGTTTTGGCAAGGCATGACGGTCTAGCTTGCCGTTTGGCGTTAAAGGCAGTTTATCTAATAAAACAAAGCTAGAGGGTATCATGTAGTCAGGCAAAAGTTCCTTAAGATTAACTCTCAGAGACTGAATTGAATTATCTAATTTATTGTTTTTAGTATTGTCATAATCAGCAAATAACCTTCGATAAAAAGGTCT
The DNA here is from genome assembly GCF_052692655.1 of Nostoc sp. DSM 114167. Lineage (NCBI taxonomy): Bacteria > Bacillati > Cyanobacteriota > Cyanophyceae > Nostocales > Nostocaceae > Nostoc > Nostoc sp. DSM 114167. The sequence goes on from NZ_CP195116.1 coordinate 6,515,855, forward strand.
TTGTCTGAAATTATTTACATAGTGATAGGAAATATATTCAAAGTTGATGTTTTCTCCATTCTTTTTCAGCAAACGACCTTTAATTGCATAATCTGGATTGAGGTTATTTTCGCAAAGCGTTCTAGAACAAACTGCTTGGATAACATCTCCACATTTAACCTCAATCCCTGGTTCAAATACTGGGAAATAAACAGGTAGCCAACAATGTTCGTGTTCTAAAATATCTATTTCTTCTCCAGCAATAGTGTGCAAGTTTAGCCACACTAAAAATCCATCCATCCGTCCCTTTTTCTGAATTTCAAATTTAACTTCATGGGAGAATTCTGTGCTAATAATTTCATTGAAGTTCAAGTCTTCCAAAACATCTACAGTGGACAGAACATTTGCTTGGGGAAATTTCTTAATACATACCCTTAAGTCAAATGGATAGCCGACTTGCTCAAAGATTTCTTTGGTGTAATGTGCAGGTGTTTCAGCAAAATTAGGGTTGTGCAATATTTCATCTGGGAGAGTGACAGCAGCTATTTTAGTCACACTTCTTTCAGGAATCATCAACCCGTTAGGCTTGAGAAACCTTCTAGCATTATTAATAATTACTGCTGCTCCTTCAGAGCCACCAATTGCTCCCACAATTTCGGAGACGCAAACATCAGCGAGTTCTGGAATATTAACTTTAGTTGCATCTCCATGAATAACTGTGATTTTTTCTGCTAAACCTAACTTTTCAATACAAGCTATTGCTTTGCGGCAGGTTTCCCCGTTTCTTTCAATTGCATAAATTTTCTTGGCACCTCCTTCTGCACAAAATCTAGACAAAATAGCATCTTTACCTGTGCCAATTTCAATAACTATTTTATCTTTGACCAATTGATTAATGGCGACTTTATAGCTATCGTTGCGCCGATGGTCATTGGTCATAGCATAATACAGTAATTCGTCATAGACATAGTATTCAGCTACAGATGGCCATAGTTCTACTTTGTCTGTTGATAAATTTTCTGCTACCTGGGATGATTCAAGGTTTTTCTGTTGCGGTACAACATAAGCTACTAGACGTTTATCATCCGGTTGATCTTCTCGTGCGACTACTACTGCTTCCTGCACTCCAGGTTGCTGGGACAACACATTTTCAATTTCTTGGAGTTCTATACGATAGCCGCGAATTTTGACCTGATGATCGATACGACCGAGAAACTCGATGCTACCATCATTCAAGTAGCGCGCCAAATCCCCAGTTTTGTAAAGCCGGGAATGGGCTTCATCGCTAAAGGGATTGGAGATGAATTTCTCTTGTGTCAACTCAGGACGGTTGAGATAGCCTCTTGCTAATCCCACACCCCCAATGTGTAACTCTCCTGGTATACCAATGGGAACTGGTTGCAAATTTTCGTCTAAAATGTAAACTTGCGTATTGGCGATCGCACGACCAATAGATATTTTCTCATCTAGTGGGGTGCATTTGGCAATAGTCGCACAAACACTAGCTTCTGTTGGTCCATAAGCGTTGAAGAAGTTTCTGCCAACAGACCATTGCTTGATTAATTCAACAGAACTTGCTTCTCCGGCGACAATGATTGTTTGCAGTGCTGGTAGTTCCTCCACGGGCATAACTGCTAATGCCGATGGTGGTAGTGTGATATGGGTAATAGAATAATCGCGTAATCGCTCAATTAACGGTTTTCCTGGCAATAGAGAGTCTTTGCTTCCCAGATACAACGTTGCACCTGAAAACAGAGCCATCAAAATTTCTGAGATGCTTGCATCAAAACTGAAGGAGGCAAACTGAAGAACGCGACTATCAAAGTCTAAGCCAAAAGTTGTTTTCTGAGCTTGAGCTAAGTTGCACAATCCCTGATGCTGAACCATCACACCTTTGGGTCTACCTGTAGATCCGCTGGTGTAAATCACATTTGCTAGATGAAAAGCTTTGACTCCAGTGGTTAGGTTATGTTGATTGTTTTGGGCAATTTCTGAGCAAACTTCCTCTAAAAAGACAACTTGTGCTTGATTTGGAGGAAGTTTGTCAATCAGTTGTTGTTGAGTCAGCAGCACTGAAACTTGAGCATCTTCTAGCATGAAGCGCAAACGCTCAGTTGGATACTCTGGATCGAGTGGTAAATATGCTCCACCTGCCTTGAGAATACCCAACAGTCCTATCACCATTTCTATTGACCGCTCCACACAAATACCCACCAGCGTGTCTGGTTTTACATCCAATGAGTGCAAGTAATGCGCCAATTGGTTAGCGCGACAATTCAATTGGTGGTAAGTCAGTTGTTGATTTTCAAACACTACCGCTACAGCATCTGGTGTGTGCTGAACCTGTTCTTCAAACAACTGATGAATACATTTATCTTGGGGATAATCTACTTGAGTATTGTTCCATTCAACGAGTAACTGCTGTTGCTCAGATTTTGTCAGCAGAGGCAATTGTGCAATTCGCTCTTGAGGATTAGCGACAATTCCTTCAAGCAATGTTACAAAATGCCCACTCATCCGCTCGATTGTGCTGGCATCAAACAAGTCAGTATTGTATTCCCACACACCCACCAATCCTTGGCTAGTGTTTTCTATCGATAAACCTAAATCATCTTTTGTAGCTGTACTTTCTACTGGCAATGAACTAACAGTTAAGCCAGCAAGCTCTAATTCTTGTACGGGTGAATTCTGAAGGTTGAACACGACCTGAAACAGTGGCGTATGGCTGAGATTTCGCTCTGGTTGTAATGCTTCCACCAACATTTCAAACGGCAAATTCTGATGAGCATACGCTCCTAAAGCTACTTCTCGAACGCGAAGGAGTAATTCGCTAAAACTGGGGTTGCCTGACAAATCGGTACGTAATACTAAAGTATTGACAAAAAAGCCAATTAACCCTTCGATTTCACTGCGATCGCGGTTTGCGATCGGCGAACCCACCAAAATATCTGATTGTCCTGTGTAGCGGTAAAGCAGGGTATCATAAGCTGCCAACAGCGTCATAAAAAGGGTACAACTTTGCTCCTGACTGAGTTTTACTAACCTATCAGTTAACTCAACTGAAAGTGCAAACTTCTGATATGTCCCAGCGAAAGTCTGCACAGCAGGTCTAGGTCGGTCTGTAGGTAGCAACAATAAAGCTGGTGCGTTTGCTAGTTGTTGTTGCCAGTACGAGAGTTGGCTTTGCAGTACATTTCCTTGCAACCACTGTTTTTGCCAAATAGCGAAATCTGCGTACTGAATCGGCAGCGGTGCTAACGGTGACGGCTGACCTTGAGAATAAGCATTGTAAAGTGCCATTAATTCTCGGACAAACACACCCATTGACCAACCATCAAAGACAATGTGATGTATAAATATTAACAAAGCGTGTTCTGTCTCAGACAACGCTACTAATGTTGTCCTGATTAATGATTCATCTGCCAAGTTAAAAGGTCGTTGTCCTTGTTCTTGCGCTAATTGCTGCAAAGCAATTTCTTTTTCGCCTGTAGCTAAATTCTGCAAGTCCACAATTGATAATATTCCCTGCTCCCTGCTTTTTATTCCCTGCTCCCTAATAACTTGAACTGGTTCTCCATCAACTGTGATGAAGTTAGTCCGTAAAGCTTCGTGGCGATAAATAATTTCTTGTAAGCTTTGTTCTAAGGCAGTTCGATTCAGAGTTCCAGCTAGACGTAAAGCTAAAAGTAAATTGTAGAACGCACTGTTGGGATTTAACTTGTCTAAAAACCACAAACGCTGTTGAGCATAAGACAGTGGTAACTCTGCATCCCTTGCTTTTGGTAAAATGGCTGATGTTGTTAGATCCTGTTGCTGCAACTGTTGAATATTTTGGGACAATTCAGCGATCGTTGGTGCAGCAAATAAGCTCCGCAATGGTAATTCTACATTCAAGCTACTACGCACGCGAGAAACTAGTTGCGTTGCTAGTAGAGAATGTCCCCCAAGTTCAAAGAAATTATCATGAATACCAACTCGCTCAACTTTCAGCACTTGCGCCCAAATTACTGACAGGATTTCCTCAATGGGGTTACGTGGGGCGACATACCGATCCGATAATTGGTTGTGTAAATCAGGTGCAGGTAACGCGCGGCGGTCTAATTTCCTGTTAGCAGAAAGCGGTAGAGCCTCCAAGATGACTATTGCACTTGGAATCATATACTCTGGTAACTTTTCCTTGAGGAAATTACGTACTTCGCTGACTACAACTGTCTGCTCTGGTTGCGGCACAATATAAGCGACTAAGCGTTTATCGCCCGGTGTATCCTCACGAACAATTGCACAAGACGCTTGTACATCACTTAGTTGACCCAGTACCGCTTCAACTTCGCCCAACTCAATACGGAAACCCCGAATTTTGACTTGATTATCAATGCGTCCTAAAGATTCGAGTTTTCCATCAGGTAAATAACGTGCCAAATCCCCGGTTTTGTATAAAAGTGCTGTTAGCGGTAGCGGGGCGTTCAGCCCGTGCTGAATTGTCCCCCTGCTCCCACTTCGGCTACGCTCAGTGACCACCTGCTCCCTGCCTCTTTGAAAGGGATTAGGAATGAATTTCTCTTGTGTTAACTGAGGTCTATTAAAGTAGCCTTGGGCTAAAAGCGCACCTGCAATGTACACTTCTCCAGCCACGCCTACAGGTACAGGCTGTAGATATTTATCAAGGACGTAAATTTGCGTATTAGCAATGGGTCGCCCAATGGAAGGAAGTAGCGGCCAAGTATCTATTGCATCCGGCAAAGTATAACTGGTGGCTAGATGGCTTTCTGAAGGCCCATACTGATTGTGCAAAGTAATATCAGTTAGTTGGCTCAACCAAAGAGAAATCGCAGGGGTAATTTGTAACTGTTCTCCAGACGTAATAATTTCTCGCAAACCAGTATTAACTATGTCATTCCCCAAGGCGACTTCTGCTAGTTGCTGTAAGCCGACAACAGGGAGAAACATTCTCTGAATTTGTTTCTCTTGCAGAAAACCTAATAATGCTAAAGCATCACGGCGTAATTCTTCTGTGATTAAGAACAATGTACCGCCAGAACACCAACTAGTGAAGATTTCTTGGAAGGAGACATCAAAGCTAACCGAAGCAAATTGTAGAGTTTTTGCACGATTAATTTTCAGGTTGTCCCGATGCCACAAGATATGATTGCACAGGGCAAGCTGACTCATGGCTATACCCTTGGGTTGACCTGTGGAACCGGAAGTGTAAATTATATAAACTAAGTTATTGGGTTGTACGCCAGAGATGATGTTGTCCTGGCTACACTGAGAAATTAATTCAGCCTCAGTATCTAAGCAAACCTTGTACTGAGCGCAGCCGAAGTGAAGTTTTGCTTGATAAGAAGCAGGGTAGCTCAAAACCTCATCTTTCCCTTTGATTGAAGCCCCATCCCTTGTAGTTGGCTTTTCTCCCCTGCCCCCTGCTCCCTGCCCCCCTGCTTCCCACTGGGGTAGCCTGTCAATAAGTCGCTGTTGAGTCAGTAAAACTTTAACTTGAGTATCGTCTAAAATAAAGCTCAAGCGATCGCTCGGATACTCTGGGTCAAGTGGTACATACGCTCCACCCGCTTTGAGAATTGCCAGTAATCCGATAATCATCTCTAAAGAACGCTCGACACACAGACCAACTAAGACATCTGGTTTTACACCCAATGAGCGTAAGTAGTGCGCCAACTGGTTAGCGCGGTAGTTTAATTGCTTGTAAGTAAGTTGTTGATTTCCAAACTCTACCGCCACTACATCTGGTGTAAGCTCGACTTGTTCTTCAAATAATTGATGGATGCACTTATGAAGTGGATAATCAACTTCTGTATCGTTCCACTCCACTAATAACTGCTGTTGCTCAACTGCTGTTAGCAATGGCAATTGAGAAATTCGTTGTTCTGGGTTAGCAACAATACCTTCAAGTAATGTGACAAAATGACTTGTCATTCGTTCAATTGTGCTGGCATCAAACAAGTCAGTGTTATATTCCCACCACCCTGCTAATCCTGTGGCAGTGTTTTCCATCGATAAAGTTAAATCAAACCTAGAAGTTGTGCCTTTTATTGGCAATCGATTTACAGTCAGCCCGGTTAGTCCTAATTCAGATGTAGGTGCATTCTGAAGGACAAACATTACCTGAAACAGTGGTGTATGACTGAGGTTTCTTTCTGGCTGCAATGCTTCCACCAACATTTCAAAAGGCAAATTTTGATGAGAGTATGCCTCCATTGCCATAGAGCGAACACGGGTGAGTAATTCGCTAAAACTGGGGTTGCCTGTCAAGCTGGTACGCATAACTAAGGTATTGACAAAAAAGCCAATTAACCCTTCTATTTCAGAGCGATCGCGGTTAGCAATTGGCGAACCCACCAAAATATCTTCTGTACCTGTATAGCGGTAGAGTAGCGTATCATAAGCTGCCAATAGCGTCATGAACAAAGTTACACCTTGTTCTTGGCTGAGTTTTGTTAGCTTATTAGTTAGTTCAACAGACAGGACAAACTCTTGATGTGTGCCGTTGTAGGTTTGCACAGCTGGTCTAGGTCTGTCTGTGGGGAGCGACAATAAGGCTGGTGCATCTTGTAGTTGTTGTTGCCAGTAATTTAATTGGCTTTGTAATACTTCCCCTTGCAACCAGTTTCGCTGCCAAATTGCGAAATCTGCGTATTGAATCGGCAGTGGCGCTAACGGTGACGGCTGACCTTGAGCATAAGCATCGTACAGTGCTGCTAGTTCTTGGACAAACACACCCATTGACCAACCGTCACTCACAACATGGTGCATACACACTAACAAGACGTGTTCGGTCTCATTAAGCACTACTAATGTCGCCCTGATTAATGCTTCCTTTGCCAGGTCAAAAGGTTGAGTAACTTGTTGTTGCGCTAATTGTTGGCTAGTAATTTCTCGTTCTGTTGTAGATAAATACTTCAAGTCAACAACTGAAACTGTCCAAGTAGTTTCTGTTTGAATAATTTGAGAAGGTTTGCCATCAACTGTAATGAAGTTAGTGCGTAACGCTTCGTGGCGATGAATAATTTCTTGTAAGCTTTGTTCTAAGGCTACTCGATCCAAATTTCCCACTAGCCGCAAAGCCATAGGAATGTTGTAAAAGGGGCTGTTAGGCTCGAACTGATCTAAAAACCACAAACGCTGTTGTGCATAAGACAGTGGTAATTCTGCATCCCTTGTCCGCTTTAAAAGTGGCGGGGAAGTTATTTCTGAGTCTTGTTGCTGTAACTGCCCAATTGATTGTGCTAATTCGGCTACTGTCGATGCAGCAAACAACTCACGTAATACTAGTTCTACTTTGAAAATGTTGCGGATACGTGAAAGCAATTGGGTTGCTAGTAGCGAGTGTCCGCCAAGCTCAAAGAAGTTATCATGAATGCCTACTTGCTCCAGTTTCAGCACTTGCGCCCAAATTTGCGCCAGCATTTCTTCAGTTGGTGTGCGCGGGGCGACATACAATTCTCGCAGTGTGCTGTCTAAGTCTGGTTTTGGCAGGGCGCGGCGGTCTACTTTACCGTTAGAGGTGAGGGGTAAGGATTCCAGCAGCACTATTGCACTTGGCATCATGTACTCTGGTAGCTTTGCCTTAAGAAACTGACGCAGTTCTGGGACTGTAAGAGATTGCTCGGTCTGCGGGACTACGTAAGCTACTAAACGTTTACTTCGACTCCCCTCAGTACAAGTGTCGCCCGGTTCATCTTCTCGTACTATTACCACGCTTTCCCAAATGGCTGGGTGAGAAGCCAGTAATGCTTCAATTTCTCCCAACTCAATGCGGAAACCACGAATTTTAACTTGGTTATCAATTCGTCCTAAATACTCTAACTCGCCATTGGGCAAATACCGCGCTAAATCACCTGTTTTGTATAATTTTTTGGAATTATCAAATGGGTTAGAAATAAAACGTTCTGCTGTCAGTTCGGGACGATTGAGATAGCCGCGTGTCACCCCCTCTCCACCAACATACATTTCACCAAGAACGCCTATCGGTGCTGGTTGTTGATGTTCGTCTAGTACATACACCTGCAAATCTGGTATTGGGCGACCTATTACACTTGCCGTGCTTTGCAAATCAGCTTTACTTAACGGGCGATAGGTAACGTGTACGGTGGTTTCTGTAATTCCGTACATATTAACTAATTGGGGTGAGGTGTCGCCGTGCCGCTCAAACCAAGGTTGCAAACTGTTGATTTCTAAAGCTTCGCCACCGAAAATTACTTGGCGTAAGTTCAAGGAGGAGGCAGGGGGAAATGTAATTGACTGTTCTGCTTGAATTAACTGACGGAAAGCTGAAGGGGTTTGATTGAGAATTGTGACTTTTTCTTGACACAATAATTGATAGAAAGATTCAGGCGATCGCGTCACCAAATAAGGCACTATTACCAGTCGTCCACCATACAGCAAAGCACCCCAAATTTCCCATACAGAAAAATCGAATGCATAAGAGTGAAACATTGTCCACACATCATCTTGATTGAAGTGATACCAAGAGTCTGTGGCTGCAAACAGACGAGTTACATTTGAGTGATTGACTAAAACGCCTTTGGGCTTACCTGTAGAACCAGAAGTGTAGATGACATAAGCTAAATTATCGGGTGTTGCGGTATTTTCCGGGTTTAAGCACTCTTGAGCAATTTTTTCCCAGTCGGTGTCTAAGCAAACAATATGCGCCTGATGTTGAGGAATAGTGTCTACTAATTGTTGTTGTGTTACCAGGACTTTAACTTGAGCATCTTCTAACATGAAGCTTAAACGCTCAGTTGGATACTCAGGATCGAGCGGCACATAAGCACCACCCGCTTTGAGAATGCCTAGTATTCCGACGATTGTTAAGAGCGATGCCTTCGGCAACGTCTTCGACGAACGCTCTACACACAACCCCACCAGCGTATCTGATTTTACACCCAAGGAGCGCAAGTAATGCGCCAACTGATTAGCTTGATTGTTCAACTGCTGATAAGTCAGTTGTTGATTTTCATACACAACTGCTACTGCATTTGGGGTACGCTCTACCTGTACCTCAAACAACTGATGAATACACTTATCAGAGTAATAATCCGCCTGAGTATTGTTCCATACTAATAACTGCTGCTGTTCGGGTTGTGTCAATAGGGGCAATCGGGAAATTGGCTGAATAGGATTTGCCACAATCCCTTCAAGTAACGTTATAAAATTCCCCGCTATGCGCTTGATAGTGTGCTCATCAAAAAGGTCAGTGTTGTACTTGAAAATTCCAGCTAAAGAAGAACTTTTTTCTGCGATCGTCAAATCTAGATCGAACTGACCCTCCATTTGGGGCATTTCAAAAGGTTTGAGGATAAATCCTTCTTTATTTACTTCACCTTCTAACAAAAGTTTTTGCGTCTGCTCAAACTGTCCTAAGTTCTGCAAAATAAAGTTGAATACAGTTTGAAAAATCGGGGAACGGCTGGAATCGCGCTGTGGCTGCAATCGCTCTACCAATAAAGCAAAGGGAAAATCTTGATGCGCCAATGCTTGTGATACGCAGGAGCGAATTTGAGCCAGAAATTCCCCAAAACTGGGATTTCCTGACAGATTTGCCCGGATGACAACTGGATCGACGAAGTAGCCGACAATTGGGGCAAATTCTATCTGAGTTCTACCTGAAGTCGGAACGCCGACTAGAATATCCTCTTGCCCTGTATAACGATACAGGAGAACCTGAAATGCAGCCAGAAGCAGGATATATTGGGTAACGCCTTCTGTTTGAGCTAATTTTTTGAGTTTTTCGGTCAGTTCTGGGGAAAGAGTAAAGTTATGGGAAGCACCGTTATAAGTTTGGATGGATGGCCGTGGTTTGTCTGTCGGCAAATTGAGTACAGGTAATTCTCCTGCTAGTTTTTGCTGCCAGTAGTTCCAGAGCTTTTCTCCTTGGGCGGTGGTTAATAATTCTCTTTGCCAATGAATGTAATCGATGTAAGAGTGCTGTAGAGGAATTAGAGATGGCTCAAAACCTGACTCTAGTGCAGGATAGCTGGCGATTAATTCTTCCATCAGTAATGGCATCGACCAACCATCACCTGCAATATGATGTACTGACATCAACAGGATGTGTTCGTCTGGCGAAGAAGTAAATAAACGCACCCGGATGATTGGGCCATTTTTGAGGTCGAAGGGTTGCTTGTATTCCTGAAAAACTCTTTGCTCAAGCTCCTGCTCGCTCCAATTAGAGGCATTTATTTGTTGAAAATCTGGTAATTGAGTTTGATGGATTTGTTGAACAACTTGATTACCTTGCTTGGAAAAGGTGCTACGTAACTGAGGATGACGGTTAATCAGGAGTTGGAAGGTTTTTTGCAAAGTCGTAACATTCACCTGCGAACAAATACGACAGGCAAACACCATATTGTAAGCTGCACTTTCAGGTGCTAGTTGCCACAAAAACCACAGCGCTTGTTGACCGTAGGAAAGAGGATAAATATTTAAAATATCTGGGCGATCGCGCAGTAATTGTAAAATTTCACTTTTATACTGCTGTAATTGAGCAACTACATCAGGAGTTAACAGCGACTTAGAACCCCCAATACGTAATTTTTCCCCGTCATTTCCCAATTTAATCCCTTTCAAAGAAAGGTCTTGTAAAAATTCAACCAAGCTCATAGTTCCAACTCCACCCAATCATTATTTTCGAGATTCTCTAGCTGAAATTGCTCGCTACCTGTGCTTTGGCTTTCTTGAGCAAAATCTAGGGGAAAAATTTCCAATGCCAAATAATTAGCCAGTTCTGTAACCGTAGGATAATCAAAAGCTAAATTTGGGGGTACAGAGCATCTTAAAGAGTTTTGCAAGCGGTTTCGCAACTCAACAGCCGTTAGAGAATCCATTCCTAGCTCAAAAAACCTCTGCTCTCGATCTAGGGTTGAGAGATTACGCCCTAGCACCTTAGCTACTTGTGAGGAAATATGCTCAATTAAGAGTGGTTGGCGATCGCTAACATTCGCCTTCTCTAATTGAGTCCGAAAATCAGATTGTTCGAGTTTCTTGGCTGTGTGGCTGAAGTTAGCAAAGAACGGCGATGCGAAACTTGATTTACTGAGAAATTCTGACCAGTCGATCGGTATTACCGCTACTTGAGCAGAAGATTGATTCAACAATTGCTCTAGTACAACTAATCCTTGTTGCGGCGCAATTGTACCAATACCGTTTGTTTGTAGGCGATTTTGATTTTGGCTATCTAAGTTAGCCGTCATACCCACTTGCGACCAAGGCCCCCAGTTAATGCTGATTCCAGGTAAACCCAAAGTTTGGCGATAATGGGCAAAGGCATCCATAAAAGCATTCGCTGCTGCATAGTTGCCTTGTCCAAGAGAGCCAATCAGCGAACTCATCGACGAGAAACAAACAAAAAAGTCTAGTGGTAGATGTTGGGTGAAGGTATGTAGATTCCACGCGCCTTGCACTTTCGGAGCCATTACCCGCCAAAAACGCTCTAAAGACTGTTGCCGTAAAACACCATCATCCAGCACGCCAGCCGCATGGATAATCCCTCGCAGTGGCGGTAACTGAGAGTCGATTTTTTCTAATACTTCAACCACGCGATCGGCTTCGGAAACATCCGCTTGCACCACCAGTACTTTTGCACCCGATCGCTCAAAGCTAGATATTCTTTGTTTTGTGCCAACAGATACCTCACTTCGCCCAATTAATACCAAATGTCGCGCACCTTTTTCTATCAACCACTCAGCCACCTCTAGACCCAATGCGCCGAATCCACCAGTAATTAAATAACTCGCGTCTGATTTTATAGATAACTGCCCCTCATCAACTGTTGTACTGATTTGCGGCATCGATACTACTACTTTGCCGATGTGCTTGGCTGCTGCCATATAGCGGAAAGCATCTACTACTTGCTCTAGGGAAAATACTGTTTGAGGTAAAGGCTTAAGAGTACTTGTTTGGAATTGTTCTATTAGTTGCTGCAACATCGGGGAAATTAAAGAAGGATACTTTTGGTGAACTTCCCCTAAATCAAAAGCAAAATATGAAACATCATCTCTTGCGGCTTTTACTTGGCTTTCATCCCAGATGCCAATTTTGCCGATTTCAACAAATCTTCCTTTGTGAGCTAGCACCTGTAAGCTTTTGTCGATGAATTCACCATTTAAGCTATTGAGAACAACATTTACCCCTTGTCCCTGTGTCAGATTCATCACCTCGTCAGCAAATTCCAGGCTGCGGGAGTTCATTACATACTTAACTCCCATTGATTTGAGAAATTCCCACTTATTGACAGAAGCAGTAGCAAATACCTCTGCACCAGCAGCTAATGCTATCTGCACTGCTGCCAAACCAACACCCCCAGCTGCGGCATGAATTAAAATTCGTTCTCCTGGTTGAATTTTTGCTAGATGATGCAACCCGTAATGGGATGTTAAAAATGCTAAAGGTATGGTCGTTGCTTCTTGGAAACTTAAGTTTGTGGGCTTTTTCACCACAGTCGTTGCTGGTAAGGTGACAAAACTGCTGAAGGCATCGTGAGTTGTCACCCATGCCAGAACTTCATCCCCAACTTGGAGATGGTCAACATTCTCTCCCACGGCGACGATATTTCCAGCACATTCAAAGCCAAAAGTCAACTGACTCGCTTCGGTAATGCCCATTTTTTCGGCATAATATTCTTTCAGCATTCCTAAAGCATTCAGGACATCTCGGAAATTCACGCTTGCAGCTTGCACTTGAATTTCTACCTCGTTGTGTTGCGGTAGGCGACGAGTCATCGCTTCCAACGATAGATGATCTAAGACACCATACTCAGATAGCTTTAATTGCACAGGCTGGCGAGAAGCGATCGCAATTTGTTTATCCCGATCGGAAACGGCTTTGCACCGCACCAGTCGCGCTACGTAGCGTTTGCCGTGACGAATGGCTATTTGGTCTTCTGCATCTGGCTCTGATAACTCTAACAGTAGTGCTTGTAGGTGCTGTTGTGCTGTCCCTTGTGCAGATAAATCAAAGCGCACACATTGTAGCTCTGGATGTTCTAGAGCAATGACTCGACCTAATCCCCACAATGCCGCCCCACTTAGTTGGACTGGTTGTGGCGATGCGTTATCTACCGCTTGAGTTCCACGAGTCACCAACCACAGCCGAGGAGGTGTTTGGAAGTTGGCTTGCACCAAAGCTTGTACTAGGTGTAAGACGCTACCACAGTTTAGAAGTTGTTCTTGTTTTATAGCTGCAAGGGAGCTTTGCGATCGCTCTTGGTAACTCCACAGATGAACAATATTGCTTATTGGATACTGACTGATAGCACTAACTAATTTTTGCCAGTGGTCTGGAAGGCTGGGATCGATTTGATAGTGTTGCCGATCGATTTTCTGATAGCTAACACCAGCAGACACTAAGATACAAGCAACTCCTTGCTGTTGCAACTGTTTGGCTAGCTGTTCTCCTAGTCCTTCTGAATCAGTCAAAATCAGCCAACTGCCACCAGGGACAGCAGCCGATTGACTTTTTTCCACCGCTTGCCATTCAATTTCATACAACCAGTCTGCGAAATCTTGCTCAAGAGATTGCAGCAACGCTTGGCGAGTCGCTTTTTTGGCTTGTAAACCTTTAATATCTGCAATCAACTGTCCATGAGTATCAAACAGTCTAATATCTGCTAGTAGCTTGTCAGACTGAGAACTTTCTAGCTGTCGTTGCACCGCATGACACCATAACTGCTGACTTTGAGGACGTTGGTAAAACTCGAAACTCTCAATTGCAAAGGGTACAAAAGTCTCATCGTCAGAAAAGAAAATGCTGGTCAGTTGTAAGCAGGAATCTAGAAGACCTGGATATAATTGATAATCTTCTAAACCATCTACTACCGAAAGCCATTTAAGCTTGGCTAGGGCTTCTCCTTCTTTCCACCAAACCGAATCAAGCCACTGGAAGCTTTCACCCAGTTGAATCTGTCGCTTTTGCCAACTTTGATAAATTTCTTTTGCATCTATTTGTTGAGTACAGCGTGTCTGTATCTGTGGGAGAAAAACCGTTTCTGGTGTAGTGTTAACGCTTCTAGAGATTTTTCCTGTGGCATGAACTAACCACTCACTTATCTGAGTACTACCATTTGGAAGTGTATCAAAGCTGATAAGTTGGAAAGATGCGCCACTTCCCTCAAAAGACAGCACCAACTGTACTGTGCGCGCTTTACCTTCAGGGATAGGCAATGCTTGCGGGAAAACTATATTTTCTAACAGACATGACTCACTGGCGAAAGTCAGCTTTGCTGCACCCAATAATAAGGAGAGATGACAGGCTCCAGGTACTATAACTTGGTTATAAACTTGATGTTCTGTTAAGAACGGTAGAGTTTGAGTACTAAATTCCGATTCAAACAAGATTTCCTTGCTTAAAGGCAACTGAAGCTTTTTGTCTAATAATGGGTGCAGTTTTGCTGGTTGTTGCTGTTGATGCCGAGGTGGAGTATGTTCAAGCCAATAGCGTTGTCTTTGAAATGGATAGGTCGGTAGTGCAACTTTGCGGCGAGGATAATCTTGCTCAAATCCTGACCAATTAACTTTGCTTCCGGCTACGTATAACTCACCTAAACTAGAGAGCAACTGTTGCCATTCTGGTATGCCCTCACGTAAAGAAGGTAGCCATAAACCTTCACCATCTGGCAAGCATTGACGACCCATGCCTAACAAAATCGGTTTCGGCCCGATTTCTAAGAACACTTCACATCCAAGAGTACGCAATGTCTGCATACTATCAGCGAACCGTACTGGTTGACGGATATGATTGACCCAGTATTGCGGCGTTGTGATGCGATCGCCTGCCAATTCTCCAGTAATATTAGATACTAATGGAATTTGCGGCTGATTGTAGATAACTTGATTAGCTATTGCCTCAAAGTCAGCCAACATCGGTGTCATCAACGGCGAATGGAAGGCATGGGATACTTGCAAACGCTTTGTTTTTACTCCCTGTGCTTCTAGTTGCTGACAAACAGCTGCGATATCCTCCCTAGCTCCAGAAATTACGACACTTTCCGGGCCATTGATGGCTGCTATTGCCACCCGTCCGTTATAGGCTGCAATAACTTCTCTCACTCTCGCCTCTGAAGCCATCAAGGAAACCATTTCGCCACCGGATGGCAATTGTTGCATCAACCGTCCGCGATGAGCAATGAGTTTTAATCCATCTTCCAAGCTAAAAACGCCCGCGACAGTTGCAGCAACATACTCGCCAACACTATGCCCCATGACGACATCTGGCTCAATACCCCACGATTTCCAAAGCTGATACAAGGCATACTCAATCGCAAATAACGCAGGTTGAGTATATGCAGTTTGATCCAGCAGATCCTCAAGACCTTGACTAGGATACAGTACCTCTAACAAAGAATGCTCCAGTAACGGACGAAGAATTTCATCGCACTGCTCTAAAGTTTGGCGGAAGATGGGTTGGGTTTCATATAATTTGCGACCCATGTTGATGTACTGGGAGCCTTGGCCAGTAAACAAGAAAGCTATTTTTGTTGGCTTGTTATTAGACTGGAAGCTCTTAGAAGGTGTCAAATCAGCCAGTTTCTCTACCAACTCCTCCCTAGAGTCAGCCACAATCGCCAGACGATGGTTAAAATGCTCCCGCCCTGTATTCGCCGTATAGCAAACATCTGCAATAGATACTCCAGAATTCGATATCAAAAATTCCCGATACCGATGTCGCAATTCATCTAAAGCATTCAGAGTTTTTCCTGAGAGTGCAAGCAAGTGGTAAGGACGCTCCTCTGCTCCACTTCGGCTACGCTCAGTGACCACCTGCTCCCTGCTCCCTTGCCCTGAGCGAAGTCGAAGGGCTGCCCTCTGCTCAAACACAGGTGCTTCTTCCAAAATTACATGGCAATTAGTACCACCTATTCCTAGAGAATTCACCCCAGCACGGCGGGGATAATCTTGGGTATGCCAATCCTGCAACGTAGTATTAACGTAAAAAGGCGTATTGGGTAAATCCAGTTGAGGATTAGGTTGTTCAAAGTGCAAACTTGGGGGAATTTTTTGATGGTACAGTGACAGGACTGTTTTGATAAAACCAACCACACCAGAAGCAATCTGGAGATGACCGACATTGGTTTTTACCGAACCAATACCACAAAAGTTTTTTGACTGCGTACTAGCACGAAATGCTTGGGTGAGTCCGCCAATTTCAATCGGATCTCCTAAAGGTGTGCCAGTTCCATGTGCTTCTACGTAGCTGATAGTTTGTGCATCAACGCCAGCCATCGCCATTGCTTCTGTAACCACAGCTGCTTGACCATCTCCATTAGGAGCCATGTAGCCAACTTTTGTACCACCATCGTTATTAACGGCGGAACCTTTAACTACAGCATAGATGTTATCGCCATCAGCGATCGCATCTGACAACCGCTTCAAAACCACAAGCCCTACACCACTACCAAAAATCGTCCCCTGAGCCTTAGCATCAAAAGCCCGACAATGACCATCTGGTGTGACAATCATGCCCTCTTGATACAAATGACCGATCTTTTGGGGTGCATTCACAGAAACCCCACCAGCTAAAACCATGTCACTTTCGCCACTCAGCAAGCTGGCACAAGCCATGTGAATTGCTACTAGGGATGTAGAGCAAGCGGTTTGCACATTCACACTCGGCCCGGTCAAGTTGAGTTTGTAAGAAATCCGTGTGGTTAAATAATCTTTATCATTAGCAACCATCATCTGCAAACCACCCATTGAATCTATGGTTGCTACTTGCAGATTATCGTTAATATCAAGCTGATGGCGGTTGGGATAAACATTATTCAGTAAATAAGTGTTCATCACCGCGCCAGCATAGATCCCGATCGCACCATTATAGGTTAGAGGATTATAACCCGCAGTTTCTAAGCTTTCCCAGGCACATTCGAGTAAAAGCCGCTGTTGAGGATCTAGTAATTCTGCTTCTTTTGTGCTATAGCCGAAGAAATCAGCATCAAAAGATTCCACATCCGATAATATTGGTTTGGCTTTGACGTAGTGAGGATTTTTTACCAGCGCCGGATCTACACCTGCTTTGATAATTTCTTCATCGCTAAAAAATGAAATCGATTCTACGCCATTGCATAAATTTTGCCAGAATTCATCGATATTATTCGCGCCGGGAAAACGACATGACATACCGATGACGGCGATATCCGATGCATTAGCAGCTTGGCGAGAACTACGAACCTTGGCGCGTTTTTGACCTTGGATTACAGAAGGTGATTCTGTTTGCCCTTGACTTAAGAAATTCGCTAAGGTGCTGATGCTGGGATATTTAAACATATCCACAATCGACACCGGAATCTGGAAGAACTCTTGCAATTTACTCTGAGCCTGCACTAGAAGTAGTGAATGTCCTCCTAGCTCAAAGAAGTTATCATGGATGCCTATTTCTTCAAGACCCAACACTTCTTGCCAAATCTGTGCAACTTGGCGTTCAATGTCTGAAACTGGTTGTGCTTGGTCGTTGGTGCTTGCGTGCAACTCGCCTCTGGTGAGCTTTTCTAAATCGATGATGCCTGTTTTTGTTAACGGCATCTGTTGTAGCTGCACAAAATTGCAAGTACTGGGTGTACCATAGCGATCGCACACCACTAATTTAGACAATTGCTCGCCAACTGAGGAATTACTAGCGGTAAAATAAGCAGTTAATTTTTCCAGAGGGTAAGTATCTTCTACATAACTGCGGATATATCGGTTACTACCATCTAATCCCACTAGCAATTGCACCTGATTATGGTGTAAACCGATGAGCAAAGAATACAGCCCTTGTCGTGCAGATATGGTATAATACCGCGCCTTTTGAGCCAACTTGCTTCTTTGGTAGTCTTGGCTAATACCGAGGCCATCCCACAGACTCCAGCTAAAGCAATAGCTCTTTAACCCCTGAGTACGCTGGTAGTGTGCAAAACTCTCTAAAAACTGATTGGCTGCAACAAATGTGCCGACAGTAGCGCCTCCCAAGAAACTACTGACTGAAGAAAAGCTGATGAAAACTGCTTGGGGATTGTCTAGTAGTAATTGATTGAGTACCCAAGCTCCCCCAACTTTTGAGCGTAGGGCTGCTGACCAACTGTGATGATTTTCTGCGATGAGCGATCGCTCCTGATAAGATCCTGCTAGATGTAATATCCCGTCTAATTGACATTGCCAGCTAGACTTTGCCTGTTCAATCACACCTTGCAAAGCTGGCAAATCGCAGACATCCACTGCTTCATAGATGATTTCTCCTCCTAGCTTTTCTAGTTCTTGATAAGCCGCGATTTTTTGAGATATAGCATTAGACTGTCCCGTGTAATTGTGCCATGTACTTCTTTCGGGTAAGTTAGTTCTACCAACTAACACTAGCCGTGCTTTGTAATGCTTCAACAAATACTTAGCAATTTCAACACCAACACTCCCAAGACCACCGCTAATTAAATACATTCCACCTAGTTGAAAGGCAAAATCTTGCTTTGGTTGAAAGCGAAAATCTACTTTCTCTAATCGAGGAATCCAACGCTGTCCTTGGCGATAAGCTACCTCAGACTCTCCTGAGAAGATATGCAACTCTTGCAGAATCCGCTCTGCATTCACCGCAGTTTCATCTACTGTTAAATCTAGATGACGACTTGTCAATCCTGGTATTTCCTGCTTGATTACCTTCAATAACCCAAGCAGTGGTGATTTTTCATAGGCAATTCGATCGACAGATGATGTGAACTGCGTATAATTAGAAACTACTAATAACTCGATAGGATATTGCAATTTCTGGATATTAGCTAACGCTTTAATTAAGAATAGTAGACTATAAACACTATATGTTTGAGCTTGTTCTAAGGACTCTAAACTGGAAATCTCATGAATACAACTGTCATAAGTCCATAAATGTATAATTTTATCGATTTGAAAGTCGTTAGCTTTCAGGGCAGATAGCAAACGTTGATAATCTTCGGGATTATTTGGTGCAATTTGATAGCGGTTATTGCTCAGTTGCTTAAAGTCTACTCCCGCTTCAACACCAACCCAAGACAGCCCTTGCTTTTGAAGTTCTGCCCCTAAATATTCACCTAATCCTAATTGGTCGAAAAATACCAGGAAGTTACCATTAATTGTAGACTTTTGGCTTACAGGTAATTTACGTCGCCATGTTTTACGATAAAACCAGTCTGGTAGTAAGTTGGGATTATCTAAATTGATGCCTAACTGTTGAATAATATTATCGAACTCACCAGCCACAAACATCTTGCTTAATTGGGTGCGCTGAATCTTGCCAATAGCAGTCTTGGGTATCATCTCCTTTTTCAGAGGAATGATGTAATTTGGATTAACCCCAACATTTTTAACGACTGCTCCACGAATCTTCTTTATTAGTTCTTTTAACAAGGTCTGCTCGGAAATAGCAGAATTAAAAAAGATTGCTAATCCATCTGCGTTTTGCCCAGAGAATCGCACGGCACAAGCAGCCGTATAAGATATCTCTACACCCTCAACTTCTTCAACTACTGATTCAATTTCATGGCTGTAATAGTTGATGCCATTGATAATAATGTCATCTTTATCTCTGCCAGTCAGCACGATTCGTCCTGACTGTAAATAGCCGATATCTCCAGTATTAAACCATCCATCTTCGGTAAAAGCTTCGCGGTTGCGCTCTGGATTTTGATAGTAACCTCTTGTTACTGAAAGTCCTTTAACTTGGAATCTCCCAATCGCCCCTTCGGGAACGATTTGATTATTATCGTCAGTAATGCGAATTGATGCTCCCGGAATCGGTGGTCCAAGTTCTACAAATGACATATCATCTGATGAAGTTTCTAAAGAAAAACCATCAGACCAAGTGATTCCTGAGCAAGTCTCAGACATCCCAAAGGCTGGATGAATGGCGTTAGGTGGTAAACCATGTTGTTGGAGGAGCTTAAGAAAACTACGTGCTGTTTTCGGTACGATTTGCTCTCCAGCGTTCACTAGAAAGCGCATAGAAGATAAATCCCATGACTGCTGATTTATTTCACTAGCGCGTTCGTTAAGTAAGGAAAAAGCGAAGTTTGGGGCCCAAGAAATCGACGCTTGGTGTCGTTGAATCAATTCCAACCAACGAATGGGATTTTGCAGAATATATTCTGTAGATGCATGGATTTGTTTGCAACCTAAATCAACTGCCATCAGTCCCAGAAATACAATTGCACCCACATGCTCTAATGGCATCCAGTTCAAAACAATCTCATCACTGGAAAAATTGTTCATTTGGGCTGTGCCAGCCGTCATGCTTAAGAGATTGCGATGAGTTAACATCACACCTTTAGGAAAACCAGTACTGCCTGAAGTAAGTAATAGTAGCGCTAAATCATCCTGGTCACTTTGATGAATATTTCTATCTGGTTGGTTTTGGCGTAAGTTATCTACTGTCTCAACTTGAAAATTTTCGATATTTAAAAGTGCTGGTAACTCCCGAAGGCTTTGAACTAATTTTGAGCTTGTCAGAACAATAGGTTGCTCTAACATCTGCCAAGCATTGTGTAATTTGTTAACAGCGCTGTTAACCTGCCCGTAGGCAGGAGCAATAGAAACTGGTACGGGAATAAAACCGCCTAATATACAACCCCAAAACGCAGGTATGAAATCTTGACTGAGATCGATTTGAAATATTACTTTGTCTAATGGTTTTAAACCTAGCTTTCTTAAACCAGCTAATATCTTTTGAGCATCTAATAGTAAATCTTTATAAGATTGAATAATTTCACAACCATCGGCTTGAATATAAACTAATTCTTTGTCTGGAAATTGAATAGCTGTTTTTTGCAGTGCTTCCCAAAGAAGTTTTGGAGCATTTTCTTCTTGTTTTAGTTCTTTGCCATAACTAACAGCTAGTTTGTTATTAGCGAAATCCTGATTGATAGTTGAGCGAGAAAATTGAGGTGTAACTAAAGTATTGTTTTCTTCACCTGTGAGAGTTTTCCAATCACTTAGCAAGTCTGATATACGTAGCGATCGCTGCTGCTTGAGGTGTTCTTGAACTACTACTGCTACTTGCTTAACTTCAGGTACTAACTGAATTTGCTCTGACCATTGCTGTATAAGGTGTGTATCCCTTACTTCTAAATGATTTAAGACAGTTTCATCTATCTGTCCCGATGGAGTTAATGGTAAAGTGGAGACTGGCACAATCGCCTTCGGGATTAATTCGCTAGACAAAATTGTTTGCAAATAAGATAGCAATTGTTCTGGTACAAATAATCCTGATGGAACTACATAAGCAATTAAATCTTGTTTTGAATTTTCTGTCTGCCTCTCTATTACTACACAATCGTCAACAGCCAAACTCGACTTGATAGCATCTTCTACTTCTCTATATGTAAAAATTTTATTATTTGAATTTACTAAAAGCTGACTATGATTATCTAATTGCATTAGCTTGTATATCCTTTTTAAAGTCCGCTCTTCAATAATTAACATTACCTAACTAAACTTTTGCTGAAAGTGGGTTGACATTAAGTAACAGCTAGCCATTAAAATCATTTATCAACAAGTTCAATTGTTTTTGTAATCTCTACGTTTTCAGCATTAATCTTTAATTCCAAGCTCAGTCTATTGTAATCGATAAATCTTTAATTTATTTAAGGATAAATTAAACAAATTCAGTTTTGTTAGGTTCTTGATAAATATCTTTAACAACAGCTTCAAGTCCATATTCTGCTACAGCATCCCCTCCAACCGTTATTAAACCAAATAGCCCAATACCTCCGACGATCCTAAACGGATTTCCCAATGGTATAAGAATAGCTGCAACCGGAGCAGAATTACCCTCGATCTAACTGATGATTTTACTCTTTTTTGATAAAAACTAATTTATAGGACTCATATTTGATTGCGTGAAAAAACTCAGTACATCTCTAACTTTTCTCTCCTGTTAAAAATTCCCTCCCGATCGCGCTTGCGCTTCTCTAGGAGAGGCTTCTCTTTCAGAGATGCTAACGCGAACGCCAACGCGCACCACGCAAATAATTTCAGAAATAAAAGCAGATTTTTATATCGTTGAAACAAACTTACTTTTTTGAAAGTAACATACTGAAAATTTCAGTTAAAGAATCATCTCATTTTTCTCAATAAAATGCAACAGCATTTCAAACAATTCGTTGAAGACAGTTAAGACAGTTAAGACAGTTAAGACAGTTAAGACAGCAATCGTCAACAATTTATGTTGTTCGCCAAGATTTAAAGCAGAATAATTCTATAAATTTAAGTAAACATTTAAATAAATATCTTGACTAGAAAATCCAAATAAACTATGTTTTTGATACAATGAACATAAATTTTGAATATTTGAGCAATAATTAAAAAAATTGCAATGAATTATAATTTTAAATAAGTTATAAGTTGAGAAAGGTTTAGTAATATTATTTAATAGTTGCCAAGATTTGAATTGGAAAAATCTTAATGGTAAGTGAGATATGGGAACTAATAGGGAGCGCAGCCATACTGGTATAATCAGTCGTAGAGAGTGCGACGATGGACGATGATAGCAATCTGAGTACACCCCATTATTCAAGCGATCGCCATAAATTTTAATCGTCACTAAGGACTTTCTTCAGTTCTACTCTTATTTGGAGATTAAAATATCGTGACAACACAGGTATATAGCCAATCAGTTATAACATTTGATGGTCAAGATGATTATATAAATTTTGGCAGGAATGATATTGGTGGTGTTTTTGCTGAGGGTAGTTCAGCCTTTACGATTTCTGGATGGATTAATCCTCAAGAACTAAAAAATCAAGCCACTACATACGGAACGCACAATGTTTTTTTTGCGCGTTCCTCAGACCGATATAGTGATAACTTTGAGTTTGGCATCAATGAATCAGGAAACTTAGATATATATATTGATGAGAAGGTTGAGAAGGTTATCAGAACCTTTGGCAATGGAGAATTAACTGTCGGACAATGGCACTTCTTTGCTATTGTTTTTAATCGGGGTCAACTGACTATACACCTTGATGAGCATGAATATTTTGGCTATTTGACAGGTGACTCTTTAAACAAAGCAACTAGTCCTGTAACTCTGGGCGCGACTTTACACAACAGTATATACTTCACAGGTCAATTAGCTAACATTAGCGTCTGGAATTATCCCTGTCCGCCAGTGGAAATCCAAACACACCGCTCTGGGCCTCTAATCGGCAATGAACAAGGATTAGTTGCTTATTGGATGTTAAATGAAGGAGAAGGATCGACCGTCAAAGACCAGACTGAAAATACTCATAATGGAACTTTGCATGGTAATCCCAGTTGGGGTTTAGCACAAATTCCATTTGGAATTACCCAATCATCGAACCAGAGCCAGACAACAAGCAATTCCCCAGAAGAGAACCAGTCAGTTGCAGAGGTTTTCTCCACTGAACTAACTGCTGTTGGCCAAGCTGACTCGCAGCAATCCATTGAAGTTTCCCCAGATGTAGAAAACGACGTTCTTGCAACTCCCACTCCCGTAGCCTCGACTACAGGAAAGGGAAAAAAAGGGTCAAAGAAGCAGAGTGAAAATACCAACATTCAAACTTCCCAGCCAAAGCAAGAGGAGAAAGTCGAAATAGTTCAAGCAACTGAAAGTCAAGTTCCAACCGATATCCAACAGCCCAAAAGATCACAAAAATTAACTCAGGAGCGATCGCAAAAAACTATGATTACTACAGCCAATCCTAGATATAAAATTCTTTCCATTGATGGAGGCGGTATTCGAGGGATTATCCCAGCGCTAATATTAGCAGAAATTGAAAAGCGCACACAAAAACCGATTTTTAGTTTATTCGACTTAATTGCAGGCACTTCAACCGGAGGAATTCTGGCACTAGGATTGACTAAACCCCAATTAAGTTTAGATCCATCTATATCTGAAAGTGAAGCCCAAGCTCAGTACAGTGCCGAACAGATGGTTAAATTATATGTCGAATATGGGGCTGAGATATTTTACGAGCCATTTTTTGAACATCTGCTCGGCCCTCTTGAAGATATGTTTACTCAGCCCAAATATGCCTCTGATGGCAGAGAGGAAATTATCAACAAATATTTTGGTAATACCCCTCTAGAAAATAATCTTAAAGAAGTTTTCGTCACTAGCTACGATATCGAACAGCGAATTCCGATATTCTTTACCAACAAAATCGAAAAACAACAGATAGAATCTAAAAAATTTCGGAAGGTGAGTGTCGGTTTTACACTCAAAGATGCGGCAATGGCAACTAGTGCGACACCTACTTATTTTCCTCCCTATCGAGTTGCGACTTCTCATAATCCTAGTGGCTTTTATAATTTAGTAGATGGAGGATTGGTTGCTAATAATCCAGCAAGCTTGGCGATTACAGAAGCGAAAATCAGTAGACAAACTCAAAGAACAGCGCTACATACCAACGATATCTTATTAGTTTCCTTGGGTACAGGTTCACTGACGAGTGTCTACAAGTATAACGATGTCAAAAATTGGGGACAATTGCAATGGGTAAAACCTCTTTTAAACATTGTTATGGACGGTGGTAGTGAAGTTGTAGCCGGAGAATTAGAACACTTATTTGAGTCTACTGAAAAAGAAATCAGAGGCTCTTATTATAGATTTCAAACATTCCTCACAGGTGAGTTAGAAGACATAGATAATGTCAAATCAGAAAATATTCGTCAGCTACAAACTATAGCCCATCGACTGATTACAGAAAGAAGTCAACAAATCGATGAGTTATGTAGTATTTTGTCAGCCTAAAAAACAGGCAGGGGACGAGGAGATGAGGGAGACAAGGGGACAAGGGAGACAAGGGAGACAAGGGGACAAGGGAGACAAGGAGATAAATAAAACTCCTAACTCCTAACTCCTAACTCTTAACTCCTAACTCCTAACTCCTCACTCAGCACTCAATTTTGTACAAGGAAAAATTAGTCACCATCTCGATTAAGTACTAAGCTAGCAAGTAAGGGTGAATAAATTCTATTACCCTTAATCAAGATTTAACCAAGAATGTAAGGATTTAAGGTAATTCCAATGGATGAAGTCGTTAAAAAAATCGCTGCTTTGGGTCTTCCTGGCATACTTTTGGTAATTGCAGTTTCTGCATCAGGTTTGGCGGGTGGTTACGGCGTTGTAGCTGCCCTGGCGGGGTTGGGAGGCCCGTTTGGCATCATCGGCGGTCTAGGTGTGCTTGGTTTGACAACACTTGTAGGGGAAGCTATAGCGGGATTTGGAATTGAAGCAGTTCTCAAGAACATTTATACAGAACGTCGTAAAACCGAATCTGTGAGATATCTCCTCAAAGAAATTAAAGATTTACCGATTACAGAGGATCTAAAACTCAAACTAAAAAATGAACTGAACCCAACAATCACTGAGAATTTTGAAGATGTTCAGCCGCCAAAAACAATTGAAATCGTCGAGGAATAATTTTACTGTTACATTTGTTGAGACTACCAACAAAATGTTACTAAATTAAGTGCGATCGCGCTTAATTACTCTCAAATAATAAAATGGCCTCTGAGTCCGACTTCTATCGGATTAAACCCTCAAAGGCCATTATTCAAAATCATGCAATGCAGCCTGAAAATATATTTAAACAGGAACAGATTAAAACCTAAAAACTTGTTCTGCACTAATTCATTCAATTTATAGTTTTTAACCACCACTTGTATACAGTATGGGTTGATAATCAAATGAATTTTTCAGAAAAAAAAAGTTTAGATTTAGAGAAAATACAGCAAATTAAAAATGATTTTGAATTAGTTTTATTGGATAAAACTTCAATAAACGAATGTACAGTAATTATTAAAAAAATATTTCCCCTAGAAGTCATACTATATATTGTTTCAAGTTCAAATATTTCACTAGAACAAATTCGCTCTTATCTTCAAGATATATGCGATGAAGCATTACTACCAAGAGCTTTGGTATCAGTGTCTCATCTACCTTTAACTGCCACAGGAGATGTAGACGAATTAGCTTTGAGCAACATTCCTGTTATTGATGAAATTTTAATTGAGCGAGTAGAAAACCAACTTAATTTTGATCGCAGAATCGAACAGGCAGTGATAGTAGTGCAGGAGTTGAGAAAGCAGATCCCCTCACTCCATTTGTCAGATTTGCTCCCAGATTGGCAAAACAAAAATGCAATTGTTAACTTTTCCCCAGTTCCCAAAGACTCCCAACCCAGTACACAACAACATTTCTTTGAACTAAAACCACTTGCCATCAGCTACGGTGGTATTCTCCCTGACGATCCCAATGCACCTATTACCTTACCCGAAGTTTTGCAAAGAACTGCTCAACAGGCTACAGGTGGGGAAATTATTTACCTGTTGCCCGATGGAACAGAACTACGCCAATCCTACGCTGAGTTACTTGAAGTTGCAAAGCGAATTCTTACTGGTTTGAGAAAATTGGGACTCAAGCCAAAAAACAAAGTTATATTGCAAATGGAACTTAATTGTGACATTATTCCTACCTTTTGGGGCTGCCTACTGGGAGGCTTTGTACCCGTAATCATGGAAGTGTCACCAACTTATAGAGAATCAAACAAGGTGGTGGATAAGCTTTGTCATATTTGGCAGTTCTTAGATAGTCCAGTCATCTTAACTACAGAAGCTCTCAAACAAGAGGTAGAATTACTATCGCAATGGCTACCAGAAGAACGCCTAAAAATAGACACGATTGAAGCATTAAAAGACAACACTGCCAGCACACAATATTACCAGAGTCAACCAGATGAAGTAGCTCTTTTTAACTTAACTTCTGGTAGTACAGGAATTCCAAAATGCGTTCAATTGACTCATCAAAATCTCATTGCTCGCGCCAGAGGGGCCAATAAACTTAATCAACACGAGCCAGAAGATGTAATTTTGAATTGGCTACCGTTCGATCACATTGGCAGCATTTCCGACTGGCATATCCGTGGTGTAGAAATCGGTTGTACCCTAGTTTACGCACAAAAAGAATATATC
This sequence comes from Nostoc sp. DSM 114167, assembly GCF_052692655.1. NCBI lineage: Bacteria > Bacillati > Cyanobacteriota > Cyanophyceae > Nostocales > Nostocaceae > Nostoc > Nostoc sp. DSM 114167. The sequence continues at coordinate 6,542,773 of NZ_CP195116.1, forward strand.
TTAGGTCGCATCCTCAACTGGTTAGATTTAATCCATAAATACCGGATTACTCATAGCTGGGCCTCCAATTTTGCTTATGCCATAGTTAATGACTCTTTTAAACAAGAACCAGAACAAAACTGGAACTTATCTTGCGTAAAATTCCTACTAACAGCTGGTGAAGCAGTATCCAGTAAAGCTGTGGAGGATTTTCAAGAAAATTTAGTGACTTACGGACTCAAAGCAACGGCAATTAGACCAGCTTTTGGGATGGCAGAGATGGGTTCAGGGATTACATATTATCAGCCGCACCAAGAAGCACCTTTGTTGTTCCATAGGGTAGACAAATCTAGATTGCAAAGTACTATTAAACGAGTAGAAATAGACCATCTAAATCATCATATTTTTACTGATTTAGGTTCAGTTATTCCGGGAATTACCATTCGCATAGTAGATAATAACAACTCTGTATTAAAAGAAGACACCATAGGTCGTTTGCAAGTCAAAGGTGATGCAGTTTCTCCAGGATATTACAACAACCACGATGCCAACAGTCAATCATTTTTAAAAGAGGGCTGGTTTGATACTGGAGATTTAGGATTCATTGCCAACGGACAATTGGTGGTTACTGGTCGCGCGAAAGAAACTATTATCATCAATGGAGCTAACTACTACAGTCATGAAATTGAAGCAGTAGTTGAAGAAATTGGCGAAATTGAAGTGTCTTACACCGCCGCTTGTGCAGTCTGCGATGCTGATGATACAACGGAGAAACTAGCCATTTTCTTTAATTCGCCAATTACAGAAGACCAAAAACTATTAGAACTACTAACTAAAATTCGGCAGGCAGTCGTCAGTAAAATCGGGTTGAATCCTGATTATTTAATTTTATTACCTAAAGAAGATATACCCAAAACTGTTATTGGTAAAATCCAGCGATCGCAACTTCGCAATCGCTTTGGTGCAGGTGAGTTTAACCACATTATCAAACAAATTGATATATTACTAAATAATACTAATACTATTCCTGACTGGTTCTATCAAAAAGTCTGGCGACGTAAGAAAGCCAAGCTTCTAAAAGCTTTACCTCAAGGTTGTCTAACTATAGTCTTCCTCGACGAGTTAGGATTGGGGACATTTGTTTGTCAGCAATTAGAACAGCAAAACCTGCCATATTTGTGTGTTTCACCCGGCTCTGATTTTGCTAAAAAAAGTTCCCATCACTTCTTTTTAACTCCTGGAAATGCAGAGCATTATCAGCTCTTACTTGACACAATCAAGGCAGAGAAACAGACCATTGGTCAGATTCTCCATCTGTGGAATTATCAAGAGTATAGCGGAGAAATCAAAAGCCTAGCAGCTCTGGAAAAAGCGCAAGAACAGGGAATCTACAGTTTGTTATTTCTTGTCCAAGCCATAGCAAAAACTCAAATCCCAGATTTACAGTTATTGTTTGTTTCTAGCTACACCCAGTCTACGCAGCCAACAGACAAGATTGCTTATGAAAAATCTCCAGTTCTCGGTGTCATTAAAACTATTCCTCAAGAAATACCCTGGTTAAATTGCCGTCACATAGATTTGACACCAAATTTAATACAGGCAGATGGTAACTATGTTTTACAAGAACTCCAGGTTTTATCAAAAGACCAAGAGGTTGCTTACCGGGATAGAGAACGTTTAATTGCAGGTTTAGAAAAAGTTAATCTGCAAAAAAAAGCAAAGCAAGAACTTCCCTTAAAAGTGGGGGGAATGTATCTGATAAGTGGTGGGCTTGGAGGTGTTGCGGTTGAAACTGCTAAATATCTAATTCAGTTTTTTAATGCCAAATTATTATTAGTAGGTCGGACTCGTTTATCAAATGTCTCATTAGAAAAAGTCAAGGTTTATCAGGAATTAAAGCAGCTTGGCTCCGTGATTTATGAAGCAGTGGATATCTGCGACTTTCAAGCCGTGCAACAAGTGGTGGAAAAAGCCAAGGCTAACTGGGGATGCCAACTAGATGGCGTGATTCATCTGGCGGGAACTTATCACGAACAAATGCTAGTGAATGAAACACCACAGAGTTTAGCTGCAATTTTGCAACCTAAAGTGTTAGGCACTTGGGTGCTACATCAGGTACTTAAGAAGCAAGGACAGGGGATTTTCATTAGCTTTTCTTCTTTAGCAAGTTTCTTTGGTGGAGCGACAATTTCGGCTTATGCTGCTGCTAACAATTTTTTGGAAAGCTTTAATCAATATCAACGTTTTATTGGTGGGTTGCACAGCTATTGCTTTGCTTGGACAAATTGGCGTGATACAGGAATCAATAAAGGTTATCAGAGGCAAGAAATCACCCGCGCTCAAGGCTATTATGAGATGAGTTTGCAACAAGGATTATATTCCTTTTTGGCTGGTTTATATCACGACCAAGCCCAACTAATAGTCGGTTTAGATGGCAGCAATCCCAAAATTCGCCGTTTCACCTCTGAGTTTCCAGAATTACAGAAATTAACTGCCTATTTCACTACGAGTAACGGTTCTATCGTACCAGAGTTATCAGATTTGATGGTACGCGATCGCTTCGGAACAACCGTTAACTGTGACTTCGTGCAACTATCGCAAATGCCCCTCACCGCTAATGGTGAAATCAATCGAGAATTATTGACTAAGGGTATAACTCAAAAAGCGATCGCTCCCCGAAACGAAACGGAACGGCAAATAGCTCAAATCTGGCAAGAAATTTTAAAAATACCCCAAATTAGTGTTTACGACAACTTCTTTCAACTAGGAGGAAATTCTTTGCTAGCCTTCCAAGTCATTTCTCGGTTGCGCGAGGCTTTTTCTGTTGAATTGTCGCCAAATCGTTTTTTTGCATCCCCAACTATAGCTGGTTTGGGAGAAAGTCTTGAGGCGCTGCTAACTGTCGTCAGCAAGTGGAATGTAGCTATTGATGACGCAGAAGAAGAATATGAGGGAGGCGTATTATAAATGACAACAATAGAATTTGTATCTTATTTAAATAGTTTAGGCATAAAAATTTGGTTGGAAGGCGACCAGTTAAACTATCGCGCTCCCAAGCAAGTGATGAACCCAGACCTGAAAAACCAACTGCTAGAGCGAAAATCAGAAATCCTGGCTTTTCTAGAAGAAGCTAAGACTGCAACAGACTCTTCCTTTGAGCCAATACCATCTATGCAGCGTTCTGAGGAGTTGCCCTTATCCTTTGCCCAGCAGAGGATGTGGTTTCTCTATCAATTAGAGAGCCAAAGCCCATTTTATAATGAGAGTTGCCAGCTACGCCTTCAAGGTGTACTCAACACAGAAGCTCTTGAGCAGAGTATCAACGAAATCATCCGTCGTCACGAAATTCTGCGAACAACATTTCCAGCAGTAGATGGAAAACCCTTACAAGTCATCTCAGACAGCTTGGCGATCGCCATGCCAGTTCTAGACTTGCAAGGTTTAGAAGCATCAGAGGTACAACAGATTGTCAAAAAAGAAGCTGGCCAACCTTTTGATTTGAGTAATGGCCCTTTGTTGCGAATCGCTTTACTACGACTGGGGCCAGAGTCCCATATCCTGGTATTGACTATGCACCACATCATCACGGATGGCTGGTCAATGGGGATATTCATCAAAGAGTTGTCCAACCTCTACCGAGCTTTTACTCTTAGTTCCCCTTTGCTCCTTTCTGAGTTGCCTATCCAGTATGCTGATTTTGCAGTTTGGCAGCGACAGTGGTTAACTGAGTCAGTTCAAAAACAACAACTGAATTACTGGAAGCAACAGTTAGCTGGTGCTACACCCTTATTAGAACTACCCACAGACAAACCGCGTCCCCCCGTTCAGACTTTTTGTGGTGCTACCAAAGAATTTCAAATTGACCAGAATTTGAGCAAGCAAATCAAAACCTTCAGCCAACAGTCAGGAGCTACCTTATTTCATACCTTACTGGCGGCTTTTGTAGTTTTAATGTTTCGTTACAGTGGTCAGGATGATATCTGCATCGGTAGCGCGATCGCCAACCGCAACCGTAAAGATATAGAACCATTGATTGGCTTTTTTGTCAATACATTGGTACTGCGTCACCGGATTGAGGGAAATCCTAGTTTTTATGAGTTTCTCTCTCAAGCGCGACAAGTTGCAACCTCTGCTTACAGTCATCAGGATGTTCCTTTTGAACAAGTAGTAGAAGCGTTGCAACCAGAACGATCTCTGAGCTACAATCCCCTTTTCCAGGTGATGTTTGTCTTAGAGAATTTCTCGTTAGATACATTAGAGTTGCCTAATCTTACCTTGACTCCCCAACTGGTAAAAAGGGAGACATCTCAGTTTGATTTGAGCTTGGCAGTTTGGCAGACAAAAGCAGGATTGATGGGTTCGTGGGAATATAACAGCGACCTCTTTGAGCCAGATACCATTGCGAGGATGACAAGTCATTTCCAGACTTTGTTAGCAGCGATTATTGCTAATCCCAATCAACCTATTGCTGAGTTACCACTACTGACTGAGTGCGAACGTCATCAGTTGCTAGTGGAATGGAATGATACTTATACGCCTTATCCTGACAGCAAATGCATCCATCAGTTGTTTGAGGAGCAGGTTGAAAAAACGCCAAATGCATTAGCTGTGGTCTATGAGGACGAGTCTCTGACATACCAACAGTTGAACCTCCGCGCCAATCAGTTGGCGCATCATCTGCAATCTTTAGGTGTTGGTGCAGAAGTACTGGTGGGAATTTGTGTTGAGCGTTCGCCCTTAATGATAGTAGGATTGCTGGGCATTCTCAAGGCTGGTGGGGCTTATGTACCGCTTGACCCAGCATATCCCCAAGAGCGGTTGGCGTTTATGCTAGAAGATGCCCAAGTTAAAGTACTGTTGACCCAGGAAAGCTTGGTCGCAACGCTACCGTCACATCAAGCGCAGGTGATTTGTCTGGATAGCGACACAGCAATCTTCAGCACCAGTGTAGAGAATTTACTCCACACAGCAACAACTGACAATCTGGCTTATGTGATTTACACTTCCGGTTCCACTGGCAAACCCAAAGGAGTGCAAATTGAACATCGAGGATTGTTAAATCTCGTCTTTTGGCATCAACAAGCTTTTGCAGTGTCGCCGCTTGACCGAGCAACACAAATTGCGGGAGTCGCATTTGACGCTTGTGGTTGGGAAATCTGGCCTTATCTGACTGCTGGAGCTAGCATTCACTTTCCCAATGATGAAACCCGGCTTTACCCTGAGCAACTACGAGATTGGTTGTTGTCAAAGGCAATAACCATTAGTTTCCTACCGACACCAATGGCCGAGAAAATTCTATCATTAAATTGGCCGGCGAATGCTGCTTTGCGGACTTTACTCACAGGTGGGGATCAACTTCATCAATATCCTTCGGCTGCTCATCCCTTTAAGGTGGTGAATAATTACGGCCCAACAGAGAATACTGTAGTCACAACATCTGGTACTGTTCCTAAAAGCCAACAAGACTATATACCACCTGCGATTGGGGGGGCGATCGCTAATACTCAAGTTTATATACTCGATTCCCTGTTGCAGCCTGTACCCATTGGTGTGACTGGAGAATTGTACATCGGTGGTGAGAGCTTGGCACGAGGCTACCTCCACCGTCCCGACTTGACGGCTGAAAGATTCATTCGTAATCCTTTCCAAAGAGGCAGAGGGGCAGGGGAGCAGGGAGCAGGGAGCAGGGGAGAAATAAAAGAGCGGCTTTATCGAACAGGCGATTTGGTTCGCTACCAAGCCGATGGCAATATAGAATTCTTGGGTCGCATTGATAACCAAGTTAAAATTCGTGGCTTTCGCATTGAACTTTCGGAAATTGAAGCGGCTTTGACTCAACACCCACAGGTACGCGATGCTGTTGTGCTTGCCAGAGAAGATAAACCTAGTATTAAGAGTTTGGCAGCATATATCATCCCAGAATTGACACAGCCAACCAGTAATGAGCTACGTCTGTTTCTCAAGTCAAAGCTCCCCAGTTACATGGTACCTGCATCCTTCACAGTTCTAGAAGCTTTGCCGATTACCCCCAACGGCAAAGTAGACCGTCGTGCATTACCAGTACCAGAGTTCGAGTTCGATGAATCTACTGGCTTTGTCTCCCCCCACACCCATACTCAAGAAGTCTTGGCAAAGATTTGGCGGGATGTTTTGGTACTTAAACAAGTCGGTATCCACGACAATTTCTTTGAATTGGGCGGGGATTCCATCATTAGTATGCAAATTATTGCTAAAGCTAATCAAGCCGGACTCAAGCTGACTCCGAAACAACTTTTTCAACACCAAACAATTGCTGAATTAGCTGCTGTTGCTGGTACAATTAACTTGGTTCAATCAGAACAAAGTTTAGTTACAGGGGTTGTCCCTCTAACACCGATTCAGCACTGGTTCTTTGGGCAAAATCTGCCGGAACCTCATCACTTTAACCAATCCTTCCTGCTAGAAGTTCCCGCAAATTTGCAACCGGAGTTATTAAAGCAGGCACTACAAAAATTACTGTACCATCACGATGCTTTACGCCTGCGGTTTGTGCAGCAGGAGGGGCAATGGCAGCAGTACAACAGTGATGTGAGCGATGGCGTATCGTTGGGTATTGCAGATTTGTCTGATCTGCCCCAAGCAGAACAGTTAAGGACAATAGAAGCAAGGGCAGACGCAGCACAAAGGACGCTGAACTTAGCAGATGGGCCGCTAATGCGGGTCGTTCTATTTCATTTAGGCAATTCTCCCGGACGTTTACTCATCGTCATCCATCACTTGGCTGTAGATGGGATCTCGTGGCGAATATTGTTAGAAGATTTATCTGGAGCATACAAACAATTAGAAACTGGCAAAAGTATCCAACTACCTGCAAAAACAACTTCCTTTAAGGATTGGGCAATTCGATTGCAGGATTATGCCCGCTCTCAAGAATACTCACAGCTAGATTACTGGCTGGACTCAATGCAGTTGCCAATTGCTCTTTTACCGTTGGATTATGCTGCTGTTGCCCAAGATAATACTGTAGCTTCCAGTCGGATTGTATCTGTATACCTGAGTGGAGAACAGACTCGCGCTCTATTACAGGATGTCCCTGGAGCTTACAATACTCAAATTAACGATGTGCTATTGACCGCGTTGGTGCAAACTTTCACTCGTTGGACGGGTTCTCACTCTTTATTGATTGACTTAGAAGGTCATGGACGAGAGGACTTGTTTGAGGATGTGGACTTGTCTCGTACTGTAGGCTGGTTTACTAGTATATTCCCTGTGCTGTTAAAACTTGAGGATCGTTTCGATACCGGAGAGGTTCTCAAGTCGGTCAAAGAGCAACTGCGAAGTATTCCTAACCGGGGTATTGATTATGGCATCTGGCGCTATCTTAGGCTGGATGAGAGCGATCGCAGTGAAAAAGCAGGGGGCAGGGGGCAGGGAGCAGGGGAGCAGGGGAGCAGGGGAGCAGGGGAGCAGGGGAGCAGAGGAGCAGGGAGCAGGGGAGAAAAACTACCTATACCAGTCCTACCCCGAGCTGAGGTGAGCTTTAACTACTTGGGTCAATTTGACCAAACGCAGTTAGCAACCCTTGGCTGGAAATATGCTCAAGAGTCTTGCGGTTCCATTCACAGCCCTAAAGGACAACGCCGCCATTTGTTAACAGTGAATGGATTAGTCGTTGAAGGCAGGCTGAAACTGGAATGGCAATATAGCGAGCATTTCCATAGCCGGGCCACTGTAGAAAATCTGGCTAATGAGTATATAGAAACCTTAGAAACTATTATTGCCCACTGTTTATCCCCAGAGGCAGGTGGCTATACTCCTTCAGATTTCCCAGAAGTTGAGTTTAGCCAAGAAGCTTTGGACGAACTGCTAGCAGAAATTAATTAAAAATAAAGTCGTCTACATTTAAAACCAAATTTCTGTTTTAACAAGGTTTTCTGCAAATAAACTAAATTCTTGGAGGTGATTTATAACAAAGCTACTAATGACTCGCTACTAAAAAATATCATGATGATTACTCAGGAAAAACTATGCTGGAATTTCAGATTGAATTTAAACCTCGTATCCCTCCTGCCAAAAATTTAGTCATAGGTACTTTGGGGCCTGCTGCTACTAGTAGTGATTATGCTGCTAAACATATAACTAACCATCTGACTTCAGAACAAGTAACTGTATCAACTCAGTTATTTGATACTTTTACAGATGTTAGAGAAGCTTTGCTGCAAGACAAGGTGAATTTGGCTTTAGTTCCTCATGCTTACGACCGGATTAATGAGTTTTATATGGAGCCAAGTTTTGATTTAGGTTTCATTTTTATATATCCTACTCCAGTTTATGGATTGGCTAAGAAAAAAAATACAGAGGTAGTTTTCAACGGTTCTAGAATTGTTACTCATCCTGCTCCTTTACCTTTGTTGACAGAACTCTTGCCAGATTCTCAAGATCGAACACAAATACAAGTGGATTTGTCTCCTTCTACCAGCGATTCAGCAATTCAAGTAATGCAGGGTTTAGCTGATTTGGCTATTACTAATGAGAATGCTGTTAAAGCCTACGATTTAGAGTTTATTTCAACCTACGGAAATATCCAGATGAGTTGGTCAATTTTCCAGAAAAAATTAGCAGAAAATTATGTCTAAATATTTTCCTCAGCCAAAAACCATCAAAATTAATTCAGATGTAGAGTTAATTGCATTTCAATGTCAAGATACAGTTGTGCAATTAGTTTCTATTCCAGCAGGGGCTACGTTTGAATTACATCGGCATCCTGAAAGTCAAATTGGAATGCAAATAAAAGGGCGTTTAGAAATAAATATTAATGGTACTAAAGAAATTCTTGAACCCCTTGAGCAAGTTTATGTGGCAGGTTCTAATGTTCTTCATGGTTCTATAAACCCTTTCTCCGAAACAGCATTAGCATTTGATGTGAAACGCATCACTCATTCTGAGGAAGCTGAGGAAGCTATTTTGAAAGTTTCACCAACTCCAGATGAAATTACAGGTTTTGAGTGCCAGTCTGTTGTTGGTTCTTGGTTTAAAATTATTATTACTAAAATTCCTCCCAAAGGGATAATACCAATTCGCCAGTCTGCTAGTGAAACAATGGGAATAATTCTTAACGGTCAGTTGAGAATGATGGTGGAAGAACAACAGCAGCAGTTAGAATCTAATAGTGTTTATTATGCTCCGGCTGATGTTCTTTATGGAGGATATAATCTCTGTGACGAAATAGTATTTTTGGTTGAAATTTCAATTAAACCTCCCTCTCTTCTCTCAGTACAAGATACTGTTTCCAAGACATATATGGCGCGATCGCTAACTACTTCGTAAGGGAACAATCATGGATTTAGGATTAACACAGAAAGTAGCTTTAGTGACAGGAGCAAGTGCTGGTATAGGTTATAGCGTTGCCCAAAAGCTGGCAGCAGAAGGTTGTCAGTTAATAATTTGTGGGAGAAATTATGAGCGGTTAGAACAAGCTTATCAAGGTTTGGTTGGTTCTCAAGTTAAAATTATCCCGATTTGTGCTGATGTGCAAAATGCAAGTGATTCTCAAAAATTAGTCCAAGAAGTTATCAGACAATTTGGTAAAATTGATATCTTAGTTAATAATTCAGAAGGGGCTAGTTTTTCTAATGAAGCAATAGAAAATCTATCTGATGAAGATTGGATAACTGTGTTTGAAGGTAAGTTAATGGGCTATATTCGCATGACGAATTTAGTGCTACCGACAATGAAAAATCAGCAATGGGGGCGCATTATTAATATTGTTGGAACATCAGGAAAAGAACCTTCTAGTCGTCTTGTGAAATCGGGAGTGGCGAATGCTGGATTAATCAACTTTACTAAAACTGTTGCTTCGCAAGTTGCTAAGTGGAATGTTTTAGTTACCTGTGTCAATCCTGGTCTGATTGATACTCCAAGGCATAGAGAATATTTAGAAATATTTGCCCAAGAGGAAGGTCGGACGGTTGATTCGATAATAGAAAGAACGAATAAGATAATTCCTCTTGGTCGCCGCGGTGTTTCTAGTGAGGTTGCTAATTTGGTAGCTTTTCTAGCGTCAGAATGTGCTAGCTATATTACGGGTGTTACTATTCCGATAGATGGCGGATTGTCAACGTCTGCTTTTTAAGAGATTGGGTAAGTTTTTAGTTTATATAAGTTCTATTTTATTTATGAAAATTACTTTTTTTAAACGAACCGCAGAGGCCCAGAGGTTATTAATACATTGCTAATAAAATTGGGCAAACCTCTACGTACCTTTGCGCTTGACTCTGCGCTCCTCTGCGTTAATAAACATTGGTTTTGTACCTCACTTAAATGAAAATCGCAATAACATAATTAAGAGCGTCTTTAAAAAACAATGGTAGTTGCACAAAAACAAAGTAAAAATAAAGATATTGAATCTATTTATCCCCTTTCACCTACGCAGGAGGGGATACTCTTTCATACTCTCTATGAGTCGGAATCGACAATCTATTTTGAGCAGTTTCAATTAACTATTCATGGCAATTTAGATTCAGGTATATTTGAACAAGCTTGGCAACTGTTGGTAGAGCGACATTCGGCTTTGCGGACTCTTTTTGTTTGGAAGAATCGCAAACAATCAGTTCAGGTGGTGCGTAAACAAGTGAATTTGCCTTGGTCTATTTTAGACTGGCGAATGTTTCCTCAGCAAGAGCAAGAAATACGTCTCAATTCTTTCTTAGATTCAGATAGAAAACAAGGTTTTGAACTTGACAAAGCTCCATTAATGCGCTTTGCTTTAATCCGAGTAGCCGATGAAACTTATGAGTTTGTTTGGAGTTTTCATCACCTATTAGTTGATGGCTGGAGTTGGCCGATTATCTTCAAAGAATTGTTTGCTTTATATGAGTCAATTCAGAACGGTCAACAGTTATATTTAGCTCCCAGTCGTCCTTACCGAGATTATATTAATTGGTTGCAACAGCAAGATTTGGCTGAAGCGAAGGCATTCTGGCAACAAAATCTTGAGGGGTTTACTGCACCTACGCCTTTAATAGTTGAACGATCGCTAGGGCAGAGTTCTCACCAACAGCAAAATATTGAGGTGCGATCGCAACATCTATCAACCGAGACGACAACTACCTTAAAATCTTTTGCCCAACAACATCATCTCACACTTGCCACCTTGATACAAGCAGCTTGGGGGCTGTTACTAAGTCGTTATAGTGGTGAGTCTGATGTAGTTTTTGGCACTACTGTATCTGGGCGTCCACCTACTTTATCTGGTGTGGAGTCGATGGTGGGATTGTTCATTAATACATTACCCGCACGGGTGAAAATCCCGGATACAACCGATTTGTTAACCTGGCTGCGGTTGTTGCAACAAGAATATATAGAACGGGAGCAATATTCATACACCCCACTGGTAGATATTCAAGGCGTAAGTGAAATTCCTCGCACTCAACTTTTGTTTGAAAGCCTGGTTGTATTTGAAAACTATCCTGTAAATGTAACATTGCAGCAACTCCCTGGAAACTTAAGCATTGGGGAACTACAAGACAGAGGACAAACCAATTATCCTCTCACACTGCTGGCAATTCCTGGCGAGGAAATGACTGTAAAAATTTACTACGATCGCCAACGCTTTGATGCAAACATTATCGATCGCATGGCTGGTCATTTCCTTACTCTGTTGCAGGGAATTACCGCTAATCCTCATCGCACCCCAGGCGAGTTACCGATACTGACTCCAAGAGAGCAAGATTTGCTTTTAGTACAGTGGAATGCTACCTCAGCAGCACATCCCATCAATCGTTGCATCCATCAGTTATTTGAGGAGCAAGTTGAAAGAACACCCCAAGCCTTAGCGGTGGTATATGAAAATCAACGATTGACTTATGAGGAGTTAAATCAGCAAGCCAATAAAATCGCCCACTACTTGCAACGCTTCGGTGTGAAACCGGATGTCCCAGTGGGTATTTGTGTGGAGCGATCGCTAGCAGCTGCTAGCGCTATTTTAGGAACTCTCAAGGCTGGAGGAGTTTGCGTTCCCCTCGATCCTACTTATCCATCAGAGCGTTTAGCCTTCATGCTCAACGATTCTCAAACACCAGTCATCTTAACTCAAACACATTTGCAGTCATTATTTAATGGCAACTTGGCTCATCGTCTAATTGTGTTAGATGAAGATGAAGACGAAATCGCCAAAGAATCTGAGAGTAATCTGCAAGTTGAGGTAGGAGTTGATAATTTAGCCTATATCATATATACCTCTGGCTCTACTGGCACTCCTAAAGGCACTCTTGTTACCCAGCGATCGCTCGCCAATTTAGTAGCACACCATCAGGCAAAAATGGCCACAGGTATTGGTGTGCTTCAGTTTGCCTCCCTGAGTTTTGATGTCAGCTATCACGAAATATCCGTGGCGTGGGGCTTGGGAGGTACGCTGTATATGATTTCTGAATGCGATCGCAAAGATTTAGATAAATTAATTCATTTACTTGCTAATAACCCAATTGGTAAAGTTTTTCTGCCAGTTAGCCTTTGGCAGCAATTAGCAGAAATATACGGAGAGCAAGAACATCTATTTCAGAATATTCGGGAAGCGATCGCTTGTGGCGAACAACTCCAAATTACTCAGCCTACGATCGAGCTGTTTAAGCGTCTGGAAAATTGTACACTCTACAATTTCTATGGCCCTACAGAAGCAGACTTAGTTACAGCTTATACTTTTAGCCAAAACCCAGATGAATGGCCGATTTATCCGCCCATTGGTAAAGCTGCTGTCAACGTGCAAGTTTATTTATTAGACAACAATCTGCAACCCGTGCCGATTGGTGTGGCTGGGGAACTCTACGTGAGTGGTGATGGTTTGGCTCGTGGCTACCTCAATCGTGCAGATTTGACGAATCAGAAATTTCTCCCAAATCCGTTTACCGATTTTGGATTGCCGATTTTAGATTTTAGATTGAGGGACACAAGTGAAAATTTCCAATCTGCTGAAAGTTCTGAGAATCCAAAATCCAAAATCCAAAATCTAAAATCAAGTTGTTTGTACAAAACTGGGGACTTAGCCCAATATCTACCAGATGGGAATATCGAGTTTTTGGGACGAATAGATGATTTAGTAAAAATTCGGGGCTTTCGCGTTGAACTGGGAGAAGTTGAAGCCGTTCTGAGCAAACATCCTCAAATTAACCAAGCAGTAGCAAAAGTGTATGGGGAAAGTGCCAGGGAAAAATATTTAGTCGCTTACTTTGTCCCCATTGTGGGAGAGACAATCACAGTCGAACAACTGCGGGCTTTTTTAACTAAGCAATTGCCAGATTATATGATTCCATCGGCTTTTGTCGAAATGGAATCATTCCCGCTCACACCCAATGGTAAGGTAAACCGTCGCGCTCTCCCAGAACCAACAACCAGCCGACCGGAATTAAGTCAAACTTTTGTTGAACCGCGTACTCCCACTGAAGAAATCTTGGCTGGGATTTGGAGAGATGTTTTAGGGTTAGAACGAGTTGGTATTTACGATAACTTCTTTGATTTGGGGGGACATTCTTTACTAGCAACTCAGGTGATTGCTTTAACGCGCAAAGCATTTGGGATAGAATTACCACTATTGAGTTTATTTGAGTCTCCTGCGATCGCACCTTTAGCTCAAAAAATTGCTACAGCTAAAGCCCCAGACCGGCAGGAGTTAGCTCTAAAACGACTTCCTCCCCAAAACGAGCCAATACCAATTTCTTTAACCCAGCTAGAGTTGTGGTTTTTTGACCAATTCTATCCAGGCAATTCCATCTATAACCTGCCTTTGGTCTATCGCATCACAGGTGCGCTTAACGAGAAAGCATTAGAGGAGAGTTTAAGAGAAATTGTCCGGCGACATGAGACATTGCGATCGACTTTTCAGGTTAAGAATGGCCAAGTCGTCTATGCTGTTATTAACGAGCCTGTCTTTGACTTTTCAGTAATCGATCTCCGGCACATCAGCGAAACTGAGCGCGAAGCTCAAGCTACACAACAGGCTGAACAGGAAATTAAGCATCCTTTCGATTTGGCACGAGGCCCTTTATTACGCAGCAAGCTTTGGCGTTTGGATGAACAAGAGTATCTATTTGTTGCCGTCACCCACCATATCGTTGCTGATGGTTGGTCTTTTAGTGTCCTAACCCAAGAACTAGCAAAGGTTTACGAAGCCTTTTGTGAGGGTAAGCCGTCGCCGTTGACTGAGTTACCGATTAAATATACCGACTTTGCTCAATGGCAGAGGCAGTGGTTACAAGGAGAAGTCTTAGAGTCTCAGCTTCAGTTTTGGCAAAAGCATTTAGGCACTAGTCCGCCAATATTGAAGCTACCATGCGTTAGCGAAGCTGGCCGTAGGCATCGCCCACGTCCACCAGTGCGAACCTTCAAGGGTTCGAGTCAATCAGTATTTCTCTCAAAAAAATTAACCGAAGCGCTGAAGGCACTGAGTCAACAGGAAGGCGTAACCCTGTTTATGACATTGTTGGCAGCATTCCAGACATTACTCTTCTCTTATACAAGACAGGAAAATATCATTGTCAGCAGCGCCTTGGCAAATCGCACCAAAGTAGAAACTGAAGGACTGATTGGTTTCTTTGTCAATTTACTGCCATTTTGTACCAATTTAGGAGGAAATCCCAGCTTCCGAGAACTACTTAGCCGAGTGCGCGAGGTAGCCTTGGGTGTTTACGCTCATCAAGAAATGCCCCTGATTAAGCTAATAGAAGAACTCCAACCAGTCAGAGATCCCAGTTACACATTAATAAATCAAGTAATGTTTGTCTTTCAAAATACTCCAGAGGATAATTTACAATTTGCAAATCTTACTTTGAAAGAGCAGTTGATTGCTAGAGATACAAAAGATACCGCAGAGTTTGATTTAGAGTTAACGCTCGAAGAAACATCAACAGGTATTGAAGGTCTGCTTGTATACAGAACCGATTTATTTGAAGCTGCCACTATTACCAAGATGGTCGATAATTTTCAGACTTTACTGGAAAAAATAACGACCAATTATAACCAGCGTTTAACTGAACTTATCTTAATATCTGAACCCCCAAGTTTGCCCACTCAAACTGTTGTCTCTCCAATATCGAGGGATTTTGTTACACCTCAAAATTCTATCGAAGAAGTTGTGTTAGCTATCTGGAAAGAAATTTTAGGGATAGATCGGATTAGCACTCAAGACAACTTTTTTGAACTGGGAGGACATTCTGCTCAAGCTCTTGAAGTTATCTGCAAACTACAGTCAGCTTTGCAAGTCGAACTACCGTTGATTTACTTGTTTGAAAAACCTACTGTATTTCAGCTAGCAGCAGCCATCCAATATCAATTAAATAGTTAAGAAATTTCATTTCCATGTAGGGTGTGTTATCGCATAGCGCAACGCACCGTCAACAATCCAAGGTGCGTTAGCCTACGGCATAACACACCCTACGTCTGGAAGTACTTTAAACTTCGATTTATTCTTGCCTACTTATCTAATATTTCAACTGCTCTGTCCAAGCAAATCTTAATTTAGAGATGAAAAACATGGAACTTACAAAAAATAATCAAATAATTGAAAATACCAAACATAGTATTAGGGAAGTTACTCAAATATCTAACGAAGAACTTCGTATATTGCATGAAATTCATACATTTAGAACGATTGTTCAAACATTCGTTGTCAGAGCATCATCTATACCCAAGTATGCCACCGTCTAACTACTCCAAGATACATGAGTTAATTCAAGATCGCCTTCAGCATATTGAAAAATCATACTTGATGTTTCATCTCAAAGTAATGCAGGGCTTGATTTCGGCAAAAAGTCATTAATGAATCGCTCTTTTAATCAAAACACATTTATGATGCAATATCGTAGATTCGGGCGTACAGAATTGCCAATGCCAGTCTTTTCCTGTGGCGGAATGCGCTACGTCTATACTGAGTATAAGGAGCTGACTCAAGAACAAATTCCCGATGAAAATCAACAGAATTTAGAAGCCACTATTCGCCGTTCTTTAGAAGTTGGCATTAATCACATCGAAACTGCCCGAATGTATGGAACTTCTGAGATGCAATTAGGAGCTATTTTACCTAAATTGCCTCGAGAAAAAATTATTATCCAGACTAAGGTTACTCCTACATCTGACTCTGAAGATTTCCGCCATTTATGTGAGAAATCTTTGGCTTTATTAAAGCTAAATTACATTGACTTATTAACACTGCATGGCATTAATAATTACCAACATCTTGAAGATAGCATTCGTCTCAATGGCTGTCTTGATGTAGCGCGACAGTTGCAAGCTCAGGGTAAGGTAAAGTTTATTGGTTTTTCTACCCACGCTCCAACAGACTTAATTATCAAAACCATTGAAACCAATCAATTTGATTATGTCAATCTCCACTGGTACTACATTAATCAATTCAATTGGCCCGCCATTGAAGCCGCCACACGTCATGATATGGGTGTATTTATCATTAGCCCATCAGATAAAGGTGGTATGCTTTATAAGCCTCCACAAAAGTTATTAGACTTGTGCTATCCTCTTAGCCCGATGGTGTTTAACGATCTGTTTTGTTTGAGCCATCCGCAAGTACATACTCTCAGCTTGGGCGCATCTAAACCATCAGATTTTGACGAACACTTGAAGGTTATAGAACTTTTAGAACGAGCAGATGAAATTTTACCACCAATTTTAAACCGTTTAGAGAAAGCAGCGATCGCCACATTAGGACAAGACTGGTATTGCACTTGGCACACTGGTTTACCCAGATATCCCCAAACCCCTGGTGAGATTAATATTCCAGTTATTTTATGGTTGCGAAATTTAGCGATCGCTTTTGATATGTTTGAATATGCTACAAGGCGTTACAACCACTTAAATACTGCCGATCCTTGGTTCCCTGGCTTGACAGCAGAAAAAGTTAGACAATTCGATCTTAGCGATTGTTTGCGTCATAGTCCCCATGCTGACAAAATACCAGCTTTATTAGAAGATGCCCATAGGTTGTTATCTCAACCTAGTCAATAAGAAATTGCGGAGTGGTTTCACGATGTCGCATTCTAAGTTATTAAAAAATTATAAAAAATATACTTTAATTCGTCATCGTTGGCTAGTAATTTTGCTGGCTTTAATAACTGCGATCGCCATAATTATCTATCATCAAATTACCTCAAAAATCCCAGCAATACCAACATTTGAAATTATTGTCCCTTTCCCAACTGAACCGACAACTTTCAATCCAGCTTTAATCGTAGAATCGGCTTATATTTTAAACTATACTTATGAAGGGCTAGTTAAAGAAAATGCTCGTGGAGAAATTGAACCCGATCTAGCTAAATCTTGGCAAACTTCCAAGGATAATAAACAAGTAATTTACACCCTCAGAAAAGGGCTAAAATGGTCAGATGGAAAACCACTAACGGCTGAAGATGTCGTTTTTACCTACAATGAAATTTACCGTAATCCAGACATTCCTACTTACGCCAAAGACTTCTTTATAATTGGTCAAAATCGTACCTTCCCTACTGTGCGAAAGCTTGATAATTTGCGAGTTGAATTTACATTACCTGAACCATTTGCTCCATTTATTCGGGCTACAAAATTAGAAATTTTACCAGCCCATATTTTTCGGGAAAGCGTCAAAACAAAAAGCCAAGAAGGCATACCCAAATTTATGTCAATTTGGGGAACTGATACTCCCCCAAAAAATATTATTGTCAACGGCCCTTATACAATAGAATCTTATACTCCGAGCCAGCGAATAATTTTCCGCAAAAATCCATATTACTGGCGTAAAGATACTCAAGGCAACTCACAACCTTATATTGAGCGCGTGATTGGACAAATTATTCCTAATCAAGATACTTCTTTAATCCAATTTCGTTCTGGAGGATTGGATTACATCAACGTCAATACTGATTATTTTTCATTATTAAAACATGAAGAAAGTAAAGGAAAGTTTACTATCTATAATGGCGGTCTTTTTATTGGGTCAACTGCTATTACTTTTAATCTCAATCAAGGTAGTAGGAATGGTCAAGCATTGGTCGATCCTATAAAGTCTCGTTGGTTCAATACAGTGGAATTTAGACAAGCAGTTGCCTATGGAATTGATCGACAACAAATACTCAACAATATCTATAAGGGATTGGGTAAACTGCAAAATTCGCCGATTGCTGTACAGAGCAAGTATTATTCTCCTGTTCAAACTGTCTATGAATACAATCTTCAAAAAGCGAAAAAATTACTTCTAAAAGCAGGTTTTAAATACAACAATCAAGGTCAGCTATTAGACGAGCAAGGCAATATTGTCCGCTTTAGCCTAATGACGAATAGTACCAATAATGCATTGCAGGCGATGGGAGTACACATAAAACAAAATTTGAGTAACCTTGGCATAACTGTTGATTTTAATCCCGTAGCTGCTAGCATTTTCATCAATAAATTGACTCAAACTTTTGATTGGGACTGTCAATTACTTGAGGTTGCTGTCGGTCAAGAACCAAATGATTGGGCTAATGTTTGGTTGCCTGAAGCTGGTTGGCACTTTTTTAATCAAGAATCTCAAGCAGGACAAACGCCGATAATAGGGCGACAGGTTGCAGATTGGGAACGAAAAATTGGTAATTTATACATTCAAGCAGCCTCCGAAGTGGATGAAGCAAAGCGTAAAGCTATGTATGTAGAAACTCAACAAATTACTCAGGAGTATCTGCCATTTATTTATCTAGTTAACCCTTTATCAATGGTGGCAGTACGAAATCGTATCCAAGGTATTGAACACTCTGCCCTACTAGGAACATTTTGGAACACTTACAACTTGAAACTGACTGAGATTAACTAAAGAGGATATCGTTTGTATGCAAATTCCTATCATTGATTTCAATCCTTTTCTTATAGGTGACTTAACCGCAAAAGAAGCTGTCGCTGCACAAATTTCTCTTGCTATTCATGAGGTCGGATGTTTCTACCTCAAAAATTATGGTATTCCTAATACTCTAATTGCTCAAGTTTTTTCACAAACCGAGTGCTTTTTTGCACTACCGGAGCATGAAAAAGAACAAATATCTTTCTTTCCAGATCGGAATCTTCGCGGATATCATAATTTTAAAAAGAGTGAAGATAAACATAATGCCAATGAGCTAATGACTGAAGGCTTTCATTTTGGGAAAGAAATTACTCCTGATGAAGTTGGTGCGATTGAAGATCCTTTTTTTGAACCGAATAAATGGCCTAAAAATCCAACTCAGTTTCGTGAAGTGATGATAGAATTTTTCATGGGTTGTCACGAAAGCGCCCTGAAAGTATTCCAAGCTTTGGCTATTTCCCTGAGAATTCCAGAAAATTACTTTACAAATTTATATTCAGAGCAGAATCACGGCATAGTTTTACATCACTACCCATCGATATATCATCCTCCAGAACTAGGAAAAGTTTATCTGGCAGAACATACCGACATCGGAACGCTGACATTTTTATTTCAAGATTCTGAAGGATTAGAAGTATATACAAATGCTGGGGAATGGGTTGTAGCGCCCTTCATTCCTGATGCAATTATCGTATTGGTGGCAGATTTAATGCAGCGATGGACGAACGATAAATTTGGCGCTACACGACATCGAGTTATAGTTCCAACTCAATCTCACAGTGCTAAACAAAGGTACTCATGCGCCTTTTTTACAGGCCCTAATTACGATGCTCAAATTAAGTCCATTCAGACTTGCTTAGATATAGATGAAGTTCCTAAGTATCCACCAATTCTTGCACAGGAATATTTTAAACAGCCAAAAGGGTAATTCGTAATGACGCTTTTGCGTCGCTAACATAATTCGTAATTAATACATTACTTTAAAAAGGGTTGATCCAATTGCTAGCAAAGTCAAATCCTCCAACTTGGTTAAAAATTTTGGTAATTAGCCTGATTGGGTTAGGTATTTTCTTTCGCTTTACCCATTTAGGGCAAAAAGTGTATTGGTACGATGAAATTGCTACATCGCTGGCAATATCTGGTCATACGCTAGCTGAGGTTAAACAAGAAGTTTTTAGCAATTGGGGTAATAATCAAGGCATAATTCCTGCCATCACTTTAGACAAATATCAACACATTAACCCAGATCGATCTGTGGCTGATACAGTTCGCTACTTAATAACTTCAGACCCGCAACATCCACCTTTGTATTATGTAATGGTGAGATTGTGGGCGCAAGTCTTTGGGGATTTTCCGGCGGGAGTTAGGAGTTTATCAGCAGTAATCAGTTTGTTGATATTTCCTAGTGTGTATTGGTTGTGTTTAGAGTTATTTGAATCACCACTAGTAGGGTGGGTGGGAATGGCTGTGATGGGGATTTCTCCCTTGCAGGTTTTCTTTGCCCAAGATGCACGAGAATACGGTTTGTGGATGGTGATGATCCTAGTATCAAGTGCTGCTTTGTTGCGAGCTATTCGCCGAGAAAGTTTCTCTACCTGGGCTGTGTATGCTCTCACCCTAGCCTTGGGATTCTATACCCATTTATTAACAGTAATGGTTGCGATCGCTCATGGGATTTATGTAGTTATTAGGCAAAAGTTTCGCTTTCACAAAACCTTGCGTAATTATTTACTGAGTTCAATAGCAGCTTGCTTAATGTTTTTACCCTGGCTAACGGTGCTGATTACCAAAGCTGACACAGCAACAAATCTTTTGTCATGGATAACATTTAAAACCGATAGTCCTTTTGACCTGATTGGAATTTGGCTCAGTCGGATTAGCCGAATATTTTTTGATTTTAATTTGGCTTCTGATGATGCTTGGGTCAATAATTTGCCTGCGGAAAGTCCTTTATTTTATAGCATTCCTACAATAATAGCCAGTTTATTGTTGATTATTTACATTATCATTTTCTTGAAAAATCACTTATCAAATAACACTAGTTTATTTATTGCTTTATTAGGGGGATTTCCCGGTTTAACATTGCTTTTATACGACCTAATTTTTGGAGGAATTCGCTCCATTTATTTTCGCTATCAGTTACCCTTATACCTCAGCATCCAAATTGCTGTAATCTATATTTTAGCTTTCCAGCTTTTTTTAGCAAAGAACTGGCAGAAAAATCTTTGGCAAATTATGACGATGGGATTACTCATCTCTGGGCTAGTTTCTGATGTTAGATTTTTTCAGACTGAAACTTGGTGGTCACAAATTGGTGGCAAGAATTTGCTAGCAATGAGTCAACTTATTAATCAATCTAATAGTATTTTATTGGTAAGTAGTAAAAATGATTATAACTTGGGAGTTATCCTCACCTTAAGTCATAACTTAAAGCCAAAAGTTGGCTTACTTACAATCCAAAATGACCAGTTACCAATAATTCCTCAATATTACAATACTATTTTCTTTGTTGACGATCTGGAAAATAGTTTAGCTCATCAGCTTGAGAAGGATAAAACTAACTCCCTGAAATTAGTCTATCCGCTTGAAGGGTTTTGGCAACTCGAGAAAAATCAGAAGACGTGAATATTTCTGATTGTAGCAGCCTCGATAAAAAATATTAAGTGAGTAAAAATTGAATGAATAAATTTATTAACTACTTTAGTATTAGCTTCTTGAGAGATAAAGTCCAATTATTTGTTTCTTCAACGCTCATAAGTCGGTTTTTTCGCTTTGCTGTAGTCGGTTTTAGTGGGGTAATTGTAGACTTGGGAGCATTTTATTTTTTACATAGCTCATTATGTTTGGCGTTAACTCTGAGTGCAATGCTTTCCACAGAAATAGCAATTATTAATAATTTTCTGTGGAATGATTTATGGACGTTTGGTGATGTGTATTTTCAACAAAAATTAAATTTAAAGTTTCAACGTTTTGTCAAGTTTAATCTAATTTGTTTGGTTGGGCTGATTTTCAATAGCCTAATTGTAAATTGGCTATTTTATCAATTCCACGTGAATGAATACATAGCTAAATTGGTAGCGATCGCTTGTGTGACACTTTGGAATTTCTGGCTCAACCTGAAGATGAACTGGCAATTAACAAAGGCAGAAGTAGATGTAGTTGTAGATATCTAAGGAACAATCATGTTAAAACCACTAGTTATGTTTGGTTATAGTTTAATTTTTATAACTACTATATTTTTTTCTTCTGGATGCTTGAATCTCGTTTTACCCTATTACAAGACTATCCAGAACCTTGGTGAAATCAGTGTTAAATGGCAATATTTGACTGAACACAAAGATGATTATGACGCTATTTTTCTAGGGCCAAGTACTACCTACTTTGGGGTGATCCCGAAATTGTTTGATGAATACATGACGACACAGGGTAAAAGTGTAAAATCTTTCAACTTTGGTATTGCAGGTGCAAATGTATCAGAACTAGATTTTTATTTACAAAAAATTCTGGCTTTAGAACCAGCAAACTTAAAGTGGATATTTCTCGATTGTTCAGTTGACTTATTTACCAACATTGGCTCTACTTCCGTTCAAGAGATATACTGGCATACTCCTCGGAAAACACTAGAAAATTTCCAATTAATTTTGGAATCATCAATCGATAGCTGGCAAGCAAAAGTTCCATATATATACGCTAACTTTCAAAGCTTTATCTACCGATGGCTAGGAATTGGTCAACTTTCTACTTTCTGGCAGGAAAGAATATTAAATTTAGATTTATCAATTTCAGATCCATTAGCAAAAGTATCTGAGGATAGGCTCATACAAGAATCTGGATATTACGCAATAGATTGGCAAAAAAAAGCTGATAAATGGAAAACTATGTTTAGAGCAAATGGTTTGGATACTTATCAAAAAAATCTCAAAAATGAACAAGCAAAATTAGCAAATTTAAATTCAGGAAATGCATTTAACGATCCATCTACAATATATGGAGCGAAAATGATGAAGAATATTGCTTCTCGGATCGAACAACAGCAGCAAGTTAACAAAAAGAAAATGGAAGCTATATTTTTCATTCCTCCAATTCTCGAAACTGATTCCAACCCATCTGCTATTTACAGAGCGTATAAATCGGGATATATCGAGAATCTATTTGCTTTTAATAATCCTAATAATTTTACTAATTTATATGAACTAGAATGCAGAATTGATAGCGCACATCTCAATCATCAAGGCGCTGAAGAATTCACACTTTTACTGGCATCAGAATTTAGCCAATATTTGAAAAATTCTGGAGAAAAACTTATTAGTGGTAGACTTTAAATATCTAGTTTTTATTACCTAATCACTAATTACATATAAATATGGTATTCACAGAATTTCGGTTTATATTTTTCTTCCTGATTGTTTTCTGCGTCTATTGGGCTTTGCAGAAACACAATCATCGGAAATTGTGGCTGCTAGTCTGTAGTTATATTTTCTATAGTGCTTGGGATTGGCGCTTCCTTTTTTTGCTCTTGCTATCGACAGTTATTGATTACTTTGTCGGTTTAATGCTATCTAGACCACAGGTTAGTGATTTGCAAGCAAAAGCGATCGCCTCACTTGAGGTAGTAGAAAAAAAAGAAACTACAAGTTTTTGGAATTGGGATGGCTTGCTAAATAAACCACAAAATCAGCAACAACGTCAAGCATGGTTGATACTTAGTTTAGTAGCAAATCTCGGAATATTAGGATTTTTTAAATACTATAATTTCTTCACCGATTCTGCTGCCAACTTATTAGCTTTTTTGGGCTTACCCCTGAGTCTTAAAACCCTTAATATTATTTTGCCAGCAGGGATTAGTTTTTACACATTTCAAACTCTGAGTTATTCCCTGGATATTTATCTAGGTAAACTCAAACCTGTAAGAAATTTTTGGGATTTTTCTCTATTTGTAACTTTTTTCCCTCAACTGGTTGCAGGGCCTATTGTCCGTGCATCTACCTTTTTACCGCAACTGCTAACCCCAAAAAACTTAAGCGAGGTTGATTTTAGAGGATGTTTAATGCTTTTTTTCGTAGGGTATTTTAAGAAAGCCTGCATTTCCGATAATCTTTCGCCTGTAGTAGAACAGTATTTCACGAATCCAGAAAATTATACTTTCTTGAGTTGTTGGATTGGTGTTATTTCTTTCGTCATCCAGATATACTGCGATTTTTCTGGTTATTCTGATATGGCGATCGCTTCAGCCGGTTTACTTGGATACAAACTACCTCTGAACTTTAATTTCCCCTATCTTTCCAATAATATCACTGAGTTGTGGCAACGTTGGCACATCACTCTTTACAGTTGGTTGCGAGATTATGTTTATATTCCTTTAATGAGAAAACGACCAAAAGCTGAACGCACAGAAATGTTTGGCTATAGAAATATTCTCACTTTGATGCTTTTATCAGGACTCTGGCATGGGGCTGCTTGGCATTTTGTAGTTTGGGGTGGATTAAATGGCATCGCCTTAGTTGTTCACAGGCAATGGTCATCTCGGATCGCTCCCTATAAGGAATTAGTACCACTGAGAAAGATGCTAGGTATTCCCCTAACATTCTATTGGTTTTGTGCCTCTGTCATTTTCTTTCGGAGTAACGATCTCAGCAGTGCTGTACAAATAGAAAAATCCTTTTTATTCTTTAATTCTCTTGGTTATGAAAATCTAAATATCCAAATTGCATGGATTTTTGTACCTTTAATTATCCTCCACTGGGCGGCTTATAAGGGTTGGTTTGCTGATTGGTGGCGTAAAATTCCTAGTTGGAGTTTTGCTGTTTTATTTGGGGTGTTGGTTTCAACAATATTTCGGCTGACAGCAATTAATCCTCAACCCTTTGTCTACTTTCAGTTTTAGTGTGCGATCGCTCAATGCGCATAAATTTAGCGTAGGAAATCAAATATTATATGGCGAAGAATAAAAATTGGATAAAGAGGTGTACCTATCTTTTAAAAAATAAAATAATAGCCCTATATGAGCAAGCTGGAAATAATTAAAAATAAAAATATTGAATCTATTTACCCTCTTTCTCCTATGCAGGAGGGTATGCTTTTTCATACTTTGTATGAGCCGGAATCAGGAGTATATCTTGAGCAGTTTTGTCTCACGCTCTCTGGAAATCTAGATATTACAGTGCTTCAACAGGCTTGTGTGCGAGTAGTGAAGCGTCACCCAGTTTTGCGTACTCTTGTGGTTTGGGAAAAGCAGGAAAAGCCTCTTCAGGTAGTATGTAAACAAGTAGAGTTACCTTGGCAAAACTATGATTGGCGTTCCTTATCTGCAAAAGAACAACAAGAGCGCCTAGAAACTTTCTTACAAGCAGATCGAGTCCAAGGTTTTGTTCTTGACAAAGCTCCACTTATGCGATTTAGCTTAATTCAAATCGCTGATGATATTTACGAATTTGTCTGGAGCTTTCATCACTTGCTAATTGATGGCTGGAGTTGGCCGATTCTCTGCAAAGAGGTTTTTACTTTTTACAATGCTTTACTTAAAGGCAAATATTTATATTTAAATACTCCTCGTCCTTACCAAAATTACATAAATTGGTTACAACAACAAGATTTGAGAGCAGCAGAAGCTTTTTGGCGGCAACAACTCCAAGGATTTACTAGCCCTATCCGTTTGCTACTAAATCGGGGTGAGGTGCAAAATTCTCCACAAGTAAAAACCTACCACGAGCTGCACTGCTGTTTATCGTTGCCCATAACTGCTGCTTTACAGTCCCAAGCACAGCAATATCATCTGACAGTTTCAACTTTCGTACAAGCAGCTTGGGCAATTTTACTCAGTCGCTACACTGATGAGTCTGAGGTAGTATTTGGCGCAACTGTCTCCGGCCGTCCTCCCACTTTATCGGGGGTGGAATCGATGGTGGGACTATTCATTAATACTCTACCAGTTAGGGTGAAAATCCCAACAGCAAAGCCTTTATGGCAATGGCTGAGGCAATTGCAGACTCAACAGGTAGAGCGATCGCAGTATTCTTGGTGTCCCTTAGTCAAAATTCAGGCTATTAGTGAAATTACCCAAGAATTACCTTTATTTGAAAGCATCGTGGTGTTTGAAAACTATCCACAAGATACGTCTTTCTCAAATCCAGGTCAAAGCATCCAGATTACTAAACGGCGAGTCATTGAACAAACTAATTATCCGCTCACAGTCATCGCTGTACCGGGACAAGAGTTATCCCTACGCATTCTTTATGATGGTAGCCGCTTTGACGAGGAAACGATTAACCGGATGATGGGGCATCTCGTGACTTTGTTAGAGGGTATGGTCGCTAATATCGAGCAGACAGTGAGTGAAATACCTATGCTAACTGCTGCCGAGCAGCAACAACTTTTAGTATGGAATGATACCCAAACAGATTATCCTCACAAATGTATCGCTCGGTTGTTTGAAGAACAGGTAGAACGAACACCGGATGCAGTCGCCGTTTCATTCCAATCCCAACAACTGACTTACCAGCAGTTAAATTGTCAGGCTAACAAGTTAGCACACCATCTCCAAAAACTTGGGGTAGGGCCAGAAGTGCGGGTAGGGATTTGCGTTGAGCGTTCTTTATCGATGGTAATAGGACTGTTGGCAATCCTCAAAGCTGGTGGTGCTTACGTACCCTTAGATCCGCGATCGCCCCAAGAACGCTTAAATTATATGTTGAGTGATTCTCAAGCGTCGGTATTGCTGACAGATTCATCAATTGCCTTATCTGGGCAACCATTAACAGTAGTTTGCTTAGATACATCGGATTTGTGCCAAAACAGTCAGGAGAATCCTGTTAGTGGAGTGACACCAGAGAACTTGGCTTATGTCATGTATACTTCTGGTTCTACAGGCAAACCCAAAGGTGTAGCCATGAGTCACCGTTCTCTGGTAAACCTTTTATCTTGGCAAATGGACGAAAGTGCTTGCAGTTGTGCCAAAACTTTGCAATTTGCTTCCATCAGTTTCGATGTCTCTTTTCAAGAAATTTTCTCTACCTGGTGTAGCGGCGGAACCTTAGTTTTAATCGCCGAAGAAGTACAGAAGGATGGGTTTGCATTATTACAGTTAATTGCTAAAGCAAAGGTGGAAAGACTATTTTTGCCCTTTGTCGCCCTTCAGCAATTAGCCCATGCTGCCTCTATTACTCAATCCTATCCTGCATCTTTGCGTCAGATTATGACAGCAGGAGAACAGTTACATATTACCCCTGTTTTAGTCAACTTTTTTAGAGAGCTTCCTGGTTGTACGCTACAAAATCAGTATGGCCCAACGGAGAGCCATGTAGTAACAAGTTTTACCTTAAAAGATGTGGCAAGCAGTTGGTCGCCACTTCCGCCTATTGGTCGTCCCATTGCCAACACGCAAATTTACATCCTCGATCGCCATCTGCAACCATTACCAATTGGAATTGCTGGAGAACTGTATATTGGCGGCGTGGCGATCGCCAGAAGTTATATTAATTCCCCAGAATTGACTGCTGAGAAATTCATTGCCAAGGATGGGAATCGTTTGTATAAAACAGGCGATCGCGCTCGCTATTTACCTGATGGCAACATCGAATTTCTCGGTCGTATTGACAATCAAGTAAAGGTGCGGGGCTTTCGCATTGAATTGGGGGAAATTGAAACCGTACTCGCCGCGCACCCCCAGGTAAAAGAAGCAGTAGTTCTTGCTATTGACCAACCAGGAAACAAGCGTCTCGTTGCCTACATTGTCCCCAAACAGCATCTAGACACCAGCGAACTGCTTTGTTACCTCAAACAAAAGCTACCCGAATATATGTTGCCTTCTGCTTTTGTCAAGTTGCTGGATGTACCTCTAACCCCCAGTGGTAAAATAGAACGCCGTGCTTTACCAGCACCTACGAGTCGGGAAACACGTAACATTTCTACAGACTTGATTCCACCCCGTACTGCAACTGAAGAAGTTTTGACAGCAATCTGGAGTGATGTTTTAGGACTAGAAAAAGTTGGTATCCACGACAACTTCTTTGCATTAGGTGGGCATTCCTTATCAGCAATGCAAGTCATTGCGCGGTTGCGAGAAACTTTCAAAGTAGAGTTATCCATAAGCTGTCTGTTTGATTACCCGACAGTAGTTGAGCTAGAGCAGCAGATTTCAGAATACCGCCAAAAAGAGGCAGGGGAGCGGGGGAGCAGGGGGGCAGGGGAGCAGGGGAGAAATAATCTTCTCTCTCATCCTCTTCTGCCCTCTTGTCAAAATGACTTGACTCCTTCTCTCAAACCAGTACCCCGAAACACAAAAGAGTTGCCAATCTCTTTGACTCAGCTTGAGTTTTGGATATTAGCTCAATTAAATCCGGGCATTCCCATCTATAATATTCCACTGGCTTATCGCTTGACGGGTTTACTCAACGTCAATGCCCTGGCGCAAAGCCTCGTGGAAATTGTGCGTCGTCACGAAACTCTGCGAACTACTTTTACTATTACGGATAGACAAGTTGTTCAGAAAATTATTCAGGAGCCTATCCTACCATTTTCAGTGATAGATTTGCGAAAACTTTCTCAATCTAAAACTGAGCGAAAGGCTTTGGCTCAAAGATTTGTAACTGAGGAAAAAAACCAGGCTTTCGATTTAGAACAAAGCCCATTGTTACGCATCAAACTGTTGCGGCTCTCTGATGCCGAGCATTTACTCATAGTAACTATCCATCATCTGGTTTTTGATGGTTGGTCTGTGGGTGTGTTTTTACAGGAGCTAACAAAATTATACGCAGCATTTTGTCATGGTCAGCCCTCACCACTTCCCGATTTACCCATTCAATATGCTGACTTTGCCCATTGGCAACAGCAGTGGGTTGCTCGTCCGGCTTTTGTGTCTGAGCTTGACTATTGGAAACAGCAACTAGGCAATAGTACACTTTTACTAGAGTTACCTAGCAATCGCCCACGCTTGCCAGTACGAACTTTTCAAGGTGCAAGTCAAACTTTCATTATTTCTAAAAGCCTAACAAATGCTCTTAAACATTTGAGCCAACAGCACAATGTAACTCTATTCGTAACTCTATTAACAGCCTTCAAAATAGTGCTGTTCTATTACACCGGACAGTCAGATATTATCGTGGGCGTCCCTTTTGCCAATCGCCAGCAAGTAGAAACTAAAGGGCTTATTGGATGCTTTATTAACACACTACCAATACGTACATATCTGGGTGGCGATCCAAGTCTGAGTGAGTTGCTATATCAGGTGCGTGGCTGTTTTTTAGCAGCCTGCGATCGCCAGCAAATTCCCTTCGTGAAATTAGTAGAAGCACTACAGCCAAAACGAGAACCAAGCCACTCTTTGCTATATCAAGTGATGTTTAACTTCTTGCCTCCATCAGATTTAAAACTGACAAATTTAACTGTTCATCCCTGGTCAATTGAAACTAATACAGCAGAATTTGATTGGGATATTTATCTTCAACAAACAACATTAGGAAGTGTTGAAGGAAAATGGTGCTACAAAATCGATTTGTTTGATGCTACTACTATTAGCCGTGCAGTCACTCAGTTTCTAGTGTTGCTTGAGCTGCTAATTAAGAATCCTGAATGCCGCCTGAGTGACCTTTGTTTACTATTTCAAAAGCATAATTCTCAATGCCGTGCGTAATTCGTAATTCGTAATGACGCTCCTGCGTCGCTTGCCGCCGGCGCTAACGTAATTCGTAATTCCAAGATTTGAACAGTAAAAAGCTAGAAAATACCAGATTATGATGTCAAACGTACAGATGATAGAAAAAACAAAACTGACTGCTTTGCGAGAGATGCGGCTGTTTCTCGTTGTTTGGATAGGACAGTTAATTGCCCTAATTGGTTCGAGTACCACTGCTTTTGCCTTAGACATTTGGGTTTACAATCGCACTGGCTCAGTCACCCAGTTTGCTTTCATCTCCCTGTTTAATACTTTACCGCTAATCTTAATTTCCCCGATAGCTGGGCCTTTAGTAGATAGGTGGGATCGCCGAAAGACGATGATTTTCGCTGATGTCTTGGCGTGTTTAGGAACGATCGCGATCGGCGTTTTATTTGTCATGGGTCGATTGGAAGTCTGGCATATTTACTTAGCTAATACCTTTACTGCTGTTTTCATGGCTTTTCACATGCCAGCTTATACAGCATCAACAGTCTTACTTGTGCCAAAACAGCACCTCAATCGTGCTAACGGTCTGATGAGTCTGATGTATGGCATTTCCATAATCATTGCACCAACTCTCGGAGGTGTTCTACTAAGCATTGTTCATTTCCAAGGGATTATTTTGCTTCACGTAACCAGTGTGTCTATCGCTGTTGTCTCCTTGATGCTGGTTCGGTTCCCCGAAGTCAACACAAGTGTTGTTACAACTGCAAAAAGTTCATTTCTCAGTGAAGCAACTTACGGATTTACATATTTGACCGCTCGACCCGGACTGCTGGGACTAATTTTATTCTCAGCTTGCAGTCTTTATCTTGTGGGAGGTATTAATGTCATTACTGTTCCGCTAGTGTTGAATTTCGTTTCAGTAAACGTTCTGGGAACTATTCTTTCGCTATTTGGCATTGCTATTCTAGCAGGCGGCTTGCTCGTGAGTCTCTGGGGAGGACTAGAACGCAACATCTATGCAATATACGGGTGTATGCTGTTAAATGGTGTGTTTATTATCGCCGCCGGTTTGCAACCCTCTCTTGTCATCTTCACTGTTAGCATCTTCTTATTCTCTTTGACACAACCAATCATTTCCAGTTCCACGCAAGCTGTCATGCAAAAAAAAGTAGAACCTAATGTGCAAGGTAGAGTTTTTGCGATCAAAGGCGCGATTGAAGCGGCTGCTTTACCTCTAGGCTACATCACGATTGGGCCTTTAGCTGAGAAGGTTTTTGAACCCTTAATGGCTACTGATGGTTATTTGGCGGGAAGCATCGGACAAATCATCGGTGTTGGGTCTGGTCGTGGTATGGGACTTCTACTGATTATTATGGGAGTCTTAACCATTTTAGAAACCTCTCTTGCTTACTTGTACCCTCGCTTACGGTTTGTGGAAGATGAACTTCCTAATGTTAGTAATGCAGTTGCGATGGCTACTGATACAGCTTCTAGCAAGAGTGACGTAGTTTCTTTGGTATCCTAAATTTGGCGTTGCATAGCGATCGTTGATTATTTTATTTTTTTAATTATCTATTTTAAAAAATAGATAATTATTAATTTGTTTCATAAACTACAAAAGTTTTGTATCTAGATTCAACATCAAATCCTGTATTGTTTACTTTTAAATTTTTCTGTCTTTCAATTAAAAAAATGTTCAGTTTATTTTAGAATATGCAAACCAAAGTTTCAAACGATCCTTCTCCTCCGACCTTTAATAAATTTTGGGATAAGGTAAGAGCGATCGCCGGCCCTTACTGGTATCCAACAGAGTCCAAAGAAAGAGTATTTTCAGACGTAATTCGGACATGGGGGATGCTCATTCTCCTAATTTTATTAATAATCACGCTGGTTGGCGTAACTGCCTTTAATAGCTTCGTGACTCGCTACATAACCGATGTAATCGAAGAGAAAGATTATCCTAACTTTATTAAGACAATAGTGATTTTCGCTGCTGCTCTTGTTTGCATAACACTCTTAAACGGATTTTCTAAATTTGTCAGACAAAAAATCGCTATTGATTGGTATAAATGGTTAAATAATCACATATTATCAAAATATTTGAGCAATCGTGCCTATTATAAAATTAATTTTATATCTGATGTTGATAACCCAGATCAACGAATATCCCAAGAAATTGAACCTATTACTAGTGATGCTCTGAATTTTTCGGCTATTTGTCTAGAAAAAGTGCTGGAAATGACGGTTTTCTTAGTAATTCTTTGGTCAATTTCCCAATTTATCGCCACTGTTCTGGTTGTTTACACAGTCATTGGTAATTTGATTGCTATTTACTTAGCTCAACAATTAAATAAAATTAATCAACAAGAACTAGAAGTGAAAGCAGAATACAATTATTGTTTAACTCATGTTCGCGATCACACGGAATCGATAGCTTTTTTTCAGGGAGAAAACCAAGAATCTAATATAATTCAACGAAGATTTAGTAACCTCCTAAAAAATTTCGAGCGCAAGATTAATTGGGAGAGAAATCAAGAATTTTTTGACGGAGGATATAAGGCTGCTATCCAAATCTTTCCATATTTAGTACTTGCACCTATATATATGAGTGGTCAAGCTGATTTCGGAGAAGTTGTTCAAGCCAGTATAGCTTGTAATCAGTTTGCCAATGCTCTAGCAACATTGATTAGTGAATTTGGAAATTCTGGACGATTTTCTAGTTATGTTGAGCGGTTATCTGAGTTTTCAAATGCGTTAGAAGCAGTTAGCAAACAACCAGAAAATGTCAGTACAATTAAAACAATAGAAGAGAATCAGTTTGCTTTTGAAAATGTCACTTTACAAACGCCAAACTATGAACAGGTAATTGTTGAAGATTTATCACTTTCTGTTCAACCAGGCGAAGGTTTATTAATTATAGGGCCAAGTGGTCGAGGTAAAAGTTCTTTATTGAGAGCGATCGCAGGTTTGTGGAATGCGGGAACTGGTCGTTTAATGCGACCTCCCTTGGACGAAGTTTTATTCTTACCCCAACGTCCTTATATCATCTTAGGAACTTTGCGCGAACAGTTAATATATCCTAATACAAATCGTCAACTGACCGACGCCAAACTCAAAGACATTTTGCAACAAGTAAACCTGCAAAATTTGTTAAGTCGAGTTGAAGGTTTTGATAGTGAAGTTCCTTGGGAAAATATATTGTCCCTGGGAGAACAACAACGTTTGGCTTTCGCACGATTATTAGTTACTAACCCTAGCTTCACTATTTTAGATGAAGCAACAAGCGCTTTAGATTTGAATAATGAAGGTAATTTATATCAACAATTACAAAAGACAAAAACAACGTTCATTAGTGTTGGACATCGAGAAAGTTTGTTTAATTATCATCAATGGGTTCTGGAACTTTCACAAGACTCCAGTTGGCAACTTTTAACTGTGCAGGATTATCGGCTGCAAAAAGCAAAAGAAATTATCACTAATTCTCCCGAAAACACTAAAAATACGATAGATGTTTTAACTGATAACATCCAAAGTCAACCAGAAATATCGACGGATATTAGCACAATTGTAGGACTTTCTCATCAAGAAATTCAGAGATTAACAGACTCCAAGATTAACACTATTAGAAGCAAGGCTAGCCTTGGTAAGTCCATTACTACCAAGGATGGCTTTACCTATCGCTATGACAAAGACCCGAAGGTGTTGAAATGGGTAAGAACTTAAGAACTATTAAGATTTTTGAAAATTAAGGTCATGTTTACTAAACAGCAAAGACAACTAATTACTTACGAAACTATTTCAATCTACGAACGAACTTATCAATTACCCATTCTCAAAAATAGCGGTGTAAAAACGGTTCAAAAAACAATTAGAGAACGTCAAAGGTTAATTAAAGAAGGTGTTCGATATCATCATCAGCTTGGAGGAATAATTAAGCGAAAAGAAAAAATTAGCCAGGGAGAGATTTTTAATGAAATTCAATTATTTATTGAAGACTACAATCATATCATTGATTTTCTAAAAATTTACAAAGATACTTATCACAATTTTTTATTAAACCTAACTAACGACTTGAAGAAGTTATTCAAACAAAAATATTTAGCAATAAAAACTTTAGAAGATGAAAGAAGCAAATTAGAGCTAAAAAATTATAAAAACCCCCAAATACTTAATGAGCTAAGATGGGATAAAGAAGAAAACTTTAAAGCATTTTTATTATTAAGCAATGCTTATTTTTTGATGTTAGAAAAAATTAGTTTGCTTGGTGAAGGAATTAAAAAACTTGCAGAAGATATAAAAAAACAAAAAGAAGTTGTTCAGCAAATAGTTGAGGATTTAGACACCTATCAAGAGCTTTATGAATATCAAAGTAAAGCTTATAAAATTCGTCAAGAAATAGCAAAAATTGCCCAGACAGCAATCAATTTTGAGAATTCTTTACAAGATTACTTTAGTCCCTTTCAATCTTTAATCGATGACTTCGTAAAAATAGATGAATATTTTTACGCAACTGTCGGAGATATTAAAAATTTAGGGGATAATATTTTAAATTATCAGTCAAATTTATTTAACCTTGAAGAAAGCAAGATAATTTCTGAAACTTTTCTCGATTTTATGGTGACAAGTTATGATAAAAAATCTAGATTAAAAGATGCTTTTATTGAAGCTAAATTATTAGATTGGCAAACCTATAATTTAGATTCGAGCGAAAATTTTGTCTTTTTAGACAAGGGTATTGATTTAATATCTAACTATATATCTAAGCAACTTACCGATCAAAGAAAAATGCTAGGCATAGCAGAAGTAGATTTTGTCTCTACAGTGTCTCTATCTACTGTTGAAAAAACAGGGCTGATGGAACTGACTGATAACAATCTTACATTGACAAAAGAATTTTTCAGTAATAAAGATATTGATTATAGCCAATTGCAAAATCTCCTCTCACAGCATAAGTGGAAAGAAGCTGACATTGAAACAGCTAAATTAATGCTAAAAGCCATGAAAAAGAATTATTGGAATGAAGTTTATAAGGAAGATATTGATAACTTTTGTTGTCAAGACATCTATACCATTGATGAACTTTGGGAACAATATAGTTATGGTTATTTCGGTTTCAGTGTTCAGCAAACTATCTGGAGTGAAATGGGTGGTCAAGTAGATTATGAAACAGAAAAGAGACTAGGCGATCGCCTTGGTTGGCGAAAAGAGGGAAACTGGTTAGACTATGAGCAACTAACTTTTAAATTGTCCCCCATGACACCGATGGGACACTTACCAGCCAAATGGTTACACTACGATCGACATAGCTCTGACTTATCTTTATCATCTACAGAACACCTTTCAATGGGAGCCTGGCGGGTAAAATCTTGGTTAGTTTGGCAGATGCATTTATTCTTTTCTCGTACAAAAATTTGTAGTTCTTTAAAGATCATTTGAGAGGATATTTAGTAATTCTAAAATTATGTTTTAAATGTAAATTTTGTGAGGATACATATTTTCAAAATAGGTAATAGCAACTTCGCCCAATGCCTTAATCGCAGCAGAACTAATTACAGGTTGAACAAGTCCGATACTAGGAATAAATCCTGCGCGCTTTATGGATTTTTAACTCGGAATTGGATTTGGGGAAAAGGTTACTGGGTTTAGGTTAAAGGTTTTTATTTCCCCTTTCCCTTTCTCTTTTCCCCAAAACCCGACAAGTATTGCAACAACTCCTAGTTGTGCTGTCATTGTTGATTTTATTCACTTGGTTTATTAAAAACTTCTAAAATCTGTCGGCAAATCTGCTTGAGCTTTTCCTCGATTTCACTAGAAGGCGAAGATGCACCGACAACACTCCAGTTTTCTACCGTAGAAAGTCGCCACGCCTCACCGCGATGATCGAATCCAGCCACCTCCACGCCGATCGCACGCCGGGAATTATTGATGGGATCTTGATAAAATCGGATTTGAATTAAAATACTGCGACTTCGCCAAGATTTGCTAATACCAGGAAAGTGAAAGCCAATATCTATAGAATCTGGATCGACTAACTCCCTAGTTTCCGGGTCATTTTTCCAGGGTTTGAGATCGGATTTGGCATCAGGAAACTCGAATTTGAACAAATTAACTACCGTGGCAATGTTGCTGGCGAGTTCAAGGTTTGTTGCCTGTTCAGCTGCGTTCACTAAAAAACACTCCTATATTGCGTCGGCATCTTCAAGGATGTGAAGACAGAAAAACCGCCAGAAGGCTTATATTATTGGTGTTTCAGCTTATCAAGACCTTTGAGATTTAGCAACTCTAAATCATATTTTCCTAACAATCCTCGTTACTAACAGAAGCAAAAAATCGCTTCTTGTTGGGACTGCCTAACACCTATTAAGTAATTGTACTTAAAAATTACTCCAAAGCAGATGAAACTCTGTTCTTTGGAAAAAATATCAAGATTTTCTGCAAAATCCTTGGCTGACAAGAACGATTAACTCCGCTAGCGATCTAAAATGACACTGTTAATCGGTAAACCAAAAAGCAATTAAGTTCAATATATGGTGCGTCAACGCTCGATTTTTTCATTTTTCCTAGTACTATTGACCACATTCCTGATTAGTTGTGGTGGCCCTGGTGTTGCGGTGGCACCTCCGACTTACACAGCAGTACAACTTGAAAAAATTCAGGCTTATGTTCCTGAAATTCAGGCTGTGCGCGATCGCTCACAAGAGTTGACAACCTTGATTAAAAGAGGTGATTGGATCAATGTGCGTAACTTTATACATGGCCCCATAACAGAAGCAAGGCTGAATCTGACTTATGTCACTTCCAACCTTCTACCCAAAGACCAACCCAAAGCACGTCAAATAACGCGAGATTTGTTTAACGACCTGGTTAAACTCGATAAAGCTACTAGTGCTGGCAATCCTCTAGTTGCCTTGAATCAATCCCAAGCTGCTTTTGCAGAGATTGACAAATTCCTCGAGCTGCTTCCGAAAACAGAAGAAAGTTAGGAGTTAGGAGTTAAGAGTTAGGAGTTAGGAGTTAAGAATTTTTAACTTCTCACTTCTAACTCCTCACTTGAAACACAAGTTATGAATGTAGTTATTATCGGTTGTGGTGTAGTTGGAGCTGCGATCGCTTACGAACTGAGTCTAGTAAAAGGGCTGAAAATTACAGTTTGCGATCGCCAACCACCAGCACAAGCTTCCACAGGCGCTGCACTTGGCGTTTTGATGGGCGCAATCAGCCAAAAAATCAAGGGCAAGGCTTGGCAGATGCGGCAAACTAGCATCCAACGCTATGAAACCTTGATTCCTGAACTAGAAGCTTTAACAGGTCGCAAAATTCCTTTTAATCGTCAGGGAATTCTCATGCTTTTGTCTGATTCTTCCCTAGAGGGGATGTCAGCATGGGAAAAACTAATAGAAATTCGCCACTCTCAAGGCTGGAATTTAGAAATTTGGGACACGGCTAAACTCCAGAATATCTGTCCTCAAATTAATAATGAAAAAATTACTGGTGCTGTCTATTCTCCGCAAGACCGCCAGCTCGATCCAACTGCCCTTACCTTAGCTTTAGTTGAAGCTGCCCAGCAAAATGGTGTAACTTTCAAATTTGGCGTGACTGTTTTAGATGCTCCAACCTCAACACCGGAATTTTGCCATCAACTTGACACTACAGAAGGAAAAATAATCGCTGATTGGTTTGTAATTGCAGCAGGGTTAGGTTCAACCCCACTAACAGCAAAATTAAATCAGATAATTGATATCCGCCCCGTACTTGGGCAAGCATTGCAAATGCGTGTGGAGCATCCATTAGGAAATCCCGACTTCCAGCCAGCGATAACGGGTAACGATGTCCATATTGTTCCTGTGGGCGGTGGAGATTATTGGATAGGCGCAACAGTGGAATTTCCCAGCAATGGCGATGAGATACCGCCAAATCAAGAACTGCTGGAATCTATTAAAGAACAAGCGATCGCATTTTGCCCAGAATTAGCCACAGCAAGCATTCTTCGCACTTGGTCAGGCTTACGTCCCCGCCCTGAAGGTCGCCCAGCCCCAGTTATTGGTAAGCTACCAGGGTTTAGTAACGTCCTCCTAGCTACCGGACACTATCGCAACGGCGTTTTACTAGCACCCGCTACAGCTTATGCGATTCGTGAGATGATTATTCCTCAAGGAGTGGGGAGATGAGGGGGTAGGGAGCAGGGGAGAAATCAATTCAAAATTCAAAATTCAAAATTCAAAATTCAAACATTTTAGAACTTCTGCCTCACTTCGACTACGCTCAGTGACCACCTGCCTCCTCTTTTCCAATGACAAATGACAAATGACAAATGACCAATGACAAATGACAAATGACAAATGACCAATGACCAATGACAAATGACAAATGACAAATGACAAATATAGGAAAATAGCGTGTCAATAACAGAACATAAAATCAATGTAGATTCACTGGAATGGTTTTATCGGGAATCTTTACCAATCGGCAGAAGTGACTTAGCGCCTGTGTTGTTGCTACACGGCTTAGTTTCGCAAAGTTACAGTTGGCGTCATATTATACCTGCTTTGGCGAATCAGGGAACAAGAGCGATCGCTCCAGATTGGATTGGTTACGGCTTTTCTGCCAAACCAGAAAAACGAGATTTTGCTTACACTCCCGATGCTTTTATCACAGCTTTAGAAGGATTTATTAAAGCCATAGAACTCGAACATTTTTCTTTAGTTGTCCAAGGTTTTTTAGGTTCTGTAGGACTACAATATGCTTTGCGTCATCCAGAACAAATTGCCAATTTAGCTATTTTAAATACACCAATTTCAACTGCTGCTAAATTACCCTGGAAAATTAAACAAATGGGTTTACCTTTAGCAGGTGAAGTCATGACTCAAGACCCCTTATTAGTCGATCGGACGCTAGAAGGCGGAAGCCGTTATCGCATAGGAGATAAGGATTTAGATGTTTATCGAAAACCATTTTTAACTGCTTCTTCGTCTGGTCGAAGTCTCTTAGCAAGTATTCGCAATTTACAACTTGATTCAGCCATGACCGAAATACAAACTGGCTTTAAAGAATGGCAACAACCAATTCTGATTCAATGGGGTATGATTGATCCTTGGCTATCTGTAGATATTGCTGAAAACTTTGCCAATTCCGTACCAAATACCGAATTAATAAAACTTAATAATGTCGGACATTATCCTCAAGAACACTACCACGAGACGATTTTGCAAGACCTTTTACCCTTTGTGCGTCGTAAAGATGCTCATTGACAATAGACCTCTTGCAAAAGTTACTTTTGCAAGAGGTGGGAAAAGGGGAAAGGTTAAAGGGGAAAGGTTTTTTTATTCCTTTTCCCTTTCCCCCTTACCCTTTTCCCTACAAATGCCAAGAAGTCTAATATATAGCAATCCTATTTGATTTGTGAGAATTTTGGTGTTGACTGTCCTAAGTCAATTGGTCATTTGTCCTTGGTTTTGTCTTACGAAAGATTTAGGATTGCTATAGCTTTGGCAAAAATGGATATTATAAAAATGAATGTCAAAATTCAGAAGTCAGAATTAATTAGTAGAGGATGCAAAATCATCATTGTAGTCCACTAAATAGAAGATTGAGTGGCAGAATTCAAATGTTATTTCTTGTTAAAAGTCCATCCTTTTTCAGGTGGAATATTCTGAATTCTGAATTCTGGCTCCTGACTACTTTGTTATTACCATTACAAGTAAAGGAAATTATGATTCATGGCTTATTCATGGTTTAAAGCCTTTCATATTGTCGGATTTGTAGTTTGGTTTGCTGGTTTATTCTACTTAGTACGTCTTTTTATCTATCACGTTGAAGCAAACCTTGAACCTGAACCAGCACGAACGATACTGAAAAATCAGTATCAAATTATGGAAAAGCGCCTTTACTATATCATCACTAACCCAGGAATGTTTGTGACGATCGCAATGGCCATCGGTTTATTAACCACTGAACCGGACGTTTTAAAAGAGGGTTGGTTGCATATCAAACTGCTGTTTGTGGCGCTTTTAATTGGCTATCATCATTACTGCGCTCGGCTGATGAAGAAATTAGCAGTAGATGAATGTCGCTGGAAT
Organism: Nostoc sp. DSM 114167; assembly: GCF_052692655.1. Taxonomy (NCBI): domain Bacteria; kingdom Bacillati; phylum Cyanobacteriota; class Cyanophyceae; order Nostocales; family Nostocaceae; genus Nostoc; species Nostoc sp. DSM 114167. The sequence continues at coordinate 6,582,251 of NZ_CP195116.1, forward strand.
AGTCAGCAATTACGTGCTTTAAATGAAGCGCCTACAGTTATGTTAGTAGCGATCGTTTTGTTGGCTGTGTTTAAGAATAATCTACCTACAGATATGGCTGCTTGGGCTATTTTCGCCATGATTATCTTGATGGCTGTCACTATTCAACTTTACGCCAAAAAACGCAGACAGGATAAAGAGAAGCTGACGGCACAGATAGGGAAACCACAAGAACAAAGTTAGATAAAGTAGGGGCGCACAGATGTTATAGGTGTCAACTTAAGGTGAAGGCTTCCTAGAACAAGCTTTCAGAGATTGTCTCGTTATCTCGTTCCTAGTCTCCGACTGGGAATGCCTATGTGAGGCTTCGCCTCAAGACTAGCGGCAGAGCCGCAATAGAATAGCATTTCCAGCCTCTAGGCTGGAAACGAGGTTTTAAGCGGGTTTGCGCTTAAGTTGACACTAATGCACAGATGTGGGTCCCTACTATTACTCATCCTGGAAACGTTTACAGTAAATCATCCCCAGGAATCACGGTAGTGTAAAAAATATATTTGCGATTAGCGACATAACGGCGGTCTTGTTTAACAATCGCCATAAACTCTCTATGTCCCTCACGGCTACGTCCCACTAAACAACCTGCGCTAGCAAGGCGAATATCATTCCTGGGGAAATCAAAGCCGTAGTGTTGATTTACATAAAAATTATCACCTGTATCAAGTTTGTCGCCAGTCCGTTTAAAATCTTGGTTGAAATCTCTACAAACTGTGATATCTCCAACTTGCACCAATGCTTCATGAGGCTCGGCTGTACCGTGAGTACCCACAGCCCAAGCTTTGTATTGTCCAAACTGAATCCTAGCTGCTCCTTTGGGATTCATCGGATTGTAAGTGTAGTACTTCCCTGGTTCTGTAGTAGCTTCCCAGTGATCTACGATTTTGGGAACACCATTTACTACTTCAATCACAATCCGGCGATCGTTAAATTCATTAGGTGTATCACTGTTGAGAGTCCAGTCTCCATTAATACCCTCTACATAAACAATGTTGTATTCTTTGGGATTGGTAAATACTTGATAACCTTTGGCTAACATATATTTCACAATCTTACTAGCAATGTCATTGCCTAGTTTTAAGGGGGGTTGAGGAAGATCGTCTATTTTAGTTTCAATTAGTTTCTTGGCTGTGACTGCTCCTAAAAAACCACTCTCTTCAGTCTTGGTTAATTCTTGAAATTTTTTGAGAGATATCACAGAAACAGGGCCAAATTTACCATCGGCTGGAGGTTCCAGCAAACCTAAGCCGATTAACAATATCTGAATCTGACGAGCCAAGTCTGCATCTTCTGCGATCGCATCAAATGACCATTTCTCATCTTTTCCCAAGAAATCTTGTAGTTTCATTATGCACCTGCTTTCATTTACTGAGTTCTAAGTATAAACATCACTTTTACAATTGATGTTGTTTGAAACTATACTCTTGACTAAAAGATGATGTCACAATTTTTACTATTAATTTATGATTAAGCACACAAAAATTCACAGATATTACACTGAAGAAAAAACTATTTATTGACAACATATATTAAATTTTTTTTGAGTTCAAAGGTTGAATGGTGAACTATTTCGTAGGGGCACAGGAGTCTGCGATGATGTCTACGACGAGCTACGCTAACGCACATTGCCTGAATGCAATCCTTGATACAGGCTAGATTATTAATTAACTCAATTTCTCTGCTGCGCGTCCAAGCATCAATTCGTCGTCAGGCATCGCCTCACTAAAACCCGAAATGACTAACAAAGAACTGCTGGAAATTATTGAACAAGCTGTCAGAGATAATGTGACAACATTAGACCTTTCTGGCAAAAAGTTAACAACGCTGCCAGCGGAAATTGTCCAACTTACCAACTTGCAAACCCTCGACCTCCGCAGTAATAAACTAAGTAGTCTGCCAGCGGAAATTGTCCAACTCATCAACTTGCAAACCCTCGACCTCCGCGGTAATCAATTGAGTAGTCTGCCAGCGGAAATTGTCCAACTCATCAACTTGCAAACCCTCTACCTTAGCGGCAATCAACTGAGCAGCTTGCCAGCGGAAATTTTCCAACTCACCAATCTGCAAACCCTCTACCTCAGCGGCAATCAATTGAGCAGCCTGCCAGCGGAAATTGTCCAACTCACCAATCTGCAAACCCTCAGCCTCGACAAAAATCAACTGAGCAGTTTGCCACCGGAATTTGTCCAACTTACCAAGCTGCAAACCCTCAATCTACGCAGTAATCAATTGAGCAGTCTGCCAGCAGAATTTGGACAACTCACCAACCTACAAACCCTCTACCTCAGCGGCAATCAACTGAGCAGCCTGCCAGAGGAAATTGTCCAACTCACCAACCTACAAACCCTCTACCTCAGCGGCAATCAACTGAGCAGCCTACCAGCGAAATTTGGACAACTCACCAACCTGCAAACCTTGGATCTCGACAAAAATCAACTGAGCAGTCTGCCAACAGAATTTTTTCAACTCACCAACCTGCAAATCCTCGGTCTTAACGAAAATCAACTGAGCAGTCTGCCAGCAGAATTTGGACAACTCACCAATCTACAATCCCTCTACTTCCGCAATAATCAACTGAGCAGTCTGCCAGCAGAATTTGGACAACTTACCAATCTGCAATCCCTCTACCTTTACAACAATCAACTGAGCAGTCTACCAGAGGAATTTGGACAACTCCTCAACCTTCAAACCCTTGACCTCTACAAAAATCAACTGAGCAGTCTGCCAGCAGAATTTTTCCAACTCACAAATCTGCAATCCCTCGACCTTGGCAGTAATCAACTGAGTAGTCTGCCAGCGGAATTTGTCCAATTGACCAACCTACAAACCTTCTACCTCAGCAGAAATCAACTGAGCAGTCTGCCAGCAGAATTTTTCCAGCTCACAAACCTGCAATCCCTCGACCTCAGCAGTAATCAACTGAGCAGTCTGCCAAGGGAAATCATGCAACTGCCAAACCTGAAAAAGCTCGATCTTCGTAGGAACCCAGTCCCGATTCCACCTGAGATTTTGGGATCGAAGGATTTAACTGAAGATCCAGGTGATGTGAATGAAATTCTCGATTTCTATTTTCGAGTGCAAGATCCAACTGAAACCGAACCTTTCTACGAAGCAAAATTCTTGATTGTTGGCGAAGGGGGAGCAGGTAAAACTTCTTTAGCCAAGAAGATCAGGGATAAAACCTACAAACTCCAGCCAAAAGAGAAATCAACCGAAGGCATTGAAGTCATCCAATGGCACTTTACACTACCGAATGGCAAAGATTTTCGCGTCAACATCTGGGATTTCGGCGGTCAGGAAATCTATCATCAAACCCATCAGTTTTTCCTCAGCAAGCGTTCTCTCTATGCCTTAGTTGCTGACACTCGCAAAGAAAACACTGGTTTTTACTGGTGGCTGAAGGTTGTTGAACTCTTGAGCGACAAAAGCCCAGTTATCATCATCAAAAACGAAAAACAAGACCGTCAGTGCGAAGTCGATGGGGGGCAGTTACGAGGAGAATTTGACAACCTGAAGGAAATTCTGGCAACCAATTTAGATACTAATCGCGGTTTAGCAGAGATTAAAAAAGCTATTCAGCTTTACATCAGTAATCTTGATCACGTTGCTACACCTCTACCAAAACTCTGGGTAAGAGTCAGAAACGCCTTAGAGAACGATTCCCGAAATTACATCAGCGTTGAAGAATACTTTACCCTTTGCCGAGTCAATAATTTAACTGACAAGAAAGACATACTGCGCTTGAGCAGCTATCTCCACGACCTCGGCGTTTGCCTGCATTTTCAAGACGATTCTATACTTAAACACTATGTCATCCTCAAACCAGAATGGGGAACCACTGCTGTCTACAAAGTTTTGGATAATCAGACTGTCAAGCAAAATCTAGGTTGTTTTACTAAAGAAGACCTCAAAGATATTTGGCAAGACAGCGAATATGCTGATATGCGCGATGAACTCCTGCAATTAATGATGCGGTTCAAGCTTTGCTACGAAATTCCTAATCGCCGTGACATTTATATTGCGCCTCAATTGCTTTCCATTGAAAAAGCTGATTACACCTGGGACGATCGCAATAACCTTATCCTGCGCTATACCTATACATTCATGCCTAAAGGCATCTTCACCCGCTTTATTGTCGAGACGCACCCTTGGATTGAACAGCAAAAATTCGTTTGGAAAAGCGGTGTTGTTCTCAACAAAGACCAAACTCGTGCTGAAATCATTGAAAACTACAATCAACGGGAAATTAAAATCCGTGTAGCCGGAAACGGTACAAAAGAATTGATGGCTGTCATCACCCATGAACTCAAAAAAATCCACAACTCTTACGAACGTTTGCAATATCAAACTTTAGTTCCTTGTAACTGCGAAACTTGTAAAAATCTGCCCACCCCTTATTCCTATTCTCTGGAAAAACTCAACAAACGTTTGAACGATCGCCGTTACCAAATTGAGTGCGAAAACAGCTATGAAATGGTAGATGTTCGTAGGTTAATTGATGATGTCATGTTTCAAGCCATTAAAGTAGATGGGGAATATAATCCCCAAGTGGCACAGTTGCAAAGCGAACTGGAGCAAGAGAGAAATGAATCATTGACGCATCGTTTACGAGATAGTGAAGAAGAACAAAAACAGATCGTGAATAGTCAATCTGCAATGGAATTCAAGAAGGAAATTTTCATCTCTTATGCTTGGGGTGGAGAAAGTGAGCAATTTGTCAATCAATTGGATGAGACTTTGCAGGCAAAAGGAATCAAAATCATCCGAGATAAACGCGATTTAGGCTACAAAGGACTAATCAAAGCCTTCATGGAACGGATTGGACGCGGTAAATGTGTTATTGCTGTTATTAGTGATAAGTATTTAAAATCTCCCAATTGTATGTTTGAGCTAGTGCAAATTGCTAAAAATGGAGAGTTTTATAATCGAATTTTCCCGATTGTGTTAGCCGATGCCCAAATTTATAAACCTGTTACAAGACTTAAATATATAAAGCATTGGGAAGACGAAATTAAAGAATTAAATGAAGGGATGAGAGAAGTTGGTGCAGCTAATTTGCAGGGATTTCGTGAAGAAATTGACCAATACACTGAGATTCGCAACACGATCGCAGAACTCACCAACCTGCTAAAAGATATGAACACGCTCACCCCTGATGTTCACAGCACATCAGACTTTGAGATATTGCTGAATGCGATCGCACAGCGTTTAGATGAGTAAAAATAACCTATTGATTAAGCTCAGAGGTTGAGCAATGTCTCTGACAAGCTAAACTTACGCCCTTTTAACTAGAGAATTTATGTTCTTAGGTGCAAGCTTTAAGTTCAAAAGTAGAATAATCAAGGTTAAAGGTGCAACTTCGAGGGTTAAAGGCGCAACTTCGAGGGTTAAAGGCGCAACTTCGAGGATAAAAGGTGCAACTTTGAGGATAAAAGGCGCAACTTCGAGGATAAAAGGCGCAACTTCGAGGATAAAAGGCGCAACTTCGAGGCTTAAAGGTGCAACTTCGAGGATAAAAGGTGCAATTTCGAGGCTTAAAGGTGCAATTTCGAGGATAAAAGGTGCAACTGCCAGGATAAAAGGTGCAACTTCGAGGCTTAAAGGCGCAACTTCGAGGCTTAAAGGTCAAGCGATGCCTGCGGCGGGCTGCGCCAACGCTCTTTTAACTCGACAATTGGTGTTAAAAGGTGCAATCTCCGAGTCCAAAGGTGGAATGATGAAGCTTTGAGGTGGAGCGATCGGATCTACGACTTAGAAGACAGTTCAAACGCCATCTGCGAACGATAAAAACAGACATCAAATTCCAAGAAAAAATTCATGCGTCCTAAAAGTAACGGCACATCATCCGTGAAACTCCAAGCAAATACCAATCGAACTGGTGCAAAGCTGGCTATTTGAGCAGATAGAATTAACCCTTTTGCTTCAACTGGTGCAAGGTTTCCAGCCAGTTGCACTGAGGTTGTTAATTCTTCCCAAGATACCCCTAACTGAATACCTAGACTGTAAGGTAAAACATTAATACTAGCTCCAGTATCCAATAAACCTAAAACGTTGACGACAGAATTTTTGTAGCTTAACGTCAAAGGTAATATTGGTACTGCATCGATATCCCCGAACACATCACGACTTTCAAGGAAGGGAAATCTTTGTGAATTAAGCATCGTTTACCTGTCTGTCTTCTTCTAGCAGTGCGCCTAGTTTATTAGCAGCTTCATGAGAATTATAGGGAGACCACACATGATAAGTGACTCCTGGCTGTAACGACAATGTTTCTTCTTCAGTCGCTAGTTCTTGAACTAAAAACTGCATGACCTTGAGTTTATCTGCACGAGATAGCTTGTGCAAGGTTGGAAATAAATCTGCTGCGCTCATATCAAATTGAAGTTAAAAAAGATTTTACTATGCAAAACCTATCCCTCTCCGCAGCGGAGAAGGACAGACTTTAATAAAAGTTCAAGGCAGTGACAGGTTTGATAACTAAATTACTTGATTTGTCGATGAGTATTTTGTCCATCACAACAAACTAAGGTTAACGTGAGTTCGATGAACCTCTCCCCAACCCCTCTTGGAGGCGGAGAGGGGCAGAAATATTCTTAGTTGACAACGAAAAAATTAGGGTTTCAAAGCCTCTCTCCCTGTGGGGGAGAGGTTTGGAGAGGGGTTTTTAGAGCTGTCGAACTCACGTTAAGGTTAGGTGTAGCTGTGGTTTTAGTCTGGTAAGCATTTTTGACACCAACCCAGTTACTAGCAATTGGCATTCGCCAACCGGTTCCAAAGGCGCGATCGGTAATTTTCAAGCCAGGGGGTGCTTGTCGCCGTTTAAATTCAGCCCGCGCTACCATTTGAATTACTCGGTTTACAATTACCGGATCGTGACCGGCTGCAACAATTTGTGCTGCTGATTGGTGGTTGTGAATCAGGCGTTGCAAAATATCGTCCAAAATTTCGTAAGGCGGTAGAGAGTCTCGATCGACTTGGCCTGGTTTGAGTTCGGCGCTGGGTGCTTTAATCAAAACGTTTTTTGGAATAATTTCATTATTGCGATTTAACCAATGGCAAAGTGAATACACACGAGTTTTAGGAACATCTGCAATTACTGCTAACCCGCCATTCATATCGCCGTAGAGTGTACAGTAACCAACTGCCATTTCTGACTTGTTACCGGTAGATAAAAGCAGATAGCCAAATTTATTAGCGATCGCCATCAATAAATTACCGCGAATCCGTGATTGGATATTCTCTTCAGCCAGTCCAAACTCTGTACCCGCAAACAAATCATCTAAAGTGCGATCGAAGCCTTGCATTAACTCGCCAATTGGTAAAAGATGAGTTTTAATTCCCAAATTTTCGGCTAATGCCACAGCATCACTGATAGAATGCTCCGAACTGTAAGGCGAAGGCATGAGAACACCGAGGACATTTTCTTTACCAAGTGCAGCCGTGGCGATCGCAGCTACTATTGCCGAGTCAATTCCGCCACTTAAACCCAATACTACTTTAGAAAAGCGGCACTTACGAGCGTAATCTCGCACTCCCAAAACCAAAGCTTGCCAAATTTCTTCATCTTCCGATTCATACATTGGTTCTACAGAACCCAACTGCAAATCACGCAACGTTTCATCAAATTCTACTACTACTAAATCAGTGTCAAAACCACGGGCGCGACACATAATTTCACCTTGACGATTTAAGGCAAAACTATGTCCATCAAAAATTAGATCGTCATTTCCGCCAACCTGATTAGCGTAAATCATTGGTTGTTGAAAACGTATTGCACTATGCCTGAGCATGATTTCACGAAACTGCTGCTTACCAGCCGTGTAGGGCGAAGCAGACAAATTTACAGTCAAATCTACACCCAAAATTGCTAAGTCAGCAATCGGATTTACTGCATAAGTACGTTTGCCCCAGAATTCCTCATCGTTCCATAAATCTTCGCAAATAGTTACGCCAATATGGATATTATCGAGAGTGAAATAATTAGCTTGTAAGCCTTCTTCAAAATAGCGGCGTTCATCAAAGACATCGTAAGTAGGTAAAAGTCGCTTGTGAAAAACTTGCTTGACTTTGCCATTCTCTAATAAAGCTATGCTGTTAAATAAACTTTTACCGCCACTAATATCTGCTTTGATATTAGGTTCAACAGTTCCTACCAACACAGCTAAATTTGGTGGTAAATCCTGAGCCAAATTTTGTAAAGTGATGCCCATCGCTTCCACAAAACTAGGATTTAGTAATAAATCTCTTGGTGGATAGCCACACAGAGAAAGTTCTGGGGTCAACAACAAACGCGCACCGCTAGATGCTGCTCGTTGTGCCGCCTCCAGGATTTTTTGGGCATTTAAAAGCAAATCACCGATAGTCGGATTAATTTGAGCGATCGCAATTTTCATATTATTTGTCATTTTTCATTTGTCCCCTTGTCTCCTTGTCCCCTTGTCTCCTTGTCCCCTTGTCCCCTTGTCCCCTTGTCCCCTTGTCTCCTTGTCCCACGTAGCGGTTGGTTAAATAAATACCAAGGGTTTATCTTTTAAGGGAGCAAAAGCTTCAGCGTCAAACTTATACAAGCTAGCCGGACGACCGGCACCCCGTGATACCTTAATTCCGGTATCGCATAAAAAACCTAACTTGAGTAGACGCGCTCTAAAATTAGAATAATCGGAAAAGTTATCACCTAAAACTGTGGCGTATAACTGATATAAATCATTCAAGGTGAACATTTCTGGTAAGACTTCAAAAGCCACTGGGCTATACTCTAATTTATTTCGTAACCGCCTATGTCCATAAGCCAAAATTTCGTTATGGTCAAAAGCTAATTGCGGCACTTGTTTTACCGGATACCAAGCGATGCCAGTCATGCGATCGGCAATCAATTCGGCTTCTTCAAATCGCACTAGGGCAAAGTAACTAACTGATAAATAACGCACACCATAACTATCAGTTGCTTCCCGTGGATCGCGATTCGGCCCGCCAAATGTATACAGTTGTTCTAAATAGAGATTGTTGACCTTAATTTTCTCCGCCATAATGCGATAAGCGGCATCTTCTAAAGACTCTCCTGGACGTACCAAAGTACCGGGAAGACTCCAATGATTTAAAAATGGTTCTTGCTGCCGCATTACTAGTAGAACTAACAGCCGATTTTGTACAGTATCTACAGAAAAAATTACATTATCAACACCAACCTTGAAATCGGCCAAAGGTTGTTGGTTTAACGGAGTTGGTATCTTTTTTGGTGAACGTCCTGGCATTCGTACAAATGCTCTCGATTAATATAGGCAACTACAGGAGCTGTGAGGGCTTGAGGATCTCTATGTTCGCGGTACGCTGTTGAGGAAACATCTAGACCGGTCAGACTGGCGATCGCAATTTTCCCTCCCAGCTTTTGCACTACCTCTGAACTAGATTCATCTATTGCATATCCGGGTCGCGGTACAATCAGTAGTTGTACTTCCTGTAACAAATCTTCAATGCGATACCAACGTGGTAGCTGACTCAGTAAATCTGAACCAATAATCAACGTCAATTGGGCGTCTTCACCCCAAGCAAGCTTGGCTTTTTCCACTGTTTCCAGCGTTCTAAAACTACTCAATTTTTGTTCCAAAGCAATATTGTGCCGTGGTGCGTCTATATTCGCAATCAACAGTTGCAGCATTGCCGCCCGGTGTTCTAAGGGTGTTTGATGAGACTTAAATGGATTATCTGCTGCCCAAACCGCTACCCAATCATAACGCTCAGACAACCAACTCAGAATTTCTTGATGTCCAGCAGTTGGTGGATCGGCACTAGTTCCAAACAAAGCAACTCTCATAATAATTCGTAATTCGTAGTGACACTCAATGACTATTTATCCAATGGATGTTTCACAATCCAAAATCTAAAATCTAAAATCTAAAATCCAAAATGGTATTACCTCTGTGTTCTCTGTGCCTCTGCGGTAGCCTACGGCAAGCTGCTGGTGCGTCTACGTTTCTTAGTTTCTTCAGTCAACACCCGTAACCCCTCAGAAATTTCCACCTGCACCGAGACAGGATCGTGCAAAGACCGTGTTTGTTGTGGCAAACTGGCAACTGAGGCGGCGGTACGCTGACGAATTGTTGCCAACGATTCCAACGGCTGCACTCGTTCACCTTCTTGGACTACCAACTGCAACAAAGGTTCTTCTTCTAAAGCAATTTCACCTAAGAGTCCCAATCTGTCTGCTTTTACCTTATCTCCCGTAAACGAGCGAAAAATCTGCTTGCGCCCTGGATAAGTAACTTTACTACTCGATTGCTTCATGACTGGGATGCCATCAATGTCTACAAGTTTATAAACTCCATTAACAGGCGAACCTGTAACTAGTCGCGTTCCCAGTCCGTAACCATCAATCTCAGCTCCAGCAGCTTTTAATCTGGCAATTTCCCACTCGTCTATGTCGCCACTGGCAAAAATTGGCACACCGGGAAGGAGCGATCGCACCTGTTTTGATAAGGTAACTAAATCTCCTGAGTCCAATCTCACTCCTGTTAATTGCATTTCCCCGGAATTTACTTTTTCGGCCAAGCGCTGGGCAGCAGCAATGGTATCGTAAGTATCAATTAGTAATGGCGCACCCGGAAAATAGCGATGAAATGCACTAAAAGCTTGTTCTTCAGTGCCCTCTATTGCTGACAATGCCATCACTAAGGCGTGTGCCATCGTACCACTTGGCTGTTGTCCCAGTTGTAGCGCTGCTAACACATTGGAAGTGGAATCTAACCCACCCGCCAACGCCGCCCGCGCCGCCCACAAAGACCCTTGGGGACTAAATGCTCGTCTGGTGCCAAATTCTAAAAGTGTTGCTGATTCCCCTGCTACATCCCGCAATCGGGCTGCTTTTGTGGCAATCAAAGTCTGGTAATTAATCGTATTCAGCAGGTAAGTTTCTACTAGTTGCGCTTGCCAAAGGGGTGCTTCCACCCGCAACAGTGGTTGATTGGCAAACACGGCTGTCCCTTCTGGTACTGCCCAAACATCACCCGTGAACTTTCCCTCAGCTAAAAGCGACCAAAAGCGATCGCCTGCGCGAGCAAAAATCCCCGTTGCCTGTAATGCCGCAATTTGCGCCGAACTAAAGCGGATTTTGGCTAAATATTCCAATGCCTGCGTCAGCCCCATCGCAATCAAATAACCAAAACCCTCTGGCAACCTTCTGACAGACAATTCAAAGCTTGCCCGTCGTTGTTCTATACCTTCGCCTGTGTAACAAGCTGCCATCGTCAACTGGTAAAGGTCGGTCAGCAAGCTGTAGTCATCGGCAGAAAGGTTCAGTTCCTGGTTCTGCTGGCTTTGCTGTTTATATACATAGTCCAAATCTGGCAAAGTTGTCATGCAAGAGCTTCCTTACAAGATGCTTCTTTTATTTATGGTAATATTTACCATAAATAATGTCAACTCCCTGGAAGTATATTGTCTGAGATTGCCGTATAACAATAGATTTGTCGGTAGCTTAATAATAAATTCATCAAATAATTAATATGTTTTAATAGTAATGGCTTGCAATAATGTTAATTAAATCGGGCGGCTAATCAAGGGAAATAATATCCTGTCAGAGAAAGTTTGTTTTACTTCGCTCTTTTCCCAAATGGGTTGAAAGAAACAACTATGTTACAATTAGAATCGAAGAGAAAAGTTTTACTTTTTGACAAGCTAAAGTATTGCAAAGTTATCTGAATAAACATTGCATATATTCTCAATATATTGAGAATATGAGCAAGGCTTGAGTATTAGGATTAGAGTATAAGCATCACCATTAAAGCGACTCAAAAAGAAGGAGTCCAATATTATGGATATTTCCAAAATCATTGCGAACATAACCCAGTATATTTCTGAAGCTGCAATGCGGATTTTTGGCCCTACGGATGATGCTTATCCTGCTGTTGGCGTACAACCTTTTACAGGTGAGCCTTACGACGAAGATAGAGATGATAATTGGTAGATGCCGATCGGGTATTCAAAAACAATACAGGAGTTAAAATTCAGAATTCAGGCGAGGACAATTACCGGAGAATTCAGGCAAACCATATAATAGAAAACTAGTAAATTGTAGATTTAGCTCCGTACTTAAACCTCTTTATTCAAAAGTAGTGGCGTATTGCAATACGCCACTATTCCAATTGTTCTGCATTCTGGCTCCTGATAAATAGATATCTTGCAAAAATTATATAGCAATCAAAGTTTTAGTCTTAGTATGCGTTCAAAATTCAAGCCGTAAAGATTTGTTGTACCGTTAGTTGCATTAATTTTATTTATTTTCATATTTAGAGGGGAAAATGAATAAGATTTATTTTTGGAAAAGTTATTTTGCCTTGACTTTTAAATTTTTAGTACATATAGCTCCTGCTGCACACTTAGTTACTTTACTTGGACTGCTGCTCGGAGTACATCAAACGGCATCTGCTACGACGATTACGTTTGAGAAAGCATCTGTAGGGACACTATCAACCTATACTGAATCTGGTTTTACAACTTCAGTAGTTTCTGGGCCTTGGGTTGCAATTGACTCATACGGGAAGCCAGCTCCCTTCATAGAGTTTACGAATGAGGCTGGTCAGAACCCGCTGGCTGCAACAATTCAAATTACAAACGATGACTCCACGTTTAAATTCAACTCAGTCGATCTTTACTCCAGCGTGACACCAATCCCTTATGTAATAACGGGATTGTTGAATTCAACGCCAGTATTTTCTTTTGAAGGTACGGTTCCAAACACTTTTGGTGATTTTCAAACTGTGGTCAACTCGAACTCGAATTACTTAATCGACAGCCTGACAATCTCTCTAACTAACCCAGCAGCACCGTGTTGCTCTAATCCTATGGGGCTTGATAATATTACTGTAACACCCATTTCCCCTACTTCAGTTCCAGAGCCAAATAGTTCTCTATTTTTTTTACTGGGACTTCCAGTTGTCACTTGGCTTCGTCGAGCGACATCTGACTCCTCGCTCAACAATCCGTAATGAGTTCATAGCGATCGCACTCACCGTAATGGCTAATAAATTCATCAACGGTTAGAACTTTTGAGGCTGATTGAACCATTGTGATTATTCTCAAAAATCGTAGAGTGTACGTAAGTCCTAATATAATTCAACCCACCTACTTAAAATAAAGGCGTGAGGAAAAAACTCACGCTTTTTTATTTAAACTTTTCGATCGGCGATTGCTAAGAGTTCCAGAATCGCTCCATTTGTCCAGCCGAAACCAACTTCGTTAGAACTATATCCAAAGCAGATTTCGTCGGAAACATTGGCAGAACAGCGTTCAACATCATATTTCTCAACTAGGGTATCGTGACGCTCAAATTCTTTAACTGCCATAGCGAGAAATTTGTTGGCAATGCGATCGCCTTCTGTATGATACCCATAACGGTGAAGTCCAAGGACTGCAACTAATGTCAATGGGGCCCAGCCAAGGGGAGCATCCCACTGATTTCCGGTGACACGAGTACTGGTAAAAATTCCGCCTGGGGCTTCAAACAAAGAGAGATTTTCTACGACGCGTTTGGCTTGAGTTGGAGAAGCAATTCCCAGCCAGAGAGGATAAAACGTGGTAGCAAATTCGTAATGGCGGCGTTTTCCATTCTGGAAATGATAGTCGAAATATAATCCTTGTTCTTCATCCCAGAGAAATTGATCGATCCGATCGCGGCGGATATCTGCGCGATTGCTCCATTTTTGTTCCAATTGTTCGTTCCCCAGAATACGCTTAATTTGCGCCATGTCTTGTTCAACCTGATACAGCAAACTGTTGAGGCACACCGGAGCGTAGTGAAGAATATCAGCACTGAAGGGGCCAAATCGGTTGGTGATATCAAAACCAGACTCGCGCATGGTGCGATCGCTTTTATAAAATAGCTTGGTCAGTTCGTCAGTTTCCTGGTTGTAATAAAGACTAACGTCATAATCCTCAACTTCAAAAGTTTTATAGTACTCTTTGACGCGATCGTAGTGGCTTTTTCCCTCTTCATCCCGCTCGGAAAACAAAACTTCTGGCGCCGGGCCTTCCCCAAAGGCGTAGAATCTAGATAAGCCGGTTGCAGCATTCAAATGGGGCGGAACTACCCAATAATAGTAAAACTGCTCTAACAAGGGTACGGTTGCCCTCAACCACTCCTCATCCTGGGTGTGCTCGAATAACGCCAAAACCATCATACTCAGGACAGGAGGCTGCGATCGCGACAGCATATAAGTCCGGTTGGCGTTGAGAATAATGCCGTAATGTTGTACTTGGTACAACAATTGATCGACTTGACTTTGTGCTAGCTCCAATTCTCCATCGTGCAAAAGTCCTAGTAATATAAAGTAGCTGTCCCAGCCATACATTTCGTTGAAGCGACCACCTGGTACGACATAAGGCCCTGGTAAGTATAGTAACCCATGCTGTTTAATCGCTTCTGCTTCTGCTGGCAAAGTGCGAATTTCTAGCTGTTGCATATCTTTCGGAGATAGCGATCGCTCTAACACAGTCTGAATGTTGGGACAATCTTCGGAAGGGGAAATGTAAACAATCCAGGGAGTTTCTCTTTTGTGGTCTAGTTTGGTATCCTTGGCAGATTGTAATAAGTGTTCGTGCGATCGCGTTAAAGTTTTCCACATTTTTTTGATGTGGAGGCGCACAGCTTCAATCTGCGCGGTGGTCAGTGCTGGTGGAGTGGTCATAATTACAGAATTTTTTTTAACGCAAAAAAGAGGCAGCGCGGTCTTCTCCCAAAGGGAGAGGCTAACGCCAAAGGGGTTTCCCCCATGAACGACTGCCGTCACCAAAGGAAACGCAGAGGAACGCTGAGGTTTTACAGGGTTCTCTCTGCGTGGGACAAGATTTTTGTTTTTACTCCGCAGTGCTAATTAAGAGGGCAACTGGGAAATGAGTTAGGGCTGTCGCAATTGATAGGGTTTCTGTAGCTTGTAAGGGTTGCTGAGTTAGGACGTTTTTCCAAGTGGGGGAAGTTCCAGGGGGTAGTTGCAGGTGCGTATCTTGCCAAACTGACTCGCCCAAGGGATTGTCTCCTGGCTGGATGAGGCTGGTTAAAAACCGGGGCGCGATCGCGATCGCTGTTTGATTCCCCTCCCGCCGTGCAAAGGCGATAATATGATTGGCGTAGGTTCCCTGAACTTCTAACGGTAAATAATCGCCGTCCTGGAATAATGAGACATAGTTTGTTCTGGCTTGGAGTAATTGAGCCGTTAAAAACAGTTTGATTCTGCCGTCTGTTTTGTCCTTTAGTAACTCCTGAATTAGTCCCAAAATGTCTGTTTTTGCCTGTTCGCGGATAGCGCTTAAGTAAGTACGTCGCTGTTCAAAATCTACGGGACGGCGATTGTCTGGATCGACTAAACTCAGTTCCCAAAGTTCCGTTCCCTGGTATAAATCGGGTACGCCGGGTACGGTAATCTTCAGTAAAGTTTGGGAAAGGGAATTGAATATCCCATAGTCGGCAATTCGCTGTTGAAATGGACGAAAAGCTTCTAGAAATTCCCCAGATATCGCAGGATCGAGTACTTTCCCAATGAAGGAGGTACAAGCTTCTTCATACTGGCTATCAGGTCGTAACCAGGCTGTATGCACCTTCGCTTCTCGTATTGCTTTTATTATATAGTCTTTCACTCGTTCCACAAAGGATGCATGTTCGTGTTCGGCAAAGGGAAACGCCCCTACTAGGGTTTGATAGAGAAAATACTCGTCGTTGCGATCGGGCATCGCAAACCCGTGGCGATGGCTACGATGTCCTCGATTCATGGCACTCCAGGTATTTACCTGCCGATCCCATTCATCGGGGATTTCTGAGAGGACATTCAACCTGGCCCGCACATCTTCGCCGCGCTTGGTGTCGTGGGTGGCGGTGGTGTTCATTGTGTGAGGCCAGGTTGCTTGATGCTGTTTGTTAAAAGCATGAAATTTGGCTAATTCGATGCCAAAATGACCGGGATTTCCGCCGACTTCATTCAGCGACAGCAACCGATTGTAAACATATAATGTGGTGTCTTCTACGCCTTTGGCCATTAGCGGCCCGCTGTATTGCTGCATTCGCAAGACAAAATATATCCACTGTTCGCGTTCTGTTTGAGTCAAAGAATTATCAAATTCTAGCAGCATTAACTTTTCAATAAAAGTCAGTTCGTTCTGCAACAGGGGCGTTTGTTCTTTGGCTCGATCGATTACTTCTTGAATGGTAGCGCGATCGCTTTCTCCAATTCCATCGGGTGTAATGTACGTGCGGTAAATCGGGAACAGTGTCAAAACTTCGGCGATCGCTCTTTTTAATCCATTCAGTGTAAAATCATTGCCATAGCGATATTTGCTGGAAACGTTCTTTAACAAAAGAGCCAGATTGTCAATATCACCTGCTAAATTTTTTTCCAAAATCAGGTGCTTTTTATCCTTCACTACCGAGGCATAATCTGCTCTGGAACTGATAAAGTTTTGGTAAATTTTATCGAAGGCTGATTCATTTTCTGTTTGACAAAATACGCCATTTACATAGTTAAGAAAGTCATATCCAGATGTTCCTTGAATCTGCCAGTTTTCCGGCAAATCTTCGGTCAGTTCTAAAATCTTCTCGACGGTGATATAAACATCTCCCATCTTTTCTTGCAGTCTTTCGAGATACTGGATTGGGTTATAAAGTCCATCAATATGGTCAATCCGTAAACCAGTAAATTTGCCTTCTTCAACTAGTTTCTGAATTAGGCTGTGGGTATTATTAAAAACCCGCACTTCTTCAACTTTAACGGAAATCAGTTCATTAACAGTAAAGAAACGACGGTAATTCATTTCTTCCGCCCCCACCTTCCAGAAGGCAAGACGGTAAAATTGATCCTTGAGTAAATCATCTAGGAGGTTAAAGCTTTCGGAATTACCGGGTTCTCCGTTGAATGTTTGGATATTTTCGTCAATAAACTCGCGGATGGCATCGTTTGTGGTGTAGAGTTCCCAAAGCAATCCTTTAATAAATGCGATTTGGTCTTGTCGCTGTTTTCCTGCAACTTCTGAGGGCACACTTTTGAGAATGTAGAGAATCCCCAATAGTTTAATAAAATCGGGATGATTGCGTCCCAGTGTCCGGGTGAGTTTACCTAAATTATAGGTGATAAATTTTGTGTAAGATTCTAACCGCAGTGGCAGTTTTAAGCTGTAATAGTTGACGGTTAAACCGTTTTGTTCGTATTGCAGTTGAATGTGTCCGTTTTCCAGGGATGTACCATAGAAATCTCCCAGCAGAGGAGCTAGAATTCGCTCTTGGCGATCGCCAAAGGGAGCATTCCAAGAAAGATCGAAGTAATCGGTATAGCTGGAATCTGGGCCGTGTTCCAATACGTCCATCAAGTAATCGTTTTCGCTGCTATAAGCCATGTGGTTGGGCACAATATCTTGTAACCAGCCCATACCAAGGGATTGCACTTCAGCAACTAATGCCTCAAAGGACTCATTAGTTCCCAGTTCTGGGTTAAGTTGAGTGGCATCTACTATATCGTAACCGTGCGTACTCCCGGATCTGGCTTTGAAAATGGGGGAAGCATATAAATCGGAAATACCTAAATCTGCTAGATAAGCTGCGATCGCTTTGGCGTTGTCAAAGCCAAACTGAGGTGTAAACTGAATTCGATAAGTGGCGGTGGGAATTCGCATATTTTTTTAGTAGGAAGTAAGGGGGATAAGGAAGATGAGGTTTTGAGGGTAAACGCTGAACCTTTTAGAGAATGTTTGAAAAGTCCTCTTCTCGGTAACAAAAGGGTATTACCCCCCTTAATCCCCCCGATGTATTGGGGGGAAACAAGAAAATCTAGTTCCCTCCCCTTTACAAGGGGAGGGTTAGGGTGGGGTAAATTTTAAGGGGGTTAGGGGAGATCAATAAGTCCTTAACATCCACAGCCAACCATTATTCAAACATTAAGCCTTTTAGCTCGAACATTAAGCCTTATTGCTCGAACATTAAGCCTTATTGTTTGAACCTTAAGCCTTATTGTTTGAACATTAAGCCTTATTGTTTGAACTTTAAGCCTTATTGTTTGAACTTTAAGCCTTATTGTTTGAACCTTAAGCCTTGTTGCTCAAACATTAAGCCTTATTGTTTGAACTTTAAGTTCTAACTCTCTGCCTCATCCTTTTTCATAGAGTACTAGACTAGTAGGTTGCAATTTCACTTCTTGTCCCGCAGACAAATGTTCAGCAGCTTCAGAACCATGCCCAGACCATGAGGTATCAGCAGAGTCCAACAATTTATTAGCATTATGCTCAAACGGCAAAGCCACTGTCACTGGAGACGAATTGAAATTCATCACAAATATTATTTCACTCGATTCGCACCAACGCCGCACGATGACGATCTCTTTCTCTTCATCGCTAGTTGCTTCGATGAAATTGCGGTCTTGGTTGAGCAGGGCTGGATGTGTCTTCCGTAAATTAATTAACTGACGATACCAATCCCAGAGAACTTTGTGCTTTCCTTGATTGCGTAATTCCCAATTAAGTTTAGACTTGAGGAAAGTTTCTGCCGATTCTGGATCTGGGGGATCGTCTGCATAGTGAAATGCTTCAAATTCTTCTTTGCGTCCGGCTCGAACTGCTTGAATCAAATCGGGATCGGAGTGACTGACAAAGTAAATGAAGGGTGCAGTTTCGCCGTATTCCTCTCCCATGAATAACAGGGGTAAGTTGGGCGATAGCAGCACAGCACCAGCGGCTAACTTTAATCCTTCAAAAGAGATTCGCTGGGTGAGGCGTTCTCCTTTCATTTGATTGCCGATTTGATCGTGATTCTGAATGCAGACTGTAAACTGTGATAAAGGGCGATCGCGGCAAGATAAGCCATGAAATCGTTTGCGATCGGGCGAGTATTTCCAATCGTAGACAAAAGTACCGCTATAAGCTTTTGCTAAATCAGCACATTTCCCAAAATCGTGATAATATCCTTGGCGATCGCCTGTCAACAGTACGTGCAATGAATGGTGAAAATCATCACTCCACTGAGCATCGAGTCCATATCCACCCAATTCTGCTGGACGAATTATTCGCGGATTATTCAAGTCACTTTCGGCAATTAGATGGCGTTTCCATCTTTGTCCTTGTTGTGAGAAATGATGAACTGCTTCCGCCAATTCCCATAAAAAATGCTTGGCTCCCAAGTCATAAATTGCTTGAATGGCATCTAGCCGCAATGCATCAATGTGAAATTCACCCAACCAGTAAAGAGCATTTTCGATAAAATAATTTCGCACACCCTGACTATGGGCATCGTCGAAATTCATTGCTTCGCCCCACGGCGTTTTATAGGTTTTAGTAAAGTAGGGCGCGAACTGACTCATATAGTTGCCTTCTGGCCCAAAGTGGTTATACACCACATCCAGCACAACGGCGATGTTATTTTGGTGACAAGCATTTACCAGTTGCTTGAGTTCGGCTGGACTACCATAGGAATTTTGCACAGCATAAGGATAAACGCCATCATAGCCCCAGTTGCGATATGCCAGAGATGCTTCAATATGAGTATCTCCCGGAACCTGAGAGATCGGCATGATTTCAATGGCGTTAATTCCCAGTTCCCTCAGTTCTGGTAAACGGGGAATGATGGCGGTGAAAGTTCCTTCCGGCGTGAATGTCCCAACGTGAACTTCATAGAAAATCATCGACTCTACAGGAATACCCGTCCATCCTTCATCAGTCCACTCAAAAAAAGGATCGACAATTTGCGACGGGCCATGTACCCCTTCCGGTTGATACTGCGACGCCGGATCGGCAAAGTTGTCTTGGCCATTCAAGACATAGCGATAAAGCGTACCCGGATACACATCGTTGACTTTCGTGTGCCAGTATCCCTCTGATTGAGGCTTGAGAGGAATTAACTGCTCTTCTGGCGTCAAAATTTTTACTGTGACGCTATCTAATAGCGGAGACCAAACTGTGAATTCACACTCTCCGTTACCCAAGTAGTTTGCACCAATTTTCACGCAGTATCCTCCCGTCAGTTCAGTTTGTTGTGCCGAATTGTGGCGCGATGGCGTACCCACCCGCTGTAGGCGATCGCAAATGTCATTGATTGCACAATGTTTACAAAGACGCCAGATAGCATAATGGTTGGTCTAGCAGACTTTTTGCTAGCATCTGGAGGCGGATTTTTGAATAAAATAATTCTGTCTAATGACAAATAAAGAGACAGGGCAATACAGTTTTGTTAAGGTTTTTTGATGAAAATTCTAGATCGCAAAACCGATTATTGTAGAGACGGCGATTCATCGCGTCTCTTGCCTTAACCAACAGTATTGAGAGGCAAGAGGCAGGAGGTAGGAATTTTTAAAACCACGCAGGGGGGGTAAAGCTTCGTGTCACTGCGGTTTTTAACGGCCTATTTAACTTAAGTTGGCTTGCAGCTACCATCTACACAGTACGATGATTGATATGTATTAGAACGTTTACCAAATATGGTGTAGCGATTATCGCGGATTTGCTCGTAAAAGCGATCGCCTGCCCATTTCATCCCCGGTAATGCTCGATAAGCGTCTACAAATATACTTCCTGCTGGCAATAACCGCCCAATTTCTTCTGCTGCGTTACTGCCTTGCCAACGTCTTTGAGGGTTATTGCCATCAATTAAAATCATCCCCTGTTCGCAATCTTGGGCTGAAATTCCCCACTGTAAAAGTGTCTGCTCATCTTGCATGGGACTGTAGCGAAATAGTTTTCCTTGGTCTAAGGTTTCTAGCGATCGCACTAGGGTAACGCAGAGATTACAATTCCCGTCGTAGATTACGTAGTAATTCATAAAAATAATGGCTCTTTGGCAATTGAATTGTCGAATGTGTCTAAAACACAACTTTGGTATTCTAGCTTAGAAAACCGTAGCGATCGCTTTTATCTCACCGAACCAGTCTCCAGTTCAAATATGCATAATGTCGTCTAGCTTAAGTTGTAAATTTGGCAAAACATTAGAATAAATAGTATCTTTTAAGCAATATTGTTGTTGTTGGTAAACACCGTTAACAAACGGCAAAGGTTGGTTATTTGCGATTACCGATAAACATCACGATGCATTTGTACAGCATAAAAGTCCTACAATCATAGTTTCAAAGCAAGGACTATAGAATGTTTCTATATAAATTACTCTCACCACAAAAAATAATCAGCATTCTTATTTTTTTACAAAAGAATCTTGTGTATTGATTCCTGTTTAATATATAGTCTTTTTTCGTACATACATTAGCACAAGAAAATACTGGATGCTTGCGACATGTAAGTATATCCTTAATTGTCAGACTTTGTATCTTAAAACACCAATTACCTAATAAACAAGTATGGCTAATATCACTGGAACCCCTTTAAACGATGTTCTTAACGCTACTATTGGCAACGATGTAATCAATGGACTGAATGGAAATGACCGCTTAATAGGGAATGCTGGAGTCAATACTCTGAACGGTGGTTCAGGTGATGACAACCTTGATGGTAGAGATGGTAATGATATTCTAATTGGCGGATTAGGTAGAGATACCTTAGTTGGTGGAGCAGGAGCTGATATCTTCCGTTACAACAGTGCTTTAGAGGGTGGCGATATTATCAATGACTTAAACGCATCTCAAGGTGATAAAATCCAAGTTTCTGCATCTGGATTCGGAGGTGGACTCGTAGTAGGGCAATTACAACGTTCTCAATTAACTCTCGGTAGTGCTTTCACCAACCCTAACCAACGCTTTAGAGTTGACACCAGTAGCTCGATTCTATTCTTCGACAAAGATGGTAGCGGTTCGCAATTTGGCTTTGTCGAAATTGCTAAAATAAACGGCGTTAAAGGTCCTCAAATTATTGAAGTAATCGCCTAGAAAATTTTTGATTTTAGATTGTAGGGTCGGGTGTCGTAGCTAAATGGACTATGGCACCATTAGCAGACATCAAAAAACTCAGAAGCCGAGTTTCGTAAATTTAAAAATCTAGTTATGGAAACATATTCAGGTTGCATTTTATTATATTATTAAAACAACAGTATATTTAATAATTTATTTTTGTAGGTTAGGGAACGCTAAAACTCAACTACACATTTTTCTTGTTTAGCCTTGATCGAGTAGTATTGCAAAGCGATCGCCGCATTTAAATAGCACGACAATATAAATACTAAAAGGCTTGTCCTCAAACATCGCCCCCGATTTCCAGTTATCATGCCTTTGGAATGGTATTTGCTTAGTTTTTTCATTAATGAGAAAATATTCATGAGATACAAACTCTTAGGCAAAAGCGGGTTAAGAGTCTCTGAACTCTCCTTGGGAACCATGACCTTTGGTGAAGATTGGGGTTGGGGTGCATCTGTTGACGAAAGTCGGAAAATCTTTGATAGCTATGCAGAAGCAGGCGGAAATTTCATTGACACCGCCAACGGTTACACCGATGGTAGCAGTGAAAAAATTGTTGGCGAGTTGATTGCTAAAGAACGCGAACGCTTTGTAGTTGCGACAAAATATTCCTTTCCCTTGCGGATGAATGATAAAAAGGGCGACCCTAACGCCAGTGGAAACCATCGCAAGAATTTAATTCAGTCTTTAGAAGGTAGTCTCAAACGCCTGAATACCGATTACATTGATTTATTCTGGTTGCACGCTTGGGATTTCACAACACCGATTGAAGAAGTCTTGCGATCGCTTGATGATGTAGTGCGTCAAGGTAAAGTACTTTACATCGGTATTTCTGATACACCCGCTTGGATCGTTTCCCAAGCAAATACCATCGCCCATTATCAAGGGTGGACGCAGTTTGTCGCCCTGCAAATTGAGTATAGTTTAATTCAGCGAACACCAGAACGGGACTTGATTCCGATGGCTAAAGCCTTCGATTTAGCAGTAACACCGTGGTCGCCCTTGGGTGGTGGTGTGTTGACAGGGAAGTATAATCGGTCTCCTCAAGGAGGCGCTGAACAAGGGCGACTCGAAACTTTGGGCGGAGGGATTTCTGAAAAAAATTTAGCGATCGCTGAAGTTGTTAGTCAAGTTGCAGCAGAAATTGGTCATACACCTTCACAAGTAGCATTAGCTTGGTTACGCGCTCAAAGTGGTGTGATTATTCCGATCGTTGGCGCACGTAAGTTAACGCAATTTCAAGATAACTTAGCTTCAATAGAAGTCACACTTTCGCCAGAACATCTGCAACGGTTAGATGAAGTGAGTCAAATTGAAGTGGGTTTTCCCCATGACTTTTTGCAGAATGACGTAATTCGCGATCGCCTTTTCGGTGGTACATTCAATACCATAGAAAACCATCGTATTTAACTAATAGTCATAAACAGTAACATATTCAGGCATTAATTCAATCTATCGTCAGAGAGTTTCGCCAAGCCTTGCAATTCTGTAAAGTTGGATTTAAAAGGCATTAACAACGTAGAATCATGAGCGACAACAGCATTACATCACGTTTGTACCCCACCCGTATTGACATTCCCGCTGAAGCGCGAGTGCAAATTGTGGTACTTCTCAACCAAAGCTTGGCAGCTACTTCGGATCTAAAAACCCAAGCAAAGCAAGCACATTGGAATGTAAAAGGAACTGACTTCTATCAGCTACACTTATTATTTGATGAAATTGCAGGGGAATTAGAAGAGTTCATCGATTTGATCGCTGAACGCGTCACAGCTTTAGGTGGCTATGCTTTTGGAACAGTCCGCGCCGCAGCTAGTAATTCCATCTTGCCAGAATACCCCTTAGATATTTTGGATGGCAAAGACCATGTGACAGCCTTAGCAGATCGCTTTGCATCTTATGCTAAACACCTGCGGGATGCGATCGATAAAACTGATGAATTGGGCGATCTCGATACCGCTGACCTTTACACCGAAATTTCTCGCACCATTGACAAACGACTCTGGTTCTTAGAAGCTCATCTGCAAGTAGCAGAAATTAAAGCAGAGAATGGCACAGCGGGTACTACTAAAACTCAAAAGATCCCTGCTACTGTCAAATAAGCACTTTTGAGAGACACTTGATTTACTAATAGGGTGCATTAGACTAAAGTTTAATGCACCTTATTGGTGTAACACAGCTAAAAAGTTGCTGCAATAAATTTAGTCTTGATACGCTACTAGTACGCAAGGCAGAATTAAAAATTAATACAGTATTAGGGTTTCGTTGATTTGGAATCGTTGGTTTATTTCCGCCCTGTTGTACTAGCAGATAATCTTGTTGTGCAAAACTTGAAAATGCAGTAATTTAGCAAAAAAAATTGTAGGTTGGGTTGAGGAACGAAACCCAACACTCCGATCAATGTTGGGTTTCGCGTTGCTCAACCCAACCTACATTTAATGCTACTAGTAACTTTTTAGAAAAGTAGTCTTTATTAAATCTAATAGTATCTTTTTGGTAAGTACGTCACTTTTAAGTGCGTACTTTTCATTTATATGTATATACTTTACTATTGAAATAGTTCAAAACCAGGTGACAAAATTCACAAATATCTTCGACAAGTAATACATCAAGATTAATGCTTCAACTTGAAGAAGTTATTAGGTTACTGAAAATTTATCCTAATTCCATTCCTAACTCTTGTACAGACGCGATGAATCGCGTCTCTAAATACTCATTAAGAACGAGGTAAATATATGTCTCAAAATACAATTACCCACTTAATTCACGATCGCAATTCCCGTGGTCACGCCAAAATGGGCTGGCTCGATAGTTATCACACATTTTCCTTCGGTAGTTTTTACGATCCCAACCGCATGGGATTTCGCTCTCTGCGGGTAATTAACGACGATCGCATCGCCCCTGGTGCTGGATTCCCTACCCACAGCCATCGTGACATGGAAATCCTCACTTATGTCTTAGAAGGTGCTGTAGAGCATAAAGACAGCTTGGGTACTGGCTCGGTAATTCGCCCTGGTGATGCCCAAATTATGAGTGCTGGTACTGGAATCAGCCACAGTGAATTTAATCCTTCACCAACTGAACCATTACACCTGCTACAAATCTGGATTCTTCCCGATCGAGAAGGAATAACGCCAAGATACGAACAAAAAGCTTTTCCTCTCGAAGAAAAGCGCGGTAAACTCCGCTTAATTGCCTCTAAAGATGGGCGCGATGGTGCTGTGACAATTCACCAAGATGTTGAGTTATATACATCTGTTTTAGAGTCAGGTGATGTTGTTAATTATCAAGTCAAACCCGGTCGTTATGCCTGGTTACAAATAGCGCGAGGCATAGTCAACTTAAATGGTGAAGAACTCAGAGCCGGTGATGGTGTACAAATCAACGGCGAAGAACAGCTAGAAATTAGTACCAACATCGGCGGCGAAATCTTGCTTTTCGATTTAGGCTAATATTGCAGCTAAAAGGGCGCTTAGAAACCGCGTCTAAACAAACAAAACTTGCCTTTGCAGGTTAGAACAAGGGGCTTAAGCCCCTTGTTTTGTTTTAGTCTGCGCAGACGGACTTCTCCTGTGTAAAATGAGACTGTTGGAATCTATCCAAATCACGGTTATACTTTCTCATAAAACCACCAAATACTTGGGGGCAATGCAATACTGGTCGGGTTTTGGATTTTAAACTGGAATTTGGTTTTGGGAAAAGGTTAAAGGGGAAAGGTTAAAGGTTTTTTCTTTCCCCTTTCCCATTCCCTTTTTCCCGTTAACTGACAAGTTTGGGGGGCAATGGCCAAAAAATTCTTAGTTTGGGAAAGATGTATCAGACTTTAATAACTATTAGAGGTGGCTGTAATGCCGACGATTCATTTTGTGGATGGTGAAAAAGGCGGGGTAGGAAAGTCTCTCTTTGCCAGAACAATGATTCAGTATTGTTTGGATAAGAGAATCCCATTTGTACCAGTGGAGACAGATAGATCGAATCCAGATGTCGCAGGGGTATATAAGGAAATATGTAAATATGCTGTGTTTAGTGAGAATGAACGACAGGCAAATAAGGCAGATAGAATATTTGAGTGGGCGATAGAGAAGCCAGTAATTGTTAATTTAGCCGCACAATCGCATAGAGCAGTACAAGGGTGGATTGAATCTAATCAATTACTTGAACTAGGAAGTTCCCAAGGAGTTCTCTTTTGCAAATGGTTTGTATCGACAGGAGGATATGACAGCATCAACCTGTTTGCTCAGTCAGTGAATACTTACGGTGAGAAAATCCCTCATATTCTGGTGAGGAATTTAGGGCTGTGTGATGATTGGGAGCATCTAGAGTCAGACTCCAACTATCAGAACCTAGTAAATAAATATCAGATAAAAGTTATAGATTTTCCGAAGTTAGCATACAGAGAAAGAAACATAATTGACCAAAATCGCCTGACTTTTGCAGAGGCTAGAGAATATAAAGAATTTGGGATAATTGGGAAACAGAGAATAGTGAATTTTCTGAAGCTTGCTTATGGTGCTTTTGAAAAAGTAGGTATCTGGTATGAAAAAGTTGAATAGTAGTCATTAGTCATTGGTCATTGGTCATTGGTCATTTGTCATTAGACTTCTTGGCATTTGTCGGGAAAAGGGGAAGGTGGGGCCCCCTCTGGGGATAAGGGGAGGGCTTTCAAGGGCAGGCTTTTAGGCTTTCGATAAATAGTTGAGAATGTTCTCAATTATTGAACGTAGTTTTAAGTTCTCAGACAATGGTTTTGGTTTTAAAATCCCAAAAATTTGTCTAATCAAAAAAACCTGCCCCAGAAAGAAGGGGAGGGTGGGGTCCCAAGAAGGGGATAAGGGACAGGAGGAAGGGGAAAAAGTTCTGTATTGTCCCCTTCCCCTTTAACCTTTACCCTTTTCCCCAAGAGTGCAAAAAGCACTTTTACAAGAGGCGATCGCTTGGCGAATTTGACTACAATTCTAAGAAAGAGTCGCAAAAACCTAAATGTCTAAAAAGTCCGATTCTCAGTTTAAAAATCTCTTTAGTTCACCCAAATCAACCAACTGGGACGAAAGATTAGCCCAAATAGCCTATCGCTTTAACCGAGAATATCAACGTGAAACCTTTGAACTCCCAGCAGAAGTACAAGCAATGCCGATATTTAGCGAGTGGATTGCTGGGAGTTTCTCAGGAAGAATTGCTTCCCCTTTTTGGGAAATTGCTAAACCTCAAAAAAATCAACACTGTATAGATATTGGCTGTGGGATCAGCTTTTTAATCTATCCTTGGCGGGATTGGCAAGCGTTTTTTCATGGGCAAGAAATCAGTAATGTGGCCCGCGATACTCTGAATTCTCGCGGGCCACAGTTGAATTCTAAGCTGTTCAAAGGAGTTGAGTTGGGAGCAGCTCATCAGTTAAATTATCCATCAGAGCAATTTGATTTAGCGATCGCCACCGGATTTAGCTGCTATTTTCCCCTCGAATATTGGGATGCTGTACTAGCAGAGGTGAAGCGGGTGTTAAAACCAGGCGGACATTTTGTATTTGACGTTCTCAATCCAGAACAGCCTCTAGCAGAAGATTGGGCAGTTCTGGAAACCTATTTAGGGGCTGAGGTATTTTTAGAGCCTTTGGCTAAGTGGGAAAAAATGATTAAGACCGCCGGTGCTAAAGTCGTAACGCATAAATCAGGAGAATTATTCGAGTTGTATAAGATACGATTTTAAAATATTATTACTCAGGATTATTACTCAGGGATAAGTGGACTCATGGGATCTAAAGAAGTTGTAAAAACAAAATAGATTACCCCAGCGCCGAGAATCATCACAGCAAGACTGAACAGCAGCACCCAGCGGTCTGTCGGTTCGTAAGTATCTTCTTCGATATCACGACGGACTGCAAAGTAGTGTCCTGTTGAAAGCCATACCGTGATTAAACCCACCAGCGAGAAGACTAAACCTAACTTCCAGCCATTGCCAGGACGGGGTACTAAAGGTACATGGAAGGC
This sequence comes from Nostoc sp. DSM 114167, assembly GCF_052692655.1. Lineage (NCBI taxonomy): Bacteria > Bacillati > Cyanobacteriota > Cyanophyceae > Nostocales > Nostocaceae > Nostoc > Nostoc sp. DSM 114167. The sequence goes on from NZ_CP195116.1 coordinate 6,610,119, forward strand.
ACGCAAACGCACGATGACTACACCAAAACCTAAAAGAGCGATTCCTGTCCGCATCCAAGCGAGGTAGGTACGCTCATTTGCCAAGTGATCTCGGATTCTAGACGGATTCAGTCGTCCTGGCTTTTTTTTATCTTTTTCTTCTTCTGTAGGTTTCAATTTTAACTGCATCAATAATACCCTTATCCCCAAAGCGGCTCTTATCAAAAAAATGCGAAGGTAGTAGGAAATCTCTTTCCAGATGACTTGCAACCAGCACAATAGTTGCGCTACTGAAATATGCTTGTTGTGATTGTACATTTTTCCCAAAATTTATTTTAATGCAGATATAGAAATAAAACAAGCCTAAAATTGAGGATAGATAAATTCAAAAAAAAAGAGCCAAGATCAAAGAGATGTTTCACCAGTTTTTGTCCTGTTCTTCTCTGATTTTGGCTGTTACCCTATTTAAATTCAGAACAATCATTCAAAAATAAACTATGCAGTTCTATTTCAAGACTGTTTGCTAGGCGCATTAGGAACTCGTGTATTTATGAGATCCTGCGATATATCTGGGATAAACCAGTTAGCCTCTTTGCTGTTAACAACTTTTACAGTCGGGACATTCAATTCAATCGCAGCAGTAGCTGGATTCCTTTTAATTACCAACTGAGTTCCATCAAGGATCTTCAGAGCCGCGGCTCCTGTCAATTCTTCACCTTGCCCATTAGGACTAGAAGTGAAATTTGCTACCTGGACATCATTCGGTAGATAGATGCCATCACAATCCCAGTTATTTTTAGTGGACTGACCATCAGCTAGAAAATATAGACCATTCTCGTATACGGCATCGTCATCTTCTTCTTCATTTGGTCTTTTACCGTATACCGCTATGGTATTACCTGTTTGGTTGTTGCATTGACCCCAATTGATTCCCGTCTCTAAAGCATATTTTTGCAGCGTTAATTCCTCGGTTCTTTTTTGAATTTCTTCTGGTGTCAGACCTTCAACTTGAGTTTGGGCATCTTTTGTTTGCGAGAGTTGTTTAAGAGCTTTAGTGACTTCGATGTAATCAGGGTTTTTGCTAAATTTTGGTCTATCAGCAAAAGAAGGTTGAGCAAAAGCTAGATTAGCGACAATCATTAAGACAATTAGCAGAGATTTCCAGATTTTCATGTTTTGATTCCTGTTGATGGGTAAGATATTTACCAGTTTAGAATTCATTTTGCTCAGAAAATTGATGATGCACCTCTTGATTAGACACTTAATTTTTCTTGTTCTTCACTCGACGGTTGAGTATTGAAACCTAAAATCAATGAGAATATATAACTAGAAACTACAGATAAAAGAGTCCAGGTAACATTTTCTGTGACAATAAACACGCCTAAACCAATCAAGATACAAGGGACAAAAGTATTGCCATTTTCAGTTAAAAAGTTAGCGATCGCAGGCAAATAAGTTAACTTGTAAGCGGTATAACACCATACACCCACTAAGGTAAAGAATACACTTAGAATCACCAGCAGACTATCTAATTCTGAGTTGGCAAACAAGGGCACATAGACGCTGATATTATCACTGCCATTAGCAAAGGCGATCGCGGCAACATTGCAAGTTTGTGGAGAAACAAAACTCCTAACTATAGAGGGAGAAGACGGCTCGGTTTCTTCTTCAGCTTCCTCTGGTGAATCCTCTTCGCGTTTTAGTAAACTGCTCACACCAATGATTATGGGCATAAAACCAAGTAGTTTAATCCAGTCCTGCGGTATGATTAGTCCACCCAAGAAACCGGGAAGACTAGCAACGATCAATGCTGCAAAACCGAGATACTGACCAGCAAGGATGTGACGACTGCGAAACGTTTTACTGATTTGTGAAAAAAACAACGTCAGAATGACAATATCATCAATGTTGGTGGCAGTGAATGCAGTAATCCCTGTGGTAATTGCAGTTACTAAATCGTTCATTTGTGGAAGTCCTTATATTCATGCTTGGGCATGGGGCATGGGGCGTTAAGAGTTCTGTTAGCGGAAGCAGGGCGTTGAGCCAGTGCTGAGTTAGGAGTAGAGACGCGATTAATCGCGTCTGTACAAGAGTTGGGAGTTAAAAGTTTTGTTTACCCCTTGTCCCCCTTGTCCCCCTTGTCCCCTTGTCCCCTTGTCCCCCTCTCTACTTGGCCGTTTGATTCCGTGCCGAAGCTTTGATTTATACTTTAGTCAAACTAACCGATAGAATCAAATGCTTTTATTTGTCAAAATGATAAATGAAAGTGATTAAATTTTTGACATCAAGTCTTAGGGATACGACCAATGGCAGGAATGACGCTTGAGCAGCTAAAAATATTTCTGGCTGTGGCGCAGAACTTACACTTCACTCGCGCAGCAGAGGAGCTTTATATTACACAACCTGCTGTCAGTGCAGCGATCCACAACTTAGAGCAAGAATACGGAGTGAAACTATTCCATCGGATTGGTCGCCATATCGAAATTGCTGAAGCGGGTAAATTACTGCAAGTGGAAGCGCAGAAAATTCTCGATCAAGTTTCCTTGACAGAAAGGGGGTTGCGAGAATTGAACAATCTGCAACGGGGTGAATTGAAATTAGGGTCGAGTCTGACCATTGGTAACTACTGGCTACCAAGTAAGATTAGTGAGTTTAAAAGCCAATATCCTGGTATCCAGATTGACTGTACCCTTGCCAATGCAGAAACGATTTGTGTCGGTACAGCAATGGGACAGTTTGATTTAGGTTTGGTGGAAGGTGATGTGAAGCCAGCGCTTCAGAATACTCTAGAGTACGAAATAGTGGGAAGCGATCGCTTACAAATTGTGGTTGGTCAAAAACACCCTTGGTTTGAGTGGGGAGAAATTGATTTAAGCCAATTAACTCAAACTCCTTGGGTGATGCGGGTGCCAGAATCTGGTACACAACAAAGGTTTGAAGAAGCGTTGCAAAATTGGGGGATCAACCTCAGCGAACTGAATGTAATTTTAGTGTTCACCAGTGGTGAGATGGCAAAAGCCGCAATTGAAAATGGCGTAGGCGCAACTGGAATTTCTGAGTTGATGGTAAAAAAAGAAATCCAGCTAGGAACTCTGCGGGCAATTCGAGTTATTGATAATAGAGAAGGCAACAGTGTGATGACTACGGCAGACTACGCCTACGCAGAAATAGTTCGACCTTTTTTCAAAATCAAGCATCGTCAGCGTTTTCAAACTGCTCTTTCCAAAGTCTTTGAACAAATGTTGATATCGTCTATGTTGGATAATTCACATCAACATGTATCAGTTATTTAAAGAAGATTGGGAATTGGGCATGGGGCATTGGGCATGGGGCATTGGGCATGGAGAAGAGACAAGGTAGACAAGGAAGAGGGGGGAGACTTGGGAGAGACTTGTTCAATAATTTCCCCTTGTCCCCCTTGTCTCCCTTGTCTCCTTGTCTCCTTGTCTCCCCTGCTCCCCTGCTCCCCTGCCCCTCTGCCCCCCTGCCCCTCTGCCCCCAATCTCCTTCACACCTTCCGCATATTTCTACTAATCGGGTCAAAACCTCTAGAAAACCGCGTACTTTCATCATAGTAAGCGCCAGTCAGATTGGCTCCATACAACTTGGCATAGTTGAGTTTTGCTCCCCGAAGATTTGCTTCATTCAGATTGGCACCACTCAAATTAGCTCTGGTCAAATTCGCTTTGGCTAAATTAGTTCTACTCAAATCTGCTCCCCAGAGTTTAGCTTTAGCTAAGTTAGCTCCACTCAAGTCAGATCCCCATAAATTAATTCCCGGCAAATCGGCTCCAATCAGCTTATCCCGACTCAAGTTAACTGCTGGAAAATATCTTTCTCCTGCGGCAAAACGCCTTTTTAATTCTTCAGCATTCATGCGTAGCGTTCACCTTCTTTAGCAATACAGAAGTTATTTGTTCCCATTCCTGGCTTAGTTCTCCTGAAAATACTGGTTGACCACTGCGTTGATACCAGAAATGGGCATTGTTCAAATCGCCTTCTTTGCGATGCAGGTAAGCATGAACCCAGGCACTGTCAGCATCGCTGGCATCTGTAACTATTTCATGAGCTTTGTTCCAATCACCTTTGCTGTCATACCACATTGCTTGCAGCCCTTTTGGTAGTGTCTGAGGACATAGGCGTTGCTTTTCGATCAATCGCAGAAATTCCTCTGTATTCACGATCGCCACCTAACAAAAATCAAACTTCTATCTCTAAGATACTCCTCAGCTTAAGGCTAAGGGGCAGAGGGGCAGGGGAGCAGGGGAGTAGGGGAGACAAGGAGACAAGGGAGACAAGGGGGACAAGGGGAAATTATTGAACAAGTCTCTCCCAAGTCTCCCCCCTCTTCCTTGTCTACCTTGTCTCTTCTCCATGCCCAATGCCCTTCACATCTACTTAACTGGAATAACTTCAAACTGAAAAGTACCGATCAAACGGTTATCAATATAGACTTCTATTCTATGCTTACCAACTGGATCGCCAGGGGCGATTGTCCAAAAATTCTCAATTACACCTTCGGGAGCCGACTGTGTGCGTCGTGTTACAGATGTCTTGCCGTCTGCTGATATTGAGAAATCTTCGCCATTATCTGTACCCCAAGTTTCTGGAGGTTTTGGTAAATACAAGACTTCACGCCATTTCACTTCACCTTGGTAGTTTTTGAGTTTAATCCGCCATCCGTAGGTGTTTCCTTCCTGAAGTGGCACTCTTGTTGTCTGGAAAATGGTAACGTTTCCTTTGGAGTCAACTCTCTTCAGACCAAACTCGGTGTTACTGACAGTAATCTGTTTTGCATTCGTTGGCGCCGGAGATGATATGGCATTTTCTACCAAAACAGAAGTAGCGTTGATTGGCTTAGAACCGATGACCCCAGATATTAGCCAAAAAGCAGCTAGCACAGCAGTAGTAGTCCAAATTCTCATTAGTATGGTTTTCCTATCAGACTTTTGGTACTTATTCAAGTAATCTGCCATGTTTTCCGGGTCGAGGTTAGCGATGGTTAGACAAAGACGAAATTGCTTTCAGAAATTTGGCATACCCATTCCTCACCGTCTTACTCTACAAGACACTTCACGAACGGGATAGTGTGGCATGGATATAGTATTCTAAATCCTGAATTCTGAATTTTGACTCCTTCTTGAACGTGAGTTCGACGAGTGCTATTTTGACCTCTCCCCCTGCCCCTCTCCTACCAGGAGAGGGGAGCAAAAACCCTCCTTACTCGTTACTCCTCCCTCTCCCAAGGGGAGACGCAACGCGTTCGCCTTTTAGGAGAGGGAGGCCGGGAGGGAGAGGTCTGTCGAACTCACGTTTCTTTATTTCCCCCTTTTATAATCACACTTTGCACATGAGATACCAAGTTGGCGGTAGCCTCCACAGTGACGATCCCACTTATGTTGTGCGTCAAGCAGACGAAAAACTTTATACCAGTTTAAAAGGTGGCGATTTTTGCTACGTCTTCAACTCTCGCCAAATGGGTAAATCATCCCTACTACAGCGAATAAGTCGTCGTCTCAAGTCAGAAGGCTATAAATGTGTTTACTTAGACGTGACCCAATTGGGTAGCGAGGATACCACATCAGCACAATGGTATAAAGGAATCATTGTCAGCATATTCTACGGGTTAAATCTGGCGGAATACGTCAACTTTAAGCAATGGTGGAATATGCAAACAGGTCTTTCTCCTGTACAAAAACTACACCAGTTTGTTGAGGAAGTATTGCTGCCAAATGTCAAGAGCGATTCTGAAGGAGGCGGCGAAGCTAAAGGCATTTTCATTTTAATTGATGAAATTGATAGTTTGCTGAGTTTGAATTTTCCGGTCAATGACTTTTTTGCCTGGATTCGTCATTGCTACAATCAGCAGGCACACGATCCGAGGTTTCAACGCCTGGGATTTGCATTGTTTGGAGTCGCTAGTCCATCTGATTTAATTGCAGACAAACGCCGGACACCTTTTAACATTGGGACAGCTATTGAGTTATACGGCTTTCGATTGGATGAAGCTAGCCCATTGCTAAATGGGTTAAAAGGAGCAATTGAGCGACCAGAAGTTGTGCTGCAAGAGGTGATCTATTGGACAGGTGGACAACCGTTTCTCACTCAAAAACTCTGTCAATTAATTCTTCAAACTGCCTTAAAGACATCAGAGCGGAAAATTTTCCTACCCCCAAAAACTGAGGCGTATTGGGTAGAAGAATTGGTGCGATCGCAGATTATCCAACACTGGGAATCACAAGATGAACCCGAACACCTGCGCACGATTCGCGATCGCTTACTTTTCAACCAACAACAAACTGGACGGTTGCTGAGTCTTTATCAGCAAGTATTGCAAGCCGAGGAAATACAGGACGAGGGAAAATGGGGATGGGAGGACGCAAATAATGAAGACACTAGCGACTCTTGGCGTTCCCAGTCTTTGCGTCCTCTTTTATCTCCCGTGGCTGCTGATGATAGCCGAGAACAGACGGAGCTTTTACTATCAGGATTGGTCGAGAAGTACAACGGCTATCTCAGAATTAAAAATCCCATCTACCGAAATATTTTCAATACTGAATGGGTGTTAAAGCAGTTAGACAATCTGCGCCCTTATTCACAGCCATTCAATGCTTGGGTAGCATCGAGCTTTCAAGATGAGTCACGCCTGCTGCGGGGTAATGCTTTACAAGAGGTTTTGGACTGGACTCAGCGTAAAAGTCTTAGCGATTTGGACTATCGATTTTTAGCAGCTAGCCAAGAATTGGAACGTCGGGAAGTCCAGCAAAAAATGGAAGTAGAACGACTCAAAGAAATTGAAGCGCGATTGGCAAGCGAACAAAAGAGCGCTCGGCTTCAGCGACGACTCCTATTAGGGGTAAGTTTGGCCCTACTAGCAGTTCTTGTCTTGGGGTTCACAACACTCTACGCCGATCGCCAAGCATCACTGAGTGAGGTACGGGCGATCGCATCTGCTTCCAATGGTAGTTTTAATTCCAATCAACGCTTAGATGCATTGGTACAAGCAATCCGAGCCAGACAGGAATTTCAACGGCTCGATCTGCAAAATTTGGCAGATGCCAATGCTCTGGATCTCCAAACCCGCAAAGTATTAGAACAAGCTGTCTACGGTGCTGATGAATTCAATCACTTGTCGGGGCATCAAGGGATTGTCTTGGGCGTTGATTTTAGCGCTGATGGTCAGTGGATTGTCTCATCTAGCATCGATCGCACAGTCAAGCTATGGAAGCGGGATGGAACACTGGTGAGAACGCTACCACATACTGCAACCATACAAAGCGTCCGCTTCAGCCCGGATAGCCGCCGGATAGTCGCTGCCGGCATTGATGGCACTATCCGTCTTTGGACGATCGATGGTAAATTGTCAACCATTTTCAAAGGGCACAAATCTGCGGTGTGGCGAGTTGCCTTTAGCCCAGATGGACAAACGATCGCTTCTGCCAGTGGCGATTTTAGCGTTAAGCTTTGGCAACTAGATGGCACTTTAATCAGAACTCTTAAACATCAGCGTAGTGTGTGGGGAATTGCCTTCAGCCCCGATGGTCAAACCTTGGCTTCTTCTATGGTAGGCGGCAAGAATCAGCTTTGGCGATTGGATGGAGGGCTACTCAAAACATTCACAGCCGGAAACGCAACTATTTGGAGTGTTGCTTTTAGCCCTGATGGACAAACTTTAGTATCTGGCGGTGCAGATAAGATAGTGCGACTGTGGAATCGAGAAGGCACTCTGCTGAGAAGTTTTAAAGGGCATACTGCTGAAATATTTGGTGTAGCCTTTAGCCCTGATGGGCAGACTATTGCTTCCGGCGGTTCTGATAAAACCGTTAAACTCTGGCGAATAGATGGTACTTTATTAAGAACTTTGCAGGGGCATACCTCAAATATTCAAACCATCGCCTTCAGTCCTGATGGAGAAACTCTCGCCTCTGCCAGTCACGACAACACCATCAAACTCTGGAGAGTCAACTCACCCTTAATAAAGTTACTCAATGGCCATCAAGAAATGGTCTGGCGGGTGGCATTTAGCCCTGATGGGCAACGGCTAGCTTCTGTTGCTGGCAAAGAAGTCAAACTCTGGAGACGCGATGGTTCTCTCGCCAAAACTATTGTTGAAGAAGATTCTCGAATGCTTAGTCTCGACTTTAGCCCCGATGGTCGAACTTTAGCGATCGTTGGTTCTAAAGGTGTTGTGAGACTGTGGCAACTAGACAGCAATCAGCGAACCATTCTGGAAGGGCCAGGTATCGGTCTTTTGGGTGTTAGCTACAGTCCTGATGGCAACCGATTAGTGACTGTGGGTTTTGATTACAAGCTGAGACTCTGGCAACGCGGCTCCAATGGAGAGTTTCAACTCCAACAAATTATCCAGGCGCATACAGGGCGAATTTGGGACATTGTTTATAGTCCAGATGGGCAGTTTATCGCCTCTGCTAGTGCTGATGGCACTATCAAACTGTGGACTTCAGAAAATAGCGAACGCCTGTTAAAGAAACCCGATCGCACCTTAGAAGGGCATAAGAGTGAAGTTTTTGGGGTTGCCATTAGCCCGAATAGTCAATTGATTGCCTCTACAGGTGGGGATGGTAGTCTGCGACTTTGGAAACGTGATGGCACTCTGGTGAGGAGCTTTGATGGTAAAAGTATTGGCTTAACGAGGGTAGCATTCAGTCCAGATGGTCAAATGCTAGCAGCCGCAGGTTTTGACAATACGATCAAAGTCTGGAAAATTGATGGTACTTTACTCGTCACCCTGAATGGACATACTTCTAATGTCGGCAGTGTTGCCTTTAGCCCCGATGGCAAAACCCTTGCTTCTGGTGGAGATGACCAACTTGTGATTCTGTGGGATTTAGAACAAATTCTGCATCTCAACCTACTGAAATACAGTTGTGATTGGGTACGGGATTATTTAAAGACTAATATAACAGTGGAAAAGAGCGATCGCTCTCTTTGCAATTACAGCCTTTTTCATTGATTTGAACCATAATACCTTGTTGGGGCGGCTGCAAAACAATATCTGTGAATCAAATTATCGCGCCGCTTTGAAGCAATTCCAACAACCAAAACTCCTTTAATACAATCACCGACTAAATTTACACGGTAATTTAAATTTGAACAATTAGTTTGTTTAGCGGAATCTTTGATTAACAATAATTAAAAAACATCAAAAATTCTATGCTTAAACTACTCAGATCCATTAGCATTTTCCTGATTACCGCCTGTTTACTACTTGCTTGTAATACTTCAGCACCAACTGAAGTCAAACGCCCTCCATTGAAAGTGGCATTTGGATCTTTTGTTGGAGAGCTTCCAGGCATCATTGCCCAAGAAAAAGGATTCTTCAAAACCCAAGGGGTAGATGTGGAACTAATTCATAAACAATACACCCAATTGGTACAAGCAAACTTCAATGCAGGTAAGTATGATGGGATTACGTCGTCCTTGGGAATTTTTATCATCTTGAGTGCCACAAATCCAGATATACAAGGCGCGATCGTGATAGATGAATCAATAGGAGCAGATGTGGTAGTTGCCAAATCAAAAATAAAAACTGTAGCTGACTTGAAAGGTAAAAAGCTGGGTGCAAATCTAGGCGGTTTTAGCGAAGTTTTCGTGACTGAAATGTTGAAAACTGCCAATTTAACCAGTGATGATGTGAGCTTAGTTCAATTAGAGGCTTCAGAAATTCCTCAACGCCTGAAAAATAATACGATTCAAGCCGGACACACTTGGCAACCTTATCTCTCTGAAGCGATGAAATTAGGGGGAAATATTCTATTTACTAGCAAGCAAACCCCTGGCTTGATTTTAGATTTGATTATCTTTCGCGGTGAGACAATCCGCGATCGCCCCGAAGATATTAGTGCATTTGTGCGCGGATGGCTGCAAGCCTCGACCTACTGGAAAGCAAATGTTGAAGAAGGAAAAGCTATCGTCAGCAAAGCATTAAAAATTCCGCTCGATACTCTCTCTCTAGAGGGAATAAATCTAACTGATTTAGGTGAAAATCAAAAATATTTTCAATCTAGCAACCCTAAATCCATTTATCAAACTGCCAAGATATATGCAGACTTTTTTATTCGCTCTGGAAACCTGACGCGTATTCCTGAACTAAAAAGTTTGTTTAATTCTTCCTTCTTGAATCCTCCCTAGTTTGAAGCTATGCAGCACTCTTTTTTGGGCGGCATCCGTACAAAGTTAATCGCCTCGTTTCTCGTTGTTGCTTTGATTCCGTTGCTGTTATTGGCATTTGTCAACAAACAGACAACTGAAAAAGCACTAACTGACAACGCCCGACAGGCCCTATCTGCGGCGGCTAACGAAACCGCTAACAGAATAGATGCCTTTATTGATGGAAATCTCAATGCCGTGCGCACAGAGGCGATTTTACCAGGTTTGGCACGCTACCTCAGCCTAACTCCAAAACAGCGAGACGACAGCCCCGAAATGCAATTGGCGACAGAAACATTAATCCGTCTCAGTCGCAAAGATATGCTCAATATTCTCTCTTATGCTTTGCTCGACTTAAACGGGAAAAATGTATTAGATACACGTACACTAAATATTGGCAAAGATGAATCAGTTCAAGATTATTTTAAAAAACCGCTAAAAACTGGTTTCTCCTTTGTTTCTAGCATGAAGCGATCGCCGACAATTCCCGATCTGATTACCCTCTTTTTTAGCAGTCCGGTTCGCAATGCCAAGGGAGATATATTGGGTATATTGCGTGTTTCGTATAATGCGACTGTTGTTCAGCAGTTAGTAACTCGACAAACTGAACGAGCTGGGGCAAAAGCTTTTGCGATTCTTTTAGATGACAATAATATTTATCTGGCACATAGTACTGCACCAGAACTGCTTTTTAAATCAATTGTGCCTCTGCCTGACGATGTTGTAATTCAACTGCAACAGGAAGGTCGTTTGCCTAATTCTTCTGTCAAAGAATTGGCAACTAATGAGTCAAAGCTTAAACAAGCATTAGATAATAAACAGTCGTATTTAATTGCATCTTTGTCAGCAACAGGCGATTGGGTTAATCTAATTGCGATCGCTCGTTTGCAATATAAACCTTGGTCTGTGTTGTTTGCCCGACCCCTTGCCGTTGCCCTAGCACCTGTAGAAAAGCAAATTCGTGACGCAATTTTTCTATTTGCATTTATTGCTGGAATCGTGACAATCATTGCTTTTGTCATCGGACAACTGCTAACAAAGCCAATAATTTCTCTTACCAATATAGTTTCCCAGTTTACCGCAGGTAACTTAGATATTCGTGCCAAAAATAAATCAAAAGACGAAATAGGTCAACTGGCAAAATCGTTTAATAATATGGCACTTCAATTACAAACATCTTTGGAAACCTTGGAACAACGGGTACAGGAGAGAACAGCAGAGTTAGCGATTGCTAAAGAAAAAGCTGAAGTCGCAAATCAAGCTAAAAGTTTATTTATTGCGAATATGAGTCACGAATTGCGATCGCCCCTCAATGCTATTCTAGGTTTTTCTCAGTTAATGTTACGCGCTAAAAACTTGCCTGCCGAGCATTATGAGAATGCTGGGATCATTTATCACAGTGGTGATTATTTACTCACACTTATTAATAATATTCTCGATTTATCAAAAATAGAAGCGGGTCAAACTACTCTTAACCCTAGAGACTTTGACCTGTATCGCTTGCTAGATGATTTAGAAGATATGCTACATTTACAGGCAAGTAATCAAGGCTTAAATTTAATATTTCAACGTAGTGATAATGTCCCATATTACATTTGCACAGATGAGTTAAAACTCCGGCAAGTATTAATTAATTTGATTGGTAATGCCATTAAGTTTACTCAAAAAGGAACAGTTAGTTTAACAGTAAATAATAGTAGTGAAGAATTCACAGATATTTTAACTCTTGATTTTAAAGTCTGTGATACAGGAGTGGGGATTGCAGCCGCAGAATTACCCAAACTATTTAATGCTTTTGCTCAAGCACAAGCCGGAAAAGAATCCCAAGAAGGAACGGGTTTAGGTTTAGCAATTAGTCACAAGTTTATTCAGTTAATGGGAGGAGATATTTCTGTTGAAAGTAAATTGGGAGTTGGGACAACTTTTAAATTTTATATTCAAGCAAAGTTAGGTCAACCAACCAATAAAAATATTTTAGAAGTACATCCAAAAGTATTGGAACTTGTACCAGGACAACCTATATATAAACTATTAATAGTAGATGATAAACCGATTAATCGCAAATTATTAATTAAACTTTTACAACCGTTAGGGTTTGAGATGAAAGAAGCTAGTAATGGCAAAGAAGCGATCGCTATTTGGAATGAATGGGAACCCCACCTGATTTGGATGGATATGCGAATGCCTGTCATGGACGGTTACGAAGCTACAAAATATATTAAGTCCACTACAAAGGGGAATGCTACAGCTATAATTGCTCTAACGGCAAGTGTTTTAGAAGAAGAAAAAGCGATCGTCCTTTCAGCCGGATGTGATGACTTTCTCCGTAAACCTTTTGCAGAACATACAATTTTTGACACACTAGCCAAACATCTGGGTGTCAAATATATATTTGCTGAAAATAATTATTCAAATTTGGAATATACAGAAAAAAATCCTTTAACATCCAAAAATCTAATTTGTATGTCTCAAGAATGGATTAATCAATTCTATGAAGCTGCATTAGAAGCAAATACTAATCGTGTCATAGAATTAATTAGAGATGTTCCTAAAACAGAAACTTTTTTAATTCAATCTTTAACAAAACTTGCTCGTCAATTTGAATTTGAGGAATTAGTTGATTTAGCCGAACCCCTGAGAAGCAATGAATCTTAATTCTGATAAAGAAAATAAAGGTAATATTCTCCTAGTAGACGACAGTCCCAAAAATTTACATTTATTAAGTGATACTCTAGTCAAACTCGGCTACACTGTTCGTAGTGTCACAAGTGGAAGGATGGCACTAAAAACAGTAAAGGCAAAGCAACCAGACATCATTCTTTTAGATATTAAGATGCCAGAAATGGATGGCTATCAAGTGTGTAGAACTTTAAAAGCTGATGAAGTTTTACGCACCATTCCTGTTATTTTTATTAGTGCTTTAGATGATGTGTTCGATAAAGTGACAGCCTTTGAGTCAGGGGGCATAGACTACATCACTAAACCCTTTCAGATGGAAGAAGTTGTAGCGCGTCTAGAAAATCAGTTAACCATTCAACGCCAGCAACGGCTTCTAGAAAAAGAAAATATTAAGCGTAGGGAAACAGAAGAGATACTGTATCATTCCAGGGCAATGCTAGCCAGTATTTTGAATAGTTCGCTAGATGGTATTGCCGCTATGCAAGCTGTCCGCAACCCTGTAACAGGAGACATTGAAGATTTCCGTTGCTTAGTGATCAATCCTGTCATTGCTAGAGCCTTCGGAAGCAAATGTGAAGAGATGATTGGCAAATTAGTACTAAAAAAACTCTTAGCCTATCTAGAACCAGAACTCTTTAATCAATTCGTTAATCTTGTCGAAACGGGGGAAGCTTTAAAACGAGATTTTTACTATCCATTAGGCAATTCTTGCTGGTATCACTTTGTTGCAGTCAAACTAAATGATGGTTTTGCTATTACCATACGCGACATCACTGGACGTAAACAAATTGAATTAGCTCTTCAAGATGCAAATCAGAAACTAGAACAACTGGCAAATTTAGATAGCTTAACTCAAGTGGCTAACCGTCGTTGCTTTGATGCACGACTGAAAGCAGAATGGAAACGCCTTGCACGAGAACAACAACCCCTGTCACTGATTATGTTTGACGTTGATAAATTCAAACTTTACAACGATTACTATGGTCATCTTGCAGGCGATGATTGTTTAATGAGGATAGCGCAAACAGTGCAACAGACAATTCATCGTCCTGCTGATTTAGTGGCACGTTATGGTGGAGAAGAATTTTTGGTACTCTTGCCCAATACTGACTTAACGGGAGCGCTCAAAGTAGCACAAAGTATTCAGCAAGCAATTCATGCTCTGGCTATTCCCCATGTACAGTCTGATGTCAAAAATATTATCACCGTTAGTTTAGGAATTACCTCTCGCATACCTATTTGGAACATCAGGCCAGACACACTCATTGCTTCAGCAGATAAAGCACTGTACAATGCCAAACAAAATGGGCGCGATCGCTATTGTAATGATTAAAACGTTTTTTATAGCAATACCTTCATTTCCACCATTATTACATCAGTAACAATCACATCCGGCTTTTCTTTTAAAATAACACAGAGTCTATTATTTCAATGCTGAATCGATCGTGCTGAAATACCACATTATGCCATTCCTCGTCACCCATCTCGTTATAGTGTAGGTAGCCATCGCGGAATGCACAAACACTTTTAGATTCAAGAAGTAATAATTCCCAAAATGCCTTGGCAATACGTTTATAAATCTCAGTTGATGAACCATCTGGATTAAAACGCAGTCCAGCACGAAGGTTGTAATCTTCACAAATGAATGGGTATGCTATCCAGTCTCCATTTGACCCTAGCTCACAAGCCATGAACATTTGCTCTATGAGTGCATACTTGTAGTCTGGAATAGACAAGCTTATCAAAATATTAGAACCAAATATGGCTGGAATTCTAGCCCGTACCCACACTGCATTAACTGATTCTCCAAATAGATCCTGGCATCTCTGTAAAATACTCGGAGGTTGTCCCTCAATGTAGTCCGAAAGAGGAAACATTGGATCTTCTCCAACCCTCTGATATGAGATAATTTCTAGTTCGCTACCCAAGTCACCCAATAGCGCAATAAAAACAAACCCACCATGCTGGGCACATTTCCCAAGAATCTGATGAAACCATCCATGTTTGATAACAATGGAAACCATCAATCGAACTACTTGTTTAATATTAATGATGTTGTCATTATTTATACTAAATTACAAGTACATTGCAACGCTTGCTCAAGTAAAGATTGATATTCTTCATCCCTAACCCGATAAGCGCCAAACCTCTTCAAATGGGGATTCATCATTTGGGCATCAAAAAACACAAATTTTCTCTGACGCAATCTTTCCACCAACTTAACCATCGCCACCTTTGAGCCTTCGGGAATGCGGTAAAACATCGACTCGCCAATAAAAGCCCCACCAATCACAATTCCTAAAATTCCCCCAGCTAATTCGTCACCTTGCCAAGTTTCAAAACTATAAGCATAACCACTCTGGTAAAGTAGCCAGTAAATCTTTTCCAGTTCCGGTGAAATCCAAGTTGTCTCTCTATTAGCACAGCCAGCCACCACAGCTTGGAAGTCCCGATTAATCGCCACAGTAAACCGTTCTTGATTCAGAACACGCTGTAAAGACTTGGGGTAACGAAACCTCTCATCCAAAGGAATAAAAGTTCGATCGCGACTTCCGTACCAACTCAGGCGATCGCGCTCATCAGCCATGAGAAAATAGCCTTGTGCATAACCCTCAACAATAGCCGCGATATCATATTCCATAAATAAATATAAAAAAAATACTCTTAGAAACGCAATTTGATGCTAAAAAATCAACCTCAGCGTTCCTCTGCGTTTCCCTTTGCGTCCCTCTGCGTTTAAAAAAAATGACTCAACCAATTCCACCCATCACCCTACCACCGCCCGAAAACCCCCTACTCGAAGGTGAATGGTTACGAGAACGCTTACAACGGTGGCTAGATACAGAATTTATCCCCGAAGCAGTAAACCAAAATATTGCCCAACGAGCCGCACAGATTTTTGTGCGTCAACGGATGGAAGGAGAAAATGACCTTGGTTCTCTGGTAATTGCCATTGTCACAGAGATGCAGTCCTATGATTTTTCCAATAGCTTCTATGGAGAGTTTGCGATCGCTAACGCCGTCAGCGATCTACTCTTAGAAAGTCTGGGAATTGATAAGTGTTGTGGTCAATAATATTTTGTCATTTGTCCTTTGTCATTAATCCTTTGTTATTTACCAATGACCATTGTACAGACGCGATTAATCGCGTCTCTACTGACTAATGACTCTTAACTACCAACTAGACTTAACAACTCCAGGTAAAAGGCCTTCATGCGCCCATTCTCGTAGTACGTTCCGAGACAACCCAAAATCGCGGTAAACTCCTCTAGAACGACCAGTCAACCAGCAACGGTTGCGGTGGCGGGTGGGCGCACTATTCCGGGGTAGCTGTTGAATCTTCCGGTGGATTTCTAGTTTATCCAAAGGAGATGCTGCACTTTTGAACTCTTCTAAGAGAGCTTCCCGCTTGTCAGCATACTTTTCGATCAACTTGGTGCGCTTTTTCTCGCGCTCAATCATGCTCTTTTTTGCCATATATTCTCTAACTTATTTGAAGACACCGTTTTCCATTCTACAGTCTCTCCATCAATTCTGGGGTTACTTGTGTCGCTTATCCTACAACCACTGGCTTATTTGCAGCCGGACATAAATCGGCAAGCTCACAAGCAACGCAGACAGGAGAGCGGGCTTTACAAATAGCACGACCGTGATAAATCAGCCGAATTGACCAATTTTCCCAATCAGACTGAGGCAATAAATCCATTAAATCTTGCTCAATCCGAACGGGATCTGTATGTTCAGTTAAACCCAAGCGTTCGCACAGGCGCTTGACGTGAGTATCTACTGTCACGCCAGCATTAATGCCATAACCATGAGCTAGGACTACATTTGCTGTCTTGCGCGCCACACCTGGAAGCTTTAATAATTGCTCCATTTGGTTGGGGACAACAGAGTTAAACTCAGTGACAATCATCCGACAGGCGGCTTGAATGTTCTTGGCTTTATTGCGATAAAACCCTGTTGAACGCACCAAACTTTCTAATTCTACTAAGTCAGCGATCGCTAAACTCGCTGCATCAGGAAACCTACTAAATAAAGCTGGTGTTACTTTATTTACCCGCTCATCAGTACACTGAGCCGAGAGAATTGTTGCCACCAACAGTTGTACTGGCGTTAAGTAGTTCAAAGAGCAAGTAGCATCTGGATAAAGACGCTTCAGCCGAGCTAAAATTTCTATTGCCCGTTGCTTTTTAGATAACGATTTGCGGGTAACGCTTACTGGAACAATTTTTGTACCCATTCCAATTGGCTAGTTAATTGGGTAGTTTCTTTGACGATCAGAAAAATTCCTAAGCCTAAGAGTAACACCAAACCGGTTTGCATTACACTTTCTTGAATTCGGGCGGGTACTGGCTTACCGCGTAAACCTTCAATCACCAGAAAAGCGAGTTGTCCGCCATCCAAAGCTGGTAAAGGCAAAATATTGATAATAGCCAAGTTAATGCTGATAATTGCCGCAAAAGACAACAGATTTGCGCTATTATCATCAGCTAATTTTGCCCCGATTTTGACAATATTAACTGGGCCAGAAACTTGTCCAGCAGTTTGTTGAAAGTTGGTAATTAACTGCCCAAAACCGCTGAGTGTCCCAACAAATAATTGTTGAAACCTGTTAGCAGCAAGACCAAAAATTTCAAAAGGACTATTAGGACGGCGATAAATTGCTGTAGCATTCGGACTGAGTGCCACACCAACTACGCCTTTGCCATCGGCTCCCAATTTCGGAGTTAATTTCAGGGTTTGTTGTTGTTTTTCACGCAGAATTTTCAGTTCGATTTGCTGATTGGGATGAGTTTGAATTTCTTTGGTCAGCAAAGGAGTTGATTTATCAGAAGCCGGGAGTTCTTGACCATTCACAGCCAGAATAATATCTCCTTCCCGAATTCCTGCTTGGTAGGCAACAGATTCTTGATTAACAGGCTGGACAATTACACCAGCTTGATAAGTTAATTCTTTGGGAATGCCGACGATACCCAATTGCAGAGCCAACACCAAGTAGGCAAATATTAAATTTGCGATCACTCCAGCACTGATGACAATCGCTCGGTCTAAAACTGGACGGTTACGCAGCAGATTTGGGTCATTGGGTGGAACATCGCTATCGGGGTCATCATCGGGAAAGCCCACAAAGCCGCCCAAAGGAAAAGCGCGGACAGCATATTCGGTTTGCGAACCTTGGTACTTCAAAAGAACTGGGCCAAAACCCAAAGAAAAACGGTTAACGAGAATGCCTTGAGAACGTGCTGCAACAAAATGTCCCAACTCGTGTACCAAGATCAAAACAGCCAAGACTGCGATCGCTGCTAAAACTGACATAGAGTAAATTGTGAAGATATTAAGCTATAGTTATCTCCATTCTAATTGGGCATTGGGCATTGGGCATTGGGGAGGCAGTGCGGTCTTCTCCCAAAGGGAGAGGCTAGCGCCAAGGGGTCTCCCCAAGTGGAGAAGGCAGTGCGGTCTTGGGGTCTCCCCAAGTGGAGCAACTGCCGTCAACTGCCGTCATTGGTCATTGGTCACTTGTACTGAGCGTAGTCGAAGTATTGGTCATTAGTCATTAGTTTTTAACAAAGGACAAAGGACAAATGACTAATGACAAATTATAAAACTTCACGTCCCAAGTAAGGTTGCAACACTTCAGGTATCCTCACCGTCCCATCGGGTTGTTGATAATTCTCCAAAATTGCTGCCATCGTCCTTCCCACCGCCAAACCCGAACCATTCAGAGTGTGTACGAACTGAGTACCTTTCTTCCCCGCCTCTTTGAAGCGAATATCAGCCCGTCGCGCCTGGAAATCTATCGTATTGGAACAGCTAGAAATTTCGCGGTATTTGCCAGAAGAAGGCAACCAAACCTCTAAATCATAAGTTTTGGTAGAGGCAAATCCCAAATCCCCGGTACTTAAATTTACTACTCGGTAAGGCAACCGCAACGCCTGTAAAATTGCTTCTGCATTCCCTACCAATTTCTCCAGTTCATCAAAAGACGTACTGGGTTCGACAAACTTCACCATTTCCACCTTGTTAAATTGATGCAGGCGAATTAATCCCCGCATATCGCGCCCATAACTACCAGCTTCGCGGCGAAAACAGGGCGTAAAGGCACAGTGGTAAATAGGCAAATCTTCAGCAGCGAGAATTTCACCCCGGTACAAATTTGTAACTGGAACTTCAGCTGTCGGAATCAGCCATAAGTCATCATCAGCGCATTTAAAGCTTTCTTCCGCAAATTTAGGCAATTGACCGGTCGCCGTCAAAGACTCAGTATTCACTAATAGTGGCGGACTGACTTCCACATACCCAGCTTGAGTATGGAGATTCAGCATAAATTGAATTAATGCCCTCTCCAATGCTGCACCAGCGCCTATTAATGTCACAAAGCGACTTTGGGCAACTTTTACAGCTCGTTCAACATTGAGAATACCCAGCTTTTCGCCAATTTCCCAGTGAGGCAGAATATTCGGATTTTGGGGAATGTACTCATCACCCCAACGCCGCACTTCTACGTTATCTTCCTCATTCTTTCCAAGGGGTGTAGAGTCGCTTGGCAAGTTTGGAAGTGCCAACACAAGTTGAGCAATTTCAGCTTTGAGGTCTTTTTCTTGAGGTTCCAGTTGACTCAACCTCGCTTTGAGAGAGTTACCTTCATCCCGCAAAGCTTGAATTTCTGGGTCTTGAGGATTGATCCCAGATTTAATCTTCTGGCCGACAATTTTACCAATTTCGTTGCTACGGGCTTGGAGTTGACTACGCGTCCCCTCAAGTTCCCGTTGTTGCCGATCTAACAGTAATATCGGTTCGATGTCGTATTTACCACTACGACTATTCAATCGTTCTTGAACTAATTGCGGATTTTCCCGTATTTGCTTGATATCCAGCACAGATTTTTCTCAATTTTTAACCTAAAATCTTCCTGTCAATACAGTTAACACATAAGCATTTAGCATATAGTAATTTTGCTTTGCTGTAACTGCAAAAACAAAGTTTATTAGAAAGATCAGTTTCAATCTCTGAGCAAGATTTTACCCTAGCATGATTGCCAGGGCTAAGAAACCATATAATGCATTAAACCAATCATGAATTCGTATTTTGAGTCACTGTCGTTTCAGAAACCTGAGCAAGACTCTGATCGTTACCATTATTGTTATCAACGGCTGCAAACGTCCTTTGAGTGATATTCGGTGGTTCCTTATCGTCTCTAGTTTGTCCAGGTGAAGGTAACCAGTATGCAAGCACACCTGATAAACCACCCCAGTAAAGCGCAATATTCTTGTCGTCCTGTGGTGACGAGCCTGATGAGGCAAGCTTGAAAATGCACAGCCCCAACACGATGCTACTAAAGAAAACCTGTACGCCAAATCTCCATAGGTCTTGATTAAATTTCTGTGCTGGTTGATTTCTCATGGTGTCAAATTGATTTTTCATGGTATCAGACTTCTAAAAAAGGTACATATTATCCCTGTGCTAGTTTTGGCATCACCTACTACTACAGCTTGGTAAAATTCATAATTACGTGTACTAGTAAGATGTTTTTCAAGGATTATGTAGTTGTCTTCACACCCAGTTTTGTCTGTTTCGGAAAAATTATGGTTAACTTCTTTAGACTTTTGAAAACTCAGCACTCATATTATTAGGGTCGGTTAATGCGATTGAGTAACCAAAGTGACGCCACCAGTCCTGCAAAGTGGGCTGAGACGGTGTTGGTGTTTGCTTGTACTACAAGCATATCTAGACCGCTAATAATCCGGGTAGGGTCAAAAAATTGGGTAGTTATCGCTTGTGGAGATATGGATCGTGCTACCAGTGTGCCAACGATCGCCTGCGCCCCCAAAAGAGTCACTAGCGTTCCTGCTAAATTCACCCACACCCCTAAGCGTAATACTTGCACAGTCTCACTTTTTCGAGGACGGTTGCTGGGATTGGAGGATTCCAATTGCTTGCCAATTCTCGTATAACGGTAAGCTAAATAAATCCCCCCACCCAAAACAACCAATCCACAAATTGCTAAAAATACACCAAAGCCAGTCCCAGGATTATTACTAGGACTGCCAGTTCTTTGATTAAAGATGGCGAACAGCAGCACAATTATGCTAGAAACAACGCCTAGTACTAGCTGAATCCAGAAGCTAATCCAACCTGTAAGGCGAAAAGTTTGGGCAATTGCCCTAAGAGTTGAGGAAGATGATGGGGCATTGGGAGTTTGTGACATAGCGATCGCTAATATGCTGGGTGCAAGATATAAGGAAGGCGAGGAGGAGAGGACGAAGGGAGTTTAGCGCCTTCTTTGATAAATTTACTATCACACTTGTCAAATAAGACAAGAAATTCTGCGATCGAGGAAATCATAAATGGTTACTACTTAAGTATGTCTACAGACGTAGCACTTCGATCTCAGATATATCCTATAGCTTAAGATTTTAGAATTTGCATTGGGAAAATCACTGTAAAACAAAGTGTTTATTAAGCTTTACAGACAAAATAGCATTTTACCTGTAAAATTTCTTCGATGGCATTTTATTGCTTAAGCAGCTCGGCATCAGTTAACACCAAGATACTGAGTCTTTCACTGTCTGTTCGCTCCTCACCACACCGTATCGAGCTTGAGTGGGGGTACATTGTTTTGTGCCCTTAAAACTCGTAAACTCGCCCCACAACTTCACAGGCGTGGGTAATTGTTTGATGTTTACCCTTTGGAAATCTCGTCTAAGTAGCTTTATATGTATTACTCGCGTAGTAGTAGCACTGTATACTGTCTACAAGGATTGTAGACTTTACCCTAAGGCATTTTTTTAGCCATTCACTAACCATGAAACTTGAGGATATATATCAATTTTTTGAGAATCCTCCGCCAACTTACCTTTGTCAGGAACTAGCAGTTTGTTACATACTGTCTGTTTTATTACAAGGTGAATCCTACGGAACCGAGTTGATTGAGCAATTAGAAACTGAGTATCCCGTCTATCGGCTTTCAGATACCGTACTTTATAGTGCAATCAAATTTCTAGAAGACCAAAAGGCAATCACTGGATATTGGAAGAAACTCGAAGGACGGGGGCGCCCCAGGCGGATGTACCAAGTTTCTCCCGAATGGCAAGTTCAAGCTCAGGATTTAGCTTTTCAATGGCTTAACTACATCAACGGGAGGAAAAAGTAACGAATCATTGATAATGAATAAGTCTCCTCCAGTCAAACACTAACAATTAGTTATGGATACTGCTATTTTGCCATCTACCTTCCTGCTAACCTTGTTGTTATCGGTTGGGCTGTTTTTCTTTATTCGTGCCTCGACTAAAGACCGCACAGAAATAGCCCACCTAGTATCTGAGCAAGATGAAGCTGTTTTAATGTCTCAATTAAAAGAGTATTTTCGATCGCGGTCTTACCGAGTGGCAGCGGTAGACCGAGAACAGAATCAGGTAATTTTTGAAGGTAATGTTCGTCCCAGCTGGTTCTTAGCCATATTTCTCACTTTACTAGCAGCGATTGGGATTGTTTGTCTATCTCTGGTTGCATCCCTGCTTTTTCCTAGCCTGAGTACCCTTGTTCTGGCGATGGTACTGCTGTCGCCTTTAAGTGGTCTATTTTATTGGAAAAAATCTGGAAGACTTGAGAAGGTATCGCTCAAAGTAGAAACAACTCAGAGCGAACAAACCTCCTCAAGTAAGATTGCTGTAGTTGCCCATCGAGATGAACTGGGCGAGTTGCAAAGGACTCTACAGCTCAAGCCTGGGAAATAATTGATTTTTGCGACCATCTCTTAACTATGATATGCAGACTTCTGACCTAACCTACTATGCAGGCAATGGAAAGTAGTCAGGAGAAAATCAAGACTGCTGCTTTGCCAGTTTTCCCCACGACTTTGGTTGTGGGGAAAAAATTTAAATTCATTAACTTAAATTCGTTGACAGAGCAAACTTTAACCATCTACGGCATAAGAGCGCAACTTCACTCTTCTTTTTAGAGGCACTTGGCTCTATACCCATTCCCTTCTGCGTCATCAAAGTAGTATCAATCCATGCAATCTAGCGTGGTTTGAAACAGGTTCACTTTCCAACTACCTGGATTAGATTTACTGGCAAATCAGCTACAAACTAAAAAAAAATTAAATTTTGCATAAACTTAGCAATTTTGCCAGTTAATAGTAGTCAGGAGCCACATTCAATGCTCAAGATGACCATCTATGGTTCACCGACTAGCTAAAGCAAGAGGTTCTTGACCTGGTGAAGGTTCCAACACCCTCAAACTAGGAAACAAGAAATGATTTTCCTCTACGTATTGAGCACCAAACAGTCCCTTTTCTGCCCAGAAATAACGATCTGTAGTGTGTTCATTTCGCTTTACAAGTAGCAACGCTGGTGGCAAAATTCCTTCAGCTTGAATGAATCTTCTTGCTGCTGTCACAGGCTTTTCTTCGCCACTTTCGATGCTATATTGAGGCACGTGTTCCAAAATACGCCGTCCTTCCTGACGACGACGACTCTTCCTTTTGCGTCTCCTTGCCAATATACTGTCCTCCTCTTTCAAGCTATAGATTGTAGTGATAGCTACAAAATCCGTCGTCATTATATAGGTTCTAGTTTAGAATATCAATAGTTTTTAACCTTTTAATATAAGAAAGTTAATATCTTTGAAACATAGAGAAAAGCAAATTACCTAAGAATATAATTTCCTAGTACAAACCATCTCTTTTGAAGATTTTAGTTAAGCTTGATGAAATGAGTGAGGTAAAAATTAAGTATCCTCTCTTACATCATGCCTCAAAATCTATAATCTTGAGCAAAAGCTAAAAAATGTTAATGTCTGCCAGTTCTGATTTTCTTGCTCTGTGTCGAGAGCAAATAGCGCTACTAACCCAAGGGCTAGGAGCAACTTTAAGTATTGTGTACTTAACACAAGAATTGGTAGATACTCCTTCTGGCGATGCCAAACTGATTCCTGTGGTGATTTACCCGGAAACAGCATTATTGCTGCCAGGAGAGGAAACTATTGAAGCGACGGCATACAAGCAACTTCAAGTTGGAAATGCATTTATATTACCCAATCATCAAAGAAGGTTATTGACAGCAGGTTCAGAACCTCCAACTTCGTCACGAGAGTCTGAGATACCAGATGCGTCTCAACCCGATCTCAAAGAGGAATACCTACTTAGTGGCAACCAAATTGTTTTACCTTTGATTTATGAGGGTGTGATGATGGGGTTATTAGTGACAGGTAGGAAAGACCGGCTATGGAATGAACACGAACAAAGTCAGATTCAACGGATAGCCCAAACATTAGCGATCGCTTGTATTTTAGATCAGCGGCGAGCATGGTTTGAGCAACAGTTGCGCGAGCAA
Source organism: Nostoc sp. DSM 114167 (assembly GCF_052692655.1). NCBI lineage: Bacteria > Bacillati > Cyanobacteriota > Cyanophyceae > Nostocales > Nostocaceae > Nostoc > Nostoc sp. DSM 114167. The sequence goes on from NZ_CP195116.1 coordinate 6,634,286, forward strand.
CAAATTCTTCAAGAAAAACAGCGGGATTTGCTAGATAACCTGTTGCATCAGTTTCGTAACCCATTAACGGCGTTACGGACTTTTGGCAAACTGTTATTGAAACGACTACGACCAGCAGATGCTAACCGGGATGTGGCAAATAGTATTGTCAGAGAAAGCGATCGCCTTAAAGAATTACTGCAACAATTTGAACAAGTAATTGACTTGACAGAGGCAGATTTAGCACCACTACATCTACCGGAAGATGGAGTATTTGTAGAAGCAACTATTCAAAAATCCGCTAAACCGCCGCTATTATTGCCGGGAACGGGAGATAAAGCAGTTGACTGCTCCCTAGCAGATATATTAGAACCATTATTAATATCAGCCAAAGCGATCGCCCAAGAGCGAAAGCTAAAACTAATAACTGAAATTCAAGAGAATTCATCCCTAGTACGTGCTAATGTCAAAGCATTACGAGAGGTGTTAACTAATATTATTGATAATGCTTTGAAATACACTCCCAGTGGTGGCAAAATTTTGATTCAAGCAGGGCAAAAAAAAGCTCATTTTCAGGGAATAGTTATTAGTGATAACGGGCCCGGCATTCCACCCCAGGATTTAGAACATCTTGGAGAACGGCATTATCGCGGTGTACAAGCGCAAACAGAAATCCCTGGCACAGGTTTGGGGTTAGCGATCGCTAAACAACTAATAGAGCAAATGCAGGGCGAAATTGAGGTTTTCAGCCCTGCAATCAACTCTAAATTCACTTCACCAAATGCGCCGGGAACTACATTTATTATTTGGTTGCCGGAAGTTGAGAATTAGTCTATTGAAAACAAGTTATCCCGTTTTCCTTTAATGTTTTTACTGAACCGCAGTTGTAGCGATCGCGTCGAGATGTGCGATCGTTTGCGGTGAAAGTTGCAGGTCTGCCGCTTTGATGTTTTCGTGCAGATGACTAATGGATGACGTTCCGGGAATTAACAAGATGTTCGGCGATCTCTGAAGCAGCCATGCCAAGGCGACCTGCATCGGTGTGGCTCCAAGTGATGCTGCGACAGCATCGAGGGCTGATGATTGCAACGGATTGAACCCACCCAGCAGGAAGAACGGCACATAAGCAATTCCCTGCTTTGCGAGGTCGTCAATGAAAGCGTCATCTTCCCGGTGCGCTACGTTGTACTGATTCTGCACGCAGACGATTTCTGCGATCGTTTGCGCCTCTGCCAACTGCGTAGGTGTGACATTGCTCAAACCGAGGTGACGAATTAATCCCTGCTCCTTAAGTTCGGCTAAGGTCGTTAGCGGCTCTGCAAGAGAACCCTCCGATGGCCCGTGAACGTTACCCATCAAGCGGAGATTGACAACATCGATCGCATCGAGTCCGAGGTTACGCAAGTTGTCGTGAATCGCCTCGGTCAGCTCCTGCGGCGACATCGCGGGAACCCACGATCCATCTTCAGGACGACGCGCTCCCACCTTAGTGACGATCGCTAAATCTTCCGGGTAGGGATGCAGTGCTTGTCTGATAATTTGATTCGTGATGTGAGGTCCGTAGAAGTCGCTGGTATCGATATGATTAATGCCAAGGGCGATCGCTTCGCGCAAAACAGCAACGGCTGCATCCACATCTCGCGGCGCACCCATTACATTCGGACCCGCGAGTTGCATGGCACCATAACCTATGCGCTTCACTGTGATTGAAGTGTTCGGCAACGTAAAAGTGCCGCCAAGGTTCGTTTGCTCGGACATATTGCTACTTTCTCCAAAAATTTTTTAGTGATTTAATGAAAGCAATTTTGAGAGTCCATTTCTCATTGATGTTGCTGCGTGCGATCGAAGCCCTCTCCTGGCGATCGATAGATTCCTATCGCTTGTCATTGTTCGTTGCGGCTCGCGAATATTTGCTCATACTCACCGTTCCTTTCAGCAAAGCGATATGCTTTGACACGATTAACAAGGATTTCACCGTGGGGCGGGTTGGGAGTGCTGAGAATCTGCATCACTTCAGCAATAAAGTCAGCCAATGGCATTGCAGCAGGATCGGTCGCCTGACTAGCCCCGCCAAACTCCGTCTGTACATAGGGTGGGGCAAGTTCAAGAACCTCCACGGAGGTTTCCCGAAGTTGAACGCGGAGCGACTGCAACCAAGAGTGCAGAAAAGCCTTGCTCGCGCAATAAGTCGGATATGGACTGATGGGAACGAAAGCCAAGCCAGAGGTGGTGGTGATAATCGTTGAATGCGGTTGCTGTTTGAGAGTCGGGAGGAGTGCTGCCGTCAGGTGAAGTACACCGACAACATTAGTCTGAATTATAGACTGCATCACGGAGAAATCGATCGGATCTGAGGTGAGGTCTTCCGTCTTACCAATTCCGGCATTGTTGATTAGAACATTGAGTTTAGGGAACTGCTCTCGAATGCGGGAAGCAAAGGCTTCGATGTCCGCCGGATCTTGAACGTCAAGTTGAATCCCGTGCATACCGGAGTGAGCGGCGGTGATTTCGTCGAGAAGATGTTGACGGCGACCCGCGATAATAACTTGATTACCGCGTTGATAGAAAGCCTCAGCAAGCCCACGACCGATGCCGCTTGTGCCGCCAGTAATGAGGATGGTGTTGTCCGTGAGATTCATAAGTATATTTTCCTGGAAAGATGTCAAAATTTGTTGAAAGTTAAGTTGTTGTAAAAGCTGAAAATTCAATCAGCGCTTATTCGCCGCTCACACGCAACACGATTTTGCCCAGATAGTGCTGTTTCATCGCATCCTGCGCTTGTGCCGCCTCTGACAGCGCAAATGTCTGCGCGATGTGAACTTGAAACTCACCGATACCGATCAATCGGTTAAGTTCGTCTAACAATATCGGGTCGGCGAAGCCATTTGCCTTCTTGAGTTCCACCCCGTCGGGCGCTTTGGGTTCGGGCATCACGCCATTAGGAAAGGAGACGATCCCACCCTGACGCACTAAACTCAGCGTAGATTGAACTGTATCGCCGCCCACCAGCACCAGCGCCGCATCGAAGCCATCGGGTGCAAAAGTGCGGGCGCGTTGGGCAATGTCGTCGCTGTGTCCGTCTACTGCTTCATCGGCACCCAATTGTTTAGCCAAAGCTACACCGTCTGCACCCGATGCGATCGCGAAAACGTTTGCCCCCATACGTTTAGCCAGTTGCAGCGCGACGTGACCGACGCCACCACTCGCGCCCCATAGCATTAATTTGGTTTCGCTGCTTATCCCCAGCGCCTGCAAATTGTTTAGCGCTGTTATACCAGCAATGGGTAGCCCGCCTGCCATCAGCATATCGAGACCATCGGGCATCAGCGCGACCGTTTTCTCAGATACGACGACGTACTGAGCATAGCTACCGCCCTTGTCGTTCATGAAGCTTTGGGCGTAAACGCGATCGCCAACAGCAAAACGCTCAACGCCGTCGCCAATAGCAACGATCGTGCCTGCACATTCGCCGCCCAGCACACGCGGAAAGTGGACTTCGTTATACACCAGATCGCCTTCACGCTCCATTGCGTCCCAGATGCCAACTCCGGCGATCTCGATGCGAATCAAAACTTCGCCTGCATCTACCATAGGCACGGGTAAGGTGTGCAAAGTCAGCTTGTCAGCATGACCGAACTCGTCCACAGCCATTGCTTTCATTTGTTGCGGAGTATTTTGCATAAATAGGTTCTCCTGCTTATTGCTTCAGTTGTTATTGAGGAGTTCAAAGGCGTAAAACTTTTCAAAGTTTGTTTGGACGGATTGCCATTTCCTCCAAGAAGTTTTTAATTTCAGAAAAGAAATGCGGCATCGTTCTTCGGACTCTTTAAGGTCTTGCTTGAGATACTTTCATCCTACGAATTCGATTCAGCGTTTCCAATGCCTAAAACTCTTCGATCCTTGCCTAATTCTCCAGCATGGATTGCTTGATGACATTTTATAATCGTGTAGGGCATTGAATGAGTCGAGGTACCATGACTTTCGTTATCCCCAATTCTGAGGTAGTTGCAGATCGGTGCGAAGCGCTGGCGGCATTAGTGGCGCGGCACACCGAACCCAATAACAACCTTGTCTATCCAACTGCGATCGCATCATTGAGCTTTTCGCGATCGAATGCGTCATCTGCCATCATTTACCAGGATTATGAACCGCGTCTGGCCATTCTCGTTCAAGGCAAGAAAAACATAGTGCTGGGAGAGGAAACGTATCCCTATGAGATCGGGCAATGTCTTGTTGTCTCAGTCGATCTCCCCATCGGTGGGTGTATTGTTGAGGCGACAAGCGATCGGCCGTATTTGGGATTAAAGCTGACCCTAGACCCAATGCAACTTTGTGAAATGGCTGCTCAAATGAATTTTAGTTCGGCGAAGAAAGAGAACTCCGTCCGAGGCTTATTTGTGAGCAACGCCGATCCCACGTTGCTTGACTGTGCCCTTCGCCTCACTAAGCTCTTAGATACGCCACAGGATATTCCCATGCTGGCACCGATGATGATTCGGGAACTCTACTACCGTCTGCTGATCGGGGAACAAAGTGAAGCTGTGCGTCAAATTGCTACCTCTGGCAGCAGTATGCAGCGAATTGCTGAAGCGATCAAACGGATTAAGTCTAAGTTTACTCAGCCGATGCGAGTCGAGGACTTAGAAAAGCAGGTGAGAATGTCTACTTCATCGTTTCATCAGCACTTCAAACAAGTGACCTCAATGAGTCCACTTCAATATCAAAAGCAGTTAAGACTGTTAGAAGCTCGTCGCTTGATGCTGACGGAAGATTGTGATGCAACCTCTGCTGCTTATCAGGTCGGGTACGAAAGTCCTTCACAGTTCAGCCGGGAATATTCACGCCTGTTCGGTGCGCCACCGATGCGAGACATCGAACGATTACGAACGGCTTGACCGAATAATTACTAATTCGTAATTCGTAATACTTTTATTCTTTCCTCAATCAAAACTTTTCAGTCTACTAAAAGTACCAATCATTGAAATTATTTTTTTAATAATATCTATAAAATTAGTTTTGTCTCACCTCTATAGCGCTATTATCACTCTCATAAATTAATAAACAACGGCATAAAAAACTTGCTTAACTTAAATTTAGTTTCAGGAATTTTCTAAAAGTTTTTAGTTTGATAAAAAAACTAGCGTAAGTACTATATACATACAATATATAGTACTTACGCTATTCTTTCAATTCGGCTTTAAATGTACTAATGACTATCTTAATGAAACCAACAAGTTTTGATTGATGGTCATTTGTAAATCAGTATTTGGGTCAATGGCGATTAAGTCAACACTATTCTTGCCGAAGAACAGACCAACCAACGCACCGATACCAGCACCACCCAAGACTTCTTCTGTGGCAATAGCGCGATCGCCTGTGACAGCAGATACCGCAGTTGCCGCACCTGCGCCCAATACAGTATCCTTGATAATTGAACCAAGACTAGTACCCTTCTTGACGGTTTCAGTTTTGGTAATCACGTCAGAACTAGCATTAAGCTGATACTCTTGACCATTGGTCAAAACTAGTTTCTCGGCAACGAATTGAGAACCGCCTGTAGCAGGTTTGAGTTGACCAACAACTTGGCTCCCAGCAGGAATGACTACAGCTCCGTCTTGCGTTACCACGTTTTGGGATACTGTCAATGTCAAAGGCGATGTTTCATCCTTTGTAACGAGAATTTTTTCTGCCTTGTCATACTTCACAGGAATAGTAGTCCCTTGAGCAATTGTCACTGATGTAGGTGTTGGGGTAGTAGATCCGACAGCCACAACATAAGGCGAGTTAATTGCTGAGGCTTGATTAGAACTAACCAATGCTTGGTAGATAAAAGCTGCTACCTGGGCGCGAGTAGCGGTTGCAGTTGGATTCAGGAAGTTCACATTCGGATAGTTCACCACAATTTTCCTTTCAGTTGCTGCGGCGATCGGGCTACGGGCATAGCTAGCGATGTTAGAGGCATCGTTGAAGTATTGCAGAGTGCTTTCGGTATTACCGCTAGGAGTATATTCCAAACCGTTAGCGAGAGAAACTAAAACCTGTTCGCGGGGAATAGCTTGATTAGGCTCAAAGCGATTACCGGGATAACCAGATAAGAAACCAATGGTATAAGCTTGCTGGATTGCACTGGATGCCCAATAGTTGCTGGGTACATCAGCAAAATTGATTGCTGGCCGTTGCTGTGCTTTTTGGAAAGCTTTGTTAACCATCGCAGCAAATTGAGCGCGTGTCACCGGTTCTTCTGGGCGGAAACTACCATCAGGAAATCCGGCAATTACACCTCGCTGTGACAATTGTTGAATAAATTGTGCTGCCCAATAGTTAGATGAAACATCAGAAAAACTCGTTTGAGCTAAAGATGGTGAAGCTGTAATGAAAGGCGCTACAGTACCGACTGTGACGCTTAAAGCCATGAATGCAGCTGTTCTAGATTGCCAACGATTTAAGTTAAACATTATTTTTTTGCTCCAGTTCTATTATTTTTTTTACTGTTAATTAGTTAGACATTTACTAAAGTACAAGGTTCCTAATTTTTCTGCTTTTTGTCAAAACCATTACTTTAGTCATGCAGTCATCATTAAAACATCTATGCCAAACGAACTAGCTAATAGAACGTGAGTTCGATGAACCTCTCCCCAACCCCTCTCCGAGACGGAGAGGGGCAGAAATATTCTTAGTTGACAACGAAAAAATTAGGGTTTCAAAGCCTCTCGAAGAGTGAGAGAGGGGAATGTAAATGGGATTTTTAGAGCCGTCGAACTCATGTTAATAGAAGTAATATCATCACACTATTCTCTATTAGCAGATTTCCAAAAATATAGATACGGAGTGAGACGATCTAGAGAAATAATAGTTGCTGTTAAATACACAATTTTATAGTTAAAAGTGAAGGCGATCGCACACTCTAGTTAAAGTAGCGATCGCCTATTAAATAACTATCTAAATCAACAGATTCTAATTGTGACTGATACAGGTGTTGAAGTAGTAGATCCGAAGTTAATTGCTGACTCTTAACACAACATAAGGCGAGTTAATTGCTGGGGCTTGATTAGAACTAACCAATGCTTGGTAGATAAAAGCTGCTACCTGGGCGCGAGTGGCGGTTGCAGTTGGATTCAGGGATTTCACGTTCGGATAGTTCACCACAATTTGCTTTTGGGCTGCTGCGGCGATCGGGCTACGGGCATAGTTAGCGATGTTAGAGGCATCGTTGAAGTATTTCAGAGTGCTTTCGGCATTGCCACTGGGACTATATTTCAGACCGTTAGCGAGGGAAACCAAAACCTGCTCGCGGGGAATAGCTTGATTAGGCTCAAAGCGATTTCCAGGATAACCAGATAAGAAACCAATAGTATAAGCTTGCCCAATCGCACTAGATGCCCAATAGTTGCTAGGTACATCAGTAAAATTGATTGCCTGCCGTTGCTGGGCTTTTGGGAAAGCTTTGTCGATCATCGCGGCAAATTGAGCGCGTGTCACCGGTTCTTCAGGGCGGAAGCTACCATCAGGAAATCCAGCAATTACACCTTGCTGAGACAATTGTTGAATAAATTGTGCCGCCCAATAGTTAGATGAAACATCAGAAAAAGCAGTTTGAGTTGAAGATAGCGAGGAGCATCCCACTACGATCTGATTGCCTTGCAAAGGATAATTCACTGGATCGCAAACAAAACCTGCCGAATTAGCCTGTATAACAGTCCGCGTTGACGGATTTTGTTTCTCTAACTCTGATTTCAAATTGTCAGAGATTTTTTCGAGAGTGGGATGCTTACTTAAAAACTCTGAGTCTGCAACAATATCGTGAGGCCCCTTAGCAGTTATCTTAGTGCTATTGAGATAGATATTATAATCATAAACAACGTTTTTGTTTTTAGTGTTGTTATTAATATTTTTGTCAGGAAAAGCATAGAGAATGTTCCTGAGAATTCTGACATCGGATGAGGTATGAGCAAATATTTGCCCTCCATTAATTTCTGGACTCTGATTATTTAAAAAAGCTGTGTTATTTACAATATCAACATGGTCGCTAAAAAATGCATGAATCCCTGAACCACCATTATTAAATGTAAGATTGTTTTTAACTAAAGTACGTCCTTTATATGCGCCCAATTTTGAATTGTCTTGATTTCTTGTACTATCGATAATAATGCCATTACCGTCTGTGATCTTTCCAACTGCAATCCAAGGGATGTACATACGATTGTTGTAGGTCTTGTTGTTGGTAACAAACATCTTGTATCCCTGGTTGTTATCAGAATTCCAATTATTCAACATCGAAATGCCACTGCAACCATAAACGCTGTACCAGGCATTATTAAATACCACATTATTATCTATTGTCACATAGTCTGCTTGAATTGCTGAAATACCTGCTCCTCCACAGTCATGCACTTTGTTGTTCAAAATACGGATGTGATGAACATGACCATTCGTTCGACCATCAATGTTGATACAGTTTCCATTCGTCAGTGGGTTTTGTTTGTTAGTCTTCTGACTCATCGCATAATCAAGGGTTATATTGGGATTGTTTCCCATAACCTCTAACCCGTTGATCTCGATATACGAAGCTTTATTTGAAATCGTGATACCATTCCATGTATTGTGCTGAATTTTTGGGAAATGCCCAGGATATGCTTTATACCTAATCCATGCATTTGCAGTTCCAGAACGTATAATATTTACTACACTCCCAGCTTTGCCTGTATTTGTGTATACTCCGTTCATTATCAATACTGTATCGCCAGGGTTCGTAAGGTCTGCTGCCTTTTGAATTGTTTTAAAGGCAGATGAAGTAGAAAGTCCGCTATTATTGTCGTTTCCACTACCACTAACATAGTATGTTTTCGGTGTTGAATTAGCGCTGATTAGCTCACCGCTAGATAGACTAACTTCCTTGTTAGTGGATACCTGACTGGCGTTTTCAACTAAAGATACTTTTATATTGTCTCCCGGAACCAAAAGACTTAATACTACGGGAATTGCAAGATATGTGCCTAAATTTAAACCTTGAATTACCATAAGAAAAAGCTCCTCGATCGCTACTACTTAATAAAAGTATCAGGATATTCCATAATTTTGAATACTCTTTTAGATACAGAATACAATAAAGCTAATTTTTAAATAAGTATTACAATAAATATCGATATCTATCGAGACGATGCAGAGGTGAAATAGTTGCTGTTCAAGAGAATTTTTTAGGGTTAAAAATAAAGGCGATCGCACATAGTTAAAGTGGCGATCGCATATAAGGGATAATTAAATTCACAACTTGAATGAAGTAAATTTAGTAGCGGGATTGTGGTACTAAATTCAAGTTAGAATTCAGTGTGAGCCTTAAATCCTGTTCAGGTCTGAGGACAAAAGCATCTCTTTCTTTGTTCCGCAAAAGCACACTCGCACCCGCACCTGCAGCCGCACCGAGAACAGGTTTTAAATCGTCAATTCTGCGATTACCAGTAATTAGTGAACCTAAAACACCAGCACCCCCACCAATAGCTGCGTCAGTTAAAACCTGACTGGTGTTGGGCCCCTGTTTAACTCTTTGAGTTGTGGTGTATGTCCGAGAACTTGCGTTAATTGACTGACGTTGGCCATTAGAAAATTCTAATTCTTGAGCGACAAACCTTACGCCTTTTCCTTGGTTATCATTTCTATCTCTGGAATAACCATCTAAATCAACAGGTTCTAGCCGTCCATTTATTTTAGTACCAGCAGGAATTAAGACATTTCTATTTCTATCGATAATGTCATTGGCAATTCTCAAGGTTAGAGATTTACTTTCTCCTGGAGCAATAGTAATTGTCTCTTTTTCGTAGGTTACAGGAAGGTTAACTCCAGAAGGAATAGTAACGTTTCCGTATTGCCCAATTCTGTCTTGGTTAATTCTATATTGTGCATTAGCAGGAGCCAAGCTCAATAGGGGACTAATGACGGTTGTAGTAACGGCCATTGCCATAAGTGCAGCAGTACCAGATTTCCATTGATGTATGCGAGTCATAAGAGGGTTGTCCTTTGTGTATGTGATGTATTTAATGACGAGGATTCACTGAGTTTGTTTCTGACTGTTTTGGAACCTGTCTGTAGGCGTATACAAGTACTTATTCTGATGGGAAGTTTTTGCGATCGCACAGACGTAAACCGTCATAGACATCGCTTCTCAGAAATTTGTATTCTGCTAATGTGCGTTACTAAAATTAAAGATGAAAGGTTTGCAGGACGTAAATGAGTATCATTTTGTTCCAAAATGCTGTTTTATTACTCACGTCCACATATCTAAGCTATTGAATAGAGGCGAATGGGTTGACTGTGAACTCTTACTTCCATTCTAGATTTATTTGCTAATATTTGTGAAGTATTTTCCTTTGTTTAACGAATAATTCACTATACACATCTCATTACTTACTTGATGTTTATCAATTAACTCATATCTTCGATAGGATCTTCTGGTGGAGGATGACGGTTAACTACTTTGTCAGCAGCACGAATATTTACAATTCTTTCTCGATTTAAATTTAGCGCAGCTATTGTTGCTTGACCAGTTTGTGTTAACCCATTAATTTTAAGTTTATCAGCAGACCAAATAAAATGTTCACTCCAGAGACTTTCTCTGGGATTAAATAAAGTAACCTCTAAACCAGATTCAGGATCTACGGCTGTGGTTTTAGCTGATTTTTTGCGGTTACAATGGAAACAAGCTAAAGCCAAATTATCTATAGTATCTTTGCCATTTTGACTTAAGGGAATAACATGATCTACTGTGAATAATACATACTGCCACTTTTCTGAAGCGTGGCAATATTCACACAATTCAGAGGCTCGCTGACGTACTTGTTGCTGAATTGCATTAGGAATTTTACGACTAGCCACTTTTACACGGTCTGATTATTGGGGTTTTGTAAAATATTTCTAGCTAGACGATTGAGAAAACTTAGGTAATCGTCAATTTCTTCGTAGCTATCTAGCTCTTGTTCTTCTTCGGAGTTGAGTGGAGAAATTTGTTGTTTAGCTAGTAAAGCTGCAATGCGATTCTGGACAATGCTAGAAGCTCTAAATATGGGTATTCCCTCTTGCAACTCAATGCTGATTGCACCTTCTAAAGATAAGGTAGCGGGTAGATTTTGAAGGGTTGGTAGCAATGGAGTTGTCATAGTTAATTTTATGAAATCTTGTGAGTGATTATAGCTATTTTATCGCCGGAACCAAGAGCAAAACCAACGCCACAACCGACGCAACCACGCCCAAAAGCCACGGCGAGAAACTACTGGCATTTTTGGTTGAGAAAGACGCTCAATTGCGTTGTTGCAATCTTGCACATTAGTATCGAGTCCCATTGCTTGATATAGTTCACGGGCATTGCGATAAGCACCCAGCGCGTCTGATTCCCGATTGAGGTTTTCTAATGACAGACCTAAATTAAACCATGCGATCGCTTCCCCTCGAATATCGCCTATCTCCCTAGATATTTCCAAAGACTGCTGCAAGAACTCAATCGCCTGTTGGTACTGTCCCAGGGAACGGTAAGCATTGCCCAAATTGTTTAAGGAATTACCTTCGCCATTGCGATCGCCAATTTCCCTAGCGATTTCCAAAGACTGCTGCAAGAACTCAATCGCCTGTTGGTACTGCCCCAAAAAGTTGTAAGCATTACCCAAATTCATTAAAGATAAGCCTTCAGAATTGCGATCGCCGATCTCCCTAAATATTTCCAAAGACTGCTGCAAGAACTCAATCGCCCGTTGGTACTGTCCCAGGGAGTTGTAAGCATTGCCCAAACCGATTAAGGAATTACCTTCGCCATTGCGATCGCCGATCTCCCTAAATATTTCCAAAGACTGCTGCAAGAACTCAATCGCCCGTTGGTACTGTCCCAGGTAGTTGTAAGCATAGCCCAAATTGCCCAAGGAATTACCTTCGCCATTGCGATCGCCTATCTCCTTAGATATTTCTAAAGACTGCTGGTGGAACTCAATCGCCCGTTGGTACTGTCCCAGGTAGTTGTAAGCATTGCCCAAACCGATTAAGGAATTACCTTCGCCATTGCGATCGCCGATCTCCCTAAATATTTCCAAAGACTGCTGCAAGAACTCAATCGCCCGTTGGTACTGTCCCAGGTAGTTGTAAGCATAGCCCAAATTGCCCAAGGAATTACCTTCGCCATTGCGATCGCCGATCTCCCTAAATATTTCCAAAGACTGCTGCAAGAACTCAATCGCCCGTTGGTACTGTCCCAGGTAGTTGTAAGCATAGCCCAAATTGCCCAAGGAATTACCTTCACCATTGCGATCGCCTATCTCCTTAGATATTTCTAAAGACTGCTGCAAGAACTCAATCGCCCGTTGGTACTGTCCCAGGGAGTAGTGAGCATTGCCCAAATTGTTTAAGGAATGACCTTCACCATTGCGATCGCCTATCTCCCTAGATATTTCCAAAGACTGCTGCAAGAACTCAATCGCCCGTTGGTACTGTCCCAGGGAGTAGTGAGCATTGCCCAAACCGATTAAGGAATTACCTTCGCCATTGCGATCGCCTATCTCCCTAGATATTTCTAAAGACTGCTGCAAGAACTCAATCGCCCGTTGGTACTGTCCCAAGGAGTTGTAAGCATTGCCCAAATTGTTTAAGGATTTACCTTCGCCATTGCGATCGCCGATGTCCCTTTTGATTTCCAAAGACTGCTGGTGGAACTCAATCGCCCGTTGGTACTGTCCCAGGGAATTGTAAGCATTGCCCAAATTGCCCAAGGAATTACCCTCGCCATTGCGATCGCCGATGTCCCTAGATATTTCCAAAGACTGCTGGTAGAACTCAATCGCCCGTTGGTACTGTCCCAGGGAGTTGTAAGCATTGCCCAAATTGCCCAAGGAATTACCTTCGCCATTGCGATCGCCGATGTCCCTAGATATTTCCAAAGACTGCTGGTGGAACTCAATCGCCCGTTGGTACTGTCCCAGGGAATTGTAAGCATTGCCTAATAAAATGAGAGCAGCCTGATAATTCCAGTTTTCTCTAGTGCCAATTTCTTGCCATTTACTTACCAATTGCCCATATAATTCTACTTGGTCTGCATAATAACCCCGCAAGGTTAAAAAATCATTGCAAATCCAAATACTATCAAAGGCAGAGTTATAATCTTGCAACTGATAAAAGTGATCGAAGATTTCCAAGTATTCTTTAACATCACCTTTTGTTTTCCAAGGCGGTTGTTTAGCAATTGAGCGATAATAATCTATGGCTTTTTGATGCGCCTCACTCCGATCGCCAGCCTGATACCGCACATATTCCAAAATCAGGGGCTGAAAATCAAATCGCCGCTTACCATTAAGCTTTTCTACCAACAAAGAACGCTTAACCAGATTCCTCAATTCTCCCTCAATCTCTGGTGCTGAACTTCCCGGCAACATAGCCACTGCTGCTGCACTGTCAATCGCACCACGATAAACACTAATATTCAGCAATAACGCCTTTTGTAACTCATTCAACCGATTAAAACTGGCATCCAACACCAACACCATCCCCACATTTTCCCGATGATGGATACCTACTACTTGCGAATCTGTCAACAATTGCCGCAAATTCCCTAAGCCTAAATCTGCTAACCCACTTAAGTCCGGGTCTTGTGAATATTCTGCTTTTAATAAGTCTGCTACCAATCTCAACAGTAAAGGATGCCCATCTACTAATTCCACAAACTGCGTTAAATCTCCCCGAATGCCTAATACAGTTAACAGTGCTATCCCTTCTGTGACTTGCAAACCTTTCAGGGTTAGCCACTCAAAGCCTTTTAATTCTGGTCTTTCCCTGGTGGTGACTATTACCTTACTATTACCGCCATGTTCCACCCATGCTTGGAAAAAGTCGCCGTAAAATAGACTTCCCCACTGTCTATCAGGTTGTAATAAACTCTCCAGGTTGTCAACGATCAGTAAAAATTGCCCAGAACGTAAACATCCAACTAGCGCCTCTACTAACTGCGCTTCTTGTTCTGGAATCGGAAAGCCAAATTCACTGAGGACTTGGCGGGCTAAATCGCTAAAACCTGCCCCATTACTGACATCAGCCCAAAATCTCTTGGGGAAACCCTCAATTTCATCATAAATTTTCGTAGCCAGCATCGATTTACCTGTGCCACCGATGCCTTCTATACCAATTAAAAAGGTATTTTCATCACTTAACCATTGCTGTATTTGGGCGATTTCTGCTGTTCTTCCTTGCCAGTAAGCCAAACTTTTACCGGGATTCCCTGCTTTGAGAACCCCCAGCGATTCTGGTGGAGAGATTTGTTGCAATCGCTCTAGTATTGGTTGTATATCGTCAACAATAAATTTGACTTCTGCTGCATTTAACTGCCCTACCATAGTCACTTTACTGTCACCGTGGGCAGTGGCATTCATTTCAATGTTGTTCGGGTTACTGGCGTTGGGTTCCTCTACCATTGCTTAGAGTAGGTAGAAATTTTGCTTGATATTGTGGCTGTGAACTCGGTCGTTCCTGTTCAGAACTCGGCCGTTCCTGTTTAGAACTCGGCCGTTTCTGTTCAGAACTCGGCCGTTTCTGTTCAGAACTAGACCGTTCCTGTTTAGAACTAGACCGTTTCTGTTTAGAACTCGACCGTTCCTGTTCAGAACTCGGTCGTTCCTGTTTAGAACCCGGCCGTTCCTGTTTAGAACTCGGCCGTTCCTGTTCAGAACTCGAAACATCAAAATTTTTAGCGTGGGCAGTACTCTATCCACCCTATTCAATTAAAAACTTACTTGGTTTGCGTCAATCTTCCCAACTTGCTTCACCGTACTTTGGTCGTAAGCATTAGCACTGACCTGAATATTGTCTCCGGGTTTGTCAGTCGATGTTTGCCAAATCTTAGCTATTTCATCTGCAAGTGCTGTATCCGCTTCTAAAATTTTCTTAAGTTGCACTCGCAAACTTGCTTGTAAATCTTCATCTTCTGGCTTTTGCGCCACATCCGTAGCTGCTTCCTTCGCTGCTTCTTTCGCCTCTACTTTGGGATGTAACTTAGCCCAAATAGCTTTGGCTTTATTCCAAACATCCTCACCTACTTTCTGAGATGCCCCTTCTACAGCTTTATTACCCACATTTAACAGAAATGGCAGACAGGGAGCGAGAAATTTAACGAGTAGAGCTATATCCATTGGTTTATGATGTCTATCTCAGAAATGTACATACATTTTTACTGAGTATATTAACGCTTTTTCCCCTATCACCTTGATTCTTTTACCTTGACGCGAAATTTAGCCCAATCATCTCAATTGTTGTAACCACTCTTCTATGAATGTTTTTCTCTCAGATAAGAGGCGGAAATAACAAGAAACCCGTACAGAAGTTTCATTTTTCTCCGAAGACAGCAAAACTTTTTCATGCAACAAGAAAAATTGACTCAAAAAATTGTAAATTTTTGTAAAATTGATGTCTTCAAGACTAGAAACCTGATATTTAGATAGCTAAACTAACAAACAGTGCATCTGTACTGTTAATAATTAAAAGTAGATGTGGCGCTATAGCGTGAATGATCCCAGTACAACTTATCCTCAAAAACTTCCTCAGTTACCGTGATGCAACTTTAGATTTTGGTGGTTTGCATACGGCTTGTATTTGTGGTTCCAATGGTGCGGGTAAATCTTCTCTTTTAGAAGCAATCACTTGGGCAATTTGGGGTGAAAGCCGCGCCACTGCTGAAGATGATGTCATCTATTCTGGTGCAAAAGAAGTTCGGGTTGATTTTACTTTCAAAAGTAACCAGCAAAAATATCGGGTGATTCGTACCCGAATTCGCGGAGGTACTAGCGTCCTCGAATTTCAAATAGAAATACCATCTGGGTTTCGCTCGCTCACTTGCAAAGGGGTAAGAGCAACCCAAGATTTGATTTTAGAACACATCAAGCTTGATTATGATACATTTATTAATTCTGCCTACTTGCGTCAAGGTCGTGCAGATGAATTCATGCTCAAGCGTCCCACAGAACGTAAAGAAATTTTAGCGGAGTTGTTGAAACTCAATCAGTACGATGATTTGGAAGAACGAGCAAAGGAATCTTCTCGTCAGTTCAAAGCCCAGGCAGTAGAGTTAGAGCGTTCTTTGGAGTCGATAAAAATTCAGCTGCAACAACGCCAGATCACCCAAGCGCAAAGAGTGGAGTTAGAAGCCGAACTCAACCAACTGCAACAGGTGCAAGCTTTTGATAATATTCAATTACAAAGTTTGCAAGTTGTCCAGCACCAGCGCCAAAATTGGGAACAACAACTCAGCTTTATAAAGCAGCAATACCAAAATCTTACCCAAGATTGCGATCGCCTCCAACAAGAACAATCAGCTATTGGCTCTCAGCTAGCAGATTTAGAAAAAATATTACACCAAGAAGCTGAAATTAAAGCTGGATACGCCCAATATCAAAGTCTCCAATCTCAAGAAGAAGCTTTTGCTGTCAAATTTGAAGAACATACCCGCGCTCAACAAAATCGCCAACAAAAGCAACAACAGCTTACTAAACAAATTCACGAAATCGAACGGCAACTGCAACAAGCCCAAGCGCAGCTAGAAGCTTTGCAGCAACAAGAGCGAGATATTCAACAAACTTTAACTAAATCGGGTGAAGTAGAAGCCGCTTTGTCACAACTAGCCGCAGCTCGTCACCATATTGCTCGTTTAGATGAATTGCAAATGCAAGTGACTCCCTTATTGCAACAACGAGCAACTTTACAAAGTCAACTTGATCGCACTCATGCTGGTTTAGTAGCGCGACTCGAACAACTCCAAAGCACTGAGAACCAATTACAACGCCAGCACAGTCGCCAACCGCAACTGCAACAAGCGGTGATGGATGTGGCAATTCAGATTGAGGAACTGGAGAAAAAGCGGGTTTATCTGCAACGAGTCCAAGAAAAAGGGCAAGAAAGGCGGCATTTTATCGAACGTTTGCAAGCTCACCAACGGGATTATGAAAAACTGCTGGGAGAATTAGAGCAGAAATTGCAAATGCTGCAAAATCCTGAAGCACTTTGTCCATTATGCGAGCGTCCTTTAGACGAACATCATTGGAGTCGGGTAGTGGAAAAAACCCAAAGTGAGTTAGAGGATACTCAAGGGCAGTTTTGGGTAGTGCGGGAACAATTAGCTGTGTCTGACAAAGAAATTCAGACACTCAGGCAGGAATATCGGGATATATCCCAACAATTGGCGAGTTACGATGGTTTACGGGAACAACGGGGACAGTTAGCAGCCCAGTTAGAAGCGACAACTGATGTGCAACAACAGTTACAACAAATTGCTGCTGAAAAACAGCATTTAGAGCGATCGCTCCAAGCTGGTGATTACGCTCCCGATAAACAAGCCGAACTCCGACAGCTAGACCAATATCTGCAACAAGTTAATTATAATGAGCAAGACCACGCCCTCGCCCGAAGTGAAGTTGAGCGCTGGCGATGGGCAGAAATTAAACAAGGGCAAATAAAAGATGCAACTAAACGACAAGCGCAACTATTAGCCCGAAAACCAGAACTACAATCCCAAATTGCCCAATTACAAGCCAGAATCCAGCAAGATCAGATTGATTCTGAATGTGCTAAACAAATCGCAGTTCTTGAGCGTCACATTACTGAAATTGGCTACAGTTCCGAGCAGCACAACAATCTGCGTCTGGCTGCAAAAAAAGCTCAATCTTGGCATTTGCGATATCAACACCTGCTATCAGCCCAGCAACAGTATCCGCAACTCCAGACGAGATTGCAAGAGTTAGAGGAGTCTAGAAGCGCCAGAGTAACGGAGCGCCAAAAACTCGGCGGCCAAATCGAAAGTATTATTGGGCAACTACAAGCAACAGCTAATCCATCTGCCCAAATTCAAGCTTTAGAACAGCAGTTAGCAATCCGCAGACGGCAACTCGATGAGCAAATAGCCAAATTGGGGCGTTTAGAACAGTTGGCGCATCAACTGGAAATGCTGCAAATTCAATATGAAGAACAGCAGCAGCAATTACAATCTTGCAAGCGGGAATATCGGGTTTATCAGGAATTAGCGCAAGCTTTTGGTAAAAATGGTATCCAAGCATTGATGATTGAGAACGTGTTGCCGCAACTGGAAGCCGAGACAAATCAACTACTTTCGCGGCTGAGTGGCAATCAGTTTCATGTACAATTTATTACACAAAAAGCTGGGCGTAGTGCTAAATCAACCAAGAAAAATGCCAAACTGATAGACACCTTAGATATTTTAATCGCCGATTCTAGAGGAACACGAGCTTATGAAACTTACTCAGGTGGGGAAGCCTTTAGAATTAACTTTGCCATCCGTTTGGCTTTAGCGAAATTATTAGCGCAACGGGCAGGGGCGGCGTTGCAATTGTTGATTGTAGATGAAGGTTTTGGTACACAAGATGCCGAAGGATGCGATCGCTTGATTGCCGCAATTAATGCGATCGCCTCCGATTTTGCCTGCATTCTCACTGTCACCCACATGCCCCACCTCAAAGAAGCCTTCCAAGCCAGGATTGAAGTGAATAAAACTCAAGAAGGTTCTCAGTTGAGTTTGTCAATTTAATTACGAATTAGTTAATTGTATTTTACCCGCGCATCCAAACCTAATGAGCGGAGCTTTTTCGTTAGTGTTTCTGCTTGGGCGCGATCGCTAAATGCTCCAGCATTCACATAATCCCCTAAATTGGATTGCTCCGCGACAGCATTGGGTATATATTGTTGTACTTTACTCAGAGTATCATTACTGGAAATTGGAATTATTACTCTGTAAGGATTATTAGCAACTAATGTGTTGCCATTGGTAACAGGTACTACATTGTCATTGGCAGGAGGTAATGCATAGGGATTAGTGTTAGCTAATACATAGTTATTATTCTCAGTATAATTGCCCCCAGTTGAACCATTTAACCCCAATGCTTCCCAAGTTTGCCAATCTACATTTCCAGTAGAACTAATTCGAGAATATTGCTGGAATGCAATCACAGATTGTCTAGTGTAATCGTTGAAAAGTCCATCAGGATTAGTATTAGAGAAACCCAACTGCGCCAAACGCTCTTGAACTAATCTGACATTTTCTCCGCGATCGCCTACAGTGAGATAATTTCTACCTGGTTGTTGAATGCTACCTGTAGAGACTCTACGCACTGAGTCCAGAACTTGGGCATTAGCAATGCCATCAACAGGTAATCCATTATTTCGTTGGAATGCAATTACAGCTTCTCTAGTCATTGGGCCAACATTCCCAGTGGCATCAGCATTTAAATAACCTAGCTGCCGCAAACGCACTTGCAGTTCTTTGACTTGTTGAGTGGAAAGACTCGATCTTCCTGGAGTCACAGAAGTACCCATTAGTGCGTTCCAAGTTTGTCGATTCACAATCCCGTTAGCAGTTATGCGATAACTTCGCTGGAATGCAATTACAGCATCTTTAGTAATTCGTCCAAAATTCCCAGTGGGATTAGTATTAAAGTAGCCTAACTGCCGTAGACGCTGTTGTAATCTTGTGACGGCTGCACCAGTTTTGCCTTGAGAAAGAGTAGGATATTGACCAACTGGCGAACGTGATGCGCCACCGATATTTCTATTAGAAATTCTACTTTGACACGCTCGTTGCAAGGCTCGTTGAGTGCTAACACCTACAACTCCATCAGCCGATATTCTATTGGCTCGCTGGAATTTGATTACAGCATTTTGAGTCAAGCTAGCAAACTTACCTGTCATTGGGCCGTTAAAATAGCCTAACTTTTTTAAACATCTCTGGCTACTGCTAACTTCAGGCCCATTACTTCCTATTTTTTGAAGTGCTAAAACTTCTCCAGCAATACTCAGAAGCCCCGTAATCAGAGCCACTGATAAAAAACGCATTGCACCAAAAGTCGATAACTTTTTCCAATTTAAAAATTTAAAATTAACTACGATAGGAACAACCTTGATGCTTTCGGATGCCTCGTAGACTGAGGCAAGCTTGATTAAATGGCTAGCTACCCCTGTTTTCACTTGCTTTTTTAAGTTAATAAATATAAAAAAGTATACCACTTACTAGATGTAAGAATTACTTTTCGTATGATTCTTTACAAGTAAGTGTCCTGAGGAGTGGGGGACAAGGGGACAAGGGAGACAAGGAGATAAATAAAACTCCTAACTCCTAACTCTTAACTCCTAACTCAGCACTATTTTGCCCAATGCCCCATGCCCCATACCCTATACCTATTGCTCATCAACTTTTTCAGTATTACCTGCTTTCACCCAACCTTCTTGTTCGCTATCTTCCAAACGGATCTTTTGCCAAGCTTTATCCTCGCTTTCTGACAAAATAATAATTTTTTGATTAAAAGCAACTCCACCAATCTTTTCAGCTTCTTGATTTGGTTGCGATCGCAAACTCAAGCCTTCAGCCCAACTAACACGTCCTCGGTAAGCTCCCGATGGTAATGGTTTGGATGATGGAGTAGCCTTTGGTGATTCTGTGGGAGTAGAGGTTGGGCTTGCAGACGATTGAGTAGATGTTCCAGGTGTAAGAGCGGGCTTACTTTCTCCAGGCTCAGTTTTTTTAGGAGCTTGGGCTTTCACTGAAGGACTATCATTGGAAAAAATGGGTTTGGCAGGGGCTATGCCAGTACGATTCATAAAATAGAGTGCAATTGCAGCACCGCCACCTATTAGCACAGCGATCGCTAAGAAAAATCCCAGTATAAACTTTGTTAAGCCAGACAACATAATTAAAACCTGATTATCAAGAGTCAAGGGTGTAGGTGAGCCAGTTATGTACGTATTTTCCCCCATTGAGGAGAGTGGTGTTTAACTGGCTCTCAAGGGTTATACCATTTTAGATTTTAGACTTCGGCTACGCTCAGTCGAACGATTTTAGATTTTAGATTGTGAAACATCCATTGGATAAGTGTTTCAGTTTTCCATCTGTCGCAATCATTTTTCAAATTGGTATTACGAGTAGAGAAGCAAATAACCCATCAGTATAAGAATCAATAGTCCATAATAATTCATCATGAACTATTGACTTTTGACTAACTGATTATTGTAGCTATGCTGAATAGACATCTGGTGAAATTAAATATGCGTTATCCAAAATCTTTGTAGAGACGTAAGCACTCCTGCGTCTCTACATTATTTTTGGGTTCACGTAGTGCGCCGGAGGCGTTCGCTCAAAGGATTGTGTTTAGATGCTAAACGCGCTCTTCCAGCAGCAGCCCATTCTTGGAGTTGCTGAATTTGCTCTACGGCAGTTCGTGCTAAGGGTATGATTTGACTAGCTGCTTCTAAAATGTCGTCGGTAGCAAAGTCGCGATTTTGGCTAAATCCAATATGCATCGCTTCAATTAAAGTTTGCTCAATCTCGGCCCCAGAAAAATCAGGGGTTTCATAAGCTAGCCTGTCGATGTCATAACTTTTCAAGTTATGGGGGCGCAGTCGGGATAAATGAACATCATAAATTGCTTTTCTCTCTTCTTGGGTGGGCAAACCCACAAAGAAAATTTCATCAAATCGTCCCTTGCGGAGCATTTCTGGCGGTAAAGCTTGGATGTCGTTGGCGGTGGCGACGACAAACACGGGTGAGCTTTTTTCGGCTAGCCAATTAATAAAAGTGCCAAACACACGGCTGGCTGTTCCGGCATCACCTTTGCTACCAAGCCCTGCAAAGGCTTTATCTATTTCATCAATCCATAAAATACAGGGAGCGAGGGCTTCAGCTACTTGAATCATTTGGCGAGTGCGAGATTCTGATTCGCCCACTAAACCACCAAATAACCTGCCCACATCCAAACGTAGCAGGGGTAAATGCCAATGATGAGCGATCGCTTTTGCCGTTAACGATTTACCAGTTCCCTGAATACCCACCAACATTAAACCACGGGGGTGCGGTAATCCGTACTGTCGCGCTCGATCTGTAAATGAACCTCCCCGCCGAATCAACCAATCTTTCAAGTTATCCAGTCCGCCAATATCAGAAATTTGCTCAGTGGCGGGGTAGAAGTCCAGGATTTGGGTTTGGCGGATAGTTTGGCGCTTTTCTTCCAAAACCAGTTCCATGTCTTCTGGTCGCAATTCTCCGTGGGTTGCGATCGCTTTTGCCAAAACCCGGCGAATCCGTTCCATCGAAAGTCCTTGACAAGAGCGCACCAAATCATCTAAAACTTTTCCAGAAAGGGAGTTACCAGTACTTTGTAGTAAGCGATCTATCTCAGTTTTTATTTCTGAGGCGGCTGGTAAGGGAAACTCGACGACTGTCAGCACTTCCGTTAAGTCATCAGGGATGGCGATGCGTGGCGACAGTAGAACAATATTTTTTGGTTGCGATTTGAGAAGTCTGGACAGATTGCGGAGTTTGCGGGCGATCGCCACATCTTCTAAAAAGCGATGATAATCTCGTAAAATCATTACCGCAGGTGCGGAAGCTGGTAATTTTTCAATAAATTCCAAAGCTTGCAACGGGTTACGTCGCCCAAACCCAACATCATTGGGGTTTCCCTGGTAGCCATCGACAAAATCCCAAGTATACACCGGGCGATTACCCTGGTTGCTTGCTTCTTCCCGGATAGCTGCTTCTACCCGTTCTTCCTCGTATGTAGGAATATAAATCAAGGGGTAGCGGGCACGTAGCAGCAGTTTAAACTCTTCACGGAAGTTCATATATATGTTATTGGTTAGTTTCTCTTGAACGCAATGTACAACTTTCTTGGTTCAGAAAGCCAATGAGTAATTAGCAAGAACAATACAATATTGCTTTTCTCGTTCAGCAAATATGGGACTCGTATTTGATTGCGTGAAAAAACTCAGTATACATTTATTCCTTCTTCCCTATTCCCTATTTTCTCCCTACGCAAATAATTTCTCCAAATCAAAGCGGATTCCTATATGCACAAGTTAAAATAATGCTGTTCTTAAATAGACTGTTAATTTAAAATTAAAAACCTAGTGATTTCTAAAAATCATTAATATTTTTTATAACGTAATCTTGGGAAAATAGGTGATTGAATGTTACTTTAAGCAAGAGCTTGTAAAAATTATGATTGACTTAGTTTTAGTAATTGATCAAATACAACAATTATTGATATCTTTTGGATAGAAATATGAATATCAACTAACTTATACCGAAAGTATTTAATAAAATATAAAATAATAAGCCTGTATAGACAGGCTTAGTTAGCACAGCCGAAGACTTAAGTCTGACGTAATTATCAAATTACTTATCCTGGAAGTTGCTTTTTTAAAGCTTCCAGAGAAGCCCAACGGTTATCAACTGGAGTCTCACGACTATCAGAAGTATCAGGACTATCAACTGTACTACTTACAAGAATACCTGGACAATTGCGATCGCATAATTGGCGCTGCGGTATTGCCAAACACATCTGCTCATACAGCCATTCGTTGGGATAAAAATAACCATCAGGCGGTAAGCTTTCCAGCAAATCTTCCATAACCACTTCCCTTTCTAAGGGCAAGTCATTTGCCTGATTTGCAGTTTCATCTAACCAGATAATTTCCTTCGTATCAACCCCTAAACGGTGATTGTATTGCTGCAAGCAGCGGTTGCACGTACAAGTAATAATTGTTTCTGCCTGAGCTGACACTTCCAGGTAATTGCCATGATGTTGCACGCGCACATGACCGCGAACTGGAGTTAACGTTTCTAGACCAGGCAGAAATTCTTTAACTTGAACTTCCTCTGTTCGCTCCGATGCTCTAGTTAGCTGCGGAATATAAATTGCGTCCATAGGATTTGTGAGACATCCTCACTAAAATTTATCTCGATTATCAGCAATTATACTGATACTGAATCTTTATTTTATCCCTTAATAAAAAGAGAAATTTTGAAATTATATATGGTTATGAGTTTTCAATTAACTCCAAACTCATAACTCCTAACTCCTAACTCCTAACTCCTTCCAACGAAGCGGGACAAACAACCAGATGGCGATGTGGCTCTTTACCGCGACTGAAGGTTTCTAAATCTCCAAATTCTTTTAAGAAGGTATGAACTTGACGGCGTTCAGCAGAACTAAGAGATTTGATTTCTACTTCTCTACCAGAAAAGCGCACTTCATCGGCTGCTGCTTCTGCTAATGCCCGAATTTCGGCTTCTCTTTTGACCCGGTAGCCATTTAACTCAATGGTGTAAGAGGCTTGTTTTTCTGGGGGTTGGCTAAGGTTTAGAACCGAATTTGCGAGATACTGAATCGCATCTAACACAGAACCATCAGCACCAATTAACACCTGGATTTGTTCTGATGTCAAATTAGTTTGGTCAATAGTCAACCAGTAGTTATCTGGTTCTGGAGAATCGCCGTCTTGAGATTGGGCAGTTTCTAAATGACCTTGAATTTCAGCAGGTATTCCAGTGAGTTCCAGCAGGGTTTTTAACCACTGCTGACCTCGCTGCATCGGAATGTCGCTCATGATCCCCCTGTTGCCTTTTTCTTAGGACTTTTTGGTTCAAACGGTAATGCTTTTTGCTCTGTGACTGCTGCTTCTTTCTCCTGGGTTTCTACAATTTTTTGTAGTTCCTCCGGTAGAGGTTCGCGGGAGAGAAGATAAGTTTGGGCGGTTTGGAAAATATTACCAATCACCATATACATCAGCACCCCAGCTGGTAGGGGGAAGAACAAGAACATCCCAGAAAAGATGACGGGGGTGATTTTGTTAACTGTATCCTGCTGCGGATTGCCACCACTGGAATTTTGCCCGGAAAGCATTTGGCTAACATAAAGGCTGATTCCAAAGAAGACGATCATGGCGACGATATCCCAGTGGATTGTGCCATCTGGATCTTGTGCGCCAACCCTGCCTAAAGCATCAATGAATAAAAAGCCTTTTTCTGCTGCTAATCCAGGAATTGTTCCTTGAATAGTAACTTCTCCTGGTTGCAAGGCTTCTACATTGCCCTGGGCATCAATTTTTATTCTATCTTCACCTTTGGTAACTTTCCAATCAGGAATCAGCTTATTTTCTGGGTGTTCTGCTAAGAGTACCTGAAATGGTTTACCTTCAACAGTCTGATACTGTATTTTGGTTTGTTCTCCCACCGCTAATTTATTTCCGCTGGGAATAATGGCAGCTACTTTAACGTGTTCCCCATCTGCAATGTAAATATTTTGAGGAGCAGTGGCAAAGGCTTGCGGTTGAATTTGCTCGATTTGTTCTGCGGGAAGAATTTGCAGGTTAACGCTGTAGTTTGCACTTGCAAAAGGTGAACCCCGCAAGGTGGCAAACAGCGCTAATAAAACTGGCATTTGCACTAGTAATGGAAAACAGCCTGCCAAAGGGTTGCCAAATTCTTTTTGGACATTAACCATTTCCTCCTGCTGCTTTTGCGGATCATCCTTATAGCGCTCTTTGATTTCTGCCATCCGCTTCTGCATCAGAGGTTGTACAATTCGCATTTTCCGCATGTTACGAATTGAGCCAGCACTCAGGGGATAGAGCGCGAAGCGGACTATCAAGGTCAAAGCAACGATCGCTAATCCGTAGCTAGGCACTATACCATAGAAAAAATCTATGATTGGCAGCATCACGTTGTTCGAGAGAAAGCCGATACCAAAATCCATTATTCTGAATTCAACCTGAGGTACTGTAAACTGAATCTAATTTATCTAAATCATGATTTGTCGGCGACTATCTTTCGCTACGGATAGCCGCACATTTTGAGTGCTGAGTGGTGAGTGCTGAGTGCTGAGTTAAGAGTTAAAGAGTTAAGAGTTAGGAGTTAGGAGTTAGGAGTTTTGTTTGTCTCCCTTGTCTCCCTTGTCTCCCTTGTCTCCCTTGTCTCCCTTGTCTCCCCTGCTCCCCTGCTCATCACTTGTTAGCAGGAGCGCTAAATTCGGGATTTTTCGCCGCAATTCTTTCGTTTATGTAGTCATAGACTTCGCGAAACTTGGGAATTGCACGCAATTCCAGACGACTGCCGTTTTTTAGGGTGATTGCCATATCTCCCCATAAGCCAATGCCACGGGGAACTTTGACGACTTTGACAATTTCTGAGTAAATTACGTCAGTGCGATCGCGCCCTTGCCAACCTCCGGTAACAGTAATTCGGCGATCGGTGATGCGGAAACGCAGCCACAATGCCCTGACAATTGCCCCGACTGCTAATGGTAGCCCGACAATGGTTAGCCCAATCAGCAGGTTGACAATTAAATCCCCAACATGGGGCCCACCTTCATAATAAACATCTTCACGAATTCCCATCGAACACCTCAGCTTGTGCCAACAACTGCTCTAATTCTTGCAGAAATTGTGGGCTTACGCACTTAGATTCTGCTGCTGTGGGTTTGACAATGAATACTAGCCGCCATCCTGGTGATAATTTTGGCAGCAGATTATATAAAGCCGCAGTAATTTGCCGTTTGATTCGGTTGCGAACCACTGCCCTTTTGCTGACTTTTGTGCTAATTGAAATACCAATCCGCGTGCTAGCAAGGAGCTTTAAGTCAGTTGTTTGTGTAGTCTGAGTGGCAGTGTCCAAAGAAGGTTTCGTTGAACATAAGGGCTTTAAGGCTCTCAATGTTAAATAAGAGCCATGACGCCGAATTCCTTCTCGAAAAACTGCCTGGAAATCCTTGCGGGATTTTAGCCGATTTGTTTTGGGCAAAGCCACAGATGCTCTTTATCGCTCGATCTGTCCTAAACACTCAGACGGTGACGGCCCTTTTTTCTTCTGGCGCTAATCACGTTTCTACCGTCTGGTGTCCGCATCCTGGCGCGAAAACCAGAGGTTCTTTTTCTCTTACGGCTAGTACCGCCCAGTGTTCTTTTCATACTCTTCTCCTCTTAAGTGATTTTTATAAAAACTCACAATCTCTAATTTTATCACTTTCTTAGGGAATTGGGAATAACCGATTGGTTATATCCCTATTCCCTATTCTTAAGTAATGCTCAAAATCCATGTTCCCATATAGCGCAGTAGTGGTACATCCCCAGGGGAAAGCACTTGACAGTTAAAATAGTAAACTCCGCCGAAGGATGGGTTTTTCACGTTAGATAACACTACCTCGACTGGGCTACCTGCTGGTACTGGATCTTGAGGAAAAATATTGATCAGTTTACCTTCTTTGTCCCATTTCACCTCAGAAAGCGGAACTGCTTTGCCTTTGACTCGGACTTCAATTTTTTTCTGGTCAAAAGTTCCTTTGTAATAATCAGGGTAGGTAATGGCAAATTGACCAACTGCCAATTTCATTCTTTTGGCTGGAATCTTTAATATGTATCTATCCCAACCATTAGCTTGTCCCCCAAAATCTAATCGGAAGGGTAGCTGATTTTCTTGTTTGACGCCGCTAAACAGCGTAAATCCAGGTAAGCTTTGCGCCCAAGTCAAGGCTGGTAATCCAGTAACCAAAAAGCTACTCACGGCTAAAGCAGAAAGTAAACGTCGCATAATCGGGCTTCCTCTACGAAAATATAAATCTGTTATCTAAAAATAACTGTGTGTTAGTATTCTTTACTAAACTTTACTACTAGCTTCCTGACAATGGACGTTTAATATCCAAAAAAAGTGCCATCCTGCCTGAAGTTTAGGCAACAGTAAAGTTACTTAGTATTAAAACAAACGTATATTCAATTTACTTCATTACCCTTATGTAGCCATGATTTGATTGCTAAGTTGGGTCAAATTTGAACTAGATATAAACACAGTTGGGGGTTGGATTGTGTTTCTAAATATGTATAAGTGTATCTAAATTTGAGAATTTTGTTATAAAAATTGAGGTATGCCATCAGCGATCGCCAGTTAAGTTGGGCTAAATTGATTAAAATAAGTTGGATTGGAATCGAAGTCGCAATCATTAAAATTTGATTGGGAAATTATCAAGCTTTCAAAATTCGGTCAATATTACTCTATAAGAAAGGAATACCAAAATTTCTCAATCCCGAAAACAACCTAAAGATAAAGATGCAAAATTTGGGAATCAATTTAGGATGTGCAATACATAACCCTGTTTGCAACTATCTGAAAATATGACATCTGCGAGCGGCAAAGCAAAAAGTCCGATTGGAGGGAACCTCCGCTCAGAACTTTACAAAAAAATGAGGCTTTGTCTAGAGAGCAAAGAGTGGGAGAAGAAAGATTCAAGGTTCAATCTACAAGTAAAATTCATGGCTGATGTTCCTGCCTAAGTACTATGACTGCGGGACACCCATCATCTGGACAATCGCTTACTTGGCAGAGATTAAGTATTTATCTTCAGGAGATTTCATGAGAATAGCAGTTGCTAAAGAAATTGAAGTTTGTGAACGTCGTGTGGCATTAATTCCTGACACCGTTGCCCGATTGGTAAAACAAGGTTTGGAAGTTTGGGTAGAAGCGGGTGCAGGAGAACGCTCATTTTTTGGCGATCCTGACTATGAAGCAGCAGGAGCCACAATAATCAGCGATACTGCCAAATTATGGGGTGAAACAGATATTCTGCTGAAAGTAAGTCCACCACAAGAACGAGAAGATGGACGCTCAGAAGTTGATTTGCTAAAGGAAGGGGCTGTTTTAGTCAGTTTCCTGAATCCCTTGGGAAATCCTGTTGTGGCGCAGCAACTAGCAAATCGGAAAGTCACAGCTTTGAGTATGGAGATGATCCCCCGTACCACCAGGGCGCAAAGTATGGATGCTTTGTCCTCGCAAGCTTCATTAGCAGGTTACAAAGCAGTATTAATTGCCGCCGCGGCCTTACCGAAATACTTTCCGATGTTAACCACAGCCGCAGGCACGATCGCTCCAGCGAAAGTATTTATTATGGGCGCTGGTGTAGCCGGATTGCAAGCGATCGCCACCGCTAGACGTTTGGGAGCAGTGGTAGAAGCCTTTGATATTCGTCCCGCCGTCAAAGAAGAAGTGCAAAGCTTAGGGGCAAAATTCGTTGAAGTCAAATTAGACGAAGAAACCGTCGCTGCTGGCGGTTACGCCAAGGAAATTTCCGAGGCTAGCAAACAACGTACCCAAGAAGTTGTCGCCGAACACATTAAGAATTCTGATGTAGTGATTACTACAGCCCAAGTACCTGGAAGACAAGCACCACGGCTAGTTACAGAAGAAATGGTGGCACAAATGAAACCAGGTTCAGTAATTGTGGATTTGGCTGCTGAACAGGGTGGTAACTGCGCCTGTACCGAACCCGGCAAAGATATTGTGTGGAACGGCGTAACAATCATCGGCCCCATCAATCTTCCATCATCGATGCCAATTCACGCCAGCCAATTGTATGCCAAGAACGTAACATCGTTGATTCAACTGCTAATTAACAAAGAGAAAGCTTTGCAGGTGGACTTTGGCGACGACATCGTTGATGCAGCTTGCGTTACCCACGCAGGTGAAATTCGCAATCAACGAGTGCGGGATGCGCTACAAGCATTGAATACTCAGCAACCGGCGGTTAATTAGGGACTGGGGACTGGCGACTGGGGAGTAGGGAGACAAGGGAGACAAGGGAGACAAGGGAGAAATAACCAATGCCCCATACTTCGACTTACCTACAAGTGCCCAATGCCCAATGCCCAATTCCCCATTCCCATTTATACAAGGAGTTTTGATTTCATGACAGAGGCATTACTTGCTGCTTTGTTTGTATTTGTATTGGCATCTTTTATCGGCTTTGAAGTTATCAACAAAATCCCACCGACTCTACACACGCCCCTAATGTCAGGCTCAAATGCGATTTCTGGCATTTCGGTACTTGGGGCAATAGTGGCTTCAGGTGCTAGAGAAACAACTGTGTCAGTGATTCTCGGTTTAATTGCTGTAGTACTAGCTACAGTCAACGTTGTAGGTGGCTTTCTAGTCACAGATAGAATGCTGCAAATGTTCAAGAAGAAGGAGATTAAGGCGTGAGCGACTTTTTACCAACTGGCATTCAGCTGACATATTTAGTCGCTGCATCCTTATTCATTTTTGGTTTGAAAAAGCTGGGTTCACCAGCTACAGCACGAAACGGTAATGTAATCGCATCTGTGGGGATGCTGCTAGCAATTGTGGCGACAATGCTAGATCGGAATGTGTTGAACTACGAGATGATATTGTTGGGCTTGGCGATTGGATCGGGAATTGGTGCGATCGTTGCCTACAAAGTCCAAATGACGGAAATGCCCCAAATGGTGGGTTTACTCAACGGTTTAGGTGGTGCGGCTTCAGCATTAGTCGCCGTTGCCGAATTTTGGCGATTATTGGATTCTGGCGCACCCGTACCTCTAGATGTGAACATTTCCATGTTATTGGACGTGTTAATCGGTGGTGTTACCTTCACAGGTAGTTTTTTAGCCTTTGCTAAATTACAAGGTTTAATTAGCGGTTCCCCGATTACATTTCCTTTCCAGCAACCATTTAACCTCTTACTTCTGGGTGCTTATTTGGTAGGCAGTGCCTATTTAATCATCACACCAGATAGCTTACCCATATTCTTGGGAGTGGTAGCTGTTTCCTTAGTGTTGGGTGTGATGTTCGTCATCCCCATTGGTGGCGGCGATATGCCAGTGGTAATTTCGCTGTTGAACTCCTTGTCAGGTGTGGCGGCGGCGGCGGCTGGTTTCGTGGTGATGAACAATATGTTAATCATCGCTGGGGCTTTGGTAGGAGCATCCGGCTTAATCCTCACCGAAATTATGTGTAAGGCGATGAACCGCTCTCTCTTCAGTGTGCTGTTCAGTGCTTTTGGTACAGGGGCTACTTCTGGCGGTGGTGCTGCTGGTGGTGCAACCGATCAAACTGTCCGCAGTATCGATCCCGAAGAAGGAGCGATGATGTTGGGTTATGCCCGTTCTGTGGTAATTGTGCCTGGTTATGGTATGGCAGTTGCCCAAGCGCAACATAGCGTCCGCGAATTGTCAGATCAGTTAGAAAAAATGGGTGTTGATGTTAAGTATGCCATTCACCCCGTTGCTGGGAGAATGCCGGGACACATGAATGTGTTGCTAGCAGAGGCAAATGTGGCTTATACCCAGTTGTACGACATGGATGATATTAATCCCCAGTTTGAACAAGCGGATGTGGCTTTGGTAATTGGGGCAAATGATGTAGTAAATCCGGCGGCGCGGAGTGATGCAAATAGCCCGATTTATGGTATGCCGATTTTGGAAGTAGATCGGGCGAAGCAGACGATTGTGATTAAGCGCGGTATGAGTACGGGTTTTGCCGGTGTAGATAATGAGTTGTTCTACAAGGATAAAACGACGATGCTTTTTGGTAGTGCGAAGGATATGGTGGCGAAGTTGGTTTCGGAAGTGAAGCAGCTTTAAGAGAAACGAACCGCGAAGAGCGCAAAGGGCGCTAAGTAAAGAAAGAATTAGAGAGTTGGCTTGCCTTGGGGGTGTGATGCTTCTGAGGCAAGTTTTTTGTGTTTTATTCAGAAATTAGTTACTCAAGCTTTGGAGAAGAATTTCAACAAGCCTATATACGTGTGTTCCTAATGTAGGAGGCCAGTTGTGTTGAGATTTGGGGTGCAGCAATTTTGCACGATTTGTTGCATCCGCAATATTGGGTTTGTATAAAGATAAATCTAGATTACTACTATTGTAACTTCCTAAAAGTGTTCGTAGTCTTGATTTAAAATCCTGGCAGGTTTTATCTTCAGAGTTTAAATCTTCAAAGTGTAGACACAACCAAATTTCAAAACACGGGTTGCTGACAGCTAAATAATAATCTTTTTGCTTGGCTTGACGACACACCATACTCAAATTTTTTGCTCCCCAACGGTCTACGTCAAGGACAAGCCAGAGCATATCGTCTTCATTTAAATTATATTGTTCCTTAAAGGTATTCAAGCGTTCTAACACGTATTGGGGAGCAGATTTACTATCATCCCCAGTAGCTAACACTTCTACTTTGATTCTGGTACTATGAAACATTCCAAAATATTGCTTTTCTGTTTCTTTCCCCTCAGTCGCAACTATGAAAAGCTTTGCATCTCTTCGATCATGCTGACGATCCAGTAGTTTAGTTCGATTGATTCTTCCCATCACTTCTGGCTCATCTCTACAGATAAATCTGTTTCACAACCAAACCATCCTAAACTTTGTGGATCTCCAAAAAAAGGAATAGCACCAAAGCGACCATTTAAGTAACCTTTCTCAATTTTTAGGTCGGGTCTAATCTTGAACTCTGCTAAAGAATAAAGGTTGGACACACTCTGCTGATTCTTCTCAACAAACCAAATCTCATCACGTCGTAGTAAATCTAAATCAAGTAAGTTGGTATCATGAGTTGTAAAGATTAATTGATTACCTTTCTCTCTACAATTTATTGCTGCTTGTACAAAACATCGAGATAGTAGAGGATGCAAACGCCTATCAAGTTCATCTAAAAAGATGACTTTTTCAGTTTCTTCTTTTAAGAGAAAGAGACATGGAATAAGATTAATCAAACGTTGAGTTCCTTCTGACTCCTCTTCAATCGTAAAATCAATAAGATGTCCATCTTCATGACGATGCTGAGTTTTTAATTGAATCAAGCTTAATTGACCGCCTTCATTCTTAAAAAGTAGATACCGTTTACCTTGTGTATTTTTTATCATTGCTACTGAGTCATCATCGGCTTCCGCAAATTTTTCAAGGAAATCCTCTCTTAGAGTTTTAGGCATAGTTGGAAAGTGTTGATCAAAATCTAGCTCAACTTCTTCAGTATTTATCGAATCAATTCCTGTTCCAGCAAATTTAATAAACTCACTGAGAAAATTTGTAAAAGATTCATTACTGTGTATTATGATTTCTAAACCTCCATAATCTGCCTCTGCTGGAATAATAGTTAGTACTTTTCTAAACCAGTTAGCAACTGGAAGTAACGTTTGAACATTACGCTCAATTGCTTCCGTTAAAAAAAGTTGATTGGGACGAGTTCCTTCTGCAATAAAATCTAAAAACTGTTTACGTTTCTCACTTCTACCTTTAAGTACTGAACCATACTCTAGACTCGTTTCTTTTTCTATAGAAGTGATACGCTCAAAGTACATAACTTCTTGCTTTTTACCACGAGGAACAGCATAAAGCCATTCTTCAAAAATTTGTTCTCTATTCAATTTAAATCCATAAGAATATTGAGTTTCTTGATATGTAAAAATCAATTCAAACTTGCTCGGCTGTTTATTATAATCACTAAGCTTAAATGGGGAAACTGGAATAGATTTACTACTTCGAGTACCTTCTACAACCAGATTTTGTACAAAGTTGAGAGCCTCTATGAGATTTGACTTACCTGCTGCATTTGCACCATAAATTGCAGCAATAGGCAGCAACGAACGCCCTTTGCCTGCTGCATTTTCAGCAAGATGATCTATGTGTTGTTGGTCACTGCTAACCCCCACCATACTGAAGGTAACTTCATCTCTAAAAGACAAAAAGTTTTGTATAGTAAGTTGAATTAGCATTATCTTGTACCCAAAGTATTCCTATTTTAAACTGCTCCTCGTTCCATAATAAGCTCAAACCAACATCTTAGGAGAGAAAATCTCGTAAGTCCTTAATTATTGAGCAATCTCTAATTTTTCCCTCCACAGTTAGCAATCGCTCTCTTCCTCCGCGTCTCTACGTGAGATGAAAAAGCGATCGCCTGCAAAATTCTCACCGTGCGATCGCTCTCTTCTTCCTCTGCGTGAGATAAAAAAGGCGATCGCCTGCAAAACTCCACCGTGCGATCGCTCCTCGTCTTCCTCTGTGTTCTCTGCGCCTCTGTGGTTCTTTAAAAAGAGCGATCGCTCGGTTTATTTTCTAAATTTCTTGCCATTCTCTAGCATCAATAAAAATAGTATGATTAATTTCATTAAGAGCATTTTCCCAGTTATTTAATGATGTCTGTTTCATCGTCATGCTTTGACGAAATAAACGTACAATTTGTAGTAATTCTGGTAGATATTCTTCTGGAGTTTGTTGAATTTCTAATAATAGTGCAGCGCGGGGTGTAGTTGATGATTGTGCTGTTAGCGGTTGATTATTGTTCATAAATATCTTGCAAGTAAATTATTTAAAAACACGAGTAGATATTAATCAGTTTTAGCACTGGTAGTTATATTATATTTTAGCGTGAATAGCTATTTTAGTTTACTGAGAACGTCCCGACGCTGACATGGTATCGAACGGAGCAAGAATCAGTTCCTAATCGAGTGCGCCTATTGCGTGGGATAAAAAAGCGATCGCTAACTTTTTGAAATGCTTAGGCTTACCGTAAGCATCGTCTTCTTCTGTTCCTCTGTGTTCTCTGCGTCTGTGTAGTTTGTTAAAAAGAGCGAGCGCCTACAAAATCTCTACTAGTGCTGTTTTCTCTACGGCTCTGTGGTTTGTTAAAAAGAGCGTAGGCGAAGCCTTCGACGGGCTTCGTCTGCAAAATCTCCATTGTGCGATCGCCCTCTGCTTCCTCTGTGTCCTCTGCGCCTGGAATGGTTCATTAAAAGTTAAAAAAGGTGTAGCCTCTCGTAGAGAAGGCATCACCTGATTTCTTTGTTAACTAACTATCGTTTTATCGGGATTTCTATCCAGAACTCACAGCCATTAGCAGGTTCAGAAACACATTTGATATTACCGCCGTGTTTTTCTACAATAATTTGGTAACTAATAGATAACCCTAAGCCAGTACCTTGTCCAGGTTGTTTGGTGGTAAAGAAAGGTTCAAAAATGCGCGATCGCACAATTTCTGGAATGCCACAACCATTGTCAGCAATGCAAATCAGAACAGCATTTCCTTCTATAACTTCTGTACGTATCCAAATTTTAGGATTGCCAATTATTTTTCCACTAGTTGCTGAGTTCTCCAGTGCATCGATCGCATTGTTGAGAATATTCATAAATACCTGATTCATCTGGGCTGCATAGCAGACTACCGGGGGCAATTCACCATATTGTTTAACTACCTCAATCGCAAAAGAATTAGTTTCTGGTTGCAGTCGATGTTGTAAAATTAGCAAAGTACTGTCGATACCTTCATGAAGGTCAACGGGCTTCATTCCTGCTTCGTCAAGTCGAGAAAAACTTCGTAACGACAAGACTAATTGAGAGATCCGCTCTGCCCCTATCTTCATTGAAGTCAGAATTTTGGGCAAGTCATCACTAATAAAATCTAAATCTAGTGCTGCTACTTGCTTCTGAATTTCTCCTATTGCTTTAGGATACTGTTTCTGATAAAGGCGCAGTAATTTAAATAAATTTTCGGTATGTTCAGTAACATAAGTGATATTCCCATAAATGAAACTAATCGGGTTATTAATTTCATGTGCTACACCAGCAACTAACTGCCCTAAACCTGCCATTTTTTCACTTTGAATTAACTGACTCTGAGTGTGCTGTAATTCCTTCAAAGTCTGGGTCAGCTCTTCTTTTTGACATTGAGTTTGTTCTAGTAATTCCGCTTGCTGAAGTCCTACGCCCAACTGAGTACCAATTTGCATCAACAAATCTACTTCATCTTCTTGCCAATCACGGGGTTTGATATTTTGATAAGCTGCTAGTAATCCCCAAAGTTTCTCACCCTGAAAAATCGGCACAATCATATATGCCCTAGCCTCCATGAGTTCAATCAGGGCAATATAAGGAATAGAATCATCGGTGCTATAAATATCTTTAATAACAAGAGTTTTACCATTAGCAAAATCCCCACCTTGGGTTTCTTGCAAGTAATTACTTGCATCGGCGTAGCCCGCACTTCGACTTGGCTCAGTGACCATCGTAGACATTGCAGGTACAATTTCCTTTACTGGTGTCCAACCTTCGGCTAAAGACTCAGCAACAAATTTGCCACTCCAATCAGTCCCAAATCGATAGATTGTCACTCGGTCAACTTCCAATAGCCGTCGGACTTCTTCTGTACTGGTTGCAAAAATGGTGTCAATATCAAGAGAGTGGCGGATTTTCTCCACTGTTGCAGCTAAGGCCTTCTGTCTTTCGGCTGCTTTGCGTTCTCGCTCGGCGGCTTGAGCCAGTTTTTGGGCTTGCACCTGCATTTGTGTTAAGGATTCAGCTTGCTGTAATGCTACCCCCAATTGAACGCCAACTTGGGCTAGTAAGTTGATTTCTTCATCTTGCCAATAACGGGGCTGGGAGTTTTGATAAGCTACTAGCAATCCCCACAGCTTTTCACCCTGAGAAATTGGTACAAAAACTTCATTACGTGCATACTTACCCGCTTGTTTTCCTTGCACAAGAACGCCTTCTGTCACAGACTGCGGCTTAACCATTGGTGTCCAGCCATCAACGATGGAATCAGCCACAAATTCTCCACTCCAATCAGGATAGAAGCGATAAATTGCGACTCGTTCCACTTCTAATAACCGACGAACTTCTTGAGTAGTGGTTTTAAATATGGCTTCAATTTCAAGAGACTGACGAATTTTTTCTACTGTGTGCGCCAACGCTCTTTGCCTTTCAGCAGCTTTGCTGATATCTGCTGCTTGAATCTGCATTTGTTGGATAAATTCCGCTTGCTGCAAAGCCACACCTAGTTGGGTGCCAACTTGGGTAAGCAAGTAAACCTCATCTTTTTGCCAATCACGGATTCCAGCATTTTGGTATGCTGCTAGCAAGCCCCAGAGCTTTTGACCGTGGTAAATAGCAACGATCGCATAAGCTCTTGCTTGATATATCTCTAAAATTTTAATGTAGCAATCACTAAAGCCTGAATTGTAAATATCATTACAAATTCGGTACACTTCACACTGAGTGAAGTTTCCACCCTCTGTATCTTGTAAATAGGTATCAGCGACTGGAGGTTTAGCTAAATCTTTGGCACTACATTCGCTGACGTTCTCTTTCAATTCTGGCCGTTGCGACTGTTGATCTATGAGGGAAACCCAACCCTCTGCCACTGATTCAAACACGAATTCACCACTCCAATCGGGATTGAAGCGATAGATAGCCACGCGATCGGCATTTAGCAGCTGCCTAAGTTCTGCGGTGGTTGTGTGGAAAATGATTTCCAAGTCTAAGGACTGGCGAATTTTCTCAATGGTGATAGCTATAGTTTTCTGCCATTGGGCCGCTTTTTCTCTAGCTTTTGCTTGTGCTAGTTCTGCTGATTGTAGTTTGACTTGTTCCAGGAAATCTGCTTGCTGTAAAGCAACTCCTAGATGTTCGGCAATTAATTGCACAAACTCAATTTCTGATACTTCCCATTGTCGAGGATTACTACACTGATGAATACACAACAATCCCCATAAATCTTTACCTTTGATCAAGGGGGCAATTATACTGGCACGTACTTGGAATTTTTCCAGAATCTGGATATAGCAATCACTGGCATTTACTTGATAAATATCAGTTATTGCTCTAATTCGACCTTGCTGATAAAGTTCTGCGAACTCCTCACTAAAACAGTGGTCGCGCAGTTTGGCTGCTAATGCCGAATCCCATTCGGTTGCCACATCTTCATAGATAAATTCTCCTTCCCATGCCAAATCAGGATAAAAACGAAACACGCTAACCCGATCGCTTTTCAGAAGTTGGCGGACTTCAGTGACTGTAATTTTGAAGATAGTTTCTATGTCTAGAGACTCCCGAATACGGGCAATAACTCCAGATAAGGCTTTTTGTTGCTCATTCTGATGTAAAGAGCATGTTACATCTGAATGAGATTCTTGCCGTTCTGAATTTGGTTGTATGGGTTGAGTAGTAGAGGAGTTTTCCATTCCCAGTGGGACTTTAAATATTGAAAGTCTTCTATTTAATGATTCCCGTTGCGATCGCAAAGGTAACAGTTATTTCCTGGGAATGTCATAAAAACAATGTAGGGACACGATTGTATCGCGTCCCTACAAAAAGATTTTCAATTACCAGAAAACTATCGCCGCTTGGGAGTGGCGCTGCGGGTGGTGCGTTTTTCTTCATCTCGGCGACGGCGATCGCGCCAATCTGCCAGGGTTAAATAACCAATACCACCAGTGACTACTACGAGCAGCACTACAGCAAATAAAGCCAAAATACTCAAGAATGGACTTTCCACAATGCCTCTATAGTCCGTTACGTCCCCACACTACCATTGCAATTGACCAAGTAAACACAACTAACAACGCTACCCAACCTAGTGTCAAAATCTCCATAGTCCTACTTTTCAAATAATTACAAAAGGTTTCTAATACTTATCATACAGGGATTGGGCAGGCTGAGATTTTTTTATCAATCAGATTGTAACTTTTGCGTGTGATGTTTACGACAAGGTACGTTTACACAAAAAAGACACCAACTTTTCTTGATACGTTAGTACTTTAAGCAACGATAAACACGAATGTAAAAAAGTAGCGATCGCGCTTTCTAAATTGATACTTTGGGAATACTAGGGTTATGGGTATATATTTTCAATCCAGCAACCCCTAATATCATGCCGACATTTTTCAACTATCCTTTCGACTCCAACGGTTTTATTCCCCACGGACATTGTTATCTCTGGCAAACTGGATTAGTCTGGCTGCACATTATTTCTGATGCGACGATCGCTCTAGCTTATTATTCTATTCCCTTCCTACTGATTTCTTTTATTTACAAGCGTAAAGACGTTCCTTTTAATAGCGTCTTTTTGTTATTTGGTGCTTTTATCATTGCTTGTGGTACCGGACACTTGATGGACATTTGGACGCTTTGGCATCCAAATTATTGGGTTGCAGGTAGTTTAAAAGCTCTAACTGCCATTATTTCAATATATACGGCATTTGCGTTATTTTATCTCATGCCTCAAGCTTTGACACTACCCAGCCATTCTCAATTAGAAGTTATTAATCGAGCGCTTTCAACTGAAATTGTCGAGCGCAAGCGCATCGAGAAAGAACTACGCCTTGCAGAAGAAGTCGCTCAAAACTCCAGCCAAGCCAAGAGTGAATTTCTCGCCAATATGAGTCATGAACTACGCACACCTCTTAACGGGATTTTGGGCTATACACAAATTCTTCAACGCACAGAATCTTTGAGTCAGAAAGGACGTAAAGGAGTCAGCATCATTTATCAATGTGGTTCTCATCTTTTAACCTTAATTAATGATGTTCTGGATCTCTCCAAAATAGAAGCCCGGAAACTAGAATTGTATTCTGTTGATTTCTACTTACCTGCCTTTATAGATAGCGTGACTGAAATTTCCCGCATCCGGGCAGAACAAAAGGTCATCGCATTTCACGTCCAACTCGATCCTGATTTACCAACGGGCATTCATACTGATGAAAAACGCTTGCGGCAAGTATTGATTAACTTACTTAGTAATGCGATTAAATTTACGAATGAAGGTAGTGTCACTTTCAAAGTTAAGGTCATTGCTAAACAATCAAACACCAATGGACAAACTAACTACAAAATTCGTTTTGAGGTAATAGATACTGGTGCCGGGATAATCCCTGAACAAGCACAGAAAATCTTTCAGCCTTTTGAACAAGTAGGAAATCAAAAACGACAATCTGAAGGTACAGGCTTGGGATTAGCAATCAGCCAAAACATTGTTTTGTTGATGGGTGGTCAAATTCAAGTACAAAGTGAATTTGGCAAAGGAAGTACTTTCTGGTTTGAGGCAGAATTTCCAGAATCTAAAGAC
Organism: Nostoc sp. DSM 114167; assembly: GCF_052692655.1. Classification (NCBI taxonomy): domain Bacteria; kingdom Bacillati; phylum Cyanobacteriota; class Cyanophyceae; order Nostocales; family Nostocaceae; genus Nostoc; species Nostoc sp. DSM 114167. The sequence goes on from NZ_CP195116.1 coordinate 6,673,725, forward strand.
TGGGCAAAGGTTTCTAGAGTGATTGAACAAGGAACTATTATTGGCTATCAAGGGCAAAACCGCACCATTTTGATTGCGGATGATAAATGGGAAAATCGATCGGTAATTGTAAATTTACTAGAGCCAGTTGGGTTTATTGTTGTAGAAGCTAGTCAGGGTCAGGAAGCATGGGAAAAGGCTCTAGCCCACAAACCAGACTTGATTATTACTGACTTAGTAATGCCTATATTGAGTGGATTTGAGTTGATCGATCGTTTACGTAAATCTGAGCAATTTAAAGAAATTGCTGTCATCGCTTCCTCAGCTAGTGTGTTTGCAGCCGATCAATACAAGAGTATTGATGTAGGTGCAAATGCATTTCTACCAAAGCCTGTAGAAGCTGAAACGCTGCTGGAAATGCTACGACAGTTTTTGCAACTGGAATGGATTTTTGACGTGAAGGTAGATGAAATCAAAAAAAACAATATAGATGTTTTGGAGCGACCAAATGAGATAATTTATCCTGCTAAAGAGGTTTTGCAAGATTTACTCGAACTAACGCAAGACGGTGATATTCAAAAAGTTTTGCAACTGGCCAAGGAACTGTCTAAATCTGATGAGCATTTAAGCATTTTTGCCCAGCAAATTATCCAGTTTGCTAGTAATTTCCAACTCAAACGTTTGGAAACTTTTATTGTAAGTATTCAGGAGTCAGAAGAAATGAAACGAACTGTAAAAGCATTTGAAGACTAGTTAATAACTAGCTATGCTAATTCCATTCTGAATTCTGAATTCTGGTTTCTGAATTTTTTAATTCAACAATATATCAATTAATTTGAGTCAAATTTCAATTGTTAATTCATCATGCTTAAGACCTCAGATACCGGATTTATTTTGATTGTGGATGATAATCCTACAAATTTATCTCTCCTGTGTGAAGCACTCAATAGTGAGGGTTTTCGTTTTCGGGTTGCAGTTGATGGAGAAAGTGCGATCGCCCAAGCTGAACGCAATCAACCAGAGTTGATTTTGCTGGATGTACAAATGCCAGGTATTGACGGATTTGAAACTTGTCGCCGCCTGAAAGCCAATCCTGTTACCCAAAATATTCCGATTATTTTCACTACTGCTTTAGCGGATACAGAGAGCAAAACGAAGGGATTTTCCCTTGGCGCAGTTGACTATATCCCGAAACCATTTGCCCAAGAAGAAGTGATTGCCAGAGTACGCGTACATTTACAACTCAAACAATTGACTGAATCTTTGGAACAAAAAGTTAGCGATCGCACTAGAGCTTTGCAAAAAGCCCAAGTCCAACTAGTACAGCAAGAGAAACTATCAACACTCGGAGAGTTAATCGCTGGTATTGGCCATGAAATCAATAACCCTATCAACTTTATTTCCAGCAATATTCCACCCTTGCAAGAATATATTACAGCAGTAACCGAGTTGCTTCTACTATATGAACAAGAGTATCCAAACCCAACAGCCAAAATTACCAAAACTATTGAGAACTTGGATCTAAACTTTGTTCTCGAAGATATGGGAAAAATCTTGAACTCACTCCACATAGGAAGCGAACGAATTCGCAACCTTTCTAGTTCACTCCGCAGTTTCTGTCGCTCGGATAGCGATGCCAAAATATCTGCTGATTTACATCAAGGAATAGATAGTACCCTAATGATTTTGCAACACCGTCTCAATGCTAATAGCGATCGTCCCCGCATTGAAGTAATTAAAACTTATGGAGAATTACCACAGGTTAAGTGTTATCTAGGGCAGATGAATCAAGTATTTATGAACATTCTCGCAAATGCAATTGATGCCCTTGATGAAGCTATAATGGAAGGCAAAATCAGCAATCTAATTCCTCAGATTAAAATTACCACAGAAATAGATTCTGAACAATTGGTTATAATTCGGATTGCTGACAATGGGATTGGTATTCCTGAACGGTTGAAAAAACGTTTGTTTGAGCCGTTATTTACGACAAAAACTGTAGGCAAAGGTACTGGACTTGGCTTGTCGATCGCATATCAAATTATTGTAGAAAAACACAACGGTATATTAGACGTGAATTCTCAACCTGGCATGGGAACCGAATTTATCATCAAAATTCCTACTTGAGAGCAGTATTTAATTAATGACAAAGCTGCTCAAGCATTTATCATACTGGAGAGTAAGGAAAAATTTCCCTAATATCCAATCCCTTATTTATATATAGAGTGAACTCAATTTTAAATCCTCAATTAATGACAGAACGCATAGAATCCCTCAAGGTGGGAATAATTGGGGGATTATCTGTGTGTTTGGCTTTTGCAATCGCTAGTCTGTTGAATACTTTCGTACTGGCAAAGTATTTTCAGACACTTGTATGTCTGCAAAGCGATCTTAACTGGCGCTTGTTGGTGAGTGGTGCAGTTGCAACTTTTACTGGTTTCCTATTTGGTGTCACCTACCGCTATATCATCCGCTGCGATCGAAATCCTCAACTCAAAGCTGGTGGCGTGTTAGCTTTTGGCTTGGTACGCGGATTAACTCAGATAGAATTTGGGTGGAATCACAGCACAATTTGGCCTTTTTTGGTGTTAGCGGCAGAAAGTTTGTTATGGTTTGCGCTGGCTGCGATCGCTCTTGATCTCGCTATTCAATTCCGTTGGGTTAAACCTTTTTCATCAATCTAAATTATCGTGGTCTTACAGCTATTTGTAGTTCAAATAAATGAAAAATGCTGTAAGCATCACATTTATGTATTATGATGACTACAAGTAAGTTACATTGTTAACGGCTTAATTTTAGAAATTTATAAATAATCACTAGTTAGTAATTAATAATACTCTGTTACCTAATATGAAAATAAAAAGATCCCATTATTATTTGATAGTCGATTTGGAAGCTACATGCTGTGACACTGGAACTATTCCCCGTCGCGAAATGGAAATCATTGAAATCGGTGCAGTGATGCTCAATCGAGCAACGTGGGAAATTGATTCAGAGTTTCAGCAATTCATCCAACCGGTGAGACATCCGCAACTGACAGGTTTTTGCACCGAATTGACTAGTATTCGCCAGCAAGATGTTGACGAAGCACCAAAATTTTTAGAAGCAATTTCTCGTTTCAAAGAATGGATTGATTTGTTTCCCAACTATATTTTTTGTTCTTGGGGTAATTACGACAAAAACCAATTTATTCAAGATTGCGCATTTCATAATTTTCCTTATCCTTTTACTTCAGAACATATAAATATCAAAGAGGAATTTTCTAAATATCTTGGCGTATCTAAAAAATTTGGCATGGCACAAGCTCTCAATGAGTTGGGGATAGAATTAAAAGGCACGCACCACCGTGGCATTGATGATGCCCGCAATATTGCAGCTATTTACAGACAGATGAAAAACAAAAAAACTAAGCTAAAATAGTTTGATTTTATTCTGCCAACCTACTTAGTTAATAACTTTTTTGTTACTCCTTCAGCTAAACCATCTTTAACATGAACGATTTGATTAGTTTGCTCGGCGACATCCGGTTCATGGGTAATAATGACAATCGTGATGCCTTGACTATTTAACTCAGTCAACAAATCCATTACTTCCTGAGAGGTTTCACTGTCTAACGCTCCAGTGGGTTCGTCTGCTAGAACAAGTGCAGGGCGATTAACCAGGGCGCGGGCGATGCCTGCGGCAGGCTACGCCTACGCTACTCGCTGTTGCTGTTTTGCTCTAACTCTTTGCTAAATCCCTTTATGTAAAATAATTACGAATGACGGATTTTTAAAGTTCGGTGTTTGTTACCGACTATCCATAGTAGAACAATTAGCAATACAAGCGCTTTGATCGTTGATGGCTCCACTACCTTCTTCACTTCCGTGGGGGTTTGAGGAGTAACATTACACGGAATCTCAACGATTTGTGTGTGATTAGAACCATTACCACTAGGAGTCAGATCGCATTCGCCTTTATTGGTGAGAGACAAAGGTACATTTTCTGGAGGAACAGGTGTAGGTGTAGGTGGTTGAGCTGAAGAAACAGGTGTAGGTGCTTGAGGTGAAGAAACAGGTGGTTGAGCTGAAGAACTATCGCCACTCAGTAGTAGAAGCAGAATTAAACCAAGACCCCCAACGCCGATTATTGGCCAAAGTGGAAAGGAATTAGAACTGTCTGGTACTAAGACATCTCCCGTAGAGCCAGGGAAAGCATCAAAAGCTATTGTTTCTCCATCCAAGGCTAGTGGATTGTCACTTAGCAAAGTATCTCCTGCGATATCTTCTCCTAAAAGCTGATTAAATTCCGCTGGAATCGCATTGTTGGGGCGTCCTAGTTCCCCACCTTCTTCGGAGTATGGAAAGGATAGTACTTCAAAAATCTTCTGTTGGAGTTGGTTCCGATCTCCAGAATTCAACGCATCCAAGCCTGTAGAGATTCTATTTAAATAAAAATTTGTCATCTCTGGCGAAAGACCTAGAGACTGAATCTGCTCTTGAATATTAGAAATTTTTGAGGCCTCTTCAAAAAGCAGTCGTCCGTATGACAATTTCAGGTCTAATAATCCATTACGAAGGCTAACCGAGTCATTGACTCCTGAGTATGGTGCCCAGTAGAACTGCTTGGTTACAAGTCCGAGTCCTTCTACTGGATTGCGACCAAAAGATTGTCCAAGAAGGTATTGAGATCCATCCATGATTGCGGGAGATGCATTTCTCCAAAATGAGGCGTAAGGCACCGCAGAGAGATTGGGATTATTGCCATAGAAGCTAGCGAAATTCTGGAAGTTTTTTTCCCCACCGGCTGCTCGGATTAGAAGGTTTTGATAACTAGTCCCATTGTTTAACTCCACTAACCGTTGGATTACCGCTCCAGTTTTATTGCAGGTCAGACCAAATCCCACATCACATCCAGGAATGACTCGCATTTGGCTCAAATTCTGGTTATTAAGTTGGTACTGGAGATACTCAGACTCCAGTCCTTGTTGGATGCCATAGCGTCCAACATTTAGCTGTGCAAAACCAGACTGACACGTCGTAGTGAGTACTACTGCAACAGATGAAAATGCGATCGCTGCAAAGCGAACTACTTTCGGCATCGCAATTCTTTGAACAATTGATCTAGACAAGATGCACCTCCACTAAACGACAGCTATTTAATTAGGGATTGGGCATGGGAAAGAGGACTTGGGGACAAGGGGAAAGATTTGTTGTAAGTTCTAAACTTTTGTCCCCTTGTTCCCTTATCTCCCCTGCCCCTCGGTCACTGAGCGTTGGTCATTGAGTTTCGACTGCGCTCAACTACCGCGTAGCCGAAATGAGTCGTTCGCGCAGCGTCTCGTAGAGAAGTGCTGCTCCCCTGCTCACTGCCCTACTTCCTCAATTCAACTCTTAGGTAAATAAATGTTGATCGTGATTCCCGTACCTTTAAGGTTTCCTGATGAGAGTGTGTGATATAAGACCATCGCCCGGTTTGGTTGGTCAAAAAGATACCCACGACGTGTAGGTTTGATCTTCCCTTCTTTGACCAAGGAAACGAAGGCTTGTAGATATCTACGTATACCTTGACGGTTCTCTTTAGTAGTATTCGTATGATGCTCAATCAGCATCATAAAGAAGTCCAAGCTACGATTTTCCTGACCTTGAATTAGACTGCCTTCATCTAGGAAAGAACTTGCTATGAGCCTGCTATTAACTTGTTTGACCTTAAATAAAGTAAAATAACGTCCCTCTTTTTTAGGATCGTTGGCATAACAGACCCAGGAACCCTCTTTATTTTGTGTAAAACCCTGTTCAGCAAGGTAAGAAAGCAAAGAATTACTTGTTTTAATTTGTGGTGGAGGTAATAAATCTTCAATGGGATCTAAAGAGCAAATCCTCTGTGTTGTTTTTTGTGGATAAACAGCAGGAGTCTGTTGGGTATTGACGCGAAAGGGCTGTGTTGTTTTCTGTGGATAAACAGCAGGAGTCTGTTGGGTATTGACGCGAAAGGGCTTGTCATCAGACATTGCCATGCTAGACATTGCAGCCAACGCAGATAATTGGAGAACGATCGCTCCAAACAAACGAACTATGATATTCATGTTTTTCCTGTTACTCTTAGTGACTTTGTGAATAATCGAATTTTTACTAGATCGATCTCGATCTAGCAGTCCTAAATTATTTGTTAAATTTAAGTGTTTGCCTGATTTGATCGAGGGTAGCTTAAGTTTTCACTAATCAAATAGGACTTTTATATATAGGTAACTAAGCACAAAGAGAATCAATATCTAAATAAAACACACAATGTTAATGTCTTGTTGACAAGACAAATTAAGCTTTTTGATATTTTTACATATACAAAAAACTCTTGACATTGCGTCAAAACTTTTCTATTTACTCTTGTCTAATTTTTTGCCATCTTAAGAAGGTTTTATGCCTTTCTCGCTGGCTATGATGATTCCTAAAAAAGAGCTTTAGTTAGCTCTTTAGTACCTTATATAAGCAGAGTTTAAAAAGCTCTGTGCTTTGCACGTTAGGGCTTTTGTTGATTTCCTGGGTAGGTTGAATAATTTTTTGTTTTTTGCAGGTAGCGCACCTAACTAGCTCTTTCAGCATGGTTACAAATTGATGTATAAATAATATCTCCCTGACAGTAAAATAATATTACCATGAGCTTAAGACATGCAACAGTATTGTGGACAGTTGTCAAAGTTGTACACTATGAATCGCAACTACCTCTTCATTAAATCTCATCGCAAATAGGTGAGAGGCAAGCTTAATCTATATTACATACTACTAGTATGAAATTATTAAATAATCCCAGTGTGCAAACTGATATTTCATGTATTAAATACAACTTTATCTAAATAAAATACGTATAAGGAATAGATTGCGATCGCTAACCTAATAGTTCGCCAAGCGAACGCAAGCGGGGTAAAGGGGAAGGTGGGGTTCCAAGAAGGGGATAAGGGGCAGGGGGAAAGAGTTTAAATTCCTTACCCTTTTCCCTTTCCCCCTTTCCCCAGCCCTCACAAGCGCATTTTTAGGTTGGCAGACTATTAAGTGTTTAATTACCTTACTAGGCGATGTTTATGATGGTCTACGCTTATGCACCAAACAAAGTTAAGTTAGATTAAAAGTATAAAATTTGCGATTTAGCACGCTATTGCTGTTGTTGCTACAGACCTTATAAGCCTGTAAGGCAGATATTTACGACTTCTCTAATACCAATTAAAAAAATGTTTGCGACAGATAGGGCATCTAAAATAAAATCATAGCCTCAACATTATCAACCTGAATAATGTTGAGGCTATCAGCATAACAAGCGGCAAATTCTGTCAATAATTGTTGATAAATAGAACTTACGCATTGACAGGTAAGACAAAAAGTGCGTAAGTTCTAAAATAGTTAATTCAATTTAATTTATTACAAAGCACTGCGGCTAGTTAACGCATTCCACAAGAAGACTGCAACAATCGCACCCAGAACTGCTACTGCAATACCGGGAATACTCAAAGAGGGAGCAGCTAGAGCAAAGCTTCCTGTACTAAAGAATACACCCAAACTACCACCAATAAAAGCACCAACGATCCCTAATAAAATTGTTGCTAAAATTCCGCCGCCTTGATGACCTGGGTAGATAGCCTTTGCGATCGCACCAGCAATTAGACCTAAAACAATCCAAGCAAGAATATTCATTGTTTTTATTTGATAAACGTTTTTTAGTGACAAATACACAATAGCAATCCAAATATTGACATTCAATCTATCAACAGAAGCAATGATCGATAGCCTTGAGGATGAACGCTATTACTTCTGGTGATGAACTCTCTTAATTGAAATGGATAATAAAAAAGCTCCTAGTTGGTATAAAACCAGGAACTAATAAATTTATTGCTTGATAATTGCAGTATATACCTTTTTAATGATTTTTCTCATCTACTTAAAGAATTAAGCTCAGGTTGGAAAGCAGCTACTTTTGTAGGAACTTGTAGAATTCTAGCGTCATTCTAAATTCTGACTGCTGACTCCTAAATTCTGTTTGATAAGAAAACCAACTGCTTTACCAATTTATCGTTCTTGCATTTCTCGCTGACGCATCGGCATAGCGTCAATTTGCTCAAAAATTGCTGTCGGTTGCACTGGTGTAGATTCTTGGCGCTTAACACCACCATCTTTGCCGATCAAAATCACGCGAAAATTTTCTTTATTAACCCCAAAGCGATTTCGCAAATTGGCAGCAGAAGACTCATCTATTAACTGTCCGTTGGCATAGCTTTTATCTGTTGCCAAAACTTGAACAAGAACTAAATCTCGATCTTTAAAATCGTTTTGTTGCTGGTTAAATAACTGCATCTGTTGCTGATAGTTATGGTTATCAACAGATGGTGCAAAAAGTAGCAGCACTCGATTTTGCCATTTTTGGGAACTGAGGTTAAATGAAGACATTTTGATCGTATGGGTTGAACCTTGGACAGTACCGGCAATACTAACAGGCGATAGGGCTATAGATGCGGCGATCGTCAGAGCGATTAATACTGAGTTATTCACTTCGGGGCTTGTTAGGCTCATAATGACAATGACACGAACGAGGTTTGATGAAATGTCAAAAGCTTTTCCAGACTCTTCTCAACTACAACAGTGGCATCAAGGTATTGAAATGGCTAACCGCAATAACATTTTCTGTCATTGTCGTAGTTGTAGAAATGAATGGGTGGACTCTGTGATGGATGCAGTTTGTAGGAAATGCGGCAGCAAAGATATTGAACATATCTCGTGCTGGCAGTTTCCAGATGATTGAATTAGTAGCCAAATATGTAGCCGATCTAGCGATGTCTACGATGGTCACTGACTTGTACTGAGCACAGCCGAAGTAGCTTGTCGTACCACTTCGTGGAAGCAAGCTACGCGCAGCGTCTCGTAGAGAAGTGCGGGCTGCGCCTACGCTACTTTTGACATTTCCTCTGAAAATTCTGGGTGATTACTTTGTTAAGCTGCGGTAATGTCTGCTTGTGCATCGAAAGCGGAATTTGAAAAAATACTCCATTTCAGATAGATCAACGGTTAACAGTACTCATGTCAGGATAGCGATCGCCAGCTGCGACATTTTTTGGTGCAACTGTTTCCAGTCGATGCAACTCTTGTTCAGTCAGGGTAATTTCGGTAGCTGCAATATTCTCCTCCAAGTAATTACGGCGTTTTGTACCAGGGATTGGGACAATATCTTCTCCTTGAGCTAATAGCCATGCTAAAGCAAGCTGACTAGAAGTTACTCCTTTTTCGCTGGCGATCGCTTTAACTTGCTCTACTAATTGCAGGTTTTTATAAAAATTCTCACCTTGAAAGCGAGGAGAATTTCTTCGATAGTCATCAGGTGCAAGATCGTCAGGACTAGCGATCGCACCTGATAAAAATCCTCTTCCTAATGGACTATAGGGAACAAACCCAATTCCTAATTCCCGCACAGTAGGTAAAATTTCATCCTCTGGCTCTCGACTCCAAAGAGAGTATTCTGTTTGCAGTGCAGTAATCGGGTGAACTGCTACAGCTCGTCGAATTGTCGCTGGGGCAGCTTCCGAAAGCCCCAAATAACGAACTTTTCCCAGCTTGACTAACTCTGCCATTGCCCCGACAGTATCTTCAATGGGGACAGTTGGATCTACTCGATGTTGATAATAGAGGTCAATTACTTCCACTCCCAGACGTTTTAACGAGGCATCGCAAGCTTGATGGACATATTCTGGTCTACCATCAACTCCTTTAAAGCCACCATCTTCAGTACGGACATTACCAAATTTAGTTGCTAAAATTACTCGATCTCGGCGATCTTTAATTGCTCTGCCTACTAGTTGCTCGTTGGTAAACGGCCCATACATATCAGCAGTATCAAGAAAATTCACTCCAAGTTCTAACGCTCGATGAATTGTAGCGATCGCCTCAATTTCATCCCGACCGCTATAGAACTCAGACATTCCCATGCAACCAAGTCCGATAGTTGAAACTTCTAAGCCTTGTTTCCCTAACTTTCTGGTTCTCATAAAAGAATTTCCTACTCAGTAATTGGTCTTAGAATATTACCCTTTTCAGCATTATCCCTTTCCCTTCCACCAAGTCATCTATTATTAGAAGTATTTACTGATATAAGTAAATTGATTGGCGGGTAATTGACATTCGATTTTACCAGCCGTGTTCAGAGAGCTTTCTAGTTTACGCACATTTATTATGTATTTTCTAGTCAATTACTAGCCAGTTGTAAAGAAGCGATGACCAAACGCTGTAAATTGGCTGCTGAGTTCTTTTACAGCTTTGGGTCAACTTAGGCGATTTGTGGTTGTTCTGTTCTGTTGATATCTCATTTAAACTGCAAAATATACAGTTGTAATGCCAATGAATATAGAATCGTCACTTCAAGTTCACTTTTAGCAAAAGTTCGTTAAGCACGCACAATAATGGTCGGTTGTTACATACACTAGTCTGATTGTGATTAGTCAGAATATAGTAGTGCGAGATATTGCACTCTTACAAAAGTTAAATTCAGAGGTAAACTATGTTTCCTTTTTGGGGTAATCCATGTTATGGAAGCGAACCCATTTCGCACAAAGCTAGCTTAGAGCGGAAATTAAAATTCTTGATTTGGCTACGAGATGATTTAGAGTCTAAACTGGCTGGTCTTAATGCTTCTATTGATACCGTTCGTCAGCAAATAGAACGTTCAAACTCATCTACTTAGAACTTAGCTAATACAGCAATTCATCTCATCACCTATCTAATAAGCAAGTGATGAGATAAATTGCAAGTGAATTGACGACTACTAACCTAGTTAATTAATCAGTCCGTTGTAACTAATAATTGATTGCTGACCGACTCTTTTGGTTAAAGCAGCTATTAGTTATAGCGGACTGATATCTTGTGAAGCACCTGCTTCATCCAGGGAGTTTCAAATTTTAGAAATAGCAAAAATGCTTGAAATCGTAGGCATTCCCATCTCTGACACAAAAGTGCGTAACTCGATGGCTGCTTGCACTCCTCCAAAGCTACCAGCAAAGTAGCGAACAATACCAGCAGCAATCCTGTCGGTCAACAAACCAATAGACACATTTCCAGTTTTCCTTCGACCCAACCCAAAAAATCCAGCTTCAAATCAAATATCAATAACTTTAGGCGATGTCTACAACGATCTACGCCTATGCTTTAACTATTTTATTAGACATCTTGCAAAAGTAGCTTTTGCTTTCCGGTTGGAGAAAGGTTAAAGGTTACTGGGTTTGGGAAAATTCTATACCTTTACCCTTTAACCGTTCCCCTTTTCCCCGACAAATGCCAAGAAGTCTATTGTCAAGTCATCTCTGTGATTAATAGGTGTGAGTTTTGGGAAGGCATAATCTACACCGCTTGCCAATCACGCACCACTTCCAGGTTAACCTAGACCTGCCACTGACCCAGAACTCAGTAGCAGTCAGGTTCACCATTAAAAATTGGGATATTTTACAAAAATATTTTTCAACGGTGATTTAAGTACAACATTTGGGAACAATTTATGGAACTCAGATTTTTGTAGGTACTTAGGTAATTTCTAAGTATCTACAAAAAACAGATAAACCTGTTCAAAATGCAGCCTGAGTTTCCCTAAAAGGGAATAAATCACCAAACTGGCAATATCTATAAAAATGCTTAATTCGGAAATTCAGAAAGACCTTCGCCATAACTTTACTGTCAATGTTATTGAAAGTGGATTTTTTGGTTTTGGAAGTGGTTTTGCTTCATTTTTCACGATTATTCCACTATTTGTTAGTACTCTTACCGATTCTGCATTGCTTATCGGTCTGATTCCAGCTATTCCACGCTTAGGCTGGCAATTACCTCAGCTATTAACAGTTAGTAAAGTAGCTAGCCTACAGTGTTACAAACCAACTGTAATGTCGTTGACAATTCATCATAAGCTTCCTTTTTTGGGATTAGCACTGGTGGCTTTATTACAACTAGAACTCAATCACCAAACTATCTTACTGTTGACATTTGCCATACTCATTTGGCAAGGGCTAGGCGGTGGATTTAGCGCCACTGCTTGGCAAAGCATGATTGCTAAAATTGTTCCCTCCAGAAAGCTTGGTATTTTTTACGGTACTTTAGCAGCATCTGGTAATTTGATGAGTGTTTGTGGTGCTGCGATCGCTGGTTTACTGCTTAAGGAAATTGCTCAACCATTTAACTTTGCTCTGTGTTTTTTGTGTGCCAGTTTGGCAATGGCTCTATCTTGGTTTTTTATGTCTAGGACGCGAGAGCCAGTAAGTATCGCACCATCAGCCTTTGAAAGTAGAAGTGAATTTTGGGGCAGTCTGATTGTGATTCTCCGGCGCGATGAGAATTTCCGCTGCTTTGCGATCGCACGTATGATCTCACAGTTAGCACTGATGCCGCTTCCCTTTTATACACTCTATGCCGTACATCACTATGGGATGGAAGAAGCATCTATTGGGTTGATTACGACTCTATTGATGGTTACACAAACTATTGCTGGGTTAGTTTTGGGTTGGTTAGGCGATCGCACAGGTTGCAAGTTAATTTTACAAATTGGTTGTGTCGCTTGTGCATTCAGTTCGATTTTTGCTTGTTTAGCACCCAATGCAAACTGGTTTTACTTGGTATTTATAGGAGAAGGAATAGGTATGATGGCTCTGCAAAATATTGCTGCGGTAATGACCTTAGAGTTTGGCAACCAACATCAACGACCAGCCTATATTGGTCTTGGTAATACCCTTATTGCTCCTGCCACTATCCTTGCTCCCCTACTAGGTGGATGGATAGTGGAGAATATTGACTATAAAACTACCTTCTTGGTAGCAGCGATCGGTGCATTGGTTACAGCAGTGCTTTTGCATGTAGGAGTAAGCAATCCCCGCTATCTTGAAGAAAATTTTGGTAACGATTCAGTTAATGTTTTGCCTGAGTAGTAAGCATTTGATATTAATTCGTCATCCCTAATCCGAATGCGCTAGCGTGCTGTAGGCTCATACATAAAAGCAGAAGGGAGAGGGAATATTTTTGATTAATAGTTATTTTTGTCAATCTATAGGACTGATATTTGATTGGGTGAAAAAACTCAGTACACCCCTAAATCCCTTTTTCCCTGTTCCCTGTTAAGAGTTCCCTCCCTACGCAAATATGTTCATTAATCAAATCGGATTCCTATAGATTGTTTATCAACTAACCTAAACCCAGCATTTTTATCACTCCAACATTGTATAAATCACTCTTGGGAGTGAAAGTTGGACGATTCTAACTATGGTATGAAGCTAAAAGCAGTTAACAAAGCATTGCAAGGTTTAGGCTCATGATATTCATGCCTCATAATTTTCTACTTGTATGGCTGTTTCAACTGTTGTCCGTTGGGGTACTTGGCGGGGGAATCTACATTCTTTATGAATGGTACGAACGAGAACTTGTAGGAACGCCCTACTTGGTGGCTGGACTAGTAATGGTTCTGTGGACTTTTGCAGGTCGTTTTATCAGTTTGCCACTGCTGCGCCGTCCTGGAAAACAGGAACCTCATTTTATGCGTAGCAAAACCGTGCAGCGCTTGCCACGTCCAGATGGGAGCGTGTTGCAAGTAGAGTTTTTTGGCCCTGAAGATGGTCAACCAATTATCTTGTCACACGGTTGGGGACCAAACAGTACTATATGGTATTATGCCAAACGACAACTAAGCGATCGCTTCCGAGTAATTGTTTGGGATCTACCAGGGTTAGGAAAATCCGCTAAACCGAAAAACAACGATCACTCTATAGAAAAATATGCCCGTGACTTGGAAGCTGTTGTTGCCATAGCAGGGGCTAAACCTGTTATCTTGTTGGGACACAGCATGGGCGGCATGATTAACCTGACATTCTGTCGCCTGTTTCCAGAGCAATTGGGGAGTCGAGTGGCTGGCTTAATTCTTGTAGATACTACTTACACTAATCCGGTAAAAACTTGTATCTTTAGCAATCTGGTACGTAAATTGCAGAAACCGCTAATCGAACCTGTGTTGTACCTGACTATCGTGCTGTGGCCGATTTTTTGGTTGATGACTTGGCTCTCGTATTTGAATGGTTCGCTGTATATCACCGTCGAACTATCTGGATTTACGGGTACTGAAACACGCGGTCAACTAAGTTTTGCAGGTTTATTATCAGCATTGGGTTCGCCTGGTGTTCTGGCTCGTGGCACACTGGGAATGTTGAAGTTCGACGAAACAGACACACTTGCAACTATTAACGTTCCTGTGTTGGTAATGTGTGGGGCTTCAGATATAGCAACAAAACCTGTGGCGAGCGATCGCATGAAGGCAGAATTACCTTACTCTGAAAGAGTCACCCTAAAACCAGGTGGACACATGGCATTGATGGAACAAAACCAGCAATTTTCTGAAGCAGTCAGCAGATTTTGCGCTGGCTGCTCATAGCTGCCTAAATCCCACATTTAGCATCCATCAAAAAATATTGCTCCAGGGTTGACGTTTCGGTGTTTCGCGCAGTCTGTAGCAACTTCCGTCTTCCCTGCAAGAACTTCCGCCAAGACGTTTCGGTGTTTTGCGCAGTCTGTAGCAACTTCCGTCTTCCCTGCAAGAACTTCTGCCTTAACGTTTCGGTGTTTTGCGCAATCTGTAGCAACTTCCGCCAAGACGTTTCGGTGTTTCGCGCAGTCTGTAGCAACTTCTGCTTTCCCTGCAAAAACTTCTGCTTTGACCCCAGTTTTGCACTTTATTTAATCCACATTGCTTAGTACCTTTTGATTAGATCCAAAGTAGAGTTCGCTCAATTCTTCCAAAGAAACATCGGTCTGCGATTCTGGATTACGGAAGTAGGGATGGATAGGAAGGAGTTCAGCGCGAGGGCTTTTCGGTGAAGACAGAATTTGCTCAAGCAAAGACAGGTAGTTTTCACCAGTAGATTCCCAAGTGTACTTCTTCAGCACCCGTTGCTGACCAGCTTGGGCAAAATACTCCCACTCTTGAGCATCACATAGCAACCGCTCCAAGCCTCGTGCAATATCAGCAGGATCTTCTGGATCGACGAGTACCCCATATTCCTTATCTCCCTGTTGCAAGCTCTCGCTAGGGCCACCGTTCTTGGTTGCTACCACTGGTAAACCTGCGACTGCTGCTTCTAAGGGAGCAAGCCCAAAGGGTTCGTAGAGTGCAGTCAGCGCAAATACTGAGCGGCGTTTAACCATAAACCTATAGGTTGCTGCCAGTGACTCTTGAGATTGATGTAACAAGCCAAATGCACTGATTTTGCCCCACAAGTCGTTTTCTTTGACCGCTTCCCGAATCGGGGCTAATACTTCTTCAGTGATTTCGTCGCTAGCCTTTTCTCGTAAAGGATTGTCCAGCGCCCCTGTAATTATCACCAAGTTAGCTCGTTCTTGAAGTGTTGGACTGATTGCGAAAGCTTGCACTAGCCCCAATATGTTTTTTTTCAGTTCTAATCGACTGGATGCTAAGATGACGGGCAAATCTCGACGGTCTTCTGCAATGTCCCGTGCCAATCGTTCCTGAATGAACTCATAAGTAGCCTCCTCGTTTTCGAAACGCGCTTTTGCCCCAAAAATCGAGAAATCTGCTCCTGGTGGAATCACTGCAAAGCGGTTGTCGTCGTCTACATCCACTGCACCACTATAGACTCGATGAGAATACTGTTCAAAACGTTCTTGTCGTGTGCTGGTAATATTAACCGCCGAGCGATTCATGCTCAGGCGTTCGGCTAAAATGCGATATCTGAAATTAAATTGCTCGTCTATCCCTGTGAGATTTTCTGGGGTGACTTCCAATTTGTCGATCTTTTGAGCGCCGAGAGAATGAGCAGTAAAGGTAAAAGGTATGCCTGTCTCCTCTTCAATTAGAGCGCCACAAAGTCCTCCATCAGCGTAGTGAGCAGTCATGGCATCGGGTAAGCTACCTTCCTGTTGATAAAATTTCAAGATGTTGGGTACCCAATCAGCGACAAGATGAGGCCATAACAACTCTTTAGAGAGAAATTCTTTTGGCCCAGCTGGTAAGCGGATAATGCGAACATTATCGATCCCTGGATAAGTGTCAATTGCTTCGGCAAACTCTGGCCACTCCGGGTCAATAATTTGACGGGTGATAATATCAACTTTATGACCCATTTGAGCTATGGCTATAGCGACTTGCCTAACGTAAATTAGCTGACCCCCAAAATCTGGGTGTTTCGTGATGTGACTATTGCCTGAATCAAAATTGCCTTGAGGATTGAGAAATCCAATATGCATAGCCCACTTCCTAATACAGGTTAATTTCTACCAGAGATTTTTGCTTGAAGACGGCAGCATAATAGCTTAGTGAGCTTGTTAAAAACTCCCAAGGCTGAAAAACGCAAGCAGTGAAGCTGTAGATAAATAGCCAATTCACGCATTTATCCTAATGTTTAAGTTAATCGCTACTGCGGCTGGCGCATATATACCCGATGACATAAATAGCATGGTAACTTTCAAGAAACAAGGCAGGAAGTGAGTAGCAAGTGGTACGCCGTCGGCTGCGCTGCTCTTAGAAAATACAAGGGAAAATTACTTAATCTACCGGATGCGTTATGAAAAGCTGACATCAGCTAGCTTGGAATTTGAAATGTCAAGATAAATCTGACTCGCTAGGATAGGATTAGAAATTTATTGCATTTGAGTATGACCAAGCAAGATACTCCGCTTACGGGAGACGCGCTGATTAAAGAAGTCTGTCGGCGGATTCGAGTAGCCCGCAGCTATTGGGATGCTCACAACAATGCTGCTTGTCGGGGCGAACGCGATCGCGCCTTAGCCCTTTATAATACTCTGACTAAGGAACAAAAAGACCAGATTCCGCAAGTGTTGCGGGTGTGGTTGCGTTACCGGAGTGAGAAATATTTTGGCGCACACCGAACACCACCAAAGTCAGCACGAAAATCAAAACATATCTAATTTATATTATTTATATTACCCACCTGAAGACCAGCGTACAGGCAACAATGCGCCGACGCTAAAAACCACAGCTAACCCACCCATACCAAACATTCCCCAAGGTACTAAACCTTCCAGCGGATTCACCACGCGCGCAGTACTTATCGGTTCTTTAGGATTGTAACGTATCACCACTATCTGGCCGTTGCTGGAGCGGTAGGACTCATAACTGCCTGTAAAGCGAGTGCGTTTACCGTTGGCTAAAAACTCGATAACTGGCGCATAGGTTTCTTTTTGCTCATTATCATTATTGTTCGTACTGCTGCGATCGCGACGACTGATGCTGTCTACCACCGTACCGCGTGTTTCGTTTAGCGTTGCACCTTCGTGCGCAATGATGTTACGTACCCAAAAACCGCCTCCAATAAACAGCAATCCAATCACCAGCCCAATACTTGCGCTTAGTTTGTCATCAAAAGTGTTCTGGTGAGGTTGGAAATTCATGGGTTTGACGATGGCACAACAATAAATTTCATCACAGCATCTCGATTACAGCTTACATTTGAAACATTTCTATTTGGCACCACTAACCTTATAACTGCGTCAAATATCTTGTAGCTAAATTACTGCATCAGTTTTCTGATGTAGTAATTTAACGTTTATATGGTATTAAATATAACCAATTAACCTCATTTAGTAAGCAAAAGTAATGACAACTCAGTTTTGGGAAAAAAGTAGAGAAATTAATGCAACTCTAACTAACTTACTATTTAAGCCTGTACACAGACGAATATTACTAGGTCTAAGCAAAGCGAGTCAACAGACATCGCCGTGGATTTTGAAAAAGCGTCTGCTGCCATTATTATGTCTGATATCATTCTTTCTAGTATTGCTACTAAACAGTTTTCCCCCTGCTGTTGCCCAACTACCTCCTCAACCTCGTCAAGAAATTCGGGGAGTGTGGCTAAGTGGTAACGATTTTAGCGTTTTTAGAAATCGTTCGCAGGTGCAAGCAGCCATGAGCCAACTGCGGCAGTTAAACTTTAATACTGTTTATCCCGTAGTTTGGAATGATGGTTATACACAATACCCCAGTGCGATCATGCAGAAAGAGGGGATACCCTTTTTCTTCAAGGGAATAGATGGACAAGATGTAATTGCAGACATTATTACTCAAGCGCGCAGACAAGGGTTACTAGCAATACCCTGGTTTGAATTTGGTTTTATGGTTCCTCTAACTTCGGAACTTGCATCGCAGCATCCAGATTGGCTAACACAAAAAGGGGATGGGACTCAAACTTCAATTAGTGCTGCGGGTGAAGTAGCCTGGTTGAATCCCTTTCACCCGGAAGTGCAAAATTTTATCAGGGAACTTGTCGTGGAAGTTATGGCTAAATACGATGCTGATGGCGTTCAATTTGACGACCATACGAGTTTACCTGTGGATTTTGGTTACGATAAGTACACGATAAGTCTATATACTCAAGAAACTGGCAATCCTCCACCACCCAATCCTCAAGCCCAAGCATGGATAAAATGGCGGGCAGATAAAATTACTGCCTTTATGGTAGACCTCTACCAAACCGTGAAAGCCAAAAAACCGAATGCTATTTTTTCAGTTGCTCCTAATTACTATAATTTTGCATATAAAATGCAACTGCAAGACTGGCTCAACTGGGTACGGTTTGGTATTGTCGATGAGTTAGTGATGCAGGTGTACCGTAATGATGTGGAAAGTTTTATCGCTCAAATTACCCGTCCCGAAATTTTAGAAACCCAACAAATTATTCCAACTGGTATCGGTATTATGGCGGGTTTACGAAATCGCCCAGTTGCTATCCCACAAATCCAATCCCAGGTAGAAGCAGTGCAACAACGCGGTTTAGGTATCGGCTTTTTCTACTACGAAAGCCTTTGGGATATTGCTCCTGAACCAGCAGAGCAACGCCAGTCGGCATTTGCGGCTCTTTTCCCAAATTCAGCGTTGCGCGATATCTCGCAAAATACACCCCGCCAGCCAACTTTTAACACCATAAGCTTACCTTTATATCCAAAACCTTCCCTTGGGCAACGTGTTCGCGGCTATTTTTTGGAAGTTGCGATCGCAAATGGTCAACCAAAACGTATTTTATTAGATACAGGGTCAGCAGGGCTAAGAGTTCCCAAAGAGTTTTTAGGTAATTCTCCCATCCAAAGAACAGGTCAAAATATCAAGGAAGTATTAAGTGATGGTACTATCCTGGAAGGAGAATTAGTTTATGCGAATGTCCGGTTTGGTTTGATTCCCACCGCCGAACCTGTTCCCGTACAGATTGTTAGTAGTCGCCAATGTAGCGCCGACAAACCTAAGTGTTCAGCAAACAGTGGTGTACCATTTTCGGGAATTATCGGTGTTAACTATTTTGAAAAATCACTTCCCTATAACCCGTTGAGAAAATTACCAGGCAATCTGAGTAACGGATTTATTATCGTTGGCAATGGTGGTAGTAATAATAATGGCAGTCTAATTCTCGGTTTAACTGCCGAAAATCAAGCAGGTTTCAAAATGGCTTCTTGGAGTCAACAACCCGAAATTAATGGTGTACCCGGTAAAAGATGGGACTCTCGACTGAATAAAGTTTGTTTAACTGTTGCTGGGAGTTCTGCGAAAAATTTGTGTAATAGCAGAGCGATCGCTGATACTGGAACTATTAATGGTTTAACTGAATTCAAGTCAGCTTCGACAGCAGGTAAACTCAAACCCGGAGTATTAGGGTCAGCAAATGCTGTAAAAGTAGGAATTAATGGCATTTTTGATTACAGTTTGACACCAGGAACCCGTGACGGATTTAATCGCTGGAATTTGAGTATCTCACCACAATCAGAACTGGCTATATTTGTAAATCCTGGAATTGCCTTGTTTGATAAATACGATGTACTCTTTGACCAAGTTAATGGTAAACAGGGTTTTCGTAGTCGGCGGTGAGAAGAAAGTAAAGACTTGCTTACTCAGATAGCGTTCAATTAACCCAGGATTTACACAAACATTACCGAAACCCAGATGTAGAGACGCGATTTATCGCGTCTTGAAAGACCAATTATTTACACCAATAACCTGTTAACCTAAGCGTATTGGCTTTTAGCACAGTAAAAGCCAATCACTAAGTAGAACGTTGAAATACTACCGAAAGATTATTAGCTGGCATTTGGTAAATCTGTTGCAATATCAGATTTTGTGCGCTGGCTACTGCTACAACATCATCCAAGTTACGCACACCCCACTCTGGGTTTTCAGTGCGTAAATATTTGTCAAAAGCTGCATTACTTGCAGCTGTATGTTCTCCGCCTTGTTTGAAGGGCCCATATAAATAGAGAATACCTCCTGCTTTTAAGATACGACCTGCCCCTGCCATTAACCCCAGACAGGCTGACCAAGGTGAAATGTGAATCATATTGATGTTGACGATGGCGACAATTGGCTTTAGATTTAGCCAATCAAATCCACTATTTTCCACACCCCAAACTGGTTCTCTTACATCTAGTTCAAGCGGTGCATAAACGTTATCACATACATTGTGTTCAGTCCATGAAATAATGCTGGCTCTTGATTGTGGATTTATATCGGTTGGGAGCCACAGATAATCTTTGAGCCTGGATGCAAAAAAGACTGCGTGTTCACCAGTACCACTTGCTATTTCTAAAATAGTGCCGCTCTTTGGCAACACTTGTAAAAGTACTTCTAGAATTGGTTCGCGGTTACGCTCGGTTGCTGGTGCGTATTTTCGTGCGTCTTCAGAAGGTTTCATGAATTTGGCTCTCTAGCTCAAAAAAAATTTTCTAGAGATTGGATCTTGTTTGAGGGATTGCATAAAATCTCTCAAAGTCATCATGCTGCCTGTTAAGGTGAACTTAGGAGTGCCATTTTGAGCAACGATTCTCACTTCATTGTCTTGAATCTGAATCTTATTTTTAATAATATCCCATAGAGCATCGAAGCTCTCATCATCCTTACAACCATTGGCTTCCAGGAATTTTTGGCGTACTTCTGTTTTTAGTGCCAGTGCTTCTGCTGCTTGAGTACGTGCCTCAAAGTGCTTAACTACATCTTCATAGGCACTTTCTCTCAGAGTTTTGTTTTCAGCCAGAACTTCTTCTAACTGAGTTTTGATGGCTTTCAGTTGGGATGCTAAAGCAGCTGATTTTTGGTATTCAACTTTTAAGGCTTGCTTTGCATTAACTAACAAGGTTTTATAATCTAGCCGATCTTGATTTTTTTCGGATTGCATTTTTATCTCTCGATCGACGCATTTTCGGGGATCAACTCTCGTCAGTTCTATAACAAAACTGGCGAGAGCTTAGTAAATATTGTCTGTGTTATCTGAGTTTCGGCTATTGCACCAATAATGGTGATTCAGAGTGAAGATTCTCTTGAATACTACTCAAACTAAAACTAATGTGGGAACGGATAGCTCGTTCATAAACACTAGTCTGCTGAGTGCGTACCCCTACAGCCTGATATATTAAGTTAACTTCCGGGAACTCAGACCAATACATCAAAAAAATGTCTTTAGCTGGAGTAATAATTTCATAATTATTCTCTTGTCTTTTCTTTCTAAGTTTACAATTATTTAGTTGTAATTTTTGTCTGAATAGTTTTTCAAATTCTAGAATTAAATCTGAAGTAGTTTTCATGGTTAATACACGTTAAAACGTGCTAATTCTGCAAAGACTATCTGTTGATATTACTAAGTATGACACTTCAGATACCTCTTATAACTTAGTGTATCAGTTATCGGGTATTTGAGAAGGGTATTCAGAGGCAGGGTCATTCCTTGGCGTACTCCCTGATGGAGTAGACTGTGCGATCGCTGTCACCTTTTAATATTTTTATGGTACAAAAATACTATTTGATAACTTACGTCAGTATAGCTAGTACAGTCGAAAGTTTGTCTACCTTTAACCAGTTGCTCAAAATAACTTGTCTGCCTATTGTCTGCCGAATTAAGATGGTAGCTGGATTTACACCAAGTTGTACTAGTTAGTAGAAACACCCTGTATAATTACACCACTAAATCATTTTTGGAGTCAAACTTTGCTAGGTATTGACTACCCAATACTGTTCGGTTCAGGCAAGAGACGCGATGAATCGCCGTCTCTACAATCTACCTACAGGCTACAGCCTGGGCCTTCAAGACCCTCTGCAAAACTGATTAATTCCAAGTACTCTGGATTTTCCACAAGCTTTTTAGCAGCTAGCAATCCGGCAATGCTCCAAGTTTGATAAATTCGGGCTTCTTTGCCAATTAAACGACCATTGTTGCCATCGTAGTATTCGGGGAATTTATCTCTAAATAAACGTTTTTCGGCAATAGCGATCGCTGCTTGAGCAAGTTCTGTTCGACCGGCTTTCAATGCCGCAGCGGTAAATAACCACAGTAAAACTGGCCAGTTACCGCCGTTGTGATAAGACCAAGCTCTGTTTTTAGAGTCACATCCTGTAACAATTCTCCACTCTAAACCTTCCATTGCGGGAAAGCAAATTTTAACAGGCATATAGCCGATTAAGTCTTGCCAACGTTGGGCGAATAAATTCATAATGCTTTGAGATTCTTTAACGCTAGCTAAGGAAGTTAAAATTGCCATCAGATTTCCCAAAGCAAAAAAGCGAAAATCTATCCGTCCCGGCCCCAAATTTCCCGCTAAATATCCTCCAGTTTCTGGCAACCACTCGGTCAACCAAGTAGGAATTGATTCTGAATTGATGTTGAATTTATTAACAATTTCTTTTCCAAATTCGTTATCTTTGTAACGATAAATTTCCCCCAATCGCTTTAGGTCTAGCCAATAATAGTTGCGGATATGATATTTCAAAGATCCCAATCGCCTATTGACTTTGCTAAGGTAGCTATCGCCATCCCCATCTGGTAAAAGCAATTCATTAGCAGCTCTCAAAGATGCGTAGAATAACACCTGAATTTCTAAAGGATGTTCGTAAACTCCCATGCGACGGTCAATCATAAACGCGCCATCGGGAACTAACATTGTTGGGTACATGGAAAACCGATGTACTAAGCAAAGATCCAAAATTAGTTTGATTCCGGCTTGAAAATCTGGCTGACGCGCTAGAGTTAAATCACCTGTAGCTTTTTCATAAGCTAGTAGCAGGAGAATCCACCACATACAAGAATCAATCGGGGGAACACGAGCGATCGCTTGCTCTACAAAATCAGCGACCAAAAATTCCTCATTCCCTTTAGAATGAACCTTGAAACTGGCAGGCATTAATCCCGCTCCCGGTTCAAAGCAGTCCATCTGCTTTTCATGACTTTGTAATTTCAGTGTTTCTACTAAGAAGTTACGCACAATCTCTGCTTTGCCATGCATGAGAAACACTAAGGCAGAAGGGACAAAATCGCGGAGGAAGCACTGGTCATAATTGAGTGCATCTGACTCCGGATCGTGAGCGGCTACAGTACCAATGGGTTTTCCTTGGTAATAAATTACAGAATTTTCCAATAATTCCCAGGCCTCTGCTTCCATCTGACTGTTCTTATCGATCGCGCTAGTCATAGGCGTTGAATTCCACTAATGGTATGTATCGGCTTAATTGTGGAAAGTACGCCAGCTTAACCTCAAGCTGACCAAGAAGGGGGAAAGGGGAAAGGGGCAGGGGAAAGGATACAAGCCCCTGTTTTTAACGTGAGTCTCCAACGAAGGCGCGCCTACGGGAAGGGCGAAAGAAAACTGCGTTTTCTTAGGAGTTAGACAGACCTCTCCCGGACAGCCTCCCTCACCTAAAAGGTGAGGGAGGAGTAACGAGAAAAGAAAAGTTTTTGCTCCCCTCTCCTCGTAGGAGAGGGGGTGGGGGAGAGGTCAAAATAGCACTCGTCGAACTCACGTTGTTTTTAAACATGGAGCATATGTAAAGATGTATTTCGAGATACGTAGTACGAGAAATGCTACGTCCTTACTTCAAGCCCCTAACTTTAGTTATGGGGTTCCCTTTTCCCTTTCCCCTTTAACCTTTTCCCTGCCCGAAGGGCGTTGACACGAATACCTTGGCTTGCATATTCCAAAGCTAAAGTTTTGGTGAGGTTTTCCATGCTGCCTTTGCTAATGGAATAACTGATATACATCGGTCGCCCAATAATTTCGTGAACGCTAGAAATATAAACGATCGCTCCCCGATGATTAACAGACAGGAGGTATTTAATAGTTTCACGGACGCAGAGATAAGCACCCCGGAGATTGACTGCAATTACTCGGTCAAAGTCTGCTGTGATAACTTTGTGGGATGGACTATAGCTGATGTTCTACCTGTAATTAAAACATTCTTTCCTTTTAAGCCTATCATATTTCTTGCCTAAGCTGCCTTTACTCAAATTTGCACTCAGTCAAACAATTTTGGATTTTAGATTATTCTTTGGTTATTTAAAGCTGTTAATGTCAACCCCTATTGGAGGTAATTTAAAGTTAAAAAATGGGTATTTGATAATTTTGAATTTCTGAAAACAATTCTCAAAAATGAGGCTACAGATTCAAGAGATGGAAAATTATACCAATTTAATTAATGATTGCAATACGTACTTGGGTAAAGACGCGACGCCAGTCGCTACAACTGGGAGGCAGCGCGGTCTTGGGGGTTCCCCCCATGAGCGACTGCCGTGGGAACCCCCGCAACGCGCTGGCTCATGAATCGCGTCTCTACAAATGGTCTATTTGTCGTATTCTTTTTTCAAATTGGTATTAACTTGAATCTGACACCTTTTAATTACGAATTGCTATTAATCTCTATCGCAAATTTGCTGGCACTTGTTCAGGGACTACCCAATAGTAAACAGTTTTGCCCTCTACATTAAGAGTCTGGTCTGGTTTCCAATCGCCCATATCGAAGGCGTGGGAAACAATGCGAGTCCCAGGTTTAAGTTCTTTCAACAGCTTGGGACGGAGTTTGGCGTTGATCTCTGGCAGTAAATAAAGTGTAACTACTGTTGCTTGACTCAAATCTGTGTTGAACAAATCTTGTTGGACAAACTTAACGCGATCGGTTACTCCTGCCTTTTGGGCATTCGCATTAGCTTCTTTGATGCGATCGGGGTCAATATCTATACCGATGCCGCGCGTACCAAACTTTTGTGCCGCAGTATTGACAATTCTTCCATCACCACTACCAAGATCGTAAAGCACATCATTTTTACCCACTTTTGCCACTTGTAACATTGCATCTACCACTGGCTGTGGTGTAGGTACATAAGGAACATCTCCAGGACGTTCTTGGACTTGAGTTGTGGGAGTTGTCGCCGCTGGTGTTTCGGTTTCGGTCTGACCTGTTAAAGTAGAAGGTTGTTGTGTTCCGGCTTCCAAATCTTGTTGTTGCGGCGTACACCCAGCAATTCCTAAACTGGTAATACTAACGCTTGTAACCAGTAAAAACAGAATTTTTTTGAAGTCCATGAATTTTCTCCTTTGTTAATAGTTATTGAATATTGGGTATGGAGGCATTGGCCAAACAGGGCGTTAGGAGTGCTGTTAGCGTCAACGGGGCGTTTAGCCCGTGCGGAGTTAGGAGTTAAAAGTAGAGACGCGATTAATCGCGTCTGTACAAGAGTTAGGAGTTTTGTTTACCCTCCTTGTCCCTCTATCTCCCTCATCTCCCGGTTGGTGAGCGCAGTCGAACCACATCTCCTGCTCCCCTGCTCCCCTGCTTCCCCTGCTCACTCGTCTCACGTCCTACGTTGACGGTAGTTATTCCAGAACAACAGAGGAATACCTGCTGCCACGACTAAAACACCTGCGATCGCTCCTACACCTGTATAAACCAAGCTGGAGTACAGCAAGTAAGCGCAGACGGCGCAAAACAGTAATGGAGTGAAAGGATAAAATGGCACACGAAAAGGGCGAACTATGTGGGGTTCGCGGATGCGCAATACCAGCAGTGATACGCCGGAAAGCAAAAAGAAAAACCAAAAAATCGGGGCAGTGTAATCCACCATTGTTTCAAAGCCTTTGCGGGTGAGCGTGCCTAAAAAAACCAGTGCTAAGGCGATCGCTGCTTGCAAGAATAAGGCATAGGTAGGACTGCTTGGACGTTGTTGCCAGCGTCCCATAAAACTAAATAGCGAAAAATCCTGTCCCAGTGCGTAATTGGTACGCGCTCCAGTAAAGATTGTGGCGTTGGTTGCTCCCAAAGTCGCGATCGCAATCAGCACACTGATAAACAAAGCTCCCGGTGCGCCCCAAAGAGAGCGCATTAAATCTGCGGCTACTGCTTCTGACTGTGCCATATTTGGTAATCCCAGTCCCCGTAGATAAGCCAGATTGATTAGCAGATAAATGGCAGTGATTATCCCAATACTCCACATTAGCGATCGCACGATATTACGTCGTCCATCTTGAATTTCTGCACAGATGTAAGCCGCCTCATTCCAACCACCATAAGATAGCAACACAAACACCATCGCTAGTCCCCAGGTTCCTGATGATGCAGATTCTACAGGAGTGGCAGAATTAGGAATGGCGGTAAGCCCAATAATGACTACCAGCAACAAACCTAGAACTTTCGCAGCACTCAGCAAGTTTTGTGTCCACTTACCCTGTTGCAAACCGACAATGTTCAAAGCAGTTAAAAATGCGATCGCTATGGCTGCATATATAGAAGACGAAAACGTGCCTAGCCGCCATATCTGAGAAATATAATCACCAAAAACAAATGCCAAAAGAGCAATGGAACCAGTTTGAATCACTGTCATCCGCGCCCACGCAAATAAAAAGGCGACTCTTTGCCCGAATGCACGTTTCAAATAATAGTAGGCACCACCAACGTCAGGATAGACAGTGGCCAATTCTGCATAGCATAGCGCTCCTACTAGAGACACTACACCACCCATTAGCCAAAAAAGCAGTACAGCAATATCGCTACCTGCTTGACTGGCTACTAGAGCCGGAGTTTCAAAAATCCCCGCTCCGATGACAATACCGACAATTAGAGCCACTGCGTCTAATAATGTCAGGGATGGTTTGGGTGTTGCTAGTTCAGTTGATGTTGTTTGATCGAGCAAATTGTAGTTTTTACGTCTACTCACATTATTTCCTTATTAGTGTTGAGTTGGGACTTTTGGCTTTGTTTTACAGTCTTTGTTCAACAGAGGAATCATCTATGTACTCCAGATTTGGGAACTCACGATTCAATAAGACCTTAAATCACTGTTTTAGCTGTACTTCTATGGTTAACAATAAATGTGACGAGAAAGTGACAGTCACCAGTGATACAGCATATTGCAAGTTATATTCATCTGGTAATATTCAGATTAACCTCCCTGCGTAGCTTGCCGCCGTAGGCATCGCTCTAAATTCTCTTGCTAGACAACATCATTTTGCAAATAGGGTAAAAAATCTGAATTGGTAAAACGTCTTCCACTAGTGAGATTTATACCCATCTAAAGAATGATTGACTAATAAGGGGTAATCGTGCTTTGTTTGATTAAAAAGCTGGTACTGCTATACGTAATTTTTATACCGCACAAGTTTCATTGATTGAAAATTGATACTTTATTTACGCCCTGCTGTACTCAAGACAGCGATCGCTCCATAGTTTCGCTTAAGTATGGATGCACATATGTGCGTTGTTAATTAATTAATAATATATCGGCTTCTTATCCCTAATTCTTTAGTATCTGCTACTGGGAAAAAGTAAAATGTCTATTATTTCACCTACTACCAAACCCAATACAGCTAGGACAGTTATAATCCAAAATGAATCTAGTTTATTGTAGCCAGAAAAGCGCATTTCTAAATCAGCTAAAAGCGTAGTGGCTAAGGGTATCATAAAGAGCCTTAATAATATCGACCAAGTTGCTACTAAAGCAATTGATATACTTAAAAACAAGATAACAACTAAAGTTTTCGAGCCAAACTCGACTAAACGCTCTAACCAAGAAAAACTTTTTCTGGCTACAGCTATAACCATAGCAACAACAAAAGCTCCTACTAACCAAATAATATGATTAGCAGCAAGATACCATCCCAGAAGAATGTAAGCCAATAAGAGGAATATTAAAGGCATTAAAGGAATCCTGTTAAAAAATTCCATATTTATACTGCCAAGGCTTAGAAAAATACCAGGTTAATCCCTTAATTCTATTCAAAAAATGTTACTACTAAAATTTGTAAATATACCAGCTTTGCTCAGGATATTTCTCTATCTATAGAGCCAATTGAAACAGATACTCTTTCGTCATGACAATAGACTTAGCTTGTGTAGCGTACCAATCCGACTTTCAAAAACCTTGTTAACTAAGTAGTGTCTGTAATTATACTAAAGTTTTGGTATTATAAATAACTTAAAAAAATTATTAACTCGCGATCTAGATCACTGCTAAAAGCTCAAGATACTTCCCACAATAGATTGGGGCAAAGTCTAATTCTGTAGCTAATTTGCATATCCCAAACTTGTCTGTATATTTAAACATTGGTATTGATTTGATGAGAGAAGTTATCCCAGAAGAAAAGACATATTTAGAGCTTTCCGAAGCTAGTGGAAGCTCTCACAAGTTTTATGAAGTGATAGTTCAAGATAACCAATTAACTATACGTTACGGTCGTATTGGCGACTGTGGGCAAACTCAAACAAAAGCTTATCCAACTTTTGAGAAAGCGAAAGCAGAGGCTAGTAAAAAAATTAAAGAAAAGCTCAAAAAAGGTTACGAGGTAGCTGTTATGGGTGTTCGCCAAAAGCGTCCTGTGACACGCCGCCAAGTCAGCAGCACTATTTCCACCGCAAAACAAGCTCCGATTATTTGGAAGTTTGCTTCATCTTCAGCTGCTTTTGGAATTTTCATTGATGCCAAACGTTGCTGGGTTGGAAATCAAGCAGGTCAAGTTTTTGCTTTGAATCATCAAGGTCAAGCGATCAATCGGTTTAAGCTTCCTGATGGCGTTAAATGTTTAGTTGCCGATGATATTTGGATTTATGCTGGTTGCGATGACGGCAATGTTTACGACCTGACCGGCAAGCTACCGCGTCTAAGCTATAAAATTGATGAAAATGTAGATATTTTTTGGTTAGATATCAAAGATGGATTGTTAGCCGTCTCTGATGCTAATGGTGGCGTAACGACAATCGATCATGATGATGAATCACAGTGGACTCGTCTAAGTCAAGGTGATTCCGGCTGGATGGTACGTTGTGACCAATCAGGGATTTATCACGGTCATAGCAAAGGCGTGACTATGTACGATCGCCTTGAAGGTCGGATGTTATGGCATCAAAAAACTCAAGGCAGCGTACTGTTTGGTTGGCAAGAGGCATCAACAGTCTATGCCGGAACAAGCGACCATAAAGTTTACTGCTTTAATAAAAATGGGGAAGTTGGCCCCGTTTTCAAATGTGATGCGTCAGTTTACTCTTGTGCTACCGCACTTAACGGCAAGTATGTGTTTGCCGGAGATAGTAGTTCTTCCATTTACTGCTTTGATGGGCTA
The DNA here is from genome assembly GCF_052692655.1 of Nostoc sp. DSM 114167. Lineage (NCBI taxonomy): Bacteria > Bacillati > Cyanobacteriota > Cyanophyceae > Nostocales > Nostocaceae > Nostoc > Nostoc sp. DSM 114167. The sequence goes on from NZ_CP195116.1 coordinate 6,703,055, forward strand.
GGAAATCGTCTTTGGAAGCTTTCTACAGGGTGTGGCTCGGCTTTATCTATGCAGTTTTTCAACAACCATATTTATATTGTTACAACAGATGGTTATTTGGCTTGCATTGATGCTAGTGAAACTGCGATTGGCTCTGCTCAAACAGGCACAGTTCCCGAAGCTGTAGTAATTAAAGCACCATTAGGTGAAGGAGCAGCACCCTCATCTGTTCTAGAAACTACTACAAATACAAGCTCTGGGGTTATTGTTGAATGCTTTCGAGAAGGAAGTAAATTGAGAGTTCGTGTTGTTTCTGAGGGTTACAACCACAACTGGAAAGTGCAGTTTCCCAAAGATATTCGTATTGAAGGTGCGCGTTACCTTGTTCAAGAAATACGTGAATCAGCCAGTGGCGGATTCTACCGTGCTTATGGTGATATTCAAAAATTAGTTTAACTAGTGGTACGCCAAGGCAACTTGGCTCTTTTAAGGGGAAGGTGGGGCCCCAAGAAGGGGATAAGGGGAAGGGGGAAGGGGGAAAGGGTTTAAATCCCTTACCATGAATTCCCTTTAACCTTTATCCAATCTCCACCTCAGATTTTTGGGTTGGCAGACTACTAGATAAAGCCTGAGCTTCAGCGCTAAAACCCTCGATATTTGAGACGATCGCAATCTCAAAAAGCGCCGACACTAAAGCATTCAGTCCCAGATTAAACCGTAAAGACTGCGATCGCCCTTGAGCAAATTGAAACTAAGAATGAAAAATAGCACAACGCCCCATGCTCAATTACAAAATTATCTTTGAGATTGTCAAATCGCAGCAAAGGTATAATAAACCTTTGCTGCGATTTTAACCTTAATTGCGTGTAGCTTCCAGTAAGCGAGAAAAATAGAAGCGAGTTTTCGTCATTGCCCGTCGTTGCAAAGAAAAGCCATTGCTTTCTAAGATTTTCACCACATCAGCCTCACGATGTAAATAAGCACGAGTGGCTTTACTTGGCCCAGGAAAGAAACTGCCAATTTTCTTGAGTATACTCAGGGCGCAGGTCTTCGGCGCAAAACTGAGAATTATCCGCGACTGTGCCAAAGAACAGAGGTGAGATATCATCTCATCGGCTTTTTCTTGAGGGTAATGGATGAGAACATCTAAGCAAATAACGGTATGGTAGCTACCACTCAACGATTCTAAATCCTGCACGGCAAAAGTCGGATTTTCGTTATTTCCCAAAGTTTGCTTTGCTCTATCTCTGCCTTCTTCTACCATTTTTTCCGAAATATCGGTGGCATAGACTTTAGCACCATCTACAGCCAGGGGAATGCTGAGACTACCGACACCACACCCAGCATCACAGATTGATAGCTCTGGTAAATTGTTATCAGCCTTCAGCCAACCGAGAACTGTATCCACAGTTTGCTGGTGTCCATTGCGGATGTCTAATTGGACGTTGTTGACTTCGCCATCGCCGTAGATTCGCTTCCAACGGTCAAACCCTGTGGAATTGAAATACTCGCGAACAATCGTTTTGTCGTCGGCTGCATTCATAAACTTCGATTTTTAGGGGTTCCCAATGCTTAAAATTATCATTGATAGGAACCCATAAGAGCGGTCTTCCAGATTTTTCCAGATGATAGTTGCCCCCTGAATCCAGCAAGCTTCAAATTGCTTGACGCTTAATAAATATTACTATTATGGTTTTTTTGGCATATTCTAAGACCCTGTGAATTTGGGGTGGTGTTGGGCTAAAAAAGAAACATGAAAATTATTAAACCGATCACCAATTGGTTAGAAACCCGCGCTTGTGCCCCTGCATACGGCGGTTGGGTACTAGCTGCAACGGCTATTTGTTTTTTTGGCGCAGGTATCAATACGATGGCTGGTTGGCTTTACGCCATTAGCGGCATTAGTTTTGCTCTTTTGGGTGTAGCAGCCATCTTACCGCCGCGATCGCTCACAGGTCTATCCATCACCCGCCGTCCCATCCAACCAGTATCAGCAGGCGACGAGCTGACGGTGGAATTAGAAATCTGCAATCAAACACAGCAGCCTGTAAGTTTATTGCAAGTTGAAGATATACTGCCCTTCGTCTTAGGGAAACCAGTACAAAAGGCAATCGAAACAATTCCTCGCCAAGGTAGTTACCGTTGGGTATATTACCACCCGACTGTGCGTCGGGGTGTTTATCGCTGGCACACAGTTGAACTTGCTTCTGGTGCGCCTTTGGGATTGTTTTGGTGTCGCCGTCAGCGTGATTGTGGTGCCACAGCGATCGTTTATCCCACAGTGTTACCCTTGGCTACCTGCCCCCTAGTAGATGAAATGGGACAAGAAGAGAGCAAAAGGGGCGATCCTCGTGGTAAACCCTTGCAAACAGCGACAACGGGGCTAGTGCGATCGCTCCGTCCCTACCGTCTAGGAGATCCCACTCGCTTGATTCACTGGCGAACTAGTGCCCGTTATGGGGAATTAAGGGTGCGGGAGTTAGAAATGGTGACAGGTGGACAAGAAATAGTGATTGCCCTCGATAGTGCTAGCAATTGGGAAGAAGAAAACTTTGAACAAGCAGTAATTGCCGCAGCATCTCTGTACTTTTATGCACAGCAACAAGAATTACAAGTGCAACTGTGGACAGCATCAACAAATTTAATCAAAGGCGATCGCTTTGTTCTAGAAACCTTAGCAGCAACCAGAGCCTTAGAAGATGCCAGTTCAGTTGTTCCTAAAAGCTATCCTTTGATTTGGCTGACTCAAAACCCCCTGAGCCTTGCTACTCTTCCTCAAGGTAGTCGCTGGGTTTTATGGCCAAATATTTCCTCACCAGCAGAACAAGAGGTAATTAATTGGGAACACCCTGGTATAGTTTTGCAAAGCGATGTCTCCGACGGGCTACGCCTACGCCCACTGCAACCCCAGCTACAAAAAACATTACATTCATAAATCAATTCAAATTTTATAATTTCAAAGACTGCTGACAAGTTCAACTTCTGCGATTTCTGAGATTTTCTCCGATCCCAGGACAGCAGATATATCAGCCTTTGAGCAAATGTAAAACAATTTGAGGGGAAAAGGTTGGGGAAATACACCCAGTAATCCCTTAGTAAGGCTGAGGTACAATGCAAAGAAATATTTAAATTATGAACGACATGATCGCATCAGAACATAACACAAAATCCAGCGATAAAAGCCTAGAGGCAATGCGGCATTTTTCCGAACAATACGCCAAGCGTACTGGAACATACTTCTGTTCTGAACCTTCTGTCACCGCAGTTGTGATTGAAGGATTAGCCAAACATAAAGACGACCTGGGTGCGCCTTTATGTCCTTGTCGCCATTACGAAGATAAAGAAGCTGAAATTCACGCCACATATTGGAACTGTCCTTGTGTGCCAATGAGAGAACGCAAAGAGTGCCATTGTATGTTATTCCTCACCCCTGACAACGAGTTTGCTGGAGATAAACAAGAAATCTCTCTGGAAACAATCAAAGAAGTACGAGACAGCATGGGATGAGCGAAATCATCCCCCAAGAGTTTTGGCAAGGCGTAGAACAGTTCAATTCTGGACAGTTCTACGCTTGTCATGACACTTTAGAGGCTTTGTGGATTGAAGCTAGCGAACCGGAAAAAAGCTTTTATCAAGGAATTCTCCAAATTGCTGTGGCACTGTATCATTTGGAAAATCGGAACTGGCGAGGTGCTGTAATTCTATTGGGAGAAGGCAGCAATCGCCTACGCCGTTACCCATCTAGTTACAGCGGCGTTGACGTAGATGAGCTATTGAGTCAGAGCGCAGTGTTATTGACGACATTACAACAAATAGGGCAAGACTTGATTGCTGCTGGTAATCTGGGCGAAAATCAAGTCTTATCTTTGCCTAAAATTGTGCTAACGGCTGATTAGACATAGGAGTGAAATTAATTATGCGTTACCCGAAATCCTTGGTAGGCAAAATTTATCTAGCCGAGGGTTTCCCGTACTACTACGTGGAAGCAAGCTACGCGTAGCGTCTTTGTTAAAAGAAGATTATTGTGCCTACGTCATTTTCATTCAGATGTCAATTACCTGAAACCTTGAGGTTGGAGGTAGCGTCACTATTTCAGCCAGTAGTTATCAGAAATCACTCCAGATTGTATATTTCATAATCTGGATAAAGTACTTGAGATAATTAGAATGCAATGAAATCCTAAATCCCCAATTGCTATGATGCCCTGCTATCAATTGCCCTTATCCCAGATACGTCGCTTTGGATTAGCTTTAATGCTACCAGCTATATTTTTGGGCGCTTTTGCCTTCCCTACCCAAGTGCAAACTGCTACTGCACAAACATCTCAGGCAAATCGCCCCCTGACTATCCGCGCTGATGTACAAGAATATGACGCGAAAAATCAAGTAATCACCGCTCGCGGGAATGTGCAAATGTTGTATCCGGCTCGCCAACTTCAGGCAACAGCTGCCCAAGCACAGTATTTTAGTAAAGAACGCCGAATTGATTTCAGTGGCAATGTCTATATTTTGCAACAGGGCGGTAACAGTATCCGAGCAGAAAAAGTAACCTATTTAATTGATGAAGGGCGATTTGTTGCTTTACCCCAATCCAACCGTCAGGTAGAGTCGATCTACATGGTGCAGGAATCAGATAATAATGGACAAACTGCGACACCTGCCCCAAAAACGCCACCTTTGAAGCCTTCTAATTAGCATTTATCACCAAGAAAGGGTGCTTCCAGCGTGAAAATTGTTTTAGAGAATATTCACAAATCTTACGGCAAGCGAGTAATTGTCAATCGTGTCAATCTTTCTGTTGCTCAGGGGGAAATCGTTGGTTTACTAGGCCCCAATGGGGCTGGTAAAACGACGACTTTTTACATTGCGACAGGTTTAGAAAAACCCAATCAAGGAAAAGTTTGGCTGGGTAATGTAGACGTGACGGGAATGCCAATGCATCAAAGGGCAAAACTGGGTATTGGTTATCTAGCACAAGAAGCAAGTGTTTTTCGCCAACTCTCGGTAGAGGATAATATTCTGTTAGTGCTAGAACAAACTCATGTGCCACGATGGGAGTGGGCAAGGCGACTCAGAACTTTACTGCGGGAGTTTCGGTTGGAAAAATTAGCTAGGAGTAAAGGAATTCAACTTTCTGGTGGTGAGCGACGGCGGACGGAATTAGCAAGGTCTTTAGCTGCTGGACAAGAAGGGCCAAAATTTTTACTTTTGGATGAACCATTTGCCGGAGTCGATCCGATCGCAGTCTCAGAAATTCAGCAAATCGTCGCACAACTGCGCGATCGCGGTATGGGAATCTTAATTACAGATCATAATGTCCGCGAAACCCTCGCGATCACCGATCGCGCCTACATCATGCGTGAGGGACAAATTCTCGCTTTTGGCGCTGCTGACGAACTCTACAGCAATCCTCTCGTGCGGCAATATTATTTGGGGGATAATTTTCAAGTCTAAATTAACAATTATTTAGTTAATAATTTTAAAAGATATTTTGATTTTTGATTCTTCAGCATGAATTTATGAATTCATTTTAGTTCTGCTTTCTGTGCTATTGAGAATTAAACTTTGATACTGAATAAATTAGATACAGTAGTTTGCAATTAAGTGAGGTAGAGAGCCTAAACTTCAAGACCAGATATAGGACTAGTATTTGATTTTTGAAATTACTCGTAGAGGCAGGGAACAGGCAATAGGCAATAGGCAATAGTGAAGAAGAGGATTATAAGTGTACGGATTTTTTTCAGAAATCAAACCGGATTCCTATATAAAGGCTATTTTTCTTCTGCCTCCTGCCTCCTGTCTGCTGCTGTATACTTTGCTTTGCCAGGGTTGCTAATATCTAAATTTTCAAGTTGCTTATGATATCAAAGAAGCTCACGTCTTTTAATAGTCTTTATTCGCTGCTGCCTTTTACGATCATGGATCGCTACCTTGCCAGCGAATTGTTAGCGCCGTTTTTCTTTGGTGTCGGAGCTTTTTCATCAATTGGCGTCACCATTGATGCTGTATTCGATCTCGTCAGAAAAATTGTCGAATCTGGGCTACCTATAGACATTGCTATTCAAGTTTTTTTGTTAAAATTTCCCAACTTTATCGTTTTAGCCTTCCCGATGTCTACGCTGCTGGCTACTTTGATGACCTACAGTCGTCTTTCTAGCGAGAGCGAACTAATTGCTTTGCGTGGTTGTGGTGTCAGTGTCTATCGCATGGTGCTAACTGCTGTGATGTTAAGTCTTGTAGTCACAGGAATGACATTTGTGTTTAACGAAGAAATTGCACCAGCAGCAAATTATCAAGCGGCGATGACTCTGGATAAAGCGCTCAAATCAGACAAGCCCACTTTTAAACAGCAAAATATTTTCTATCCTGAATACCAGGATGTTGTCCAGCCAGATGGCTCTAAGAATCGGATATTGACACGCTTGTTTTACGCCGACCAATTTGATGGTAAGCGGATGACAGGGTTAACAATTATAGATCGCTCAACAAAAAATCTGAATCAAATTGTGGTATCGGAATCTGCTAAGTGGAATCCTTCTCAAAATGTCTGGGATTTTTACAACGGTACAATCTATTTTGTCGCAGCCGATCGCTCTTATCGTAACATCGTCAAATTTGAACACCAACAACTGCAACTACCGCGCACGCCATTAAGTCTGGCAGAAAAAAGCCGAGATTATGGTGAAATGAATATTGCTGAAGCACTAAATCAACTAGAAGTGGAAAATCTTGGTGGCGATCGCCAAAAAATTCGTAAACTTGAAGTGCGGATTCAACAAAAAATCTCTTTGCCCTTTGTATGTGTGGTTTTTGGCTTGGTAGGTGCAGCGATGGGAAGCATACCCCAGCGAACGGGGAGAGGTACCAGTTTTGGGATTAGTGTGGTAGTTATTTTTTCGTACTACTTAATATTCTTTGTTAGTGGGGCGATGGCACAAGCAGATGTCCTTTCTCCCTTTATGGGGGCTTGGTTGCCCAACTTTCTTTTTTTGGGAATAGGTTTATTTTTATTGATCCGAGTTGCGAGAAGGTAAATTCAAATAGCAGGAGGTCACTGAGCGTTGGTCATTGAGTTTCGACTGCGCTCAACTACCGCGTAGCCGAAATGAGTCGAAGTGGGGCAGGGAGCAGGAGGTCACTGCGTTGGTCATTGAGTTTCGACTGCGCTCAACTACCGCGTAGCCGAAATGAGTCGAAGTGGGGCACGGGGACAAAGAGACAAGGAAAATAATTCCAAACTCCAAACTCCAAACTCCTAACTCCTAACTCCCAATGCCCATTCCTCTTCATCCCCACACTTCAATTACGGGTGATAATTTCGACATTCTGGTGCATTGGGGTTTTCCTTGCAGTATTCTTCAAAAGAAACTTTAGCTGATATCATACCCTCAGCTTTCTGATGAGCTGCTTCTGCCTGAAGTTCTTCTACCTCATCCCAGGCAGCTGCACAGGCTTTAGAATAAGCACTTTGTTCAGTGCAAATAGCACGAGCTTGCTCAATTGCTTTTTGAATTCTCTCCTCCAGCAGTAGCGCTTTTGGCGCTTCCACAAAGTCGCTTTTAGTCAAAATGTCGGTAATCGAGATGATGCCCAACAGCTTGCCTTGAATCACAGGTGCGCGATGAATACCAGTATTAGCAAATAACCGCGCTACATATTCCACACCCAAATCAGGATTGACCACGATGCAGGGCTTGCTCATAATTTCATAAACCCGCACTTGCTTTGGATCTTTCCCGTAGGCTGTTATCTTATAAACAATATCTGTTTCTGTGACAATGCCATAAGCATCATTGTCATAGCGACGATCCACAACCAGCGCCCGCAATCTTTTGTCCTTCATCAGCCCCACCGCTTCAGCAACAGTTGCCGAACCGCGAATGGTAACTACGTCTTTGGTCATGATATCTTCAGCTTTCATCATTGTTGTAGTCTCCTGGTTAATAGTCCGGTGCAGCACTGCGCCCTCATGGACGTATCGAAGCGTTGCAGCGCACAGTTTGCTCTAACTAGAAAGTAAAAAAAGTGGAACTTTTGCCGAGCTACAACAATAAATTAGACCAGTTGTCAACTTATGATGTTATCCAATGTAACCAATGCTCAAAAACCAAGCATAAATTGTGATAATATTTTGTCGATTAACAAATATTTATTTTTTAATTGCCGAAAATCGCCGCATTTTCCAGAAATAGCTAGAAATCAAATTGGTAATAATATGAGCAACAATCGGCACTAACAAGTTGCCCGTAAGCAGGGCGCTATATGCCAATATCATCCCGACAATTGTTGCCCAAATTACATAAGGCCATTGTTGGGAACCGCTAAAATGCAAGATGCCAAAGCAAAGACTGGATACAATTACAGCTGTCAGATCGGAGCCTAAAGCTGGTAGAATCACGCCTCTAAATAACAATTCTTCACTCAATCCTGGTAGCAACCCCAGCCAAATTAAATCTGGTAAAGCTAAAGGCTTCAGTACTACTTCTAGATAATAATCTGCACTCTTACGATAGGCAGTCCATAGACGGTAAGTTAAGCCACTTAACGCAGTCAGCACAAACCCCAACCCTACACCTAACAGCGCTTCTCTTGGATTCAAGTCCCAAGAAAATAGTGAAAAGTTGCCAAAGTATAACGAAAGTTTAGCGACTATCAACAAAATGATTGCAGTCGCTCCCATCGCCCCAAGTACTTGGATGCGCGTCAGGTATGGAATTTCTGGCTCTTGCTTTTGTTGTTCAATCACGGGTTTTAGGGGAATGGGGGCAGGGGGGCAGGGGGGCAGGGGAGCAGGGGGGCAGGGGGCAGGGGAAAAGGTTAAAGGTTAAAGGGAAAAGGGAAAAGGAATAAATTTAATCTTTACCCTTTTCCCCTTACCCCTTACCCCTTTCCCAATGACTAATGACTAATGACTAATGACTAATTGATTGCAAAGGTAATAATTTGGGACGGAGAGCGGAGGGATTGATGCCTGCTTTATGTGCTACCAATACACCTACTGCTTCTAAATATGAGTTTACCTGTATAGATTTGATCCCCAACGGTTGGGCAGGAACTTTTATCAGAGTTTTATTTTCTTCTACTGTAATTATTTGGCATCGTTTTTGGCTTAAACTCAGTAAAGCACTGCTACCACAGGCAGTTGCAGGTGCGATCGCAGCATCCACTTCATCTGCCCAAATATCTCCTTTCTCTGATGCGATCGCTCCTTTCTCTATTATAAATTGTGGGGCACGACTTAATCCGACAAGTACGCAGGGCAAAAAGGTATAGCCTAATTCTTCGGCGGCGGAACGCGGAGATAAATCAGCTTGTGGAGGTTCGCTCAAAAGGGCGGGAGAATGGGCACAAGGAATTTGAAAGGTTCGCACTAGCAAATGGCTAATTACGGCTTCTGCACCCGCTAAAGAATCTACCCCTTCACCTTGACGATATTTCTCTACTGCTTCTAAGTCCATATCATCGGGGAAACGGGCTACAACTGCGATCGCTTCTGCTCCCGCTTTTTTAATTAATATCTCCGCTGCTCGTAACAAGCTATCTGGGTTGCCAATTGTTCCCCAACTAGCCCCCGATGCTGTAGTCCGTAATTCTACATTTAATGGCGCATCGGTAATTACATAATTTGTTAAGGTTAATCCCAGAGTTGCTCTCACTGCATCGGCGGCTTGTATATGTCGTAGCCGTAACTCTGGCTCAATGCCTTGGTCTAAAAGCAAACCTATTTTATTAGTGCGGACTGGACGCAACCCCCAGCATCCAGAGGCGAATTTGTCAAGTCCATAACCTTCAACATAAAAAGCATTGGGGAGATTCCAATACAAACTTGCGCCATTCAGGACATTGGGGTGAGTAATTAGGCGATCGCAAACCTGTGCTATAACTTTGGCAACAGGTAAAGCATCTCCTGCATAACCCCCAATAGCAGCCCCTACGCCTGTTGGTACAATTAAGATAGCGGTGTACATATTGAGTGCTGAGTTATGAGTGATGAGTGATGAGTTTATGAATCAAAAGCCATCAAATCCTAACTCTTGTACAGACGCGATTAATCGCGTCTCTCTAAATCGCGTCTTTCCTAACTCTTAACTGTGGTAACAACGGCTTCAACTATAGCTTTTTGTTCGTCAGTATCCACAGAAGTAACTGCCCAACGCAGAGGTTCGCCTTGTTTCTTTAACTCTGTTTCAATTACTTCTAGTAACTCTGCGGGAGTTTCTTGTAAATCAATTTCTGCGGTAATAAAATGAGTCGTCATTTTGGTAAATCCTGTTGGTCTGTAGTTTCTATAATAGCTGACTTCATCTCCGATGAAATACTTATGTAATTTATCGAATTTGGTAATCTCAGAAACAGTTATTCAGTTATGAATAATTATCCGATATACTGATAACTGTTCACAGATTATTTGTCTTTACCAAATTGTAATTGATAAACTATGTCTTCCTTTTCTGTTTCAAGTTTCAAATCAGAAAGGGGTTTGGCAACACAAAGTAATACGTAACCTTGCTTTTGCAAATCTGGACTAACGCCCATACCATCAGTTTGATCCACGGTTCCCTGGCTTATTTGACCGGCGCAAGTTGTGCAAACACCTGCATTGCAAGAACTCGGCAGTTCCAAACCAGCAGCATCGGCAACTGATAAGATCGTTTCATCTTCGGGAACTTGCAAAGTATGAATTTTGCCTTGATGATTAATTTCTACGGTGTAAGTTTTGGGCATAGACAAAAGAAGGTGATGCTACGGGCAAATATATTAGTTTATCTGAATTAGTTAAAAATATCCAGATGTTACTATAAGAATTTAGGTAAAAGGCAGTTGACCAGGGTTTAGTAAGAGAAGCGATGAACTCTCTTTATAGTTTATTTGGTACAATCCGCTAAGTTCTCAAAGCCGCCGGAGCTAATGTGGGTGCTTCTCGTGATTCAGTGGAAGGAATTGCGTTGGCGCAGCCCGCACTTCGACACCTTTCGGCTTCGCGGTAGTTGAGCGCAGTCGAAACTCAAGGCAAGAAGCTCAGTGACCACCGCAGGCATCACTATAAATCAACAATATACACTATGTATCGATGATTGCACTCACGAACAAACTTTGGTCATCAATGTTACAACATTAGGCTTACGGCTTTACTGTTACAGCAAAATGTAACCCTAAAGCATCCAACAAAGAATTTAGACTGTAAAACTCAATTTCGCCTTTCTCTAATAGCATCTGGTCAAGTTTATTGTAGAGTTGCTTGACTTGTGCAGAAAGCCGATCGACGCCACCATGCGCTTCTATGACATTTTTCAATGCCTTACTTAACATTTTCGGATCGCTTTCTTCTAAAACAACTTCAATATAAACTGCTGCTTCTAGTGGATTTTTTAAGTCTTGAATCAGTTTTTCGTGATAGCTGGTACTTTTATGCATCATCTCTACTCCTATAGTCTTTCCAATATTCCTTGGCTTTAGCAATATCTTTATCTTGAGTGTTTTTATCGCCACCACACAAAAGAATAATAATTGTTGACCCTTCCTGCCCAAAATATATGCGGTAGCCAGAACCATAGTCTATTCTAAGTTCAAAAACACTATCACCAACTGATTTACAATCACCTAAATTACCCTCCTCTACTCGGTCAAGCCTTGCTCTGATTTTAGCCTTTGCTTTTCTATCCCGCAGAGAGTCAAACCACTCAGAAAAAGTTTCAGGAGAGATTAAAGAAATAGATGTTTTATTCACTCCTACCAAACAGCAAAGCTCTAATATAGAAATACTAGGTTTGCTAGGAAGATTTGCGGAATATCCTGCACTCATAGAACCCTTCCGTAATCCAGCTTCTACCGATGAAATATGCGACTGTATTCTAAAATTATTAGAAGTAAAGGCTCTTTTACGACGAGAAGCTAAAACTAATAAAACCAAACTTCAGAACTCGGAAATTCCTAAATTGTGGATTCTGACACCTACCGTATCTGAAACTAGGTTGTCTAGCTTTGGAACTATGCAAAAAGCAAGTTGGTTACTAGGAGTACATTTTCTGCCAGATGCCTTGCGGACAGCAATTGTAGCGATACACCAACTACCCCAAACACCGGAGACATTATGGTTGAGGCTTTTGGGAAGGGGAAGCGTGCAGTCACAAGCGATTATCGAGTTGCAAGCGTTACCATTAAATCATCCATACCAGAAAGCAACTCTCGAATTAGTTTACAACTTGCGCGAAAACTTGAGAGTAAATCAAGAATTAGAAGCAGATGATAGGGAGTTAATTATGCGGCTAGAACCACTTTATCAAAGAGACAGAGAACAAGCCAAAGAAGAGGGAAGGCAAGAAGGAAGGCAAGAGGGAAGGCAAGAGGGAAGGCAAGAGGGAAGGCAAGAAGGAAAACAAGACTTAATACTGCGTCTACTAAATCGCCGTATTGGTGAAATTGATGCATCATTAATCGGGCAAATTAAAGGCTTATCGATTGAACAATTAGAAAATTTAGGAGAGGCATTGCTAGATTTTTCTATTGTTGCTGATTTAGAAACTTGGTTAAACCAACAATCAATCTAATTCATTTTGATTGATAAAGAGTTAATTATGCGACTAGAACCACTTTACCAAAGAGACAGAGAACAAGCCAAAAAAGAGGGAAGGCAAGAAGGAAAACAAGATTTAATACTGCGCGTACTAAATCGCTGTCTTGGTGAAATTGATGCATCATTAATCGGGCAAATTAAAGGTTTATCCATTGAACAATTAGAGAATTTAGGAGAAGCATTACTAGATTTTTCTAGTGTTGCTGATTTAGAAACTTGGTTAAACCAACAATCAATCTAATTTATTATTACTACACCTGGCAACTATAAGTCGCGGCTATACAAACTTGTGTTGAGCATCTCGACTTCGCTCGATGGAGCCGAAGTCGAAATACGAAACCCACCTCTGTGGGTTAAAAATTCTTGATTTACTCTTAGTCCACGGAGGTGGACGAAAGTTTGTGTAGTAGCGAATTTTATTGCCTTATATTTTCCAAAATTTCAGTATAAAAAAGTTGCTAATAACCAATTACCAGTAAGGCTTTCATCATAAAAATAAGCTAAACTCTTATAGCCAAGTATTGCCTAAAAATATTTCATAATTGAAGGGAGAACATCCCAATGGAGAACATAAAAATGCTAGAACAATATCGTAAACACGTTGCCGAAAGAGCAGCACTCGGTATTCCCCCTTTACCATTGGATGCGAAGCAAACCTCAGAATTATGTGAATTACTGAAAAATCCGCCAAAGGGTCAAGAGGAGATATTATTACATTTATTGAGCGATCGCGTTTCTCCTGGTGTCGATCCAGCAGCTTATGTCAAAGCTGGATTTCTCACCGCCATCGCCAAAAAGGAAATCACCAGTCCTTTGGTTTCGCGCATAGAAGCGGTGCAATTGCTGGGCACGATGGTAGGTGGTTACAATGTGCAATCTTTAATCGAACTGCTGCAATGGCCCACCGTATCCCTCTCCGACTCATCCGAAACACCTCTAGTAATGGGCGGACAAGGAAAGGAACCCATCGCCGCCAACGCCGCCAACGCTTTAAGCAAAATCCTCTTGGTGTACGATGCCTTCCACGATGTTTTAGAGTTATCTAAAACCAATCCTTTCGCCAAACAGGTGATTGACTCTTGGGCGGAAGCTGAATGGTTTACCATGCGCCCCACAGTACCAGAAGCGATTACTGTCACCGTTTTTAAAGTTCCTGGCGAAACCAATACCGACGATTTATCCCCCGCCCAAAGCGCCACAACTCGCCCAGATATTCCCTTACACGCCTTAGTGATGCTAGAGTCACGGCAACCAGGAAGCTTGGCAACCATTGCCGAATTGAAGAAAAAAGGGCATCCTGTAGCTTACGTGGGGGATGTAGTTGGTACAGGTTCCTCGCGTAAATCTGCCATCAACTCAGTATTGTGGCATATGGGAAATGATATACCTTTTGTGCCAAACAAACGCGCTGGGGGTTATGTTTTAGGTGGTGCGATCGCGCCAATCTTCTTTAACACAGCAGAAGATGCCGGTGCTTTGCCTATTCAGTGCGATGTCACCAAACTCGAAACCGGCATGGTAATTACCATCCATCCTTACAAAGGCGAAATCACAAACGAAGCAGGCGAAGTTATTTCCACTTTTGACCTTAAACCTGATACCATCCTCGATGAAGTTCGCGCAGGTGGACGCATCCCCCTACTTATTGGACGTACCCTCACCGATAAAACTCGTCTTGCACTAGGTTTAGAACACAGCACAGTTTTCACCCGTCCCCAGCAAGCCTTTGATACAGGTAAAGGCTACAGCTTGGCACAGAAAATGGTCGGTAAAGCTTGCGGATTACCTGGTGTGCGTCCCGGCACATCTTGCGAACCTATCATTACTACCGTTGGTTCTCAAGATACCACAGGCCCCATGACCCGCGACGAATTAAAAGAACTCGCCTGTCTTGGTTTCAGTGCAGACTTAGTGATCCAAAGTTTCTGCCACACAGCAGCTTATCCCAAACCAGTAGACATTAAAACCCACCACGAACTCCCCGATTTCTTCGCCTCTCGTGGCGGAGTCGCCCTCCGTCCTGGTGATGGTATCATCCACTCTTGGTTAAACCGGATGCTGTTACCCGATACCGTGGGAACTGGCGGCGACTCTCACACCCGCTTCCCCTTGGGTATTTCCTTCCCCGCCGGTTCTGGGTTGGTAGCCTTTGCAGCCGCCTTGGGTGTGATGCCTTTAGATATGCCAGAGTCAGTTTTGGTAAGATTTAAAGGTGAATTGCAACCAGGCATCACCCTGCGCGATGTCGTGAATGCCATTCCTTACGTAGCAATTCAAAAAGGTTTGCTGACAGTAGAGAAACAGAATAAGAAAAACGTCTTCTCCGGGCGAATTCTAGAAATCGAAGGTTTGCCAGATTTAAAAGTTGAACAAGCCTTTGAACTCACCGATGCTAGCGCCGAACGTTCTTGTGCCGGATGCACAATTAAGCTGAGTGTAGAGACAATTTCGGAATATCTGCGTTCCAACATAGCGCTGCTGAAAAATATGATCGCACGCGGCTATCAAGATGCGCGTACCATGCTGCGCCGTGTGGCAAAGATGGAAGAATGGTTAGCAAACCCTGTGTTATTAGAAGGTGATGCCGATGCAGAGTATGCCGAAATCATTGAAATTGATTTAAACGAAATCAAAGAGCCAATTGTTGCTGCTCCCAATGACCCCGATAATGTTAAGTTATTATCGGAAGTTGCTAACGATCCAGTGCAAGAAGTATTCCTCGGTTCTTGTATGACGAATATCGGTCATTATCGGGCAACAGCGAAAGTTTTGGAAGGCGCAGGTGAAGTGAAAACTCGCTTGTGGATAGCACCACCAACGCGCATGGATGAACACCAATTAAAAGAAGAAGGTGTATACAGCGTTTTTGGGGCTGCGGGTGCTAGAACAGAAATGCCAGGGTGCAGTTTGTGTATGGGAAATCAGGCGCGAGTTGCTGATGGCACAACAGTATTTTCTACCTCTACCCGCAACTTCAATAATCGCATGGGTAAAGATGCACGAGTGTATCTTGGTTCAGCAGAATTAGCCGCAGTTTGTGCGCTACTAGGACGGCTGCCGACAGTGCAGGAATATTTGGATATTGTGGCGAGTAAAATTCATCCTTTTGCAGATGATTTGTATCGGTATTTGAACTTCGATCAAATTGCTGGTTTTGAGGATGAAGGACGCGTAATTTCTAAAGAGGAGCAGGCGTTGTTAGTTTAGTATAGTTTAATTAGGTGGGTGTTATGCCCACCTAATATTTTATTATCTGGGTAAAAATGCCAGCAAAAGATATCTAGCATAATGCCGTAAAAAATGCCTTAATTAAAGATAGCTCAACAATTACAGTTGATCCCTATTCAATCAAATATGCTGAAGTTAAACTGTTTGCGGATATGGCTGGTGAATGAACCCTGTCTGTAAGTATAGAAAACCAACAAATGGTATAATTTAGCTAAAGTGAGTTTTGACTTTAGGAAATGAAATGATTTTTTGGGGAGAAGTTACCTAAGCTTAATGAAGTTAGGGTTTAGTATAATTATTAGATCATATAGAATGTTTTTTTCGAGATTCACCTTTAACCTAGCCAACTTATAAAATTTGGTCAAATTAGTTAAATCAATACAAAAATATCTAAGACTAAACATTAACGAAAACAAATTGTCAAGTTATGGTAACTCAATTAGAAATTACAGATGAACGCAAAGAAAAGGCTGAAGAAGAAATTCGTGATAAAAGAAAGCGTGTTGATTACAACACCTTAGAATACCCTATCGAAGTAATTGTTCAAAAATATTTATATGGCAAAGATGAAGATGAAAATGAATTCTTTATTCCAGACTATCAACGAGAAATGGCTTGGGATGAAGATAGGCAATCAAAATTTATTGAATCTGTAGTTTTAGGTTTACCAATACCTTATATTTTCGTTGCTGATATATCAGAATCAGAAGATTTAGCACGTTTAGAAATTATAGATGGTACACAACGTATTCGCACTTTAACTAGGTTTATTAACAATGAACTTAGATTAAAAAATCTTGAAAAATTAAAAACTCTCAATGGGTTTACTTTTGAAGATTTACCGCCACAACGTCAAAGGCGTTTTAACAGAACTACTATTAGAATGATTCAATTAACAGAAGAAGCAGATGAAGAAGTCAGAAGGGATCTTTTTGAGAGAATTAATAGTGGTAGTGTTGAATTAAATGAAATGGAGAAACGCAGGGGAAGTAAACCAGGAAAGTTTCTCGATCTAATTGAGGAACTATCAACAAATAAAAAATTTCAAGATTTATGCTCTTTTACTAAACCTGAAATTGATAAAAGAGATCCACAAGAATTTGTACTACGTTTTTTTGCCTTTTTAAATAATTATAAAAATTACTCTGGCAGAAAAGTTCATGAGTTTTTGGATGACTATTTAGAACAAGAAAATAAATCTATTTCTCTAAGTATTGATACAATGAAAAATGAGTTTTATTTGATGTTAGAATTTGTGGAAAAGCATTTTCCTAATGCTTTACATATTTATCGAAAAATAAAAAATCGCTATGAACCGACAACTCGAATCAAGTTTGAATCAATCTCTGTAGGTATTGCTTTAGCATTAAGAGAAAACCCAAATTTAGTACCAAAATCAACTGGTTTTTTAGATTCTCAAGCATTTAAAGATTGTACTCAATCTGATGCAAGTAGTTCTCAAAATAAAGTCAATAAGCGTATTCATTATGTTCGCGATCAGCTTCTAGGTAATTAATGAAAAGTACATTATTTCAAGATTTTGATGAACGCGCTCAAGAAGTTAGTAGATATTTTTTATTGTTGAAAAATTTAGAGCAAGGTTCAATTAAATTAAGTATGGGTAATGCTAAGAATACAAAAACAAAATCAATAAACAATGATTTAGAAAAAACTCTTAAAGCAACAGGATTTTTATTGCTTTATAATCTAGTCGAATCCACAATGCGTAATGCTATTACAACAATTTTTGATGAGTTTAAAAATAAAAATATTTCTTTTGATGATGCTACAGATAAAATTAAAAAAATTATTATTAAGAATTTCAAGGAGAACAACTCTTCTGATACTCTTTTACAAAGTATAAACAATATTTCATGTGATATAATATCTAGCAGTTTTGATAAAGAAAAATTATTTTCAGGTAATATTGATGCAAGAAAAATACGAAAAACATCTGAGATGTATGGTTTTTCGTGTAAAACAAATTTTAAGAAAACTAAAGACGGTAGCGATTTACTAACAGTTAAGACTAATAGGAATGATTTGGCACATGGTTTTAAATCATTTGAGGAGGTTGGTAGAGATGCTACTGCGGACGAATTATTGGAAATAAAAAAAAGAGTTATTTCTTATTTAAAGGCAATATTAGAGAATATAGAGAGTTACCTATCTAACAAAGAATATTTAAAATAGTTAGTTCAGGTGATTTTTGTGGAAAATAAGATATAAAAACCCGCTTCATTACTACAGCTTGTAGTAAGAGTATAGATTTCTGCACATAGGAGTTATTAAAATGCTTGAACTTCACAAAAGCTATGTTATCGATGATAATCAACAACCTATTGCCGTACAAATTCCTATCGCTGAATTTGAAAAGATTGAAGAAATTCTTGAGGATTATGGTTTAGCAAAATTCATGGAGGAAGTAGAGGAAGAAAAACCATTATCAAAAGATGAAGCACTAAAATATTATCAATCACTAAAAGAAGAAAATGTGGCAAGTTGAATATACCAAAAGGTTCTTGAAAGAACTTGCTACTTTACCAGTTGAGATTCAAAGCCGGATAGAATCTATTGTCTTTCAAGAACTTGAATCAGAGAATCCATTTGAATTAGGATATCTCGAAAAGCTGAAGGGCTATAGTGATAAATATAAGATTCGAGTTGGTGATTATCGTATTGGCATTACTCTCGATCAAGCAACAAAAACATTAATTTGCCAACGAGTTGCTCACCGCAAAGACATCTACAGAATTTTTCCTTGAAGCACTGTAAAACTTGCTATTGTCATTACTGTATATATACCCTAATACCAGTAAAGCGGCAAATGCTGTGTAACAACAATTTATTGATTTTATATATGTCATTTGCAGTCAAGCTTTAGGAGTACAAAGATAATAATTTTTCACCTAATTAACCATTCTATCAGCGCGATCGCACCCTTGCACTTTGCACACAGACCTAACCCCCTTCCCTACTAGCGTTGGGGGAGAAATCCGGCTCCCCTCTCCGCTTCGGAGAGGGCTGGGGGAGAGGTTAATCTATGCGATCGCGTATGTTCCAAAACAAGGCAACGGATTTGTATTAAGTACGTATGTAATAAGCCTGATGAGGAGAGATCGACGGTTAAGATAATGTCAACTTGATAATACTTCATCAAAGTATCGATCGATTTCTGCTTTGAGTACGTCAAAGTCTACAGGCTTGGTTAAGTGGGATTTGAAACCAGACTTCAGCGCCAGCTGCCGATCCTCTTGGCTACCGTAGCCGGTAAGCGCAATCAGAATTGAGCGAGTAAATTTGGAGTCTTTACTCAGTTCTTGTGCAACGGCGAATCCATCCATTTCGGGAAGTCCGATGTCACAAATAATTACATGAGGCTCAAGCTTCTTTGCAGTTTCTACCCCTAAAATTCCATCCTTAGCAATGGAAACTTCATGCCCAAAATACTCAAGTACTGCTTGTAATGATACGGCTGAATCCTCGTTATCTTCAATAACTAAAATCTTCAACGATTTTTTCGCCGCCTCTGTAATTTCTAGTTCGTTGTTCGAGGCTGTAATTTCTTCGCATATAGGGAGAGTGACTTTGAATTCTGCTCCCAAATTTATCCCTCTACTTGAGGCTTCAACATTACCACCATGAAGTTCTACAAGACTTTTAACTACCGAAAGTCCCAAACCTAGCCCGCCCCGCGAACGAGCTAAACTGCGATCGGCCTGGGTAAACGGCTCGAAAAGTTCTGGTAATATTGTCGGTTCTATGCCGATGCCTAAGTCTCTTACAGATAAGGCCGCCATACTACCTGAGCCATTTTCACCTGGAATAACTGAGAAATCTACCCAGATCGTTCCATCTGGCTGGGAAAACTTTAAGGCGTTATCAAGAAGGTTCCCAAAGATTTGGAAGAAGCGAGTGGAGTCAACATAAGCCCACACGGGCGTGTTTGGCAGGTCTTCTACGACATTAAGGTTCCATCTCTTGATTGCTTGTGCATGGTCATTGAGGCTTTGGCGAACCAATTCTACCAGATTAACCTTCTCAAGATTTAATGAAATCTTCCCATAAGTGATAGACGACACATCAAGTAACTCATCGATCAATTTCGAGAGGTGCTTAATCTGGTTTTGCATCATTAAAACGGTTTCTCCGACTGCACCAGTCTGTCCTAGCTTCAACTTGAGAAGCTGAACGCCGTTGGAGATGGGGGCAACGGGATTCCTCAATTCGTGAGCCAGCATGGCAATAAATTTGTCTTTTAGGGCATTTTGGTTCGTCAATTTCTGGAAAAGTTGCACGTTAGCGATCGCAACTGCTGTAGTATCAGTCAAAATCTCCAGCATTCCGATCTCTTCGGGTGTGGCTAAGTGGCGTGTACTCCAGTAAGCTCCAATCGCACCCAGGGGATCGGAAACCCGAATGGGAAGCATCACTAAACTTTTGACAAAAGTTACCTTGTACGCCTCAATTGGAATTCGTGCATCCTGGTAAATGTCCTCAATTACGGCTGCTTTTTTATTCAGCATTGCCCAACCAGAGATGCAAGACTTGAGCGGAAAACGCATACCTTTCCAAAGCGGGCCAATGGCGTTTTCATCGACATAGTGGCAACATTCACCATCCCGCAATACAAAAGTTACTCCATCAGCATTTGTGAGATCGCGAGCAGCCAAACGCACAATCTCAATAATTTCTTCAATAGTCCGCACACAAGCCAAATCCTTCACCACCGAAAGCAGCCTGTTGTAAGAAGAAATGCTATGGCTCCGATCTGAATTCTGTTCTTGAGAGATGGAGGTTTGTAATATATTTTTCATAAAGAACTCCGAACAAAAAGATATCGGTATAAAAACTTAGGTAAAACGGGTAGGTTCAGCAGACACCTACTTTTAATCGTAATCTTAACCTCGATATTGAGAGTACAATCTGTTACCGCATTTTTACTTTTCCTTATATAGTATGAAATTCTTCAAAATTGCTAAGTAAATATTCGTAATTTACTTTTATTTATTAATGCAACTTTTGGTGTTTAAAACCTCGTTTCCAGTCTCTGGCTGGAAATGCTGCTCTTGGCGGCTCTGCCGCCACTCAAGAGGTGGAACCTCAACGACGGGCATTCCCAGTCTCCGACTGGGAACGAGATAAAATGATTACTCGTAAATATACTGTAATAGCAAATTCAACTTGTGAGAATGAAAGATGCTCTGGTGTAGCCCGTTGTAGACATTGCTAATGCAGACAAATTATTTGGCGATCGCTAAATAATACTCAAATCGCTCCCGGAGTTGTTCAACTGTCAGATTTTGAGTCCAGTACTCCACTAAAGCGTGACCAAATGCCCAGGCATTGCGATCGGGTGCAGCGGAATTTTCCAGCAGTAGCGGCCAAAGGGCTAGCAACTCAAAGTTGACCGAGTTGGGGTTGAAGAGTGAGAAAAGCTCATATCCCATTTGCAGTTTGCCAATGACAATCGGCAACTGTTCCACAGGAATTTGCTTTGCCAGCATATACGCTAGGGCTGGAGATCCAGTTGAGAGGGTAGAAACAAACTGAAGGACGGGACTTTTGAGCAATGCCGTTAATCCTTGTGTTGTCGTCATTTGGAAGGTGTAGTGGTCAATGATTTTGGCGGCGGCGACGATGCGAGTTTCTAGGTTGCGCAAAAAGCGGGCGAGACGGAGTTGCTTGGTAGGTGCAATCGCATCCACTAATCCCAACGATAGCGCTTCTACTCCCCAGGCAACTCGATTTGTTTTGCTGTCACTTGTAACCACGGGTAAAACTAGATTACAGAAGTTTCCTAGCAATTTAGCGCGATATTCAGTGGCTTCTCTAATGGCAAATTCTTTGGGACGATCGCCCCATTCCCAATCATAAGGCGGTTGCCATTCGCGGATGGGACGCAGCCGGTCTACCTGAGTAACGATCGCGATCGCAGGTAAATCTGCAACTTCTGCTTTGATGTCTTGCAAAAAGTCTACATCCATTTGCAGGGCAGGATCGAGGGCAGGGGTGACTAACAGCAGTAAATCTGAATTAATAGCATAATCAAGCACCAAATTTCGGAGTTCGGCACGGTTGACTTGTTCATATCCAGGTGTATCCAAAAGCGTCAGAGTTTCACCACTTTCGGTCTGCCATTGATAATTCTGAATGCGATCGGTACTGGGTAAAACATCGACGGCTGCGAGATCCGCCTGAAATAGCGTATTAATCAGGCTACTTTTTCCCGATCCCGTGCGCCCCACCAGCAGAATATTCACGGGTTTTTGCTCAACCGCCTCGGCTGGTTGAGCTTGAGTCAGGATATCTCGGAGTGTTTGAGTTTTTGCCTGGGGTAAAGTTGGCGTGGAAACTACGGTTGCTGTAACTGGTAAGGTGCTACGTCCGTAAAGTGCGATCGCTTGTCGGCATAAGTTTCTCAAAGCAGCTTCTCGGAATAACTGGCTCAAATTCCCCAATAATTGCTGAGTTGCTTGGTTACTAGAACCCTGACTGGCTTGTTTTGCCACCGCCGCCACCGGATTTAAGATCCACTGTGCCCAGTTCCAAGCTTTCCAGAATTTCCGAGCCGATGGTTCCAACTTTCGGTAGACTTCATATCCTTGGTATGCTTGTCCAACCGTTACCTGATTGAGGACAGGGGATAACTTTTGCATCCACCGATCCATATCATCCACCGTTCCCCGAATCAGCCCGTAAGCTTGGGGGACGTAAATATTCAACAGGGGATATTGAACTTCAGGATTGTAGATATGAGCGATCGCCACAACTAAATCTTGGCATCGCGTCCAAAAAGTTTGCCAGTCTTCCCAAATCGGGCGATCGCTTTGTGCTGCTTGAAGAATTTCTTGAAGGGCGGTTTGTGCAAGTTGTGTGGTGTCACTTCCCACAGGTAGCGCTGCTGTATTTTCTGCTGTCGATTCCAGTTCTTCCCGGACTTCAGTTAATACAGCTTCCACCTCGTTAACAGCTGGTTGAGTCCATTTGACTAGCAGCCAACGCCAACCAACAAATAAAACGGTGAATATACCCCAAATCCAATTAATGCCCCAGGCGTGAATTTGTGAACCGGCAGACACCAGTAAGAAAATTATGATAAACGCGATCGGAATTGCTAAGACTACCCACTGCCAAAGTTTTAACCGCACCATTGCCCCATACCTGCTTTGAAATGTTGGGAAATTCGAGTTTTTGCCAAAATTACTCTTATAAAAAGTCTATCGTCTCCAATGCAGGCAGGATGTTTGGTTTTCTGGGATTAATGGTAGACTCCTAATTATTGGGGATAAATGTTTTATTTTGCTGTAGGTAGCTAAATAAACAACTGGATATTTATATTTCTAGATTAGAAGAAGTTTAAAATTGCTCAGTTGTCTATGAGAGCAAAATTTAGTAAACAAGCTATGCAAACAATTACCGACATTGGCACGCTGATTGTCAGCACACCCGGAACCTGTGGTGGTCGCCCTCGGATTGCGGGACACCGGATTACGGTACATAATATTGCGATCGATTTCAACGCAGGCATGAAACCGGAAGAGATAGTTGTCCAAAGACCACAGCTAATGTTGGCACAAGTTTATGCAGCGCTAGCTTACTACTATGCTAACCAGGAAGTAATTGACACGGAGATTGCCGCAGAAATTGAAGAATACGACCGTTTGGAAGCTGAGTACACGGCGAAGAGACAGTGAGCCAAATTCGTTTGTATTTAGATGAGGACAGTGTTGAGAAGTCCCTAATCAAAGATTTCTGTAATGCAAACTTAGATGTTGTGACAGTGGCCGATGTGAGCAGGCAGAGCTATTCTGATGATGAGCAGCTAATTTGGGCAACAGAGCAAGGGCGTGTTATCTATAGCTACAACCGAAGAGACTTTTGCTGCTTACATAACGAGTTTTTAGCCACAGAAAGAAATCATGCTGGCATTATCTTGTTGCAGCAACAACGCTATTCCGTAGGGCAACAGTTACAAGGGTTGCTCAAGTTGATTGCTACTCGTTCGGCTGAGGAGATGGTAAACCGACTGGTGTTTTTGAGTGCTTATATTGATAAAAGCTTTTAGACCACTGTCAGCGTTTTAATTAATACTAGGTTTCATTGGTAAGACTGCTATCTTAATAAAGATATCCTCGAAGTAATCTTGTATGTCATCAGCTAATTGCAAAGCAACAACTAAATCTGGAGAAAAATGTAAGCTCAAAGCTAATTCTTTTGGATACTGTCATATACATGATACTGAAAAAATTGCTGAATACGAGGCGAAACAACATTTTTCTAAAATGTTCGCAGTTGAGGTTTCAGCCAAGACTTTTAGCCAACGACGAGGTTTGAAGCCAATTTCTGAGATTATCCAAATTGATAGTATGAATGATGCTCTACGTAATTCTCTTTGGAATGTATTAAGTGCACAGTTGTTTTTAGGATACTCAAAATCCGTATTTGTAACAGTTACATATTATGGTAAAAGTATAGAAAAATTTATTGAATATATGTGGGTAAAATATTTTAAGTTTCCTTTGGATAACTTGCCTGATAGTCGAATCTCATCTGTAAAAGTATTATTCAAATATTTTCAAAATTGCCAATGGAATGAAGTTTACGAATTTCTTGAGATCACTATAAACTATTTCAGATATCCGAAACTAGTAAAAGATATAAACTCTGTATTAGAAAGAGAACTGGCAGGTTATAGATTTGTCGGAGGTGTATTCATAGATATCACCAATGAGCAAGAAATTGAAATGCTTGAGCAAGCAGTAGATGATAATAATTTTCCTGCTGTATCCACCCATTTGAAGCGCTCCCTTGCTTTGATGAGCGATAAGGAAAATCCTGACTACAGAAACTCTATAAAAGAATCTATTTCCGCAGTTGAAAGTCTTGCAAAAGCTATTACTGGAAAACCAAAAGCAACTTTAGCAGATGCTCTGAAGGTTCTGGATGTTTCTCACAATTTACATCCCGCTTTAAAAAATTCATTCTTAATTCTGTATGGATATACAAGTGATGAGGGAGGTATCAGACATGCTATGTTGACTGAGCCTGATCTAACTATTGCTGATGCAAAGTTCTTTTTACTTTCATGTACGTCTTTCGTAAATTACCTGAAATCTAAGATTTAGAGTGCGATCGCTTTTTAATTAGATTTGGGAGATAATGAGCGATCGCCTTTGGCTGTCTACGCGATTGTCTTCGATACATTCAGCGATCGCAAGCAACAATAAAATTTATCAATAAAGTGTTGATAACGAAAGTGCCAAAATAACAAAAATTGGACAGCACAAAAGTTGTCTATCCATCGCTCTTAACGTTTTAAATACTTATTTAAATACTTAATATTAGTTAATTTTAGGGATAGTTGGCAGCAAAAAGTTTTAACAGAAGTTCCCAGACGATAAAATTTGCGGACGATATCTAAGATAGAGTGTGGTACGCGCAGTCGCAGTGGGTAAAACACGGGCAGATATAACCAGTAGTAAGCCTTTTTTAGGTCATTCCACTTTGAGCAAGCTTCTTGATGCAAGAAATCTGATATGTCTACGACTAATCCTCTGCCTTGGTACATCATGACATTACGCCCGTGGACATCATGAGGGTGGAGTCCACGACTTCGGGCATAGTCAAGGGCTTCATCGATGTCCTTTATTACCTGCTTGGGAATTAGTAAACCAAAGTGCATACAATCGTAGAGGGTTGTTCCATAAAGCCGTTTCAAGACTAAAAACTCATCCTTGGCGTAGAAACACTCAGAAAACGCTGGATGACAACCTAGACGATGGTAGACTTCTACTTCCTCTTCAAAGCCTGGCCTTCCTGGGGCATAAATCTTAACTACATAGTCAGGGGAATCGGGGTGATAAACTACTGCGGCGTAGTTTCCTTTGCCAAGCAGCCGCCAAGGTTGTGGAAGATAACTGACCTTAATTGGATTATGGGGATTGACACTTTCAATCTGTAATCTAGGCAGTAGTTCCTGATAAATGTTTTTGACTAACTGTTTTAGGGGCAATTTGTCCATATTAATTCCTTAGCCAATTTACGAGGTTTGGGAATAAGGTTGACTTGAGTGAATTACGACCTAAATGATTCCGTTGCAACTTGCCGTTAACAGTAGAGATGGCAATTTTTATCCACAACTCATTGCGATATTGATTTTTCGACCAACAATTCCGATTCTGCTTCACCTTCACCCAGGTTATCAGAATTAACAGATTTAGAAAAACCATCTGCTACATCTTTGATAAAACCAGCTACAGGTACGGCAACTAGCAAACCCAAGACTCCGCCAACATTGGTTCCTACAAGCAGAGCAATTAATACCCATATTGGTCTAATGCCAGTAAATTTGCCTAAAAGACGGGGTGCGATCGCCTGATCGATTAACTGATCGATAACAACAGCTACCGCAAAAACTTTAGCTGCTAGCCAAAAGTCATGTGACGCTATTATTAAAGTTATTAAAACCAGACTGACGACATCACCAAAGGGAATTAAGCTCAAAAGTCCAACTCCCAAACCAAAGAGTAAACCAAACTGGACTTGAAAAGCTAAAAACAATAATGTTATTGAAAAACCCATCAACAAAGCCAAACTTACCTGACCAATTAAGTAATTTTGAAAGTTTTGCTGAATAGACTGGCTTATCTGCTGGGCAAGATTTCCAGGTAACTTTTTAAATATCGCCTCCCAAATTCTTGGGCCATCTAACAACAAGTAAAAAGTTAGCACTACTGTGATTAACGCCTCAGAAATACTATCAATTGTATCTATAATAATGCTTAAAAGCTTATCTGAAATAAACTCTATCTCATTTGGCAGTTGGTCATTAATTTGTGCTAATAGCTGACTGAGATTCACATTTAATTTATGTTTAAAAAACCAATCATTGACACTCTGAAGTTTTTCTTCGCTAGAATCAATCCATTGGGGAAAGACTTTAACCATTTCATTAAATTGCTCTAAAACAATGGGCATTAAAGTGATACCCAGAGCCACAACAATTACCAATGCTAATATAAAAACTAATGCTACTGCATAGCCACGTTTAACTCTCCGTTGTTGGAGAATCGAAACAGGATAGTTTAAAACGAATGCAAGCAAGGTAGCCAAGACAAGAATTGTGACGACAGGTTGAAAGTTTTTCACCAGCAAAAATGCTAACCAACCATTGAGAAATACTAGAGGAAATAACAAGGTAAAAATTAACCATCTAAGTAATTGATTCAGTGAAAAATTCATAATTAATTTCAAAGCAAAAATTATTTTAGTTACTAGATTGAACCGAGTAATTAAATCTGCTCAACAGGAAGTAGACAAGAAAAATATTTCCAGATTCTCCACTTCCCATGATTGAAATGATTAACTTTCAGCGAAAGCTAAAAATTGTTCCTCATTTATTCGCCCTGCTTGATAGAGAGTATTAGTAATTTCCGAAATAGTTAAAACCGCATGGCTACGATAACCATTTTGCTGTAACCTATCTTTCACTCCTTGTTCGTGATCGATAAATACCACAATATCATTAACATTTAATCCAGCTGATTCCAACTTTCCTGCCCCTTCCATGACACTTTTGCCGCTAATGAGAATATCGTCAACCACTACAACTGTTTCACCAGCATGAAAGTTACCCTCAATTACTCTCCGAGTTCCGTGTGCTTTCACCTCTTTACGCGGGAAAATCATCGGACAATGAAGGCGCAAAGCTAAACCAGTCGCAGTAGGTAATGAACCATAGGGAATACCTGCTAATCTATCAAAATCCAGATTCTTCAAAATATTCTCATAAGCTGTGAGAACTTGATTAAAAACTTGGGGATTGGAAATAATTTTGCGTAAGTCGATGTAATAAGGAAATATCGCTCCTGATGCTTGGACAAAGCTGCCAAACATAATGCAGTCAATATCATAAAGTTGTAAAATCAAATCTTGGTGTGGGTGCTGATTTAGAAAACAAACATCAGGAAACCACACAGAACAAGTAGAATTTTCGTAAATAATTTCAGTTTTGATTTGATTGATTTCTGCACGTAGTGACTGGACTTCTTTTGATAATTCGATATTTACCAACATATCTTGAGGAACAGGAATCAGTAAACCATCACCATTACTATTCAAGCCAGCTTCTAAAATTTGTTTCAGGTTTTGAGCCTCCGCCCAGATGCTACGCGCCATAATAATTCGTTCGGGTGCAACTGCTCGAATAAGTGCTAAAACTTCAGGATTTGTAGTTCCCACTTCCAAACCCAATTGTTCTGGAGTTCCCCAGGTTTTTGATTCTTTTACTACCTGTAAATAAAGGGGTGATTCGTTTGTCGGATATTGCTGTAGAGCTTCTGCACCTGGATTAGAAGTACAGCATAAAATAAACACCGCTTTATCAGGATAGACTAAAAAAGGTGCTACGTGATCTTGTCCTGTATAAGGGCTGAGAGTGATTGCGTCCACTTGCCATTTGGTAAACACAGTCTGGGCAAAGATGCTACTAGTATTTAAGTCACTGTGTTTGGCATCTAAAATCACTGGGATATGGGCTGGAATAGCTGCTAAAGTTTTGTACAGTAGTTCTAAACCAGGAATACCTAATGCTTCGTAAAAGCCAAGTGTCGGTTTATAAGCACAAACGAAATCAGAAGTTTCCGCAATAATGAATTGTAACCACTTTTCCAAACCAGCAATCAGTTCTTCAGATTCATAACGCCCAGGCATCATCTCTGGATTTGGATCGAGTCCTACAAATAACAAGCTTTGATTTTGTAAGATATTTCTATTCAATTTATCAAAAAAGTTCATTTTTTTTAAAGAGTCATTTGTTATTTGTCATTGGTCACTTGTACTGAGTTTCGACTGCGCTCAACTACCGCGTAGTCATTGGCGCAGCCTCTCGTAGAGAAGTATTGGTCATTGGTCATTTGTTATTTGTCATTGGTCATTGGTCATTTGTCACTTGTACTGAGCGAAGCCGTTGGCGCAGCCTCTCGTAGAGAAGTATTGGTCATTAGTCATTGGTCATAGTTTAGTTAGTAAAACATTGATTCTGTTAATTCGGTTCCACCCGCCTTACGTCCTAATTGATAGTGAATTATTGCAAATAAGATAACCATCGGCACTGAGGCAAAGTGAACAATTCGCAATGCTTGCCAATCGCCAAAACAATCCACAATCCAGGAAAATTGAGCAGGTTTATACATTCCTATCCCTGTAAATAATGCCAGCAGCAAAATAGGAATAATTGCTGTATAAGCAATTCGATGCCAAGCATAAATTAGACGTTGGGAATTTTGAGTTTTTTGTAATGCTTTCAAGTCATTAGCACTGACAAAGCGATGTCGCCAGCGTCGGGTAATTAAAATGTAAATTCCATACCACAACAGGTTCAGCGAGAATAGCCACATTGCTGCAAAATGCCAGTGTCTACCTCCTGCAAGCCAACCTCCTAAAGTAAATATCAAAGGAATGTGCAAACCTGCGCGTCCACCAAAAACAGGGTTAGCGTTGTAAATTTGTAGTCCACTGGTGAGCATGATAAATAGACTAATGATGTTACACCAGTGGAAAATTTTGGCTCCTATTGCTTGAGTGGGTCGCTTTCGAGTTGGAGAGGGAACGTTGGAAGTCATAAATTTTGACTGATAAAATTTGTTGTTTATCTGTCTTAGGTAAATAGCCCAGCAAGTTTGGGTGAGTATTACTCACTTTTATTTTCCCATCATTTAGATTCAGTATTTTGGGATTAATGGTCTACCATCTGCTGTTTGATTACCAGTAGACCGATGTCAATCCAATACCTAAATCAGCAGCGCAGCAGTACAGGATTGCTCTTTTTTGGTGGAATGGGGTTTTCTGACGACCCTAGAGTTGTCAAACGATCGCATTTTGGCTGGCGAATGCGAGAGCGTTTTTTATCCAGTATGTATTAGACTTCTTGCATAAGTCGGGAAAAGGGGCAGGGGAAAGGGGAAAAGGTTCTGCAAAAGTCCCCTTCCCCTTTAACCTTTTCCCCCAAGAGTGCAAAAAGCACTTTTGCAAGAGGTCTATTGGTGATAAACGCGGTTTACTTTTTAGACATCATTTAAGATTAAAACATCAACAGGTATCAAACATCATTTAAGCAAGGAGAATAAGATGGCTAACACAGATAATCTCATCGATGTGAGAAATTTGGGTGTTGCGATCGCCGATCCCTTAATTGGTAGCACTACTCCAAAAACTCCTCAGATATTGGAAGTTACTGGTCAAGGAGAGGTCAATGTTGCTACCACTTTAACTGATGTAGAATTGGGGATTAAAGTACAAGGAAAAACTGCAACCGAAGTTCAACAACTTGTTGCTCAACGTTCAACAGCGGTAGTTGATGTACTGCAAAAGCTTGGGGCGCAAGAACTTCAAACTACATCTATTCAACTAAATCCTGTCTATAGTTATGAAAATAGTACTCAAACTCTAACAGGTTTTGAAGGCCTGAACACACTTGAGTTTGAGTTACCAACAAATCAATCTGGGGCAGCAATTGACAAAGCTATTCAAGCAGGCGCAAATGTCATACAGAATATCAGCTTCACTGCCTCAGATGAAGTATTGCAGCAGGCACGCCTGCAAGTTCTCAGCGAAGCTGTTAAAGATGCTAAAGCTCAGGCTCAGGCTGTTTTTAGTACCTTGCAGTTAACCCCCGGACAGATTATTGACATTGATATCAACTCAAATGACAATCCTAGACCATCTCCCTTCGTGTCTAATCTAACAGCAGATAGGGTTTCTACAACTCCTATAATTGGTGGTTCTCAGACGGTAAAAGCTAGTGTTTCTCTCGATATTGGTTATTCTCCAAATTCAGCAGTGATTCTCGATCTACCTCTTAATGGGTTGCAGCAATTTGCTTAATCAGGACTTATGCAAGTTTCACAAGCACGTGGCGGACTACACCGCGCCCAATACCGTTCGGTTAACGTGAGTTCGACGAGTGCTATTTTGACTTCTCCCCCAGCCCCTCTCCTACAAGGAGAGGGGAGCAAAAACCCTCCTTACTCGTTACTCTCCTTCGCCTTTTAGGAAAGAGAGGCTGTCTGGGAGAGGTTTGGTGAGGGGTTTTTAGAGCCGTCGAACTCACGTTAAAGTTATAGTTCTCAATTCTGTCCGTTTTATAAGTAAAAAGCACAGAGCAATTAAAGTTAATAGTATAAAAACATACAAAGCTGAGTAGATAAAAAAATTAGGTTGATTTATAAGCTTTTGAAGTAAGTGTGACATTGCTCGGTTGTGCCTCATCAGAATTTCTCCTACTAACTGCCTTCAGACTTTTTATAATTCCTTTAAACAATATTTCAGTAATCATCCAGATGACTTAAGACTACTAAACTAACAAAAATGGGATCAAAGTATAACAAGTCAGGCTATATAAAACTCTTATCGCCAAAATCTTCTTGAAATATGCCTTGTTAGAGTTCCTGTTTTAGTCTTCTTATGATCATCTTACTTACAAAATATGACTATTATCATAATTTGAGTAAGGATTACAAGCATCTTTGAAAAATGAATAAAGCTGCTATGTAGTCTATTCTGAATCGCATTATGCTGCCGCCTCACAGTCGAAAAATTCATTTTATGAACTGTCTTTAGTACACCAATATCGAGCATAAAAACTGAAATGGATAATCAACAATTGCGTGTCGATTCTAACCAAATTATTGTCTTCATTGATTCTGCTATAGAAAATTCCCAACACCTAATTAAAGGTGTAATACCACAAGCAGAAGTAATTGTCCTCACTTCCCAGCAGGATGGTGTTGAGCAAATCACCGCAGCTTTACAAGGACAAGTTCGCTTCACTAGCGTTCACATTGTTTCTCACGGTGCCCCAGGAACTCTTTATCTGGGAAACACAAAGCTGAGTCTTAGCACTCTGGATCGCTACTCCGAACACCTGAAGGCTTGGTTCACCCCATCCCTGTTTCTTTACGGCTGTAATGTGGCCATGGGTGATGCAGGAGAGGAATTCCTTACAAAACTTCACTACTTTACAGGTGCAGCGATCGCTGCATCTACAACACCAATTGGAAATGCAGCACTTAATGGAAACTGGGAACTAGACAAAAATTTAGGAGCAGTAGAATTTTGTCCAGCATTTCTTCCATCTGTAATGGAAAGTTATCCTACAGTGTTTGAACAGTCTAACCCTATAGTGGTGGGCAATACCAGTTATTTTACCACCTACGACAATATCAATGGCACAGAACTGTGGAGAATTGATGCCAACACTGGCAATCCGGTACTAGTCGCAGACATTAATCCCGGTAGTGCCTCCTCAAATCCCAGCAATTTCACTGTTCTAGGTAATAGCCTCTACTTTACCGCCAACAATGGTTACAATGGCACAGAACTGTGGAAAATTGATGCCAATGGCTATCCACAACAGGTACAAGACATTAATCCCGGTAGTGCCTCCTCCAATCCCCGCAACTTCACAGTCGTAAATAACATTCTCTACTTTGTCGCCACAGATAATTACAATGTCAGCCAGTTGTGGAAAATAGACCAAAATGGCTATCCACAGCCCTTAAGTGTTCCTGGTGGTCTGCCCAATAACAGCAACATCACAGTACTAAACAATCGGCTCTACTTCACTGCATCGGAGGGGATGAATGGCACTGAACTGTGGACGATTGACCCTAACAATGGCAATCCGATCAACCTCAACATTAATCCCGGTAGTGCCTCCTCAAATCCCAGCAATTTCACTGTTCTAGGTAATAGCCTCTACTTTACCGCCAACAATGGTTACAATGGCACAGAACTGTGGAAAATTGATGCCAATGGCTATCCACAACAGGTACAAGACATTAATCCCGGTAGTGCCTCCTCCAATCCCCGCAACTTCACAGTCGTAAATAACATTCTCTACTTTGTCGCCACAGATAATTACAATGTCAGCCAGTTGTGGAAAATAAACCAAAATGGCTATCCACAGCCCTTAAGTGTTCCTGGTGGTCTGTCCAATACCAGCAACTTCACAACTCTAGGAGATAGCCTTTACTTCACTGCATCGGAAGAGATGAATGGCACTGAACTGTGGATGATGAACTCCACGACTGGCAACCCCATCAACCTCAACATTAATTACCAGAATGGTGCTTCTAATCCCAATAATTTCACAGTTGTGGGTAATAGCCTCTACTTTACTGCCAATGATGGTTACAGTGGGACAGAGTTGTGGAGAATTGTTGCTAATAGCTATCCGCAACAGGTAAAAGACATTAATCCTGGGATTGGCTCTTCCAATCCTCATAATCTGACAGTGATAGATAACACTCTTAACTTTATTGCTGATGACGGTATAAATGGTACACAAATGTGGAGAATTGATCCTAATACTGGTACTCCGAACACTTTGGGTATTTAACTTCCCAGAAAATACTTCAGCCTCCAAGAATGGTTTTCCAGCCTCCAGGCTGGGAACCAGTTGGGTTGGGGCAAGGGCTGTATCTTAACTTAGTGCCATTCGTTCATTACCTAAAAGTTGGCGTGTTTTCTAATCGCGGCATAGTGTCTTGCTGTTGTATTCATCTCAATCACCAACTCTGTCCCTCGATCTAATTGAGAATTACACTTAAGTTTACCTTGATGTTTTTCAACGATAATTTGGCGACTAATTGATAACCCTAGTCCTTGACTTTTGTCTACTGGCTTGGTTGTAAAAAACGGTTCAAATATATGTCTTTGGATATGGGGAAGCATACCTTTGCCATTGTCAAAAATGCGAATTATAACTTTGTGTTTTTTACCTAGTAGTTTGTCCTTTACCCAAGGTTCATTATTGTTGACCAATGATAAATGGCTGCTAACAACTTCTGTATGAATCAAAATTTTTGGAGTAAAAGAATAATGGTGCTTCATCTTCTCTTCTAAAGCATCAATTGCATTAGTCAAGATGTTCATGAATACCTGATTTAGTTCACCAGGGTAACACTCAATTAAGGGTAATTTCCCAAAGGTTTTAATTACTTTAATTTCTGCTCTATCAGGTTTTTCTTTGAGACGATGTTGTAAAATCCTGAGAACACTATCAAATCCTTGATGTATGTCAACCTTTTGCATTTGACCTTCGTCAGAGGTAGAAAAATTTTGCAAGGCGAAAACAATATCTTTCACGCGCTCAGAACAGGCTCGCATTGACCACAGTAATTTGAAAAATTCTGTCTTCACGAAACCAAGGTCAAGGTGTTGCAAATGTAAGGCAATAACTGGAGTAGGCGTGGGATAGTAATATTGGTAAAGTTCAATAATTCTGATTAAATCTTCAGCGTATTTACTAGCAGGATGGAGATTGCCGGAGATAAAGCTAACGGGGTTGTTAATTTCGTTAGCCATATCCGCCACCAGTTGACCGAGATTAGCCATTTTCTGGTTCTGCAATAACTGCTTTTGGGTATATTTGAGTTCATCAAGAGTAGTTTCTAGCTGCTGTGATTTTTCCTTAACTTGGTCTTCGGTAGACTGGTGTTGAGCAATTTCTCTTTGGAGTTGTTCAAATAGTTGGTATTGTTGAGTAGCGATAGCTTTATCTTGATTAATATCCTTGTGCGTTCCCACCATCCGCACTGGTTTACCGAATTTATCCCACTGAAATACTTTGCCACAAGTCAAAATCCACTTCCACTCCCCGGATTTAGTCAACATTCGCAATTCGACTTCAAACACAGGTATGCATCCTTGCAGATAATCGTGCAATACCTGGCGAATTCTTGGTAAATCTTGTGGATGTACCAGTTGTTCAAAGGATTTATAATCGTTGTCGATTTCGTCTACTTTATATCCCAGGATGCTTTTCCATTGGGAATCGTAATAGGTTTTGTCAGTTACCAGATTCCAATCCCACAACCCCAAGCCATTAGCGATTAATGCCATTTGTAAGGCGGCTTGTGAGCATTGGCAAGGATCTAAATTTTCTAGAGATAAGTCTTTGGTTTCTGGGAAACTCTGAGAATCTTGTACTGAAAGTAGAGCTTCTGATTCATGAGTAGCGGGTTCTTGGATATGCATAGCTGCTGGTACGATGAGGAAGATATTCTGTAGCTTTCTCTCTACGCTGTTTTAGCACCCTGACGATTCAGTTATGGACAAATCGCCTAGTTGGTTTATTAGGCTGTAACTTAGGTCAGGGATATATCAGCCGATATCATCAATTGAAATGGAATTTAGAAGAATGTAACCTCTGTTGCGATCGCAATAGCAATATTTTAGAAAAAATCGCTACATTGTTGTGCATCTACATTCTAAGATATGTCTAAAAAAAGTAGTTCAAGTCACATATAATTACCTAAAAATCCCGAAAAAGTTGTAAAAAAAATTCTATGATTGAATCACGCTAAATAATTTCAAGATGCAAAAAATTGTCAAGGCTTTTTTGTAGCTTTTTGAGTCAGGTCTGGCTGCTATGCATACAAGGCAGGCGACATTGACTTCTAAAGCTTAATGGTGTGAGAAAAGATCGTGCTGAATTAGACTCAATGAGTAATGACTATAGATGAACTAGTATTGCTACTAAAAGCCAGTCAAGCAACCGGTTTAACGACGCTCCAAGAATTGATATTACGTTCTTCGTGGGAAGGAGAAACCTACGCCAATATAGCTATTGAAGCGCACTACGGCGAGGAACGTGTTAAGAAAATTGCCGCTCATTTATGGCAAGTACTGAGTAATTTTTACAAAGAACCAATAGATAAATCCAACTTTCGCCAGACTCTAGAAAATCACCCTTTTAGCGAAGCACATCAGCAGTTAATTAAGGAATTCAACCGAGCCGCCACAGCGATATCCTTAGAATTTCCTAGTGATCCAGTATCTCTTAATTCCAGATTTTACATTCCTCGTTTGCCAATTGAAGAACTCGCTTACGCAGAAATGGCTGAACCTGGGAGTGTAATTTGCATCAAAGCACCCAAAAAGATGGGGAAAAGCTCTCTGATTCTCCGGTTGCTTGCACGCGCTAACAAGCAAGGCTTTCGCACCGTAACTTTGGACTTTCAGCAAGCAGACAAAGCAGTATTTGCCAGTTTGGATAAATTTTTACGCTGGTTCTGTGCCAATGTTAGTCGGGAGTTACAGCTAGAACCAAAACTCAATGATTATTGGGATGAAGATATGGGTAGCAAAGTCAGCTGCTCTATCTATTTCCAAAAATATTTACTGCCTGCGCTCTCAAGTCCCTTGGTTTTAGTATTAAATGAGGTGGATTGGCTATTTGAGTATCAGGAAATTGCTGGAGAGTTGCTACCATTAGTGCGATCGTGGCATGAACAAGCCAAAAGGGTAGAAATTTGGCAAAAACTGCGTCTGGTTCTGGTTTATTCAACAGAAATTCTTGTTCCCATAAAACTCACTCAACCACCATTTAATATTGGTTTGACAATTAATTTACCTCCCTTTACGAAAGAGCAAGTGCAGGATTTAGCACAACGTCACGGCTTGGATTGGACAGATGGTAAAGATGCCGATAGTTTAATGGCAATGGTGGGAGGAAATCCTTATTTGGTGCGATTGGCATTGTATCATCTTGTAGGTAAAGGTGGATTAAAAGGAGATTTAGGGCAGTTATTGCAACAAGCACCTACAGAAGCCGGAATCTATAACCAGTGTCTAAGGCAATATGTATTAGCACTTCAAGATGAACCAGAATTAGGAGATGCTTTTTATGAAGTGATTAATACTACAAATTATGTGAAATTAGAGCCAAGCTTGGCATATAAATTACAAAGTATAGGGCTAATTAATTTAGAAGGCGATCGCAGTACTCCTGCGTGTGAATTATATCGGTTATATTTCCAACAATATCTCAAAAAAAGTGAGCATTTCAATAATACTCATGTTGAACAATTGAAATAAGAAAATCAACAGTTATCAGTCCTTTATAGTTTAGATGAACTAACTTAATTAGTTAATTACTGCTACTTTGAAAGCTACCTGCAAATTGAGGGGCAAAATTTTGCTCGTCAAAACACTCCAATATCACTGATTTTTTGCGATATAAAAAAGAATTCAGCTATTCGGAATTCAGGAGCGGAGCCGGAGACGCTCTGCCTCCGGTCAGAATGAAGACGCTCGATGACTCGCTAACGCTTCGCTATCAGTGGGGGATTCAGACCCGCCGCTGTTTTGTTTAACACTAAATATGCAGATTGAGTAGAGGTGTTAAACCCCTGAATTCATCCAGTAATCGCACAAAATTCATTCTGAATTCTGACTTCTGACCCCTTTATTCTGTTTTACTAAAAATAGTAACTGATAAGACTTTTTTTGTCGATGAAATTTCCATTACTAGCTTGGGAATAATAAATCATGCATGAGATAAACTTGCAATTAATCTCAGCATATTAGGTGTGTTTACTATCGACAAATAAAGGAACAACTTGTTAATGAAAGTGAGTTCATTAGGAATTAAGTTAGGTCTTGCAGCTGTTAGCAGTAGTTGTCTTGCAGCAGTAGCGATCGCTATGAGTGGGGCAAGCGCAATTGCTGCTCAATTCATCACAATTGAAAGCACTGGTACCTTATCAGGAACTATCGAACTGCCCAGAAATAATCCTAATTTCAATAACAGTATTACTCGTATTGATACGGATGATACTGGAACTTATTACCGGAACTTAGGTACTAATAATAATCCTAATTATGTTCCTGTATATCAATCAGACTATTTACAGGTAGAAACACGCTCCGATGGAAGTCTGCATCATTTTGTTGACTTTAAAGGTATTCCAATTGTCTCGTTTGATGGTGTTCTGACATCACCTGTTCTTTCTGGTGGTCAATTGACTACCTTTCTTTACCAGGGACAATTGCCAGGAACCACATTTCAAGGAGTAGTTCAAGATGAATTTAATCTTACAAAAGCTTTCTACACTGGTACTGTCACCGACCCAAACACCGGAAAGAAGTATCAAGGTACTTTTGAAGTGAGTGGATATGGGGAGCGATATAGTAATCCCAATGGTAATTTAACTCCCACGGTCTTTGATTTCAAGTCTGATATCCCAGGTTTACCAGGTGTAACATCTTTGACCATAACTAACGCTAGTTTGGCAAATTTAAGAATCATAGTACCTATAAATGAAACTTCTATTCCAGAACCCGCTAGCCTTCTCGGAACTCTGATGGTAGCTAGTTTTGGTATCGTTCTG
Source organism: Nostoc sp. DSM 114167 (assembly GCF_052692655.1). Classification (NCBI taxonomy): domain Bacteria; kingdom Bacillati; phylum Cyanobacteriota; class Cyanophyceae; order Nostocales; family Nostocaceae; genus Nostoc; species Nostoc sp. DSM 114167. The sequence continues at coordinate 6,741,013 of NZ_CP195116.1, forward strand.
AAAAGAAGAAAAGACAGCGGACTTAGGAAGACGTTTTAAAACTAAAAGCCTGTTGTAAAAAAGCTCACAAGGCTGAAGCTGAATTGTAAAAATCAGTGCCTTGTGAGCAAATAATCTCAGACAATAAGGACTTTAATCCTTATTACTAACTTATTTATCTATCAATTTAAAATAAGCCGGACTTTTGCAAATCCGGCTGAGTTTAATCATTCATCTATACGCAGTAGCTTGCGATAAAACGGTTGCGAAAAATCGGTTATACGATAACGTTTATAGTTATCCATAAGTTCAATTAAAAAATTAATAAACTCGAAACTAGCCATCATCAGTTCATAACTCAGGTCAGCATTGCCATCAAACTGAATTCGGCAACGGGTTAAGTCTGAGGGTAAAGTAGCAACATTCCAAGAGGCGACAAAGGGGACATGTTCGCTGGCTTCAATTTTCCGATGTCCCTCCAAGACCCCTTTTTGATAAAGACTGATGGCATAGGGTAAGAAATTGCGCCTAGCACCCTGAACATAAGGTAAGTAAACACTCGCTTGTTGTTGAGTTGCAGGCTGGAGTTGCTCAATAGACATAGTTAAATATTCCTCAAGTTAGTTAGCAACTGGGGATATTAGTGGATGTTAGTAGTATTCCCCAAAGATGTGTCTAAAGCACATAGTGGTCAGTGAAGAAGGGAATAGGGTACAGGTTACAGGGTACAGATTATTCCCTATCACCTGTCACCTGTCAGCTCTCTAATCCCAATACCAATGCCCCATGCCTAATAAATGAAGTTACTACTAAGAAATATTAAAATTTCGGTTACAATGATGCTGCATTAACTGTTATCGAATCTGGGAACGGTAACACTAAAAATCCCTACTGTACAGTGGTGGATGCCGTTATTGCAGTTTTTCCCAACAAAAAGCTGCTGCTACCTTGCTATTACTTTACCCAAACCGGAGTTCTCATTAGAGAAAGTCCGACTCTACAAGCTTCCTGCCGAAGTGGCTATTAAAGGAATCAAGCTTCTGTCTAAGAGTAGCAAACGCGGTTAATATGAGGTAATTACGCACAGTGGCGGTGACAACAAATGTAGTCCCAGCGGCTTTTGGCTTAGGGATAGCGGGTATTGCAGTTTGCCCATTCCGATTAATATCGGGAAAAGTAGCTTAGGGATATTTGTCCGTAAAATTACTAACTGTAGACAAATAGTGGTTTTTGAATCAAGCAACCTAACCTATGCCAGCGAATTCCTGGCCCGAAGAAGATTCTTATCAAGAGCTCGATCCGCTCAACTCCTTGTTATCTGACCTATCAGTAGATGAGGAGTCAGTGTTAGAGACAGATTCTATGTCTCTACCATCCCGGTTTCAAGGTCGTAGAGGCAAAGCAGCTCTAGTCTTGACTATCGTCTGGAGTGGCACGATCGCTCTACATTTAGTTTCTTGGGCTTCCATTTTTATTCTAGGACTGACCACCATTCTAGGATTTCATGCTTTGGTGGTGGTGTTTACCAAATCCCGTCGCTATCCAAAAGAAATGCAGGGAGATTTACCTTCTGTTTCGGTGCTAGTGGCTGCGAAAAATGAGGAAGCGGTAATTGCTAAATTAGTCAAAAATCTTTGTAATCTGGAATATCCAGGTGGGGAGTACGAAATTTGGATAATTGACGATCGCAGCAGTGATAGCACGCCACATTTATTAGCGGAACTCGCACAGAAACACGACCAGCTAAAAGTACTAAGGCGTTCAGCAGAAGCTACTGGTGGCAAATCGGGAGCGTTGAATCAGGTATTGCCGCTGACAAAGGGCGACATTATAGCAGTATTTGATGCTGATGCCCAAGTAACACCAGACTTACTGCAACAGGTAATACCTTTATTTCAAAGAGAAAACGTGGGGGCGGTGCAGGTGCGAAAAGCGATCGCCAACGCTAAAGCAAACTTTTGGACTAAGGGTCAAATGGCCGAAATGGCCCTTGATACTTGGTTTCAGCAACAGCGGACTGCCCTTGGTGGCATTGGCGAGCTGCGGGGCAATGGTCAATTTGTCCGGCGTTCCGCCTTGGAAAGCTGCGGTGGCTGGAATGAAGAAACCATTACCGATGATTTGGATTTGACAATCCGTTTACATTTGGATAAATGGGATATTGAGTGTGTTTTCCATCCAGCGGTGCAAGAAGAAGGAGTGACAAATGCAGTTTCACTTTGGCATCAGCGCAACCGTTGGGCAGAAGGCGGTTATCAGCGCTATTTAGATTATTGGGATTTAATTCTCAAAAACCGGATGGGATGGCGTAAAAGCTGGGATTTGCTGATTTTTATGCTGATTATGTATATCTTGCCGACAGCAGCAGTCCCAGATTTATTAATGGCGATCGCTCGTCATCGTCCACCAATGTTAAGTCCGATCACAGGCTTGTCCATTTCTATGTCGATGGTAGGGATGTTTACAGGTCTGAAGCGGGTACGTCAAGATCAAAAATTCCCACTTTCTACATATCTTACGATGCTGGTGCAAACCCTGCGTGGCAGTTTATATATGTTGCACTGGTTAGTCGTCATGAGCAGCACTACTGCTCGGATGTCGGTAAGACCAAAGCGCCTGAAATGGGTGAAAACCTTGCATACGGGGAATGAGGAATAGCCCCTTTGGGGAATTAAAAATTAAAAATTAAAAATGCAAAATTACCAAAAATAATTTTGTATTTTTTTTAGGAACTGACAAAAATAATTATCCAAAATTAATTTGGGACTTCCAAAGAATAAATTGTCCCAAAAATTAATCTTTTGGCAGTTACTCAATAATGATAATCATTATTAAGGGGAAGAGAGCGGCAGCCGTCGGCTGCCGCTCTCTTCCCCCCTTTGTAAGCATGAAAAAATCTACACTCGCACGAGCAAGCCGCAAAGTGAAGTTATGTTTATTTAAGACTATAAAGCTGTAAATTACTATTTATAACTTACGTTTTGGCAAAATTAATATCAATAAACCAATTACCCAGATTGGGAAAAAATTCGTTTTGAGAATGAGTCAAACGCTCAATTTGTTTCTCAATTTCCGACATAGCTTTTTTTGTGAGTTTCACTCCGGTGGCGTAAGTTTGAGTAACTAACTTAACAATTGGATGTTTACCCTTCCATGTCATACTAGCAGCCAAGTTTAAAGCCGTTTCTATTTCATCTAAGATGCTGCCGTTCCAATGATTTTCTAATACTGCCCATGTTCTTTCTATGGGATTATATTTGCTATGGTAAGGCGGATAGTAAGCTAAACGTATATTCAATGAGTATTTCTGGGCAAACTCTACTATACGTTTCATAAACTGGGTGCGTCGAGAACTATTCTCTGGCCCATTATCTTGATTGAGCAGTAATGTTTCAACGTGAGAAAAACGATGTTTCTCACTCATCCAAAAATCCTCTAAAATATCAACTATAAAATCGCTTGTAACTTTCGATTCCGTAAAATATAAAAAAAGTTCATCAAGCTCTGGAAGGAATATCCCATAAGGAGTTACGGTTGTTTTAGGATGATAATCATGGTCATCAGCTTCGACCTTAGCCCGGCTTTTACCTCCTCGGTCAAATGAGCTAATTTTGACGCGAGCTTTTCCATCCAGCGACAGACGCAAGACACTTCCGTCAGAAGATGCATTTTGATTTACTATATCTAGTTGCTCAAAGATTGCGTCGGTTTGGGGAATTTTTTTTGAGGTTGAACTTTAGCTACTCGTCTCAAGTTATAGCCTAAGAGGTTCAGTTTCAGACGAATCGTTTCTGACGTAGGTAAATCTTCATTCCTATAATCATACTTTTCTATTAATTGCTTTCTCACTTCGGTAGCACAGAGACGAGTATATAGTCTTTGACTTTTAAAAGTTGGGTCTGTCTGGCTTTGGGAATCTACTAAATTTTTGATATCTTCTAGGAGATTTGGTAAATGTAATTCTGCTTTATAGCGACCTTTTGCGCTCATATTGTCAATACAGGTAACACCACTAGTTAATTCTTTCATCCCTTTACGGATAGTACCTCGATTCCATCCTAATTCCGATTCTGCAAGTCTCTGTCCACCTACACCCAAACCTTGGACTGTTGACGCTATAAACTTACGTTTTGCAGCACCTTTTAATTGAGATGCTGTTTGTTTTAATAGTTGTTTCAGTGAAGAAGTTAATACTATAGACACCTCTGCTGCACCCAAAAATTCATCATTACTGAATTTACTACAAAAAGGAGGGGAGAAAGCGGCAGCCATCGGCTGCCGCTTTCTCCCCCCCTAAAATGATTATCATTATCTTAAATGGGATGTTTTATTTTTTGGAAGTCCCTTATTTGTATATTTATAGGGGCGCAAGACCTTGTGCCCCTACAATGGGATATTTTTTTTATTGAAAGTTCTTTATTCATCATCCACGTCTGCTTCTTCTACCCATTCTGGTGTAGTTGTGGAATCGGAGAATTCTGGGAAATCATCTGCAAAACGGATGATTTGTCCGTTGAAAAATTCTGCTAGACGTTGAGCTGCGATCGCTACTTCGTCAGGTTCCCAATCAGGTGCGGGTGTTTGTTTTGGGGGTGGAGGCAAAGTTTGCATCCCGTTTGCATTTACCCCGTTTCCATTTGCCCTATTTCCATTTACACCATTGCCATTTCTTGCTGCTGTCGGTGCTGGTGGTGGATTAGTTGGCCGTGGTGCCGACGCTGGAGGCGAAATTTGCTGGTTGTAACTGGGAGTTGGTGGTTGCTGAGAGCGAGTAGAATCTTTTGGTGGAGGATTTTTTTTGGCTGAGGTAGGAGTTGCAGAACTGACTTGTTCCAGATTTACCTGAACTTCACGTTGAAAAGTCTGCTGGAAAGCTGCTTTCATCATCGGGAGATCAGATTTAAGTGTTTCATACCATTTAGCCCCTTTAACAGCAATACGCGCTACAGTACCGTTAAACTCTATTAGCTGGCACATTTGTCCAAGTAAAGCTTGCCTGGAAGGCATCGGAAAATTAGTACGCACCTGTTGCCAAACCTGAGTTAAGTCATATTCTGTTTCGCCAACAACTTCTGAAGTTACTGGTTCAAGGTTCGCAGGTGGCACGGGCACGGATACAGGTTCTGGGGTTGGTGGTGAAACTGATTTAGCAGCAGAATTGTGATTTGTTTGCCGTTCAACTGGGGGAGATGAAGTAACGGGCTGATTTTGGGCAGCCGCTTGATGATTGGCAGATGCAGAATTATGATTTGTTTGCGGTTCAGCTAAAGGTACAGAAGAGACGGGGTGATTTTGGGCAACGACTGGAGGATAGTTTGGAGATACAGCAGGTGTATTAACTCGTGGCGCGACACTTGAGGTTTGTGGCTGAATATTCGTCGTCGCACTGGGTAACAATCCTAGTAATGTTACCTCCAACCACAAACGTGGCTGGGTGGTATTTTTAATTTGTACTTCAGCTTCTCGCAAGTGTTTCTGTCCCGCCAAAATCACGCTCATATCGAAGTATTGAGCAAACTCAACCAGCGCTGTCCAAGTTTGCTGAGTACAAGCAACTAAATCGTGGCGGTTGGGCGCTGTTTTGGCAATCAGTAAATCGCGGTAAAAAGCAGCGAGATTTTGCAGAATAGTTAGGGGTTCTCGACCGCGATCTAGGATGTAGTGGGTACAGTCTAGAACCGCTTCCGGTTTATCTTGAGCGATCGCATTTAAAAGCCCTAGCAAGTCCTGTTCGCTTACCGTCCCCACCAAATCCCAAACTCGCTCTGGTGTGACTTCACCTGCTAACAAGCTTAATTGGTCGAGTAGACTTTCGGCATCTCGCAAGCCTCCCTGAGAAAGTTGGGCTACCAGGGTGACAGCATCAAGTGAAATATGAATGTTTTCTTTAGATGCGATCGCACTTAAATGCTTCACCATCGCCTCTAACTGAATGCGTCTAAAATCAAACCTTTGACAGCGCGAAATAATTGTTGGTAACACCCGTTGCGGGTCTGTTGTCGCCAATACAAAAACTACATGTTTCGGTGGTTCTTCTAGTGTCTTGAGTAGCGCATTGAATGCCTGGGTACTGAGCATGTGGCAATTATGCACCAAAAGCCCATTCGCAACAAAGTTATGATTATCTTCTACTTCAATGTCATAGACTCGCTCGATCCCAGCGAGGTGAACAGATTCGACAGTCTCCAAACTTGTAATCCATTGAGGGGATGGAATATTGTTTAAGGTCTGCCAGCCATTTTCTACTGGTGCTTGCCCCCAACCGTATATAGTGGTATGTCTTGCCTGTACTACTTCTGGTGTAAAATTTTGTTGTTGCTGAGTATCCCATTGCTGTAAGCCAAGTAGCAATGAGTTGGTTTTCTGCGGCAGAGAATCCTTCGGTATGTAGTTGAATTTGTGGACTTCCTTCTGGACTGAGGGTGCGTCCATCGATACCAAATTTGTAAATGAGGATGCCGCATCCGCATTCACAGGGGATAGTATCTTCACTCCTTCTTTTACGTCCAATGCTTGTAGCCATCCCTGGTTTGTCCTAATTAAATGATTATCGGTACATCTAATTTCTCGGTTAGTGGTCTTTATAACCAGGGTTTGCCGTTCTCCTTGGTCTAACCATCTGACAACTTTCTTGAATTCCCACTTAAGAGATGAGTCGTTGTAACTCAGTACTTTCTTCCCTTTAATTTTGGGATCGTCAATTCTGTGAAGTCCCTCATCAGTCAAGATCAGAGAATCTCCAGTTAAGCATTCGTCGATTACATAAACCTTGTAGCGACACTGCACAGGAGCAAACTGGGCTTTTTCAATCAACTCGCGGATATTATCGACACCAGTATTACTAGCGGCATCGATTTCAATTACATCTAGGGTGTAGCCCTTAGCGATCCCCTGACAAACCTCACACACGCCGCAGGGTTCAGCCGTGGGCCGATCGCTTTTGAGACAATTGAGGGACTTAGCCAAAATCCGGGCACTAGAAGTTTTCCCCGTACCTCTTGGCCCAGTGAATAAGTAGGCGGGGGCGATTTTAGATGTGCCGATCGCGTTCGTGAGGGTGGTGGCGATCGCCTCTTGACCCACCAGTTCAGCAAAACTTTTGGGGCGATATTTGTGGTGCAGGGGTTCGTAAGACATGGAAAAATAGACTTCAATGCCTTTCAATGTTGATTAGTAGCACCGAGTCGAGTTGAGGATTCAATTATTTTAAACTCTCGTACCTGGCTTTATTTATCGATGTTGCATAGGTCTTGCACTCAACTAATGCCGTAAATTTTGGCACTCAGGAAAGCAAGCAACCAGAGCCGATCCTCTACTATGATTTCAACATCAATAGTATGGGAATTATAGCATATCATTTAGTACATTTGTTCTATTAAAAAACACAGGGAAGCAGAGGAGAATAACTCTTGACAAATGACAAGTGACTAATGACAAATGACTATACGTTTTATTTACGGAACTAACGCCATAGTCCAGTGCGATCGCTACAATTTTATAGATAAAGTAAAACTCGATGGTGCAGCAGATGCTCAAGCGGCTATTTCAATGGCTCAAAAAGCTTTTTCAGAGCTTGTTTGGTGGAAAACAGACTGCCTCAAAATCTAGGGGAAATGTCCAAAAAGAACCAGCGCCACCCCTAAGCGATACGGATCTGGAATTTCTTTTCAACGAACTGTTGCAAGGAGTACATCAAGCACGAGGGGAAGCATGGGCACAGAAGTGGCTGCATAATATCGAACATCGCATCACAACTCAAGACTGGGTTGAGTGGCTAGGGCGCTTTGGCGACAGATTGCTCGCATCTCCGACACCCAATAATGAAATGGCGGCGCGGTTAGTGCAATTGGGTGAGTTAAAAGTCGGAGAAATTGGAGATGTTGCCTATAATATCGGGATGCAGTTGTTGACACGCAATGAAGGCGAACCAGTTTGGGAATATGAAGGACCAGATGCTTTTAGCACTCCTTTGCCCTCTGAGGGAACTGTCTCAGTATCGGAGTCAGCAGATGCACCAGAGAACCCCCCAGAGGGAGAATACCAAACTGTCACCCTAGAACAGTTGTTTGTAATGTTACAGGAGGATGAAAATTTACGTCAGCAGATTGCTCAACAGCTTGCGGTTGAAACAGACGATCCACAAGTGCTTGTCCAGGCATTAATTAGTCAGTTATATCCTGCTGGGCAATCGACTACAGAGCAAACTGAAAATTAACTGCTTGCCACAATCAAATTCAAGAGTTAAATCTGGGAATTGTTACGTTGTAATGCTATGCTCTTGAAGATTTGTATATTTTTTGCTAACCTGCTACGGAAGCGCTGTCCGAATCTAATGGGTTTTTACGTAATTGATGATTTTTTTAAGACAACGATGGCTAAAATCTAGAAAAACAAAATCCAAGAGTGTGGCAGATGCTCAGGCGGATATCGCAGTCGCTTAAAAGGTTTTTAAAGCGCCTCATTGCAAGTAAACAGAATAGTTCTCTCAAAGGTGCGAGAGGACGCAATCTGGTGGGGGTACCACCAGAACTAACCAATGCGGATCTGGAACAATTGTTTATCCAATTGTTAGAAGGCGTGCATCAAGCACGAGGACGACAGTGGGCATTGAGGTATCTGCAACGAATCGAAAATCGCATTCCGGCTGAACGTTGGATAGACTGGTTGGTGATGTTTGGTGAAAGCTTACTAGCTTCACCTACACCAAATCCTCTTTTAGCAACACAGATGGTGCAATTAGGGGAACTTGGTGTTGGCAGAATTGGAGAAGTTGCTTATGACATTGGCATTCGGCTAATGCAAAACTTACCTACAGAAATAGAAAATTATCAGGACAATCAGGCACAAGACGATCTAGAAATCACTCCTGGGCAAGAACTGATCCGCGAGTTGGGCGAGCAGTTATGGGAGTATGATGAGCCAGATGTAATCGAAACTACTCCTGGACAAGAACTGATCCGCGATTTGGGCGAGCAGTTATGGGAATATGATGAGCCAGATGTAATCGAAGCTACAACCGATGAAGAAATTATCCCAACTTCTCCCGGACAAGAGCTAATTCGTAGCTTTGGCGAGCAATTATGGGAATATGATGAGCCAGATATTGAACCAATAACGTCAGCACCTCAAAATGTCTCTTTTGAGGAGACATCGCCCGAAAACTTCGAGGAACTGGTATGGGAATCTGAAAGGGAAGACGCCCAAGCTACAATACCAGAAAATATCCCCCTGCCGACAGCAGAAGATACAATCAGCTTGTTAACCCAACTTCGGTTCGACGAAGAAGAAGTTGTTCAAATTACTACACCAGCAAATTTTCTTTCCACGAGACAAAAGACTGAATTGGCAACGTCTCCCTCGGTGGAAACCTGGGATAACACTTTGACGAATTTAGAGCCAAATGTAGCTAATACTTTAGATGAGTTGTGGGTGAAGTTGGATCAAAGTACCAATTTAGTCCAGCAACTTGCTTCAGATTTGGCAGTTCAAAGCAGTAATTCTCCTGGTATTATTGAGCGGCATAACGATAATCCGATTACCCACGCTCAAGGGTGGTTTTACCAAGGTCTAAGCCAAGCGAAAACAGGCGATTTGCTAGGTGCGATCGCATCTTACGATCGAGCGATTGAAATGCAACCCGAATTATCAGAATATTGGTTTAATCGAGGCTTAACGCTGTTCCATTTAGAACGTTTTGATGAAGCGATCGCGTCTTATGAAACAGCCATAGAACTGAAACCAGACTTTTACAAAGCTTGGTACAACCGGGGTGGAACTCTCGGAGAATTAGGATACTTTGAAGAAGCGATCGCTTCTTTTGACAAAGCTATAGAAATCAAGCCAGACTATCAAGAAGCGTGGTCTAGCAAGGGTTTGGCACTTCTGAAATTAGGTTGGCTACCAGAAGCTATTGCTAGTTATGACCAAGCGCTACAACTCCAACCAGAAGACCAGGAAAACTGGTATTACCGAGGCATAGCCCTAGCCGTCAGCGAACAATTTGCCGAGGCGATTATATCTTACGACAGAGCTATAGAAATTAACCCACATTACCACGAAGTGTGGATAGATCGGGGTGTAGTGCTGTTTAATTTAGGCAGGTGGTCAGAAGCGATCGCTTCCTGGGACAAAGCACTTTCAGTTCAAGCCGACTTCTACTTAGCTTGGTACAACCGGGGTATAGCATTAGACAACTTAGGGCGCAGACAAGAAGCGATCGCCTCCTATCAACAAGCGATCGCCATTAAACCCGATTTCCATTTAGCTTGGTATAATCAAGCAGTAGCACTGTTTTATTTAGAACAATTTGCCGAAGCGATCGTTTGTTATGACAACGCTTTGCAAATTAAACAAGATTATTGGGAAGCTTGGATTGGTCGGGGAACTGCGATCGGCCATTTAGTAGATTTTGACGTTTTGCAAAATTTGTCGAGTAGTATCATCGCGACAAATCCTGCCTTACAACAGGGCGGCTACGAAGGAAAATTAAAAAGCTACGAAGAAGGGTTAAAGCATCTGCGGACAGATACCCATCCAGAAGGTTGGGGTAGATTGCATTTTGCGATCGCTAATACTTACTATGAGCAAGGCAAAAAACATACCAATCCCCGCGATTATTGGCGCAAAGCTGCATCTGAGTACCATCAAGCGCTGTTAACCCTGACATTAGAATATTTTCCCCAGTTGCATCTAGAGGTTTTGCAATCTCTCAGCAAAGTGTTGATGGGTTTGGGACAAACCACACAAGTTCAAGAATTGCTGCAACGTGGGACAGATTTATTGCGACAATTACTGAGTGAAGAAACTCGCTCAGATGAAAGTAAAAAACAGTTAGCTTTAAAATTTGCCGGCTTCGATCAATTGGCAGTTGATTTAGCTGTAGAGTCGGGTGATTTAGTAGAAGCTTGGGAAATTGCCGAACAAGGTAAAAATGCTTGTTTAAACTGGCTGCTTTCTGGCTGGAATAATAATATTTACTCGCCTTATTATGGCGCAATTCAACAACTATTCAATCCTTCAACAGCAATTATTTACTGGCATATTAGTCCAGTTGCCCTACATACTTTTATTCTCAAAGACCAAGCACCATCACCAATTCTCCTGTTTACACCCATGCAAGATACTGGGGTAATACCTTTAGGAGAAGATGCTATTCGTCTCAATGAATTGCCTTTACCCGAAGCAGTGCAACGCCTAATTGAATTTGAAAGTTGGCTAGAAAATTGGCATCAACAATACCAAGAATATCGCAGCACAGCCCACGATAAAGAAAGTAAAAGTCAGCATTCTTGGCGAGTTGAGATGGAGGAGAAGCTGTTGCAACTGTATGAAATCCTGAATATTTCCACAATTGCACAGGAACTCGAAGGTATCACCCAACTGGTCTTAATTCCTCACCGTGACTTGTACAGATTGCCCATTCATACACTTTTCCATTTTTCTTCGCCATCACCAGAAGAGTTACCGAATGTGGAATCAAATTTCAGCTTTACTTATCTACCTAGTGCCCAAATAGGTTTATCAATCAGAACTGAGGATATTTGGCAGTGGCAAAATAAGTTACTGCTCAGTGTTGAACATCCTGAAAGTACAGGTTATCCCACACTTAAATTTGCCAAACTGGAGTCTGAAATTGTTAGTCAGATGTTCAATAATATCCAACGAATTCAGGGGGCAGAAGCTACGAAAAGTATTGTTGAAAATGCCCTATTTGATAATTATAATATATTGCATTTTACAGGTCATGCTACTAATAATTTAGCTGAACCGAAAAAGTCAGAATTAGCATTAGCGGGTGAAGACAGACTTACTCTAGATGAATGCCAACAAAATCTAGATAGTTACAACCTTATTACCCTCTCTGCCTGTGAAAATTTAAGTACTAACAACTACACTATCACCAGCGAATATGTAAGTTTAGTCAGTGGTTTTGTAACTAAAGGCGTACCTCATGTAGTGAGTACTCTTTGGACTGTAGAATCTTCGGCTAGCGCCTTGGTGATGATCGAGTTTTACCGACGATTACAGCCCAATAAATCAGCAGTTACTGCCTTAGCTGAAGCAACACGATGGCTGAAAGAACTAACTGCTGGAGAACTGACAAAATGGTATGAAGATATCTTAAATAATCTGCATCCAGAAGAAGTAAGAATTCAAACTTATTTAGCGACTCAACTATATAGAAATAGTAAAATGGCATCAGATAAAATTCTTTATAATCATCCTTATTATTGGGCAGCATTTACGATTACGGGTAAGCCGAATTAATACTTTGAAACTTTGATTACATCTATCAAATTAGCCAGATACTTGTTTTTAGCTTCATCTCAGAATTGGGTAGAAATGAAAACAATTGAAGAATTAAAGACTCGAATCAAAGAACTCAGTAGTCAAGCTGTAAAATTTAGTAAAAAAGCAACTGAAGTGTGTTTGACTAATCGCGAACAAGCTAAACATTTCAGACAACAAGCTAGAGAAGCTAGTAAGCGTTGTCAGCTATTGATACAAGAATTGAAACGGCAATAGGTTTAAAATAATTCGTACTGATACCAATTCACAAAAAATATGATACAGATGCAAACCATAAAACCTATGCTAATTGTCACTTTCTTAATTTTGAATTTTGAATTTTGAATTTTGAATTTTGAATTGGTATGAGGGGTTTATTATGCCAGATGTTCGGTTTGATAAATACTATCGTTATGAAGACTTAACGCGCATTCTGCACAGTTATGCGAAGGAATTTCCCCAACTAGTACGCATAGAAAGCATTGGCAAAAGTTACGAAGGACGTGACATCTGGCTATTGACAGTTACCAACTTTGCCACTGGCGCACATCAAGAAAAACCTGCCCTCTGGGTTGATGGCAACATTCACGCCACTGAACTCGCACCATCAAGTGTTTGTTTATACCTATTGCAAATATTAGCGACAGCTTATGGTACTCACCCAGAAATTACCCGTTGTTTGGATACCCGCACCTTCTACATTTGCCCCCGTGTTAATCCTGATGGTGCGGAGTTGGCATTGGCTGACAAACCGAAATTTATTCGCTCTGGTACTCGTCCCTATCCTTACGATGAGGAAAGCAACGATGGCTTAGTGATGGAAGATATCGATGGCGATGGTCGGATTTTACTGATGCGAATCCCCGATGCTAATGGGGCTTGGAAAATCTCTCCTACCGAACCTCGCCTGCTGGTGCGACGCGAACCAACAGAAACAGGTGGTCAGTATTATCGCGTACTACCGGAAGGAAATATAGAAAATTATGATGGAGTTCAGATTAAAATTCAGCCTTCTAAGCAAGGACTAGATTTAAACCGAAATTTTCCATTTTTGTGGCGGCAAGAATCTGAGCAATCGGGGGCTGGTTCTTATCCTACATCTGAAACAGAAGTGCGATCACTAGTTCAATTTATCACTACCCATCCTAATATTACAGGAGCGATCGCCTTTCATACCTTTAGCGGTGTTCTCATCCGTCCCTACACCCACCTCAGCGATGATGAATTCCCGGTCAATGACCTCCGCACTTATCAACGCATTGGCGCAAAAGGTACTGAACTTACTCAATACCCAGCCATCTCTGCCTTTCATGATTTCCGCTATGACCCCAAAGACGTAATTACAGGTACATTTGACGATTGGGCTTATGAATACCAAGGTCTATTTGCCTGGACAGTAGAAGTCTGGAGTCCGCAGCGCCAAGCTGGAATTAATGATTATAAATACATCGATTGGCAACGAGAACACTCTGTAGAAGATGACCTGAAGTTGCTGCGTTGGAACGATGAGAAACTTGCAGGTAAAGGCTACGTAGATTGGTATCCCTTCGAGCATCCCCAACTCGGTCAGATTGAACTAGGCGGCTGGGATACCATGTACGCTTGGACAAATCCACCCCCTGAATTTCTGGAGAAAGAAATAGCTCTCTTCCCAGAATGGCTAGTTTGGCATCTATTAATATCTCCGCGTTTAGAGATTTACGAAGCCAGTGTCCACAGCTTGGGTGATGATACTTATCGGGTGCAATTAGTTGTGCATAATACAGGCTGGTTGCCCACTAATATCACCCAAAAAGCTTTAGAAAAAAAGCTGGTGCGGGGCTGTATCTGTGAAATTGAACTGCCTTCTGGGGGAACTTTGGTAACAGGTAAGCCCCGTGAAGAGTTAGGTCAATTAGAAGGACGAGCCTACAAGCCTTCAACTCCCATTAGACGGCACAGCGATCCTACCAAGGATCGGGCAAAAGTGGAATGGGTGGTACGTGCGCCTCAAGGTAGTACAGTTAGACTCCTAGCCCGCCATGAACGTGCTGGAGTTGCTCGCACTGAATTGACATTCCCATAATTTTGACATTTGAAATTGTCAAACATACTTTCTGCCTGCATATTATCCTAATACAGCTTTGTCTAAACCGATAATTACCGTTCGCCTAATTACACGCGACGAACTTCCCCAACTTTTGGCTTTATATAAGCATCTAAATCCTGTCGATGCACCTTTACCGACTGATGATGTTTTACAATCTATCTGGGATGAGATTTTACACGATCCCCGCTTGTATTACATCGTAGCTGATGTTGATAACCAGCTAGTAGCAACATGTAATTTAACTATTGTTCCCAACTTGACGCGTGGCGCACGTCCATACGGCATTATTGAAAATGTTGTCACTCATCTCGATTTTCGACAACAAGGATTAGGTACACAAGTGCTGCATTATGCCTTAACATTAGCATGGCAGCAACAGTGCTATAAAGTAATGCTTCTGAGTGGCTCAAAACGTGAAAAGACGTTGCACTTCTATGAAAATGCAGGGTTCAAACGTGGAGTAAAAACCGGATTTGTTGCCTTCCCTCCAGAGGAGTTGTGAGCAGAACCGATACAGATTATACCTCTTTTCAAAATATTGGTTTATCTATGGGTTCCTTTTCATGAAATAGTCTTTTTTCAAAAAATAAATTCCTAGCCAAAAATGCTGGGGCAATCAGGCTTAGAATTTTTGATTGCGATCGCTAATTTCCAGTCTAGTATTTGAAAATTTACCATTAATGACAACTATCTAAAGAATGAAAGTTTTTCTTCAAAATCTAGCCCTGAGTTAGTTGTATGATTTCGATCGAACTACAATAATACAGCATATCGCCAAGATACTTTTATTTATTAAATCTTGCTAAAGATCATGATACATTGAGTTTGACGGCATTAACCCTCCTCGGCAATTATAAAGAGACGGCTATTAAAAGCCAATTATTTTACTGCTTGACTGGAATTTTAGAACTGAATAAAATCGCCTACTTGCATTAACTCTCTTTATTGTTGCAACATATATTAACACAGGAGCCATGCTTAATTCTTAGTGTGCTCTGCGGTTCTTAAAAAAATAGGAATTCGATACTATGTGTGGTGTACATGAGGATAAACGTTATGAGATATCAGAGCAGCTACTCATAATGTTCAGCGTTTTAATTTTCCAGAGCTAACAGGTTTCATTTCTGGTTTTCATGTCGAGGCGAACCAAATAATCATCTTAGATATTTGTATTCATTTAACCTTGCATCCAGTATTTTCCACATCATCAACCCAAGAAATTGAAAAGAGGATATTTCCATGTCTAGTTTGTCTCGTTGGTCATCAACAAAGGTTGCTTTGCTAGTTCTGGGAATGACAGCTGCTACAATAACTCCCATCGTAATTTCTGCCCCAGCTTCATCTCAAACTCCTGTTCCATCTACGACACCATCACCTGAGACACCATCACCTGCGACACCATCGCCGACTTCAACAGTTAACCTGTCTGATGTTTCCTCAGATTATTGGGCGCGTCCCTTCATTCAAGCCCTAGCTGAGAATAACGTGATTAGTGGCTTTCCTGATGGCACTTATAGACCAAATCAGCCTGTGACTCGTGCAGAATTTGCTGCTTTGATTCAAAAAGCTTTCAGTAACCAAAACCGAGTTCGGCAATTAAGTGCAGGTGGATTTAGTGATGTTCCTGCTAACTACTGGGCCGCTGCTGCAATTCAAAACGCCTACGAAACTGGATTTTTGGCAGGCTATCCTGGGAATGTGTTTAGACCAAATCAAGAAATTCCTAGAGTGCAGGGGATCGTTGCCTTAAGTAGTGGTTTAGGTTTAACTGGTGGCGATACAAGTACTCTCACTACTTACTACAACGATGCCTCAGCTATCCCAGAGTATGCTGTTGGCAGTGTGGCAGCAGCGACAGTAAGTAATCTTGTTGTCAACTACCCGGATGTAAAACAACTCAATCCGCAACAGTCTTTGACTCGTGCGGAAGCAGCAGCACTTTTATATCAAGCTTTAGTTAAACAAGGACGGGCGCAACCCATTGCTAGCAATCTTCCAGCTAGTCAGTACGTTGTAGCTGGAACTCCTACAAGTACTGATATTGTTTCTCTAACGGCATCCAGTAGTTCTTTTACAACTCTGACTTCTTTATTAAAGACAGCTGGTCTAGCAGATGTTCTTCAACAGCCAGGCCCTTATACAGTCTTTGCTCCCACCAATGACGCATTTGCTGCTTTACCTGCTGCTACCTTAGAACAGTTACAGCAACCAGAGAACAGAGAAGCGTTAGTTAAGATTTTGAGATATCACGTGGTTCCGGGTGCGGTAACTGCTAGTCAACTCTCGGCAGGGGAATTGACAACCGATGAAGGAAGACCTGTAAATGTTAAAATCGATTCCGCTAACAGTCAAGTCTCGGTGAATAATGCCAGGGTTCTCCAGGCGGACGTGAAAGCTAGCAATGGTATTATCCATGCAATTAACCAAGTTCTGATTCCGCCTGATGTTAACATCAGTCAGTTAAATCAGCCACCAACAGGAAATGGGACACCTGATGTTAACGTAGGTAGAGCTACTCGCGGTGGCAGAAGCTATATTGGAGTTGGTGGTAACATTGGTTTGAGCGGCGATGATACAGCTTTAAGCGACACTAACTTTACAGTGATCAGTAAACTTGGTCTGACAAATTATCTATCAGTGCGGCCATCGGTGATCTTTGGGGACGATACAATATTTCTAGTTCCTGTGACTTTAGATTTTTCTCCCCGCGCAGCAGGTTCGGTAGGTGACAGAAGCTATAGTATATCTCCTTACATAGGTGCGGGTGTCGCAATTGAAGCTAATGCTGATACTGATATTGGATTACTGTTAACAGGTGGTGTAGACATTCCTCTCGGTTCTAGACTCACGCTAACAGGTGGTGTAAATGCTGCTTTTGTAGATGATACTGATGTAGGACTACAATTAGGAATTGGCTATAACTTCAGGTAAATAGAAGTAGAACATGCAATAAGGGCGCACAGTTAGTTGTGCGCCCTTGCTGTATTAAGGTCGCTTGATTGCTAAAGTAAGTCCATCGGCGATGGGGACAAGGGAGAGGGTAATGCGTTCGTCATGATGTAACTTCTCGTTCAGCGCCCGGATTGCTTGGGTGCTTTCATCTTGATTTTGCTCATCAGCTACTTGTCCAGACCATAAAACATTATCGATCGCAATCAATCCACCTGGACGAACTAATTGCAGCGATCGCTCATAATATCCATCATAATTTTCTTTATCAGCATCAATAAAGGCAAAATCAAAAGTTTCGGCTTGTCCAGTTGCCAATAGCCGATCTAAAGTTTCCAAAGCTGGAGCCAATTGGAGATCGATTTTATCAGCAACTCCAGCTTCTAGCCAATACCGCCGAGCGATCGCAGTAAATTCTTCACTCACATCACAAGCGATAATTTTGCCATCAGGCGGTAGTGCCAAAGCTACAGAAAGTGAGCTATAACCCGTAAATACTCCAACTTCTAGGGTTTTTTTTGCTCCAATTAATTGCACCAAAAGGCTCATAAATTGCCCTTGTTCTGGTGAAATCTGCATTCCACTCCGGGGATGATTGGCGGTTTCTTGGCGCAACTTCCCAAGAATTTCTACTTCTCGCAGCGAAACAGATAAAAGATAATTGTAGAGTTGGTTATCAAGACCTATAGACTGTTTTGGCATGATAGATCGGAGAATTGAGAGAAACTACAGTTATACTATCGCTGATCAGTGGAATCTCAGGAATAACATGATGCGGTTAGTTTTGACAGCAATATTGCTGGTGCTAGTGACAGCTTGTGGCAGTATTGGACTGCTACCGACTAGCGAGTTAGTGCAAAAAGCGATCGCACTTGGGCTAGAACAAACTCAACAAAAACTTAGCCAACAACTAAATCTAGATTTTCAAGGATTTGAAATCAAACGGCTATCAATTACCCAAGAACAACCCCTAACGATTGAAAATTTACCAGCTTTCCACGTTCGGGGAACCTACGATTTGATTCTCAAGCTACCAAAACGTCGCTTGACGCAACCAAAACAACCCTTTGATGTTTACTTGCAAATTCAGCAAGAAGGTAAAACTTGGCGATCGCTAATTCCCGAAAAAGGTAGCAAAGATACTCAACCAATTTGGCGTAGTTATTTAGTTGAGTAAACCCATATCATGAAAGTGCTTTTTTACGGTTGCGTAAGAATTGCAAACCAGTAATGTAAACACCAAATACCAGTAAACCTGACATAAAACTGGGTTCAGGAACACTAGCAGTAGATACAGAATTGATACTTACAGCAAAGTCTTGATTCAAGTCTACATTATCACTAAATGAACTGTCGGCAGCACCAATAAATATAAATTTTGCATCACTGGGAACTTGTACAATAACACCATTAAAATCTACACGTGAAATGTAAAAAATACTATTATCTAAACACTGCAATGGAAGACAACCGTTGGGAAGAGTTGCATTAATAGCACCAGGAACTCTATCAGTCGTTGCGCCATTATACTCTCCGATGTTTGGTAGTAATGTATTGTCAGCGCTGAAAGTAGCCCACATTGCACCAAAGTATTCGTCAGTCGGATCGCCAAAGGGTGAGAAACTGCCAAAGCGTTCCAGTTTAATTGTGTCCCCGGAATTAATTCCCAAATCTGTTAGAGAAAAAAATACACTATCAGGACTAAATGTATATGAGGAAATAAAACTTGCACTGGGATCGATGTTGAATTTAGCTGCCAAAGCTTGAGCAGAATCAATTTTGAATAATACTACTAAGCTGAAGGCAGTTTTAACAGTTGCAACTGATAACTTGGTGAATAATTTAGGAATTTTTGGATTTTTTAACAAGGCTGACATCATGATTTCCTACAAATTGTTAATTACTGAAATCAAAAAAAATTTAAGTCTGAATTCTGCACAGTATGATGTGTGCTACTAGAAAAAGCATCACAAGCATTTCCGTATAACTGGTGAGGCATAGTCATGATCGAGGTATAGTTTCATCGGAGACGACAAGATGTATATTAACTTTTTCGCCAGTTCCATCGCTGGAATAGTGGTTGTGGTGCTAACGGCTTTTGGCTTACTGCAATGGTTGCACATACCTACAGGAAACTTTCTTGATTGGGTGATTGGTGGTGCTAGTTTTTGGTGGCTGTTGGTAATTGTTACCGTACCGTGGAATGTGCATTTTCAAGCTAAAGAAGTCTTAGCAGAAGCAGCACAATCAACTGAGAAAGGAATTCCAGTTGATGAGAAACAAGTAAAGTATGTCACATTGTTGGCAAAGCGATCGCTCTGGGTTGCCATTGCTTTACACTTATTCTCAGCTGTTGGTCTTTATACTCTTGCTGCCACTGGTATTAGTACAGTGGGATATATAAGTTCTGGTGCAGCTTTATTATTAACAATTCTGCGTCCCGCAATTCGCGCTTATGAGTATTTATATGCGCGGTTAGCGATGATTCGCCAAGAATGGAAGTATCCCCGCGAAGATATTTTTGAACTGCGCGATCGCTTCTCTATATTGGAACAAAAAATCCAGTCATTGGAAGATCAACTCAACCCAGAACAACCCTATTCCTTATCTGCAACTCAACAACGTTTTGCCGAAGAAACTCGCAGAGATTTAGCTCGAATTGCCGCTAATTTAGAAGAATTACGGGCGACAAATCAAACAGAACATGAGCGTTTGGCAAGAGAAGCCAGAAATGCGATCGCCCAACTTTCCACAGATGGGCAATTTCTCGATCATGTCCGCGAAATTATTCGATTTTTTAAGACCACTTAATGATTGCTTTAATAGCTACAGCTCTAGCAGTTGTCGTTTATATAAAGTACATCTTTTAACCTCAACCCTAATGCCTCTGCTTACTAAGGAGAAGGGAGTGTTTGCCTCAGCAAATACGGGGTGAGGTTCCGAATGTATATGTTATAACTTTGTACGAATGATGATTAGTAAAGCTTACATAACTTCAGGAGTACTCACGGTGAATCAGATACAACTGACTTTAACTATTGGTTACTTATTAATGACATGCTATTTTTTAACTAATTGGTTGATATTTTCTTTACATCATCCTGCTTCCAATCCAGAAGATAAATTTTTCTCGTTTGTGATGTTTATGGTGACAACTATCTTCTGGCCTTTGATGATTCCGATGTCTTGTTTAGAAATGGTTCAACAAAAGCGTATAGACTTTAATAAAATGATACCTGTTCTCTTAGCAATATTTGTATTTAGTGTTTCATATTATTTAACCGAATAATTAATAATTCCTCCTCCTAAATTGCATAGATATTCAAGAGAAGCCGGAGGTTTGATTTGTTACCCTTCGGCTTCTTTATGCACAACTACCTTTACTTGTTAGGCAGTCTATTTATTAAACTTGAATAAACTTGAAATTTCTTAACGGCGTCTGCTGCCAAAACCAGTTGAGCGGCGGGGGGCTGAACTACGTCCACTACCAAAACCACTGCCAGAATTGCGTCTGGGTGAAGTGGCTCTACCAGAGGGTCGCAACGTACTACCACCAAAACCAGAACCAGAAGGACGGTTATTACCTGTAGTGCTACGCGGTGTATTGCGTATATTTGTATTTCCAGGATATGACCTTCTAATTGTCCCTGTATTGCGGAAGGCAGTGCGATTTGTTACGGCTACGGGTGGCGCATTGTAGCGAGTTTGATAGTGTTGAACTGCTTGGCCATAGCTTGCGCCATATCCACCGAAGCCACTTAATCCTTGTCCTGGGTAATAGGCAGGGGGTACATAATATTGGGGTCTAAACAACATACTACCAATTGCCTGTCCCGCCAAGCTACCAGCTACAGACCCAGCAAATGGTGCCCAGAAGTTATTTTCTCGACGGACTACAACCGTCTCTTGTTGTCCTGTTTGGGGATTAGTTCTATTCTCAGTAACGTTGTGGACGTACTCAATTTTAAAATCTTCCGTCAGATATAAAATTGGTTGCCCTTTTTCTACCTTCAGATAGCTTTTTTTACCCTGCTTGATTTCATCATCAGTTAACCGCGCCATTTGCAAATTTTCAGTTGCAAAGGTTGGGGGATTATTGTTAAGTAAAAACAGGCTATACTCACCAGTTGCATCGTCATAAGTGGCTTGTTGTATTTGATACTCGCCATCCCTCAACTTTGTACTAGTAGAGGTTTGGTTAACGTTCTTAGCTGGAGGAGTACTTTGGTTCTCGCCACCACAAGCAACAGTTGTGATACACAAACTCAGAGCTAAAAAAACGGCTGTAAATTTACGTACTATGGTCATGATCATTGGATTATTGTCCTATCTCTGAGCTTAACAATTTATCATCTAAGTAGTAAGTACGGACTACCCGACATATTACAAAGGAATCAATTCTGGGTAATATTGCAACAGTTGATCGCTACTAAGTTCATCGCCCAACTGTGCCGGTGAGAAATGTACTTGGATTGCCTTTAATTTATGTTTATAGTGCAAATTTATCAATGCTTTCAATCCTTCCTTGAGCGCCTGAACGTTAGAAAGATCGGTTTCCAAATCTGGTACTTCTCCTTCATAAGCTACTGTAATCATCACAATGACGTTGCGGGTAACAGGTATGGATAAAGGTTCATTCGATCCATTGGAAGCGTAATCTGGTTCGCTAAGATATCTTTCAGCAGAGTCAGTAAATAATTCATTTACGTAATCTCCCGCTTCGCCCTCATTAAAAAATACGTCACCTTCGTTAGCAGCAGAAAGCCAATATTCATCGTATTGCAGCAGGGTTTGGCTGATTTCTACCAATCCTTCTCCTAAAACTTCTAAATCGCCATCGGCATCGATCGCATCTCGTCCAGCACTATTTAATACTCCCAAAATTGGCGCTACTTCACCTCCCCCTAAGTGCAGAAATAGACGAAACACTACATAGCGAGTTCGACCGATCATTTTATTAAAAATATTGCTCATTTTTTCCTCCAAAATTTTTGTTTTTTGTCATTTGTCATTGGTCACTTGTACTGAGCGTTCGCGTAGCGTCTCGAAGAGAAGCCGAAGTATTGGTCATTTGTCATTAGTTCAATCCCCAATGTCTCATAACTAATGATTAATATAATGAAATCCTTTAACAAAATCTATAATAATATCTAATGAAGGTAATATATTTTTTGTTGAATCACTGGATATATCATAAGCTGAAGCATTAAGAGCAGAGCGATTAATAAATCTTTTTCCAAAGTTGGGATGATCGTAAACAATCAAAGTGTGGGCACTGGAATTCGTTAAAACTATTTGGGCTGGGGCTTTACAAAAATTTAGTTTTGCGGCAACTTCGATATTTTTTTTCATCTGTTTAATTGTTGTAGCCTGATTCATAGCTTGTTCAAAAAGAGTATTTAATTGTTTGACTATCTGAGGCGATTTTAAGTTTTGGTTTGCAACAACTTTATTGTTAATTATTTCCACTATACTGGAAATATTTTTTTGGGTAGATGCCGCATCTAGAAAGGGAAGAATGACAATGTAAGCAGTGGGAAATAATGCTTCGTCGCTATCTACATGAAAGGTAAAAATAGTTCGGCGACGGCCACTTTCAATGCTTGGAGGTTGTTTCAGCCCTCGATATTTTTGAGCAATTTGGTAGTAAGCACCAGCGATCGCAAAATTGGCTTCATGTTCTAGAGCTGCATCAACAATAATCCGAATTGTTGGCGGTGTTTCGTTAAAAAAATCTCGTGACTCTTCAGAATGGAAATTTTGGACAATGGAGCGATCGCCATTTGGGCTAAGATCGACCCATTCACAAACTATGCCTTCGGTTTTTAAACCAAATCTGGAAGTGGCATAAAGCTTGGCTCCCGTTAAAGTTGCTCCTGTTAAGTCAGCACCGATCCATTCTGCTCTAATTAATTTTGCCTGAGTTAAATTAGCGTGGACTAAACTTGTATTTGTTAAATTGGCATTGCTTAAATCTGCGCCAATTAAATCAGCCCCGCTCAATTTTGCGCCGCTTAAATCTGCCCACCGGAGATTTGCGCTGCTCAAATCTGCCCACCGGAGATTTGCACCACTCAAATCAGCCCCGCTCAAGTTAGCATGGCTGAGATTGGCTTGTCTGAGTTCGGCATCTCGCAAATTTGCACCGCTCAAGTCAGAACGACTCAGGTCACTGGCGTTTAAGTTAGCTATCTCCAAGTTGGCTCCAGTTAAAGAAGCACCTCTCAAGATCGCCTCACTTAAGTTAGCGTGACGGAGATTCGCTTGGCGCAGTGTCGCTTCTCGCAAATCAGCACTGGTGAGATCGGCCTCCAACAAATCAGCGCGACTGAGGTCAGCGCGAACTAACTCGGTGCGGATTAATGAGGCTCCTCTAAGTTGAGCGCGACTTAGATCGGCTCGAATCAAATTAGCAACGTTGAGACTGGCGTTATTAAGGATGGCGCTGCATAGATTTGCACCACTGAGTCTGGCTACATTCAGCTTGACATTGCTCAAATTAGCTTCACTCAGATTCGCGCCACTCAGGTTGACTATACTCAAATTAGCATCGCTCAGATTTACGCCACTGAGTTTTACTCCACTCAGATTAGCTTCTGGGAGGTCAACACCATTAAAGTTTAAGACTCCTGCTGCGTATTGTTCCAGTAATTCCTCTACAGTCATCGATGCTACCCCTTGGATGCCAACTTTAATAGTTGGTAAAGTCATAAAAAACGGAATGTCAAAATCAAAAATGAATATTGGAATTTTAGGATTGGGACTGATAGGCGGATCTTTAGGTTTTGATTTGCGATCGCAAGGACATCATATCTTAGGAGTTAGTCGCCGTGAAGCAACCTGTCAAAAGGCAGTTACCTTGGGCAGTGTTGATGAAGCATCAGTCGATCTGAGCCTATTAGCCGCCGCAGAAGTTGTATTTATTTGTACACCTCTAGCGCTTATTGTGCCCCAATTTGAACAGTTAATCGCTCATTTGTCTACGGCTACAGTCGTCACTGATGTCGGTTCGGCAAAAGCACAGATAGTTAAGGATATTACTCCCCTTTGGGATAATTTTATCGGCGGTCATCCAATGGCAGGCAGAACAGATAGTGGGATAGAAGCTGCACAGCGCGATTTATTTGTTGATAAACCTTATGTCTTAACACCGATAACAACAACTCCAACTAATGCAATTACAGTTGTAGAAGAAATCGTGCGATCGCTCGGAGCTAATATCTATTTTTGTCAACCAGAGCAACACGACCGCGCTGTGAGTTGGATTTCCCATTTACCGGTGATGGTTAGTTCTTCGTTGATTGCTGCTTGTTTGAGCGAAACTGACCCCGATGTTTTGCAATTAGCCCAAAAGTTAGCTAGTTCGGGTTTTCGGGATACTAGTCGTGTGGGTGGTGGGAATCCAGAATTGGGCGTGATGATGGCGCGGTATAATCGTCAAGCATTGCTGCGATCGCTGCAACAATATCGTCAAAACCTCGATGAATTGACTAATTTAATTGAGCAAGAAAATTGGGCAGTTTTAGAGGAAAAGTTCAAATCAAGGCAACAGGCACGACCTGATTTTGTTTAATAGTTGTCGGGTGCGTTCAGCTATCGATAACGTACCCATTTTTTAATTTAAACCTCGTCTACCTTGAAAACCGTAGTTTTGTAGGTTGGGTGCAGCGATAGCGTAACCCAACATAAAATTTGGTGGTAATGTTGGGTTGCGTTTCACTCCACCCAACCTACAAAAGTATATTTTTTAAAAAACTCTAGGTTTCAACATAGATGAGGTTTAGTAAGTTAATTGATAAACAGAATTCAGAATTCAGAATTCAGGAGTCAGAATCAATCAGGAAACTTTAGTTATAAGTTGGTCAGCGATAGCCAAGCTGTCATAGTAGAAAATCTTCATGTATTAGGCATGGTACGCAATCATAAATTGGCGAAATCAATATCTGATGCAGGATGGGGAACATTCACCAACTTTTTAGCCTACAAGCTAGAACGCGGAGGTGGAAAGTTGGTTGAGATTGATAGATGATTCCCCAGTTCTAAGCTTTGCTCTAATTGTTTCTATCAAATCGGTGAGATATTATTGGATGTCCGTGAATGGACTTGTCCTCATTGCAAAACTCATCACGATCGTGATGCGAACGCAGCCGTAAATATTAGAGCAGAGGGTATCAGAATGCTTGCCCTGAGCGCAGCCGAAGGGATAAAGGCGGAAGGTTCAGCCGTCTCTGCTGTAGAAGGGGAGGTAAGACCAAAATTAGGGCGAAAGTCCAAGTTGCGGCACTCCCCCGTGATTACAGAAGCCAACACTGTACTTGGTACTCCAAGTCAGTGTGAGTAGTTCACAAATGCTACTCAACAGTCTGATAGTCACCAAACCGATGTACCATACAGATAAATTTACAAAAATCAACAATGGTAGAACGTCCAATCAAGAAATCGGAACGTCAGGCTCAAGCAAACACTGACAGCAATTCCGAAAATTCGGATTCTGTAACTCCGATTGAATCCAACCCCAAAAGCTCAAAACCGAGCCGCGAACGCTCATCTGACAAAGGGAAAAAAGCATCATCTAGGGATGAAAGCAGACCACCGGTAAATCCGGCACTAGCGCGTGGCCCAAAACCGGTTAAACCTCCAACCCCCAAAGTTAAAACAGAAGAACTTGAAACCGAATCAGAATCTATCTCTGAGGAGTCTCAAGACTAAAATTACAAGTGTTGTTGTGTGTGATGTGGGAGGCTATAAGCATATTAAAGATTGAGATTTCTGACTCCGAAGGCAGCGATCGCGCCCCCCATCACCATTAGATTATTTTTAGCGATCGCGTCTCTCATAGAGTTCCTGTATGTCAAATGCGCGAATGGGTAGGTGTACAAATTTCACACCCCCAAAAAATTGCTTCTATCTCAATACCAGTAAGCATTTCACCCCACTCATCACCCAATTATCATCCGCGCAATCTCTGAAATGCTTACAAAAACTAGGATGTCAGCCTTTAACTTTTCCCGGCACTCTTCCCAAAGGAATTCTCTAATGCTATGATTGCTCCAGAATCGCGCAACCGCACCTTGAAAACTAAATATAGCTTGGCTTTCAGGCTCCCGCATTGCAATTCATCAAAATCCCTATTAGGGATTGAAACATCGGCTGAACTACAATGGTTCCGGCGATCGTTACCATTGCAATTCATCAAAATCCCTATTAGGGATTGAAACAGGTAGTCCACCGGATACTAACCCATCACCCCCGTTGCAATTCATCAAAATCCCTATTAGGGATTGAAACGCCCTAACATCCACAGATGGCTGACCTTTTTCTTTTGCAATTCATCAAAATCCCTATTAGGGATTGAAACCTGCTGCTGCTAGTACCGTTGGTCAGACTGTACAAGTTGCAATTCATCAAAATCCCTATTAGGGATTGAAACCGGTGGAACCTATAACTACTCGCACCTCACCAGCGTTCACATTGCAATTCATCAAAATCCCTATTAGGGATTGAAACCAAACTCTTTCTTACCTATTATGAAGCTTGAAAAATTGCAATTCATCAAAATCCCTATTAGGGAAGCTGAAATCCCATATAGGTTTTAGCATTAGCGCTAATGCTAAAACCCTCTTCCCTCCTGCCTCCTGCCTCATCCCAACGACAAATACTTACACGCATCTACTTATTACTGTTCTTTGCCTTTTTCTTGAAGGAGCGATCGCCAATCTTCAATCGCCTTCTCCGTCCACAGCCAATTTTTAGCTAATTTATCTACCTGGAAATTTTCTCGATCGGACTTGAGAACCGTTTGCCGCAATTTGATCGCTTCATTCAAATATTGCGTCTGCTTACCATTAGATTGACTAAGTGCAGATTTATACAATCCAAGAGCTAAACCAGCATAAGAAGTTAAAGCATCTTGAGGAACTGCTGTGTTTTGGGATGTTGATTTTGTGTTCTGTTCTTTGAGAGCTAAATTCAAAGCCTTGAACCAAGAATCATTGGCGCGATTCAGATTGCCTTCTGTGTAGTAGGCAAATCCCAAAGCGTTATTATACAAAAGCGATTCGGGTTTAGCTTTGGCAGCAGTTTCCCAATAACGACGGGCATCATCGACGCTATAGTTATTGTCTCCAGTTTGGATAGACTGCCACGCCAATCGTCCTTTGTAAAAATTCACAGATGGATCGTCAGCTTGTTTACTGGGAATTAGTTTTAAGGAAGTTCCAGCCGCAGCCAGTGCGCCCCGATTCAGGAGTTCTTCTACAGCCAATAACCCACCTTGCAAGTCACCCTGACTCAATTTTTCCGTAGCAGTAGCGGTGACAATTCCAGTTGCTTCTATTCCTAAATCGATGTTCGGCTGCTTTTGAATCGGTCGAGAATCAGGTAGAGACTGGGTGGGAATTTCTGGTATTTTAGGCAATGCTTGGGGGCGATTTTGCCACCAATTTAAACCGATCGCAGCGGCGATCGCACTAATCCCCACAACACCCACAATCGGCCAGAGTTTGCGGCGACGAGTACGATTTCTTGGCGGGGGTGGTTGCGATTGCGAAAAATTAGAATTTTGCCAATTTTCTTCAAGGTTTCCCGGAGTTGCAGGTGGCGGTGGGGGAACTTCTCCCCACAAATCTGCTGACTCTTCTGAAGAAGTCATTTCCTCTGAAATCTGGCTTTGGTGAAGACTATTTTCGCGAATTTGTCGATCCGGTTCAGTTGTAGGTTTTTGGTTATCTAACTGACGAAATAAATCCGAAACGATCGCAGAATCTTCTTCATAGCTTGGGTCATCATACTCAATTTCATCAACCAGATCGCCCCAAGTCTCTTCACCCAGCCAGTCCAACCCAGAATCCCGCGTTAAACCACTAGGAATCATATCTTCTATTCCTAAAGGCATCTCGCTATCATCAGGCATACCAGGGTACATCATGGAAGTTACCCCTAAAGGCGAACTATACTGATTCAGCGAATCTGTACTTGTAGATACCTCAGTTTCCTGACTTAAAAAACCGTCAAATTCTGGCTGGAGATATAAAATCGGTAATGCCCAGTACATCTGGTGAGAACCATAAGCCGAAATTAATCCTTGGCGCACCCGACTTACACACAAATCTACTGGATATCCCTGACTTAAATTGCGATAAAACAATTGTGTAAGCGTCAACGCCACTTCATCAGGAATCCGTTCTGACATCGCCAAAACGCTTCTAATTCCCCGCTTCACCAGACTTTCTGCTAAGTTTCGTTCGCCAGTATCTCCAGAGGGATTGGACGCTGCTGTGTATGCCCCCAAGCAGGAATTAAACACTGCCATTTGGATATTATTGTTGACGAGCAAACCTGCCAAATCGTCCCCAGTTAAGATTTCTGTTAAGCCAGTTCTGCGACTAACAAGATAAATTTCTCCGCCATTTGCGCCTAAGTTACTATGACCAGAGTAATGGAGAACGTGGTATCTACCTTGTTCTAGGGCTTGCGTCAGTTCTTCCCGTCCTGGTTGGTCTAAGACAGTGAGTTCAATTTCTGGGAAACGATTGCGACTTTCACCAGGTCGTGACGTTTGACGGTGAAGTTCCGCTTGCAGTTTAATAGCTTCTTGTTTCTGTAAGTCAAGACGGACTTGATCTGAGGGAGAAGCAATTACCATCAAGACTCTGACACCACCTTGTTCTGGTGGTGTGGGCATATTTTGCGACCGCAAAGGAGAAGCCCCCAAAATTCCACTTTGGAAGCGAGAAAAAGCCACATAAGGCCCAGTAGCCAAAGGGCGATCGCCTGCGTGCATCACTTCCCAAGGCAAACGAGCTAATCTAGTGTCTTTTAGCCCCAAGCGTAAGCGTAGTACTTGTTGATGGTTTTGGGCAATACCTTGGGCAGTAATCCAACTATCTCTGAGAGTGCCTTGAAATAGGGCGTTATAAAATTGTTGACCCAATGCCACCAAATTCACAGAGTTTCTGGCGATATCGCTTTCATGTCCGCCAGAGGTAAATGGATCTCCTTGCAACACTGAATTCAACGGGTCATTCATCAAATGCCCAGCAGCCATCAACCAATCAGCTATAGGCCAAGTCACCAATTCTTCTGCCAATGGTACCCCAGGCGCGACTTGTTCCGTCCGCACCAAGTAGTCATTTTGCCCTACTGGGGTTACGGAAATATGGAATTCCTGGGTCACAACTTCTCCTGTCCGCCTCCTAAATCTGGTTTGAAACGCGAAAGTTTCAAGTCGATTTTTCGCTTTCTCTGATAATTTAGATGCATCCTGCCCCTGAATGTTTCTGATTCGGTGTCGTTTTGGTTTTTCTGCCTTTACAACTTTATCCGGATCGGATTACCTGGGTCTAGAACACTTAATTGGTAGATGCACCTTGATCTTCAACTCCCCTAGTTGGCTAACACCCACTGGGGGTTTTTTTATTTTTGGCAAACAACAGCAACTTCTGACGCAGATATTCTCTACCAGAAAATAGTGCTTAATCCTAGAATACTTGATTAATAGATGGATGTCCCTCGATCTTTAACTCCCCTAATTGAGTTAATATCCACTTTGGTTTTTTTAACACACGATAACAATCAATTTTCTCATAAATTTATCCGGAGCATGGTGGTTAAACCTAGAACATTTAAGTGGTAGATGCACCCTGATAACTAGCTCCCCTGGTTGGCTAACGCCCACTGGGGGGTTTTTTTATGAAAATTCAGTCCTATTGATTAACCCTGAAACACCCATTTTGTAAAGCAGCGCACCGATCGTTTAATTGGTAGGTCTGTCCTGATAACTAACCCTTTTGAGGTTTCTCTTCCATCGACAAACAGTAACAACTTCAACCTCTGCTAATTTATCCGGTAGCGACCCATTTATTTTAGAAAAGATTATTGGTAGATTCACCCTGATAACTTACTCCCCTGGTTGGTTAACACCCACTGGGGGTTTTTTCTAGTTGCGTTCCCAATAGCGATCGCAAATGCCTCTGGTAGAAAAATATTACCGAGTCTTTTCCTCTCAGAGATGCTACGCGTAACTTGCTTTTCCATAGAGGTACGAGCTTTACAGCCCATCGTCGTAGACATCGCCTCTGATTTCGTTCATTTTTCCCGGAAGATGCTATCTGCCCCTAGAAAAGATTATTGGTAGATGCACCCTGATAACTCACTCTCCTAGTAGGTTAACACCCACTGGGAGTTTTTTTTATTAAAAAAAAATAACTGACCCTCATAACTCAACTCCCTTGATAGGTTAACACCCACTGGGGATTTTTTCTAGTTGCGTTCCCAATAGCGATCGCAAATGCCTCTGGTAGAAAAATATTACCGAGTCTTTTCCTCTCAGAGATGCTATGCGTAACTTGCTTTTCCATAGAGGTACGAGCTTTACAGCCCATCGTCGTAGACATCGCCTCTGATTTCGTTCATTTTTCCCGGAAGATGCTATCTGCCCCTAGAAAAGATTATTGGTAGATGCACCCTGATAACTCACTCTCCTAGTAGGTTAACACCCACTGGGAGTTTTTTTTATTAAAAAAAAATAACTGACCCTGATAACTCAACTCCCTTGATAGGTTAACACCCACTGGGGATTTTTTCTAGTTGCGTTCCCAATAGCGATCGCAAATGCCTCTGGTAGAAAAATATTACCGAGTCTTTTCCTCTCAGAGATGCTACATGTAGCTTGCTTCTCCATGAGGTACGAACGTTACAGCCCGTTATAGACATCACCATCAACTCTAATTGAGTTCATTTTTCCCGGAAGATGCTGGATGCCCCTAGAAAAGATTATTGGTAGATGCACCCTGATAACTCACTCCCCTAGTAGGTTAACACCCACTGGGGGTTTTTTATTTAAAAAATAACTAACCTTTGTGCAAATTTATCCGGAGTATGGTCTTCAACTTGAGAACACTTAATTGGTAGATGCACCCTGATAACTAACTCCCCTAGTAGGTTAACACCCACTGGGGGTTTTTTTACCCCAGACGCGTAGCAGTGAGCCATATAACCAGAGTAAATCACTATCACTAGTCTTATTGCTACTGCTGGTAGACCTTGAGTATCCTCCTGTTGCCAGGATAGAGCATAACTTACTCACTCAATCCCTGAATCGCTTTCTTTTTATTGTGAGCTAGAGACGCCACTCCAAAATGATTGCTATGATATTTAATCACATTCTTAATTTTTTTTATATATTTTGACCGATATTCCTTGATGGTACAAGCCCCTAGATTTATCTATAGGGTCAATCCAAAATCCAAAACTTGTACTGAGCTTGTCCTGAGCGTAGTCGTACCCCTCCGGGGAAGCAAGCTACGCGTAGCGTCTCCGACAGGAGAAGGGCGAAGTCGAAGTATCTAAAATCCAAAATTGTCTGACGAGTTCCCTTTTAACTTTCACTATTTGTCTGCCTCAGCACCCACTAACAGACTAAATATCAGGCTACCGTTAACAGCACCCCTGAAGCAATTGAAAACTGCTAGAAGTTCCAATTTTTTAGCTGGTTGGGATTAGACGCTAATTGTGTGGTAAACAGGCGGTCTAAAATTTCTGATTTCTGTTCTGAACTGAAGTTGTCATAAAAATTTTCCAGCTTCTCAACTATTCCGAAATTTCTGAAAGCCTCTAAATTAGAATCTGGTTTTTCAATTAAAGGTTTTTGTCTATTCTGGGAATAACTAAGTATATCTACTGTATGATTATTCCTTCGATGCACAAGCTGCATCAATAAATCTATTGCAACAGTTGGCAGAACGCGGTAGGTAGAAGTCACAAAAAAATCAAAAGTCATATTTCCTAGACGGATGCGATCGCCGTCTTTGAGCTTAATCGGCCTAACAGCGCGATTACCGTTCACAAAGGAGCCATTGGTACTGTTGAAATCAATTAAGTAGAAGCCTTGCTGGTCAATATGCTGAATAGCAGCGTGGCGACGAGACAGATGATTGTCAGCAATGCAAATACCACTAGTGCGATTACGACCTATCGTCCAGATTTGTTGTGGCTGTCGTAAACTCTGAGTCTCATTATCGCCCAAGTTAGTCATCAGATAAACAGCAACACTATCCACTACACCATGTACGTAACCTGTCGTCTTGACTCTCCTCAACGACGGTTGAGATAGGTTTTCTAGCTGAAGAATTTCATCTAGAAGGCTGCTGTGGTGTTCGTACAACTTGAGGAATACTTGATATAAAGTTAATCGCCGTTCTATTTCCGTTTGTGCAAAGTCAGTCATTATACGTGAACCTTATACTACCTGATTTCGCGTGTAATATATATTTCCAGCCGACAATCAGGAATAATTGATTTTTTGCTTTTTGCTGCCATCTGAAAAATTTAGTGGTTTAGAAACATGCTATTTTACAAATTTTAGGTATGAGATTCTCTGTTATTTATAGCCATCAAAAGCATGTAAATACCTTTATAAAATTATTATGATGCTTTATGGTTTATTGTAAATAATCATTTGTTATTTGTAACAGATAAAAATCATAAAGATTTCATGAAGAATTGACAACCATCTACGTATTTTTGCTAGATAGTCGGATATTTCTTAATATTCGTGAGAGTGATGGCTATGGCTTAACTGAAACATTATACATATTTGGTCAATTTTGAATAAATCTAAGTTTTCTCGAAAAGAATCAGGGCTAATTTTCCCATATATAAGAAAAGTTCAGCATTGTGATTTCGATCGAACAAGTGTTTGAAAATTGTTAATAAAAATGGAGAATTGAAAAGCAGGGAGGTTGAGGCTATTCTGCTAATCGAAAATAATTGATTTCAATAAAAAAGATTTATCCTTCAAGATAATCTAGAACCTAATATCGGAGAATATTCGCATAGAAATACGACGGCAAAACAGACTATTCCCGAGGAATCAGGAAACTCCATTCGTCTAAAGATTGGGGTAGTTCACACTTTCAAATCACAACAGGCCTCGTTTGCCATTGGGACGCACGGTCATCCAATTTGTTTTTGCTAGTGCTAGCTGCTCATCAGAAATTTTGGCACTGGTGAGATTAGCACCACACAGATTAGCTCCTCGGAGGTTCGCATTGCTGAGATAAGCATTGCTAAGGTCTGCGCCTCGCAGGTCTGCTCCTTCTAAATCAGCATGGTTAAAGTATGCTTTGCTCAAATTAGCATCTTTAAGATTTGCTCGAGTCAGACTGGCTCTGCCAAAGTCACTATTGTGAAGATTAGCTCCCTGAAGATTGGTTTTTTGCAATTGAGCAGAATGGAAATTTGTTTGAGATAAATCAGCACCTTGCAGATTTAGCAAATTTAAATTGTGTAAGGCAAAATCTCGTCTTCCCTTCAGATAAGCTGTCAATAAAGCTTGGGTATCTAACTTTCGCCCAACTTTAGAATTTTGACTTTGTGAACCATTGCTGTTGCTACTGAAAGTCGTTGATTTGGCCATCCCAGAACCCTGGTGTAATCCCGCAGCTTCCGCTGCCTTGGCTCGTCTAGCACGAATCGCTGCCGCTACCTGTGCCACTCCAGTGTTGGTACCAGCAGGATTGTTACATAAAACAGCAGAATTTTCCAGGTGGTTATGTGTTCGCTCTTTAGATCGATTATCAGATTTAGTCAGCAAACCCTTTGCTAAACTATCTAAGTATGGTTCTATTTCCAATGCTCTGAGAACTTCTGCCGCTGACTGATAGCGATTACGTACAGACACCTCTAACATTTTTCGCAACACATTGCCCAAGTGATCGCTCACTTGCACAAGCTGCTCCCACATCATCTCGCCAGTGTTGGGATTGTAATCTAAATCTTTAGGAGTTTTGCTAGTCAGTAAATAAATGCATGTCACACCTAGTGCATAAATATCACTGGCGTAGACTGGACGCATAGCCATTTGCTCTGGAGGTGCAAAACCAGGAGTACCAATAGCATATGCAGTTAATGCTGTCTGTCCTGATGGGCCTGCCGCACTTTGGCTAATTTGGTTTTTGACGGCACCAAAATCGATGAGTACCATTCTGGCATCTTGAGTGCGGCGGATTAAGTTGGCTGGCTTGATATCACGGTGAATCACCTTTTGCTCGTGGATGTATTGCAACAGTGGCAAAATCTCGCTCAAAAATTGCTTAACTCCAGTTTCGCTCAAGATGCCGTTAAGTTTGACCTCCTCTTGCAAGGTGTCACCACTGATATATTCTTGAACTAAGTAGAATTGCTCGCGATCTTCAAAATAGTCTAACAATCTTGGTACTTGGGGATGATTGCCAATCTTACCTAAAGTTTTAGCTTCTCGTTCAAAGAGTTCTCTGGCCATCTGTAAAACGTATGGAGCGCTTCCTGATGGACGTAATTGTTTGATTACGCAACTCGGTTCTCCTGGTAAGCCTCGATCGTTGGCTAGGAAGGTCGCTCCAAAGCCACCCTGACCTAATGGTTTGATCGTCTGATAGCGATCGCGCAACAGTAGTTGCGAGCCACAAGACTGACACCTTTGGCTATATACCAAATTTTCTGGATTGGAACAGGTAGGATTTAAGCAGTAGCTCATGCACTCTCAACTCGCTGCACGAATAATCACGGGGAGTGTTATACTCTCTTCCAATTATTTAGACATTAATCAACTCTTGCCAGGTAATTTTTGCTGGAAATCCTTTGAAGAGTTCCTAAAGTTTAACTGAGATTACCTAAAGCGATCGCTAAACAAGATTATTTATTATACTTACATTGGTAAAGACTGTGTATGCTACTTTCTACCAATTCCTAATTCCTAATCACGCTTTCTCAAGGCTTGTGGCGTGCATCGTGCTGTTATTCCATTCAGAAAATCAGCTTTAATCTGGTTTTTTGTATGGGAGAACTGGTATTAAAAGGTATTGGAGGGCAGTGCCCAACGCCAGTTACTAATTTGGGGAAACCCCAGACGCTCGCCGACTCGCTTGCCGCCGACGCTATCGCTTTTAGCGTCTCCCCTTCCTCCCAAAGGGAGAAGACCGCACTGGCTACTCTACAGAAATTCGCTGTAGAATTTTGGATGCCCAAATTTGGAGGCAATTTAGAATTATCTCCATTAGTCATTAAGAGATTATTAGCTAGCTTTCATATTCACACTAGTCAGTTGTTCGATAAGTGCAAAAACATCACTGCGGCTGAGTTTCTCTTTACCATTAGCAAGGGCGTCAAGAGTGCCGTTTGCCAGGGTGAAGGGGATTTGACAAAAATCTAAGGCTGGCCCGGTAGGAAGGTCTTTGATATAAGCTTCGGCCAAACCTAGATTGCGTCGGGCATACTCTTGCATATTTTCTGCACTCCAACCTTCTGGGAAGAATTCTACCCCACGCTTCAAATCTTCAGTGTGGTTACGCAAGATATTGACTGCTTGTAAACCCCGCCCAAAACCAATCGCCTGGGTACGGTTTGTTTGTGTTCCATCGTACCAAGTCCACAAGTCAGAAAGTAATAGTCCCACTGCACCTGCAACTCCAAAGGTATAACGATCTAAATCAGATTCTGTATAAATTTTCCAGTTTTTTTCTGACCAATAAGCCATCCGGTCAGCCATTGCAGCAGTGGCATCCCAAATTCGAGGTGCAATGGTGTCTGGTGCTAGCAGTGACCATTCTCTAATCCTCAAAGTGACTTCTTCTAATGAATTCTCATACCCACTAAATCCTGCAAAGAAAGCATCTACCGCAAAGCCATCAACTCCTGCCTGTAATGTCAAGCTAATGGTTCTTAACAGCTTTGCTTTAGTAGCGTTATCTAGTTCGGGATGATCTTCAATTTCATCAATGGCACGCATACACAAATATGCTGATGCTACTGCTTCTTGCAATCCTGGCGGTAAAAGACTAATTGGAATATAAAAAGTTCGGCTAGTTTCTTTGAGGATTTGCAATGCATCTCTACGTAAATTCATGTTTTCACTCCCCACTTGATTTTTGCACCACATGAAGTTTGCAGTTTTTTGATGATACTGGATATAGTTTTGACTAAACTTTAAAAACTATAGACTATAAGATACGCTAGTATTTCATCTAAAAATTGATAGTTTTTGGTATTGCAATTAACAAAACTCTCAAATTTATCAAAGTCTAGTCTAGTATAGAGGTTTTTGGGTGCAAAAGTGTTTGAAGTGTCGTTTGATATAGCTTTCATAAACTTTTAGCATACATATAAAGAATTATGGTAATATTTGGTTGGATATGACGAAATTGTTCTATAAGCAAACATCCATTTTAGCGATTTGAAAGTGCTTGAAGTCTGCGTTAATCTGACTAACAAAATGTAATTCTTGTATATATAAAGACAATTCAGGAAAAGCTGACAACGGATAACAGCATTTGTACATACCTTTGGATGGGTACAATGGTTTACCGAAGATTTAGGGTCAGTTAAATTGGACAACATATAAGGCTGCAATGCCTGAGTTGGACTAAGCCTAATCGATTGGAGTCAGAACCGTCTTGCTGTTTAAAGTGACATAAAGTGACCAAAACTTAGAACAAGAAGTTCCCGTATATTTACGAGATTGGCAAAAGTCGGGAAAATTCCATACCTTTTCCCGACTTTTGCAAGAAGTGGGAATGAGAGGACACCTCCCCATCTGCTCTTAGGAAGGGGAGATGCCGTAGGCATTGGGGTTCTTTCGCGTATTCATCAAGAATCGGTGTTATAGTCTAGATTATGTTTACAAACAAACCGAACAGTTTGTAAAAAATTAAAAAAATATAGAAGTATTCCTAATTATTAAATTTTCTGAATCTCTTGTTGATACTGTAAATATTTTTTATGTAATTCCTCTGGAATGGGAATAAGACGATTATTTTGCAAACTGACAAAACCACCCTTCTGACTAGCCACTGCTGCTAACTCATTGTTAGATAAAATTTCAGCTTGCACAGTCCACTTTAAGCGTCCTAAACCACTCAGCCATAAACGTCCAATCACTCGATCGATAATCTTTATTGGACGTTTATATTCAATTTCAGTCCCAGCTAGAATTGGTGTATATCCTAGCTCAATTTGTTGATTGAGTTGCCAATGTTCATCTAAAAACTTTAGACGTAAATCCTCTAGCCATCTGATATACACGATATTACTCACAATTCCCATAAAATCAATGTCGTATGTTTTGACAGGAATTGCTAATACTACTTCTAATGGTCTGTGTAAGTTGTTATTTACTAGCATTATTTCTCTTGATATTTTTTAATACTGCTTGGTCTGTTCAATTAAAGAGAAGTTTTTAAGTATTGATTCAAGTGATTAATTACCCTATGGATATGAATTGAATCTCCATAAAGCTTGCTGATCATTATGCCTCCTTCCAGTGTTGCGATTATGATGGTAGCGATTTCATCAGCACTCACTTCCGGGCGAATTTCACCCTTTTTAATTCCTTTTTCAATAATTCGACAAATTAGATGTAGCCAAGAGTTCATCGCTTGTTGAGCACGTTGTCGCAACGCCGGATGAGCATCATCACTTTCCACAGCAGTATTCAGCAGTGGACACCCGCCTTTGATTGGTGGATTTTCTGCGAAGCTACTAAACACCCCAATGATTGCTTGCAGACGTTCTACTGCGTGGTGTTTGCTTCGTAATGCAAATCTAGTATGCTGCTTAATGCGAGCGATCGCAAAATCAAAAGCCTGTAGTGCGAGATCGTCTTTGCTTTGGAAGTGATTGTAAATTCCTCCTTTCTGCAATCCAGTTACACGCATAATGTCTGACATCGATGAACCTGCATACCCCTGTTGATTAAACAGTTCGGCTGCTTGCTCAAGAATTCTAGTTTTTGTTTCTTCGCCTTTGGACATTACAGCGATTTTGATAGTAGGGAGTGAGGAGTTTATTGAATTGAAAATTGCTGTAAATAAAATATTACCGACCGAATGGTTTGATTTAAACTATCATGATAGTTGCTTGTAAGTCAAGATTTTTTCAACACTGAGTAAAGAACTAGGCATTAGACCTGCCTTGAAAATAAGGCAGGAGGCAGTGTTTCGACTCCCAACTCTTGGAAAGGCTGCACAACTCTTGGAGACGCTCTTGCTAGCTTGCTTCCACGAAGTGGTACGACTACGCTCTGTTACTACGCCAACGACTACCAAGAGGGCTAGTCGCTCAACAACCAGGCAGTTCTTGCTGGAGGAAAAGTTTGCCAATGCAGACTTCACCTGGTTATAGACGCCGTTAGTTTTGATGCTACCCCACCATAATTAATCAGGATTTTGGCGCGATCGGGAATTTCAGCAGCAATGTTGGCGATTTGACCTTTGCCAAACAGGATTTTGACTGGATTGCAAAAAACAAAGTTTTCCATGAGTCATTAAACTAGGGAATCGAAATTGACCTTGAGTATTGTAATCACTTTCAGGATATTGCCTAATTGCAGCATAAATGCGATATATCGCGTCTCTACAAAGTTTGATATTATCCCTATGCTTACTAACTTGTAGGTAAATTTTTGAGCAACCAGTCCGTAGGGAGTTTGACTGACTGCGGTGTATTATCCAGATAATTGAGCAATATACAACGCGAATACGCTAGACGTTTAATCATACTTCCGAGTAAAATACGGTAAGTGCATCGCCTTACGTGGTTTTATATGTAAAACTGTAGAAAAACCTAGTTAGAAGTTGAGTTTCGCAGAGCGACTGACCAATAAGCAGTTATCAAATTCTGTTTGAGCTAAATGCCAGTTGTCATGCTTACAAAAACTTCCAGACAGGTTTTAAGTTGTCCAGGAATCATTGAGAAACACAATAACTTGTCATAACTAGCTCTGTCTACCACTGGGCTATAGTTTGGCTGAGTTGCTGCTCTCTAACTGCTCGTAATTAAGTCAGTGAACAGTTATCAAGGCTTCGTTTGGGGATCTAATCAACCCTTACCGACGCTGCTCACTTATAGAAGTGGGAGATTCAACAGGACTTTGATAACTGATAACTAATTGTTGAAACCCCTGAAGAGTATGCACTATTTATTACTACCGTTCTTAAGCTTTTTTGTTGGTATCATCGTTGGTTTGACGGGTATTGGTGGAGCGTCTCTCATCACCCCAATGTTAATTTTTATTTTTCAGGTTCCGCCTTCTATCGCTGTGAGTTCTGATGTTGTGGCCGCCACCTTAATGAAAATTGTTGGTAGCGTCAAGCATTGGGAACAGAAAACCCTCGACACAGAAGTTGTCAAATGGCTGACCTTTGGAAGTGTTCCAGGCTCATTGTTCGGAGTAGGGATTTTGCACTTCATTAAACATACAGGTGAGTATAGCCTGGATAATATCTTGCTCCGTTTGCTTGGCGGGATGATTTTGCTAGTCACATTGTTAGCACTAGTGCAATTGTTGTTATTGACTTTTTTCCCCAAATTTAATTTACCCGAACTGCCAAAGTTAGACTTAGAAACTAACTTTGGTCGATTTATGACAGTTACTTTAGGAGCAATTTTAGGCTGTCTGGTGGGTCTAACTAGCGTCTCCTCAGGTTCGATGTTTGCCCTAGTACTGATTGGGTTTTTCCGCCTTGACGCCCGGAAGTTAGTGGGTACAGATATTTCACACGCAGCGATTTTACTGCTGTTTACAGCCCTTGGTCATCTCAGCCTGGGAACAGTTGATTGGAGTTTGGTACTGCCTATATGGTTAGGCTCTGTGCCTGGGGTGTTACTAGGTGCTAAAATCTGCCAAGTAGCTCCGCAACGGCCACTACGGTTTATTATTTACGCCATTTTAATGATGGTAAGTTGGAAATTAGTTCATCAAGTGTAACCAACTTGAGATTTTCAATTCCAAATCCAACATCCAACATTGATTAACTTCTTACCCAAAGAGTAGAGTGAATGTACCTCGCTCATACATAATCAACAGACCCAAGCCAATTAACACAAAAGGTACGGCAGCTTTACCGTAGCGACTTAAAATATTAGCAATGGTAGGTTGACGGCTTAAAAAATAAGCGATCGCACACCAAACTCCTACCATGATAAAAAATATACCTAAAATTACTCCCAAACTGGTAAGGTTATGACCAGCGAACAAAGGGATATATATACTAATATTGTCACCACCATTAGCGATCGTTACTGCTGCCACTTTATAGGTTTGGGGGTGCAAAATACTCAAAATAAAAGACAATACCGGGTTAGTAGGTGTAGGCTCTATAAAATCACTACTGACTGTCTGAACTGTTATAGTTTCTTCTTTTCTAGATATCAATTGTTGAATACCAATTGCTATTGGTAGTAGTCCTAACAATCCTATCCATTCTCGCTGTACAACCAATCCACCAAAAAATCCTGGTAAGCTAGCGATGATAATGGCTGTAAAACCCAAATATTGACCGAGTAAGATATGCCGCCGCCGAAAATTAGCATCTACTTGTGAAAAAAATATTAACAAGATAATGATGTCATCTATGTTAGTGGCGATGAAGGCAATTATCCCTTCACTGAAGGCTGTCCCTAGCTGACTCATGCTGGATTTTTAGAATCTACGATTTACCACCATACCAAATTCACTAATTCGTAATTCGTAATTCGTAATTATTGACAAATACTCGCGCGTCATTATCAATCACGAATTATTTTAACCTTCTGGTACAACTTAGATTTAAAATGACACAGTAATTATTACTGACTCCTCAATTCTTCTTGATTTTAAAATATGAACGAGTTAGTTACTGCAATTACTACAGGGGCAATCGCATTCATTGCTACTAATATTGATGATATTGTCATTCTATTATTATTTTTTTCTCAAATAA
The DNA here is from genome assembly GCF_052692655.1 of Nostoc sp. DSM 114167. Lineage (NCBI taxonomy): Bacteria > Bacillati > Cyanobacteriota > Cyanophyceae > Nostocales > Nostocaceae > Nostoc > Nostoc sp. DSM 114167. The sequence continues at coordinate 6,782,053 of NZ_CP195116.1, forward strand.
ATGCTAACTTTCGCCCCCGGCATATAGTTGCTGGCCAGTTTCTCGGTTTTACAGTTCTGTTAATCCTTAGCCTTTCGGGTTTATTTGGGGGATTAGTTTTATCAAAAAACTGGATTGGATTACTTGGTTTACTACCAATGTCCATAGGTATCAGTAGCTTAGTCAATCAGGAAGAAGATTCATCAAAAAAAGTTGTAGCTGCAACAGAAAAAGCTGAAACATCAACGATTACTAGCTTTTTTTCTCCCCAAGCTTATAGTGTGGCTGCTGTTACAATTGCCAATGGAAGCGATAATATTAGTGTTTATATACCTTTATTTGCTAGCTGCAACTTAGAGAGCTTTTTGGTAATTATCGGATTATTTTTTCTCTTGTTAGGAGTTTGGTGCTACGTTGCATATAAATTAATTAACAACAGAGTTATAGCTGAAGTATTTACTCACTACATTAACAATCTAGTACCTTTTGTTCTTATCGGATTAGGCGCTTTTATTGTATTAAAAAGTGAAGCTTTAAGTCCAATAAAGCTAGCTGCTAGTAGTATCTGTTTGATTATTTTGGTGAAAAATAATGAAAGTAATGATAAAATTGGCGGAAATTCTAGTAAATGAATGTAACTAGTACGACGGACGTGGCGAAAATCTCCGAAAGGATTGATGTTTGAAAAAATTTCTGTTTCTGTATCAGCTAACGGCTGTGCGTACACAGTAGAACAGCAGGAGAGTGTGCTGAAGCAATCGCAATATTCCAAAAGAACAGAAGATTAGGCGATCGCTATTGTTAATCAGATGCTCCAGCGTGTATTAATAAACATTGTCTTTGTTCTTGATTAACTATCAAAAATGTAAATCCCCAGATAATAAAATCCCACAGTTCGTCATCGATATCAAAGGCTGGATTATATTGAAAAACTCTCGCATTCTGGTAATCAATACACTCATTGACATTCCGCCAAAAACTTGTAATCAGATTGCGCTTTTTAGATTTTTCAACGTTTTTGAATCCGTCAGATGGGTTGATGCGTGCAATAAAAGTATTAATTCTGGTAGTCAGCACTGTGGAAGCATGATAACACTCACACATGGTAGCCAGTTCTGGCTTTGCTCCTGGATAAGCCAATTGGATTAATCTTTGCATTTCTAAATCTGGCGTTGCTTCTTGAGAAGTTTTTTGAATGGCTAGTTTGTCCAATGTTTGAGGCTCTAAATCACCATCCTCAAGCTTTATTCCCTTCGCACTGAACCAGATGACATAGTTGCCACCTTGTAGGCAACAACTCATAGCTTCCATGTATCCATTTAACCTACCCAGTTCTGGTGTATTCTGTATTATCATACTGTTATTGGTTTTGAACGGCTCGAACTTCTCTGTGCCTCCAGTCCAGTATAGTTGCCTTTTTGTACTAAGGAATCAGGATTAAATAACTCCCCAAACTGTAAAGAAGGGCGGATTTGACGATCTAATTAACAGTTCACGATCGGATCGAGGAAACCCGCCCCTACCTAATCCTGGAACTTAGTTTAATTCACGATTCTAAGTTGCCTCATTAAGAGTCTTATCCTGAGAATGCTTACTTAACTATAAGAAATCAAACTTTACTCAACCACTCATTCTCCTCTGGGTCTTTGAATAGTGAGGTGCTGAGGTAACGTTCGCCGAAGCTAGGCTGTACCATGACGATGAGGCGGCCTGCATTTTCTGGTCGTTGTGCCACTTGAATAGCCGCATATAAAGCAGCGCCAGTAGAAATCCCCGATAGTAATCCTTCTTCTTTTGCAAGGCGACGGCTGTAAGCGATCGCTTGCTCATCGGCTACCTGAATCACTTCATCTACCAGTTCGGAACGATAAATTGCTGGGACAAATCCCGCGCCAATACCCTGAATTTTGTGAGGCCCTGATTTACCGCCTGCTAATACCGGACTGTTGCTGGGTTCAACTGCGATCGCTTGAAAACTCGGCTTCCGTTTTTTAATAACTTCTGAAACTCCCGTAATCGTCCCACCAGTACCTACTCCCGCCACAAGAATATCTACCTCTCCATCGGTATCATTCCAAATTTCTTCGGCTGTGGTTTCGGCGTGAACTTTCGGATTAGCAGGGTTGCGGAACTGCTGCAACATATAAGCATTGGGCGTTTTAGCTACAAGCTGTTCTGCATGAGCGATCGCTCCTCGCATCCCTTCTACCCCTGGCGTTAACTCTAGTTGAGCGCCATAAGCTTTGAGCATGGATCGTCTTTCGTGGCTCATTGTGTCAGGCATCGTTAGAATGAGATGGTAGCCCTTGGCAGCTGCCACCATCGCTAGCGCAATTCCTGTATTTCCAGAAGTCGGCTCTACTAAAACAGTTTTTCCGGGGTGAATCAAGCCTGCTTCTTCTGCCACTTCCACCATACTCGCGCCAATCCGGTCTTTCACAGAAGATGCTGGATTCATGCTTTCTAGCTTCACCACAATCCGAGCAACCGCTCCTGAAGCTTGGGGAATCTTGTTTAATTGAACTAGAGGAGTTCGGCCGATTAACTCTGTGATATCTTTCGCTATCCGCATGTGGGTACTCCGTCGTGTCTAAATATAATACATTGGACTCTGCTGGGCGCGAGTTTCTCTTTCCTCGCACAAGTCTTGGAGTGTATAACGACCCAAAACTTCTATTGAGGCAGCGTTAGCTTGCTCCCAAACTTCATAAACCAGAGTCTTTTCTAGAGTCGGAGAGTTAGAGGTATCTTTCTCTTTCCGCTCGCCTTCAACCAAAGTGACAATTTCAAGTATTGTAATCTGCCAAGGTTCCCGAACTAAAACGAAACCTCCTTTAGAGCCGCGTTGACTCTGCACCACACCAGCACGCCGGAGGTTAGTCAAAATTTGTTCCAGATAGCGCTCAGGTATGGGTTGCTTGGCAACGATCTCGCTCATGGTTAAAGGAAGTTTTTGTCCGTGGTGGCTTGCTAGTTCTAAGAGTGCCAGCAGCGCGTATTCCACTTTGGAAGACAGATCCAAGAGAGCGTAGTTTTGGCTATTCAAGACTGTACTCAATATACTACGGTGAATTGAGGGACTTATCGCAGTTTATGCGAAATTAATTTTTTTCAACTGTGGAATGTGATAGCATCCCACTTATTACCCACAAAAACACTATAATCTATCGACTTACCGTAGATTTAGATATTACACAATTCCCAATATAAGGACTCGACCTTTTTCTGGGAGTCATCCTGAGTTTCTGTTTTCAGAGCCTCACCCATCAATAGAAATCTCAACAGAGTATGCTACTAACTGATTTGCAAACCATTTTTGAGCGTGATCCAGCAGCCCGTAACTGGCTAGAAGTATTGTTTTGTTACCCTGGACTCCAAGCTCTAGTGTTTCATCGATTGGCGCACTGGCTGTATAAAATTGGAATTCCTTTCATACCAAGATTCATCTCTCATCTTAGTAGGTTTTTAACCGGAATTGAAATCCATCCTGGGGCATTAATTGGCCAGGGAGTGTTTATTGACCACGGTATGGGAGTTGTGATTGGCGAGACTGCGATCGTAGGGGATTATGCCCTGATTTATCAAGGTGTCACCCTTGGCGGGACTGGAAAAGAAAGTGGCAAACGCCATCCAACTTTAGGTTCTCATGTGGTTGTGGGAGCGGGTGCGAAGGTATTGGGAAATATTCAAATTGGCGATCGCGTCCGTATCGGAGCCGGTTCAGTGGTATTACGAGATGTTCCCAGTAACACTACAGTAGTTGGGATTCCAGGGCGTGTGACTCGTCAGAACAACTCATCTACCAATATTCTGGATCATGATAAAGTCCGCGACGTAGAAGCTGAAGTCATCCGTGCTTTATTTGAACGCGTCAAGTCTCTAGAGAAACAGTTCGAGGAGTTGGAACAATCAAGTTTGTCCCCAACTGAGCTTGGCGACGAATTAACTGACAACCCTAAGAGCAAAAATTCTGATGGGATGATTGAAGATTTTCTTGATGGTGCAGGAATTTAATTTTGGGAATGGGGCATTGGGCATTGAGAGTGCTGAGTAATGAGTAATGAGTAATGAGTAATGAGTTAGGAGTTAAGAGTTAAGAGTTTTATTTATCTCCTTGTCTCCCTTGTCTCCCTTATCCCCCTGCTCCCTGCTCCCTGCTCCCTGCCCCCTCCTCTCCTCTTTAAAATACCCATAGGTTCTTATAACCTGATATAAATGTAATACTACGGTTAATTTATCGGAGAATAGTTTTATATATATGGTGTCTTTGTACACAAGCTTATCAAGTTCAAACAGTAACAATACTAAGCAACTTTTTGCCCGTAGGTCATTTCTGCCAGAGCATCATAACGACCTTTGGAAGATTGAAACGGGTTTTGTAAGAACTTTTAGCTATCTGGAAGATGGTACAACTGTTGCTTTAGGATTGTGGGGGCCTGGAGATGTCGTTGGTAAAAGGTTGTCAAAATTAGAACCTTATCAAATGGAATGCCTAACTAAAGTGGAGGCAACAGTTTTACCTCTAGAGGAGTGGACTGAACTCACAGAAACTCTACTAGCCCATATCCAACAGGCTCAAGAATTGATGATCATTCGTAGCCATAAAAAAGTGGATACTATGCTTATCAAGCTATTGGCATGGTTATCCAAAAAGTTTGGTTCGGAAGTTGAGAAGGGACGTTTAATAGATATGCGTCTGACTCATGAAGACCTGGCGGAAATGGTCGGTTCAACTCGTGTTACGATCACTCGTGTTCTGGGGCAGTTTGAGCAAGAGGGCTTGATCGATCGCCTCTCCTTACATCGAATTGTTCTCAAAGAAGAAGAAATTTGGTACTACGAAATTTAAATTATTTCAGTAAAACCAGCTATCGCCGTCGGCATTCGGCTTGCCCACAATTCTAAGATTCAAGGATTCTAGGTAAGCTAAACCGCGAGAAATTTGTGGCACTGTTCCCCGCAGTTCAATGTCAAAGCATCCTTCTGTATTTGGTTGTAGCATAGCCTTGGTAATATTAACTACCAAGCCGTAAGTAGAAATTAACTGCGAAATCACGGGCGCTTGCAGATAGCATTTGGGAATATGTATCCGCAGACGAATTTGAGTGATTTGGCTTTTTTCAGAAACTGAAGAAACCAGTGATAGTCTGTTTTGGGAATTGGTTTTTTGGTTATTTAGTGCTGACATTGGATAGTGATGATTTTATTAATTAGCGTAGGCGTAGCCCGTCGTAGACATCGCTATAAACGCTAGACAAATCTAGCCAAATCGGTAGTCCCAGTTTTTCTAAATAACTCAAGCTAGAGTAGAGTTGCTTTGTTCTTCCCCACAAATCCAAGTCAAACCAGCCGTCATCTTGCGTATCGGGTTGAAGTATCGCACTGGTAATATTAACTGTTAGTCCATAACCAGAAACTAACTCGGAAATTACTGGTTCTTGGTAATAAGATTTTAAGATGCACAGTTGTAAGCGCAATCGATTGGTTTGACCTTGAGAAATCCATTGCTGGAATTGTTCTTGCCATTTATTTGTCAGCCATGCAGAGTCTTTGGGACTGAGTTTACTAGCTGAATTTGGGAAAGGTAGAGTGTGCTGGTTAAGTTGAATTTGGTTAGCGATCGCGAGTTGCAGTAAATTCACTCCCAATCCTTGCAAGTAAGATAGGCTATTTGTCAGTTTTTGAGGATTTCCTGAAAGTTCCAAATCAAACCAGCCATCGCTGTCATTTTCGGATGTCAGGGATGCAGCTTTGATATTGACGGTTAAACCATAACGAGAAACCAGTCGAGAAATTACAGGTTGCCTGTTATACCGTTGAGGCACGAGAATTCGACTGTGGACTGAAGCAGGTTCTACGGATTTACTCTGAGACATCAGATTAATTCCCAATAGCGATGCCTACGGCGGACTGCGCCTACGCAATTTTTGGGTTCGGCAGAGAATCTTGCTGATGTCGTGCCCCCACAACTCAACTGTGTCTGCTTGAATGTTAGCCTCATAGAAATGTTCATATTTCTAGCTTTTATTAAACTACTGTAAATCTATCGATTTTATGCACTTAATTGTTATGTAAAGGAGACTCCCACAAAGACGGAAAAAATACAATGGGTAAAATAACGTAAATCAAACTCATTATATTTTGACTAGCTTGAGGTTAATACGGTTGACATTTTTATAAAAAAATAGTATGTATACCTTTTACAGAGATAGTCCAGTTTAAGTAATCCACGCGCAACTTGAGACTTAGGCAGTGGACGATGTTAGATGCTCTACTTGGAAGGAAAGTTTTTATTCATACTTATTTCCTCTAGGAATAACTGCCATCTCTTGTGAGAAGTAGAACGGTGTTAATAATTAAAGGTTTAGATTAAGCGGCTCTAGCCCTCAAAGTAGGGCTAGAGCCTTCAAAGCAGAGAAAAATTATGTTTTTTACATTATTTAATGTACTTTAATTTGTGACTGCCTACTTACTTAAATATTTTTGGTACTTCAGGTAATTTTTAATAAAATGAAAAGTCAGTGTTGACGCGATCGCAGAAACTTTAAACTTTAAGTTCATATCCTAAAATTGCCTTGATCTTTACCTTGTTAGGATATTAATGACTGTAGAATAGTCGCTTAAACTTTCATGATAAAAGTTGATGATTAATATTACTAAATTAAATAAAATTGACTTTTTAGTTTTGATTGGGATTGTGATTATTGGTCTTATACATTTGCCTTTTCCATTTGATGGAGATCAAGCATTTTTTCGGCTTGGTGCTTTGGAGATGCAACAAGGAAAGTTACTCTATCGTGATTTTTGGGATGTCAAGCAACCGGGGATTTTTTGCTTTTACTTTTTGGGAGGAATTTTATTTGGTTTTAATGAGATTGGCATCCATCTCTTTGAACTTATTTACATGGTGTTTCTGTCTATAATATTGTTGCTGAGTCTAAAAAGCTATTTTCAGCATCCGATAATCGCAAGTTTAGTACCTTTGTTAACGGTTGGCGTTTACTATATTGTTTCACAGCCTTGGCATCTTACTCAAGTAGAGGCACTGGTTAGTTTGCCTTTATTTACTTGTGTTTGGTTAACTTCTCAATCTTTTAAATATGAAGGTAGAAAAGCATTTTTTATACTTTTACTATCAGGCTTTATTGGTGGAATTGTCATCACATTTAAATTAATACTTTTACTAATATTACTTTCTTTTTGGCTAACTACTTTGATATATTCTTTGCCGATCAAACGGCAGCCAATTACAAAAGTATTTGTAGAAATCTTTATTCCCATTTTTATGGGGATTATATTTCCTATTTTATGTATTGTTATCTATTTTGCCTGGTTTAATAGTTTACCAATTTTGTATCAGACATTTTTTGTATATCCACCTCGGATTGTTGCTAATTCCCAATTTAATCCAAGTGGGCTTTTTGCAGGAATAAAATGGTTTTTAAATAATTTTTACCCTCTACTTTTAGCTGCTACTGTTGCAGTAGATGTATCATTACGTAAGTCCAAGAATATATTGACTTTGCTACTTGTTATTTGGTGTATTTTTGCTTGGGGTGTGATAGCTCTACAACGTGGCGCATTTTGGGAATACCATTATTTACTATTGTTTGTACCTTTAGGTATTTTAGCTACTAAAGGATTAGATGTTTTATGGGAGTCTTTAATAAAATTGAGTTCTCCATTTACGACAATTCTGCTGATATTTTTGTTTTTCTTTCCTTTATCGCACACTCTGATAAAAAAGAGTGTTGTTCTGGCTAATAATAACTTTGCATTAACTGAAGAGACACGATTCAAATATCAGACTGTTTTTAGAGCAAAATATCCATCTCTTCGTTCAGAGGCTGAATTTATCTCCCAACCAGAAAGTCTTCCTGGTGAGATTTATGTAGCTGGCGATCCATCTATTTACTACTTCTCCAATCGGACTCAGGCAACATCACTACGTGGTTGGGCACTTGAATATTTTCTGCCTGAGCAATGGACAAAACTTTTAGAAGAGTTAGATTCATCTAAGCCTCCTTATATCTTTATTGATGATATTCAGCAGCCTACTATCAACAAAAGTTTTCCCAAAATGCTAGAATTTCTTGAGAGTAAATACCGTATTTTACGTCAAAATAATAACGGTACTTGGTATACACTTTTGTAGACAAATCACTACAGCAATTCTGAATCATTTATCAGAAATAAGATCCCCGACAACTTTTATAAAGTCGGGGATCTGCGGGTTTTAATACAATACAGTTCAGTTAAAGAAAATTGTAGGTTGGGTTAAGCAAAGCGCAACCCAACAAAACCCCGAAAATGTTGGGTTTCGTTCCTCAACCCAACCTACACATTTCAAAGTTTTTGGCACTAACCCAAGCGTATTGGGTTTCAAGACTCTTAAAACCAGACAAATAAACTGTTTGTGTTACTATAACTCTTACCAATCGGTTGCTTTAGTATCATCCCAGATTTCCAATTCCAAATCGCGGAGATAAGTTAAACCGCTTTGAATTTGTGCATCTGTTCCTTGTAGTTCAAGGTCAAACCAACCATCTCCGACAGCATTGGCTCCCAAAATCGCTGCCGTGATATTCACAATCAGTCCGTAGTCAGACACCAGGCGAGAAATGACAGGTTCCTGGTGATAATCTTTAGGAATTCTGAGTCGAATCCGTTTATTGGTAAGTGTATTGTCAGTAGCCATATCTGAGTTATTTCAATCCCTAATCGGGATTGGTACAGAACTACTCTTAACCCTAACGGTAATTTCCTGATAGGTACTAAGTAGATCGTACCATGTCCCATGATTTGCTTGTATCCTATTTCAAAAGATAACTATAATCGCTTGATTTTTCTATTCAACATCTTTAATGCGGGTTTTCCGTTCTAGAATCTCCTTCAGCACCAAGGTTACTACTGCTAACAACGCTAACAGTACAGCTGCAGAAAAAGCCGCTTCAGTTTCGTATTGTTTGTAAGCGTCTTCTACAAACAGTGGTAGGCTCTGGGTTTGGTCAGCAATGTTGCCAGATACCACTGAAACCGCTCCAAATTCACCCATTGCTCTGGCATTGGTCAAAATTAAACCATAGAGTAAGCCCCAACGGATACTAGGTAGAGTGACGCGCAGAAATATCTGCCAATCTTTTGCACCTAGAGTTCTTGCAGCTTCTTCTTGATCCTTACCAAATTCTTCTAAAACCGGAATTACTTCCCGTGCGACAAAAGGCATACTCACGAAGGCTGTAGCCAATACCATACCTGGAAAGGCAAAGATAATCTTGATATCATGGGCTTGGAGCCAAGGGCCAAACCACCCATTCCGGCCGTAAAGTAGCACAATCATTAATCCTGCAACTACAGGCGAAATTGAAAAGGGCAGATCGATAATGCTCAAAACTACGGCGCGTCCAGGAAATTTATGACGAGCGATCGCCCAAGCTGCACATAAACCAAATACCGTATTTAAAGGTAGAGAAATCACAGCTAGTAACAGTGTTAGCCAAGCTGCATGGATAAAAGCTGGTCGCGTCAGGTTGGACAGAAACGGCCCAACACCCTTACTAAAGGCTTGGACAAAAACGTTAATTGCCGGGATATATTGAACTAGGGCTAAATAAGCGATCGCTATCCCAATTAAAACTATTGGCACCCAACTCTTCTGCTCTTTCGGCTTGGCCGTATGTGTCTCAGATGCAGATGAGTGAAAACTTGGCTTATCTACTGTCATATCGCCTTGCCCATGCTTGTAAGAAATTAATTGCCAATAACAGTACCAACGAAATTGATAGTAAAACTATGCCAATTACTGTTGCACCAGAATAGTCGTACTGCTCTAGCCGTTGGAAAATCAGTACAGGTGCGATCAAATCTTGGAAGGGCGTATTAGAGGAGATAATCACAGTTGAACCATACTCTCCAACTGCACGAGAGAAACCCAAGGCAACACCAGTCAAAATCGTGGGAAATAAAGGTGGCAAAATCACTTTCCAGAAGGTCTGCCATTGAGAAGCACCCAGACACCAGGCGGCTTCTTCAATTTCATGTTCCATTTCCTGAAGCACGGGTTGCACAGTTCTCACAATAAAAGGTAGTGAGATAAATATCATTGCTACCGCTACTCCCGTGCGGGTAAAAGACACCTTTATTCCCAATGGTGCTAGTAGCGAACCTAGCCAGCCGTTATCGCTGTAAACTGTTGCCAGGGTTAGCCCTGCGACCGAAGTTGGTAGTGCAAAGGGTAAATCTACTGTGGCGTCAATCAAGCGCTTTAAGGGAAAGTCGTAGCGAACCAAAACCCAAGCAATTAGAGTTCCAAATACCCCATTGAGTAAGGCAGCAAATATTGCCGTCACAAAAGTTACGTTGTATGTTGCTAGTGCGATATCACTGGTTGCGATCGCCCAAAACCTAGATGGAGGTTCTGTAGCTGCTTTCAGGAACATTGCAGTTATGGGGATCAGCAACATAACTGTCAAGTATACAATGGTGATTACCCAAGTCCAAGAAACTCGCTCCAATCTCTTCAAAAACGGTGTTTTGCGTTCAACTTCTACAGAAGGAGATACAGTCGTCATAGTCAAAAATTCAAAATTGGAAATTCACAAGGAGCTTTTTGCCAGTGTTCGTAATTGCTAATTCGTAATTCAACCACAGACCAACTATTTTTTATTCTGGAGAAAAGAAAGTTGTGGAGTCAGAATTACGAATTACGAATTACGAACTTGTACTGAGCTTGTCCTGAGCGTAGTCGTTGGCGCAGCCTCTCGTAGAGAAGGGCGTAGCCGAAGTATTACGAATTATTTTTTGCCTTGAATCTTGTCAAACACGCCCCCATCTGCGAAGAACTTCTTATCAATTGCTTCCCAACCGCCCAAGTCTGCAACTGTACCCAGAGTTTTCAGCTTAGGAAATTTGTCAGTGACTTCCTTGGTTTGAGCTAAAGTCTCATCCACAGGACGGAATCCTAATTTGACAAACTCTTGCTGTGCTTCTGGGCTATAGAGGTATTTCACAAAACCTTCAGCAACTTCGCGGGTTCCGTGCTTATCGACGTTTTTATCTACCACAGCGATCGGATTGTCGATGGATATATTCACATCGGGAACGACATACTCAACCTTCTCGCCCTTTTGTTGTGCCAAAAGAACTTCGTTTTCGTAGTTGATTAAGACATCTCCCTGCCCTTGCTTGGCAAATGTATCAGTAGCTTCCCGCGCATCTTTAGGCAAGATTGGCACATTTTTGTAAACTTTAGTCACAAATTCAGTAGCTTTCGCCTCATCGCCACCTGTTTTAATTACAGAATCCCATAGTGCTAAGAAATTCCACTTAGCACCGCCGGAAGTTTTGGGGTTAGCAGTAATCAATTTCACACCATCTTTGGCTAAATCTTGCCAGTTCTTGATGCCTTTAGGATTGCCGGGACGAGTGACTATTGCTGCAACAGATTTGGAGACAATGCCATTGTTGGGAACTTCTTTCTCCCATCCTGGCTGAATCAATCCAGCCTTCTCAATCTTTGTGGTGTCTCCAGCTAATGCTAAGTGAACAACATCTGCTTCCAAACCATCAATAACAGCGCGAGTTTGGGAACCAGAACCACCATAGCTTTGCTTGAACGTAACAGTTTGATTATGATCTTTTTTCCACTGTTCTACAAACTTAGGAATAATTGCTTCGTGAGCGGCTTTGGTGACAGCAAAGGAAACTAGAGTTAGTTCAACACTATCTTTGCTTGCAGCCACAGGAGTAGCATTAGCAGCAGGGGTTTCAGAAGAAGAAGTACTCCCAGTTCCTCCACCAGAGCAGGCGGCAAGGGCTACACTCAATACAGTACCTACCAAAAAGAGTGATACAAAGCCTTTGAGCGAATTTAGTTTGAATCGATACGTTCTATTGAACGCGTAGATGCGTTCGCCTTTGGCGTTGCCGTAGGCTAGCAGCTTGTCGTAAGACATCGCTTGTAATCTTTTCAATAAGCGTTGCCACAAACTCATTCTATTTCCTCCACTAAATCCACAAATAGTCGATGGGAATACAGTTATATAGTGTTTATCATACTGGATGATTCCATGTATCTAGTTGCAAACACCAAAAAACCTCACATTCTTTATCAAGAACATGGTGATTTTACCAGTTCTGTGAAAAATTAAAAATGCTTTTACTTTCAACTATCAAATTGCATAGGCGCAGCCCTTCGTAGGCATCGCAATCAACTATCTGCTGCATCAAGCAACTTGCTATAGAATAGCTAATCTAGCGTAGGCGTAGCCCGCACTTCGAGTGAGCTTCAGTGACCATCGTAGATATCGGCTTCGTTCAACGCAGTGCAACAAAATCAAATAACGTCTTGAGTGCAAGAGAAATTACTGTAGTGAGAAATATACGGCGCAACCAGAGGTTACTGAGTCTGAGAGCAACCCGCGATCCAACAACTCCACCAATGAACATAGTAATACTCAGAATAATACCTAGTTTGTAATCAACTATTCCCTGCATAAAGAAAATAATGGTGGCAATTAACGAAGAAAAAATGTTGATAAACTTTGTGTTTGCGATCGCCTGCACAAATGTCATCCGAAATAGACTGACATAAACTGCTGTGAGCATAGTGATATAGCCTCCACTAAAGAAACCACCATAAACACCAAGCACAAAAGTTGCCACATATCCACCAATTTCTGCTATTGGTGAGGGTTTCCCTATTTTTGAAACGATTCCAGCATTCCGATTGGTGATTGAAAAGACGGTAACTACAATCATCAAAATCGAGATAATCAGAGGCATCGATTTTGAAGGTACAACTAAAACAAGTAATGCACCGATAATTGAGCCTAAAAGGGTTAATAAAATCATTATTGGCAAGCGCCTGTGGTCAATTGCTTTTTTACCAATAAAAGGCAATGTACCACCAACACTCATAAAAGTTAATGCCAGCATATTAGTGGCAAGAGCAATACGCGGTTCAATGCTCAATTGAAACATTACAGGGACGGTAATTAAAGAAGTGCTTCCTGTAATGACACTTATAACACTTGTGAGAAAGAAAACTGCAATGAGTAAAAATAATTGGATAGCATTCATTAGAGATTCGATCTTTATGTTGTTATAAATACATTTTTTTACAGAATGCTTGCAGTAGATAAAAGATATCTAAAGCCCCTAATCTGAAGGAGATACAGCTTTTTGGAATTATATTAATATAAATATAATTCCGTGTAAACTTATAATTTTATACCAAGATAAATGGTAAATTTTATATATTGGTAACAACTAAGTTGGGGGACTTTATATAAATTGATAAATTACAACAGTGAGCCACATCCAATACTGTGCGATCGAGAGTTATTGGTGTAGATAATTGGTCTTTCAATAAGCGATAAATAATGTCTCTACATCAGGGTTTGATTGGTGATACCAATTCAATTAATGATTACAACATATCCTTGGCTAAAGACGCGATAAATCGCGTCTCTACAAATGATCTATTTGTCGCATTCTTTTTTCAATTGGTATGATTATGAACTGTATGTATTACAATATAAATAGCATCAAAAACAAAACCCATTTAGAAATTATCTAAATGGGAAAAATCGAACAAATATTTATGATTAACTGAATGCATATTTCAGGGGTAGCCCGTCCTGAAAAACTAGTAATTCCCCTGGTTGAATTTGTGTCCAAACTTCATTGTCAGTCAGGGGCGTGGTAGCAATGACAGCGACGCGATCGCGTTCAGTAGTCACTTCCCGAAAATCTACGGTCATGTCTTGGTCAATTAAATGGGCAGCAGCAAAGGGCGCTTGGCGAACAATGTAGCTGAGTTTAGTTGAGCAGTAGGCAAAAAAGTGTTCTCCATCTGATAATAAGTAATTAAATATACCTACTTTCGCAATTACAGCAGTAATTTCTTGCAGCACAAAGTACAGTTCCTTGATATCGGGCTTACCTTTAGGAAAGCGCGATCGCAATGTTTCTAGGATCGTACAGAATGCTTTTTCACTATCGGTATCACCTACGGCTTGATAAAAGCCCAAATTTTCTGGATCAAAATCTGGCAAATTACCGTTGTGGGCAAACACCCAATACTGGCCCCACAATTCTCTGCGGAAAGGATGGCAATTGTGTAAGGCAATTTCACCCTGAGTAGCTTTGCGGATATGGGCTATGACATGGGTTGAGTGGATGGGATAACTCCGCACAAACTCAGCTACCGGAGAAGCAACAGAAGGTTGAGCGTCTAAAAACATTCGACATCCCTTTCCTTCAAAGAAAGCAATGCCCCAACCATCGCTATGGTCATCCGTTTTTCCTCCCCGTGCAGAAAACCCTTCAAAAGAAAAGCAAATATCCGTTGGAACATTGCAATTCATTCCGAGCAATTGGCACATTAGCTCTCAATTTTTGACTAAGGTCTCAGGATCAAGATACTTCAGAATGCTGCATTGATTCTGGAGCGATCGCTTCAATCTTAGAATTTAAGGCTGAGATATGCCAAACGATCCCCAAAAATAAAGAGTCTGCTTCTAGTTAGGATGATGACACTATGCCAAAAGATGGTAACGGCGGATATCTGGTGCAGCAGTCACTAAACCTTCGAGTTTAGCTGCGGCCGCTTGGAAATGGGGTGAATCTAGATGAGTATTCAGGGCTTCATCAGAAGTCCACTCTTCTACAAAAGTAAAGTCTGTTGGATCGTATTGGTTTTGCAAAAGTTTATACTCGATCGCACCTGCTTCCTGACGGGTTGGCTCAATAAGTTCCAACAGTACAGCTTTTAGTTCTTCTACTTTGTTAGGCAAAGCAATAATACGGGCAACAATTTGAATAGTTTGGTTTGTCATTTGTTATTTGTCATTGGTCATTTGTCATTGGTCATTGGTCAAAACAGTGTTGAGTAATGAGTAATGAGTAATGAGTAATGAGTAATGAGTAATGAGTAATGAGTAATGAGTTTTGTTTATCCCCTTGTCCCCTCACTCCCTCATCTCCCTCATCTCCCTGCTCCCCTGCTCCCCTGCTCCCCTGCTCCCTGCCCCCTGCCTCCCCTGCTCCCTGCTCCCTGCCCCCTGCTCCCCGATCTTCCCTGCTGCTCTGGTATTAATATTTATTAAAACATCTGCTGTAAATATTGTTCATAGCCTAGTTGTTCTAATTTTGCTTGCTTTGCAATTACTGATTCACATAAGGTTTGACGATATTGTTGCACTTTTTCTAACAATTCTGGTTGATGAGTTGCGAGGATTTGTATTGCTAAAAGACCGGCATTTTTGGCATTACCGATCGCTACTGTTGCCACAGGAATACCACCAGGCATCTGTAAAATAGAATACAAAGAATCTACGCCTTGTAAGTTCCGAGTGGGTACAGGAACACCGATCACAGGAAGGGGAGTTAAAGACGCTACCATTCCAGGTAAATGGGCAGCACCACCAGCACCTGCAATAATTACCTTAATACCGCGTTGGTGTGCAAGTTGAGCATATTGCACCATGCGTTCTGGGGTGCGGTGAGCCGAAACGATCGCTACTTCGCTCTCAATACCAAATTCTTCACAAACTGCGATCGCATCTTTCATAGTGGGCAAATCGGAATCGCTGCCCATGATAATACCAACTAGGGGAGCCATAGAATTTTGGATTTTGGATACTTCGACTTCGCGGTAGTTGAATCTCGACTTCGCTCGATTACCGCGCAGTCGAAACTCAGTACAAGTTTTGGATTTTGGATTAATCGTCGGTTGTTTCATCTAAAATCGGAGAGATTTAGCTATCTTCTCCTCAGTGTGATGACCCAAGCAACACAAAATCCTGTAGATATTATCAATGCTAGAGTGCCTGGTTACAAAGATTTGCAGATGCTCTTGGTTAATCAAGAGGGCATAATAGAGCAAATTTTGCCAATGGATACAGTCGGGAAAGACATCTGTGCATCTGCGATCAATGTTGCAGGTGACTGGATTTCATTGGGTGGCGTTGATTTGCAAATTAACGGTGCATTGGGTTTGGCATTTCCTGATTTAACGGCTGAAAATGCTCATGTACTCCAGAAAATAACGCAATTTTTGTGGGATGTCGGGGTAGATGGATTTTTACCGACACTTGTAACAACTTCAGTAGAAAATATTCAGCGATCGCTTGCTGTGATTGCTGATATTATCCCCTGTCAACAAGCTGGTGCCAAGATTCTCGGAGTCCATTTAGAAGGCCCATGTTTGAATTACCATAAGCGCGGCGCACACCCAGCAGAGTACTTGTTACCCTTAACAATTGACGAGGTAAGGCGGGTTTTGGGAGATTATGCCCGCGTTGTGAAAGTCATCACCTTAGCGCCGGAGTTAGATCCCACTGGCGAAGTAATTCCATATTTGCGTTCTTTGGGAATTACCGTTAGTTTAGGACATTCTCAGGCAACATCAGCCCAAGCGCAACTTGCTTTTGAACTCGGTGCAACGATGGTAACTCATGCTTTCAATGCCATGCCACCATTGCATCACCGCGAACCAGGATTATTAGGGGCAGCAATTACCCATTCTGATGTGATGTGTGGTTTTATTGCTGATGGCGAACACGTTTCGCCCACAATGCTGCAAATATTACTTCGCGCTAGCTATGAAGAAAAAGGGCTGTTCCTCGTCAGTGATGCCCTTTCACCTCTGGGGCTACCCGATGGCGTGTATCCTTGGGACAGTCGGGAAATAGAAGTTAAAAACGGTACGGCACGACTAGCCGATGGCACCTTATCAGGGACGACTTTACCTTTATTAGTGGGAGTGCAGAATTTGGTGAAGTGGGGGATTTGTGATGTAGAGACTGCCATTTTACTAGCTACGGATGCACCTAGACGAGCGATTGGTTTGCCTGGAATTACCAAAAGTCAACCTGCTAATTTATTACGCTGGCATTGGGATGAAGTGACAAAAGAACTAACGTGGCAGCGATTATTGGGCTAAATTTCGCTTCAAGGTGATAGGGGAAGAAGCGTTAATTATACTCAATAAAAATGTACATTTGTGAGATAGACATCATAAATCAATGGATATAGCTTTACTCGTTAAATTTCTCGCTCCCTGTCTGCCATTTCTGTTGAATGTGGGTAACAAAGCCGTAGAAGGGGCATCTCAAAAAGTAGGTGAGGATGTTTGGAATAAAGCCAAAGCTATTTGGGCTAAGTTACATCCCAAAGTAGAGGCGAAAGAAGCAGCAAACGAAGCAGCAACGGATGTGGCACAAAAGCCAGAGGATGAAGATTTACAAGCAAGTTTGCGGGTGCAACTCAAGAAGATTTTAGAAGCGGATACAGCACTTGCAGACGAAATAGCTAAGATTTTGCAAACATCGACTGACAAACCCGGAGACAATATTCAGGTCAGTGCTAATGCTTACGACCAAAGTACGGTGAAGCAAGTTGGGAAGATTGACGCAAACCAAGTAAGTTTTTAATTGAATAGGGTGGATAGAGTACTGCCTACCCTAAAAATTTTGATGTTTCGAGTTCTGAGCAGGAACGGCCGGGTTCCAAACAGGAACGGCCAGGTTTTAAGCAGGAACGGCCGGGTTCCGAACAGGAACGGCCGGGTTTTAAGCAGAAACGACCGAGTTCCAAACAAGAACGGCCGGGTTCCAAACAAGAACGGCCGGGTTTTAAACAGGAACGGCCGGGTTTTAAGCAGGAACGGCCGAGTTCTAAACAGGAACAGCCGAGTTCTAAACAGGAACGACCGAGTTCACAGCCACAATATCAAGCAAAATTTCTACCTACTCTAAGCAATGGTAGAGGAACCCAGCCCCAGTAACCCGAACAACATTGAAATGAATGCCACTGCCCACGGTGACAGTAAAGTGACTATGGTAGGGCAGTTAAATGCAGCAGAAGTCAAATTTATTGTTGACGATGTACAACCAATACTAGAGCGATTGCAACAAATCTCTCCACCAGAATCGCCGGGGGTTCTCAAAGCAGGGAATCCCGGTAAAAGTTTGGCTTACTGGCAAGGAAGAACAGCAGAAATCGCCCAAATACAGCAATGGTTAATTGATGAAAATACCTTTTTAATTGGTATAGAAGGCATCGGTGGCACAGGTAAATCGATGCTGGCTACAAAAATTTATGATGAAATTGTCGTCGGTTATGGCATTGGGTACGTAGTTGGTTTAGGCGGTAATATTAATTCACTATCTTCTTATGAAAACAGAAATAGTCGGCTATTTTTCAACTATATGCTGCAAAAAACACTGGTCAGTCTGTTAACTATGGGATTGTTTGTGCAATCTATTGCTGCTTACTCCCAGGCTTTAACCTATAATTACAGCAATCCAAGTTTATCTCAGCAATCCTTACTAATAAGCCAATTTAGACCAGATGCTAGTTGTGAAGCCAACGACAACTTAAGTTTGTTTGCTGATACTTTTATTAGTGTGTGCCGAAAAGCATCGATTAGGCGGGAGTTTCCCAGTGAGTTTCTGAACTCTTATTTAGAAGACATCAAGAAAAACAAATCGGCTATTGGTAAAAAAGCTTGGAAATTATTGAATGATAATAGATTTAAAAAGTAGCCGTGGAGAACATGAGATGAAAACTGAAAGTGCAAATCAAGCAGAATCCTTCTATATTGCTATAATTCTCTACAAATCATCTTCAGATAAACCTGATTATCAACCTTTGTACCAAGAAAGCTTTGTCTTGATTAAAGCCGCTTCTTTGGAGGAAGCAAAAGCAAAAGCTTTGAATCATGGGAAAAATGAAAGTGTCAGCTATACAAATGAAAATGAAGAAACTATTACTTGGTCTTTACAGCAAATAGTAGACGTGAATTCAGTTTTGTATGATGATTTTGATTCATCTGAGGATATTGTTGATTTATATACTCGACATTTTCGGAACTATGAGGCTTACCAATTATTTGAGCCATTATTATCTCAAGAGTAACTTGGAGAATAGTTATCAAACCACGCGATCGCTTTTGTCTCAGTGATGGGAATTGACAAGAGCGATCGCATACGTGTAGAAGCCGAGGGTATGGCAAATCAATTAATGTTTCTAACAAAATATATTGATAATTTTTAATCGGCGATCGCTTTGTGTGAAAATCTGTAAATTTATAATTGTATATAGTTAAATTATGGAATGTATGTAGAAGGTAAAAAAATGACAATTACTACCAAACTAAAACAACTCTATGAAACCGATGAGAATTTATGGTTAGAAGAAACTATTGAATTATTAAAACAAAAACAGTTTAGCCAGCTTGATTTAGAAAACTTAATTGAGGAATTAATCAGTTTGGGTAAAAGAGATTTAGCTAAAGCAAAAGGTCTTTTAAGGCAAATTATTATTCATATATTGTTACTCCAATATTGGCAGATTGAATATGAGAGAAACTATCGTCATTGGATTGGAGAAATTAAAACTTTTAGATATGACTTAAATAATCATTTAACAACGAATTTAACAAAAAAGTTACAGGATGATTTAGAGAATATTTATCAAAGTGCAGTTGAGTTTGTGAAAATTAAAACCGATTTAAATATTTTTTTAGAAAAATGTCCTTACACTCTTGTACAATTATTAGATGAAAATTATTTACCTTAAAGATAGCAGTATTATCTAATTTTGGTGAAATCAAAGCAGCACTAAGAGCGATCGCAGTTTCACGAATAGTCATGATAATTGCCTTTTTCAGTCCTCTTCATTTTGACTCAAGGATTTGACTAAATGCATGGCAAGGGCGAGCGCTTTGTGTAAGAGTGCCTACTGGCTAGCGTTCTGTCTTTACCAACAACTTGAGCAGCTGTATTATAAGCCTGTGCCAATCTCATATAGGTGCTTTTGTTAAACCCAGCAGAGTTTCACAAAAATCTGATTTACTGCAATTTGTTAGTCCCGTTCTTAAATACTTAATTGAGAATTCCTTAAAGCCTGGGTGCTCATTTAAGAAAATACGATGGAAAGTAGCCTGATCGCCACAGAGAACATAATCTTCTATGCCACCCTGACCAACATAGTTAATCCAACGCGCTTGAAATCTTACTTCTAAGAAATATAGTGTTGAGTATTGCTTCCACTCTGAATTAAGATTATTATCATATTCGTATAAAGCATCTTTCCAAGTACCACTGGAAATTATAAATGTTGGAGAATGATATTTAATAGCATTTTCAGCCATGTGGATTTTTTGAAGACTGAAGTAGAATCCTGCCGTTCGATCTGAAGACTTTGGTACATAGTATTCACCTAACTTATTTAACTGGACATATATAGGGTGATAATAAGTGCGTTGTCTAGATGCAAATGGTGTTTTAGGCAAAGAATTTGCTGTGTGGTTATACCTTGTTTTGGAATTTTCTATTAAATAACTCTCTAGTTGAGACAGGAAAGGTACTAATTCGCATTTAGGCATTAATGGTGCTTGCCAATAGCGGACTCTGACACATTTTTTACCATATTCTTTAACCAGTTGCTCAAAAGCATTTTTTCGATGATGTCCAATAAAACGAGTTTTGAAACATCCGGCTTGACCAATATAAGCTGTAGGCTCTTGATCACTGCCTACAAAATAAATACCACCGAAGGTAGGAAGTGATTTTTTATCAATATATAAAACCCAAGGAAGTTTAGTTACATCAATACGGTTAGCAGTAGCAATAACTTGAGATGTATACAATTTAGATTTCATTGCTAGATGTGCAATTATATTGTGAAGAATTTAATCAGCAAATTCTATTTATAGAATGCCCAAAATTTCCTCACATATAACGTCAATGCAGTTTAGATTGCACTTCTATTTGATGCGCAATAATTTAAACAAAATGCAGTAGATAACAAAATAAAAAGCCCGCTGATGCGGACTTTCTAAATTAATTAAGTTATTGCTTTACTTAGCGTTTCGCCAACTTCTTCGACATCTTCCGCAGACGAATTGATTGGGGTGTAACTTCTACCAATTCATCGGGGCCAATGTATTCCAAAGCACGTTCTAGGCTCATGTCTATTGGTGCTTGCAGTTGCACTAGTTCATCGCCACCAGCAGCGCGGTGGTTGGTTAACTGCTTGGTTTTACAGATATTCAGTTCCAAATCTTGCGGACGATTGTGTTCGCCGACAATCATGCCTCTGTAAACCTTTGTGCCGGGAGTAATAAAGAATGCTCCTCTATCTTCGGCGTTTTTCATGGCGTAGAAGGTAGAAACGCCTTCTTCAAAGGAGATTAAAACACCTTTGTTACGGGCTTCAATATCGCCACTCAGTTGACGGTAATCTAAGAAGCTGTGGTTCATGATGCCTTCGCCACGAGTCATCCGCATGAATTCACCCCGGAAACCAATCAAACCACGGGCGGGAATGACAAACTCTAGTTGGGTGCGATCGCCACTACCAGGCTGCATATCTTGCATTTCGCCTTTGCGTTGTCCCAGGCGTTCGATACAGCTACCCACAGCATCAACAGGAATGTCTAACACCAAGAGTTCGTAAGGTTCGCAAGGTTGACCGTTGACTTCGCGGTAAATAACCTGTGGCTGAGATACCTGAAACTCGAAGCCTTCCCGGCGCATGGTTTCAATTAAGATACCCAGGTGGAGTTCTCCACGACCGGAAACGAGGAATTTATCGGGAGAATCGGTTTCTTCGACACGCAAAGCCACGTTGGTTTCAAGTTCGCGGAATAGGCGATCGCGCACTTGTCTTGATGTTACCAACTTGCCTTCTTGACCAGCAAAGGGTGAATCATTCACCCAGAAGGTCATTTGCAAAGTTGGTTCATCTACTTTAATTAGTGGTAAAGCTTGGGGTTCGTTAGGATCGGTAATCGTTTCCCCAATATAAGCATCGGCGAAACCAGCCACCGCCACAATATAACCTGCGGTTGCTTCTTCCAAGTCTACGCGCTTGAGTCCTTCAAAGCCCATCAACTTGGTAATTTTACCTTTGACAATGGTGCCATTTTCTGTAACTAAAGCGGCTTGTTGTCCTGAGCGGATAGTACCATTGTGAATTCTGCCAATGATAATCCGTCCCAGATATTCAGAATAATCTAGGGTTGTGACTTGTAATTGTAGAGGCTTATTGCGATCGCCCACTGGTGATGGAACGTGTTTCAAAATCGCGTTAAACAAAGGTTGCATGTCTACCGATTCTGCTTCCAATGTTTCTTTGGCAAAACCTCCCATCCCGGAGGCGAACAGATAAGGAAAATCACATTGGTCTTCATCTGCGCCTAATTCCAAGAACAGATCCAAGACTTTATCAACTGCAACGTGGGGGTCAGCTTGACCGCGATCGATTTTGTTGATGACAACGATGGGACGCAGCCCTTTTTCTAAAGCTTTTTTCAGAACAAAGCGTGTTTGGGGCATGGGGCCTTCATTGGCATCGACAATCAGCAGACATCCGTCAACCATGCCAAGTACCCGTTCAACTTCGCCACCAAAGTCAGCGTGTCCAGGAGTATCAACAATATTAATTAGTGTTTCTTTGTAGCGAACTGCTGTATTTTTGGACAGGATAGTAATACCCCGTTCCCGTTCTAGGGCGTTGGAGTCCATAACGCAATCCGGAACGTCTTCGCCTTCGCGGAAAATGCCGGATTGTTTGAGAAGTGCGTCAACCAGCGTGGTTTTGCCGTGGTCAACGTGGGCGATAATGGCGACGTTGCGAATTGGGAGCGTCATAGAAGCTTTTGGTGAACTCTAGAGGGTGTTTATAAGATTTACATTTGAATGCTAGGCTGTTTTAACAGAATTGAGAAGGATCGGCAAATTCTGTAAAGAACCTTTAATAATTCTAGCGTAATCGTCACAATTGCGGGGAGTTTTGTAAACCCCACAATCGAGATGTGTGGTAATTACGGCGTTCGTGGGATAAAAAAGCTTCTGTGACAAACAGGTGTTAACTGAAGGGCTGTATTGCTTTTGAGAATTGCGGTTGATTCGCATAGAGGAATTTTGTCATTGAAATACTTTGGTGAAAAGTGCGATCTTTGTCACACAGAGATGAAGTTCCTGGCTGCTAAAAGTCAGGTTATTTCGTGTTTGGGATCGATAGAGAAGCGATCGCCAAGCCTGGTTTTTATTGACTAGAATGGGGTGGGTATCTCTACAAAAATATTCAACTTACACAGAATTCTCACAATGTAGAGCGAGGTCAATTGTTTAGGAGAGTAAGAAGCGATGTCTACGATGGTCACTAAGCTTGTCGTACCACTTCGTGGAAGCAAGCTAGCAAGAGCGTCTCGTAGAGAAGTGCGGGCTACGCCTACGTCATTATCTATGTAGAGACTTTACAATGTAACGCTTCTAGAGAATTTAAGGTATATCCTAAAAACTAATAAAATGACAGCGATAGTTATATGGTCTGCTGCCTAAATCCTAATTGCGAGAATCCCAAAAATCCTGACGGGGCAAATTTCTGCCTCAGTTGTGGCACACAGTTGGTATCGCTATTGAGAAATCGTTACCGAATCATCGCACCATTAGGAAGAGGAGGTTTTTCACGCACATATATTGCAGAAGATATAGACAAGCTCAATGAACGATGTGTTGTTAAGCAGCTGGTTCTAAGTCAATTTTATGCCAGTCAGGGTAGTCAGGCACATAAAAAAGCGACTGAGTTGTTTGAACGAGAAGCTAAACGTCTCAAAGAACTAGGAGAACATGTCCAAATTCCCAATTTATATGCATATTTTAAGGAAGCTGAATATCTGTATTTAGTGCAGCAGTTTATCGAAGGGCAAAATCTGTTGCAAGAGTTAAAACAACAGGGAGTTTTTGATGAAGCCAAAATTCGAGATTTTTTAAATGATTTATTATCCGTAATGGTAGACATCCATCAACAACAAGTAATTCACCGAGATATTAAACCAGAAAATATTATTCGTCGTCAAAATGATGGGAAGTTAGTACTAATTGATTTTGGGGTGGCAAAACAAAAAACGGAACCTACAAACACTACGATCGGGACAATTATTGGTTCTTTGGGTTATGCACCAATTGAGCAAATGCAAACGGGTAAAGTTTTTCTGTCTAGTGATATTTACAGTTTAGGAATAACTTGCTTTCAACTGCTGACCAATATTTCTCCTTCGAGTTTGTGGATGAAACAAGGCTATGGTTGGACTTCTAGTTGGCGGCAGTATTTAACGCAACCTATAAGTCAAGAATTAGAGATGATTCTTAACAAGTGTCTACAAGAAAATCACGAACAGCGTTATCAATCTGCACAGGCTGTCTTACAAGACTTGAAGAAGTTGCCAGCGCTAAGGTATACATCACCTCCTACTGTTATTCCACCTACTCTACCATCAAGAACGCAACCGCAAAATCAATATCAATCAACTCGATATCTACCACAATTATCTAACAGGAGATTATTGTCTGGAGCAATAATAGCTGGATCGGGTAGTTCATTTTTAGCGATCGCACTTATAAGTTTTCTTGGAACGACTTGGATTAGCTCTGGATTGTGGTTGCTCATTTTAGGAGGATTAATCTTTATTCAATCTCGCCCAATTCTAGAAAAAGCTTATTTAATTGTTATTGCTATCATCGCCAATTTACTCGTTGTCTTTATTTTCAGAAATCTCTTAACTAATAATCTTTTTAAAGCTGGTTTAAATGGGATGTTACTTGTAGGATTGCTAGTTATTCTAGCAGGTTTATTAACAGTTATTATTGTGGGCATATCTGAAATAATCAACAACCTGATTGCTAAATATCTTTAGTTTTTTGGTTTTGTTCAATTGTCATAAATCTCTATATTAAGATAAATTTTGTAAAAGATTGGTAATTATTCATGATAAATAAAAAAGAAAACTTGAGACTACTTATTTCTTTGGGTCTGGCTGGGGTAATGGTAGCAGCTATTTTATGGTTAATTAATAAAGTATCTTCTACTATCGTAACAACACCATCAAACCCCACACAAACTTCATCTTCATTTACAAATAAGTCGTCATTACTGAATTTAGGTACTAGGATTTTAGTGAAAGTGCAAACATCCCCTGAAAAAACAGATGGAGTTAAAGCTTTTGCTGAAAAAGATTACGTCACTGCCGTTAAAAAGTTTACTGATTCTCTGAAAAATAATCGCAATGACCCAGAAACTTTAATTTATTTAAATAATGCCAAAATAGCGCGAGATAATTCATCAGCTATAAAAGTTGCGATCGTCGCACCAATTAACTTCGATCCTAGTTTAGCAGAAGAGATTTTACGCGGTGTAGCTCAAGCTCAAAATGAAGTTAATACCCAAGGAGGAATTAATGGTAAAAAATTGCAAATTGTAATTGCAAGTGCTGATAATAGAGAAGATTCTGCACGGCTAGATAATGAATTAGTTGAAGATCAAAGCCTTGTAGCTGCTGTGGGCGTTAGACGTAACGCAGAAATATATAAAGAGAAAGGTTTGGTTTTAGTCTTACCCGTCGAGCTACCAAATCAAGCAGAAAATCCAGGAAAGTTAAATAATAATACATTAAATAGTCAGCCTAATAGTTCCACAAATAACTACTTATTTCACGTAAATCCCTTATATGATAATTTAGTAGATACTCATTCTCGCTACATTGCTCGACAAGCAAGGAATATTGCTATTTGTGGCGATGTTCGTAATTCAAGAGATAATCCAACCTCTTCATCAAATCAGATACTCGTAGAAAAGTACACTCAAGCTATCAAAAATTATGGCAGCAACGTTATTAGTACGCCTTGCAATTTAGCAGATAAGAATTTTGATCCGAAAGCTTTTGTAGATAAAGCCATAGAAACAGAAAATGCAAGTGGCTTTTTACTAATGCCTTCAATCAGAAATATATACTTTGCCACCAAAGTAGCACAAGAAGTTAAAGGTAGAAAGCCACTGTTTGCATCTGAAACTATGTACAGTGCTACAACTTTGCAAAATGGCAAGGATCTCGAAGGAATGGTATTACCTGTGTATTGGCATCGTGATGCTAATAAAGATAACCCCTTTGCAAAAAATGCCTTTCAACTTTGGAATGCACAAGTAAATCAGAGAACAGCAGGAGCTTATGATGCACTCCAAGCAATAATTGCTGGTTTAAAAAAAGATAGTACCCGCGAAGGATTACAAAGGGTATTGTCTAATCCCAATTTTTCAACATCTGGTGCAACCGGAATGATTCAGTTTTCGGCATCTGGGGAGCGTCAAGGAGAAGCAATGCTTGTCAAAATTGAGCGTTGTGAGTCTTGCTCTAGTGGAACTGGTTACGATTTTGCCCTCTTGAATAAGAAGTAGTTTTCTTGATGTTAATTGTCATTCTAAAGATATAGATTGCTTTCAAATAGGTAATTTATTCAATTTGAATGTCATACTAAAATGCTTGATTTAATTGCAATCTAAAATTGAAGCGATCGCTTCAATTTTCTCTAACGAAAAGTTTTTTTCTCTACCCAGAGTTGTGAGCGCGATCGCTCAAAAGAAAGATGGAATCTCCCTAACCCCTGTGTCAAGGTTATATCAAGTAAGAATTACGAACACTTTGCCGAGGAGAACACGGATGGTTACTACTTTAGATGATACGAAACGCAATGCTATTGCTGTAAAACTTGCAAGTCTTAAAGCTCTGCAACAGTTGGTCATCGAAAATGAACAATCGCTTTTGACGCAAGGGCTTGATGCTGAAATTGCCGATCGCATCCGAAATTTTATCAATGACGATCAAAAAAACCTTGGTGTTTTGGAAACCGTAATTGGTCAATATGGGATTCAGGCTGAACCCAAACAAAATGTTACACAATTCATTGAAAAAGCTCGCGAATTGTTCAAAGGTTCTGAGTTAAGCCTGTATGAGAAAGTCTCTCAGCATGAATTGCTGAAACATCAAATAGTAATGAGTGGCTTGATAGTTCACAAAGCTGCTCAAAAAGTTGGCGCTGATGTGTTGCTAGCGATCGGGCCATTAAATACCATTAACTTTGAGAACCGCGCCCACCAAGAGCAACTCAAAGGCATTCTGGAAATTCTGGGTGTCCGCGAACTCACCGGACAAGATGCAGATCAAGGAATTTGGGCACGTGTTCAAGACGCTATGGCCGCAGTCAGTGGTGTAGTTGGTAGTGCTGTCACCCAAAACAGTGACAAAAAGGATCTAAATATCCAAGATGTTATCCGCCTCGATCACAACAAGGTAAATACCTTATTCACCGAACTACTGCAAAGCAACGATCCACAAAAGATCCAAGAGTACTTCGGTCAAATTTATAAGGATTTAAATGCTCACGCTGAAGCTGAAGAGGAAGTAGTTTACCCACGAGTACGTCCTTTCTACGGTCAAGATAACACCCAAGAATTGTTTGACGAACAAGCTGAAATGAAGCAAGTGTTAGACCAAATTAAGGGTATTAGTCCTTCTTCATCTGAATTCAAAGATCGAGTTAGACAGCTGATGGAAGCTGTTGGCGACCATATTCGTCAAGAAGAAAGCACAATGTTTGCTGCTATTCGTAACAACTTGAGCAGCGATGAAAGCGAGCAACTGGCTACTGAATTCAAAGCCGCTAAGACCAAAATTCAAGAAAAATTAGGCGTTGTTAGCGAATCCAATGCGTAGAATGCTTAAAAGCATTCTATATCCGCTAAAAAAGGTTAATTAAACAAAAACTCCCAGCGTTTATCTGCTGGGAGTTTTTGTTTACAAATGTTGCTGACAGTATTTATAAGCGGTGTATGCCATAGTTACAACCCCGGTGATAATTGCAGATTCATCGACTTCAAATTGGGGATGGTGTAAAGGGTGATTTATGATTCTTTCTTTGTAGCCGACACCCAAGCGAAACATAGAACCGGGGACGTGTTCCAAATATATAGAAAAATCTTCAGCACCAAGGGAAGGTTCGGGTAGTACTTGAACGCGATCGCTACTCCAAGCTTCTTCTGCGGCTGATTGTAACAATTGCGTCAGGGCGTAATCATTTTGGACGCTGGGTACACCTTGGCGATAATTGACTTGATACTTTGCTCCGTAGGTATGGCAAACATTAGATACAATGTTTTCAATCCAGTTTGGGAGATGGGCACGGGTTACGGGATGGAGCGATCGCACTGTTCCCAATAATTGCACTTTATCAGCAATTATATTCGGCGCTCTGCCACCATTAATCTTCCCGATACTCAATACTACAGGACGCAAAGGATTTTGTGTCCGGCTGATAGCTTGTTGCAGTGCCGTAATCACTTGGCAAGCAATCCAAATCGCATCAATCGCCTCATGGGGACGCGCCCCGTGTCCAGATTCTCCCATAATCAGAATCTCTAAATCATCAGCGGCGGCTGTTAATGCCCCGTAACGCACGCCAATAGAACCTGCGGGTATAGAAGGGAAAACATGAACCCCTAATAAAGCTGAGACATTTTCCATCGCCCCATCTTTCACCATCCAGCTTGCCCCTTGAGCAATTTCCTCGGCTGGCTGAAATAAAAACCGCACTTTCCCACCTAATTCCTCAGTCATTTGGGACAGCACCATTGCCGTTCCTAACCCTACAGTAGTATGAACATCGTGACCGCAAGCGTGCATAATCCCATCTGTACGAGAGGCATATTCTAAATTAGTACCCTCTTGAATTGGCAAGGCATCCATATCAGTGCGAATTGCCAATAAACGGTCATTTTGGCCAGTGCCTTGAAGTTCTCCAATCACGCCCGTTTTACCAACTCCTTCTTGTACGTGCAGTCCACTGGAAGACAAAACACCAGCAACAAAGGCTGCTGTTTGATACTCTTGCCCACTGAGTTCTGGATGAGAGTGGATATGGCGGCGAATTTCAATTAAGCGGGGCGCTAGTTTTGCTGCTAAGTCTTTTATATGGGTAAGCATCGATTTAATTAATCTATAGGCTAGGCTTTTTTCCCATGATAAAGAACTGTTAACAAACAAAATGCTTTTGCTATACAAGGATAAGGGAGGCAGGGGAGCAGGGAGCAGGGGGCAGAGAGCAGGGGGATGTGGTTCGACTGCGCTCACCAACCGGGAGATGAGGGAGTAAGGGGACAAGGGGACAAGGAGATAAACAAAACTCCTAACTCCTAACTCCTAACTCTTAACTCCTAACTCAGCACTCCTAACGCCCCATTCCCAATGCCCAATGCCCCAGTTTATTTTGAATAGCAGGTTGTGCCTCGAGTATTTTCGGGTTTAAACTCGTTACATTCTCTGGGATTTTGACGCTCTAACGACCAGCCATAGGGTTTGTCGGAGGTAACGACACCATTAGCCAGAGTTGTTAGTCGGTAGTTAGCCCCTCGAAAATTAGTAAATTGCAATATGGCATCTTTTAAGTTTGCTGCTTCTAAATTGGCGCTGATAAAACCGGCAAAAGACAGATCGGCATTTTCCAGGGATGCTGATTTTAAATTTGCTCCAGTTAAAGAAGCACCATTGAGATTCGCCGAATTCAGAATCGCACCTTCTAAATTTGCACCGGTGAGATCGGCATTTGTGAGATTAGCTTGAGATAATGTAGCGCCGCTCAAGTCAGCCCCTCGCAAATTTGCTCCAGTTAGATTCAGCCTAGTGAGGTCAGCGCCACTCAAATTACACCGAGGACAGGCACTTGTTGCCTTCAACTGATCCAAGTCTAGCTGATTTAATGCAAGAGCCTGCTCTGCAAACCCTAAACAAGCTAACAGGGAGACGCTGGCAATAATCTTAAGTTTCATATTTTTTACTGATATTTACAAAAATGACAAGTTACGAACATCACGTACTGTCATCCTTACATATACCGCTTCTCTAAGGAAGTACAGGGATGAAGCATTGATTAAGAAGCTGTAAAAATACTATAAATTATAGTATTAACACTACTCAAACGGAAATATAGGCTATAGAATCAAATCGTAAGGAACTATACCGAACCAATTATAGACTACCAAATATGTGATCCCCCTAGCTCGATGAAAAATACGACTAGGGGGATCTTGTTTTTGGGCATTGGGAATGGGGCATTGGGCGTTAAGAGTGCTGTTAGCGAAGCTCGGCGTTTAGCCAGTGCTGAGTTAGGAGTTTTATTTATCTCCTTGTCTCCCTTGTCCCCTTGTCTCCCTTGTCCCCTTGTCTCCCTTGTCCCCTTGTCTCCCTTATCTCCCGGTTGGTGAGCGCAGTCGAACCACATCCCCCTGCTCCCACGGTTACTGAGCGTAGTCGAAGTATGCTCCCCTGCCTTCTTCACCGCCATCCTAAAAAGCGCAGTCCAGGAACAATTAGGTAATAACTCACTCCTAACCAGAAGCTGATAAAGAAGCCTACAGAGCCAAAAAAAGTCAGAGGTAACTTTAATGCTGACCAAGCTGGTTGACTGGCAAATTGGAAAATTGGGGGTGCTAAATTCAAAAGAATCAAAACTGCATAACCGATCGCACTGCCAAAGGCCGCGAACACAGCGTACACTACATGATGGCTGCGAAGTCCTAAACTCAAGGTGAGTAGGCAAACTGCTACTAAAATCACAGCTACTAAGCCCTCGCCGCTATCTTTTGGGGTGATTAATTGCAAAATCAACCAGCCAAAGCCATAGCTAATCATGCCCATCAGGGAAGCCACTAAAAACCGCCGCCGTTGACCAAAACACCCGGATACTGTTAATCCCCACGCGGTTCCCCAGCCTGCGGCGACGAATACCAAAATATCTGCCCCGAAGACGGGTTGAGTATTTGGTACTAATTGATTTAGCTGACTCCCAATCAATTCCACAACCTGAGGCCCCAAGCTGGTGCGATAGGCCAAAATAAAACCGGCGATCGCACCAAAACAAGCGCCGATAGTACTCAGGATCATCGCCCAAATCGTCGCCAAACAAGCTCGGAAAATTTTGATGATTGTCTGAGCGATAAAAATAACGGTTTTGGTGACAGCTAGGCTAAAGTTAACTAAAACTTGTTCAATAGCTTGTGTTATCAGTGTAAATCTCTGGGAAACTTGCGTTGAGGCTTGCTTAATCTTGTCTTGCAGTTGAGCAAATAACCCTGGTGGCGGTAATGGTTGAGAAATCTTCGCCAAACGTTTTTGAATTATAGCTGCATTGGCTGGACGCGATCGCACATCCTCCTGCACCATCTCATCCAGCAAATCTGCTAGTTGCGGGTTGACATTCACCACAGTTCGCCAGCGCAATTTACCCGTTTGCCGATCTTCCAACTCTAGCGGGTATTTGCCTGTTAGTAGTTCAATCACCGTTCGACCAAGAGCATAAAAATCGGCACTTGGTCCAACAATACCTCCAGTCACTTGTTCTGGTGGACTGTAGCCAGAAGAAAATAATCGCGTGGAACTGGACACAGAACGCACCTTAGAGGCACTAAATTGTTTCGCTCCACCAAAATCAATTAACACCAAGCGATCGCCTTCTGCTTGCCCTGGAGACGGGGTTACAGATGACGAAGTACCCAGCATTAAATTAGAAGGTTTGATATCTCGGTGAAGAATCTGACGTTTGTGTAATTCTTGTAAAATCTGCACTGCTTGGGCAAACCAATTTAAAACCAAATTCTCTGGACACCCTTGGGGAAAGTTTTTTAATATCTCCTCTAAAGTCTGCCCATTGATTTTTTCCATTACCAGACAAGGGAGTTGGTGCGGTTTGGGGTTAAACAGTTGTATCTGAAAATATCCTTCGGCATCGACTCTGGGGACACCTGGATGGTGCAAACCGGATAAAACCGCCGCCTCTTGGGTAAATAACTCCAGTGCCTTCGGCGAATCTTCTACCAATACTTTCAACACTTTCTCTGTTTGAGTTTTTTCATCCCAAACTGTGTAGATTTGAGCAAATCCTCCCGATCCCAAGGACTGAAGTGGAACATAGCGGTCTAACAACTCTAGCGGTGCGCCACAGCTGTTGCAAAATTTGTTTCCCCAAGGCTGAGGATAAGGACGTTGACAATCAGGATTTATGCAGTGAACCGCACTCTGAGTGATGTGGGACACAACCGCTACAATACAAAGGCTGACTTGATTTTAGCGTTTCTTTAGGTTTCCTGATTTGAAAATAGATAAAAGGAAAACCCCCATAGATTCTATGAGGGAATTCATTCATATTTACAACGAATTTCAAGGAAGGTGAAGTACACAAGCTTGCGTCTCAAAGCAAGGTATAAAGCCTGTTTGACTTCTGACTCACTGAATTCTGCTGTATCTCAGCCCTTAATTACGAAAACTTCTCTTACTTTGTCTGTGCTTGGCAACTTCTTTGCGCTTGCGTTTTTCTAAGGGTGTTTCAAAATGACGATGCTTTCTCATGTCTGGAAAAATTCCCGCCTTGGAAACTTCTCGTTTAAATCGTCGTAAAGCTGACTCAATGTGTTCATTGTCACCTACAATTACTTGGGTCATTATTTCTCCTACTAAGTTGACTTCATCAATGGCTATGCAGGCGGTAACATTACAAAAAAAAGACAGACTCTTGTTTGTCTGACCTTAAGACTCTTGGTAAGTTTTTGTTTCCAAGGTTAGTACCGTCCGCCACTGCCACCGCCGCGGTTGCCGTATCCTCCTCTGTTACCACCAAAGGAACCTCTATCACCTCTGTCTTCCTTGGGTTTAGCTTTGTTAACTTTCAAGTCACGACCCATCCACTCAGCACCGTCGAGAGCTTCAATGGCAGCAGTTTCTTCAGCTTCAGTTCCCATTTCCACAAAAGCAAAGCCGCGCGGACGACCTGTTTCACGGTCAGTAGGTACTTGAACGCGCTTTACAGTACCATATTCTGCAAAAATACCACTTAAATCTTCTTGTGTAACGTCATAAGAGAGGTTACCTACATAAATTGACATCGATTCTCTCCAAAATCATCACTGTGTAGAGATTTTAATTTCTCTCAGAAGTCTGTAAATACTAAAAGGAAAAAGCCTTTCAATACTAAAACCAAAGACATCACTAAATTAACTCTCATAAATCTAGGATGACATACGAGCCAACTCTTTGCACCCACTAGATAGTTAACTAGTGATGCGATCGCACCTAAGCGATCGCCCGCCCCCACATACCCTAAGTACAATCCACCGCAAAAAGGGGTTGGAAATGGAATAAGATAAATTCTGTAGGGTGATATAGAAAATCAGACATGCAGGGGCGCATCTTTGAATATCCGAATTGAACGTTTGACTGCATTCACCATGAAGCATTACTTCAAGATTTTAATACGAAAGGCAAAGTCAGGCAACAAATATAAAACTATTGTGACTTGTATTCTTTGGGAAAACCTGCTATAAAAGCAACTGCGATGCTGATAGCAGTAAGCATCGCGAGTCTTTTTCTTTGGCGCTAGCCTCTTTTTTTGGAAAAGGAGAGTAAGTGGCATGAAAAAGAGGGGGAAAGGGCAAGGGGGAAAAGGGAAAGGGAACCCCGTATTTCAAAACAGGGGTTTCAGATATCGAGTCGGCAATTTTTATCGCACTACGTGGCGGGTAAAATCTTCTTTTTTGTTCATGATGTAAAAGTTTTTCCTTCTTCCCTTCCCCCCTCCCCTTATCCCCAGAGGGGGCCCCACCTTCCCCTTTCCCCTTTTCCCCTTCTTGGTAACATCATGTTCGGCTAATTAACCAAAGTTGCAATCTTAAGTTGCCGAACATCACCTTTCCACGCTGTCTCCAATTCAGCTTTAACAAGTTGAGCGGCCTCATCTTTGCCTAGTGCCTGCAAAGTTGCCTGCAAGCCAAATAAAGAACGTCCATTATGGGGATATTTTTTTAAATCGGCACGAAAGACTTTCTCAGCTTCTCTATAATCACCCTTAGCCAAAAGCACAGCACCCAAAGATTCCCGCGTTGGAAAGTACCAGTCTGGTGGTTCCACGTAATTAAGGGCATCTTCTGCTACTACTGCTTTTTCTAGCAATTGGATGGCAGATTCATAATCATGCTTTTTTCTGGCAATTTTAGCGTCTAGAACTTTTGAGGCAATGTCTAAAATAGTACTGGCTGGACTGAATCCAATGGTTGCTTTAGTGGAAATTCCCTGTTTGGCAGCCAGTAATGCCCGACTTTCACTTGCTGCATCTTCAAGTTTGCCTGTGGCTGCGCTTGCCATACCGCGAGCAAAATGCCAAAGTGCAGAGGTAGTGGGCAATTTAGCTTCGGGAGCAGGAGTTTTGAAGATCGCATCCCAATCACTAAAGCGTGTCTGAATCAGTATTTTGCTGCCGAGGAATCCCTCAAGCATTGGTGCATAGGGGTCAATTGCAGTAGCATTTGCAACTAATTTATCTGCGGATTTCAGAGCATCTTCATATCTTCCTGCCATGCTGCTAGCCACCATGAGGAAATGTACGTTGTGGTTGTAATACATCATGGGGTAAGTGCCCTGGACTTGATATTTTTTGATGTAAATATCATCTTGAGCGATCGCCAGCTCGTTTGCCTGCATTGCTCCTTGATAATCTCCCACACGAAAATAAATATGACTTGGCATGTGTACCAAGTGTCCTGCTGCTGGCGCTAGAGTTCCGAGTCGGTTAGCACTGACAAGGGCCCGTTCTGGAGAAGGTGAGGCTTCTACTGCATGAATATAGTAATGATTAGCTCCTGCATGATTCGGGTTACGTTTGAGAACTGATTCTAAAACAGCCACAATTTCTTCTGTATCTGGCTGTGGTTTACCATCTTTAGTCCAGTGCTGCCAAGGATGCAGATCCATCAAGCTTTCACCGTAAAGTGTCGCTGCATCCAAATCATCAGGATAGCGCTTGACTAGGTTTCCCATTGCTTTGGCGTAATCTACTGCTAGTTGATACAAATCAGCATCGGCATCTTGAGAGTAACGTTTTGCTAAGGCGTTAATGTAGTCTCGTTCTGGGGTGGAAGCTTGGGTAGAAAGGGCCAAAGCTTGCTGTACTGCTTGGTAAGCAGCTAATTCCCGATTGGGGTCTATTTCTGAATTAATATTGGGCCCCAAGGCTAAAGCAACACCCCAATATGCGATCGCTAAATGCGGATCGAGTTTGGCAGCGTATTGAAAAGAACGCACTGCCTCATCATGATTGAAAGCGTAAATTAAATTTAATCCCTGATCGAAAAACTTTTGGGCTTGGGGATTAGAAGTAGAAACTGGATGGTGGATTGTACCAAGTCCAGATATTAAGTTGTATGGCTGTTTTAATTCAGTGTAGACGTGTTGGTGTAGGCTCTCGTCGAGAAGCGGCTTGTTGTCAGATATCGCCGCACTAGGAGCGACTAAAGAGAATATAAGCACCCAAACTAGAAATAAGTACCTCATTATTATTGTTCTTCAAGCTCTTTTTTAATATTCAAATGCCACAGTTTCTCTAAATAAGCAACTTGTCGGCAAAAAACAGCAGTCCGGTATTGCTTATAGATATTAAACCCGACAAACACAATCATTGGAATCAAGATAGAATATCCGATGAAAATGTTAACAGACGAATCAGTTGGCATTTTGTAGTCTATATATTGGGAGTTGGGAGTTGGTTGAGTACTAAAATTTGATTGCATAAATATCTTCATAAATACTACAAGTAAGAAGCTAGAAATAAACGTGGATAATTGTTCCTGCTGTCTTTGAGCAGAAATTAATCACAAGTTCTATTAGGTACTTCAAAGTCGCTGCTGAGACTTATCTATGCCTTTTTCCACTAGCTAAATTATTCTTCAGTTAAAACCTGAAAAATTATGTTGATTTCTGCTAATTTTTGTGACAAAATCCTTATTCTGTAAGCTACTGCTCCTAAAGTATTTACTGAAATTTCAACTATTTTTAGTGTCAGTTATTTCTAGTACAAGCTTTAATTAGTCAGAGTTGCAGAAGCAATATACAGCGGATTGCAAGTTAATAAGTGACTATTAAAAAGATGTGACTAATATATAACCCAATAAGCTTGGGTTAGCCCTAAAAACCTTAAACTATGTAGGTTGGGTGGCACTGGGCCCTTGCGGTTTCCTGACTTGTACCCCTACGGGGAAGCAAGCTACGCTTTTAGCGTTCCCTTCAGGTAGCAAGTGGCGTTTGAGGAACGTAGCAAGATCCCAAAGTGTAACCCAACATTTGCACGACTTCATATTTTTTTAAATTATGAGTTATATTTTCGATATATCTCTTTTTCAAGTTTTAGCTTTTCTTCATCTATTCGGATTATCATGTCATCTTCCTCTCCATCTTCATCTGGTATGAGTTGATATAAACCAAACTCACAACACTCTGCAATTACAGATATCATACTGATAAGATTTTTATAT
Organism: Nostoc sp. DSM 114167; assembly: GCF_052692655.1. Classification (NCBI taxonomy): domain Bacteria; kingdom Bacillati; phylum Cyanobacteriota; class Cyanophyceae; order Nostocales; family Nostocaceae; genus Nostoc; species Nostoc sp. DSM 114167. Next base: position 6,818,227 of record NZ_CP195116.1, read on the forward strand.
ATTCTTACTGAATCTTCATGGCAACCAACATCCCAAAGATAAACCGGAGATGGATCGAGATCGCCAACTACATAAAGCATTCTTTTATTTTCATACGCTGCAATAGGAAACCATTCTTGCTTCCAATATGCATCATCGTAGTTAGTTGCTTTCCCTATACTTTTGTAAATATAAACTGAATCTTGCAAGGAACAAAAAGAACAAATGATATCGGCTCTTAATTGCTCAGGAAACAAAAAATAGAGTGGTAGATAGCCATTGTTATAACCAAGATCGGCGGTTCCATTGCGCCATTGATAAAGTTCGTATACTTCTTCCGATAACCGGAATGGTAAATCCTTTGTAATTTCGTCAATCTGCTGGCGAGTTAAACCTGGATTGTAACAATCAAAGAAATCATGATTGGTAGATTTTAACCAATTCAAAATATATTGAAGTTCATCCGTAAGTTCAGACATTTCACTAACCTCATTTAGTGATTAAAAACGAAAGTAATTTGAAGCATCTCCTCTCATTTACCCAGAATTAAGTACACGGACTCGCTAATACTGCACTATCTACCACCAATTTGAAAGCCTACGCACCCTGTTGACATATTTACTATATCCAGTGGTAATAAGCCAAGTTGTGGGTTATCAGCATCACTATCTACCTGAAGTTATAAGTTATTTTGTCTAAAGATAGAACAATAAAACGATCCTTTCCCTCTTTTGGATATTACCTGAATTTCCAAAGATGAGTTTTAAGGTTAAATAACTATGTACAATGGACATAAATATTTGTCATAAAAACATCGTCAGATAGAAGAAGCAAAAGTTATTTAAAAGTAATCTATAGATATTGCAGCGCTTTTCAAGCAAGCAAGAAATAATCAAGACTTAAACTATTTTAGGAGCAAAAAAAATGAGTATCGAAGATAAAGCAAAAGCTTTTGCTAAAAACGTCGAAGGAAAAGTACAAGAAGCAATTGGCGAAGTAACTGGCGATCCTAAAGATAAAGCTGAAGGTAAAGCTAAACAAGCTGAAGCCCAAGTCCGTCACACCGCTGAGAATATCAAAGATGAAGTTAAAAAGACTTTAGACTAGTACAGCGTGATAGAGGTTTTCCTCGTTGTCACAAATTGTTCAAGTAGTTAGATTTTGATGGTAATGTAATAGGTGAAATTTTATTTAGGAAGAAGGTTTAAGTTAAATAATTATTTACTGAACCTTCTACCTTTATTCACTCTGTTTTTTACCTAAGATTTTCAGCCATTTTGAAAATAACGATCGCAAAACATTTTCTCAATCTATTACTGATTTTTTCAAAAGTGCTAATTCATAATTAATATTCTATTTACCTATCTTTTAACAGACATCCCAACATCACAAGGTAACTCGACTTATACTAAGCTGTTACCCAAAAAGAAAAGCACATCAACTGGTGAAAGTTGTCCTAAGTCAATTGTCCAAAGTCCAGTTGGTAAACACAAATGACTAATGACTAATACTTCTCTACGAGAGGCTGCGCCAACGGCTTCGCGGTAGTTGAATCTCGACTTACTTCGACTACGCTCAGTACAAGTCGCTCGATTACCGCGCAGTCGAAACTCAGTACAAGTGACTAATGACGGTCTTAACGGAGTTTGTGCAATATGTAGGCGCATTAGCTTATTTTACTAACAGCGTTATTAGGGTAATAATTTTTTGTCGCCTACTTTTAGTTTTCGTCAGCTAAAGGTAGGCGGATAGTAAATGTACTACCCTTGCCTGGTTCAGATGTCACATCGATTGTGCCTTGATGTGCTTCGATAATACAGCGAGAAAGATATAATCCCAAACCACTACCAGAACGTTGGTGTTTTCCTTGACGAAATCGCTCGAATAATATTGCCTGATCTGGTTTAGAAATTCCTGGGCCTGTATCTTGGATATCAATATTCACAGCTATCGGAGTCAGATAACAGTGAATATTTACAGAGCCTTTGTCTGTAAATTTGATAGCATTGCCGATCAGATTTGTCAAAACTCGCCGCAGTTCTAAGCGATCGCCCATAATGGTGCTTGCAGTTTCACTTAGATCGATGTTTACAGCTAATCCTTTTTCTTCAGCTAAAGGAGTTAATTCTTGGCAAACTTCACTAACTAATTCCTGAATATTGCAGGGAGAAATTTTTAAGGTTTTACAGCCCGCTTCATGACGATAAACTTCTAACAAGGTATTTACCATTTCCAGCAGGTCTTGGTTGCTGCCAATCATGGTATTAATTATTTCTTGCAATTGTGGCGAAACATCGCAAAACCTGCCTTCCAGCAATAATTTTAATACGCGGTTAGAAGCTACTAGGGGAATGCGTAAGTCGTGAGTAAAACGGGAGACAAAATCTGCACGGAGGTTCGCCATCTGATCTCGTTCGTCGATACTATGCTTGAGGCGCAGGAGCGATCGCACCCTTGCATGGAGTTCATCAGGATCGAATGGTTTGCGAATGAAGTCATCTGCACCAGCGTCTAGTCCTTCAACTACGCTAGACTCATAGTGAGCCGTGAGCAGCAGAATCGGGATAAATGGCAGCGCCTGATTCTGTCGGATGCGCCGAGTGAATTCATAGCCATCTAGCTCCGGCATCATCACATCTAAGAGAATTATGTCTGGCGGTGACTCTTCAACCATAGCCAGAGCAATCTTACTATCTTCTACCAAGCTAATTTCATAGTCCTCATCTTCTAGGACTGCTTCTAAGACCAGCAGATTGTCAAAAATATCATCGACAACGAGAATTTTATCTTTTTTGACAGTTTTAGGTAAAGACATGGCTATATAAAAAAGAAGTGCTTGGCTATCCCTAGCAAATCTAGTAATAGCTTACTTCACCAGCGCTGAGATTATTAAGGATTAACATTTTCTTTTGGAGTTTCCTGAGTTTAATACCTTTTTTTTGCGTAATTACACTGCCCTTTTCTTGATACTGTGTATTATTTGTTTAATAAAATACTCTTCTCATAAGTATATTAGTCGCCTAAATTATCCAATTAATATGAGTACCTGGGTGCTAAAGTGAGTTATTTTAGTCGCTTTTATATGCATAATACCGCTCAAAGCAAGGATAACTACTTAATAGTCACCTACTTTTACTCGCTACCAGATTTTTCCGGAAAATTTGTTTAGCATAACACATCGGGCGTTGGGTTTATGTATAAAAATATTTTCTGATTGACTTATATTGTCATATCGAAACTCTTGCCTTAGAAAAGCTTACGAGATAAGGTTATCTATGTCTAATGGTAGATGAAGTTCAGGAAATAATACCAAACGCATTGCTTTTTGTATAAGATCCCGAATAGAAGAACGAGATGATTTTAATCTCTACTTTAGATAAATAACAGTAAAGTTAAGCAACTATGAGTGAAATCAAGATCCTTGTGATTGAAGATCACAACCTGACAAGAATCGGCTTGCGGTCTGCTTTACAAACCCAGCCAGAGTTTAACATTGTTGGTGAAGCAGCCAATGCAGCTGATGGTATCAAGCTTCTAAAAACTCTCAAGCCGGATGTTGCTACTATTGACATTGGTTTGCCTGACATGGATGGTATTGAGCTAACACGCACATTTAGGCAATATCAGGCAGATAATGAGGACTATACAACAAAGCTGCTAATTTTAACGATGCAAAATAGCGAACAAGCAGTTTTAGCAGCATTTGCAGCAGGTGCAGATTCTTATTGTATGAAGGATATAGAAACAGAAAAACTAGTAGAAGCTGTGCAAACGACTTATGCAGGTAGCTCATGGATCGATCCAGCGATCGCAGACCTTGTACTACAACAAATACGTCAAGATTTCCCCGATGGCAACAAAGGCGCATCTGGAAAAAGAGTTTTGATTGAAGGTATTGACCCAGATGTTGAGAAAAGTATAGTCAGCTATCCTTTAACTCATAGAGAGATGGATGTTTTAGAGTTGATTGTCGCTGGCTGTGACAATGCAGAAATTGCCAAAAGGCTCTATTTAACAGTCGGTACTGTCAAAACTCATGTTCGAGGTATTCTCAATAAACTCTGTGTTGCTGACCGGACACAAGCTGCTGTCCGTGCGTTGCGGGCCGGATTAGTACCGTAAGCAAGTAAGTAACATCATCAAAGGCGTATACAAGAACACTTAACAAATAAAAATATTTCTTTCCCAGTCTCCAGTAAATTGTTTTTTTGGCCAAAGCAGTTCACTGGGACAAAGATTTATGAAGAAATTGTTACAAAGTTTAGTAGAATGACATAATTGACTAAATAAGTATTTTTCTATACATACATGATAGCGGCTCAATTTCCCTGGCTTACCGCGATTGTCTTACTGCCACTTGTTGCTTCCCTGCTCATCCCCGTGTTGCCTGATAAAGATGGTAAACTCGTACGGTGGTATGCGCTGGGTGTAGGTATTGCAGATTTTGCCTTAATGTGCTACGCCTTTTGGAAGCATTACGATGCCAGCAGTGCTAGTTTTCAAATGGTGGAAAATTATGCCTGGGTTCCTCAGTTAGGTTTTAACTGGGCGGTATCAGTCGATGGGCTTTCAGCGCCACTTGTGCTTTTAGCCGGATTTGTCACCACACTCTCGATATTTTCAGCTTGGCAAGTCGATCGCCGACCCCGCCTCTTCTATTTTTTAATGCTGGTGCTGTATTCGGCACAAGTAGGGGTGTTTGTTGCTAAAGACTTGCTGCTATTTTTTATTATGTGGGAAGTAGAGTTGATTCCCGTCTACCTACTAGTCTGCATTTGGGGTGGGCAAAGGCGTCGTTATGCAGCTACGAAATTTTTGTTGTATACCGCAGCTGCTTCTATATTTATTTTGGTGGCAGCCTTGGCAATGGGGCTATACGGCGGCGGTGATATGACATTTGACATCACCACCCTCGCCAGCAAAGAATATCCTCTTAGTCTACAACTGCTACTTTATGCAGGATTGTTGATTGCATTTGGTGTCAAGCTTGCTGTTTTCCCCATGCATACTTGGTTGCCTGATGCCCACGGCGAAGCATCTTCTCCTGTATCGATGATATTAGCTGGTGTATTGCTGAAGATGGGCGGATATGGACTGATTCGCCTGAATCTTGAGTTACTTCCCGATGCACACATTTACTTTGCGCCTGTTTTAGCCATTCTCGGTGTTGTCAACATTATCTATGGTGCATTGAACTCCTTTGCTCAGACGAATATGAAGCGGCGTTTAGCTTATTCGTCGATTTCTCACATGGGATTTGTACTGCTTGGGATTGCGTCCTTCACTGATTTGGGAATCAACGGCGCGATGTTGCAGATGATTTCGCATGGTTTGATTGCATCGGTGCTGTTCTTCTTAGCAGGTGTTACTTACGATCGCACCCACACAATGGTAATGAAAGATATGGGCGGTATCGGTCAAGCCATGCCCAAAGTCTTTGCCCTGTTTACAATTGGAGCAATGGCATCTCTGGCACTTCCCGGTATGAGCGGCTTTGCTGGCGAACTCTCGGTATTTGTTGGAATGACCAGCAGTGACGTTTACAGTTCCACTTTCTGCACCGTCACAGTTTTTCTCGCCGCCGTTGGAGTTATCCTCACACCGATTTATCTACTTTCCATGCTGCGGGAAGTGTTTTATGGGAAAGACGCAGCCCTGCTATGCGACATTAATAATGCAGGCTTGGAAAATCGAGAAGATGAGGGAACAGTTTGTTTTGGTACGGACTGTCTCGTGCCAGAAGATGCAGTCTACGAGGATGCTAGACCTCGTGAGGTATTTATCGCCGCCTGTTTTCTGCTGATGATTATTGGTATTGGTTTCTATCCCAAGATGGCGATGCAGATGTACGATGTGAAGACCGTTGCAGTCAATGCTAATCTTCGCCAGTCTTATGCCATAGTCTCACAAACCAATCCCCAAATTTATGCTAAGGCACTCTTGGTTCCGCAAATTTCAGAGGTTGAGGTAGCGCCAGTTTTGGGAACTTTGAAGTAAGCTTTTTGATTAATAGACTTGTGAAAAAGAGCGAACTCTAGGTATCTTTTTTAGGAATAATAAAGCATTGATAGCCGCTCACTATGGGTAGGCTATCAATTTCAAATCATTCTCAGGATGCCCAAGATGTTTTTTCTGGAAAAGCTCCTTTTTTCCAATTTTGCCAAACCTTTACTGCTGCTCGTTGAAAAAAGGCCTGCGAGTTTTGCTCTGGTGTTTCTTGAAGTTCTTTAACTTCGCCACTAAATTTATCTATCCACAAAGAGCCGAGACGATCTTCATCTGGACCAAAGCGGTAAGTAACGCCGATCTCATCCTCCTTTTCTTTTAGAATTAATACGTAAAAAGCCATAACAGATTAATTTGGTTTATAAGAGTTGCGATACTTTAGTTTTAACTTATTTGAGTTATGCTGATGTTACTGGGGGACTCCACAAACGACCAGAGCGTTCAGTAGCTTCATGAGCTGTACGGTAGTTAGTATGGAAAATTCCTTCAAACCTCGACTCAAAGTATTCATGTTCCAATAGTCTCAAATCTTCAGGGTTAAAATTACCTCGCTGTAACCTAATCCAGGCATCTGCTATATCTGGATCTGGACTAAAGCGGTTAAATCCGAGGTCGTAATCCAACTGGTGTTCATCATTAAATAAATGTTTTTTGATCCGACGAATGCGAAACTCTGCCCATCCAGTGTTACGTGCAATCATTGCTATATCGTCAGCATCACGAATAGCATCATACGCTTCAGGAGCATACTCAAGAAAGCGCTTTAAATATTCCATTTTTTAAATTAATTAATATAAATAGTCAATATATAATCCGATAATAACACTATTTTTCAGTCATTAGGTAAAATAATATATTAATAAAAAATAAAATGTAAATATTTCAGATGGGTATGCAAACTACCACAACAGATAATTAGATCGCTAATAAACAAATCAACCCTTTACATGGGATGCTGGTTGATGATTAGTGAGTTTTGCCAATGTCTGTTGTTTCTACCATTACTGTTACCGTTCCCGCCACAACTGCAAATTTGGGGCCTGGTTTTGATTGCATCGGTGCAGCATTAAAGCTGTACAACGAGTTCAAGTTCACTCGCCTAGAAGAGGGTGGGTTAATTATTCATGTCACTGGTACGGAAGCCCAACGAGTCCAAACTGATGAAAGTAATCTTCTCTACCAAGCGTTTGTCAAGTTCTATCAACATATAGAGCAGACACCGCCGGCTGTGAAAATAGAGATTAAGTTAGGTGTACCGTTGGCGAGAGGTTTGGGTAGTTCGGCGACAGCAATTGTTGGTGGATTAGTTGCGGCTAATCAACTAGAAGGTGCTACTCTTTCTCAGTCGCAGGTGATGGAGTTAGCGATCGCAATGGAAGGACATCCTGATAATGTAGTTCCAGCTTTGTTGGGAGGATGTCGTCTGGCTGCTAGCAGTGGTTCAGGTTGGGAAATTTGTGATGTTCCCTGGCATAAAGATGTTGTGCCAGTTGTGGCTATTCCTAATTTTGAACTTTCCACATCACAAGCGCGAGGCGTTCTGCCAACAGAGGTAAGTCGTGCTGATGCGATTTTCAATACCGCCCATTTGGGCTTATTGTTGCGCGGCTTGGAAACTGGTAACGGACAATGGTTAAAGACAGCTTTGCAAGATCGATTGCATCAACCCTATCGTAAAGCTTTGATTCCTGGTTATGATGCTCTCAACATTGCAGCTGTTAGTGCTGGTGCTTATGGTATGGTGATTAGTGGTGCAGGGCCGACACTGTTAGCTTTGGCAGATAAGTTACACTCAAAGGAAGTGGAGGCGGCGATGTTAGCTGCTTGGCAAGAAGAAGGAATTACAGCCGAGGTGCGATCGCTTTCTCTAGATACCCAAGGCGCAAAAAGCTTTTAATATTTTACTCAGCACTTAAAACTCGATTTATGGAGCAAACTCAGGCTGAAATAGCAGCGCTTAAATCTCAAATTCAGGCTCTTTTAGAAGAACGCGCTGCACTCACGATCAAAAGTAATGTCATCTCTGGCGAGAATGATTCACCCCAGGCGATGGTAGAAGCTTACCGCCGTCAAGCCAGAGAAAATGCCCAATTATCAGTTGAACTCCAAGGCATAGATGCAGCGATCGCCGCTTTAGAAGGCAAGATAAAACAAAAACAAGGCAAGTTAGTGCGTTGGCAAGGTGAATCCAAACAACTTATCCAACAGCAGCAGCTAGAGGAAGCGAAAGAAGTGGCTCAGGTTCATGCTGAACGCATCAATCAACTAGCAAGTGAACTGGCCGCAGAAGTCCGTTTTCTTAAGGCTTGTGCCAATCAACTGAGTCCAATGTATTGGCAGATTTATTACAAGCCCTTTATTACTGGCTTGAAGACAATCTCCGTTCCCTATGTCCGCTCTGATGGAGAAGTGTGGACAATTGTCAACCGGATTGTTTAATACTTTACTCTTTTCGTTTGTAGGCAATACATTAGACCTCTTGGCAAAAGTGCTTTTTGCACTCTTGGGGGAAAAGGTTAAAGGTTAAAGGGGAAGGGGACTTTTGCAGAACCTTTTCCCCTTTTCCCGACAAATGCCAAGAAGTCTATTGACCTCTCGCCTTTTAGCCTATCCATTATCCAAATCTTTCTCAACAAAAATATAACTTACTTAAAACAAGCGCAAAAACATTGATAGTTATCCACTCAAATTCTTTAGTTTGTGGTTAGCGATCGCCTAGAAAATTTTTGTCATTTACATTCTTCTGCTTTTGTCTATCCGCAGATCGCCTTGTTCTACAATCCTGTTCCTAGCTTATTTGCAACAATCTTAAGAAAAATGTGACCAAAACAGACTTATGGTACTACAAGCCCCTAAATTTATTTATGGGGATAATAATTTTGAATGCGTGAATACTTCGACAAGCTACCTCGGCTACGGTTCCATCGAGCGGAGTCGAGATGCTCGGCACAAGTCAGTACAAGTTTTGAATTTTGAATTCCCCAAAGGGGTTGACTAATGCATAGCAATTTTCAGAGAGGAATTTAGGCTCAGTACCCAAAGATATTTATTGCGAAATGAGATGCTCCTTCATGCTCAAAGATAAATGCTGATTTTCCTCACAACTTCCTCAAATTATTTTGCTATACATAAATATAGGGCAAAAACCTTTAAGAGATTTAAGATTTAAAAGTCGCTAAACATAGTTGAGGGATTAGTCATTTTTGACAATCCAGCATCTGGAAACCCGAAACCGTAAAGACCAATCACCAATGAAATCGGAGGTCTATATGATGTTTAAAAAGATTCTAGTTGCATTAGATCGCTCGGAAATAGGGCAACAGGTTTTTGAGGAAGCATTAGATTTAGCAAAGTTAACACAAGCTAGCTTAATGTTACTTCATGTCCTGTCTTCCGAAGAAGAGGGTAGTCCTTATGTACCTATGCTGTCTAACATGGACTACTATCCAGGATTGACCAATCAAAGCTTTGAGTTATACCAAAAACAGTGGGATACCTTTAAAAATCTAGGAATCCAGATGTTGCAATCTTTCTGTGCCCAAGCAAACACAGCAGGTGTGATTACGGAATTTACACAAAATGTTGGTAATCCTGGTCGCATTATTTGTGATTTAGCCCATAGTTGTGGCGCCGATCTAATTGTTATGGGGCGTCGGGGCCATTCTCGGCTGATGGAACTATTTCTTGGTAGTGTGAGTAACTACGTTCTTCACCATGCTACTTGTTCAGTGCATGTTGTGCATCTTTCAGTTACTCCTAAAAAAGATGAAGTTGTCAAAGAAACTACAAATGCTTTTAGCGTTAACTAACTACTAAGCTGTTCCACATTTAACTTGCATAGTTAGGGTGGGCAAAACTTTGGCGCGATATCGCTACTTCTCTGCAAGAGGCCGCGTTAACCATAACGCTCAGTATGCTGCCTACCCCATAAAAGTTAGTTATCTCAATCAACGATCTCTGTAAATTGAGTCTCCAACAACCGATCGCTAACTACACTGTATTGGGCTAAAATTGAGCGTAGGCGTAGCCCACACTTCTGGTGTGTCCGCTTTAGCTTGCTTAAGAGGAGGGGTACGACTTGGCTCAGTGACCATCGTAGACATCTCTTTTTTAGTAAGAAATAAAAAGTCCGCTATCCAAAATTAGAGTTGAGATCGAAAAGTGGATCTATGGAAAAAGATACTATTGAGATCGTTGGTTTTCATGCTCATGTTTACTTCGATCCTGCGAGTCGGGATGCAGCTGCGCGTGTACGTGAAGGATTAGGCGCTAGGTTTGAGGTGAAACTCGGACGCTGGTTTGACAAGCCCATCGGCCCCCATCCAAAAGCGATGTATCAAGTTGCTTTCTTACCGAATCAGTTTGAGAAAGTCGTTCCTTGGTTAATGCTCAATCGTGAGGGATTGGATATTCTCGTTCATCCTGAGACAGGGGATGCTGTGGCAGACCATGCAGTTCATTCCCTATGGTTAGGAGAAAAGCTAGATTTAAATATTGAGTTTCTTCAACAGCTTAGTCCGACTTTATCCAATTAAGAAAAGTAAACGACGTAGTTGGGTAAAAGTTTTGCTTTGAGGCGTGAAACTTTTTCTATTGTGACTAATTCTGGTGAAGTTGAAAAAGTCCAATTTCCCAATAAATACAGGTTTCAGGCTATGTGTAGGCGCTTTAGCGGTTTGCTGCAAGTGCAATCAAGGAAAAATAAGAATTGGTATTCAACTCTTAAGTATCTAGGCATAATAAATTTCAAGTTTGTAGTAAGGACTTTAGTCCTGATAATCCTTGCTCTGAGCGATTTATCGCTCACTACAAACTAGGAGTTTATTTTATATTTAATTATGTCTACCTACTTAATTGCAGAGAACTGTTTATTAAGACTTTGATTAAAAATAGAAGTAATATCAAGTCCGCTTAATTAGTTTTAATTCCCGAATCTATGGAGCCCAAAAGCCCCTCTCCTCTGCCCCTCTGCCCCTCTGTTCCCCTGCTGCCTTAATGATAAGTCTTTAACCGGACATGATATAAGACATCCGTTTTGCAGAATGCTATGCTGTTAAGCAGCATTCTCATAAAAATAAATTTGTCTGATGAAAAATATGTCTGCGAAAGGAAAAAATGCAAGCATTTCCCAATTCGGCAAAGCTAATTTCAGAGTTACGAAGAAACAGATTTTATTTAGTACTCTTGTTTTCTGCTTTGGTTTGCTGGGACTAAGTGGTTTCTGGTTTAAATCCAGATATAGATTTGATAATCAGATGAATGTAAAACTACAAGAATTATCTAATGTCGATTATCCAGCCAATCCTGCACCATTAGGAAAAAATTTTAAAAGATATTCTAATCGAAAATTAACACTTATTAAGAAAGATGATACACATTTCGATTTCGTACTGGAAGCAACAGATAAAAACACGGCAAAAATAGTTATAAAAAATATTGATTTAGAGCTATTGGTTCCTAAAATACCTGAATGGGTTAAGAAAGATCGAGGTTTAGAAACAATAGCTTTTACAGATAGGGAATGGAACAGGCAACAGATTAGTTTTCCTGCTAATTCAAAAAATATAGAAATTGTTGGAGGAGATGGTTTTGAAAAGCAAAATATTGTAGAGATAGCTTTGGCTAATAATTGCTTAAATGCCGGATTTTGGGAAATTTTACTTTTTAATAAAGAGGATAATAACAAATCCCTTTATTATCAAAGTTGGTTTACTTTCCCAATTGGACATTACAAAAATATTTTTGAAAAAATTAATAAGATTTCATATTGGCAGCATTGGTGGAAATTAGAACACTGGCAAGATCCGAGTGGCACAATAGTCAAAACTAATCTTTTAAGAAATGTAATAGATCAAAAAGAAGTTGCTACTCAGTTCCCCCTTGATGAGAGGATAATTGTATCAGGAGAGCAAAGTAGAAAAGTTAGAACTACACTAGCGACCAACATCAGCAAATGGAGAGATTTTTACGACGTTAAAAATGAAGTTAGGTTTGCAAGTTTTCGAGCGCCAGGATTTTACGATCAAAATAAGCCTTGGGGAAATCAATACTGGAGAATAGGTAAATTTGATAAAGCCATTTTAAGAAATATTAAACCGATTGGTGTGGAACAAAATTTACAGGAAATTGAGTTAGGATTCACAGATACCAAGACTGGTGAACAAAATAAATTATTCATTAGTGGCATTAATCTGAAAACGCTTCCTCAATTGTCTGTAGCAGATTATTCCAAAGGCTTATATATGCCGATGGGAATTGGGATACCTCCTTTTTATCAAAGCTATGAAGAATTAACTAAAAATCATCCAGATGTCAGCCCTTATTTCAGTTTTTTACTAGATTCACAGGGGCGATGGATAGATCATCACCACTTAGCAGTTGATGGTTCAGTGATGCACCTTGATAAAGATAACTCAAATCTTTTGCATCTTTACTTGCTATCCTACGAAAGAAATACTTTAATAGCTCATTTTTTGATCGATTTAACATAGTTATAGCTGTTATCGGTTGAGTAAGGTATAAAAATATTACTTACCTCCTTCATAACAAGCGAAGAGGCGGCTATGATATACGTTACTTTTACTATTATCTAGTCATCAGATAATGCCTCTTTTAAGAAACCAGATTTTCTGAGAGATTTTGTTACTTTAGGGAGAAAAAATTAATCAAATATTCAACTAGCAAAAGGAAAACTGATTGGGAAAGCCTGAAAATCATTCATGAAGTCGATTAATTTCAAATCACCTACTAGAACACAAGGCGCGATCGCTCTTAATTACTTTCTGGTTAGTCTGCAAATAATCATGTAGCAAATCGCAACCGCGTGCCAGTAATTTATCCAGTTGGATATCTGCTAAATCTCGGAAAATTACTGTGCCATTACCACTACCCGCAGCCAGAGTCTTCCCGTCATGGCTGAAACTGACGCTGGTTAACTCATCTTTATCGCCTTTCAAAGCAATCAGCAACGTTCCTGCTCGGTTCCAAATCCTCACTTTGTCATCACTGCTAGCTGCTAAAGTTTTGCCATCGGGGCTAAAACTGACACTGATAAAACTATCGCCATCGCCTGTGAGAGTATCTAGTAAATTCCCGTCTCGATTCCAAATCTTCACCGTGCTATCAATACTAACTGAAGCAATGCTTTGACCATCAGGCGACCAAGCAACTCCATTTACCCGGCGGCTATGACCAATTAATGTGTATAGCAATTTACCCTCTATAGTCCAGATTTTCACGGTTTTATCATCGCTGGCTGAGGCTAGCAACTTGCCATCGGGGCTAAAGCTTACCCAATTCACCGCTTCTTGATGTCCCTGCAAGGTATTAAGTAGTTTACCTTGGCGACTCCAAAGTTTTACTATTTTATCTTTACTAGCGGAGGCAATTATTTGACTGTCAGGCGACCAAGCTACACTCAAGACGGTCTCATTATGACCCTGTAAGGTTTTGAGTAGTTGACCGTCACCACTCCAAAGTTTTACTGTTTTATCTTTACTAGCCGAGGCAATTACTTGACCATCGGGCGACCAAGCTACACCCCAAACTTGACCCTGATGCCCTGTGAATGTACGCAGTAGTTTACCGTCTCGACTGAAAAGTTTTACAGTTTTGTCTCGGCTTGCTGCTGCCAAGGTGCGATATCGCTTGGGCTAAAACTGATGCTAGTTACCCAGTCATCATTATCCGCTTTCGGCTTTCGCAATAACACATCGTCCCAATGCCAAAGTTTAATAGTTTTGTCCCGACTGGCGGAAGCAAGGGTGCGACCGTCTGGGCTGAAGCTGACACTGTTAACCCAATTATTATGTCCCTTCAGGGTTCCCAGCAACACACCTTCAGAACTCCAAAGTTTGATTGTCTCATCAGTGCTTGCGGAAGCGATCGTGTTACCATCGCGGCTAAAACTGACGCTGGTAACTCCAGCACTATGCCCCGATAAGGTTCGCAGTAGCTTACCTTCCAGATTCCACAGCTTGATTGTCTGGTCTAAACTAGCAGATGCAATTGTTTTCCCATCAGGCGACCAAGCTACGCTTTTGACTGCATCCTCATGTCCCTGCAAGGTTTTGAGCAGTTTACCATCGCGGCTCCACAGTTTCGCCGTCTTATCAGCACTCCCAGAAGCTAAGGTTTGACCATCATTTGACCAAGCCACACTCAAGACTGCACCATCATGTCCCTGCAAAGTTTTGAGCAGCTTACCATCGCGACTCCACAGTTTCACTGTTTTGTCTGTACTCGCTGAAGCAATAACCTGGCCATCTGGGCTGAAACTCACACTATTCACTACACCTTGATGTCCTAATAAGGTAGCAAGCAGTTGACCCTCTCGACTCCAAAGTTTTATCGTCTTGTCTTGACTGGCGGAAGCAATGATTTGACTATCTGGGCTAAAACTGACGCTATTAACTACATCTTCATGCCCCGACAAGGTTTTGACCAAACTACCATCGGGACGCCAGAGTTTGATTGTAGTATCCGCACTGGCTGAGGCAATTAAAGAGCGATCGCTGCTGAATATAGCACTATTGACGCCAGATACATGCCCGTCCAAGCGGTTATATTCTCTGACCCCTGAAACAGCTTGATAAAGCGCCGTCTGTACTTGTTCTCTTGTATTGGAATCTACCCAGACTGTTTGTTGTAATTTTCTCCCTGCTTTTAAACTTTCTTTTAAGGCATCAATACCTTTTTGGGAGGCAAAGAGAGCTTCACTGGATGCACTGAGAGTTTTAATTTCGCTATCTACTGCTGTGACGATGGAAACACTTAATCCGAAGATGGCGAGAACGGAAGCGGTGAGAGCAATTTTCAGCGAACGATTTAATTGAGCTTCACTAAGTCTTTGTTTCTTTTGACTTTCTGCAAGTTTAGCTGTTAACTCTTTTTCTTTGAGTTCAGCTCGTAATTGCTCAATTTCTAACTGGCTTAATTCTTCTCGTTTGTGTAATTCTCGCAATTCCGTTAATAAGTCTAATCCCTGTTGGGGATGAGAATCTACCAATTTAGAACGCTGCTTATTCTGACTAAGTTCGCTTTTAAGTCGCTCAATCTCAGCTTTACTTTGTTCTACTTTGTAGCGCAACTGATTTAGTTGTACTTGTAAGCTCGATTCTTGTTGTTGCAGGTAGCGAATCAAGTCTACTAAATAATCGTGAATCAGTTGATAGCGTTCTGGGACATCAGGAAAGAGAACGACTAAACCGGAGCGCACTAAAATTTCTAATACTAACTCTAATTTGTCAGCATCTTCTAACTCTCCTAGCTGTGCCGCTAACTCAGCACGAGTTTTAAAAGGTCGGTTGTTGCTTTCATCTGTTAATAAGTATAAGACGAGTAACGCGGCTCGTTCATTTTCTGGGCCGCAGTCTTTAATTAGTTCCTTGATATATCGTTCGATGAGTTTGTTCGGTCTATATGGCTGATATTCTTCTAGGGTAGTAATGCGCTCATCTTGAATTTGCGCTCCGACAACTTGTAATTCAATGGGACGGACTTCTCCAAATTCTGTAGATAAATCTTCGATTAAAGCATCAATTAAAGCGGGTTCTAAATTAAACTGCGATCGCTCGGTCAATTTTTGGATAATTGCTTTAGCATATTCTGGCGAAAAATTATTTAACTGGTAACGAATATGTTTGTCGAGAATATTATTATTAATCGCTTCCAGTGCCGAGAGATGTTTAAAGTCTAATAAACGATGTAAATAATCTTCTCGCAAAGAAAGGATGACTTTGACAAAAGGTATATTGAGGCAATCGCTAATAAATTTATCAAACTCTTGCTTTTGATTGCGATCGCTATAACCAAAGAAAAATTCTTCAAATTGGTCAAAAATTAAAACTGTAATCAAATGGCGATCGGCATTTTCTTGGAGTTGTTGTAAAATGCTAATGGTGAACGGTGTACCAGAGTAAGGTAAAGTCTCTGATTCAATGGCTGCTTCTGGCTTAATATCAGCGTAAATCGCCAGGGATGCGTCACTAGACACCGCCTCACTTAAAGATTTCCCTAATTCCCGTGCCCAATCGGTATAAACTTGCAGTACCACAGGCACGGCTATTTGATCGCCAATGGCTCGATTTTGCAGCGCTGGAACTAAACCCGCCGTTACAGTGGAACTCTTACCCACCCCCGATTGACCGTGAATCACCGTCAACTTTTGATCGGCGCGGCTAATTCTGCCAATTAAGTTATTAATATCACGTTCTCGACCAGAAGC
Organism: Nostoc sp. DSM 114167; assembly: GCF_052692655.1. Lineage (NCBI taxonomy): Bacteria > Bacillati > Cyanobacteriota > Cyanophyceae > Nostocales > Nostocaceae > Nostoc > Nostoc sp. DSM 114167. Next base: position 6,834,437 of record NZ_CP195116.1, read on the forward strand.
CGCAATTTCTAAAGCAACGCTACTACTTCCAGAAGGTGACATCAATGCTGGGTTTGTCGCCTGTCTTTGAGGTTGCAAGCGCCCTGCACCAATAAAAGCCCGAAAACCATACTGCTGCTCAACAGAACGCCGTTTCTGTCGAATGTAATAGGCTTCTAAATATCGCCCTTCTTCAAAGTAGAGCGATCGCAGTCTCCGCAATAAGCGAATATAACGATGGGCATCGTATTGATGGGCACTGCTTTCTAAAGCTGCTGGCAGTTCTTTTGTCGCCTTATCTAAGTATTCACGAGCGATTACTAGCTCGCCGATATTTCGCTGTGCTTTCGCCAACACTAAATAGTAAATCTGCGCCAATAATAACGGAAAAAAGCAGTTATAAGGGTCGTTCTGCTTTTGCGCCTCACCTAATTTCAGCAGCGATACGTGTGCTAAGATACTCGCCTGTACCCACCGCGACTGCTGCACAGCTACTTGCGCCAAAAAACCGTAGTCACAAGCTAATTGGATTTGACTACCATAAGTTTGATGTAACTCCAAAGACTTTTGGGCAACTGTCTGCAATTCTTCCCACTCTTGCAGATATTGCAAAACCTCAGCAAGTTGATTAATAAATCCAGCAACTATATCTAAACGCCCAGCCACCTGCAAAATATTCAAGCACTGCTGAAAATAAGATTTAGCAGTGTACCAATGGCGGCGGTTTTCTATTTGATTTTGCTCTGCAAAACGGCAGTAACACAGCCCAATATAAAACAGCAAAATTCCCTGTCGCAGCAGTAGAGGAGATGGACGAGATGGAGGAGATGAGGAAGAAAATACTTCTTTATCCCCCTGATTTCCCCCTGCTTCCCCTGCACCTCTGCTCCCCTGGTTACTGAGCGTAGTCGAAGTATGCTCCTCTGCTTCTTCTGTCTGTGTCAACTTTTGCCAAACTTGCAAGCTTTGCTGAAAATGGACTAAACCTGTATTGATGCGATCGCTAATATAATTATCTAGACCAAAAACAAATTCTAAACTAGCGTGTAGTTCTGGCTCTAAGGTAATACCACGATTGTGCAACTCTCTAATGGCAAAGTGGAGTTCATAACTATGTTCCCAGACTTGCTCGACAGTGGAATAATGCTTTGCAAGTTGAGGAGGTTGGTGTTGTGCAGCATCGTTTGCTAACACTGTGGCAAATAAAGAGTCAGTTTCCTGTTGCAGAAATTGCAGCAGTGATTGAGTTGTCATTTCAAACCGAATTGGTGTCGCCGCCCAACTAGCAAAATCTGGTGCTAAACGCGCTACCTTTTGCAACACTTCGTCATTCACCCAGACAATCATCGGAAATGGGTGGCGTTTGCGAAATTCATCCCGAATATGATTAATAGACCTCAGGAAATCGTCGAGTCCATCTACTGACTCTAAACCCAAAATCATCAACGCCGATGGCGGATTAGCTTCGGTTAGCAGTTGTAAATGAATACTTGTATAAAGACTTCTGGCATTATGCGGCAGAATTACCTTTTGAATGCGGTGTACTCCTGAAGAAATTTCTTCGAGTCGTTGCAGCATTTGCTCTTGCAAAACTCGATAATTGCAGCACACCAAAACCAGGGAAAATTGACCGCTAGAAAGGGTAATTGCTCTCCCCAAACTCCGTAAAGCCCGCTCGTTAGCTGCTCTGATATCTACTTGTGCGTGTCGCTCAACCATGATTTAAATTTTTCCGTCTCTGCTAAAACTGGGTTGACGGCAAACCAAGCTCCCTGATGATCGCGATATTCAAATACAAATAGACTTCGCAAGAGGGTGTGGTATTCTATATCACCTCTAACTCGTTGCTGTTGCACTACCTGAAAGATTAATTCCCACTCTTGAGGGTCGATAGCGTTGGCTCGGTAATCCCGTTGTCTTTGAATTACCAGTTCGACACATTCCCGGTCAAAGGGTGGATCTTGTTCTCGCAGACAGTCAAACAGTAAACCTAATAAGTCGCGTACATGACCACCACTTATCAGGCACAATCGGTCTAAGGTTTCTAAACTATCAAACACCTCTGTAATTAAGCCTAACCGATCGCTAGGTAAAATGTCTGGAAAAGCTCTAGCTAGCACCATTTGCCGCATCATTGCTAGCCCTTGGGGAAAAATCTCACCAGAGCGCAAACGCACAGGTATCATCGGTAACATTTTTGGGGCAACTCCACCCCCCAAACGATGCTGAAGTTCGGCGCTATCGTTGGAGAAAGTTAAGGCTAAAGGAATAGTATAGACTACATGACAATTCAGTTTGCGTAATTGTTCGCCACGCTGAATAAATAAATATTCTGGCAGCGATCGCCCCGATGGTAAAGGTCGAATTGCAACTCGATCCAAGTTATCAACAATTACCACCAATCCTTTTTTACCCTTGGTTTTGAGTTCTTTGTTGGCAGGTTCTAGTAATTCTTGATTAATTGACTGTAAAATATTTGCGGTTCGCGGTTCTAAATAATCTCTTAACCGCCGTCGCAATTGGGGACTTTCTTTTGTTTTCGCGGTAATTTTGGCAATCCCTACAGACAATTCTGCTTCTACCCCAACGTCAATTGGCGTTTGCAAGAAATCTACAACTTCACCAAACAACTTGCTAAAGTAGCGAGGCTTGAGCCTAATTTTCATCGCTTCTAGGCTTTCACTCACCTGTCCAGCGATCGCTAACAAAATATCAGTCACATCCACATCAGCCATTTCTAAGACATGAGTAGACTCAAAGTAAACTACATGAAATTGCTGCGCTTCTAACTCAGCTTTCAGGCGCAACAACTCCGTTGATTTTCCACAACCGAGATGTCCGGTAAATAGTTGACAGGTTGGTGTATCTGGCGATATTTTAGCGATCGTGCGCTGCAAAGCTTCGATAATTTTGCCACCCCGCACCGCAGCAAAATCGATATAGTACCTGCGATCGCTAGCGTTTCCTATAATTAGAGGTCTGCTCGGATTGCAAGCTTGATAAAATCTTTCTAAATCTAGGAGCATAACTAATCAAGTTCACTCAAAAATGGGGATGCAAAAATTTACTAGATAAATATATTGATTTTAGGTAATTTATGCCTTATTTTAATCAAACTACTAACTAAACTAGCAGCATTCCGGATAATTGATTATATCTATAGTTCGATATAGCACATATTAATGGTGATGTTTTAGTTAAAGTAAGCAAAAATACTAGTATAAGTACAAATAGCAAAAATATCTAAAATAAAATAAGGTACTCTTATGAATATTAAAAATATCCAACACAAAAAAAGGTACTGTTAAGTACAATTTTGTCGCCCTTTTGAACTGATCATCAGCTTGATTTATTAACGAGCTTTCATTAATTTTACAAAAAAATAATCTAAAATTCTTATAGAATAAGGCTTTTAACAAAAACGTTGCTTAAGCTAACTATGAGTTCAAAGTCACTTTTTGACTAGATTTTGCTTCTGGTTCTGAAATCAGCACGATTTTATTGATGAAAATTATGATTTTGTCGATAAAAATATGATTTTATTAATGAAAACCATAATTTTGTTGATGAAAATCATGATTTTGTGATGAAAACCATGATTTTGTTAACGACAGCCTTTGCATTCAGAGTGACAACCTCTGAAGTATTGACAACCAGGAATCTACAGCCCCATTGAGTATAAAATTATCTTGTCATGTAGCCGATCGGGCAAAATATGCTTGATCAGCGCTCCAATTTTGGCATCTTGTCCAACAAGATAGCGCGTCTTGGGTTTTTTTGCAGTCAGCGCATGGACAACAACTTGAGCCACAATATCCGCAGAAATTCCTTTAGATGCAATAATCTGCATTTTCTTGCGGACAATATTCATCGCTTGTCCGTAGAGATTGTGTGCCGTTTCGGGTAGATCCTGCTGTGCTACTTCAGATTGACTCAGAGACTTGTCCCAAATTGGGGTAGCAATAGAACCAGGTTCAACAATTGAAACCGAGATTCCCCAAGGTCGTAACTCCATCCGCATCACATCAGTGAGTGCTTCCAAAGCAAATTTAGAAGCATTATAAGCGCCCAAAAACGGCGTTGGACTCCTACCAGCAATGGAACCCATATTGATAATTCGACCCCGACTTTGGCGTAGAAGACCAAGAAATGCTTGTGTCACAGCTAATTGTCCGGTGACATTAACCTGCATCTGGTGTTGAAATTCAGCGATCGCTAATAATTCTAACGGGCCAGGAACAGCAATTCCGGCATTATTCACTAAACCTAAAATCCCCACACCACCAACTGCATTTGTTACCGTATCAACCGCAGCTGCGATCGATTCAGCGTCAGTAACATCTAAAAAAATCGGAATCAGCCTTGGCGATCCTTTCTGTTTAAGTGTTTGAGCATCAACATCTTGACGCACTCCAGCAAAAACAGAGAAGCCCAATTGATCTAATAGCAAAGCACACGCTTGACCAATTCCTGTTGAGGCTCCTGTAACCACCACTGTACGTTGATTTTCTACAACCATTAATTTTCTTTGATGATGGGGCTGCCGTAATTACGAATTACGTTAACGTAACGGGGCGTAGCCCATTACGCACAACGAATTAGTATCAATCTTTGCAAGTGCCAGCACGAAGACAATCTTCGGTTTGGTCATCTCTAGCCGATATTCGCCACGGCAAGATGCGTAACTGAGCATTTGTACTGTTAGCAATTAGAGTAGCTATTGTGGGATACTGGTTTTTAACAATTGCCACGTCGCTACTAGAAGTATTGCCTAGCCCAACATTGTATAAATAAACAGGCAATGCCATGAGGGCAATGCAAATTATCCGGTTCATACCCAACCTCAGCTAACAATTTCCGATTACCATCTGTATAGATGCCACCTAAATGAACCGGATTTTTAAAACTGAGTATTAAGTGTTGATGTTGTGCTAATTTACTCAGCGCAGTGGTCTGTCAAGTTTAAATTGATGGGTAAGCTAGTTCGTAGTCAGGACTTTAGTCCTTCATTCTCTAAACACTCAAGTGCTTACTACAAACTTATCAAAACCAATAAGACAGACTACTAGCCGCAGAGACATGATTTCTAATTTATCGGTTCCACCCTTTTTTATTTTAGGTTAGGCATTGCCTACAAGATGTCTTCCCACTAACTTATGCAGATGCAAACCCAAAAAACAGGACAAAAAACCCACAGCACCCAAAAACATATCTTAGTAGCTGCATTCCCCAGATAAAATAATGAAGAGTCCTGAGTCACCAAAATGGTCGATGACCGACAAAAAAAGATACAATCCCTAAATTTATTTATGGCATTGTTAATTTTTAATTTTTAATTTTTAATTTTGAATTCGGAGCGAAGCGAAGTGACGCCTTCACAAGACGTAGATACTGTAAACGTTCCTAACCTCGACCCAGAAGGATATGGCAACTCAGACACCGATCCGCTTGATGAGTTGCCTGGTGAAGTCGAAATGTCCCTTTTCGACCATCTAGAAGAATTGCGGCAACGGATTTTCTATTCGTTGATTGCCGTAGCAGTGGGCATTATTGGCTGTTTCTTTGCCGTTAAACCGATTGTCCAGTTACTTGAGGTTCCAGCACAAGGAGTAAAATTTCTCCAACTTGCACCTGGAGAATATTTCTTTGTCTCCCTGAAAGTTGCAGCATACACTGGCATCGTACTTACTAGTCCTTTCATTCTTTACCAGATTATCCAGTTTGTGCTTCCAGGACTGACTCGCCGCGAACGCCGTTTACTGGGGCCTGTGGTTTTGGGTTCGAGTGTGCTATTTGGAGCAGGTTTAGTATTTGCCTATTTACTTCTTATCCCCGCAGCCTTGAAATTTTTCATCAGCTACGGAGCAGATGTAGTCGAACAACTTTGGTCAATTGATAAATATTTTGAATTTGTGCTGCTACTGTTATTCAGCACAGGTTTAGCATTTCAAATTCCGATTATTCAACTGTTGCTCGGTAATTTGAATATTGTCTCGTCAGAACGAATGGTTTCTGGTTGGCGTTACGTGATTATGGGAGCAGTAATTTTAGGAGCCGTCCTCACACCTTCTACTGACCCCTTGACTCAAAGTCTTTTAGCGGGAGCAGTTTTAGCGCTTTATTTCGGCGGTGTTGGATTAGTCAAGCTTACAGGTAAATAACATTTGGAATCGGTTCTCAGGAGGGCTACGAAGACGGACATCTGATGAAAAAGATATTTATAGGTTATTTATTAGGGTTGACATTATTAACCGCTTGTAGCGAAGCAGCCACAGATAAGCTTACACAAGAACTACAAACTGTAAAATCATGGACAGCTACAAGCAAAATGGTTGCTGATGCTTGGGTACGAGGTGCTGTACCAAAGGTCTATGCAAAACAAACACTCAAAAAAGCACAGCAAGAGTTGCAAACAGAAACCGACAACATCGCCCAAATAGAATCATCTACAGCGATTCCCCAGCCCTACAAGTTAGCACTTTTAGGTCATATTAAACGGTTAGCAAAAATCACAGAGCAAATGTCAACCGCAGTCGAACAAGAAAATCATTCTGTAGTGGCACAAAGACTTAAGGATTTATCGCTAGAAGGACAAACGCTAGACTCGCAACTACCACAGCAGAATAAACCATGAAGAAAATTTTTGAAATCGCGCTGGGGATTGTGACTAGTATAGGTGGCTTCTTGGATGTGGGTGCGATCGCTACAGCAGCCGAGGCTGGATCTATTTTCGGCTTTCAACTAATCTGGGCGATTATCCTGGGTACAATTTGTGTGATTTTTTTGGTAGAAATGTCTGGGCGGTTAGCAGCAGTTAGCAAACATACTTTAGCTGCTGCGGTGCGCGAACGTTTTGGATTTAATTTTTATATTATTCCACTGATTGCAGAAGTCGTAGTTGATTTTCTAGTGTTAGCAGCGGAAATTGGTGGTGTTTGCATTGCCTTACAACTGCTAACAGGGATTAGCTTTCAGTGGTATGCTTTACCCGTTGCCTTTGCAATTTGGTTGCTAATTTGGTATGGCAACTTTGGCATTATTGAAAATGGTATTTCCGTATTAGGCTTGGTGACACTAGTTTTTGTTGTCGCTACTTTTAAGTTGCATCCATCTCTAACACAACTTGGCAGTGGTTTGTTGCCAACTCTGCCACAACAAGATACCGCTCATTATTTATATCTTGGAGTTGGGATTTTGGGGGCTTTGATTAGCCCCTATTTATTTTACTTTTACTCATCTGGGGCAGTCGAAGATAAATGGGATGAAGAGTATATCGGTGTAAATCGTGCAGTTGCCGGTTTAGGGATGAGCTTTGGTAGCGTCGTATCGCTAGGGGTGCTGATTGTGTCAGCATTGGTACTCAAACCCAAAGGCGTTGAGGTAGATAGCTACGAACAAGCGGCGTTGATGTTGACAGAAACTTTTGGTTACTGGGGCTTTGTACTATTTGCGGCGTCCTTGGGCATTGCTTGCTTTGGTGCAGCACTGGAGGTGACTCTCGACACAGCTTATATTGTTGCTCAATCCTTTGGTTGGAATTGGGGCGAAAATCTGAAACCAAAAGATGCCGCCCGCTTTAGTTTGGTCTACACTGTGTTTGTCTTTCTCGCTTCTTTATTAATGGTATTTGGAATCGACCCGTTGCAATTGACTTTGTTTTCAATGGCGATTACAGCAGTGATTTTGCCGCCTGTGATTGTGCCATTTTTGGTATTGATGAATGATGAATTATATGTTGGCAAGTATCGCAACGGTTGGATAAGTAATAGTGTTGTCATCTTTACAATTGTGCTGACATTCGTGTTAGCGATCATTGCTATCCCACTAGAAATTCTCGGAGGGTGATCGCTGCTGTGCGTTCTTGTTAATCATCAACTGGAAGTGAAAGAAAATGGACATTATTAGAGATGTACTCGATAACCAATTAGTTGACAGCGATCGCCGCCATCTGGGTAAAGTCGATGGAATTGTCATCGAGTTACGCGATGGAGAACCGCCACGACTCACTTATATCGAAACTGGTATGACAATTCTTGCACGACGTATTCATCCACGTTTAGGCAGGTGGGTAGCAGCAATTGAAAGTAGCTGGGGTGCTAAACAAAGCGAACCCTTGAGAATTCCGTGGTCAAAAGTGCGGGATGTTGGTATTGATGTCGAAGTCGAGATTGAAGCTGACCAAACTTCGGCATTAGCTTATGAAAAATGGCTTCAGAAACACATTATTGGCCGAATTCCAGGGGCAGAACATGGTAAGTGAAATTCATCTGGAATTACTACTAGGCAAACAAGTATTGGATTCAACTGGTAAACCCGTCGGACGCATTGAGGAAGTACGTGCCGAACAGCAAGGTGAAGAATGGGTTATTCAGGAATATCTAATTGGAACCACTGCGATGTTAGAAAGACTATCGGCTTGGGCAATTGGGTTGAGAATCTTACATTTTCTTGGGGCACACAAGATCCGCAGTGGCTATACAATATCTTGGGAGCAGCTAGATTTAACTGACCCTGAAAAGCCTCGTTTGCTCTGTACCTTAGATGATTTAAAAGCATTAGAGACTTCCAAAAAATAAAAATCTAACGTATGTTTGACTGCTCTGGCTATCAAGCAGTTTCACGAAATATGAGAGCTATGGAACTTGCGATCGCTTCTCTGAGTTGCATTTAAGGCTCAAGCCGATTTTTTTCAAAGTATTTTTGCATAAAAAATACTGTAATTAAGGAAGAAATTGATTAAAGTTAATCAAATAATTGGTCACAATATCCATTCCGAAGAACGTTCGCCCAAATCTAGAGGGATGCTGACAGCCTTGCCAAGCCGGGGGCGATCGCGGGTTTGGGCAATAAAAGTTTGTACCTGTGTTGACCCACCCAAGGCATGAAGATAATTGGCAATGCGATCGAGATGTTCTTGGTACTCCGCCTCACTCAAGGGAAAAGAAGCTTGCTCTAGATATTTCCACATTACTTGCAAAAATATCTTTCCCTGTGTCCGCCGGAACTGGACATCGTAAGAATATCCCCACTTATCAAGCAACATCTGGCGTAATTCCTGTCCTGTCATAGCTTTTCTCAATCAGATTTTACATTTAGTTATGATGTTAAGTTCCGTGACTCCAGTATGATAAGGATATAAAGAAATGTAATGCTAACAGAAAAGATGCTTTTTATATCTTGGAACAAAGAATTATGGCATCGTTGTCAGCGCTAGCATTTCGACTTAGACAAGAGTTGCTCAAGTACTAGTACTTTTGTCAAAATGCTTAACAAAATACACAAAGAGCGCGTAGATTATGGCTCAATTTTCTGAATCAGCAGACGTGCCCGATATGGGGCGTCGTCAGTTCATGAATCTGCTCACTTTTGGGACTGTCACTGGAGTAGCTCTGGGTGCATTGTATCCCGTTGTCAAGTACTTTATTCCACCAGCAGCAGGTGGCGCAGGTGGCGGTACAACAGCAAAAGACGAGCTAGGTAACGATGTTAGCGTCACTAAATTTCTAGAAAATCGGAATGCAGGCGATCGCAACCTAGTCCAAGGACTAAAGGGAGATCCTACCTATATTGTGGTAGACAGCAAAGAGGCGATCAAAGATTATGGCATTAACGCCATCTGCACCCACTTAGGTTGTGTGGTTCCCTGGAACGTTGCTGAGAACAAATTCAAGTGTCCTTGTCATGGTTCTCAGTATGACGAAACTGGTAAAGTTGTTCGGGGCCCAGCACCTCTGTCTCTGGCTTTAGCCCATACCAGCGTCAACGACGACAAAATCGTTTTAACCCCTTGGACTGAAACCGACTTCCGCACAGGTGATGCACCTTGGTGGGGTTAATAATTTTGTCCTTAGTCATTTGTCCTTTGTTCAGGGCTTAATGACTAATGACTAATGACCAATGACTAATGACTAATTCAATTGTCGCCCTTATAGAGATGAGAAATGTTTTCCTAACAGCGAGGTTAACTCGCAGTGCTAGAGCGATTGTAAAAACATTGCTCATAGCGATCGCTACTGTGACATTTTACTTCACCAGCGATCTAGCCCTTCCCCAATCAGCTGCCGCCTATCCTTTTTGGGCACAGCAAACCTATCCCGAAACCCCCCGCGAACCAACAGGGCGAATTGTTTGTGCCAACTGTCACCTAGCCGCCAAGGTTACAGAAGTGGAAGTTCCCCAATCGGTGCTACCTGACACTGTATTCAAAGCTGTGGTGAAAATCCCCTACGATCTAAGCGCTCAGCAAGTTGGTGCCGATGGTTCTAAGGTTGGCTTGAACGTCGGTGCAGTACTGATGCTACCTGAAGGCTTTAAGATTGCTCCTGAAGACCGTCTTTCCGAAGAACTTAAAGAAGAAGTTGGCGACACTTTCTACCAACCCTACAGCGAAGACAAAGATAACGTCGTCATCGTCGGCCCATTACCTGGCGAACAGTATCAGGAAATCGTCTTCCCAGTTCTTTCTCCCAACCCCGCAACCGACAAAAACATCCACTTCGGTAAATATTCAGTTCACGTAGGTGGTAATCGGGGACGCGGACAAGTTTATCCCACTGGCGAAAAGAGCAATAACGCTGTTTACAACGCTTCCGCTACTGGCACAATTACCAAGATTGCCAAAGAGGAAGATGGAGACGGTAACGTTAAATATTTAGTAAACATCCAACCCGAATCAGGTGATGTTGTTGTTGATACGATTCCTTTAGGGCCAGACCTGCTTGTTTCCGAAGGTCAAGCAGTTAAGACTGGTGATGCTTTGACCAGCAACCCGAACGTCGGTGGATTCGGTCAAACAGATGGAGAAATTGTATTGCAAGACGCTTCTAGAGTCAAATGGATGATTGCATTCGTCGCTCTTGTAATGTTGGCTCAAGTTATGCTCGTGCTGAAGAAGAAGCAGGTTGAAAAAGTTCAAGCTGCTGAGATGAATTTCTAAATTCTTTGCTAAATCATTCATTATTTGTAGGACAGGCATATTGCCTGTCTTTTTTTATATGTTATATCAGGTTTGGTTAAACACTTAAATTATAATATCTGTAAGTTGGGCTGAGAAACAAAACCCAACATTTGATCCTTGTTTATGTTGGGTTTTACTGCCGTTTAACCGAACCTACATTGATAGATTTTATTATAATTAATCACGCGAGCTTGATATTAGTTACACAAAGCCTGGAAATGTAGGACTTAACAGCTAGTAAAGTTTGATGGTAAATGCTTTAAACCACAAAAGATATCTTTTTGAAAAAGGATTTATGGAACAATCAATGTTTATAAAAAAATCTATTGATAAGTCAATGTAATTTGCTAATTATGGATGCTAAGGAACTAATTCAACGTTATGCTGCTGGTGAAAGAGACTTCACAGGAATTAGGATCGAAGGAAACGGTCTAGACAATTCTGATTTACCAGGAATTATTCTTAGAGACGCTATGCTATACACCATCAATCTACGGAATGCCAATTTAGAAAGTGCTGTTCTAGATGGTGCGCGATTGGATCTCGCTGATTTAGAAGAGATTAATCTTGAGGGTGCTAGTTTAGTTCAAGTTAGTTTGGATGAAACAATTCTGTCAGGAGCAAATTTATATAATGCTGATTTGAGGGGTGCAGGATTACTGGAAGCCAGTTTGAACGATGCTGATTTGAGAGAAGCCAATCTCGAAGGTGCAACAGCTTTCTCTGCTTTTTTTAGTCATGCAAACCTTCGAGGGGCGAACATGAAGGGGATTGATCTCACATCGGGGTTTTTAGAGGGAGCTACGCTCAGAGGAGCCGACCTAAGTCAAGCTAATCTGAGCTATGTGAGATTAAATGGGTGTATCTATGACTCAGAGACAATATTCGACAATTGTATTTTTCCACCAAATCCAGTAGAGTCTCCAAGAACTTTGTCTAGCGATTAGATTTACCCAATACTAGTAGCTGAAGGAGCTATACAGATTGCTGCTGGCGCTCAACTGCAAGGGTTGGATCTAAGAAATACTGATTTAAGCGATGCTGACTTGAGTACAGCAAACTTAAGTCAGGCTAATTTGAATGGTGCTGACCTCAGTGGTGCGTCCCTCTTTCAAGCCAATCTCGAAGGTGCAGATTTAGATTATGCGGATTTGACCGACGCAGACCTTGAGCAAGCTAGCCTAATTGATGCCCAGATGAGAATGGCTATTTTTGGCAATACCATTATGCCTGATGGGACTATACGCGATGATAGTTGTGCGGAAGAAGAGGTTGAAGACGAAGAAACTGTGCATGAGACTTAGATAATTTATATCCAAATTCCCTTTGGGAGGATATGTACTTAGTCAAAAATATTTATATTAACTTATGGAAGTCCCTAATGTTTACGAAGCTAATGAAAATGAAGGCATTATCATGAGCCTTTTTCTTGACTTGCTGATGAAGGATGGTATGCAGAACCCTTCTAAACTTGTTCCTTATACCCAAGAAATGAGCGATGAAATGGATGATTTACTAGGTGATGTAGCTATAAATTAATGGCTGCATTTACTTGTGATGGATGGCAGACTTTTTTATACTCAAAACTTGAAGCTTCTATTTAGCTAAAGAATTCAGATGCTAAATTTAATCTAGCCCTAGTTGAGTTGAGGTACTACCCATGACAGCCTCAGTAGAATATATCCCCGTTACCCCAATTGAATATCCAGATGAGGACGGTAAGCCGATGGCTGAAGGTGATATCCAGTTCAGTTACTTGGCTTATGCAATAAATGCACTACAGATTTATTTCCAAAATCACCCAGATGTATACGTCGCTGGTAATCTATTTATTTACTACGAAAAAGGTTATCCAGAATCGGTTGTCGCACCAGATGTATTTGTGGTCTTTGGAGTAGAAAACCGTGACAGACGCTCTTACAAAACTTGGGAAGAAAATAATCAAACCCCAGCTTTTGTTCTAGAGATTACCTCAAAAACCACCCGCAGCAAAGACCAAGGTACAAAGAAAGGAATTTACGCTTTTCTAGGAGTACGTGAATATTTCCAATATGATCCTACAGGCGATTATCTCAATCCCCAACTTCAGGGTTTACAGTTGGTTGATGGAAATTATTTCCCAGTGGCAGCCAATACCTTACCAGATGGTACAGTGTCTCTACGCAGTGAAGTTTTGGGGCTAGAGTTGCGTCTAGAAGCAGGAAAACTACGTTTTTACAATTCAGCTACAGGTCAAATACTGTTAACTCATGAAGAGGAAGCATCAGCACGACAAGCCGCAGAAGAGAAAGCGCAAAGATTAGCTGCTAAACTTCGAGAATTAAATATCGATCCAGATAGCCTTTAGCTAAATCCGGTAGTGTTAACAAAATAATAAGGTGAGTATGATTTACCCACCCTAATTATGCTTACTGAATTAGACAATAATCTCAAAGTTCTCCATTAATCTTACGCCTGATAATTTCCATTTGGGCTTGCATATCAGCTTCTGTCACAGGCATGGGATACTTTGGAGAATTAGGATCGCGTTTGCTCATTAAAAAACGTAGAGCTTCAATATCTTCACGGTTTTCTACGACATAAGCTCTCAACTCTGTAAAACTCATTTGCTCATAATTCTGGTTCATTGACAAAATCCCAGATTCCATTACTCAAAACTATGATTTGAACTTCATCTTCAGCTAGGATGTAAACTTGCCCGGTTGTGTCGTCAAATCGAAATAAGCGGATGTCTTTGTAAAGATTTAACAGCATTTGACAAACCGTACACAAGCTAAGGCTTGCTCTGTTGTTAGTAAAATACTTGTACTGAGCTTTGTCGAAGTAAACGCTCCTGATACCAATTCTGTATGAAGCTGCGCTAAATTGTGGAAAAGGGTGTATTTGGTAAAAGTGTAATGGGTCGGAGATTGATAGTTGAAATTAAAGAGAGCCAAGAAGAATTACAAAAAGCAGTGAAATATGCGCTAGAAGCTAGTAGCAAAGAGAGATTACAAATGCTCAACTGGCTAAAAACAGGACAGGTTACAAGTAGGCGATCGCTGGCAGCGTTGTTAGGGAGAGATGAGGCAACAGTAACTCGTTGGCTAAAAAAATACAAGGAATTAGGATACAAAGGCTTACTAGAGGTGAAACAGGCACCAGGAAAACAGCCAATTGTCAGTGGCGAGAATTTAGAACGTTTAAAAAAAAGATTATCCGAACCACAAGGATTTCAAAGTTACAGTCAGATTCAACAATGGTTAATGGCGGAATTAGGACTAAATGTTGCTTATAAAACGGTATACCAATTAGTGAGATATCAACTTGGTGCCAAGCTGAAAGTTCCGCGTCCTCAAAGCACCAAACAACATCCAGACAGTCTATCTCACTTTAAAAAAAACTGCCTCTAGCACTCAAATTCTTGCAGGAGGAATTTGGCGAAGGGAAAAGATTGAGGTATTTATGTCAGGATGAAACACGTTTAGGATTAAAGACAATTACCGGACGTTTAATTACAGCTAAGGGAGTTAAACCTGTAGGTTTAAGTCAATGGCAACGCGAAAATTTTTATTTATATGGAGTTGTAGAACCTCTAAGCGGATACAGCTTTTTCTACGAATTCCCTTACCTTAATGGGGAAGCAGTTTTCAAAACTTCTTAGAGTTGTTGTCTGCTGATCTTGGTGATGATAGTGCCGTAATTCAGTTCGACCGAGGTTCTTTTCACAAAGCGAAAACTCTCGATTTTCCAGATAACATTATCCCGCTCTTTCAGCCTCCTCACTCTCCTGAACTCAACCCGATTGAGCGGTTTTGGGAATTTCTCAAATCTCAACTCCAATGGGAAAACTGTAAAACACTCTCACAACTACAGCAAAAGTTAACTGATGCCCTCAAAGAAATTACACCTTCCATGATTGCCTCTCTTACTTCTTACAATTTTATCCTTGAAGCCTTATTTAGCGCAGCTTCATAAAGAATTGGTATCACTACTAATATAGGGTGAGCAATGCCCACCCTACTGCTGTTAATTACTTTTTGTGAAGACTATAGCGCAATACGGTTCAGTTAAGGCTAAAAGTCTGTTACCAAAGTCAATTTTTTAACGAACCGCCAAGGCGCAGAGTACGCAGAGAGAAGAAAGAGATGCTTAACTGAACTGTATTGGACTATAGCGGACGGTAGACTCGATAGTTGATTTCCGGGAAGATATTATCCATTAACTCGACTTTTTCCAGCCAACCACTGTCAATTTTACCGATTTTCACGTCTTCATAGAGCTTATTGAACCGCATTAGGTGCGATCGCGTCCGTCTGACTGCATAGGGTACCATCGTTCCTGTCCGCATAATAAATGCCCAGTCGGAAGATTGTGCTAATAACAATTCCCGCGCTGCTTGGTTCAATGCTTTCCACCCCAACTCATCTTCTGGTTCCAGTTGCGAGATTTCAATCATCCGTTCAGCAGCTTTGTGCAAATGCGGATAAACCCACGCATTCGTTTCATTCAACCAATACTCGTGGAAACCCTTAAAACCCCAACTAGACTGCGAAGGACGACAAACTTGCTGCGTCGGCTGCTCCCGCAAATAGTCTGCTAAATGGGTCATTCGATATGTTCCTTGGTCATACCAAGACTTACGGAATAGGTAATCGATGAACCAAGGGCCTTCATACCACCAATGTCCAAATAACTCTGCGTCATAAGGTGAAACAATAATTGGCGGTCGTTGCATTATACCATAGAGATGCTCAGATTGCCGCTCTCGATTATACATAAAATTAGCAGCGTGTTCTGCTGCCTTTTCTCTAGCCCAATAAGGATCGTAGAGCGCCTTATCTGAAAGACCTAAGCCACGTCCCGTAATTTTGTGATATTTAATGCCCGTGTTTTTTCGTTGACCATTGGGCATAATGTAGGGCTTGATATACTCATATTCTGCTTCCCAGCCCAAATCTTTATAAAATTCCCGATATTCCGCTGCCCCAGGATAGCCTACTTCAGAAGACCATACCTGTTGGGAAGATTCATGATCTCGACCAAAAACAGCAACACCAGTTTCTGTATAAATTGGGGCATAAGTGCCAAAGCGCGGCCGGGGACGGGCGTAAAGGATGCCATGCCCATCAGTGAGGAAATAGCGTAACCCAGCATCAGCTAGCATCCGCTCTAAACCTTCATAGTAGGCACATTCCGGCAACCAAATGCCTCTAGGTGCTTGTCCAAAGGTTTGTTCGTAATGTTCGCAGGCTACCTTAATTTGCGCCCACACAGCTTGGGGATACATTTTCATCAACGGTAAATAGCCGTGAGTAGCGCCGCAAGTGATAATTTCCAGGTTGTTACTGTCTTGGAACTTCTTAAAAGCTGTCACCAAGTCCCCGTCGTAGCGTTCCCATAGCTGACGCGCTTCGCTAAACTCAGTCGCGTAATGTTCGGCTAAATAACGAAGATGCCCGTTGTTGACATTATGTTCTACTTCTAGTGCTACAAGTTCTTCTAGTTGAGCTAAGTGTAATTCATAGCGTTCTTGAAGCAGGGGATCGCGAAGCATCGACACTAAAGGGGGTGTCATACTCATCGTGATTTTAAAGTCGATACCGTCTCGCTTTAAGCCTTCAAATACTTTCAATAAGGGGATGTATGTTTCTGTAATGGCTTCATAAAGCCATTCTTCCTCCAGCACGTAGTCACTTTCTGGGTGACGAACGAAGGGCAGATGTGCATGGAGTACAAGCGCGACGTAGCCGATAGCCATAGTGATTTTGGGGTGATACTTATAAGTTGAAGGTCGAGAGGTTTGGCAGAAATTAACAATATTTTAAGACTTTATGGGGATCGTAAAGTAGATTTATAGCAGTTTTCAATCAATTTAAAAGTCTTGTGCCAATCTTTCAGCCCGTTATCATTCCTGTTCTAGTTTTTGGTTGGCTTATTGCAGTAAAAAAATCAGGTTTCTAAGTTACAGTCCTTTTGTGACCTTTACGGCTTGAGAGTTTAATAATTATTTTTGAGCTACGTTCGGGTAGTTTCAGTTTCAATCAGCGCTTCGCCGCGAGCGCTCAGTTGAACGTTTAATCCACCCCTGAAATTTTCTTCTTTACGAGACGCTATGCAAACAATTTTGAATGCATAAATTTTGCTTTCTCCAATCAAGTTGAGTTGGAACGATGCCTACGATGGTCACTGAGCCTGTCCTGAGCGTAGCCGTAAAGCCTGCGGCATAGCTACGCTTCGGGCGCAGCCTCTCGTAGAGAAGGGCCGCAGCCGTACCACTTGCCTACGGCACGCTGTTCGCGTTCGTGGAAGCAAGCTACGCAAAGCGGGCGCTCCAGAAGTGCGGGCTACGCCTACGCCAGAATTATACAAAAAATGCTGAACTCGAACGCCGAAACCTGAAACAATGATGATGTGATTTTGCGATCGGCCAGCAAAGTTGCGATCGCTATTTAATTGGGTAGCTTCGTAATTCTAAGTTTGAGGTTGTCCAAGGGACTTTATTCAGATATTGTTTGGTTCATAGCATTATTTTTCCATGTCTAGTTTAGAGCTAAAATTCTATTTTTCAGAATATTTGCTCAGGATCAATACCTGCGGCTTGCAAGCGTTCTGCCAATATTGCAGCCCGTTGACGTTCTTGTTCTAGTTGTTGATTTGTTTGCTCTAACTGTTGATTTACGTGCTCTAACTGTTGGTTTGTTTGCTCTACCTGTTGATTTGTTTGCTGTAACTGTTGATTTGCTTCTTCCTCTGGCAACATCACCAGCTGTCCATCTGGGGTAAAAAAGCGTAATTTCCCTAAATATACTGCCAAATGCAGCCCTAACTGCTGACTCCACAACCAACCCGACTCATTGGGTACAAGTTCTTGGTATTGCCCATCAACTATGTGAAATCCCTGTAATTCTAGGTTATTTGGGTCAAACCAAAAGTAATCTGGAGTGCGAAATGTATTCTGGTATATTTGTTTTTTCAAACCTTTATCAACAGAGGCAGTGGAGTTAGATAATAGCTCAACAATCACATTGGGGTATTTGCCGTCTTCTTGCCATACAACCCAGCTTTTGCGGTCTTTTTTCTCTGTATCTAAAACCACAAAGAAATCCGGCCCTCGAAATTCTTCTGACTTTTTCTGATTGGCACTGAAATAGATTGTCAAGTTGCCGGTAGCATAAAAATCCTGACGATCGCGCCACCACCATTTAATCAGGCGGATAAGCAAATCAATTTGTTCGCGGTGTAAGTCAGATTCCAAGGGGGGTTCGTCACTAAAGATATCACCTGGTGGGAAAATTATACTCTCAGTGACATCTTCTAAACTACCGGTGGCAGCAAGGGGCTGAGACATACAAGATAGTTTTTTATGTTTGTCTCTATGCTATCGTGACTAACCTTTGCATTATGAGTGCGTAGGTGCAGCCTGTTATAGACATCGCACTTTTTATATCATGTCCGCTTAATTAGTTATAATTCCCGCATCTGTGCAAAAACCAGGAAACTCTCTTTCCCCCTGCCCCCCTGCTCCCTTTCAAGGGCAGGCTTTTAGGCTTTCGATAAATAGTTGAGAATGTTCTCAATTATTGAACGTAGTTTTAAGTTCTCAGACAATGGTTTTGGTTTTAAAATCCCAAAAATTTGTCTAATCAAAAAACCTGCCCCAGAAAGCCCCCTGCTCCTCGGTCACTGAGCGTAGTCGTACCACTTCGTGGAAGCAAGCTACGCGCAGCGTCTCGTAGAGAAGTGCTGCTCCCCTGCCGTCTTAATGATAAGTCTTTAACCGGACACGATATTATTCCTCATCCCGATATAACTCTTGCAAGTCTTGTAACTGAGTCTTTCGGGAAATCCGGCGATATTTTTTACTTTCTAACTTGGGTTCGTATTGACTCTGCCCTTTGCCTTTGCTTTTGCTTTTTAACTTCATGGTGGATTCTGGATCGGCTTGTTGATGTAGCTGTGTTTGATGAGCGATCGCCGCGTCCAAAAATTCTAAATAATGTTCGTATCGTTCCCAGTCTCCCCGAACGACGCACTCAGGCTCGTCTCGATGCAGACAATCACTAAACCGACAGCTAGCAACTGCTAACCGCTTTCTGGCTTCTGGGAAATAATGGATTAATTCTTCTGGTATACAATCCATGTCCGGCTGATTAAAACCGGGAGTATCAGCCAGTAAACCACCGCTAGGCAACTCAAATAATTCTATATGGCGAGTGGTATGACGACCACGAGCTAACTTTCCAGAAACTTCTCCGACTCGCAACTGAAGAGAGTCAATCAGCGTATTAATCAGGCTAGATTTGCCAACGCCGGAAGGCCCAGCGATTACAGTAATTTTATTGCTCAGGTATTTGGCTGCTTGGTCAGTATTAATACCATCTTTAACGCTGATAAATATTGGCTGATAGCCCCAACCGAGCAGGCGATCGCTAACTTGTTGTTGTTCTGGTGGTGAAATTAAATCACTTTTATTCAAACATAAAAGTACATCCAAGCCAGTAGACTCAGCTTTAATGAGAAATCGACTCAGTTGATAAGGTTCCAAAGGTGGATCGGCAACGGCAAATACCAAGAGAATTTGGTTGACATTGGCGATCGCCGGACGATCTAACTCACTTTGGCGGGGTAAAACCTCAGCGATCGCCCCCCGTCCTCCAGCCCAATCTGGCTCTTCTATTACAACGCGATCGCCTACCATCACCTGTTGTCCAATTTTTTTCAGACGTGTTCGCCGAGTACAAAGCAGCAGAGAAGGCGAGGGCAAAGAGGCATTTAAATCCAGTTTCTCCTCTGCTCCCCTGCTTACTGAGCGCAGTCGAAGTATGCTCCTCTGCTCCCCTGCCTCTCGATCCATCTGTACTCGGTAAAAATTAGCTTGTACAGCCACCACCGTACCCAATAACTGTCCAGTTACGTCAAAATTTTTCCCTGTCATTGGCTAGCAACTGGACGGCGCACTAACAGAGAAAAATAACTAGTGCAGTCTGTAATTTGTTCCACCTGATAACCTGCCATTGTCAAACTATCAGGAACCTGCTCAATCGGCTCACCAGGGTCTAACCAGACTTCTAGCAAACCTCCCAATGGCATTTTCTCCAGACGTAGTTTTGTCCGCACGAAATTAATCGGGCAAGGGGTGCCGCGTAAATCAAGTTGAGCATCGGGAGTTAAAACAGAAGAGGGCATCATCACTTAAATAAATTTCCCAAGAATCCTTCTAGACCGCCTTTACCAGTGCGATCGCCCTTAATTTTAGCTAGCTTTTCCAGCAGTTCCCTCTCCTCTGGGGTGATTTTATTGGGAATATCAATTAATACGTTCAGCATGTGATCCCCACGACTTACGGGATTACCCAAGCGGGGTACGCCGCGATTTTCCAACTTCATCACTGTATTCGGTTGAGTTCCAGCTGGAATGATTAGTTCTACTGGCCCATCTACTGTATCTACCTCTAACCGACAACCTAAAATCGCTTGCAGGTAGCTAATTTTGATTTCCGAGAGAATATTAATCCCATCTCGTTGAAATTCCTCGTCCTCATTTACGAACAAGTAAACGTATAAATCCCCAGGAGGGCCACTACGTTGACCAGCATCTCCTTCACTAGAAATCCGCAAACGCGTGCCATTATCCACCCCCGCTGGAATAGTAATTTTGAGTTTCTTTGTGACTTGATTTGCACCCTTACCATCACATGCGTCACACTTATCTTCAATTACCATCCCTGTGCCATTACAGGTGGGACAAGTCGAGACCTGGGTGAAACTGCCAAAGGGTGTTCTAGTCACACGCCGTACTTGAGCCGAACCGCCACAAGTCGAACAAGTCCGAGGGCGGGTTCCAGGTTTAGCACCAGAACCGCTACAAACTTCGCAATTTTCTAGATGGGAAATGCGAATTTCTTTTTCGCCGCCAAATATGGCTTCCCGAAAGTCTAACTTCAAATCTAGCCGCAGGTCATCACCCCTGGCGGGCCCACTGCGGCGTCTTTGTTGGGTGGGATTACCCATACCGCCAGCAAAGCCACTAAAAATGCTTTCAAAGATATCAGCAAAACCACCCATATCGCCGACATCTTGAAAACCCGCGCCAGCACCAGATACACCCTCTGGACCAAAGCGATCGTAACGAGCGCGGGTTTCGGGTTCTGAGAGTACCTCATAAGCGCGGTTAATTTCTTTAAAGCGATCCTCCGCCCCCGGTTCTTTGTTCACATCTGGGTGATATTTCCGGGCTAGACGGCGATAGGCTTGTTTGATTTCTTCTTTGTCAGTGTCACGAGAGACACCCAGGATTTCATAATAGTCGCGGGCCATATAGCAAAGGTAAAAGTTAGAAGGAAGAAAGCAGAAGTCAGTAGAACGTCATTCACGGTCACTTGCTACCCTATGGATTAAGTGTTATTGCCTACAGAGATGCAAGAGCAACACATTATCCTTTAGAGGGCGGCTTGCCGGAGGGCAGGCAGAAGATAAAATTAATTTTTATTAATAACTGATTTTACCCTTTACCTTTTACAAAAATCACCGACAAATCTTGAGCAACAGGTGCTTTCCTCGTGGGAGACGACAAAAGCTATAGAAGTTAGGAACAGGGGGAGCCTCTGCTCAGACTTCTCACTGCCGAGTCGGCTGTCTCTTTTACAATTGTGCTACGTAGGAGAGGAAAACCTCGCCCATCAACCAGAGGGGCTAGCCGCACCATTAGGTGTGGAAAACCACCCTTATGCAATGGAAGTGGCTCTGAACTTGCACATTGCCCAGCCCAAAGTAATTTGCTTCTACAATCTAGCAAAGGACTGAGGTCTTGTGAAACTTCGTTAAATATTTAAATATATTAAAATATCTTAATAAAAATTTGCAAATTAGGATATTGGGAATTGGGGATTGGGAATTGGGGAGGCAGTGCGGTCTTCTTCCTTGGCGCTAGCCTCTCCCTTTGGGAGAAGGGGAGACCCCATCGCCCTTGGCGTCTCCCCAAGTGGAGCAACTGCCGTCATTGGGCACTCAAAAGAGGCACAGGGGAAAACTAATCTCCCTGCTCCCTTGCTTCTTCCCCATGCCCCATACCCAATGCCCATTCCCTAATCTATCGCCTCATAATCAGCCTGAGCTGTACTTTCTTCGTCAAAATCAAAGTTGAATTGTGGTATTAGCGTGCCATTCATTGGTGAGTCTACTTCTGGGGTAAAGTGACTAGATGAACCCCCCTCAATCTCATCAGTTTGGCTGTTAGCTCGATTGTAGACATCAGCACCAATTGCAAACAAGGTTTGTTGGAAGTCGTCTAAGCGCTGCTTAAATTCCACTGGGGAAATGCTGGAGTCAATCATTGCAGCTTGGAGTTGTGCAACTTTTTCACTGGCCAAGGTCTTCATCTGGTCGCCGATAAAGTTGCTATTATCCTTGATTGTAGATTCATAACTGAACAACAAATTATCTGCTTGGTTTTTGAGTTCAACCAGTTCTTTACGTCTTCTATCTTCTTCGGAAAACAGTTCGGCCTCTTGGCGCATCCGTTCGACTTCGTTGCTACTCAAACCACCTGTATTGGTAATCCTGATACTCTGTTCTCTACCTGTACCTTTATCTTGGGCAGAAACCTTGAGGATGCCGTTGACATCAATTTCAAAGGATACTTCAATTTGCGGTACACCACGGGGCGATGGGGGAATTCCTGCTAGCAAAAACTTGCCGAGACTCTTGTTATCTCGTGACATCGCTCGTTCACCTTGGAGGATGTGAATTTCCACTGAGGTTTGTCCATCAACTGCGGTGGAAAAAACTTGTGACCGACTTGTAGGAATTGTGGTGTTGCGTTCAATGATTTTGGTGAACACTTCACCTAAAGTTTCAATTCCCAAGGACAGAGGAGTGACATCCAATAGCAAGAGATTATCGACTTCACCACCTAACACACCTGCTTGGATAGCTGCTCCCAATGCTACAGCTTCGTCAGGGTTGATGGAGCGATCGGGAGCTTTGCCGTTGAAAAACTTAATTAGGGCGTTTTGGACTGCCGGAATACGGGTAGAACCACCTACCAAAATAATCCGATCAATGGCTTCTGGTTTGAGATCCGCATCTTTGAGCGATTGGATTAGTGGTTCGATGGTCGCTTCAATTAATTTCGCGGCGAGTTCTTCAAATTTCGAGCGACTGAGTTCCATCTCCAGATGCTTTGGCCCGGTATCATCAGCTGTGATAAATGGCAAGTTGATGGAGGTATTCACCATACTGGAGAGTTCAATTTTTGCCTTTTCCGCAGCTTCTCGCAGGCGTTGCAGTGCCATTTTGTCTTGGGAAAGGTCGATTTTCTCTTGTTCTTGGAAACGTTCCATCATCCAAAGGACGATCGCATTATCAAAGTCGTCTCCACCCAAGTGGTTGTTACCACAAGTCGCCTTCACTTCAAAAACGCCATCCCCAAGTTGCAGGATCGATACGTCAAAAGTACCGCCTCCCAAGTCAAATACTAAAATTAGCTGCTCTTGGTCTTGCTTTTCCAATCCGAAAGCTAAAGCCGCAGCTGTTGGTTCATTAATGATTCGCAGGACTTCTAAACCTGCAATTGTGCCAGCATCTTTAGTTGCTTGTCTTTGGGCATCTGTGAAATATGCTGGTACGGTGATCACTGCTTGAGTGACTTCCTCACCCAAAAAGTTTTCCGCATCCTGCTTCAGCTTTTGCAGGATCATTGCAGATAATTCTTGTGGCGTATAATTTTTTGAGCGAATTTGGACATCAACAGTCTCGTCTCGACCTTTGATACAGTTGTAGGGGACGCGATCGCGTTCTACTTCAGTATCTTCCCAACGCCGCCCGATGAATCGTTTAATACTGTAAATTGTGTTTTCAGCATTGGTTACGGCTTGGCGCTTTGCCAATTGACCAACCAAGCGATCGCCACTCTTCCCAAATCCCACAATACTTGGAGTCGTTCGTCCCCCTTCAGAATTGGAGATCACAAGTGGTTGACCACCCTCCAAAACTGCGACGCAACTGTTAGTAGTGCCTAAGTCGATCCCAATAACTTTTCCCATATTTGCCAGTATTTTTACTGAATATTTCTGCTGTAATATGTCGCGGACTAATACCATTTTGGATTTGAGATTTGAGATTTTGGATTGTGAAACATCCATTGGATAAGTGTTTCAGTTTTCCATCTGTCGCAATCATTTTTCACGCTTGGTATAACTTTTTTGCTAAGAACAAAGGCTAGCGGATAACGTCTGTGCAACCCCTGTTGCTGGTAGCAATCATAAAGTTGAAACACAGAGAGTTATCCAAAGCCTTGTCCAAGTTTGAGGTACGCGATGCTCGTCCTTGCTATAACCCAGGCACTTGAGGTCAGCGAGGCGAGCGACTACAGCTTAACTGCTGGCTGAACTCGACTGATCTTCTGGTGCAAAAGGTGTATTTTCCTTGGGAGCAGCTACTTTGACCATTGCATGGCGTAGCACGCGATCGCCCAAGTAATATCCGCGCACTAACTCTTCTAACACTGTTCCTTCAGGATGTTCATCCGTAGGTTCCCGCATTACTGCTTCGTGCAGGTTAGGATCGAATTCTTGACCTTCGGGACGCATTGGTGAGACACCCAAGCGCTTCAGGCTATCTACTAATTGTTTGTAAACGCCTTGGTAACTTTTGTGCATGGTCATTTCGCCCTCAGACTGCGGTTTGAGGTGCGATCGCGCCCGCTCAAAATTATCGACTACTGGTAGTAATTCCAAAATTGTATTCCGCTTCACCTGCAACTCTAGGTCTTCTTTTTCTTTGCTAGTGCGTTTCCGGTAATTCTCAAAATCAGCGGCAATCCGCATATATTGAGTACTACGCTCTTCTAGTTGCGTTTTGACGGACTCGATTTGTTGAGTCAGTTCTGCCAAAGCTGCCCTTTCTACTTCAGTTTTCTCAGTTGCAGCGACGCTATTTTCTGAATTGACAGCAGTATCGCCTGATACATTTGTTTGGGCCGCTACTTGTTCTGTCACCTCGCTGCCAGATTCATTGAAATTAGTTTGGGCTGGGAAGTCACTCTTCATTGCTTGCTTTACCTCTGTTGGTTCACCCAATTACTGGCTTGTATTGTTTATCTGTTTATTTTCATCGATCGTTGTCTATTCATTCCAGATCCTATTTATGGCAGTGTATCTCCACAGCTTGCAACCGTCGTCATCCACGACGTGCCACTGAGGCTGATTTTATTGCCGACAAGTTTCTGGAAGCGATCTAACCGTCCTCTTATTGTGACAAATGGTGAACGCGTTAGCCCAGACGTTACTAAGGCGGGAACCCGAACGAGTAATTTGCAATAATAGCGCCAAATGCGACTCGTCCCTCATCTTATTTGAAAATATCTTGAATGCGTGAATTTTGAATTCAAAGCAAAGCGACGTGACTCAGGACTTTTTTGGGAAATGAGAATTCTATCTCCCAGTAGGGGAATACTTTAAGCAGAGGTTCCCCCTACTCATTCGCTCATTTATGACTTACTCGTCACCACAACGGCGCAGTACCGCTCTAACTACCAGAACAGAGTTTTCGCCCTTCGGCAACAAGCTAGTGCAATCTGGCTATGTCAATACCGAACAGATGAGGCAGGCATTAATTGAAAGCCGCAAATCTGGCAGACCCTTAACGGAAGTATTAGAGTCAATCACTGGGCAACAACTATCGCCTGAGTTGCTCAGGCAATACAAAAAACAGCAGCTATTTGAACTGAAAATATTATACGGAGTTGAATTCCTCGATCCAGAAGTCAATTCCGTTGGCAACACGATGATGGGGAACCTGATTGAAACCCTCATCCCAGTGGATATCTGCCGCCGCCATCGCTTAGTACCACTGTCGAAACACGAAGACCAAACTCCGCCCTCAGTTTTAGTGGCGATGGTCGCTCCAGATAATCTAGAGGCTTCCGATGACCTGAACCGCATCTTGCGCCCCCAAGGCTTGGCGTTACAGCGCATGGTGATTACCCAGGAAGACTACCAGCAGCTAATCAACCAATATTTGGATGAAATGGCTGTTCGGCAAAAACACCTAGAACGAGAAAACTCTACAGATATTAGTCAAGATTTAGAAAATCTTGGGAATCTCGATCTTGCAGATGCTCCTGAAGAAATGGAGGCTGATTTAGGCGCAGCGATGAAGGGTGCAGAGGATGCCCCAGTTATTAACCTAGTTAATAGAATCCTGGCTAAAGCCTTGCATGAGGGCGTTTCTGATATTCATATCGAACCGCAAGAAGAAAGCTTACGCATTCGCTTTCGGAAAGATGGCGTACTGCGTGAAGCTTTCCCCTTAATGCCGAAAAAAATCATCCCGGCGGTGACAGCCCGATTTAAAATCATCTCCAATCTAGACATTGCTGAACGGCGCCTACCTCAAGATGGGCGTATCCGGCGGCTGTTTGAAGGACG
Organism: Nostoc sp. DSM 114167; assembly: GCF_052692655.1. NCBI lineage: Bacteria > Bacillati > Cyanobacteriota > Cyanophyceae > Nostocales > Nostocaceae > Nostoc > Nostoc sp. DSM 114167. The sequence goes on from NZ_CP195116.1 coordinate 6,860,782, forward strand.
TAAGGTGGACTTCCGGGTGAATACCTTACCCAGTCGCTACGGGGAAAAGGTGGTGCTGCGGATTTTGGATAACTCCTCCACCCAACTGGGATTAGATAAGTTAATTACCGATCCAGAGACTTTGAATATTGTCAAGGATATGGTTAGCCGTCCCTTTGGGTTAATTTTGGTAACTGGGCCAACTGGTTCGGGAAAAACAACTTCGCTGTATTCTGCACTTTCAGAAAAGAACGATCCCGGAATTAATATCAGTACCGTAGAAGACCCAATTGAGTACAGTCTTCCAGGGATTACTCAAGTACAGGTGATTCGGGAAAAAGGGCTAGATTTTGCTACCGCTCTGCGGGCTTTCTTGCGGCAAGATCCAGATGTGTTACTGGTGGGTGAAACGCGGGATAAGGAAACGGCAAAAACAGCAATTGAAGCTGCCTTGACCGGTCACTTAGTATTAACTACCTTACATACCAATGATGCCCCAGGAGCGATCGCTCGTTTGGGAGAAATGGGGATTGAGCCTTTCATGGTTTCTAGTTCCCTAATTGGCGTTTTAGCTCAACGTTTGGTGCGGCGTGTATGTTCTGAATGTCGTGTCCCCTACACCCCCACAACTGAGGAACTAGCTCGTTATGGTCTATCAGCTTCCTCAGATGTCGGAGTCACTTTCTATAAGGCTAACACCTTGACATTAGATGCGATCGCAGATGCCAAAGCCAAAAATAACCTTTGCCCAAAATGTAATGGTGTCGGCTACAAAGGGCGTTGTGGTGTTTATGAAGTCATGCGAGTCACCGAAAATCTGCAAACTCTGATCAACGAAGATGCACCCACAGAACGCATCAAAGAAGTGGCAATAGAAGAGGGCATGAAAACCTTACTGGCTTACAGTTTGGACTTAGTGCGTGAAGGTTCCACCACCCTAGAAGAAGTAGAACGAGTGACGTTTACTGATACTGGTTTGGAAGCAGAGTTAAAAGCCAAACGCAAGACTGGTCTTACCTGCCGGAGTTGCGATGCCACATTGAAACAAGAATGGCTGGATTGTCCTTACTGTATGACAGCTCGGTTTTAAGAATAGTCATTAGTCACTTGTACTGAGCGTAGTCGTAAAGCCTGCGGCATAGCTACGCTTCGGGCGCAGCCTCTCGTAGAGAAGTATTGGTCATTGGTCATTAGTCATTAGTCATTGGTGAATGCTTAATAACTTTAAACAAATGACAACGGACAAATGACAAATAAAAAACATTAAAAGGAAGCAGAACTATGGAAATGATGATTGAAGACTTGATGGAGCAGTTGATTGAGATGGGTGGCTCGGATATGCACTTATCCGCAGGTTTACCTCCCTACTTCCGCATCAGTGGCAAACTTACCCCCATAGGTGAGCATGTATTGACAGCCGATCAATGTCAAAGGCTGATTTTTAGTATGCTCAACAATACCCAGCGTAAAACCCTAGAGCAGACTTGGGAGTTGGATTGTTCTTATGGTGTTAAGGGTTTGGCTCGTTTCCGGGTCAATGTCTATAAAGAGCGTGGTGCTTATGCTGCTTGCTTACGAGCATTAAGTTCTAAGATTCCTAACTTTGAAAAATTAGGTCTGCCAGATATCGTGCGGGAAATGTGCGATAAGCCTAGAGGACTTATCCTGGTGACAGGCCCTACAGGTTCCGGTAAGACAACTACTCTAGCGGCAATGATTGACTTGATTAACCGCACCAAGGCAGAGCATATTTTAACGGTGGAAGACCCAATTGAATTTGTCTATGAACCAATTAAAAGCTTGGTTCACCAGCGGCAACTGGGAGAAGATACTAAGAGCTTTGCTAATGCTTTGAAAGCAGCCCTGCGGGAAGATCCAGATATTATTCTAGTAGGGGAAATGCGCGATTTGGAAACAATTTCTTTGGCGATTTCTGCGGCAGAAACAGGACACTTAGTATTTGGTACGCTACACACAAGTTCCGCCGCCCAAACTGTTGACCGGATTATCGACGTTTTCCCTCATGAAAGACAAACCCAAGTGCGAGTGCAATTGTCTAACTCATTGGTAGGGGTATTTAGTCAAACCTTGGTGTCCAAGAAAAACCCTAAACCCGGTGAATATGGTCGGGTGATGGCTCAAGAAATTTTGATTGTCACTCCTGCTATTTCTAACTTGATTCGAGAAGGTAAAACATCTCAAATTTACTCAGCAATTCAAACTGGCGGCAAATTGGGAATGCAAACTCTGGAGAAGGTTTTAGCTGATTTTTACAAAGCCGGAACGATTTCTTTTGAAGCAGCGATGTCTAAGACTTCTAAGCCTGATGAAATTCAACGTCTCATCGGTACTTCTGTACCACCGCAGGCAGCAGGTGCGAAACCTGGTACGGCGGCCAAAGCACATTAAAGGAACTGGGGAGTAATAATTTTAGATTTTAGATTTTGGATTTTAGATTGAAATTTAATCCAAAATCCTCAATCCAAAATCAAAAATAAAATTGTTTCATGCCCAATTAATAACAACTATTTTGAATTTATTTTATGCCAAACTTCGTTGCCCGTGTTCGGGATTCGCAAGGAAAATCTCGAACAGAAAAAATTGTTGCTGAATCCTTGGTACAAGCTCGTACTAATCTTAGAGATCAAGGTTTTGTAATCCAAGAACTCAAGCAATCTCAGGGATTTCAGCCAGATGTTGCCTTGAAAAATTTCCAGAATTCCTTAGTTAAGGTTTCTGTGAAAGACAAAGCCGTTTTTTCGCGTCAATTTGCCGTTTTGATGAATGCGGGAGTTGCGATCGTTAGAAGTTTGGGGGTGCTTTCCGACCAGTGTAGTAATACTAAACTGAAACAAGCCCTTGTGGAAATTAGTACCGATGTTCAAAGCGGAATGAATCTTTCAGAGGCAATGCGGAAGCATCCTGACTGTTTTGATGGATTATATGTAAGCATGATTCAAGCTGGCGAAGTTGGTGGTGTTCTAGACGAAGTATTGAATCGTTTAGCCAAGTTGTTAGAAGATGTTGCCCGTTTACAAAACCAAATTAAATCAGCACTGTCTTATCCAACGGTCGTGGGTTTTATCGCAGTTGCTATTTTTCTTGGTATGACTATTTTTCTGATTCCGATTTTTGCCACAATTTTTGTACAACTTGGAATCACATTACCACCTCTAACGCAATTCTTGATGGATGCTAGTAAATTTCTGAGAAGTCCGGGTGCTTTAGTTCTTCTTGCTGCTCTTATCGGACTGAAATTTGCCTTTACACAATACTCTAAAACTCCTGTTGGTCGGATCACAATCGATCGTTTTTCCCTGAAGATGCCATTGTTTGGTGACTTAATTCAAAAATCTTCAGTTGCCCGTTTTAGCCGGACTTTTGGTTCTTTGACTCGTTCAGGTGTACCAATTTTAACTTGCTTAGAAATTGTCCGAGATACATCAGGAAACCAAGTGATTGCCAATGCCATAGACGCAGCCCGGATGGAGATTCAACAAGGAGGCATGATTAGCATTGCTTTACAAAAAGATGCCGTTTTTCCGGCTATGGCAATTCAGATGATTAGTATCGGAGAAGAAACTGGAGAATTAGATGGAATGTTGATGAAAGTTGCCGATTTCTATGAAGATGAAGTCGAGCAAGCAGTAAAAGCAATGACCAGTATTTTAGAACCGGTGATGATTGTGGTTCTAGGGGGAATGGTGGGAACCATTTTGCTAGCGATGTATTTGCCTATGTTTGCAGTATTTGAAAAGCTGGGATAAAGGATTAATAGTTAAGAGTTAGAAGTTATGAGTTAGGAATTAAAATTTTTTATTTCTAACTTTTAGCCGCTCGCTAATTAATTTTATTCTTAACTCCTGTACAGACGCGACGCCAGTCGCTACAACGGGGAGGCAGCGCGGTCTTGGGGGTTCCCCCCATGAGCGACTGCCGTGGGAACCCCCGCAACGCGCTGGCTCATTAATCGCGTCTCTACTCCTCACTATTTAATAAACTATGACTGTGCAAAAATCTCAGTACGAAGCGAGTTTGGCAGAGTACAGCAATCATCTAGCTGCGATCGCCTTACTAAAGCAATATCGGCCATACTTGGAGATGATTCCCAGTCTGCGCCGTCCTGATGAAAGTGTCATCACTATACCTTTGCCAATTGTTCGGCTTCGCAATCCTGCTACAACAGCCTTACAAACGATTTGCTTACCCTGTGATGTGGCAATTTTGATGTGCGATCCAGAGTGGAAAATCAAAACTGGAGCAGAAATTTTAGTCTTTATTCATCGCGCTGACGAAGACTTTTCTGATTTGTTAGGACGTTGGCGACAAACCCAAGTTTATCTAGACAATGATTATGAGTGGTTGATGCCTCTGCGTCACAGTCATATTTTGAGTGAGGGAGCTAATACTGTATATCCTCTGTTTATCGTTTTTAATGAGACTTTAGAACGCATCCAAAGAGGTCTTGTGGGAGCCGAACTCCCATTTATTGTGCAAACACCGGATTTGCTGGTTGAGGAGAATCTCACAGATATTTTCTCTTCACAAACTCCACCAGCTTAGGGACTGATACCAATTCAAAATTCAAAACTTGTACTGAGTTTCGGCTGCGCGCTAATCGAGCGAAGTCGAGATTCAACTACCGCGTAGCCGAAGTATTCAAAATTCAAAATTAAGAAAGTGAGAATTAGCATAGGTTTTATGGTTCGCATCTGTATCATATTTTTTGTGAATTGGTATGACAGCAGAATTCAAAAGTAAAATACGCTTTCTACCTGGGTAACAGACGAATCGTTGTGTACCTAACTAGTTTAAAATCTGCTGTATAGTCAAAAAAACATCATAAATGTACTAAGTGTAAAATTACATATTTTTACTTCCGGCTACGCCGTCCCCTTTTGCTAAACTAGAGGGGTTTTATTATGTGTATCTTCATACAAAATTTTTATAAATACCCACGCAACAGACTTTCACCTTTACAAAACTACAAATTAGCTCTTCACACATCCGTGAAAAGACTAATTCTACAAAAATTTATTTTTACTTTTTGAAGAGTAATGAGGATTTGGCAAAGATTCAGTAATCTTACTGTTGCCAATAAAGAATTGTCATAGAATTAGAGACGTTTAAGAGCAGATATTTTATACTAATGAATCGTTTTCCTCAAAAAATAACGAATTCTCAAGAGAGCATTTCACAACAAACTCAGTTGAGTCATATGTGTGGTTCCAAACGGCTATTTCGCGATCGCTATGAAATACTGCAAATTTTAGGTAGAGGTGGTTTTGGTGTAACATTTTTAGCCAAAAATGCCGTATTACCTGGGAAGCCACTGTGTGTTATTAAACAGCTTTGTCCAAAAGTGACTAGTCCTCAAAGTTGGCAAAGGGCATGTATGCGCTTTGAAAAAGAAGCAAGAATTTTGGGCCAACTCGGTAGTCATTCGCAAATTCCTATGTTATTAGACTACTTTCAGGCAAATGGAGAGTTTTTTTTAATTCAAGAATATGTGCCGGGTTTGACTTTGGCGCGAGAAGTGCGGCAAACTGGGCCCAAAAGTGAAGCCTCGGTTAAGCAGTTCTTACAGGAATTATTACCTGTCTTACAGTATCTTCATAAACATCATGTGATTCATCGGGATATTAAGCCTCAGAATTTATTGCGGTGTGAATATGATGGGCGCATAGTGCTGATTGATTTTGGTGCAGTAAAAGAGAAATTAGTTGATGCTTGTGAAAACTCAATCAATCAAGCTGCAAATACCAACTTTATCGGTACTAAGGGATTTGCACCACCAGAACAGTTTTCTTTACGTCCAGTTTATGCCAGTGATATTTATGCACTGGGTGTAACTTGCATTTTTATGTTGACTGCTAAAAGTCCTTTAGAATTGGACTACGACCCAAACACTGGTGAAATATCTTGGCAAAAACAGGTAAATATCAGCAACAGTTTCGCCCAGATTTTAGGAAAAATGGTGAAAATCACCTTGGAGGAGCGATTTAAGACTGCTGATGAAGTGATGAAAGCTTTAAGTAATGAAAGTTATTTGCCTACTTTGGCTAACTGTTTAACTACCCAAAAATTAAATAATAAAAGTATTACACAACACGAAATTACACAAAATAAAATTACACAACATGAAATTATACAACACGAAAATTATGATGTATACATACCACCTGTAGCTAGAACTGCTAGTGCCATTCGGAAATGGAGAGCAAGAGCAAGATTCAAGGAAACAAGATAACATACAGCAGAATTCAAAATTCAGAATTCAGAATGGGCTACGCCCCGCTGCGCTAACAGGAGTAAAACATACTTTATACCTGGGTAACAGACTTAGCTTGTGTATCGCACTTTCCTTGAAATCTGCTGTATGTTGCAGCCTTTTTAGTTGAGGTATCAAATGAATAATTAATTATGGGCAATTTAAAATAGCTAAAACAAATTTAGTAAGCATTTTGACTATATTTGATAGTCAGTAATGATTTATTGATCGGGGTTTATATTCATTACTTAGTCAGTTGTCGCTTGCTAAGATACAAGCAAAATTACTATGTTTAAAAGTTCCTACCAATATTTTTATTTAAATTATTATATAATCGATAGAATAATTAATCTTATGGCTCTCGTAGTTTTCCACAGATGAGGAAGACTGACTACTATTTACAAAAGCTAACTATATAAGTAATTCCCCAATCCCCAGAACAGGGTTGATCTACCACAAGTAAGCGAGAGTCAATTATCTTAAGGGAAAGTTCGGGACAAACTTAGCCTAAGTTGTCATGCAGTCGCGCCTGTCAGATCATGATCTGCTGCTTAAATCCCGATTGCTCAAATCCCCTGAATCCCAATGGAAAGAAGTTTTGCCAAAGTTGTAGCACCCCGCTGGTGTCACTTTTAAGAAATCGCTTTCGTGTGATCCGAGTCCTTTCAGATGAGGGGGGATTTGGCAGAACCTATCTATCAGAAGACGTAGATAAACTCAATGAACGCTGTGTTATCAAGCAATTAGCTCCAAAATTCCAAGGAACTTGGTCGCAAAAAAAGGCGATGGAGTTGTTTGCCGAAGAAGCGCAGCGATTACAAGACCTGGGGGAACATCCCCAAATTCCGACTTTGATAGCTTATTTTGAGCAAGACGGCTGCCTATATTTGGTGCAGCAGTTTATTAATGGAGATAATTTGTTAAAGGAGTTGCAACAGCGCAAGGCTTATAACGCTAGAGACATTCAATCTATTTTGTTAGATTTACTACCCATCCTAAAATTTATCCACGATCGCAAAGTTATTCACCGAGACATCAAGCCAGAAAATATTATCCGCAATAAAAATGATGGACGATTAAGCCTAATTGATTTTGGCTCCTCAAAGCAATTTACCGCCAAAGTTCAGCAGAAATCTGGCACATCCATTGGTTCGCATGGTTATTCTCCCCTAGAACAAATTAGAGATGGGAAAGCTTTCCCCGCCAGCGACTTGTTCGGTGTGGGGGCTACGTGCTTTCATCTGCTAACGGGAAATTCGCCGTTTCAGTTGTGGATGGAATCTGGGTACGCCTGGGTAAGTAATTGGCGGGAATATTTGCGGAGTCCGTTAAATCCTGAGTTGGATTTTGTCATCGACAAGCTTTTGAAAAAAGATATCCATGAACGTTACCAGTCAGCCGAAGAAGTCCTGAGAGACTTGACTCCCAAACAACTCCTCGCACTGCCACCTGCGGGTAAGTCATCTGGGAAATTACCAGCAACTAAAGCACCAGTTTTACCAAAAAGCTATCCCTTACTGAGGATTTTAATCTTGGTAAGTGCTTTCATTCTGTTATTTGGATTCAGCGAATCTTGGTATAAAAATTTTCGCCGGATTCAAACCAGTTTAGTCTCTAGGTTGATTCAACAAAATAGTCCGAGTAAAAATGATGCGATTTTGAGTCAGATTAGCTTGGGTAAGGTTTCCTTAGCTAACACCCTCCAAGGACACGAAAACTCAGTTTTATCTGTCGCCATTAGTCCCGATGGTAAAACCATAGCCAGCAGTGGCGACAATGGCACAATCAAACTTTGGAATCTCGCAACCGGAAAACTAATCGCTTCACTCAAGGGGCATTTTCAGCAGGTGAATGTCGTAGTAATTAGTCCAGATGGCAAACTTCTGGTTAGTGCTAGTGATGACAACACGATTAAAATCTGGAATTTGGCAACGCGAAAACAAATTCGCACTCTTACAGGGCATTCTGACTCAGTTCATGCCCTAGCCATCAGTGCTGATAGCGAGACTCTAGTTAGTGCTAGTGATGACAACACGATTAAAATCTGGGATTTGGCAACAGGAGAGCAAATTCGGACACTAGCAGGGCATACATTCTGGGTGCGGTCAGTGGCTATTAGTCCTAATGGTGTGATTCTGGCCAGTGGCAGTTTTGACAAGACGATCAAAATCTGGAATCTAGCAAAGGGATACCCAATCCGCACACTAGAAGGAAATTCTCAAACAGTGACAACTGTGGCTATTAGCCCAAATGGTAAAACTTTAGCCAGTGCTAGCCGCGATGTCTACGACGGGCTACGCCTACGCACCATTAAACTTTGGAATTTAGCTACGGGAAGAGAACTTCGCACCTTAGCAGGACATAGCAATACTGTCACATCCGTAGCCTTCAGTCCCGATGGTAAAATTGTTGCTAGTGGTAGCCGCGATCGCACTATCAAACTGTGGAATACAGCTACAGGAGAAGAAATTCTCACATTAGCAGGGCACACCAACACCGTCACATCTGTTACCTTCACTCCTGATGGCAAAACCCTTGTTAGCGGTAGTGAAGATAACACGATTAAGATTTGGCGGTTGTCTCAGTGAGTGGAAATTATGGATTGGGGATTGGGGATGAAGCAGAGTTAGAATCTCGTTCATCCACCTTTGAATCGCCAACCATTCCCAGTCTCCAGCCCACGATCCCCAATTGCGATAAACTGTCTCAAATGGGGAGGGGTAAAAATGAGCAGCATCACCAATCATCGCCGCGATCGCAGGTTTGGGATTAAAATAACAAAACTGTTTTCGGGTTGGCAGCAAGTATTTAAAGAAGCACGCACCCGGATTTTGCTCTGGTACTTGCTGATTTTGGGGATAACATTTCTCATCGCCATTCCGGCGTTTCGCTATAAGCTCTACCACCGCATTGATGAGCGGGTTCGTCAAGATATGGTAGAAGATATGGCGGCTTTCAATGCCTTAATTAAAGGTGAAACCTTTGCTACAGAGGATGCGCGGACTGAGGACGATCCAGAAGACGTAGTAATTGGCCCGGAGCAATTGAAATGGTTGCTGGCTGGAAAAAAACAAATTGCTCCTCCCACTTCCAAAGAAGATTTGATTAAGCTTTTCAGAGCTTATCTGTTATATCGACTACCAGAGGATGATTCTTATTTCATCACCTTTGTTGATGGTGAATTTTATAAGTCTAGCCCTAGAGCGCGTCCCAAACCACTTGCCAAAGACTCACCACTCATGCAACGGTGGGCAAAACAAACTAAACCAGAACAGGGAGAAAAAGAATTTTCCGACCCCGATCTCAGTAAAATCCTTTACATGGTGGAAGCGATTAAAATTAATGGAAAAACGCGAGGTGTTTTTGTTGTTGCCCATAATACAGATGGTGAGCGAGCAGAGACACTAGAAGCAGTTTCCGTAATTATTGAAGTTTCTAGTTTAGTGTTTGTAGTGTCATTCTTTTTGGCGTGGTTGGCGGCGGGACGAGTGCTAGCTCCCCTACGGACAATTACCACCACTGCCCATGCAATTAGTGAGTCAGATTTAACCCAGCGCTTACCTACGCGAGGTAAGGGAGAACTGGCAGAACTAGCAACGACATTCAACGAAATGATGGACAGACTAGAGGCAGCTTTTGCCACCCAGCGAGAATTTGTCAACGATGCTGGGCATGAACTCAGGACTCCCATTACCATAATTCGCGGACATTTGGAACTGATGGGAGATGACCCTCAAGAGCAACAGGAAACCTTGGCACTGGTTATCGGAGAATTAGACCGAATGAGTCGTCTGGTGGATGACATGATTTTGCTGGCAAAGGCAGAACGCTTAGATTTTTTGCAGTTAGCGACGGTGAATGTAGCCGAGTTAACCCAAGAGTTATTTGCCAAAGCCCAGGCACTGGCAGAGCGGGACTGGCAAATAGATGCGGTAGCAAAAGGTCAGATTATAGTCGATCGCCAGAGAATTACTGAGGCTGTAATGAATTTAGCCCAGAATGCGACTCAGCATACTGAAAAGAATGATACTATTTCCATAGGTTCTGCGATCGCTAAAGGAAAAGTACGTTTCTGGGTAAGCGATACAGGCGAAGGCATTCCCCTTATCGATCGAAGACGGATTTTTGAACGTTTTGCTCGAACTCATAACAGTCGTCGTCGTTCCGAGGGTGCGGGATTGGGGCTGTCAATTGTCCGAGCGATCGCACAGGCGCATGATGGACAGGTATTGCTTCAAAGTCAACTAGGAAAAGGTTCAATGTTTAGTATCGTTTTACCCCTCGATTCCCCGCAAGAAATGAGTGCTTATGCCCAACATTCTCATCGCTGAAGATGAACCCCGCATTGCCTCATTTATTGAGAAAGGATTGCGATCGCAAGGTTTTACAACGACAATAGTTGCCGACGGACTGCATGTGGTGGATGTTGTCCACAGTGGGGCTTTTGACTTACTAATTTTGGATTTGGGATTGCCTAGAAAAGATGGCTTTCAGGTATTGGAAGAACTGCGGGGACAGGGAGAAGATTTACCTGTAATTATTCTCTCGGCTCGGAGTGACATTCACGATAAAGTCGCTGGACTAGAAGGAGGTGCGGATGATTATGTCACCAAACCTTTCCGATTTGAAGAACTTCTGGCGCGGGTAAAGTTGCGTTTGCGAGCTGCTAGGTTAGTGAGAGATACCCCAGAGTTTATCCTCACAGCGGGTAATGTGGTACTCGATTTGCGGACTCGACGGGTAAAAGTAGGCGATCGCTTTGTAGAATTACCTGCCCGTGAATTTACAATGGCAGAAATGTTTTGTCGTTATCCCGGACAAGTTATTAGTCGAGAACAACTCCTAGATTTCGTTTGGGGGTACGATTATAATCCAGGTTCTAATATTGTTGATGTCTATGTTGGTTATCTCCGCAAGAAACTAGGCAGCAACATCATTGAAACCGTTAGAGGGATGGGTTATCGCTTACGAACCTAATACCAATCGCGGCAATTAGTCCTTGCTAATAAAGGGAAATTCGTAGACAGGGACAGACGCTACCCATTAATATCATCACAGCTCGTAAAGACGCTCGCAAACGAGCGATCGTACTCAAAAATAGAGCCAATGACTGTATTACCAAGCCATTTCGCTTCAGAGACTTACTGGAACGAATTGAAATCCATCTAAGTCGTGGTTGAGTATGAAATAGCACAGTAAGTTCGATACACTAACTTTTAAGCAATATTAGTGCCAAGAAAACTCCTAGCGTCGAAAAAAAACCAACTCATGGAAATAAAACCTTAATGTTTTCCAACAAGTTTATCCAATTGTTAGATTGCAAGCTGGCCAATTTTCTCACCAAAGCAGTGTTGAGTTAGCGATGTTAAAACCATTCATACAAATGGAGGGTTTTGAAACCTAAACTTTCAGTTACCCTGAAGTTAGTTGCCTAATTAATATTGATTGTTCCATAACATAGAATAGATGACTGAACAAACTTCTAGAATTTGTATCCTTGGTGGAGGCTTTGGTGGTCTCTACACAGCCTTGCGGTTAAGCCAATTACCTTGGGAATCTACGCAAAAACCCGAAATTGTTCTAATAGATCAAAGCGATCGCTTCCTATTCTCTCCTTTACTTTACGAATTACTCACTGGCGAACTGCAAACCTGGGAAATTGCCCCACCCTTTGAAGAACTTTTACAAGGCACAGGGGTGCGTTTTTATCAAGGCGTTGTGTCTGGAATTGACATCGACCAGCAACGGGTAAATATCCAAGAAGGCCCGGAAATCCCTTATGACCGATTGGTGCTGGCGCTAGGAGGTGAGACACCGCTAGATTTAGTTCCTGGTGCGGCAGCTTACGCCTACACATTCCGCACCATCTCTGATGCTTATCGTTTAGAAGAACGCCTGCGATTTTTAGAAGAATCCGATGCTGATAAAATTCGGGTAGCGATCGTTGGGGCTGGCTACAGTGGTGTAGAGTTAGCTTGTAAGTTAGCTGACAGACTAGGCCAAAGAGGACGCTTTCGGATCGTTGAAATCGCCGACCAAATTTTGCGAACTTCCCCAGAGTTTAATCGGGAAGCAGCAAAGAAAGCATTAGATGCCCGTGGTGTATTTATTGACTTAGAAACCAAAGTCGAATCAATCGAGCAAAATTGCATTTCCCTAGAGTACAAAAACCAGTTAGACACGATTCCTGTGGATTTGGTAATTTGGACTGTAGGAACTAAGGTTGCGCCCGTAGTGAAATCTCTTCCTCTCAAGCAAAATCAGCGCGGCCAAATCATTACTACATCCAATCTGCAAGTCCTCGATCGTCCAGAAATCTTTGCCTTGGGAGATTTAGCAGACTGCCATGATGCTGAAGGGCAGCAAGTCCCTGCTACGGCACAAGCGGCTTTTCAACAAGCTGATTATACTGCTTGGAATATCTGGGCAACTCTGACTAATCGCCCCCTCCTTCCCTTCCACTACCAACAGTTAGGAGAGATGATGGCGCTAGGAATAGACAACGCTACTCTCAGTGGTTTGGGAATTAAACTAGATGGTCCCTTAGCATACATCGCTCGCCGTGCTGCTTATTTATATAGATTGCCAACTTTAGACCATCAGCTAAAAGTTGGTTTTAATTGGCTATTCCGTCCGATTATAGAAACACTTTCTCGGTAACTTTCAAGGTTGGGAATTGGAAATTGGGCATTGGGGAGGCAGTGAGGTTTTGGGGTCTCCCCAAGTGGAGCAACTACCGTCAACTGCCGTCATTGGGCATTGGTAAAAACCAAGATGTTTACGATGATTTGTTTTATTTCCGCCAATCTACTTAGCAGATGCTAGACTCGACCCACAGAAGCTTTGAACAAGCCAAAATCTAAAATTCAACATTCAAAATTTTCAAACTTTAATGGAACAACCGAAAGTTATTTTTTTAGATGCTGTGGGTACACTCTTCGATGTCAAAGGTAGTGTGGGCGAAGTTTATAGTCAGATCGCCCAGGAATTTGGCGTTACAGTTTCAGGCGAAACATTGAATACAGCTTTCATCCAAAGCTTTAAAACAGCGCCGCCGCCGATATTTCCAGATGCAGAACTGCAAGATATTCCCCAGCGTGAGTTTGATTGGTGGCGGATAATTGCTCTGAACACTTTTGAAAGGGCAGGTGTTCTCAAGGAATTTTCTGACTTTTCGGCTTTTTTTAGCGAACTTTACATTCACTTTGGCACTGGCGAACCGTGGTTTGTCTATCCCGATGTTTTACCAGCTTTAATCAACTGGCGGCGGTTGGGAGTTAGCTTGGGGGTGCTGTCCAATTTTGATTCTCGGATTTACTCAGTATTGCAAAGTTTGGGATTGAGAGAGTTTTTTTCCTCCGTCACCATTTCTACGCAGGTACGCGCAGCTAAACCCGACCCGCAAATTTTTGCCATTGCCTTAGATAAACATAAATGTTCCCCAGAGGCGGCGTGGCATATCGGCGATAGCATTGTAGAAGATTACCACGGAGCTAAAGCAGCTGGACTCAGAGGCGTTTGGATCGACCGTGGAAAATGAGGGAGATACTTTCAATTTAACAACGCCAAATTTTTTTAAAGTGGAATCCAATCTATCAATCCACTCTTCTGCCTCAGTCGTTTCCCAAATCAAATAAATTGTTTCTGCCCAAATACTCAGGTTCCCACTCGAACGCAACCAAACTAGTCCCCAAATATGTCCTCCATTTCCCCAGTGTTCTTCCAGATGTTGGGGCATACTTTTGCGGTTGTCTGTAACTAATATTCGTTGGGATAATTCCAGGTAGCGCAGGATATCTGGGTCAAGCGTACCTAATGGTGGTGCTTCGGCATCGCCTACGCGCAGAACATCTATTGCTGGATTGAAGCGCAAAACAGCTATCTTCAGTTTGGGCGACAAATTTTCATCAATGAGAAAACGCACCTTCACCAAGAGTTTAGCAACTCCTGCTCGCGTTGCGCCTTTAATACTCTTAAACGTTGCATCAAAGTTGAAGGATTAGCTAATGATTCTTGATAGCGCTGTTCTCGCCACTTTGCTAGCCGCAACATATAAGCATCTATTTCAACACGATTATGCAGATAGTAGGTAAGCGTAGCGTAAATTTTCTCCAAATTCAGGGAAGGTAATTCTTCTAAAATTTGCTCTGGTGAATATCCTTGCAAGTAATATTGAATTACATTATCAATACCAATGCGATGCCCTTTGATACGGATGTCATCTGGGTCTAAAAACTCAAAATAATCTTCTAGTTGCATCCATCTACCTCTGAAATGTCTTTTAGCATTATCCTAATTACTCTTGGCTAATTCCATACGAGCGCTGAGGTACTGTACTGTTGTTGCATTTTTTCCAACTTTTAAAGCGTCAGGGACATAAAACCTCTAGGTCTGACATGCTTAGTATTTATATTATCCACCTCAAAGACTCGTTCATCCCCCTTGACCCGACTCCCCACTCTCCACTCTCTTATTCCCCAATACGGTTCAGATAAGGATTCTTCACCTCCCTTGTGGTTTGAGAAAAGGGGAAGATGTAAAGGGGAAAGGTTTGAATTCACCCTTTACCCTTTTCCCTTTCCCCCAAAACCCGAACTGTATTGTCTTATTCCCCTGCTGCCCCAACACTCGTATGATCGAGATATCAGAAAAACATAACAGCCAGATTTTTACCGCAAAACATGGGCAGTATTTGGGAAATCGATTTTTACTCCCGTCCGATTTTGGACGCTAATCAAAAAAAAGTTTGGGAAGTCTTAGTCTGCGAAAGCCCCTTGGATATCGGCGCAAAAGTAGACTCTTTGTTTCGCTATGCTCAATATTGTCCCAGTACCCAGGTAAATTCGGGCTGGTTGCGGACAGCATTGCAGGAGGCTATTAACCAAGCTGGAAAAGCACCAATTAAAATCCGCTTTTTCCGCCGCCAAATGAACAATATGATTACTAAAGCTTGCCAAGATTTGGGTATTCCCGCCCAGCCTAGCCGCCGCACTTTGGTTCTCAACCAATGGTTAGAACAGCGGATGGAAGAAGTGTATCCTCAAGAGACAGGGTATCAAGAGGGGACTAATCCCTCAGTCCGCTTAGAGAAACCTTTGCCACAACGTTTACCAGATGCTTTAGAAGGACAACAGTGGGTATTTGTTACCTTAGATGCTGCGGATTTTGCTGATATGCCAGAGTGGGAAATCGGTTTTGGTGAAGCTTTCCCTTTAGAGTTGGCGAAAGTTTCACCTGAAGCTCGTATTCCTGGTATTTTGATTTTCTCATCAAGAGCGTTGCCCTTGGCTGGCTGGATGTCTGGTTTGGAGTTGGCTTTCTTAAGATTTGACGCCAGCGAAGAGGCGAGATTGCTTTTAGAAACTGGTGTAACTGAAAGTTGGATTGTGGCAAATATCAAAAAACCTCAAATTTTAGCGGAAGCTAAAGGTTTTGAAGCAGCCAAGCAAAAAGCGAATGGAGTACATTTTATCGGCGTACAGTCCGATCCTAAAGCAGAAGTTTTTGCTGGTTTTTGGCTGTTGCAAGAGGTGAATCTTTGAAAATGGGGAGTCGGGAGTGGAAGGAGAATGACTAACCCTGTTTTGTCACTTTCGGAAAACAATAATCAGAGCGAAACTCTGAAACTTTGATTTGATAAAGTTTTGAGCTTTTCTTTTCTAACAGAAACTAAAATTTATAGCCAAAATCTGAAAAATAAAGCTCTTAAAGGCTTTCAGGCATTGGCTTCTCCCAAAGTGACAGAACAGGGCTAATGACCTCCCATGTCCCAACACGAAGCTATGGGATTAATCTAAAATCTAACTTTTCACAGGATGTGAAAAGTCATATCCTGGGCAGGCTTTTAACAGTTATGATACTGTTTTGAGTTGGAAATCTACAATGCTGACTACACAAAGGTTATAGCCTGAAAAATAGAATTTAGTTTAAACGCCAGTTATTTATCTAGTCAGAGGAATAACTTTTAATTTAAATTAAAAAACACTGGTTCATTTTTGAAAGTCAATTTTTGTTTCAGAGTAAGTGTATCTTAAATGCTATTGACAAAATTTACATTTAATGGTCAGCCTCTAGAATAAGGATTTATAGTTTGGTTGATTTCTACAGGCTAATAGCGAACGCTTAAATGATTATCAATAAGTGGCACTTAATGCGATTACATAGGCTTTTATTGATATTAGGGATTTATTATTGGCAAGATGCGCTTGCCCTGATTTTTATTTAAACAAATTTATTAAAAAAAGTCTCATACTACACAGGAATGATATTCACTTTCTACTTTTAGAGTATTTTGATACTATAGGTAAGTTGAAAAAAGTACAACATACTTTCAAAAGTATTAGTAATGTAATATGTGCTACACTTCTTTTTAAGATTTAAGTATCCCCACAAAAAATATGACAAACTGGCTGGCAAAATTAACCATGATCTCATTGAAACCAAGGTTTGGTCAAAGATTATCAGATGAGGATCAACCCACCACACCTAAAGTATCAATTTTTACAAACGAGAAGTCATTAACGTTTCCAGTCTTAGTTGCATTAGTGAAAGGTTCCTGGGAGTCTTTGCAGCAACTTCCAATTTCATCGACAAAAAGTATATGGCTACCCTTTTGTACTTGTATTATCCTTGGCATTTTGATAGCTATATCTAATTTAAAAGAAGAAAAACCATCGCCCCTTTATCACGAATGGTTTTTAGGGATTGGTATAGCTATTCTTAACAGTCTTGTAGTATTTGGGGCTGTAGTAGGAGTTAGCACTGAATTAAAGTAATTAATTACTTTGAAATGCTGACAATTTAAAAATGAGTTGAAAGTAATAGATATGACAAGAACAGTGTCAAGCACCGCAAATCCAAGTAGAAGAAATAACACTTTACCCATAAATCTGATTAAACAGGAAAAACAACGATGGTGCTGGGCGGCGTGTATCTTGATGATTGTAAATTATTTAGGTAATTCTTTAAATCAGGAGAATAGAGGTAATTCTTTAAGAAGAGTTAGCAGTCAATGTGAATTGATACATTTATTATATGACCGTAATTTGATCAACCGATTTTTTCGTAACATATTTGGACCCAAGTGTTGTAGCATTGATAGAAATGGGGAAAGTTGTAATATTTCGTGTTCTTTAGATGATTTTAGTTATTTATATGGTAAGCATAATGTTATATGTCAATTGATAAATAGTGAAAACCCTGATGACAGAACGGTTACATTCGCTGATATTAGAGAAACGATAGATCAACTTAGACCAATACAAATTGCTTACATGGATGATGTAACAAATGGACACGTTGTTGTTATCAAAGGTTATGAAATATTTAATGATAAACAGTTTGTTCGTGTAAATGACCCATCTAGTCAGAAAGGATCTGGTTTTTTGAACTATGAAGCTCTATCTCAATATTCAGATAATCCAAAGTTAATTTGGAAGTATACATGGCAATTTAGAACGAATAGTGTGTAAATTATGTATGACATTAATTATCAAGTTTTACCCTCCCAATTGTCTGATCAAATTAAGCATCTAACTTGTGAAATTCTGAAAGAAGAAAATACCAAATATGCCGAATTAAAGCAGGAAGAAATTAAGATTGATCAAAATTTTAAAATTTGGCTAGCCAAGCCAGTTAAAGACCTTATTAAACTTTCCCTTGAAGTCAGCGAAAAAAACACTAGTACTGATAATATTTTAGAAAAAATTGCTATTAAGACACATAACTTGCATTTTCAAATAAAGTATCATGACAATGCAATAGGCTTTGCTCGTGTAGATGCAAGAGAATTAAAAGATAATTGGTCTTTGACTGAATTGTTTGTATCTGATTTAGCTAGAAAAATTGATGAAAGTTTTAATCAGTTAAAAAATAAAAATGTTAATGTGAATAATATTGATTTAGTTATTATTTCGGAATTACGTATCTATACATTTTGCTTGAAACCTGTAAAACAAGATATTCAATTTTATATTATTGATAGTGATAATTGGTATGAAAAAGGTAAACCTTTAAACTTGAATGCTTTTATACAGAGTATAAAAGCATTCACAACAATAGAGAAAAATATTTTAAATAGAAGAAAAAATAAAATTGTAAAGACAGCGATGTTGAGTTTATACAGTTTGGGTGTATCTATGAACATTGTAGGTTTTTCTATAGCTTTATTGGGTGAACCGAACTTAGGTTTTCCAACTGCTGCGTGTGGATTTAGCTTTGATGCGGCTGCATTTTTTCTGAAGAAAATTTCTAAGGATGCTGATGAGAATTATTCGAGATTAAAAGGTAGTTGAAAGTCTTAAAATTTTCTCCAATAATGCTCATACCATTTTGGATTCTCCCTCTTTTGTCACTTTCCGAGTATTTTTGATAAAAGGAATTGAAAGATAAAACTCTACAAAGTAGGTAGAGTAATGGATGTAGAATTACAAATTATAAAGCATTTGGCAAGATATACCCACCCAATAGTAGCAATCATAAATGAATATTGTACAGAGTATAAAGACTTATTTAAATTTACTTTGATAGTTAAACTAATCCAAGATACTATCATTACAAAAGAAACACGTAGTTTTCCAAACAAACCAGTTTGCAAGACCAAGTTTTGTATTTGCTTATAGTATTGGAGCGAAGCCGGGGACGTTCCGCCTCCGAGGGATATCGAACTTACTTCCACATAGCTCATGATTGACAGGTATCTGAATCAACTGTATGTCGTACAGTACATCTCATAGAAAGCGCGTTGATTAGTTCTATGAGGTTTCGTTTAGAAGGAAAAAAGTTCTTATTGATTCTGTCACAAACTCCGAAAACTTTTGTGATGGATATAACTGAAAGCCCGATAGAACGGCCTAAGTATGGTCAAAAAAGTTTCTATAGCGGTAAACAGCGATAATAACTGAAAATAGTGATCGCTAAGATCCGTTGAGACATGACAATGATTTGGGATAATTAACTGCGTCCATCAGTGTCGATCTGCGGTTTCCAATCGTAACTGTAAAGAAACACTGATGATTTTTGGATAGTTATCTGCGTTCATCACTGGAAGGTGCGTAGGCGTAGCCCGTCGTAGACATCGCACTTCTCAAAAGATAGCGTTGATATGCGGTTCAAAATCCACAATTCACTAAGGGTCATGGGTTCTGAAAATTTGTCACAAGATACACTAGCCGAACAGTTGCTGGAACTAGCTATAAAATCTGGAGCAGAAGCTGCTGAAGTGTATCAATCGCGATCGCTTTCTCGTCCCGTGTTTTTTGAGGCAAACCGACTCAAACAGCTAGAAACTAACCAATCTGAAGGCACAGCACTACGGCTTTGGCGAAATGGGCGTCCGGGACTGACGGTGGCTTACGGTTCTGTCTTAGCCGAAGTAATGGTGGAAAAAGCTCTGGCTTTGAGTCAACTAAATCAACCGGAAATTGTCGAATTAGGCTCTAACTTTCAGCCTGACTACCCCAATTTAGGAGAAAGTTTCCCGATAGAGGTTTTGGTGGACTGGGGCAAAGAAGCGATCGCACTCATCCGTGATGCCTATCCCGATGTTGTATGCAATGGTGACTGGGAATGTGATATTGAAACCACCAGACTAGTCAACACCAAAGGTTTAGATTGTCATTATACAGACACTACCCTCAGCTGCTATATATCAGCAGAATGGGTGCGTGGTGATGATTTTTTAAGTGTTGCTGATGGTCAAACCAATCGGGGGGAACTCGACTCACAGAGATTAGCTAACCAAATTTTACAACGGTTAATTTGGTCTAGTGAAAATATTTCACCTCCTATTGGTCGTGTCCCGATTTTATTCACTTCTAAAGCCGCCGATATGCTTTGGGGTACTGTACAAGCCGCTTTGAATGGCAAGCGAGTTTTAGAAGCAGCTTCACCTTGGGCAGAACGTTTGGGTAAGGAAGTAGTTGCACCTAGTCTCACCATCTACCAAGATCCTGAAGCTGGTCCTTACAGTTGCCCTTTTGATGATGAAGGCACTCCGACTCAATCTCTAGTATTTATCCAAAATGGGATTTTACAGCATTTCTATAGCGATCGCACTACTGGCTCCCAACTAGGTACTAATACCACTGGAAATGGTTTTCGCCCTGGTTTAGGTAGCTATCCTACCCCTGGTTTATTTAATTTTCTCATCCAGCCCGGATCGGCATCGCTACCAGATTTGATTCAACAACTAGATGATGGCTTGATTGTCGATCAAATGTTGGGTGGTGGCGGCAGTATTTCTGGAGATTTTTCGATCAACGTTGATTTAGGCTACCGCGTCCAAAATGGTCAAGTAATTGGGCGCGTTAAGGATACGATGGTTGCAGGTAATGTTTACACAGCCCTGAAGCAATTGGTTACACTAGGCAGCGATGTTGATTGGAATGGTTCTTGTTATACTCCGTCTCTGATCGTAGAAGGGCTATCTACTACGGGAAGAAGCAATTAAATAATTCGTAATTCGTAATTCGTAATTCGTAATGGGCTACGCCCCGCTACGAAGACAGTAATTCGTAAGTGGGGACAATGCTTGTGTGGTAGCGAATTATATTTTGCCAACGACTTTTAAACATCTTCTGAAGATTCCACCGAACAGCTTTTTAGTTAAGATTTGTCATCAAAAATCGTTCGACTGAGCGTTCGCGAATGCGTCTCGTAGAGAAGTCGTACCCCTCTGGGGAGGCAAGCTACGCGTAGCGTTTTGCAGGAAAGTCCAAAATCTCAAATCCAAAACTGGTATGAATCAGCGTTTTCGCACCTGGTGGCAGCCTAGAAGAGGTTTAGCGATCGCCGAAGCCTGTATTATCGGTCTGGTTGCTGCCCTATCTGCGGTATTCCTGAAAGTCGGATCGGGATGGCTGGGGACATGGCGAGTGCATACTACCCACCTTTTGCCGACATGGCTGGTACTACCTGCAATTGGTCTTGTCCTGGGATTTCTGGCTGGATGGTTGGTGGATAGATTAGCACCAGAGGCTTCTGGTAGCGGTATTCCACAAGTCAAAGCATCTCTGGCCAATGTGCCTGTGACATTATCTTGGCGGGTAGCAGGTGTGAAGTTACTCAGTGCCATCATCGCCATCGGTTCTGGCATGACTCTAGGACGGCAAGGCCCTACTGTCCAAGTGGGGGCAGGTTTGGCAGCAGGGATGAGTCGTTGGGTTCCCACTTCTCCAGATCATCGACGGCAGATGATTGCAGCTGGTGCAGGTGCCGGTTTGGCTGCTGCTTTCAATGCCCCGATCGCAGGTGTATTATTTATCGTTGAAGAATTACTCCAAGATTTATCAGGATTGACTCTCGGAACTGCCATTATCGCCTCCTTTATTGGTGGAGTGATATCCCGACTTTTGGGTGGTGGCTCTCTTGACCTTAACTTGCAATTAGTAAAATCTTCCAGCCAATTCTCCATCCCAGAAATTCCCTTTTTCATCCTGTTAGGTATTTTGGCAGGCTTGTTTGGTGCATTGTTTAATCGCGGTATTATATTTAGTATTAAATTTTATCGAAGATTACACATCAGCTTACCCTGGCGGGTGGCTTTAGCTGGATTTATCTCTGGTGTTGTCGTGGCTATGCTCCCTCCATCTTTCCGTGATAATACAGGATTGCGGGAGTCATTAATTACTGGAGATTCTCATCCTAGCGTTGCCGCGATCGCCTTTGCGGCCCAGTTTATCCTCACACTGATTGCATTTGGTTCGGGTGCGCCGGGGGGATTATTCTCTCCCAGTCTGATTTTAGGTTCTTGCTTAGGACACATCATCGGTGTATCTGAGTTATATATCACCGGAGTTGGTTCTCCTACTACCTACGCCCTAGCGGGTATGGGTGGATTTTTTAGTGCTGTCTCGAAAGTGCCAATCACAGCGATTGTGATTGTCTTTGAGATGACGACAGATTTCAACTTGGTACTACCTTTGATGATTGTTTCTGTCGCTGCTTACCTGGTTGCGGATAAGGTAATGCCTGGTTCGCTTTATGAAAAACTTTTGGAGTTAAAAGGGATTACTCTCACCAAAGAAGTTGCGATGGAAGGAGCATTAACCAAGTTAACTGCAAAAGATGTGATGCAAAAACGGGTAGAAACTCTAGATGCAGAGATGAGCTTAGAAGAAGCAATGCAAGCTTTTGCTCGTTCCCATCATCGCGGTTTCCCTGTGGTAGAAGATAGCAAGTTAGTGGGGATTGTAACGCAATCAGATTTGTTAAAAATCCGCGAGAGTACAAACCACACATTTCGCGATCGCAATTTAGCCGATATTTTCTTAAAAGAAATTATGACATCTGTGCCGATGACAGTATCACCAATTCACACTTTAAGTAATGTACTATATTTACTCGATCGCCATCAAATCAGTCGCTTACCGGTGGTAGATAGACGAAAACTGATTGGGATTATTACCCGTGCAGATATTATTCGGGCGGAAGCAGATCATCTCAATGGTGAAAATGCCACACCGAAACTGCGACCAGAACCTTCATACATAGTTTACCAGACGCGATCGCCCAGCACTGGTAGAGGTAGATTATTAGTACCCGTAGCTAATCCCGAAACAGCAGGTGTTTTATTACAAATGGCAGCAGCTATTGCCCGCGATCGCCATTATGAAATAGATTGCGTGCAAGTGATGCTGATACCCCGCCACAGTTCCCCATCAGAAACACAGGTAAGAACGGCAAAAAGCCGCCGTTTGTTACGACAGGCAGAAGTCTTAGCAAAAAAGTGGAAAATTCCTTTGCACACGCAGATTCGAGTTACCCACGATGTGGCGCAGGCAATTTTGGAGACAATCAACGAACAACACATCGACCTAATTTTAATGGGATGGAAAGGTAACACATCTACCCCTGGTAGGATTTTTGGTAGCGTTGTTGACACCATAATTCGCCAAGCCACCTGCGAAGTCGTATTAGTAAAATTAGGCACTACTCCCCACTCAAAACTCCCCACTCAGCACGGGCTAAACGCCCCGCTTCCGCTAACAGAACTCAGCACTCAGCACTCCTTTAACCGTTGGCTAGTTCCAGTGGCTGGTGGTCCCAATTCCCCACTAGCAATTAAATTGCTACCGGCTTTAATTACATTGGGAAACGATCCGAAAATTCGCCTGACACAGGTGTTTAAGCCATCTGAACTCAAGCCAGATATGTCAATTTCAGAACAAGCCATCCGCCGTTTGATGCGTCGCCGTAAATTGTCGAATACTGTAATTGCTCTCCCGGTGCAAGCTAATTCAGTCGCCGAAGGTGTGATTAACCTAGTGGAAACCGAAGGTTACGACGTTGTAGTTTTGGGAGCTTCCCGCGAGGGATTGCTACAGCAAGCGATTCAAGGTAATATTCCCGAAGCGATCGCCTCTGGTGTTGAAAGTACAGTGATTTTGGTTAGAGGTGCGATTCAAAAGTAAAAAAACATAGATTTTAGTGAGTTTTTAATGATAAAATACACCAATAATTAGAGTAACAATTATTGGTATTAAGATGGGAATAGCAACTATAAGTCCCCACTTACCAAACTTAATTTCCTCACCCTCAGATTTGAGAAACGCAATCCAACCTACAACTCCCATCAAAACCCAAATAAATCCAAAGGCAAGAAATATAACAAATATTGAATTGTCCATTTTTTTTACCAAATTTTATTAAATTGTAACTAATTACTACTAATTAACTTTGCTAAACTTTCCCGAAACTGGCTAAAATCAAAAGCTTCAATAGTTTTTTGTTGTAAGTATTCTGGTTGGTAAATTACTGGATTAGAGCAATCACCTTGTAGGATTTGAATTAGATTATCGGCAATTTCTTCAACATTATCAGGATCGACCAAACATCCCAACTTCCCCTCAGCCAAGGGATCTATAGAACCATCTTGATTACCCGCCAATACAGGTTTACCACAAGCTAAAGCTTCTAAAAAAACAATTCCAAATCCTTCTCCTTTACTAGGCAGAGCAAAAACATCGCAGAGATTGTAATGATCGCACAATTCTTGCTCTGGAACAAATCCGGCGATTGTCACACAATCTTGGAGATTTAAGTTGGTAACTAAAGTTTTAATTCGAGGTATATCATCTCCTTTACCTGCAAGAATAAAGTGAACATTAGGGAGATGCGATCGCACTTTCACTAAAGCATAAAGGATTTGGTCATAACCCTTGTATTTTGCCATACTTCCCAGCCGCGTTACTGTTAAAATTATCGGCTGTTCATCTGTTAAGTTATATCGCTTGAGTAAGTAGGTAGGTTTAGAATTTATTGGAAACTTACTAGCATCAAATGTATTAGGCAAAATAACTATTTTGTCGGAATCAATATTTGGATCTTGAAGCAAACGCTGGCGAGTATAATTACTAACACTAATGATTTTATCTGCTTTTTGTAAAGCAAATTTTGTTGCCTTATTTTCGATATCCCAAACTTCTAAGCCATGAGCAACCACCCAGTAAGGAGTTCTAGTAAAAAAATTGACAATATAACAAACAATCGCGTAGTTAACATGAGTGGAAATCACTATAACGGGATGTTGAAGAATAGCTAAAATAATTATTTTCGTGGCAAATAAAATTGGTTGCAATAATTTTGGTAAATCTCCAAAATAATGAAATCTTGTTGAACTTAAAAACTGCAATTTCTCTGGCTGTTTTAAACTATACTTATCATATTTGAGAAACACATCATAATCAGCTTCAGGATATATATCTTGTAAAGCTTTCAGCAAAAATTTTGAGTAAACTTGAATACCTCCCTTGAAATCAAATATATTCGGAAATATTAAGTAAAGACGAGGTTTAACACTCATATTTTTTTGGCATTTTCAATAATTTCAGGTTTTAATTGGGTGACAACATCTTTTCGAGAATTGATAGCCGCTGCTATAAAATAAAACTCAATAGTTGTAAAAGTATAATCTTCAGTAAAAACATCTGGAATTTGAGATGCTAAAAACATAATAATTGGAACAGTAATTAAAGGGTTAGCATATTTAACTTTCAATGTTATTCTCGTTAAAAAATTAGTAAATAGCAATAATCCAGGAATTCCTTGTTCTGCTGACACATTTAAAAATATATTATGTGCGTGATAACTTTTTTTTCCCCAAACTTTAACTCCTATTTGGTCTGGAAAAACTCCTATGCCTATACCAGTAAATGGCCTTTTAATAGTTTCATTAATAGCTGCCTGCCACATTTGAAACCTTGAAAAACCTGTTCCCATAAGAGTAGGAATTTTTTTTTGATTTGGATTGACTGAACTTGAATTATCTAAAAATATATTAGTTAATGGAAATATTTTGCTATCTGCCAAACCAATTCTCCGTGTAGAAACTGGTGCAGTTAAAATGAATAAAAACAACAAGCTGATTAGATAAATCATTTTTCTAAAACTAATAATTTTATATATCAGCAAAAGCAACATTCCAATTATAAAAATTACCCAACCATTACCGCTGGCAGACAAAGCTAAGGGAATTAGAAAAATGAATTCGTTTATATGTAATTCAATTTTAGAAATTTGATTCTGTTTTTCTAAAATCAGGCTTAAACATAATCCAATGGCGACTATAACCCCAAACTGATTAGGGTTTTGCATAATTGAACCAATCTCAGGATAAAAGCTAGGAAACTTTAATAATTTAAAAATCCAGTTATTAGGAAGTAAAACCTCTAAAAAACCCAAACATGCAATTATCTGTAGTAAGTATAATATGCAACGATAATAAAATGTTAAAGATGATGCGGTTATATTCTTAAAGGTTAATACTAAAAAAGCAAAAAATAATATGTAATAAGTTGAGTATTTTAGACTATAAGTAATAGCAATATTTGGAAAGTTGCTCATTAATGAGGAAAACCACATCCACAAATACATCAGACCTATAGATATTACAATTATTTTATGCTTCTTAACAACTTCTGGGAGAGATTTTAAAGATAAACTAATGATTCCGAAACTAAATACAGGAAGTAATAAATAATGAATACCAATATTTATTCCTGGAAATTTAATTCGCCCTAAAAGTGAAGAAAATAGTATGAGTAGAAAAAATATATTAATCATAACTTTTATTTAAAAATATTTTTTCACAGAATAAAACCTATCTAACCCACTTTTGCAGGTTTAAAGATAGATTTTGAGATTTTTTTCAAGCTATAATCCCGAACACGTAGAGAATATTACCATAATACAGTCTTCGCCAATATCATCTTTTGAAGCTAGGATTAATTTGGTATTTTTGCACAACAAAATGTTCTTTCTCAGGTAGAATCCAAAAAAGTCGCAATGTATTCTGAATGTACGCTATCAAATATTTTTAATTAGTCATCTGCCAAATTTTGAGAATGTTCTCACCACTTCCACCACCGG
The DNA here is from genome assembly GCF_052692655.1 of Nostoc sp. DSM 114167. NCBI lineage: Bacteria > Bacillati > Cyanobacteriota > Cyanophyceae > Nostocales > Nostocaceae > Nostoc > Nostoc sp. DSM 114167. Next base: position 6,887,399 of record NZ_CP195116.1, read on the forward strand.
CAATGGTTTGTCCATCTGGGCTAATGGCAACAGCATAAATATATCCAGAACCTGTCTCCAAAGTCCGGATTTCCTTTCCGGTGACTGGGTTCCAAAGTTTGATTGTCTTGTCACTACTGCCACTTACAAGGGTGATACCATTTGAACCTACACTTCGCAAAAAGGCGACAGAATTAACCTTATCATTATGTCCTTTTAAGGTGTGGATTAACTTTCCTGTTTTCAGATTCCACAATTTAATTGTCTTGTCTTTACTGCCACTGGCAAGGATGACGCCATCGGGAGCAAAAGCGACTGAGAGAATCGACTCTGCATTTCCCTCTAAGGTGCGGATTAACTTTCCTGTCCCTAGATTCCACAATTTAATTGTTTTATCCCAGCTACCGCTGGCAAGGGTTTTACCATCAGGACTGAAAACTACAGATGCAACACCACTGGTATGTCCCTCTAAGGTGCGGATTAACTTTCCTGTCTCCAGATTCCACAGTTTGATTTTCATATCCTTACTAGCACTGCCACTGGCAAGGGTTTTGCCATCAGGACTGAAAGCTACAGAAGTAACTCCATCGCTATTTCCCTGCAAGGTGCGGATTAACTTTCCTGTTTCCACATTCCACAGTTTGATTGTCTTATCCGCACTGCCACTAGCGAGGATTTTGCTATCAGGACTGAAAGCTATAGTCCAAATCCAATTGGAGTGTCCTTCTAGAGTGCGGATTTCCTGTCCACCTGTCAGATTCCATAGCTTGATTGTCTTATCATCACTGGCACTGCCAAGGGTTGTACCATCAGGACTGAAAGCTACGGAATTCACGTCACTAGAATGCCCCTTGAAGGGTTTGGGTGAATAAGAATTTTCTGAGACGTTTTTTTGGGGCTGAATAGGCTGAGAAACAGGCTGAGAAACAGGTTGAGGAGCCTCGCTGACTATCTGGGGACGAGACTGAAAATACCAAACTCCCCCTAATCCCAAGACTAAAATGCTAGAACCTAACAACAGTTGACTTTTCAGATTGTTATTTGATTTTGGTGAAACTAGCACCTTGTTTACTGGGGGAGCTGCAAATGTTGTTGTCAGTATAGTTGGGGGCACTGATGACAATGATGGTATTTGAGGTGTCAAGTCATTGATGACTTCATCAGCCGATTGATAACGCTTTTGGATGTCTAATTGCAACAGCTTATCCAAAACTTCACCCAACTCTACAGATATAGAAATGCCGTCCCTACCTGAACTGGTTAAATGTTGCCGCCAAGATGCAACCCAACCATAACCCTGGTGTATCCACAGTTGAGATGGGCGAACCCCAGTCAGGAGATGAAAACAAGTAGCCCCCAAACTGAATAAATCACTAGCTGGGTAAGCTTTTCCCTCTTGCATCTGTTCAAGTGCAGTGTAACCGTGTGAGCCAATCACAGTGCCCATTCTAGTATGCACTGTTGCTGTCAACAGCTTGGAAGCTCCAAAATCAATGAGGATTAATCGCCCGTCACTTTGACGGCGAATAATATTCTGTGGCTTGATATCTCGGTGAATCACTCCCCGCAGATGGATAAACTTCAGTACTGGCAATAAATCTAGCAAAAGTTGGCGAATCTCCGTTTCGTTATAGTTTGCTCGCGTTTCCGATTCTTTGAGCAAGTTTTGCCCATCGATAAACTGCTGCACCAAAAAGAGATAGCTATTTTGCTCAAAATAAGCCAATAAAGTTGGAATTTGCGGATGTTCTGCCAGTTCTTGCAGTCGGCTCGCTTCTTGTTTAAATAGTTCAACGGCCTTGTTTAGCGGCCCAGTTCCCTGAAGTTTTGGCGCAAATTGCTTAACAACACAGCATTCATTCAGTTTGTGTACATCTTTGGCTAGATAGGTTCTACCAAATCCACCCTCGTCTGATAAAACCTGAGTGGGACGATAGCGACCTCCTAGCAGGGGTATCAATTCCGCTCTACAACTGTGGCAATAGTTGTTTTTATCAGGATTTAAGGGTTTTTGGCAATCGGGATTCACACAACAGAGCATACTGGGAATCCATTTCAGTTGGGGTATATATTCATCTTAAGTCATGCAGTATAATCTCTGTTGTTAGTAAATATTACTGAGACAGCATACAAATCCCCAATTTCCTTACCTCATCAGGTATTGAACAATTTAGATAAATTGCAAAAAATTGTGTTTGAGCGATGCCTTTTGACGAATTGATAGGCGTCAAGTCTTTATGTATTACATCTGTATGAGCAATTTAGTCAGGTTTACAAAAATATCTGGGCAAAATTCCGAAAAGCAGCAATTTAAGTTTGTAGCTCAGTATATACCTACGAAATTGAGATTTCCTCTAGTAGTCTAAATTGAAAATACAATTTTTCCGATTTGATTGAGGCAAACATTTGGGTATCTAGGATATAGGAATTCATTTGATTACAGGCGATGCCTTTAGCAAGCCGCTAAAGTATATACGCTAAATTTCCCTTTTCATTTACATAACTGCTGTGGCTAAAACAGCAACTAGTATTAATTTTGTTTTTCAAGAAAAGACAAAATTATCAGCAAAATTAGGAACGTAATTATGCTATTAGACAACAAAAACTATCGTCGCAAATTAAGTCATGTTTTAATTGGTTGCGTGAGTAGTAGTTTGTTAATTACAAGTAATGTGCTGCCTATAAGTGCTTTGGTGAAATCTCACAGTTCTCAAGATTTCATAATTGCTAAATCACCAGATGAGAGACAACCAGAAGCAGTAAAAAAAGGAATTGAGCAAATTCCTGCTTCTCAGGCATCAACATCTCCAAGACGGAAGATATCTATTGAGTCACCAGTACAAAAGGCTCCTCGTGTATCGTCTCATAGAGAAACTTCTCAGCGAACTTCCAGGGTTTCAGATAATAGCTCTACTCCTAGAGCATCTAGACGTAGGACTTCTAACTCAAATTCTAATCGTTCTAATGGTGGTGGCTATGCATCTAGCTCGTCTAGAGCTAGAATTGCTAACTCAAACGCCAATCGTTCTAATGGTGGTTCTGGGAGAGTTCGCAAGCCAAGTTATAATGTCGCTACAGGAAACCAAAATCTCGATAATTCAGCGATTTCTTCACCTGCAACCCCAACTTACAAACAGATTAACTTTGTAGATGTTGCATTAGGTATTCTGAGTAAAGGTGACTTTCAATCTGAAGGTAGATATTTTCATTTCTATGAGTTTGAGGGCAGAGAAAATCAATTAGTTCAAATTAGATTGATTGGTAGTAATGATACACGCAGGTCCAATAACTTGAGTTTAAAACCGTTGTTGTTTCTGCACGATCCTGATAACAATATCATCGTTAAAAAAGGCGCTTTGGATAAAAGCAGTGGTGGTGATGATGCATTTATTTTTGCGCGACTGCCTAAAAATGGCATTTATAAGATTGCTGTTACTAGTCAAGATCCTGGAGATACAGGCCGCTATAGTTTGGCTCTCAGGAATGATAGAGCTAGCTATACTTTAGATGAATCAGGCCAACTAACTGCTAAAAGCTCAACCTTGAAACAAAATGGAGGCGCTTACAATGTTTCTAATTTTCAAGGTAGAAAAAATCAACTGATAAGTATTCGTGTAGATAGTGTTGATGAAGAGTTTTCTCCCTATGTAGCTTTGCTAAATTCTAAAGGACAGACGATCGCGATTGATAAAGACAAAGACAAAAGTGGTGTCTACAGTGCTTTAATTGACCGAGCTAGGTTGCCTGAAGATGATACATACTATATAGTTATTACTTCCAAAAATCCACAGGAACGTGGTAAATATAGATTGACTATTTTCTGAAGTAATTACCAAATCTTGTATCGAGACTATTGCTATGAGTGGATATAGCCCGGAATATTTTTTTATTTACCGTAATAGTCTCGATGCCATTGTACAAAGTTCATTTAAGGGTTATTAGTGTAGATAATTGGTCTTTAAAGACGCGATAAATCGCGTCTTTACATGATGACTTTCATGGGAATTTCCCGCAGATTTCAAGGCATACATTGCGCTGTAATGTCCACCTAAGCGCAGTAATTCTTGATGCGTACCTTGCTCTAAAATCTGTCCGTCTTCGATGTAGAGAATTAAATCGGCTTGTTTAACGGCTCTAAGATTATGAGAAACTATAAAGGTTGTGCATTTCTGAGTCAAGCGATCGAGTGCTTCATTGACAGCGTGTTCGTTTTCGTTGTCTAAACCAGTGGTTGGCTCATCTAAAATTGCCATCGCAGCTTCACGAATAGCAGCACGAGCAATAGAAATTCTCTGCCGTTGTCCTCCCGAAAGCGTTGCTCCTCTCTCACCCAAAATAGTCTCGTAGCTTTCGGGTAGCGCCATGATAAAATCGTGAGCATTTGCTAAACGCGCAGCTTGTTCAATTGCTTGGTCTGAAGCTCCCAAACACCCGTAGGCAATATTGTCTTTGACGCTGGCAGCAAATAAAATGCTCTCTTGTAATACCACGCTAATTTGCTGGCGAATAGATTGCACCTTGTATTGGCGCAGGTCGTGACCATCAACTAAAATCCGCCCTTCTAAGGGGTCATAAAGTCGCAACAACAAACTTACTAAGGTGGATTTACCGCCACCAGACGGCCCCACTAAGGCGACGTGTTGACCAGGTTGCACCTCAAAGTTGATGTTGTGTAAAGTTCTCTTGGTCGGTTTGTAGGCAAAGGTGACATTTTCAAACCGCACACCTCCCAACAAAGGCGTTGCATCCATTGCTTTTTGCGAATCGCGGATTTCGGGTACTGTATCCAGCACATCCAAGATACGCTCCCCGGAAGCAGTAGCTTTAGCGATTTGTCCGGTGTATTTGGCAAGTTGTCGCATCGGCTTAAAAGCAATCCTGAGATAGTTGACAAATACGAGCAAATCCCCAGGTGTAATTGCCTTTGCCAATACCAACTGCACACCCCGCCATAACACTAAAGCAGTGGCAATTCCTACCAGCAGTTCCACCATCCGTTCTAAACCGGCTGCGAGTTTTTGCGCCTTGGCACTTTCTTTTAAACTTTGGCGATTATGACCGTAAAAGGTAGTTTCCAGCATATTTTGCAGAGAAAGAGCTTGCACTACTTTGATTGCCCCGATGGATTCCGCCGCCGTTGCCGCCATTGCACCTTCGCGTTGACGTTGCGATCGCACTACTTGTCGGATGCGTTTTGTCAAGCGCGTGGTGAAGAAAATAAATAAGGGAAACACGGCGACAGCAATCAGCGCTAGTTCCCAATTCAGCCAGAACATGACAAAAATCATCCCGATTAAGGTGAGGGAATGGGCAATTAAGGGTAATACTGCCATCACCGTCACCTCTCGCAGTCGTTCAATATCGGAGGTAACGCGGATAATTAAATCGCCGGTCTTGACTTTGTGGTGAAATGATAAAGAGAGATTTTGGAGATGGCTGTAAAGTTGAGAGCGAATCTCAGTTAACACATTACTAGCTGCCAGTGCCATGCCCACTACACTGAAGTAAGCAGCAGTAGCACGAAGTAAAGCGATCGCAACTAACCCCAACGTCAAGCCTGTTAATAGGGCAAACGAACTAATTCTTGAAAGTAGGGGAATACCCAAAGACTGAGACTGAAAACCAGCTACAAGGATGTAATCAAAAATAAACTTTAGCGGCCAAGGTTCTAGCAGGTGCAAGAAAATCTCAGCTATCAGTGCCACAAAGGATACAATTAGCAGCGCCTTTTGTTTGCTCAACTGGGGCGAAAACCGCTGCAAAATCCGTACTATTCCTGGTAAAGCAGCTTTCAGACTTTTGGGATCTCGATGCGCCATATCATACCAACCAATTCTCCAAAACCTGACGAATTACGAATTATGAGTATAGCGATCGCTAATGTAGTAATTTAATTTTCTTTCAAGAGCGATCGCTATTTTCTCCAGCCACAGGGGATTTTGCCCAAAGGTAAGACGACTTAGCAACGGTTTTAAAAATCCCTGATGGCGACGATGCCCCATCCGCTTATAGCGCTTCTTGAAATACTTGTCATTCATTGTCAAATTCCACTTTTTAGAAAAGTGTTCTAAACTAGCAATTTCCCAAGCATTACTCCAACGCAGCATAAAGAATGCTAGTTCCGATAATTCAAACTTTAGCCCTGGTACATAAGTAACTACCGAAGTCGGTTGACAGTAAAATGTACCTCCTGCCTCAGCTACTTTTAGACCAAAATCGATGTGTTCTCGTGTGCTTAGAAATCCTTCATCTAACAGCCCGATTCGCCCAAAAATCTCGGTGCGAACTAACATACAGTGAAACTCGGCAAACTCACATTGTTGGCGATGAAGTCGATCCTGCACCTCAGCAACTTTCCGATTTACAAAGTAATGTTTTTCATGCACCCGTCGCTTAATTCCAGTCTCTTGCGATTCCACAACAATATGAGCTTCACCACCTGCTAAATGTACTGTTTCTCCCAATGGCTTACCAATACAAGTTAGCGGACAGACTACAGTCGCTTTTGTTTCTTTGGCGCATTCAAGTAAGGAGTTGAGCCAACCTGGACTGACAATTACATCGTTGTCAATAAATACTAAATAATCGCTATTAACTTGTTGTAAACCAAGGTTACGGGCTTGGTTGGGTGAAAGATAATGTTCTGTGCGGATTAATTGAAATCCTTTTGCTGCGGCTTGTTCTTGAAGGTAGCGCTGGATATGCTGAGGTGAACCGCCATCGATATAAATTAGGGAAAAAGGTAATTGAGTGTGTTCATAAATGCTTTCTAAAGATTCGCGGGTGTAACTGAATCGCTCACGTTGCGAAACAATTATCGTGATTTGTGGTTTGTTCATGATTAATTTTTAATCTTAAATTCCAAGCAAAGTGACTTCATGTTTTATATTAAGAATTCAGTACCCAAAATTCAGAATTTATCAAGAATCTAGAGTGATTGATATATTTATTCATCAAATGCTCTGCTGATTTTTTAACTATTCACCAATCCTGAGTTCAGAAGGACTGAATTCTGACGTTTTCTATACGAGATATATTTCGCCTAACAAACCTGCATCAGATATCCTTAAGACTCGTTGGTAAACATTCATCCAGTTTTGATATTCTACTGATGGGGCAAGCTGTTGAGTTACTTTTGTCTTAGCTGATGCACCCAACTTTTGTCGCAGTTCTGGTTGTGTTGCCAAATATCGGATTGCAGCAATTAATTCCTCTGTACTGCCGGGGTTGATAAGTAAACCGTCTACACCATCTTCTATGATTTCTGCGATCGCATCTACACGAGTGCCAATTATTGCTCGACTCGCCAACATTGCTTCTAAGAGGGTATTCGGACAACCATCATGCAGTGAAGGAATTGCAAAAATATCTAGATGTGGTAAATAAGCTAAAGCTTCTTGTCGGCTGGTAATTCCAGTAATATGGAGGCGATGGCCAATTTCACTTTGTTGTATTTGTTCCTGCCAATACTTTCCTTCTTTTTCAACAAAATCACCTATCAGTAAGAGTGTTAAATCTAACTCTTTACCCAAATCGGCGCAGGCATCGAGGAGAAATTCAATTCCCTTCTTATCTCGGAATCTACCCGATGAACCGATAACAATACCTGGCAATTCTTTAACTAAAGATGGGGTGGGGAATTGTTCAAAGTCAATAGGTGCAATGGAATTCCAGAAAGCGGATGATTTTAACTTTACACTTGGAGTAATAACACTAGCTCTTTTGAGCAAGTCACGGCTGACAAATGTCACCCAATCAGAACTCTCTAAAATCCATGCTATCTGAGCATGATTTTTAGGATTAAAAATATGTTTGTGCAAGTCGCTACCGCGAACACTATTGATTATTGGAAGATCATTTTCTTTTGCTAAAAGCGTCGTTACATAACCTGTTTCATTCAGAAAAAAGGCGTGAAATAAGTCAAAATTATGTTTTTGATGCAGACATTTGAGTTGAAAATAAACGTCGCTAAAAAAGTCTTGAATTTCTGTTGTTTGAGTGCGAACGGCTGACTTAATGCGATGCACAAACACACCATCTTGAAGCCTTGAGATGCAACTTGCTCGTCTGTGACTTCCATCAGAAACTAGCCATTGTTTCGAGCGAAACACTGCAATGTGAACTTCATAGCCTCTGTCTATTAGCATCTTTGCAATTCGATGCACTGATTCACCTACCCCGCCGAAATCGGGTGGATATTCAAGCGTAGTAATACAAATTTTTATTTTATCCATGATTGGATTTTCTGCGATTCGATCGATTATTATTTTTTGTATTTTGGAGAAAAAATCAATATACTCTACTCACTTTCTCAAACTAGGCAATTTTTTGCTTGAATACTAAAGCTTTTAATATGTTTGCAGTTTTTTCAACTCCTCCAAAATCAAAGCTAATTTTATTAGGCTGCTCTTTGAGGTAATTAATAATATTAATTGCCAGGTAATCAGGTTGTAAATAATTATGATTAAGAAATTTGACAACTCCTAAATTGCTTAACTTTTCGGCTCTAATTGTTTGTTCTCTATCCTGATTACCTGTGAATGGAAGAATCATCGCTCGTACACCTGTAGTTAAAATATTCATTGTGGTGTTATAGCCAGACATATTGATCGAAAGGTCTGCTTTTTTCATGTAATTTAGTAAGTAAGGAGTATAGCGTCGAATATAGATGTTTTTACTAAATTTTGCCATTTCTTGCAGTTCCTTAAATTTGGAATTTGGGATGAATGGCCCGGTAAAAACCTGAATATTATGTGGCAATACTTTCTCTAAGAAAGGGGCTGTATTCACTACACGTTCAAGCAACTCATGACCAAATCTACCACCTCCTACACTGGCTAGAATCAGGGGTTTGTCTGATTTAATAATTTCCCGGTCTTCATCAGTTAAAATAGGGTTTTTTGGTGGCTCTTGCACTACATATCCGGTGTAATATAATTGACATTTGAGGTCATTGACTCTCGAAAATGTTGCTTCTAGTGGGACTAATTCTGGGTCGCTGTGAACCAACAGTATATCGAAATATTTGTTGATTAAATTACATACTTTTTCTTCATGTTTTACTTGTTTTTCAGGTTTAACAACTACAATGTCTCGCAAACTAGAAACTATTTTAGTTGACCCTTTATTTGATTTTGCCAATTTTAATAATGGAATTAATTCAAAATAAAAACGTCTTCTCCCAAAAGGAAATAACTCAACAATCAAAATATCAGGCTGGAATTGCTGAAAGATTTTTAGAAGTCGATTTTTTCTAATTTCTTTGGCTTCGTCAAGGCTAAAAGCATCATCTACTACTTGTAGTTCAGAAAATTCTGGGTCAGTTTTAATTGCAGGCAGATTGATAACTTCCACACCAGCAGGAATTTCAAATCCTTGAATTATTTCACCACCATTAATAAAACAAACTTGGAAGTCTTTAGTTAAGCCTCGCACAATTTCGCGGCTGCGAACCAGATGCCCCATACCTAAAATATGTTGGCAGTAAAACATAATACGTTTCATAACAATTTTACCTCTGTGATTTTGGATGGTTGGAATCAGGCAAATGAAAGATAAAAAAATAATTTTCTTACTTTTTACTTAAACAATTTTGGCAATCATTGCTAATTTCGGTAATTGGACAACTGGGTTGTAGCAAAATGGAATCGCGCTCTTTTTTTTTGCTAGTAAGGTAGAGATGTATTGGCTAATTTTGGGCAACCCATTAAGATTAATTTTCGGTTGGGAAATCTGCGGAGTTTGGAGTTGTTGTAACAGCGATCGCAGTAATATATCTGGAGTCAGATAATTAGGATGAATCGCTGCTAAAATCCCCAAATTTGCCAAATTTTCTGCACGAATGCACTGTTCTCGTGATGGCTTAATTCTGGGTACTACTACTGCTGGCTTACCCACTGAAAGAATCTCGCAAATTGTGTTGTAGCCACCCATTGCGACTACGGCATCTGCGGCGGTGATGTAACTCATTAAATCATCGGTAAATTCGTCTATCTGCACTTGGGGATATACAGCAGCTTTTAGTTTCAGTGCAGCTTGGTGTTCTAGGGGCATTTCTGGGCCACATATAATTAAACTTCGTAATTTATGGGACGCTGGCAACAATACCAAACTCGCTAAATATGTGTCAATTAAGCTGTAACCATCTTCGCCACCACCCGGCGTAACTAAAATGAGTTGTTCTTCTGGATTTAATCGCAACTCACTACGGATGATATTTGGACTTTTACGCCCTAGTTGTTTGCGTATATAGCCACAAAACTGTACCTTTTGGGCAACCATTGACGGTAGTTGATATTCTTGGCAAATGTCGAAAACTTCAGGATTACCAACAACAAGCACGCAATCGTAAAATTTTTCTATTGCTTCGTAGTAATTATGTTTTTGCCATTCTGGGATTGTCACATCTGGATGATCTAAAATGTCGCGCAGCAGGAGAATTAGGGAAGTTTCCGGCAACTTTATTTTGAGATATTCGATAGCCGCTTTTAATTCATTACGGATACCATAAGGCTTTTTATCTACTAGAAATATATCAGGTTTAAAATTAGCGATCGCAGATAAAATTAACTCTGAGCGTAATTTCATTGTTTCATTAATTTCTGCATCCAGATACTTGACAGAGATTTCACCTAATGCATCCCGATTTAAGCAGGGTAATTTAATATAATCGAGTCTTTTCGGAATCCGAAAGCTGTGCAGCATCGGCGAACCAGAAACAACTAAAATAGAAAGCTCTGGAATCGAATCAAGTAAGTGAGTGCAGATTGCCAGCATTCTGCGAATATTACCGAGACCGAAGCCATCGTGGGAATATACCATCAGTCTCATGGTTAAATGTCCCTAAGTTATTCAGTGAATCGATGCCATACTAACTTAAGTAGCTTCCTAAGGTTACATGAGTCTTTTATGAAACTTTGATGAGAAAATTTTCATCATTATGTTTGTAGCAATTGTGTAATAGATTTGACAAAAATCTTACAAGATTCAGTCTAGTAAGTTAAAGCAGACTTTTCCAAAGCACCAAAAGTTTTTGAGAGATTAATCATCAATTAAATCTCCAGTTATATAACTATTGTCACGGTTATCTAACTGGAGATTCGCTATATTTAACAGTTAACGGCTAAAAGGAGTTAAAGAGATGGAAATTAAGCCAACTGACCCATCGCTAGCACTCATAGAAATTCCCCCAGGCTATCTCAATATTATGGGTTACGTCGATCGGTCAGAAGTCAATGGCCCTGGTTGTCGTGCAGTCGTCTGGGTACAAGGTTGTCTGCGTGAATGTCCTGGCTGCTTTAATACTAACTCCTGGTCTTTTGAGGCTAACCAATTAATTGCTGTTGATGCTCTTGCCGAAAATATTCTCAGCAATCCCCACAACACGGGTGTAACATTCTCTGGTGGAGAACCATTTTGGCAAGCAGCTGCACTGGCATCTTTAGCCCAGAAAGTAAAAGCTGCTGGTTTAAATGTCATGTCTTTTTCTGGCTTCACTCTTAAGCAGCTACAGTCCCAATCTGCGCCGCCAGGTTCCCAAGCATTGTTAGAACAACTCGATATTTTGATTGACGGGCCTTTTGTACAATCTCTGGCAGTTAATTCTCCCAATTCTCCTGTTTCTTCTAGCAATCAACGGGTTCGGGTGTTGAACCCAGCTTTCCAAGACCAAATTACTTGGGCTAGCGACCAGATAGAAATCCACATTCTCAAGGATGGTGGACGCATTGTCACTGGCTATCAAGGTGGACTGGAATTAACGTAGGGGCACGGGCACGGGGGAAGAACAGGGAGTTAAAATTTAAAAATTGAGCTTCTGAAGGTCAACATTGAGCTTCCGAAGGTCAACATTGAGCTTCTGAGGGTCAACATTGAGCTTCTGAGGGTCAACATTGAGCTTCTGAGGGTCAACATTGAGCTTCTGAAGGTCAACATTGAGCTTCTGAAGGTCAACATTGAGCTTCTGAGGGTCAACTTTCACCTTCTGAGGGTCAACTTTCACCTTCTGAGGGTCAACTTTCACCTTCTGAGGGTCAAATTTTTAGATTCCTGCTCTCTCATCGAGAAGCTATAGCCGTAATCACACAGGTTAGGACATTTGGAAAGGGTGAATGCTAGAGTTTTGTAGGTTGGGTGCAGCGATAGCGTAACCCAACATAAAATTTGGTAGTAATGTTGGGTTGCGTTTCACTACAAAAATATATTTTTTAAAAAACTCTAGGTTTCAACCTAGATGAGGTTTAACTTGCTGTTACAAAAACTGTAACAGTTCGATTTTGTTTATTAGAGCAAATGCAATATTTAACCCTGTTTAAACACTCTCAAAAAATAAAAATAAGAGCCAAATTTTCAACTATAGATACAACAGGAATTTGAGCGTTTATTTTCTAATAGAACGACTTAAATCAAGTTTTTTTTATATCCTTATTCCATAAGCATTCTAGATTATTCCCTCGCAATATTAATATAAGAGAGTTAATCATTAATATAGTATCTGCGTTAACTCTGAGCACAGAACGGGAATCTTTGACAAGTGAGGTGGTAAAATAAATCGGCAGAAATTTAGTAGTGTGAGAGAAAATTTTATGCAAAGACTTTACGGTGCTAGTCTCGGCAGACGTTATACTCTGGCATCTGCAAGTGTTGTTCTATTTAGTGTATTAGGCTATTCTCAAATTGATAGTAATAAAAGTGTCCTTGCCCAATCTAGCTTACCTCAGCCAGAAACTCCATTACAAACAAAGGCGGCCAAAACTGATACAAAAATTGTTGCGTCTAGCAATAAGTTTGGCTTCAAACTATTTTCAGAAGTTCAAAAAGGTGATAAAAGTGAGAAGAATGTTTTTATCTCACCTTCGAGTGTTGCGATCGCTCTAGCTATGACCTACAATGGCGCAAGCGGCACAACTCAACTAGCGATCGCAAAAACCCTGGAATTCCAGGGGTTGAATCTATCAGAAATCAATTCTTCTTACGCGGCTGCATTAAAGCAGCTTTTAGATAATTCCGATCCGAAAGTGCAACTGAATATTGCTAATTCACTTTGGGCAAATAAAAACTTTAGCTTTCAGCCAGACTTTCTCCAAAGAGTACAATATTTCTATAAAGCTAAGGTCAGCAATTTAAATTTTAAAGATCCCACAGCGTCTAGTATTATCAATAACTGGGTCAAAGATAATACTAACGGTAAAATCAATAAGGTCGTTGACAAAATCGAGCCATATCAGGTGTTGTTTCTGATTAATGCCATATATTTTAAAGGTAAATGGAGCCAAGAATTTGATAAAAATCAAACTGCTCAATACCCTTTTTACAGGACATCTGGCAAACCAAAACAACACCCGATGATGTCACAAAATGGTGACTATAGATACTATGAAAGCAAACAATTTCAAGCAGTTAGTTTACCTTACGGCAAAGATGGTAAATTCAGTTTTTATATTTTCCTGCCGAAACAAAACTCTAATCTAAAAGCCTTCTATCAAAACTTGAATGTTGAAAACTGGGAAAAATGGATGACTCAGTTCAGCAAACAAAAAGGGTTTATTCGCCTACCCCGCTTCAAAACGGATTACGACGTTACACTCAATGATTCCTTGAAAAGTTTAGGCATGGAGGAAGCTTTCAGCAACAAAGCCAATTTTTCCGGTATGGGTAAAAATCTTCAGATTAGCGAAGTTAAGCATAAAACTTTTGTCGAAGTGAACGAAGAAGGCACAGAAGCGGCTGCTGTTACTTCAGTTGCTATATCAGCAACATCTTCTATTGATATAAATCTACCATTCCAAATGATTGTTGACCGTCCCTTTTTCTGTGCCATTAGGGATAATCAGACGGGAAGAGTTTTATTTATGGGTTCAATTATTGACCCACAGTAAAAAAGTCAAAATTTCTTCATTTTTAATTGAACTTGAGGGTAATGTCACTTCAGAAATGCTCAGAGTATTTTTAGCGCCAGGTTTCGGGGACTTGTTTGGTGCAATAGGTGCAGTTATTTCCCCGGTGGCGCTTTCGTCTGTCTTGCTGCTTAGACTACCAAAACACAAGGCGCTTAAGATTGAAATAGTAAACCAAATGGCACTTTCAGCCACAAGAAGGTAGGGATAAGGGCTGATGTTATACAGGTAGATAAAATTAACTGAGTGACGAAGAAATATTGGAAGCTCAGGCGGACTGTTTTGGAGAAAGGATCGCGAAATTTGATTAGACCATTTCAGACAATTTTTACTGAACACCGCGTATTTTGGGCTGTTTTACTTTTTGGTACAGCACTGGTGGTAACACTAGCACTGTCGCTTTCTCAAGGAGCAGTACCTTTAAATATGTCGGAATTGTGGCAAGCCATTCTCCACAAAGGCGATCCGGTTAAACAGACAATTCTCTGGGATTTACGTCTCCCGCGCATTACTGCTGCGATTATTGTCGGCGCAGCTTTGGGAATGTCAGGGGCACTGCTGCAAGGAATGTTACGCAATAGTCTCGCCGATCCATTTATTTTGGGCATTTCAGCGGGTGCGGGACTACTTGTAATTCTGATGATTGTGTGCCACATATTCCCGATCGCAATTCCTTTAGCAGCATGGATAGGAGCAATTTTAACTGCCGCGATCGTCATTTTACTCGGTCGTTCGGGGTCGGGAATTTCTGTTGAGCGGTTGATTTTAGGCGGAGTAGCGGTGAGTTCTTTATTTGGTGCTGTACAAAGTACATTGCTGCTTTTAGCTGAAGATGGGCAAATTCAAGTTGCGCTCAGTTTTCTGGTTGGTAGTCTTAATGGACGGGGTTGGCAAGAAATTGCTACAACTGGCCCTTATATCATCGTTGCATTGATTGGGGGATGCTTGCTAGCGCGATCGCTAAACATCCTGGCTTTGGGAGATGATTTAGCTGTGAGTTTAGGGCTTTCGTTGACGCGATCGCGCCTGTTAATCGGTGGTGTCGCCACTCTATTAGCCGCAGGTGCAGTCAGCATCAGTGGCTTGGTTGGATTTGTCGGTCTAGTTGTCCCTCACGGTGTCCGCCTGATTGTTGGTACAGATAATCGCTTTGTTTTACCACTTTCCGCCCTTGCAGGTGCATGGTTACTCACTTTTGCAGATTTACTCTCTAGACTAGGAGCAGTAGAACTACCAGTAGGTTCCGTCACTGCCTTGCTGGGTTCACCCGTGTTTATCTGGTTACTTTATCGTCGTTCTGCTGGGTTTAATAAATTTTGAGCGCTCGAACCGCTATCCATCTCCACCATATATACGGATCGGGTTTTTTGCGCATTCTGATAAACTGAGACAAAGCCTTCTTCAACTATTTAAGCCAAAATTCTCCATAGGGAAACACAGCTGTATAACCCTACTTTCTTATCCCTGCTCCCTGCCCCCTGCTCCACTTCGACTACGCTCAGTGACCACCTGCCCCCTACCCCCTGCTCCACTTCGACTACGCTCAGTGACCACCTGCTCCCTGCCCCCTGCCCCCCTGCCCCCCCGCCCCCTCAAGGAGGTTAATCGATGTTATGTGTTGAGGAATTAATCAACTTAGACCCATTTCAACAACTTCCCAAAGAGCGATTGCAGTGGGTTTGCGATCGCGCTCAAACAGTTGAACTTTCCCCCGGAGATGTGTTGTCCCATGAGGGAGACCCTGTATGTCGCTTATTTATCTTAGTCAAAGGTAAAATCAACATGACCCGCCGCAGTGAAGGAGTGGAAATTCCCATTGGGCAACACGAAGCCCCATCCTTTTTTGGTGAAATTCCAGTACTCACAGATGAACCTGCACCTGTGACAATGCGGGCATTTTCTAATTGCCACATCTATGAAATGAAGGGAGAAGACTTCCGCAAACTGCTGCATGAATGTCGTGATTTTGAGCGGATGGTCTTCCGAATTATGCAACGTCGTGTCCGGGGGCTAGAGTCTTTCATTCGTGGGCGGGAAAAGATGGCAGCTTTAGGGACTCTTGCTGCGGGTCTTGCTCATGAACTCAACAACCCAGCCGCAGCCTTGGTTCGGACTTTAAAGGAAATGCCAGCCGCCATCCTAGAGTTACAACGAATGAACTTAGTTTATGGGCAACGCAATGTTGAGGAAGCCCATACTCAACACTGGTTGAGAGTACGCGATCTAGGCTATGATGCGATTTTGAATAATCGTGTAGATCCGGTGACACTAAGCGATCGCGAAGAGATATTGCTGGAATGGTTAGAAAACTATGGTGTAAACCAAGCCTGGAAATTGGCAGAGCCTTTAGCAGAAGGTGGGGTTGAGGTTGAAACCCTAGAGCAACTCATGAAACGTTGGCGCAACGACAACACAGAATTGCGAGAATTGGGATTGCACTGGCTAGCGCTTTCCTTTGAAGTCATGTCGATGATTAAACATGGTTTGCGAGGATCTGAGAGGATTTCCGAACTAGTGCAAGCGATGAAGTCTTATTCTTACCTCGATCAAGGCACTCAGCAAGAAGTAGATATACATCAAGGCTTGGAAGATACCTTGCGATTGTTTGCTCATAAACTCAAGTGCGGTGTCCAAGTGCAACGCAATTACGATCGAAGTCTTCCAAAAATCTTTGCCTATGGCAGCGAACTGAATCAAGTGTGGACAAACTTAATTGACAACGCCATCGATGCAATGGATGGTAAGGGATTGCTAGAAATTACAACACACCATTGCGATCGCTATGCTCATATTGACATCATCGATTCTGGCAGTGGAATTCCACCTGAAATTAAAACCCGTATTTTTGAACCTTTCTTCACCACCAAATCAGTAGGACATGGTTCAGGACTTGGTTTAGAAACCGTTCGCCGAATTGTAGAAAATCGCCATCACGGTACGCTTTCATTTGAATCGCGCTCAGGTAGAACTTGTTTTACCATTTGCCTACCCTTATCAAATCAATAAATCAATCAGAAATGGGATTAGAGATGAAAAAAAATGGAAACCAATGGTTCCCAAAATCTAGCAGCAAGTGAATATTTTTGTCAGACTTCTAGTTTTTGATTGTCTCCTACACTAGAATTTGTCTTATAGTTATAAATCAATACAGTTCAGGATGAGCAACAAAACCTTCATGTAGAGACGCGATTTATCGCGTCTTCAAAGACCAATTATCTACATCAATAACCCTTAAGCCAAGCGGATTGAGCTATAAATAAAATACTGGGGTAAAAAAATTATTTATCTGATAATTCTGATCTTGTGGACTGTTGTTCGGAGTTAATAAATTCAGTCTTAGGTGGTTTTCCTATAGTATTAGGAGGTTGTTTTTTTGTTTTGGGTTGTGGATTATTATTCTCGCTCATGTTAATTTATCTCCTTAATAGCTTTAATTATTTGGCTGTTTTCAGATTTCTTGCTTGGAGTTGAGCAAGCAAAAAATTCAGCGAACGCAGTCAGTTTGTGTTCTGATGATTATGACTTCAAGCGATGCGATCGCAATTCCGTAATTCTGTTGAAAATTTTGTTCCATTTCTATATTAGACTTCTTGGCATTTGTCGGGAAAAGGGGAAGGTGGGGCCCCAAGAAGGGGATAAGGGGAAGGTGGGGCCCCAAGAAGGGGATAAGGGGAAGGTGGGGCCCCAAGAAGGGGATAAGGGGCGAGGGGAAGGGGAAAAAGGTACTGCAAAAGTCCTTTCCCCTTTTAACCTTTACCCTTTTCCCCAAGAGTGCAAAAAGCACAAATGCCAAGAGGTCTATTGTCAAAGAGGTAGATAGTGAAAAAACTCCTTACTATCTACCTCTTTAACCTTAGTTTTCTATTCAAACTATTTTTGCAGCCAAACCGATATTGAACCACCAGGACATGGAAAATTTCCCCATCCGTCGTTATTGGTGTGAATGATATCGTTTATATGTCCCGTGGCATCGTAAAATTCCTGATTGGGTCGGAACATATTCATCCACTTGTTCCCTGGTGAGCCATTGGTCAGCACTACAGCCATTGCACCTGGATGATTACTATTACCTAAGCGCGTCCAACCGATAGTATTGGGATGGTCAAAGTAATCATGCTGGTCGCCAAAACCGTATTCTCTCCGCGCCTTTAAGAACTTGTCAATTAAAAAACGGTGAGAGTAAAGGGTATTATCGCGTCCATTATCTTGATATTGTGCCCCGTAATAATCTGCATAAAAAACGCAAGGATAGCCTTCGCGACGCAGTAAGATTAGTGCATAGGCTAAGGGCTTAAACCAAGGTTCAACAGGCGACTCTAGAGATTGACAAGGTTGGGTATCATGGTTTTCGACAAAGGTAACAGCTAGGGCAGGTTGTTCTTTAGCTAGAGTTCTATCAAAAATCGATCGCAGATCGAAACTACTACCCTGGCGACTTGCTTGGTGAAACTTGAAATGTAGAGGCACATCAAATAACGATAAACGCCCATCACTGGAAGTAATATAACCGTGTAAGGCATCGATATCTTGAGACCAGTACTCGCCAACGCTAAACAGTTCCCGCCCACCAAAATGAACTCGCAGATGATTTAACCAATCACGGAAAAAAGTAGAGCGAATATGTTTAACAGCGTCAATGCGAAAGCCATTTACACCTGTGGTATCAACAAACCAACGCCCCCAATACATCAACTCACCGCGCACGAGATCGTTACCTGTATCCAGGTCGTTAGCCATTAAATAATCGTAGTTGCCGTGTTCGTGGCTAACTTCCGTCTCAAAATGTTTATCTTTAAGGCGATAGAGTTTGTCTGCCTTTTTGGTATCTACATTGTATGATAATGAATCAAAGCACCACCAATACCATTTCATACTAGAGTATTTATCTCCACGACCAGAAAAATTGAACTTTGTATAAGCTCCAATTTCGTACCAATCACTGACTGGACGGTTACGGTCATTCCAATCCATTTCTTGAGCTGAGATCCGTTCTATTTCATCCCCACCATCTTTGTGGTTGAAAACCACATCGGCATAGATTTGAATACCTGCATCCTGTGCCGTTTTAATAGCCCTTAAGTATTGCTCGCGTGTTCCATATTTTGTCCGAACAGTATTTTTTTGATCGAACTCACCCAAATCGAACAAATCGTAGACTGCGTATCCAACATCCCATGTTCCACCACTGCCCTTATAAGCTGGCGGCAGCCATAAAGCAGTGAAGCCTGCATCAGCTAGCTCATTAGCTGTTTTATCCAGCTTGTCCCATAACGTACCATCATTGGAGATGTACCAATGGTAATACTGCATTATTACGCCGTTAGTCATGCGATCGCCTTTGTAGAATCTTTGATTTTCCAGATTTCTGTCAGAAATCCTGATGCTAGAATATGTTACTTTTGTCACACATCGTAACTTCATCTGAATTTATTTAGGTTTCAATGACGACTGAGTATCTGAAGTTAAGCGATTGAGTAATTTACTTAACCCAGATTTTTGAGTTGATACCAACAAACACTGTGATATTCCCTAATGCCAAATGGAATTGGTTAGTGTTGTATAAATTACAGTTACCAAAACTGAAACGGTTATCAAATCCCAAGCTGCTCAGGACTATTCTGGGTAAATAGTCAAATGTGACAGAAAAATTTAGTGTGAGGATTTAGCCGTGTCTTACCCGATTCCATCCAAAATGTGGCAGCGAGTCAGTATTGTAATATTGTTTTTATTGATACCCTCAATAGGAATTGCCGTTTTACGCCAGTCTGCTACGGTTGCAGTTCCAGCCAATCAGAATCCTGCCAGTTCTACTCCAAAAACTTCCATTCTCCCCAATCACCCTGACTACCAAGCACTCCAGACATTGGTAAAACAGTATAGTTGTGTCGTTCCCGTTCAAAATTTTGGCACTCTTCCTGTAACCCGAACTGAATTTGCCACAGTCTTGAATGCCTGTGTGAATCGGAGCAATGAGCTAATAGCGACCGATCCCAAGATAGTTACCCCAGCAGATATGAAAATTCTGCAACGCTTGCAGTCAGAATTTGCACCGGAGTTAGCAACCCTAAAAAGTCCAATAGAGGAATTGGAAGCTCCTAGTCCCATCACTTTGAATCAGCCTAACAGAGAACGAATTCAAACTGAGTCTAACCAAAAGACTCAACCCTTACCTATAGCCCCACCCCTTAGTATTCCGTCTGGCTCATCTGTCCAGGATCGAGTTGCTAATCGTGCGAATATGCCTAAACTCCAAACTCGTGACAGTATTGGAAGGGTTGCCCCGGAACCTCAAATAGGTAGCGGATTCAATACAGAAAACTACAACCGGATTGAAGATAATCCCTTTCATCGCGTTGGAAACGATCCCCTTTCCACCTTTTCCATTGATGTAGATACAGCATCTTACAGCAACGTGCGACGGTTTATTACTCAAGGAGAATTACCACCCAAAGATGCAGTGCGAATTGAGGAATTAATCAATTATTTTACCTACAATTATCCCCAACCAAAAGGCGAACGTCCTTTTTCCATCACCACTGAAGTTGCTGCTGCTCCCTGGAATCCTCAACACAAGTTGGTACAGGTGGGTTTGCAAGGTAAACGCCTAGAAACCAAAACCTTACTGCCAAGCAACTTAGTATTTCTGATTGATGTCTCCGGTTCTATGGATGACCCGAATAAATTACCCTTAGTGCAACAGTCGCTCAAATTGTTGGTGAATCAACTGCGTCCTGAAGATCGGGTAAGTTTAGTAGTCTATGCGGGGAATGCTGGATTGGTGTTACCGGCTACTGCTGGTAGTCAAAAATCAACAATTCTGGCGGCGATTGACCGCTTAAAGGCTGGAGGCTCCACTGCTGGCGGTCAGGGTATTGAATTAGCTTACAAGATAGCCAAAGAAAGCTTCCTCAAGTCTGGTAATAACAGAGTCATTTTAGCCACCGATGGAGATTTTAACGTCGGGGTTTCCAGTGATGGCGACCTGACGCGATTAATTGAACAAAAGCGAGAGCAGGGAATTTTTCTGACGGTGTTGGGATTTGGCACCGGCAATTATAAGGATGGAAAAATGGAGCAACTGGCTGATAAGGGTAACGGCAACTACGCTTATATTGATACCCTATTGGAAGCCAAAAAGGTTTTAGTTAACGATCTTAGGGGAACTCTGTTTACTATTGCCAAGGATGTAAAAATTCAGGTGGAATTTAATCCGGCGAAAGTTCAAGCATATCGCTTGATTGGTTACGAAAATCGCCTGTTGCAAAACCAGGATTTCAATGACGACAAGAAAGATGCAGGGGATATTGGGGCTGGTCATTCTGTGACAGCGCTTTATGAAATAATTCCCACTGGCACGAAAAGCGATGTGAAACTGCCAGAGATAGATCCTTTGCGGTATCAGCGTTCTAGTGAAACTGTCTCGGATGCTGCTGGTAATGAGTTGATGCAGGTGAAACTGCGTTATAAGTTGCCCCAGGACAGCACCAGTCAACTAATTACCCAAACTATCCAAGATGATGATTTAGGAACTGATCCCTCCACAAACCTGAGATTTGCTGCTGCGGTAGCGACCTTTGGGATGGTGCTGCGTGACTCTGAGTATAAGGGAGATGCTAATTATGATTTGGTGATGAAATTGGCAACTCAAGGAAAGGGGGAAGACCAGGAGGGCTATCGGGGTGAGTTTATTCGCCTAGTGGAGCAATCTAGAGCGTTGATTACAAAAAAATGATTTTAGACCATAAATGAGACGGCGAGTAGGGAGTGGTGTAGTTGAATTACTTGAAAACCGTTATCATCTCTGGGAGATATCACAATCTACATCAAAGGACATTAAAGGCGATCGCTCTCCACTGTATTAACGTGAGTTCGACGGCTCTAAAAACCCCATTTCCATTCCTCTCCCCCACTCTTCGAGAGGCTTTGAAACCCTAATTTTTTCGTTATCAACTAAGAATATTTCTGCCCCTCTCCGCCTCCAAGAGGGGTTGGGGAGAGGTTCATCGAACTCACGTTGTATTAGATATCTGCAATAAATACAGCAATTTAATTTCAGAAGAGAGCATTGCATATCTGCGAGATGTTTTGCGATCGCTCCTAGTCAGAAAAATTATTCCCTACTCTGCAAGACAAGAAAGAAGAAATGCTTAACTGAACTGTATTCTGCTGTGTAAGGTTTTGATTTGTTTTTATGTTCTCCCCTTTCTTCCCACTGGTATACACATCGGTGTACCGGAAACTGGGTCTGGGATAATCTGACATTCCAATCCAAATACTTCCTTTACCATCTTCTCAGTAATCACCAAATTAGGTTCGCCAACAGCAAAAATTTGACCTTCTTTCACTGCTACTAAATAATCAGCATAACGACAGGCGTGATTCAAATCATGTAACACCATAACAATCGTTCGTTGCTGATTTTGGTTCAAATCATACAATAAATCTAAAACTTCTATTTGGTGCGCCAAATCTAAAAAAGTAGTTGGTTCATCTAACAATAAAATATCTGTATCTTGAGCTAATGCCATTGCAATCCAAGCACGTTGTCGCTGTCCACCGGAAAGAGTATCTAACTCGCGTTCTGCCAAATATTTAATTCCAGTAATTTCTAACGCTAGTTCCACTAATTTTCCATCTTCTTTTGTCCATTGCTGCAACCAATTTTGATAAGGAAACCTTCCACAAGCTACCAAATCTCGAACGGTTAATCCTTCTGGTGGAACGGGGCCTTGGGTAAGAATTCCTAATTTTTTAGCAACATCTTTGGTTGATAGCTTAAATAAATCTGTTGTATCTAAATAAATTGTGCCAACGCGAGGTTTTAATAATCTTGCTAAACCCCGTAATAAAGTGGATTTTCCAGAACCATTTGCACCAACTAAAGCAGTTATTTTTCCTGGCGGTATATCTAAATTTAAATCCTTAATAATAGTTATATTATCATAACCCAAAGTCAAATTCTTCGCTGACAGTTGGTAATGTAACTTATCGCTCAATATTGACATAATTAAACTTAAGAAAATCTTTGAGAATTTTGTAAATATGTAATATCATATCTACTTGATTACTTAATTAAACCCAAAGAACCCCACCCCACGAAATCAGCGCTTTGCTTCCCCTGACCGCAGGTAGATAGGAGATTAAAGGGAGCCAGCGCGGTCATGGCATGAGCAACTGGCGCGTAGGGTGCAAATACTATGAGAATCATAACTAATTACCTTGCCAATATAGAACAATACTAATTATTACAACAAAAACTGCACCTGCATTCATCCCCAAAATACCAGGCTCGGCCAATGGATTACAAGTCACACTCTGCATAATTGCACTAGAGTAGACATGACTGCACCCACCAATATTGCCAAAAGCGATCGCGTGCGTTTGTATTTAGCATTTCGGTTGCAGCTGCAACATAATCAGTCAGCATTTTGATGCATAACTTATGGTTAGCGCAGCTCTTAAAAAGTTTTGCGTTCCTCCAAATGTGCTAATACTTCTTTTCGAGTTCGCCAAACAGAACGCAATTGCTTGCGAGTAAACAGTGGTAATTGGTCAGTAATGTGGGGCGAACCGGGTTGAGTCGCGTTACCGTAGCCGATCAGAGCCATTGCTTTTACTGGTTGTGAAAACTCAATGGTTGCAACATAACTATCACCAGCGACAGCTTGAAAGCGTTCATCGTTAGCTGGAGCAAAATTTAGGGCGCGGAATATTCCTAGATCCCCATCGCCACCATTGGCAGGTAAATCTAAGTTTCCGCTATGTACTCGGAAGACTTCACCCCAAGCAACATCTAGCTTTCCATAAGCTTTTTCGACTTTTGTTGCTGCTATTTGTAGCGCTTTCGCCGCACTTTCTGGGTTTTTTAAACCATCGGGTGTGGTGCGCGGCGAGTTCTCACTCCAAGGAATACTGAAGGTTTGGTTTTTATCCATTTCTTGCCACCAAAAAGCAAACAATACCGCGCCTCGACTATCAGCATCAGCATTGCGATTCCAAGCAGCTAAAATATCAGCAGCATGACGGGCTAATTCATCGCCATATTTTTGAGCTGCGGGAATTAAATCATCAAGGATGCGTTCTGCAAGTTCCATTTTGGTGGAATGTTTGTACTTAATCATTTCCGCAAAAGAAATTTTTGGATCTTCAGCCAGCATTTTTGCAGAACTTTGTGCCCGAAAAGACATCTCTCCTCGTGGAGCCATATAAGCAGGGTAATCATCTGCTTTGATGACAGCGGGGAAAGTCGTTGTCCAAGGTGGATCGTTGGCATTTTGCAACCAACCGCTAGGCGGGTCAATTACACGCGGTAAATCTTTGTATGGGTGCATTTTTGTCCACAAAGTCTGAGATGTGTCGCCAGGAATTAAACCTTCCCAGTATCGAAAGTCTCCCTGTTGACGAATCGGCACCAGACCGTTGAATAAGTGCATGATATGTCCTTCTCGGTCTGCATACATGACGGTAAACATTGGTAGTTGCAAGCGTTTCAATACCTTTTGAAATTGGGTTAAGTTTTGGGAACGCGCCATATCCCACCACTGTTCCAACACACCGGGACGGTCTGTACCGACAACCCGCAGTGCCACAGCAAACCCATCTTTTTCTTGAACGACTGCACCGTGGACGGAACTTTTGACTAATAATGGTTGTTTGACTAACGAGCCATTCTTTTGCTTAACTTTTAACAAAAACTTTGATGTTGTAAAAGGACGGACTTTGCCATCAAAAAGATAACCATCATCAGCTAATTTCAACTTATATACATCCCAACCATCATGAGTATTGACGGTATGAGTCCAACCCAAATAATCGTTAAAAGCGATCGCTAAAACCGGAATTCCCACCAGCGCTGCTCCCGAAGCATTCATCCTTGGGGCAGTAATTTGGGCTTCGTACCAGACAAATAAATCCGACCATAACAAGTGGGGATTTGCCAGCAACATCGCCTTGCCACTGGCAGAATGTTTAGGTGCGATCGCCCAACCGTTAGAACCAGCTTCAGATTGAGTATGAGTCATATCTGCTACCTGTTCTTGATTGACAACAAAAGTAAAATACAGCACTCTTTGCAAATGTGCCAACACATCCTCTGGCTTGACAGGTAATACTATTTTTACTTGCTCGTCAATTAAATCAGGATGGGCTTTGGCATAAGTATTTATCCCACTAACAAAGGCATTTATATAACTACGGAAAGCTGGACTTTGTGCCTGATACCAAGAATTAGCACGATCGGATACTCCCATCGTCAGTACCCATTTATCAGATTCTAAATACTCTTCTCCCCAGTATTCGGCTGCTTTTCCCCTAGCTTGACCATAGAGGCGCAACAACAAGTTAGCGTGACTTTGCATTTGTGCCCAACCAAACGCCTGAAAAGCGCTTGAAGCATCTTTACTATATATATGTGGTATGCCGTAAGTATCCCATAATATCTCTGTAGTTTTGGGTGCAGTTGCAAAACTGTTATTTGCCAAAACGATAACTAAAATCGCACTAAGGATAAAAGCTAAAAATCTAGAAAATTTTCTTTTCAGTATTGACCGATCGAATTGCCACAAATAAATTCCAATATTCAACATGATGGTTCGATTAAATTAATTTGACTGGAAAAATTTAGTGACTTTCGTCTGTATTCCGTAACAAACAGACATTAAATCTACACTCACTAGCAACATACATAAAGAGGCATCCCAGCACCTTTGTGTATGCCACCATAAGTTGATAAAAATTCCATACTACTAGCGCCATACTACTAGCGTGGAAATAATGCTTTTGAAGTAGCATTAATCCCACAGATACCGAATAGACAAGCGATTGTATATTATCAATAATGTTTAACACTAGTTCTAGAATTCTCAAAAGCTATCTGCGACTGATTTGCATCTAACTCTAGTGCTATTAGGAGACATTATCATAAAGGCTACACCTGAGCAAGCATTTATCAAAACTTCTGAATTTTATAAATCTGACTTATGTTGTGCGCTCAATCCTTATAGATAAGTCTTTTTAAGGTATTGGCATAGCAGCAGTCAGTTTTTTAATCTAAATTAAATTATTGTCATCTATCTTTTGATATATTTTTGAAAGATTTTTGGGAATAAAAGATAATAATAGTTTTTAATTAAAAATTACTTGCTATCTTAGCTAAGTTGCTTTAAAATTCTAAAATTAATTGCAAATTAGTAGCAATAGTAGTAATCGGTGTAAAACACAAGCAGCGACTCTAAATTATCGAGAGTTAGATCGATATATTAGAGCGATCGCCGTTTTAGTGGAAAATGACCAAATCCCTCATAACTACTGCACAGTAGTTTGAGGGATTTACGATCTGTTCTTTTCCAAAAAGTAAAAAAAGGGCTGTTCTTTCTAGCTAATTGCTTTCTTTTTCTTCAGCCATATTCCTAATAAACCAGCAGTAACAACTATTCCTCCAACAGTTGATGGCTCAGGCACAGGTTTTACACTCACATTATCCAAGTATAAGAATTCATATTTATCCCAATCCCCAAACTTTAACTCTGTGGATGACGCATCTGCCGTGAAATTGAACTTATATTGCGTGTATGGTTGAAAAGAAATGTCTTTTTGATCGAAAAGCTTATTTCCACCTACAAATGTCTGAAATTGATTATCAAGGTCAGGGGCCTCATCTATAGATGCTAAATAGTAACTAAGTTCGTATTGCTGACCAGGTTGTGTAGAAAGTGTCTGTGATATGTAGCTGAGGTCTATAAATCCACTAAGTGATAAGCCCTGATTACCACTACCATGCTGAGGAAAATTGCTTATTCTTATCCCTGATACATCCATCGGATCGCCAGACTTAGTCCAGTCTGTAATATTCGGATTTGTAGCGTTGGAATTGTTAGGATCTACGAGAGGATCGAGTTCAAAGCTTCCGTTTTTAACAAGTTCTGCTGCTTGTGCTGCTGTATTATAAATATTAGCGATCGCAGCAGTACTAATTAAGGTAATAGTAAAACTAAAAACAATAATTGAGAGTTTTTTAGTTACATTCATGAAACTTGACTCCAAATAATTTTAAATTTTGACAATGAAAACAAGTTGATAGTTACATTCATGCTGGCTGGCTTTCAGTAGTGTCAATAAAAATGAACACTTTCTTCTGGTTTCTAAGAGTTAGTTATAGATGTAGATAACGATTCATACACCAAGACAATTTTCTCAATAAACCCATAATGGAGTTTTTAAATCAGATGAATGTTAGTGGCATTCTTGACACTATTGAGCCAGACATTGCTTAGGCTCCTACCTGTGGTTTATTGATATCCATAGTTTTTTCCTTGATGTTTAGGTATAGCTTTGACACTTACATCATCCAAATATAAAAACGCATACTTGGCTTGGGAGCCAAATTTTATTTCGGTGGATCTTCCTTTTGCTCTAAAATTTAACGTGTATTGTGTGTAGGATTGGTAAGGAGTATCTTTTTGAACATAAACCTTTTTATCACCTACAAAAACCTGAAATTTGTTATTCAGATCGGGTGCCTCTTCTGTCGATGCCAGATAGTAAGTAAGTTTGTAGCGTTGACCAGGAAATGTAGGGATAGTCTGCGATATGTAGCTAATGGCTGAAAATCCACCAAGAGATAATCCTTGCTTACCAGTATTAGGAAAATTGTCAATTTTAGTACCTGATGTATCTATCGCATTACCAGATTTAACCCATCCTGTAACATTAGGATTTGTAGTTTCAGGATTATTAGGATCTATCAGAGAGTCGTATTCAAATCCCCCATTGATAATCAGTTCTTGTCTTTCAGCTTGTGCTGCTGACTTATAAGTATTAGTAATCACAGCAGTATGAAGGAAAGCAGTAGTCAAACTACAAACAATAATTGAGAGTTTTTTAGTGAACTTCACAAGACATGACTCCAAATAGTTCAAAATTCACGACAACGAGTACTTGATTGATTTACTTTCTGGTGATTAAGGCAGGATAAACCCGTAAGTATTTTTGAAGATATTCTGAGCTGTACTACCACTTAAGTAGTTAGAAAAACTCTGTGCCGTCGTTAAAACTTTAGTTCTGGTGAGTATACCCAGTGGATAAACAATCGAATCGCTCTCTGTTGTGAGGGCAGTTTGTACCACTCTTACCTTGTTAGAAATGGCCGCATCAGTTTTGTAAACAACACCTGCGTTGATAGTTTTATTTACACCTCCAACTAGAAGAGTTTTATTTTCAACAGCAGTTAAAACGTTACGCACATTGGCAGCACGGTATAATTTAGGACTGAGAATATTAAAAATACCTCGGCTAGTGAGAACTTGTTTGGCATAATTTCCTGCTGGCACAACTGGAGGAGTACCTGTGTAGTCACCTATGGCAATACCAGTAATGTTGGCATTGGTCAAACCATTGAAGCTAGTGAGAGCAGCACTACCAACACTAACGGGAGGTGTGGTAGGCGCAATCAAAACTAGACGGTTTTTGACAACGTTTTTGCGGCTACCTGCAACCAATTTACTTGGGGTTGAATTCTGCAATACATCTATTTGGCTGTTAGCAGCAGAAATGAAAATATCTGCTGGTGCTCCTGCTTGTATTTGACTTAGTAAAGTACCAGAAGCACCAAACGTATAAACAACGTTGACGCCTGGGTTAGCATTTTGGTACTGAGTCTTAATGGCATTCAGCGCGTTTGTTAAACTGACAGCTGCATACACGTTCAGTGTCGTTACAGAACTTGCTGGTGATAAATTAACGAACTGCAAGCCTATTACCAGCATCATGCTGCTAACTGCTGTAGCAATCCAAGCAATAAGTCTTCTTCTGTTCATGAAAGTTATAGTTTGGGGAAAATATTACCTAAAAGTCTTATTGTTGACATACCTGACTTACGCACAGGCAACAGAAATACCAACTACACAGAAGGTAGAGGATATAGATAAATGGGAGTTAGAGAAGAGACTTCTTGGCATTTGTAGGGAATTGGGTTTGGGAGAAAGGGAAAAGGAATAAAAAAACCTTTCCCCAATAAAGATGAGTCCCTTTTCCCGCAAGAGTGCAAAAGTAACTTTTGCACTCTTGTCTAAGGTTTTGGCGTAAATCTTACGCATCATAAATTCTGGAAACAACAAACAGCCAATCACAATTGCTAAAAGCATTGGTATGATGGGCCGTTTGTTATTTCCAAGTGGAATTACACAAACAGCGAGTGAAATGTATTTAGTGATGAAATAATATCAGTTAAATATGCTTATTACCAACTTTTTTGGTTAACGAATCCTGACAAAAAGCTAATGCAAGTATATTTAAATTCTCTAAATAACCCTTATCTGTATGTATATAGTAAATTTTTATATCGATCCTAAATATCTAAAGCTTGATTTATACCAACTAAATATTTTTAATCTTCTATTTAACTAACTTTATTGGTATGCGATCGCTGCTTTGACAATCTTTGGATGCGGCCTCTATTACTGTGTAAAAAAGAGCGATGCCCTTCTCTACGAGACGCTCCGCGTAGCTTGCTTCCACGAAGTGGTACGACAGGCTCAGGGTAAGACCTGCGGCGGTAAACTACGCATCCAGCAGCGCCCATAACTCATCCACTTGGACGATGTACGTATAATTATTTACTAATATAAATATATATATAAACTTTTATGATATCAATAACAAAAATGATTTGACATACGCCTAATGATAGATAGATTTTATTAAGCAAATAGTTTAGATTTGTAACAAGTTACACAGAACTAGATAAAACACATGGCCAACATAATTGACACTGCCACTAACAATGGTTCTTTTAACACACTAGTTGCAGCAATCCAAGCAGCTGGTCTGGTAGATACACTTCAAGGTGATGGGCCATTTACCGTTTTTGCACCCACCGATGAAGCATTTAATAAGCTTCCAGCAGGTACAGTAGACGCATTACTTCAAGATATTCCAAAGCTCAAGAAAATCTTGACCTATCATGTTGTTTCAGGCAAGGTACTGGCTGCTGATGTAGTTAAGCTGAAGACAGCTAAAACAGTTGAAGGTTCAGATGTAAAAATTGACGCTTCTAATGGCGTTAAGATCAATGATGCAACAGTTGCAACACCAGACGTTGCTGCTGATAACGGTGTCATCCACGTCATTGACACAGTTTTGATTCCTGCATAACCCAATGTCAGAATAGCGAATGCTATTTCTGGGGTGGCGACTACCTATAGTCGTTTCTTGATTACAGTCTGGTTGAATGTTTTTTAGTAAACATCAACTACCAACAAATCCATCTAGATGCTGTCTAGATGGATTTATTGTTTTATGCGGGTGTAAACGTTGTAATTACTAGTTTCTTTTAATTAGCTGTAATCAAATTTTTAATTTTGCCAAACCCAAATAACGGATACCTTCGGGGGAAATGTCAAAACGGCAAGGTAAGACTTCTAAACCGAGAGCGATCGCATCCCGCAATAATTTACCATATATAGGATCTGTGCGATCGCCAGGAGAGAACTCGATACAATCACCGCGATTGATAAAGTAAAGCATCACCGCACGAGTCAAAGGTAATAGCGCCATCAGTTCTCGCAAGTGTTTTTGTCCTCTTGTAGTCTCCGTGTCAGGAAATAAAGCTAATCTCCCTTCGGACAAAGTTGTATTTTTCACTTCTAAATAAATCGGGCGTTCCTCATTACTTCCCGTCAAGAAAAAATCCACTCGACTTTTTTTATCTAGCCCATAAACCACCTCGCCCTTAATTTGGCTGTAGTCGCCCAATTCTGGAAAAAGATGTTTCGCCAAAGCTAGCTTTACCACCCGATTGGGCAAAAAAGTATTTATGCCTACCCAAGTCGGCTCGTTGTCATGTACCTGAATTAGTTCTAAAGTGTAAGCCAATTTACGGTTAAGATTATCGCTTTTGGAAAGCTGTACTGCACTTAGAGGTGTCGATACTCCAATCATTGGCCCTGTATTGGGACAGTGTGCTGTCACTATTTCGCCAGAAGTCAGTTGAACGTCAGCAAAAAACCGCTTGTAACGCTTGAGTAAAATACCGGGATGCAAAGGTGGGTACTTGTAAAGCCAATCTATCATTATGGAACCTTGTTGCTGTTTGTAAATATACGTCGATTCTTTGCCCACCGAACCCATATCTGCAAATCTTTTCAGCAGCTACTCTGCTCTGCGACAGAAGTTGAGTAACTTGACATATCATGGATTGTCAATTTTTGTAGTCAAATTGACAACATAGTAATAAAAAGTAGCATATACTAAGTATTACAAGCCTCCCATAAAAATCTGGGAGAGTTTCAACGTGCAAGGAGGTAAATCCTATGCAAAAAGTGTGGACATCAACGGAATTAGAATATGCTTTTCTGTTTACTCTCAGAAAGGTAAATTCGATCAATCCAGAAGGTTTTAAGGCATTTTTTAGTAATATGCCTATTGACCCTTATATCAAAGGCACTTATCGTTCCAGAAGATTATCTCGGTTTACAGTTTATGGAAATCAATTAATCAAATTACCTCATGGTTACCTCTTTCAAAGTAAAGAGTACAATCCATTAGTGGGTGACATAAAAAGAGAGTTTGCAGAATTAGAAGATGGACTTATAGAACTTGATATCTTTAAGAATCTTGTCTTAGCATTCAGTGATTCTTGTAAACTTCATCCGGAAGCTGAAATCGGAGTTCATCAAATTAGAACTATTTGTTCGGCGGATAATTTGGGTAATCCAGCACCTGAAGGTATTCATCAAGATGGTACTGATTTTATCGGTATATTTTCAGTAGATAGAGATAATATTCAAGGTGGAGAAACACATCTATATACTGACAAAAAACAAAAGCCCGTATTTAGTAAAGTTCTAAATCCGGGAGAACTATTATTAGTCAACGATCGTGATTTTTTCCACTTTACCACTCCTATTAAACCACAGATTGATGGTCAGGGAAGTAGAGATGTTTTTGTGCTAACTTCTCCCAGCTTGCTTTCAGAATAATTTTAGTCGACCGTAAATATTTTACAATCTACGAGATATGGGGAATTGAATGCAGTCATTTCCCCAGCTTTTTTATTTGGAATTGGAAATAATCGTGCTGATAGTGGTTTATCTAATTTGATAGCTAAAGTTGCCATATCAATTAATAAAGCTGTAATTTTTTCTATTGTGATATCACCTGGAATCGGAACTGTATCCAGTCCACAGCCACAAACTGCTGAATATAATAATAAATTTGTAATATTATATGTTTGCTCATTAGCTCTGGTAGCTAGTCCAACATCTTCACAAACTGGAAGCATCAGTCCAGAATAACCACAGGTTTTTACTGATACATTTTTTAATACGCGAGTCAGCATCCCAGAAATTGCAAGAGTTCCTGAATGACCAAACTTGCCATTCATCAATTTTTCATAAGCAAAAGCAATACTATTTTTTTTATCTAAAGATGGAGCTAGAGACGTATCAATTCCTTTATATATAACGGCAAATCGATCTGAGATGTTTTCAGCAATAACTGCGATTTTCTTTAATTCTAATTCTAAAAGTAATTGCAGGTTTTGCTCTGCCGTAGGAATATTGTTAGCTTGGGAAAATGCTTGCATTACCAAATCGCCTAACTCTAAACCTATAGTAAAAGATGTATTGCCTGTATGATATGCCGTAGGAAAAAATGGGATATCTGGCTGGCAGTTTGCCCATGCACAAAAATGAAAGTTACCATAGCCATTTTCACTTTCTTGGGAAATACGTTTAATGGCTTTGGCAGATTCCTTAGCATTCTCAAAAATTATACCGTTTTCCCTGTCCCCTATTTTACTAGAGCAATAAATAATTGATGTATTTTTATTGATATCTGGAATTATATCTATAGTTTCCGAGTTGCTGGCATAACCAATATTGAAAAAGCTGATATTCAAACTTTGACAAAGTTGTTCGAGAGCTTGAATTTCATTAATAATTTCGATTTTAGATAAGCCTTGCAGATATTCTTCCCAGCTATTAGTAGCAATTCTAGTTGTTTGGACTTCATATCCTTGTTTTTCAAACAAAATCTGTACCTGCTGATTAAACTCAGCAGCTTGCTTAATTTTTTCCTGATATTGCAGAGATTGAATTAATATACCTGTTGTAATAGTTCTAATTTTCATTAGTATAAATAATTAGCGATCTTTTCATTAAACTTAACTCTAGAATCTGGACGCGTACAATATTCTATTGGATAAATTTCATTTATAACAACTTAGGGTAGTGTGTTGTTTTTATTTCACAAAAAATATGAAATATACTTAAAATATGAAGATGAGTGCATAGGTTAGGCTACAAAAGAAGTCTGCTGGAATTCAATGAACTGAATCAACCAAACAAATGCCATGAATGACGAATTTTACAATCGGGGATTGGAAAAGGCTAGGCGAAAAGATTACGCGGGAGCAATTGAAGAATTTAACCATGCTTTACAACTAACACCTTACTTTAGCGAAGCTTATTTGCAACGGGGTTTAGCACATTATGACTCAGGAGCAATATTGAAAGCTGTTTCAGATTATACCGAAGCCCTGAGGCTGAATCCTGAGAGTGTGGAAGCATATTATTGTCGGGGATTGGCTAGGGTAGCGCTGAAAAATTTACCGGGGGCGTTGGAGGATGTAGAACGTGCGATTCGTCTCAATCTTAATTATGCTGCTGCTTATAATTTGCGGGGAATGGTGCGGCGCAAACAGGGTTATATTCAAGATGCGATCGCTAACTTTAAAAAAGCTGCTGGGTTATATCTAGAGCAACAAGATAAAGAAAATTGTCGTCTGTGTCTAGAACGAATTAAACAGCTACAACCACCAGAAAAAACTGCCATTGAACAATCGCGTTCCATCAATACGCCGATTTTATCCACCAATGATTATTTCACGCAATTATTAGAAAAGGCTGAAAAGGGAGATACTCAAGAAGCACTCGCCGATTTAAACTGGGTATTAAAAGCCGATCCGCAAGATGCCCAAGCTTACTGCTGTCGTGGGGTTGTGCGTTGTAAAATGGGGAATTATCGAGAAGCGATCGCAGATTTTAATCAAGCATTACGACTAAATTTTCAAGATGCCATTGTCTATCGCAACCGAGGTAAAGCCCGTTCTATCTTAGGAGATCATCAAGGTGCGATCGCGGATCTCAACCAAGCAGTCCAGATGCAACCCGAAGATGGCTTAGTTTATATTGCCAGAGGTAATGTCTATCGGACAATGGGTAATTATCTCGGTGCAATTCAAGATTACACCCAAGCGCTGCAAATCAATTCTGATGAGGCTCAAGCTTATTACAATCGCGGCATTGCCTATACTTGCTTAGAAGAAATACAAAACGCCGTGGAAGATTATCAACGGGCGGGGAGTATCTTTTGCGAACAAGAAGACTGGGAAAATTATCAACAAGTCTTAAGTAGCCTAGAAAAAATTCAGAAATTTAGTCCAGAGTCAAAAAAGCAAAAATATCATTTGCTACGTCAGCGACTTTTACGAATGGTTGGCGGATACTGGGAAATTGCCGAACGATTGATTCAGCAAAACAAAGATTATCATCCTGGAATGTCAGACGAGTGGTATTTGCAAAAAGTGATTAATGATTTAGAACGCGATCGCAATAGATAAAATATAAATCAATACAGTTCAGATAAGACCAAAACACTTGTAGAGACGGCGATTTATCGCGTCTCCAAAACCCAAAATTTTTGCCATTAGCCCTTAACTGAACCGTATTGAAATATAAATGCCACTACAAACGTAAAATCACCCGTACATTATTTATACGGGTGAAAATGCGAGCGATCGCTTGTTATTTTCCAATGAAACTAAATGCACCTTATCTTAAGCACCGTCTCAAAGTTTAGTGAGAAGTGCGACTTTGACGGCGACGGCGCAATCCAAACATACTAACTGCTCCCACCGCAAACATTGATAGAGTAACAGATGGTTCAGGAACAGTAGCACCAATTAACGCTTTAACATTTGCCTCACCGACATCAAGAACGACGACAACATCATTAAAGTCGCGATCGGAACCTTCGTTCCACTTACCAGTTGCAGGATCTACCCCTGAAGCGTATAAACCTCCGTATAAATCCTCAAATGCCAGGAGGATGTAGTTGTTGTAAGCATAAGCAACTGCGTGCTGTAGTCCGTCAGCGTTAGAGGCAGTGTCAGTACCAAAGATATTGGCAGAGTTGCCACGGTTCAAACCATCAGCTCTCAACCATAAATCTAGTTGAGTACCTGCGGTAACATTACCAACTTTAACCCCATCACCTAGTTTTAATGCGTTACCACCCCAGTCACCACTAACACATCCATTTCCTTGACAGGAAATATCATTAAAAAGCAGCCCAGATTTGTTAGTAGTTCCTGTAGCTTCAAAGGCTAACTGGTTTCTATAACCTGCGCCCTCATTAATAAAGTAAACAGAAACATCGTGGTCGTATTTTAAATTTAATTTACTGGGGTCTAATTTAAATTGTCCGCTGTTTGGAAGAGCAACACTTTCTGCTTGGACAAATTGTTGAAAAGGAGCGTCGTTAAAACCAGTTTGAGACTTATTATATACAGTTGGTTGAGTCCATGAACTATTCCAATTAAAATCAGCAGCAGATGCAGTTTCTACTTTGGAAACTAATCCGGTTAATGTAGCTGTAGCGGCAATCAAGGCAGGGAATAAATTACGTTTCATATTATGAGCCATTAAGTAGGAAAGACAATTTAGATAATGCTTTTTGAGCAGCTATCTCTCTTCAGTTGTCTCTTACTTCTAACAGCTAGACTTCTGCAACGTCAATCTGTCTATTTACTTTTGCTAGTATATTTAAATAGCGCTTTATCTAAAGGATTTTTACTGAAAAGAAAGATTTTTCTTCTAGGATGATACTGTTATCAATACTGAGTACTTAAACTGATATATAATGAAAACTTCATGAATAATATATAGTTTGTATGAAAATTAGATATGCAATTTCTCTAGTGAAAAGCTAAAAGCTTTATCTAGAGGAATTTTCATTTAAATGAGGTAGATAAGTAATGGTGTGCCGTCATCCGTATCAACGAAGCCAAGGCTTAGTTAATACGCTGCTATACAAATACAGATGCTCTCCGTACTTACGTTGGAAAACGTAGTAATCTATCAAATCAATGAAACCTGGGTAAATAAGTTTAGTCTTTGTTTTAAGCGCTAAAGTGTTTACTACGTACTACGCTTTAGTTGACTGGATTAACTAGTAGTCTGTCAAAATAGACTTCGGTATCGTCAGAATCTAGAAGTTATGCCGAGGATGGGAGACAATTTAAGGGGGTTCTACTTTAAAATGAGAGTCTTTGCTTAGACTTGATGAATATCTTTTAAGGTTAAAATAATCAAGCTTTTCCAGAGCTACATTCCCCCTTTCACAGATAAAATCTATATATGAACGCTACACAAGAAAAACTAAAAGCTCTCTTAGAGCAGGCTTTAATCGCGGCTTTTGGCGCTGACTTGGCTGGAGTAGATCCAATTTTGGTTCCTGCTAGCAATCCTAAATTTGGCGATTATCAGGCGAATGTGGCTTTATCCTTGAGTAAAAAGTTAGGATTGCAACCAAGAGCGATCGCAGGTGCGATCGTTGAAAAACTAGATGTATCCGAAATCTGCGAACCGCCGGAAATCGCTGGCCCAGGATTTATCAATCTCAAACTGAAAACAGCATACTTAGAAGCACAACTCAACGCGATTCAAGCCGATCCCAGACTGGGAGTTCCAGCCGCGAAAACGCCGAAGCGAGAAATTGTAGATTTTTCCAGTCCGAATATTGCCAAAGAAATGCACGTCGGACACTTGCGTTCGACGATTATTGGTGATTCCATCGCCCGGATTTTAGAATTTCAAGGACACGATGTACTGCGGTTAAATCATGTCGGTGATTGGGGTACGCAGTTTGGGATGTTAATCGCCTATCTGCGGGAAGTTTACCCAGACGCCCTTACCACCGCGAATGCTGTAGATATTGGTGATTTAGTCTCTTTTTATCGCAAAGCCAAATTGCGGTTTGATACAGATGAAGCTTTTCAAGAGACAGCACGCCAAGAAGTTGTCAGATTACAAACAGGTGCAGAAGATACACTCCATGCTTGGAAACTTTTGTGCGAACAGTCGCGGCGAGAGTTTCAAGTAATTTATGAGTTATTGGATATCAAGTTAACTGAACGCGGCGAATCTTTCTACAATCCCTTGCTACCAGGAGTTGTGGAAGATTTAGAAAAATCTGGATTACTGGTAGAAAACCAAGGGGCAAAATGTGTTTTCTTGGAAGGGTTTACAAATAGAGAAGGTGAACCTTTGCCCTTAATTGTGCAGAAATCAGATGGTGGTTATAACTATGCGACAACAGATTTAGCATCTCTCCGTTACCGGATTCAGCAGGATCGAGCAAAGCGGATAATTTATGTAACAGATGCTGGACAAGGAAACCACTTTGCCCAATTTTTTCAGGTAGCACGCAAAGCCGGATGGATTCCTGATGATGTGGAATTAGTGCATGTACCCTTTGGGTTGGTGTTAGGAGAAGATGGCAAGAAATTCAAAACTCGTTCTGGGGATACTGTGCGTTTGCGGGATTTATTAGATGAAGCTGTTTCTCGTGCCCATGCTGACTTAAAAACTAGATTACAAAAAGAAGAACGCCAAGAAAGTGAAGAATTCATTAATGAAGTTGCTAGGGTAGTTGGAATCAGCGCAGTTAAGTATGCAGACTTAAGTCAAAATCGCACCAGTAACTACATCTTCAGCTACGACAAAATGCTGGATCTTAAAGGTAATACTGCGCCCTATATGCTATATGTTTATGCACGGATTCATGGGATTAGCCGCAAGGGTGATATTAACTTTAAAGAGTTGGGAAATAATGTCGTCTTGTTGCAGCATGAAACAGAATTAGTGCTGGCAAAATATTTACTTCAACTGGATGAAGTTATTAGTAGTGTAGAGCAAGACTTGTTGCCCAATCGTTTATGTGAGTATTTGTTTGAACTGAGTCAGAAGTTTAACCAATTCTACGATCGCTGTCCCATACTACAAGCTGAGGAACCGCAGCGCACATCCCGTTTAGTTTTATGTGATTTGACTGCTAGAACTCTGAAGCTGGGATTATCTTTGTTGGGAATTCAGGTATTGGAGAGGATGTAATACTTTTTTTAACGCAAAGTGGCGCTAAGGTAACGCTAAGGTACGCAGAGTAAGAGTTAAGTTATAGCTTCTTTGTGTACTTTGCGGTTTTTTAATTAGAATTGCTGGACTGGAGGCGATCGCAAATGGTACAGACACCATCAAAAAGCATAACTTTGGCAGAGTTTCTGATGTTACCAGAAACAAAGCCCGCTAGTGAATACATCGATGGCCAAATTATTCAAAAACCAATGGCACAGGGAGAACATAGCACTATTCAAGGTGAACTGATTATTTTTATTAATGCTATCTTGAAACCCCAAAAAGTTGCACGAGCATATCCAGAACTGCGGTGTACTTTTGGTCGCAGATCAATTGTCCCGGATGTAGCGGTATTTACCTGGGAGAGAATACCTCGCCAAGAAAATGGCATGGTAGCAAATTTATTTTCAGCTGCTCCCGATTGGACTATTGAGATTCTATCACCTGACCAAAGACAAACGAAAGTTACAAAAAATATTCTGCATTGCCTGAATTATGAAACACAAATGGGTTGGCTGATCGATCCAGAAGAACAAACGGTATTTGTCTACATCCGCAATCAACAGCCAGTCATGTTGGATGAACTAGAAGCTTTACTCCCTGTGCCAGATTTTGCAAGTGAATTGAGGCTGACTGTAGGAGATTTATTTGGTTGGCTGTTGGAGTAAACCAAACCCTGACCAATTGAGTAAGGAAATACACCAAGTGCAACAGGTTTTATGGGTAGGAATCGGTTGTAAACGAGGAACATCATGGCAGTTGATTGATGGGGCAATTGAGCAAGTATTTCGAGAAAATCAACTTTTTCCAAGTGCGATCGCAGGTATTGCTACCATTGACACTAAAGCCTCGGAAGTTGGCTTAGTCAAACTTTGTCGCCTCCGCAATTTGCCCCTAAAAACCTTTTCTGCGGAAATACTTCGCTCTGTCTGTGTCCCCAACCCTGCCACAATTATCGACGAGCGAGTAGGTACGCCTAGCGTAGCAGAGGCAGCTGCTATTCTTGCAGCTTCTCAACTCACATCTTTGACTGTTTCCCCCTTTACAAACATAGAGAAATTGCGGGTGAAGTTTTTAGTTCCTAAACAAATTTTCCAAATACAAGGGCAACCAGGAGCGGTAACTCTTGCGGTTGCCCAAGCTTTAAATATTATTAGTATTACAAAAGTTCCTTAATTTTCTAGTCAACAACTCTCAAAAAATAGTTAATGATGCTAGAAACAATTGCTAGTACAATTGAACCTAACAAAGCAGGTAAAAAGCCCTGAATCTCAAAACCAGAACCAGGAGTTAGGACGCTTGCCAGCCAAAGGGCTAAGGCGTTAATCACCAATGTAAATAAACCAAAGGTGAGCAAGGTAATTGGAAACGTCAAAATCTGTAAAATTGGTCTAATAAATGCATTAACCAAACCAATTACAAAGGCAGCAATTAAGGCAGTC
Organism: Nostoc sp. DSM 114167; assembly: GCF_052692655.1. Classification (NCBI taxonomy): domain Bacteria; kingdom Bacillati; phylum Cyanobacteriota; class Cyanophyceae; order Nostocales; family Nostocaceae; genus Nostoc; species Nostoc sp. DSM 114167. Next base: position 6,926,906 of record NZ_CP195116.1, read on the forward strand.
ACAAAATTCTTGATAAAGAATCCTGGAACGATATTAGCTGTAATGAATAACGCCACCGCAGTACCGAGCCAAGTTAATACAAAGTGTTGCATAAGTTTTTTTAGAGGAATTAGTAGTAAGTTTAATTAATTTCACTATTGCCAGTTGTGATTTGTAACACTATCGAGTGTTGTTGTGCTTGACTCCAAAAGTTGCCATCATCTTTTATCAGCCTAAAATCAATGTAATTTTTCAGTACTGGCAAGAGAGATATTTCTAATCGGTATATCTTTATCGTATTGCAGGATGTACCGCAGTGAACTACCCACACCGACCTGAGTACAATTTAAGTGGGGAACTTATACCATTTTAGATTTTGGATTTTAGACTTCGGCTCCTTTCGACTTCGCTCAAGGCAAGTCGCTCAGTCGAACGATTTTGGATTGGGAATTGCCTTGGTGCGTCTGGCTTGGTGTGAATCCATCTGTCGCAATCATTTTTCAAAATGGTATTACGATGATTTAGTTAAATTCATAAAAAATATTGTGAAGCGCAAAACCCCTACAGAGGTTTATTGAAGTTGAAAAACCTCTGTAACTTGGGGATTTCCAAAAAAGAAATAAGTTATCAAAACTTCGGAGCATTTTGTCAGCGTTTTTGCTTACACGCAAAGGAGATGCTGGCTATGCTCATACCATACCTAACGCCGCAAAAGAACCTCCCAGGTAGAGCCACCAACTACGCCGTCAGGTTCTAAACCATAGCGTTTTTGTGCAGCTTTCACTGCTGCTTCGGTTGTCTCGCCAAAGTCGCCATCAGCATCACCTTTCAAGAAACCAAGCTTTTTCAGTTGTTGTTGCAACTTAACAACTTCAGAACCACGTAATCCTATACGCAAAATTGGCAATCCTTCTGAGGTGTATTGAATACCAGGAGTTCGTTTTGTAGTTGTGTTTGACTGAGTTCTAGTAGTTGATGTAGTACGCTTTGGCGGTTTCTTTGTGCTAGAAGTTGTAGTTTTTCTGGGAGTAGCAGGTCTTGGCTCAGGGTTGTTCGTAACCTGGGTTACAGCTTTTTTTGGGGTAGTAGGTTTTGGTTCTGGTCTAGTCGGAACTTGTGTTACAGCTTGTCTGGGAGGGTTGGGGTTGGGATTTCTAACGTTGGTGAGGTTACTAGCCTGGGTTGGAACAGGAAAATTTGTAGCTGAGTTAAATATTGGCTGGGATGAAGGGGCGGTTGATGCTGCTACTGGTTGATTAGGAAAAAGTCGTTGCCAAGTGCTGGCATCAACAACGCCATCTGGATTCAAGCCAGCTGCTTGTTTAAATCGGGAAACAGCAGTAGCTGTATTTTCACTATAAATACCATCTACTGCACCAGAATAAAAACCCAAAAGTTTCAGAGCTGCCTGAAGTTCAGCTACACGTTCGCCTTGACTGCCAACTTTCAGGCTAGGGCGATTGATGCTATTTCCAGGATTTACTTGGGCAATTTTTTGTGGAGCTGCTATTGATACTACAGCCGTTGAGGTAATCAGCAGAGGTGTAGCAGAAAACAAGAGTATTTTAATGGCTGATAAAGATTTAGACTTCTTTGGCCACCAATCTTTTTGCCGTTTTTCCATTCTACAGCGATTTACAGTTGGGTCTAGTAATTTTAAGTAACTCAAAATACTTGCTGTCAGGCTGCGTTGCATGGAATTCACTCCCAGAAGATTCTCATGCTAATGGTACAGCCGCTTGGTCTAAAAAACAGCTGCATTTTACGATATCTCCAAGGGGCGTCATTGCGGCAGATTCTCAGTTTGCGATCGCTCGATTAATTGCTTCTTCTTGACCAACTAAAGACAAGTAAGGCTCTTTTAAATATTTACAAGCTGAAGCGATCGCATCTTTGGCACTCACCGCCGTAATCAATTCTTGGAACTTGGTGTCAAAATCAATTCCTAAGCCCAAAATTTCATACCAACCGTATATCTGAGCAATTTGTCCGTTCGTTTGTTTACCCAAGGCGTATTGCCCCAGGATCTTGTTTTTCGCAGCTTGGAGCGCGCTTTCGGATACTTCGGTAGTACACAATAAATCTACTTCTTTCCGCAGTCCTTCTAGGGCGATGCTGGTATTCTCTGGTGCTGTACCTATGTAAACTACAAAGGACGCTGGAAATAGCCTTGTGGAGTAAAAAGCGGATACTTCGTAAGCTAAACCTCGTTTTTCCCGTAATTCGACAAACAAGCGGCTAGAAAGCCCATTTCCCAAGTAGGTACACAGCAATTTCAATGGGGCGTAGTCAACAGAACTCACTGATGTTCCTAAATAACCGAGCATCACAATTGATTGTTGTGTCTGTACTGGTTTTACCCTTACCTGCGGTTCTACCTTAATCTCAGGTAGATTCAGTATTGGCAGTGCTTGGGGTGGAGATTGCCAATCAGCAAAAACTTCTTCCACCAATGCTGCTGCATCTGTGGGTGTGACTCTACCAGCAATACTAATTACTACATTATCTGGACGAAAGTAAGTTTGGTGATACTCCACTAAATCTGCACGAGTTAAGCGGCTCATAGTGGTTTCATCTCCCAGCACTGACATAGAGTATGGGTGATTTTGGTACATTACCTGCCGCATTTGTTCAAAGGCGACATTGAATGGTTGCTCTTTTTGCGAACGAATATCCTGGAGTGCTAAACGCCGTTCTAGTTCCACTTGAGTTTCGGGAAAGGTAGGCGATCGCAAAATCCGCCCTGCCAATGTTAAAATTTCCCCAAAATCAGATGTTACCGTCTTGAAAGATAGCAAAAAATAATCAGTGCCAGCATCCGCACTCAAACTCGCCCCTACAGACTCGACAATTTCTGCAATTTCCAAGCTAGAAAGTCCATCACATCCTTTTGTCATGACTGCTGAGAGCAAATGTGCCAACCCTGCTTGCTCCCGGTTTTCGTTACAACTACCGGCACGCACAAAAATTCGCGCTGCAATAATGTCCGCAGCCGGATTTTCTGTCACCAGCACGACAATGCCATTGTTCAATACAGTGCGATGGATGGGCGATTTTTGCAGCAAGGTTGTCATTTGTCCTTTCTCATTTGTCATTTGTCCTTTGTCCTTTGTCCTTTGTCAAAAACTAATGCCCAATGCCCAATACTTCGACTTCGATCAGTACAAGTGCCCAATGCCCAATACTTCGACTTCGCTCAGTACAAGTGCCCAATGCCCAATAACTAACACGGTTTAAGTACAGTAACCGCATAATTCTCTGGCGAGAGATACTGTTTAGCTAATTTTTGCAATTCTTGGGCATCAAAAGACTGAATCTGCTGGGGATATGTCACTGCTAATTCAGCTTGGGCAATGGTATTGTAATATCCATAAAGCCCTGTAAGTTGATTTGGCGTTTCGGTAGAAAACGCATACTCGTTACATAGCAACCTGCGTGTACGAGCAAGTTCTTGTTCGCTAATTCCTTTAGTCTGCAAATCATCCAAATGAGCGCAAATCAAAGACTCAACTTCCTCCAGATTTTCTGGTGCTAACCAGGCAGTAATTGTAAATAAACTTGATTCTCGTTGTAGAGAAAAACTACTGCAAATTCCCTGTACCAATTGCAAATCTTCTCGCAGATCGCGCACTAAACGCGAAGTCCGCCCTTCTGCCAATAAAACTGACAAAAAATCTAAAGCATAGCCAGTACGGATATCTTCTACTCCGGGTACCAGCCACGCCATCAACAATCGCGCTTGCTCTATCCGTGGTAAACACAATTCTTGACGATGAATTCCGGCGATCGCTGGCTTTGTCACTTTCTCCAACTGCGGACAATTCGAGGGTTCGGCAAAATCACTAAATGAATGATTTACCATTTCCCAAGCTGGTTGCTGGGCTATACCCCCTGCAATTACCACCGTCATGTTTTCCGGCTGATAGTGAGTGCGGTGAAAACAGCGCATTGCTTCTGGTGATTGCTGCATCAGTTCTTGTTCAGTACCCAGCACCGAACGTCCGTAAGGGTGATGCGGATAGATGGTTTGAATCAGTGCTTGAAATCCTATCCAGTCGGAATCGTCTTGACATGAGCGAATTTCCTCTAGCACTACATCCCGTTCTCGGCTAAATTCATCTTCTGGAATTGCCGCATTGAGTAGTAGTTCTCCCAAGTAGGGAAGAGTATCTTTTAAATAAGGGGCAGCTGTGGTGAGTGAATAATGAGCATAATCATAGCTTGTCGCTGCATTACTGATGCCTCCCCGATTTTCAACTTGGGAATCGAACATTCCAGGGGGTAGCGTCGCCGTACCTTTAAAAATCATGTGTTCTAAAAAGTGCGCCATGCCAAACCACGGTTTTGGCTCTAAGCTGGCTCCAGCACGCACCCAAACATCCGCCACAACGACAGGAGTAGTGGGAATTTCTTGATGAATAAAAGTTAAACCACTGTCTAGTCGGAAGATCGAGGCTGGAAATACGGTATTAGTTAGTTGTTTTAACAATTTTTTGTAGTTTTGACCACAATTTAACGCAATTGTGTCATTTTAACTCTGAACGCTACCTCATTTAGAATCAAGTTATACAGATTTAGGAGAATTATGCTATTGCTGTTCTCCAGATTACCGAAAAATTAGAAGCGTTATGCATTGAGAGGAAAATCGCAAATTAGTTAAAATACTGGAATCTCAATGACAAATTCTGTTCCTTCGCCAAGCACAGAATTGCAACTCAACCGCCCATCATGGGTTTCTTCGACAATTTGACGAGCGATCGCTAATCCTAATCCTGTTCCTTTCCCAACCTCTTTCGTTGTAAATAGGCGATCGAAGATCCTAGCTCTAACCTCCTCTGGCATTCCCTGACCGTTATCTTTGATGCGAATTACTACCATATTTTGTTCGCTGGATACTTCGGTATGAATCAGTATTTGGTGATGATTGGCTTGGGCTTGGGCAAAAGAAAGCCCTTCACAGGAAGTATCTAAGACATCGATTGCGTTAGCAAGGATATTCATAAATACTTGATTTAACTGTCCTAAAAAGCACTTAACAGGCGGCAATTTTCCATATTCGGTGATGACTTCAATTGCTGGACGTTTTTCGTTAGCTTTGAGGCGATACTTCAAAATCAACAGGGTACTCTCAATCCCTTCGTGGAGGTTACAAGCAACTTTTTCAGTTGTATCGGCTCTGGAGAAGGTGCGAAGACTAATGCTAATGTCTTTAATCCGCTCGCTTGCCACCTTCATCGAACTTACTAGCTTTGGTAAGTCTTCAGTCAAGAATTCTAGGTCAATTTCTTCGCTATGCTCAATGACTGCGATCGCCGGATTGGCATGATGTTGTTGGTAGCATTGGATATGGGCGAGTAAGTCTCGAATATACTCTTCGGCATTGTTAAGGCTGCCTTTCAAAAATCCAATCGGGTTATTAATTTCATGTGCCACCCCAGCAACCAAATTACCCAAGGTTGCCATTTTTTCATTTTGCACCATTTGTAATTGGGTATGCTCAAGTTCTTGTAGCGATCGCTCTAACTCTTGGGCATAATTTTGAGATTCTTGATAAAGACGGGCATTTTCTAGAGAGATAGCGGCTTGAGTGCATAGCAGTTGGATAACTTCGGTGCGATCGCTTGTAAATGCACCAATTGTCAGGGGATTTTCTAGATATAGCAGCCCGATGAGTTTACCCTGATTTAACATCGGCGTACACAACACACTCTTAGGTTGTTGCTGCATAAAATATGAGTCGGCGATAAAATCTGTTTGTGCTGTTGCATCATCCAGCACAACAGTTTTTAAGCTACGTTTGACATAGTTTACCAATGTAATCGGAATGCTTTCACTGGTTAACAATGGTGCAGATACCAGGCTGACTCCTTCATTGATGGTAGCTACAGCTTCAACCACCAAGTCGCCCTGTTGAAGTACAAATAATGCAGCTTTTTGTGCCCCAGCATTTTCCATCACCACTTGCAAAAGGGTAGTGAGTAATTGCTCTAATTGAATTTCACTGGAGAGAACTTGTGCGGCTTTAAAGATGGTGGCAAAATCGAGGGCTTCCGAAATACTGCTGCTAGAAAGATTTGTGTGGATGGTTTGATGTGGAAATGATGATGCATCGACGGTTGAACTCAGTTGGAAGCGATGATGCTGCCCTTGTAAGATGGGAGCCAGGAGTTGAGGATAGCGTTTTTCTAAATCCTCAGTTTTGGCTTTAGCACCCCAACGAGCATAGCAGTAATAAGCTTCTTGCATATAAACTTGGGCGATTTTTTCTTTGCCCCAGTCGAGGTAGAACTTGGCAGCTAGTTCATTGCTCAAGGCTTCTTCTTGGATATATTGGTTTTCTTTCGCTAGAGTTATGGCGCGATCGTACAATTCTATTGCTGCTATTTTTTCGCCTAAAACCCGATGCCGTTCTGCTTCCACCAAATCAAATTTGTGCTGGAAATTCATCGGTGCAAATTTGGCTCGAAACTGCAATTTTTCCTGATTTTCGCCAACCTTTAAGAGTAATTGCTCTTGTTGAGATGCTTCAGCCGTTGGATAGATAGCCAACCGAGACAGAGAATCGTAGTAGTAGAAAACAGGCACAGATAGCATTCCTGCTGCACCGTTAAGGTATTGCTCTCCCTGATTTGCATTCTCAACTGCCGCCGAAAAATTCTCAAAAAGATAACCAAGTGTTAACTTACTCAAGAAAAATATATGGAGTGTTAATTCGTCGTTCTCTTTGATGAGCGCAGATAAAAGTTGTTCTTCTTGACAATTTTCACCAATGAGGCATTCTGGATTGTCGCTATATTCGATTAGATTTTTAATGCTTTGACAGACTATACTAGACCAATTTAATAAGCGCTGGTTTTTGGCGAAATTAGATTCGTAGGCTTTGATATCTGCTAGCAAGACTTCTAAAACTTCTGTGCCACTTAAATAGACATAGAATAACTTGAAAATCATCGATGCCAGCACATGAAAAAAATCGCCTGTTTCTAATCCAATATTATGAGATTCCTGTAATAAACTAATTGAGGCGCGAATATGTTGTTTATTAGATTGATTTAATGCAGCCACCTTAAATATAGTCATACTTTGAACAGATTTTGCTTGAAATCTATCCACAAGCATTAAAGCTAACTTGCCAAATTCGTAGCCTGACTCCAGTTGGTTACAAGTATTAAGTACAATTCCAAAATCTGCATACCCTGGTGCAGAGAGTGGTGCATTACCGTATTTAAGAGATAAATTTACCTCTTCGCAGGCAATAATGGGTAAAAGATAGGAAGAAGTCTGGTGGATAGCGGGAGCAATGCTAGCCATAATCCGCAAAGCAACCAAAGCTTTGGTATCGTCCATCAATGGCAAATCAACTAAGCTCTGAATACTTCTGGCTGCCAAAGTTGAGAGTGTGTTGACTACATATTGCTGAATGTCTGGAGGTGTTACTGATTCAGGTAATGTTACCCCAAGTTGAGCGAGAAGTTCACACCCTGTTGCGATCGCTCGGAATGGTTGACCCTGAACCTGATAAGCTTGGAGTTGCACTTCATAAACTTTCACTCTATCCAGTAAGGTGGTTGTTTGTTCGATGACAACCTGGATAAGAGATTCCATCTGCTCAAATTCATTGTTGAGAAAAGCAGCTTCGGCAGCTTCTTCGTGTAAACTTCGAGTCAATTCGTAGGCGATTTTCCAACTATTAATCGGTAGCAGCTGCATTCCAGAATATAAGTAATGAATTGCTGCACTATAAGCGGTAGCTTCTTTCGCTTTTCGACCGGCATTCAAATTTAATTGAGCTAACTGTTGACGTTCAGTCGGCTGGGTGATTAATGCCATTCCCCAATTCAACTGACTGACAATCTCGAAAATTCGCTCCTCTTGCTGAGACTCAGAGGTATTTTGTAAGAGTAATTGACCAATTTTTAGATGAGTAAATTGTTTCTCTTCATCTGGAATTAGAGAGTAAGCCGCTTGCTGTACGCGATCGTGTAAAAATTTATAGGTGGGGATTTGGAAATTAGAATCTAAGGCGTTTGAGTCATAAATATGTTCATTATCTTGAAAAAATTTATAAACTTCACTAGTAGGTAAAACTAACCCTTCTTGCAAAGCTTTCCATAAAGATGCTGCTGCTTCCGTTTCCGATTGTTCAGAAACAATTGCTAAGGTTAGCAAATCAAACTGGTTGCCAATACATGCAGCTAATTTCAACATCTCTTGCGTTGCATCTGGCAATTTTTGCAACTGTAGCGCTACGAATTCTACAACATCATCCGTGAGGGCAAGTGCTTTCACAGCAACAATATCACATTGCCAGTAACCTTGAGCAAAATTAAAAGTAATCAGCCCATCTTCATACAATGCTTTGAGAAAGTGCGTTGCAAAAAATGGATTTCCTTGAGTTTTTTGATAGACGAGTTGCGTTAGTGGTTGGGCAGTTTTACTTGAACAACTCAAGGTATCAACTACCAATTGATTTAAACTAGCTTTACTTAACGGAGCTAAAGTAATGCTGTGGATTGTCGCATTGACTTTGCGAATCTCCGCTAAAGTCAACATCAACTGATGCGCGGTAGATACTTCATTGTCTCGATAAGCCCCAATTAAAAGTAAAGCTCCACTTCCTGATTCGCTCATCAACAACTGCATCAATTTGAGTGATGCAGAATCAGCCCACTGCAAATCATCGAGGAAAATTACTAATGGATGTTCTTTTGTGGTGAATACCTGAATGAACTTTTGAAAGAGTAAATTGAAGCGATTCTGGGCTGCACTCTGTGAAAGTTCCGTTGCAGGTGGTTGTTGACCAATAATTTGTTCTAGTTCGGGAATTACTTCAAGAATAACTTGCCCCTCATCCCGCAGCACTTGTAAAATTTTATTTTTCCAAGTTGACAATTGGACATCACTTTCACTCAGTAATTGTCCCATTAAGTCTCGAAATGCCTGCACAAAAGCGGAAAAGGGAATATTCCGATTAAATTGGTCAAATTTGCCTTTGATGAAATAGCCTCTCTGCCGAACAATAGGTTTGTGAACCTCGTTAATTAAAGCAGTTTTACCAATACCAGAAAAACCAGCTACCAGCATTAGTTCTGTTTGGTTGTTGGTAACGCGTTCAAATGCTTTCAGCAGAGTTTCAACTTCATGCTCGCGCCCATAGAGTTTTTCTGTGATAATAAAGCGATCGCACACATCCCGTTGAGCAATTGGGAAACTTACAATCTTACCCGTCTTTTTAAGTTGAGCTAAACAATTTTCTAAATCATATTTCAGCCCAAATGCACTCTGATAGCGGTCTTCGGCATTTTTCGCCATCAATTTGCTAACGATAGATGAGAGTACAGGCGCAATTTGTGGATTAATCTCATGCACTAAAGACGGAAGTTTGGCAATATGACAATGTACCAATTCCATCGGATCGGGCGATTGAAATGGTAATTGCCCTGTTAGTAATTCGTAAAAAGTTACACCCAGAGAATAAAAATCAGTCCGGTAATCAATCCCCCGATTCATTCGTCCGGTTTGCTCTGGAGACAAATAGCCAAGTGTCCCTTCTAATACATTAAAACTCATGAGGCTTTGAGTTTCTCGTGGCAACAAAGATGCAATACTAAAGTCAATTAACTTAACTTCTTTAGTTTCTGGATGAATTAAAATATTGGCAGGTTTAATATCTTTGTGAACGATCCGATAACGAATTAGAATATCTAATGTATTGCACAGTGCGATCGCAATTTGTAAAAACTCAATGAGAGCTTGTGTTGTTTCCCCTATTCTCCTATTCTCTACTCTGTCTTGCCACTGCTTTAGAGAAATTCCCCCAAAGTCTTCCATCACTAACACATAGCCATTCTGATAGGGTTCCAGGCTATAGGTTTGGATGATTCCAGGTAGATTCAAATTTTTGGCAATGGTGAACTGGTTGCGAAACTGTAGCAATTCGCTGAAGCTGGGATAAGCAGTTTTCATCAGCTTAATCACTACAGATTTTTGGTCAGTTTCTCGATTAGCGCGATAAACCGAGGTTCGAGAACCGTTGTAGAGTTCTTTGCTAATTTGATATCCGGGAATGCTGACCATAGGGCTTAATTCTTGAGACCTCAGTATCTAGGTTTCCCAAAAACATGCCTATCTTTACTGTCAGTTCGCTTATTTTAAACTGATTTAAATAATTAAAGCTCCCAAATTCTAACTGACTTTGGAAGCTAATAATTTTAAGTTCACCGCGACGCCGTTTTACCTAAGTTTATGACCTGGGTTTATCCAGGTGGGAACCTAAATTCCTCGTTTAAAGTTTCCGGGTACATGCCCGGTATACTGCCACGAGAACAGTTGACTCCCTTGTCATTAAAGGCATAGATCAAAAAACTTGATGGCAGTCACCAACGTCGTAGTGCAACTCACTCATTATAGCTTTTCAAAAGATGTTGTGTGTTCAATATCGAAACTTTCCGATCTATTTACCTGGGATACCAGATAGATTCTATGTTGCGGGCGATGTTATTGGCGTATGCACTTGCCGACTCTCGATTTTGATTATCCAGCAAAACAGTGACATGTCCCAACTTCCGCCCAGGACGTGATTCTGTCTTCCCATACCAGTGAACGTGCGCCTGCGGAATTTCTGCTATTTGTTGACGCTGGCTTTGGTAGTCGCTGTGAGAATTTTCATACCCCAGTAGGTTAACCATTACAGCACCCGCGCACTGTAAAGCCGGATTCCCCAAAGGTAGACCACAAACTGCTCTCAGGTGTTGCTCAAACTGAGAAGTTTCGCAAGCGTCAAGAGAAAAATGCCCAGAATTGTGGGTGCGTGGTGCGATTTCATTTACCAGGATTTTGCCATCAGCCCTGAGAAATAGCTCAATTCCAAAAATGCCTACAACTTCTAAGCTATTTAATAGAGTATGTGCGATCGCTTGGATTTCTGCTACTTGATTGGGCGTAATTTCGGCTGGCGCAATCGCCCGCCGACAAACTTGTTGTTCTTGTTGGGTTTCTACTACTGGGTAAGTGACAATTTCTCCCTCCACAGAACGAGCTGCAATTATTGCTAATTCTCTTTCAAAAGGAACAAATTCTTCTACCAAGAAAAGTGATTGATTTAAAGTCTTTGTTGTGGTTTCATGACTTAGCTTTTGTTCTAAAGCAGCAAAATCCTGAATTATGAAAGTACCTTGACCGTCATAACCATGACGACGGGATTTCAAGACTGCTGGAAAACCTAGATATTCTATTTTGGATTGAATATTTTCCACCTCCTCAAGGGCGAAAAATTGAGGAACTGGTAAGCCCAAATCACGTAAATAGCAACGCTGATGATATTTATCTAAAAGAGGAGCTAAAGCTTCTAATTTGGGACGGAAACAAACGCCTTGCTGTGATAAAAGAGATAAAGCTTGCAGGTTAACAAATTCGTTTTCAAAGGTGATAACATCGCATTTTTGAGCTAATATTTCCGTAGCACTTGCATCATCAACTGGCGCGAAAACAGTTTCCTGAGCGATTGACACGGCCGGGTCGTGAACGCTTGGAGTTTGTACTATTAATTCTACTCCTAGCTTCTGTGCTGCATCCGCCATCATCCAGGCTAGTTGTCCGCCACCAATTACACCAACACGCTTCATTGACATCCTAGAGAATCACGAGTTTGCACGCCTGTTTTGGAATTCACACCACTGGCTTTTTCGCACAGTTCTTTAATTTGCGCTCTATCCAAAATTGCATCTGTAAAATCTGCACCGTCTATATTTACATCATTAAATATGGCGCGGAGCAAAAGAGCTTCTTTGAAAACTACATCGCTCAAATCTGCCTTAGTCAAGTTTACCTGATCGACCATTGCATTCGTTAAATCCGCTCCGTGGAGATTTGCTTTTGTCATCACCGAAGCGCTCATGACTGCTCCCCGTAAGTCAGCGTTTGTAAAGTTAGCCAATTCCATATTGGCGTTAGAAAACTCCGCAGCTTGCAAACTCTGTCCAGAAAAATCACGTCTTGATAGCTCTGCATTGCTAAATGACAGTGGATGAGTCCAGTCTACTGCCACTGCTGGATCGGCCACACACCAGATCATAATTCCGAGAAGGAATGCTAGTGTTTGCCGCCAAAAAAGATTGAGAGCCAATTTAGTGTATAATTTCCCCATTTAATTACCGCATTTGAATATTAGCAAGACTGAATCGTACTAATTGAGACTCGCAGCCTTGCTACTGGACTTGGATAACGTGTATTTCCGTTGCTTAATATTTTGTAACGCAAAAAGAGCATAAACTTCTTACTTTCGCAAAATTCTCCCTGCTACTTGAGGTAGAGAGGGGCAATCTGCGATCGCACTAAAATTAAATATTCAGAACAATATTTATACAATAGCGATCGCCATGACTGAGTATAAATTGTTTCTCCGATCGAGCAAGCTTTAGCAAAACAGAGACGGGGAGCATAATCTATCGCTCTTGATAAAGATAAAACTTGAAATTCCTAACTCTAAAGGAATAATTTAGCTGAATAAAGCAATATTTCCTATGGTCTATGCTTGTTGACTTATTTACAATTCTTCATTTGTAGATTTAAATTTTCAAGATATAAAAAGTTTTTTTGAGCAGTAATACTCATGGAGTTATTTACAATTCTTGACTTTCTATTTTTCAAGTAAAGTTTGTTGTCTTTTAAATTCAACAGCCCCGATCAACTGTTAGTCTTTTAATTAATGAAAGCAAAGTTTGAGTCGTAATTATATGCGTCTCAATTGCTTAACAAAGCTTAAATATCGAGCATTAGCGTTCACTTTATAGCGATTAGTTAGTTCTTCAGGAATCTCCAAGAGTTTACATTCACCAAGCACAAAACTTCTACAAACCGAACTCTGAAACCCGATGATGAATCATTACTCACTTCAATGGATTGAGGCATGGTGCCAAGAAAATGGCTGGACAGATTTATTTGTTGAGCGACGTAACAACTTCTGGGCTTTCCCTCCGGGTGGGGTAATGCCGGAGCCAATTCCAGTTCATGCTCTCAGATTGATTAAAGCCGAAAAAGGACTGACTTTTGAAGAGCGATTGTGGTCAATGTCCGCAGTAATAGGCACAATCCTAGCTGTTCTTTTTACCTTTTGGTTTCAGTCGCCAATGCCATTAGTTTTAGCTTTCGCTTTTAATGCTGTTACGGTGGCTCAATTTGAACTTGAAGATGCCTAAATTTTTATGTTGGGCTTTGCTATTAAAAACTGCTCTTGTCTACTTTCAGCAAGAGCAGTTTTTAATTTTTAAGAAGAAAGAATTCAGGAGTCAGGTGGTCGCCGAGCCTGTCCTGAGCGTAGCCGTTGGCGCAGCCTCTCGTAGAGAAGGGTGCAGTCGAGGTGAGTCAGAATGAGCTAAACCTTAGCTATCCGCTAACAGAATTGAATTCTGTGGGACTCGCTACCGCCGCGCGAACATAGAGAACATCTTAATTTTGAATCCTAACTTCTGAATTCTTCTTCAATAATTTGTATAGCAGCCGTCTAGTCTATTAAGACATAACAATTAGAAATCACTAATACTTAAGAGCAGCTAGCAGGTAAAGCTACCTTCGCGTGTTTGTTAACATAGTCCACAAATAATTGCTTCAATCGGGGACTAACACCAGCGTGTTCAAAGAATCCAAAGCCGAGATTTCTTGCTTTTGCTAAGGTTTCCTCTGGCGTTAATCCTTCCTGGATAGCGATACTCAACAGCGCAATTCCAGTCGATCGCATTCCGGCGGCACAATGCACAACTGCTGGTTTCGGGATTTGTTCGAGTGTCGTGAGGATTTTGGTAATTACCTCTTCATTCAAATTTTTGAGATCCACCTTGAGGGGAACATTTTGATAATACAGCCCCAATGCTTCCGCTACTTTTTGCTCATCCTTAGAAAATCCTAGTTCATCAGGCGATCGCAGATTGAGAACGGACTTAAAACCTTCTTGAATAGCTTGCTCAAGCTGTTTCGGTATGACTTGTCCTGTAGTTGTCAAGTTTTCGTTAATTTGTATGGCGTTGATCACATTCACTCCTTTTGACTTTCTAATATCTGCCAGCTTGCTAAATACTCTAAGAGAGCAAGCTTTAAGCAGATATTCAAAATAAGCACAACAAAATTAGCCAAATATCACAAGATATTGCTTGATTACTTCAAAAGTTGTCTTTTGAAGTTGGTTATTTTATTGCTTTATCCATAATATACGGTTTGTCGGTAGATTTAGTGGTGATTAAAGCTTGTAATACTTTTTGTCGATAAGATTACCGTAGTTTATGTTTCAGAAGTTATAGTATTTGACAAGCTGGGAGAGCAATTATATTAGAATTTTGCAAATAAGGGTATAAATAATGACTTTTATTGAACAGGTTCCTTCTCTATCGATTGGAATAGTATTATTCCCAAATGTGACGCAGTTAGATTTCACGGGGCCCTACGAAATCTTTGTCAGATTGCCAAAGGCGCAGGTATATTTGCTAGCGGAAACACTCGAACCAATTCGGAGCGATCGCGGCCTTACCTTTCTACCTGACACAACCTTTGCTCAAGCACCAGCCTTAGATGTGTTATTTGTGCCAGGAGGCCCAGGTATCAATGCCAAAATGGAAGATGAAAAGTTTCTCAATTTTCTTAGAAACCAAGGGAAACAAGCTCGCTACGTTACTGCTGTCTGCACTGGTTCTCTGCTGCTGGCGGCGGCGGGTTTACTTCAGGGGTATCACGCCACTACTCACTGGCAATCGTTGGATTTGCTTGAGATGTTGGGAGTTGAGACAATTGCCCAAAGAGTTGTCATCGATCGCAATCGAATTACAGGTGGCGGTGTGACAGCTGGCATTGATTTTGGACTAGCGATCGCTGCTGAGTTATTTGGAGAAGCGATCGCCCAAGCAATTCAACTAGGGATCGAATACAATCCCCAACCACCCTTTAACAGTGGTTCTCCCCAAACTGCTCCGGCGGCTGTACTTGCTCGTGTTACCGCTGCGAGTCATAATGTTCAGGAAATTAGACGGCAAATTGTCCAGCGAGTTGTAACTCAATTGCAAACTACTAATATCAGCTAATTGATGTGTTGCGATGTCTATGACGGGCTACTGCCTACCCAACTAAAATTTTTATATCCCAAACTCGATATCTTTGGCTTAGAAAGTCAAACAAGCATCTAATACAAATTTCAAATGAACACTAACGAAATATCTCTTCGACCTGCCCAAGAAACAGATGCGTGGGTGCTGAGTGCAATTCATATTGCTGCTATCAAAGCTCTACCTGCAACTTTCTACACCCAAAAAGAACTTTTAGCTTGGCGCAATTACCGCGACAAACCTGATGGTTCAAATATCTTGAAGAGTATGAAAACAGAATCTTTCTGGGTTGCGATCGAGGGAGATGTTGTTGTCGGTTTTGCTAGTTTCATTGTTGATGAACTCATCGGGCTGTATGTTCATCCTAAATATCAAGGTAAAGGGATTGGCCGTGCTTTAGTTCAACATTTTTGCGACGAAGCAACTGAGCAAAGTATAGACAAGGTAATTACAACTGCTAGCCTTTATGCTGAAGGGTTTTATTTACGATTGGGATTTACTGCTATCCAAAAAGCACCTCATTATTTAAGAAGTGGGATAGTTGTTCCAGTTACTAAAATGAGTAAAACATTAGCTATTGCAGCGAAATCAACTTAAGAGGGAAATATTTTCAATAACTTTAAAAATGTTGGCATTAATACTATTTTCCCTAAATTACGACTACTTTTTCTACATAATCTATGATCAAAGTAAGTACTTGCCAGCATAAATGCATAAAACTATCCGTTCATCAACTCTCACCCGTACACGTTTGATAGAAGCCGCCTTGCAGGTATTTGCCAGTTTAGGTGTTCAAGGAGCAACTACCCGTGAAATAGCTCGTGTTGCTGGTGTAAATGAGGTGACTTTATTTCGCCACTTTGCTAGCAAAGAACAACTTCTGGGAGCAGTAATGAAAAATGCCTTAGCACTCCAGACAGAAGCCCTTGCACACCCCGAAGCGTGGACACAGGATCTCAAAATTGATTTAAAACAGTATGCCCATCTTTACAATACTATGCTGGAGACGCAGGAAGACTTAATTCGTACCTTCATTGGAGAAGCCAAACGTCATCCAGAGGCAGCCAAACAAGTGATTCAAGAAGCTGCCAAGCCCTTAGCCGAAAAACTGGTAGCTTACCTGCAATCGAGTCAGAAACGAGGCACTGTCAGAGCAGACCTCGATCCATTTCCGGCTGTCGATATGTTCACAGGAATGCTGTTAGCTGGAATGCTATGCCGCAGTGCAAAATTCAATTCCAGCAGCTATAGCTGTGAGGACTATATCGAAACCTGTGTAGATATTTTTGTGCGCGGTATAAGTACTACTCCCCTCTAATACCATTTTACTTTCAGGTTGATACAAATAGGGAGCAGGGGAGCATACTTCGACTACGCTCAGTAACCGTGGGAGCAGGGGGAAAGAGTTAGAGACAAATTATTGTTTCTGGATTTTAAATTATTCTTGAAGTTTAACTAATATAAATACCAGCTTATTTATATACATAAAGATATATGAAAATTTTAAAAGGTAAGGTTGTCAGTGGTTTCGGAAACTTTTCTTACTGGATTGAGAAACTCCAAGAATATTACTTGAAAAAAACCGGAATGAAATTCTTCCCTGGAACTTTAAATATTCAATTAGATCGACCTTACCATCTCCCGAAAAATGTTATGCGTCTGGAAAAGGAAGAATATGGAGGGACTGTTTCTGTGAGTATTGTTCCCTGTCAGATATTTGGCAGAGATGCTTTTATCTTAAGAACAGACAAAAATAATACTGAAAATGGAGATCATCCAAAAACAATTATTGAGATAGCTTGTGATGTGAAACTGCGGGAGCTATATAACCTTAAAGATAATGATTTGATTGAAGTTGAGATTCACGATGTCTGATTTATCTGAATTAAACAATCTGCTTGGAGATGAAGCGTTAATCCATTACGCGAGTGGTCAAGAGCAAGATCGGTTATCAAAAGGTGCAGGTCTGCTGGAATTAACCCGAAGCCAAGAACTTATTAGCCGCTACCTACCGCCTCCTCCCGCAGTGATTTTCGATGTTGGCGGTGGTGCTGGCGTTTATTCTTTTTGGCTTGCTCAACAGGGTTATGAAGTCCATCTCATTGATGCAGTTCCTTTGCACATAGAGCAAGCCCGACATTTGTCTCAAGCTCAACCGGAGCATCCTCTAGCTAGTTTGGCTGTTGGAGACGCTCGGCAACTCAATCGGGCGGATAATAGCGTTGATGCTGTTCTGTTACTTGGGCCTTTGTATCATCTGACTGAGCGCACAGATCGGATTATTGCTTTACGTGAAGCTCATCGGATCTTAAAAACTGGAGGTTTTGTTTTTGCTGCGGGAGTTTCTCGCTTTGCTTCAACCTTAGATGGATTATTTCAGGGACATTTAGACGATCCAGAGTTTGTAGAGATTGTTAAACAGGATTTGATTGATGGTCAACACCGCAACCCAAACAACCATCCTCGCTACTTTACAAAAACCTTCTTTCATCATCCAGAAGAACTCAGAGCAGAGGTTGAAGAAGCGGGTTTACATTCTGAAAAGATTTTAGCGATTGAAGGGCCAGGCTGGTTATTACAAAACTTTCAGGAACATTGGAATGATGTAGGGCGCCGCGATCGCCTTTTAGAAGCGATTCGCTGGTTAGAAACCGAACCCTCTATGTTGGGGATGAGCGCTCACATTATGGCTGTTGCCCGGAAATAGGCGGTTAATGCTCAACGCACAGCTTTCAAGGTATCGTAAAGTAGCTTGTAGCGGTTAAAACCTGCTTCGTACAAAAGATTTGCCTGTGGCTGTACTACATTACTATCCTGCGGGAAAATCTTGAGTGCAGTTGCTAAATTGGGGTAAACACCAATCCCTACCATTGCCAAAATAGCTGCTCCGTAAGCAGCTCCTTCCTCAGCTTTGGGTGCAATGAGTTTTGTTTGCAAAACATCTGCCAAAATTCGTAACCAGATGTGAGAACGTGCGCCTCCACCCGTTGCTAAGAGTTGATCGAGGGGAGCGATCGCACTAATTACCTCCAATGCTGACCGCAAGCTAAATGCAACCCCTTCCAGCACAGCACGAATTATATCTGCTTGTGTATGAGCTAATGACAAATTTACCAAAGCACCGCGAGTATCTGGATCGAGGTGGGGACTGCGTTCTCCTGCAAGGTGGGGTAGAAATAGCACACCACGCGCCCCAGGATGCGATCGCTCTGCCATATCCATCAGTTCGGTGTAAGATATATGCGCTGCAAATGTATCTCGATACCAACGCAGAGAACCACCTGCTGCTAACGTCACCCCCAGCAGATGATAGCCGCCATCCACATGGCAGAACAAATGTACCCGACCTTCGGCATCGGGAATTGGGCGCTCGCATGGTGCAAAGATTACTCCGGATGTGCCGATACTCAAACTACCCCGACTCAGGTTGCTTGATGAGATACCCAAACCAATTGCTGCTGCGGCATTATCACCTCCGCCTGCGACCACAGGTAATCCTACAGGTAATCCCACGCGCGCGGCTATTTCTGATTTGAGTCGTCCAGCGATCGCGGTAGATTCGATTACCGGGGGGAACAACGCTGGATTAATATTAAGAGTATGGAGAATATCTGTATCCCATTGCCGATTTGCCAGATTCAAACAGCCGACACCAGAGGCATCAGATGGTTCCGTTACTGTTTCGCCTGTTAGCACATATCCCAGATAATCTTTGGGTAAAAGAATCTGCCATAACCGAGTGTATGCAAGTGGATCTTCAGTCCGCAACCATAAGAGCTTCGGCAGTTGAAACCCAGTAATTGCCGGATTTCCAGTCCGTTGGATCAACTCTTGCCTGGGAATAGCGGCTTCAATCTCAGCAACAGCTTTACCCGTGCGCTGGTCATTCCACAAAATTGCTGGTCTAATTGCTTTACCATCCGCATCGAGAGGAACCATACCATGCATTTGTCCAGATAAACCGAGGGCGATCGCCCGATGTCCGTTTAGCTGTTGAGTAACATCGAAGAGAGCATCCAAGCTAGCTTCCACCCAATCCGATGAGTTCTGTTCCGTCCAACCGGGTTGTGGAGTTAAAAGGGGATAGCTTCTGGTTGACTGAGCGATAATTTGCCCTTGCAGATCAACTGCGATCGCTCGTACTCCTCCTGTACCCAAGTCTAAGCCAATTACGATGTCAGTCATATCAAGTTCGGATAATAGTTATACCAATTCGCAATTCGCAATGGGCGCAAGACTTTCATGATTTACATCTGTTGCCTTATTTTGGAGAATTGGTGTTATGCTTCCTACAGTCATTGCACCCCACCCCGCCAAAGCTACGCTTTGTCTCCCCTCTCCTTAGCAAAGCTATGGTGTACACACAATTCTTTTGACCTGCAACTTAATTGCATTGACTTGCAACTTAATTGCATCGACTTGCAACTTAATTGCATCGACTTGCAACTTAATTGCATTGACCTACAACTTAATTGCATTGACTTGCAACTTAATTGCATTGACTTGCAACTTAATTGCATTGACTTGCAACTTAATTGCATCGACCTGCAAAAATTAATCCACCCGGCGTTACGTAGCAACTTTAAAATTCTTGTGTGTACACAGTAGCCTTTGCAAGGGAAGGGGATTAAGGGTGGGGTTCTTCGTGTTTAATAAGTAATCAAGCGAACATGATATTAATTGCCCCTCAAAATTTTCAAGGTTAGAAGGCGGAAATTAAACTTCCGCCTTCAAATGTTACAGCTTCCACTCTCTGGTTAAGTTTTCTGTAATAATTTAACTAATGTTTCTTTAGCTCCAAACTCATACAACCTGCGTAAATGGTTCGTAACTGCATCAACAAAAAGCGGTGATTGGGACAAATCGCCAAAAATCTCAGTTAAATTGAGCAATGGTTTGGCATCGCTGTCACTGGAATGAGCTAGTTGAGTTAGAGTACCTGCTATTGGGTCATCAATGGGAATGGGATTCCCTCGGTCATCCTGTCCGTTGAGGTAACGGAACCAAGCAGCAACCGTTAGGCTCATGTAATCAATTGCCCCTCCTTGATGCAGCGCGTCACGCACTGAGCCGAGAATAAATTTTGGCATTTTAGCGGAGCTATTCAGGCAAAGACGCGGCAGTTGATCTCGAATTTTAGGATTGGCAAAGCGTTCAATTAAGGTCTTTTTATAACTATCTAAATCAATTCCAGGTACGGGTTGAAGTGTGGGCGTAACTTCTGCCATCAAATTATCGACGGCTTGCCGAATTAATCGATCTGCCATAACTTCATGAACGTAAGTGTAGCCAGCCAAGGAGCCAAGATAGCCAATTAACAAGTGACTGGCGTTGAGCAGCCGGATTTTCATCATCTCATAGGGATGAACATCACTCGTCATCTGAACGCCAACTGATTCCCAATCAGGTCTACCCGCGCTGAAATTGTCTTCGACTACCCACTGAAGAAACGGTTCGGCAACAACTGGAAAGGCATCATCAATGTTAAACTGTTCCGCCACCATTTTGATATCTGCTGGTGTGGTGGCGGGAGTAATGCGATCGACCATGCAGTTGGGAAAAGCTACCTGTTCGGCAACCCAACTTCCCAATTTTGGGTTCTGCATTTGGGCAAATGCGGTTAACATTTTGCGGGCAATGTTACCGTTACCTTGGAGATTGTCGCAGGACAACACGGTAAATGGTGCGATTCCCTGTTGACGGCGGCGATCAAGGGCTGCTGTCAAAAAGCCATATACTCCTATTGGTTCATCAGGATGCTGCAAATCGTACTGGATTGTCGGGTGATTGGCATCGAATTCACCGCTACCTTCAATATAGTAGTAACCGCCTTCGGTAATGGTGAGGGTAACGATGCGGCATTTGGGGTCTGCTAAAGTGTCAATTACTGCTTGGCGATTATCTGGGGCAAACAGATATTTTGTAATTGCTCCAATCGCACGAGCGCGATCGCCTTCTGGGGATCTTTCAACTAAGGTATACAAACAATCTTGAGAGTTCAGTGCATCCCGCATTCGTTTGTCGAATTCCAGTAGCCCAACCCCGCAGATTCCCCATTCACTACCGGGATTTTGATGAAAGTAATTATCCAGGTATAATGCCTGATGTGCGCGATGGAACCCACCCACACCGATATGGACAATACCGTTAGTAATTTGGTGGCGATCGTAATTGGGTACGCGAACGTTATTTCCTAAATTAGACAAAGATGCTTCATTCAGCTTGATTGCCGATCCTGTGCTGATATTGCTGTTCATGGGATTCATTTTGGGTTAGGTGGTGACGATGAACTTTGGGGATGGCTTCACCGTCGCGATCGAACAAATGGCAAAGCTCACCATTAATGTAAATCGGAACGTAATCATGCATAATGGCTGGATTATCTCCGTCTGTTTGCACAACTATAGTTTCACCACCTGCAATCTTGATGTAGAGAAAGGTTTCTCCGCCTAATCGTTCTACGACTAATACTTCACCATTCACGCTTGGGTTATTGCGATCGAGCCGCAGATGTTCGGGACGAATCCCTAATGTTGCTCTATCCCCAACTGACAGGGTTTTGGGCTTCACCGGAATTGTTACGGTTGCGTCACCAGGGAGTCTAACTGTTGCCCCAGAGTCATTGACGGCTGAAACTGTCACCGAAATAAAGTTCATTTTTGGCGAACCAATAAATCCGGCGACGAATAGATTGCGGGGATGGTGGTAGAGTTCCAGGGGAGAACCCATTTGTTCGATGATGCCGCCTTGTAATACCACAATTTTGTCGGCAAGGGTCATTGCTTCAACTTGATCGTGAGTAACATAAATCATCGTGGCTTGCAGGCTGTCGTGTAAACTGGCAAGCTCAATCCGCATTTGCACCCGCAATGAAGCATCCAGGTTGGACAGTGGCTCATCAAACAAAAATACTTTCGGATTACGCACCAAAGCACGACCGATCGCTACCCGTTGGCGTTGTCCTCCTGATAGTTCTTTGGGCTTCCGGTTCAAAAGCGGCTCTAGTTGCAGGATACGAGCGACTTCACGCGCCCTTTCATAACGTTGGGCTTTGGGCATACCCGCAAGCCGGAGGCTAAAGGCCATATTTTCTGCCACTGTCATGTGGGGATATAAGGCATAAGTTTGAAACACCATTGCTAAACCACGTTTATCGGGCAGCACATCATTGACTTTTTGTCCATCAATGAGTAAATCGCCGGAGGAAATTTCTTCTAATCCAGCAATCATGCGGAGTAAGGTTGATTTTCCACAGCCGGAGGGGCCGACGAAGACAACAAATTCGCGATCGCCCACATCGAGATCGATGCCTTTGATGATCTCTGTGTCGGCGTAGGTTTTATGGATATTTCTTAAAGCAACTGTTGACATAAAATGTTTCCATTAACGGGTTTAAGTTTTTCTCACGCACAGACGTAGAGGTGCAACATTTAATTAATTCGTAGCAAATTCTCTGCGTACCTTTGCGCTTACCTCTGCGCCCCTATGCGTTTAAATTTAAAACCTCAATTCGCCAAGGTTTTACGCAAAGCTGTAAGAGTGCCTGCCTTCTACTTCACAGCACCAAAAGTCAGACCCCGGACTAATTGCCGTTGACTCAGCCAACCGAAGATGAGGATGGGTGCGATCGCTAGTGTTGACGCTGCGGAAAGTTTTGCCCAAAATAATCCTTGAGGACTGGAAAAGGAAGCAATAAAGGCTGTAAGTGGGGCGGCATCTGCCGTTGTCAAGTTCAAGCTCCAAAATGCTTCGTTCCATGACAAAATAATCGAAAGCAAGGCAGTGGAGGCAATTCCGGGCACTGCCAATGGTAGCAAGACATGAACAAGTTCTTGCTGTGTAGTTGCTCCATCCATGCGATCGGCTTCGAGAATTTCTTTGGGAACTTCTTTGAAGAAGCTGTAAATCATCCAGACGACGATTGGCAAATTAATCAGGGTATAAATAATAATCAAACCGATGTGAGTATCCAGTAATCCGGCGTTGCGACACAAAATGTAGATTGGTACTAACACACCAACGGGTGGCAGCATTTTGGTGGACAGCATCCAGAGTAAAGTGCCCTTGGTGCGTTTGGTTGGGAAAAATGCCATTGCGTAAGCGGCAGGTACGGCAAGCAGCAGTGCGACTATAGTCGAGCCAACGGAAATCGCTACGCTGTTAAACGCATAATTGAAATAATTTGCCCGGTCTTGGATGGCAATATAATTCTCCAATGTCGGGCGGAAAAACAACTGAGGGGGAGTTGAAACTGCCGCGACTTCAGTTTTGAAACTGGTAAGAAACATCCAGAAAATTGGAAAAAACAAGATGCAAGCAGCAAGCCAGCCGAGCAATGTCCATAGCCAAATCTTCGAGGTTTTACGTGCCATGTTAAGTATCCAAATTACGAGCAACACTACGCATCAAAAAGATTGCCACGATGTTGGCAAGGATTACGGCAATTAATCCACCGGCCGAAGCACCGCCGACATCGAATTCCAGCAAGGCTTTTAAGAAGATGTAATAGGCAAGGTTAGTGGTTGCAAGTCCTGGTCCGCCGCCTGTGGTAACAAAGATTTCGGCAAAGATAGTCAGGAAGAAAATTGTCTCAATCATGGCAACCACAGAAATGGCGCGGCTCAGATGCGGTAGCATGACGAAACGAAATAGAGCGATCGCATTTGCCCCATCCATTCGCGCAGCTTCTAACTGGTCGCGATCGAGTGATTGAATGGCTGTTAATAAAATCAGCAAAGCAAAGGGCAGCCATTCCCAGGAAACAATAATAATGATGGCAAGCAGGGGAACGCTGGCAAACCAATCAATTGCTCCCAAACCCAAACCTCTGGTAATTTGAGCAAATAGCCCATTCACTGGATGCATCAGCATATTTTTCCAGATTAGGGCGCTGACTGTGGGCATGACGAAAAATGGAGAGATTGCCAGTACTCGCGCTACTCCACGACCATAAAAATCTTGGTCAAATAGTACTGCTAGTAATGTACCCAGACCAATTGTGATTGCTAAAACGGAAACAACCAAAACTATTGTGATGGCGATCGATGTCCATAAAGCTGAGTCACTGAGAATGAAAGTAAAATTTTCAATCCCGATGAATTTACGTGCATCTGGATTCAGCAAGTTATACCGCTGAAAGGAAAACCATACGGTCATCACCAGAGGCACAATCATCCACAGCAGTAGGAGAACGACCGAAGGCGCAACCAAAGGTAAGGTTGATACTTGGCGCGTAGTTCGTTGCTTGGTGGGAGGTGGCGTTTCGTGTTGAGGTTTTACCGCTAATGAAGAAGACATAACCTAAAGGAATTTTAGATTTTAGATTTTAGATTTTGGATTCTGAATGTTTTGTAGTTGAGCATTGGCTCTTTTTACCCATGCCCAATGCCCAATGCCCCATGCTCAATTTCACTCGATATAACCTGTGTGTTTCATGAAGCGTTCGGTGGATTTCTGGGATTGCTGCAACGCTTGGTCTACGGAAGCTCGATTGGTTAATGCTGCTGCTAAGGTTTGCCCGACTGAAGAACCGATCGCCTGAAATTCTGGAATATCTACATATTGAACTCCCTTATAAGGAGTTGGTTGTGCTGATGGACGGGTAACATCAGCAGATTGGATCGCTGCCAACACGATTTCTGCAAAGGGTGCAGCTTTTCGATAGTTGGGATTTTGATATGTGGAAGTCCGAGTTCCTGGTGGTACAGCAACCCAGCCATTCTCCTTGGCAACCAGTTGAATGTATTCCTTTGATGTTGCCCAAGCAACGAACTTTTGCGCGGCTTCGGGTGATTTTGACGTTTTTGGAACCGCTAGCGCCCAAGCCCAAAGCCAGTTTGAACCGTTGGGATATTTTTCAATTGGCGCACGAGCGAAGCCAACTTTGTTATACACTTGAGATTCTTTCGGATTGGATAACAACCCGGCAGCAACGGTTGCATCTACCCACATCCCGCATTTGCCTGTGGAGAATAATGCTAGATTCTCATTAAATCCATTAGAACTTGCTCCTGGCGGCCCATATTTGTTGAGTAGATCGACATAAAAGGCGATCGCCTCTTTCCAAGCTGGAGTATCGATCGTTGGTTGCCATTTCATATCAAACCACTGTCCACCATAGGTATTAACCAATGTGGAAACAAATGCGATGTTTTCACCCCAACCGGGTTTTCCGCGCAAGCAAACTCCATAAACTCCATGCGCTGGGTCGTGAATTTTGCTTGCCCATTCTCTCATTTGGGGATAAGTTGGCTGTTGAGGAACTGCAATCCCAGCTTTTTCAAACAAGTCTTTGCGGTAGTACAGCATGGAACTTTCCCCATAGAATGGCACAGCATAGAGTTTGCCGTTATTGGAAAGTCCTTCTCGTATCGGTTTGAGCAGGTCATTTACGTCATAGTTTGCGCCTAGATCCAAAGGTCTTAACCAATCCCGCCTAGCCCAGATTGGTGTTTCATAGGAACCGATGGTCATGACATCAAACTGCCCGCCTTGGCTTGCAACATCTGTAGTCGTGCGTTGGCGCAACACATTTTCTTCCAGCACAACCCACCGGAGTTGAATATCAGGATTAGCTTGCTCAAATTTCCGAGAAAGCCCTTGCATCACCACCATGTCGCCATTATTAACAGTGGCGATCGTTAGTTTAGTTTTCTCTGCGGCTTGGGAGCGCGGTGAGCAAGCATATAGCAGATGCACCAGCATTACTCCAGCGAGAAATGCAGCTAGCACTTTCGCGAAGCGGCGAATACGCATCGCATAACTCCTTTAAAGTAAAAAACCGAACAAAATAAATTTTTGATTTTA
Source organism: Nostoc sp. DSM 114167 (assembly GCF_052692655.1). NCBI lineage: Bacteria > Bacillati > Cyanobacteriota > Cyanophyceae > Nostocales > Nostocaceae > Nostoc > Nostoc sp. DSM 114167. The sequence continues at coordinate 6,952,777 of NZ_CP195116.1, forward strand.
TGCTCTAATTTTGGGCAAAAGCTCAATAATAGAAATCATACCAATCTGATTTTGATCGTGGGCATTTGCAACAATTCTTCAATAAGAGGTTGAATCTATGACGGCAAAAGCAACTTATCAGTTTGCAGGTAAGACCATCCTAATTACGGGCGGTGCAGGAGATATTGGCAAAGCAACTGCACACCGTTTTGCTGCTAATGGCGCAGGAATAGCCCTGCTAGATTTGAATGAACCGAAGATGACAGATGTCGCTGCGGAACTAAAAGGTTACAACGTTCCAGTCGGCACGTTTCGCTGTGATGTTACATCTAGTGATGATGTTGCTAAAGCCTTTACTGCTGCTGTAGAGCAGCTTGGGCGCATCGACTATGTATTTAATAATGCGGGTTATCAAGGAGTGTTTGCCAAGACTAACGAATATCCTGAAGACGACTTTCAAAAGGTCATTAATATCAACGTCGTCGGCGTTTTCCATATTCTCAAGGCGGCTGCACAACAATTACGCGATGCAGGTGGAGGTGCGATTGTCAACATGGCGAGTTATGCAGGGGTGGTTGGACCACCAAATATGTTGGCTTATGCCGCTTCTAAGTTTGCTGTCATTGGAATTACTCAAACGGCAGCAAAAGACTTAGCACCTTACAGCATTCGGGTAAATGCACTCTCGCCTGCGTTGATTGGCCCTGGTTTTATGTGGACGCGGCAAACTGAATTGCAAGCAGCAGTAGGATCGCAGTACTTTGATGCCGATCCCAAGATGGTTGAGCAACAGATGATTAATTCAGTACCAATGCGGCGTTTAGGAAGCCTGGAAGAGGTGGCAAATGGGGTAGCGTTTTTGATGAGTGAAGAGGCAAGCTACATTACTGGGTTTAACTTAGAGGTGACTGGGGGATAATAGAAATTTAAAAATAATTGAGCAAAGATTATTTCTTTGGGCATATAGTCTAAATAATGCAATCATACCTTTGATAGGTACATAGTTTTTGCAGGTAGTATATGGGACAACCTTTTTTAGAGCGGCGCGATGCCACCCCCCTTCGGGCGCGCAAATTAGACTTGGCTGCTCATGCTGCTTGGCTCTATTACATCGCCGGCAATACGCAAGAAGAAATTGCCACCAAGCTCAATGTGTCCCGGCAAGCTGCACAACGCTTAGTGGCACTAGCGGTCAGTGAAAAATTGATTAAATTTCGACTCGATCATCCTCTGAGTGAATGCATTGCTCTGGCTGAGTCGTTACGCGATCGCTTTGCTCTGTCACTTTGTGAAGTAGTACCAACTGACGCAGGTAGTGGTGATACATTATACGGAATTGGTGTATGTGCTGCCACCCACCTAGAGGCTTACCTGATGGCTAAAACCCCGACCATACTAGCGTTTTCGTCAGGTCGCACATTGCGAGCAATGGTGGAGCAAATACCCTCAATGAACCAACCCCAACATAAAATTGTTTCAATTATTGGCAATATGTCTCATTCTGGGCGTGCAGGTCGTCACGAAGTGGTTATGCATTTATCCGATCGCGTCGGTTCCCAAGCTTACCCAGTGCCGACTCCCGTTGTCGCCACTAGCATTGAAGAACGAGAACTCTTGCAGACTCAGCGATCGTTTCTCACCGTCAAAACTCTTGCAGAGCAAGCCAAAGCAACCTTTGTCGGAATTAGTCACATTGCTTGGAATGCTCCGTTACATCAAGACGGCTTCATCAATGACGATGAGGTAGCTGAATTGATTGAACTGGGAGCAGTCGGAGAAATTGCAGGTTGGGCTTACAGCGATTGCGGAGTATTGCTGCAACAAGGGACAAACAGCCGGGTTGCCAGTGTAGCCCTCGAACAACCCGCTCATCGACTGATTATTGGAGTGGCGGGTGGTGTGAGAAAGGCAGAGGCAATTTTGGCTGCTCTGCATGGCAAGTTAATTACAGGATTGATTACCGATGAAGCTGCTGCCCAAGCGATTCTTTCTAAAATTTAGTAAATACTAAGTGAGATAATTTATGCTCAGTGTTGAGTTCCTAATTCGTAATTCGTAATTTTTGGGTTTAATTCCTCTTCCCCCAAACAAAGAAGCTAAGTCTATCTATACCTATACATGGCGCTTTTTTCAGTAGTTCCCTACGAGACGCTATAGGTAGCTTTCTTCCTCGTATAGGTAAGATAGACTCAAGAAACATCTGGTTCTAAATCCCCTTACGTAACAGTCTTTAATTACGAATTACGAACTTGTATTGAGGTAGCCGAAGTATTACGAATTACAAATTATGTTAATGTTCTTGTCCCGTTGGTCGGATGAGGATTTCGTTGACATTAACGCGCGGCGGTTGCGTAAGGGCGTAAACGATCGCAGCAGCAATGTCTTCGCTTTGCAGAGGTTGAATTGACTTGCGTCGTTCTTCGATCCGTTGTTTGGCAACGGGATCGGTAATTTGGCTGTCAATTTCCGTATCCACCAACCCAGGTTCAATAATGGTGACGCGGATGTTATCTTTGTGGACTTCTTGGCGCAATGCTTCCGAGAGAGCATTAACACCCCATTTGGTAGCATTGTAAACACCAACACCCGCCCGTGCCGTCCGGCCTGCCACTGAGGAAATGTTGACTATATGCCCAGATTTTTGTGCTTTCAACAGAGGCAAAACGGCATGAGTCGCATATAGCAGTCCCAATACGTTGAGGTCAAACGATCGCCGCCAGTCTGAGCTATTTCCAGCTTCAATAGTTCCCAATAAGGCAATCCCGGCATTATTCACAAGGATATCGACCCTTCCCAATTCTGCATTTGCCTTTGCCACCAAGTTATTTACCTGAGTTTCATCAGTTACATCAGTGACAATAGGTAATGCCTTGCCACCACTAGCTTCGATACGTTCTGCTAATGCTTGAATGCGATCGCCACGCCTAGCAGCGAGTACTACTGTAGCTCCAACTGAAGCCAAAGCGATCGCAGTTGCTTCTCCAATTCCCGCAGAAGCCCCAGTGATAATTGCCACTTTTCCTTCTAATTTACCTGTCATTTCTTTAACTCCTTAGTAATTGATAATTGAATATTGGGCATTGGGCAAAACAGTGCTGTTAGCGATAGCGGGGCGTTTAGCCCGTGCTGAGTTAAGAGTTAAGAGTTAGAAGTTAGGAGTTTTATTTATCTCCTTGTCTCCCTTGTCTCCCTTGTCCCCTTGTCTCCCTCATCTCCCTGCTCCCCTGCTCCCCTACCCACCTCTTACCGATCCTCAAAACAGATGCAACAGCCGCCCCACACAGTATTAGGGCTGCGAAGCGAAAAGTTCCTTGGAACCCTGCAACGATCGCATCAGGAGGAGCAACAGAGACATCTGCACCCGCAGACATACTAGCGATTAAGGCTCCAAATACTGCACCAATTAGAGAAACTCCTACGGTGTTACCTGATGTACGTGACAAAGACAACAGCCCAGAAGCAATCCCTAGCCGCTCTCTTGGTACTGCTCCCATAACAGTGCTGTTGTTGGGCGATTGAAATAAACCCAGACCAATGCCGTATATAAAATAACGTGATATATAGCCTAACTCGGTAATTTGAGCATCAAAGGTGCTAATTCCCAGACAGCCGCCAATCATCAACCCCAGCCCAATCGAACTGATTAGTCGAGCGCCAAAGCGGTCTGAAAGTATTCCAGCTAGAGGGGCAATTAATCCACTAAGTACAGGCGATACGGCTAGTAACAGCCCTACTTTTACTGTCGGATAATGCTTAACGCTCTCTAGAAAGAAAGGGACGATGAGTAGCGAACCGCCAATAACAATGAATGCTAGCCAGCCACTTAGCAAACCCATACTCAACTGAAGATTGCGAAACAGCTTTAGTTCTAGTAGTGGTTGCTTTAGGAGCGCTTCAACTACCAAAAAAGTAGTGAAACTCACAGCGGCGATCGCTAATAATACCAATGCATTAGTACTACTAAAGCCCTGGCTCTGTCCTAGCGTCATACCCAGCCCAAAACTACCCAGAGTCAATAAAGCTAATATGGCTCCCAAAAAGTCAAATTTCTGTTTGCCCTCAATGCGTGCAGAAGGTGGTACTACACGAGCTATTAAGAAACTAGCGATAATCCCCAAGGGTACATTGATGAAGAATATACTATGCCAGCCTGACCAGTTTAAAAGCAATCCGCCAGCAGAGGGGCCAAAAGCAATTCCTAGCGACACTACACTACCGATAACACCAACAGCCCGACCTTGTTCGGAAGAGGGGAAAACTTCTGTGATAATTGCCAAACCAAGCCCAGAAATGAACACAGCACCTAGTCCTTGAAGTGCCCGAAAGCCGATTAACCACTCGATACTCGGTGCAAAACCACACAATAACGAACTGAAAGTGAACAGAACAAGTCCCCCTTGGTATAAGGAATTCTTACCCCACATATCCCCCAAGCGGGTTGCCCCCAAAACTAAACCGGAACTGACCAACTGGTAACTCAATACAGCCCATTGGGTGGTAGGAAAACTAGTGCCAAAGGCTTGCACTAATGTGGGCAAAGCAACATTAATGATGCCCACATCCAGGGTAGACATGAACACCCCAAGTCCGACACCGAGTAAGACCCAATTTTTTTGAGAGCCTGATAAAGCCAGAGGTTCTGCTTGGAATTGTGCCAACGTTTAGCCTCCGCCTTTGACTTTACGGTTGTGAATAGTTTGCATACGTATATTCATTGTAGGGTGCTATCCTCGCTACTAAGTTCAGGAAACTAAGTTTAACGTGAGTTCTTGCAGAAGTAGGGAAAAGGTTAAGGGGTAAAGGGTAAAGGTCTAAAATTTTCCCTTACCCTTTAACCTTTCCCCAACACAGGTATCTACTTCCCAATCGGCAAGATTGACTTTTCCACTTGTCGTATATTTGGTAAAGTACTTAAGTACTCTTAACTCTGCACTCCTTCGGCTATATCAACGATAGTGTTCAACAAAGCACGGTAATTTGATAGAGTTACTGTATTTTGACTAGTTAGCAAACTATCATAGACAACTCTCAGAAGCAAGCTCTAAAGAAAATGGAGAATAGGGAATGGGAAATGTCAATTATTAAAGTCACATCTGCAACTGCAAACAAGTACCTTTTTGTATAAGCAATGACTCAAAAAGCTGCCTTATCTCGATTTGCTTTAGGATTTATTGCAGGCTTTGTGTCTGTTTTGCTATTTCATCAAGGTATGTTGGCGCTGCTACATGTAGTAAATTTTACAGATCGTGCCCCTTATTCAACTGCACCGACACAACCATTAGGAATTCCGCAAATTTGGTCAAATGCTTTCTGGGGAGGCATTTGGGGACTGATTTTGGTAGTAATTGCACCTCGTTTTCGACACGATAAAAACTATTGGTTAGGAGCTTTAGTCTTTGGTGCAATTGCTCCGACGTTAGTAGCTTGGTTTGTGGTTGCACCACTCAAGGGTCAACCCATTGCTGGCGGCTGGAAACTTGTGGGAATAGTGACAGGTTTATTGGTTAATGGTGCTTGGGGTGTGGGAACCGCCGGGTTGCTGAGATTATTCTCTAGGAGGCAATTGTTTAACAGCTAGAGTTTTAGGCATTTTTAAATAGGAGGGTAATGTTTAGTATCATCCGTAACCCAAATCGCTTCCTGCTTATTTCAGGGTTAAGTTGAAAATGTGTATATTATTATTTGAGAATAATCGGTCAAAAAATAGCGATCGCATTATTCGCGTTAGACCAATTCTGTATAAAGATGTGTAGAAATAACCCTACTACCTGCGGCGCTTCCCGCGAGTTCGGGAAGGTTGGGAGGGGTCTAAATGATGTGCAGCTTCACAGAGAATTGGCTTTATTCAATAAATCAAAAATCAAAATAATTTACTACAATGGATAATTTTGGGATTTACACACTGGCTAATGACGTGGTATTTGACCAACTAGTAGCTTTGCTAAACAGCATTGAAGTAAATGTTAGTCCAGATATTCCGATTTGTATTATTCCCTATGATGACCGCTTAAAACGAGTTAAACAGGAGATAGATTCTCGACCGAATGTCACCTTGTTTGACAATAAAAGCTCAATCAAAAAATGGGAGGATTTTGCCGTTCAAGTTTGGAACGCTTATCCCAGAAATAGTCGAAAAAATAAACCTTCTATCGAATGGAATAAAAAAAATAATTTAATCCGAAAAATGTGTGCTTTTGATGGTGAGTTTGAAAGATTTGTATTTTATGATGCTGATAGTTTGGCAATGAATAAGTTGGATAAGGTTTTAGAAAAACTAAACCAATACGACTTTGTGTTTGATGACTGGGAACACACAAAACAAACTTCAGTTGCAGCTTTCGACTTGCCGAAGTTAGAACAAAAAATGTCTTTGCCTGAATCTGAAATCAGACGAGAAATACACTGTTCTAGTTTTTTTGGTTCAAAAAAGGGTATTTTAGGCGCTGAAGAATTAAAAATACTCAAAAAGCGATTGATAGAAGATAAAGAAGTCGAATTGATTAACGAAATCGCTTGGTGGTGTGACGCAGATTTATTTAGTTACATGACTTTTAGAATTGCTCGACCACTATTTAACTTTACACTCAGTCCCAATGGTGAAGATAGAACTGGTAACTGTGCTAATGCAAATCCCTTTGTGAACATTAATAATGTTCTTTACAATCAACAGGGATTAAAACCTATTCATCGTCTTCACTATATGGGCTATTCTGCTATTGGATTTGCCCGCTTGTGTAAAGGTGAAGATGTTGATATTCGTTACAAAAATGAATTTTTACACTATCGCTTTCTGAAGCAACCAGAGAAAAAACCGAAGCAATTAAAGCCACCCACCCTAGCGGCTAGAAGCAATCGATTTATCAAAAAAGTTTGGAATAAAATTAATCAAACTATTTCTTACACTTAGCTTTTGCCCAGCCTTGCTCATTAAGCGTTTAGTTAGTGAGCAATGTCCACTCTCATCTTGCAAAAATGCCTAAAGTTAGTGTTTCCATTCCCACCTTTAATCGAGTTAATTTACTGCCTTTCGCAATTGACAGTGTACTCAACCAGTCTGAGCAAGACTTTGAGCTAATTATTTGTGATGACGGTTCTAGCGATCGCACACCCGAATTGATGTCACAATACACAGACAATCGGATTAAATATATCCGTCATCAGCAAAATATAGGTAAAAGTAATAATATGCGCTCTGGCTTTGATGCTGCCAGTGGTGAATATTTTATTAAGTTTGATGATGACGACCGGCTAACACCCGATTTTCTCGCAAGTACATCAGCTATTCTTGCTCAAGACTCTAGCATTGATTTTGTTGGTACAGACCATTGGATCATTGATATTAACAATGTCCGGGATGAGGCAAAGACTCAAGAAAATTCTCATCGCTGGGGTAGGAAGAATTTACCCGCAGGTGTTGTAAATAATTTGTTAGAAGTCGTATTTATTCAGCAAAGTTTTCAAGTTGGAGCGACATTATTTCGCCGTAAAACCTTGCAAGAATTAGGATATATGCAGCCAAACCTGCAAAATTGCGAAGATAATGATTTATTTGTGCGTCTGGCTTTGGCTGGAAAAAAGGGCTATTACTTACCAGAATTATTGATGGAATATCGCTACCATGCAGAGCAGCAGGGTATTAATCGAGCCATTCCTTATTTATTTGATAAAATTCAGTATTTAGAAAGTTATAAGTTTGAGTCTGAAAAATTAGAGAAAGTCAGAAAAAATCGTTTAACGGAAACACAATTATTATTAGGTTTGCGTTTAATTGAAAAGGGTGAAACGCAAAAAGGCAGAGAGCTAGTTTTGACGGGACAGTCTTTTTCGACTGCTAAAGCTTGGACTGGTTTAGGTTTATCGTTGTTACCGATTGGGTTGCGAGGTAAGGCGTTTAATGCACTGCGACAAATGCAGGGTTAAAGATTAACATATTGTGCAACTTACTTTTCACCTCATCCAAAAAAACTGTGTAGGTTGGGTTGAGGAACGAAACCCAACATTAAACGTTAATTGTTGGGTTTCACTTCGTTCAACCCAACCTACTAGCTGCATTAATGTACTTTACTAATTTCTTTAGTTAATTATTTTCTGACCACCGATCAATTATTTCGAGCATTTTTTCAATACTTATGGCTTTAACCATCCTTTTCCCCCACGGGATTTTAACCCTTTCTACGACATCATTCAATGATTGAAATTGTTTCTTATTGCGCTCATTTTCTACTATTTCTGCTATCTGAGAAGCTTTTTTTTGATTAAAACCAGCATTTTGTAATTTTGAGACAATTTTAACTTGACTAAGTGTTTTAAAAACTTCTATTGGATCAGTCTTATCAGCCACCTGCTTTTTTAGCTCTTTCACTTCATTTTCTAACTTTGCATTAATATTTGCTTGCTCTATTATTTGGTTCGTTATCTTTTCAAAACGTGATTCCAAATTTATTAAAAACTGTTCTATATCTTTTGATTGTAAAAATGTTTTTTCTGAAGAATCAGCTTTTTGTTGTCTAAATAATTGAACTTGCTTTGTTAAAGTCTCCTCATTTTCAGACTCAATAATAATTGCTCCAATCATTTCGCCCTTATGAGGCTCTATCTCTCTAGCTCTAGCAGCAGCATGATATTCAAAGTGTCCATCAACTACCTCAAAGGAATTGATACTTGAGCGACGAATAACTATAGGGTTAATAACTCCCGCCGCTTCTAAAATAAGATTTGCTGCCTGTTCTAGTTCATCATCTCCAAAACTTGAACGAGGTACAGTAGAAGTAATTTTCTTGATGGCAACAAGTGATGTAGATAATTTCATTAATTCAACCCTATTTTTTGTAAAACTTCTATTGCTAATAATTCAAATTCTTGTGCAGCAGTTGAATCTGGCTTAAAATCAAGCACAGAAATAGGATCAGCCACCTCCATGTCTCCTATAATAAGAAATCTCTCAGCACATTTTGCCAGATCATCTCTATCATAAATTACCGTATTCATCATCTCAAAATCATACCGTTTTGGAATAGCTTCGAGTCGCTTGGGCAAAGTATGTTTAACAAACTGGTTATTAGTAGATATTTTGCAAGCTAATACACCTATAATTTCAATTTGAGGCTTTCTTATTTGTTTTCTAAATCCATTTATCTTTTTGAGAAATTCCCTAACGTTTATTAGTCCTTGATTAGCGAATGGTTTGAGATCAGAAGGAATAATAAGATAGTCAGCAGTAATTAGAGCAATTCTAGCGTACAGATTTAATGAAGGAGGAGTATCAATCAATACTACATCATATTCCTCTGCTACTACATCTAGTTTTTGAGCAAGCATCATTTTACTATCTTCTTGCTGAATTAACTCATTTTCATAATTCATCAAACTAATATGAGAAGGAACAACGCTAATTTCTGGATTTGTGAATTGGGATTTTCTGGCGACTTCATTTATAGGAAAAAAATCTTCTGATTGCAAAATATGACGAATATTAGAATCTTTGATATCATCAAACTCTTCGTCATCAAATTTGACTAAACCAGTAGCAAATGTAGTGTTGGCTTGACTATCTAAATCAATAACTAGAACTCTTTTCCCCTTCTTTCTAATAGCAGCAGCTAGATTAACTACAGTTGTTGTCTTACCAACGCCACCTTTATTATGGTAAACCGCGATTGTTTTCATTGAATGTTTCCTTTTGATTTCAAATTTGTAATTCTTTTCAGTTATTTGAACTTCTGGTTTATTTACCAACTGTCCTTCTTTGAGACTCTCTCTACCAATTAAACTTTTAATTTTATCTAACTGTATCTCAACTTCCTTTCCAGAACATTGAAATACTAGTTGAATATCGTATTGTAATTTTTGATAAATTCTAATCTCTTTGCCATTAGTCAACAATCCATACCTGACATTCAAGCTGGTTAAATAATGCCTGAGTCGGGGAACATGATGATTTAAGTTTTGTTTGGGATGCTTTGCCTCCATGACAACACTTAGCGGTGAGTTGGCATCTAAGACAAAGGGAATCACTTGTGCAGCAAATGCTAAAAAATCTAAACGGATGCTACCAATGGCAACTTCTTGATGCCAGGTGTCAGGAGTATAACCTAGCTGCGGTAGCAAATATTGCACTATGAGTTTGCTTTCAACTTCGCTTTCGTTACGGCATAGCTCAGGATTAAAAGGCAATATTTTTCTACCTCTAAATAATTATTGGACTTGGGATAAAACCTGATATTTGCTAGATTATGGCATAGCCTTAATGATGTTGAGTGATAGAAATCACTGAGAAAAATCTAAAAAATCATCATAAGATTAGTACTTATGCTGATAAAATAACCAATTCTGAGAGCTAGCCACATTCAAAATTAACAGGCTACGTATGTATTTCCCTATTATCCCTGTAAATGGCTAGAATCAAAGTGTTTACCTATTTGCGCTAAAGGTTTTGGCTACTGTATCTTGTCCCCACTGCCATCAACTTGTTGAGAGTCAAGCTATTAGTTGTCCCTATTGCCGGACTACACTTAAAGCTTACGGTCATCCCGGTATTCCATTGCACCGCGCCGCTGGGGATGGGTATCTGTGCGACACCTGCACCTATCACGCTGATGATACTTGCAATTTTCCTAAACGTCCCTACGCTAAAGACTGTACGCTCTACCAAAATATTGAAGAGACAAAATTAGAGTTGGAACAGCAGCGTTACACTAACAGTTTTGCTGTAACTGTGAAAAGTTGGGTAAAACGCAATCAGGCTTTGCTGTTACTTTTGGGTTTATTATTGGTCTGTTTGTTGTTCGTGATATTAAGGTCTTGATTTGGGTTCTCTGGGGAGTTGAAAATATAACGCTTCTGTGTTGAGTCTAATACAAAACTAAAGAGGGGAACATCTCACTTTTACAAAAGTAAGATGCTCCCTTTTTACACGACGTGCCTTTAACAGTTGACCATTATCAGCACCAAATACAGTGTCACTATCGCTTCGGCCCACTAACCAGAAATTATCAGTCGTATGCCTTGGCATACTTTGATGCTCTTGGATAATAAAGTAGCGTTTTTCAGCAGCAATACCAAATAAAAACTTGAGTGTACAACAATTCTGGTCTGTCAGCCAAACATCGTCTTATTCAATAGTAGATAAATCATACTATGCACTTCAGAATTACTGGAGAAACTTGAAGGTAATGTTAAGCTGAAAATTATAGCATGAACATTTACTCCTGTTTTAAAGGTGGTGAATTTAAGAAACCACTACTGACGAAATATGAGAAGTATTTATCAAATAGTTTAACATCCATTGGCGGACAAACAATTGCAGAATCTGCCAATCCATTGAGGGTATTTTGATAGTCATAATCAACTGTATTTTGATACAACTCCATGATTGTCAAAGAATCTTGATAGACTTTTTCAGACATCATCGGTAAAAGCGGATGTAAAACATTTTCCTGAGAGTGCCTGAAATTTGCAATTAGCTCATCTTTCCACTGAGTATATGGTAACTTCTTGAGTTGATAACCATAAGAACAAATAAACTCAAAAAGCTTGATAAGTCCAATATTTTCGTCTGGTGGGGGTACTATATGGAAAGCTTTTCCTAGAGATTCTTGCTTTTTGGATAAATGGACGATTGCTCTGCTGGCGTAATCCACAGGAAGCAATTCTTCTTTTTGATCTATGAGTTCCGGATAACTACCAAGCTGTATGCATCCTTTAATAACTCTAGGCACAAAAGAATCTTGTGTATGAGCAATACCTGTTTTGCTATGTCCCATAAGAAATCCTGTTCTGAAGACGCTAACAGGTATTCCCCTAGATTTGGCAACCCATACAAGATTTTCAGCTACCCATTTGGTTTGAGCATAGCCAAGATCCAGAGCAACATAGTCTTTACAAGACTCGATGTTGTCATCTTCGTAAACTACTTTTTGTCCTGTAAAATGGCTGATTGCACCAAAAACAGCAATGGTAGAAATGTAATGCATTGGTTTAATTTTGCCCATACAAGCTAATCTGAGAACTTCTTGAGTTCCAAGAACATTGGATGCCTTGATTACAGAGTATGGTTTAGCAAAATTGACTTGGGCAGCGCTGTGATAAATAACATCAATTTGCAGACCCAGTTTTTCAAACTGTTCAATAGGAAGCCCCAAGTATGGCTGTTCTAAGTCTCCTGGAATCGCAATCACATGAGAGCTAAAATTTGGGTGATGAAGGGAATATTTTTCTAGGTTTTGTTGAATCTTTTTTAACCCTTCATGCTCGTTTGTGGAACGCACCAGGCAGTATATTTTTGCTTGAGTTTGATGTAGCAGTTCATCAAGTAAAAAAGCCCCCAAAAAGCCTGTAGCTCCTGTGAGAAAAACATGACGCAATTCATCGACCTGAGCAACAGACCTTCCTTGAGAATCGATCGCAGGGTCGAGTACTACCTCAGATTTGAGATCGATCGCACTGGTTAAAGTAGAAACGCCATCTCGACGCACTGTCTCTATTACCTGAGCCAGCGCTTCTATAGTGGATTTCTCAAACAAGCTTTTTAGGGGTAAATCTACTTGAAAGGTTTCTTTTACATAAAAAATCAACTGAGATGCTAGTAGGGAATTACCGCCAAGCTCAAAGAAATTATCGTGAATCCCAACTTCTTCGATCGCCAAAACTCGGCTCCAAATTTTAGCCATTTGTGACTCAATCGGAGTATGAGGTGCGACAAATGCTGCTTCCAAATCGCTTCTACCCATTTCCGGCTCTGGTAGACTGCGAATATCTATATTGCCGTTGTATATCTGCTTAGTTTGGCGATCGCCAGGGATTGTTAACAGGGGTAAGTTAGAAATTGTCTGGTCTGGGTTAGAGACAATACTCTGTAATAGAGTAGAAAAATGCTCTATCATCAGAGCGATCGTTTCAGCTTTAAATAGGTCAGTACTATATTCCAAGTTGCCCGATATCCCTGCTGCTGTCTCGCGCAGTTCCAGGTATAGATCGAACTTAGATGTCCCGTTATCAATTTCCAGACGGTTCATTGTCAATTCGGGAACAGTCAGCTGAGGTCTTGGGGTATTCTGAAGATGAAACATCACTGAAATCAGTGGATTTTGCTTCAAGTCCCGCTTAATTTGCAGGCCATCAACTAGTTTCTCAAACGGTAAGTCTTGGTGAGTATAACCCGATAAAGCTACTTCTCGGACTCGGCCTAACAACTGCCGGAAACTTGGAGAGCCAGACAAGTTGGTTCGCAACACCAAAGTATTGAGCAAAAACCCAATTAGTCTTTCTAATTCAGAACGGTGGCGATCGCTAATCGGAGCGCCTACTAAAATGTCTTCTTGCCCTGTGTAGCGAAATAGGAGTGTCTGGAATGCTGCCAACAAGGTCATAAACAAGGTAGTACTTTCTTGGCGCGAGAGAACATTGAGGGCATCTGTTAGGGATTTGGGAATAACGACTGATTGACGCGCACCCTGATATGTTGGCTCTAATGGTCGTGGATAATCGGTGGGCAATTCTAATATGGGTAGACTGCCACTCAAATGTTGCTGCCAATAGGCAAGCTTATTATCTAAAATTTCACCTTGTAGCGACTGCCGTTGCCAAGCTGCAAAGTCTGCATACTGAATAGCTAAGTCAGGAAGAGGAGAAGGGTTGCCAGTGCAGAAAGCTTGATAGAGAGCTGACAGTTCCTCGAACAAAACACTTAAAGACCAATCATCACAAAGAATGTGGTGTAGGTTGAGGAGGAATATATGTTCTTGTGAACTCAATTGCAGCAATGTTGTTCGTAGCAATGGTCCTTGAACTAAATTGAAAGGACGTTGGGCTTCTTCAAGGATGAACTGGCGGACTTGAGATTCTTGCTCGTCTGGAGACAGCCCTTGGAGATTCACCACTAAGAGTTTGATGGGAAAAGTTGAGTGGATGACCTGTATGGGTTGTCCGTTCAAGCTCGAATATGTAGTTCGTAGGACTTCATGACGGTTGATAATTTCATTCAAGCTCTGCTCTAATATTGTGGCGTTGAGTACACCTCTGAGGCGAAAGGCTTCGGGCACATTGTAAAAAGCATGATTGGGTACTAACTGGTCAATAAACCACAACCGTTCTTGCCCAAAGGAAAGCGGTAAATCGCCATCGCGCCCAATAGATTGTATTGGCACAGAACATCCTATGTCTTCCTGTTGTGCTTGTCTAATGCTTTGGGCTATTTCAGAGATGGTGGGCGCTTCAAAGAAATGCCGCATTGGTAACTCAACTTGAAAGATATCGCGGATACGGCAAAGGATCTGAAAGGCTAGTAAGGAATGGCCTCCCAACGCTAAGAAATTGTCATGAACGCCAATGTTTTTTAGACCCAATACATTAGACCAAATTTCTGCTACTCGTTCCTCAATAGGAGTACGAGGAGCAACAAACTTCTCATTTGCATTCAAAGTTTGAACGGGTGCTGGGAGCGCCTTACGATCGACTTTTCCGTTAGCTGTTAAGGGTAAAGCACTCAATTGCACAAACCGAGAAGGGATCGCGTAGTCGGGCAATTTCTGTTTGAGAAAACGGCGTAAATTACCAACATTCGTGTCTGATGATTCGGGCTTGGGAACTACGTAAGCTACTAGGCGTTTGTCGCCAGGAGAAAATTCTCTAGCAATCACCACAGCTTCTTGCACATCAGGATGTTGCCACAGTGCAGTTTCAATTTCTCCTAGCTCAATCCGGAAGCCGCGAATCTTTACTTGTTGGTCAATGCGTCCAATATACTCAATGTTGCCGTCTGGTAAGTAACGAGCTAAATCCCCAGTTTTATATAATTTTGAATTGTTGAATGGGTTGGGAATGAATCGCTGGTCTGTCAATTCTGGACGGTTGAGATAGCCTCTAGCTAGTCCCTCGCCACCAATGTATAGTTCTCCAGAAACACCTGTGGGTACTATCTGCATTTGTTCGTCCAACACAAGACAGTATGTATTGGCGATCGCACGACCAATTGTCACGATGCTGTCACCTTTCTTCACCAAGGCAAATGTGGAATAGGTTGTATCTTCTGTTGGGCCGTAGAGATTAAAGACTTTTTGAATATTATCCAACGTATATATCTGCTGCACCAAACGATTTTGCAGAGGTTCACCTGCTAAGTTAACGATGCGAACAGAAGCGGGTATACCTTGAATTCTTAGTAACTCTGCGATCGCAGATGGCACTGTATTGATGAGAGTGACTTCGTTAGCAGCAGGTAAGGTCGGTAAATACAAGGCATTTTCTGCCAAAATCACCTTACCACCCCAACTGAGGGGAACAAATATCTCGAAAACTGAGAGATCGAAGCAAATAGAGGTTGCGGCCAGTACTCCAGCTAAATCCTCGGTTGTAAAAACTTCTCTGGCCCAATACAACAAAGCGACTGTGCTGTGATGTTCGATAGCTACCCCTTTCGGTTTACCAGTCGAACCGGAGGTATAAATCACATAAGATAGGTTTTTATCTGTCGCTAGACAGGTTAAATTCTCCTGGCTTTGTTGACTAATTGCCTCTCGATCGCTATCTAGACAAACTATATAGGCCTGATGCTCTGGAAGCTTTGAAAGTAAATTTTGTTGTGTCAGCAGTATCGATAACTGTGAGTCCTCTAGCATGAAAGCTAGGCGCTCTGAGGGATAGGCTGGATCTAAGGGGACATAAGCTCCACCTGCTTTGAGAATCGCTAATAGTCCAACAATCATTTCTAGCGATCGCTCTAGGCAAATGCCAACTAAAACCTCCGGTTTGACATTCAGGGTCTGTAGATAATGCGCTAGTTGATTAGCTCGCTGGTTAAGTTCTTGGTAAGAAAGCTGTTTGTCTTCAAAAATGACCGCAATTTGCTCAGGTGTTTTTTCTACTTGATATTCAAACAACTGATGGATGCATATATCATTTACGTAAACTGCTGGATTTTCTTGCCATTCCAGAAACAGCTGGTCTACTTCTATCTTGGGTAGACTGAGGTCTTGTTGAGAACTTTCAGTAGAATTTTTCATTAGAAATAGTAGTTTTTGATACTACCAATCTATTCTTAAATACTTAAATTGGCTAGTCACAATCAAAAGTTTCTACTTGGTATGAGTTTAGAGGAATGAAAAGAGCGGGCATTTCGTAAGAATTACAGCAGATTGCAACAGGCGTGAGGTACAGATGAGCCGAAGGGCACAGCAGTCCGTCGGGAATTGAAATTCCCGCCTCATAGCTAAAGTCATCTGAAGATGACTAAAAATCTCCAGTCTATTGAAGTCGACTTAAGCTAAAAGCCAGAAAATTTATTTTCGGGCGGGGATGTCAGCCAACAGATAAGCTATTTCCAGCTGAGGTTGACACATATCAGCAATGCTGTACCCCTACCGCGTAGTCTATTTACCTGAAAATAGCTGTATCTTAACTTAGTACCATTCGGATAAGGGGTAAAGGGGAAAGAAAAAACCTTCAACCTTTACCCTTTAACCTTTACCCTTTACCCTTTCCCCAACCGGAAAGCAAAAGTAACTTTTGCAAGATGTCTAATAGATAGGGAGAACAATCTCAAATTCAGTTCCCTCAGTGGGCTGAGAACGCACAGTTAAAGTACCGCGATGTTGTTGGATAATAGAGTAGCTAACAAATAATCCCAAACCTTGACCGCGACCAATGGGTTTTGTAGTGAAAAACGGTTCAAAAATCCGCTCTTGCAGATTTACAGGAATGCTACTATCTGTATTGGCGATCGCAATTCGTAACCAGTCACGATCTATCACTCCAGTACGAATCCGAATTTCTGGGTGTTGGCTGCTTTGGGGATTATCTCGAATCGCATCAATGGCATTGTTAATCAGATTTAGGAAGACTTGATTCAACTGGCTAGGATAGCAAGTAACTAAAGGTAGATTGCCATACTCCTTAATGACGCGCACTTCGGGTTGATTTTCAGAAGCTTGTAAGCGATGTTGCAAAATTAACAGCGTGCTTTCAATACCACTGTGTAAATCTACAGCTTTGATTTCGGCTTCATCTAAGCGAGCAAAGTTGCGTAAACTCTGGACAATTTTGCTGATGCGATCGCTACCACTCTTCATAGATTCTAAGGTTTGATTAGCATCTTTAAACAGAAAATCAAGCTCAATCTCTTCCTTCATCGCTTGAATAGCTGGATTAGGTTGGGGATATTCCTGCTGATAAAGTATCAGCAAACGCATCATATCTTGAATGTAATTTTCTGTATGGGTAAGATTACCTTTAATAAAATTAACTGGATTGTTAATTTCGTGAGCAATACCAGCTACCAATTGACCGAGAGATGACATTTTTTCGCTATGAATTAATTGTCCTTGAGTTTGCTGCAATTTTTTCAAGGTCTGCTCTAAATCTTGGGCTTTTTGGTTGAGAGCTTGGGTTTTGTGTTCTACCTCTGCTTCTAGGGTGTAAGAATAGTTTTCGGTTTGTTGATACAGACGGGCATTTTCCACAGAGATAGCGGCTTGACTAGTTAGGAGTTGGAGAATCTCGATGCGATCGCTGCTAAAAGCGCCTAAAGTTAAGTTGTTCTCTAGGTACAAAATACCGATGAGTTTTCCTTGGCGACTAATGGGAGTACATAAAACTGATTTGGGCTGGTGAGCGATAATGTAGCGATCGCTGGCAAATTGCACTGCTGTACTCAAGTTTTCAAACACAGCCGTCTCTTGAGTTCTTGCTACTGCATAAATCAAACTTTGGGGAATTTCTGAGTATTGCTCCAGGGGAATTTCTAAAGTTTTTACCAGTTCTCGATCGGCTTGAGCTACAACTAACCATTGTTCATCTTGGCGAAGAACCAAATGACCGATTTGGGCGCCAGCATTGGCGATCGCGATCTGCATCAAGGTTGCCAACAATTTCTCTAATTCAATTTCTTGAGAGATGGCTTGTGCGGCTTTCATCACCGCTTGTAAGTCTAAGTATAAATTTTGGTTGCTAGAACTTTTAGTTACACTTTTCATCAAAGTTAAGGGGATGGTTGCCGTAGATGTGATGGTAAGATTAGGCGATTGGAGAATGGCTGTTAGTAGTTGCGGATATTGTTCTTCTAAATGGGCAACTTTCGCCTTTGCACCCCAATGGGCGTAGCAGTAGTAGGCTTGTTGCATATAGTCTGCGGCCAGCTTCTCTTTGCCCCAAGCTAGGTAGAATTTGGCGGCCAGCTCATTGCTGAGTGCTTCTTCTTGGATATAGTTGTTTTCTTTTGCCCCCTGAATGGCTTTTTTATAGTAGGTGATTGCGTCTAAATGACCTAAAATTTTTGCCCGCTCTGCTTCAACTAAATCATATTTGTGCTGATGATTGGCGGGAGCGTGAAAAGCCCATTGACTCATCAATTTCTGGTTTTCTGCAACTTTTTCTAGTGCCGATTGTTGCTCTGCCTCAGTGCCATTTGAACAGGTAGCCAACAGAGCGAGGGAGTAATAGAAATTATGTTCGGCATACTGCAAGAAGCCAACCATGTTTCCCAGGTATTTTTCGGCTTCTTGAGCATGGATAAGTGCCTGCTGATAGTCCTCAAAGATGAACAGAAGAATGGTCTTTGCTAGATGAAGCAGGAACAACAGAGTTCCGTTTTGAGTTTCAATTAAAATCGGCAATATTTTTTGCTCGTCGAAACTCTCCCCAACGAGTATTAGGGGATCTTCTGCTGCTCCCATCAAATTCAACACCAGCTGACGACAAATTTGCCCGAAGTAAATTTGATACTCTTGTTTGAATTTCAACAACAGATCGATGTATTTTTGCTGTTGCTGATTTACCTGCTCCAGTGCTTCACCGACAAAGAAAAGATAGTTACAGTAGGAGGCGGCGTTGTAGCAGGCATACTCTACATCACCCGTTTCTAATCCAACCTGAATCGCTTCACGTAAAGGAGCGATCGTTTTCCGAGCGGGTTCTTGCCAGTGCCGCACAAACACATCAAAAATATTGATCGCTTTTGCATACAATTTCCTCTCGTTGAAGCGCTCCAGCAATTTTAATCCTAATTTTCCAAACCGATAGCCTTTTTCAATTCCGGTTGGGGTACCACATAGAACCAGACCATAAAAGGTGTAGCCAAATGCTGAAAATGCCGAGTTGCCAAATTGAATCGATAAGTTCACTAGTGTGTAAGCAATCAGTGGTAACAACTCTGGTTTAGCATTCAGGCTGGGAGTGACCATTGCGATCGCAATTCGCATGGCTGCTAACTTGTGCGGATCGAGCATCTCTGGAAGGTTAATTAAATCCTCGATCGCTAACTCCAGTGGGGGTTCTTTAAACAGCGGTTCACCCAAAAATTCCAGCACTTGTAGAGAGGTATCGATCGCTGCCAGCATTTGATTCTGAGCAATGTAGAAATAGATTTTGATTTCATACATCTTCACCTTTTGCAGCAAATCCTGGGCGTGCTGAAGAACAATTTCTGAAAGCCGTTCTGCCTGCTCGAAATGGGTACTCAGGTACTCAATTTCAGCCGCTTCTGTATAAAGGGCAAGGGTCAGGTCGTAACGATCTGACCAACCGTTTTCTGGGAGCGCTGCCAGCCCTGCTGTGAAGTATTTATTTGCCATTTCATAGGCGGTTGCTGCCTTGGCTTTTTGTCCTGCAAGCAGGTTCAGTTGAGCTAGATCCAATTCTTGCAGCTTGGAGATTTCGTCACCATTTTCTGCATTCAACAATCCAGGAGAACTTTTTTGAGGTGTCAATTTCAGACCGTAGTTCAATTGATTGACAATTTCAAAAATTTTCCCTTCTCGCTCTGCTTCCGGCGTATTTGCCCACAGTTGCTGCCCGATTTGGAAGTGGATAGACTGTTTTCGATCTTCTGGAATCAGACCATAGGCAGTTTGTTGGACGCGATCGTGCAAGAATTTATAAGGAACGACAATCTCAGCACCGCGATTGATATGGTCTGAGTTATTTGATTGGAAGAACTTGTAAGTTTCGCTAATGGGGAGAATCAGTCCTTCTTGTAAGGCTGTCCATAGGTTGGTCGCTATATCAACAAGTGATTTTTCACAGACCATTGCCAAGGTCTTCAAATCAAATTGGTTGCCAATACAAGCCGCCAGTTTCAAAAGCTCCTGTGTATCCACCGGAAGTTTTTGTAACTGCAATGCTATGAACTCTACCACTCCATCGGTCAATGCCAACTGCCGCACCGAAGCCAGGTCGCATTGCCAGTAACCCAGTTCAGGCTGAAACTGAATGCAACCCTCTTCGTGCAGTGCTTTGAGAAACTGCGTTGTAAAAAAGGGATTGCCTTTAGTTTTTTGATATACCAATTGCGTCAGGGGTTGAGCCAGTTCGTGGGGACAACTTAAGGTGTCTGCCACCAATTGATTCACCGTTATTTCGGACAAGGGTTGCAAGGCGATGGTATTGACGGTAGCTTGGGCTTGCTGAATCTGCTCCAGCGTCAGTATCAAGGGATGAGTCGGAAAAACTTCATTATCTCGATAAGCGCCCAGAATCAGTAAATATCCAGAACTGGCTTCACTCATCAATAATTGCAGCAAATTCAGAGAAGCCGAATCTGCCCATTGCAAGTCATCTAGAAACATCACCAGCGGATGCTCAGGGGTGGTAAAAACCTCGATAAATTTCTGAAATAGCAAATTAAAACGATTTTGGGCAGCATTACCAGATAGTTCTGGGACTGGGGGCTGTTGACCGATAATTCGCTCTAGTTCAGGGATCACATCAACAATTGCTTGTCCGCTTTCACCCACAGCCGCCAAAATTTTCGCCCTCCATTGGGCCAATTGGACATTACTCTCACTCAGCAGTTGTCCCATCAAATCACGAAAGGCTTGCATCAAGGCACTGAAGGGAATATTACGCTGCAACTGATCGTACTTGCCTTTGATGAAGTAACCGCGTTGTCTGACAATCGGTTTATGAATTTCATTGATCGCCGCAGTTTTACCAATCCCGGAAAATCCTGCTACTAGCATCATTTCTGAACTGCCATTAGCGACGCGCTCAAAAGCTTTGAGCAAGTTTGCAACTTCTGTTTCTCGCCCATAGAGTTTTTCGGGGATAATGAAGCGATCGCACACATCCCGTTGTCCCAAAACAAAGGTTTCTATTCTACCCGTTGCTTTCCATTGATTGAAACAGCATTCTAAGTCATATTTCAAACCCAAGGCGCTCTGATACCGATCTTCGGCATTTTTCGCCATCAACTTCAATACTATCTCTGAAACGATCGCGGGAATTTCTGGATTAATACTGTGTGGGGCGAGTGGCAACTTGGCTAAATGACAGTGTACTAACTCCATCGGATCGTTGGATTGAAAGGGTAATTGTCCAGTCAAAAGTTCGTACAATGTCACCCCTAAAGCATAAAAATCACTGCGGTAATCAATGCCGCGATTCATTCGTCCGGTTTGCTCTGGGGAAAGATAGGCAAGGGTTCCTTCCAACACATTCGGATTTTGGATTTTTTGGGTTTCGCGGGGGAGGAGTGAGGCAATGCTGAAGTCAATCAGCTTGACTTGTTGTGATTCTGGATGAATCAGAATGTTGGCGGGTTTGATATCTTTGTGGATGACTCGATGCTGGCAGACATCATGGAGAATATCAGCAATTTGTCGGGCTATTTCTAAAAATTCTCCTAAAGATAAGGAATAATTTTGGGTATAATCCCGTAGGGAAATGCCGCCAAAGTCTTCCATCACTAAGGCATAGCTGTTAGCGTATGCTTCTAGGCTTAATGGATGAATTATGCCAGGAATGTTGAGATTTTTGGTAATTGCATACTCGTTACGAAACTGTAATAATTCGTTAAAGTTGGGGTAGTCTTGCCGTAATAGTTTAATCACCACCGGACGCTGACTTGACTCCTGCACTGCTCGATAAACTATTGTCTGAGAACCTGCATATAGCTGCTTAACAATGGCATAACCAGGGATATACGGCAATGGATTTGAATCGGGGATTGCTGCCAGCGTCGTCATAGGGTAAAGTTAAAATTTTGAGAAGAAGTCGATCATTTTAATATTTCCCAAGAATTTGGCAGAATAAACATTCCGTAACTTGTATACATAATTAATTGAGCCACAACTAAACAAAATTCAATGCTGCTTGCACGAAGATTGTCAATGACAGTTGTATCAACAACTATGCGAACAGTTAGTGCAGTATTTCTAGATTCAAAAGAGAGCAATGCGATTTTGTGAGACGATCCACCTAGAGAGCGATCGCTAATCAACTCTTATGTATAAATTGAATAAAGTGTGGCAATTCCTTCAAAGGCTTCATCCAAAATTGCCACTATCGGGAATGGTAAAAAATAACAAACTATACTCAATCCCTAATCTTCAGGCTGTGATGATTTTGGCTGCTTCTGCAATTTTCAAACTGTGGTGATTTTGGATGTTTCGGCAATAGGTTCAACTTGTATCGGTGGGACTTTTTCTTCAAAGATGGCTAAGTCAAACCAAAAAGTGGTGCCAATGCCGACTTCACTCACTAGATAGACTTTACTACGATGTCTGTCGATGATATTTCTAACAATCGATAAACCTAAACCCGTACCTTCTAGGGTGTGAACTCGGTTTTCTACGCGGAAGAAGCGTTCAAAAATTGAGTGTTGATCTTCTGTGGCGATGCCAATTCCAGTATCGGAAATTTCAATCCGCACTGGTGCAGATTCGTTGTGACTGGGTTTGAAATCTAGTTGGTAGGCGCGGATTGCTACTTTACCACCGGCTTTGGTGAATTTAAGCGCATTACCAATCAGGTTGCCAAACACTTGTACTAATAGATCGTAATTACCTAATACTAGCGGCAAATTAGGGGCAACTTCTTGAACAAGTTCAACACCTTTATCTTTTGCATTGAGTTGGTAAGTACGCAGGGTT
Organism: Nostoc sp. DSM 114167; assembly: GCF_052692655.1. Taxonomy (NCBI): domain Bacteria; kingdom Bacillati; phylum Cyanobacteriota; class Cyanophyceae; order Nostocales; family Nostocaceae; genus Nostoc; species Nostoc sp. DSM 114167. Next base: position 6,975,615 of record NZ_CP195116.1, read on the forward strand.
TGCTCGATCGCTTGGGCTAAATCTACGCCATCAAAGCTGTAGTTGCGACCAGATTCAAGTTTTGATAAATCCAAAACATCGTTAACTAGGCGAGTTAGGCGATCGGTTTCATGGTTGACTGTTTGCAGAAACTCTTGGCGTTCTTGTAAAGCTAAGTCTTCGCCGTAGTCGTGCAAAGTTTCAATATAAGTTTTAATGTTAAATAGAGGCGTTCGCAGTTCGTGAGAAACGTTGCTGATAAATTGACTTTTTGCCTCGTTTAGTTCGACTTCACGGGTTATATCTTGAATAGTAATCGCAATACCTTTGATGCTTTCTCTTTGCAGATTGAGTACTGTAGTCAAGAGAATACGAATCGTCCGTGGGGTGGGTTGGTTAATAAAAATTCGGAATTCGGCGCTTTCGCATTCGCCTGCTGCCATTTCGTACAAGGGACGGGTGATTTCGATTTGTACTGATGCTGGCAAGTGATGCAAGACATTGCCACCGACTACATTAGCGGCTTCCCAGCCAAAAATTCGCTCTGCTGTAGGGTTGACTAAAATCACCTGCATGTTGTGATCGATCAACACGGCACCATCTGCGATCGTGGAAACTAAAGTTTCTAGCTTGGCTTTTTCTGCGGTTAGTTCTTCAATGTTCTGTTCTTCATAGCGCTCTAATCGCTCTGCCATCTCATTAAAGCTGAAAATTAATTCCCCTAGTTCGCCGCCTAAAGGTAAATTAATCCGCTGCTTAAAATTCCCGGTAGCAATTTGCTTTACCCCCACCAGTAATTCTTTAATCGGCTTGGTGATGGTCAAAGCGTTAATCACTCCTGCTAAAATCACCATTACCCAAATGGTGATAAAAACGGCAATGGTGACATCGCGGGTAAAATTGGTGGAGATAACAGCGGTCTGATTGGGGTTGATCCCGATCGCTAATACACCTAAGTATTTTTTATTGACAATCAGGGGAATAAATACATCGGTGACTGTCCCATCTGGAGTTGTGTGTTGCCGCACCATCGGCTTTTCCCCATCACCAGGGTAATCTTCTGGCAGTTGTATCCGCCGTTTAATGGTAAGGGAATTTTCTACCTCGGCTTCCCAAAAAGGAATGCCAAAAAAGATTTCCCCGTTTTCATCGGCGTAGAGCATATAACGCACGCTAGAGGTGCTGCTATAGAAACGTTGGGAAAATCGGGCGACCTCGGTGAGATTATTGTCAGCGACCAAGGGGGTAACGTTGGCAGCAAGCAGCAGCCCCAAATCACGACCAAAGCGGGTGTCATTCATCCGCGCATCCTGCTGAATTGTATTTACAGCCCAGAAGGTCAAACCACTCATCACCAACGAAACTACCATTGTGGCCACAGCCAGCAGTTTAGTCTGGAGAGTGAATTCCGACCACCAACTTGCGATCGCATCTCGAATTGATTTGAACAGACTTAGCATCTTAAATAAAGTTGTTAGTAGTCTTTGTTATAAAGCCCAACAACTTAAAAATTAACAGTTAATTTGACAAATATGTTAGGGAAAGAGGGAATAGGGCATTGGGCATGGCGAATAACTCCTAACTCTTAACTCCTAACTCTATAACCAATATCTTTCCGGTAATACATCCCCTGAAACTGAATATGTTTGATACTAGCGTAGGCTTGGGCGATCGCTTGCTCAAAATTTTCTCCAATTCCGGTCACATTTAATACTCGACCCCCATCTGTGACTATTTCTTGTTGCTGGTTCAATTTCGTACCTGCATGAAATACAGTTGCTCCTGCTGCTTCTGCCTGCTCAATGCCAGTAATTACCTGGCCTTTTTGATATTCTCCTGGATAACCACCGGAAGCGGCAACGACAGTAGCAGATGCTCCCCCTTTCCAAACAATGGGCGGCAATTCACTTAAGCGTTGCTGTACGCAAGCTAGAATCAACTCTTCTAGGGGTGTTTCTAACAGTGGTAAAATCACCTGGGTTTCCGGGTCGCCAAAGCGACAATTAAATTCCAAAACTTTCAAGTCGCCATCGGGTGCAATCATTAACCCAGCATACAGCACGCCTCGGTAATCAATGCCTTTAGCTCTTAAGGTGGCGATCGCTCTTTCTAATACTTCTGTTTGAATGCGTGCCATCAACTCTGGTGTAGCGATGGGTGCTGGGCTGTATGCTCCCATCCCGCCAGTATTTTCGCCCGTATCGCCTTCCCCAATCCGCTTATGATCTTGCGCTGGCAACAAGGGTCTAATTGTTAACCCATCAGTCAACGCTAAAACTGACACCTCTTGCCCAATCAAACATTCTTCAATGACGACAAATTTACCAGCACTGCCAAATTGCCCTTGAAAAATCGCATCGATGGCACTTTCTGCCTGTGCAACTGTTTCAGCTACCGTTACACCCTTACCAGCCGCCAAGCCATCAGCTTTAACAACAATGGGCGCTCCCTGAGATTTGACGTAAGATTTTGCTGCCTTAGCTTCCGTAAATACCGCAGCCCGTGCCGTCGGAATCCCTGCTTCTTGCATCAAGGCTTTTGCCCAAGCTTTACTCGCTTCAATTTGCGCTCCGGCTCTGACTGGGCCAAATACCATCAATCCTTTATCTTGGAGATAATCTGTGATTCCCTTAGATAGGGGAACTTCTGGGCCAACTATTACCAGAGTTACGCCATTTAAGAGAGCATATCGGCTCATTCCCTCAAAATCATCTACTGCTAAGGGCAAGTTCTGGCAACGTTCCATACTTGCCGTGCCCCCATTCCCTGGTACACAGATAACTTGCTCAATTTGCTTAGATTGCAACAGTTTCCACGCCAGAGCGTGTTCGCGCCCTCCATTACCAACAACTAAAACTTTCACTGATTTCCTCGTGCGTCCCTTGCAAAATGAGAATACCTTAACTGCTCTCGCGGATCAATTTTTTCATCAATTCTCACACTTGTGCAAGTTTCTTTTGGTTTACAGGAGAATTCAGGAGTCAGAATAGGCTTATTGGTGTCAATTTAAGGTCAAATGCTTGTACCACATACACTTGAGACGCGATAAATCGCCGTCTTTACAAGACGCGATAAATCGCCGTCTCTACAAGTATTTTGGACTTATCTGAATTGTAAGTTTTTTCTTAAAAATTCAATTTGACTAATTAGTAGAATTGGAATTTTTATTGTTAACAATTACCAAATAAAGTTAGTAACATATTTTCAGCAGACGTATATTAGTTGAATTATCTTTTTTGCTGATACGAATCAAATTATCTATGAAAAAATCATCAATCAATAACCAATTTTTGATTATAATTATTAACTTGTGAATATCGCGGTTAATCAGGATATAAAAATCGGCAACATGGCTAAAATTATCGTTACTGGAGTCGCAGGCTTTATTGGTTCTCAGCTTGCAGAAACATTGCTAGAACAAGGAGAAGAAGTAATCGGGATTGATGAATTTAATGATTATTACGATCCGATGTTAAAGCGAAATAATGTTGGACACTTATATCGTTTCCCTGGTTTTGCATTAATTGAAGGAGATATGCAGTTTTTAGATTGGCAAAAACTCCTAAAAGATGTTGATGTAGTTTACCATCAAGCGGCACAAGCAGGGGTCAGAGCAAGTTGGGGTAAAGCTTTTCGAGGCTATACAGAACGAAATGTTAACGCTACACAAGTTTTGCTAGAAGCAGCTAAAGATGCTAAAGACCTCAAAAGATTAGTGTTTGCTTCTTCATCTAGTGTATATGGTGATGCGGAAACATTACCTACCCACGAGAGAATTTGTCCTCAACCTGTTTCTCCTTACGGCATTACAAAGCTAGCAGCAGAGTTTTTGTGTGAACTCTATCACAAGAACTTTGGTGTGCCCTGTGTGACATTGCGCTATTTTACAGTTTATGGTCCCAAACAGCGCCCAGATATGGCATTTAATAAGTTTTTTCAATCCATTTTGCACGATGAGGCGATTCCTATTTACGGCGATGGCCAGCAAACGCGGGAGTTTACCTTTGTTAGTGATATCGTCGCCGCTAATTTAGCCGCCGCTACCGCACCCCAAGCAGTGGGAGAAATCTTTAATATCGGTGGTGGTAGCAGGGTGGTTTTAGCAGAAGTTTTAAATACGATTGAAGAAATTGTTGGGAAGCCAATCAAAAGAAACCATATAGAAAAAGCGATGGGAGACGCGCGCCACACGGCTGCTGATGTATCTAAAGCGCAGAAAATTCTCGGATATCAGCCGCAAGTCTCCCTAAAAGAGGGTTTGACGCAGGAATGGGAGTGGGTAAAATCTTTGTATTCCCTATCTTCTTAATTTTCCTGATTCTCTTTATCTGTTGAACCGTTTTGCCCTTAGCTGGTAGTCAAAACAACACCTTGGCGTGTAGCACGCTTGCGGTCGCTTTTACGAGTACCTCCAGCCATCTGATATTGATGGCTATTTTTACCAAACTTATGAGCAACACCAAGCAAAATTTTTTCAGAATAATCTGCTAAATCTTGTTCATTTTCAATAATTTGGGTTAATAAAACATCAATATTAGAGAGGGTAGTATTGTAAATTTCCAGAGATTGACGGAGATTTTCAATTTTGTCAGTGTAATCTTTAACTGTTAAACTTTCTCCTACATCTAGGGTAGGACTAATAGATTTAATACTTGCCAAGCGCATTTCAGCTTTGCTCAGAATACGTGAATCGCGTTTGTGCCTTGCCATTAATACTCCTTTGCCTGAAAAGATAACCTAAACTTTTAGTAATTCCATAGTGGACAATTTTTTAAAAGGTTGTCCTGAGTAAAATTATTTATTTTTTTAATCATTAAAATTTGAGTATTTTCACCAATTTTTATCTTACCTCTCTCTTTCATAACCCAATACGCTTGGGTTAAAAAAAATTGTAGGTTGGGTGAAGCAAAGCGCAACCCAACAAAGCTATGAAAATGTTGGGTTTTGTTCCTCAAACGCCACTTGCTTCTTTCTTTGGGAGACGCGCAAGGGATAAGTCGGGAAACTTCCCATGCAGAAGCGGAAGTTCTTGCAGGGAAGACGGAAGTTATTACAAGCTGCGCGAAACACCGAAACGTCTTGGCGGAAGTTCCTACAGACTGCGCAAAACACCGAAACGTCTTAGCGGAAGTTCTTACAGGGAAGGCGGAAGTTGCTACAGACTGCGCGAAACACCGAAACGTCTTGGCGGAAGTTCTTGCAGGGAAGGCGGAAGCTGCTACAGACTGCGCGAAACACCGAAATGTCAACCCTGGAGCAATATTTTTTGATGCGATCGCAAAATTCCGAAATTGACTAATTGGGGAGTGGAGAAGGAAACAACAGCGATTTGAGTAATATCGCAACGGTAAATAAAGATGTATTCGATAGTTGTGTCAATCAATCCTAATATTATCCTTCTGGAGGCTCTATGAATTTTCTAATTCCGATTTATATTGTGCGTAGGTCAAACAAATTTGCTTTTTACTATTTGCAATTTGCAGCGTTTTTCTCCCGGTAAGCCTACGGCATTAACGCTAAAAGGATGTCTGAGAAGTATTAAATATTTTGCTTGATCTCCCCTAGCCTCCTAAAAAAGGGGGGGATTTAGGAGGATCTACAATTCTTGAATACAACACCAAAAAGTTTTCAGATATCCTTTAACCCTCAAACTCAAGAAGAACACAAACAATCATTAGTTTATGAAGAAGACTTTTCGTAAAACCGTCGTTGTATTTGCAGTAATTGCAACGCTAACAACAGGGTGCCGCTCAACTGATGAATACAAAAAATTTGCCAAAGCAGGAAATGAATATGCCAATGCAGTTGACAAATTACTTGATGCCGCCACTGACATTCATATAGATAAAACTTCTGAGCAATTATTAAAAGATGACCAAATTACCAATCAAACACGTGAAGATTATGAAAAACTTACTGAAACTGATGAAGAACGTTTAGAGGTTATTGATAATTTACGCAAACATAACAATCTATTAAGAGATTATTTTCAACTGCTTAACGAACTTGCTTCTTCCGATGCACCTGTACGTGCAGAAGGAGAAATTAACGGAGTAGTAGATAATCTCAATAATATTGGGAAAGAACTACAAAAGAGCGATTTGATTAAAAATCCAGGTCTTTTTGAAGGCATTACTAATCTTGTAGTTTCATCACAAATTCGTGGAGCATTACGCAATGAACTAGAAAAACGTAATGGCACAATTATGCGCGAACTAACTATTCATACGGCAATGTTAAAATCTCTTGGAGATTCAATTGAACAAGATACCAAACTTATTCGTATAGCAGAAGAAGACCGTTTAGTTATTCGTCCACTAACGCAGGACGCAGAAATTCCTGACAAAGAAGCATGGATTGAAACTCGACGGGAAATATTAACAAGGAGACAAGGAAAAGAACTTAAAGATGCTAGCAATACATTAAGTGAGTTTCAAGGAGTGTTTCAAGGTCTTATTGAAGGAAAATTAAATCTTGCTAGACTCAATAGTTTTTTACAAGATGTTGATAATTTTCTACAAATTGTTGAAGCAGATAAAAACGCAAAGTAGATATTTACATTGTAAGAAAATTACCATGAATTTTAGCTCAAAAATTACACCCGAAGAAAACACAAGCATTGCTAGAGATTGTGAAGAAATCCTCAAGAGAATTAAGAATATAGAATTCAATCTCAATTTACCAGAAATACAACAAAAATTTGAAAATGAAAAGGACGAGTCACGAAAACAAGATTTTCTTGAAGAACGTAAGAATATAGCGATTCTACGCAGTCAACTTGAAACTGCGGCTCTAAAAGAAATAGCTGCGAATCTAAAGAAGTTAGAACCAGACTTGTTTAAAGGAATAGAAGACTTAACTCAAGCAATTGAGCGAGTGGAAAATACCGTAAATATTCTCACTACACTCCAAAATGTAACAGGAATTATTCGACGTGTTCTCTCGTTGTAAAACGATTTAACAAGAACCTCAGTTCGGGTAAATGAAGTTGAGCTTGTGTTAATGGAATCTGTGTTATTATTTTGTGCTTCTATGCATTAGTCGTTTGCAGAGCGTCTAAAAAGCTTTGGCAAAGCCACCGCTCTTGCTTAATTTTAGAGGTATCTTCAATTTGGGCGATCGCCTGTCTAATGAGTTTAATCTTTAGCTTACCTATTCCCATGATTGAAATTCATCAATGGCGCTACGAATTAAGGAAGTGATTTGAGCGCGACGGGTTTCAAAGTTGGCGGCGATGTAAATCAATAAAATGCCAACTAACAAACCAACTACCCATTTTAAAAAGGAGTACTGCAAGCTGAAAATTACTGATTGATAGATTGTCGTAATTAAAAAAGTCGCTGTACCAATGTAGAGAAAAGCGCGCACTCGCAAAGCTAATCCAGCAAAAATAGCGATGAGACTGAAAATACCCGGTATCCAAGCTGTATTTTGATTAAATAAAATTGCCCACCCACAAATTAAACCACTCCCTAGTACTCTCAGAAAATGACGAGATGTTTTGTACTCTGGTAGCTTCAGTTGGGTATCCACTTGAGCAATATAAAGCAGTGATAATCCAATTGGTGTTACATACCACAAAGTATCAGTTAGGCGTAAGGAATCAAACCAGCGATAAAGTGCCCAATCAATCAACGCCACACTAATATAAGTGAAACGGATATTTTCACCCACTTTTGCTAAAAAGATGTAAAATCCAGCTGCGAGTACTAAGGTTATGGGGTAAGTTTGCAGTCTAGTTTCCCATAAAATTATCAGTGGTGTGATGTATGCAGCTTGTTGCCAAGGTCTTTTAGACCAACCCCAACTTTCCCAAGGTAGGATGTACAAAAAGTAGGCTACCACACAAGCGATCGCCCCATTCCAAGGAACTAATGGCCCAGCCCAAAATCGCCCTACTGCTGTCTCTCGCCAATAAATCCTCATCCCGGCTACCTCTAATAAACCAAGGTAAACCCACATCTCGGCAATTGTAATTCTTCCCAAGATGCTGGGGGAAGTGGGTAAATTTCGTCCCTGAAAGACGGCGTAGCGAATCAAAAATACTCCCGTTCCCAATCCCACCAAACGGTTAACTGCAATGGGTGTAATAATAGCAGCCATTAATAAACAGCTACTCCAAACCCAGTGAATATGAGCAATTCTTTTCAATTCTTGAGGAGTTAGGTGTAAGTAGCTGATTAGCCTTGGCGACAAAATGCGGTAAGCATACATGATACTCGCGCCAAGGGCAGACATGGCAATTAATCCATCACCTAATGCTCCTCCTGAAGCTTGTGACATTTGATAAAACAAAAGTTCATAAGCAGAAATTGATACGCCAATAATTCCTAAATACAGCAAGGGTTTGAAGCTCTGGTGCCGTCGCCCCACGCCAATAATAATTAAAGCTACACCCAAGGAATACAAACCTGTCCACTCGGTAAAGGTGTTCAAACGCAGCAACACACTAAATGCACCATAAATTAATGGCAAAATGTGCAGGCTGCTAGGAAACCTTTCTAATTGATGTCGTCGCCGCCACCACTCGCCAACAAGTTGAGTAATTAAACCCAAGGCGATGTTTGCAATCGCAATTCTCACAATTGAACGTTCCCCCAACCCTAGCACCTGAGCAATCAACAATTCCAAACACCAACCAACACCATAAAATGCCCAATTTGTCGGTTCGCGCCAACTGCGATAAACAATGGCTGCCAGGGTTATTGCAGTGGCAATTAAGAACAAAAATCCTGAAGTCGTAAACCCTTGGTAAATCAGCACTGAATGCACCGTCAAACTTAATAATTCAACACTACATAAAGCGATCGCCCATTTATCGCTGGCGGCTGCATAGATAACTGCTAATTCGTTACCGCGTCGGCTTAAAATAGTCCGCGCTAACCATAAACTTAGAATTGCGATCGCTCCGACAACAAACCAACCAGCTACCGCGAGGCGAGGTAAACCAGGCACACCCGTCCACAGCAGCGCCCCAATGAAACTTAAAACAAATCCTTCTGTAATTACCGCAGATACTTGGTTGCGCAAATAGCGCGTATTTACAAACATCAATCCAGCACCTACAGCCAAACCGATTAATCTGATTTCTGGTAGTTGTAAAGTTAGTAACTGAGCAATTATTACAGCCAAGACACTCAAGTAACGGCTAGTAAGCCGTCGCTCGATAATTGCGGCATTGGCAACACCCATCAGAGCTAAAGGCGTAATTAGCCATAAAACTCCCCAATCAGATCGGTTATCAGCGATGCCATACCAAGATGATTCTGCATTCATCCACAAGAGGAAAAAACTCACTGCGGCTAATCCTAAGCCGATATCCCATGCACTACCTTGCCATAGTCCTTCCTGCAAGCTGAATCGCCATTCTGCAACCATCAGAGCCAATAAAATACTTGCCCAACCTTGTTGAGTCAGGCTGGGAAATAACCAATTAATGGTAAAGCACAATGTCAGCATCCCCATGATATGAGTTAGGTATATCAGGGGAAGGGATGAGGGGGAGCGGCGTTGAGTAACAAATGCCAGAGTGGCGGTAGAAAATAGCAGATTTAGCGATCGCAATGTGGGATTTACAAGAGCGATCGTTGTTAAAAAAGCTCCAAATAACAGGGTAAGCAGTTCGCCAAATTTAGCTAATTCTCGCTTTTGGCGGCGATACAAACTATCTGTAAGCGCCACCATCAAAATTACGTAGGGAAATAAAGCTATACCCAGTAGCGCCCAAGGTTCATTTTGAGAATTGGTGAGTTGGGTACTAGTTGCGATCGCTAATTTTTGTAAGTGATCGGGTACTAATCGCCAACCTAGCCAAATCGTCTCTAAGCCGATGACAAAAGCCCCTGCAAAGTCTCGCTTTAAACTGTACTGCCACAAGCGACTCCCTACAAACCACAAACCCAAACCACTGACAGCTATTGCTTGCCAAGGATAATTTACTACCGATACCACCCAACCCAAAAAGAGTAAAACGCCCCCAAATCTTTCCCAGAGTAAGAATGATGCGGGAGACAAGGGAGATGGGGGGGACAAGGGAGACGAGGATATTAATGTTACTTCCTCTACTCCCCCTGCCCCCTGCCCCCTGCCCCCCTGCTCCTCTACTTCCCCTGCCTCCTGCCCCCTGCCCCCTGCCCTTCTTCCCTGTGCTAACCAAGTCATCAACCAGCCGCAAATGCCAATAGCTAACCCCAACAGTGCGACATCTAACTTGGTAACAAAAATTGCCCGCACCAACAATACTATTAAAGAATAAATAATTACAGCAGCAGGTAAACTAATACTTAACCTACGGCGATCGTCGCTGACAGTACGAGGCTGTTGGAAAAGATGGTAATAAATGGTAATGATAGTTGTGGCGATCGTTGCCAGATAAACAGCAATTAAGGGAAATCCTCTTAATTGCCAACCCCAATGCAGATAACTCAGCCCTAGAATATTTACCAGAGGTAATTTGCCAGTATGCAAATTGGTAAAAATAGTTCGATTTTTGGAGAGTAAAACAGTTATAGCAGTCAGGGTAGGACAGGCGATCGCAACTACAATCCAATCCACAGGATTTTGCCACAATTTAAAGCTATCCATTGCCCAAAAATTCACTGGCACCAACAAAAGAGTGGCAATCAGCAATGTCTGAGCCGTCAATCTGAGGTTATTTTGCCTAGTCGCCCAAAAGCTTAATCCCCAAAAACTCAAAGTATAAGCAAATAAAACCCCGTACTGTCCAGCAGCGGGAAACCTCGCCCATTGACTAGCAGCCAGTACCCCAGAGGATACAACTACCAAAAAAACCCCTAGAAAAAGTAGCCAACGCACACTCAGTTCTGCCCCCAAGGACTGCAACATTGTGCCGATGAAGTTGGGTTTAGCTGGTTTTTGTTGTGGTTGTTTACCGCTACTAGATTGTAAAGCTGCTACAGGCAACTGCTGCACGGGGTCGGAAGTTGCAAATACTACCTTTGTGTGAGCTTCAGCCTGGGGTTGCAACACCACCGCACACACCAGAAACTCTCGACATAACTGCCTGACTTGGGTATCAGATATCAAACCTAAACGCAACCATATATCCAGTCCTTCCAATAATTGAGGATGGGAAGATGGCAATCTGATTTCAATTTTTAGCGGGCGCTCAAGGGGCGATGACATAAGCGGCAGCAATACCAGTATATACTTAAATTATTTGTTTAATTAAAGTATATTTTTGCTCTAACTGTGCAACTTATCAGGCTAATTGATGTTAATTTTTAACCGCCAAGCGAGATTCAAATGCCAACTATCTGCTTTTAGTTTCCATTTGCAGTCTCCCAGGCGGTAGATGTGCCCGTATCCTGAGTTTAATTAGCTTTTGTTATTTTCCAGAGAAAGTCGTCTACCTGCTGTAACTTTGAGTTATAAACTTTTTCAATTCCAGCTTTTAAGAAATCAGATGGCTCGAACAAGAATAAAAATATGTCACTAAAGCCATTAGTAATCTCTGGTAACTGATTTTTTCCGACAATTTGGAATTGTACTTTTGGATCGATGAAGTTACTAAGTACTTGTAGTGGTGGAATGATGTTATCCTCATCACTAATTAAAAGTGGTTTCTTAGCTTGATTAATAATATGAGCCATTTGAGGATATTTTTGGTATTTTTCAGGGAATTGGTTCCACCAAATCTGCGCTTGAGAGTGAACCATACAAGATGCAACCTCGCCCATAACTACCATAACTGCTACAAGTGACCAAAACTTTTTTTGCCAAGCATTAGTAGAAATAGACGTAATCTTAGTGGTAAATAGGTAAGCAACAGCTAACTGTATCCCTAAAACAGAAGGAAGTGTATATCGACTAGTAGCATATCGCTTTAAAAAAACGAAATCTATTATCAGTAAGGGAAGCCCTACTGATGCAATCAAGGTTAAAACAAATAACCAAACTTTTTTAGAGGTTCTTCGACATACAAAATAAATTGAGTAGCTGATTATAACTAAAAAAATCAAAATCAAAGGAATTAAGAAAAACTTAAGTTTTCCAGGATCGTTAGGACTAATACTTAAATCAAGAAACGCACGACTAAAGATACCAGCCCACCTTATAGCTGACATAAATACTGTTTGTTTAATATTCGCCCAAGTTACTGCTTCTGGCTGAGGATTGGTAATAATAATCCAAATCCAAGGTACAAACGTGATAAAACCCGCAAGCGATGATAGCAGATAATAAATTAATGTTTTACTCAATCGGAAGCGTTCTATTGTAACTACATAAATTCCTTGGGCAAAAGCAACCAAGGTAAAAAATAGATGAGTATAAAACCCTATTAATAATGTTGCTACATAAATGCACCAACTAGCTTTTGTTTGAAGGCGTATGGCTCGCAGCAGGGCTACGCTCGATATTAAAATGGCTACTATTGCTAAACTATACGATCGCGCTTCTTGTGCATACACGATATGAACAGGTGAAACGGCTACCAACCCGATGGCTATCCACCCGACTAGTGAAGACTCAAATAATTCTTGACATAGCCAATAAAGACAAGGAAAGGTAAGCAGACTAATAAATGCCGAAAAACTTCTAATCGCTGCTATAGAATTGCCAAAGCACTCTACCCAAAACCGGGCCATCAAGATGTATAGTGGCAAAATCTGCGAGTCTTCTACAATAACTCCTTTAATTGTATCAATTGCATTTTTTTCAGGGTTAGGATGCTGGTATTTGTGTAAATCTTCTATGCCAATCAAACGACCATTACCTAATTGCTTCCTCATTTCTGACTGCGTATAGCCAGATATGCGTAATGAGGATAAAACTTCATCACCCCAATAAATTTTTTTATCAATATTAACGAAGCGAAAAAATACACCTATTACTAATAAAACTATAATTAAAAAACGTAACCAGTATTTAGAAATAGTCCATTTCTGTGATATCTGCGTTTTCTTTTGTGGTAATTGCTTTTTCATGTAGTTTTCGATCTCCTCAAGGCTTAATTAATCTCGGTAAAAAATCAATTGATAATTTTTTATTAGCCTGTTCTCATGAAAAAAGCAAATTAGTATCTCTGAATAAAAGAGTAGATGAACATGAAGATTTATCTAATTTACGAATTAAATAAAAAGTCTTATTTTCTGATTAACCAGTATCAAATTATCTATAAACATTTTAATTAAAAATTTTTACTCTAAATAATTATTTAAATATTGATTTTGCAGCTTTTTACAATACGTAATTATCATAAATATAATTGTTTCTTTGTCATCCTACAGTATAAATTAATCAAGAAATAAAATACTTGTGTGAAAAATAAAAAGATTTAATAAACTTTATATGAAATAAACCTAAGTAAGTTTGTAGTAGCGAATAACACAGAAAAAAGAGACACTAAGTAAGTCTGCGAGAAAAAAAGCAATGTATATGAAGAAATATAAATTTGAAGTAGGGTATGTGATGCCATAGACTAACGTACCTGAATTGTTGACGGTGTGTTGTTACGCAGTGCAACTCACCCTACATTTAAATTTCTTAACATAACTTTAAATATTAACCCCGGCTTACTGATTGTGGAATCGTCCAAAGTTCCAAAAAAGCACTTGCAGCAAAAATTTAGTGCTTTCTCTGTACCCATTTAATTACATAGCTTGCTTCTCACTGGATCTGAGAAGCTTCTTAATATCTGTGTTCCGAATTTTTACTTACCCTTTCCCGGACTAAATCGACTATTGTCACAGCAGTCTAAAATATGGCAAGCAAATACTACGGTAAATCGATCAATTTATAGTAATATGTTTAAACTGCGATCGCTTCCTTTGGTATGTAGCCATTAAGCGCAAGCAACATATCTCAAGTAAACGGACGAGTGCGAACACCGCCCGATCGATCAAACTATGGAGAATTGAGATGAGCAACAAACACATTGAAGTCAAACAGGTAGCAGGTTTCATCGGTGCCGAAATCAGCGGCGTAGACTTGTCGCGTCCTTTGCACGATGATGCAGTCAAAGAAATTCGTCAAGCACTATTGAAGTGGAAAGTCGTGTTTTTTCGCGGTCAAAACATCGATCATGCGGCACAGATTGCATTTACGGCTCGTTTTGGCGAAGTGACTTACGCACATCCCCACGAAGATGAACCGATTGAAGGCTTCTCAGAAATCCTGCCCATTGACCGCAGCCGTTACGAGCGGCGCAATGGTTTGCGTCGTTCCAGCTACGAAAGCCGTTGGCATACCGATGTCACAGCAGTTGTCAACCCACCTGCGGCGTCAATTTTGCGTGCGGTTAATGTCCCTAGCTTCGGTGGAGACACACAATGGACAAATCTAGTTGCAGCTTATGAGGGTCTGTCAGCACCCCTACGGGCGTTGGCAGACACATTAAAAGCCGAACATCGCTTCAATGCGCGTTTGAATTTGCCCAGCAACAGCAAGATTGCCCAGCGCATCGCAGCCAATCCCCTGGTTTCAATCCATCCAGTAGTAAGGGTTCATCCTGAGACTGGTGAACGCGCATTGTACGTCAACCCTGGCTTCACCTCGCACATTCTTGACGTATCACGACAAGAGAGCGACCTGTTGCTTGAGTTATTCTTCAACCAGATTACTAAGCCCGCCTACACCACCCGCTTCCGCTGGAATAACGGTGACATTGCGTTCTGGGACAACCGCGCCACCTCCCATTTGGCCCCTCAAGACTTGGATCATCTGGAAGTCGAGCGCGTTCTCTATCGCACCACTATCACAGGCGATGTTCCAGTTGGGCCCGATGGTTTCCGATCGCAAGTGGTTGAAGGTGAGGCGTTCAACAGCGAACTACCAACCGTATTGAAGAACAAAGCTGAGAAGCTAGAAGCAGTATCAGCACTTTCATAACCTACAGAGCGGTAAACAAGGGCTGCGCTGTTCGTAGCCCAGTTTACCTACTGAAGTTTTTCGAGCCAGATTTTTACCGATATAGTTGGTTATATATTGGTATCTTTGGTACTATTTTACCTAACGTCAATTTTATGGAAGAAACCCTTCAAACGCCTTTTCTATGAAAAGAAGACAAATTTTTGGCTTTTTGGGTATAGCGATCGCTGGCTTGCTGCTAGCAATTGGTTTACCGTTAGTTCCTCCTGCTCCTGTAATAGCACAGTCGAACACAAACATACTCGTGTCCGCAGCTGCCAGCTTAAAAGAGGCGCTGGAAGAAATTAAGCCTTTATACCAACAAAGTAAATCAAATATCAATATTAATTATAACTTTGGGGCTTCTGGTGCCTTGCAGCAACAAATTGAGCAAGGTGCGCCAGCGGATATCTTTATTTCTGCTGGCAAAAAGCAAGTGGATGCCTTGGAACAAAAAGGACTATTGCTACCAGGTAGCCGTACTAACCTAGCAAATAACCGTCTAGTTTTGATTGTGGCTCAGGATGTTGTTGGCATCTATAGCTTCTACAATTTAACAGATAGTAAGATTAAAAAAATTGCGATCGGTGAACCCAGAAGCGTACCCGCCGGTCAATATGGCGAGCAAGTCTTGAAGAAATTGAAAATTTACGATCGCCTCAAGTCGAAATTTGTCTTTGCTAACAATGTGCGTCAAGTTTTAGCAGCAGTAGAAAGTGGTAACGCCGAAGCAGGTTTAGTTTATGCCACTGATGCCAAAATTTCCAACAAGGTAAAAGTCGTAGTTGCTGCTGATGATAAATTTCATTCCCCAATTGTCTATCCGGTAGCAATAATTAAAAGCAGTAAAAATCCTTCTGCTGCCAAAGAATTTGTTCAGTATCTATCTGGCAATGAAGCCAAAACTGTACTCAAAAAATATGGTTTTATTGTGTCCGAAGGAAATAAAAAATAATCACTCTATTTCTTTAGCGATCGCTCTTACAAATTTTAAGAAAGATCCAATTAATGAATAGCTTTTAAGGGGGAGAATTTAGATGTATGCAAGTTCTTCCAGTAGCTAATTTTGAATTAACCGCTTGATTATTGTTAGCCTAAGCCAAGGAGACAAGTCCCTAACTTAGGCTAATCATTAGACCTCTTGGCATTTGTGCTTTTTGCACTCTTGGGGAAAAGGGGAAAGGGAAAAGGTTCTGCAAAAGTCCCTTTCCCCTTTAACCTTTACCCTTTTCCCGACTTATGCAATAAGTCTATTTAAGAAGCTGTGGACTGTAATTGTTCTAGTCGTGCCAGCACTTCTGAACTGTGAATAGTTGGGTTGACTTTGACAAAAGTCTCGCGCAAAACGCCTTGAGGATCGATGATGAAACTGTGGCGCATAGATAAAAAGCCGAGCCACGAACCGTAAGCTTTGCTCACTGAACCATCAGTGTCAGCCAACAGGGGGAATTTGAGTCCTTCTGAATCGCAAAATTTGGCGTGAGAATCAATGTCATCAGCACTAACGCCAATAATCTGGGTATTTTTTTCGAGATATTGGGGTAAGTCTTGCTGAAAACGACGAGCCTCTATAGTACAACCAGAGGTGAAGTCTTTAGGATAAAAATACAGGACTAGCCATTTACCGCGCAAGTCAGAGAGGGAAATTTTGCCATCACCTGTGTTGGTTGGCAAAGTAAACTCAGGTGCGGGTTGATTAATTGCCGGAAGTTTACCACCCATAGCATCAGCAACAGGGGTAAAATTCAGCCAGCTGATGATAGAAATACAGCTGGCAAATAATATGCTTAAAAAAGTGCGGCGGGAAATCATGGTGGAAACCAGAATCACAACTTTACACAAGTTTACAATTCTTGGTTGCGAGAAATCTTATTCTAAGTGAGATTCGGCAGGGGTATCTGTACTTTCGATATATTGACTATCTAGGAGAAAGACCCCCCTAGCAAAGCGAATCCCCCAATATCCACCGGGTCTGCGGTCAATGACTATACCTTCTTCGCCCATGTGAATTACATTAGGGGGACGTAGCATGGGCATAGGTTCAGCAGTTTTGACATAAGCTGGTAGCGCCACAACACGGACTTTACTACCAATTGCGAATTCTTTTGACATTTTAATCAAGCTAGGAGTTTTGAATTAACTCATAACTCAAAACTAGCTTGAAAGTCTACTAAATTAGACCTCTTGCAAAAGGTACTTTTGCAAGAGGTAGGGAAAGGGGGAAAGGTTAAAGGGGAAAGGAAAATTTGATCCTTTTCCCCTTTGCCCCTTTCCCTTTACCCGACTTCTGCAAGAAGTCTATTGAGTAAGGGAATAAATAGGGAAAGGGAAAGGGGATGAAGTTTTTCCCCTTTCCGCATCTTCTGCAAGAAGTCTATATAATCTCTTTTGGGATTGAGATGGGCGAGTACTGCCCACCCCTGAATTATTATTTTTTGAAAGATGATTATTGAGGATTGCCTTGTTGACGGCGTGAAGGAGCATTTTGACGGAATTGCTCTAATTTTTGACGCTGTTCTGCGGTTAAGACTGCTTGAATCTGTTGTTTCTCAGACTCGCGGATTTGTCGCATTTGGGTTTTTTGGGCTTCAGTTAGATTTAAGTCAGCAAAACCACCCTTTCCTCGACGTTGACCGGGTTGCCGTTGACCTGTTTGCCCTTGAGCTTTACGTGCTTGCCATTCAGCCCGACGTGCTTGTTTGGCTGCCTCTAATTTTGCTTTTTGTTCTGGGGTCAAAACTGCTTCAAATTTGGCGCGGCTATCGCGGCGAATCGTCTGAATTTGGGCTTTTTGGGCATCTGTTAGACCCAACTCTTTCCAAGGGCCTCTTTCTTTTTGTGGAGTTTGGGCAAGTAACAGGGGTGAAGCAGAGGCTGTTTGAGCGTGAACAGCAAAGGAGGTTGCAGTTAAAGTGAGAGCGATCGCGGAAGCAACTAGCGATAATGCTTTGAGTTTCATTACTTGTGTGGTGGGTTTTTCCTGGTTGGATGCCACCATCATAAGAACTTATCTTCAGCAGTTACATGAGGAGAAAGTCATGGTTATACCCATGACTAAAGTCATGATTGACAAGAGATAGTTAGAAGTTAGAAGTTAGAAGTTAGGAGTTAGGAGTTAGAAATTATGAAAATTTTGATTATGATGATTTTATAAGTCATTATTTAGCTGATTATCTAACGGGTTTGTTCTTTGAATTTGCTTTTGATTTCTCACTCAACGAAAAAATTAAGTGATGAAAGCATCTGCTAAAATATTCTAAATTATTAACTTTTAATTCCTAACTTATAACTCATAACTCATCACTTCTAACTGGAGCAACGCGACTAATGAGTCGTCCAATTGAAATTAAGAAACATCCTTTTCCGTCTCTGCTTTATCTGGAGTGGACATTACTGGCAATCACTGCATTGACAGCTGTTATACCACCTCCGTTACGGCGATTTCGTCCTAAGCCTCCAGAGCTATCAATTTGTAGTGCATTTCCAGACTTGTCAGTTTGTAGCATATTGCCAGAACTATCAATTTATAGTCTGATTATTTTTGCGGCAATGGGCTTAACATTACCTAGAAAGAATCAGACAACTAAGGTAATATATACAGTCATTGAAATTTTATTAATTTTAATAATTGGACTTTTTGGGGAAAGATTTGCTCGGCTTTTTCCTTTTCTCTATATAATTTTAGTGACTCGCAGTTGTCTGATTTTTCAATTAAATGGGCGCTTATTCGTTACAGCTTTGTCATTTGCTTTATTTTTAGTTACTACACAACTAAAATATCAGTTATTCAATTTTCAAGCATCGCCGCAGGCACAAGAGCGATATCGATTTTTGATTTTGAATTCGTCGCTAGTATTTGGCTTAAGTTTGGTTTTTGTATTATTGATGATGAATGCAGTTTTGTCTGAACGGCAAAGTCGAGAAAAGCTAGCTCTTGCTAACGACAAACTCCGTCAATATGCTATGCAAATTGAAAATCAAGCTACCCTAGAAGAACGTAACCGTATTGCTCGTGAAATTCATGATTCATTAGGACACTCTCTGACTGCTTTAAATCTGCAATTAGAAACTGCTTTAAAACTATGGCAATCTAATCCAGGTAAGGCTGAAACATTTCTTGCAACTGCAAAGGAATTAGGTTCAAAAGCGCTAAAAGATGTTCGTCAATCTGTTTCTACTATGCGTTCTAATCCATTACAAGAACAATCTTTAGAAGATGCGATCGCTAGTCTTTCAGAAAATTTTCATCGCTTTAATGGAATATTACCCATTTATCAAATCAACCTGGAATATTCTCTACCACCTGAAATAAATACTGCTATTTATCGAATTACTCAAGAATCTTTAACTAATATATCTAAATATGCAGATGCCACAGAGGTAAAATTGGAACTCACTACGACTAAAAGCAATTTGCGATTGATAATTCAGGATAATGGTAAAGGTTTTGATGTTGGGCAAAATACTACTGGTTTTGGACTTCATAGTATGCGCGATCGCACTTTAGCACTTGGGGGTCAGTTTAATATTAATAGCGCTCTTGGCTCTGGTTGCAAAATTACAGTTAATATTCCATTAACATGGTTAACATAATGATTAAAGTATTGCTGGTAGACGATCAAAGTTTAATTCGCCAAGGATTAAGAGCGTTATTGGAACTAGAGCCAGATTTAGAAATAGTTGGAGAAGCAGAAAACGGCGAACAAGCGATTAATTTGGTTGCAGAATTTCAGCCAGATGTAATCTTGCTAGATATCAGAATGCCGATTATGGATGGAGTTGCAGCCACAAAGGAGATTCAAAAACGTTTTGCCAAAACTAAGATTTTAGTATTAACGACTTTTGATGATGATGAATATGTGTCAGCAGCTTTAAAGAATGGGGCTATGGGTTATTTATTGAAAGATACACCATCAGAGGAATTAGCTGTTGCTATTCGTGCCGTTCATAAAGGATATACTCACTTGGGCCCAGGTATAGTTAAAAAGCTGTTAACTCAATTTTCTCCTGTTGCACCAACTCATTCACCGCCTTTACCATCTAGTTTAGCTGAACTGACTCCTAGAGAAAAAGAGGTTTTGCGATTAATTGCTACAGGTGCTAGTAACCGAGAAATTGCTCAGAAACTCTACATTTCTGAGGGAACAGTAAAAAATCATGTTACGAATATTTTAAACAGATTAAATTTGCGCGATCGCACTCAAGCGGCGATTTGGGCAAATACATATTTATCGTATTTGAATGAATCAAGTTAAATAATTCGTAATTCGTAATTCGTAATTCGTAATTTTAAGCTTTATAGCAATTTTACTTTATTGTTGAGAATTGCAACCCGGAGATTACTGACTTATTTTTAAGTCAGCGATCTCACTTCACTTTATTTAAATAATTCCAAACATTCATTTTTTAAAATGTCTTTTGTGACTTTTATTTTCTGGGATGACTTATCGATTACCTCTTCGCAAGATATATTAATTTGTGATTGATTTACATTAATTAAATCTTGAATGGAAGCACCATATACAATCTCTGATAAACCACTCCAAACACAAGCAGTTGCACACATCGGACAAGGTTCGCCAGTTGTATATATGCTATAACCTTCTAAAGAGGGGTTTTTCAATTTAGCTGTTAAACTACGAATAGCATTGATTTCTGCATGGGCTGATGGATCGTTGTCTCTCTTTACAGTATTATGAGCTACGGCAACGACTTCGTTATCTTTAACAATCACTGCACCGTAGGGTGCATCGCCTTTTTTTGCTTCTGCCAATGCTAAACGCATAAAAGATTCTGGATTCATATAAGCTGAGGTTAACATCAGGATAATGGTTAATCATATCGTATTTCTAATGTTATAACTGGGAATTAAGATGTTTTAATAGTCGAATATGTTACTGAGCAGACAAGAAACAGAGTTTTACTTAGAAGACCTAGAAACACCAATAGGTAAAGCGATTAATTTAACCCTTGCCTCTTTGGTGCTAATATCATCAGGAATTTTTGTGGCAGAAACATATAATATTCCTGATGATATGCGGTTTCAATTAAATGTAGCTGATACTGCGATCGTCATCATCTTCGCTGTGGAATATTTGCTTCGCCTGTGGAGTGCGGAAAACAAAATTAAGTATATTTTTAGCTTTTATTCGATTATTGACTTAATGGCGATTCTGCCATTTTTTCTCGGTATGGTAGATATTAGCTTTATCCGACTATTACGATGGTTTCGGATTTTACGATTAATTAGATTTATAGATAGAAAGTTTTTATTCGTTAGTATCAGCAGTGAAGATGGGATGATTTTTGCGCGAATATTATTTACGTTATTTACAATTGTTTTTATTTATTCTGGCTTAATTTATCAAGTGGAGCATCCGGTTAATCCTGAAAATTACGGTACATTTTTGGATGCATTTTACTTTTCTGTTGTCACAATGACAACTGTAGGATTTGGTGATGTTATTCCAATTTCGGAATCAGGACGCTTGCTAACAGTATTGATGATTTTTACTGGAATTGCATTGATTCCTTGGCAAGTGGGAGATTTAATTAAACAAGTAGTGAAAACTGCTAATCAGGTAGAAATAGTTTGTTCAAGTTGTGGTTTAGCTTTCCATGATGTAAATGCTGGGTTTTGTCAGAGGTGCGGGACTAAGTTACCTAGCCGCAGGATTGATTAAACATCTTGGCATTTGTGCTTTTTGCACTCTTGGGAAAAAGGGTAAAGGTTAAAGGGGAAAGGGAAGAAGGAAAGAGGGGAAAAGGTTAAAGGTTAAAGGTAAAGGAAAAATTCCATTTCTTTCCCCTTTACCTCCTTCCCCCGCTTGCGTCACGAAAGCGAACTATTAGTCGCAGGATTGATTAGACATCTGATGAAATTAAATATGCATTATCTATAATCCTTGGAGAAATGTAGCACTGCTACGTCTCTCCATTCTTTTTAACTGCTATAGGAATCCGGTTTGATTTCTGAAAAAAATCCGTACACTTATAATCCTCTTCTTCACTATTGCCTATTGCCTATTGCCTGTTCCCTGCCTCTACGAGTAATTTCAAAAATCAAATACTAGTCCTATATAGGATATCTCCCTTGATGAAAACCCAGGTTCAGTTTAAGGTGTCGTCTGCGGTGGATTGGTGGAATTAGGAAATGGAAGAGTTGGTACAATTACAGGTACAGGCTTTGCTTTTTCGCCTTGCAGTTGAATTTGAGCTTGATTGCGGCCCTCTATTGCTTGTTGGTAGTTAGGCTTGTATTTTATTGCTCGATTGTAAGAAGCGATCGCATCTTGAAACCGTTTCAAATTTAATAGAGCATTGCCTCTACTATACCAGCTTTCGGAGTGGTCTGGTTTATAACGAACTGCCTTATTATAAGACGCGATCGCATCTTCGTATTTCTGCAATATGTATTGCGAATTTCCCAAATTATACCAGAGTTGATAGTCATTTTGCTTAATTGTCGCCGCTTTATTATAAGCTTTTATTGCTTCTTCATAGCGTTGATTTTGATGCAGCGACCATCCCAAATTATACCAGGCTTGATAGTTTTTGGGACTGTATTTAATTACTTGATTAAAAGATTCAATCGCTTCGGGATAACGTCGTAGATTCAGCAGTATATTACCTCTAGATAACCAAGCTTGGTAATAATCTGGCTGATATTGCACCGATTTATCATAAGCTGTAAATGCATCTTGATAGCGGTTTAAATTGACTAGTGCATTCCCCAAATTATACCAGGCTTGCTCATAATCTGGTTTTAAATCTACGACTTTTTGATAGGCGGCGATCGCTTCTTCATATTGCCTAGAATTCTGCAAAGCTAATCCTTTTTTATACCAAGCTTCGTAATTATCTGGTTTGAGTTCAATTGCCTTTTCATAAGACTTAATTGCCTGGTCATATTGGTTTAAATTACTGAAAGCTTCACCCCTAGCATTCCAGACTTCTGAGTTGTCATTCTTTAATTCTAAGGCTTTATCAAAAGAGGCGATCGCTTCTTGATATCGCTGTAAATTTCCCAATACAGTACCACGTCCAATCCAAGCATCTAAATAATCTGGCTGAATTTGAATTGCTTTATCATAGGCCACTAATGCGTCTTTGTATTTTCTTAATTTATTTAGTGTTTTGCCTTGACCATTCCAAGCTTGAGCATAATCTGGTCTAAGATTAACGGCTTTTTCATATACTTCTAGCGCGTCTTGATAGCGTTGTAAATCAAAAAACGTATTTCCTTGTTTAGATAATTCTATAGCATTATTTGAATTAATGTAATGCCAAATAAATATTGATGCTACTACACCAACAGCAAAGAAAAATATTGTTAGTAAAATTTTACCTAAAAGACCTTTTTTTGGTTCAGGTTTGTTGATATTTTTTGGTGGAGGAGGAGTTAACGCTATTGTCTGAACAGGTGGTCGTGTTACCTCTTTCAGCGCTTGTAATGCCACCGTTGCCGAAGCATAGCGTTGCCGAAAGTCGTAGCACACCATTTTATCTAAGAATTGAGCAAATTCTGGTGTTACCGTGGCTTTATCATGCCAGATAATTTCATTAGTATCAGCATCTTTGACTATTTCTTCAGCTGATAATCCAGTGAGAGCTTGAATAGCAATTATTCCCACAGCATAGATATCACTACTTAATTTTGGCGTACCATGAGCTTGTTCGCCAGGGATATATCCAGGCGTACCGATAGCTACTGTTGCTAAAGTTTGACTTTGGGGAGTAATAACTTGAGTTGCAATTTGTTTTACAGCACCAAAATCAATTAAAATTAGTTTGCCATCTGGTTGGCGTCTAAGAATATTGTGAGGATTGACATCACGATGAATTACATTTTGTTGATGGACAAATTCTAAGATTGTCAAAAGTTCTTGTAAAAGTGAAATGACTTCTTCTTGACTGAGGATTTTACCTGATGTTAATTCTTGACTCAGATCGTGACCTTCGATTAATTCCTGTACAAGATAGAATTCGGCATTTTCCTCAAAGTAAGCTAAAAGTTGGGGAATGCGATCGTGAGTTCCTAATTTATACAGAACTTGTGCTTCCGTATCAAATAAACGTCTAGCTGTTTCCAAAGTTACCGGATCGCTTGCCTGGGGTTTGAGTTTCTTAACAACACATAGAGGTGAACCAGGTAATTGGGTATCACAAGCCACAAAAGTTTCACCAAAACCCCCACCTCCCAAGTTACTAATAATTTGGTATCTTCCTACAAGTGTGTTTCCTAGCATCTTGTTTGCCTAGTTAAGTGCGATGCGATCTGATTTCAATCTTGCCACAGGTTAAGGAGGAGTGAGGGAGTGAGGGAGTTAGGGGACAAGGGGACAAGGGAGACAAGGGGACAAGGGGACAAGGGGGACAAGGGGGACAAGGGGGACAAGGGGACAAGGGAGACAAGGGGGACAAGGGGGAATTATTGACAAATCTCTCCCAAGTCTCCCCCCTCTTCCTTGTCTACCTTGTCTCTTCTCAATACCCAATGACAAATGACAAATGACAAATGACAAATATATATGATTCCTATTAGTGATAATATTCGTTGTCGAAATAAACCAATTATTAATTACTGGTTGATTGCCATTAACCTGGCTGTATTTTTATGGGAACTTCAACTAGAGTTTAGCGGTCAATTAGGCTATTTTGTCAATACTTGGGGTATGATTCCAGCGCAGATTAGTGGAGCAGTTACCAATGCTCTCTTTTTCAACTCTGCTGCTTGGATAGTTGTGATTTGGCGGGTATTTACTCTATTTTTTGGGATATTTCTGCACGGCAGTTTTAGTCAAATATTAGGAAATTTACTATTTTTGTGGGTTTTTGGGAAAACTGTAGAAAATCTTCTCGGACACAGACGCTATCTAGGATTTTATCTGGCTGCTGGAGTAGTGACAGGTGTAATACAAATTCTGCTTGAACCGAGTTTGACAGTTCCATTGATTGGGGCAAATGGTGCGATCGCAGCTATTTTAGGAGTATACGTTATGAAGTTTCCTAAAGCTACAATTGACACTGTTTTGCCGCTAATAATCTTGTATATCCCGATCCAACTACCAGCCCTTTTCTATATATTTTGGTGGTTTGTACAACAATTATTTTATGGTATCGGCAGTTTAAATATTCCTCCTGTTGGCGTAAATCAATCGGGTGTTGTCGTCTTAGGGCAGGTTGTGGCATTATTAATTGGTGTAGCTTTCATCCGATTAAAGAAATAAATTTTAATTTAGCTATCTAGCTATTATTTCTACGGTGGGCACTATTAACTGACTGAGATCGCAAAGCTCAATTATGATATTTTGGCAGTGCTTACCCTACAGTTCTTGAAACTCATATATACCTTTCGACTGAAATATATAAATTGTTTTTGCTTAATCAAGCATAATTAATCAAAAGCTTACGCTGTATTAAATTTTAATTTTTAATTTGTAATTCCGCCTTGCCGTACTAGGGAATACCTACTCTTCAAGTCGATATTGTTAAACATTAGCGGTGTACAATATGCAAAATGTTGATAAATTTAACTTTCAACTTACTGAGGAATTAGCAGTGTTGCGGCAGCGGGTAGCTGATTTAGAGCAATCAGAGAGATTTTATCAACAAAGGCAAGCAGCACTAGAAGAACAACTAACAGAACTAAAAAGAAAGCTGGCAGTAGAAGTAGAAAAGCCTGATATTAAAGTTCAAGAAACATCTGTGGATCTCATGCCAACAGAGGTAGCAGTAATTTTAGAGCAACTCCAACAAGAAATTGCGACGCGACAGCAGCTAGAAGTATTTCTTAGAGAGAGTGAAGAACGGCTGAAGCTGACTCTAGAGGTATCGCAGATGGGCTTGTGGGATTGGAATATTGTTACCAATCAAGTCATTTGGTCGGAAAATTATGAACTGCTTTTTGGTTTAGTTCCAAGTAGTTTTGACAGCCCTTATGAGACGTTTCAAAAGTGCGTTCATCCTGAAGATAGCCAATCTGTAATGCAAGCGATCGCCCACGCTTTCACACAAAAGACTGACTATAATGATGAATTTCGTATAGTTCGCTCAGACCAAAGTACGCATTGGATTTCTGCCAAGGGAAAATTTATCTATAACGCTCAAGGGCAAGCGGTGCGAATGATCGGCGTTTGTATGGAAACGACTGTGTGTAAGCAGGCAAAAGAAAGTACTCGCGAACTCACAACACAAGTCCAAGAACAGGCAAATATTTTAAATGCCATCCTCACCGCCTCAGTCGATCATATTTATATCTTTAATCGTCAAGGTTGTTATCAGTATGTTAGTCATGATGCAGCGATTGTACTAGGTTTAAATCCCCAAGATATGATCGGCAAAACTTTGCCAGAAATGGATTTTCCCACCGACTTAATAACCCAGGTAGAGAATCAACGACTTGCTGTGATGAAAACTGGGCAACCGATTAAAGATGAGTGTAAATATGTTACTCGTGATGGCGTACATTATTATGAATATATTCTCACACCATTACGGAATGTTGACCAAACTATTGAAGGTGTAATTACTGTTTCTCGCGATATTACCGAACACAAACGGGCAGAAAAAATTTTACGTGAAAGTGAAGCGCGATTTCGACGTTTGTATGAATCTAACCTGATTGGGGTCGCTTTTTGGAATGTGCATGGCTTTGTGATTGATGCCAATGATGCCTTTCTGCAACTAGCTGGTTACACTCGCGATGAATTTGCTACTTTAGGCAGAATTAATTGGAGAGAACTTACTCCTGTTGAGTATCAGGATGCAGACGATCGCGCCCTTTTGGAGGTGCAAACCACCGGAGTTTCCAAAATTTATGAGAAAGAATATATCCACCGCAACGGTAAGCGAGTACCGATTGTTTTAGGGATAGCTTTACTGAATGATTCCCAAGAACATGGTGTTGCTTTTGTACTGGACATCACCGAGCGCAAATTGGCTGAACAAGAATGCGATCGCCTACTCGAGCGCGAAAAGACAGCACGACAACAAGCAGAAATCGCCAACAAAATTAAAGATGAATTTCTGGCGGTTCTCTCTCACGAACTGCGAACCCCACTCAACTCCATTCTGGGATGGTCGAAAATGCTGCGGACTCGCAAGTTTGATGAAAAAACTACTCACCATGCCTTAGAAACCGTTGAACGCAACGCGAAATTACAAACCCAGCTAATTGAAGATTTGTTGGATGTGTCGCGCATTCTCCAAGGAAAATTAAACTTGAATATCTGTCCTGTCAGCTTGGTAATGGTAGTTGAAGCAGCACTAGAAACGGTAAAACTAGCAGCACAAGCCAAGTCAATTCAAATTCACACCTTATTTGATACCAATTTGGGACAAGTGATGGGCGACCCCAATCGGCTGCAACAAGTTGTGTGGAACTTACTTTCTAATGCGGTAAAATTTACACCAACAGGAGGACGGGTAGAAGTTCAACTCATGGAAGTTGGTAATCAGGCTCAAATTCAGGTCAGTGATACAGGTAAGGGAATTAGCCTAGACTTTTTGCCTTATGTATTCGATTACTTTCGTCAAGCTGATGGCACAACTACTCGGACATTTGGTGGACTAGGTTTAGGACTAGCGATCGTGCGTAAGGTTGTAGAAATGCATGGGGGAAATGTTCAAGCCGAAAGTCTTGGAGAAGGATTGGGTGCAACCTTCACTGTCGAGTTACCGCTTTTGGTTAGAAGCGAACAATTTCGGGGTGAAGAGAATCAGTCTTCATATTCAGAGCCGGAATCCTCGCTGCTTGCGGACACTCAAGTTTTGGTAGTAGACGATGAACCAGATATCCGCGATTTAGTTACCTTTATTTTGCAAGACTACGGCGTGCAAGTAACCGCCGTATCATCAGCACAGGAGGCATTACAAGCACTATCTGAGTCGATACCAGATGTTTTAATTAGCGATATTGGAATGCCAAAAACAGACGGTTATATGCTAATGCGTGAAGTGCGATCGCGATCCCCCCAACAAGGAGGAAACGTCCCAGCGATCGCTCTGACAGCCTATGCAGGGGAAATGAATCAGCAACAAGCATTAGCCGCAGGTTTTCAAATGCATATCTCCAAACCAGTAGATCCAGATGTATTGATAAAAGCGATCGCTGATTTGATTGAACCAAGTTAATACTAGATTGGCGTCCGTCGGCTGTCTATCACTTTAGTGTTGTACGATGTCTACTGCTTTCCTGCTAGACTCTGAATAGACCTTATGCTTTTAGAAATTATGGCATCTGTTGAGCAGATTATGAAAGAAGCCTTAACTTTGCCCAGTGCAGCGAGAGCATTGTTGGCAGAAAAGCTGGTTTAAAGTCTTGAATTTGATGTAGACGAAACACTTTAAACACTGTGGACAGACGAAGCCAAAAAGCGTAGAGATGAAGTTCGTAGCGGTGCAATTTCACCCATTCCTGGAGAGGAAGCGTTAGCTAGAGTAAGACAAAACCCAGATTGTAGAGACGCGATTTATCGCGTCTTGAAAGATTAATCGCATTGTTAGTCGATGCAATCGCATTGTTAGTCGATGCAATCGCATTGTTAGTCGATGCAATCGCATTGTTCGTCGATGCAATCGCATTGTTCGTCGATGCAATCGCATTGTTCGTCGATGCAATCGCATTGTTAGTCGATGCAATCGCATTGTTAGTCGATGCAATCGCATTGTTAGCCGATGCAATCGCATTGTTAGCCGATGCAATCGCATTGTTAGCCGATGCAATCGCATTGTCAATCGAAACGCGATCGCCTAAGAACACTACTAAAGATACTAGTTATCCCTTTGAGAATCGCTATAAGATGACAAAAAGGGTCTTCTAGATTTGGATGAAAATGACTGAGCAACGTGATGCTGATTTACCATCAACTGATTCTCAGCAATTGAGCGAACCGACCGATGAAGCGACTACCAAATCGGTTGATAATTCCTGGAAAAATCGGATTGCTGGTGTCTGGAACAAAGCAACAACACGTCTAACGCAACTTTTGCCCGGAGAACAAGTGGCACAGACAGTTGTCGAATGGTTTAATGTGAGCGATACTCAGGTTGCAGAGATTTTAGAGAAAATCCGAGCCGAACTGCCAACTACAGAAGCCCTTTTAATTGGTAAACCTCAAGCCGGAAAAAGTTCTATTGTCAGAGGATTGACAGGAGTTTCTGCTGAAATTGTCGGTCAAGGATTTCGCCCACACACACAACACACCCAACGCTATGCCTATCCTTCAAATGAGGTGCCGTTACTTATTTTTACTGATACGGTGGGGCTGGGTGATGTCAAACAAGATACTCAAGCAATTATTCAAGAGTTAGTTGGCGATTTACAACAGGAAACTCGTTCCGCCAGAATCCTACTTTTGACTGTCAAAATTAATGATTTTGCAACTGATACCCTACGACAAATTGCTCAACAACTGCGCCAGAAGTATCCAGACATTCCCTGTCTGCTGGTAGTTACCTGCTTGCACGAAGTTTATCCTGGCGATACCGTCGATCATCCCACCTATCCGCCAGATTATCAGGAAGTCAACCGCGCATTTGCCGCAATGCAACAAGCCTTTGCAGGAATAAGCGTTGGCGAAGCCTCTCCGAAGGAGATTCGCTCTGTACTGATTGACTTTACCTTAGAAGAAGATGGCTACACTCAAGTATTTTATGGCTTAGAAGCACTGCGAGATTCTTTAGCAGAACTACTCCCAAAAGCAGAAGCCCAAGCGATTTATCAGCTATTAGATCGAGAAGAAGTTGGCAAGCAAATTGGCAATCTTTACCGAGATACTGCCCGCCGTTATATTTTGCCATTTGCGATCGTGTCTGCAACTCTGGCTGCCGTACCTCTACCATTTGCCACAATGCCCGTACTGACTGCCTTGCAAGTATCAATGGTGGGACTGTTGGGTAAATTATATGGGCAAACAGTTACTCCATCTCAGGCGGGAGGCGTTGTGAGTGCGATCGCAGGTGGTTTTTTAGCACAGGCAATTGCCAGAGAATTAATTAAATTTATACCAGGTTTTGGGAGTGCGATCGCCGCTTCTTGGGCAGCCGCCTATACTTGGGCACTAGGCGAAGCAGCCTGCGTTTACTTTGGCGATCTAATGGGAGGTAAGAAACCCGATCCCCAGAAAATTCAGTTAGTGATGCAAGAAGCATTTCAAGCGGCGCAAGAACGGTTTAAGGGGATTAAACGTTAAGAGTAGTTGCAATCCGGTTCGGATGATTACAACATCTGAATTGGACAATTATATAGATAGCGATATGAGTTAGATAATTGTAATATTCATTAAAATGATAAACAAAATAAATCAAGTCTTTTTCCAGAATATAAATTAACGTGAGTTCGACAGCCATGCTGGAACCGAAACGTCTACGGATGGCGGTAGCGCAAACCACACTCCGCGAAAATCCTAGCAATAGCGTTCAACTGCGCGAGAGCGGACGCGAGATACGACACCTGATGTGCAAGGCGCATGAAGCGGACGCGAGGCTCGTGCATTTCCCAGAGGGAGCCACCTGCTCTCCGCATAAGCGCATCATGTCCATCGATGGGCCCGAAAAGGTTGGGCCAGCAGACTGGGATCGGGTTCAATGGGACGTTCTCCAACAGGAGTTGAATCAGACGGCTGCTTTGGCGCAAGAGCTGCGGCTCTGGGTCATTCTCGGCTCACTGCATCGCTTGACACCACCGCACCGTCCGCATAACAGCTTGTACGTCATCTCGGATCGAGGCGAGGTAGTGACGCGATACGACGAGCGGATGCTGTCGAAAACCAAGCTGGCCTTTATGTACACACCAGGCTCGATCCCGGTCACATTCCAGATTGACGGTCTGCGGTTCGGGTGTTCGGTTGGCATGGAATGTCAGTTCGCAGAAGTATTTAGCGAGTACGAGCGGCTCAATGTCGATTGCGTTCTGTTCTCGACCGCAGGCCCGGGCACGCCGAATAACAGGGGGATGTTTGCTATCCAGGCGCAGGCACTCGCGGCGACGAACAGCTACTGGGTCAGCTATGCCGCGCCCGCGCAAAATGAAGGCGCACCGTCGGGTTTGATTTCACCTCGTGGGGAATGGCTTGGGCAATGCCTACAGCAAGGTGAACCGATGGTGGCGATCGTTGACTTGGATGAGAGCGAGCCAAACCTCGCACGACTATGGAGGCGCAAGGTTCGGACTGGGATTTACCAGCCGCACCTCGTCCGCAACGACGCTCGGAGCGACGACCGCAGAACCTTTTGAGCAGGCTACGAACAGCCGTTACCTGTAGGAGCTAGCAAACATAAATGCATTGCTCTGGCTAACAAGACAGTTTTTAGGTCAAGTTATCTGCAATTGGAACTGTAGCCTAGCTCAGATTAACTACAGATCAGATCGAGTTAACGTGAGTTCGACGTTTAGAAAAAAGCAAAAAGCTTGCTAGATATGAATTTGCATAATTGGGTAAGCCGAAGCGCTATATCATGTCCGCATAAATTAATTATGCGGATATGATATTATTTGGTCAAAAGTTCATGTTTTTGGACTATTGACCCCAGGCAACGGAAGTCTCGGCTTTACTCTGGACAACCTCTACAATTTGGCTATACCTTTCTTGAGAGTAAGTAAAGCTTTCTGAAATCCATTCTTAGACAGAACTATAAATAAGAAAGCCTAGTCAAAATACTTATTTAAAAGTATTTTTTTTATCTGACTAGAGGCTGATGAAGATAAAACATTTGATTAGTTTCCTAGATAAGAAGAGGCTACACAAATATCGGATAAAAGTTTGGCAACTGTTTGATTTTGTGTCGCATCTGCAATTAACAGAGGAATTCAAATGTTTTATCACAATAAGAAACTCCAGTATTTTAAGCCGCCCGAAAAACCAGATGCAGTCTACGCAATGAAAATTCAAGAACTCATCGGCGGCACTTTTGGCGAAATGACCGTGATGATGCAGTATTTGTTTCAGGGTTGGAACTGTCGAGGCCCTGCCAAATACCGGGATATGCTGCTAGATGTTGGGACTGAGGAAATCGGTCACATTGAGATGCTAGCAACGATGATTGCCCATCTTCTAGATAAAGCGCCGCTCAAAATGCAAGAAGAAAGTGTCAAAGATGCAGTTGTGGGTGCTGTAATGGGCGGTAGTAATCCACGGGATGTAATTATGGCGGCGGCGATGAACCCCCAACACGCCATTGTCTCTGGTTTGGGTGCAACGCCATCTGATAGCGTCGGCTATCCTTGGAACGGTCGCTTTATTGTCTCCAGTGGCAACCTGTTGGCAGATTTCCGGTCTAATCTCCACGCTGAAAGTCAGGGACGTTTGCAGGCAGTGCGACTGTATGAAATGACGGACGATCCAGGAGTGAAAGATACCTTGAGCTTTATGATCGCCCGTGATACGATGCACCAAAACTTGTGGCTAGCAACCATTGAAGATTTAGAAAGCTCTGGATTGGAAACCACTCCAGTTCCCAGTTCCTTCCCGTTAGAATTGGAGAAACGCGAGTTTGCCTATCAGTTCTGGAATCACTCAGAAGGAACCGAAAGCGCCGAAGGCCGTTGGGCAAAAGGCCCCTCAATGGATGGCAAAGGCGAATTCGAGTATGTGGAAAATCCCCAACCACTAGGCCCAGAACCGCAGCCTCCTGTGCCCGACCCACGACTGCATGGTACCTCGAAAATGCCACTGGCACAAGGCGACGTTTCAAGCGCACCCTCTTTGATTGACCGGATAACAAATATCGATGGTTAATCATATTTCCAGCACTTATACCATTCCACGAAACATCTGATACAGATACATAGCTTTGGTAGCACAGTTAGCTGTGTTACCTGCATCCCAAGGAGGGCGTTATATTGCAGTATGATTCAGTTAAGGATAATTGGTCTTTCGAGACGCGATAAATCGCGTCTCTACATCATCAGGGTTTTGGGTTTATCTGAACTGTATTGCGCTATATCGTCTCTCCTACACTTTCTCCTTGGCTGCTGGCACAATCCCAAACTTATTTAAACCTGCATCGATTTCTCTAAGTGTTTTAAAATCTTCCTCTGGTAAACGATAGCTGCTACTGCTGAACAAACCCCTACTGACAGCAGGTTGTTTTTCCAAAAAAGAGAAAGCTTGGCGAAACTGATATGGTTCGGCTTTAATCGGTGAATCAAAATGGCAAGGAATAATCCACTGGAAGTCCCAACTCGCAACTTTATCAGCCCACTCAATGGTTTCCTTCGGGGCGCGGTTGAGAATTAGCGTCTGTAAAATTGGTGCGACAAACAAACGCCCACCACCTCGCAGGGCATCAAACGATCGCTGCCAATCTGACTGCCATTTAAAGGGATACAATCCAAAATAAGCTTTCTTTGAGCGTTCTGGGGCTTTCAAGGAATCTCGTAACACCTGACTCCATTGGCGTATATCTAATGCCCTTGGTTGAAAGTACAAAGCAAATAGACAAATACGCTGCCAACCCTTACGGCGATTTACCTGACTATCCGCAACAAGATCGGAAGCACGATCCTTGGCATGAAATAATAAAGGATATGAATCTAAAAGAACGATCGCAGGTGGATCTTCTGGGATCGAAAGCACAGAATCTGTGACTAAAAGAGTATGCGATCGCTTGTGGAAAAAAGCAACTTCCGCAAACCTACCAGGCCCAAGACCAATGGGGCCCAGCATTGCATAATCAAACTCATCAGCAAAGGGGGTTTTGCTGCTATCTTCTGGAAGTACTTGAGTTCGTTTTGGAGGTAAGCCAAGCCAACTAAGGGGGAGATTTAGCGGAAAACTCCACTGATGGGGAGCGACAAACACCTGTGCAGTCGGAAAGTATCTCGCAAAGGGGCCAACGAAGACTTTGTGTTCTATACCAGAGATAGTTGGCAGAATGATGTACTTAATGTCGCCATATTTCACCACCAACTCATTCACAAGTCTGATGCACTCTGGGGTTGGTGCAACAGGCGCATAAACGAGAAGACCCCCAGTTTCCAACTTTACAACAGTCATGCGAATCGGCACAACAACGTAGAAAATACCTTGAATCTGGTCAAAATTCCAGATTGTGTCCTTAAGCACTTCTTGACGAATTGTCTGCCGCCTACCGTAGGGGTAGAGTGGCACAACAGGCCATAATCCCCAGGAAAAATCCTTTGGATAAATCTGTTGTGTATTGACTATGCGTTCATCAGCCACTCTGCAACCCCCTCCAAATTCCCAATACTCAAATTGTTTTTATTTGCTCTCCACGAAGTTGGAGTTTAGCAAATTGTTGAGATAATAATACCAATTTGTAATTGGTACTACTTTCCAAAGGCAAGAAGCAAGCTACGTAAGTAGTAATTCGTGATTAAGAGGGGTGAGATTTCATCTGGATTTTCAACTTTGCATCTGTAGGTTTTTTTTGCAAATGGTATAACCTAGCTTTTAACGAAACTAATAATAGACGTTGTAGAGGTGTACTACTAACTTCCTCAAATTTATCGCTTATGCTAGTTGACAAAATCCCTAAGAGATTGAATTAAACAGCCTTGTCCTTACCAAGGGAAGATGCCACGGCACTGGGATTCTTTTTATGCGTCTTCATAAAGAATTGGTATTAGTCCTAAAAACAATTAATTGGAGAACATCGTGAAAATAGCGATTATTGCTAAAACATTAATTACATCTATAGGTTTGTTAACTTTGTTTGCCCCAAGTCAAGCATCGGCTCAACTGATACCGCAACCTTGGGTTTCAGTCGGTGGAAAAGATGGTGACATAACTTATGCTGTTGGAGCTAGAGCTTTGAATTTCGGGGTTGAAGTGGGAACTGGCGCTGATGGTGCTACGGGAGTAGATGTTTTAAAATTTATCAATTTGCCTGTAATTTCACCTTATGTAGGAGTTGGACTTTATTCAGAGGATAAAGGTGTTGCCGTTTCAGGTGGCGTTCAGGTAGGTGCTACTAATAACGTTTTTGTTGGCGCTGGTTACAATTCTGTTCGTGGCTTTAACGGGCAACTGGGAATAAGATTTTAATTAATATTCATGTCCGCTTAATTATTTATTAAACCTGAAGAACCCCACCCCCACCAAAGCTATGCTTTGTCTCCCCTCCCGGCTCTTCGGGCTACGGTGTACACACAAGTTTCTTGACCTGCAATGGCATTGCATCGACTAACAATGGCATTGTATCGACTAACAATGGCATTGCATCGACTAACAATGGCATTGTATCGACTAACAATGGCATTGTATCGACTAACAATGCCATTGCATCGACTAACAATGCCATTGCATTGACTGATATCATGTCCGCTAGATTATTTATTAAACCTGAAGAACCCCACCCCGCCAAAGCTATGCTTTGTCTCCCCTCCCCGCAGTCCTACGGTGTACACACAAGTCAAAAAAAGTTTGATTTTCCATTCTTCTCTCGTTTATCTCGTTATCTCGTTCCCATGCTCTGCATGGGAATGCCCCTCGTTGAGGCTCTGCCTCCAATCTGGCATTGAGTCAGAGACTCAATGAATGCATTCCCAGTCTCCGACTGGGAACGAGGAAAGTCTTATCAAGCTAGGTTTTTAGGGCTTGTGTGTACACCGTAGAGCATAAAACTGATTATGCAGGTGGGGTAATTGAAGTTGAGATTAGTTCTCTAACATGCTCTGCGGAATCTTGTTGTAATGCTGATGCCACGATCGCTTCACTTTCAACTATACTTAAGCGAGCAATCGCTTGCTTAACTCCAGGTATACTTTGAGGATTGACGCTTAACTCATCCAGCCCTAGACCTAATAAAATTGGTGTTGCTAAAGTATCTGCTGCCAATTCTCCACATAATCCAACCGAAATCCCCGCCGTATGGGCAGCTTGGACAGTTTGCTGCACCATTCGTAATATTGCTGGATGTAGTGCATCAACCAAATTTACCACGCGTGGGTTAGTGCGATCGCTAGCCATGATGTACTGACTCAGATCGTTAGTGCCTATACTAAAGAAGTCTACTTCAGCAGCTAACCGATCGGCGATCGCTACTGCTGAGGGAACCTCTACCATAATTCCTACTTTCATTGCTGCATCAAATGCGATACCAGCTTGATTTAGTTCAGCCTGCACTTCGCCCAAAATTACCTTCGCTGCACGTACCTCAGTTACAGTCGCGATCATCGGCAACATGATTTTAATTTGGTGTCCGACACTAGCTCTCAAAATTGCCCGTAACTGAGTTTTGAAGAGTTCTGGACGATCTAAACAGAAACGAATTCCCCGCCAACCCAAAAAAGGGTTAGCTTCTGGCAACCCTACTTTGATATAGGGAAGCGGCTTATCACCACCGATATCTAAGGTACGAATAATTAGGGGACGATTATCTAAAACTTGAGCGATCGCCTGATACACTGCTAATTGTTCTTCTTCAGTCGGGGCGCTTGTCCTATCTAAATACAGAAACTCAGTGCGGAGTAGTCCCACACCTTCTGCACCGCTAGCCACAGCAACTTGCACATCATTTATACTACCAATATTGGCGAAGACGCTAACTTGCCGACCATCACGAGTAATCGCTGGCTGATGTGCCGTAGCTCGTGCTTCTTGTTGGGCAGTTTGCCAAGCTGATTGTTTTGCTGCCAGTAAATCCAGGATATCTGATTCTGGTTCTACCCAAGCTCTGCCACTTTCACCATCAAGTGCCATCAGTGTACCATCTGCCAAGTGCAACACCTGGGCATCCACTCCCAAAACTGCCGGAATACCCAACGTCCGGGCGATAATTGCACTGTGGGAGGTGGCACTACCTGAAGTTGTACAAATACCCAACACCTTTGTCGGATCTAGTCCCGCCGTATCCGAGGGGGTTAAATCAGTCGCCACCAAAATTGCAGGTGACTCAAGATGCAGGTTCGCAGGGGCATTCCCAGCCAGTAATCGCAGCACTCTTTGCCCAACATCTACAACATCGTCAACTCGCTCTTGCAGATAAGAATCCTCAAGTCCGCGGTAGGAAGTTGCTACTTCATCGACTACGGCTTGCCAAGCTGCTTCAGCATTGATATGGTTATCTAAAATACGCTGATGAGCCGCTTCCAACAGTACTGGATCTTCTAAAAATAGTAATTGGGCATCCAAAATGGCAGCTTCAGCGTCGCCAATTTGCAGAGATGCTTGTGAGAAAACTGCTTGAATTTCTTGTCGGGCAGTATTAATTGCTCCCTGTAATCTTTGCCACTCTGGATCGGGATCGTCTACGTGATATTCTGTGATTTTGATGTGAGTGGGTTGATAATGAACAACAGGTGCGATCGCTACTCCTGGAGAAGCTGCAATCCCCGAAAGTTCGCCGTGAGTTGCTGGAGTAGCTTCATGGTGAAATGGTAGTGGAGAACTTAAAACAACATTATCTTCACCAAAGTTATTTGCAAATAATGCCTGTAATGCTGCCAGTGCCTCATCTGCATCAGAACCGGTGGCAGTAATCAGCAGTTCGTGTCCTTGACGCACCCCTAAAGTTGTAACTTGGTTAATACTGTCACCCCTAACTAACTCAGTATTTCTGGTTAAATTCCGTACCAGAATTTGAGATTGAAACCGGGCTGCGGTGGCTACAAATTGGGCGGCGGGGCGGGCGTGTAATCCTAAGCGATTGCTGACAATCAGCCGGATTTCTCGCGTTGGGGATTCTGTATTGGTTGTTGTTGGGCTGACAACTGATAACGGACTACTTACACCCAATTGAGTTGCTTTGGCGAGGAGTGCGCCGCGTGCTTCCGCCATAACTTGATGAATATCTCTACCAGCCGCCGCCGCCACTACAGCAGCGATCGCACCTTCGACTAGAGGTGCTTCACACAAATACACTTTTTCCTGTTGTGCTTCTGGCAGAAACTCGATTGCCATTTCGGCACTCAGCAAAGCACTACCCAAATCCATTAATACCAAGACACCATCATCAGAAAAAACTGAAGCGATCGCCTCATAAACCTGAATCGGATCTGTACCCAATGGATTTTCAGGATCTTCAATACCTGCTGCAACAGCAATGGAAACTTGGCCTTGAACCATCTGCGCGGCGAGTTCCCGCACACCCAAAGCTAGTTGTTTACTGTGAGAAACGATAACAATTCCGATCAATGCCACACCGTCAACCTTGTTGAGAGGTTTGCGTTTAGCTAGTTATCCATTTCATTTTCCCATTCTGCTACAATTGCAACTGCCCGAAAATATTCCGGTCTTTCCAGCTAGAAATACGAATAAAATAGCCTTCTTTTACGGAAATACGTGGTTTCCACTCATAAACTCCATCGCTAGCAGTACGGGAAGAAATGTTTTGGATAAGTTTGTTCCCATCGTACAACTTAATCGAGACATCGCCGTCAAAATTATCCCGCCACAATATTAAAAAAGGCTGATCTTTCTTTGGAAGTACTTTACCAGCTGGTTGAGCGATCGAGATTTTTGGCGCAATCTGATTTTTGCTTTTCTTACGGAATCCTAGATAATGAGGTAAATCTCGGAAAGTAGGATTTTCTTGCAGATTAGACAGTTGGGGAACAATAATATTTCCCTTCTGGGAATTGAATAAATAAGTCGATCTGCCACCATCAACAGTAATGATATCGCTTTTGACTCCTAATTTACGTAATAAATCGGCTGCCTTATCCAGAGTTGCTTGATTCACCGTCATCATCAACAACAACTCGTCACCTTTAACACCATCTTTGTTCAGAGTACCGATGACTTGATACTTATTCGCTTGATTTTGGGCTAAGACTTTCGCCGGATGATCGCTATATCGGTAAGTGACAATCGCATTCTTCACTGCTTTTTGATTAAGAGGCGCACCGCTAGCTTGGTTGTAATCGGTAATGTATGCCTGCTTATCATCCCAGACTAAGGTTTTGAGGCGAATATTACGATAATATTTATCTTTTGGTTTTTTGATTGGCCCATAAGGGCTACTGCCGCCAGTGATGACTACACCATTAAGTTTAATCGGAAAGGATAATTGAGTACTAGATTGGTATTGTTCAAAGAAAGAACAATTAATCATCGAAAAAACGTTGTTTGTATAAAGTTTTTGATATTCGTCTGTCACTTCAGAAAACAACTTATTTTGGAAAAAAGGGCTGTAATGCCCACCTTCTCCTTGATAATACTTACCTTCATTTAGACCCATATTATCTACCTCTCCGATAATTTGGTCTATGTGCATTTTGCGAAGTTCGATAACTTGTAAATAAGCTTCGTTTCCATTGGTTAATTGTTTTTTATATAAAGCTGCCCCGTCTACAGCTTGGAGAGGCTGATAAGAAGATAGAGGGTTGAAAGTTTGGGCAATCCAAAAGCTACTCAGAATCGGCAGCAAAAAAAGCAGTAAATTGATTAGAACATTCATCGTCTTGCGATCGCAATTCCGCAAAAAAGTTGTTGTTACTACTTTAAGCCTAATGAGTTGCGATACCTGCGGTAAATGCTCGCCTACCCATGACGGTATTCACTATAGGGCGTTGCATATTTGGGGGATGATTTTACTATTTTTGTGAGGTGGGACAAAAGCCTGTCCCTTGTATTTTCGGGCGGGCAGGATGCCATTGGTGTCAACTTAAGCTAAAACTCTTTTCAAATCTCGTTTCCAGCCTCTGGCTGTAAATGCTCTTCAATTGCGGCTCTGCCTCAAGGACACGCATTCCCAGTCTCAGACTGGGAACGAGACAATATCTAAAAGCCTTTTCTAGGCTGGCTTTCACGTTAAGTTGACACCAATGGCAGGATGCCCACCCCACAAGAATCATCCCTTAATTCAGCAACGCCCACTATAGGTCAATACTGCTCGGTTAATGAATATTCGTAGGTTGGGTTGAGCCAAGCGAAACCCAACAAACCCCTCAAAATGTTGGGTTTCGTTCCTCAAACGCCACGTGCTTCAAGTCGGGGAACCGCAAGGGCGCAGTGGCTCCCCAACCTACAGATTTTTTATTTTTTAGCCTTAACCGAGTAGTATTGCACTATAGGCTATTAAAATTACAAACGCAGACATAATTAAATTTAGGCAATAACACTTGCAAACCATCCGCACTCATATCAAAAGTTGAGAAACAAAACCCAACATCTACTCTCTGCTAGAAGTAATTACATAGAGTAATCGAATGCGAGGTACTTACAAAAGCACCTCGCAACCCTTATCGCTTAACGATTAGAAAATGTAATTACGATTAAACAAGCACAAAATTCTTTTCAGTTAGTGACAGTCCAGCAGATAA
Organism: Nostoc sp. DSM 114167; assembly: GCF_052692655.1. Classification (NCBI taxonomy): domain Bacteria; kingdom Bacillati; phylum Cyanobacteriota; class Cyanophyceae; order Nostocales; family Nostocaceae; genus Nostoc; species Nostoc sp. DSM 114167. Next base: position 7,015,690 of record NZ_CP195116.1, read on the forward strand.
TTGGGCAAATTTTACTTGAGTAAACTCAGCCGCACTGCCATCTCGGTCAAAGTACAGTCCACCTGTAGAATTATCATAAATGAATCGTTGATTGCTTGTCGTTGCAGATGTTCCGATGGTAAATTGACTTGTCCCAAGTGAACCTCTTGATAACCCGCCACCAAAACCATTAGCATCTACCTGAATTAATTCATTAGTAGCGTTGAAGTCATAAATAGTGTCAACACCCCTATTGTAATTATAGAAACCAAAGGTATCAGTCCCATTCCCTCCAATTAGGCTGTCATTACCATCTCCACCAATAAGGGTATCATTGCCATTGCTGCCAACAATATTGTCATCATAGGTCGTACCTGAGATATTTAATTGTTCGATATTGTTGTAGTTAACTCGATACAAGCCTACCGTAATTGAGCCAGTGTTAGTAGTAGCATTGAATGTCGAAGTGATTCCCCCAGCAGTATAGTTGTAAAGGGTGAACAACGAATCATCACCATTACCCCCATCTACTGTTTGAGTCACTAAATCAGACAGGTCAGGATCTAGGGAGTTAATGATTAGATTGAAGGAATCATTGCCATCGCCCCCAGACAGAAGGTTATCACCTGTTGAATTGCTAAAGCTCAATTTGTCGTCACCAGCCCCTCCTTCTAGGGTATTATTACCAGACGGGCGAGAGTCGGAGTAGTCGTTGGAGTTGTAACCGTCATAGCCACCAGAGATATCAAGCTCATCATTGCCATCACCCCCAGAAAGCAGGTTATCGCCTTTTGAACCACCAGCACTCAAGCGATCGTCACCCGCACCTCCTTCTAGGGTGTTATTCCCAAACGAGCGAGAGTCGTTGAACTCGCTGTAACTATACTTGTACAAGCCAAACACGTCAAGAGAATCATTGCCATCACCCCCAGACAGAAGGTTATCGCCTTTTGAAGCACCAGCACTCAAGCGATCGTCACCCGTACCTCCTTCTAGGGTGTTATTCCCCAAGGAGCGAGAGTCGTAGGAGTAGCCAGGGAAGGAGAAACTGTAGCTGCCAGAAATATCAAGGGAATCATTACCATCGCCCCCAGAGAGTAGGTTATCACCTTTTGAACCGCTAGCATTCAAGGTATCGTTACCTGCACCTCCATTGAGAGTATTATTGCCTAATGAGCGAGAGTCAAAATTGCCGAATATGTTAGATTGGTCGCTGAATATCCTGCCAGAGATATCAAGAGAATCATTGCCATCGTCCCCAAAGAACAGGTTATCGCCTGTTGAACCGCTAGCACTCAAGGTATCGTCACCAGTACCTCCCTTGAGCGTGTTATTTCCCGCACCACCTCTAAGCAGGTCATTACCGCTCAAGCCGTCGATGATGTCGTCACCCCCCTGACCATTGATGACATCATTAGAGTTGTCAAAACCCGTAATGTTGTTATCGAGGTCATTGAGGAAGGTAACAGTGTTCCTTTTGAACAGGGTAGTTTGAGTAGAATCAGCATCAAACACATCAAAACTGTCGCTGATACTGGTTTGTCCATTAAACAGGATATTGCCAATAGCTGGTCGTGAAGAAGTTGCTGGTAGATTATCCAGGTTTTCTAACTTGAAGTTTTGCAAAATAACTTTGCTGTCATTACCGAAACCTTCAAAGGTAATTTCTAAGTTTTTACCATTTTGAGTTAATTGCAGATTTGGAGCAGTGAATAAGATATTACCTGTAAATTGCAAGGTGTCTAAAGAGTCAACCACGGTTGCTGAGGGATTTGAACCTTTACCTACGCCACCGAAATCGGTAATAACATCAGTATTAGTGCCGTCATCGTAGCTGTTGCTCAAGTCATAAACAAATTTGTCATTGCCCGTGCCACCAGTTAGGGTGTCTTCCCCACCTCCACCTGCCAAAATATCATTACCTGCATCGCCAATAATCGTATCTTTGCCATAGCTCCCGGAGAGCGTATCGTTTCCACTGTTCCCCAGAATGTTGTCGTCGTAACCTGTGCCTGAGATATTTAATCGTTCGATATTCTTGTAGTTAACCTGATTTGTGCCCGCCGTAATTGAGCCAGTGTTAGTAGCAGCATTGAATGTCGTTGCAATAGCCTTTGTAATATTGAAATTGAAGGTGTAATCAACGGACAATACATCATCACCCTCACCCCCATCTATCGTATCTTTACCACTATTGCCTGTTGAGAGCGTATCGTTTCCATTATTGCCAATAATGTTGTCGTCGTAAGCTGTACCTAAAATATTTAATTGTTCGATATTCTTGTAGTCAACCCGATATGTGCCCGTCGTAATTGATCCCTTGTTTGTAGTGGCATTGAATGTTGTTGCGATCCCCCCTGTAGCATTGCCGTAGCTGTAATCAACAGACAACACATCGTCACCTGCTTCCCCATCAATTGTATCTTGGCCACCATACCCTCCAGAGAGTGTATCATTCCCATTGCTCCCCACAATGTTGTCATCGTAGATAGTACCTGAGATATTTAATCCTTCGATATCCTTGTAGCTAACCCGATACGTACCCGCTGTAATTTCTCCAATGTTGGTAGTAGGATTGAAAGTCGAAATTATCCCTTCTGTAGACAAGGTGTAATCGACGGATAACAAATCGTCACCTCTAGTCAAGATTCTATTCGTAGATTTAGTCAAAGTAGCCAAGCTGTAATCGACGTATAAAAAATCCTGACCCTCATCCCCATCTACAGTTTGAGTCACTAAAGAGGAGGTGGCAGTATCTAAGGATAAGCTGGTTAGATAGAAGGAATCATTGCCATTGCCCCCAGAAAATAAGTTATTGCCTGTTGAATACCGAGCACGCAAAGTATCGTCACCAGCACCACCGTTGAGGGTGTTATTACCTGAGGAGGGGTAAAAATTCCCTGCACTAGTGCCGAACAGGACGAAATCGCCAGATATATCAAGAGAATCATTGCCATCGTCCCCAGAGAGCAAGTTATTGCCTGTTGAAAACTCAGCACGCAAAGTATCGTCACCAGCACCACCGTTGAGGGTGTGATTGCCTGAAGAGTTAAAACTAAAGTACGGTCTATAAGGATTAAAGCCAGAGGTGGAGAGATAATCATTGCCATCATCCCCAAAAAGTAAGTTATTGCCTGATGGAGAGTCAGCACGCAAAGTATCGTTACCAGCACCACCGTTGAGGGTGTTATTGCCTGAAGAACCAATAAAGCTGTATCCGAAGTTAGTAGAAACGTAGGAAGTGTCAAGATAATCATTGCCATCATCCCCAAAAAGTAAATTATTGCCTTTTGAAGCTCCAGCACTTACTGTATCGTCGCCAGCGCCACCGTTGAGAATGTTATTGCCTGTTGAAAAGTCAACATTCAAGATATCATTGCCCACACCACCAATAAGAGTATTGTTCCCTGTACCACCCCTTAAAAGGTCGTCGCCACTTTTGCCGTCGATGCGGTCATTACCCCGCTGACCATTTATGACATCATCTGAGTCGTCAAAGCCGTTAACATTATTGTTCAGGTCGTTAAGGAAGGTGACTGTGTTCTTGTTGAAGATAGTGCTTTGGGTGGAGTTGGCATTGAAAACATCTAAAGTGTCTGTAATGCTAGTTTCGCCATCATTATTAAACAGTATATTGCCCAAATCTACAGTTGCTCCAGTAGATTTGCTAAGGTTATCCAGGTTTTCCAGAGCAAAGTTTTGCAGGATGACTTTGGGACTATAGTCCGCTATGAAGGTGATTTCCAGATTGTTGCCATTCTGGGTAAGCTGTAGATTTTCAGCAGAGAAAGAGTTTGAAAATATTAGGGTGTCCACTTCAGCAATTACTTCTGCCAAGGGATTTACGCCTTTACCTGTGCCACCAAAATCGGTGATGGTATAAACACTATAGTAAAAATCGTTGCCACCTCCACCAGTCAAGGTGTCGTCGTAACTTCCCTGTAGGGTATCGTTCCCCTTAGTGCCATTGATATTTGCCATAACTTTTACCTACCTAAATTTATTATTTCAGTAACTTTCAGTTCTCAATTTGCTGTTTGTGGGGTTTTCAGGCGCAAAAATTCACCTAAATTTGACGTTTTCGGCATACTTTCTACCTCAACCGTGACATCTGAAAATCGATAAAATTCATTCACAGTAGGCATTTCAATAAAATTCAATTTAATTGCTTCAATCACCTTTTGCCCAAAATCGTAACTGTAAGGGTTTGGCATTGGTTGTCAGTCTTGATTGAGGAACACAATACGTTTTCTAGTCTACGTCCTAACTGTACTAGCGACAGCTATATCTTATATGTGTTATCAATGCAATAATCATTACAGGCGATTAAAATTATGAACGCAGACATAATTAAATTTAGCTAATAACACCTGCAAACCATCCGCATTCATATCAAAAGTTGAGAAACAAAACCTAACATCTACTCTCTGCTAGAAGTAATTGGATTGAGCACTATCGTTTGCAAGGTGCTTACAAAAGCACCTCGCAACCTGTGTCGCTTAATGAGCAGAGAATGATTAATTACGATTAAACTAATACAAAGTTCTTTTCAGTTAGTGACAGTCCAGCAGATAATTGGGCAAATTTTACCTGAGTAAATGTACTTGCACTGCCATCAAGGTCAAAATATAGCGCACCTGTAATATCGTCATAGATAAATCGTTGATTGCTTGTTGTTGCAGATGTTCCGATAGTAAACTGACTTGTTTGAAGTGAAGGCGTTGACAACCCGCCACCAAAATCATAAGTCGATACCTGAATCAGTTCATTAGTAGCATTGAAGTCATAAATAGTATCAACACCTTGGTTGTAACTATTGAAAGCAAAGGTATCAGTACCAGCTCCTCCAATTAGACTATCATTACCATTGCCACCTATGAGAAAGTCATTGCCATTGCCACCTGTGAGGATATTTTTACCAGAGGCGTCATAGGCTGTAAGAGTATCATTACCATCATCCCCAGATAGCAGGTTATCGCCTGTTGAACTGCCAGTATCCAAGCGATCATTTCCTGCACCTCCGTTGAGGGTGTTATTACCAGACGAGCGAGAGTCGTTGAAATCACTGGAGTTGTAGCTGTAGTAGTTACCAGAAAGATCAAGCTCATCATTGCCATCGCCTCCAGAGAGCAGGTTATCACCTGTTAAACCACCAGCTCTCAAGCGATCGTCACCCTCACCTCCGTCTAGGGTGTTATTGCCCTCCGATCGTGAGTCGTTAGAATCGCCGTAGCTGTAGCTGTAAGAGCCAATAAGGTAAAGAGTATCATTGCCGTTACCACCAGAGAGCAGATTATCGCCTTTTGAACCACCAGCACTCAAGGTATCGTCACCTGCACCTCCTTCTAGGGTGTTATTCCCCAAGGAGCGAGAGCCGTAGGAGTTGCTGGGGAAAACTGAGCCAGAAACCTTAAAAAAGCCAGAGATGTCAAGAGAATCATTGCCATCACTTCCAGAGAGCAAGTTATCGGCTATTGAACCGCTAGCATTCAAGGTATCGTCACCAGTACCACCGTCAAGAGTGTCATTGCCTGTAGTGGTAATGAGAGTATCATTTCCCACACCGCCAATGAGAATATCATTTCCTACACCACCTCTGAGCAGGTCATTACCACTCAACCCGTCGATGATGTCGTCACCCCCTTGACCATTGATTACATCATTAGAGTTATCAAAACCCGTAATGTTATTGTCGAGGTCATTGAGGAAGGTAACAGTGTTTCTGTTGAAAAGGGTAGTTTGAATGGAATTGGCATCAAACACATCAAAACTGTCGGTGATGCTGGTTTGTCCATCAAACAGGATATTTCCAATAGCTGGTTGTGAAGAAGTTGCTGGCAGATTATCCAGATTTTCTAATTTGAAGTTTTGGAGAATGACTTTGCTATTAGGGACATTTTCAAAGGTGATTTCTAAGTTGCTACCATTTTGAGTTAATTGCAGATTTTGAGCAGTGAAGATACTACCTGTAGCGAATACACCACCTGTAAATTGCAAGGTGTCTGAGGAGGCAATCACTGCCGCAGACGGATTTGAGCCTTTACCTACACCACCGAAATCGGTGATAATATCAGTGTTAGTGTCGTTAGAGTAGTAGCTGTCGTTGAAGTTGTAAACAAATTTATCATTGCCCGTGCCACCAGTTAGGGTGTCGTCACCACTCCCACCTGTCAGGATATCATTACCGACACCGCCAATAATCGTATCATTTCCACCATAGCCCCCAAAGAGCGTATCATTACCACTGTTACCAACAATGTTGTCATTGTGATATGTACCTGAGATATTTAATCGCTCAATATTTTTGTAGCTAACCCGATTCGTGCCTGCCGTAATTGCTCCAATGTTGGTAGAGGCATTGAATGTCGTTGTAATCCCCCCAGAAACACTGTTGTCATTGCTGTAATCGACAGACAACACATCGTCACCCTGGCCTCCATCGATCGTATCTTTGCCACCAGAACCAGTGGAAAGCGTATCGTTTCCATCATTGCCAACAATGTTGTCGCTGTAGGCTGTACCTAAAATATTTAATTGTTCGATATTCTTGTAGTCAATCCGATATGTCCCCGCCGTAATTTCTCCTTTATTTGTGGCCGCATTGAACGTCGTTGTGATTCCCACTGTAGCATTGCTGTAATCGACGAACAATACATCGTCACCTGCTCCCCCATCGATCGTATCTTTGCCACCAGAACCAGTGTAGAGCGTATCGTTCCCATCATTGCCAACAATGTTGTCGTCGTAGGCTGTACCTAAGATATTTAATCGTTCGATATTCTTATAATTAACTCGATAAGTACCTACCGTAATTTCCCCCTTATTTGTGGTCGCATTGAACGTCGTTGTGATTCCCCCAGAAGTATAGCTGTAATCGACTGACAACAAATCGTCATCCTTACCTCCGTCTATCGTTTGAGTCACTAAATCAGAGGAGAGAGTATCTAAAATTGTGAAGTCTAGATAGAAGGAATCATTGCCATCGCCCCCAGAGAAAAAGTTATTCCCTGTGTAATACTCAACACGCAATGTATCGTCACCAGCGCCACCGTTGAGGGTGTTATTGCCTGAAGAAGGGTTATAGAAGTCTTGACCGCTATAGGAGATAAGATCGCCAGAAATGGAGAGAGAATCATTGCCATCGCCTCCAGAGAGCAAGTTATTGCCTGTTGAATTGCCAGCATTCAAGGTATCGTTACCAGCACCACCATTGAGGGTGTTATTGCCTGATGAGCTAAAATTAGGCTCTCCTCTATAAGTAAAAATACCGGAAGTGGAGAGAGAATCATTGCCATCTCCCCCAGAGAGTAAGTTATTGCCTGATGGAGACTCGGCATTCAAGGTGTCATCACCAGCGCCACCATCGAGGGTATTATTGCTTGAGGAGGGATAATAGATGTATCCGCTGACGCTACTATAAACGTTAGAGGTAGAGAGATAATCATTGCCATCGCCCCCAGAGAGTAAGTTATTGCCAGATGTTGCCCCAGCATCCAAAACATCGTCACCAACCCCACCGTTGAGGGTGTTATCGCCTGTTGAAAATTCGACATTCAAGATATCATTGCCCGCACCACCAACGAGAGTATCATTGCCTGTGAGGGAGTCATTCCCGACACCACCAATGAGAATATCATTCCCGACACCACCAATGAGGAAGTCATTACCCGCACCACCTCTGAGTATGTCGTTGCCACTTAAGCCGTCAATGAGGTCATCCCCGCCCTGACCATTGATGACATCATTTGAGTTATCAAAGCCGCTAACATTATTGTTGAGGTCGTTAAGAAAAGTGACTGTATTCAAGTTGAAGATAGTGCTTTGAGTAGAGTTAGCATTGAAGACATCAAAGCTATCTATAGTGCTAGTTTCTCCCTCAAATAGGATATTGCCCAAGTCTACAGTGGCACCTGTAGATTTGCTGAGGTTATCGAGGTTTTCCAGAGCAAAGTTTTGCAGGATAACTGGGACATCAAAAAACCTCGTTATATAAGCATCCCCTGCAAAGCTGATTTCCAGATTCTTGCCTTTTTCGGTCAACAACAAATTTTGGGCTATGGCACCATCGCCCTGGAATTCTAGGGTATCCACTTCGGTAGTGACTGCTGCTGTTGGGTTTGTCCCTTTACCTACACCACCAAAATCGGTGATTATCGTAGTATTGTTGTTGTTGTTGTTGTTGTTGGTGTAGTTGTAGTAGTAGTAGACGAATTTATCGTTGCCGCCTCCACCAGTTAAGGTGTCTTTGCCACCGTTAGGATATATGGTATCGTTGCCTGCAAGACCCTTAATCGTATCCGCATCATCATAAGTACCCTGTAGGGTATCATCACCGTTGGTTCCAATGATATCTGCCATAACTTTTACCTTTCTAAATCATTTTTTTCAGTAACTTCAGTTGTCAATTTGCAGATTGTGCTGTTTAAGGGCGCAAAAATTTACCGAAATCTACACACTTTATACGTCAACCTTGAGGAACAGTAAATTTCTCGAAAATTTCCCCGATTCCAAGGTTTTTACGTATACTTTTTTGATAGTCTCAAACTATTTAAGTCTTAAGCACTGTACAAATTAATTAGCGTGTGAATTTGCGAAAACTAGTCATTTCAGGTTTTTTTCATCCTTTTTGAGTAAAAATTACTCTTTTAAGTACCAAAAAATTCAGCTTCAATGCCTAAAATTCATCCTTCATATTTATTTTTTTGCCAGCGCCTAAGTCTTACTAGAATATAAAATAATCAACAGTTGACTCTTAATCGGGAAAAAGATTTTGATGCCTTCTTTGTAGGCTGTTATCCGTAGGTGTCTAGCTTGAAAATAGAGAACATTTCAAGAACCTCAAAAGAACTACACAGTCAATATCATACTTAGATGTTTATACTTAAATACTCATCTTTGCATACTCTTCACATTACTTGCTGAGAAATCTATACATAAGTATTGAGCTTTGTATATTCTTCATATTCTTCTGTGTCTAGGCAATAAGAAAGTAAAACCTAGTAGGTAAATATTTTAATAAGTGATAAAAAATACGTATTTTAATTTTTGAAGGCTGCGATCGCCTGCGGTTTTTGCTAGCCTACGCCTTGGTTAACTTATACTACGATGAGAGCGATCGCCTACCAATATATATCTGTGCAAGAATCGCTATAGGTTATCAAAATTATCAACGCAGACATAAATTGACTTAACCAAGAATACTGCAAACCATCCGTACCTATGCCAAAAGTTAAGGAATAAAACCTAACACATCCTCTCTGTTAAAAGTAATTGTATCGATCAATCGTATGCGAGGTGTTGAAAAGAACGCCTCGCAAGCTTTATCCAGACTGATGCCAGAGCGCTAATAAAAAAAATTAGACAACCATAAAATTGTTTTCGGTTAGTGTCAAGCCAGGAGATAATTGTGCAAATTGTACCTGAGTCTCTACACCCGCACTACCATCAGAGTCAAAATACAGTGCACCTGTAGTGAAGTCATAGATAAATCTTTGATTGCTTGTTGTTGCAGATGTTCCGAGGGTAAACTGGTTTGTCTTAAGTGAACCTACTGATAACCCGCCACCAAAACCAGCAGCCGATACTTGAATTAATTCATTAGTCGCATTAAAGTCATAAACGCGATCGATACCTTCTTCATTATTATTAATACTATGGAAAAAAAAGGTATCAGTACCATCTCCTCCATAAAGGGTATCGTTATCTGAAAGTTCATGATAAAATGAATAATTGTTATAACCATAGCCCTCGGAGAGCGTATCGTTGCCGTTGCTCCCCACAATATTGTCAGGGCGGAATGTACCTATAATATTTAATCCTTCGAGATTCTTGTAGCTAACTCGATTATTGCCTAGCGTAATCGAGCCACTGTTAGTAGTGGCATCAAAAGTCGAAGTGATTCCCTCGGTATTACTAACATCACTATAGTAGTAATAGGAGAATAGCACATCGTCACCCTTTCCCCCATCTATAGTATCTTTGCCACTATTATTACCATCATAGCCCAGGCAAAGCGTATCGTTACCATTGCTCCCTACAATGTTATCATCGTAGGCTGTACCTGAGATATTGAATCGTTCGATATTCTTGTAGCTAACTCGATCGTTGCCCGCAGTCATTGATCCACTGTTAGTAGTGGCATTAAAAGTCGAAGTGATCCCTCCTGTAGCAGAGGTGTAATTGACAGATAACACATCGTCACCCTTACCTCCATCTATCGTATCTTTGCCACCATAGCCCGTAGAGAGGGTATCGTTACTACTATTCCCCACGATGTTGTCATCGTAGGCTGTACCTAAGATATTGAATCGTTCGATAAACTTATAGTTAACTAGATCCGTACCTGCCGTAATCGATCCAATGTTAGTAGTAGCATCAAAAGTCGAAGTGATTCCTCCGGTAGCAAAGGTGTAATCGACGGACAATAAATCGTCACCCTTACCCGCATCTACCGTTTGAGTCACTAAATCAGAGGTGATAGGAGGATATTGAGATCGGGTGTTTAATGGGGTGCTGACATATAAGAAATCATTGCCATCACCCCCAGAGAGGAGGTTATCGCCTGTTGAACCGCTAGTATTTAAGGTATCATCACCAGTGCCACCGTTAAGGGTGTTATTGCCAGATGAGACAGAGTTCAAGGAGGAGTCGTAATTATATTCGATAAAGCCAGAGACGGAGAGAGAATCATTGCCATCACCCCCAGAGAGGAGGTTATCACCTGCTGAACCACTAGCACTCAAGGTGTCGTCACCAGCACCACCGTTAAGGGTATTATTGCCTAATGTGCGATTGTTGTAGTACTGGAAAAAGTCGCCGCCAGGGTTGGAGTAATAGCCAGAGACAGAGAGAGAATCATTGCCATCGCTACCAAAAAGTAGGTTATCGCCTTTTGAACCACTAGCACTCAAGTTATCGTTACCGGCACCACCGTTGAGGGTATTATTACCCTCTAAGCGAAGATCGTCGCCTTGTATGTCGTCGCCTTCTTGGTATTGGCTGGAGTAATACTGGTAGCCAGAGGCAAAGAGAGAATCATTGCCATCGCCACCAAAGAGGAGGTTATCGCCTGATGAAGAGTCAACATTCAAGCTATCATCACCAGTACCACCATTGAGGGTATTATTGCCTACACCACCTCTCAAAAGGTCATTGCCACTCAATCCGTCGATTTTGTCATCGCCTCCCTGAGCATTAATGACATCATCTGAATTGTCAAAGCCGCTAACATTATTGTCGAGGTCGTTAAGAAAAGTGACTGTGTTTTTTTTAAAGACCGTGTTTTGGGTGGAGTTGGCATTAAAGACATCAAAGCTGTCTGTGATACTAGTTTGCCCTTCAAACAGAATGTTGCCTAAGTCTACAATCGCTCCTGTAGATTTGCTGAGGTTATCCAGGTTTTCCAAGGCAAAGTTTTCCAAGATAAGTTTGCCTTTAGGAAGCGTCCCTGCAAAAGTGATTTCCAGATTGTTGCCATTCTGGGTCAGCAGCATATTTTGAGCAGTAAACAAGAAGAAGGAGTCATCGTCCTGAAAATTTAGGGTGTCCACTTCGGCAATCACTGCTGTCGAGGGATTTATGTTTTTATTTACTCCACCGAAATCGGTGATAATATTATTAGTCTTGCTGTAGTATGAGAAATTGTAAACAACAAATTTATCCTTGCCACCGCCACCTGTGAGGATATTATTGTTTATGCCACCGACACTTGTGGTGAAGATATCATCGCCATTACCACCGTTGAGGGTATTATTACTACCAAAGGCGCCGGAGCTAAGAAAATCGTTGCCATCACCTCCACTCAGTAGATTATCGCCTTTTGAACCACTAGCATTCAAGGTATCGTCACCTGCACCACCCTCAATGGTGTTTTTGCCATACGAGTCAGAGATGGAGAGAGAATCATTGCCATCGCCTCCATTCAGTAGATTATCGCTTAATGAATAGCTGCCAGCACGCAAGGTATCGTCACCTGCACCACCTATGAGAGTATTATTCCCCATACCACCCCGCAGCAAGTCGTTGCCACTCAAGCCGTCGATTTTGTCATTGCCCCCCTGACCATTGATGACATCATCTGAGTTATCAAAACCGTTAACATTATTGTCGAGTTCGTTAAGAAAAGTGACTGTGTTCTTTTTAAAGATAGTGTTTTGGGTAGAGTTGGCATTGAAGACATCAAAACTGTCTTTAATACTAGTTTGCCCATAGAATAGGATATTGCCAACCTGGGCTAAATTGTCTAGGTTTTCCAGGACAAAGTTTTCCAGAAAAACTGTGGAACCAAACTCCACCCCGTCAAAGCTGATTTCTAAGTTGTTTCCATTTTGAATTAATAGAGTTAATAGCAAATTTCTCGCAATTAATTGCTCATCTCCTGTAAATTGCAAGGTATCCACTGAGGCAATCACCTCTGCTGATGGGTTTGAGCCTTTACCAATGCCATCGAAATCGGTGATGATAATGGTACGACTGTTAAGATTAGCCTCGTAAACAAATTTATCCTTACCGCCGCCACCGTTGAGGGTATCGTAGGCTCCATTAGGATATAGTTGATCGTCACCAGCTAAACCATTAATCAAGTCATCACTTGTTGTCCCATAGAGGGTATCATTACCGTTTGTGCCATTGATATTTGCCATAACTTTCTACCTAACCTGAGTTCGGGTTAAAGATAAGGAGGTAAAAGCCACTCCAGTTGAAGGCTAGGTTTCTTAGGTTGATGACAATAAGCGATTAATCCGCAAAGAACGTTAACGCAAAAATTAACGGGGCTTCGGTGTCGAGAATGTTCAATCTGAGAAATGTTTTTGAGTTGATCATTAATCGTTTCAATAATTGAGCGTTTACGGGACAAAAGTTTGTCATGAAGACGCATCAGCCTATTCTTCATATTGCGACGGGGTTTAGCGAAAAATTGGATTCCGAACTCTTCCAAAAGCTGAGAAGCAAGTTTTTCAGAAACATAGCCGCGATACCTTCGGTAAGCTTCGCTAACGCCAAATATTTTGCCAAAAAGCTTACACAGTAAATCTGGTACGGGTTTACGGTCATCAATATTACCAGGAGTAAGAGTCACATTTAAGAGTTGACCAAGCTCATTGACAACAATATGAAGCTTAAAACCAAAAAACCAATCCACGGAAGTCTTGCCACGAGCGGCTAAACCTTTAAATACCTTATGCCGAGAAATCCGACGATTATGACATACCTTCAAGCAGGTTGAATCGATAAAGCCGATACCCGTACATTGTCCGAAACAATGCTTCAGATAGACGCATAAAGGTATTAAAGTTGATGGTATCCATTCAATAAATCGTTGATAAGAAGGAAGACCTGGAAACGCAGAACTCCACTGCTGTTTCACCTGATTCAAATAAAAATGTTTGAAATTCCGGTAGTGATTTTGATGAAAAGCGATGATAATTGTCATTATTTCACTTAAACACAAGCTTTTCGCTCTTACACGTTTTATTCCTCCATGATTTAACAGTTTTCTCTGCCATTGAGCTTCAAACGCTTTACAGAAATCATCTACATGACAGAACAAAGCATCTAAACTAAACATAGGACAGGTTGCTGGATTTGTTGTTATTTTCAGCTTACTACCTGTCCTTTTCCTTATCCCGAACTCAGGTTATCTAAATCGATTTTTTCAGTAAATTTCAGTTGTAAATCTGCGGTTTGTGCATTTTTATGGCACAAAGTATTTGGCGAAATTTGACGTTTTCGGCATATTCTCATCTCCCCATTGAAGAGAAGTAATATCTCTCTAACACTCACCCTGTTTCAAGGTTTATACGTACCAATTATCCAAACATCTCAAACTATCTAAGTCTTAAGCACTGTATAATTAATGAGTGTGTCAATTTTGAACATCTGCCATTTCAGGCTTTTTTGATCGTATTTATTCAGTATAAATCACTGAACAATAATCAAAAAATCTAACAATTAAATGCCTAAAATTCGCTCTTTATATTTGGTTTTTTGCCAGTGCCTAAGTTCTACTATAGCAATCCTATTTGATTTACAAACTACTCGTGGAGACAAGGAATAGGGAATGGGGAATAGGGAATAGATGTGGAAAGCAACTCATTTAGGACTGCTATAGAAGAGAAAATAGTCAATAGTTGACTCTTGAGCGGGAAAAAGATTTTCATGCCCTCCTTGTGGGCTGTTATCTGTGAGTGTCTAGTTTGAAAATAGAGAATATCTCAAGAGCCTCAAAAATAACTACATAATGAATATGTTACTTAGATGTCTATGCTTAAATACTCATCTTTGCATACTCTTCACATTACTGGCTGAAAAATGTATACACAAGTACTAAGCTTTGTATATTCTTCATATTCTTCTAATTTATAAGGCATAACTCAGTAGGTAAAACTTTTGAGGAGTGATACAAAATACATAATATATATGTTCTTTTTTGTGCTGCGATACCTTCTCTGCGATCGCGCAGCGTGTCGCAGACAGACGCTACGCGTAGCTTGCTTCCCCGGAGGGGTACGGCAAGCTTTCCTGCGGAACGCTGCGCGATCGCAAACGCCTGCGGTTTTTGCTAGCATACGCATTCAGCAAGAATTGTTAGAAGTTGCTAAAATTACAAACGCAGACATGATTCAACTTAGCCAAGAACACTTGCAAACTATCCGCACCCATGCCGAAAGCACCTACCCAGATGAGTGCTGTGGTATAATTTTGGGCTATCTGGCAAATGAGGGCAAAACTGTGGTAGAAGTCATGCCAACAGAAAATGCTTGGAATACAGAAGCGGCTGCTGAATTTCCAGGAGAACGCACAACAGAAAGTAAAAGACGGCAATATACGATCGCACCCGAAGTTATGTTAAAAACACAAAGGGAAGCACGCGATCGCTCACTGAACATTATCGGCATTTTTCACTCCCACCCAGATCATCCTGCTATACCCTCAGAATGCGATCGCCTATACGCTTGGCAGGGATACTCGTATATAATAGTTTCCGTCCAAAACGGCAAAGCTGGAGAACTCAAAAGTTGGAGCCTTGATGATACTCATCAGTTTCAAATAGAGGCAATTGAAAATATAAAATAACTGGCTTAGTTTAAAGACAGTGACTCATCGCGGTTTTCGCCGCTATCACAGATGAAAATTCGTCTTTCCCACTCCTATTTCTATATAAGATCCAGTTTTTCGATAGGATTAATATTCCGCTTTCCCACATCATAACTGCTATGCTCAATCCCAATCTGGACGAAATCCAGTTGACCAAAGACGATTACGAACGCTACTCCCGACACCTGATTTTACCGGAAGTAGGGCTAGAAGGACAGAAGCGCCTGAAAGCCGCTAGTGTAATGTGTATCGGTACAGGTGGACTCGGTTCACCACTACTTTTATATTTGGCGGCGGCGGGTATTGGACGCATCGGAATTGTCGATTTTGATGTTGTCGATACTTCTAATCTGCAACGCCAAGTAATTCACGGGACATCCTGGGTGGGTAAACCCAAAATTGAATCGGCAAAAAACCGCATTCACGAGATTAACCCCTATTGTCAGGTTGATTTATACGAAACTCGTCTGACTTCCGAAAACGCCCTGGAGCTGATTCAACCTTACGATATCGTTGTGGATGGTACTGATAACTTCCCCACCAGATATCTAGTTAACGATGCCTGCGTATTGCTAAATAAGCCCAACGTCTACGGTTCAATTTTACGCTTTGAAGGGCAAGCTACTGTATTTAATTACGAAGGTGGCCCGAATTATCGCGACCTTTTCCCAGAACCACCACCACCAGGAATGGTTCCTTCTTGTGCAGAAGGTGGTGTATTGGGAATTTTGCCAGGAATTATTGGTTTAATCCAGGCGACCGAAGCTGTTAAAATCATTCTGGGACAAGGGAACACTCTCAGCGGGCGATTGCTGCTATACAACGCCTTGGATATGAAATTTCGGGAGTTGAAACTGCGTCCGAACCCGATTCGCCCAGTAATTGAAAAGCTGATAGATTACGAAGAATTCTGCGGGATTCCACAAGCTAAGGCAGAGGAGGCAAAACAGCAGATGGAAAGTCAAGAAATGACCGTCAAGGATTTGAAGGAGTTGTTAGATAGCGGTGCAAAGGATTTTGTACTGCTGGATGTCCGCAACCCCCATGAGTACGATATTGCCAAGATTCCAGGTTCAGTGTTGGTGCCCTTACCAGACATTGAAAATGGCAATGGTGTTGCTAAGGTGAAGGAAATATTAAACGGTCATCGTTTAATTGCTCATTGTAAGATGGGCGGGCGATCGGCAAAAGCCCTAGCCATTCTCAAGGAAGCCGGGATTGTCGGGACGAATGTTAAAGGCGGAATTACCGCTTGGAGTCGAGAAATCGATCCTTCAGTTCCGGAGTATTAAAAGCGCATCGCTTTCTTTAAAGAGTAGATGAGGGAATGAGGAAGACAAGGGGGACAAGGGGGACAAGGTAAAATTTTCTCCCTTGTCTCCCCCTTCTCCCTTGTCTCCCATTCCCCACTCCACACTCCCCATCTCCTTATGACTACCTCGAAATCTCATCTGAATATTTTATGGGTGCAAGTTTGGGTGTTGGCAGCGGTGCAGGGAGCAATTACCCTCTCGTGGTTAATTTATAATATTTATTTGCCGCAACTTCTGACTCAGTTTGGTTTTCCGGCTTCATTGGCAGTTGGTTTGGTGCTAGTCGAAAATGCTTTGGGTGCTGTGCTAGAACCAGTGATGGGCGGACTTTCAGACCAAGCTAGACGCTGGGTAGGAACTCGGTTTCCTTTTATCTCAGTAGGTATGATTCTGGCATCGGCTTTGTTTATTGCCATACCATGCGTTGTAAATTTGATCCCGCCTACTACCGTGATGCGATCGCTCTTACCTATAGTATTGGTAGCTTGGGCATTGGCAATGACAATATTTCGTTCTCCAGTTATGTGCCTATTGGGGATGTATTCGACACCAGCGCAGTTACCTTTAGCAGTCAGTTTTGTCACTTTAACAGGCGGTGTGATTGGGGCTTTTAGACCGATAAGTTACAAGTTTATTTTAAGCTCAGGGCCAGTTTATACCTTTGCGATCGGTTCTTTTGTAATGCTGGGGGCGGCGGCTGTGTTGCGCTTAGTCAATCCTCCAGAAGCACCAGTGGATAAACATCAAGCAGAAACAGTAAAGTTGCCCTTGCAGAAATTGGCTTTGATTTTAGGAACTGGTTTCGGCGTTGCGTGGGGTATCCGATTTCTCATGGATGTCTTGGGAAAAGTGCTGAAAGCCCAACTCAATACTGATAATATTGATGTGCAAATGGTGTGGATTGGAATAGCGATCGCAATTGCCAGCATCCCAGCTGGAATCTTCGCTGTCAAAATTGGTAATCGTCAAGCAATGCTTTGTGGGATCTGTGCAATCATTTCTTTGTTATTGATAATGATATCTGTAGGCGCACAAATTCCAATAATTGTGTTAATTGTTGCTAGCTTTAGTTTAATTGTCAACGGGGCAATTCCTTTTGCTTTGGGGCTAGTACCCCAGCAGTGGGCGGGATTAGGAGTTGGGATGTATTTGGTGGGTTTGCTTTAGGGATGAGTTTGTTTGGCGTTATATTTCCTCAACTGCAACGGATAACAACTTTTGTTGGTGCTGTTGGGGGTGGATTGGCATTTTTCCTGGTTGGTGTTTGCATTACGGTAAGTGGCATTTCTCAAAGACCAACTAACGCAGAAATTTAACGCAATATCTTTGGCTGGCATTCCTGAATGAAGGGATGAATTAATTTATGTAGATTTGATACTTTAAGTGTCTCTAACCTGCCTGCAAAAGAGACTTGGGTTGTTTTAAGCTTATATGTATTATTACGCTTAAAAAAATCCTATGTTCTTTTTTCGCTCAAAAAAGCTTATTGTTTCTCAGGGAGAATCAGGATGCTACCAAAGTATAAGTAAAGCAATTGATGATGCTTCCCCTAATGCGACTATTTTGGTTCGTCGTGGTAATTATCAAGAAAGTATTATTATTGATAAGCCTTTAACTATCATTGGTGATGGACTGCGAAGAGATATTGTGATCACAGGGACTGACAAAAACTGTATAACAATGCAAACGCATCTATCTGAAATAAAAAATTTAACTATAAAACCATCCATTCAGCTATGGTAATGCTGTGTATATCCCTCAAGGGGAATTGATGCTAGAAAATTGTGAAATAGCGTCAGAGTGGGTAGGTATTTTTATTCAAGGTCAAAAAACTAACCCTACAGTTCGGCAATGCAAAATTCATGATGGGCAAAGTTGCGGAGTTTTGGTGACACAGAAGGGCCTCGGTGTAATAGAAGACTGTGATATTTTTGCGAATGTTCTGCCAGGTATATACATTGGTGAAGGAAGTAATCCTACGATTCGTAAATGCCAAATACATGATGGGCAAAGTAATGGAATTCAGGTTACAGATAATGGTCAAGGCACAATAGAAGACTGTGATATTTTTGCGAATGCTTATCCAGATATAGCCATTACTAATGGAGGTAATCCTACGATTCGCAGATGCCAAATACATGATGGGCAAACTCATGGAATTCGGGTTACAGATAATGGGCAAGGCACAATAGAAGACTGTGATATTTTTGCGAATACTAATTCAGGTATACTTATTGATGATGGAGGTAATCCTACGATTCGTAAATGCCAAATACATAATGGGCAAAGTAATGGAATTCAGGTTACAGATAATGGTCAAGGCACAATAGAAGACTGTGATATTTTTGCGAATGCTCAGCCAGGTATATACATTGACAATGGAGGTAATCCTACGATTTGTAAATGCCAAATACATGATGAGCAAACTCATGGAATTTTGATTTCAGACAATGGTTTAGGAACAATAGAAGACTGTGATATTTTTGCGAATGCTTATCAAGATATAGCCATTACTAATGGAGGTAATCCTACGATTCGCAGATGCCAAATACATGATGGGCAAGGTAATGGAATTCGGGTTACAAATAATGGGCAAGGCACAATAGAAGACTGTGATATTTTTGCGAATGCTTATCCAGGTATATACATTGACAATGGAGGTAATCCAACGATTCGTAAATGCCAAATACATGATGGGCAAAGTAATGGAGTTATGGTTACAAATAATGGTCGAGGCACAATAGAAGACTGTAATGTTTTTGATAATAAGCGACAAGATTGGTACATAGCGGATGATTGTATTGTGAGTGGATACATAGAAAATAAAGAAAATAAAAATTTAAAAAATAATACCATCTCTGAGAATATTTCATCTAAAAAAAGTAAAAAAGAGTTGACGAAAGAATCAAAAGAGCAAAATTCTAATAGAACTATTAAATCTGACAACAGCCGCCTAGAATTATTGCTAGATCAATTAGAAACCATGATTGGTTTAGACTCAGTAAAAGAAGCAGTCTTAGAAATTGTTGATACGGAAATTGCCAATCAACGTTTGAAAAAAGAAGGATATGAAGTAGAAGAATCGCAAACTAGACACATGCTTTTTTCAGGCAATCCTGGAACAGGAAAAACTACGATTGCTCGCTTAATAGGACAAATATTTAAAGAACTAGGAATTTTACAAAAAGGAGAATTTATAGAAGTTCAACGTGATTCTTTAGTTGCGATATATTTGGGACAGACAGCATCAAAAACGACTGAATTAGTTGAATCTGCTTTGGATAGTGTTTTATTTATTGATGAAGCTTATTCTTTAGCAAATGGTCAGCATGATGAGTATGGAAGAGAAGCAATAAATACTCTTGTTGCCTTAATGGAAAATTATCGGCATCGTCTAGTGGTGATTTTTGCTGGATATTCCAATGAGATGAAAAGTTTTCTCAATAGTAATTCTGGCTTAAAATCTCGTATTGCTTTTCATATAGATTTTCCTGACTATACAGGTGAGGAAATGCACTCTATTTTCCTGACAATGTGTAATAACAAAAAACCTGGATGGATATGTACTGAAAATGTATCAGAGCGCTTGAAAACTATATTCATCAATATGTATGAAAATCGAGGAAATAACTTTGCTAATGGTCGAGATGTACGCAATATTTTTGAAAAAATGGTGATGCGAATTAAAACCCGTATTGTGAGAGAAAATCTCTCTGGCGAATCAATGCGGACATTTAGTTTAAATGATATTCCACCTGAACTTCAGTAAATTTATTATTCTATTTACCAAATCATTATAATTACAAAATGGGGCAGATATAGCATAGCTGCCACCAAGGGCAAACTAAACTGTTTACGTTAAGTTGCCACCAATGACAGCTATGCGCCCCTACGATATGGTTGAATTACCTGAAAATTGTTGTAATTAGGAATTAGTATGAGCTACAGGTTTCACTTGACTCAACAAATCGTGCAGTTTTTCGCCTTCAATGACCTCTGTTTC
Organism: Nostoc sp. DSM 114167; assembly: GCF_052692655.1. NCBI lineage: Bacteria > Bacillati > Cyanobacteriota > Cyanophyceae > Nostocales > Nostocaceae > Nostoc > Nostoc sp. DSM 114167. The sequence goes on from NZ_CP195116.1 coordinate 7,036,081, forward strand.
TAAGAGTTGAGTAGCGATCGCTTCTAGCAAGTCTCGATTCTGTCTGAGAATCTCTAGGGCCTGTTCGTGGGCTGTTTCTACGATTTCCTTGACTTCAATATCAATTGCTTTTGCCGTATCTTCGCTTACCAATCTGCGAGGATTAGTAGCACCATTGCCCAAAAATGCTGCTTGTTGTCCTTGTTGATAAGCTAATGGCCCTAAGACTTTGCTCATACCATAAGTTGTTACCATCCGTTCTGCCAAGTCAGTTGCTCGTTGCAAATCGTTGGAAGCACCTGTGGTAATACTATTAAATACAACCTCTTCGGCGGAACGTCCACCCAATAAAGTTGCAATCTGACCCCGCAATTCATCTTCATTCAGCAAAAAGCGGTCTTCAGTTGGTAATTGCAGGGTGTAGCCCAAAGCTGCCATCCCACGAGGAATAATCGAAATCTTTTCTACACGACCGTTTCCGGTTGTCAGCGCCCCGACCATTGCGTGACCAACTTCATGGTATGCAACAATCTTTTTCTCAGTGTCGTTCATCACACGACTCTTCTTCTCTAAACCGGCGACTACCCGCTCAATTGCTTCGGCAAAGTCTTCTTGAGCAACCTTTTCACGCAGATTGCGCGCTGCCAATAATGCGGCTTCGTTTACCAAGTTTGCTAAATCTGCGCCAGCAAAACCAGGGGTACGAGTAGCGATCGCTTTTAAATCTACATCATCTCCTAATTTTACCTTTTGAGCGTGAATCTTGAGAATTGCTTCCCGACCAGATAAATCGGGACGGTCTACCAACACTTGGCGGTCAAAGCGACCTGGACGCAGCAATGCCGGGTCTAGGGTTTCGGGACGGTTGGTCGCTGCTAGTACAATCACCGTTGCATCCCCAGCTGCAAACCCATCCATCTCAGTTAGTAATTGGTTGAGGGTTTGTTCGCGTTCATCGTTACCACCGTAGAAGCCGTTACTACTACGAGACTTACCAATTGCATCTAATTCATCAATGAATACAATACAGGGAGCTTGTTTTTTAGCTTGCTCAAACAAATCCCGGACTCTGGAAGAACCGACACCGACAAACAATTCGACAAACTCAGAACCAGAGATGCTGAAAAATGGAACTCCCGCTTCTCCTGCTACGGCTTTTGCTAAAAGTGTTTTACCAGTACCAGGAGGCCCAACTAACAACACACCTTTGGGAATCCTAGCGCCGATTTGCGTAAACCGTGCCGGAGTCTTGAGGAAATCTACAATTTCTACTAACTCAGTTTTTGCTTCTTCTACCCCAGCCACATCTGCAAAGGTGATTTTCGCAGATTCGCCTTCAACGTAAACCTTAGCTTTGCTCTTACCAATGGAAAGCGCACCTTGGGGACCACCGCCACCACCACGAGCGAGAAAGAACTGCCAAATACCAATGAAAATCAGTGGTGGAATCACCCAACTTAAGAGGGTTGTAAACCAAGTATTTTTGGGTGGCGGTGTAGCAGCGAACTCAACTCCCTTTTCTTCTAGCAGTTTGGGTAACTCTAAATCAAAGATTGGTGTCGTTGCAAACACCTGGCCCGGTTGGGAATTTTCTGTTTTTACTTGGTAAAGAATCTGGTTTTGACCAACGGAAACTCGGCTGACTTCCCCTTCCTGTACTTGATGAATAAATAAGCTATAGGGAACACCAGCAGGGCCTGAAGCAAATAAACCAGGCAAAAATAAATTCAAGAGCAGGAATAGTCCTGATACTGCCAGTAAAATATTAGCAACGATCCGAAACCGAGGTGACTTAGGCTGTTCTTTAATTCCCATAAATGTTACCAATCCTTAAATAATGAAAACTAACTTGAAAATTGGGCATAGGGTATGGGGGAGCCACTGCGGTCTTGGGGTCTCCCCAAGTGGAGGAGGCAGTGCGGTCTTGGGGTCTCCCCAAGTGGAGCAACTGCCGTCAAGTGGCGTCATGGGGCATTGCTTTTCCCCTGCTTCCCCTGTTCCTTATTTCCCTTAACGTTTTGAGAAACTTGATTAAAGACTGGTCAAGAATGCTGATATATTCGCCCAATCTGAGCAATGTCTACAACGAGCTGTAAGGCTCATGATGCTCCTTAGCCCTTGTATCTCTCTTTGGGAGATGGGAGAAGACTCGCTAACGGTAATGCAAAGTTGTCCAGCTTGTCTCGATCTTCAAGTATACTACTGTTTCTCATAATTTCTCCCATTTAGGAATGTTTGCAGCATTTTTTTACTTATTTATGTAACTAAACTTAACAATTTAATTAATTTTTGTGAACTACCGAGCAAATACGGTTTACCGTACTCAAAAAATATGCAGAGATTAGGAGACGCAAATAGAAATCCCACACAAAGAGTTATTCTGGAGCCTTGGCGGAGCTTTCCTTGCTCCAATCTGGAACTTTTCTCAAGTCATGTCTAGAACTGCGTTCTCCATATATGCGCTTTTGCTAGCCATTAATGTCCATCATGCGACCAGTGGGGGCGATCGCTAGATAATTTAATCACACCGTAAGAACGCCCAACTTGCCATAAAGTAGGATTTTCATAACTCGTTCGTGGCTGATTAATACTAACTATAGTTCCACTAGCGTTTTTGATATTTAAGGTTCCTGACCAAGTAATTTCCCAATCAATTGCTAATCTTTGGGTATGACGAGAGGTAAGAACAGGTCGAAAAGCAATATTATAAGCAGACACCATTTCTTTAGCAGCTTGGACAGAACCAGCATTGGTGTAATGTAGCCAATTAATATCTACATTAGGCATAGGTGGAACATCTTTGGCAGCAATTTCATTATTACTAATACGGAAAGAATAGTGCATTAAATAAGCTCGTTCCGCTGGCCGGAATACTGAGGAAATATCAATATTAGCTCCGGCATTTTTTAAGGCTTGCTCAAAAGCTTGTACTTTTTGACGGAAGGGAGAAGCTAAATCATCAATTAAGTCGCTGTCTGGGAAAAAATTAACCCAGGCTTTTCCACTCAGTTGTTCTCTTAATTTTTTGGCGTATTCAGTTATGTTGTCTAAAGCTAGCTCCAAATCAATGCCAAGCTTAGTTTTTGTTGTATTAGAAAGCTGTTGAGCTAACTCGGCTCGAAAATTAACGTCTCTGATTTTATAAGTTTCGGCTAGTCCTTTTGTACTGTTGGGGCCAAAGTCTCCATCAGCTACTAACGGGGGATTCAAACGACCGATCGCTGTTAAACTTTTTTGTAAATCTTTGACCTCATTTTCTCCAAAGTTAAGATAGGTTAAGAATTTTTTACCGGCATTGGTATAGATAGCGAAATAAATTGCAAAACCTTGCTCTAGCGCTTTTTTATAAGTAGCAGTATCAACAATTCCTGTTACTGTTAAAGCATTACTAGTCTGATAATCACGAGTTGCTTGAGCTGTAATATTCCCGAAATCCCCATCAACGGCAGCAATGGGGAAGTCATAATCTAAAAGAAATTTCTGCCAAGCAATTACAATTGGCCCTTCGGATTTTTTCTGGAGAGTCGGAAGTTGCAAAGCTTGAAGTTTAAAGCTCATAGTTTTTCTTGGATGAAACAATTGTTTTTAGTTAATTTATCTGTCACTATTCGTCGTATAATTTAAGTTCTTACCGCTGTCAATTTGGTATCTCGTTCTTCATGACTGTTTTGCAAAACCCACTTTGGATTATAACATCCGCAGTTATGTTAGCTTTTCTCACAGATCCTTAAAATAGGAAGCAGCTGTCTTTTTAACTTGTTAGCAAATGGGGTCTGAAACTTTCTGGAGGTCAGCCACAGCAAATTGTGTAGGCGAGCATTTACCGCAGGCATCCCCCATGTTATTATCAAAGACCCGCCAATTTGGATTTGAAATCAGGATACTCTGCGGTAGGTAATGAAACCAAAGCGGCTATTCAAAAATCTCTGGCTATAATTAGCCAAAATTGTATAACCATAGCGTAGGCAAAGCCCGCACTTCGACACCTTTCGGCTTCGCGGTAGTTGAATCTCGACTTACTTCGACTACGCGGTAGTTGAGCGCAGTCGAAACTTAGTACAAGTCGCTCGATTACCGCGCAGCGATGCACTGAGCCTAGCCGAAGGGCGCAGTCGAAGTGTCGAAACTCAAGGCAAGAGGCTCAGTGACCACCGTAGGCATCGCTCATCGTCATATCTATAAACGCCTCTATCCTTTTGTCCTTTCTGTAATATCTTACGGTCAGTCGCTACGCCTAATACGTTAATTAAATTCATCCTATCAGGTGAGTCTAATGGGTGAGGTACAACAAACACCAAGTATTGTACCTTGATGCTATCAAATGGTTGTTTAGCACCCCAATTTCTCGGCTCAAAAATTAGGAAGTAGATAATGACTGTAAACCAAATTATTGGAGATTCAAAAAATAACATTTTTGCAAACCTTGGGAAACATTTTTTTGCCTGGATGATGGCTTCAAATAGTAGTAAATATGATAAAATTGTCAGCGATCGCCAACGTTCTCTTTTTGCTAATCTCCAAGGCAAAGTTTTAGAAATTGGCCCCAGAACAGGTGCTAACTTACCCTACTATCCTAAAGATATCCATTGGATAGGAATCGAGCCAAATTCACAGACGCATTCTTCTCTTCAAAAACAAGCAGAAAAACTGGGTTTAAATATCGACCTCCGCATTGGTAATGCTGAATGGTTAGATGCCGAAGATAACAGCATCGATACTGTTGTTAGTACATTATTTTTGTGCTCTGTGCCGAATATAGATTATACATTGCAGGCAATTTTAAGAGTACTTAAACCAGGCGGACGCTTCTTATTTATTGAACATGTCGCCGCACCTCAAGGAAGTTTATTGCGACAAGTACAAAACACAATTAGTCCAATTTGGAAAGCAATAGGTGATGGTTGTCATCCAGATAGAGAAACTTGGATAGCATTAGGAAATGCTGGTTTTAGTAGCATCCATTACGAGCGATTTGATGCACAATTGCCAATTGTTAGTCCTCATATTATCGGTGTAGCGACAAAATAAAAGTATAGACTTCTTGGCATTTGTCGGGTAAAGGGTAAGGGTTAAAGGGAAAAGGGATAGAATTAACATTCCCCTTTAACATGCACCCATTTCCCGACCTGTTGCAAAAGGCACAAATGCCAAGAGGTCTTATGAATAAACCCCCGGCTCAATACTGCACGCTTTGTGCATTTTTAAATCGGAATTGGGTTTGGGGAAAAGGTTAAAGGGTAAAGGTTAAAAGTTTTTTATTTCCCTTTTCCCCTTTCCCTTTTCCCTTTAACCGACAAGTATTGACCCCCGGACTAAAGTCGTGGGGTTTATGAGGTTTTCCAGCAGAGATTTTATGGATTCTCGCGCAGGAAAGTATCAATATCATTTAGTTCCTGCTGATTGAGACGAAATTCTCCAGCACCAATGATTCCTTCTACCTGCTTAGGATTGCGTCCGCCAACGATCGCCGCAGTCACCGCCGGATTATTTAAAGTCCAAGCGATCGCAACTTCACCTGGCGAGCGATCGTGTTGTTTACCAATGTGTTGCAACACCTCGACTAGCTTCAGGTTACGAGATAGACGTGGCTCCTGAAATTCACTATTGTTTTTGCGCCAATCATTATCTGGGAAATTAGCAACTCGCTCAGGTGTCATCTTTCCTGTGAGCAAACCAGATTGCATAGGTGAATAAACAATCACACCTATGTTATTTTCCTGACAAAAAGGCAGAATCTCCTTTTCGACATCCGGCTTCACCAGCGAATAAGGCGGTTGCAATGACGTAACTGGTGCAATCTCTTGGATACGTTTCAACTGTTCGACATTGAAATTGGAAACTCCGATATAGCGAATCTTACCCTCATCCTTGAGCTTGGCCAAAGTTGTCCAGCCTTCTTCGATTTCTGAGTCAGGGTTGGGCCAGTGGATTTGGTAAAGGTCGATGGTTTCAATGTCGAGTCGGCGCAGACTGGCTTCAACCTCCCGCCGTACAGAATCCGCCTTCAGGCTGCGACCAATTTCGCCCTTTTCATCCCAGATCATTGAACATTTCGTGAAAATGTAAGGGCGACTAGATCGACCTTTGAGCGCTTTAGCAACAACTTCTTCAGAATGCCCTAAACCATAAATAGCTGCGGTGTCAATCCAATTAACGCCAAGGTCAAGAGCGCGATCGATCGCGGCGATCGATTCTTGGTCATCTTGCTCTCCCCAGCCAAAAGCCCATTCACCTCCACCAATCGCCCAAGCACCAAAGCCGATTGGAGTAATGTTAAGCTCCGAATTACCAAGCTGTTTGGTTTGCATATCTACTTTCTTCAAGAATTTTTGAGTCAATTGTTACTTTACACTGCACATATTTTCTCAACAGCTATCTGAGGTGTGAATTACTACTGGTGCAAACATGACAAATCACTCTCAATACGGTTTGAATAAGCACTTTTCATATCCGTTGTGGTTTGGGGAAAGGGTAAAGGGTAACTGACTTTTCACGGCATCTGGAAAACCTCTCTTCTATTTCTCTCTCCTAAGAGGAAAGAGACTTTGAACTTTCCCCCTTCCCGACACGGGAAGGGGGTTAGGGGGTTAGGTTTTTGGTGGACTTTTCCCCATAACGTGAAAAGTCAGAAAGGGTAAAGGTTTGAATTCACCTTTTTCCCTTTTCTCTTTAACCGAACTGTATTACAATCACTCTTGAATATTGTATTGATACACACTACTTGTATACTAAACTTGCTCAAAGATACTAACAGTTGTCAGTGTCAATCAAAATAGAGAAGCAATATGTCAGAAGATTTAAAAGGCAAAGTTGCGCTGATTACAGGCGCAAACAAAGGTATTGGATATGAGATTGCCTGCCAATTAGGTTCTAGAGGTGCTACTGTTCTTGTTGGTTCAAGAGATATAGGACGTGGTGAAGAAGCGGCGAATAAACTTCGTCTTAGCCAGATCGATGCCCGAACAATTCAACTTGATGTGAGCGACCAAAAAACAATCGACTCCGCGGCTAAACAAATCGAAGGTGAATTCGGAAAACTTGATATTCTTGTGAACAATGCTGGAATAATAAGTGATGGCGATCGCCTTCCACCTAGCGAAGTTGATATTGAAACACTACGACATACTTATGAAACGAATGTATTTGGAGTGTTTGCAGTTACAAAAGCGTTGTTGCCACTTTTAAAGAAATCAAAAGCAGGGCGAATAGTGAATTTATCAAGTGGTTTAGGTTCTCTGACTCAGAACTCCGATCCAAATTACGAATTTGCTGATTTTAAGTTTCTTGCTTATAACTCATCCAAAACAGCAGTGAATGCAATCACAGTTTTATTAGCTGCCGAACTTAAAGATACCCCAATTAAAATCAATGCTGCCGATCCTGGTTTTACCGCAACTGACATTAATCAATATCAAGGGTATCGTACTGTTGAACAGGGTGCGATCGCAGCAGTAAGACTCGCTACTTTACCTGATGATGGTTCTAGCGGAGGGTTTTTTGATGAAAACGGTGTGGTTCCTTGGTAAAAAGTAGAAGGTATGGGGCACGGGTTTTCCCCTGTCCTATCAAAAGCTACATACAGCATCTCCTAGAGAGCGTGATTACAAATTATTAAACCTACCGAATATTAACTTCTTGAAGGTAATTTACTTCTTGAAGATATTCAACCTTAGTAACTGAGTTTTTAGGGACGAATAAATTTGTTCTTTTTGTAGAAGCTATCTTTTGATTGTCAGCTAGCACGCGTTGTTTTTGAGTATACTCATTCAATTTGACTTGAGCTTGAGCATAAACTAGAGTATCGCTGGGAATATTTTTAAGAAATTTGACAGCGCGATCGAAATCACCAATAGATGCTTTTTTATAGGCTTTCTGTAAAAAGTAGGCTGCTCTGATCTGCCGCTTTCGATTGTACTCAGCTAACTTGTCTTGAACTAAAGCACCTGCATGACTTTCTTGAGGGATTTGACGCAGATATTGTAAGGCGGCAGAAAAATCTTTATCAGCAGCTTTTTCGTAAGCTTTTGCTAATAAATCTTGCGTCTGTGCTTCAATGTTTACAGATGCTTTCTGAACTATTTTATCTGTTTTAGATTGCCAATATGCAATCTTTGGAACTTTGGCAGCAGCATGAAGAACATCAGACCATCTGCTCTCTTGAAAAGCTAGTTGTGCTATTTCGTATTGCTGTGCAGCTACTTGCCATTGCTCTTGCCATTCTTCAATTGTGGCTTGCGCTTCTGGATAAACATTGCTGTGAGAGGGAATTGATTTAGCGAGTGCGATCGCTTCTTCCAAATCTCCTGCTTGATATTCTTTTGTTGCTTTATATAATGTATCTGTTTCTGAATATGCAGGTGATGTATTAACTAAAGAATATACACCAAATCCCATTAATAAAGAATTAGCTGCTAGCCCTACTTTCATTCCCGTTAATAATGGGGATAATTTTCCAGACGCAGGATTTTTTGCTACTTCTAGGGAAAATTGAGAATCTTCTTGTAATGTTTCTGATGGCTGAGGTTCCCAAATTATTTGTTTGAGTACTCGCAATACTTCACCCGCAGACTGAAAGCGGTCTTGGTAATTATAACGGATCATCTGGCTGAGAACAGCAGCTAAATAATCATTAACTGGCGTGTTTTGAGAACGCCAAAAAATTTCATTAGTAGAAGGATCGGTTTTTAATTGTAGTGGTTCTAGCCCTGTTAAAGCCTGGATAGCAATCATACCCAAAGCATAAATATCACTGTTAGGCTGTGTTTGACCAATAAATTGTTCTGGCGGTATGTATCCCAATGAAGTCACGGGAATTCTATAAATGGGCAATTCTGCACCTATGCCAAAATCGATCGACTGGATTGAGCCAAAGTCAATCATAACTAACTTGTTATCAACAGTACGTCTAATCAAGTTTTCCGGCTTGATATCGCAATGGATAACGCCTTGAGAGTGAACAAATTCTAGAATACCTAAGACATCTATCAAAAATTCTACAACTTCGCTCTCACTCCACAGACAGCCGAAATGTCGATCGATGGGCAATTCCGCAGTCAGCGCATGTCCTTCAATACATTCTTGCACTATATAAAATCGCTCGTTTTCTTCAAAACAGGCGATAAATTCAGGAATTTGGTCGTGACTTCCCAGAAGCTTGAGGGTTTGGGTTTCAGTCAGAAACAGTAACCTCAACATCTCCAAGTAGCCGGATTCGGAACTGCTAACTTTAATCTGTTTAATAACGCATTTAGGATTCTCTGGATAATCTACATCTACAGCAATGTATGTTTGCCCAAACACCCCTGCACCGAGGCTTTGGACAACTTGGTAACGCCCTTGTAGTAATTTACCGATTATGTGGTGGGTCATGACCTGCTTACTCAGTAAGTCCTTTTATCTAGTTTTTCTGACATTCCCTCCTGTTTCCGGAATACTTTAGAAATAAATAACCAGAATTTTGACACTTTAAATATAAGTTAATTTTTTTTAAGTATTATTGCGGGTAAAAAATCTTTTTTTTAGTAAAACAAATACTTCGCAAACAAAATGCGAAGTATTGGCGGTGTTATATTCTTAACTGAGAAATTGATGTTTATCATAGCTGCCTTGTAGAAAAAATACTTTACAATCTGCAATTGCCCATCAAAATGTCGAGTTTGTCCGGCAAGTGCTAAAGGCAACCAAGGCAAGAAGAAAGTCTAATCTTGAGTTTTTTGTTGATATATTTGCGGCGCAAGAATCACTTGAATTTGCTTTTCGTGGCATTTTTGAGAAAAAATGCTAATTTGCTCGGACTCGCCTCCTTCAATTGACAAAGATTGCAAAAATCCTTGAAATCCTAAAAAAGCTAATTCATAAATAGCTTTCTGACTAAAAACACCTTCAAAATAGCCCGTGTGGGTATCAACACCTTGAGGATCTCTATTGTTAAAAGACTTCCGAATAAATGCCAAGGTGAGGAAAATATAATTCCCAAAATTTATCGCTGGCTTTTGGATGGCAGAACTAACTATTCCGATTTGCTTCATCCGGTCATCTTTATAATCTGTACAGTCAAAATATGTAAATAAATCTGCGGGTTGTACCAACTCTTCTGACATTTCAGTTATCTCTTCAAGTTTTCTATGTTCGCTACTAGAAGAACGAATTTCTAAATATTTATAAGGATTATCAAGTCTGTAACCTTTGCCATAGTCTTGTTCGTGTAAATTAACAACTCCATATCTGGGCGTGTGACCCACTGAATCATTTTTATTGTTGAAATGTTTAACCGTTATATTACCAAGCCTGTACCCACTAATACGAGTTCGCGCTGGGAAACTAAAATAATTTGCGGCAGTAGAGGTAAATCGTAACGCTAGGTCTCCTTCATTACAAAATATATAAGCTTCTTCACAACGACGTAAAGAAGAACGAAGAAAATTAGCACGTCCTGGCAAGATACTTTCTACAGGAATATCAGGTGCAACTAGCACAAGTCTGCCTAATCGAAATACATTACCAATATCCGAATTCGGTTTTTTATTAATAGATTTAACATCAAAAACATCAGAAAGAATCCGAATTACATCTGTAACTACAAAACACCCCATACTATGACTAATAAAAGATAATTTAATACGCTTATTTGGGAGAAGTTTTGCTGTGTAATCCAACTGTCTGATCAATTCAACTAAATCTGTAGTTCCATAATTACTTGCTCTGTAAGTATCACGAAAATAAGTAGATATTCTGAGAATAATTAGTGTAAAGATAATTGAAGATACAATCCCAGATAAAATTAACAACGCTGTGAAAAAATGGACAGCACTATTACTCAAAATATTTAGGAATAATAAAGCTATGGTAGACAATATACTAATTGTTAGTCCCAAAGCTAAATTAATAGCTAGTAAAGTTGGTAGAGAAGAAAGTGCGTTGATTAGCTTTTGTCTAAAGGAACCAGATTCATCAGTTTTTATAGGATTTTCTGATGGCCATCTGTATCCGATAAAAATATACTTATTTGCTTGTTCAATATGCGTATTAATATATTCATAAATCTTTTTGCACCCCGTCTCTGTATCCGATGGTGTAGAACTATATCCATGAATATTAATAATTATTTCTGGGTCGGGGCTTGATTGCAAAGTTTGAGAAATTTTCTCAATCATCTGTTGGGTTGAAGGTTCAGCTTCTCCATCATTGAGATTAAAAAACTTTTTATTAGCAACTGATGAGAAATACCTATGAGAATTGTCTTCTTCTGTCTCAACGTTCAGTTTCGCAGTACTAACTACTAAATAACCAGGTATTTTTTCCTGATTAGTTTTTTTAAATTCGTAAATTTTATACGGTTGATTGTCTGGCAAACTCTGATTGTTAGGATAAGTCATTAGGTCTATTTCCTTTGACAATTTGTATTCAGTAGACCTCTTGCAAAAGTAACTTTTGCAAGAGGTGGGAAAAGGGGAAAGGTTAAAGGGGAAAGGTTTTTTATTCCTTTTCCCTTTCGCCCTTACCCTTTTCCCTAGTTCTGCAATCAGCCTGCATAGATACTGAGTTCACTCAGTACTTATATGAGTGATTTATAAGCAAATAATCCTGAAAACTGAAAAATTCTGGGGATTAAAATTCCAATTTTATGGAGAATTCTCTGTTTCAGGAAGGACAATTGTAATTCCATATTTTGGAGCAGTTGCTAATATCCTGTCAATCACTTCTTGAGTTATAGGTAACGGTGGAACTGATGAATTCTCTACTTTAGTTCCGACTTGTGCAAAAAACTTTTCTATTCCACCTGGGGTAGCCCAAATCAGCATTTTAGCTGGTGCAGAACCAATATTTTTAAAACTATGGAGTTGACCTATCGGAGAATGCAAGAATGTTCCGGGAGTTGCTAGAACTGTTTGTTCATCAAGATAAAACTCAATCGAACCTTCAAGAATGTAGAATGCTTCATCTTCTCGACTATGAATATGTGGCGGCGGGCCTAGTTGGGGTGCAAGTACTACTTCAAACAGTGCATACTTGCCATCAGTTTGTTCGCTCGTAGCTTTAAAGGTGGCTACATCGCCTGCTACTGAATAACTATCACCATCACCTAGTTGCGATAAGATCCCATGATTAATTGTCATTTTCATCATCTCCTGAGTTTCATGACAAACAGATTGCTCTGCTTGCACAAATCACTAAGACACAGCCTAGCATGATTCCAAAGCCCAGTAATTAACCTCCAATGCGCTACCCACTATTATTTTACAAAAAGTAATTAGGATAATTATTTCATGCTAAAACTGATATTTACTGGAGGCTTCTATCTAAAGAATTGGTTGTTTTCTGCCTATAATATTTAACTATTGACTTCTTCATCATGTTCAACCATCTCAGATTTATCTTGTAATGGCTTCACTACCCGTGCGATCGCTTCTTGAATAAAAGCTTTAATAAATTCATCTCGGCGATTAATTTGAAACTGTTTCTGCACAACTTCTGTCATTCCCCCATCACCCCAATCTTGGTCATGACGAAAATATTCAATAAAACTTTTACCAGCAATTCGCGTTAAATAAGCTGCTGTCACACCTTGAATTGCTCTACCAACCAGAAAGGTGGCAACATTAAGTTGCAAGGCTGTAGATAATAATTGAATTGCTCCTTTAACAATGCCCAAACTAGCAATGGTTTTCGCTAAAGAAAGAGCTAATTCTCGTCCCCGTTCCATATTCAATTCACAGCCATACACTCTGCCAATTTCCACAACCATTTGAGCATTAACTGCGGCTGTGGCTAATAAATCTACAACTGGTATCGGCGTGACTGATACCACACCAGCGCCAATCCATTGAAACCGTTCTACGATTTTGTCAGCTTGACGGCGACGCTGGCCATCAATGAGTTTTCGCGCTTCATCTCCCAATCGCAGAGATTGTAAAAGAATATTATCTGCCACCAAATCTTCACCCTCAGCACGTAAAACAGCAGCCGTGCGCCGCAGCAAAGGCACAATATCCGGTTCCGGCTGGAAGGTTTCGCCAGTTTCTAGTTGTGCAGGTTGGGGATTGGCAGCGATCGCTACCACATCATTAGTAGCAATAAATCCCCGTACCCGTTGACGCAATCTCGCAAGGATGGCTTCTTTATCTTCATCTGTATATAAATCAGTTTTGTTGAGAACTAGGAGCGATCGCTTGCCAATTTCTGCCAACCCCCGCAAAGGCTCATATTCTGAGCGTCGTAAGTCATTATCTACCACAAACAACAGTAAATCTGCTTCTGTCGCCAGTTCTCGCGCCATTTGTTCTCGTTCTGTTCCTGCCACTCCTGCTTCTAAAATCCCCGGCGTATCCGTAATTAAAATCTTGCGTTCTAATCCCTTCAACCGCAAACAATAGGTTTCTCCAACCTGAGTTGTACCCATCGGTGCATCTACTTGACCGACCATGCGCCCCATAATCGCATTAACTAGAGAAGTTTTACCAGCACTCCCCGTACCAAATACCACAACTTGAATTTCACCCCGTGCGAGGTTGGCTTCAATCTCTCGCGATCGACTTAATAAAGCTTGGCGGGTGACTTCATCTTGAATTTGCGCTACCTGTTGTCGCACAGCCTGGAGAGTTGTAGAAGCTGCGTCAGATTTAGCAGCCGGAATTTGCGCCGCAGTCACTCGCTTCGGGTTGCGACGCGATCGCTTTTCCCCAGATTGAATCACTAGTACATAATAAACAAAAGCAGCAACCAAGGCTCCAATCAGGACAATCAGCAGTAACAGCAGTAAATTGCCTAGCAACGGCGAATAGGATAATTGCCAATAGAGGCGTGATAGGGAATCAATTAGCCATAGGGCTAGCCCCAAAATGACAATCAGACCGACAATCAGCGTTACTATGCGTGACAGAGGCATGGCTGAGAAAGATTAGTGAGTATTTAGTAGGCAGATGCTTTTAATCTTAATAGTTTCAGCATTTTTTACCAGAGTAGGGGACTTGCAAAGAATAAATTAACGTGAGTTCGACGGACCTCTCCCGGACAACCTCCCTCTCCTAAAAGGCGAGGGACAGGGTGGTTTCATACGAAAAAAGAAAAATACATAAGTCTTGATTTCTCATATATAACCATAGATTTTGACCCCTCTCCAAACCTCTCCCCGAAGCGGAGAGAGGCTTTGAAACCTATTTTTAGTTTTTCTTCTCGTTGTATGAAACCACCCTGCTCTCCTAAAAGGCGAGGGAGGAGTAACGAGTAAGGAGGGTTTTTGCTCCCCTCTCCTAGTAGGAGAGGGGCTGGGGGAGAGGTCAAAATAGCACTCGTCGAACTCACGTTAAATTACTCAAAAAAATTACCAGAGCAAGCTTAAATAGGAGCGAAGTTAATTCAGTTACCTATCCCAATACACAGTTAAAGCAACTGTTGCATCATGAGTTGTGCAAATAGCCCTGATTGATTTGCTAGTTCAACAAAATTACCCTGCTGCACTACTTTGCCATTTGCAAGTACGTAAATTCGGTCAGCGTTTTGAATAGTACTGAGGCGATGGGCGATCGCAACCCTAGTTACCTTCAGCTGTTGTAAACTTTCACTGACAATTGCTTGGGTTCTGTTATCTAAAGCGCTAGTCGCCTCATCGAATAGCAAAATCCGGGGTTTCAACACCAACGCCCTAGCAATCAACAGCCGTTGTCGTTGTCCACCAGAAAGATTACTACCTCCTTCACTGACGATTGTATGCATTTGCATCGGCATTGCTGCAACATCGTCTGCTAAACCTGCCATCTGGGCTGCTGACCAAGCTTCGTCCATCGTCACCAAGGCACCACTGGCAATATTCTCGAAAATAGAGGCTGACATCAACCGACTATTTTGCAGTACCACACCCAATTGACGGCGTACAGCATGGACATCCAAAGAAGTTAAATCTTGCCCGTCGTAGTAAATTGTGCCAGATTTCGGTAATTCAAACCCCAACAGTAACCTCAATAAAGTTGATTTCCCGCTGCCAGAAGGCCCAACAATGGCAATAAATTCTCCTGGTTCAGCACGAATTTTGACATCATCTAACGTCAAGGGGCCATCGTCGCGATAGCGGAAAGTTACCCGATCTACAACTAATTTGCCCGATAGCCTACCCGGATCTGCTTGAGCGGAACTAATTTCTGGTTCAGCTTGCAAAATTGGTTGGGCCCGTTGCCACAAGGGTAAAACTTGCAAAACTTCCACAACTGTGCTACTCAAGCTAGTGGCTCCGTTAATAAACGTGCCAAAAGCAACGTTGAATGCTAAGAAAGTGCCAGTGGATAAACCACCTGCTCCAGGAGTTTGGGATTGCCCAATTAAGCTAGTAGCAAACCAGAAGAGGGCAGCAGTGGTTAACACAGGTAATACTTGATTGATTACCGCGAGGCTATCTTCAATGCCTTGGGTACTCAGCATTAATTTCAGTTGATGCGTATACTGTTTACCCCAGTAGGCGAAGGCGCGGGTTTCAGCTTTGGCGATTCGGAGTTTGGCAACTCCATTAATTAACTGCACCATCACGCCAAAAAGTTGTCCTTGTAGCTCTAGTAATGGGCGAACTTTACGGACAATAAGACTACCAGAGATGATAGTGACGGCAATATTTACCAGTGCCACTGCACAAGCTATGAGAGCTAAGGAAACATTGTAGTAAAATAACAATCCCAGATTCAATAAGGAAAACAAACTGGAGAAGATTGTTTTTAAGACTGTGTTACCCAGTCGCTGGCGGATTTGAGTAATAGCCGTGACTCTAGAATCCAAGTCACCAACTGAGAAAGAGCGAAAAAAGGAAACCTTCAAGTTTAACAATCGATCCCACACTGCGGCTTGGGTGGAGGAATCGGCAAAAGTTTCCAGCCTAATGGTGGCAAACCCAAGGGCTAGTTGAAACAGCGTTCCGCCAAAGGCAGCAGCCACCAAAGCAACAGCAATTTGGCTCAACAAGCCTCGATTAGCATCTGGGATCGCTTTGTCGATCAGGATAGCTGTAGCTTGAGGTGTCAGCATTCCTAACAGGCTAACGCTTATTCCCATTACTACAACTATAATTAGTTCTTTGTAATGTCCTTGGAGGGCAAACTGAAGTAAATCAAAAGTTTTCAGCTTTTTATCAGGTAAAGGTCGATAGAATGCGTAGGCAGTCTTAGCTAGGGCTGCTGCTATTTGGGCATCGACAGAGATAGGGGTTCGTTCCCCAGGAACGTAGAGTTTGTAATGTGTATCAGACACTGGTAATAGTGCCACTGGCAGTTTATCGGCAAGCGTAAATGCCAACATCGGCCCGCAATCCTTTTGCCACCAGTTGTCCCGCAATTGAATTCGTCGCAAGCGGATACGCGAAGCACGAGCGATCGCTTCTACAGGATCTTGGATTCGATTAGAATCTTCTGAGGCAGCTGGCGGATGAATCTTAATTCCCAATGCTCGTCCTACAGCACCAGCAGCAATTAGTAAGGCTTGGTTTGGGTCAGTTGCATCAAGATTACTACTGAATCCTAAACTATTATCTAGCCCGTCTGATTTTGGCTGTGGCAATACAGATGCTAATTCTGCTAACGTCTCTTGCATCACTTGGCTCTCAAGACGTTCTCTGGCTTGAAATCTCAGTAATTCTGCATCCATCTCCTGCCGTTGCAGCAGGTTAATGCAGTGGAGAAAGTAAGTTTGTAGTTGGGACAAACCACTTAACAAGGAATTGATATCTTCTATGTCTGCGGTGTTAACACTTTTCAACTCCACAGTATTATCTGGTTGTAACCACATATTTTCAGCCAAAGGCAACATTCCAGAGGCAGAAGTTAACGGCAGTTCCTCAAACCCCATCCATCTAGCACGCCCTTGGAGAATTTGCACCCACGATATTTTATGCGGCTGGAAGATTTGGTCTTCGACTAAGGAGAACTGGCGGGTTTTTGGCAGCGATGTTGGTGTCGTTGGCGTAGCGATGCCAGCAAGTACCGAACCTACTTGGTAAATCCAGCGTTCTATCAGAGTTACTACTTCTTTATTAGCGTCAGCAAACAACTGGTTAAAATCTGCTCTGGATACTTTGAGAATTTCTGTCTCCTCAAGTGACACTGCTAAAACTTCTTGCTGCTTGCCCTCTAACCTTGGTGCGATCGCAAACATCGCTTGTCCAGCTGTGCTACTAAATAAATAGCGACGAGTGCCTTCGGGAATGCGATCGTTAACTGCGATCGCAAATAGCGCCAAGTAACCAGATTTTACCAGCCAAATTGTCTCCGGGTCATCTAGCAGTAGCGATTCATTGCATTGAAAACGATAGTGTTGTCCTTTGAGGTTTGCGAAAGATAAGAGGGAAGGCTTCTCTACGAGATGCTCCGCGAACGCCGGGGAAAGGGCAAGGGGGAAAGGGGAAACAAGAATATCTGTCCTTTTCCCTTTAACCTTTTCCCTTTTCCCCTCTTCTTCTGCCCCTGCTCCCTCACTGCGAATTAATTGTAAATACGGCCCTTCAACTTGCTGCAATTGTGCATGGCTTCCCCGTTGGACTATCTTGCCGCGATCGAGGACAATAATTTCATCGCAATCTCGGATGGTTGAGAGTCGATGCGCGACGATGATACAAGTGCAACCGCGCAACCGCAGATTACGAGTGACGGTATTTTCTGTTTCAGTATCCAGGGCACTGGTGGCTTCATCCACGATCAAGATACTGGGATTATTTACTAAAGCACGGGCAATTTCTAGCCGTTGTCGCTGACCACCACTCAAATTGGTCGCACCTTCTAAAAGGTCAGCATGATAGCCTCCAGGTAGTGAAAGGATGACATCGTGAAGCGCTGCATCTTGACAAGCTCGGACAAGATGACTCTCAGGTATGGTAGTATCCCAAAGCGTCAAGTTGTCTCTGACGCTGCCAGCAAATAACAAAATCTCTTGCTCGACGACAGAAATAGAATTGGCTAGTACTTGGCGAGAAATCTCCTTTCTAGGTTTGCCGTCGAATCGAATTTCTCCTTGCCACGGTTCGTATAGCCCACATAAAAGTTTGGCAACAGTAGACTTACCAGAACCACTCCCACCCACCAAGGCAACTCGTTGCCCTGGCTGGAGTGAGAGACTAAAATTTTCAATTAGCGGCGGGGCAATTTGGCTATAACCAAAGGTCACATTGCGTAATTCAACATACCCCTGAAGTTTGGGCAGAAGGTAGGAGGATGGCTGCGCCGGGGAAAGGGAAAGGGGAAAAGGGGAAAGGAGGAGATCCGTCCCTTTCCCTTTACCCTTTACCCTTTCCCCCTCTTCTACTCCCCTGCCCTCCTGCCCCCCTACCCCCCTGCCTCTTTCCTGCAACTGCGAATCAATGGGGTTACGCAAGACATCATCAAGGCGAGTTAGATTACCTTCCATCTCTTGAAGTTCGCTTCCCAGGCTGATGAGATTACTTACTGGGGCGAAAAACCTTTGCATCATGCCAAGAAAGGCTATTAACATACCGATGCTCAAGGCCCCATCCATGACTCGCAAACCGCCTACAGCTAAAAGCAGCATAGAAGCGATCGCACCGAGAAAAGATGGTAAAACACCTATTGTCTGGTTTGTTTCCTCTAATTCTTGGTGGGTGTTGATGGCTTTGGCATAGTGACCCGCCCAACGGGAGAAGAAATCTGACTCCAATCCAGATGCTTTTAGCGTCTCCATACTCTGAAGACCAGAAATTTCTACGCCGCGAACTTTTCCCTCTTCTTGGATGAGTTTAATATTGGCATCTGTGCGCCGCTTTCTCACCCACTGTAAGGCGGCAAGGTTGATCGCCACAAAGGCGATCGCAATTAAAGTTAGTACAACATCATATTGCAGCATCACTACTACATATATAAATACTGATACTGTTGCGATCGCAGTAGTCGCTAATTCACCAGAAAGCATATTAGCAATGCTGTCGTTGAGTTGTATGCGGCTACTGATTTCTCCGGCATACCGCTGATCGTAAAAACTAACGGGTAGGCGTAAAATGTGCCACAGATACCGACTCTCCATGCCCACGGACAATTTAATTTTCATTTGACGCAAAAACTGCAACTGTAGCAGCGTCAAAAATCCACTGAGTCCGGCTGTGAAGATCATGCCTAAAATTAGGGGACGCAACCACTCATACCGATGCTCAATCAAGATGTTGTCTACAAATACCTGGGAAAATGCAGGTATGGCCAGTCCCGGAATTACTAATAAAAATCCTGCCAGCACGCAGTAAAGTAATGCGCCAATGGAGCCTCGCAACCGCGACCACAAAGCTAAGATTGTGCTAGGTTTGCGTCCTCCTGGCTGGAACTCCGAACCAGGCTCTAGAACTAGCACCACACCTGTGTAAGCGCCGCTGAATTCTTCTAAGGAGACGATGCGCCGTCCAGTAGCAGGGTCATTGAGATAAACTCGCTGTTTGCCGATTCCCTCTACTACTAAAAAATGGTTAAAGTTCCAAAATACAATGTAGGGAAATTTTAACTGCGACAAGCCAGCTAAGTTGGTTTTAAAGCTTTTAGCGTTGAGTCGATAATTTCTGGCAGCCTTCAAGATATTTAAGGCACTAACTCCATCCCGCGAGACACCGCACGCTTGCCTCAGTTCTGTTAGTGGGACAATGCGATTGTAATAACCGAGAATAATTCCCAAAGCAGCAGCGCCGCATTCTACTACCTCCATTTGCAGCAGAGTCGGAGTATGACACCGCTTGTTTTTACGCAAGCGCCCTAATATATTTTGCAGATTTCGCCAGAACATAAAAATATTTTTTAAAACTTGGACTTTGGCTTAATTTAAGCGTTTAAACATAAATTCTTAACTATTTTTCAACATGACTAAAATTGCTGTATTACACTACTGTTCCCTTCTGAAGTCTTGATTGTATTGATTAAGCCAAATTAATAAGCAAAAAGCCTGAATGCTTTCTCATTTTGCTTAAATGCTTTCTCATTTCAGTAGATTCAGCAAGCAAAAAGCCTAAATGCTTTCTCATTTCAGTAGATTCAGCAAGCAAAAAGCCTAAATGCTTTCTCATTTCAGTAAATCGCGTACTCATTTCAGTAGATTCAGCAAGCAAAAAGCCTAAATGCTTTCTCATTTCAGTAGATCGCGTATTCATTTTAGTGTTTTCCGCAAATAATTAGATACATTGTTTTCTCGGTACGCCAAAATGCATTCTTATTTAAGTAATTTCCGCACTCTAGTACAGCGTCAAGGTTGATTGGATGGGTAAAATTTTGAATAATTTCTTCCTCATTCCTCTCATCGTCAAGATCACGAAATGCCACTCCAGGATCTCAGAATCGGTAGAACAAAGGTAATTGGGGCGCGTTCTTCCACGGTGACTTGTACTGAAGTGGTAGTTCCAGAAGTGATTTTCATATGTGGCCCTTGAGAAGAAGACCATTTGTAATCGCTGAAGGTGGAATTGTCTGGTTGCAGTCGTGCCGTAATTAGCATCTGTGGCCCTTGTGACATCAAAGCTTCCACAAATTCGGAATTGCCGACTACACTTAATGCACCTTCTTTAGTCACAGGAAAGGCTGAGACTTCTGTGACAGCACCGATGATGCCACCAAAACGTTCGCGTTGCACTGTACTAGGTGTGACTTGTAACTTCATCCCTGGTTGAATTTGCTTACCATCGCCAACGGGGAAAAATGCCACGCTCACAGGTTGAGCCGATCGCTTTTGTGCGGCGATCGCTCCGATGGGTGTACCCTGTAAAACAACCTGTCCGGGACTTGCGGAGATTTCTAAAATTCGTCCAGAGTAACTGCTTTTGACTAAGCTGTTGCTTGATAGTTGCAGTGCTAATTGCACAATATTCCGTTGGACTTCCTGAATTTCTTTTTTGCGGGTAGTTACATTTTCTAAATCTTGTTGCGCCGCAGTCGCTTCTTTGCTATCTAGTTGTTTTAATTGCGCTTGCAAATCTTTAATTGAGTTCAAATTCTCTAAATATTGGCGTTGGGCATCTGCTTCTTTGACATCTAGTTGCTTGAGTTGCGATTCGGCTTCATTAATTTGGGTGACAGCATTTAAGTAGTCTTGCTGTGACTGTAAAACTGTATCGCCAGAAATTGCTCCCTCTTGCAATAGCTGCTGGCGGTTGGTCAATCTCTTTTTGAAGGTAGGTAAGAGATCCCGCAGTGCTTGTAAGCTTTGGGTTTGATTGGCGCGATCGCGTTGAATCGAATTTAGCCCTTTCTCTTTTAAAATCGGGGTGAGTTTCTGTACCGCCTGGAGGTTTTGCTGCAAAGATTGGCGTTGCTGTTTAATCGCTTCTTTGTCTGCATTTTGTCGCTGTACTTGCACTAAACTAGCAGCGCGATCTTCTGTTTGTAGTTGCCCTAATTTAGAGCGGACTAGTTGTAGCTGTTTCATCAGTTCGCTTTGGTCTAGCGTCGCCAGCACATCTCCTCTATTTACAAAGTCGCCAACTCGGACATTGATTGTTCGCAATTTACCTGCGATCGGTGACTGGAATGAGGTAATTGTACTGGGATAAACTATTATTCCTGTACCCGTCACCGTAATTGGGATTCGACCTAAAAAACTCCAAGTCACCCCCGTTGCTACCAACGAACCAACAGCAACTAGAGGTAGCCACTTTTTCGGGCTGACTACCTGCATAATTTGATCTAGTTCTTCCGGCGAAGAAGCACGCTCTAAAGCTTCTTTGCGGAATAGGTCGCTTTTTTGATTAATCACTATAAACCATCCCAATTTGCATTGCATTCAGAAGGAATTGGGTATTAGGCTGACAACTGAACAAAAAATTACCTTCTGTCTTCAGTGGAAGGCGGATATGTTTTGTTTGCTTTGGCATACTAGTATTCAGATGCAAAAATCAACCTACCATCTGATGAAAGGTCGAAAGCTGAGAAAATCAAATTTTTTATTTTTAAATTTTGCGTAGATGAAGAGTAAATTTTCGTGAAAGTAACGATTTTGTAATCTTTATATAAAAACATTGACGGGTGGGTAAGAAGTAAGGGATAATAACAATTGGTCGCTTACCTTTTGACCTTTCGTTATTATCTGGCTTACACCCGCCAATGTTCGTGTAACGTTGTAATGGGTTGTGATGCCAGAAATAGTTAGACCACTATGTTATAAGATGTTTGTAGCTTATTCGTAAGGGTCGTTTGTAGTCCTTTGTCAGTTGTTCGTAGCAATTGGCAAAGGATTACTGTTTAATAACTCTCTTAACGAAATAATGCATAACTTACATGCTTGCTAGCTTAGTGCTGTTTTGATTTGTAGGGATGATACAAATCATCATAGATAAATATTTTGGCAATACAAACACCTTAAAGTGACTTTTGGTTGAGGTGATAACTCAACATGAACGTGCTATGGAGATAGCTTAGTATCTATTAGTACTAGTTAGTACTAGAAGTATACACGGTCTTTGCTATTATCAATGTCTTGCTTTGATTTTTGATAGACCTTAGCATCTCCTCCACCAATTGCTATTGCAACACCAATTTGATTGGATACTTGTACGTTTCCACCTTTGGTTTTAACGTCAATTTTAGCCTTGGTATCGATATCTACACCTCCGCGTCCTCCGACAATTTCACTGATTTCTTCATCAGCTAACTCGGTCATGACTGCGAGTGTTTCTTGTTCAAATGTTACAACTGACATACAAATTCCTTCCTGGTACAAAATGGTTTTGGAACAGTGAAATAGTAACTCAACATGAGCCTACTATGGAGATAACCTAGTACCTGTTATGACCAGAAGTACACACGGTCTTTGCTATTATCAATCTCTTGATTTGAATTTTGATAAACCTTAGCATCTCCTCCACCAATTGCTGATGCGTTACCAACTTGATTGGATACTTGTACGTTCTTACCTTTGGCATTAACGCCAACATTGGTTCTGTTATCAATATCTACTCCGCGTCCACCGCCGACAATTCCACTGATTTCTTCATCAGCTAATTCGGTCATGACCGCGAGTGTTTCTTGTTCAAGTGTTACAACTGACATAAAAATTCCTTCCTTGTACAAAATGGTTTTGGAACAGTGAAATAGTAACTCAACATGAGCCTACTATGGAGATAATCTAGTACCAATTATTACCAGAAGTAGACACGGTCTTTGCTGTTATCAATTTCTTGATTTGAATTTTGATAAACCTTAGCATCTCCTCCACCAATTGCTGTTCCGTTACCAACTTGATTGGATACTTGTACGTTCTTACCTTTGGCATTAACGCCAACATTGGTTCTGTTATCAATATCTATACCGCGTCCTCCTCCGACAATTCCACTGATTTCTTCATCAGCTAATTCGGTCATGACTACGAGTGTTTCTTGTTCAAATGTTACAACTGACATAAAAATTCCTTCCTTGTACAAAATGGTTTTTGCATAGTGAAATCTTTTTTGACTTAACCAAATAATAAAAATCTTTAGACATTTAAAATAATAAATATCTGACGACTTTTATTATCAAATTTGTTGCTTTAAAACACTAATTAAATGTGCAAAACAAAAATTTGCTTTTGGTTTGTTTTGCAATTTCACTATGTTTAAACAATACAGTTTTTTAAAAGTATTTTATATAAAGAAATGATAAAGTTGTTCAAGAGTTTTGTGAAGATTATGATTTTAAGAAATATCAAATATCGATATTAATTCAAGTTAATAAAGGTAGGA
Organism: Nostoc sp. DSM 114167; assembly: GCF_052692655.1. NCBI lineage: Bacteria > Bacillati > Cyanobacteriota > Cyanophyceae > Nostocales > Nostocaceae > Nostoc > Nostoc sp. DSM 114167. Next base: position 7,059,722 of record NZ_CP195116.1, read on the forward strand.
TCGGTCAATGGTATATCTATAAATAATTTTTTGACAAGTTAATATAGGTATTACAAAATCTTGCCGAATAAGCAACAGCTAACATATTCAATTATTCACAAAAATAATATCCCCAACTTCTAAAGAAGTTGGGGATACGCACCTTTAATTGGGTACATAAAACGTGAGTTGAATTTAAGTTATACCAATTCTGTATGAAGATGCGCCAAACTATATAAAAAACGAACTGCATAGGCGCAAAGCGGGTTTCCACAGGGCGCATACTCCTACAAAAAAGCAAGCTACGCGCAGCATCTCGTCAGAAAAGTAAACAAAGGAAGAAAGAAAATTTGACGCAACCTCACAAATAAATGGTATTACTGTGAATACTAAATAGATGAAATCACTGTTGAATTTATTATTTGTGCAACTCCATTTGTCAGCGAAAATCTTCTTCTTGTGCGTGTTCTTTGCTTAGTCTTCGTATCCACAACATCTTGATTGGAGTCTTGAACAACAGCATCAGTACCATCAGTTGAAATCGCATTGATCTGTGATGAAAAATCCAAAACAATATCTCCTCCCACTATTCCTTTTAATTCACTATCTATCAGTTCCTCGACAATAACTTTTCGATTACAGATAGATTTGAAACTCACTTGATTGAAAGTAGTCATAAATTCCTCCAGAAGTATACAGACTTTTTTTGTCTGAGATGTATTTACAAATAGCAGATTATTTAATAATTTGTCAACAGATTAAAAAAATATCCTACTTTTAATAACTAACTAACTTTTCTGATTTTTTATCTTTTATTTCTCTATATTTACCTACTTTATATTATTAATTTAATGAGAAAAATATTGCCGATTAGTCTTTACCATCCGACAAAAGTGAAATATCAATAAATGTGGTGAAAATATTCATTCGATACTTGCCAAACTACTGTTGATGTTGGCAGCATCACACATCTTTATTACGGCACTGAATCGCTAAAATCTCAAATCTTCAATCTCAATTCAAACTTTAGGCACAAATAGGTTCTTTATGAACACAGAAGTAACATGGAAAAATCAGAAGTCAGAATATTCTGACTTCTGGCTATTTTACTAAACAATGAGGAGTGTATAATTGGGTTATACTAAATGTTGATTGAGCAAAAACGAAGATGAATTTGTAGCATTCTCTTCGTCAACAAGCTTTCATAAAAACAATAACCTTTCCAGGCTAATATTTTTATGCTAGCTTTGGTTAAAGTTCACTTCATCTCTTAGTAACCACATTTGCTACACTTCATTTCTTCGGTTCAGCAAAGCAATTACGCTAGAGAGGCTATATGAGAATATCTACAAGCGAATCTAAAGTAGTTTTTAGACCCCCGTTGAGACCTGCTACTGCATCTGGTGATGCTCCTAGTCCTCCTACAAGTATTCCTCCAACTATTCCTAGTCCTCCCACAACTCCTTCTAATTCATCCTCATTAATTTCTTCCAAAATAGCTTCTTGGTTGTTGAGTTGTGTCAATCCATTAACGTTATTCATAATTTTCTCCTAAAAGTGCGTAGGCATTTGTGCCTTGGATGTATTTATAAATATCAATTTTTATAAAAGCTTGTCAACGGTTTTTACAGAAGATCCTACTTTTCCTACTTTTGTTATTTTTCCTACTATTTTTCCTACTTTTCTTACTTTTTGAAACCTCCTGTTTTACTTTTATTCCTAATATTTTCATGATATAAATATTAGAGCAAAATTCAAAAAACTAATACTAAAGGAGGATGTTTTATATAATAATTTGCTTATTTATTTGATATGCTTTGAGTTTTTATGTAAAACGGTAGATTTACAAACAAAACTTTGTACAGGTTATTTACACTAAGCATATAAAAATGAATATAGCTTATATCAAAAGACTGATTTCTTAATTTTCAATTAGTAATTTAGTGTTGTTTGGCAGAGGATACAGGAGAGGAATTTTATCAAGTGCTAAATCATCCTGCTTTCTCTGCAATGCCAAAAATTGCAACAATGTCAGAATCGATCTAGATTAATTCAGGCAATATTTGAATATGCAGACTATTACCAAAAAGTCAATAAATAAATCTTGGGCTGGTGCGATCGCAGAACCAGCAAAAGAATTTCCCCTTACTCAACTATCAATTATTTCTGGCAAAATCCCAGATGGCTTGCGTGGCACTCTTTACCGCAATGGCCCTGCACGCCTAGAACGCGATAGCGTTCGCGTAGGACACTGGTTTGATGGAGATGGGGCAATTCTCGGCATCCATTTCACAGATGCAGGAGTTACCGGAGTCTATCGATATGTGCAAACAGCAGAATATCAAGCTGAAACTCAAGCGGATAGGTTTCTTTATGGTGTCTATGGGATGCATCCGCCAGGCCCCATCTGGAAGCGCTGGGGTCAACAAATCAAGAATGCAGCGAATACCTCAGTGTTGGCACTACCTGATAAATTGTTGGCTTTATGGGAAGCAACCAATCCTTATGCCCTTGATTTGCAAACTTTAGAAACGAAGGGATTGGATGATTTAGGCGCTTTGGATAATGGATTACCTTATTCTGCTCATTACAAGCGCGATTCCCAAACAGGCGAGATTTTTAACTTTGGCATCAGTATCGGCAGTTCTGTACAACTGAATCTCTACAAAAGCGATCGCACTGGCAAAATTATCCAAAAAACTGCTTTTAAGTTAGATCGTTACTCAATAATGCATGATTTTGTTTTAACTCAAAAGTATCTAGTGTTTTTCATGCCACCAATGCGGATGAAAATGCTGTCACTTTTGCTAGGTTTAACTACCTTTAGTGAATCTTTGTTGTGGGAACCTCAATTAGGAACCCAGGTGTTAATCTTCGATCGGGAAAACTTATCCTTAGTGAGTCGTAGCGAAACCGATCCTTGGTTTAATTGGCATTTTGGCAACGGCTATGAAGATAAAGACGGTTCTGTGGTTTTAGACATGGTGCGATATGCAGATTTTTACCAAACTAATGAGTATCTCCGAGAATTTGCAAGTGGTGAGACACACACAGTTCCTACAGGAACATTGTGGCAAGTCCGCCTCAATCCTCAAACTGCTAAAGTTATAGAAATGCAGGAAGTTGTCAATCGCAAGTGTGAATTTCCCGTAGTGCAGCAATCGCAAGTTGGGCAACCTTGCCGCTATACTTACATATCATTAATGCCCCAAAGAGGGGATATAGATAAAGAATGGTTTGGTGCGATCGCCCGCTTCGACTACAAAACTGAAACCCTCACCGAAGCAGACTTAGGAGAAAACCGCTATCCTTCAGAACCCATCTACGCCCAAAATGCCCAAAACTCCGAGCAAGGCTGGGTGCTAACCGTTGTATACGATGCTAATACTCATAGTAGTGAAGTTTGGGTATTTGATAGCGATCGCCTAGATGCAGAACCCGTTTGCAAACTAGGATTACCTAGCGTTATTCCCCACAGTTTCCACGGCACTTGGAACCCAGCTTAACAATTTGGGGAATGAAGCAGGGGGGAGGGAGCAGCTTTCTGGGGCAGGTTTTTTTGATTAGACAAATTTTTGGAATTTTAAAACCAAAACCATTGTCTGAGAACTTAAAACTACGTTCAATAATTGAGAACATTCTCAACTATTTATCGAAAGCCTAAAAGCCTGCCCTTGAAAGGGAGGGAGCAGGGGAGCATACTTCTCTACGAGAGGCTACGCCAACGACTGCGCTCAGTAACCAGGGGAGCGGAGGAACAGGGGAGCAGCACTTCGACTCATTTCGGCTACGCGGTAATTGAGCGTAGTCGAAATTCAATGACCAACGCTCAGTGACCGGGGAGCAGCACTTCGGCTACGCTCAGTGACCGGGAGGTGAGGGAGTTAGGGGACAAGGAGATAAACAAAACTCCTAACTCTTGTACAGACGCGATTAATCGCGTCTCTACTTTTAACTCCTAACTCAGCACTCAGCACTCCTAACGCCCAATGCTCAATTCCCAATTCACTCTAATCTTTGATAATAGCTAAGTGTAAAAACGTAGTATCCTACATATTGGTATCTAAAAATAAGTCCAGAATCATGAGGAGAAACCCGATAGCATTACTACTTAGCGGAGTGATTGTCAGCTTTGGACTGTCATCATTGTTAGCTCAAGCACAACAAAAGGTTTCTGATGCCCAAGTTGCGGCAATGGTAGAGGCGCTACGACTAGCTGCACCGCAGACCGGCACCGCAAATGATGGACTTTACAGTGAATGGCAAGTTAAACCAGAAACCTTAAAAGGCTGGTCGAAATATTGTCTTAAACAAGAACTAACACCAACGCAGTTTGAAAATAGTCCCGCGAAAGCACGCCAAGTTGTATCTTGCATTACGCGCCGTGAGTTGAACAAGCAATTTATCGCCAGCAATAATAATGAAATCGCTGCTGTGCGTGGCGTCGGCTGTTGGTGGATGACTGGCAGCTATACAGGTTGTAACAGTGGATTTACTGCTACATATCTTCAAAAAGTTGTCGGTTTTTACCAGCAGCAGCGTTCAAAACCAAGAACTACTCCATAGACATCACCAAATTAATCGCCGCGATCTGGCAATAAAAATATGAGTGAAAAATAATTTAGAGACGTAGTATTGCTATGTCTCTACAAGGATTATGGATAACGCATATTTAATTTCACCAAATATTTAATCATTAAGCGATCGCAATTAAGTAAACGTGAGTTCGATAAGTTCTTTTTTGACTTCTCCCCCAACCCCTCTTGGACACGGAGAGGGGAGCCAAAACCCTAATTTCTCGTTGCTCCTCCCTTTCCCCGTGGGCTACGGTGTACACACAAGTCCTTCTGATCCCCTCTAACTCCCCTACGGTGTACACACAAGTCCTTCTGACCCCCTCTAACTCCCCCTTAGCAAGGGGGAGAACCAGATATTTCCCCTCAAAACATCAGGGGGATTAAAGGGGGTAAATTCAGGGTTTAAGCTTCATTACCAAGATATGTGTACACCGTAGCCCCGTGGGAGAGGTTCATCGAACTCCTAAGAAATAAGGCAGTTCTTGCTGGAGGCAGGTGGTCACTGAGCGTTGGTCATTGAATTTCGACTACGCTCAATTACCGCGTAGCCGAAATGAGTCGAAGTGAGGCAGAAGGGAAGAGGATTTGACTTATTTCTTTCGCCCTTCCCGTTGGTGCGCCTTCGTTGGAGACTCATGTTAAGTAAAATCAACTGCTACACGTTTATGTTGAATTTAATACAGAGTTTTAGTTTTAACCCATCCGGATTGAGTTATATCTAAACAAGGGATTGTTTGAACTTTGCTAATGCTGTTAGAATGCCTCAATGTCAAAAAAGCAACATTTATTAAACAAAAAACTCGGTTGGTCTTTGGATGAGCGAGATCCAAAGTTCATAGAATCTCTGATGCCCCTAGTTGACTTTTTCTATCAGTACTATTTCCAAGTTCAAACTAGTGGCTGGGAGAATATTCCACCCCAGCAAAAAGTTTTGTTTGTTGGTTCGCACAATGGTGGACTCGCAGCCCCAGATATGGTAATGATGATGTATGACTGGTTCCGAAGATTTGGTGTAGAAAAACCAGTTTATGGTTTGATGCATCCCAAGGTTTGGCAGGTTAGCCCACCACTAGCGCAATTAGTCGCCAAGGCTGGAGCAATCATTGCTCATCCAAAAATGGCTTACGCTGCCTTACGCTCTGGAGCGAGTCTGCTAGTTTATCCCGGTGGAGCCGAAGATATCTTCCGACCGAATTATTTACGTAACAAAATTTACTTGGCGGGGCGACAAGGATTTATCAAGTTAGCGTTACGGGAAAATGTGCCGATTGTGCCTGTGATTTCTTGGGGCGCTCACGATACACTGATTGTTATCGCTGACTGCTACAAAGTTGCGCAGCAACTCCACGAGTGGGGGATGCCTTGGCTATTAGGTATCGACCCAGAAGTTTTTCCAATCTATCTCGGACTGCCTTGGGGATTAGCAATTGGCCCATTACCCAATATTCCATTACCAGTGCCCATATATACGCGGGTTTGTCCGCCAATTGTATTTGAACGCTACGGTCGTGAAGCAGCTAGCGATCGCCATTATGTCAATGAATGTTATGAATTAGTTGTTAGTCAAATGCAACAAGAGTTAGACAACTTAATAAAGCTAACGGCTAAGACCAATTCTCTTTAAATAGTTATGACTTAAAAGTTTTGAATCTTTAATTTATCACTCCAAACTCTTGTACAGACGAGATTAATCGCGTCTCTACTCCTAACCGCCGCTGACTGGTGGAATCAACACAACCTCATCTCCATCTTGTAGTAGGGTATCTGGTTCGACAAATATCAAATTAATTCCAAAACGGGTTATATCGCGCCATTGTGAGAGTTCAGGGTGTTCAGCTATGAGGCGATCGCATACTGCTTTGACTGGCATACTATCAGGAAATTCCAGCACTAATTCCGAAACCCTAAAGGCTTCTTGATAAGCAGCGAACAATTTGACGGTAACGGTGATTACAGATTTAGACATATAACATACTTTGGCAGTACGAGCAAGTATTTTAATATTTGCTAATAATGTAAACAAATATTTAACATAGATAACCTGAGTTCGGGATAAGGAAAAGGACAGGTAGTAAGCTGAAAATAACAACAAATCCAGCAACCTGTCCTATGTTTAGTTTAGATGCTTTGTTCTGTCATGTAGATGATTTCTGTAAAGCGTTTGAAGCTCAATGGCAGAGAAAACTGTTAAATCATGGAGGAATAAAACGTGTAAGAGCGAAAAGCTTGTGTTTAAGTGAAATAATGACAATTATCATCGCTTTTCATCAAAATCACTACCGGAATTTCAAACATTTTTATTTGAATCAGGTGAAACAGCAGTGGAGTTCTGCGTTTCCAGGTCTTCCTTCTTATCAACGATTTATTGAATGGATACCATCAACTTTAATACCTTTATGCGTCTATCTGAAGCATTGTTTCGGACAATGTACGGGTATCGGCTTTATCGATTCAACCTGCTTGAAGGTATGTCATAATCGTCGGATTTCTCGGCATAAGGTATTTAAAGGTTTAGCCGCTCGTGGCAAGACTTCCGTGGATTGGTTTTTTGGTTTTAAGCTTCATATTGTTGTCAATGAGCTTGGTCAACTCTTAAATGTGACTCTTACTCCTGGTAATATTGATGACCGTAAACCCGTACCAGATTTACTGTGTAAGCTTTTTGGCAAAATATTTGGCGTTAGCGAAGCTTACCGAAGGTATCGCGGCTATGTTTCTGAAAAACTTGCTTCTCAGCTTTTGGAAGAGTTCGGAATCCAATTTTTCGCTAAACCCCGTCGCAATATGAAGAATAGGCTGATGCGTCTTCATGACAAACTTTTGTCCCGTAAACGCTCAATTATTGAAACGATTAATGATCAACTCAAAAACATTTCTCAGATTGAACATTCTCGACACCGAAGCCCCGTTAATTTTTGCGTTAACGTTCTTTGCGGATTAATCGCTTATTGTCATCAACCTAAGAAACCTAGCCTTCAACTGGAGTGGCTTTTACCTCCTTATCTTTAACCCGAACTCAGGTTAGATAAGTATGTTTTGCTTCTTTGCCACTTGTGCGTGAAACAAATCTAAGTATACGCTGTTAAGCTGTTACGGAAAAAGAAAAGCACATCAACTGGTGAAGGTTGTCCTAAGTCAATTGTCCAAAGTCCAGTTGGTAAACACAAATGACAAGTGACTAATGACTAATGACGGTCTTAACGGAGTTTGTGCAATATGTAGGTGCATTAGCTTAGGACTGGCTCTAAGCGTACTCCTACGGAGAGGCAAGCTACGCGGTAGCATCTTTTAGAGTTGCTATGCTGTTGGCGTACTCCTGCAAGTGTCGCAGACAAGCCTTTCGTACCATTTTGTATAAGTTAAATTACGCATAGCGTCTCCTTTTGGGATAAGAGAAGGCTTTACGCTGCGCTATCATCAATCTAAAATTGCAAATCTAAAATTCCCAATTGTTTGACTATTCAGCATTGAGGATTTTTGGTACTTTGAAAAATTCGCCTTCCTGTTCGGGCGCACTGTTGAGAATAGTTTCCCGGTCAGGATAGGGTTGCAATTCATCCTCTCGTGTGATGTTGCTGACATCAATTGCGCGTGTTGTTGGCAGCACATTACTGACATCAAGTTCATTCAATTGTTCGATATAGTCCAGAATACTTCCCAACTGAGTAGTGAATTGTTCCTCTTCTTCTGGAGTCAATTCTAAACGAGCAAGATTGGCTACTTTGTGAACTTGTTCTTGGTCAATCATAAATTGTCATTTGTCATTGGTCACTTGTACTGAGTTTCGACTGCGCGGTAATCGAGCGACTTGTACTGAGCGTAGTCGAAGTAAGTCGAGATTCAACTACCGCGTAGTCGTTGGCGTGGTCACTGAGCGTTGGTCATTGAATTTCGACTTACTTCGACTACGCTCAGTACAAGTCGCTCAATTACCGCGTAGCCGAAATGAGTCGAAGTGCAGCCTCTCCAAGAGTTGTATTGGTCATTAGTCCTTAGCAAATGACAAAGAACTAATGACTAATGACTAAAAGAATACGTCAATTTGCGATCGCCCGGTGGTTTTCAGCCAGTTTTGAGCTTCGATGTAGTTATTGGGAGCCATGCGAATAGCACGAATCCAATAGTCTGCTGCTTGGTCAAAAAGTGCTTCGCCAGCCTCGTCATCTCCAGCTTCTTTTTCTTTTTCGCCTTGATAGTGATAAATTACAGCGATGTTGTTCAAGGCTTGGGGCATACGTGGATTCAACTCAATTGCCTTGTGATATAGTTCTAAAGCCTTGTTGTGGTCGCCATTGCTGGCATAGATTAGCCCCATATTGTAGAGTATATAGCCGCGATCGTTGGTATCTTCCTCTAGTGTTAGAGCTTCTTCATAGTATTCCAATGCCTCAGCATATTCCCCTTCCGCTTGGGCTGACATCCCATCTCGATAATAAACAAACGCTTCTTTAGCTTTTTTGTTGGCTGGCAGGATCTTCAGAATGATATCCGCCATTACAGTAAAGGATTTGTCAATAAAATTATCGTTTTTTTGTGTTCTTGGCATATTTCTCTCTGGATATTGGGCATTAGGGATTGGGCATTAGGAGTGCTGTTAGCGATAGCGGGGCGTTGAGCCAGTGCTGAGTGCTGAGTTAGGAGTTAAAAGTAGAGACGCGATTAACCCAAGTCTTTCCAAGAGTTAGGAGTTTTGTTTACTCCTTGTCCTCTTGTCCCCTTGTCCCCCTATTCTCCCGCCCCTCATCTCTCTCATTTCCCCAATCCCCTAGTTAACTCAATAGTTAATTTAACTGATTTGCGGGGGCGTTCTTCTCACTGAGGGGTACGATACATTCTGAACTATTATGTCGAGAGTTGTTTACTAAGGTGCTAACTGGATATGCAATCATTGCTGGCGCTGGATAAGGACGCAATAGCTGCTGTAGAGTTTGGGGCGTTTCTACTTGGGAATCTAGCCATAAATCGTAATCTTGTGGCTCTAGAATTACTGGCATCCGCTCGTGGATGGGTTGGAGTAATTCGTTAGCTGCCGTTGTCAAAATTGTACAAGAAATTATTTCTTCGTTAGCAGGCGATCGCCATCTTTCCCACAAACCTGCAAAACCGAAAGGTTGCCCATCTTGGAGACGAAAATAAAATGGCTGCTTTTTACCTTGTTGGCGTTGCCACTCATAAAAGCCATCAGCTAGCACTAAACAGCGTCTGTGCTTAAAAGCCGAACGAAAAGCAGGTTTTTCGGCAACAGTTTCTGCCCTAGCATTAATCAGCTTTGCCCCCATTCCTGCGTCTTTCGCCCATGATGGAATTAATCCCCAATGCAACTGCTTAAATTCTCGCTTTTTGTTTTCGGGATTTTGTAACACTGTCGCCACCATTTGCGTAGGCGCAATGTTATATTCCGCTGCCAAATCGGGAACTGACTCAACATGAAAAACTTCAGACAATCCTGCTGCCGAATAGTTTAGAGTAAATCTTCCACACATAGTTTTCTTTTCGACCATTAACTAAATTAAACATCTCAAACTAGAAATAAATAATATTTTTTTATTTTCTCGAATCATTTCCTGTAGTACGTTCAGATACTAAATACAAAAAAAATATCCGGTTTTGGGAAAATCTTTTGGTAAGATATTGTATTTTGAACCTTCACTTCTCAACACATTCCTAACTGTATTTTAACATGGAACTACTGCATCTGTACGATTTTTTACCTTCTGGTCATGGTTATAAGATACGTCTTTTATTGACACAACTAGGTATGCCTTTTGAGAGGATAGAGCTTAACATCTTGAAAGGAGAGACTCGAACACCAGAATTTTTAAGTAAAAATCCTAACGGTAAGATACCTGTCCTGGAAATCGAGCCAGGGAAATATTTGGCAGAATCAAATGCTATATTGGTTTATCTGAGTGAAGGTACAGAGTTTTTACCTTATGACCGTTTTTTACGAGCGCAGGTGCTGCAATGGTTATGTTTTGAACAATATAGCCATGAGCCTTTTATTGCTACATCAAGATTTTGGATTTCTATTTTAGGTAAAACTGAAGAATATAGTGAAGCTATCAAACAAAAACGCGAACCGGGCTATGCAGCACTTAACTTGATGGATAAACACTTAAGTTCTCAAGATTTTTTTGTGGGAGAACGTTATTCGATTGCTGATATCGCTTTGTTCGCATATACTCATGTAGCTGATGAAGGTGGGTTTGATTTAACACAATATCCTGCTATCCAAGCTTGGATAGAAAGAGTCAAAACTCAACCAAGGTATATCAGTATTACAGAGGCATAAAAATTAGATGAGAGCAAGTTACTATCTCTGGTTTCTAATCTCTAGTAGAGAATGTCCTGGGTGGAATGTAGCTCGCATTCAGAAAGCAGCAAAGTCTTCATAAAAGATATTATTAAGCAGCAGTTAGGTATTCGGATCGATTTCCATCAGCTTTTGCCGAGAGGAGAAACCTGACTTTATTCTGATATGAGACTTGGGTACATCAAATTTATCTGCTAGTAGTTTAATTAACTCTTCATTAGCCTTACCATCAACTGGGGGCGATTTTAAATAAACAGTCAGACTACCATCAGGTTGTTCTTCAATTTTTTGCTGTTTTGAATTAGGTTTAACCTTGACTTTTTTTTGCATAACTTATTTTGTGTAGTTGTCGCAGCCATAACCAGCCTAAAACAGAACCCAATACATAATGAGGAAAATCCCACCAAACAAAGGTCGTACCAAGTAACAATTTACCTATCAAGGTGGCGCGCATTTGCTCTAATAGTGGCGGATGCCAAAGTTGCAAAAATTCTAGTATACAGGTGATGACAAAAACCCATATAGGAATTTGGATTACTGCCGCCCGACTTCTAAAAAACCAAAATGCGAACAGACACCAAAATATTTCGTAAAATACAGCTGCTCCGTAGTCATTAAACCAGTGATGAGCAGGGCCGTTATAATACTTAAACAAAAATCCCATCGGTACAACGATGAGTACAGAAATAATAATAAATATTGTTTGCTTACGGTATCGGAGCATTTTCTTATAGACTAGAGACTAAGCAAAATTTTAGCAGCGGAATGATTATAAGTCTCGGCTGAGTACTAGCAAAAACCGCAGATATCGCTAATTTCCAAACTAAGGGCTGGCTTTTTGGGTCAGCCCACACTAAGTAGTTGGATATTTTTCTTGAGAAGTTTTTAACTAAATAGTTAATGTTTTTTAACATGAAATTATGCAAATTACAAGTAAGCTACATGGAACTGATAAATAGTTCTTTCATTGATGCTGAACTTACATATTTAGTGAGAAATTTAGGAGAGATAATATGGCTTTCGGTACTACAAATCCTGACACGATAAATGGGAGTTCGGGAAATGACACCATAGTTGGTTGGGCTAGTGGTGGTAACGCCAATACTGCCTCCGGTAACGATATCTTGAATGGCTTGGCTGGTAACGATTCCCTCGCAGGTGGCACGGCGAATGATAGTCTTAGCGGTGGAGATGGCAATGATACACTTGATGGGGGTACAGGAAACGACACTTTAAAAGGTGGTGCAGGTAGTGATACCTTCAAAGGCAGTCAGGGTAACGACAACATTGATGGTGGAGATGGCATTGATACCGCAGACTACAGTCAACTAGGTCAAACCATAACCTTATCAGGTGTTGGAACCATTCAAAAAGCTGGGGGATTGGGACAAGATTTACTCTTTAAAGTAGAAAAGGTGATTGCTAATGCTAAGGTTGCCAACAACACTATAGATGCATCTCAATCTTTGGCTGGGGTATCTATCACCGCTAACCTGCAAACCCAAAGTTTAGCTGCTAATAACGTTCCTGGTTTAGGAACATTGTCATTTACCGCAGTTAACTTTGATAATGTCATCGGCACAAATGGAAATGACAGCATTGCTGGTGACAATCAAAATAACCAATTATCCGGTAATAATGGCAATGATACACTTGATGGGGGTACAGGAAACGACACTCTAAAAGGTGGTGCAGGTAGTGATACCTTCAAAGGCAGTCAGGGTAACGACAACATTGATGGTGGAGATGGCATTGATACCGCAGACTACAGTCAACTAGGTCAAACCATAACCTTATCAGGTGTTGGAACCATTCAAAAAGCTGGGGGATTGGGACAAGATTTACTCTTTAAAGTAGAAAAGGTGATTGCTAATGCTAAGGTTGCCAACAACACTATAGATGCATCTCAATCTTTGGCTGGGGTATCTATCACCGCTAACCTGCAAACCCAAAGTTTAGCTGCTAATAACGTTCCTGGTTTAGGAACATTGTCATTTACCGCAGTCAACTTTGATAATGTCATCGGCACAAATGGAAATGACAGCATTGCTGGCGATAACCAAAATAACCGATTATCCGGTAATAATGGCAATGATACACTTGACGGCGGTTTAGGTATTGACACTTTGAATGGGGGAGCAGGTGACGACACTTACATTGTTGATACTACTCTTGATACCATTACAGAGGCTGCGAATTCAGGTATAGATAACGTCCGGTCTTCTGTCAGCTACACTCTAGGAGCCAATCTGGAGAACCTGAGACTGAGAGAAGGTGGCAACCTTACCGGGATAGGTAACAGTCTTAACAACTTTCTTTTTGGTAATACTTCTAATAACACTATAAATGCAAGAGCAGGCGATGATACCCTAGACGGTAATAATGGCGATGATATCCTCAATGGTGAGGACGGCAATGATAGCCTACAAGGCGGGCCGGGCAATGATATCCTCAATGGGGGATCTGGAAACGATATCCTCATCGGTACTTTTCCTGGTAGTCCGTTTCCCCCTGGATTAGGGGAAACTGATACCTTAACTGGCGGGCCTGGAGCAGATAGATTTATCCTCGGGGACGCTGAAAATGTTTTCTACGACGATAACAACACTACGAATCCTGGTTTTGGCGACTTGGTTACTATTACTGACTTCAACCCTAGCCAAGACCGAATTGAACTCAACGGATTTTCACAGGATTACCGCTTGCAAGTTGTTGGAAGTAACACGCGAATATTCTTAGACAAACTAGGAGCAGAGCAAGATGAGATCATCGGTATTGTGCAGGGGGTAGTGGGTCTCACACTTGATAGTGACAGCTTCACTTTTGTATGAGCAAAACAATACTGGATAAAGTACAAACAATACATTCGCCAGCCCTGAAGGGTTATCTTGCCTGAAGATGGCGAAACTTTCTTTGGTAGCAGTTCTAATCCTGATTTTTCTTATACACTAAGAGTCAGTTTTGCATAAAAACATTGTCAACTTAAGAAAGTACTAATATTCAGAAGGCAGATTCAAGGATACTTTTCCTCTTGGCTAGGAGAACACGGCTGCGTGTTCTCCTTTATCCAATATGAGACTATTTACAAGCCAGTACTTATCTTTGGGAGTAATACATCTTAATTCTTTTTAATTGATTAGCGTTCTAAAATTATCTTAATAATTGCAATTTTGGGTAAATGACAATCAAAACTAATCACCTAGACAAATTGAATCTTCAATAGTTGCAATCAAAACCGATGAAATCTCTCAAAAGTCCCTCATCTAGCTTTTCTAATTTTCAAGCACCAGAACAAACTCCTCAATTGGCCTATAGACCATTTGGTGGGCAAACTCAAAAAGCATCTTTTACGCTCGTGACACAAACGGATGTAGAGAATGAAGCTTTTGCAGAAGAAAAGATGGAAGTAACTGGATTGGAATTACAAGCCAAGTATGGGACGATTACGCCAGAGGGACAAGAACGGCTGACTGTATTGCAAGCCAAGATGGATCTATCTTTGAATTCTCGATTGGAAAAAGCAACTCGATTTGGTCATAACTTTGCCAATATTCCAGTCAGAAGGCCAGATACACCAACACCAATTCAAGCAAAACTGACGATTGGGGAGCCTGGAGATAAATACGAGCAAGAAGCTGACCAAACAGCGCGTCAGGTAATGCAAAGAATTTATCAGCCACAGAGTGGGAAACTTCAGCAAGAAGAATTATCTGATGAAGAAGAATTGCAAATGAAACCAGAGGGCAGTATTCAGCGCGAGGAACTGCTAGAAGAAGTACAAATGAAATCTTTGAAAGCAACTCCCTCGCTGCAACGGGAGGAACTATCAGAAGAAGAATTGCAAATGAAGCCGCTTGGACATGACATTAGTCGAATATCACTGCGGCGTCCACAAACAAAACTGACAGTTAGCCAACCTGGAGACATTTATGAGCAGGAGGCTGATAGCGTCGCCCAGTTGGTAATGCAGAGGATGAGCGAACCTGTGCAATCTATCCCACAGGAGGCATTACCAGAAGAAGACCAATTACAAATGAAATCTCTGGCGGATTCTGTTACTCCTTTGGTGCAGCGTCAGGGTGGAGGAAGGACAGCCGCAACATCTGAGCTAGAAACTTCAATCCAACAAGCACGTGGCAATGGGCAGCCACTTGCAGATGATATCAAGCACCCAATGGAGCAAGCATTTGGGGCTGATTTCGGTAGCGTCCGGGTTCATACTGATGCTCAATCTAATCGTTTAAATGAATCTATACAAGCTCGTGCTTTTACCACAGGGCAGGATGTGTTCTTTCGTCAAGGCGAATACTCTCCTGGAAGTGATGCAGGCAAGGAATTACTGGCCCATGAGTTGACGCACGTTGTCCAGCAGAATGGCAGTGCAGTACAGCCGAAATCTCTTCATGTAGCACCAAAAGAAAATAAACTTCAGACAAAAGTGCTGACAACCTCTGCGGGGCATGGGCTAGCTATCCAACTGCGAGAGAATTTCCAAAAACCAAGTGACGAAGATAACCAAAAAAAATTAGAGTCCGAAACTGATACGGAAAACGGCGAACAACAAAATCAAGCTACAACAGAAAAACATCAAGCTAGTCCCACGCCCCCAGATGATAGTGGTAACGCGGCAACAGATCCGCCCCCGACAAAAAAGGTTGGTGCAGCAGTAACTCAGAAACAGGTTGAGGTTGGGGGAAATCAACCAAAAGAGCTTGAGTCAAAAGATACCAAAGTTAATACAGAAAAGGTCGATTCTCAACAGCAAGCTCAAAGCAAAGGAGCAGATGTAGGTAAGGTAAACGCAGATTTATCTGGAGAAAACGCCGGGAAAGCGATCGCAGCATTACCAAGAGCAAATGTAGCCATTACAGCAGTTGATGGTAAAAAAGCTCCCACTTGTCCTGAAGATGACCCAGCATTTCAAGCGGTAGTCGGCACAACCAAAGAAGTTGCAGGACAACAGAAAAAACACCCACCTGCTAATAGCAAAGCCCAAGAAGCCCAAGCAGCAGCCCAACCCCCAGGTAATGAAGTAGACAGCAAAGCGCAAGCCAATCAAGTTGGGGAGATGCAACAAGCCCCAACACCAGGATTTGACGCTGCCGCTTTCAAAGCCAAATTGATGGAGCGCATTGCTGATATGGCTCCCAAGAACTTGGAAGAGGCAGACAACTTTAAAAATAACAACAAACTTGACTCTGTGAAAGGCGATTTGAGTGGCCAAGTCAAAGAAGAACAGAAAAGCTCTCAGGGTCAGCTAGAAGAGAAAACTAAAGAAAAACCTGATGCTAGTGGGATTGAGGCTAAACAAGTAACACCACTACCCAAGAATGAGCCAGGGACAGCGCCAACAGGCGTTGATGCAGATAAAGCTGCACCCAAATCTAAGGGACAAGGTGAAGTCGAAGCACCACTGCAAGATGACAGTAAAAAACTTGACCAGCAGATGAAAGAGGCGGATATTACCGAGGAGCAATTAGCAAACTCCAATGAACCGGAGTTTCAAGGGGCACTCGCAGCCAAGAAAGACGCTCAAACCAATGCAAAAGAAGCGCCGCCACAATATCGCCAACAAGAGCAAGGGATACTCGCAACCGCTCAAGCTACGGCAGAAGCTACAGCCCAGCAGCATTTGCAAGGAATGCACGGTATCCGTACCCAAAACCTGGGTCAGGTAGGGGAGCAACAGGTTGGAGCTAAAAGCAAGGATGAGCAAGCACGGGCAAAAGTTGCTGGTGATATTAATAAGATTTATGACAAGACCAAAGGCAAAGTTGAGAAAACCCTCGGCGAACTAGACGGGCAAGTTATACAAGCCTTTGATGCTGGTGCTGCTGACGCCAAAAAAGCCTTCGAGGATTACGTTGGCAAGCGGATGGACGATTATAAGAGCGATCGCTACAGTGGCTTTTGGGGGCCAGCAAAATGGCTGAAAGACAAATTGTTTGGTATGCCCTCAGAGGTAAACACTTTCTATCAAGAAGGTCGCCAGCTTTACATCAATCAGATGGATGGTGTCATTAACAAAGTTGTCGCCATTATCAGTAAAGGACTGACCCAAGCCAAAGCAGAAATAGCCAATGGTAAGCAGGAGATTCAGAATTATGTCAACAAACTGCCGCAAGACCTGAAAGGAGTCGGTCAACAAGCCGCCGCAGACATTGATAGCAAATTTGAAGAATTGCAACAAAGTGTTGACGATAAGCAAGATGAGCTAATTGATACCCTAGCCCAGAAGTACAAAGAAAATTTGGAAGCTGTTGATGCCCGCATTGAAGAAATGAAGGCAGCAAATAAAGGTTTTATTCAAAAAGCTTTCGACTTTATCGTGGGAGTCATCAAGACAATCGTTGAACTGACCAAAATGCTTTTGCAAGTGCTAGCACGAGTTGCTGGTGTAGTTGGGCAAATTCTCAAAGACCCGATTGGTTTCTTGGGTAATTTGATCCAGGCGCTGAAGCAAGGCTTCCTCAACTTCATGAATAATATCGGGAAGCATCTCCAGCAAGGATTAATTGGCTGGCTGACAGGCACAATGGCAGAAACTGGTATTCAAATGCCAGAAAACTTCGACCTCAAAGGAATCTTTAGCCTAGCGATGCAGCTTTTAGGCTTCACCTACGAAGCAATTCGTGCCCAAGCTGTGAAACGATTGGGTGAAGAAAAGGTCAGCCGATTGGAACAAACTGTTGATGTATTTCAAGTTTTAGCCAGTCAGGGAGTGGCTGGGATTTGGGAGTTTGTCCAAGAGAAGATGGGCGACCTCAACGCTTTGGTGATCGAACCCATCAAGAACTTTATCATTGAAAAAGTGATTACAGCCGGGATTGAGTGGATTCTCAGCCTGTTGACTCCAGCTTCAGCATTCATCAAAGCTGCTAAGGCGATTTATGAGATTGTTAAATTCTTTATTGAACGCGCCCAGCAGATTGCCGATTTAATTAATGCGATACTGGATGCAATTGGTGCGATCGCTAGTGGTGCGATCGATCAAGCAATCAAGGGTGTTGAAAATGCCCTAGCTAAATCTTTACCAGTCGTCATCAGTTTCTTAGCAAGTCTTTTGGGCTTAGATGGAATTGCCGACAAGGTTCAGGCAATATTCCAGAAGCTGCGGAAACCGATGGAAAAAGCAGTTGATTGGGTAATTGATAAAGGTGCGAAGGCGTTTAAGAAAGTTGGTAATAAGGTTAAGAATAGCAAGTTTGGTAAGAAGGCTGGAGAGCTGAAAGATTCGGCGAAGGAGAAATATCAAGCCGGTAAGCAGTGGGTTGAGGATAAGAAGGAAGCTGGTCAGCAGTGGGTTAATGATAAGAAAGCAGCGGCTCATAACTGGGTTGAAGGCAAGAAAAAATCCGTCAAGGAGAAGTTTGATAAGTTTGGCAATAAAGTCAAAGATAAGTTTGGATTTGGTAAAGATAAAGAGAAAGGAAAGCAAGCCAAAGATGCTAAAGCTGATGAGCAGACTAACAAGCAAAAGCAGACGATTGTTGCTCAAGCTGTCACCGATGCTGAACAGATTCTCAACCAACAGAGAGCTACCCCTGATAGCATTAGGGCAAAACTTCCACAACTAGAATCAAAATATAGACTCAAATCAGCCAAGCTGAAGAAAGACAAAGAGGGCGCTTATTACATCAAAGTTAAGATTAATCCTGAAGGCGATACAAAGAAACGCAAATTGGATGAAACTGATGAGCCAAAAGGTGCGTTTGCTTTATATAGAGGAATTCATTTCAAGAAAAATTGGAATCAAGAAGACTATAACACCCAATTAGAGAAGAAACTAGTAGGCGAACCTACTTTTAGTGCAGCCGCTCGTGAAATAGCAGGTAGTAAAAAACCAGATGGTTCTGATGTTAGTAAATCTGATTTAGAAACAGCAGCACAACTTGTACGTGAGAAAGTAGAAAAAACAAAAGATCCAAAGAGCGTTAAACAATGGTGGAGTAACAAGCAGCAACAGTTTGATAACTTATTCTTAGCTATGATTCAAGACTACGTTAACAGATACGATGCCTTTGAAAAAGAACTTCAAAAGGCAGAAAATGGTCAATATAAAAACCTAGAATTCATTAGTATACCCTTGATATCTACCTCGAAAAATGCAGAACATGCAGCTAGGTATGCTTTTGGAGAAAAAGGAACATTAAAGGAAAATCAACGTACTACAGGAAATGTTGTCGGTAGGATATTTGTCTATTTGTTTACTGCTCAAGAACTGATAGACCAAAAAGCAATCAATATACAAGATTTACAAAACCAGGGTAAGGTTAAAATTAAAACTAGAATCCTCAACGAAGCTGAGGTAGCATTTACTGGTAGTATCCCAGGAGACAACCTTGTTGCTCAAGATGATGCTCAAATGAGCGAAAGCCCTCAAAGATTGGGAGCCAGAGCAAACCAAACCGCACGACAAAAAGCTCAAAGTCAAGGTGGATTACGCGAATGGGAATCTTAAGCCATCAAGATTTTTGTGAATTTGTAGCACAAGAGGTTGAAAAAATTACCTTGCCGTCAGTATCAGAACGCCGGATTGGCATTTCTGAATATGCAACTGATGTCATTCACTATATCCAAAGAGATTTGAATACTGTTAAGACTTTGATTAGTGAAGAAAACTTAAGCTGGGAGAAGGCTACAAAATCCATTACAGAGTTAGTATTAGAAATTACTTCATTATTGTACGCAGTCGGAGCCGAGCATACTGTGTGGCGGCATTGGTCTTCTTTAACAGCATTGGGAATGTTTCTTCAAGGTAAAATCATCCAAGCTGCTCAATATGCAGCTCTTGGGGGAGAGTGGGATTTTATCCAAAGCCTTCCAGCAACACCTGTAAAGAGTCAGCAAATATCAGAGCAGGTTTTCTGGATGTTGGTCAAAAGGGATTTTACTGCTAATCTACCAGAAAGTACAAGTAATGAAGAAGATAATGCTTGGCTACAGCTTGCTCAAAGTATCCCAGCCCAAGACCATAGTCATACAGAAGAAGCTTTGAAGGAGATTGCTAATTTTTGGATGGCAGAAGATGAAGGTGAGTGGATGAATTTTCATCCCCGTAGTTATCCAGACTTTGAAACACCTATCTGTGCAGTCGCAGCTTTAGCTCGTCATTATGGCTTTACACCCATTTCCATAACTCCTGAGCAATATAGCTTTTTGGAGGCGGGTCTAGCTATACCTGAACCTTCACCAATGTTTCCCAACATTTTTTCTTTACCAGAATCTTCTAAAGTATCGGCAGTTTGAGATATGTCATTAATCATCAAAAATCGCCGTGCATCTGTTGATAATTTGTCTAAAGTTTATCCTGATGCAGTTATCATTGATGTTACGTCCCGTGCTTCTGAACCTTGGGTTCACTTCAGTCCTTTTTATCCTCATGGTAGAATACCTGTTCCCTTCTCACCAGGAGAATTTAGCATGACGGTAGAAGGAATTTGGCAGGGTTTAAAAGTTTTTGAAACCGCAGATGTAGACCCTACCAAACTGTCAATTGCTGATATGAAAGGCATCAAGCGTTCAGCACGGAAGTATGGAAAAGTATTAGGACATCGTACTGGTTTAACAGGTGATACACTACTTTGCTATCAAGAAGCGCGACAACAAATATACTTACCTTCCTATCGCTGGGTACTAGAGAACTGTGTTCCAGACTTAATAGACAAATTAAAAGAACTTGCAGCACATACAAATGTTGTTTTGTTAGATTACGAAACTAACTCTGACATAAATAACTTATCAAAGCCTTTATCACACGCAGGTCTGATTAAGCTATACCTAGAAGATAATTGGCCGACTTAAATCTAGAACAATATTAATAAATTTGCATGACAACTCATATTGAAAATCATCAAATAAACACCGACTTAACCCTACATGGCTCCTTCCAATCTCCCTTAACTGTTCGTGCGATCGCCATCGACAATGCTAAAAATTTAAGCCGCAGTGCTTTTCAAGTTGTCGCTAATGCAAGCAGAAATTTATAGGATATGGTAGAGCAGACTGAAAATTATCAATTAGACAGCGAACTAACCCTACACGACTCCTCCCAATCGCTACTAACCGTTCGCGCGATCGCCCTATCTCTCACCAAGCAAAACAACGAACTCATTACGTGTCGCCTCACTTTTCAAGTCAACCCGCAACTCTACCAACGCATCGACAGCACTGCCTTATTCAATCTCAAACCAGATGCGCGTAACCTTCTATCATCTGGTAAATTCCTCAGCGAACCAGACATCACCATTGAAACCAGCCTGAAACCCGATTTATTACCACTCCTGGCTGAACACGCCATCAACATTGATGAAACGGCAAAATATATCCTGAATTTAAGCCAAGAAGAACCTGATAACCAAATCCTCTTCACCGAAAGTTGGTTGGGTTTATCTGTTAAACAGCAACAAGAATCAGGCGAAATCGGCTATCGTACTCTTTGGTCTTATATTAGTCCAGAAAATCTGGATCAAATAAGCACGAACGGTGAAGGAATTGCTGAAGGTATTGTCAACTTTTTTAAAGATTGGACTGAGGCAAATTTGTCAGCCAAAACTCAAAAATCTGCTGCAAAAATGCTAGAAGGGATAGATAAATTTTTCACTGAATTCACTGATATTAATACAGATGAGATAACACAAAAAATAGAGGCAAATTTGCCCTCAGATTCTACAGATGGTAGTATTTTTGAAGCAATAATCAATTTCTTCCAAGCTGATAATTGGCCGTTTGTACAACTTCCAGGACAGCCAGCTTTACAAATACCGTTCCAAGGCGAAAATGGCAAATGGAATTGTTACGCTAGGGCAAGAAGTGAACAAAATCAATTCGTTTTTTATTCAATTTGTCCAGTCAACGCACCAGAAAATAAGCGGTTGGCTGTAGCAGAGTTTTTAACTAGAGCTAATTCTGGCATGATTATCGGCAACTTTGAACTAGATTTTACCGATGGCGAGATTAGTTACAAAACCAGCATTGATGTCGAAGGTGACAAACTCAGTTCAGCACTCATTCAACGGGTGGTTTATGCCAATGTCACGATGATGGATGAATATCTGCCAGGGATTATGTCTGTGATTTATGGTAATGTCTCACCGGAAGAAGCGATCGCCAAAATTGAAGGGTAGTCGGATATTTGTTTTTTTGCTAGTCCCTAAATAGAAGTCATAGTAACAATTGCCACTATGACTTCTGCTGCGTTTGAGTATTTCTGAGTCTTGATTTAAATTCCCAACTAAACCTTTGCTTCCAAAGATTTGAGTAACTCAGTATTCACGCCTGACTCACGAGTTAGGGCAATTTTGCCAGTACGGGCGATTTCTTTCAAACCAAATTTTTGTAATACTTGCACGATCGCTACCAGTTTACCTGGATCTCCCACAACTTCTAAGGTGAGAGAATCTTCTGCCACATCCACGACTCGCGCCCGGAAAATCTGAGACAGTTCGATTACTTCTGAGCGATTGCTGGTACTAGCATTCACCTTCAAAAGCATCAATTCTCGCTCTACACAAGGGGTTTCGGTAATATCCTGCACTTTCAGGACATTGACTAACTTGTACAGTTGTTTGGTGAGTTGCTCAATCACGCGATCGTCACCAGGGACAACCATTGTAATTCGGGAGACTCCTCCTTGTTCAGCAGGACCAACAGCAAGGCTTTCAATATTAAAGCCGCGACGCGCAAATAAACCAGATATGCGGGAAAGAACACCCGCCTCATCTTCTACGAGAACTGAAAGGGTATGTTTCATCTTCGCCAACAGAGGCTAGAGCAGGAATTGAGTAACGCAGACACTAGCTAAGGGCAATGCTAGACCTACTACCGCACTAAATTTTCAGTGCGACCTCCTATTGTAAACTTAAGCGTTGCACTCTATTGCATTTCCAATCGAGAAATTGTTTAGAAATTCTACTGCAAGCAAGAATTTGATTGAATGTATATCTTTTTGTTGGCAGATGCAGCATTTGTTGCAAACCTTTTATACTCAGATTTGATCGGTTTCTAATAGGAGAAAAATTTTTATGGGTTGGCTACAAAGATTGTTTGGCATGGAAAAACCTCAAAATGCAGAAGTAAATCCGGCTCCACAGGCTATACAGCAAGCTCCTAGTAGTGATGTCGCTAATGCTACGCAATCAATACCTCCAGAACGTCTAGGGTTAAGCGGAGAATATGACCAAAGTGGTTTGGCAAAGCGGGTAGCGTTGGCATTTGATGAAGATCCCCAACTCGACGATGTTAATACCCTTTGGGTTGCTCAGACGGGTAGCACTGTAGTGTTGAAAGGTAAAGTCCCCAGTCAAGAAATTCTCAACAAAATGATTTCTGTAGCGAGTTCTGTAAATGGTGCTACAGATGTTGACACTAACCAGGCGACGATTGGCTAGGTGCAAAAAGGTAGAAGCTTGAGGGAGATGAGGGAGATGAGGGAGCAGGGGAAGAATTCAAACTCCTAACTCCTAACTCCTCTCTCAATCCAATCTAAAATCGCTTGATTCACTTGTTCTGGACATTCATCATGGGGACAATGCCCTACATCCTCCAGATTCAGCAGTTCCAACTTCTGGTTATATTGGGCAAATTGGCTAGCTAGTGCTGGCGGCACAAACCGGTCTTTTTGTCCCCAAATTAAAAGCATGGGAATTGTTAAGGTTGGTAATACTGTCTTGACACTAGGACTAAAGTTAATTCCGATCGCCGCTTTGAATAAAGCACTAAACGCCCTTGCAGAACCCCGATCTTGGGGAGGCCCTGCTAAAATTTCGATCAGTTCATCGGTAATCGCCTCTGGGTTAGCGTAGGCAAGACGTGCCCAGCGACGCAGCACCCCAGGACGGCGCACGAAGTTAAATACAGGTTTAAGTATCAACGGTGAAGCGACAACATTTTTAATTGCGGTGACGAGTGGGCGCAGGACAGGAGGAATTGCTTCTTGTTCTAATGACGGGTCTGGTAAACTCATCATCACCATACCCAGCACCATATCCGGATGGGCGGCGGCGGCGGCCATAGATATCAGCGAACCGTTGGAATTGCCTATTAATATCGCTGGTTGACGGATAAATGTTTTCCAGAAATCGTAAACTTGCTCAACCCAGAGTTCGATGCTGTAATTAGCTGCGGCTTTTTCAGAAGCGCCAAAACCCAGCATATCTATAGCGTAAACTGTGTGATGCTCACCCAACACCTCTAAATTATGTCGCCAATGACCAATAGAAGCGCCAAAGCCATGTAACAGAATTAGAGGTGTTGTGTTGTGGTGATTTTGACTAGGGCGAATGTAAGTGTAGCGAGTTTGCCAGCCACGCCAAATCCAATCTCTTTGATTACCAACTCGTTCCTGCCAGTGTACCGTAGTGGTCACACTTACCTCCGATTTATCAGCACTGAAATACCATTATAAGAATTGGGGATTGGGCATGGAGAAGAGACAAGGTAGACAAAGAAGAGGGGGGAGACAAGGGAGAGACTTATTCAATATTCCCCCTTGTCCCCCTTGTCCCCTTGTCTCCCCTGCTCCCCAGTCTCCATTCCCTATTTACCTAACAAATTGGGGCATAATTTCAGCTGCGGTAAATATTCCATAGATGCCGCGTTGGTGCAATTGTCTACCAGCTTTGAGATAGCCGAAAGCAGGGCCGCAGACATTTGCTGCCATGCTGGTTTCATCTCCCAAAGTAAAGGTATGGGTGGAAATCTTTCCTTCAAAGGTACGCCCTGTTACCTTCACATTGGTGCTGAGGGGCTTTTTGGGATTGCGGGTATCGACTACACCACCAACTGTAACGCGATCGCGTCCTACTATCCCCGCTACTTCTAACATCACATCATCAGCGTGTTCCATATTTTTCAAGGTCAGCACGCCATTAGTTTTATCTAGTAGTGCTTCTACTTCTGCGTCAGTCATCGCCCTAGCAGCTTCTACTGTGTAACCAGGCATATGGCCAATGTCTTCCCGAACAGTGGCGCGGTAAGCTTCCCAGTTAGCAATTCCCACCCCAAAGGTAATTTCAACTTGATGAATTTCGGCGTAACTTTGGGCGGCTAAAGCTGCTGCTGCTGTTAACAGTCCAGGTGTAGCACCGCATCCTGTCATGTAGGTAATCCCGGCGGCTTGCAGTTCCTCTTTCATCGCTAGGAGTTGTTCTACAGCAGTGGTGCGTTTAATTGCATCTACTAGTACCCCACGCCAACCAGATTTGATAAATTCCTTGGCGACATTGGGAATAAAATCATTTGGCAGGTTGGGTAAAGCCAAAAAATACCCATCTACTTCAGCTATTTCGATTAAATCTTGAATACTTTGATTTGTTAATGTACCAATTGGCTCTAAATAACCCACCGAACCTTGAGACTGATAGGTTGCAACAGATTTTTCAGTATTTAAACCTTCAGCAGCATAAGCGTAACCTTTTTGATCTGCTGCTGCGACTAAAATCATTTCTCGTTTGCCAGCAACTACTTTGGCGGCTGCTTGTCCGAGTCCGCCGAAACCCAGTACTCCCACACGTATCGCTGGCGAAATATTTAGAGAATTTTTGATTTGTTCAGAATTCATAGTCAATTCGTTAAGTTGAATCCAAAGCCCTGATTATTCGGCATCTCAGCTTCCGGCTGGTAACTGGTGGCTGATGGCTGATAACTCAAAGCTATAGAGATTAATTATGATTCATTATCCTGGGTTCTTTGGCTGGATATTGCAGATATTTATGTGTTTGCGATCGCTTTTGAGTTTTTTGACTGGGAATATAGGCATAGTTATTAATATAGAAATTTTGGCAATAATAAACAGCAATTAGACTGGTGCTAGATGTCTAGGATGTGGAAGTGCCACCTCGGCTCAATACCTATCTGTTCTGTGTTCTGCTGATGGCGGCATCCCGATCAATTTCAATACATCTGCTTGTGGCTGTTTCAACTCGATCTCTGGTAGCCATTCATCCGGGTTGGTATATAGCAAATCTAAATTAGCTGCAATCTTGTGTGACTCCCAATCCCACCAAGATAGTTCTAGCAGCCGTTCTACTGTTTTAGGCTCAAACCGATACCGAATTATCTTAGCTGGATTACCGACCACAATTGCATACGCAGGAACATCACAAGCAACAACAGCCTGTGCGCCCACAACTGCACCATTCCCAATTTTCACCCCTGACAAAATCGTTGCTCCATGCCCAATCCAAACATCATGGCCAATATTCGTCACCCCGCAAGCAGATGCATCGGTGTAACGTTCTTCTGGAGAAGCTTCCTCAGATAACCACTTGAAAGGAAATGTCGTTACTCTTGTCATAATGTGGTTTCCTCCACCAAAAATAACGATATCCTTAGCCAGAGAACAAAACTTTCCAATCTCAATCCGATCTTTTGGGGTAAATATTGCCAAACTGATGTGCCGATCAAAGTAGGTGTAATCTCCAACTTTGATGCGCGGGTCTTGAATATGAGCATTTAGCCAAATGGGAGGAGAAGTATATTCGAGCATCGTAGACATCGCTTGATTATCTATAGTGATAAGAAGTTTGGCTAGAAGTAATTTTAATGCTCATAAATTTCTAATGGTAAATTATCTGGGTCTTTAAAGAAAGTATATTTCTTGCCTGTAATTTCATCAACTCTGATATTTTCTACCTCTAACCCTTTTGATTTTAAATAAAAAACAGTTTCCTCTACATCATCAACTTGAAAAGCAAGATGTCTTAAACCACAAGACTCTGGGTTACTAGATCGTTCTGGACGATTTGGGAAAGAGAATAGTTCGATTTGAGTATTTTCTGCAACTTTTAAATCTAATTTATAAGAATTTCTGGCGGCGCGAAAAGTCTCTTGAATAATCGGAAAGCCTAAAACTTCTACATAAAATTTTTTGGAGCGATCGTAGTCAGAACAAATAATCGCTACATGATGAATACCAGTGGTTTTCATTGGAGTTTTGCTTTTTTAATACAATTATTAAGAGAGTGTACGCAGGTGGGAACCCAACCATATTACACCCTCTTAAATCGAGGTTAAGCTTTAATGTTTTTGATCGATCTTACCTTTCTTTTCATGAACAAGCCAATAGTGCCAAGAAGAAGTGTGCTACCTAAAGTACTAGGTTCAGGTACTTGTCGATAAGAAACTATACCGGAATCGGAAGTTTCAGAAGAGACAGAAAATAATGTTCCAGCAATTTCGTAACTTTTGTCAGGATTAGCTTTGTCAAGGAAGCTGTACAGCAATCCAATAGGTGCGTTATCTGCTAAGGATACAGTTGGAAATGCAACCGGATAATCTGGATATTCAACATCATCCTTTGCGGTGTAAATATTAGGATCATTATCGAATTGAAAACTTAGCGATTGAACTGGGGCTACTGGGATATTATCATTACTGAAAGTTGTGTCATCAAAGCTAAATAGACCGTTACCTTTAGCTGTAGAACTATCAACATTGAACGCATAATTAATAATTGCAGCCGATGCAGATTTAGTAGCTAATGTAGCTAAACCCAGAATCAGACTAGTAGCGATCGCTAATTTTTGAAACAATTTCATCTCAATTTTCCTGTTGCATTAAATAAATCAATTATTTAAACTCTGTAGAGACGTAACAGTGCTACGTCTCTACGTTTTCACCAAACGTCTAAGACTTACTTCTTAGCGCCAGTAGAGTTATTCGTTTGACTCAATTGCCAATTCTTTAGAAGTTGCTCGCGGTTTTGCCGTAAGTTTTTACCGTTACGTTTTTCAGGATAAGGAATATTATCGCCCTTAATTCCTTCCCAAAGAATTTCGTTGAATTCTTCTGCATCAAGGTTATCTTCACCGATAAAATTGAACCCCTTGGTCATAGCAGCCCACCATTTTGCATCATTTAGAATGGGCACAGCTGCTGTATTTTCAATATTGGGGTCTTGGCAAGCTGGTACTAGTTTCGGATCTACAGGTTTAGCACACAAGTTACCTGGCACAACAGCTGTGTAAGGCTCAAAATTCGGTTGTCTTGTGAAGGCATCTGACATTGGTTCGGCATTAGCATCAGTAATTGCCAAATAGTTAATGTTTAACAAATCCTCCATTGTCCGCAATATATTAATGGTGTTGTAGTTAGTGCTAACGAGCGCACCTCGTTTTGTGTAGGGCGAAATAACATAAGCTAACGAACGGTGCGAATCAACATGATCGGGCCCATTTTGGGAATCATCTTCAATGATGAAAATTGCTGTTTCTTTCCACTCCGGGAGATGAGAAATTTTTTCTACCAGTTTGCCAATAGCATAGTCATTATCTGCCATTTGCAATTCAGGAGTATTTAGTCCAAATAAAGCAGTGCCAAAAGAACCAAAATGATCGTGAGATAAACGCACAAGCATTAAATTGGGTAATCCATTTTGCTGAAGATCCCTTTCCCATTCGTTGTACAAATAAATATCGGCATTATTTTGATCGAATGAGCGGAAGTAAAGATCGGTTTTATCCAACAATGCAGTTTTAGTAACGGGAGCTTGAGGAATCTTGTCAGCGTAAGGAGTTGCGGAAATGGGGATATAAGCTGGGTTTTTCGGATCGGGTTTAGTTGGATCGGTTTGAGTAGTGGTGTAAGGAATTCCGTTATCAACGAAGAAACCGTAATTGCGTACAGTCTTGCCAGCACGTAGCGCCGTATCCCACAGATAACCACCAATGGCATCCGGTTGGAGATTACCGTCTCCTTCGGGAGCATCAACATCCCTGTCTCCAGGTAATATGGAAGACTGCCCAGAAGGATCTAAAACTCCTGTTATCCGGGTATTAATTGGCGAGTTATTCGAGGAAGTTTGCGGTAGTCCAAGACTGATATTCCGATTTGTACCTTCGTAATCGTAGGTTAAGCCGTTAAAGCCAGCGTTACCGTAAAGAACTGATTGAGTTTTTTCGGTGTAATCTGTAGTACGACCGTAAGTAGACCAGTTCCAACCTACTCCACTAGATTCACCACTGTCATAGAAGTTATCAAAAGTTGCAAAACCAAGAGACAGCTTGTGATGGTTGGGTGAAATCTTGTAGGGAAACAAGGTAAGTGCAGGATCGCCATTACCGATAGGTAAGTCACCGAGTACCTGATCGTAGGTACGGTTTTCTTTAACTATGTAGATAACGTGCTTAATTTTGCCTTGTAAATACCTCATTATCCGGTCAGGACGACGATTGTAAAAACCGTTGTTTTTGTCTACCTGCGTTGAAAGCATAGCCAAAGTACTGCTACTTGGCACTGGAATAATTGAGATACCAGCTTTTTCTAAAGCCCAGGTGTAATCGTTTTTAAAATTAGTGTTACGTGCAAGTCCTGCTGGTGTCGTTCGACTGTTTGACGGGTTGGGGCCGGAATTACTTTTAGCATTGACAACGTAAAGTCTTTGACCATCAAGGCTGACACTTACAGAATTAGGATACCAGCCAGTGGGGATGCGTCCATTCACCCGACCAGCTTGCAAGTCCACAACAGCGATCGCATTCTCGCCGCCTAGAGTAACATAAAGTGTTCCTCCATCTGGACTGAGACTTAAAGAGTTGGGATTGCCACCTTTGTATTGATCGCCAGGGCGAGACAGAGAGATGGTTTGCACAACCCTATTGTTATTTGTATCAATGACTGAAACTGAGTCATCATTACCATTAGCTACATATAGTCGATTTTGAGCCGCCGAAAGCAGTACTTTGTTTGGCTGACTACCTATTGGTATACGAGTGATTTTTCCAGAAGCAATTTCAACAGTAACTACTTCGTCATCGCGCTGGCTACTAATAAAAACTTTAGCTGCTTGACCTTTGTCTGTACTTTTGATAGCGACATCAAAAGGAAATTCACCAGTTGCTATTTTGTCGCCTGCCCTAAAGAACTTAATTTCTTTAATTACCTTACGGGTAGAAGTGTCAACGATTGATATAGAGTCATTCTCAAAGTTTGCAGCCACTAAGGTCTTGCCATCTTTACTAACTGCAATACCCGCTACAACTGCTCCTGTACTCACAGCCTTAGCTGGCGTATCCTTCAACAAACCACCATCGTATTTAGGGAAGGGTGCAGTTTGGTCAGAATTGTGATCTAGTAAAATAAAGGGAGCATCTGGTACGTACTGACTACCATTAGACGCATAAACATACACGCGATCGTCAATCCCACCTGAGACAAAGAAGCGTGAGCCATCTTTAGCCCAAGCCAAACCGTTATAGGTATTAGGAATATTAATTTGTTGTTTTTTAACTAACTTACCGCTAGTCACATCATAGACAAAAACCCATTCTGCTTTTGGGGTTGTTGTACCACTTGGCTTACCAGTTAGCGGATCTAATACAGGATAAGTGAAAGTACTACCTGTATTTTCATTTTTGAAGTTTTGGTTATAGCCACTAGTAAGAACCAGTAGAGTTTTTCCATCAGGGCTGAGGGCTGTGCTTACGGCTTCAGCAGCATCAGCATTATCATCTGTACGCAAACCAGTTCCTAAAGGTGCAAACGTCGAGCCTGGTGCTGCTGCGGGCGTGATAATTTGACCTGTAGGTAGCAAAGCTGCTCCACCTTCTAAGTTACCAACAGGTCTGGTAGTTCCAGCACTAGCTGATTGGATACTTGGACTCAAGCTACTTACCAGCAAAAGACTTAATAGATACCCTTGGTTTCTACTAGTTTTCATGCAATTTTTCTATAATAGGGAGAACCATAACTATTCAAATACAGATATTTATGGTTGATGGTTAAGCCATGAATAATTTTTGGTTATATTTTGTTAGTAGCAAATTGTATCTAGTTAAGTTTTTGAAACATTTTATTTCTTTTTTGACGTTGCTGAGTGGAAATATCGAAATCCAGTTTTATTTCTAAAGTTTATAAAATTAGTTGCCAATACGGTTTAGTTAAGGAAAATTGTAGGTTGGGTTAAGCAAGCGCAACCCAACAAAGCCCCGAAAATATTGGGTTACTCTTCGAGAAGCCCCTTCGAGTCTACGTTCCTCAAACCAACCTACACATTTTAAGGTTTTTGACACTAACTGAACTGTATTGAATTAATTGCTAATATTTTTAATTTTGAATTGTTAATTTTACTTTTAAATTGTAATTATTTAATTTTTCCATTTTAGACTTTATCTTGACCATTTTTTTATATATAACGTAGTTTTTATTTGTTTCTCGATAGCAGATTTTGACTGCTACTAATAATAGTTTTATACAAACTTTAATATTTTTATTTAATCTAAGCTTAACTTTTGCTTAATTACTGGTAATAGATACTAAAAAAGTAAAAACACTGACAATATTTTTTAATAAATACTGTCTTTACGCCATAGAACTAATATGCTCAATAAAAGTCTCATTTTGTCATTGTTGGTATTATTTGCAATGGCTCCTGCTGCCAATGCAGAGGTTAAATTGATTGCAATTGGCAGCCTAGATGGTAATATAGGCGATCGCTCCACCGAAACATCTGCTCCTTTGGAAAACGGCGTTCCAGGAAACTTTTTGGGTGGTCTAGGATCGGGACTAGCTTACGCTGGCAATAATACCTTTATCGCTATCCCAGACCGGGGCCCAAATGCCGTCTCATATAACAGCGCTGTGAGTGACACAGCATCCTATATCAACCGCTTCCAAACTATCAAACTGAAACTCGTACCAAGCAATGGTTCATCAACGTTGCCTTTCACGCTTACCCCTCGCTTAATTGACACAACTCTGCTGTTTAGCAAAGACTCTCTTTACTACGGAAGTGGTGCGGGATTGGGTGTACCTAGCGGTGTACCAGCCTT
Organism: Nostoc sp. DSM 114167; assembly: GCF_052692655.1. NCBI lineage: Bacteria > Bacillati > Cyanobacteriota > Cyanophyceae > Nostocales > Nostocaceae > Nostoc > Nostoc sp. DSM 114167. The sequence goes on from NZ_CP195116.1 coordinate 7,091,359, forward strand.
AAATACCAAGAATAAAAACTATTTCACTGGACGCTCAGACAATTTTGACCCTACCCAAATCTCCACATATTCCAACAATGCGCGTTTCGATCCTGAAGGGGTGCGTGTATCCAATAGTGGAGAGCAAATATTTATCTCGGATGAATATGGCCCTTATGTATATGAATTCAACCGCAATACAGGTAAGCGGATCGCGGTCTTTAACCTACCTAGCAAGTTTGCAGTCAGCAACTTGAGTCCCGTTAGTGATACAGAGATTAGTGATAACACGTCCGGTCGGGTTGCGAACAAAGGTATGGAAGGACTGGCAATTACTCCCAATGGTAAAACCTTGTTTGGCATTTTGCAAAGTCCCCTACTCCAAGACGGTGGGACTAATGGTGCTTATACCAGAATTGTCAAAATTGATATCGCCACAGGTGCTACTCAGGAATACGCCTATCAGCTAGATAATATTGGTACGGCGGCTAAACCGAAGTATCCCACAGTCAGCGAGATTTTAGCCATTAGCGATCGCCAATTCCTAGTAGATGAACGCGATGGCAAGGGATTTGGCGACGGCTCCAAGGCTGCTTTCAAGAAAATCTATCGGATCGATCTGACGAATGCTCAAGAAGTAAGCAATATCACCGGGGAAAGCAACCTTGTTGGTAAGGCAGTAAGCAAGACCCTATTCCTTGATGTGGTAGCTGCACTAACTCAAAACGGCATCAAAGAAGAGGACATTCCTGCCAAGCTTGAAGGTTTGGCTTTCGGAAAAGATGTGAAGATCGATGGAGTGGAAAAGCATACATTATTCATCGCCAATGACAACGATTTTGTTGGTACTTTAGCGCCGGATACTTACCATTCGACAAGTGTTGACAACCCAAACAAATTTTTTGTTTTTGCGGTTGACAGTACCGATCTGCCGGGTTTCGTAGCGCAGAAGATCAAAGGGGAAGACGAGGATAGCAGAGGTGACGATTGATATTCGGTTCAGTTGATATTTAATCATGAGAAGCTGTTAGAGTAGGCAAAATGCCCACTCTACATGCTTACTAATTTCACTTGTTTGCTAGTTTATTTAAGTAAGTCATGCATTTATTTCGATGTATCGTTTATTTGTAGTTAATTATTTTTTTCTCTACCTTACCCATGTGGAAACCGCTATAATGCCTAAATAATGTTAGAAATTTGCTTATAAAATTGGGCGTAAGTAAGAAACTAAAATAAGCAATGGCATGAAATTAGATCGCATCACCAGCAATCCGAATCGCATGAATGGACAAGCTTGTATCCGTAATCTTCGCCTTACCGTTCGTCGGGTGATTGAGTTATTAGCCACCTACCCTAATCGAGAAGAACTGCGCCAAGAGTTTCCCGAATTAGAAGATGAAGATATTCAGCAAGCCTTAATTTTTGCATCGTCTTACTTGGACGATCGCATCATTGAACTACCTAACCGCTATGAAACTGTTGCTTGAGCAAGGATTACCACTCTCTGCGGCAACATTGCTAAGTGATGCAGGTATCGACACCATCGTTTACCGTTGTTGCCGGATGTCTAAACTTTCGCATATTTAACTTAAATTTATATTCAATCAGCAAAAAGGCATATTACTTTCTCAAAACTTCACATTTAATAAGCAAAAAGCCATATTGCTTACTCAAAATGGCGTTTTACTTTCTCAAACCCCAGTTTGCTTTCTCATTTTGGTATTTTCCGCAAGTAAAAAGAGCTTTTACTTTCTCAAACCCCAGTTTGCTTTCTCATTTTGGTGTTTTCCGCAAGCAAAAAGAGCTTTTACTTTCTCAAACCCCAGTTTGCTTTCTCATTTTGGTGTTTTCCGCAAGCAAAAAGAGCTTTTACTTTCTCAAACCCCAGTTTACTTGTTTATTTAGGTAATTTACGCATTCATGTTAGTGTATCGTTGGTTTTGAAGCCATGAACCAAACATTGCAAATCAAAGCTGAATACATTGCTCAAACTACGACAGACGCATATCAGCAAAATGGTCAAGTAGCAAACGGTGGATAAACCGATAACGACCACCGACTTGTTGAATTAAGCGACGTTCTGCTGCACGGTTGAGAAATTGGGCGTAGTTCCAAGGAATGTAGCCACTGCGCCAAAGTACCAAACGTAGGGAAATATGCTGGATGCAGGCTAATCCACCACCGAAAAATAATGTAAATATAAAAATATATGTTTGTAAGTTACTCAGCATTAAAGTAACTTTATTAAGTTTAAGAAAATTAAGCAAAAATGATTTCATCCAAATTTGGCTAGATAAAAACATAATATTAAATATAAATGTGAGAAAAAGTGTGTTCTTGAACGATGCCCGAATACCTTGATTGGGTGTAAATTTAATTTTTAGCTCTGCCTTTAATCCCTCAACTAACCCTAAAATCAGCCCTAAACTCAGCCCAAAAACCAGCCCACCAATCAGCCCAAAAATTGGCCAAGCAATCAGCGCACTCATCAGCCCGCTTTCCTAAAAACGCTAAAAAATGCACAATTTTCTTTTGCTGCGGTTCTCCCTTCTCTACACGCAACAAATCAAATCTACGCTCGATATAAGCATCAAATAAATCCTGCTTTGTCTGTATTGCTCTTCCTTGATATGCAACCATCATCATTGAGAGTAATAATGGTGTCCTTGCTAATTCCAAAAATTCCGCGTTTCTCTGTATTTCTTGCCACACATCAGGTCTATTCAACTGATTTAAATAATCTTGAATCTGTCTTTCCGACAAATGCTGCAAACAAACCGCACCATGTAACTGTGTAAGCTGTTCTTCCCCTGTATGATATTCCTCTTCCCGACAGCAAACAACCAAATCCCGCTTCGCATCTTCACCCAAATATTGATTAATTGCTTTGATACACTTTTTTTGTCGTTCCAACCCCAACTCATCCAAGCCATCTAACAACGGTAAAATATCACCCCGTTCTAACCAAAACCGACTAATTCCAGGTCTTAGATTATATTCTTCCTTAAGTTGAATAATTAGCCAATCCAGAATATTAACGCTATCATCCCGCCATGCCGAAAGTTCAAAGATAAAAGGCATTGGGGCTTTATCATTTAGCTTTGCTGTTTCCAATAATTCTTCTGCCAAATTTAGCAGTGTCGTAGTTTTTCCTCCTCCCGGCTGTCCTAAAATTAATAATCTGCCACTGATATCTTTTCGTTGCAACACATCCACCATGCGATTAATTTGCTGAGGTGGGCTTGTACGCTGGTTTGTAGAGATTCTATATAAGGGTTGCAGTGGGTTTCGTCCGACTTTTTCCGGTTGCTCTTGTTTATCTAGTTCAATCATCAGCGACAAAAGCAGAGAATCTTGCGATCGCTTTTTAACCTTTGTTTCTTCCGCTTCCAGCAATCGCGGTCTTAAGATTGGGTCGATTTGTTCTGGTGGGTCTTCTGACTGCTGCTGTGCCTGTTGATATGTTCCCCACGCAATTAACAGCGTCACAATAATCACAGCACCAATAATTAATGAATTTTTATGTGGGAAATCTGGAATTGCAGGTAATTGGTTAATTAAATAACCGATTAAACTTGTAGCAGTTGCACCAAAAATGAACAAAAAGAGCGGATTTTTGAACAGCTTGTTCATGCAGGAGACTTGAAAGCAAAGAATACTTAAATTGATTATCGCTATGTTTGAGTATTACTGCTGACAGTCTTGAGGCGAAACTTTTATACAGTTAATGAGCAAGGCTGAATTTTTACTATTCCTGTAAAACGGTCTTTGATACAATCCTAGTTTTCTTGAGGTCTGCTTCCGAAAGTTGTTCTCCAGCTTGCAAGCGAGTGGCGGAAGTTTGCAACACTGTCGCTGCACCTTTATCACCGATTTGTAAAGCGGTTTTAGCAGCCGTTTGCAACATCGTTGCTGCACCAGTGCGATCGCCTTGTTGCAATTTCGCCTCGGCTAACTGGGTTTGGCGATACTTCGCTAATGCTAAAATAGAATGTTGCACCTGGGGATTAGATGTCGGTTGATACGCCCGCACTACATCTGCATACACTGGCATCAAGGGCGAAAGTAAACCTTGTTCGTTAACCAACGGGTCATCATAACGGATTTGCAGATGCGCGATCGCTTGCTTCCCTTCTGGCAATTGTCCCAGATAAATGTTTGCCAAAACTACCCGTTCTACATCCTGCATCAAATCTCCCAAACGCACAGCAAAGGTACCATCAGCTTCAGTTTCCACTGGTAACTCGATTGTGTCTGGGGCAACTTGGGCAATGGGTTTCAATTCTGCTAGTCGAACATTGGGCACTAAAGATAACAGCAAGTAAGCATTAGTTAGCCCAATCGATTGAATCCGTCCAAACAGTCGGCTAAATTGCTCCACAGCTTGTTCGGGACGTTCGATGTAAGCTAAAGTCCCACCACCGACATCGGCAATTTTTTCTAGCAAATCCTGATTCCAGCTATTACCAAATCCGAAAGTGTTGATAGTTAGGTTCAGCTTGGCAGCCTTTTGCGCCAGTTTCAGACAGCGCTTATTGTCATCTCGCCCAATATCCCACTTCCAAATCCGCAAACCGCTTTCACCATGTCCATCCGTCAGCAGAAACGCCTGGGAAACAGCGCCTCTTGTACCCTTCATCAGTTCTGTAATTCCCAGTTCCAAACCATCAGCGATCGCAGTGCCGCCGCTAGCAGTCAGTTTGCTTTTAATTTGAGATTTGATGCTTTCGGGGTCTTCAATCGCTTGGTTGGGGATAATGACTTCTGCAGTGCCGGAAAAAGCCACAACTGAAATGCGATCGCCTATTTTCAAGCGATCGATTAATCCTTCCACCGCCTGAATCACCGTTTTAATTGGTTGTCCATGCATGGAACCACTTTTATCCAAAATCAAGCAGAGATTAAGGGGGAGATTTCGATCGGACTCACCAGCGATGGCAAAAATCGTAATTGCCAATTGACGTTGGCTAGTTGTTTGAGCCAGATCGACATTATTGTCATTTAACGCCGAGAGCAATTTAACTTTCATCTAAACTTGAGTTTACTGGGGAGGAGTATCTTGCAAAATTGTTTTGGAGACAATTCTGGTTTTCTTGCGATCGCTTTCGGATAAATCTCCGCCAGATTGTAGCTGAGTGGCAGAAGTTTGCAACACGGTCGCTGCATTAGTATCTCCCATTTGCAAGGCAGTTTTCGCAGCCGTTTGTAACATTGTCGCCGCACCAGAGCGATCGCCTTGTTGTAATTTCGTCTCGGCTAGCTGGGTTTGGCGATACTTTGCTAATGCCAAAATAGACTGTTGCACCTGGGGATTCGGGTCTGCTTGGTAATTTTTGACTACATGGGCATAAACTGGGATATTTGGTGTAACTAAACCTACTTTGTTAGCGGCTGGATCGTCGTAGCGGACTTGCACATTAGCGATCGCTTGTTCACCTGTTGGCAATTGTCCCAAATAAATATTAGCTAAGATTACCCGTTCTGCATCTTTCATTAAATCTCCCAACCGCACAGCGAAACGTCCATCAGCTTCTTGTTGCAGTGGTAACTCGATTGTGTCTGGGGAAACTTGGGCGATGGGTTTAAGTTCCGCTAACCGGACATTGGGCATTAAAGAGAATAACAGATAAGCATTAGTCAATCCCACTGTTTGAACGCGGCTGAACAGGCGATTAAACTCTTCTACAGCCTGTTCGGGTTTTTGAATATAAGATAAAGTACCTAAGCCAGCATCAGCAATTTTTTCTAAAACATCTTGGTTCCAGTTATCACCAAATCCCAAAGTATTTAAAGTTAAATTATAGCTAGCAGCCAATTGAGCAAATTTCAAACAGCGATTGTTATCACCGTGTTCATTTTCCCCGTCGGTTAATAAAAAAGCTTGGGAAACAGTATCTTTTTTGCCCTTCGCCAACTCCTCAATCCCCAAGCGCAGCCCTTCATCAATCGCAGTTCCCCCATCGGCGGCTAGGCGATTGATTTGCTGTTTGATTTTCTCTGGATTTTCGACACTTTGATTGGATACTAAGACTTTGGCACGGTGATCGAAAACTACCACACTGAGGCGATCGCCAGGATTGAGTCTATCCACCAAACGATTCGCTGCTTTTTTCACCGTTTCTAGCGATCGCCCATTCATCGAACCACTATGATCGAGAATTAAGCATAAATTCAGGGGTACATGGCGGTCTTGATTTTCTGCGATCGCCGAAATCGAAATTCCCAACTGACGTTGACTGTTCAGTTGATTTGCGTCCAAATTACCATCATTCAAGGCAGGCTGCAAATTAACCTTCATAACTCAGAGTCCCTATTCAGGATATACATATTAAAAAATAACTTCAAAGCACTACTTTAGCTCTACGGAAAACTTATCCAACATAAATACACTAATATAATCAGAATATCTTAGAAGCCAAGCATTGGCAGATGCGAAGCCGCCTTCAGCATTAGGGAGAAATCCGCACCTTGAGGGAAGCGTGCATCGCGCTAGGATGTATTACAGTTAACGGCATAGTTTCAGGCGATCAGTTGCTATGGACATTTCCCCAATTAAGGCTGTTCAAGCCCCATATTACGGCGATAACTTTTACCGAACACCGCCGCCAGATTTACCTTCCCTTTTATTGAAGGAACGAATTGTCTATCTTGGGATGCCTCTGGTGCCTGCTGTCACAGAATTAATCGTGGCCGAATTGCTGTTTTTGCAATCCGACGACCCCGAAAAACCGATTAAAATCTATATCAACTCCACCGGCACTTCCGGTTACAGTGGCGATCCCATTGGCTTTGAAACCGAAGCCTTCGCCATCTATGACACCATGAAATATATCAAGCCTCCTATCCACACCATCTGCGTCGGTTCTGCAATGGGAATGGCAGCGATGCTACTCAGTGCTGGTACAAAAGGTTGCCGCGCTAGTTTACCCCACTCCTCGATTATCCTGCATCAGCCTAAGAGCTACGCCCAAGGTCAAGCAACGGATATTCAAATTCGCGCTAGGGAAGTTTTGGTAAATAAAGGGGCCTTAGTTGATATTTTACATCGCACCACTGGACAGGCTCCAGAAAAAATTACTAAAGACATGGATCGGTTGTTATATTTAACACCCTATGAAGCGAAGGAATACGGTTTAATTGACCGAGTTTTTGAGAAAGAAGAACTCGCCAATCCCCCACTCCCGGCCAGTGTCCTCTAGTGAGTGCTGTTAGCGTCAGCGGGGCGTTTAGCCCGTGCTGAGTGCTGAGTAGAGACGCGATTAACCCAAGTCTTTCTAGGAGTCATGAGTTATTCCTAACTCTCCCACCGCCCCCAAATTATTAAAAACGGAGTAAATTATGCCTATAGGCGTTCCTAAAGTTCCTTACCGGATGCCCGGTGGACAATATACAGATTGGATTAGCATCTACGATCGCCTTTACCGAGAACGGATTATATTCTTGGGGCGTGATATTGATGATGAAATTGCCAATCAAATTATCGCAGTAATGCTGTATCTGGACTCAGACGATCCAGGTAAAGACATTTATTTATACATCAATTCCCCAGGTGGAATGGTTACATCTGGCATGGCTATTTTTGACACCATGCAACATATTAAATCAGATGTAGTGACTATTTGCGTGGGATTAGCTGCTTCAATGGGGTCTTTCCTGCTGGCAGCTGGCACCAAAGGCAAACGCCTAGCATTGCCTCACTCACGGATTATGATTCACCAGCCTTCAGGTGGCACCCGTGGACAAGCAACCGATATCGAAATTGAAGCTAGAGAGATTCTGCGGATTCGTCACCAGCTCAATGGCATTTATGCCGATAAAACAGGTCAGACCATAGAAAAAATTGAAAAAGATATGGATCGTGACTTTTTCATGTCTGCCGAAGAGGCAAAAGAATACGGTTTAATTGACCGTGTGATTGAAGAACGAACCTCTGTAGTAGCTGGTTAGTAGGAAGGCAGGGGCAGAAAGCAGAGGAGCAGAGGGGCAGAGGGGCAGGGAGATGTGGTTCGACTGCGCTCACCAACCGGGAGTGAGGGAGTGAGGGAATTAGGGGACAAGGGGACAAGGGGACAAGGAGATAAACAAAACTCCTAACTCTTAACTCTTAACTCCTAACTCCTAACTCAGCACTCAGCACTCAGCACTGGCTAAACGCCCCGCTATCGCTAACAGTACTCCTAACGCCCAATGCCCCATGCCCTTTTATGAATAAACTGTCAACATTGAACTTTAAAATAGAAAATTAGCCCTTATCATTAATAGTCCGGGCTTGAAGCTGATACTGACAGATAATAGCCAATAGCTAAATATTCGATAGCTGATAGCTCAAGATGGATCTTGGAGATTGCTACCGTTTACTAGGTTTAAGATCGGGAGCTTCTTTTGCTGACATCAAAGCGTCTTACCGACGACTGGCGCAGCAATATCATCCCGATATCAACCCAGATGACAACAAAGCCAAAGATAAGTTTATTGCCTTGACAGAAGCGTACAAACTCCTGATGACAGTGGTACTACCAGAGGAAACTGTGGCACATTCAACTCAGGTATCAACATCTGGTGGGCGTGATGACGCTAAGGCAACGCATAGGCAGAAAACACCAGTAACAACGGTGACAAGCCAAGAATCAGGAAAACCAAAGCCGCCGAATCTGTTGGAAATAGAAGAACGGCTGAAGTGGAAGACTTATGAGCAATTGCAGCGATTTTTGCAAGAAAAACGATTTCCGCAAGCGATCGCCCTGGCGGAAGCTTTAGCAGATCGTTTGTCAACAGATGCAGAAGTCCGCCAATGGTTAGCGATCGCCTATCAAATTTGGGGACGAGCGCTAATTTCCGAAAAACAACTACTCAAAGCCAGAATTTATCTCAAAAAAGCTTTGAAAACAGACCCTCATAATAAAAGTCTCTGGTATGAAGTCCAGCGTGATTTCCAGCGCTTGGAGCAAATTTTTTAAAGATTCAAAATTAGCCCTTTCAAGGTAGGTAAAATTTTTGGACAATAATTCTTCTTACTTCTGTGTTATCTGCGACTAATGCAGTTAAATAAATTCCCAAAAAATGCTGAGTCACCTTGAAAAGGCTAGTTCTGAGTATAAAACTTTTACCAAAAACCTTAATTATAGGATTCTATTAGAAAATAAACGCTTCAATTATCACTTTATCTACAGTTGAAAAATACGCTCTTATTTTTCTTTTTTCAGAGTAATTAAAGAGGATTAATTACTTTAGATTTTTGTTACATACTTAGAAATTTTTCTGCCTACTTACTATAAACAGTTAATCTAATAGATAAATATAAAATTGAATTTGGAAACCACTCATGGGGATCAGAACAATCACCAGGGTTTTCGGTCTATTCATCTCCACATCGCTAGCATTTGCGACCGCTGCTCAGGCTGCGCCGTTCAACAGTCCGGGCTATCCAAGCTACCCTTATGAAGGTCGCTACCCGGAGTCCACGCCCTGCCGTTACAACCTCCAGCAGAGCAAGAAGGCAACCTGGGCTGGAAGCAACATAACGCTGAAGTACTTCTACAGCGGCCAATGCGGTTCATTCGCACGAATCGACAACGCGCCGCCTTACTGCAAGGTCTACCTCGATCGCACCCGGAGCAGTAACCCCAACCCCAGCAGCTGGGACTATGTTGGCGAAACCGTCGATCCGGGCATTAACTTTGCCTACACCAAGGTCGGCAATAACCTCAGTGGCCGCCTCTCCCGCGCGGCCCTAGTCTGCGGCACCGGAACCGTTGTTACCCGCACTAACTGGTACTAAGCGTGACTTTTCACAGGATGTAGAAAAGGGAGAGCGGTTTGCTAATTGCTACGGCTCGTAAGGAAAGAAAGTCTGACCGGAGATTTCTTTAGATCGGACTTTCCACAAAATCTAAAATTGGTACGATCATCGCTGCCATTCACGTAGCACTGCTCCCAAGGTAGCAATTCCCTCGACAATCTTTTTAGTTGGTTGAAAGCTAAAAGCTAACCTGATGGCATCATCTCCCTGTCCATTGGCGTAGCAGCGAGTTCCTGGGAGAAAGCTGATGCCATGTTCATTGGCAGCAATTAGGAGTGCTTTGGCGCTGATGTCTGGCGGTAATTTACACCAGACAAAAAAGCCACCATCTGGTCGCAAAGCAACTACATCACTGGGAAACTCTTGAGCGATCGCTTCTAACAACAAATTACACTTATGTTTATAGCAGGCGATTAGCTCCTGAATGTGACGATCTAGTTTGCCTGTAGCACAGTAGCGACCAACCACATGGCTGACAAACGGCCCCACAGGCCCTTCACTTTTGAACATTGCCAACCGCTCAATAATTACTGGATCGCCACAAGCCCAGCCTAGCCGGATACCAGGCGCAATGATTTTCGAGAAGGTATTTACGTATAACACCCACCCCTCCTTGTCAAGGCTTGCTAAGGATGGCACAACTTCGCCTTGGAAGCGCAAATCGCTATAAGCATCGTCTTCCACCACCAACACGCCATACTCAGCCGCTAACGCTACCAGTTTTTGGCGACGAGATAACGGCATAGTAGAGCCTGTGGGATTATGAAAAGTAGGGATAGTGTAAATAAACCTGGGTCGAATCCCCCGTTTTTTCAAGTCGCTTAAAGTTTCTTCTAACGCATCTACATCCATTCCCATCTCATCTACAGGAATGGTAATCAGGCGGGCGCCAGCCTGGACAAATCTATTAACTATTCCCAAGAAGGTTGGCCCTTCCACAATTACCACATCACCAGGTTCGAGAAACACATCTGGTAGCAAGCCCAAAATCTGACCGGAACCGTAGCCAATAATGACGCGATCGCGATTGGCAGAGATTCCTTGAGCCTGCAAGCGGAGGATTATTTGTTCATAAAGTTGGGCTGAAGGTGGCCCATAATTGAGAGCGAGCGGAGCTTCTTCTGCCAGTACAGCAGCACTTGCAGCCGACAAATCAGCATGAGGAAAGAGAATTGGGTCAGCCAAACCATAGGCAAAGCTGACGGTGATGATTTTGGTTAACTCAGTGCCGTAAGTTGGTGGTGTCAGATTTCTAGCTCTTTCGGCGAACAAATCAGCAATTTGGTAAGCAGAAGTGGTAGAAGCCATAAGCGATTAAAAATTGGGAGTCAGAATATAGAACACACACAAAGGCAATTAGCAAAAAGTCATACGTATGTATTCTTTCTTATAACATCTTGACAAGTATCGTAAAAATTGATGACTAGAACAAAATTACTATGGTGAAATTAATTAACTTCAAGTGGCAGCAGTTAATTCTTAGCTTAGGCTGCCTACTACTAATTATTGCCTGTCAAAGTTTATATCCCAGTACTAGCCCAGATGTTAAAATTCTCAAGGTAGCCACAGACCCCACCTTTGTCCCTTTTGAATTTCAAACAGCTGACGGTAAGTTAGCAGGTTTTGATATTGATTTGATGAATGCGTTGGCGTCGCCCGCCGCAGGCATCGCTAAAGAAGCAGGTTTTGCAATCCAGTTTGAAAGTCTGCCCTTTGATGGCACGATTTCAACTTTGGAAGCTAAAAGAGTTGATGCCGCAATTAGTGGAATCACAATTACCGCCGAACGCCTGAAAACAATTGCTTTTTCACGACCTTATTTTAAAGCCGGACTTGCGATCGCTGTCCGCGAAGACAATCAAAATATTAAAGACTTGAAAAGTCTCAAAGGTAAAAAAATTGCTGTCCAAATTGGTTCCACTGGGGCAGATTTTGCCAAAACCATCCCCAACGCCAAAATTAGTACTTTTAATTCTGGGCCAGAATTTTTCCAAGACTTACTCAATGGCAACGTTGATGCCGCGATCAGCGATGCTTTCGCTACTTTGTATGCGATTAAAAATGGCAAACTCAAAGGCATTAGAGTTGTTGCGGATTTGCTCACCCAAGAATACTACGGGATTGCTACGCCCAAGGATTCACCGCATTTGGATGCAATTAACAAAGGTTTAGCAACTTTGTTATCCAATGGCACTTACAAGCAAATTTATCAAAAATGGTTTGACGCTGAACCTCCACAATTGCCAGACTCTTGATAATTGGGCATTGGGCAAAGGGGCACGGGGAAAGGGGAAAGGGGAATGGGGAAAAAACCTTATATATTATCGAGCCTTCCAATCCTTTTCCCCTTACCCTTTTCCCTTTAACCGAGCAGTATTGCTCCCCTGCTTCTTCCCTGTTCCCCATTTCTAAGGAATTAACTGCCAATATATGAAATATTTATCTAATATGCGTCACAATTAATACTGCCACCAAAATTCATTGATCGACTACAATCTACTGTAGTCAGGGACAGCCAATTGTGGCACCTTGGATGTTAGTGGCTAGAAGCACCTTGGAACGAATGGGAATAAAGGAACTTCCACTATGCTGATTTGCCCTCAGTGTAAATTTGAAAACCCCAATAGCAACAAATTCTGTCAAAACTGTGGCACGTCCCTGACTCACAAGGTTTGTCCTGAATGCGGTACCGATGATGTACCTGTGAATGTATTACGTTGTCATAACTGTGATACAGAATGTGGAACAGTGTTTTGGGCAATTATTGCTAAAGAAACGACTGGGGAAGCTTTGAGAAGAGAAGGGGATGTCCAAGATGTGGGAGGTGAGGGAGATGAACAAGCAATACCCTCCTCATCTCCTGTATCTCCTAGTTCTCAAATTACATTAGGCTCCTATTTAGACTCCCAAGAACGCTATCAATTATTAGATGCGCTACCTGTTAAAACGGAAACTGCCATTATTACTGATGTGGGTGTGAGAGTTCTAGACTGCCGACCGTATCAAATATCACCGATTGAGGCAATCCTAGAAAATCAGGAATCAGATTTGCTCACACCATCAGTAGAAGCGAATGAGATTCCTCGCCTTGCTAAACTTTATATTGCTTTACAATCCCCAGGTGAGCAGGGGATACCGTCGATTCACGACGCATGGCAACAAGGTGATATACAGGTATTAATAATCGAAAATCGCTCGGATTGGCAGTATTTACTCGACCTGTGGCAAGAAGAAACAACCAGTTCGTTAAAAATTTTACACTGGTGTTATGAAATGGTTCAACTTTGGGCAGTATTGGAACCAGTAAATTGTCGTCAAAGCCTTTTAGATTTGTCGAATTTGCGATTGGATGAAGACCAAACGTTGGCACTACAAAGGTTGTATGTGGAATCACCGAATTCTCAATCCGCCACAGAGTCGTTAGAAGATGCCCCTCGCCAAACATCTGCCATTCCAGAGGAACCGTTAACTATCCAAGCTTTGGGAAGGGTTTGGCAAGCACTATTTAGACAATCGCAACGGACTCAATTTGGCTCCGTAGTCCAAATGTTGGGGGATTTAGAGGTAGGTAAGATTCAGACGATCGCCCAATTGCGATCGCGTTTGGAGGAAATTTCTATTGAACTGGAAGCACTAGGAACCGCAACTTTGCCCCCAATCAAGGAGAAAAATACTGCTGTGTCCACTATTCCGGAATCAGATGAGTTAGAAGATATCATTAGCAAAACTGATGATATGCCAACTGTGGTGCTGGCGATGCAGTTAAGTAGCTTAGAAGATGCAGGACGCACAGATGTGGGGCGTCAACGTCATCATAACGAAGACAACTTTGGTATTGAAACCAAAATTCATAAACTGGAGTTCCCCAAAAGTCGAGTCTTAGAAGGGCATGGTTTGTATATTCTTTGTGATGGTATGGGTGGACACGCTGGCGGCGAGATAGCCAGCGAGTTAGCAGTCAACACCCTAAGGGAATACTTTCAAGAACACTGGATTGCCAACCAGCTGCCAACAGAAGATAGCATTCGTGAGGCAGTGTATTTAGCTAATGAGGCGATTTACAAGCTCAATCAACAAGATGCCCGTTCTGGAGTTGGGCGTATGGGTACAACTTTGGTAATGCTTTTAATTCAAGATACTCAAGCAGCAGTTGCTCATGTGGGAGATAGCCGTCTCTATCGCCTGACGCGTAAGCAGGGACTAGAACAAGTCACAGTAGATCACGAAGTTGGGCAACGGGAAATAAATCGAGGAGTGGAAGCAAGCATCGCTTACGCCCGTCCAGATGCCTACCAACTCACCCAAGCCTTGGGGCCTCGTGATGAAAATTCGATTAATCCCGACGTTGGCTTTTTCGACATCAACGAAGACACTCTTCTGCTGTTGGCATCGGACGGTCTATCAGACAATGATTTACTAGAAACCCATTGGCAAACTCACTTAGAACCCTTACTTAGTTCTGCTGCTAACTTAGAACGGGGTGTTACAGATTTAATTGATTTGGCAAATCAATACAACGGTCACGACAATATTACTGGTATACTTATTCGGGCAAAAGTACGCCCAAATCTAGAAAGTTAAAAATAAATGGGGCATCGGGAAGAAGCAGGGGAGCAATACTGCTCGGTTAAAGGGAAAAGGGTAAGGGGAAAAGGATTGGAAGGCTCAATAAGATATAAGGTTTTTCCCCTTTCCCCTTTCCCCATTCCCCATTCCCCTTTCCCCATTCCCTATTCCCTAATCCATTTACCTTGTAGGTTGTATTGTGGTTAGTCTGACCCTGTTAGAACCGCAACAGAAAACACCCCTCCAGCAGTGGAGCTTTGAGAACTCCTCCATAATTCGGATTGGTCGAGCGGCAGATAATCACGTTGTTTTAAATGATAGTTTAGTTTCGCGACATCATCTAGAACTGAGAAAAGTCGGTGACGCTAGCAATGGCGATGCTTGGCAGCTGATTAGTAAAGGTACAAATGGCACTTTTCTCAACGGTATCCTTGTACTTCAGAGTTCGTTACCAGATAATTCCCTTTTGCAATTGGCACAGGGAGGCCCAATATTGCAATTCCAAATTCAGCAGGTAACAGTACTGGAAACTGGTTTGCGATCACAGCAACAAATACAAGGGACAGAAGAAAACGCCGCTGAGACACTTTACTCAGCAGGAAATCTGGCAAATTTATCTTCTACTTGTACGCACGAAGGCAATTCTCCAAACAATCTGTTTTGCATCCACTGCGGTCAACCTCTCTCAGTCCAACAGAGAATTCGCCATTATCAGGTGTTGCGAACTCTCGGACAAGGAGGTATGGGTACTACCTATCTGGCTTGGGATGAGGCTGGTCTGATTGCGGGTGTGCCACAACTGCTGGTGTTGAAGCAAATGAATGCTGATATGCTAAAAATTGTCAAAGCTCAAGAGTTATTTGAGCGAGAGGCGCACACTCTTAAATCCCTTAACCATCCGGGAATTCCCAAATATTACGACTTCTTTGTAGAAGGCGGAAAAAAATACTTGGCAATGGAACTAATCCACGGACAAGATTTGGAGAAACGTGTTTATACCACTGGCCCCGTAACACCAAACCAAGCGATCGCTTGGATGATCCAAACCTGTGATATTTTGGACTATCTTCATAGCCAAGAGCCTCCACTGATTCACCGCGATATCAAACCCGCCAATTTAATGGTGCGAAGTTCAGGAAATCGGATAGTGGTGTTAGATTTTGGCGCAGTTAAAGAAATTGGCACAGCGCCCGGTACTCGAATTGGTGCAGAAGGTTACTGTGCTCCCGAACAAGAACGAGGACAACCTTTGACTCAATCTGATTTGTATGCAATTGGGCCAACGCTGATTTTTCTGCTCACAGGCGAAAACCCGTTCAAGTATTACCGCCAACGAGGGCGAAACTTCAGGTTTGATGTGGCCAAAGTTCCCACCATTAGTTCCCAATTAAGAGATGTTATCGATCGGGTTACAGAACCATTGCCACGCGATCGCTATCAAAACGCAAAGGAATTGGCTGCGGCTTTAGCTGCTTGCAAAGTTTAGAGAATCGGGAGTATGTAGAGACGCGATTAACCGCGTCTAGGGAGTGGTGAATATTAAAAATTTCTATTCCCTATGCCCTATTCCCTATTCCCTACTCTTCATCCCAAGTTTCTACAGCTAGCAATTCACTAACTGGGTCTTGCATACTAAAGCCAAAGTCAAGCAGTTCTTGTTTCCAGTGCTGCCATTCATTACCATAGAGCAGAGCGATTTTCCAGATGCTATCGCTTGGCTTGATAATATTCGATTCTATGAGTGATTGCACGTTGCGTTGCAATTTCACCATTGGGTGAATCACTTGCTGAGTCATAACCTCGATTGAATTCTAATTTTGTGGGTAAATGCTTAATTAAAACTGCTTTCCATTCTGCAATTGTTGCCGGCCCGTAGAGTGGTTTAATTTGGTAAAGCTAGTCTTAACTTTTTAACTATACCATAAC
The DNA here is from genome assembly GCF_052692655.1 of Nostoc sp. DSM 114167. Taxonomy (NCBI): domain Bacteria; kingdom Bacillati; phylum Cyanobacteriota; class Cyanophyceae; order Nostocales; family Nostocaceae; genus Nostoc; species Nostoc sp. DSM 114167. Next base: position 7,107,629 of record NZ_CP195116.1, read on the forward strand.
AAACTCTACTAAGTTACTGGTAAATTCGGTTTTGTACGGTAATTACCACCAGAAAATCCCAATTTTACCAAGCAGTCCTTAACCTTTTCGCAGAAGTCAGACAAAAGTTTTGGGAGAAGGAGTAAGGGATGTTTATGTTTACCCTTTTTCCTTTAACTTTTGCCCCTTTTGTTTTTCTTCTTTACGTCTACCTTTTTTTTGCAACAGTGCAACACTACCTTTCGTAAGATATCTATTGTGAACGCCGAGCAGAATAATTAGTCCTCAGGGAAGTTCCACTAAGTAGTGTGACTGAGGACTACTAGGAAAATTCTGTTTGTTTAAATTAGGAAAAATATGCTTACTTTTTGCAGTAGCTATAGGATACGAGCTAATTTGAAAGTTTTTAACTGACAGCGAAATTTGCAATTGAGTAGAAATGTTTATTCTTTGTGTTGATTTAAATGTTATTTAGATTATCGCAAACATCTGGCTTTAGGCGAAATAATTGCAAATCTTTATATAATTTTTATGTTTTGCTCAGAGAATAAGACCTGTTAGGGCACAGGGTAGGGTTTTGCTTTGAGGTATAGGAGCGATGCCCTTCTCTACGAGACGCTCCGCGTAGCTTGCTTCCCCGGAGGGGTACGACAGGCTCAGGGTAAGACCTACGGCGGTAAACTACGCATGGCAAAATTGTTGCTACAGCATAGGCTTACCATAAGGTTCTCTCGTCTTCAGAGTCAGCATTTGAAGTTTGTGTAAAAAATTTTTAGCGCGGATGTTAGTTTCTGTTGAGCGGATGGGTATCCTCAGAACGGAGGCTTGCTGATACTTAAGTGTTTACCGCAGCAAGTATGTGAGACATGGCTGGTTCAGACGAAGAATACCTAATTAACCGCAAAAAGCAGATTCAGCGGCGACAAAAGATTCTCACGATAGTGTCGATGTTCTCGTTTTTTGGTTCTACGTTATTTGCAGTCATTCCAGCAATCCAACAGGCTACTCAACCTAAGCCAGCAACTGCGTCTGCTTCTCCTGAGTCACTATTACAGCAACAGGCGCAAGGCTACGAGTTAGTTTTACAACGGGAACCAGAAAACCAACTTGCTTTAGAGAAGCTGTCTGTGCTGCGGTTGCAATTGAAGGATACGAAAGGTGCGATGGAACCTTTGGAGAAGCTGGTGAAGTTGCACCCCGATCGGCAAGATTACAAAGTTGTATTAGAGAAGATTAAGAAGCAAGAGGAAAATAGCGATCATTAAGTGGTGAATTGGTTCGTTTTGCTAATACTAAGATGAAATTATTTAAACTATCGACTGAACATTAAAGGTTACTCATGCTACAAAAAACGGCAATAATTGAAACAAATGAAATTGGAAATGATGTAGCGATAGGACACTACTCAGTTATTTCTGCTGGAGTTATTTTAGGTAACAACGTGATTATCCATCCTCATGTTGTTATAGAAGCGGGAGTAATAATTGGTGACAATGTAGAAATTTTTCCAGGTGCTTATTTAGGCAAACGACCTAGAGGAACTGGTGCAGTTTCTAGAAAAATAGACTATGAAGAAAAGGTACTTATTGGTGATAACTGTATAATTGGACCAAATACAGTAATCTATTATGATATTTGCATTGGTAACAATACTTTAATTTGTGAGAATACTTCAATTAGAGAGAAGGTTGCAATCGGCAATTTTTGTCTTATCAGTAGAAATGTAACTATTAATTACAACACCAATATTGGCAATCATACTAAAATCATGGATCTTACCCATATTACAGGTAATTGTGAGATTGGTAATGATGTATTTATTAGTGTGCTAGTTAGTACTACAAATGATCGGGCTATAGGTAAATTAGGTTATGACGAAGATCGTATTATTGGGCCAAAGATTAGTGATGGAGTAGCTATCGGTGCGGGAGCAAATATCTTACCAGGAGTAACTATTGGTGAAAAATCTGTTATCGCCGCCGCATCCGTTGTAAGTAAAGATGTTCCTGCAAGTAAAATGGTCGCAGGTAATCCAGCACGAGTTATTAAAGATATCAGCAGTAACCAGCAAGCTGGTTAGCTTTATTCATATTTGAATACCATGTTAAAAATAAAAGCTATTTGCTTACTGGCTTAAAATTAAATTTTATCTATTTGATAAATACTATTAATAGTGTACATCTTAAAAAGGTATTTTATGAGTATCAAACTTTGCCAAAGTTGCCAAATTATTAATCTTGAAAAAATTCTAGATCCTCGTGGAAATCTAACTTTTATTGAAGGCAACAAGCATATTCCTTTTGAAATTAAAAGGGTTTTCTATTTATACGATGTTCCGGGGGGTTCTAATCGTGCAGGTCATTCACTGAAGAAATGCCAACAATTTTTAATAGCGATGTCAGGTAGTTTTGATGTGATTATAGACGACGGATTTCAAAAACAACGCTATCATTTGAATCGTTCTTACTATGGACTTTACATATCTCCTTTAATGTGGCGTGAAATTGATAACTTTTCTTCTGGTTCGGTTTGTATGGCTCTAGCTTCAGAATTATACGAAGAGTCTGATTACTACCGCGATTACCAAGATTTTTTCAAGGCTGTACAGGTGAGCAGATGAAAGTATCCTTTTTGGATTTAAAAGCTCCTTATCTGGAACTAAAAGAAGAACTTGATGCAGCTTATCAGCGCGTCATGGAGTCTGGCTGGTATATTCTTGGTCAGGAAGTAGAAGCTTTTGAACAAGAGTTTGCTGTTTACTGTGAAACTAAGTATTGCATTGGGGTAGGTAATGGATTAGAAAGCTTACATTTAATTTTACGAGCTATGAAAATAGGTGCAGGTGATGAGGTAATTGTTCCAGCTAATACTTACATTGCTACTTGGTTAGCAGTTTCTTATGCAGGAGCAATACCAGTACCGGTTGAACCAGATAGAAATACTTATAATATTGACCCTAACAAAATAGAAGCAGCTATTACTTCCAAAACAAAGGCAATCATAGCAGTTCATCTCTATGGTCAGCCAGCAGATATGGATTTTATCAATGAAATTGCTAGTAGACATAATATTAAAGTAATTGAAGATGCTGCTCAAGCTCATGGCGCACTTTATAAAGGTCGTCGTGTTGGTGGTTTAGCAGATGTGGCAGGTTTTAGTTTTTATCCTGGTAAAAACTTAGGAGCTTTTGGCGATGGTGGAGCAGTAACTACTAATAATCGCCAATTAGCTGATAAAATTCGTTTGCTGCATAACTATGGCTCTCGAAGCAAGTATTACAACGAAGTCAAAGGATTCAATTCTCGGTTAGATGAGTTACAAGCTGCTTTCTTAAGAGTTAAGCTCAATAAGCTGGATGAATGGAATGAACGACGTAAACAAATAGCTAAATACTATTTAAAAGAATTACAAGAATATACAGATTTAAAATTACCCTATGTAGCTGAATTTTCTGAATCAGTATGGCATCTTTTTGTAATCAGTTCTCCTCAAAGAGATAAATTAAAACGCTATTTAGATACTGTTGAAGTTAGTACTTTGATTCACTATCCTATTCCACCTCATTTATCAGATGCTTATGCAGAAAATTTAGGTACAAATTGGCAAATAAATAGTTATCCAATTACACAAATGATATCTAGCCAAATACTTAGTCTACCAATTAGCCCTCATCTGAATAAAACAGAAATACAAATAGTTGTTGAAATTTTATTAGAAGTATTCAAACATGACATCATCTAATCCTTTAATTAGCATAACTATGACTACCTATAACCATGAAAAATATATAGGTGAAGCCATAGAAAGTGTTCTCAATCAAACATATAAAAATTTTGAATTAATTATTATAAATGATGGTTCTGACGATAAAACTGATGAAATAATCAGAAAATTTAAAGATGAACGTATAACTTATATTTATCAAGAAAATCAAGGTACAAGTAGTGCAATCAATCGAGCTATATTAGATTCTAGAGGAAAGTATATTGCTTTTATGTCGGGAGATGATATTTGTTATCCTCATAGATTAGAAACGCAATATAACTATTTAGTTTCATCTCAAAATAAGGTTGTTTTTTCATGGGTAGATTTTATCGATGAAAATAGCCAGATAATAACTGATAGTCATTTCGCAGAAAACTTATTTAATCACCCTAATAGAACTAGGTCTGAAATACTAAGACATTTCTTTTTTTATGGTAACTATATTAATGCTGTAACCGGTTTGATATATAAAGAATTACTTTTAGAAGCTGGACTATTTAACGTAGCCGCTATTCAGCTACAAGATTTTGAAATATGGCTTAAATTAATTAAAAAGTATGAAATACATATTATACCTGACCAATTAATTAAATATAGGATTAGAACTCTAGGAGAAAACTTGAGTAATCCATCTAATTTTATCCGCACTGATTTTGAATATCAACAAGTATATAGGAGGATGTTTAATGATGTTCCAAAAGAGCTTTTTAAAGCCGCTTTCCCAGATAAAATCAGAAAACCTAATTTTCGTGATGAAATCGAGTATAAATTAGAAAAAGCATTTTTATATTTACAACATAATTCTAGCTCAGTCCAGATTATTGGTTGTGAAAACTTATTTTATTTATTGCAAGATAAAAATATTCTTTCTTGCTCAATATCAGAATATAATTTTACTTTTAGCGATTTATATCAACTGACCAATAAAATAGATTTTCTTAATAAAAAAACACTCAGCATAACTGAGAACAACTTTTTATTAAAAGAAAAACAGTTAGAAAATGCAAATATTACCTTAAGAGAGATGAATTACGAAATAAAAAGAAATTTTGATTTTTTAGCTAATAAACTTTATTCTCTTAATTCTAAACCTATTTTTAGTATCATATTTCCAGTTTTTAATACTCCTGAAAGATATTTAAAAGCTGCTGTTGAGTCTGTATTAAGTCAGATTTACCCATACTGGGAGTTATGTATTGCTGATGATGCTTCTACTGAACCTCATATTAGAAAAATATTAGAAGAGTATTCTCAAGCAGATTCCCGTATCAAAGTTATCTTCAGAAATGAAAATGGTCATATTTCTCGTTCCTCTAACTCAGCTATAGAAATAGCAACTGGAGAGTTTATAGCACTTTTTGATCACGATGATTTATTAACATCAGATGCCTTATACGAAGTAGCACTGCTGCTCAATCAGCATCCAGATGCAGATATGATCTATTCAGATGAAGATAAAGTTGATGACAATAACCAATTTATTTACCCTACTTATAAATCAGATTGGTGTCCTGATTCATTTTTGTCTCGAATGTACACTAGTCATCTCGGCGTTTATCGGCGATCGCTTGTTAATGAAATTGGTGGTTTTAGAGTTGGTTATGAAGGAAGCCAAGATTACGATTTGGTTTTGAGATTGACAGAGAAAACAGATAAAATATTTCACATACCTAAAATACTATATCATTGGCGTCTTCACTCTGGTTCTACATCTGCTTCTACAACTGCAAAATCTTATGCCTATGAAGCAGCATTTAAGGCTTTGACAGATGCGCTTTCTAGAAGAGGTGAAAAAGGAAAAATTTTACTAGACTCTAACCTTCCTGGACATTACCATGTTCGTTATGAAATAGACTGTTATAAACTAGTTAGTATTATCATCATTGCAAGAGATTTTGGCTACATATTTAACCAATGTCTAGAATCAATTTTTGCAGAGACATCATATCCGAACTATGAAGTAATCGTCATAGATAATGGTAGCGTCAAATGTGACTCAGAAAAAATTATTGACAAGTGGCAAACTCAACAGCCTAATCGATTTAAATATTACTCTCATAAGATTCCCTTTAGTTACTCAAAGCTGAATAATTATGCTGTTACAAAAGCGCAAGGTGATTATTTATTTTTTCTGAGTAGTGACATTCAGGTTATTCAAGGGGATTGGCTCAATCTAATGGTTGAGCAAGTACAAAGAGAGTCTATTGGCGCCGTTAGTGGATTTTTAATTAATTCTAACAACTCTATTCAACACGTAGGATTAGCACTGGGTTTAGGCAAAATTGCTAATAATATTTATAAAGGCCTTACTAGAATAGATGAACCTGAAACTGTAACTAATATAGCATTGATTAAGAACGTCTCAGCCGTCACACAAGATTGTTTAATATGTCGAAGAGACGTGTTTGAAAGCGTTGATGGATTTGATGAAACATTACCTCTTGTCTACAACGATGTGGATTTGTGTTTAAAACTGATAGCGAAAGGCTATAAAAATATTTATCTTCCCAATGTCAAGCTTATTTACCAAAAATTAAGCAATTGGGAAGTTGATATTAGCAAAGAAGAAGGTTTGCAGTTTGAAGAAGTAGCCACTAATTTTATGACAGAAAAGTGGGGAAAAATTATTGAATATGATCCTTGCTTTAGTCCTCACTTAATTAGAAAAATAAACTTCAATATTCAAACACAAAATAACAAAACACAACATAAGGCTAGAGATATAAAAATACATCAAAAAGAATTTTCTCAGCCTCTTGTTAGTATTTGTATTCCTACTTATAATGGCGAAAGATTTATTGCAGAAGCTATTAATAGTGTGTTATGCCAAACCTATGCAAATATAGAAATTATTTTATCTGATGATAATTCTACTGACAGAACAGTTGAGATTTCTAAATCATTTAACCAAAAGTTATCCTTTGATTTTTCAATTCTCGATCATACTCAGTATGGACTAGCTCAGAATTGGAATTTTTGTATTTCTCAAGCTAAAGGCAAGTATATAAAATTTTTATTTCAAGATGACTTATTAGAGCCAACTGCTATTGAAGAAATGGTTAATTTGGCTGAACAAGATGAAGAAATAGGTTTGGTTTTTTCGCCGAGAAGACTTTTCATTAATACTGGCGATACTGTCTATGATTCAAACTTTTTAATGCATCACGAAGCTAAGGATGTACACAAAGCTTGGTCAGAATTAAAGCCAATTCAATCAGGACAGCAACTTTTGCAAGATTCCAATATACTTGACAATCCAATTAATAAAATTGGAGAGCCAAGCACAGTACTTATTAGAAAAGATGTTTTTAATAAAGTAGGATTATTTAACTCTGAGTTTTGCCAACTTGTAGATTTAGAAATGTGGCTCAGAATTATGAGTCAATACAAAATCGGTTTTGTTGACAAAATTTTATCCCACTTTAGGATACATCCACAACAACAAACTCGTCGAAATGCTGTTTTAAAAGATGCCATTTTATTAGATTACCAAAAACTGTTTCAGACAATTTACGCTGATACAAGATATCCTCAAGTAACCAGACAACAAGCTCTTTATCAATATGCAGCTTTAAGTGAACAAAATACAGAGTTCCATCATTTGCGAAAACAAATAGCAGAAGAATGGCTAAATGTCTCAGATGAGCAGATAAAAGATATGTATGTGGGTCTGCTAGGTAAAACACATAATATGTTACTGAATAGCAGCATCAAATATGAAAGTCTGGCTGGTGAAGAACAGATTTTTGCTAATGATATCGTTAAGAGTATATCTCAAGATTTTGAGCAGCCGAAAGCAATTCAGAATTTACTAGCAGCTATGCTGTATTGCCGTGCTGACCAGTTACCATTACAGCATGACCTCTCTCGCATACCCCGTTGGTTTCTTAAAGACTATTTACAATTCCTATTTTCTACTCAGGTTAACTTTCAAGAACTGGGTGATGCCGATAATTATTATTACTATATAGAGAGATGGGTTGATTACTTACACACATCGATACTGAAAGACTCTAATTCTCAGTTGTGGCATGAAGTCATTAATAACTTTGTACCCATTGCTAATTTTATTCCTCTATATTTTAATGAGCATAATCTTAAAGATATCTATGTTAAACGTGCAGAAATTATAGAATTTTTACTAAAAATGAAGGGTTATGAGGTAGATTACGATTTTACTGATAGACCTATAACCAGAAAAAAAATTCGCTTGGGTGTCCTGGCTGCACATTTTGTACCTGGCTCTGAAACATTTGCTTATCTTCCTATTTATGAGTATATCAGTAGAGATTTTGAAGTAGTTTTGTACTCTCTTAATCAAACTGGTCATCAATTAGAGCAATATTGTCAAAGCTGCGCAAACTTCTTTAAACTACTACCACAAAATTTAGAAGAACAGGTAAATATTATTCGTGCTGATGATCTAGATATATTGTTTATTGCTACCAATGTGACGGCAGTAACCAATCAAATCTGCTTCTTATCAATGCATCGGTTAGCTAGAATACAAATCACAAGTGGCGGATCTGTGGTGACAACAGGAATGCGGCATATAGATTATTATATTTCTGGTACGCTAACCGATCCATCGCCAACGGCAGAACAGCAATATCAAGAAAAGTTGGTGAAACTTGAAGGGTCTGCTCATTGCTTTAGTTATGGTAATGAAGAAGAAAATATAACTGTCAAAGTCGATCGAGAAAGTTTAGGTATATCCGAAGAAACAGTTATTTTTATCTCTGGTGCTAACTTCTTTAAAATCATCCCGGAACTAATTGATACTTGGGCAAAAATAATTTCTGGAGTTTCTAACTCTGTTTTAGTGCTTCTGCCATTTGGCCCGAATTGGTCAAACAATTATCCTAAAACAGCTTTTGTAAATCACTTAATTAAAGTATTTTCAAAGCATGGAATACTAGCAGAACAATTAATAGTTTTAGATCCTCAGCCAGTCCCAAACCGACAAGAAGTGAAAGAATACTTCAAAATTGCCGATATTTATCTAGATTCTTTTCCATTTGCTGGAACAACTTCTTTGATAGAACCATTACAGGTTAATTTACCAGTCATTGCTAGACGGGGAACTAGCTTTCGTTCTGCAATGGGGGCTGCAATGGTGCAAGCACTCGATGTACCTGATTTAGTTGCAGATAGTGAAGAGTCTTATATACAGTTAGCGATCGCACTCGGCAATAACCCTAAATTACGCCAACAAAAGAGCGCCGAAATCAAAGAAAAAATGCAAGCTAATCCTAGTTTTCTAGATAGCCGCGCTTACTCAGCTAAAATAGGCAGCCTCTTCCAAGAACTATTTAGTAAATATCTTGCAGATACCCTGAGTCAAAATTTCCGCTTAGGAGATATTAATCTAATTATTTTCCCAGACTGGTTACAGCTAGAAGATTTACTATATCAAGATTTAGCAAGTGTCATTTCTACTCTCACTACTCACCCAGATAAAAATCGCTTAACTCTCCTGATAGATACTCACAACGTTTCTGAAGAGGAAGCCGATATGCTTTTATCGTCTTTGACCATGAATTTGCTCATGGAAGATGATGTAGATATAACTGAAGGCCCAGAAATTTCTTTGCTAGGTAAGATAAGTGATATACAATGGAAAACTCTTTTGCCTAGAATTCATACTCGAATAGCTTTAGCAACAGATAATAAACAGGCGATCGCACAAGCGAAAGCAGAAAATCTTCCATTCTGCGATGTAGATAGCTTGAATGCATCCAAATTAGCGATGACACCTGTCTAACCCACTGCATATTCTGTAAACTTCCTCATGAAAGGAGACTGAAATCCTAACACAATGTCCTCTTTAGGAACTCCTATAGTAACTAAATTTGCTGCAATATCATCTTCTGTACCATTCCATTGAAGCCAAATTTTTTCACCCTTAATATCAATATGGATGATGCAGCTATGTACCCAATCTTGACCTTCCCAGCCTACATGGACTACTTGATAATGGTCACGTTCTACATCAAAAATATTCTCAACATCTATATTACCATCAAAGGGTTTTTGCCCACTATACTCCTGTAATATCTGCTGTACAATCTGGCGATAGCGGGCTAGTTTATCCATTTGAAAATAACCTCTTGCTCTACATCATAAATAATCATTTTGACTTGATTCTCTTCAATCATGGCTTGGGGGAAATCAAGTTGGAAAAAATGTTTTATAAGTTGTCAAAGGTACTGCTAAATACAAAACTCGTTCTAGCTGTCGTCGCCTTAATGCGCCTCTATAGTTGATAAACTGTCCCAATGCTGTATGAAATTCTGAGATTGCAGATGATTTCTCCAAAAAACTTTTAACTTCAACAGCAATTTTGTCTCCTTCCCGTTCTGCCGCAATGAGTTTTTCAGCAGCTAAATCAATAGAGACATTCACACCACCCACGCTAATTGAGAGGAGGTCATGAGTAATCTGCCAACTATCCTTCTGCAAAGCTTTTTTGACAACTTCATGAAAGACATCTTTAGCAGACATAGCTATTCATAATCGTATTTATTATTTTTATATTAACGTGAGTTCGACAAGCCCTTTTTTGACCTCTCCCCCAACCCCTCTCCGACACGGAGAGGGGAGCCAAAACCCTAATTTCTCGTTGCTCCTCCCTCTCCCACGGGGAAAGGGAGGTTGTCCGGGAGAGGTTCATCGAACTCACGTCATATTACCTTTTTAGCTGCCACGCAGGATAGGCGAGTACTTAATATAGCACTTATGTTTTGATGCAATATAGTTTGACCTCTCTCCAAACCTTTCTCCTAAAAGGAGAGAGGCTTTGAAATTTACTCCCCTTCCCTTGTAGGGAAGGGGCTGGGGGTTAGGTCTGTATTCCATCCAATTGAGAACCGCTATAGTTCTGCCACATCTGTTGGTAAGCTTTTTCCATATCACGGGTAAACTGTTTGCCATTCCACAATGGGGCTTTTTGTCGCGATGCTTTTAGCTTCAAAGCGACTTGCTGACGTAAAGCCTCATCTTTCCCTAAGCGCACACCCCATTCTATATACTCTTCATCAGTCCAGGCAATACCTTCTGTGATACCCGCATTCACCATCATGGTGTAGCTGTTACGCGCTGCAAATTGTTCGCCAACTCTTGTCACTAAAGGAATACCCATCCACAATGTTTCTAAGGTTGTTGTTGCTCCATTGTAGGGAAATGTATCTAATACAATATCAGCAATGCCTAAATTAGCACGATGAACTGACTCTGAATGAACTTGTGGTAAAAATCGTAACCGAGAACAATCTACACCTTCTTCTTCAGCAATTTGGTAAAAGAAGCGTTTAATTGTTTCTTGTTCAGCAAGTCCCTTAATCAAAAAGTAGCTATTAGGTACTTGTTTAATAATTTGCATTTGCCATTTTGTTGTTTCTGGATGGCGCTTATATCCTCTTTGGGCGCTGAGATAGACAACGGCATCCATAGGAATATCCAAGTCATCGCGGCGCAGAGTTGGTACACCAACTTCAAAACCATCTACTGCGATGTAAGTTTGAGGTAATCGCCAGATTTTTTCTGTATAGTAATCTTGTGCATCATCTGGCAGTACATAAGGATCTGCAATAAAATAATCAATTGCAGGTATGCCTGATGCATCCCACCCCAGCCAAGTAACTTGAATGGGGGCTGGCTTGAGTGCCATCACTTCACTAGTAATATCTAAAGTGATACTATCAAGGTCAATTAAAATATCAATTTCATCTTGATATATCTGGTCAGCAATCTCTAGACCATTCATACCTAATTGACGAGGTTTTTCTGCCTGATTTAAATACCACTCTTGGAGATAGTCATTGACTAATTGATAGTTCACAAAATAAGTATGAATATCAAATTTATCTCGATCGTGATGTTGAAATAACCATCGAGCTAGCCAACCAACAGAATGATTTCTTAAAGCGTAAGATACATAACCAATTTTTAGTTTTTTAGTATGGGGAAATAAATCTCGTTTATTGAGATTTTTATGACAATAATTTTTTCCTTCTGATTGACCAAAACCTTTAATATAAAAGTTAAAAATTTCAGCTATCTGATTATGAATAGCTCGAAAATACGCAGGAGAATCTTTAATATGAGGTATCGCAAAAGATGGCGTAAGCAACCGTAAGATTCTTCCTTCTTCTAAAGGAATTCGTTCAGCTTTAATAAACTGTTGAAACACAATTTCCAATTCTTGACAAGTTGTAGATATTTCTTGCCAATATCCCCCGGCTGTCATTAGACCCCTTAACAGCAAATGGAGTGCAAAAATTTTATCAGCCAAGCTTTCTGATAAGGAATAACATAATCTAGCTGTCTCTATTCCTTGAGAATAATTACGAGCATCTTGATAAAAAGTCGCTAAGTGCCGCAATATCTCTACATTATTTGGCTCTAATCGTAAATGCAATTCTAGCAGAGATGCTGCTAGTAAAGGCTGCCACAAAGTATGACCAATTTGCATAGCAGCAGGAAGTAGTATAGAGAAGCATTGATGAGTATCAGAAAAATAAGGAAGACTAGCTTCTACTAAATTTAAATTAATTGGATGTAATGGAACAGTATTTAAAAAATCTTTTAAAAATTGGATTAATAATTTAGTATTTATTTCTATATTTTCTTCTTTTGCGTTTAAGCTTTCAATTAATCCCCAATCATTCAAATTATCAATTTCTTCAAATTTTTTCAATTTGATAGAAAGTATAAGTATTTGAAGTAAATTATTTATACAACTAGGATTAATTTCCCGTATATGATGGCGAATTAACCAAGCCAGAGAATATTCTGCCAACGTTTCACGCCTTTCAGCTTCTATTTGCAAAACTTGAAATAGTTCATTTGTCCAAACTTGTAACTGTTCTTCATCTGCCTCTGTCATTGGCAGCATCCAAGTCATTTGAGCTTCTGCTTCTTGCCCTTGCAACAGTAATAATAGTCCTAAATGCCAATAATAGGAGATAGTATTTGGTTCTATTGCTATTGCTTGCTCGTATAAATTTGCTGCTTGCAAATAGTTCTCTTCAAGAAAGTATTGTTCAGCCTGATCTTGCCAATTATATATGTCTGTAATCATTTTGATTCTCTAATAAAAAATATGAGCGGTCTGATTATAAATAAGTTGCAAAACTGAAATAAAGTGGATAGAAAAATCTACCCACTTGGGAAAACACGTAATTTAGCTTAATAAAAGTCGTGATGGCAACTTAAGTTTTATATCAAGTGTTGCCGATGAGTAATTTTTATCTACTAACTCACATGTCTATTTAGATAAGCTGGTAAAGTTAGTTGGGCAAGTAACGTCATTACTGATGGTCGTTACATCTGCACCATTGTTAACTCTTGCTTTATCAGCTTCACACAAAGTAGCTATAGTAGTAGCTTCACCAGTACCAGTTTGAGTTACGACACCCGCGCCGCCGATATAGCTTTTGAGAGGCGCAGTCGCAACTACTGTTGCTCCTTGGTTGGTTACTAAGGTACTACCAGTACCACCACCACTAATTGCGTATTTATAATTTGTGGTTTGTGTTGCAATACCAAGTCCTAAGTTACCAATATCAGCTTGAGCCGCAAATGCGTTTTTTTCTAAGTAAAATGCTTGTTGTGCGCGATTCATGGAACCTATATAGGTTTTAGCTTCTGACTGCTTGGCTTTGTTAGCTTGATTCAAGAAAGAAGGTAGAGCGATCGCAGACAAAATACCGATGATGATAATTACTACTAGTAATTCAATAAGTGTAAAACCCTCATTTTCATTCTTTTTGTTGAGGATGTGTTGGAGAAACTTAGCTTTTAATTCGGTTTTCATAAGTGTTTTCCTGGGGCAGGAAGTGCTTGGGTGTTCTAGATGTAACTTACCCAGCTGCGATCGCTTTCCTATCACCTCCAGAAAAAAAGTTTGGGTAAATCGAGTAACCCAATCCAGAATCCTGGCATCCCAAATGACACAAACATCACTAAATCCCTGCTGTTGACCAAGGCTGAAATTCTCAACTTCGATTGTGGAAGCGCCTTATTCAAACTCAGGTGGCCACAGTTCTGATATTGCTAGTTCCCAACCTGGCAGCAAGTCTGGTAGTGTGAGCATGTCGCCATTCTGCATCACCACTGGAGCTTGATTTATTCGATAAACCGTTACTGTCAATTTGTCGGGGTCAATCAGTATGCCAACTACAGACCCAAGTTGCAAGAATAGCTCAATCTTCTCTTCAAGTGGTTTGATTCTGTCACTTTTAGATTTAATCTCAACCATCAAGTCTGGAACCAACTCTACAAAGTCGCGCTTGGTCTTCTTCAATCGTTCAGCTTTAACAAAAGACACATCAGGGGCACGCAAGTTTCTTTTTTCCGAGTCGTCCTCTTCTATATTCGGTAGGATAAATCCTGCGCTAGAACCAGTTATACGTCCTAGCTTGCGCGACATTACCCAGTTATTCAAAAAGGTAATTAGACGAGCGCCAATTTCTTCTGACTCGTAATCTGATGGCCCCATAACTATGATTTTTCCCTCTACCAACTCCATCTGCCATTCTGGATGCTCAGTTTGTAGCTGCTCTAAGTCTGTAATTGCAAAGGACATAATACATTAAATAACGCTTTTATATCTATCATACGTACCCTAACCTACGAAAGCTATAATATATTGCATCTAATAAAGACGCTCCTATAGTTTGCCATTAGTAGCATCAATGAAAACACATGTAGTTGTTTATTAACTTATCAAGGAACTATCACAAATATTTTTTGAACTTATTGATAAAGTCGGTATCAAAACGTTTTAGATACCCCTAAATCCCCCGATGAATTGGGGGACTTTGATTCTGGTTTCCCCCTTAAAAAGGGAGGCTAGGCAGGGTGGTTTCATACAAGCAGAGAAAAAATAAAACTGAGTTTCAAAGCCTCTCTCCGCTTCGGGGAGAGGAATGGAAGTGGGGTCAAAATCTATGGTTGTACATGAGAAATCAAGACTTATGTATTTTTCTTTTTTCGTATGAAACCACCCTGCTTAAAAAGGGAGGCTAGGGGGGATCGCTAAAGTGCCTAAAATCATAGCAAATCACTTTTCAAACAACCTCTTAGATGCATTCAAAAATACTCGATTGTACGAGAGTATCGTGGCAAAGACAGAACCAGAAACCAAGCTGGAATTAGCCCCAAAATGTGTTGAGAAAGGTATGAGCATTCAAGAAATAGCTGAATTTCTAGAGCTAGACATTGAAATTATCAAGAAATATCTACAAGATCAGTCTTAGTGATTCAGAATAATAATGTAAATTATGCAACTGGCACATACATATATTAGGAGCAATTGAAACTATGTTTGATTTAGATGAATTTACAAATATTCGATTGTACAAGAGCATCTGGGAAAAGAGTAGATTGAAATTAGCCCCAAAACTTAATGAGAAAGGTATGAGTATTCAAGAAATGGCAGAATTGCTAGAAATAGATGTTGAAGTTATCAGGAAATATCTGCGAGAAAACTTTTAACGGTTAAGAGCATCTTTGGCAAGTGTTGAGCGCATAGTACTGTAGGCTTTTTGCGTAGGCGTAGCCCGCCCTTAGACATCGCTTTCCATCTGACATAGCCAATCACAGTTTGTTATGCTATATTAAACGTAGTCGTTATGAGTTCGTATATTTGCATGACTAACCCAACTGTAGAAAACTTAGTAATTATCGGTTCTGGCCCAGCAGGGTACACAGCTGCTATCTATGCCGGACGCGCTAACCTGAAACCCGTTGTATTTGAAGGTTTCCAAGCTGGGGGATTACCTGGTGGACAACTAATGACAACCACGGAAGTTGAGAATTTTCCGGGATTTCCTAAAGGAATTACCGGGCCGGAACTGATGGATCAGATGAAGGCGCAGGCGGAGCGCTGGGGGGCTGAACTATATACTGAAGATGTTATATCAGTTGACTTGAGTCAGCGTCCCTTTACAGTGCGATCGCAAGAAAGGGAAATTAAAACCAACAGCATCGTTATTGCTACGGGTGCAACAGCAAAGCGTTTGGGTTTACCCAACGAACACGAATTTTGGAGTCGGGGTATTTCCGCTTGTGCAATTTGCGATGGTGCAACACCTATTTTCCACGGCGCAGAATTGGCTGTGATTGGTGCTGGCGACTCGGCGGCGGAAGAGTCAATTTACCTCACCAAATATGGTTCTAAAGTGAATATGTTAGTACGCAGCGATAAAATGCGGGCTTCTAAAGCCATGCAAGACAGAGTTTTGAGCAACCCGAAAATCCAAGTGCATTGGAACACAGAAGCCGTGGATATCTTCGGTAATGGTCACATGGAAGGGGTGAAAGTCCGCAATACAAAAACTGGTGAAGAGAGCCAACTGCACGCTAAAGGTTTATTCTACGCCGTTGGTCACAGTCCAAACACTTCTCTATTTAAAGGACAATTAGAACTGGATGAAGTGGGTTACGTTGTCACTAAGCCTGGTTCTGTAGAAACCAGCGTAGAAGGCGTTTTTGCTGCTGGCGACGTACAAGATCATGAGTTTCGACAAGCAATTACGGCTGCGGGTACTGGCTGTATGGCGGCGATGTTAGCAGAACGCTGGTTGTCCTCCAGTGGCTTGATTCAAGAATTCCATCAACAGCCAGAAACAAAAGATAATGAATTAGAACATCAGCCAGCCAAAAAGACTGAAGCCGAAGAAGAAGCTGGATTTAATTTGGATGGGACGCGCCATGAGGGTGGTTATGCTTTACGGAAATTGTTCCATGAAAGCGATCGCTTACTCCTTGTTAAATACGTTTCTCCTGGTTGTGGCCCTTGTCATACCCTGAAGCCAATTTTAAATAAAGTGGTGGATGAATTTGACAGCAAAATTCACTTTGTAGAAATTGACATAGACAAAGACCGAGATATTGCTGAAAATGCTGGTGTGACAGGAACGCCAACAGTTCAATTGTTCAAAAATAAGGAACTGGTGAAGGAAGTCAAAGGCGTGAAGCAAAAGAGCGAATATCGCCAGTTGATTGAAAGTAATCTTTGAGATAGTAGGTATTGGGAACTAGGGAAGACTCTGCCCAATACTCAATAGACCTCTTGGCATTTGTGCTTTTTGCGCTCTTGGGGAAAAGGTTCTGCAAAAGTCCCCTTTCCCTTTAACCAAAACCTTTTCCCCTTCACCCTGCCCCTTATCCCCTTCTTGGGGCCCCACCTTCCCGTTTTCTCGGACTTTTGCCAAGAAGTCTAATACCTGCCATAGTCCACTACGTTTCAATTAAGGGTTATTTGTGTAGATCATTGGTCTTTTAAGAGGCGATAAATTGCATTTCTACATCAGATTTTATTGCTCATTCTGAACTGTATCGCGCCATAGCCGATAACTTCAACTGCTCATTCTTTGCATCTTGAGACAGGTGCAAAGGATGAGTCTACCTCAGAAATTGAGCTAATTAATATTATTTATCTTGATGACGATCGCTTGTATCTTGCTCAGTTTCTAGTAGCCGTGAAATCAGCATCTCTGGTTTTCTACTAATAACAGACTTAATTTTATCAATAGCAATTACTTCACTGATTTTCACAACCATTTCCCAGAAAGTATCTTCTTCTGTGTCTTTGTTGTAAGTTCTATGTTTAAAGGACAATAAATCATCCCAAACTCCGACAATTGTGGCGAAATACCACTTATCTCTCACTAGTATCCAAATTTCTTGTTCTAAGTAAGTCTGTAGAAGAGGTTTCACAATGACTAAGATATAAAAAATATTGTGCTACATATTAATTAAGTATTAACAGCCAAGACCACAGTTAAAATACTGAAAGTGTGTCAAAAAATCAAAGGCTGCATCATCAAGATGACTGATTCGTTGATCGAGACGATCGCAAACATTGTAGTACTCTGAATCGTAGTTAAAAGCTTTGGCAAAAATCAGGCATAATTTCACCTCTAACTCAGTCTATATCTGTATCCACGTGAAATAGTCGGACTTTTATTTAAAGATGTTTACGCAATCCCCTATCTAAATATGTAAAATGGCCAGCGTATCAAGCTTTGCTTTAGGCGATCGCTTTATGGCCATTACAAAACGGCGGCTACCAACCTTTTTACAGTTTGGCAAAAGTCTCAATCTTTCCCAAAAACTCATGCTCATTGGGTTAGCCATCACCCTATTTTTCATCTTCCTGGCATTTTTCGCTCCCGTATTGCAGGCTTGGGGATGGCTGCAAAACCCCAAAGATTTTCTCTCTAATCCAATTCACGAGCCACCCTCAGCTAAACATTGGTTTGGTACTAGTCGTCTCGGCTATGATGTGTTCTCCCGGACATTGTTCGGCGCTCAAGCTGCTTTGCAGGTGGTAATTTTGGCAACGGCACTGAGTATGATTATCGGTGTGCCTTTGGGGATGCTGAGTGGTTATCTCGGCGGTAAATTGGATAAAGTGCTGCTATTTATTATGGATAGCATCTACACCTTACCGGGGCTACTGCTATCTGTGACATTGGCGTTTGTAGTGGGGCGTGGGATATTGAATGCAGCGATCGCTATTAGCATTGCCTACATCCCCCAATACTATCGCGTTGTCCGCAACCACACCGTGAGCGTGAAAACTGAAGTGTTCATCGAAGCTGCTCAAGCAATGGGTGCTTCTACTTGGGTTGTGCTTTCTCGTTATCTGTTTTTCAACGTCATTCAAAGCGTACCCGTCCTATTCACGCTCAACGCCGCTGATGCGATTTTGGTGTTGGGCGGTTTAGGCTTTTTGGGGCTAGGACTTCCCGAAGAAGTGGCAGAATGGGGACATGATTTAAAACAAGCTCTAGAAGCTCTACCTACTGGCATTTGGTGGACTACCCTTTTTCCTGGTTTAACGATGACATTTATGGTGGTAGGGTTATCACTACTTGGTGAGGGGTTAAATGAATTTGTCAATCCTCGATTACGGAGAGAAAATAGAATCCGACAATAGTCATTGGTCGGTCACTAGAGACGCGATTAATCGCGTCTGTACAATGGTCATTAATTTTAGACAAATGACAAAGGACAAAGGACAAATGACAAATAAACAATACAGAGATTTGTATGAAAGATAATCTAACGTTAATTGCTGCCGCTACTGGCGGGTTTATCCTTTCCGTTGCTCTTGCTGGTATCTTAAGAGGTGCGCCAATTACGGCTTGGCAAGAGCAATCTAGTGTTCGTACTATGACTGTTGCTAATTTACGAGTCGCACCCAATAGGACAGAAAATTTAGAATATTTTCGTGCCAAATCCTAAAACCCCGATCGATTGTTGATTTTGAACTCGACGATCGGGAATAGAGAATGGGTGATAACTGTTCACCAATTACCAATGCCCAATGCCTCATACCCAATTACAAATGACAAATGACAAATGACAAATGACAAAATTCAAGTAATTGGCATTGATGTCGGGGGAACAGCAATTAAGCTGGGGCGTTTTGCAGATGATGGTACTTGTCTGCAATCTTTAACTGTCGTATCTCCTCAACCAACAACGCCGGAAGCGGTGTTGGCGGTTCTGGTAGATGCGATCGCTCAAATCGATCCAGATAATCAAGCTGTTGCCATTGGTGTTGGAACTCCTGGCCCATCCGATGCCGCAGGACGCATTGCCAAAATCGCTATTAACTTACCTGGATGGATCGATGTGCCTTTAGCAGACTGGTTAGAAGCTAAAACTGGCAAACCAACTGCGATCGCTAATGATGCTAATTGCGCTCTTTTGGGAGAAGCTTGGCTGGGAGCCGGTCGCCACTTTCAAAATCTGATTCTGCTAACTTTAGGTACTGGGGTTGGTGGCGCAATTATCCTTGATGGCAAACTATTTATTGGACATCAAGGAGCCGCCGGAGAATTGGGTTTAATTTCCTTAAATCCTGATGGCCCAATTTGTAATAGTGGCAATCGAGGCTCTTTGGAGCAATATGCCTGTGCTACTGCAATTCGCCGCCGCACTCTCAAGGAACCCATCGAATTGGGTTTTCTTGCCCAACAAGGAGATGCCGCCGCATTGACTTTTTGGCAAGAATATGGTGTTAATTTGGGAATTGGTTTGACCAGTTTGATTTATGTACTTACACCACAAGCGATCGTGATTGGTGGCGGTATCAGTGGTAGCTTTGAGTTTTTCTTACCAAGTGTGAAGGCAGAAATTGAGAAGCGAGTGCAGCCTTTATCACGAGAGGGTTTACAAATATTGCCAGCAAAGTTAGGCAATTTTGCAGGAATAGTAGGTGCAGCAAAGTTGGCATGGCAAAACTATTCAAGATTTTAAATTATGGTTCAAACAAGCCCAGCTAGAGACATCTGTCTTTACAAATTAGAAGAAAAATTAGGCTCTAACTAAGAGATAATTTAATTAGTTTTACATTACGTAACATAGTTTAATTTATTCTTGCCCACTTACTTAGCAATTCTGGCTGATGGTGAAAAGTAAGTGAAAAGCAACTATTTAAGCTTGAATAAGCGCTATGTAATGTCAGAAGATGCAGTAAAGATGTTTTTCTGGCAAAAATCATAAAATGAGCATGTTATTCAAAACCAAAGCCAGTCTAATGGCTAAAGGCTTGAAGTATCAACAAAGAGTCAAGCAAACTTTTACCGTAATGCTAATAAGAGCTAGCCATCGCTACGTACTTGTAGCATTGATATTTAGCTTGATAATTCTTGCCTGCATTAACATCTTAAAATCTAACCAATTTTCAGTCACCGAGTCTCCTCTTAACAGTAAAGTCCTGAAGATTTGGTCAGATAAAGGTTACACTTTGGAAGAGGATGAAGCGCTCCAGAAGATCATTAGTAACTGGGAACAGCAAAGCGGCAACACAATTAAACTTACTTTTTATACTAACGATGAATTGCCACAAAAGACTCAAAGAGCACTTCAGGCAGGTAATTCACCCGATCTCGTCATCAATAGCAGTGCTGAGAGGGAGCTGTATCCACGTCTTGCCTGGGAAGGTAAATTGGCAGATGTGTCTGATGTAATTGAGCCAGTCAAAAGTATTTATTCTGAAGGTGTGTTAGAAGCAGTTCGTTTATATAACAACGTTGATAAGAAGTCGAGTTACTATGCAGTCCCAATTAATCAATTAACAATTCACATCTTCTACTGGCGAGACTTACTAGAGAAAGTAGGTCGAACTCAAAGCGATATCCCTAAAAATTGGGATGCTTTCTGGGAGTTTTGGAAACAAGTGCAGGATGATTTGCGCGCACAGCAAAAACAGAATATTTACGGATTAGGTTTTCCTTTTTCCACTGGTTCTACAGATACCTACTACTTATTTGAGCAGATTTTAGAAGCATACAATGTCCAAATTTTAGACTCCAAGGGTCAACTTCTGCTCAACGATCCCAAGGTGTATCAAGGTATTGTTAAAAGCTTAGAGTGGTATGCGAAATTTTTCCAGCAGGGTTACGTACCACCAGACGCAGTAAACTGGTTAAATCCAGACAATAATCGCAGCTTGCTCAATCGTGGCGTGGTTATGACGCCTAACAGCTCGCTTTCGATCCCTGCTGCTGTTCGCCAAGATTCTGACACCTATCGTCATAAGCTTGGTATCTTAGAATTTCCGAACAAACCTAATGGTAAACCGATGCGCTTCTTAGTCTCGATTAATGAAATAGTTTTGTTTGCTGAGTCTAAAAACCAGAAGGTAGCCAAAGACTTTCTCGCATATTTAATTAAACCTGAAATCATAGGAAACTATCTCAAAGCTACCGGAGGTCGATATCTACCAGTAATGAAGTCTGTTTGGAAAGATCCTTTTTGGACAAATCCAGCAGATCCTCATCTTTCTACTGCAACTCAAACACTAACTAAAGATACTCGTCCATTTTATATTGTCCAAAACCCTGCTTACAGCCTAGTTTTAGAAGAGAATGTTTGGGGTAAAGCTCTTAATGGAATAGTTGTCAATAGCATATCTCCAGAAGAAGCAGCAGACACGGCAATTGAGCGGATAAAACAAATTTTTGATGAATGGCAGTGAGCGATAAGTAGAATCGCGTAAATATTTGTAGTTGGGATGAGGCAGAAGGCAGAAGTTCTAAAATGTTTGAATACGTGAATTTTGAATACTTCGGCTACGCGGTAGTTGAGCGCAGTCGAAACTCAGTACAAGTTTTGAATTTTGAATTGTTAATTTTATCTTGTTCTGCTACACAGTAATTTCAAAACAAAGAATATCCTGTTGCTTTTTGAACGTATTTCACAACTTTTTCATAAGATTCAGGATTACTCACAGGGTTGATGATAATAGGAATAGTGCCATCTGGCAACCAAAAAGTTATCCTGCCGTTCGGTTCATGACAAAAGGAACTGATGCAGTTGAGATTAATGACATATTCATTTTTTTCGTAAATTATTTTCACCCAGTGGGCACGCTCTAATTCTAATCCTGTCACACATTCTAAATAATCGATAATTTTTTGATAATCTTCTAGGTTATTTTGTGGATTAATTATTATGGGAATGGCACTATCGGGTAGCCAAAAAGTAACTCTGCCATTCAGTTCATAACAAAAAGCATGGACACGTTCAAAATTTACTACATATTCTTTCCTCTCGTAAAGGATTTTCACCCAGTACGCCACAACATCTCCTCAAGTCCGAAATTTACGAATGATGCACCCTGAATATTTAAATCTACTGAAGTCTTAAGTTAATGTTGCAATTAATTTTGAATTGTTATGACACCTCCAATGGTGTTGGTGTGCTAGATGTCGAAAGCGAAAGAGCGATCGCTGTTTGAATGAATCCTTTAAATAAAGGATGAGGTGTACTGGGGCGTGATTGAAATTCTGGATGAAATTGGCAAGCAAGAAAGAATGGGTGCTTGGGTAATTCCACAATTTCAACTAAACGTCCATCGGGAGAAGTACCACTAATTACATAGCCAGACTTTAACAACAAATCGCGGTAAGCATTGTTGAACTCATAGCGATGTCGATGTCGTTCATAAATTACATCTTCTTGATAGAGCTTAAAAGCTAAAGTATCAGGGAGAACACGACAAGGATATAATCCTAAGCGCATTGTACCCCCTAAATCCACAACTTCCTGCTGTTCTGGCAATAAATTAATTACTGGAGCCGTTGTGTAAGGGTCAAATTCAGCACTATTAGCACCTGTTAATCCCCCTACGTTTCTGGCCCACTCAATCACAGAACATTGCATTCCCAGGCATAAACCCAAGAAGGGGATTTGGCGATCGCGGGCGTATTTAATCGCAGCAATTTTACCATCGACTCCCCGAACCCCGAAACCTCCTGGTACAACTATGCCATCAACACCTTTAAGATAATTTTCGGCTGGTTCCGTTTCCAATTCTTCTGAATTCACCCAACGCAGACGCAGTTTGCCATAAGTGGAGATTGCAGCATGGTTGAGCGCTTCTACTACAGATAAATAGGCATCACTTAACTGTACATATTTACCAACAATGGCAATTTCTACTTCGTGCTTGGGACTATGTAACCGTTGTACCAGGGTTTGCCACTGCGTCAAATCTGGTTTACGTTGTTCCATTTGCAGCAAGTTCAGCACTTGTTCTGCCATTCCTTCCCGTTCTAGATTTAGCGGTACTTCATAGATACTTTTGGCATCTTGGGAAGTGATAACGCATTCTTCCGGTACATCGCAAAATCCCGACAATTTCTGCTTTAATCCTTTGGGTAAAGGGCGATCGCTCCGACAAACTAAAATATCTGGTTGAATACCAATGGATCTCAGTTCTTTAACTGAATGCTGTGTTGGCTTAGTTTTCATTTCACCCGCAGAGGCAATCCACGGTACCAGTGTTACGTGCATATACAGCACATTCTGCCGCCCTACCTCTTTACGGAACTGGCGAATTGCTTCCAAAAACGGCAATGATTCAATATCTCCCACCGTCCCGCCGATTTCAGTAATTACTACAGAAGGATTTGTACTTTTAGCAACTCGCAAAATCCGTTCTTTAATTTCATTGGTAATATGAGGAATTACCTGTACAGTACCGCCATTGTAGTCTCCGCGCCGCTCTTTATTGATGACTGCCTGGTAAATCGAGCCAGTAGTCACACAATTTAAGCGTGACATTGAGGTATCGGTAAAGCGTTCGTAATGCCCCAAGTCTAAATCTGTCTCCGCACCATCTTGGGTAACGAATACTTCCCCATGCTGAAAGGGACTCATCGTGCCAGGATCGATATTAATATAAGGGTCGAGTTTGAGAATCGACACCGAATATTCGCGCGACTTGAGCAAACGCCCTAGACTTGCTGCTACAATGCCCTTACCAATACTAGAAACTACGCCTCCAGTAACAAAGATAAACTTAGTCATAGTAGTTTGAATTTCTAACAACTTCTAAAAATACATCCCGTCATTGTGCCACAGTTGTTGTGGTGTCATCTTCTGTGATTTGCTGTGAAAAACCTCTTAGGATTAGTAATATTAGGCTGTATTCTCACCTCCTCGATCGCATTGGCAGAGCCATCTCTCATAGTCGTTTTTCCCCAGACAAACTACCAGACAAGTGCCCAAAAAATCTTCTTTCTGGGCACCGCACCACCAGATGGTCAGGTTTTGATCAATAGTAAGCCAATTACCCGCAGCAAAGCTGGTCATTTTTCCCCTAGTTTCCCCTTACAGTTGGGGGAGAATCTTTTTACTGTGCGTCGCCAGAATCAAGAACTTAAGATTAAGGTGATCCGGCTTAACGCTAGCCCGGAACTACCACAAGGGGTAGCCTTTGCGAAAGATTCCTTGACTCCCGCAGTTGACATTGCCAGATTACCAGGAGAAGTAATTTGTTTTGGCGCGATCGCACCCCCTAACGCTAATGTTTCTGTAATCCTGGCTAATCAAACTATTGCCCTTTTACCCCAACCTCAACAAGCACAACTACCAAGTAATTTGGCAGCTTTGACAGGGCGAAATCAGCCTCATGCCCAGTCTAGCGTAGGCAACTATCAAGGTTGCACCACAGTGGCAACAGCCGCCGATCTAGGAAAACCTCAATTTCAACTGACGCTTGATGGCAAGACGATAACTCAACCAGGATCTGGTAAGATTGAAATCCTCTCAAGAGCACAGTTGCCAGTTTCTGAGGTTACAGTAGAATCAGGCGTTGCTCGTACTGGCCCTAGCACCGATTATTCCCGACTTACACCACTGCCCAAAGGCACACGCGCAACAGTTACGGGTAGGGAAGGTGAATGGTTGCGCCTAGATTATGGCGCTTGGATTAATAGTAAAGAAACCCGCATTCTACCTGGTGCAGTTCCGCCACAGACAATAATTCGCAGTGTCGGATACCGTCAACTCCCTAGTGCGACAGAGATAGTTTTCCCCTTGCAAGTTCCCGTACCCGTGAGCGTACAACAAAGTGAGCAAACTTTCGCTCTCACTCTCTACAATACTACTGCCCAAACGGACATCATTCGCCTGGATGATGATCCCCTAATTTATCGCCTAGACTGGCAACAGGAGGCTCCAGGACAAGTAAAATACACCTTTAACCTCAAAAAAGCTCAACAGTGGGGATACAAGCTGAGATACGACGGTACAACCCTGGTTTTGGCTTTGCGTCATCCGCCTAAAATCGGGAACACAAGACGCAAGCTTTTAGCTAATTTCAAAATTGTACTAGATCCAGGGCATGGCGGTAAAGAAACTGGTGCCAGTGGCCCAACTGGATATTTAGAAAAAGATGTGAATTTGGTTGTATCTAAGTTGCTGCGCGACGAGTTAGTGAAGCAAGGAGCAACAGTTGTGATGACGCGGGAGGACGATCGCGAAGTTTCCCTAGTAGAACGTCAGGCAATTATCAGTCAAGAAGAACCTGCGATCGCTATTTCCATACATCACAACTCTCTACCCGATGATGGTGATGCCGAAAAAACCAAGGGATTCGGCGCTTTTTGGTATCAACCCCAAGCACACAGTCTCGCAATGTTTTTACACAACTATGTAGTCAAAAAACTTGGCAGACCTTCTTATGGTGTGTTTTGGGATAACCTGGCGCTGACACGTCCGACAGCTGCGCCATCGGTGTTGTTGGAATTGGGTTTTATGAGCAATCCCGATGAATTTGAGCAGGTGGTGAACCCAGAGGAACAAAAGAAAATGGCAAAAGCGATCGCTCAGGGGATTACTGAGTGGTTTAGGAGCGTTAAATAAAATTGGATAACTAGAGTTTTACCTTTGTATCTGGTGGAGTGCGATTAGCTAGTTTCTACTCAATGTTGCGATCGGTCTTTGTTCAAGCTTTTTGAGTTTTATAGTCTATTGCCAAGCATAGCACTAAGTGCTATATAATAAGCGAAGATAATGACCATAGCATGATAATTTACAAAACCCGATGGTTTGACCGTTGGGCACGCAAAGAGGGTTTAAACGACCTCAGCCTCTGCGCTGCTGTAAACGAAATGATGGCAGGACTTTACGAAGCCGATCTAGGAGGTGGACTGTTCAAAAAGCGGATTGCCCGCTCTGGACAAGGTAAGCGTGGTGGCTTTCGTACATTGGTCGCAACCAACAAGGGAGATTGCTGGTTTTTTGTTTTCGGCTTCTCGAAAAACGAACGCAGTAACATTAACAAAAAAGAAGAAAAAGCATTAAAAAAGCTGGCATCAGTGCTGTTCTCTTACACGCTAGAGGATCTCGAAAAAGCAAAGCTGGAAGATGAATTGATGGAGGCAATTTGCAATGCCGAAGAAGAAATCAGCGATTCTTGAAGCCGTTCACGAAACGGCTACGGGGCTGCACAAGGCTGGACTGATGGATCAAACTACATTGCGTGAATTCGACAGTCTGTGCTTGCCTGGGATTGAACCGCTTGAACCTGAGCAAATTAAGCAAATACGCGAATCATCTCATGTCAGTCAGGCAGTATTTGCTGCGATTTTGAATACAAGTCTATCAACGGTTCAAAAGTGGGAAATCGGTCAGAAGCGTCCCAGTGGCACTGCTCTTAAGCTGTTGCACCTAGTTAAAAAACGGGGATTGAATAGCGTGATTGATTAAAGGGTTAACCCTGCGTACTTGCTGGAGTGCGATCGCCTCCGGCGGGGCGTAGCCCATCGCTCTTTTTTAGCTAGTTCTTGCTCAATGTTGCGATAAGTTTTTGTTCAAGCTTTTCGATTTTTATAGTGCGATCGTCAGGTTTCATATTCACTTTGTATTTTCTATCTTAACAGCTTGAGTTATTGAATCCATATAATCAATGATATTGTCAATGTAAATCATCAAATCAGCCATAGAAACATCACTGGCATGGCTATTATGATGAACAATGTTATTTCTTTTTAGAACAATAGATGTAACAACATCTTTCTTGTAGACAAACCCCTCAATAGCATTTAAGTCCATACCTATTTTCTTGAATAGAGCTATTGTTCTGTATGGATTTCCTGAAATATGTTCGTCTAAGTCGTTTTTTTTAATAGATATCTTCAGATATTCAAATTTCAAATCATTATCTTTGATATCTTTATGACGCAAAAGCTCCCACTGGACTAAATTACGCGGGATTGAGAGTTTTGAAAGTTTACTACTAATAACATCAATACGTCTAAAAGCTATTTCCTTCAGATAGGACTCTAAGTATGCACATATGCTAATCAGGAATGATTTCACAAAGAAATTCAGATTATCTTCAAAAAATGGGTCTGGTTCTGAGAAGATAATTCTGTCCTGAGTTTCTTTAATAATTTCTTTCAATTTTTCAAAGAGGTTTACATATTTATCGTGAATTTCTTGCTCACTCATTAATTGCTGCCTCCAACAAATCCCCCCAAAGCTTTCTTCTTCTTAGAATTGAGCTTTTATTCTGTAAACCACTACTTAATGTTCTTTGAAAATCATCTAATTTGCAAAGTTCTTGAAATTTATTTTGAATCTTATCTTTATTTTTAATGAGAATTTCTTTGTCAATATCACTAAAACTGTACATTAACAAATCATAATAAACAATCGCTTGCCGTCGTTTTTGTTTAGTTGTATCTATAAAAACATCCCTCTCAAATATTGCAACGCATTTATCTATAGTACTATTAAATTCATTTCTAAGTACCTCAATCTCTTCTAAGGTTATACTTTTTTTTAACACTGTGTATTCATCAAGATACTTTGATAATCTATCCTGGTAGTTGTCAAGTGTTCCTTTTAGTGCAAAATATCTCAAAACTAGTTCCTCAGCCTCTAGGCTATCTTTAATTTTTTTACCATCTTTACCTAAACCAAATGTTTTAACTGTTTTTAACTTAGCTAATTCAGAAAGTAGATTGTCAAATTCACCAGGATATATGGCATGTCTTATTTCTTGATCTGATAGCTTAACTGCTCCCTGATTTAGTCTCGAAAAAATTTCTCTAATCAGATATTTAGGGTTTTCTTTCCTAAGGATAATACACCTTATTGTTGTTGACTCTAGCTCTGACTTATATTGACCAATCTCCGAAAATTTTTTTCCTTCCAATTCTTTAAATGAACTAAGTCCTTCCAAAGCAAATTCATCATTAAAAAACCGAACAATAGTCGTAAGACGCTGTACACCGTCAATAACCATGTGCTTACCGTCTTAAAATTCTGCGAAATAGCAGGAAGGTAGAGGTATCCTCATTAAACAGGACTCTATAAATTTTGAAGACCGCTCCCAGCCGTCTTTATCCCATTTATATTTTCGCTGAAAGTCAGGATCTAAAATCAGCTTTGGTGACTTCGCAGTAATGCGGCTGTGTAAAGTTTCAAAAGGATAATCAATTGGATATAAATTAAGGGTTTTTTCTTCGTTGTCTTGATTCACGTTTTTCTTAGTGTGCGAGAGTTCCTTACTTTAGAGTTTGTCAAAGCGTTTTTCTCCTCTGCTGCTTTGAGGCGATCGCTTTCCTACCTGCTACAAAATCAAGCATTGCTCTCTAACCTTTGTAACTTCTGCTCTACAATGAAGTCAAGAATCTAGCAGCTAAAATAGGGGAATTATTATATGTCCCACCCTATGCTCAGTACTCAAGAAGTCGCTCGATGTGGAAAAGAACTCTATCAAAGAAGTATCCGTGCCAAAGTTGAGATACAAGAGAACATTAGCAAAATTATCTCAATTAATGTTGAAACAGGAGATTACGAAATCGGTGATGATTTAGTCGAAACGAGTCTTCGATTACGATCCAAGTAAACCGATGCAGCACTTTGGGGAGAAAGAATTGGTTTTGATGCCGTTTATCCAGTTGATGGTACATTGCTCAGGACAGCAGAGTGATACACGGGACTGTACTTTGCGATCGCACCACTGCCAAACCCAAAAGATGGAGCCATGCAGAAGATATCAAAAACAGCCCTCAAGTGATTGAAAGGTGCGTTGGCGTAGCCTGTTGTAGACATTGCTGATTTGCCTACTAATGAAAAGCTCGTTGAAGTCTGTAGTAAGCTTTTGCCTGTAATTACTAAGTTTTTCGGCTTGCCATAACTCCTTGCTTTGTCTTGATTTCAGTGCTTTTACCCTGCCAGAACCCTTTGATTGCGAATAAAAATATATGAAATCTTATATTTTGAAACTGTATGTATTTGAAAATAGGCGGCATAGTAGGAGCGATCGCTATTTTATTAAGTAATGGTAGTGCGTTCACCGGAGGTGTTGGCGCAGCCATCGCTCAAGATACACAAAGATATATCACTGTAGGGCATGATAAATTGGGAAACAGCGTAGCTCTGGACACGGAAACGATTAAGGGCACAGTATACAAGCTTTACGGTATCTATGGAGATGGTATCTTCGAGACTACCTTTGATGCATCGTGCAAAGAATCGCGGCTGTTTCGCAATCGCATTGCGATTTACGGGCCAGAAGGACAGCTACTTGAAGAGGATAAAGAAAAAGGAGAAATCCCTTTTGTAGCAAGTTCTTCACCAGGCAAAGGTATGAAAATTGTTTGTCAAAAAATTGGTGCGAGTGGTTGGTAGTTGCTCAATATTTTATGAGTAGGGAATGGGGAATAAGCAATGCACAATGCCCAATGCCCAATTCCCAGCTAAAAAATACTAAGGACAAAACAACGTATCACGCGTATCTCGTCCTGTAATCGGATTAGTCCCTTTGGCAAGTTTGCACAATTTTTTTTGCTCATCGGGACGCAGCAGCGTATCGGTAAAATCTGCCCCATCAATGATTGCACCATCAAATCTGGCGTTAGCAGCAAACGCACCCTCCAGCAGTGCATTTGTCAAATTTGCTCTGACTAAACGAGCCGAGTCTAAAGTCGCATTTCTCAAATCAGAACCCTCCAAATTCGCAGACTCCAAATTTGCTGCAAAAAAGCTGACACCGTTCAAATTAGCTCGGCTGAAGTTGCTCTGGCGAAGATTAGCTTTGGTAAAGCTAGAGTCTGTTAAATCACGTCCTGAAAAATCAGCCTCAACCAAAATTTCTTTATTATATTCAAGTGCCAAAGCTGTTGGAGCAAAACCGACCGTTGCGGCGATGCTAACTATTCCCCAAAGGAATAAGCTGAGTATACTTGCCCAAATCCGGGCGCTTAACTTAGAATTCATTCTATTTTTAGCCAATGGCGAACCCTCCTCCATCTCATTATCCTTGAGTCAGAGATGTTAGCGCAAAAATCCTTTAAAATTCATCAACTTTCTGGAATGCAGTGGCGGCAGATATGTTGAGCATCACTCTTTTATGGATATTTACCCCAATTACGATCACTTTATTTTGACTATTGGGAATTCCACGCTCTTCAGGGAAGAATAAACACATCATGGAAAGATGAATTTCAGGTAACTGCTAGAAACTATTATTTTCCTGTTGAATTAAATAACCGATAACACTAAAGTTTATATGCATTATCAAGATATTGGTGAATTAGGAGAAGACCTAGTAGCCCAATGGTTGCAAGCTACAGGTTGGATAATTCTCTATCGTCGCTTTTCTTGTCGCTGGGGAGAAATCGATATTATTGCTGAATATGATAGAGGAGCAGTAGAAAAACTCAGGACTCAGCACTCATTATTGGCATTTGTTGAAGTCAAAACCCGTAGTTCAGGTAGTTGGGATGCCGGGGGAAGAAGCGCAATCACTCCACAAAAGCAAGCAAAAATCTGGCGGACAGCTGGAATATTCTTAGCCCAGTATCCTGAGAAGGCAGATTATTCTTGTCGATTTGATGTTGCTATTGTCTACTGTCAAAGGATATCAAAAAATCTGACTGGGGTTACAGCAAATCAGGAAGCTCTAGCTACTTCATCAGTACCCGGATATAAGTTGAAGCTGCAAGAATATATTCTGGCAGCTTTTGACTCTTCAATTGAGAATGGTTAATTGGTAATCGATAAAATATCTTAATTACCAATGACCAATAATTTTGTAGTAGCGTTACAACCAAATAGTCTTACGCTAAAGTTTCTGGACAGTAACCTAAGCCCCGGACAAACTGCTGCCGGAACGCTTCAATTTCGTCTCTTTCTGGGCTACCATGAGAAACGATCGCTACCTGATAACGACGCATCACATCCACAGGGCACTGTCCAGCTTCCAAACTCCAAAGTGCCATTTGCACCCTCATTGGCGGTTCGTAGCTAATTCCTAATTCATTTAGAAAAGCCCGAAAGTCGCCATCTTCTTGGGGCGAGACTTGACCTTTGAGTTTGATCCTAACCACCCAGCCATCAATTTGATGAATTACGGTGACGAACGAAACTGGTGTCTGGGGTCTAGCGTGGAGGTGTTGAACGACCCTCAGGGTTAGACTGGCATTTGCCAGATAGTACAAGTATTCCATGTTTGTTGGTGCTTGGGATCAAAGCCAATCCTACATATCTATATTCGTCAATCAGTGCCTGTTCCCGGTAGGGTAAAAGCCCCCGTTTTTAGATGGGGAGGTTTACCCAATTTTTATGTTAAGTTTTCCGTGTTACTTAATAGTAACAATCTTATAGCCTAGCGGCAAAACTGAGCCAAGATCCCTTAAAGTTCCTCTAGAAAGGAAAGCTTAACCAGCTTTTTTAAGAGAGTATAAATACTAAATAAACCAAAAACTAGTACAAGTCAATTTGAAAGATACATCTCGTCCACAAGCAAAAGATTTGGAATTAGATTGCTCGGTAGCTGGCTATGACTACACACTACCTCTAGAACTCATTGCCCAAAACCCAGCAGTTCCTAGAGATAGTTCGCGGTTACTGGTAGTTGATTCTCCGACTACAGGCATCGAAACAGCACCTCTACACCATATTTTCCATGATTTGCCTGCACTGCTGCGCTCTGGTGATTTGTTGGTTATGAACAATACAAGAGTCATTCCAGCGCGGCTTTATGGTCATAAATCCACTGGTGCAAAAATCCAGGTGTTGCTGTTGGAAGAACGGCAGCATAACTGTTGGTTAGCTTTAGTTAAGCCAGGAAAAAGCTTCAAACGGGGAGCAAAGATTATCTTTGAACCAAGGGAAGCGGGGATTGGGCATTTAAAAGAGGCAGAGGGGCGGGGTGCGGGGGGCAGAGGGGAAAATTCTCCTTTACTTCCCTTCGGCTACGCTCACGGCAAGCCTGCTCCTAGCCCCCAGCTAACGGCTACGGTTCTAGAAACAGATGCAGCAACCGGAGGGCGTTTGTTGCAATTTGATGTGCCAGAGGGAAAGACTTTGGTGCAACTGTTAGAGGTGTTTGGTGAAGTACCGTTACCACCATACATTACTACCTCAGAAGCAGCTGATGAGCAGTATCAGACAGTTTATGCTAAACAGCCAGGAGCGATCGCAGCTCCGACGGCAGGATTACACTTTACCCCAGAATTATTACAAAAGTTGCGCGATCGCAATATTAATCAAGCTTTTGTGACACTACACGTTGGTGTCGGCACATTTCGCCCTGTGGAAGTAGAGGACGTAACTACCCATCAAATGCATGAAGAATGGATTGAAGTTCCCGCCGCTACAGTAGAGCAAATCCGCGCTACGAAAGCAGCTGGCGGGCGGATTATTGCTGTGGGAACAACGGCAGTAAGGGCTTTAGAAGGGGCGGCTCAATCTGGTAATTTACAACCATTTTGCGGAAAAACAGACTTGTTTATTTATCCTGGCTACCAATGGCAGGTAGTAGATGGTTTGATTACGAATTTTCACTTACCGCGTTCTAGTTTGTTGATGTTGGTAAGTGCCCTAATTGGCAGACAACGATTATTGAATATATACAACGAAGCGATCGCTTTTGGATATCGCTTTTATTCATTCGGTGATGCCATGCTAATTTTGCCGTCAGCTGTGGGAGTGGAGAGTGGGAAGAGACGCGATTAACCCTTGTCTGTACAAGAGTTAGGAGTTAAAAGTTGGAAATTGGGAATTTTTTCATTCGTGGTGGGTACTCTGACTTATGAGGAGTTAAAAATAAGTACAGGTCTGCTATTATATGTCTGAAAAATACCTATTTTCTCATTGGTTAAATTTATTTTGTCAGGTAACACTCGGTGGCTGTTCTGCATTTTTGATTTTGGCTGCACCGACAATTACTAATTTCCCAGTTAGCAAGCTGCTGGCAGAAACTGCAATTTCTCAGGATCTCGAAGCAGCTAGTTTCTTTCAGCAGGGAGTCACGCGCTATAACCGTCAAGACTTACAAGGTGCAGAATATGCCTTTCGCCAAGCGTTGCAGCGAGATCCTAACCTTGGGGCAGCACGGAATTATCTGGGTAATATATTTATAGAGCAAAATCGCCTGGATGTAGCTTTACAAGAATTTACAGAGGCGATAAAAGTTAATCCCAATTCTAGCGAAGCTTATTACAACTTAGGGTTAGTGTTGCACCGACAAGGAGAAAAAGATGCAGCAATTACCGCTTATCGCCAGAGCTTGGTAATAGATTCCACAAGGGTGGCAGCACTGTATAATCTGGGTTTGTTGCTATACGAACAAGGAAAGTTAGAGGAAGCGATCGCTGCATACCAAAAAGCAATTAATCTAGATGGCAGCAATGCCAATGCTTATCTTAACTTAGCGATCGCCTTGCAACAACAAGGTCAAATCGAGCCTGCGATCGCCAATTATCGCCAAGCTTTGAAGCTAGATCCTAAAAATGCCGCAGCCTACAGCAATATGGCAAATTTGCTAGCAATGCATGGTCAAGCTCCTGAGGCTATTTCTGTTTATCGGCAAGCGATTCGTCTAAATCCAAAAAGTGCCTCAGCTTACTATAACTTGGGAGTAACTTTATATAATCAGGGCGAGTTCAAAAAAGCCAGTGGAGTCTTGAAACGCGCTCACAATGAATATCGTGAGCAAGGTAACATTGAACAAGCCCAGAAAATTGAGCAGTTAATGCAGCAAATTGCTCAGAAAACTGGGCAACAGCAACCTCAAACCAGTCAAACAGCTACTCCTTCTCAGAGTTCAGATTCTACAGTACAAACACCTGAGCCACAGACGGCACAATCAGAAACGCCCGCGAACCCTGGCGATGTACCTGTCTCAGTTGAACCAGAATCCACTTCAACAAATCCCGGACAATAAAAAACTCAGAGTTAAGGCGATTTGCCCTCATCCCCCAACTCCTTCTTCCAATTTTGGGAGAAGAGGAGCCAATTTAAAAGTCCCTCTTCCAAGCTTGGAAGAGGGATTTTAATTCATGCAATAAGTCTATTCTCTATTAAAAGGTGTTGGAGGTTAGTTTTGAGTAAAAGTTGCACACGGCATAACTCTTAACTCTTAATTCCTAACTCCTAACTTTTTTAAATCGGCAAACGATTAATATCTTTATTGCAACCAATAACAACCATTGCTGAACCACGCTCTAAACGCTTGGTAGCGTCAGGATTAATTTGAAATTTCCCATCCTGGCTTACTGCTAACAAATTTAAACCGTATCGGTTACGAAGTTGAAGTTCAGTGATGGTTTTGCCGTGAAATTCATCAGGCACAATCAACTCTACAATACTGTTATCTGGGTCGAGGTCAAACCGATCTAGAATTGCTGGTTTAGTAAGAGTACGTGCTAGGGCACAACCCGCTTCATACTCAGGAAAAACAACATGATCTGCGCCTACTCGCCGCAACAGTTTACGGTGAACTTCACTAGAAGCTTTAGCAACTACATGAGGTACACCAGCCTCTTTCACATTTAGGGTGGTTATAATACTTTCTTGAACGTAGTTGCCAATCGCGACAATTACAGTATCAAATTCAAAAATTCCAGCTTCTTTGAGTGCGGCTGGTTCTGTAGAGTCTAGTTGCAAAGCATGACCAACTATTCCCTCAGTTAATGCTTCTGAAACTCGTTTTTCATCAATATCTGTTGCCAGCACTTGATAACCAAAATTGTGCAGTGTGGAACAGACAGACCTTCCAAAACGACCTAACCCAATTACAGCAAATTGGTGGTTATCTTTACGTAAACTGCGAAAAAAACTTAATGATGACAGATTCACCCTTTTTATCCTTATGATGGCTCCCTGTATTTAGGGCAAAAAACGGTTATGCCGCTTGAATTAAAAATTTTATTTTTGCCTTCCAATGTATATTTTATCAGTTTAGTCATTTGTCATTTGTCATTTGTTATTTTCCCCTGTTTCTCCTACTCCCTCATCTTCTACTTCCTACTCTCTCTCCCTAACTATCCCACGAGTAAATTTTCTTCAGGATAGTGAATTCTGGTAGGGCGGGGATCTCCTAGTACGGCAGACATCAGCAGTAAAACACCGACTCTTCCAACGTACATAGTGACAATTAAGATCAGCTTTGCTGCTGTAGAGATAGTTCCTGTAATGCCTGTAGAAAGACCTACGGTAGCGAAGGCTGATACTACTTCAAACAAAATTTGAATAAAATCTAATGTTGGATCTGTGAGACTAATTAAAATCGTGGCGAAAATCACGGTTGCTACCGATCCTACTAACACACCTACAGCTTTCAAAATTAAAGTTATTGCTATCTTGCGATCGTATAATAAAACTTCTTCTTTCCCCCGAAGAATCGTTTTTGTACAACTGGTTAGAACTCTCAAAGTTGTTGTTTTCATACCTCCCCCTGTACCACCTGGACTTGCGCCAATAAACATTAGTGCAATCGTAATAAATAGACCAGCAGTGGTCATTTTGCTAATATCAATTGTATTAAAACCAGCAGTTCTGGGAGTAACTGATTGAAACCAAGCTACTAATATTTGGTCACGGAAATTTAGAGAGCCAAATGTTTCATGATTTCTAATTTCTATACAAAAAAAGGCTATTGTTCCTATTGCTAATAATATAATAGTTGTGCTGGTTGCAACTTTAAAATCTAGTGATAACAATTGCTTTTTAAGAGATTTTTGGAAAACGCGATCGCGCAACCAAAGATACATTTCCAAAATTACCTGATAGCCAATTCCCCCAAAGATAATCAACATAGTAATGGTGAAGACTACTAATAAGGATGACTGATAGCCAATTAAGTTATCTTTAAACAAACTAAAACCAGCATTGTTCCAAGCATTGATGCTATGAAAAATCGCTAACCAAAGTCCTTGACTCCACCCATACTCTGGAACAAAAGCTGGTAGAAGTAAGAATACTCCGGTAATTTCAAAAATTAAAGTTGTGGCAATAATTGAACGAATAACTTGGGAACTACCACTCATCCCTGGTCGGTCTAAAGCTTGTTGAATGGCGATTTTTTGCCGCATATCAAACTTACGACCAATGAGCAAAATCAGAAATGTGGTGGTTGTCATGTAGCCCAAGCCGCCAATCTGAGCTAATAGGGCAATAAATAACTGACCCCAAAAGGAAAAGTAAGTACCAGGATCGACTACTGATAAACCCGTGACACAAACTGCGGATGTGGAGGTAAATAGTGCCACAATCAGGTTATTCCATGTACCATCGCTAGTTGAAAAAGGCATCATCAACAGGATAGTACCAACAGCAATGACAGCCAGAAACCCCAAACAAATTGTGCGAGCAACAGTCATAATTAATTCAAAATTCAAAATTCAAAAAGTCAGATTTAAAATGGGTTGCTAGATGCTTTAAGCTGTAGCCCGATTTGGGAGAATTGACATAAATTCGACTCAGTAAAGTTTATTAAGGTAAAAGTGAGAAATTTTTCCCAGGAGGATAAATCTCGGCTTACCTTCTCTGGAAGTAAAAATACCCTTATTTAATTAAAAACATACATGGTAGCCTACCTGTATGTTTTTTTTGAATTCTACTTCGTCTCAATACTACTTTTTTCATGAGTGCAACACTTTACCAGCAAATTCAGCAGTTCTACGATGCTTCCTCTGGTCTGTGGGAACAGATTTGGGGCGAACATATGCACCACGGCTACTACGGTGTCGATGGCAGTCAGAAAAAAGACCGCCGTCAAGCTCAAATTGATTTAATCGAGGAACTGCTCAATTGGGCAGGGGTACAAGCAGCAGAAAATATCCTCGATGTGGGTTGTGGCATTGGTGGCAGTTCTTTATACCTGGCAGAAAAGTTTAATGCTAAGGCTACAGGAATTACTTTGAGTCCTGTGCAAGCTGCCAGAGCAACAGAACGCGCAACGGAAGCAAATTTGAGTCTGAAAACTCAGTTTCAAGTCGCCAATGCTCAAGAAATGCCCTTTGCTGATAATTCTTTTGACTTGGTTTGGTCGCTGGAAAGCGGCGAACACATGCCAGATAAAACTAAGTTTCTCCAGGAGTGCTATCGGGTATTGAAACCTGGCGGCAAGTTAATTATGGTGACTTGGTGTCATCGAGCGACTGATAAGTTACCACTGACGCCGGATGAGGAAAAGCACTTGCAGGATATTTATCGGGTGTATTGTTTGCCTTATGTAATTTCTTTACCAGAGTATGAAGCGATCGCCCGTCAACTTCCATTAAACAATATTCGCACTGCCGATTGGTCAACCGCCGTCGCCCCCTTTTGGAATGTAGTCATTGATTCGGCGTTCACTCCCCAAGCGCTTTGGGGCTTACTCAATGCTGGTTGGACTACCATTCAAGGGGCGTTATCACTGGGGTTGATGCGTCGCGGTTATGAACGCGGGTTAGTTCGGTTTGGGTTGTTATGCGGGAATAAATAGAAACAAGACCGCGCTGTAATGAAACAGCGCGATCGCACTACAATTTAAGAAATTCAATTCCGATTACCCTAGCAGCTTGTCCACCGTCAACAACTCAAGTCTCAAGAAAGAATGAGTTTTATTTTCAAAAATTTGAATAAAATGTCTCCTGAAGAATTACAGTCTATCTGCTAACAAGCTTAAGACTGACACCCTCAGTCGTAGTTTATTGCAAGGTATTAAAATAATTCGTAATTCGTCTTGTAGAGACGTTGTATTGCAACATCTCTACATACTACTAAATCCCACCAATAACCTTAACTAAGCGGTAAGGAATAAGAGTTACAGAGAGTTCTTGCCTAAGTGATAGCTTAGATAAGGGAATTTAGCGTGAATTTCATTCAACGACTGTTACTGAGGCCCCTTCATTGGATGGAGGTATAGCGGGTAATTCCAGACAGTATCCAGCACCATATACTGTCTTAATATAGCGGGGATGGCGAGGATCTGGTTCTAGCTTGGTTCTCAAGTGGCGAATATGCACTCGAATCGTTTCTATGTCATCATCAGGATCGTAGCCCCAAACTTCTCTGAGGATTTCGCTGGGAGAAACTGTTTGACCGTGGCGTTGCAGCAAGCAGTGAAGTAGCTCAAATTCCAAGTGAGTCAATTTCACCGTCTCATTGAACCATATTGCCTCAAATCTTTCGGGAACGAGGGTTAATGAGCCATAGTTGAGAATTTCACTGTGCTTTGCGGCTTGAGGAATGCGGTCAGTACGCCGCAAAAGTGCCCGCACTCGCGCCAGCAGTTCTTCAACTTCAAAAGGCTTGGTGAGGTAGTCATCTGCGCCAGCATTAAAGCCTTCCACCTTGTCCTGAGTTTGGCTCAAAGCCGTCAACATTAACACGGGAATCTCAGAGGTGCGATCGTCGCGGCGCAGGCGTTGGCAAACGGTGAACCCATCTACTCTGGGCAACATTAAATCGAGCATGATCAAGTCTGGTTGCAGCTGGAGGGCCAGTGCTTGACCTTTGATGCCGTCTTCAGCTTGACTAACATCGTAGCCAGCCATTTCCAAGTTGACGGCAACTAGTTCTGAAATCGCTGGGTCATCGTCTATGACAAGAATCCTCGGCATTCTTAAAAAATTATTACTACTTATTAAGGATAATTAACAACCTTTGATAGATACAAAGATTTTTGAATCAATTCTAAAAAAGTTTCTAAATCTTACATAAATATTAAGATTAAATGACTGTGAAATCAAGACTCAATTACACGAAATCTTATAGTCTATGATGTGTTATACTCCCCCCTACAATCCGTCTTGGTTTTTACAAAACGGTGTGATGATGACTGTATACACCGCTTTGTGGGGAAAACGTAACTGGGAAATTACTGTTCAAGACCCAGAACCGTCTTATCACGAACAAATCTTTATTGGTGGCCAAGGTGTGCCAATTTTTGGCTTGGTTGCTATCCCGGAAAATGCTCATAGCACGATTATCGGTACTTATGGTATTACCGGAGAGTTAAAAACAGAATGGTTTTTGAGAGTGCTAGGACGTAAGGCCTACGCTCAAGGCTATGCTGTAGTGTTATTTGATTGGCGGGCCCACGGCAAAACGGCCGTTTTGTCCCCGACTCTAACTTCTGATGGTTTGTATGAAGGGGAAGATTTTGTTCGCATCGCCGCCGCTGCTAAGGCAATGGGATGTCCGGGGAAATTTTGGTTTACAGGGTATTCTTTAGGAGGGCAATTGGCACTCTGGGCGGTGAAGGTGGCTAGTGAGGTGATTAGGGAGTATGGAGATTTAGGATTAGAAGATAGCGATATTGGCGGTGGTATGGTAATTTGTCCGAGTTTAGATTCACAGCGATCGCTATCTTATCTGGTTACAAAGCCCTTCGGCAGATATTTGGAAGCAGGGATTGCCCAAAATTTAAAAAAACTGGCGTGGCGGATTCATGATGCCCATCCTGGAAGCCTTGACCCAGAAGCGATTGAACGGGCGAATAGCATTTGGGGTTTTGACAATGAATTGGTAATTAAGCGACTTGGTTTTCCTTCTGTGGAAGCATATTACCAAGCTAGCAGTGCTTTACAAATATTGCCGCAAATCTCAAAACCGACTTTGATTCTATATGCTGCTGACGACCCACTTTTTGACCCAGCTATCATACCGGAATTAGAAGAAGCGTGCGATCGCAATTCTGCAATAGATTTGTTACTTACTCAGTATGGCGGTCATGTTGGCTATTTGAGCAGTAAAGAGTGCCAGCGTCAAGTACAAGACCCCGATCTTTGGTGGGCATGGAATCGGGTTTTACAATGGTTAGAGCAACAACGAACAGAGTAATAGGCGAGACGATATTCTAGTTGTAGGATACTCGACGGATGGAGTCGTATTGCTTGGAAGCCCAAAATAGAGAGGATGACATTGACCCAGAAGTTACCACAATATCATTGGTAAACCAGCAATAACAGAAGCAATACCTGTCCAGAGAGTAAAACGCGCAATATCTAACTCATCCAAAGCAACGCTCATTTGCCTAATTGCTAATAGCAGCGCTGCCAGTAGTAGTATAAAGAAGGCAAAGTACTCCAAATTAATAATCATTCATCCTCACTATGTTCTACAAAAAAGTAGTTCTAATAGTTTATTAACAAGCTTTGGTAAGGTTTTTTTGTTTTAGATTTAACACTTTCTGAGAAAAACTATTTCCTACTGAAGAGATATCTACTTCAGAATTAAACAAACTATTAAAATACAACTCCCTTGACCTTTTGACTCAATGACCGCTTCTAATCATATTTGGCTACCTGCACCGACGGATTTAACTTTGCTACCAGATGATATTCATGTCTGGCGCATAGACCTTGACCAACCAGAAACACAACTGCAAAATTTAGCAGCAACTCTTTCCAGTGACGAAACATCTCGTGCTGAACGGTTCTATTTTCAGGAACATCGACAGCGTTTCATCGCAGGTCGCGGTATTCTCCGAACTATATTAGGGCGCTACTTGAGTATCCAGCCGTTACAAGTGGAGTTTAATTATCAACAGCGTGGCAAACCAGTACTAGCAGATAAATTTGCCGATAGTGGACTGGCGTTTAACTTGTCTCATTCCCAAGGGTTGGGTTTGTGTGCAGTGAATTGTACTCGCCCAATTGGTGTAGACCTAGAATATATTCGCCCGATGTCTGATTTGGAAGCTCTTGCCAAACGGTTCTTTTTACCGAGAGAATATGAGATGTTGCGATCGCTATCTCCCAACCAACAGCAAGAAGTATTTTTCCGTTACTGGACTTGTAAGGAAGCTTATTTAAAAGCAACTGGAGATGGACTATCCCAGTTAGAGCAAATTGAAGTGTCGCTCACTCCCACAGAACCAGCCAAGTTACAGATATCTGAAGACTGGAGTCTGTTTGAACTAGTACCTGCAAACAATTATGTTGCTGCTGTTGCTGTAGAGAATTTTGGCTGGAATTTGAAGTGTTGGCAGTATTAATCCTAGTCATTTGTCATTAGTTATTCTTCGCCAATGCCCAATACTTCGACTTGGCTCAGTACAAGTGCCCAATGCCCCATGCCCCTTACTTATCTTCCTGCATATTTCTCACAATTCTTGTCACGAGTTTTCTAGGTACAAATCTGACGCTTTTTGCCAGGAGTTTATTCATAAAACCAGGAATGACAATGGTTTTGCCCTTCATTAAGCCGTGAAAACCAATTTCGGCTACTGTTCGTGCATCCATCATCTTTTTGCCCTTGAGCAACTTAGAGTCAGCCATCCCGGTTCTTTCGTGAAAGCCAGATTCTGTTGAACCTGGGCAAAGAACTGTCACAGTGACACCTGTACCTTCTAATTCATTAGCGATCGCTTCCGAAAAAGATAAGATATAAGCTTTAGTAGCAAAATAAACCGCCATTAAAGGCCCAGGTTGAAAAGCAGCAGCCGAGGCGACGTTTAAGATTTTGCCTTCACCTTGCTTTACCATGTGCTTCACGAATAGCTTAGTTAAATGGGTGAGACACACCAAATTTACCTGTAGCATTTCCAATTCAGTCGCTAAGTCTGTTTCATGAAATAATCCATAGATACCAAACCCAGCATTATTTACTAGCACATCAACATTAATATTGGCGAGTTGCAACTCTGTGAAAATTTCTTCAGGAGCCGTTGAAATAGATAAATCCTTGACAATAGTTTTGACAAGATTTCCAAATTTTTTTTGGAATTTACCTGCAATTTCTACAAGCTTTAACCCGTTTCTGTCTACTAAGACCAGATTGTAATCATGAGCAGCAAAAATACATGCTAATTCATAGCCAATACCACCGGCTGCTCCAGTAATAAGAGCAGTTTTTTTGCTCTGACCTTGATGTGTTGTGTTCATGTAAGAATATTGGTGAATTCAACTTGATGAAGCTGCGTTGCATTTACAGTGATTCTCGTTCTACAATTAAGTACGCGTAATATCTGAGCCGACGATAAACGTCTTGAGTTATTACCCTTTCAAATGCTTGTGTGATGCGTTAGATAGATGTAGCATTCTAAACGCAAATTTAGGATTTATGCATCTAAGAATTTGAGCATTAAAGAAGTTACGTTATTTTATACTGCTAGTATGGGCTTTTGATTACTCACAAAAACCAGCAGTTAAAATAAAACTTTTATGCCCGACATTAACCATTCTATCCTCGATTGCTTCTGTCAAGAGGTGAATACTAAAAATTTACATTATTGAGCATAAAAAAACAGGGCAATTATATTGCCACTGTTAGTATATGTGTTGTTGCTGGCATCTGGAATATTGGCTATTCAGTAATACTGTGTTGTAAAAAACATGAGCTAAAAAATATATTGTAGGATGTGTTACGGTTTCTATAACGCACCGCAAGTATCAGGGATAGTGCATTACCTTGCTAACACATCCTACGCAATTTGTGAATTACTAAGCGAGAT
This sequence comes from Nostoc sp. DSM 114167, assembly GCF_052692655.1. Classification (NCBI taxonomy): domain Bacteria; kingdom Bacillati; phylum Cyanobacteriota; class Cyanophyceae; order Nostocales; family Nostocaceae; genus Nostoc; species Nostoc sp. DSM 114167. The sequence goes on from NZ_CP195116.1 coordinate 7,150,368, forward strand.
TCAAGAAACCACTTTGAATCAAGTAAGCGGTATAAGTCATAAACAATTGAGAATCAATTGGAGGACAAGCAATAGAACTACCCGCCAATGCATGAAGAGTATCTTGGCAGCTAATATGGGGTCTTCTAGCTTGTAAATACAAATCAGGAATAGTCAGTTGTTCATCAGACCAACGTTCCAGCAAAAATGGCCGCAGAGTGTACAACGGATTGTCCGCAGAAGTCACATTGTTGATTAACTCAGATTGCCATTTTTCATAAGGAATCATTTCAACTGAATAACCAAATGAGCGTATCCACTCAACTAGTATTTTCAAAGAAACAGGTTGGGGATGTTGTAAATTAAAAGCTTTACCTATGGATTCTTTTTGGCGTGATAGATAAACGATCGCTTTACTTACATAGTCCACGGGTGACATATCCAACATATAATCTACATCAGGGAAATATCCCATTTGTAGACAGCCCTTGGTCATCAGATTGATAAAGTCATGGGTGTTACAAATGCCTGTTTTGCTATCACCTGAAATCAGTGGTGGTCTGTGAATAGTTACAGGAAGTCCACGGTCACGAGCAATTTTAACTAACTTTTCAGCTACCCATTTTGTTTGTGAGTAACCAAGATAAATACCTTCCCAATGATTGAATTCATCCTGCTCTTTAACAACCTTACCAGCATAAGCTGTGGATTCAAAAACAGCAACACTAGAAACGTAATGTACAGGCTTGACTTTAATTTGACAAGCTAATCTCAAAACTTCTTGAGTGCCTAAAACATTGGCTGCCTTCAGTGCTGAGTATGGAAAAACATAATTCAACAAAGCACCGCTATGATAAATAGTATCAATATTGGTAGCTAAAATTTGAAACTGTTCAGAGCCAACACCTAACAATGGCAGAGATAAATCGCCGACAACCGGAATAATTCTAGACTTAAATTCTTCTTGCCAAATTGCATACTGTTCCAAATTATTTTGGAGTTTGCTTTTGCCTTCTTCGCCATTAGCAGCACGCACTAAGCAATAGATATCGGCATTGGTTTCTTGTAGCAATTCCCGGATGAGAAAAGCTCCTAAAAAACCTGTTCCTCCAGTGATAAAGATATTTTTGGGTTCACCCACAAGCACATTAGATGCAGCACCGGGATGGATTGTGGGGTCAAGAACAGCCTCAGCACCTAAATCTAGAATTGAGGGTGCAGTGTTGGCATTAGAAGCTACTACCTTTGTATCTTGAACTGGTGAACCTTCTTGTACTTCTTCAGCTAAACGCTGTGAAAGAGCTTCAATATTTGGGTAATGCCACAGCAATAACGGAGATGGTTGAAATCCTAGCAATTTTTCTAAGTTACTGACTAGAATCATTGCTTGGGCTGAATCCAACCCATAGTTTTCTAAATGTTCTGTGACATCTATTTCATCAGTTGCAACTCCTAGCAACTTAGCTAAGTTAGACACCAAAAATATTTGAATATCGTCTGCTGTGAAAGACTGTTTTATAGTCATTTTTAAATCTCCAACAATGATGTAGAACGAACTGGGTGATATTGACTGTAATAATCGGAAGCTTGTAGTCCTTGAATTTTCAAATTTTGGACACGGTACAAAAAGGCTGCACCAGTCATAATTTGATTAGCAACATCAACTACACCACGATTATTTGGTTCAGATAAATAAGAACCGCGTACCCAGTCATTGAAACCGCCCATTGCCGGGCCACACCAAATTTGATAATCTACTTCTCTACCTTTTTCACCAGAACTAGACCAACGGGAAGATAATCCTAGATACCAACGGAAAATCAACGCCATTTTTAGTTTAGGATTATTGACTGCTTTCCCAAGTTTTTCAGGATTCTTTTGGGATAAATAAGCCGCAGTTCCTTCCCATACTTCAGCAATAGTTTTGCGAAAAACTTGTTTTTCTAATTTCTCTCTTTCTGCCAAAGGAATCTCTTCAATGGAATCATAAGCGCGGTAGAGTTCAAATAATTTCTGCGCTCGCATGGGGAACATTGTACCCCGTTTGAGAACTTGCAATTTGACTCCCATTTCAAACATATCTGCTGCTGGAGCCATTATCATATCAGCCATTTCTGCTTGGGCTAGTAACTTTTTGGTATGTTCACAAGCCCCAGATTCAACACATGATTGATTAATGGAACCAGTCATTACATAAGCAGCACCCATCATAAAGGCTGCTAATGCTGATTGTGGTGTCCCAATTCCGCCTGCTACGCCGATTCTAATGGGTGTTTGGTAATGATATTGTGCTTGAATTTCATCCCGCAAGGCAATAATAGAAGGTAACACACAAACCAGGGGACGGTTATCTGTATGACCTCCAGAATCAGCCTCGACGGTAATATCATCAGCCATTGGAATTTTAGCTGCAAGGGTTGCTTGTAACTCAGTAATTAATCCTTGTTGAAGAAGTTCTTTGAGGATTCTGGCGGGTGCTGGTTGCAGAAATTTAGTCGCAACTTCTCGCCGAGAAATTTTGGCAATGATTTTATTTTTGATTTCAATTTGATTGCTGCTATTTAAGCTCAATCCAGCAACACGGTAATAAACGATGTTGGGTGTCAAGTCGAGAAATGCAGATGCCTCTACTGTTCTTACTTGATATTTGAGGTATAAATCTACAGCGCGGCGTTCAATCGCAGGTTCATTAGGGCTGTGGATTAGATTAAATGCGTAAGGCCCTTGAGGTAAGGCTTGTTGAATGCGATTTATGGCTGCTTCTAAACGTTCTGGAGTTAAACCACCTGCACCAAATGAGCTTAAAATTTGCTCTTTTCCTAGTGCAATTACCATTTCTTCAGAAGCTATTCCGCCAGCCATTGCGCCGGTAACGTAGGCATATTTGACTCCATAAGAGGAGAGAAAATTTGGGTCGCCAAATTGTTGAATGCGGATTGGGGCTGCAAATGTTAAGAGTTCTACTTGTGCTGTTGTGCCATTATCACCAGGGGATAAATAGCCCTCGTTGGTGACACCGATTTTTCCGGCAACTTTCACGATGTAGCAGGGTTTATTTAATACCATCAATTTATCTTTGATGGTTTGTTTCTCGAAAGATACTGTTTCTAAAGAACCTTTCCAAACTTGGTTTTTGTTATGAGACCAAGTGGAGAAGTTAAGGCCATTATCGTGTTTACTTAGTACCGTATCTACGGTTGTCACGGTAGTTATCCCTCGGATTACAAGCAATGGATGGTAAAAGTGAAACTCTGTTAACGAACCGCAGAGGCGCAGAGGGCACAGAGTAAGAGAGTAATACCAATTCTCTAGGAGATGCACGTAATAATTTTTAAACGAACCGCAAAGGACGCAAAGGACGCGAAGGAAGAGATAAGTTAAGAATTAAGCGGTGCAAGTTGAGAGAGAATTGGTATGAGATATTAAGATTCGTCGTTAAGTAAGTTTTGGGCGCAAGCTAGTTGCAATTGAATGATTTCGCTCATTTGCTGACTGTAATCTTGTCTAGCTTGTAAGAAGGCTGTGTGTGCTTTAGTTATCTTTGAATTATTAGCATTTAGCTTTTGATACTGGGTCTTATTTAAATCGAACATGCTGATGATGCTACTAATTTTTTTAGTTCTGACGGGTGGAGAAAAAACAGGAGTTGGCTGTCTAATTGCGCTTGACTCAGAAGATTGTAATTGTTCTCTCGGTTCAAAAACGTTATCAATGATATTTTTCGGTTTTACTTCTTCTGTCTGAAGCAAGATGTTAGGGGAATGACTTTCTTGTTGGGTTATGTGGTTGGAAGTGTTAAGAAAATCTGTGATTTCAGTTTGTTGGATATTAGGTATATCTGGATGCTGTATTTTGAAGCGTTCGCCCTTGGCGTTGGCGAAGCCATCGCACTTAATATCCTCAACTAAATTTTCAACAGTTTTACGATTTTCTTCACTCAAAATTGTAGCAGCGATCGCTTTCCCACCCAAGGTAACTGTTCTCAATGTTGCTTTGTTTGAATTAGCAGTGTCTTGGACTTTGCTATACAGTGGTGATAAATCCACATTCACCTGATGGCTGAGTAGTTTTGCTAATGCTTTGACCATTGAAGCATGGTCATCCATCCCTCTACGATTTAGAGAGACTGTGATATGTTCTTTGTCGCCGAGAATTTTATCAATCCATCGCGAACAAACACTACCAGCGCCCGCTTCTAGAAATATTTTGACTCCATCGCCGTAGACACGATTAACTAATTGCGGAAAATCAAGTTCTTGGCACAATCCTTTAGCGATATTGTGAGCAATAGTATCTCTTTCAAGTGCAACTGGTTGATAATCGGCGGCAGAATAAAACACAATCCCAGGAAGATTTTGTGATGGTAAGCTGTTTACCTTCTTGATTTCCTCGTACTGCGATCGCATCGCTTCACAATGTATCACATGGTCGAAGGGAGCAGGGAAATAATTGCAACCTAGAGTTGTAATTACTCGCTTACAGGCTGCATCATCACCAGCAATTAATACTTCTTCTGGTGTGTTGATTTGAGTTAAGTAGACGCGATTCTCTTGTTTCAGGCATTCTCTAACTTGAGATGGAGTAGCCATGAGAACATAAGTATTCCAAAAATTGTTGTTTGGTGAATCTGTTAATCCCCAATATTCACGTACAGCATTTTTCGGCCCAGATAATTTATCGCCAAATAAAGGTGATGAGTTTAAGGTGTTACTTCCGCCCTCAAAATTACTCCAAACCCCTTGGGCAACCATCATGCTAGTTTCACCCAAGCTATACCCAAATACAGATTGTGGCTTGACTTTAAAATCATCTCGGAAAATTGCTGTCATGTATCTAGCAAAGGCGATTTCACTTTCAAACATTGCTAGTGAATCATCTAACAATTGCTTTTCGAGAGTTTCTAGTTGCCTAGTTGTCAATTTAGGTAAACTTCTGGGATAAACTAACTTTTCAACATCGGCTGCCCGGTTGTAGAGATTGTTACTTTTTAAATCCTCGAAGACTTTCGGAAATAAGCGAAAAACAGTCCGACCAATGCCAATATAAGAATTGACTGCGGCGGGATAAACGTAAGCAACTGTTCCAGTTTTACCTAATGGTTTCGCTGTGAAATAACTACCTATTGGTGTTTGCCAATCTGTTCCTTTTTCAAAGGCATTATTTACACCTTTGCGGGCAGATTCAATTTCTTTGAGTAGTTCTTTTGTGTTACGTCCGGTGATTGATAAGACGTATTTCGGCTCAGAATGCTGTTGAAAGGTAGCGAATGTTTGGCTGGCGGTAGCTGATAAAGAAAAACTAGCTTCGATAGATTTTTGGAGATGGTTAAGTAAATCTGGTATATTGGAGCGATCGCTAACTGCTATCGGAAACAAATGAAAAGGCATTTGTTGCAAATATCTGTTGTCGCGCTCCTCTTGGCTGGGTTCCTCCGATAAGATTAAATGGGCGTAACTCCCATCTATACCCAAGCTATTAATTGCTGCTATTCTGCGTGTGCCGCCTTTATCGACAAACCAAGGTCTTGATTCCATTGCCACATAGAAAGGACTACCTGACCATACTTGCGGTGTTTTGACACCAGACCATTTTGGTGTGGCGGGAATATACCTGTAATAAAGACAGAGAGCGGTTTTGATTAAGCTAGCAATTCCCGATGCTGTGTAGGTGTGGCCGATATTGGCTTTGACGCTACCTAATGCACAGTGCAGACCATTGCCCACTTTCGGATAAGCTTGGAGTAAACCTGTGATTTCAGCTTCATCCTCCTGGAGAACGCCACTACCGAAGACTTCCACATAGTTAACTTCTGTGGGTTGAATCTCTGCCATCTGGAAAGCTTGTTTGCAGACATTGCTGATAGCTGAAGCATCAGGTTTTACCAAAGCGTCACTCAAAGTAGAATTACCTTGTGCGAAACTCATAGCATCAATTACTGCATAGATGCGTTCATTATCTTCCTTAGCAGCTTCGTAACGCTTGAGGACAACAGCACCCGCACCTTCCCCAACCGTCCAGCCATTAGCTTGTTGGTCGTAACCCAACGTATTTACACCTGTATTAATTGGCGCAAATTGGCTGCGGAACAAGACATTTTCCACACCACCGGCTAAATCTACTGCACCAACAACTACCGCGTCTACTTCTCCCGTAGCGAGTAGCATTTGGGCAACTTCCAACGCTTTCAGGGCAGAATTTTCGCCAGCGCTGACAGTGAATGCAGGGCCAGTGAAATTCCATAAAGCCGAAATCCGACTCGCCATAATGTTGGCGATGTGACTCACATATTCGCCGATTTCTACTGGTTGGTGAATGCTATCTTTGACGATGGTTTCTAGTTGGGAAAGCTGTTCATCAGGTAGAGAAATTCCTTGGTTGAGTAAGCCATCCTTAACTTGCCAAGACAAATTCCATCTTTGCTGTAGCTGATGCACAGAGAATTCTGTCTCGGCGGCAACAATCACAGCCACATTGCCACCCTCCTGTAGTTTCGCATCTTTGACGGCGCGATCGCTAACCTTCAGGAGCAATAATTGTTGCGGGTTTAACTTGTCTATTTCATTCGGTGGGATTTTGCACGATAAAGTATCGATTTCAAAATCTTTGATATATGCCCCTACTGGTGCTTTTCCATCTGGTAAACCGTACTCTTTCAAAACATTTTCTTGATTTTCTATCCCATGCCATCTTTGAGGCGGTAGAGAAGTAAAATGTTGTGTGCCATCATAAATGCTGCGTTCAAAAGCATCTAAACCATTACAGTTACCAAAAAAGGCATCCATGCCGACAATGGCGACTTTGGTAGGAGGAATAGGTGGAGTTGATTCAACTGATTCTGTAGTATTTCCTTGTTCTAAAATCAGATGAGAATTAGTGCCGCCAAAACCAAAAGCGCTAATAGCTGCCCGTTTAATTGGTGCGTTATTATTGGGCCATGTTGTAGCTGTTCTAACAATTTTGTCGGCGTAAATTGTACCATTTTCTGATGTTAAAGGTTCCGAAACATTCATGGTTGCTGGAATTATACCATGAGACATACTCAAAATCACTTTAGTCAAGCCAACCATGCCAGCAGCAGTTAGCAAGTGACCAGTATTTGCCTTAGCAGAACCCACCAGAGGCGCAGCTTGATTTTGACCAAAGAATGTTTCTATGGAGTTAAATTCGGTTGTATCTCCTAGTAATGTGCCGGTGGCGTGACACTCTAGATAATCGATGGTTTTGGGACTAACTTTTGCCTCATTATAGGCTCGTTCAAAAGCTAGAATTTGCCCTTTAGGGTTCGGACTAAGTAGGTGCTTACCTTTGCCATCATTTGAGAGTCCATTACCGCAAATGGTAGCGAGAATACGATCGCCATCTCTAACGGCATCAGAATATCTTTTCAGCATTACCATCCCAACACCATCGGCGGGAATTAGCCCTCTAGAGGATTTATCTAAGGGGCGGCTAATGCCGTTTTCTGCATATCCTTGAACACCGGAAAATAACATCCGCACAAATAGCGAATCTGCACAACTGATGGCTCCAGCTAACATCACATCTGCTTTGTGTGACCATAAGTAATGAGATGCTAGTTTAATCGCATAAAATGAAGAAGAACAAGCAGCATCCAGACATAAATTAATCTGAGATAGTGATAATGCTTGAGCAACGATAGATGCTGGTAAACCAGATATCATCGCATTGTATAAAGATACTTTGGTAGCATTTGGGACAGCTAAATTAAAGTCTTCATACTGCAAAAGTTCTTTGACAGCAGGATTAATAGCTTGCTGGTAAATTGGCGAGAATAATTGATTAGATAATTTTGTCGGGAATGATAAATTACCTAAAATTACGCCGCATTTTTCCAGAACAGTTTGATTACCCCAATAACCACTTTGTACGATTGCTTGTTTAGCGGCATACAATGACCATTTGAAAGTGTTATCTAAACCAGCAACAAATTCTGATGGTAGATTGTATTCAGATGGATTAAACTCGAAGTTGCGGATGTATCCGCCTTTGAGTGAATAAGTTTTGTCTGGTGTACCTTTAACTGGATTGTAAAAGATTGTCGGATCTACTCCGATTTCTTCGACGGTTGCAGAGGATGTCGAATCTTTTTGATTAACGATGTTTTGCCAGTATTCTTCAGGATTTTTAGCATCGGGGAATAGGCATGATAATGCGATGATGGCTATTTTTTCCACGATTTATATGCTCCGAGTTTGGGTATTTAGCAAGAGATAATTAAAAAGCAGGATTTACGCTGTTCCCCAAACTTTGAACGAGGCTAGTTATAGCAATCCTAAGATTAAGCTAGCTTTGATAGTTTGCAGTAAAGACTTTATTGCTTAGTACAAGATTTCTAGCGAACTCTCTGCGAACCTTTGCGTTTCCCTTTGCGAACCTTTGCGTTTAAATTTAAACCCTCAATTCTACACGAATTTACGCAAAGCTATACTTGTAAAATAACAATAAAAGTCCTTACTACGAACTTTAAAATTGACCGATTACTAGCTTCTGAGCATTTTCATTGACCAAATAATGGCATGAGCGCCGAGCATTCGCGAATAGATTTTACCTTGGCGGTCGTGTATGATAAAGTTGGCGATCGCACTACTTGGTGTCTTAGATAGTACTTCACAAGAAACGTAAAATGTTTCGTTATGTGGTATCGCTTCAAACTGTTCAAATTTTTCCACTTTTCCAGGTAAACAACCTTCTTGATGAAAGTGTTGTGTCCAAATCCATAAGGCGTGCATACTCAAGTCAGTTGTGTAAGGATTTACCCATTGGACGGGGAATTGTCCTTGTTGCTGTGGTGTGAGTTCTGGCCAAAGACATTCTGTAGTGATTTTTTCAGGGCTGATATTTAAAACTCTCTTAACTTCTTGAAAAGCGGGGCCATGAAATAATGTCGCCCCACCATTTTGGTAAAAAGCTTTTCCTGTCGCGGTGATGATATTATCTGGTTCGAGATTGAGAGATTCATAGATGGGTGCAACTGGGATTTCTCGCTGGAGATTAAGTTGAGCGCTAAAATGAAAATGGATTCTCCCTTCAAGGTTTTTACTCGAAATTTTGGCTTTAAATTCGATTCGTTCGAGATTAACTTTAGAAATTTCTTCAATTTCTAAAATATGTTCTTTCGCTAATGTTTCATTGAAAGTAATCCCCTTCAAAACTTTGAAATCTTGATAATTAAACAACCGATAACCGGGATATAATTGTTCAGAAGCATTGATAATCCAAGTCATTGCACAAGTTGCTGGTAAAACTGGAGAACCAGCAATGGTATGATCGTGTAAAAATGGATTAGCCTCCAATGTCATTTGGCGACGAATACGATAAGTTCGTAATTCTGAATCTAGCTCTGTAGCCATTGGAACTAGTGGGCTACCAATAACAACTTGTGAGATTGCATAGTTGGCATTATCCATTTCTTTAACAAGCATTTGTGCGCCGACAGCAATGGGAATTATGTCAATTTTTCGCTCTTGAAAAATCTTCTTTAATTCTGCTGTCACCATCCCACTATCCCAAGCGCCCCAGTTGATAGCGACTACGTGACATGAGGGATAACTTTGCTTAAATATATGGGCTGATTTGTTCAGAATTTCATTTGCGATCGCATAATCAGATTGTCCAGGATTTCCGTAAAAGCCTGTTACTGAAGAAAACAAAACTAAATGCTGAAGTTGACTAGGGTTGACGCAAGCCAGCAGGTTTTCTAAACCTTGAACTTTAGCAGTGTAAACTTTTTCAAAATCTTCTTCTGTTTTCTTTTCAATTAACTTATCAGCTAAGTTTCCCGCGCCGTGGATGATTCCGGTAATTGGGCCGAGATGTTGCACAGCAGTGGCAAGTTTTTCTTGTAAAGCTTGCGTATCTGTAACATCGACACTGATGTATTCTGCTTTAGCTCCGGTTTTTTCAATTGCTGCTAGAGTCTTTTTAATTTCGCGGCTGGAGGTAATTTTGTTATATATTTTTTGTACATTCATGGGTGTGGGCTTCTCTCCTTGAGAAAGAAGATTTTCCATGATGCATTTTTTCAATGCGGATTCATCAGAATTTTGAGCATAATCTGGCTCGGTTTCTAATAGTTCGGAGCGACCGAGGAGGATGAATTTGCAGGGTTGCTGTTGGGCTAATCTGATAGTACACTCAGCCGTAATCCCTTTTGCACCGCCGCTCACGACAAAGACAGATGATGGACTAAGCTGGGCTGTTTGTGTCATAAATCCTCGTGAATACCTGCATAAATTGGGTTTTGATGTGTAACTTATTCTTGAAACCCCACTTCTATTCCTCTCCTCCACAGGGCTACGGTGTACACACAAGTTTGAAGTAGCTGATTAACCAGGGTTTTACCCCACCCTAACCCTCCCCTTGTAAAGGGGAGGGAACTAGATTTCATGTTTCCCCCCTTTACAAGGGGGGATTAAGGGGGGTAATTCGACTTGTGTGTTCGCCAAGGCTTTGATTCTTACTCCCCTTCCCTTGTAGGGAAGGGGTTGGGGGTTAGGTTCGAGAGAAAGTTGCACACGGCGTTAATTAACTTTTTAATCGGCGATAATCGTGACTCGTCCTTGTGAACCGTAGCCAACTTCACTTATATAAAGGTTGGGGTCGTGAAGTTCGGCGATGATGTTTTGTACTGATTGTTTAGCATCAAGTCTGGGGCTTAGGTCGATCGCACGAGTAAACACCTTTGGCCATTCCCATCTCAGAGTTTTGGTTAATCCAAACAAACCAGCACCAATCGCACCGAAGTTGACTTTGTACTCTAAGCCGAAGGCTCCATCAAGGTGAGCAACTGTGCAGAAACAACTACGTCCATGCTTTGCAGCTTCGTTGAGGGAGGGTTTGAGGTGTTTCGCCATCAAAAATACGTGCTTGACGATCGCCTTTTCTGATTCGTTATAGGAAATACTCCCGGTGTGATTTCCTACAAACATCGGATGTAAGTGGATGAAGGCTCCAATCGCTCCGCAATGAGATGCGATCGCTTGCAATTGTTGTTGAAGATGTTCTTCACTCAAGTTTGCTAAGGTGACGCGGGTTACTCCTGTGGGTAAAGGCGCTTGTTGGGCGATCAGCGATTGGGGGAAGCTGATAACTACTACTTTCCAGCCTTTCTCGATTAGGGATTCAGTTAATTTATAAGTGGTGAGGGAACCATCATCGGTGATTAAACCGATGTGTCCCTCTGGTAAAGTGAAATCCAAATAATCGGGTTGTGCTAGGCTTCTGAGTTTGACAGGATGGCGCTGGATATTATGCTCTAGTTCATGTTCTAATTGGGGTGGCTGCTGTTGGACAAACTCAGGCTCAGACTTTTTTTTTTCACCTCCAGCCAACTGCTGTAGGTAATCAACTATTTGACCGATGGTGCGGAGGTCGCCGAGTTCTTCGATATTTGGCTTGGGTAAGTTGGGGTACATTTCTTGCATCGCCCCTAAAATTTCTACCCGTTTGATGGAATCAATCCCTAAATCGGCTTCCATGTCCATTTCCAGTTCCAGCATCTCGACTGGATAGCCAGTTTTATCGCTGGTGATAGCTAACAGAGTTTCACCTAAGTTTGCAAATTCATCACTTATAGCGGTAGCAACTTCTGGTTCTGGAGTGAATGCAACAACTACGCTTGGTTCTGGTGCAACAACTACCTCAACTACTGGTACAGTCTCTACTGGAACATCGGCTGCTTGTTGTACTTCGTGAACTGCAATTTCTACAGTAATACTTTTGGAAGCGTGAGATTGCAGATACTCGACAACTTGACCGATGGTGCGTTTTTCTGACAGTTCTTCTAAATTAGGCTTGGGTAAGTTAGGGTACATCTCTTGTAGCGCCCCTAAGATTTCCACCCGTTTGATAGAGTCAATTCCTAAATCCGCTTCCATGTCCATGTCCATTTCCAGCATCTCGACTGGGTAGCCGGTCTTGTCGCTGGTGATGGCTAACAGGTTTTTATCCAAGTCAACAATATCGATGGTTGCGCCAGGTACAGGTGCAGCAGTTGTAGGTGCTGGCTCTGGGGTGAATGCAACAACGTTGTTGACTGGAGGTGAGCTAATTTTGACTACAACTTCAGGTTGGGGTTCCACTTCTGGAACAGGTGGCTCGGCTATAGGCTCTACTGTCTCGACAGTGGGGAAGTGCGGTGTGGGCAGTAGAGACGCGATCGATCGCGTCTCTTGGGATACAGGAGTTTCAACTACAGGCTCTACAACAGGCGGCAGAGGTTCTTGGGTAACTGTTGAGCCATTTTTAGCTACAGGCTCAGTTACAGGCAAAGGCTGGCTTTCTACTATCTTGGTAGTAGCGGGTACTGGTGCATCACTAACAGTTGTTTCTGTTGTGAACGGAGTGAAATTACTTATCTCTGTTAGTTGGGTTGCTCCCTCACCAGAGATGATTTGAGAATATTCTTGCTGTATGAGTTGGAAAAAGTTTTTGGTATATTCCAACTGCTCTTGAAGATATTGCTCATGGATGCGTAGGGTTTCACCTTGTTGGGAATGAAACTGCATCATGCTACGCTCTAAGCTTTCCATGACAACTAGCTTCATTTTGGCAGTTTCGGCTGTTGATTTACTTTCACTCAACAAAGAATTCTGCTGCTGCATCAGTTGGAAAAATGCTTTAGCGTATTCCATTTGATGGTTGAGATAAGTACCGTGAACTTGTAAATTCTCAGCTTGATTTTCCTGGAACTGTGTCAGGAGATATTCTAAACTTGCTAAAAGTTGTTCGTAATTTGTAAGCTTTTCTGGTGTTGGTTGCATCTTAGATTCCTGGGCTGGTTGTGACAGGGTAACAGGATTCATCTGTTGCTCTGGCTGGGTGATGATATTAGATGTCACACCGTTCATGGCTGGGGTGGATTTTTTATGTCCGTTAGTCTCAATTACAGTCAGAGGTGGAGTTACACCTGGGCTGCTAAATAAAGGAACCGCATCAGGATATTCAGGGGTGGGTAATGTGACTTTATGCCCATCCTGCAAAGCGAGAGCGAAGGCATTTTTCGTTTTTTCGGATCTGTAGTTTATCCCATTTAAACGGACATTTAATGTCTTCTTTGTCTCAATTGGGGGGATGGTTTGGGGAAGTTGGTAAGGATCGAGGTTATTCAAAGCCAAACCAATCACCCGCAACTGCACAACTGCTTCTCGCAAAGAGCGATCGCTATTCTTTTGAGTGCTGGGGTTCAAAGATACGGTAATATGTGGGCGATCGCCAAGAATCTCTTTCACCAAGTTGCTAAGAATTCTCCTCGGCCCAAATTCCACAAAGCAAGTACCACCCGCCGCATAGATATTTTCAATTTCCTGCTTAAACAGCACTGAATTAGAAAGGTGCGTTTCCAGGATTTTTTGAATACCTTGGGCTTCCTTGGGATACTGCTTACTGGTAACGTTGCTGTAAACTGGGATTTTCGGACTTTGGAATTTGACAGACTTAGTAGCGATCGCAAAGGATTTCTGAGCAAAGGCAATTAGCGGTGTATGGAACGCTGCTGAAACAGGTAGCAATACAGCTGTATATCCTTTCTCATGTAAAGCCTCTTTGACTCTCGCTATTTCTGCGGTCGGCCCAGCCAAGACAAATTGAGTTGGAGAATTTTGATTAGCGATCGCAACTTGCGGAAAATGTCTCAGCACTGCTTCCACTTTGCTGATGTCTTCTTTGACAGCCAACATACTACCCGCATCATGATCCGGATCTTCGGGTGCAGCCATTGCTTGACCCCTAGCTTTCACCAAGAACAAGTAATCTTCTGTACTCAAAACCCCCGCAGCCCATAGCGCTGTCAGTTCACCAAAGCTGTGACCGGCAACAAAATCTGACTTAAACCCAGCTTGTTGCAGGATGCTGTACATCCCTGCACTCAACACCCCGATGGCTGGTTGAGCGTATTCTGTGCGTTGTAAGGCAGCAATTTGGACATTTTTTTCTGCCTCTCCAAACACAGGATGAGGAAAAACGATTTCTGAAAGCGGCTGCAAATTATCTTTGAGCAACAGGCTATCCATATAACCATGCAGACGGCGCATCAAAGGAAAATTCATCACCAGTTCGCGTCCCATCTCCAAGTATTGCGAACCTTGACCAGAAAATAGAGAGACAACTTTTCCACCCAATTCCATACCAGAGGAACGATAATAAATCCCTTGGGGATGCTCCCAAGATGCTGCTGTTCCTTTGAGTTTCAACCAGTCAATGCTAGTTTGCAGCAACTTGCAGGCTTCTTCGAGATTCTCAGCGACAAACCCAAATCGGGGAGCAGAGAGGGGAATCTGTTGTGATTTGCACTCATTGACTAATTGCCCGTAATATGCGGGTGCATCTGGCAATCGCAACTTATCTAAAATCTCTTCCGATTTGCTCAACAATTGCTCTACTGTGGGAGCAAACAACAGCACTTCACTAGCACCACTATGTAAGCGGTAAGCAGCGTTTTGGTCGGCTTCATATTCTTCCAAAACAACGTGATAGTTGGTTCCACCAAATCCAAAGGAACTGACACCTGCGCGTCTTGGTGCTTCCCCTTCTGGACGAATCCAAGGTCTAGTTTCGGTATTCAAATAAAAGGATGAATTTTTAATGTTGAGTTTGGGGTTAGGCTCGGTGATGTTAATTGTCGGCGGTAATACTTTATGATGTAAAGCCAAAGCAGTTTTAATCAAACTCGCCGCACCCGCAGCCGCTTTTGTGTGTCCGATTTGCGATTTCACACTACCCAAAGCGATATGCTGCTTTTTGCGATCGTGTTCATCAAAGAAGTCTTTTAAAGAACCGAATTCTGTCGGATCTCCAGCCATTGTACCAGTGCCGTGTGCTTCCATTAAACCAACGGTAGCGGGAGAGAAGCCGGCATCTTCATAAGCGCGTTCTAAAGCTTTAACTTGGCCTTCTTTGCGGGGAGCATAAATGCTCTTATAACGCCCATCGCTAGAAGTACCAATACCTTTAATTACGGCATATATTTTATCGTTGTCCCGTTCAGCATCTTCCAACCGTTTAAGGACAAGCATAGCGATACCTTCACCCAACATCATCCCATCAGATTTAGCATCGAAAGGTTTGACATTTTCACTAGGAGAAACCGCCGGTGTTTTGCTGAACGAGATGTAAGCCATGATGGTGTTGTCGGTATCAACGCCACCAGTCAGCATCATGTCAGAACGATGCTCAACTAGTTCGCTAATTGCCATTTTTAAAGCACCGAAGG
The DNA here is from genome assembly GCF_052692655.1 of Nostoc sp. DSM 114167. NCBI lineage: Bacteria > Bacillati > Cyanobacteriota > Cyanophyceae > Nostocales > Nostocaceae > Nostoc > Nostoc sp. DSM 114167. Next base: position 7,165,576 of record NZ_CP195116.1, read on the forward strand.
AACTAGCGCAAGCGGCATCAACTACGCAGTTCATCCCGCCAAAATTCAGGCGATTAGCAATTCGTCCGGCGACTACGTTAGCTAACATTCCAGGGAAAGCGTTCTCATCCCATTTCACGTAAGCGCTTTTGATTTTATCAACGATTTTTTGGGTATCTTCATCGGATAAACCACTGCTTTTGAGTGCTTTTTCCCAAATCGGATATTCCAATCTCGCCGAAAGTGGCATTCCTAATTGCTTGGCCATAGCCACGCCTAAGATTACCCCAACCATCTCGCGGTTAAATTCACGGTTTTCGCCATAACCTGCATCTTCCATCGCTTCTTTTGCAACTACTAAACTTAATAGTTGCGATACATCTGTGACTTCTAAAATGCTGGGTGGTATGCCGAATTCCATCGGGTTAAAATCTACCTCTGGAAGAAACCCACCTCTTTTACAATAGGTTTTATCTTCAGTAGTTCTCGGATTCGGATCGTAATAATCTTCGACGCTCCAGTGAGTGGAAGGAACATCAGTAATACAGTCAATTTTGTTTACTATATTTTGCCAGTATTCCCGCAAATTTCTGGCTTGAGGCAATAGAGAAGCCATCCCAACAATGGCGATAGGATTGTGTTGTAATTGTCTGTTAATTTTGTTAATTGACACTGATTTATCTGATTTATCTGACTTCATGTTTTTTTCCTCTATAGACCTCATCACAGCCTTTTCACAATTATTGATAAGGCTCTCTAACTCCGCTAAGGCAGTATCAATTGAATAAGCAGACATAGGGCATAGTTAGTACTGTGGATTGTGTAGCTACAGTAATTCTGTTGCCTACTAAATAATGAAAATCTCTCGTCTTGTAAGCAGCTAGCTATCTTATCTGTGCTAAATGCTTTTCTCCAAATCGACACCACACGACACATACTGCCTTCATAAAGCCTTAGATTTATAGGCGATTTTGGCACACTGCGTAGGCGTAGCCCGCACTTCGACTTGGCTCAGTGACCATCGTAGACATCGCGAAAAAATGTTATCCAACGCTAGACTCTTGATATTGTGACAATAGGTCGATGACGTTGTTAAAACTGGTAAAATAGTCTTGGAGTGTAATAGCTGCTTGACCAGTGAATTCAATCCATTTGTAATAGTAGAGATTTTGAGCAATGGTATCCTACTGGAGCGAGGAAAACTGAGGAGTAGCTAAGGAAACAGAAACGTTTTTTCACTCGAAACCGTTTGATTATCTAGCCTAAACACAGCCACATAGCTGGTGTTAATAAAAACGTTCTGTATCTCAATCAATATCATAGCTAGTTGTAACCGTCCAGGATAATATATTTTATGGTATATAACCCAGTAAAGTTGACAAGTTCGTTACAGAAAAGACACCGCCTTTTATCCGAGTTTATGCAAGTTGAAAAAGTAATTAAACGATCTCTAGGTAATGACAACGCAGTTATTTTTAGTTATTTTTAATTTAAAAATATTAATTAAATAACTAGTTTCTATAACCACTTTAAAGCATTGAATTAATAAAAACACTAGCATACTTTACAGAAACTAAATCATTCCTTTAAACTTATTTTATAAACAACCATATACTCTTACTGATAGAAATTTTGAATAAATTTAGCATAAAAGTATAATCTATAACTAAATAAATATGTGAAAAATTTTGTTATCTATGGGTTAAACATAAATATGCTCTTGGTTAAGTTAACACTACAAATCTGTTGTCTAATAAGTAAAAATTCAATGAATACATAGATAAAGCCAATAACTATAAGTATTATTTTTCAGAGAAGCATCATAATTGAGTCAAAGTTTTTGGTTATTTTTTAATATAAGTCAAGTTAAGAAGCAAAGTGGTTATTTATAAAGCAAATATTAATTTTAAGTATGTTGCTAGATAAACATAATATGAGTTAAATGAATTTTCAGTAAACAGTCAACTTAAGCAAAGCTCAGGTTTTGCATCTTATCTATCACTGACACGATCTGCAATCAATAACAGGGCTAATAGCTTAAGTAAGGGCAATTCATCAATTACCCCTACTAGAAATCGCTAGAATAATGTCTTATATTACACAACCTTGATAATAATAATCTGTTAGTAATATCAAATCTGCTTAATAACCAACTATTTATACGTATTCAATTGCTAGACAATAGATTAGCGATTGGTACACTTTTTCAGCACCTCATCTGATTGTGATGAAATATTTTAGTGAGAGAATCAGGACTTATGCAAATTCAATGAGTTGACAAAAATCAACTTTTAGTCCATACTTGATAACAAGTTTATCCAGGTTTTGATATCATTTTTATTAGCGCTTGGTTGTTCTTGAAAGTTAAGTTTGCTGGCTAGCGCTATTGTATTTTACGCTACGAGATTAGATGACAAATTAGGATATAACTTAGGAAGCTTTGAAGTAACACGCCATTAATTTTCACGCCAAAATACTAAGTTTGGGCGGTAAAAGCGTACAACAATTCATATAAAACCAATTTAGAACCATCCACTCGAACGAGGTAGAAAACCTAGAGGAAAAGCCCTCTTGGTAATTTGCGGATGAGTCTATTCTAATTGACTAAATATAACCAGGATATTCTCTAAAAAAGCAGAATTGGAATGAAAATATGGCAGTAAATAAAGAAAGTCGATTATTCAGAAAACCCGTAGGCCGATCGCAAGTAATTTTAGCAGCTTCTCTGACTTTAGCGGCTGGATTAATCGCTTTCTATAGTTTGACACCCTATTGGTCTAAACCCAAAGTTGTGACATCGCCAGCAAATTCTCCCAAAGCTGCTGCTCCTGCGAAAGTTGCTGTGACAGCCTTAGGACGCTTGGAGCCAGAAGGCGAAGTTACTACTTTGACTGCTCCTACATCTAATAATGGGGTGCGAGTAGATAGACTGTTGGTGAAAGAAGGAGATGCGGTTAAAGCAGGGCAATTACTGGCCTATCTCGAAAATTATGGTCGTTCTAAAACCGCATTGCAACAGGCTATAGACCAACTCCAAGTTGCCAAAGCTAAACTAGCGCAGGTGAAATCTGGAGGTAAAACGGGAGATGTTGATGCTCAAAAGGCTGTAATTGCTCGTTTAGAGCCACAATATAAAGGAGACGTTGCGACACAACAGGCGACAATTGACCGCATCCAAGCGGAAGTAGACAACGCTCAAGCCGAGAATAATCGTTATCAGCAATTATATAGACAAGGTGCGATCGCGGCTTCTGTAGCAGATAGCAAAGCTTTGCAACTAAAAACTACACAACAGCAGCTAACAGAAGCCCAAGCCACCCTCAAGCGAACTCAAGACACATTCCAAGAACAACGCAAACAAGCACAAGCGCAACTCAAAAGTATCAGTGAAGTGCGTAGCGTAGATGTTCAAGTTGCACAAACCGAAGTCAATAGCGCCACAACTGCTGTTCAACAAGCAAAAGCCGACTTGGATTTAAGTTACATCAAATCTCCCATAAATGGCAAAATTTTGAAAATTCACGCCAAAACCGGAGAAGTAATTAGTACCACCAGAGGATTTGCTGAGATAGGTAAGACATCTCAAATGTATGTGATTGCAGAGGTGTATCAAACCGATGTTCAAAAAGTGCGTGTAGGACAAAAAGCTACCATTACCAGCACTGCATTTCCTGGAACAATAAAAGGAACTGTAAAAGAAATTGGTTGGCAAGTTGATAAACAAAGCATCTTTAGCCTCAACCCTGGTTCAGATACAGACCGCAGAATAGTGGAAGTGAAAATCTCCATTGATAATCCCGCCGACAGTGAAAAGGTCGCTCGTTTCACTAACTTACAAGTCGATGTCGCCATTCATATTTAGTCATTGAACATGGGGCATAGAGCATTGGTCATTAACCAATGACAAATGACAAATGACAAATGACAAATAATAAATAAATCCATGATTTTCAAAATTCCTTTAGCATGGCTACAGCTAGCCCAGCAAAAAGTTCGTTTATTAGTAGCTGTAGCCGGAATTGGCTTTATTGTGCTGCTAATGTTTGTGCAACTTGGTTTTCAAGATGCCCTCTACTCCAGTGCAACCGCAGTCCATCAGAATCTCAAGGGAGATTTATTTTTAGTTAGTTCGCAATATAAATCTTTGACCTCAAATCAAAGCTTTTCGCGGACTCGTTTATATCAATCTCTGGGATTTGATGGCGTAGAGTCAGTTAGTCCCATGTATTTGCAATTTGCCAAACTGAAAAATCCGGCTACTAGTGAAAAATATTCAATATATGTTATTGGTTTCGATCCAGGTAGACCTGTGATGAATCTTCCAGAAGTTGAGAAAAATTTAGATAAACTCAAAATTCCCGATGTTGTGCTTTTTGACCGAGGTTCTCGCCCAGAGTTTGGTCCAATAGCTGAAAAATTTAATGCGGGAGAGACTGCACAAACAATTGAAATATTTCCCTTCAACTCATTAATTGGTTATCGAGTGAGAATTGGTGGCTTATTCACATTAGGGCCTTCCTTTGGGGTAGATGGAAATTTACTTGTTAGTGACTCAACTTTTTTGCGGATAAATCCCAATACTCGTCCGGCAGATATGATAGATATCGGTTTGATTTCACTAAAACCTGGTGCTAATGCCGAAAAAGTCCTGAAAAATTTACAGGCAAATTTGCCTAGTGATGTCCAAGTTTTTACCCGCCAAGGCTTCATTGATTTTGAAAAAAACTATTGGGCTGTTAGAACACCTATTGGTTTTATTCTTAATTTGATGTTGACAATGGCTGCGGTTGTTGGTGTGGTTATTGTTTATCAAATTCTTTACAGCAATATTGCTACCCAATTTGTTGCTTACGCCACTTTAAAAGCCATAGGTTATGCCAATAGCTATTTATTAAATGTGGTATTTCAGCAAGCTTTAATTTTAGCAATTTTAGGCTATATCCCAGGATTTCTTACTTCTGTATTGTTGTATAGTTTTGCAGCAGAAGCAACTAAACTACCAATAGTTATGACCACTAATAATGCAGTGATTGTCTTAACTTCAACAGTCTTAATGTGTATAACATCAGGAGCGCTTGCTATCAATAAACTTCGCTCCGCAGATCCGGGAGAGATTTTCTAGCTACTTGGTAGCAAAATAATTTAATTATTTTGCCACGATCTAAACTGATAGCTAAGTATTAGTGCAGCCTCTCCACAGAAAAATTCTTCTTATACAAAGTTTAGATTTTAGATGAAAAGTATTTACCAATATTTAAATGTGGTATTACTTAAAGTCTTTTATCTAACAAATCAAATTCACCTATTTAACAATAATTTCGATTTTATGAACCTCAAAGACAAAACTCTCCTAATTACCGGGATTAATGAATTTGTCGGTTTGCGTACAGCCGAGTTAGCCATAGCGCAAGGGATGAAGGTTCGTGGACTACAAAGTTCTACAGAACAGAACAAACAATTACAGAATTTAGGTGTAGAGGTAATTATTGGTAGTATCACCGATTCTACTATTGCTCAAAAGGCTTGTCAGGGAGTAGATATCGTTTTACATACAGAGCAAATTGCTGAAGAAGCTGGTGCAATTAAGCATTTTCGTGATGTGAATGTTGGCGGTACTGTCAATATGGCTAAAGCTGCTAAACAAGCTGGTGTCAAAACATTTGTGCATTTATCTAGTGTGATGGTTTACGGTTTTAACTATCCTGATGGTGTTACAGAATCCGGCCCACTCTCTGGCGAAAATAATCCCTACTGTCAAACGAAAATCGAAGCCGAAACAGCACTTCTAGAACTGAATAATCCGTCAGATTTTGGCATCATCATTATTCGAGCCGGAGATGTTTATGGTCCTGGAAGTATTCCCTGGATAGTCAGACCAATTCTGATGATGCGCCAAAAATTATTTGCTTGCGCCAATGATGCTAAAGGAGTAATCAATCATGTATATATAGATAACCTGATTGATGGCATCTTTCTCGCGATAGAAAAAGAAATCTACGGTGAAATATTTAATATCACTGATGGACAAGAAACTTCGTGGAAAGAGTATTTTATGCGTTTAGCAGCAATGGAAAATTTGCAAGCACCTCTTTCATTATCAAAAGATGAAATCAAATTGTTTCTAAAGCTACGCGTTCAAGGGCAAAAACTTTTTCGGAAAAAAGTTGATATTTTACCAGAGTCCATAGATTTTATGACTCGTCCCTATGCTTGTTCCATTGCCAAAGCCCAAAATCTATTAAATTACAAACCAGTAGTTGACCTAGAATTAGGTATGCAGCAAACACATGAATGGCTGCAAAAAACAGATATTCAAAGCTTGGTGAAATAGTTCACATATTTTTGAGAATTCAGGAGTCAGGAGCCATAATGGGCTAAACGCCCCGCTATCGCTAACAGAATGATTGCAAAATGAAGAAGCTAGAAGACTCTTGATTTACTTAAAATGATTCAGCTTGGTATCAAAGTATTCTAAATTCTGACTCCTGAATTCTGACTTCTGAATTCTTGCATTGCATCTACCTAACTACAATTAAGCAGAAAATAATCCACAGATTTTCCGAATACTTGTTTTCTATGAGTAGCAATCAGCCACGATTGAGCATCGGATTACCTGTATACAATGGTGAAAAATTTCTCAAAGAAGCCATAGAATCACTTTTGGCTCAGACCTTTGAAGATTTTGAACTTATTATTTCAGATAACGCATCGACAGATAAAACGGAAGAAATTTGTAGAGCTTATGCCGAGCAAGACCAACGTATTTGTTACTACCGCAATGACACGAATATCGGTTGTGCTGGTAACTTTAATCGCGTCTTGAAACTGTCTTCGGGTGAGTATTTTAAATGGGCAGCTCATGACGATCTACATTCTCCAGATTTTATCAAGAAGTGTGTCGAGGTGCTTGACCAAGATCCTACGATAATCTTGTGTCACTCCCAGGCATATTTCATTGATGAACAGGGGAATTTTATCCAAAATTACGATATCAAAGTCAAGGCCGATGCACTAAAACCGCAGGAGCGTTTTCACGAATTGCTGACCAAGCATTTATGCAATCAATGTTACGGGGTAATTCGCGCTAGTGCTTTGAAAAAGATACCGCCTATGGGTGGTTACGGTAATGCAGATGGAATTCTTTTGTTAAGACTTGGTATTCTTGGTAGGTTTTATGAAATCCCTGAATACCTGTTTTTCTTCAGAAGTCATCCGCAACAATCAATGAGTATGTTCTTTCCCCATTATTTGTTGTTAACAAATACAAATCAAAAATCATTCTTGAGTATGCTCCCCGATTTTTATGGGTATACAGTGTGGTTTGATTCAGCAAAGAAAGGACAAATTTTATTCCCACATTGGAGAATAATCTGGGAGTACATACTCTCTATATGGCGTAGCCCCCTGAGTTGGAATGAGCGGCTATGTTGTCATAGAAGTTTACAACAGCAGTTAAAAGGGACAGAATATCTTTTACTGAAAGATTTGCTAAGTGTGGTGCAAGTACTTTGGAAAGATTGGAAAACAGCATTCATTAAAGAAGAGCAAGTCATTCTTTGAAAGAATCAGTTCACAAATCAAAGCTGACTAACGCGGCTTTCTATCAGCCCCAAAATCACTTATCCTAATTACAAAATTATGCTGAAACGATCTCAACTATCTCATGTTTTGCTTGCTACTTTAGTGAGCATCAGCTTTGCTAAAACAGTGAACGCAGAGCCAACTGCAACACTTAATGTTGTAGTAAATGGAATACATCACCAAAAAGGTGAGATTTGCTTTCGAGTTTATGCAAGTGAAAAAGGATTTCCAATGAGTAGTGCTAGTGAAGCTCAAAGTGGCTGCGCTAAGATTACTGGCAGTTCTGTAACAAAAAAATTCTCCGGTTTGAAACCTGGAACTTATGCTGTCGCTGTGGTTGACGATCAAAATGGCGATCGCAAACTAAATAAAGACTTTTTCGGTATTCCCAAAGAAGGTTTTGGGATTTCCAAAAATCCAACTGTGTCCATACAAACAGGTACACCAAAGTTCCGTGATGCCAGTTTTGTTGTCAACAAAAATACAACAGTGACCATCATCATGAAATATTCACTGGATTCGTAAAGGGAATGGGGAGTGGGGAAGAAGCAGGGGAGCAGGGGGAGAATAAAAATTACCTCTTTCTCCTCTGCTCCCTGCTCCCTGCCCCTTGTCCTCTTTCCAATGCCCAATCCCCAATCCCCAATTTCCAATCCATTATTCTGTCGGAGATTAAAAATTTAATGGAAGATTTGGCAATATTTCTGTCTAAGTCTTTGATGGGTTGGCTGGTTATTCAGGTGTGTTTTACGCTTGTCTTTATATGGTATCTGCGCTCGTCTAAAAAAAACTTATTGCCAGACGATCAGCTACCCAAAACAGCAGTAATTCTTTGCTTACGCGGAGCCGATCCGTTTTTGCCTAGATGTTTGCGATCGCTCCTAAATCAAAACTATCCACAGTATGATTTAAAGTTGATCGTTGATAGTCACGAAGATCCTGCTTGGAAAATTGCTAGTGAAACCATCACTGAGCAAGAAGCAACCAATGTTCAAATCAGCCCTTTGAGAATAGTACGCAACAGTTGTAGTCTCAAATGCAGTTCTTTAATCCAAGCTGTCCGGGAGTTGGACGACTCTTACAAGGTGGTTGCTTTAGTCGATGCTGATACTATAGTTCATCTGAATTGGCTTAGAGAATTAGTCAGTCCTCTAGGGGATGCGAAAGTAGGCGCAACAACCGGTAATCGTTGGTACGTACCAACAGGTAGCTATTGGGGTTCTTTAGTGCGGTACGTCGGCAATGTCTCTACAGTAGTGCAAATGTTTATCTTCCAGATTCCTTGGGGTGGAACTTTGGCTGTGAAAACAGAAGTGCTTCGCCAAACAGAACTGCTAGATAAGTGGGGACAAGCTTTAGGCGAAGATTTTATGATGCACGACATCCTGAAAAAACATGGTTTCCAGGTAAAGTTTGTGCCTTCGCTGTTAATAGTCAATCGTGAAGAGACTGATTTATTCAACTTAATAGACTATCTCAAGCGCCTTATCCTTTTTTCTCGACTGTATCATCCTCGTTGGTTGGCTCTTGTAAGTGAAGCTGTTTCTAGCATTTTGTTTCCGACTCTACTAAGCGTGTTAGTTCTAGAGTCGCTGTTAGAGGCAAAATGGGAAGCTGCGGCTCTGTTGTTAGTCTGCTATGGAGTTTACACTGTCGGATTACTCTTGATAATGCTGGTGTTGGAATTAGAGATACAGCGAGTAGTTCGCTCTAACGATCAAGCGATCGCCAAATTATCAGCTACTACAATTATCAAAATGTTGATTGGGATTCCGTTGACACAGTGGGTTTATGGGTTAGCGATGCTATCATCCCTGTGGACATCAACAGTCACCTGGCGCGGTGTCAGCTATCGAGTTCAAGGGCCTTGGAATGTCCGCTTGGTGGAATATCGCCCTTATCAATGGTTGGATCAACCGATTAATAGCAAGGTTTCTCTTTGAATTAAATCGCTAAATATCAACTAGGGCATGAAAGTTATTACACTAAACATTCCCTAGTCTTCAAATTGTATTATCTTATATTTAGTAGAACTATATTAGCTATAACCCTTGTAAAAATATACGTTTTTACTTGTTGATTACCAAAACGTATTGACATTTTTGGCAAGGGTTTAGACAAATATATTAAGGGGAATTTTGACTTAGCAGTTTGGATGTTTTGATATAGCAGGAGACAGAAGGCAGTTCTTGCTGGAGGTAAAAGTATACTTTTCCTAGCATTCACGCTTGTCATTATGTCCTAAGCTATGTGATTACGGCTATAGTTTAAATCCAGATTGACAAACATCCACTTCAAAATCGAAAATTTCAGCTATTTAACAATGCGTAAATCCTTAGTCTAACTGGATTGACGGGAATTTCTGAGCTAAAGAATCAGGATGTTCATGAAACATTTGCTGCGTAAATCCTAAGTTAAAAACCAGCAATTTTGTGAAATATTCCCCTTTATTATGACTAAGCAAAAACTTCGCATTGCACTGTTTACAGGGTTGTATGCTCCTTTCTTAACTGGTGTTTCCGTTGCAGTACACCAACGAGTTCGTTGGTTGCTAGAGCAGGGACATGAGGTTTTTCTAATCCATCCGCAAATCAACGATCGCTACCCCAAAAATGTTGGCGATCGCCCCATGCCAGGTTTGGAGCAAATTCAATCTTTCCCCAATTTCTCTGCTTACGCATTTCCCACAGAACCACTAGTATTTTACAAGTCTCTTCCTCAACCGTTGAACTATCGGCATTGGAGCGATACCAAGTTGCTGGAGAAATTCCAGCCCGATATTATCGTGGTGGAAGAAGCAGCCCAAATGAGAGGTTTATACTCATTTTTCTTACAAGGTTATGGTCGCCCAATCGGCACTCAATATGCAAAACGAACAGGCACGCCAATAATATCACTGTTCCATACAGATATTGTTGCGTATATCAAATATTACTTTGGAGACAGATTCTTCAATTTGGTTCGTCCCATCGTTCCCATTTTAGTCAAGCAATTTAGTGAGTCTTATGACTTCAATTACTTCTCTTCTAAAGAACAACTGACTAAATACGAAGAACTGAAATGCCAACGCGCTGAATACGTCGCTTATCAAGGTATCGATTGCGAAAAATTTCACCCGCGAAACATTTGTTACGATCCAATTCCCAATGATAACCGACCAACTCTGTTGTTTGTTGGACGCATTACACCGGAAAAGAATGTCAACCAATTGCTTGATATCTTTCCAGTCATAGCTGCCAAAATTCCTGATGTCCATCTGGTAATTGTTGGTAGTGGCCCGCTAGATGAAGAGATCCGCGAGCGTGCTAAAAAGTTTGGATCGGGTGTTACTGTATGGGGTGAGTCTCACGGTACAGAACTTCTAGGTTGGTTTGCTAGAGCAGATGTTTTTGTCAATCCCTCCGTCACCGAGAACTTCTGCACGACAAATAACGAAGCATTAGCCTCTGGAACTCCTCTGGTTGCTGTTGTTGCACCGTCAACCTCAGAACAGGTATTTCCTGGTCGTAACGGCTTCCTTGCCCAACCTAACAACCCTACAGACTTCGCTCAAAAGGTAATTGCGATTCTAGAAAATCCCGGTTTGAAAGCAGATATGACTAGACACGCTCGCCCTTCTATACTCGAATTTGATTGGTCAGCGTGTATGCAGAAATTTGAACACAAACTTTACCAAATCGTTGAAGGAGCGCAGAAGGTGGAGGTAGGTACAACCAGTATAAGACCACAGCGATAAAAAATATGGCGATCGCTAGTATTTACAGTATTAGCGATCGCTAATTAGTGACTTTGAGTTTGACTAAACCTGTTAGTTGATGGGTGCGTAGGCATAGCGCGTCGTAGACATCGCATTAAAATGAAACCAGAGTTTAATAGCTGGGATAATAATGGAAGTTTTTCAAATTACGACAATTGTTGATGCATCAGGGCATTTGCATCTTGATATCCCAACACCGCTAGCGCCTGGGGAGGTGAATGTCGTGGTTGTTCTGAATCCAGTTGCATCAAATAGCACACAAAAATCTGATTATGATTTTTCCGATCTTGCGGGTAAATTAGCCTGGGAGGGAGATGCATTAGCGATGCAAAGGGTGTTACGAGATGAGTGGTAATCGCTATTTGTTGGATACAAATGCGATCGTTTATTCTGAGCAGTACAATTTTTGTTAAAAATTCTGTAAAATTATCATAAATTTTCAGTGAAATTACTGCTATAACTTTTAACAAATATGTTACTTGCCGTATTATCTTGATGTCAGACTACGGTTAAAAAAGTAATTTTTATGACATACGCACAAAAGTTACCAGTGTCTCTGCTTGGAGCAGCTTTAATTGCCTTGGGCACAGGGCAAATAGCACAAGCAGTATTATTAGTTGAATCAGAGTCAGCAGTGGTAAATCTTGATGCTCAAGAAGTAACATTCACTGTAAATTTTAATAGAGTGCCAGATTTTTTCACAGTTGATGAATTTGATAGACAAGCCGATTCTTTTCAATACTATATCGATCCGAGTGGGGAATTGCCTATTTTTAGACCGCCCTCTGCCTATAGTAACCTTTCCTCAATTATTCGCGGAGAAGAAATTCACGTTGCAGGTGACGTTCGGATACGTGATGTATTCTCAGTTGGTCCATCGGAACCGAATTCAGGAGGTTGGGGTAACATCCGTGGTTCAGTACCATACAGCCTTGATGGCACTGTGCTGAAATTTTCAGCACCTCTGCAATTTATTGGTGATTCAGACGGTTTGTTTAGCTATCGGTTAGAGTTGTACGAGTTTGGCAGTTGGAATGGTCTTACAAACGAAAATAAGTCTACTATTGCTAGTGTTCCCGAACCTAATTTTGCATTAGGTGCATTAGCTTTTGCAGCCTTAAGTGTAGGTTTACGGCAAAAACGTAACGTAAAGATATAGCAGGGGACAAGAGACAGGGAACAGGGAACAGGATCGAAAGTCGCTTGGTGTCTGGGTTTTATATTAGGTTTATGTCCTAAACGACTTGGCGACAGCTATAAGTCAGCCCCCAGTCCTGTAAATCAATACGCTTGGGTTAAGGCTTGATCCCCCTAACTCATTAAAAAAGGAGGGAACTATACTAATAATGTTCAGAGACGTTGTAATACAACGTCTCTACAATTAACGGAAGCTAGTTTTAGCACCATGCCACCCATGTAAGATCGGCATAGTAAACAATCCCCACGCCAAACCTGTAATTAACCCAAAAGGCGTAACCAAATAGTTATTAAAATTCCACAAACCAAAAATCTGTGCTGCCAATTCCAAAGGATAAGCCATCATTAGCACACTGGCTAACGCCACACCACTCCAGCCATATTGATTTAACCAGTAAAATCCTTTACCACCAGTTATCCCATACAGCAGGCGAGTAATCAGCAAACCCGTGACAGTGCCATAGCAGCGCATACACACAGCCATAATAAATGGTGGTGCTAAATCTAACCCCATATCTGGTTGCGGACAGACATGATTACCCATGAAATAAATGATGTCCGCAATTCCAGGAAGCAAAGACACTCCAGACGCAGCCAAAAAGGGAGCGATAGGCGGGCCAAAAACCATCCCTACCAACAAGAAATCAGCTATAAAACTGACCCAATTAACCTGCAATTCACTGAAAGCTACTCTTGTCATTTCCCTTTGTCTGCGCCTTTGCGGTTTATTTTCTTAACGTACCTTATTTACATAAGGACTTGTCAACTTATCCAACTGCTGAATCAACAGACTGAGGAACAAACCTACATCTGTCACCACACCCACTGATTCTACAGAACCGCGATCGCTTAACTTAGTCACTACAGCTGGATTAATATCGACACATACCATTTTCACCCCTGCCGGAGTCATATTACCCACGCCAATGGAGTGCAGCATCGATGACAGCATCAAAATCATCTCTGCACCTTCTAGGTGTTTGGCATATTGCTCCTGTGCTTGAATCAAATCCATTACGGTATCAGGCAAAGGCCCGTCATCCCGAATGGAACCCGCAAGTACAAAAGGTACATGATTGTGAACGCACTCATACATGACGCCACTTTTAATTGCTCCCGCCTCCACAGCTTTGGGAATGCTGCCATAACGACGGATACTATTAATTACCTTCAGGTGATGGCGGTGTCCTCCATGTACGGCGACACCCCGCTTCATGTCTACACCCAAGGAAGTGCCCATGATATTTTGCTCGATGTCGTGAACTGCGATCGCATTACCACCCAGCAGTGCTTGTACATATCCTTCCCGAATCAGTTGCGCCAGGTGTTCGCCGCCACCAGTGTGAATTACCACAGGCCCAGCCGTGACAACTACTTTACCACCAGCATCGCGGATTTTACGCAATTCCCAAGCCACTTGCTCAACGACTAATTCCACGCGCCGTTCGCTAGAAACCCCCGCCGACATAAAGCTGAATTCTTGGGTGCTGCGGAGTTCCCGCGATTCAGTTTTGCGGATGGTGCGGATACCTAAAACATCTACAATTACCTGTTCGCCAACTTTTAAATCGCGGAGTATTTTACACCGAGCTACAAAGCCATTGGCAGTTTGGGTAATGGCGATCGCCCCATCCATCCGTTGATTTTCTACCTTCACCCACTGACCATTAATTCGCACTTCGGTGGGATAAATTGTACTGACGTAAAAATCATCAGGCGCAACGCCATCTTGAATTACCGGCTCCAGTTTGGCATCTCGCTCATCATGGGGTAAATCTACAGCACCCAAATCAATCAATCGGGAGATGATTTCTTCCATCACCTCATGGGATGGTGCTGATACTCTCACCTCGGCGGCTGAGGTACTTTGCCGTTGTTCTCCCAAGTTGAAATTCAGGACTTTGAAACTTCCGCCGGCATCTATAATCAAATCCAAAGCGCGGTTAATTAAGCCAGCATCTAACAAATGTCCTTCCATGCGAATGACGCGGCTTTCTACCGAGACATTGGCATGAATTTCATCTCTAACTGGTTCTGTCACCCGCAAAGTTAAGCATTTAGCTGCACCACCAGCTTTGAGAAATTCGGTAAGTGGCGTTTCCAGCACTTGGAAACCTGCATCCTGAAGGCGGGTTTTCAAAGCATCACTCGTCTTGTTCATGATGACGATGCTATCCACATTCACCGCATTACAAGCGAAGTTGACTGCATCAGCTTCTTCAATTGCGATGCGCTTTTCTGGTGCAACTCGCATTTCAATTAAGCGGTTGGAGTAAGAATCAAAAGCGCCGGGATAGTATAGCAAATAGCCATTTGTTAAAGGACAAAAACAGGTATCTAGGTGATAGAAACGTTCGTCTATTAATCGTAGGGATAGCACCTCAATATCCAGCCATTTAGCTAGATAAGGGTGAGAATCTAATTCCGAGCGGAAACCGTATCCCGCCCATAACCAGCGTCCTTCCCGATCTAGCAGTGCGTCTCCTGCTCCCTCAAAGGGCAAATCTTTGGGAAGTTCATTGACTGTATAACCATTTGCCTCAAACCATTGTTTGAAGAAAGGCTCCTCTCCCTGACGTTCCTTGTGCAAAAAGCGACTGAGGACGACATTATCGCCCAGAACCAAGCCAGCATTGGCGGTAAAAACCAAATCAGGCCAGCCTTTTTCAGGTGGTACTAAATCGACAATGGCGTGTTGTTTGAGGATTTGATGTAGTCCCTGCCACTGTTCCACGGCGCGATCGCGCGATGACTTGTGAATATTCCCTTCCATCCAAGGATTAATCACATAGTCCACGTCGTAGTGGTCAGGAGGGCACATTAAAAAGCGAATCCGAGAAGTCATAAAAATCTTACAAGCGTTTTATATGCTACAAGCTTACTTTGAATACAGACTTTTGTTTTTTTACAGGTAAAATCTGCTACTAAAGCATCTATCTTTTGATAGTTGAAGACTTGACCAAGCCTTCGCTCTCAATTCTATTACTGGAACATAGTAATAATACCAATTCAAAATTCAAAATTAACGTGAGTTCAACAGACCTCTCCCGGACAGCCTCCCTCTCCTAAAAGCCGAACGCGAGTGTGTCTTTGTAAGGAGAGGGAGGAGTAACGAGTAAGGAGGGTTTTTGCTCCCCTCTCCTGGTAGGAGAGGGGCTGGGGGAGAGGTCAAAATAGCACTCGTCGAACTCACGTAAAATTAAGAAACCCTGATTTAATTTAGGTTTCCAGCAAAGTGAGGCCACTGGGGGTGTATTAGAGGGCGAAGCAACTAGATCAAATTCATCGGCATTAGCAGCAAAATCTTTATCAAATGCTCTCAAATCCACAGTCTATAGTATGCTAATAACAAGCAACTAACCACTATGTTCGGCAAGTATAGTCAAGCGAACGTTTATTTTCCCAGCGTTCGCTTTTAACTTTTCACCAACACCCGTGGCTTGAATAGCACGCTTGTTAAGCTGAAGGGTAGGAGGGGTGTGCAGAGGGCATGGAGAAGAGACAAGGTAGACGAAGAAGAGGGGGGAGACAAGGGAGAGAGTTGTTCAATAATTCCCCCTTGTCCCCTTGTCCCCTTGTCCCCTTGTCTCCTCTGCTCCCCTGCTCCCCCGCTCCCCTGCCTCCCTCAAGCAGTCACTATATAAGACGAATCGATCGCTGCTACACGCCCAGCATCTACCAAAGCTTGATACACGATCGCCGCTACTTCACCGCGTGTAGCATCGCGGGTAGGATTGAGTTGTTTCAGGTTTGGGTAATTGACGATAATTTTCTTGTCTATAGCTTTTACTACCTCATCCTTGGCATATTCAGGAATCTTGGCTTGGTCATCGAAAACTTTGATAGTTGCCGTACCATCATTAGATAACCCCAATCCATTCACCAGAGAGACAATCACTTGCACGCGCTGGATATTTTTGTTGGGACTAAAGGTATTGTCGGGAAAACCAGAGAGAAATAAACCCTGATATGCCTGCTGAATTACCTTGGATGCCCAGAAGTCTGCTGGTACATCTTTAAATTTGATCGCTGCACGGCTTGGTGGTGGATTGAAAGCTTTTACTACTATTGCCGCGAATTGTGCCCGTGTCATTGTCGCATCGGGTTTAAATGTGCGATCGGGAAAACCATTAACTATCCCCAATTTGACTAATTCCCGAATAAACCCACCTGCCCAATGATTCGCAATATCGGTTAATTCAATAGTAGGGGTTGGAGTTGGTGTTGGAATCGGGGTTGGGGTTGGCGTTGGGGTTGGCGTTGGGGTTGGCGTTGGTGTTGGCGTTGGGGTTGGTGTTGGCGTTGGAGTTGGCGTTGGCGTTGGCGTTGGTGTTGGCGTTGGTGTTGGCGTTGGCGTTGGTGTTGGGGTTGGAGTTGGTGTTGGAGTCGGTGTTGGAACCGAACTATCTGCAAACTCTATGTTTCCGGTAACTTTAGACGCATCTATTTTATTTCCTAGAGAAATCAGCTTGTTGGAACTGACATTTTGCAAATCAAATTTACCGTTATTGCGTAGAGTATTTCCCCCCGGATTATTGATACTGCCGATATCCGGTAGAGCAGTTCCAATCACTGTGATCCCATCATCAGTGTTATTTTCACTAACATTATTACGTAATACGGGACGGGCACTACCAGAGATGACAATCCCAGAACGGTTTTCATAAATTCTGTTATCTCGAAGGATGGGTGATGCAGTATCACTAATGGCAATGCCAAAACCTGTTTTGAAGTAAGTATTATTTTCAATTTGACCTTTAGAATTTTTAGCGATCGCAATTCCATTAGCTGCATTCTCACTGAACACATTACCTAGAACAACTGGGTTCGCATCGCCTGTAGCAAATACTCCCTCTCGCTTATTGTTGATGAAGGTGCTATTAGCAACAGTAGGGGCAGTTGATTCAATCCAAACACCACTACCACGGCTAGCCAAATTTGTTACAGTTACTCCTCGGAGTTCCGCCTTATCCAGCAGCACAAATGTGACATTCTGCCCAGCAAAAGTACGGCTCAGATAGGTACCACTTCCTTCAATCAAAATGCCATTGCCTTTATTGGTTTCATTACCCACAACTGTTACGCCAGATGGAACCGTTAGCGGAAATACTTCACCGCTAGCAGCGTTGTAATTACCATTTGCTAGTTGAATCTTGGTATCAACAGTAGATACCTTAAGGGCTTGCGTAATAGTTTTGAAGGGGGCTTGTTGGCTACCTGGGTTGGTATTGCTACCTGATACTGGATTTACGTAAAAAGTTTGAGCCATATTTATACTTTAATAAAATACATAGCTATCCTAGCGCTAACCATGAAAATGAGTAGCGATCGATGCATTAAGTAACTGAAATTACTTCACAGTACAAACTTAAAAAATTATGCAAACACTTCTGGTGTTACAATACGTTCGATCTGAGTGACAAACAAGTCATAAATGAAATTTCAAAGACTCCACAAAGTTATCTTACAAAGTCACCAAAGACCCCAAGAAATATCCAACTTGACACCTCAAAACTTTCGTATCCAGAGTAAAGAGACATCAAAGAAGCCTCTCACCCAAGAACAAATAGATAATCAAGCCTTCCAAATTCAAAAAATGGAGGCTACAAAATTAGAGATCCAGGCAAAACATGGCACGATAACACCAGAAAGACAGGAACGCTTGGGTGTATTGCAAGCCAAGATGAATGACTTCTGGGTGCAGAGAAAAGAAAGTAGCAAGGGTCTGCCTAACCTGTTAGACATCCCTGATTTATTTACAAGGCGTGAAACACGTTTAGCACAACAAATTCAGCCACAACTTACAATTGGGCAACCTGGAGATAAGTATGAGCAGGAAGCAAATAGGGTAGCCACAGATGTCGTCAGCCAAATGCATCAACCGCAGAGTAAGAATATTCCCATTCAGACGGCTTCTAAACTAAAGCATCAGGTTGGTGTAAGCGATAAGAGAATAGCATCAAGTGAATCGGGTAATGTAGTGAATACAGTAGATGGGATACAGGGTAAGGTAACTCAGACAGATGGAGATGTTATCCAGCTGGTTAGCGTTAAAAATATAATTAAAAACTTTGAAGACATAGCAAAAGAAAATAAAGTTTCAACTGACTCACAACCGTCGCTGAGTGATATACACGTTGACGAGAAGATTAAACATTTTGAAAAGATAGGACAAGAAAATAAAGTTTCAACTGAGTCACAACCGGGGCTGAGCGATAAGAGAAAACCAACAACAGATCGGATAGCGAATAAGTCTATCAAAGCAGAGAAAGAGGCGCAACAGTTAGAATCTGAGTCTGGATCGAGCATTGATACAGATTCACAAGCCTCAGATTTTCGACCTCAGGAATCAAAGGAAGAGGTGAAATCAGAAGATGAAATGCCAAGTACCTCCTCTGAATCAAAAACAACCTTATTCGATATCAATCGAGAGGTTGAGAAAAATTTAAATAAAATAGCAGACTATCTTTTTTATCTATATAAAGAAGACCCAGATAATTTCAGTTCCAAACAGCATTTTCAATCTAGATACGAATATGAAATGCAAAGATCGCGAAAATTATTAACTGATTTGCTGTCAAGTAAAATCCAAGATGGACTCACTGAAATTACTCCTTTAAACGGTGAAGAACTCATAGAATACTTAAATGAAGTTCAGTCAAAACAAGAAGCTGAACAGTTAAGAGAAAAGAATGAACAGTTCATCAAAAAAAATATTAAATTAGATCAAACATTTAAATCTGAAACAGCGCGAATAAAGTCTATAAAAGCAACTCAAAAGATTCTTGACGATGGAGATATTAAAAAAGCACGAACACAACTAATATCTTTGCTGCCAGAGGATATATCTAATAAGATACAGAACTTCGTTAAAAAATTGAGTGATGAAGAGGTTCGAGGTTTCCTGCAAAAGTTTCTATCGCAGCATGACTCGGATAAGCTCAAGGAGTCAACGAACATAGAGATACCAGAAAGCAAAGTAGAAGAGCAAACTAAACCAAAAACAACCGGGAAGGAACGCTGGAATAAACTGAAGAAGATAGTAAGAACAGATCCATCTTTACCTCAGATAAAAGGTAAATCTAAAAGTTTAACTTTTGAGCATAGCTTCAACAAAGCCCATGCAAATTATTGGTTAGAAGCCTGGGATGCACTGCATCGACCTGCTTTTGCATTGTCAAATCAAGGATTGATGGCACAAGACAAGAACTATTTTGAGTATTGGTTGTATGATACTGGAATTGAAAAATGGCTAAATGAGCAAGAAGCAAAAGACAAAGAGATGAGAACGGCTTTTGAAGAGCAAAAACAACAAGAGGGTGGCGAAACAAATTTTTGGGAGTGGAAAGCAAAATCAGAGTATGCTGGGAAATCTTCACCACCTCCCACTACAGAATCTTTCTGGGATTACCTAGATAAAAACAAAATCGAGATTTCAGGAGTCAAATACCTGGAGTCGGAAGCAGAGCGCAGACCAAGAGGAGTCACGATTAGCGGAGGTACATGGACAGATGCCTTTGGAGATCAGCTTAGCTCACAAGGTATGAAGGCTATTAGTAAGGATCTACCAAATGATGGAAATGATTGGATGATTTTTGTTCTTAGCCCTGATGGAAAGTTCTATGCTGATGGCCATGACGAAGGGAAGTATCATCATTCAAGTGCTTTAGCTGGCATCCCAGTCAAAGGTGCTGGTGCCATTAAGGTTACAAATGGCAAACTAGAAGCGATCGCAGATAAAAGCGGTCACTATAAGCCTAATATGCATCAGATGTATACGACTTTAAAACATTTGGAAAAATTAAGTGTAAACCCTGAAACTTATATGGTATATACAAGAGATTTGAAGGACATGCAAGGTGACAAATGGCTTGAAAAATATGAAAACAGTGATGAATTCAAAAAATACCGCCAACAGCAGCAAGAGAACGTAAATACAATAGAGCAGAGAAGAAAGAGGGAAAAAGCCTCACGGGGAAAGTAGTAGTTATAGCAGTTGCCAGGTAGGTTAGTAGAGAAACTGAACGTCAAACCCCGATAGCAAAAGACTTTTAAGCCTGTTGCCTATTATTTGTTGCCTGCTATAGTTTTGAAAACTGTACCTGGTTGGCTGACGATAGACGAAAACTCCCTTTCCTACAAAGTCAGGGAGTTAGGATTGTATATTCTCTTCAACTGAAAAAGCCTGTTTTCCTATTAATACGGCCACTTCCAATCGCGAATTTCTGGCATATCGTCGCCGTACTTCTGGATGTATTGCTTGTGTTCGATCAGCTTATCTTGCAAATGCTGCTTGACATAAGCTGCCCTATATCCCAATTTTGGTACGCGCTCAATTACATCCATTACTAAATGAAAGCGATCGAGTTCGTTAAGAACAACCATATCAAAGGGGGTGGTGGTAGTTCCCTCTTCCTTGTAGCCGCGCACATGCATCTGATCGTGGTTAGTATGACGATAAGTTAAGCGATGAATCAACCAGGGATAGCCATGAAAGGCAAAGATAATGTGTTTATCTGTGGTGAAAATTGTGTCAAAGTCTTTTGCGCTCAAACCGTGGGGATGCTCGCTTTTTGGCTGTAGTGTCATTAAATCGACTACGTTTACCACCCGCACTTTTAAATCTGGAAAGTGCTGGCGCAGAATATCCACAGCCGCTAAAGTTTCTAAGGTGGGAATATCCCCAGCACAAGCCATTACTACATCTGGATCGCCGTCTTGGTCGTTGCTTGCCCATTCCCAAATGCCGATGCCTTTGGTACAGTGCTTGATGGCAGCATCCATATTTAGGTATTGCAATGCTGGTTGCTTTCCGGCAACGATAACGTTGACATAGTTGCGGCTTCTTAAACAATGGTCAGTTACCGATAGCAAAGTGTTGGCATCGGGCGGCAAATACACCCGAACAATCTCTGCTTTTTTATTAACTACATGGTCAATAAAACCGGGGTCTTGGTGCGAGAAACCGTTATGGTCTTGCCGCCAAACGTGAGAAGTGAGTAGGTAATTGAGAGAAGCAATCGGTCTACGCCAAGGAATATGTCTGGTCGTTTTCAACCATTTGGCGTGCTGATTGAACATTGAGTCAATGATGTGGATGAACGCCTCATAGCAAGAGAAAAACCCGTGGCGTCCGGTGAGGAGGTAGCCTTCTAACCATCCTTGACAATTAGTTTCGCTGAGAATTTCCATCACCCGACCGTCGGGGGAAAGGTGGTCATCTTCCGGGAGGATCTGAGCTGCCCAATCCCGGTCTGTGACTTCTAGCACAGCGCCTAAGCGATTTGATACCGTTTCATCGGGGCCGACGATACGGAAATTGCGGCTTTCTTGGTTAAGTTGCATGATATCCCGGAGGAAAATTCCTGCAACTTGGGTAGCTTCAGCGATCGCTTGCCCTGGTTTGAGAACATCTACGGCATAGTCTCGAAAGTCGGGCATTTTCAGGTCACACAGCAAAAGACCGCCATTAGCGTGGGGATTGTCACCCATACGTCGATGCCCCTTGGGAGCCAGTTCTGCTAATTCGGGAATCAGCTTACCGTTGCTGTCGAAGAGTTCTTCTGGTTTGTAACTCTTCATCCAATCTTCTAGGAGTTTCAGATGTTCTGGCTGTTTGGCTATGTTGCCAAAGGGAACTTGATGCGATCGCCAATAACCTTCAGTTTTTTTGCCATCAACTTCCTTTGGGCCTGTCCAACCTTTGGGGGTTCGCATGACAATCATCGGCCACTGGGGACGTTTGGTGAAACCATGTACGCGGGCTTCTCTTTGGATACTTTGAATTTCAGCGATCGTTATATCTAGAGTCGCCGCCATCTGCTGGTGAACATCTGCGGGATCGTCACCTTCGACAAAGTAGGGCTTGTAGCCGTAGCCTACAAATAAGCTTTCCAATTCCTCATGACCGATCCGTGCGAGTACCGTTGGATTAGCAATTTTATATCCATTCAGGTGCAGGATCGGCAGTACAGCCCCATCATGTACGGGGTTAAGAAACTTGTTGGAATGCCAGCTAGTCGCTAAAGCACCTGTTTCTGCTTCGCCGTCACCCACAACAGCCGCAACAATTAAGTCAGGGTTATCAAAAGCGGCACCAAAAGCGTGGACGAGGGCATAACCTAATTCCCCGCCTTCGTGGATCGAACCAGGAGTTTCCGGTGCAACGTGGCTAGGAATACCACCAGGGAAAGAGAATTGTTTGAAGAGTTTCTGAATTCCTTCAGCATCCTGGGAGATGTTGTGATAATACTTGGTGTAAGTGCCTTCTAAATAAGTGTTGGCTACTAGTCCAGGGCCACCATGACCAGGGCCAGCAATATAGATCGTGTTTAGGTCATATTTTTTGATGACCCGATTCAGGTGAGCATAGATCAAGTTCAGCCCTGGTGTTGTTCCCCAATGCCCTAAAAGTCTGGGTTTGACGTGTTCCAGCTTTAGCGGTTCTCTCAGTAGCGGATTGTCGAGTAGATATATCTGCCCAACGGAAAGATAGTTAGCTGCACGCCAGTAGGCGTTTATCTTACGTAATTCTTCATCTGTTAAAGGCTTTGTTTGTGGAGGACTGGCTAATGTCATTTCGACGCTCCATTTCAAAAGGATTTTGACGGATTCACCAGTATGTAATTTTACTTATTTTCAAGATAATGGCCATCTAACCGATGATGAACTTTTTCAGCCTTTGTGACTTTTTTGCCGTTTCTCAATCAATCGTAGTGATACCTTCGACCTTCCCAGTTGAGTAAATTCATGTCTAGCAAGCTTTTTACCTTTTTCTAACTGTCGAACTCACGTTAAGTATTTACTCTGTTGTTTGTAAAAATTATTTTAGTTACCTTTGAAAAGCCACAAAGAATATCCCCTTGTTACCAAATTACCAAGTTGAAAAACTGGTAAATAAATTAACTTCTCTAAGGAGATATTTGAATGAGTCAACAGTTACTTAGAAACATTTTTGTGGTCATCGTAGTTCCGATGTTGGTTTTAACTTTTCCTAAAGCTCTTAACGATAAAGCGTATATAAAAATGTTTGGTCATTTAACAACTATTATTGCCATCATTTACAAAGACTGGGAGAACTCCTCTACGCAAAAAACGTTACCAAAAGAGTCTGATAAAAAAGTTAAAAACAAGTGAGTGTATGGGGAGAGTGATATTTATTAAACTAAATATTTCTTTTTACACTTAGAACTAAATACGAGTGAGTACATCACTCGTTTTTTATTGAGACTAAATGCTTTGCTGTAGTTAGTTTTGAAAAGTAAGATTTACTGGAGTTG
Organism: Nostoc sp. DSM 114167; assembly: GCF_052692655.1. Lineage (NCBI taxonomy): Bacteria > Bacillati > Cyanobacteriota > Cyanophyceae > Nostocales > Nostocaceae > Nostoc > Nostoc sp. DSM 114167. The sequence goes on from NZ_CP195116.1 coordinate 7,189,369, forward strand.
CTTTTTATTTACTAATCAATCTCTAAGTAGCTTTTCTCACGCACTCAAGTGTAATTAATCTCTAAGCTCGACTCTGCGGAAATAGAGTCGTTATTGTGACCACTCAGCTTGTGTAGAGTGTAGTTAACATCGCTTCTCTACGAGACGCTACACGAAGGCTCCGTATTCAAAATTAATAATTCTTATTCAAGTAATAACCTAATTATTAATTTCCAACAAACCAGGCGGCGGCGTAATTTCAATGCGATTAGATTTCAAGTCTACAACTGGTGCGATCGCTTCTACAAATGGAATCAAAACAGTCTTTTGTCCTTTGTCATTTGTCATTTGTCCTTTGTCAGTGGTAAAAGATGGGTGTAATTTTACTTCTAACAAATCATTGCCAGCCGGGATGATGTCTACCACCGTACCCACGAGTTCGCCAGATATTTGCATGAAGACTTCCAAGCCAATCAAATCGAGGACATGATATTCATCTTCGTTTAATTTGGGGCGATCTCTAGCTGGCACCATTAACGTACAACCGCGCAACGCCTCCGCCCGATCGCAATTTTCCACACCAGCTAATTTGATGACATACAAGTTTTTGTTACTGATGTAACGTCCTGCCAATAATTCGATTGGTTGCGGTTCTGTGCCACCTGAACACAACAACCAACGTTTTCCCGGCACCTCAAATCTTTCAGGAAAGTCTGATACAGGATAAACCCGTAATTCTCCAGATAATCCTTGCGGGGCAACAATCTTACCAATTTCTAGCCAATCATCGAGATTGGGAACTGGGGATTGGGTACTGGGAACTACGGGCTGGGGATTAGGGGTTGGAGATTGGACATTTTGAATTTTTGAATTTCCTACTACTTTCTTGCCCCTCTGCCTCTGTGCCCCTCTGCCCCTCTGCCCATTTGCACCTGTGCCTCCAATCTCTTTATTAGCTTCTTCGTGTTTCATTTCCATTTTTCTTACTAGTACAACACGGCGGAAATAAACCACCCATCTAAATCAGTGAAATGCTTACGCTATATTCATTTTGAATTTTTAATTCCGCCTTGCGGTATTAGGCAGTCACCGCTGCACCTTTATAAGCTTCTTCAGCCACTTTTGCTAAACGTTGCATAGCAGTGGCTATCTCTTCATCCGTGCCTGTGAGGCTGATGCGGAAACATTGATGCTTGTGCGCCCACTCTTCCTGTAAACCGGGGAAGAATGTACTTCCAGGAACAATAATCACAGCTACTTGCTTTAATTGCTGGTAAAATTCCCAATCACTGATGGGTAAATCTTGTAACCATAACCAAGCAAAAATTGCTCCTTCACCGCGATGGAGATACCAAGGTAAATCCTTGGGCATCGCCTTTTCTAAGCTGGTTTCTAAAACGGTAAACTTATTTTGGTAAAAGGGACGGATGACAGTGTGAGAAATTTCCACTAAAGCGCCAGAATTGATTGCATAAGCTGCGATCGCTTGGCCGTAACGTGAAGAATGGAGACTCATGTTTGCCTGAAAACACTCCAGCACTTCAATCCACTTTTCATCCCCAATGGCAATACCAATTCTTTCTCCTGGTAATCCGGCTTTCGATAAACTCATGCAGTGGAGGATATTATCACCAAACACTGGTGTCATTTCGGTAAAATTCAATGCTGGGAAGGGAGGCGCATAAGCTGAGTCAATTAACACCGGCAGATTGTAAGGCGCAGCCAAAGCGGCAATCTTTTTCACCTCATCATCGGTGAGGACGTTTCCAGTAGGATTACATGGGCGAGAGAAGAGGACACAACCCGTATTTTCTGTAATTGATAGTTTGCTGAAGTCGGGGCGATATTTAAATCGGTGGGCAGCTGCATCAATATCGAGAGTTGGTTTGTAGGCGATTAAGGCTTTTGGAACTAAGCAAATACCGCCGTAACCTGTATAGTCAGGGCTAAGAGGTAAAACGATTTGTTTTAACTCGCCGCTAGGAGTGTAGCCACCGAAGGTATTGGCAGCGTAGAAGTAAAGGGTTTGACTGCCGGGGGTGATCAGGATATTGCGATCGGTTAATTTTAACCCGTAGCGTTTGTTAAAGTCGTTGGCGATCGCTTCCACAAATGGTGCATAGCCCTGACTTGAACCGTAGCGGCAAACTACCTCACCATATTCTGGACTAGCCAAAAGCTGTGCAGTGCAATCCCGCCATAATTGTTCTACCTCTGGCAAAATCAACGGATTACCAGCACTCAAATTAATAAACTGCTGCCCTGCACCCGCTCGTAATGTTTCGATAATATCCTTCATGATTGCTCTGACGCCAGTCAGGTTGGACATTTGAGCGCCAATTTGAGTTAGGGCAGGGTTCATAAGCTGTGACAAAATATATTAATTTAGGGGTGGACAAATTATTTGAGGTTTGCTGCTGACATCCAGTTTACATCGTTGCCAAAACAGCTGTTGCCGCCTTTAACCAATCTAGCGAGAGAATGACATTTTAACAAAGGTAATAATATTTATCGTTATAGCCGCGATCGTGCTTAGTAGATACTGATGAAGTAATACAAAAGTCTATCATGCGTTCAATGCCTGTGAAAAAACTGGGGAGTAAAGAAGAGAATAAAGTACAGGTACAAGGTACAGATTATTCCCTATCACCTGTCACCTCTTTCCTAATCCCAATGCCCAATGACAAATGACCAATGACAAATGACAAATGACAAAACTATACAGGAGCGTTGACATTGGAAGTTAAAGCCGCAGTAGCTTACAGTGCAGGTAAGCCGTTGACGATTGAAACCGTTCAACTATCAGGGCCACAAGTCGGCGAAGTGTTAGTTGAAGTGAAAGCAAGTGGGGTTTGCCACACCGACGCTTTTACCTTATCTGGTGACGATCCCGAAGGTTTGTTTCCGGCTATTTTGGGACATGAAGGTGCTGGTGTGGTAGTGGAAGTAGGCGCTGGTGTTACCAGTCTCAAACCAGGCGATCGTGTAATTCCCCTCTATACTCCCGAATGTCGCCAATGCGAATATTGTTTGAGTTTCAAAACTAATCTCTGTCAAGCCATTCGCCTAACTCAAGGACGCGGTGTTATGCCCGATGGCACCAGTCGCTTTAGTATTGATGGGCAGATGATTCATCATTATATGGGTACATCAACTTTTGCTAACTATACAGTATTGCCAGAAATCGCCTTAGCAAAAATTCGGGAAGATGCCCCCTTTGATAAGGTTTGTTACATTGGCTGCGGTGTTACTACTGGTATTGGTGCAGTTATCAATACTGCCAAGGTGGAACCTGGAGCAAATGTTGTGGTTTTTGGTTTGGGTGGTATTGGCTTAAATGTCATCCAAGGAGCGCGGATGGTAGGGGCAAATATGATTGTCGGGGTAGATATTAATCCCAACAAACGCGCCTTGGCGGAAAAATTTGGTATGACACACTTTGTTAATCCTCAAGAAGTAGAGGATGATTTAGTTCCCTATCTAGTTGATTTAACAAAAGGCGGTGCTGATTACAGCTTTGAATGTATTGGTAATGTCAAAATTATGCGTCAAGCATTAGAATGCTGCCACAAAGGTTGGGGTGTGAGCGTGATTATTGGTGTTGCTGGTGCTGGACAGGAAATCAGTACTCGTCCTTTTCAATTAGTAACTGGTCGCGTTTGGAAAGGTTCAGCATTCGGTGGCGCTAGAGGACGTACAGATGTGCCGAAAATTGTTGATTGGTATATGGAAGGTAAGATAAATATTGATGATTTAATTACCCATGTGATGCCCATTGAGCAAATTAATGATGCTTTTGAATTGATGCACAAAGGTGAATCAATTCGTAGTGTAGTGACCTTTTAGCTGTTAGAGGATGTTTTAAAAGGGTATTTTGCTCTCGTAGTTAGCACATTAAAGTATCTCAGTACATAGCTAAACCTTAAATTGGCGTTGCACTTAACCCAATACAGAGGGTTAGGTTTATGACTCAACTTAGAAGCGTAGACTAAATAGTCCTGACAATTGGGCTGAACCAAAAAATGTAACTGTATTGTAACGGTGGCTTGAGCTACCGTTTTTTGTTGACGTTGCAAAAGTTTACATTTAGAATGGAATCGTCAAAACCCGATAAGTATTTATTCTTATTTATACTGAAAATTTGACATTAAATGAGTATATGTTCTTATCTTTGTCAAAAATTTAATCTTCTAGAGTTAAAGAATGTTTACAAAAATATTCATTCCTTAATATAATGAAATCAAAAGTGATAAGGCAAATTGATTGTCAGAATTAATGAATGCTATTGAATTTCCCTGGCTAACAGCCATAATCCTCTTACCCTTGGTGGCTACCTTAGCCATCCCCCTAATCCCAGACAAGGAAGGTAGAACTGTGCGGTGGTATGGTCTGGGAGTTGCGATCGCCGACTTTGCACTGATGATTTATGCCTTTTGGTATAAATACGACTTCCAGAGTTCAAGACTCCAACTTATAGAAAACTATCCTTGGATACCGCAGTTAGGTTTGCATTGGGCTGTGGGGGTTGATGGTTTATCGATGCCCTTAGTGCTTCTGACAGGCTTAATAAATACCCTCGCAATATTCGCGGCTTGGAAAGTTAACACCAAGCCGCGATTATTTTATGGTCTGATGTTAGCGATGTACAGCGCCCAGCTTGGCGTATTTGTTGCCCAAGATTTGCTGTTGTTCTTCCTGATGTGGGAAATCGAGTTAGTGCCAGTTTACCTGCTGATTTCCATTTGGGGAGGACAAAACCGCCGTTATGCCGCTACCAAATTCATTCTTTACACTGCTGCTGCATCAATATTTATCTTGATTGCCGGTTTTGCAATAGCATTCTCTGGAGATACCGTCACTTTCGATATGGCGACTCTAGGAATGAAAGAATACCCCAAAACCTTGGAATTGTTGGTTTATGCAGGTTTCTTAATTGCCTTCGGTGTGAAAATGCCGATTTTCCCTTTACACACTTGGCTACCTGATGCCCACGGTGAAGCATCAGCACCCGGTTCAATGATTTTGGCTGGTGTGTTGTTAAAAATGGGTGGTTATGCTCTTATCCGCTTCAATGTGGAAATGTTACCCAATGCCCATGTGACTTTTGCCCCAGTGTTAGCAGTTTTGGGTGTGGTTAACATTGTCTACGGTGCTTGCTGTGCCTTTGCTCAAACCAATCTCAAACGCCGCTTGGCTTACTCTTCAATTGCCCACATGGGGTTTGTGCTGATTGGGATTGCCTCTTATACAGAACTTGGTATCAGTGGTGCAGTATTACAGATGCTTTCCCACGGCTTGATTGCTGCTAGCTTGTTCTTCCTGTCTGGCGTGACTTACGATCGCACCCACACCTTGATGATGGATAAAATGGGCGGTATGGCTAAGGTAATGCCCAAAACCTTTGCTCTATTTACCATTGGTTCGATGGCTTCTCTCGCCTTACCCGGAATGAGTGGTTTTGTGGGTGAGTTGATGGTATTTCTGGGTATCGCCAGCAGTGATGTTTACAGTTCCAGCTTTAAAGTTGTAGTCGTGCTGTTGTCAGCAGTTGGCGTGATTTTGACACCGATTTATTTACTGTCAATGCTGCGTCAAGTGTTCTACGGCGAGCAAAATAAAGAGTTGCACTTGGATGCTGTAATCTCTGATGTTAAACCCCGCGAAATATTTATTACCGCTTGTTTGCTACTGCCAATCATCGGAATCGGGTTTTATCCCAAATTAGCAACGCAGACTTATGATGTCAAAGCAGTAGAATTAGTCGCCCATGCTCGTCAAGTTCTACCAGTTGTTGCTCATCAACAACCATCAAGCCTGTACTCGCGGATTTTCTCTGCACCAACATTGGCTACTTCTCAAGTTGAAAGTTCGATTAACATTTCTGAGTAAATTAACTTCCCATTCAGGGGTCTGCAAGTAAATTCTAAATATTAGGAGAATAAAGGGGTGGTTATGAAACCACCCCTAAAATTTTGGCATTATTGAGTTGAAAAAAATTTTTATACCAATTTGAAAAAAGAATACGACAAATAGATCATTTGTAGAGACGCGATGAATCGCGTCTTTACCCAAGTATGTGTTGCAATCATTAATTAAATTGGTATTAGGTAAGGGCAATTCATGTAGACGTATTAGCAAAGCGCCTAGAGCGTGAAGAGATTATAGTGAAAACAAGTGAAGTAGCCAAACAGCAATTATGACCACCAACTTACCTGTAGTCACAGAAATTATACCAATGGTCTTGCAATTGCAACCTGCGATCGCATTAACCGAAGATCAATTTTACGAGTTTTGTCAGTTAAACCCCGACTTTCGTATCGAACGTAATCCTGCTGGAGAATTAGTCATTATGCCCCCAACTGGTTCGGAAACTGATGAACGCAATTTTAACTTAGTTGGGCAGTTGTGGGTATGGACAAACCAAGATGCTACAGGTGTAGGCTTTGGTTCCAGTGGTGGGTTTACTTTGCCTAATGGTGCAGTGCGCTCGCCCGATGCAGCCTGGATAAAACGCGATCGCTGGGAAGCCATACCATTGGAACTGCGAAAAAAATTTGCACCAATTTGTCCTGAGTTTGTGATTGAATTGCGTTCTGAGAGCGACAACTTGCGAATTTTGCAAGACAAGATGCAAGAGTATATTGATAATGGCACACAACTTGGTTGGTTAATTGATAGAAAACAACGCCAAGTTTTTATTTATCGTCCTAATATTGCAGTTGAGAAATTAAATAACCCTAAGACACTTTATGGTGAATCGTTATTACCTGGGTTTGTTTTGGATTTAAATCAGATTTGGTAGGAAGTACAGCTAGTTTTACAGTACTGACAAAAACTGGCACAAGTACAATAACAGTCTTTAGCCCAAGGTTTTGTTAGTCCTTGAAGACGCGATTTATCGCGTCTCTGGATCTCATTGGCAAACTGTGATAGTTAACAACTGATATGGTCAGGATATCCCAGCAGACTCCAGTCTGAATCCTGACAAAATTTAAGTTTTAATAAGCACTATATTTCCTCACAATTTCCTCACATTCTCTTTCATCAGATATCTAATATCAGGACAAACGACATATACATCTTTGTAGTTTTAATATTATTTTTATTGATATTCCAGTAAATTCCAGTCTGAAGACTGGCAAAATTTAAGTTTTAATAAGCACCGTGTTCCCTCACAAGTTCCTCAGATTCTTTTTGTAACTTCAGGATAGAGACACTTAACTATTACATGAATTAGCTTGAGATACACCTTCTTGTGTTGGGGTATTTCGGCAAAAGCTAGACTGCCTCTTTTCTTAGCGAGGGTATTGAAGCTTAATTCTACTTTTGCATCTATAGGAGAGTTCTCTCATGGATTTTACAGAGAAAGTGCCATTTTTTAATCTCAAGACTTTAGGCTATTACAGGTGAGTCCCACGTAGGTGATGGTATACCTACACTAAGTTAATTCCTGCCACAGTTAAAAACGATTTAGTTTCTAAATAAAGTAAACCTTCTAGAGATTTATCCTGTACTAGTTAAATAGTTGGGGGAGATGCATTTTGACTGCATTTTCCATGAAAAAACAACTTTAACAACATAGGTACAATCAATATGAACTTTAAACAATTTGGTGTATTACTATCTCTATCTACAATTCTTGGAATCAACGCGATCGCGACCAAGGTTTTGGCTGACGAGCCTAGTATTACTTTTGGAGATGCACTCGGTTCTGGCGGATGTAGTGTTGCCGATCAGCTTCCTGGAGATGATGGTAGAAGCTTATCGATTGTCTTGGATAACTTTAGTGCATTCAATGGTCAGCGTCAAAAGTGTATTTTACGCGTTCAAACTTTTATTCCAAGTGGTTTCATCGTCCAAGATGTACAAGTACTTTACCAAGGAACTACTGATATTAATAGCAAGAGTAAAGGTACTAGCTTAAACAGAACTTATAGCTTTAGTGGTGGTGCTCTTGGTCAAGCTGTAGCTCCCCCTAAAACTAGCAAGTTTACATCTAGTAAAGCATTTGCGGAACAAGATGAGATTACTGTTTTAGCTGCTACAGGTTTATGTAGTGGTGGTGGGCAAGGATTATTAGGTATTAATATGATTGCACAATCCTCAGCAGGAAGTTCTATTTTCGTTGATACAGCCGATCTCAATGCTGGGGATGTAAGGCTTTATTTTGACCTAAAGCGTTGTTAGTCCTCGCTTTTAGCGATTCTGCGCATAGATAGCGATCGCCGCACCAAATTCCATCCATATTTAGTGGTCTTCAATGAGTGGTGAGTCTAAATCCCCCACTCATTGAATCTACCGAATGTATTCTTCTTTAAAATTACAAATTTCTGTTGATGGAGAGGAAGTTATGTTGAGATTAAGTGATGCACGTAATTTTTTCATATTAATGTGCTTGTTTTTTTTCTGTTATAATGCCAATTCATCTACCACTGCTGTTGCAATAGATAACCAGCCAAACTTTTTGGTTAATCGGAGATGTAATATAACTTTCAATCCGCAAATAAATCAGTTTACACTTGGCTCTCCTATAACTGTAAATGCACAATCGCCAAGGGCTAGATGTATCGTTAGAATTAATACTTCTAATACTCAAAAGCAATTTAGGCTCGTGCCTTTAGCTGTAAAAGGTGTAGTCAAAAACGCACCAGCACAAATATCTATCTCATCATTTTTACTTGGCGATAGACCAACTCCATATCAAATGATGTATGGAAGTGCGATGAATTTTGATTTGACTAATCAAATACCTCCAACTAACTATACAACTACAGGAAAAAGTGTTTTAGGCATTAATTTAGTAGTAATGACGAACGGAGGAGAATTAGAGTTGACAGAGCTAAAGTTTGCACTTCAACAACAATAAAATGTGGTTTTAGCGCTCGCTTATTCAGGAAAAAGGTGAAGAACATTAAGATGTTGGGGTGGCGCGATCGCTATGTTGATTTATGCTAGCGATCGCCGTGATGGTTGTCTTCGCATCTGAAATAGGCTTGGGTTTATCTGAATTTTCGGATGCTGGGACTCCATAAAAGAATAGAAGTAATACAAGGACAAACGCCGCAAATGCCCCTGTAGCTTTAATATTAGTTTTACTCAAAGGTACGTGTGCTTCTAAACCAAGACTACCCGTCAATAAATAACCTGATATCCCAGCAAATGCAGCTGCTAAAAATCTAATTATTGCTAAAGTGCCACCTTCCATTGCTCGTGGGTTGAGTACAAGAACAATAAAGACCACTAAGACCGCCAGAGCCATAGCAAGGGCTATTCCACGTTCAGCAGGTGAAATTTGCGACGATGGTTTATGCACTTCTGATTGAGAATTATCTTCCTGTTGAGATGGTTCTTTCATAAAATTATTCTCTTGCTTTGATGGCTGAATTACATTATTAATTGTTACAACGACATTTTCCCTTCTTGTCTCTGAGGAATTAGCTAGAAAATCGCCACTCATCTGCTGTTCTGCTTGAAGTAACTCCCTTCTGTCCATTACATCATCAATTAAGCCTAAGACATCAAGCATTTGATAGCTTTTTTGACATTGAATGCCTTCTTGCTTATCGGCTACAAAGTGTCGCAATATCTCAAAGGGGTAAAAGTGTGGCTCTTGGCTATCTTTGCAGGTGTGGCAATTACAGGGGATTAACTTGTTGTACTTCAGTCGCTTGTACGAGTCATGAATTTTATCGAGTTCATGTGTAACTATAGTCATCAAATCTCTTTTGTGACGACCTGAGACTCGAATCTTAATCTCCCGCTTGCCGTAATATTCAATCACCTCTGCCTTTGTCTGGTCTTTGCTAAGGAGAACAACGCCGCTTTTCCAAACACATTGCTCATTAATCAACTCATGCATGGCAACTATGAACTGGGTGATGATGCCCTTGGGCATGAACTCGTAAGCGTAACGCAGAATCAGGTTGTTGGTTTCATCCCAGTTGTATGAGAGTTGATTTGCAGATAGCAGTTGTGGGGCAATATACTTTCCTTGGCTTCTAGGAATTTCGTAGCACAGCTTGAAGTTGATCATCAGGCGCAATAGTTCATGATGCATCGTGGCGTATTCGTCTTCACACCAGATGTTTGCCAAGTCAGATCGTGTGAAACTGCCCAGGTTGCGAATCACTTTTTCATTATCCAGCACTTTGTAGACTGCATCAGTTCCCCACTTGGGTTTGAGGATGACAGTCTTGTTCAAAAGTGCGTCTTCCTGGAAATGCAAGCATACTCCCAAATCGTGCAGATAACCACTCAACTGCAACTTGTCATTTGTTCGGGTGAACCCATTTTGTTGGCAGATGTTCAGGTATTCATCCAAGCCGATGTAATTGCGTGCGTCACTCTCCAAAGCTTCCCGGACTTTAACCCAGGTTTTTGGGAGGGGACTGCCAATATGGGGTAGGTTTTTAATGTAATGCTTGATTTTATCTAAAACTTGTTTTAAACCTCTGTTGTGAGCAAGGTTTGTTGCTAAAGTCTCTTTTAAATTATTAAACTGTCCCCGTAACTGGAGTTCATTAATCTCTCGGTGGCGGTTTTGCTTCTCATTTTTGATGATTAGCAGCGGACTGTTATCGCTCAACAGTTCTACAACATTCAACCAGTAATAAAAATCTGTGTCTTCCTTGCGGGTATCTGCCACTAAAGCATAGAGGGAACGCTTGGTGAGGAAAAACTGGTGAGTAGCATGGTAAATCTCTTGCCCCCCAAAGTCCCAAATATTGACTCGAAATTCTCGCTCATTTTCCATTGGGAAACGCCACTGGATCACCTCAATTCCCTTTGTAGAGTCTTCCTCTCGGAGTTGATAATTTAGGTCTTCAATCTTCTTCGCCAGTGTTGTCTTCCCTGCTCCTCCTTCACCGATAATTAGTAACTTTGCCTCGTACAGATAATCTCTGCCTTCTGTTTCTAGTTGCCGGAAATAATCTTTAATCGCCTTAGTACCTTTTGCAAGAATTTCTGGCGGTGGCTTTTCGATGGGGTTGGCCTCTAAATCCAGAGTGGTGAGTTGTTGCAGGCGATGGATGGTTTCTGGCAGCGTCGTTAATCGATTGTTCCTTAAATCCAGAATAGTGAGATGTTGCAGGCGATGAATGGTTTCTGGCAGTCTTGTTAATCGATTGTTCCTTAAATCCAGAGTAGTGAGATGTTGCAGGCAATGGATGGTTTCTGGCAGTCTTGTTAATTGATTGTTCCTTAAATTCACAGTGGTGAGATGTTGCAGACTGCCGATTGCTTCTGGCAGTATCCTTAATTGGTTGCCGATTAAATCCAGGATGGTAAGTTGTTGCAGACTGCCGATCGCATCTGGCAGTGTCGTTAATTGGTTGTTGCTTAAATTCAGGGTGGTGAGTTGTTGCAGGGGGGCGATCGTTTCTGGCAGTGTCGTTAATCGGTTGTAGCTTAAATCCAGGGTGGTGAGTTGTTGCAGGCTGGCGATCGCTTCTGGCAGTGTCGTTAATCGGTTGTAGCTTAAATCCAGGGTGGTGAGTTGTTGCAGGGGGGCGATCGCTTCTGGCAGTGTCGTTAATTGGTTGCCGCTTAAATTCAGGGTGGTGAGTTGTTGCAGGGGGGCGATCGCTTCTGGCAGTGTCGTTAATTGGTTGCCGCTTAAATTCAGGGTGGTGAGTTGTTGCAGGGGGGCGATCGCTTCTGGCAGTGTCGTTAATTGGTTGCCGCTTAAATCCAGGGTGGTGAGTTGTTCCAGTCCGGCGATCGTTTCTGGCAGTGTCGTTAATTGGTTGCCGCTTAAATCCAGGGTGGTGAGTTGTTCCAGTCCGGCGATCGTTTCTGGCAGTGTCGTTAATTGGTTGCCGCTTAAATCCAGGGTGGTGAGTTGTTCCAGTCCGGCGATCGTTTCTGGCAGTGTCACTAATTTGTTGCGGCTTAAATCCAGGTAGGTGAGTTGTTGCAGACTGGCTATCGCTTCTGGCAGTGTCGTTAATCGGTTGTAGCTTAAATCCAGGTAGGTGAGTTGTTGCAGGCTTGCGATCGCTTCTGGCAGCGTCGTTAATCCGTTGAACTTTAAATCCAGGGAAGTGAGTTGTTGTAGGCGAGGGACTGCTGCTGGCAGCGTCATTAATTGGTTGTAGCTTAAATCTAAAGAAGTAAGTTGTTGCAGGCGGGTGATCGCTATTGGCAGCGTCGTTAATTGGTTGCCGCTTAAATTTAAAGCCTCCAACCATTCCAGTTCAAACACCCCAGCAGGAATCTCTGTTAATTTTTCCCTCTCATCAGTACGCCAATCATTGCTTAAATCTAATTTTTTAAGCTTTTTCTTTTTCGCTTCTCGGATTTTTTCAAGATAACGTTGAGGCGTATTTTCCATACTGAGGTTCACCTGTCAACGAAAGTTATATATAATGCTCCTGATTCGCTGGACAATCTCGCAACCACTAATATTTTGAACTAATCCTAACAAACGCCACAGATTAGAAACATAGCGCTCATAACAAAAGTCCTTTCAAGAGGGCTAAATTCTTTCTAGACTTGGGTTTTAGTCCACATTAAGTGGACTTTAGCTATAAGCCTGGAACTTCCAGTTTCAGGCGATCGCGGGTGCTAATTGAGAATGCTGCAAGATATCAAAGCAACCTACTATCCTGTGTAGCACTACATGAGCGCTAATGATTTTTACGGAATCTAAAAAGAATTTATCATTACCAATGGCTCAGATTTGCTTGTAAACGAGTCTTTAATACTCATTAATGGGGCTATGAACTCCGTTAATGAGTGTTTAATACTCGCGGACGAGTCTTTAATACTCGCCGATGAGTCTTTGATACTCGCGGACGAGTCTTTAATACTCGCCGATGAGTCTTTGATACTCGCGGACGAGTCTTTGATACTCGTGAATGAGTCTTTGATACTCGTGAATGAGTCTTTGATACTCGTGAATGAGTCTTTAATACTCGCGGACGAGTCTTTGATACTCGTGAATGAGTCTTTAATACTCGCGGACGAGTCTTTGATACTCGCGGACGAGCCTTTGATGGTTCTTTTACTTCTTTAGCCGTTTTTTACGCGACTTCTCCAGCTTGAAAAATCTGTTCAGCAGTTAAATTCAACTCTGGGAACGCTGGCGATTGAATGCGATCGCTTCCTCTAAATTGCCTAACCTGATACTCACCTTCAATTAATTGGTAAATCGAGATAGTTGGTTGTTTAGGATTGCCAATAAAGCGCCTACCACCTAAACCTAGATAATCTACAATCCAATATTCAGGAATACCCAAAGATTCGTAATCTTCTAACTTCAAAGCATAATCATCACTCCAGTTGGTTGAAACAACTTCTACAACCAACTTGACTGAACTACCCCGCGTAATGATAGATTCTTTTTTCCAGTGTGGTTCATCTATAACAGCTTGTCTATCAAGAACGATGACATCTGGTTCATAACCTGAATCAGTGTTAATTGACTTGATGACACATTCTTTAGGGATAAACCAAGGGATGGACAAACGAGTGATTTCAATAAACAAAGAACCATTGATAAACCCGGCTATCTCTGAGTGCTTCCCTCTTGGCTTAGGCATTTCAACAATTACCCCATCATGTAGTTCATAATGCCTGTTTGAAGATTCGGGATACCAGGCGATAAATTCATCAAATGTTACTTGTTTGGCTAAGGCTTGAGTCATACTTTGCCCTCTTTATGTCAAATTTGACTTCTCTCCAAACCTCTCCCCGACACGGAGAGAGGCTTAATCAGCGAACTGAAGTTATTTCGCCGTAGCAGCACTTGGTAAACTCACTTTCAATCGCTTAAACATCGCTTCTCGTGCTTGTGTAGCGAGGTTATCGTCAAAAGGTTTTAAGGTAATTTCCTGTTGATACTTTAGCCGCAGCGCTGTTTGAATTAACCAATCTGCAACAAAAGGATTTTTTGGTAACAAAGGGCCGTGAGAATAAGTAGCGATCGCATTCTGATAAAATGCTCCTTCTGTCCCATCTTCACCATTATTTCCCAAACCGTACACCACTCGCCCCAAAGCTTCCACTTTTCCCAGTTTGGTGCGTCCGCCGTGATTTTCAAAGCCTACCAAATATGGTGTGCTACCTGTCATCTCTTTTAAATCTCGCGCTAGACGTGAGGCTGTCACTTCAATTACCAAGTTACCAATACAGCGTTTAGTATTTTCACCAGGATGCACAGAAACTAAATCGAGTATTCCCAAACCATCAATTCGTTGTCCCAAGCCTGGTTCATAATAATGTCCCAGTAATTGAGGTGAACCACAAGTAAATACTCCTGGTGTGCCATTTTCGATTTTGTCGCGCATTGCATCAGCTTTTGCACCTTGCAAATCACGCATGACAATTTCTTGCTGACGATCTTGTGCGCCACCACCAACGATGACATCTACTGTTTTAATATCTGCGGCTGTGGAATCTCGATCTAAAGGTAATACTTTCACATCGTATCCCCGCCACTGGGCGCGACGTTCTATAGTAATTACATTACCGCGATCGCCATAAGTACTCATCAGCGTCGGATAAAGCCAACCAATTGTTAATTCTATATTTTGAGAACTCATAAATTTGGGGAATGGGGAATAGGGAATCGGACGATCGCAAATGACAAATGACCAATGACAAATGACAAATGACAAATGACAAATGACAAATTTAAAGAATTTTCCGACCAGTGAGTACTTCTCGCACTTCTAACATGGCTGAGTAGGTGGGCAGAATATGCAGAGTTTCATTCTCTGGTGTATGTTCTAATGCAGTAGCGATCGCTTGTCGCAAATCTTCTTCGACTATTAAATTTAAGTTACTCTCAGGGGACTTTTGGCTGTAACGTAGACGTAGTGCCATATCGTAGACGCGATCGCCACTCACTATTAAAGTCCCGCCGCGTTCGACTAGTTTTTCAGTATCCACGTCCCAAATCCAGGATACATCAGTGCCATCGGGCGTGCGATCGTTCAATACCAGCAGTGTGGTTTTATCTGTGCTTTCAGTAACTACGCGAATGGTTTCATTGGTTCCCACAGGATTTTTTGATAACAATATTCGCACTTGTTTACCGTTAATTACTAAATCTTCAGCCCGACCAAAAGCAGCTTGGAAGTTGTTAATAGTATCTCTGATTGTTGCTTCATCAATTCCTAACTCTATAGCCGCAGTTACAGCCGCCAAAGTATTATATTTGTTGTATAAACCAACCAGGATTTGCGACCATTCACTACTTTCTAAAGTCGGTTTACTTTTACTAAAACCACACTTAGGACAAGTAAAATCTCCTAAATGAGACAAATAAACACCCTTATAATCTAGGGAATGCCCACATTTGGGACAATAAATAGAATCAACAGCGTGAGGAATTGCTTCTAGATAATGTTCTGGTTCATTCAAGCCAAAGAATAACACCCGTTGAGATAACTGCTGACCGAGGTTAGATAAAGTTGGGTCATCAGCATTGGGAATTACCACCGTTTCTGGTGGTAGGGTAGAAATAACTTTTGTCCAACGCTTACTAATTGTGTCTACTTCGCCGTACCTATCAAGTTGGTCGCGGAACAAGTTTAAACAGAGAATGATTCGTGGCTGGAGTGGCGCTAATACCTTCGGTACAATATTTTCGTCAACTTCTAAAATGGCGTAATCAGAATTTAGCGTACCTAGTAAGTTGGTGCTTTCTAACAGCGCCGTCATCAAGCCATTTTCTAGATTTGCACCTGTAGAATTATGAGTGACACGAAAACCTTTGCGTTCTAGTATTGTGCATAAAAGCAGCGCTGTAGTAGTTTTGCCGTTAGTACCAGCAATTAAAATCACCCCGTTTTTAACTTGCTGACTCAATAATTGTAAAAGTCTGGGTTCAATGCGACGAGCGATATCGCGCCTGGTAATACACTACCAGCACCTAGACGGAGCGTAGGCGCAGCCCGTCGAAGATATTGCACTATAAAGGTCACACTCTTTGCCACTGACACCGCGAAACCCAATCGCAGTCTATCTATGAATTGTATTTTGTTTCCCACATCTATACCCTAGTTTTCTGGCGGTTGTTAATTAAAGTGCAAATTTAATCTTGTGAGTTTAGCGAATCTTGGCTGAAAAAGCCAGTATTCGCAATTTTGAATTTTAGACTTTTCTGCCGAATGCTACGCGTTGCTTACCCGGAAGGGTACAGCTACCCTCAGTCGAATGATTTTGGATTGTTGCGCTACTTTACCTCTGTTTTGAATTCTGCGTAGCAATACCAGCCACTTGCGAGAGATAATCTCAGTAGGCGTTATCTTAAAAAATAGTGCGTGGGCGTAATTACATATCCAGCCCAGTTGGCCGAATTCAGCACAAACTCACAACAAGTAGTAGCTTGCAAGGTTCCTTTTGATGAATAGCACAAAGTTTCTTTTTTTACATAAACAAATTACTCGCTGGCAAAGGTGGTTGTCTAAATGCCTGTTGTTGCTTGTAAGTCTTTTCATTATAAGTATGCAACCTGCATCTGCTGGTCTGAATAATGATTTATATGATGGCAACATCTTTGTTGTTTATGCTGGCAATGGTTCATTAGTTCCTCCCAGACAGACACTCGCACAGACTTTAGCGGAACATAAACCCGTATTTTTGGCTTTTTATCTGGATGATAGTAGCGATTCCAAAAGATATGCCATTTCCATTTCACGGGTACAGGAATTCTACGGTCGGGTAGCAGAGATTATGCCGATTAATGTAGATACTATCCCGCAGAAAGAGGCCTACGATCCAACAGAACCAGGATATTACTTTGCTGGGAGTGTTCCTCAAGTCGTGGTATTAAATAAATCAGGTGAAGTAGTTTTGAATAAAAAGGGTCAAGTACCTTTTGAAGATATAGACGATCAATTTCGTAAAATCTTTGATTTATTACCACGCACTGAAACAGCACAGCTAAAGCGGCGAGCTTTTAACGAGTTTAGTAGTGAGTTAGCTAAGTAACCTATGGGGTAGACCAAATTGGTCTGCCCTAATTTTTAGTTATATCTGTTACTACATCGCCGCCGATGTCAAAGCATAATGATTAGAAAGTTAATCTATAGTCTATAAGTCCGTAACAACTGACTAATGACTAATGACCAATGACCAATGACCAATGACTAAATAGAGTGTATTCTGATGTCAAAGGTTTACACCACCCAGGAACTAATTCAAATTTTGGCAGCCGAACGCCAAGCTTGCCTGAAAGGAAAACGCTTAAAGTTAGAAATAAAAGTCTCTGGCAACCCTGTAATTGACCAGTTTATCAGAACTGATGGGTTGCAACAGTTTACTGCCTATCAAGATTTCAAAACTGCAATTCACGAGTATCAGAGAGAAAATCGAGTTTCTGGTATTATTTGGCGTGAAATGACAGTTAAAGGAAAAAACTTGCATTATCCCGAAATAGATACTGAGTTAATTGCCCTCAATGGTGACTTAGAAATATTAAAAGCTGCTAAAAATTCCATCGTAGAATTTTGGTATGAAGTCACTATAGGCATGGATTTATACTTAAGTTTTAATAATAGTAAACAATACCAACAAATTGTCACATCTGATGTAGAGAGAATTGTTCAAAGAACAGAGTGGGCAAGTTTGTGCAAGTGGGAAAATTCTAGCTTTTTGGAAATGATTTTGCAGCTAGGATGGGGTAAACCAGAAGAAGCTTATTATAAACGAGGAAGACCGCGATCGGGTAGTGAATATATTCATGCAGTCAATCCCGGAAATCGCCCCATTGGTTGATTGATGTGTTGGGTAGAAATACTAAAACCCATGACAACATGACGGACAGAATTGCTGACATAATTGTGTTTACTTTGCTTTCTCAATAAGAGGATGTTTGAAAAGTGTTTGATTGTGATTTTCATTGCGTTGTTACCCCCCTTAGTCCCCCCTTATAAAGGGGGGAAACAAGAAAAATCCGGTTCCCTCCCCTTTATAAGGGGAGGGTTAGGGTGGGGTAAAAAATATTTGATACACCAATCACGACTTTTCAAACAACCTCTAAGGCACTCTATCTGTAACAGAAATTTCAACTGTACAGATAAGTAGTAGCATGAAAGTACGCGAAGTTATCAAACGACTAGAAGCTGATGATTGGTATCTTGCTAGAACTAAAGGTAGTCATCGACAGTTCAAACATCCTGATAAACCTGGTACTGTAACAGTGGCTGGTAAGCCAAATGTGGATGTACCAATTGGTACTCTGAAAAATATCTGGAGACAAGCTCAATTGGAGGAAGACTGATGCGTTATACAGTTGTGATTGAAAAGGGAGCAACTAGCTACGGCGCTTATGTCCCTGATTTACCAGGTTGTGTCGCTGTGGGTGAAACTTTAGAAGAAGTCAAGCAAATGATTGCAGAAGCTATTGAATTTCATATTGAAGGGATGCTAGAAGATGGTTTACCTATTCCCAAACCTACAAGCATTGCTCATGAGGTTGAAGTTGCAAACTATAGCAAAATCTAATTATAGAAAACTACTAAATTAGTACCAAATAATCCTTCTAATATTTTGTCAAATTAGTTTTGAGAGTTTGTAGTAAGGAGTTTAGTGCTTAGAAAACAAGGACTAAAGTCCTTACTACGAACTTGTAGACAAACGATGCTTATCGACTTTGAACTATGGACTCTTGACTAGAGTTTTCAAGTTCTGGAAGTTCTACTCTAGCGGGTTTCCAACCACCTGCCCAAGCAAGGCATAGATGACGGAAGCGATCGCCCCGCACCTCAAAATTTGGATACTGGTCAAAACTCGCACAAGCCGGAGATAGCAATACTACAGGCGCTTGATACTGCTTGGCTAATTCTGCCGACTTGGGAATTGCCCTTTCCATAGTTTCCACAATATGGTATGTATGATACCCCACCTCTCGGAGACGTTTGGCAAATGCGGGTGCAGCAGAGCCAATCAATAACACAGCAGCAGCTTTGGTTTGAATTTGTGCTAGCCAAGCAGTATCATCACCTGCTTTGGCTTCTCCACCAGCAATTAAAATCGCTGGACTGTTAACAGATGCTAAACCTACTTCAGCCGCATCGTAATTAGTAGCTTTGCTGTCGTTAATGAAATCAATACCTTCCCAAGTGCAGATATGCTCCAAACGATGGGCAACACCAGGAAATTCCCGAACTGCAAGTGCGATCGCATCACGATTAATTCCCGCTAATCTTGCTGTTGCTACTGCCATCAACAGATTTTGCTGGTTATGTTCTCCCACCATTCGCAAACTAGATACTTTCACAATTGGTTCTGGTGCCGAGGTTGCAGTCAATTTTTCCACAACCCAGCCATCTTCAATGTAAAAGCCTTTTTCGCTAATCAGGAAATCTTTTCCTCTCACACTTGTCCAATAGGCATCAGGCCAAGCACTTAAACCTAGCTGGCTCAAGTAGGCATCATCGCCATTGAACACTTGCAACTCGGACTGACGCAGTAGCTTGGCTTTGATATTGTAATAGTTCTCTAAAGTCTTATGGCGACTGAGATGATCCGGTGTAAAAGTCGTCCAAACACCGATCCGGGGTGCAAGAGAGACGGAAGATTCTATTTGATAGCTGCTAATTTCCGCAATCACCCAATCAACCGAGGAGTTATCAAACTTTTCTCCTGCTCCCCCTGCTCCCTGCTCCCTTCTCCCTGCTCCCTGGGATAGGGCAACTTCACAAGCGGCGTAGCCAATATTACCGCAGGCGGGTGCATTTAATTCTGCTGCTTGGAAAATGGCAGCAATTAAAGCTGTGGTAGTAGTTTTGCCATTAGTGCCGGTAATTCCTACCCAAGGTAGCGATCGCAAATTTCGCCAGGCGAGTTCCATTTCGCCAATGGTTTCAATACCTAATTGGCGTGCCTCAACTAATACGGGAATATCCCAAGGCACGCCAGGACTAACGACTATTAATTGCGGTAAATTAGCACCATTCAATTCTAGGGATTGTCCTAGTTTTACGGTTATTTGCTCGGCAGCGAGTTCTTGTTGTTGTTCTAGGAGGGTTTCGGAGGTGTTGCGATCGCTCAGCTCTACCTCCCAACCTTCCCGTTTCAACAATCTCGCCGCAGCAACACCGGACTTTCCCAATCCAACAACATGAGCTTTGGACATAGATTGCAGCAGAGTGTCCCTGGTTAAGCACTCCCTATAGTAGCCTTTCTTGGCAAAAATTACACAAGTTTTTGTTGACCTACGCTACAGATTTTTGACGATCGCACCGAAGTCAGCTAAAACACGGGCATGATTGCGAACTAATCCCAGCAGATGTAACCGATTACGCTTGATTTCTGGATCGGAGTCCATAACTAAAACGCTATCCGGGCCATCAAAGAAGTTACTAACTGCCGGAGCAATTTTAGCTAATGCTGCTACTAACAGTTGATAATTTCTTGTTTGCTGTGCTGCTTGAGTTTGTGGTACTGATTCGATTAAGGCTTTATACAAAGCGTCTTCAGAGGGCTTTTGGAATAATTCTTGACGAACTACGGTTGTTGGTTCTAGCTGTTTTGTATCCAAATCACCTTGAGCGGCTAATCGTGTGGAACGGTTAACGGTCTCATAGATGTTATCTAAGGTACTGTCGTTACGGATTTGTTGTAAGTACAAAGCGCGATCGCGGACATCCAATAAATCTTTTAACGTCCGTTCTGTGTATTCTGGATCGTTTTCTCCTAAAACTGCATTTACTAAGTCGTAATCAATCTGCTTTTCTTCTTGTAGTAAAGTGCGGATGCGTTGCAAGAAAAACTCTTGTAATGCTGTGGTTAATGATGCCCGATCTTTATGATATTTTGCTGCAAAGTCTGTTGCTATTTGTGCCAATAAATTATCTAAATTTATCGGTAAATTATCAAACCAAACAATTTTAACTACAGCATTAGCCGCTCGACGTAAGGCGAAGGGATCGGATGAACCGGAAGGAATTAAACCTAAACCAAAGATACTCACCAAAGTATCTAATCTATCTGCCAAACCTACGATTTTACCTGTGAGTGTTTCTGGTAAAACATCACCGGCTCCCTTTGGCAAATAATGTTGAGAAATTGCTTTTGCTACTTCGGCATCTTCACCGCTGGCTAAGGCATATTTTTCTCCCATAATGCCTTGTAATTCAGGAAATTCATAGACCATTTGTGTCACCAAATCTGCTTTACATAATAAAGCGGCACGTTGGATTCTTTGGCTTTGGTCTTCTCCTAATTCTAATTGACTGCTAATTTGCTCGGCAATTTTAACTATTCTATCTACCTTGGCACGCACCGAACCCAATTCTTCTTGAAAAGTGACCTTTTCTAACTGCGGTAAAAAGCTATCTATTGGCTTAGTTAAATCAGCTTCGTAGAAAAATCTGCCATCAGCTAATCTGGCACGAATTACCCTTTCATTGCCGACGGCAACAATATCTGATTTTTTCGGATCGCCATTAGAAATAGTGATGAAATTGGGCAATAATTCTTGCTCAAAACTCCCTGGTTTGAATACAGGAAAATAACGTTGATGAGTAACCATTACTTCAGTAATTACCTCAGTTGGTAATTCCAAAAATTCTGGTTCAAATTTACCAACAACTGCGGAAGGATATTCTACAAGGTTGGTTACTTCCGCTAACAAATCGGGGTAAATTACTGTATACCCGCCTAAATTCTCTGCGACTGCATTTACTTGTTCTTTAATCAGATTTACCCGTTCTTCTGGGTCAACGGTGACAGATGCAGACTTGAGGGCGGTAACATAATCAGTAGCCTGGGCAATTGTCACAGGCTCAGGATGCAAAACCCGATGACCTTGGGAAAGGCGATCGCTCTGAATCGTTTTAGAACCATTGACTAATTCTAAAGGCAATACCGTCTCATCTAACAAAGCTACTAGCCAACGAATTGGTCGAGAAAACCTGGCATCCCCATTCCCCCAACGCATCAACCGCTTACCTTCTAAACCCCAAATCCACTGGGGAACAAGTTCTGTCAAAATTTCTGCTACAGGACGGCCGGGAATTCTTTTTTGCACAAAAACAAATTCCCCTTTGTCAGTAGGGCGAACTGACAGCGCATCCAGTTCCACACCTTGCTTTTTGGCAAAACCTGCGGCTGCTGCTGTCGGCTGACCATCTTTAAAGGCGGCTTGGGCGGGGGGCCCTTTAATTTCTTCTTCTCGGTCTGGTTGCTGCGATGGTAGACCTGTAATCAATACCGCCAGCCGCCGGGGAGTACCGTACACCTGGACATCGCCCTTGAGGCTGTTTGCTTCCAGGCTTTGGGGAATGCGTTCCTGCCATTGCACTAAAGCATCACTGAGAAAACTTGCAGGTAGTTCTTCTGTACCAACTTCTAATAGAAACCCAGGCATATAACACTGTTTTCAACTTTGCGTAGCTCAACTTTATCAGTTATTCTCAGGCGATCGCTCGTGATTTTTAGCTGAATCGATCGTCGAAGAGAATAAAGGGAAAACCCCATAGTTAACAATTCAAAATTTAAAACTTGTACTGAGTTTCGGCTGCGCGGTAATCGAGCGACTTGTACTGAGCGTAGTCGTTGGCGCAGCCTCTCCGACAGGAGAAGTAAGTCGAGATTCAACTACCGCGTAGCCGAAGTATTCACGCATTCAAACATTTTAGACATTTTCAGACGGTTACTGAGCGTTGGTTATTGAGTTTCGACTGCGCGGTAATCGAGCGACTTGTACTGAGCGTAGTCGTTGGCGCAGCCTCTCCGACAGGAGAAGTAAGTCGAGATTCAACTACCGCGTAGCCGAAATGAGCCGAAGTACGGGGATTCAAACCCCTACTGTTGCAAGATCCCCCAGAGGAACTGGGCTACGTGAAAATGCAGGGATCTTAAACCCTTTAATTTACGAGCGATGAAAATGGAAGTTAAGCCAGGTAGATTGCCTATGCGGCTTGTCGTCAGACATCGCTATAGACTTGACATTTTATGCAAAATTTATAAAACAAGTGCTTCTCTTCATAGATTCATTACATTACATCCTGTATTTTATGCGGTATTTACGGATATATATTTCTATCGTAAGCTTAGTGTTGATTGATGCATTGATATATGCATCATGACAATCAACTTTAGAGTTATGACCATGAAAAATATTTTCGCCAAAATCACCGCGATCGCAGCAACTAGTGTTGCGATCGCTACTGGTGCTAACAACCCAGCCCAAGCTATTGAATTAAACTTTAATTGGCAAGGTAATGGTGGTTACTCAGCAACAGGTTCATTTAGCTACGACGAAACTACAGCACCAACAATCATTTCAGAACTTGGTAGTGGAGCCACCAACTTTTTACAATCCTTGAATGTCTCTTTCTTAGACCCATCTAAAAATCTTCTGGGAACCTATAACACCGTTAGTGGTGGAGTATCAGAATCTAATTTCTTCGCTTTCAATTTTAATACTTCCACTCAGACATTATTTGGGCCTTTTGATGTCGCTGGAGGAACGGGTGTAATTGGAGAATATTTCTTCCAGGGAACGGTTGGCGACTCTTTGTTCTTACGTCAGGATGTCGATCAACAGGGAACGTCAACAATACTAGATCAAAATTCTGGCTCTATTCAAGTATCCAAAGTCCCAGAGCCTGCTTCTTTGTTGGGTTTGCTAGCATTTGCTGGTTTGGGTATAGCTTCAACTTTAAAGAAAAAGCAAGCCTTTTACTAGAAATTAGGGCTTTCTAGTCAGAGCTTGCCAAATTTACTGAATCTCTATTCTAGCCCTACTAGTTCAGTTAACTAGTAGGGTTATCATATAACCTCATTAAAAATATGAGTGAAATTAATTTTACTTTTACCTCAGCATTTATTACTCAGCACTCAACACTGTTTTAGTCAGCGCCTTTAAACTACTCAAAAAGTGAGATTCTCCTCAATGAATACAATACTGATGACTTGGTTAAAAATACTCATGTGCCAGTTGAAAAGGCGGAATGAGGGTTATATGCATAACACTGAATATAATGTTACAATTTCCCAAGTGTAAATTTAGGCATTAGTTCGGAAATAAAAAGACCAACTCTTTCATAATCATCAAAAAATAAACTCCATATTTATCAATAATCTCACCTGTTTATACAAAGTCATATTTTTATTTTTAAGTGTTTTATATCGGAAAAATAATCTTTTGAAAACTATAAATAAAATTTATAAGCAATGTTTAACACATTTTTTTTAATTAAACAATTTAACCAGTCAAAATACAGCATTTGTAAATAACTGAGGTAATAAAATGCAGAGATACAAATCAGATATAAACAGTTTATACCTCTGCTTCCTGCCTCGAAACCTATAGCTTTATGCTTTATGCAAAACAAAATGCTGTAAGCAATAAAAATAGCAGCCCCTACTGGCTATTAATAAGTAATTCGATCGTCTCATGCTATCTTCACAAAATTCACAAATAATTCATGCATATTCTGATTTATTCCTACAACTATCATCCAGAGCCAATTGGAATTGCTCCGTTAATGACTGAATTGGCAGAAGGGTTAGTAAAGCGAGGTCATAAAGTGCGAGTGATTACGGGAATGCCGAACTATCCTCAGCGCGAAATTTATGATGGGTATGAGAATAAATGGTATCTTACTGAACAAAAAAATGGCGTCACAATTGCGCGAAGTTACGTCCGTATTAAGTCTAAACCTAACCTAGTGGATCGGCTGTTACTGGAGTTGAGCTTTGTTTTCACGAGCTTACCCCAAGCTTTTAAAGGTGGGCGACCAGATGTGATTATCTTAACAGTTCCGCCGCTACTCGGTACGTTGCCAGCAACAACATTAGGCTGGTTATACAACTGCCCAGTAGTTCTAAATGTGCAAGATATTTTACCAGAAGCTGCTGTGCGTATCGGGTTGTTAAAAAACAAGTGGATGATCCGAATTCTTGCTGCTTTAGAGAAATTTGCATATCGGACTGCACACACTATTAGTGTGATCGCTGATGGATTTCGTGAGAATTTAGTAAATAAGGGAGTACCTGTTAATAAAATCGTTTGTATTCCCAATTGGGTAAATGTAAATTTCATTCGCCCGTTACCGAAACAGAGCAACTCTTGGATATCTAACCATCAACTAGATGGGAAATTTGTAGTACTTTATTCAGGCAACATTGCTCTAACGCAAGGTTTAGAGACAGTAATCGAAGCAGCCGTTTGTTTACGTCATATCAAAGATATTGTCTTTGTCATTGTTGGCGAATCAAGAGCATTGCAAAGATTGCAAGAATATTGTTTATCAAATGGAGCAGATAATGTTTTGCTACTACCGTTACAGCCGCGAGAAAAACTACCTGAAATGCTAGCAGCTTCTGATGTTGGGCTGATTGTGCAAAAGCATAATGTGATTTCGTTCAATATGCCTTCAAAAATACCACTTTTGTTGGCGAGTGGTCGCCCAATTGTGGGTTCAGTTCCCGCTACTGGTACTGCTGCTAAAGCCATCGAACTCAGCGGTGGTGGGATAGTTGTTGAACCAGAATCACCCCAAGCAATGGCTGCTGCGGTGCGTAATTTATATGCTAATCCGGCTCTAGTGACGAAGCTAGGTAACACAGGAAGACAATTTGCCGAAGAAAACTATTCCTTAGAGCAAGCGCTCGATCGGTATGAGTGGCTTTTTTCTCATATTGTTACCAACCGAAAATCAACTGTGGGTATCTTACCAAAATTCGATTCTAAGAAATCAGTTGTCGATGGTTGAAGGGGATTGAGGATTTCTCGCTCGTTAGCTACACAAACAAAACCCCGATTGGAATAAATTAACTCACCCGAATGGGTGATTTAAATATCAACCGATCGGGTGAACTAACTGTAGGAAGTTGAGACTGGTCAAAAATAGGAATCTAGAGAATACTGATTGATTGCACGTCGTTCTTGCTAAGGATAACTTGATGATTAATAAAGCTGAATTAATCGCCGCTTAACTCGCCGTACCCATACGGGGAAGCAAGCTAGCGTTGGCGGAGCCTCTCGTAGAGAAAGCATTGCTCCAGACTTTTTTCTTCCTTAAGATCAGTATTCAGTACTACTCAAGAGGGATAAACTCATCTGTAAATAATACCAATCTCGTTTGCTATGTGGTTATAATGCAAGCAAGTGCTTGCAAACACTCGTAGAAAACATTACCATCAACTACGGCACAAACTTATGCACTCTTGATCTAATCAGCAACTAATATATTTGCAACATTTGCAACAACAGGTTTAATCACACACAGCGACAACGCGAGAAATTAGTCGTGTTGTTGCGGTCAATGAGGTAACTTTATTTCGTCATTTCCATAACTCAAAAGCAACTACTAACTTGCTCTAATTACCAAAACGATGCCTTCTCTACGAGAGGCTGCGCCAACGGCGGGTTACGCCTACGCTTTACAAACAGAAGCTTTAGCTGCACCAACATGAACCGTGCTTTAGCTTAGAGAGAAAGCACTGTGTTTATACTGGCTAACGAAAAACTATAAATTACACTTTAAGAAATTGAACGGAGTTAAGTAATGTACAAATCAACCATAATGTGCTGAACAAAATTGGTTCATTTTAGGTGCTAGACATCGTGAGCGATCGCCCAAATACCAAAACATATTTTTCACCAACATAGAGAAAAAAGGGCTAAAAAACTATTCCAAATAATGCATTTTTAGCGAAGAGTAGATTGCCCAAGTCTAAATCCACAAGACGAGAAAACGAAGATGTCCCATTCTGAGTTCCCTGACTCTCCCTTACCCATTGAAATAGAACAGCCTGCTGTTACTGATTCTAGTCAAGAGTCGCAAGAATTGCCACAGCGATCGCCTAAGCCACCTCAAAAACGTCGTTGGCCCCTACTATTAGGAATCGTCTTATTAATTGCAGGTGTAGGTTTTGGTTGGCGCTGGTGGCAAACTAGTAATGCTAGCAATGCACCTGCGGCTGGAGCAAATGCCGGTCAACCTAGAGCAGTTCCGGTCAAGCTAGCGACAGTAAAAACTGAAACCGTTCAAGAAAGTTCGGAGTTTATTGGCTCCTTAGAGGCTCCACGTTCAGTAATCATCAAGCCACAGGTTGAAGGACGAATTACCGAGATTTTCGTCCAAGAGGGCAACCGCGTTCAACAAGGACAAGTCATTATCAGTCTGCAAAGTGATAATGTCCAAGCTCAATTGTTACAAGCTAGAGGCTCACTGCAACAAGCCCAGGCACGTCTTGCTGAACTTCAAGCGGGTACGCGACAAGAAGAAATTGCTCAAGCTAGAGCGCAGTTAGCCCAAGCCCAAGCTCGCTTTAGAGATGCTCAATCGGGATCGCAACCAGAAGAAATTGCTCAGGCTGAAGCTCAAATTCAGTCAGCTAAATCCGATGTGGAACTAGCACAGTCACGCGCCAAACGATACGCACAATTGAGAAAAGAGGGCGCAGTTTCTCAAGATACCTTAGAAGGATATGTCAAAGAACAGCAAAGTGCTGAAGCTGCTCTGGTTGTAGCCCAGAAACGCCTAGACCAACTCCGCCAAAGCAGAAGATCGAGTATTAATGAGCTAGGTGGTGCTTTGGAACAACAAAAACAAAACTTAAGGCAACTAGAAAATGGTTCCCGCCCAGAAGAAATTGCCCAAGCGCGATCGCAAGTAACTCAAGCAGCTGCCCAAGTCCAAGCGGCCCAAGTTCAATTGCAATACACAAAAGTTCTAGCACCTTTCACTGGCATTGTTGGTGATATTCCAGCAAAAGTGGGAGATTATGTGGAAAAAGCCGATCAGCTCACTACACTAACTAGAAACGACTCTTTAGAACTGAATATTTCCGTTCCCGTAGCCGAAGCCAGAAAGTTGCGCTTGGGCTTACCTGTGCAAATGCTGGATGTCCAAAACAAACCCATAGCAAGGGGTAAGGTGAGTTTTATCTCCCCAAATGCTAGTTCCGATTCGCAGACAGTTTTGGTAAAAGCCAACTTTGGCAATTCGAGAAATCGACTGCTTAATCTTCAATCAGTGCAAACCAAAGTGATCTGGAACGAACGTCCGGGAATCTTAATTCCAGTTACAGCAGTATCTCGCCTGGGTGGGGAGACATTTGTATTTGTAGCTGAAGCGCCAACAGAAAAGAACGCCGAACCAACAGAAAAAAAAGCTGAAGCACCAGTAGAAAAGAAAGCTGGAGCGCCAGCTTTAGTTGCTCAACAAAAACCTGTGAAATTGGGAGTTATTGAGGGGAATAATTATCAAGTTATCGAAGGACTAAAAGCTGGAGACAAAATTGTTGTTTCCGGTATTCTCAACTTAACTAATGGCGCTCCCATTACTCCTGAAAAAGAAGAAGTTGGTAGCCAGAAGCCTTAGCTGAAAAGGGACAGGGGGCAGGGGACAGAGAGGCAAGGGAGACAAGGGGACAAGGGGACAAGGGGACAAGGGGACAAGGGGGAATTATTGAACAAGTCTCTCCCTTGCCTTTCCCCTCTTCCTTATCTACCTTGTCTTTTCTCCATACTCAATTCCCAATGTCCCATGCCAAATACCAAATACCCAAAGCCCAATTTTTAAACTATGTTTGTTGACTTCTTTATTAAGCGGCCAATTTTTGCGTCGGTATGTGCGATCGTCATCCTTTTAATCGGATTAATTAGTATTCCCACTCTGCCGATCGCCAGATTCCCAGAAATTAGTCCCACCCAAATCACTGTAACTTCCAACTATAGCGGAGCTAGTGCAG
The DNA here is from genome assembly GCF_052692655.1 of Nostoc sp. DSM 114167. Lineage (NCBI taxonomy): Bacteria > Bacillati > Cyanobacteriota > Cyanophyceae > Nostocales > Nostocaceae > Nostoc > Nostoc sp. DSM 114167. The sequence goes on from NZ_CP195116.1 coordinate 7,218,013, forward strand.
AAGTCGTAGAAAGCGGAGTGACAAATATCTTAGAAAGGCAAATCAACGGGGTTGAGGGACTAAGATATCTCACTTCTAGCAGCAGTAACGATGGTACTAGTACCATTACAGCCACCTTCGATTCATCACGGGATAAAGATATTGCGGCTGTGGATGTGCAAAATCGTGTTTCTGTTGCCCAGCCACAACTACCAGACTCTGTGCAACGCACGGGAGTGCGAGTATCGAAAGAATCTAGTAACATCCTGTTAGCGATTGGTTTATTTGCTGAAAATAAAGAGTACGACAATACATTTTTAAGTAACTATGCCGACCTTTACTTAGCAGATGCCTTAAAAAGAGTCAAAGGTGTGAGCAACGTTCAAATTTTTGGCGAACGCCGTTATGCAATGCGCCTGTGGTTAGATCCAACTCGCCTTGCCAATCGGGGGCTAACAACTCAGGATGTAGCGAATGCTTTATCTGAACAAAACTTGCAAGTTGGTGCAGGGAGAATTGGACAAGAACCTGCTCCTGAAGGACAAAGGTATCAACTTGATGTACGTGCTGCTAGCCGATTAGCAGAACCATCAGAATTTGAAGAAATTGTCCTCAAAACTGGAGATGATGGCACATTAGTCAAGCTCAAAGATGTCGGTAGAGCAGAACTGGGTGCAGAAAACTACAGTTCATTTCTGCGATTTCGTGGTAACGATGCTGTCGGTTTAGGGATTTATCAGGTTCCTGGTAGTAATGCCTTGGATGTAGCCAAGGGAGTCAAAGCTGAACTGGCGCGATTGGCTCCGAGTTTTCCGCCAGGAATGAAATATCAAGTAGCTTTTGACACAACCTCCTTTGTCGAAGAATCTTTGGCAGAAGTAGTCAAGACTCTAATTGAAGCGGTGGTGCTGGTTATAATTGTAATTTTTGTGTTTTTACAAGACTGGCGAACCACTTTAATTCCTGCACTTACCATTCCGCTTTCCTTAATTGGAACGTTTGCTTTCGTTAAAGTTTTTAACTTTTCCATCAATAGTTTGACTTTGTTTGGTCTAACTTTAGCATCGGGCATGGTAGTAGACGATGCGATTGTGGTGGTAGAGCAAATTAGCCGCTTTATTCAGGATAAAGGAATTAGTCCTCGCCGAGCTGCTAGTGAATCAATGGCGGAGCTGTTTGGCGCAGTTATTGCCACATCACTGGTATTAATGGCGGTGTTTGTGCCAGTGGCATTTTTTCCGGGAACCACAGGCGCACTTTATCGGCAATTTGCGCTGACAATCGCCTTTTCCATTGCGATTTCGACATTTCTAGCTTTGACGCTGACACCTTCTTTATGTGCACTGCTGCTGCGTCAAGGACAAAAACCTTCAGGCTTACTGGGTTGGATTTTTGACCGGATTAATAGATTCTTGGAATGGGTAAGGTCAAGTTACGAGCGATCGCTTACCTGGATGGTACGATTCAAAAGCATCGTCATTGGGTTGTTTATCGTCTCCTTAGGAATGACTGCTTGGCTGTACACCACAGTACCAACAGCCTTTCTACCCGATGAAGATGAAGGCTACTTCATCACAATTATCCAAGGACCGCAAGGGGTTTCACTGCAATATACTAGCGATGTGATTGCAAAGGTAGAAAAAGAAATTCTGCAAATTCCAGAAGTACTGGGGACTTTTGCGATCGGTGGATTTGGTTTTAGTGGTAGCACAGCTAACAGCGGCATCATCTTTACAACTTTAAAATCTTGGGACGAGCGCTCAAAACCCGATCGATCAGTACAGGCGATTATTGGCAGCTTGCAAGGAAAGTTATTGGCAATTCCAGAGGCCAGGGTTTTTCCTGTGAATCCGCCACCAATTCAGGGTTTAGGCAACTTTGGCGGCTTCGTCTTTCAACTGCAAGACCGCAGAGGTAACAGTGGCTTAGAAAATTTGGTGCAATCGATGGGTAAGTTGCTAGGTAAAGCTAATCAAACACCAGGATTACAAGCTGTATTTAGTACCTTTGCCGCAGATACACCACAATTGCTTGTGGAAGTAGACCGCAATAAAGCCAAATCATTGCAAGTTTCCATAGATGATGTCTTCAGTACTTTACAAACTGCTTTGGGATCGCAATATGTAAACGATTTCAATCTCCAGCAGCGCAATTATCGGGTGTATCTCCAGGCAGATCAACAGTATCGTTCCAACCCAAAAGATATTGGCAAACTATACGTTCGTTCTCAAAAGAATCAAATGATTCCTTTGAGTAACTTAGTCACAGTTACTCCAACCGTGGGAGCGCAAACGATAAATCACTACAATCTGTTCCGCTCAATTGAAATTAATGGTGCCGCCGCCCCTGGCTCTAGCTCTGGAGACGCAATTAAAGCAATGGAAAAAGTTGCTAAAGAAGTTTTACCAGCAGGTTATGGTTATGAATGGTCAGGGACTGCGTTAGAAGAAATTGATTCTGGTGGTTTAGCACCCCTGATCTTTGGATTAGGATTGGTATTTGTGTTTTTGGTATTAGCTGCTCAATATGAAAACTACGTTGACCCGTTTATCATTCTGTTATCAGTTCCCTTAGCAATCTTTGGAGCGCTGATAGCTCAATCAATACGGGGTTTTGCGAATGATGTTTATTGTCAAATTGGTCTAGTAATGTTGATCGGTTTAGCTAGTAAGAATGCAATTTTAATTGTAGAATTTGCTAACCAATTACGAGACCAAGGGCTTTCGATGACCAAAGCAGTAATTGAGGCTTCACAAGAGCGGTTACGCCCAATTTTGATGACTGCTTTTTCTACACTATTGGGGATTTTCCCCTTAGCTACTGCCACGGGTGCAGGGGCGGGAAGTCGCCAATCTTTAGGAACTGCTGTTTTTGGTGGGATGTTAATCGCGACTTTTTTGAGTTTGTTTGTCGTCCCAATTTTGTATATCGTAATTAAAACGATAACAGAGCGATTTATCAAACCAAATCGGCATCAAGAAATACCAGCAGAAGCAGTGTCGTTGAATGGTAACACTGCTATATATTCAACAAAAGCTGAGGATTGAGTATTTATCGTTATCGATTGAAGCAAATCAATTTAGGGACTTGCAAAAAATAAATGATCCCATCATAAACCTTGCTTTTTATGATGGGATATTTTTTAACTGCAAGTACCTTAAATGCTGCTGGACTCAATGCTCAAGACATCGCCGTTTTATTCCTATCGAGATATAGACTAAATCTTTACTTTGATATCTGCTATAGCACACCTTATTCTGAAGATGAATGAAACCTCCTACAAATCAAACGAATTAAACAGCAAAAAAAAAGTTTAATTTGTAGACCGATTGCAAAAATTCCACAACGCCCTCAAAATTTCCATGTGGGCATAATGACAAACCAGAATGTACAGTACAAATGTACGCTTAAATCAAGACAATGGTAACAATAGCAGTCAATCCCTATCTCGATGGCAATTTTGCTCCAGTCCATGAAGAAATCACCACCGACAAATTGGCAGTCATCGGTGAATTACCCCCTGACTTATCAGGGATGTTTGTGCGGAATGGCCCTAACCCTCAATGGACGCCTATCGGTCAATATCATTGGTTTGATGGAGATGGGATGTTGCATGGTGTGCAAATTAGCAACGGCATAGCCACTTATCGTAACCGCTACGTCCAGACTTTCGGATGGAAAAAAGAACGAGAAGCGGGTAAAGCTATCTGGAGTGGATTGTTAGAACCACCACAGATGGATAATCCCCACGGCCGCTACAAAAATACTGCCAATACTGCCTTAGTGTGGCACGCTGGTCAAATGTTGGCGCTGAATGAAGGGGGTAAACCTCACGCCATCAAGCTGCCTGAATTAGAAACCATTGGCGAGTACACCTACAATGGTAAACTGGTTTCTGCCTTCACAGCCCATCCCAAGGTAGACCCCGTTACAGGGGAAATGATCTTCTTTGGCTATTCTCTGTTTGCGCCACCATACCTGCAATATAGTGTGGTCTCAGCAGAAGGCGAACTGTTGCGGACAGTGCCAATTGAACTGCCAATAGGCGTGATGATGCACGATTTTGCCATCACGGAAAACTACACAATTTTCATGGATTTGCCGCTGACTTTTAACCCTGAAAGAGCGCAACGGGGAGAACCTGTAATGATGTTTGAGCGCGATCGCCCCAGTCGTTTTGGCATTTTACCACGTCACGGTGACAACAGTAATATCCGCTGGTTTGAAAGTCCCTCTTGCTACGTCTTCCATACCCTCAACGCTTACGAAGAGGGAGACGAAGTAGTGCTAATCGCCTGTCGCATGAGTTCTACAACTGTTTTGAGTTCTGATGATTCGCAACCCGATCCAAACGCAAATATTCCCCGTTTGCATCGCTGGCGATTTAACCTCAATACTGGTTCAGTACGTGAAGAAATGTTGGATGATGTAGCTTCGGAATTTCCCCGCGTCAACGAAAACCAATTGGGGCGACAAAACCGATATGGCTACACTAACAAAGCGGTAAACAGTCCCGTACCTTTATTTGACGGTATCATCAAATACGACTTCAATAGTGGAAAATCCCAAATACATGAATTTGGGCAAGGGCGCTATAACGGTGAAACAGTGTTTGCGCCGCGTCCTGGTGCAACGGCTGAGGATGATGGTTGGCTGATGACTTTCGTCCATGATGAGGGTTCAGATACTTCAGAATTAGTAGTAGTGAATGCCCAAGATATAACAGCTGAACCTGTAGCGCGGGTGATAATTCCTCAGCGAGTGCCTTATGGCTTTCATGGTGCTTGGTTTGCTGCAAAATAGCTAAATGGGCAGTTAGAAACCTTGTTTACACAGACAAAACCCGCTTAGGCGGGTTTCAAATTCTTTGAGTCAGCGCAGCGGACTTGGCTTGTGTAAACATGATTTCTAATCGCCAGGTTATCCCCAATACAATACTTCTCACTTTGTGCATTTTTAACTCGGAATCTAGTTTGGGGTAAAGGGTAAGGGTTAAAGGTTTTTTCTTTCCCTTTTCCCCAAAACCCAAGAAGTATTAATTCCCAATACGCTTGGGTTAAGAGTTATTAGTGTAAATAATTGGTCTTTCAAGACGCGATCGATCGCGTCTCTACACTAGGATTCTGGGCTTATATGAACTCCCCCGCAAATTATTTTTCCCTATATCCGCCAGCGTAGTCAATCACGCAGATTGTTCTATATAATTTGTGAGTTCCATAAGCAACACCAGAGACCTTAAAAGCACCATTAAAAATGTTTTTTCGATGGCCGCGATCGCTCACACCATCATCAATAATTAACTGCATGACAATATCTTGAGCGCTGTTTGGCCCATAACTGATATTTTCACCTGCGGTTGTTTGCCATTTCCCATAGCGGTTGATGCGAGTAAAAGGGTTGCTACCATCGCTACCATCATGACCTAAAGCACCTTTTGGGCCTTGGTCTTTTACGTGATCTTTTGCTCCTAAAGACATACCCTTAGATACACTCAAGGTTCCTACAGGACGTGCTGATTTGAGAAATGCGATCGCTTCGTCAACTGCTTTGACTCCTTCTTGAGTTCGTAGATAAGTATTATTAGAAATTTTGACTCGGTTCCCCTCAAAGCGCTTTCTATAGTTTTCCAAAATCGGGAGGTATGCTTTAGGATTTGTTCTTACCTTATTGGTTTCAACAATTACCTGTTGTTCCAAGGGTGAAAGGTAACTCGCCTTTGCTAATAAAGTTGGACTACTTTGTTTAACTACTGCTGGGTTAGGCTTGGCTATAGACGGGTTAGATTGAAGCAGTTGATTTGAGCAGCCCAATACCAAGGTAATTGGCAAAAATACCCAAAAATTCATGCGACGCATCGATTACCTCACAATTTTTCTATGGATTAATTTAGTGAATTAGAAGAAATATGAATTTTCAACGCACAGATAAGTCTGTATACGCTTCTGCCGTGAGAAACGATATCAGGGCTTAAGTAAGTTTGCTAAAGAAAGCGCAGATTAACGCGCCAATAATATTGATAAAGTTACGATTGCCTTTGTTCCTAAAGTGTTACAATCCATCACTTAACACCTGTTGTAACATTGAAAACACTAAAACGTAAATAATAACAAAAATCTTTTTTACACTTTCAGAAACCAGCGTTGCCGATACATCAGAAAACCAACAGCCCACCACAACAACACGGTGACTAAAGCAAAGAACAAGGAACCATTCAGCACACCCGCCCAAGATGCGAAAAAATTCTGGTAAATCCAATTGTAGGTACTAGGAGCGTCTTTGCCAGTGCCAACAGTGGTTTTGACTAAAATTTTAATTAACAAAACCGATGCAACGAAAAGAGCGATCGCATTTAAGCCCATAATTTCAAAAGGTTTGCTCCAGCGACGCATCAGCCGTACTTCAATAAGTTCATAACAAGCTGTTAGTAATAATAACGCCCAACCTGTTGTAAATACTACATAAGAGCTTGTCCACAGCTTTTTGTTAATTGGGAATGTCCACCCCCACGCCAAACCGATAATTAAGCAACCGACTCCAAATAATCCTAAACCGATACTTGTGCGTGACTGTACAGGTTGACTGCGTATCCATTGACCTGTGAAGTAGCCAGCAAGGACACTTACTATCGCGGGAATAGTACTGAAAAGCCCTTCTGGATCTCCCATAAAGTTGAAACCATCACCCTTATATAAATGTGTTTTAGGAATAATCAGGCGGTCAACATAAGCGCCAAAATTACCCTCTCGCGTCAAAACTCCTGCACCAAATTCTGGCACTGCTGTATACATCATCGTTAGCCAGTAGCCAATGAGTAGCACTGCTGCTAGTATCCATTGACCTTTGCGTGGAAGGTTGAGAACAGCTAGGGAAGCCAGCAGATAGGTAAGGCTGATGCGCTGCAATACTCCCATAATGCGGATACTACTGAAATCAAAAGTCCAAATACCTTGATTCCAAAAGCCATTTAGTAGTAATCCCAAGGCAAAGAGAATAGCGGCGCGGCGCAATATCCGCCAGTAAACAGCTGAGGTTGGTTTATTGCCCTCGGTGTATTTTGACAGCGAGAAAGTCATCGCTACACCAACAATGAAGAGAAAGAAAGGAAATACCAAGTCCGTTGGTGTGCAGCCGTGCCAATCGGCGTGAGCTAAGGGAGGATATACATCATCTGCGACACCCGCCATATTAACGAGAATCATTCCAGCGATGGTAATGCCGCGAAAAACATCCAGTGAAGTCAGGCGCATAAGCGGAATTTTATCTTACATGAGTATCTAAAGTACTCCGCTTGATGCAGGTAAGCAAGCAAAATTTATAGGTTTACTTACCAAATATAGTTTTTCATCAAGGTTCCTGCCCATACTATCTTGTATGAAACTAGAAGTACGCGATCGCACCTAGACCACAGTTTTAGTTTAGCTATTCAAAAAGGATTGGTAGTACCAGAACTGTTAATAAAGCTAGATATACTCAAATTTCAATCAATCAATCGTTATTTAAGTGAAAATGCAGTTGTATTGTCACTAGACTTAGTATAAATTGCTATAAACAAAAGCTGTGACGAAAAAACAGCTAACTTTATTCAAGGCGTGCTTATATAACAACTAAAAATATTGCGGTTTTGTCTCATTAAATAAAAGTAATTACCGATTTCATTTGGAAATGAAAGCGAATGCAGAGTCATTCACTTTCTATTTTGTTATGCACGCTAAATCTTACTAAGCTAAAGCTAATAAATTATATTTAAGGAATAATTATGATAAAAGTGCCAGAAAATCATCGCTCTAAAAGTATAAATAAGTCTACTATTAAATTAATAGATGCAAGCACAAATATTGTTTTTATAGATCCAAAAGTTATAGATTATCAAAGCTTGGTGGCTGGTATTACACTTGGCAGTGAAGTTGTTATTCTTGATGCCAATAGAGACGGTTTAGCACAAATTACCGAGTTTCTCGCAAAACGTAAATCCAATTCAGTTCAATCAATTCACATTGTTTCCCACGGAAGTGTGGGGAGTTTGCAGCTAGGATCAATTAACTTCAACCTTAGCAATCTGGATAGCTACAAAAATCAGTTACAAAAGTGGGCAAGTGCTTTAACTGATAAAGCTGACATCCTAATTTATGGCTGTGATGTAGCCAGTGGTGAAGGCACAAAATTTGTACGGCAGATTAGCCAAATTACTGGAGCGGATGTTGCCGCTTCCACTGACAAAACCGGAAGTACAGCTTTAGGTGGCGACTGGGATTTAGAAGTGAAAACAGGGAAAATTGAGGCTTCCCTGGCATTTAAACCTGAAGTAATACAGGCTTACCAATCGATTTTGCCAGCTAGTTTTACTGGCACATACTCTCAAAACTTCAACACATTAGCTGCTTCCGGAACATCTATTGCTTGGACTAATGATTCAACCATTTTGGGCTGGTATTCCACAAGAACAAATTACATCACTGGTACTGGCAGTAATAACACAGGTGGATTGTACAGTTTTGGTAGTGCTAATAATGCAGACCGGGCACTTGGTTCTGTAGCTTCTGGTACTACAGGGACTATTTATTATGGGTTGCGCCTCCAAAACAACACAGGTTCAACAATTACTAACTTGCAAGTAGGTTACACGGGTGAGCAATGGCGTAATGGTGGTAATACATCGCCGCAACAGCTGAAATTTAGTTATCAAACAGGGTCAACTCTCACAAGTTTGACAACAGGGACATGGACATCTGTCACATCGCTAGATTTCACCGGGCCAATTGCAACTGCAACCGCAGGTGCCATAGATGGCAATCAAAGTGTCAATCGAATTGTCATAGCACCTGTAATATTTAACCTACCTACCCCAATCGCTAACGGTGAAGAGATTATATTGCGTTGGGAAGACATAGATGATGGAAGCAACGATCATGGTTTAGCGATTGACGATGTATCTGTCAAACTAAATAACACTACTTATGTAGTAACTAACACTAATGATAGCGGTGCTGGCTCGTTGAGGCAAGCTATTATCAATGCCAATAACGATCCAGGGATTGAGACAATCGTCTTTGATACGACTGGGATATTTGGTGATGCGACCCCCGACACTATTACCCTCACTTCTGGGGAATTGAATATTACCGAAGGAGTCATAATTCAAGGAACTGGGGCTAATAAACTCGTCATTAGTGGTAACAATGCTTCCCGTATTTTTAATGCCAGTGCATCCCTCTTAATTGATGGGTTACATATAACTGGGGGAAATGCAGGCAATAACAACGGTGGCGGCATTTACAGTACCAATAGTGTCACAGTCAGCAATAGCATCATTTCTGGCAACACCACCAACAGTAGCGGCGGTGGCATTTACAGTAGCAATACCACTATTAGCAATAGTATCATTTCTGGCAACACCGCCAACAGTAGCGGCGGTGGCATTTACAGTACCACTAGTGCGACAGTCAGCAATAGTACTCTTTCTGGCAACACCGCCAGCTACAGGGGCGGCGGCATCTACAGTAGCAATACTACTATTAGCAATAGTACTTTTTCCGGCAACACTGCCAACGATAACGGCGGTGGTATCTTCAGTAGTACTCTTCTCACCATAAGCAATAGCACTATTTCTAGCAATACAGCAAAAATTTCTGGTGGTGGCATCTACACCAGCAATGCCACGGTGAGTAATAGCACTATTTTTCAAAACACTGCTGATAGTGATAACAATGGCACAGGTAATGGTGGCGGCATTTTTAGGTCTGGCGGTACGGTAAGCATCAGCAATAGCATCATTGCTGGCAATATTGACCGAGGTAATCAAGCGCCAGATATCTCTGGGATCAACTTTAATGGTAATGCTTACAACCTGATTGGCAATCTTGCTGGTAAATCATCCGGGACTCTGGGCACAGGTACAGATATTATTAACCCCAATCCCGGACTCAAACCGCTAGGAGATTACGGTGGTTCTACACAAACTCATGCTTTATACTTTAGCAGCCCTGCCAGGAATGCTGGCGATCCCGCTTACAATGGTGGCTTAACTACGGATCAGCGTGGCACGGATTTTAACCGTATTGAAAGCGGCAGAATTGACATTGGAGCATTTGAATATGTGCTTCCAAAAGTCAACTTTGGTGCTGCTACGTACAATACAACAGAAGATAGTACCGCCACTACAGTAACTATTTCTGTTACCTTAGATGCCTCTCCTGAAAACGCTGTCACAGTTCCTATTGTCGTCAAAAACACTAGCACGGCTAGTAATGGCAACGATTACACTTTTTCCCCCGCTACCATCTCCTTTACTGCTGGGGCAACAGGCGCAAATTTAACACAGCTAATTACTTTTACTATAAACCCAGACGATTTACCTGAGAATGCAGAAACAGTTGTACTCAACTTCGGCACGCTAACAGGAGCTGATTTAGGGACAATAACTGAAACTACTCTGAATATTGCTGCTAATGATTCCATTCAATATGCAATTTCCAGCACCACTTCAAATTTGACTGAAGGTAATAGCGGTACTCAAGCTGTTACCTTCACGGTTACTCGCAGTGGTGGTATTGGCGTAGCTAGCACCGTAAATTATGCTTTTGGCGGTGCGGCAATTTTTGGCAGTGACTATAACAATATTCAAGTGACGGGTGGAGGAACTGCTGCATCTGGGACTTTAAGCTTCGCTGTTGGGGAAACCACAAAGACAATTACAGCTGATGTTTTGGGTGACAACACATTTGAACTCAATGAAGACATTGCTCTTATTCTGAGCAATCCCAACCTCACAACTGCGCCGGCAAATTCCACAATTACTAACAGTTCGGCTACAGTAAACATCATCAACGATGATAGCCAACCAACTATTAGCATCTCGGATGTCTTTGTGACTGAAGGTACAGGCACAACAACTAATGCTAGCTTTACTATCAGTCTCTCCAATCCCAGTTCTCAACAAATTAGTGTAAATTACAACACGAGTGATGGTACAGCACAAGCTGCTGACTCTGATTACAACTCTGCTTCCGGGACGATTACTTTCAATCCTGGTGAAACTAGTAAAACCCTTAGCATTGGTGTTTTAGGCGATAACAAATTTGAAACCGACGAGACATTTTCCGTCAATCTTTTGGGTGCGACAAATGCCACGATCGCAGATAATTTAGCAGTTGCTACCATCACCAACGATGATAGCCAACCAACTATCAGCATCTCGGATGTCTCAATTGCTGAAGGCAACACAGGTACAACAACTAATGCTAACTTTACTATCACTCTTTCCAATGCCAGTTATCAGCAAGTTACTGTAAATTACAATACCATTGATGGTACTGCTCAAGTTGCTGATTCTGATTACAACTCTGCTTCTGGAACTATTACTTTCAATCCAGGGGAAACTAGCAAAGTTATTAGTATTGGTGTCATCGGTGATAACAAAGCTGAAACCAACGAGACATTTTCTGTTAATCTTTTGGGTGCAACAAATGCCGCGATCGCAGATAGTTTAGGAGTGGCTAACATCATTGATGATGACAACCAACCGACTATCAGTATCTCAGATGTCTCAGTTATTGAAGACAATACAGGTACAACAACTAATGCTAACTTTACTATCAGTCTTTCTAATCCTAGTTATCAACAGATTACTGTAAATTACAACACCACTGATGGTACTGCTCAAGTTGCTGACTCTGATTACAACTCTGCTTCTGGAACTATTACTTTCAATCCTGGGGAAACGAGCAAAGTTATTAGTATTGGCGTCATCGGCGATAACCAAACTGAAACTGACGAGACATTTTCTGTTAATCTTTCGGCTGCAACAAATGCCGCGATCGCAGATAGTTTAGGAGTTGGTACTATTATCAACGATGATAACCAACCAACTATCAACATTTCGGATGTTTCAGTTTCTGAAGGCAACACAGGCACAACAAGTAATGCTAACTTTATTATCAGTCTTTCTAATCCTAGTTCTCAACAGATTACTGTAAATTACAATACCACTGATGGCACTGCTCAAGTTGGTGACTCTGATTACAACTCTGCTTCTGGAACTATTACTTTCAATCCTGGCGAAACCAGTAAAATCCTTAGCGTTGGTGTTGTAGGCGATAACAAATTTGAAACTGACGAGACATTTTCTGTCAATCTTTTGGGTGCGACAAATGCCGCAATTACTGATAGCTTGGGAGTTGGTACTATTATCAACGATGATAACCAACCAACTATCAGCATTTCGGATGTCTCAGTTTCTGAAGGCAATACAGGCACAACAAGTAATGCTAACTTTACTATCAGTCTTTCTAATCCTAGTTATCAGCAGGTTACTGTAAATTACAACACCACTGATGGCACTGCTCAAGTTTCTAACTCTGATTACAATTATGATTCAGGAACAATTATTTTCGCTCCTGGTGAAACTAGCAAAACTCTTAGCATTGGTGTTTTAGGCGATAACCAAACTGAAGCCAACGAAACATTTTCTGTCAATCTTTCAGGCGCGACAAATGGCACGATCGCAGATAATTTAGGAGTGGCTACCATCATTGATGATGACAACCCAACAACTGTCAGTATCTCCGATGTCTCAATTGCTGAAGGTAACACAGGCACAACAACTAATGCTAACTTTATCGTCACTCTCTCCGCAGCGAGTTTACAGCAGGTTACTGTAAATTACAACACTAGTGATGGCACTGCTAAAGTTTCTGACTCTGATTACAACCCTGCTTCCGGGACAATCGTTTTCAATCCTGGCGAAACCACCAAAACTATTGCTATTGGTGTCATAGGTGATAACAAAGCTGAAACCAACGAGACATTTTCTGTCAATCTTTTCGGTGCTACAAACACCACGATTACTGATAGCTTGGGAGTGGCTACTATCATAAATGACGATCAACCCCCAGCCATCAGCATTGCAGATGTATCAGTCAAAGAAGGCACAACAGGAATGACAACTAATGCTAATTTTGTCGTCACTCTCTCAAATGAATTCTATCAACCGATAGCCGTAAATTACAGTACGAGTGATGGTACCGCTAAAGAATCTGACTCGGATTATAATTTTGGTTTAGGGACAATTGTTTTCAACCCTGGCGAAACTAGCAAAGTTATTAGTATTGGCATAAGAGGTGATAATAAAGTTGAATCCAATGAAACATTTTTTGTCAATATCTATGGTGCAGCAAATGCCACATTTAATAATAACCAAGGAGTTGGCACAATCAAGAATGATGACTAATCGTTATTGAACAGAACATTAGCGATCGCTGCAATTATCCCAGCCCAGAGTAGCCGTGGGTAAATACTTGTGCTATAAATTACATTTTTTGATTTATCCGCCCAAATTTTTATAGATTAAAGTACTAAATATAACTAAAACTATACGTAGTCAAAGTTCGATTAGCATTTTAAAATCCAGGATTAAGCCATTATCAAAAAAATTTATCCGAAAATCAAATATTCAGTAAAATTACGTATGCGGATCGAAGTCTTCTCAATGAATAGTAGAATTAGCCCATACAGGAGAAGACTGTGACGCTCTTAAATGAAGCTCAAGTAGAGCAACTAAAGGAAATAACCACACGCTTGCGACAAGTAAGACAAGAAAAATCTATCCGCATAGAAGAAATAGCCTCTCAGACAATGCTTCGAGTAGGTATTTTGCAAGCGTTAGAAGAAGATCGATTTGAAGAATTGCCTGAGCCGATTTTTCTCCAAGGATTCATCCGTCGTTATGGAGATGCTTTAGGCCTAGATGGAAATGCTTTATCGTACAGCCTTATAACCAATGTTGTCTGTAAAGATTCTAAAAATGCTCACCACTCAGACAATAAACAAAATACATACATACCTCTTGTTCTGACCTATATTTTATTATTGGTTAGTGCATCTGCTGGTCTTCTTCATATACTTAATCCACAACTGACAGCTGAATCTCTGACTTCAGAAAATAATAATCAACAGTCAATAGTCAGTAATCAGACTAACAAATGACCAAAAACATAGAGGGAGCGGAAAGACGCGATTAATCGCGTCTGTACCGAGTCAAAAAACAGAATTAATAACCAATGACAAATGACCAATACTTCTCTACGAGAGGCTGCGCCAACGACTACGCGGTAGTTGAGCGCAGTCGAAACTCAGTACAAGCGACAAATGACAATTTTCAAGATATTTGAGGTTTACGCAGATGCCAAGCGGTAGATTGTTCATAAGCGTAAGCTACCTGAAACAGTTGGTCTTCTCGTAGCACATTGCCAATTAGCTGTAATCCTATCGGTAGCCCTTGCTCGTCAAAACCACATGGCAAACTCAAACTAGGTAAACCAGCAAGATTTACAGGAATAGTCATTAAGTCATTTAAATACATACTCAAGGGGTCAGTAGTTTTTTCCCCTGCTTTAAATGCTGTAGTGGGAGATGTGGGACAAACTAACACATCAACCGCGCCAAAAGCCTTTTCAAAGTCTTGCTTAATTAAAGTACGGACTTTTTGCGCTTTCAGATAGTAAGCGTCATAATAGCCAGCCGAAAGAGCGTAAGTGCCAATCATAATCCGGCGTTTGACTTCTGTGCCAAAACCAGCGGCACGGGTACGAGTATACATTGATAACAGATTATCTGCATCAGGAGCGCGATACCCATATTTAACGCCATCGTAACGAGCCAGGTTTGCTGATGCTTCTGATGGGGCGATGATGTAGTAGGTGGGTAAGCCATAGCGAAAGCGGGGACAGGAAATTATATGAATTTCGGCTCCCAAACTTTGTAGTTGATCTACTGCTTTGGTAACAGCTTGTTCCACAACAGAGTCTAAACCTTCACCAAAAGTTTCTTTAATGATACCAATTCTTAGCTGACCTCTGGGTTTGAAGTTTGGTTTTAAGCTAGCAGCATAGTTGGGAATGGGAACTTTCAGGCTGGTAGAGTCTTTGGGATCGTAACCTGCGATCGCACCTAATAATATTGCCGCATCTTCTACCGTATTTCCAAATGGCCCAATTTGATCCAAAGATGAAGCGTAAGCCACCAAACCATAACGGGAAACCAAACCATAAGTTGGTTTCATCCCCACAACACCGCAGAAAGACGCAGGTTGGCGAATCGAACCGCCAGTATCAGAACCGAGAGCAACTACACATTCTTGAGCCGCCACTGCCGCCGCCGACCCCCCAGAAGAACCACCTGGAACTCGTGACAAATCCCAAGGATTAGCCGTGACTTGATAAGCAGAGTTTTCAGTGGAACTACCCATTGCAAACTCATCCAAGTTGGTTTTACCTACCATTACCGCCCCAGCATCTGCCAATTTTTGCGTCGCTGTTGATTCATAAGGCGGCATAAAATTTTCCAAAATCCGAGAGGCGCAGGTGGTAGGAATCCCCTTGGTACACATATTGTCCTTGATACCCACAGGAATGCCCGCTAGCAGCCCAATTTCTTCTCCTGCGGCAATTTTGGCATCCACAGCACCCGCCTGCTCTAATGCCCGATTTGCCGTGACACATAGAAAGCTGTGCAATTTCGGCTCTAACGCTTGAATGCGCTCTAAAGCTTCTTGGGTAATTTCAACGGCAGAACGTTCTTTTTTAACTAGCTGTTGGTGCAACTCGCGGATGGATGCCATGATTGCTCTCTTTGTGACTCAAGTCATTGATTCTAGTACATATTGGTCAAAATTGGGTATTGGTTATTGGGCATTAGACTTCTTGCAGAAGTTGGGTAAAGGGTAAACAGGAAAGGGATAGAATTAACATTTCCCTTTAACCTTTCCCCCTTTCCCTACCTTTAACCTTTCCCCCTTTCCCTACAAGAGTGCAAAAGGTACAAATGCCAAGAGGTCTATTGCTTATTCTCCTCTGCTTGCCATTCCCCATTCATCTGACTAAGCGGATTAATATGTATTGAAATGGGTTTAATATGTTTTTAAAAACAGCAAATACATGGCTATCAACCATCTCTTGAATAGTTTGCCAAAGTTTTCATATATATTGGCTGCTTTTGTGTAAGAGTATAGCAGTGTTTTCTAATGATATAATTTTGTATTACAACCTTATTAATACTACAAACTTCATAATTTTATTTAACTCCACAAAATTTTTCTAGGTAAGGTAGGATGATAAAAATAGCCACACGTAAATATTTAGGCAAACAAAATGTTTATGACATTGGGGTGGAGTGTGACCATAATTTTACAATAAAAAATGGCTTAATAGCTGCTAATTGTTTCAATAAATCCCATTCGACAGCCTATGGTTATGTAACATATCAAACAGCATATTTAAAAGCTAATTACCCATTGGAATATATGGCGGCGCTGTTAACAGCTAACAGTGGTGATACCGATAAGGTACAGAGATACATTACTAACTGTACAAATATGGGGATATCCATAGATCCACCAGATATTAATCGTTCTGGTGTTGATTTTACGCCAACGGCAGGCAAGATTCTGTTTGGATTTTCGGCAGTGCGTAACGTGGGACAAAATGCGATCGCTTCTATTTTGTCAGCGAGAAGTGAGACAGGAGAGTTTAAATCACTCGCTGATTTTTGCGATCGCGTGGATTTGCGTGCTGTTAATCGCCGAACTCTGGAGTCGCTGATTTACTGTGGAGCCTTTGACAAAATTGAATCCAACCGCCAACAGTTAATTAACGACTCAGAATTAGTGTATGATTGGGCACAATCTCGTGCGAAAGATAGAGCTAGTGGTCAAGGGAATCTATTTGATTTATTGGGCGACGGTTTTTCTTCGACTCAGAATCAAAGAGCAAATAATGCCTTTGAAACTGCTCCCAAATCTAAACCTGTGACAGATTTACCCCCACAGAAAAAGTTGCAGATGGAGAAAGAATTATTAGGCTTTTATGTATCAGATCATCCACTGAAATCCTTACGGCAAATAGCACCACTTTTGACACCAATTAACCTTTCGCAACTAGGAGAACAAAGAGAAGATACACGGCTTTGTGCAGTTGTGATGTTAAATAACGTCAAAAAAGTAGTGACTAAAAAAGGCGATCAGATGGCGATCTTGCAAGTAGAAGACCTAACTACACAATTAGAAGCTGTAGTTTTTCCGAAAACTTATGAACGCATAAGTTCCCTACTCCAAGTTGATACTAGATTGATTATTTGGGGAAAAGTAGACCGACGTGACGAGCAAACTCAATTTATTCTTGAAGATGCAGAACCAGTGGAAACAGTACAAATGGTAATGGTGGAATTAAATCCCCAGCAAGCAGGTAATATGGAAGATTTACATCGCTTGAAAACGATTTTACAAGACCATTCAGTAGACAAAGAAAAGGCAAAAATGCCAGTGATTGGAATTATTCAAACTGAAACTTCTCGTAAACTTGTTCGCTTAGGTTGGCAATTTTGCGTACAAGATTCTCGAATAACTGTTCAAGCTTTGCAAAATGCCAGTTTTCCTGCTCATATAAAATCGCTGACTGGTAGCTGAGGTCAGGTGTGAAAAATCCACCAATACTAAAAAGCAACTTAAAAATTCGTTTTATTGAACTGTCAACAGTAAATTGCCTTAAGTATCTAGGATTTTCATCGTTTTTTTAGTTACTTATGCGGATGATAATTTCCTTGAGAGAATGGTATCTTTTGATGCTAATACCCTTAAGGCTGCGACCGGGGGAAGGAGTTAAAACTTGATGATTGTCAATGAGCTACATAGATTTGTTTCATACTGTAAAAAAATTCAACCCCAAACTCACGATGACATTCAAAAATTTTTTGAAGGAGTAATCTTGTTTCCTTATGATAAGGAACTTCTATTGCAAGCTTATTTATTTCTAAATATTAAAGAATTGTTTCCCTCGTGCGCTGAATTGCTATTGTTTGAAAAATCTCCAATTTCAGATTATACAGATTTAGGAAAGTGTGATTTTGTCTTCCTGACCTTTAAAGGTAGTCTGTTTTTAATTGAAACTAAGTTTATTGATACAGAAGCAACTGGAGCAACAGAACGAAAAAGGAGAAATAAGCATAGAAACAAGGTATTTGAGCAAGTCATTACTTTAAAAGGTCGATTTAGCGAATATTGGAATATGAGGCTAGACCAATTAGAGTGCGGGGTTTTCACAACAGATTCAGAAGTTGCTTGGCGAGGAAATGGTGTGAATGTTACATCTAAATCAATATCTATAGATAAGCTCGAACAATGGCGAAGAAGTTATCACAGTAGTCAAAAATTTTTATCTCATCAAGATGGCTCAAAATTTGAAGAGAAGGTTAATTTGAAAGGTTGAACTAAGATCCAAATTATAGTTATTACAGTGAATGGTGTATGGGGCATAAAAGTAATTAACAATGCCACATACACCAACCCAGAGAGTTTATCTGGGTTTTCCTTCCCAGCAATCTTTACTGCCAAACATAGATAAGGACAAACAAAATAATCCAGATAACATCGACGAAATGCCAAAACAATGAAGTTGCATTGACGCCGAAGTGACCTGTATCGTAGTTGCCAGGTAGAAAAGAACGTACCAAAATTATCAACTGCAACAGAATACCAGTGAAAACGTGCAAACCGTGGAAGCCTGTAAGTAGATAGAAGGTTCCACCAAATACCCCGGAGGTGAAACCAAAGGCGAGGCCGTTCCATTCAATCGCCTGTCCAACTAAAAAGTAAGTTCCCATTGCCATTGTTGCTAAGAGAAACAGGCGAAATTTCACTAAGTCATGGCGTTGAAGGGCGCGTTCTGCTAAGTAAATTACAAAGCTACTAGCGACAAGAATTACTGTGTTGATTGCCGGTTCTTTTACTTCTAGTCCAGAAACACCTGCTGGTAGCCAGTTAGGGGTTGTTGTTTTGTAGATGGCATATCCGGCGAAAAAACTCAAGAAAATGACGCTTTCTGAGAGGAGGAAGACAATGAAGCCAAACATTTTGTTGCCTTCTTCGTCGTGACTGTGTTCTGCGGTTGTATGGGGCAATTCGTGGGAATTGATATAGCTGTCCATGTTGGTTTTTGAGAGGGGGAGTTTGAAACGCATAGGCTTTGCCTTCCCGCAGGGTAGGTACGCGGAGGGAAGCGCAGAGGTACGCGGAGGGTTTTTGCGTCTTCCCGATGGTTGGCGTTATTCTGGGAGGTTGGCTGTTAAGGGTTCTGATTTGCCGTAGCCGTAGGGTTCGGAGATGATGATGGGAGTTTCTTCAAAGTTTTCTACTGGGGGGGGTGAAGAAACTAACCACTCTAGTCCGATCGCTCTCCAAGGGTTAGCGGGTGCTTTCTCGCCTTGCATCCAAGAAATCACCATGTTGAAGATGAAGGGCAAGGTAGACATTCCTAAGAGAAATCCGCCGAGGCTAGCGATGATATTCCAGAATTGATACTCTGGGGCGTAGGAAGCGACTCGGCGTAGCATTCCTTGCAATCCTAATGGGTGCATGGGCAAAAAGTTGAGGTTGGTGCCGATGAAGGCTAACCAGAAGTGGATTTTACCCCAGCTTTCGGAGTACATCCGCCCAGTCATTTTGGGGAACCAGTGATAAATGGCTGCAAATAAGCCCATCGTCACGGTGCCGTAGAGGACGTAGTGGAAGTGTCCGACTACAAAGTAAGTATTGTTAACGTGGACATCAACGGGCACGGAAGAAAGCATGATGCCTGTGATGCCGGCGAACACAAACATGATTAATCCACCCAGAGCAAATAACATGGGGGTATTTAGTCGCAGTTTACCGCCCCAAATAGTTGCTACCCAAGCAAATACTTTAATTCCTGTGGGTACAGACACACACATTGTCGTCAGCATGAAAATCAACCGCATCCAGCCTGATGTACCACTGACGTACATATGGTGTACCCAAACAATGCCGCTTACTCCTGCAATCAAGATGGATGAAATAGCAACTACTTTGTAACCAAATAGAGGTTTACGTGAATAAACTGGGAAGATTTCTGAGAAAATCGCAAAGACGGGCAAAATAATCACGTAAACGGCGGGGTGGGAGTAGAACCAGAAGTAGTGCTGGAACATAACTGGATTCCCACCCTTGCTAGGGTCAAAAAAGGCGGTGCCAGCTGTGAGGTCAAGTAGCAGCATCACCGCACCAGCTGTCAATGCAGGTAGTCCGAATAGTTGGATGATTTGGGCGCTAAATACTCCCCAGACAAACAAGGGCATCCGAAAGAAGCCCATTCCTGGGGCCCGCATCTTCACGATTGTAGTGACAAAGTTCACTGCCCCCATAATTGAGGATACGCCGGATATTGCCACGGCTAAGAGCCAGAGAACTTGACCATTAATCAAGTTACCTGTGGGATTCTGGAGACTGACTGGTGGGTAAGACCACCAACCGGCTTGAGCTGGGCCACCAGGTACAAAGAAACTACCCATCATCAAAATCCCAACTACTGGCACCATCCAAAAGGCGACGGCGTTGAGGCGGGGAAATGCCATATCTCGCGCCCCAATCATCAGGGGCACTAGATAGTTGGCAAAGCCAACCAGTGAGGGAAATGTCCACAAGAACAGCATCACAGTGCCGTGCATGGTGAACATCCCGTTATAGACGGTGCGATCGACTAAATCTGATTCGGGTGTCATCAGTTCTCCCCGCATCACCATCGCAAAGATACCGCCGACGAGAAAGAAGAAGAATGAGGTAACGAGATACTGGATACCAATTACCTTGTGGTCGGTACTAAAGCTGAAGTATTCTTTCCAGCTACTTGGAGATTCGTGGTTATGCTTCTCATTAGGGAGAAGAATACCTTCAATAGGAACATTAGTCATGATTACTTTCCTTTCAACCAGGTGAATTGACTAGAGGAGGTGCAGCAGGTGGAACTGTAACCCAACCAGTTTGGACTGATTGATTGGATGTTTGGGCATACTCAGAAGCTGCCTGATTATTTGCTAGGGATGGCTTTTGGGTTGCAGCTTGTGCCAGCCAATGCTGATAATCTTCAGGAGATTCGACGACTACATTTGCCTGCATCGTCGCAAAGTATGTGCCGCTATATTGGGAATCGGTTAATCGGTATTGTCCGGGGCGGATGGGAGTAAATTCAAAGTCGATCGCGTGGTTAGGAATAATATCCTGCTTGAGGCGGAACGCAGGTATATAGAAGCCGTGCAAAACATCCTGCGATCGCAGTGCTAAACGTATCCGGCGATCGCTTGGTAAATGCAATTCGGTACTGGTAATATCTCTCTCTGGGTAATGAAAAACCCATGCCCACTGTTTAGCTAGGACATCGATTTTTTCTACAGGTTCTGCTAAGTCCTTAGCTGGTGCTGCATAAGCTGATTCCATTGCCAGGGGATTATGCAGATGAACTAGTTCTGATGGGCCTTGAATCCCCATTTGTTCGTAAACTTGGTAGCTGTAGCCTGCAATCCAAAATACCAAAAGAATTGGAATTGCTGTCCAGACAATTTCTAGGGTGATATTACCTTCAATCGCAGGGCCGTCAGTGAAGTCATCTTTGACTACCCGATGGAAGATTACAGAATACATCAGAGTACTTGTTACTCCCAAGAAGATGAAGGCACCGAGGGTTACTAAGAAGCTAATTAAATCATCAATGAGTAGGGATTCGGCTGCTGCTTGCGGAGGAAGCCAGGAGTAAGCCTGCTTGCCGATCCAGAGACTCGTAACAGTCACTGCGATCGCGCCTGTAAGCAGCGTCAAAATATTTAAAATCTTCTGGATTTTCATCATTGGTTATTGGTCATTGGTTATTGGTCATTAGTCATTAGTTATTGGTCATTGGTCGATCGTTAGTAACTTTAAACAAATGACATAGACGCTTCTGCGGCTTCCCGCAGGGTAGGACAAAGGACAAATGACAAATGACTTACTTGAGTGTTGTGTTGAGGTCTTGGCCTAATCGCAGCAAATTATCTGCTGTATTGTGTACGCCAAACTCGGCGGCTAGTTGCGCTCCTAGTGTGCCGTGGATGTACATAACGAACATGATTGCAATGCCTGCGAACAGATAGATCCATTGCACTTCTCTATCTGTCTGTTTATATTCTTGTTTGCCCCAAACGAAGCGCTGCCATGCTCTCCAGACGGTCATGCTAACAATCAGTGCTAATAAGAACACACCACCCACACCATGCCAAAGCATAGTTTCCATTGCCTGCAATCCCCAGGCACTCTTTATATCTGCTGGTGGTGTTGCCAACAGCATTTCGTAAAAGCCTGCTCCCACTGTGAAAAATGTGATGATGCTGGCAGCTAACATGTTGTACCAGCCAACAGTAAATAAGTTGTCACGTTCGACAGTAATTGCCAAAAATTTGAAGACCCATTTTTCAAAGGGGAACAAAACACCAACAATATCAAAGGTCATCGCAATGATGAACAAACCTATTGTCAGATGGACTAAGTTGGGATGGATGGGAATTGTGTAAGGTAATCCGTTTGCACCTAAAGAGCCGTTCAATTGGTCAATTAATTCTGAGTTCATCGCAACACACCATCCTTTACTGCTTCCACAACTGGCACGGTATGCAATCCATACACCCAAACAAGTTCATCTCCGAGATATACCTGCAAGCCAACTATTAAGGTTAAAATTAGTCCGGCTCCCAAATAATAAATCGATACTTTTTGCGGATTGCGGGCACGAATTACATAGCGCCAAGCTGTAATCGCTGTGATAATTCCTGAAAGCGACCAGCCAATTAGCGTATGCAAATTCAGCACCGATTTCGCTAAACTGTAAGGCTGTGCTAATCCCGCTTCAAACTGACCAAAAATAATCGCGACGAAGATGGCGATCGTGGCAACTAACATATTCCACCAACTCACCTCAAAAAGACCGGATTTACCAGTAAAATAGCCGATTACATCGCAGAAGAAGGAAAACAACACCATCGCAATTACGAAGTGGACAACGATGGGATGAATCGTATCTGGATAGGGCAAATTGTGGTCGTTCAAAGATGTCAAATACTCAAGCATCGTCTTCTCCTGGACATATCTACCGCACTTTGGTCAATAAATTTTGGATTTTTGAATTGGCGATCGCGCAGTCTTAGCGAGCGTCTTTTAGATTTATTCCGTCCCAGACGAGATATAAACTAGAAGACCCTAATCAAAAATCTCAAATCGCTAGTCAAGCTTCAATAATTGATGGACACTCACTAACTTCACCACAAGTATCCATTCATAATTGATCGGATTCTGTTCAATATCTGCGCGGTACAATACGCTTAATCATGTCTTAGCTTTTTGTAGCCAAATTTGATTAAATTGCCTACATGGAATAATTTTTGTTTTGATTCATTTCCTTATGCCAATAGTCTGCAACAGCAATTTTTGATGTAGCTAAATCAAATCGCTGTCGTTTGTTGATTTGCTTAACCTATCCTTTAGCTTAAGTAAATTTTTATGAATTGTCAAAACAATAAATATTAAACTTTTAAAAGTTAGTGTTTTAACAAAAAAATATTTTTACAATGTATTTATTTTTGCAATTTATAAAATATAAAAACGTGGAAATATTATATTTGTCTGTAAGGTATTTCACAATAGTAAAATATGTGTTTGTGATGTAAATAACAAAAATATTTGAATCACTCAAAAAAACCTTTAAAAAGATAAAAGTAAGGAATCATGGTTAAGCCAGAACTCAGAAATACACTTTAAGGGACTTCCAAAGAATAAATTGTCCCAAAAATTAATCTTTTGGCAGTTACTCAATAATGATAATCATTATTAAGGGGAAGAGAGCGGCAGCCGTCGGCTGCCGCTCTCTTCCCCCCTTTGTAAGCATGAAAAAATCTACACTCGCACGAGCAAGCCGCAAAGTGAAGTTATGTTTATTTAAGACTATAAAGCTGTAAATTACTATTTATAACTTACGTTTTGGCAAAATTAATATCAATAAACCAATTACCCAGATTGGGAAAAAATTCGTTTTGAGAATGAGTCAAACGCTCAATTTGTTTCTCAATTTCCGACATAGCTTTTTTTGTGAGTTTCACTCCGGTGGCGTAAGTTTGAGTAACTAACTTAACAATTGGATGTTTACCCTTCCATGTCATACTAGCAGCCAAGTTTAAAGCCGTTTCTATTTCATCTAAGATGCTGCCGTTCCAATGATTTTCTAATACTGCCCATGTTCTTTCTATGGGATTATATTTGCTATGGTAAGGCGGATAGTAAGCTAAACGTATATTCAATGAGTATTTCTGGGCAAACTCTACTATACGTTTCATAAACTGGGTGCGTCGAGAACTATTCTCTGGCCCATTATCTTGATTGAGCAGTAATGTTTCAACGTGAGAAAAACGATGTTTCTCACTCATCCAAAAATCCTCTAAAATATCAACTATAAAATCGCTTGTAACTTTCGATTCCGTAAAATATAAAAAAAGTTCATCAAGCTCTGGAAGGAATATCCCATAAGGAGTTACGGTTGTTTTAGGATGATAATCATGGTCATCAGCTTCGACCTTAGCCCGGCTTTTACCTCCTCGGTCAAATGAGCTAATTTTGACGCGAGCTTTTCCATCCAGCGACAGACGCAAGACACTTCCGTCAGAAGATGCATTTTGATTTACTATATCTAGTTGCTCAAAGATTGCGTCGGTTTGGGGAATTTTTTTTGAGGTTGAACTTTAGCTACTCGTCTCAAGTTATAGCCTAAGAGGTTCAGTTTCAGACGAATCGTTTCTGACGTAGGTAAATCTTCATTCCTATAATCATACTTTTCTATTAATTGCTTTCTCACTTCGGTAGCACAGAGACGAGTATATAGTCTTTGACTTTTAAAAGTTGGGTCTGTCTGGCTTTGGGAATCTACTAAATTTTTGATATCTTCTAGGAGATTTGGTAAATGTAATTCTGCTTTATAGCGACCTTTTGCGCTCATATTGTCAATACAGGTAACACCACTAGTTAATTCTTTCATCCCTTTACGGATAGTACCTCGATTCCATCCTAATTCCGATTCTGCAAGTCTCTGTCCACCTACACCCAAACCTTGGACTGTTGACGCTATAAACTTACGTTTTGCAGCACCTTTTAATTGAGATGCTGTTTGTTTTAATAGTTGTTTCAGTGAAGAAGTTAATACTATAGACACCTCTGCTGCACCCAAAAATTCATCATTACTGAATTTACTACAAAAAGGAGGGGAGAAAGCGGCAGCCATCGGCTGCCGCTTTCTCCCCCCCTAAAATGATTATCATTATCTTAAATGGGATGTTTTATTTTTTGGAAGTCCCATTATTGCAACAGGTTCGCTTTTTTACTCTAATATTATTTTCATAATTCTTTCATTTTTCTCTTACTTCTGCTAAAGTGAAACAAAAGTGAGAAGATTATGAAATTGCTATAATGAGATTTAATGTCAATAACCAGATGCAACTACCGCAGCACGGGCAAAAATTGGCTTTAGCGTCTGGGCTGCTATTGTGGCTATGTTTGAGTGGGTGTAGCCCGTCAATTTCCAATTCTCAACCACAGTTAAGTCCAAACCCAGGCACAACTAACACCAACCTAGATAAAAAAGGTAAAAAAGTAGTTCTTACCACCTTTACAGTCATTGCAGATATGGCGCAAAACGTCGCAGGAGACAAGGCGATTGTTGAATCCTTGACCAAACCAGGGGCGGAAATTCATGGTTATGAACCAACTCCTAGCGATTTGGTGAGGGCGCAAAAAGCAGACCTAATTTTGAATAATGGTCTGAATTTAGAGCGTTGGGCACAGAAATTGTATAACAGCGTTCCTAATGTCCCTCACGTTACCCTAAGTGAGGGAATTAAGCCTGTCGAAATTGCTGAGGATGCCTACAAAGGGAAACCTAATCCCCATGCTTGGATGTCACCAGAAAACGCCTTGATTTACGTAGAGAATATTCGTAAGGCATTGGTTAATTTGGACTCAGCGAATGCAGAGACTTATAACACCAATGCCAAAGCATACAGCCAAAAGATTAAGGAAGTTGATGAGAAACTGCGAAAAGCCGTGTCAGTAGTTCCAGCAGACAAGCGTTACATGGTAAGCTGTGAAGGCGCTTTCTCATACGTCACCCGCGATTATGGCTTGAAAGAAGCTTATCTCTGGGCGGTTAACTCTGAACAACAAGCTACTCCCAAACAGCTAGAAAAAGTCATTGATATAGTTAAAAAAAATAAAATACCTGTAGTTTTCTGTGAAAGTACAGTTAACGATGGAGCGCAACGTCAGGTAGCGAGAGAATCGGGAGCAAGGTTTGGTGGAGTATTTTACGTTGATTCCCTATCTCCAGCAAACGGGCCAGCACCAACTTATCTCAAGTTGCTAGAAGGTAATATTAATACTCTAACTCAGGGATTAGAGGAAAAGTGAGCAAGTATGCAAGAATAAATCTAACTATTGAAAATAAGCTGGTATTAAGGGCTTTAGTCTTGCTTTGTTCTCTGGAAAACGTTACGTGTTTGCAAAGAGAGCTAAAGCCGCTCATTACAAACTACTGATTAATTTTAGAGGTTATTTTTTGTGAAATCTATTAGTATTGATGTCGAAAATTTGACAGTTGCTTACCACGGCAAAGTTGCTTTACATGGTGCTTCTTTGCAAATTCAAGCAGGTTCAATTAGTGGTTTAGTAGGGATGAATGGTAGTGGTAAATCAACCCTATTTAAGGCAATTATGGGTTTTTTGAAGCCAGTTACAGGAAGGGTTTTGATTAATGGTTTACCGATAAAAACTGTACAGAAAAAAAGCTTGGTTGCTTATGTACCACAGTCAGAAGAGGTGGACTGGAATTTTCCAGTAAGTGTCCATGATGTGGTGATGATGGGGCGCTACGGATACATGAATATACTGCGAATTCCGTCGGCGAACGATCGAAGAGTGGTGAGGGAGAGTTTGGAAAGGATGCAAATGTGGTCGATGCGCGATCGCCAAATTGGAGAACTCTCTGGCGGACAAAAAAAACGTGCCTTTCTCGCCCGTGCTTTAGCACAACAGGGAACAGTTTTACTATTAGATGAACCTTTCACCGGGGTAGATATCAAAACAGAAAAAGCGATGATTGACTTATTGCTGGAATTGCGAGAAGAAGGTCATACAATTTTGATTTCTACTCATGACTTAGCGTCTATCACTACTTTCTGCGACCAAGTAGTACTCATTAATCGTACTATTTTAGCTTATGGTGATACATCCGAAGTTTTCACAGAAGAGAATCTCTCACGGACTTTTGGTGGTTCTCTTGGAGATTTATCTCTCAACAAAAGTCAGATAATCCGTGGAAATCAAGGTGAATCTGATTGATTGAGAATTTTTAGTTAATATTGCTTGGATTAAAGTTATACAAATATGAATACTCTTGCATTCTTAGACTGGTTCACTACACCCCTACAGCATGAATTCATGGTGAAGGCAATTTGTGTAAGTGCCTTAGTTGGGGTGGTTTGTTCTGTTTTATCTTGTTTTATGACCCTAAAAGGTTGGGCATTAATGGGAGATGCTGTTTCCCATGCGGTAATGCCTGGGGTAGTAATTGCTTATGTTTTAAATATTCCTTTTGCTGTAGGCGCTTTTGTCTTTGGAGTGGGTTCAGTTATTGCGATCGGTTATATCAAAGCGAAGACGAGAATTAAAGAAGATACTGTCATTGGACTTGTATTTACAGGATTTTTTGCTCTGGGTTTGGTACTAGTTTCCAAAACTCCCAGCAGCGTAGACTTGACGCACATCTTGTTTGGAAATGTCTTGGGTATTTCTAATGAAGATATTATCCAAACGGTGATTATTAGCGTAATTACTTTAGTAACAATAGCTGTTTTACGCAAAGACTTACTATTATTTTGTTTTGACCCCACTCATGCACGTTCTATCGGTTTAAATACAGCAACGCTACACTATATTTTACTATCATTACTCTCGCTAACTGCTGTCGCCGGACTCCAGACAGTGGGAATTATTCTGGTTGTAGCGATGTTGGTTACTCCGGGAGCAACAGCTTATTTATTAACAGACCGTTTCGACCACATGATACTAATTGCAATGGCATCGGGCGTATTTTCTAGTGTCATGGGGACTTACATCAGCTATCATATCGATGGTGCAACGGGGGGTTGCATAGTTGTGTTGCAAACCTTGTTGTTTATCGTAGCAATGATTTTTGCACCTAAGCATGGGTTACTGGGAAGAGCAAAGAAGCAAGAAAACACTGACTGATTCAGTATGAAATACTCTTTGCTATTTACCTAATTCGCATTCTGTAGGTGTGAGGGCGAAATAAGTGTCGTTTAAAATTGTGGTAATTGGTACTTCTTTAGGCGGATTATCAGCACTGAAAATCGTCTTGGGTAATTTACCAGCGGACTTCCCTGTACCGATCGCGATCGTACAACACCGTCATAAAGAATCTAGCAACACACTCCAGAATTTATTACAAGAATCCACTTTGTTGAAAATTCGCGAAGTGGAAGACAAGGACGAAATACTACCGGGATATATCTACATCGCCCCAGCAGATTATCATTTACTGGTTGAACCAGGTCACTTTGCTCTTTCGACTGATGAGCCTGTTTCTTATGCAAGACCATCTATTGATGTGCTGTTTGAGTCGGCAGCTGATGTCTACACAGAAGAAGTTATTGGTGTAATATTGACAGGAGCAAACCAAGATGGTATGCAAGGTCTTAAGAAAATAAAAGCGCGGGGAGGAATTACTATTGTACAAGAACCTGCCACAGCTGAAAGCGACATTATGCCAGAGGCAGCAATTTCTGCTATTGAAGTAGACTGGATTTTGACACTCTCAAACATTGCTTCCCAGATGGTCAAGCTTTGTCAATCATCACCGAAATAAACCGATGCAGATGGAATCCAAAGTCAACATCCTCCTAGTAGATGATAAACTAGAAAATTTGCTGGCACTAGAAGCAATCCTAGAAAAACTAGGGGAGAATCTCGTGAGAGCTACTTCCGGGGAAGAAGCTTTGAGGTGTCTGCTGCATCAAGACTTTGCAGTGATTTTGCTGGATGTGCAAATGCCAGGGATGGACGGTTTTGAAACTGCTACCTTAATTCGCAATCGAGGGCGATCGCGTCACACTCCAATTATCTTTCTTACCGCCTTTAGCACCAGCGACCAAATGCTGTTTAAAGGCTATGCCTTGGGTGCTGTTGATTATCTGCTTAAACCACTAGACCCCAATATTTTGACTTCCAAAGTCACAGTATTCGTAGAACTGTTTAAGAAAACAGAAGCCATCAAGCAACAAACAGCGCAACTGGTAGCTGTGAATACCGAACTCAGGCAAAGTGAAGAACGATTCCGATCGCTAAGTACCTGCTCACCCGTTGGGATTTTTGAAACTGATACTGAAGGTAACTGTAAATATACTAATCCCCGATATCAGATAATTTGTGGTCTGAAAGCCGCAGAGAGTTTAGAGAAAAGATGG
This sequence comes from Nostoc sp. DSM 114167, assembly GCF_052692655.1. Lineage (NCBI taxonomy): Bacteria > Bacillati > Cyanobacteriota > Cyanophyceae > Nostocales > Nostocaceae > Nostoc > Nostoc sp. DSM 114167. The sequence continues at coordinate 7,247,377 of NZ_CP195116.1, forward strand.
CTAGAATCTGTTCATCCAGAAGATAGAGAACGAGCGATCGCTAGTTGGTCTGCTTACATTTGTGAAGGTCGGGAATACTCAGAAGAATTTCGCTTTCAAGCTGCTCACGGTAATATTCGTTGGGTTCAAGTCCGCTCATCACCGATGCTTTCCAGTCAAGGAGACTTGTTGGGTTATGTAGGCACTCTTGAAGACATTACCGAACGCAAGCAAGCAGAAGAAGTCCGCGCTCAAGTGATTCGCGAACAAACGGCAAGACACGAAGCAGAAGCTGCGAATCGGATGAAAGATGAGTTTCTAGCAGTTCTCTCCCACGAACTGCGCACGCCTCTAACCTCAATGCTAGGCTGGTCAAAAATCCTCCGCACCAAGAAACTTGACGAAAAAGCCACTTCTCGCGCCTTGGAAGCGATCGAACGCAACGCCATATCTCAGATGCAACTAATTGAGGATATTTTGGATGTATCCCGGATTATCCGCGGTCAGTTGCGGTTAAACGTATCGGCAGTCAATCTAATCTCGGTGATGGAGGCAGCTTTAGAGGCAGTGCGTCCTCTAGCAGAGCCAAAAGAGATTCAATTAAATACTCTGCTGGATACTTCCATAGGATCGGTCTATGGCGATCCAGCCCGTTTACAGCAAATTGTCTGGAACCTACTAACTAATGCAATAAAATTTACCCCTAAAGGTGGCAGGGTAGAGGTTAGGCTATCAAAGCATTTTGGATTTTCGATTTCAGACTTCAGCGTGAGCGCTCAGTCGAAGGATTTTGGATTGGGATCTGATGGGAATTTAGCCTCTTCAAACACTGATGAAAGCAGTAATATACAATCCAAAATTCAAAATTTAGAATCTCAGTACGCCCAAATTGAAGTTATCGATACAGGCGTTGGTATCAGTTCCGAGTTTTTACCCAAAGTATTTGAGCGTTTTCGCCAAGCAGACAGTACCACAACGCGATCGCACAATGGATTAGGACTAGGATTAGCGATCGTCCGTCATCTAGTGGAACTGCACAAAGGTGCAATCTTTGCCGAAAGTTTAGGTACTGGACAAGGAGCAACCTTTACAGTAAGACTACCACTTCTACAAGACAATAAGGGTAGTAGGGTGAGTAGAGAAGCTACAGGAGAAATTTCTTCCCCTGTGGCATCGACACCCCTTGCTGGATTAAGAGTTTTAGTTGTAGATGATGAAGCAGATACCCGTAACTTTCTCAGTTTTATGTTTGAGGAGTATGGGGCTTTTGCCAGTGCGGTAGCATCAGTTGATGAAGCGCTAGTAGTAGTTGAACAAGCAAAACCAGATATCTTGATTAGCGACATCGGTATGTCAGAGCAAGATGGTTATACACTGATTAGGAAACTGCGCTCTTTAGAACCAGAAAAAGGTGGACGCATCCCCGCGATCGCTTTAACAGCATACACGCGAGAGGAAGACCGCTTAAAAGCCCTAAAAGCTGGGTTTCAGCAGCATTTATCTAAGCCAATTGACCCCAATAAGTTGATTTCTGCGGTTGCCAATATCTTAGAACTGCCTATTGAAGTTCGAGTGAGTTGATTTGGAATTGGGAAGAGGGGAGCAGGGGAGCAGGGGAGCAGGGGAGCAGGGGAGCAGGGGAGCAGGGGAGCAACAAAGAAGTTGCAGTAAGTCTTTCCCCTCTGCCCCTCTGCCCCTCTGCCCAATGCCCAATCAAGACGAACTTAGAGCATGTTTTTTCAGTTCGTCTAGAGAAACCACTTCTAAAGCTCTAGCATGGGTTGCTGAAAGTATTACGGGTGGAGCAACGCCAGCTTCTAGAGCTTCTTGCCAGCGAGAAGCACACAAACACCAGCGATCGCCAGGTTTCAATCCAGGAAAATTAAAGTCAGGAACAGGTGTGCTGAGATCGTTCCCTTGTGATTTGGTAAACTCTAGGAATTCTGATGTCACTTGGGCACATACAACGTGCGATCCGAAATCTTGACCACCTGTACGACAAAAGCCGTCGCGGTAAAACCCAGTCACGGGAGAAGTACAGCAAACCTCTAGGTTTCCATCGATTACATTTTTAGCGTCTGTCATCGTTAATTCGTTGTACTTGATTTTTCCACTTAATATAAGCTTATATTTATTGTCAATTTCCTGGTTCAAGAAAAATCGCGATCGCTAATTAATTCCCAAAAGCCAGGGAATGCTAAAATTATTTACTCAAAATCGTTAAAAATAAATTTTTCAGCAGAATATCTAAGAGCAATCGCTCTCATTTTAAATAGAAATAAAAACCCCTGGCTAATTAACCAGGGGTAATGCAAGTCAGTACTTTTCGCATGGAATGTATCCTACTCAAATACCATAGCAACCTTCTATTTTACAGATATGCCATTTTGCCAAACAAAAAAAGCCCTCAGTGGTAAGCTGAGGGTTAATTTTTTAGAATAGCGGTAATATACAAACTTATTATTCCCAAAGAAGTAAGCAAATAATACTTGTAGTCATTTTTCATTGGGAAACTCCAAATAAAAAAATACTCAACTACTTTTTGTGGGGTGAGCGTCTCGCCATTGGTGTCAACTTAAGCTGAAACTTCTTTAGAACCTCGTTTCCAGCCTCTGGCTGGAAATGCACTTCAATTGGGCTGCTGCCGCCAGCAAGAGAGGCAAAGCCTCCTTGACAGCACTCCCAGTCGGAGCAGAAAAACGAGACAATATCTCAAAGCTTGCTCTAGGCTGGCTCTCACGTTAAGTTGACACCAATGGCGACACGAGCGCTCTAAGCCTTGGGCGGACAAGATGTCCACCCTACAAGATTGGATAATTTATTTGTTAGAAGTCTCTTAGTGTAATAGAGGAGCCAGTCTTTACAAATCAAAGTGCTTCTGACCATCAGAATTTTTTGTTCCCTTTTCTACGAAAGGCTATGCGAACAGAGGGTTACTTCCGTTGAGCAATCGTAAACATAGAGCCATATAACCAGATATGTAATGTCATATAGCGGTTATTGATTGAATGAGAACACCAAAGTTCTTGCTGTCAAATCATTTCAGCAAAGTTTTTGTATCTCACTCAACTGCGCACCACTATATATAAAGATGACTTTGGCGTATTCTTGCCTCGTTGTTTGGTTTTAAATAAGCAAACCTGATAACTCATATCAGGTTTCCTGAAGTAATAAAACTTGATTAAATTTTGTAAAGCAGTGTAAAGTAGTTTCACAGGCAAAGACAAAGTTGCCTGATTCATAAATAACCGCAATCATAAAACCATGACAACAACCTTACAACAGCGCTCAAGCGCCAATGTATGGGATCGATTCTGCGAATGGATCACCAGCACCAATAACCGGATCTACATCGGTTGGTTCGGCGTAGTCATGATCCCCACCTTGCTAGCCGCCACCGCGTGCTTCATCATCGCCTTCATCGCCGCACCTCCAGTAGACATCGATGGAATCCGCGAACCAGTAGCAGGTTCCTTGATTTACGGAAACAACATCATCTCTGGTGCAGTAGTACCTTCCTCCAACGCCATCGGTTTGCACTTCTACCCAATTTGGGAAGCAGCATCCCTTGATGAGTGGTTGTACAACGGCGGTCCCTACCAACTAGTAATATTCCACTTTTTGATTGGCGTATTCTGCTACATGGGTCGTGAATGGGAACTATCCTACCGCTTAGGAATGCGTCCTTGGATTGCTATTGCCTACTCAGCACCTGTTGCAGCAGCAAGTGCAGTATTCTTGGTATACCCGATCGGACAAGGTTCTTTCTCTGATGGTATGCCCTTGGGTATAAGTGGAACCTTCAACTTCATGATCGTCTTCCAAGCAGAACACAACATCTTGATGCACCCCTTCCACCAGTTAGGTGTAGCAGGTGTATTCGGCGGCAGCTTGTTCTCTGCGATGCACGGTTCTCTTGTAACTTCTTCCTTGGTTCGTGAAACCACCGAAACCGAATCTCAAAACTACGGTTACAAATTCGGTCAAGAAGAAGAAACCTACAACATCGTTGCAGCCCACGGCTACTTCGGTCGGTTAATCTTCCAATACGCTTCCTTCAACAACAGCCGTTCGCTGCACTTCTTCCTCGCAGCATGGCCTGTAATCGGAATCTGGTTCACCGCCTTGGGTGTAAGCACAATGGCGTTCAACTTGAACGGTTTCAACTTCAACCAATCAGTAATTGATTCTGAAGGTCGTGTGATTTCAACTTGGGCGGATGTAATCAACCGCGCTAACCTGGGTATGGAAGTAATGCACGAGCGTAACGCTCACAACTTCCCTCTGGATTTGGCTGCTGGTGATTCCGCTCCTGTTGCTCTGACTGCTCCTGCGATCAACGGTTAATTCTGAAGTTTAGCTAAATCAAAAAGCGCTCTCCTTTTACGGAGGGCGCTTTTTGTTTTAATGTATATGAATTACAAATTGCTTTAACCCACTTTTCCTAACAATTTATAAATATATGGGAATAGACATCACTTATCAATAATAAATTGACGCATCCTTAATTAGTTCTTTTATAGATTGTAATAAATTACTCAGGATTTTTAGTATTAAATATTCCGCAAGTCCAAGTTCCTGTTTCAGGTGTTTTTCGTAGAATTCAGGCAACTTTATCATTAAATCATGCTTATTGAGAATAAATGCTATTTGTTGTTTTATCATAAATTGCCACATTCTTTAGTATGTAGGCATTTCAGGCTATTTTATCTTCCTCCTAGCTGGGCAAGTGATATTTTCTTATGTGCAAGTGATATTTTCTTAGTGTAAACTATCAGACATATTTCACACTGCAAGATTTGCATAAATATTGAACCGACATATACTTCTGTAGGAAGTCTTTTTGAGTACAGACCAATTTTTTATCCCTAAATATTAAAGAGCTTATACATCAAATTCTGAATCAGTAAAAGATTGGATCGTAAAAAAACAAATTTTGCAAAAAAAATTAATAATCATTTTAGATTAAAAACAAATAATTAAATTTTAGTACATAATAAAAACTTTTATCACAAAACCACTAATGCTATTTTCTGAAAATGAAAGCCAAAGGAGTTTTAATTTCCTTTTCTCTAAAAATCCCAATCCTATGTGGGTATATAACCAGAATAATCTGCAATTCTTAGATGTAAATGAAGCTGCTGTTGTTCACTACGGCTACTCACGAGAAGAGTTCTTGCGAATGCGAATAACTGACGTTCGCCCTTCAGAAGATGTGCCTCTCTTACTTGAATATTTACGACAAAAGCATTCGAGCTTGGACTTTACTGGACGATGGCGACATCAGCTAAAAGACGGACAGATTATTGATGTTGAAATTTTCACACAGACAATAGACTATGGCAATTATAAGGCTCGCTTAGTTCATATACGAGACATCACAGAACACAAACAAATAGAAAAAACTCTTCAACAAAGTGAAGCTAGATTTCGAGTTATTTCTGAAGCTATTCCTGTTCCATTCATTATTTCGCGTGTGTCTGATGGGTTGGTTTTATACGCTAATACAGAATTGCTTCAAACATTTCAGTTTTCTCCAGAGTATTTAGTTAATCGCAAAACAATTGTAGATTTATATCAGAATTTGACAGATTTAGAAGAGTTGTTAGCAAATCTTAATCAACAAGGGTTTATTCATAATTATGAACTGCAATTAAAAAAAGCAGATGGAACTCGTTTTTGGGCGATCGCTTCTTTACAATATTTAGTTTTTAATAATGAATCAGCCATTTTAACAGTATTTAATGATATTAATGACCGCAAAAATGCCGAAACAAAACTTCAAGAACAAAATGAGTTTTTGCGGATAATTTTTGAAAGCATACCATTAATGATTGCCCTGATCGATACCAATGGTGAACTCCAGTGGGTGAACCAAGAATGGGAAAATATTCTCGGTTGGAAATTTCAAGATTTCCAAACTCGTGATGTCTTGGAAGTGCTATTTCCTAATCCTGAATATCGACAGGATGTAATTAATTTTATTCAGTCTGCACAACGCATTTGGGGTGACTTTAAAACTCAGGTGCGCGATGGTCGTTTACTGGATACCTCTTGGACTAATGTTTATCTTTCAAATGGTCAAATTATTGGTATTGGGCAAGATATCACAGAACGTAAGCAAACTGAACTAGCTCTAAAAGCTCAAGCCGAGCGGGAGCAATTGATGCGAACTGTTGCTCAACGGATTCGTCAATCTTTAAATCTTCAAGATATTCTAAATGCAACAGTTCAAGAAGTGCGAGATTTACTTGGGGTCGATCGAGTAATAGTCTATCAGTTTGACTCAGAAATGATCGGCACAATTATGGCAGAATCAGTGGAACCTGGATGGACGGTTTCTTTGGGTGTAGAAATTCATGATACGTGTTTTCAAACAGGCTCAGGAGTAGAATATTATCAGGGACGCAAACGAGCGATCGCTAATATTTACGAAGCGGGACTAACTGATTGCCATATTCGCCTGTTAGAACAGTTTGAGGTGAAGGCAAATTTAGTTGTGCCGATTTTACTAGAAGTAAGCTCTCAAAACCCTGGCTCTCACATTTGGGGTTTACTGATTGCTCACCAATGCTCTAGTTTTCGAGAGTGGGAAGAAAATCAATTAGATTTGCTCGATCAAGTGACAGTCCAATTAGCGATCGCAATTCAACAATCCAGCATCTTAGCGCAAGCTCAAACGGAACTTGTTCAAAGACAAAAAGCGCAAATAAAGTTAAAAACAGCCTTAGCTGAAAAAGAAGTTCTTTTAAAAGAAGTTCATCATCGCGTTAAAAACAATTTGCAAATTGTCTCCAGTTTATTACAACTTCAGTCTCAAACACTCAAAGATCCAGAAATAATCAAAGTTCTTCGAGAAAGTCAAAATCGAATTGAGTCAATATCTCTAATTCACAAAAATTTATATACTTCCGCTAATATCGGACAAATTGATGTTGCTGACTATATCAATAATTTAGCAGCTAGCTTACTAATTTCCTATCAAATATCCCCTGGTAAAATTTCTCTAGAAACTGATATAGATTCAGTAAGCTTGAATGTCGATCAAGCTATTGCCTGTGGATTGGTGATTAACGAATTAATCTCCAATGCCCTCAAACACGCTTTTCCCAATCAACAAGTAGGCACAATCAGTATTGCTTTACACAATATTGACAACAGTATCGAGATGATTATCCGAGATAATGGGATTGGTTTACCAGATAATTTAGATTGGAGAAATACTGATTCTTTGGGTCTATCGTTAGTACATGACTTGGTTACAGAACAACTAGAAGGCGATATTACTCTAGAGAGCGATCGTGGAACAGTATTCAAAATAAAATTTACGCAGTTAACTTTGCATCAGTAAATATCAAATGGGTCAAGCTAAGATTTTAGTCGTTGAAGATGAAGTGATTGTGGCTAGAACTATTGCTAGTCAACTCAGTCAACTAGGATACATTGTTACGGGTACAGCTTCATCTGGAAAAGTTGCCATTGCCAAGGCATCGGAAACTCAACCAGAACTAGTATTAATGGATATTATTCTTAAAGGTGAGATGGACGGTATTGCTACCGCTATTCAGATTCGCGAACAGTTAGATGTACCTGTAATTTATTTAACCGCTTATGGGGACGATCATACTTTAGAAAGAGCCAAAATTACCCAACCTTTCGGATACATCGTTAAACCATTTACTACAAAAGATTTAAAAATCGCGATCGAGATTGGTTTGTTAAAACATCGGTTAGAACGCGAACTGCGGGAGAATCGAGATCAGTTAGCAACCCTTTTAAACTCAATGAGTGATGCTGTAATCGCTACTAATGAACAGGGAAAGATGACATTCATGAATCCCGCAGCTGAAGCACTGACCGGGTGGCAGCAAAAAGATGCTTTAGGAAATGAAGCAGCAAAAATTTTTCATATTGTCGATGAAGTGACAGAAACAACATTAGAAAACCCTGTGACAAAAGTGCTGCGCGAGCAACAGGCTGTTTATTTAGGGGAATTCACATCTCTGATTACAAAAAATGGCAAAAGAGTTCCCATTGGCGATAGTGCTTCTCCACTGAAGCGAGGAACTGGCCAGATAAATGGTGTAGTAGTTGTTTTTTGGGATCTTAGCGAACGACATCAAACAAAATTGCTAGAGCAAGCATTAGAGAAGGAGCAAGAACTTAACCGTCTCAAATCCCTATTTATCTCTACTGTATCTCATGAGTTCCGTAATCCCCTAACTGTTGTTCAAACCGCAGTAGAACTCATGGAAATGCAAGGAGCAAATTTGACAGATACAAAAAGAGGCATCTATTTAAAGCGAATTCAAGGTGCTGTCCAATCTATGGAAAAACTCATGGAAGAAGTGTTGTTTATGGGTCGAGCAGAAGCAGAAAAACTCATATTCAACCCTGCTCCCCTTAACCTAGAGCAATTTTGTCAAGAGTTAATCGAAGATTTTTTGATTGTTAAAAGCAGCGCTTGTGAAATTGTTTTTACGTGTCATAGTGAGAATACGTCCGCTGTCATGGATGAAGGACTCTTACATTACCTATTTGCAAATCTTCTCTCAAATGCGGTTAAATATTCTCCCCAAGGTGGCAAGATTAAGTTTGATTTAATATGCGACCCAGTTGAGAAAGTAGCAACTTTTTACATTCAAGATCGAGGTATGGGTATTCCCGAACCAGACCAGGCTCGACTGTTTGAATCATTCTACCGAGCCTCAAATGTTAAATCAATTCAGGGTACTGGATTGGGGTTAGTAATTGTTAAAAGATGCGTTGATGCTCATCAGGGTCAAATCAGTGTCACAAGTGAAGTTGGAATTGGTACTAAATTTACAGTAATTTTGCCATTAAATTCTGAATCATGAGTTATAAATTATTCTTCAACTCACATCCTGATTTTTGTTGCCAACTTGGGTTCGGTAGTGGCGCCATTTTTCTTGCTGACGCGCTCTTTTCTGCTCCGTGAGGCTATCAAAACAATAGGGACAAGAGATACCTTGCTCATATTTGGGAGACAGTTTATCTTCTTCTGAAATCGGGCGCCCACAACAGAGGCACAACTCATAACTTCCTTTCTCCAATTTATGACTAACGGCTACCCGCTCATCAAAAACAAAACATTCTCCTTCCCATAAACTTTCTTGTGCTGGAACTTCTTGCAAATACTTAAGAATGCCGCCTTTGAGATGATAGACTTCTGCAAAGCCTTGTGCAAGCATGAAGGATGAAGCTTTTTCACAGCGAATGCCGCCTGTACAAAAAAGAGCAACCTTTTTGTGTTTAATTGGGTCAAGATGGTGGCGCACATAATCGGGAAATTCGCGGAATGATTCAGTTTGGGGATTTTCTGCCCCTTGGAAAGTACCGATACTCACCTCATAATCATTGCGGGTGTCAATCACGGTTACTTCTGGATTGGAAATTAAATCATTCCATTCTTCAGGATTGACATAGATACCAACTTGTTCGTTTGGGTCAATTTCTGGCAACCCCAAAGTGACAATTTCTTGCTTTAACCGCACCTTCATCCGCTCAAAAGGTGGGGTTTCGGTATAGGACTCTTTGGATTCTAAGTCTGCTAGACGGGGGTCAGAACGCAGAAACCAGAGAACTGAGTCAATCGCCTGACGCGAACCAGCAATTGTACCGTTAATCCCTTCAAGTGCCAGCAAAATAGTCCCCTTGACACCTTGCGTTTGGCAGTAAGACAGCAGAGGATCTCGTTTCTCGGCAAAATCTGGCAGCTTAACAAATTTATACAATGTTGCGACAACTTGGATATTTTCTGGCTTCATCCCTTTGGTAATAGAACGATATAAGTTACAATAACAACGGTAATCAAAGTTATCTACTATTTTAGTATGGGGGTTTAGCTCAGTTGGTAGAGCGCCTGCTTTGCAAGCAGGATGTCAGCGGTTCGAGTCCGCTAACCTCCATTGAAAATTTTTGATTGAAATGCGTGATGCCTGCTGTTTTTGCTAGTCTACGCACATTCAAATCAATTAAAACCCCATTCATTTTCAAAAAATGGGATTATTTTTCCTTGTTAGGCAGGGGGTACGGGGAGAGGAAATTATAGTATTGCATTCATTGCACCGATTCAAAGCCGGACTTAGTTAGAAGAATCTCTGGATCGGGAGGTGAACTCTAACTTGACAGCACTCAGGTAATTTTGACGATCAAAAGTTGACTTATCTATACTTAGGGGGTTCTTTGGAAAAGCGTCCATTGGGGTTAGTGGCAATTGTTCTCTACAAAACATTTACCGCCTTGCTGCTTATGGTTACTTCGATCGCTTTATTATTGACATTAAAAAATTATCAAACTCTAGAGGCGCTTTCAGAAAATTATGTTTTAGAAGGTAAGTCGATCGTTATTGATTGGCTTTTAAAGAAAGTTATTAACTTAAATCCTAGAACTCTAGCATTTAGCGGCATCGGAACCGGAATATATGCTATTGTTACCACTATTGAAGCCGTTGGTTTATGGTACGAAAAGCGTTGGGCACATGTCTTAGTATTGGGACTTGTCGGTATCAGTATTCCACCAGAGATTTATGAATTGATTCGAGGAATATCTCCGATTAAAACATTAGTTTTTGTGTTAAATTTAGCTGTGTTTGGCTATTTACTCCGAAACTTTCCTAAACATCCAAACTAATTTTTGATTCGATACTTAGGGTCTATGGTTGAAAAGTTTAGGAGTGCTGAGTAACCAAAAGAGCCAAAGGTAGTGATTAAAAAGCTTGACCGTCAAAAGCTCAAGGTTTACGCAAAACCAAGACCCCCACGTTGTACAATCGCTAGAAATATAATCTGGAGAGCGACTTGCCTAGATCGATTCAGTCTACTCAACCACCACTGAAATTTATTCCCCAACGGCTGAATCCGCTGGTACTTCATATTTTTCGGTGGTTACTGCCGATCGCACTACGATTTCGCACTCGTCCTTGGCTACCAGCTGGGATTGTCAAAATTGAAGCCACAAATGTTGAAGTATTAGCTGAACTCTATCAACAATTTCAGGCTGGAAAAATTCGCTTTTTGTTGGCATTTCGCCATCCAGAGGTGGAAGATCCGCTCTGTATGCTGTATTTGCTTTCTCGGATTGTGCCACAAGTTGCTCGTCAAAAAGGTATTACATTAAAATCCCTGGTTCACAGCTATTTTCTTTATGATCGAGGTATGACAGTTTGGGCTGGAAAGTGGCTAGGTTGGCTGTTCTCTCTGCTGGGGGGTGTACCGGTTCGGCGTGGTAGGCGACTAGATCGGCAAGCTATCCAAAATGCACGGGAGTTGTTTGCTAATGGCGCGCTACCGATCGCAGTGGCACCGGAAGGCGGTACTAATGGTCATAGTGGCATTGTTAGCCCCTTAGAACCTGGTGTTGCTCAAATGGCGTTCTGGTGTGTAGAAGACTTAGAAAAAGCTAACCGTTCTGAGACTGCGATCGTTGTACCGATCGCCATCCAGTATAGTTACGTTGAGCCACCTTGGTCTAAACTCGATTGGTTGTTGAGTAAGTTGGAAGCTGATAGTGGCTTGAAAGTTTTGGAAATTGATTCGGGTAATAGCGAAGAGATTTATTATCAACGCCTCTGTCGGTTGGCTGAATATCTGATTACCGAGATGGAAGAGTTTTATCGTCGCTTCTATCATCAAGATATCCCCAAAACCATTTCAACTGATGAATTGAAGAGTGTTAATCAGGTATTAATTGCCCGACTCCATCGCCTACTAGATAAGGCATTACAAGTTGCCGAGCAATATTTTGGAGTTCAAGCGCAGGGTAATTTTATTGACCGTTGTCGCCGCTTGGAAGAAGCTGGCTGGAGTTACATTTACCGAGACGATTTGCCAGATATTAATGCTTTAGCACCTTTCAAACGCGGTTTGGCAGACTGGATTGCAGAAGAAGCCGACTTGCGAATGCGACACATGCGGATAGTGGAAAGTTTTGTTGCAGTCACAGCTACTTATATTCAGGAACAACCTACAGCGGATCGGTTTGCAGAAACAGCTTTGCTTGTATTCGATATGCTTTCTCGAATTCAGGATACAACACTTCCGGGGCGACCTCGGTTAGGTTTGCGACAGACACAAATCACTGTGGGGGAGCCAATTTCAGTTACAGAACGCTTCAAAAATTGTCAAGGCGATCGCCAAGCGTCTAAACAAGCTGTGAGCGATTTGACAAAAGATTTGCAAATCGCTTTAGAAAAGATGATTAAATAATAGAAATTCTCAGATTGTTTCGCTCGAATTTTGTCCAAGATTGCACTTTCATCAAAGATTTTTTTTTGAATTTCGTCCCATCCTCCTAAATTTTGAGCTTTGAAGATCCTTTGAATTTTAGGAAATTTGCCTTCCATTTCTTTTGTAACAGTCAAGTCAATAGGACAAAATCCTAATTTGGTAAACTCTCGTTGCGACTCTGGGGTGTAAAGATAATTCTGCTTTCGGGCGACACTAATTTGCGAATGTACATTTGACAAATAATTTGTCGTTCTACAGTATTAAGTGGGCGATACTGGATTTGAACCAGTGACCCCATCCGTGTGAAGGATGTGCGCTACCACTGTGCTAATCGCCCAAGACCTTTTATATTACCATAACTTATTAAAGAGCGACGTAAATTGAAATGCTACGCCTTTGCAATTGACGTTATTCTTCATCGTTCCCGTATGTCACGCAAGGACTGTCAATGATGAGTGCTGGCTCAAATGAATCGCAGAAAATGACGGTAGAACAATTAACCCCAAATTCGTCAGGATGAATGCACGTTATCGCTTCTTCCACTAAGGTATGGAAAGCACAATCATTGCAGATAGTCTGACATTTATCCATTAAGTATAAATTTTGTAATGGTATTGCGATCGCACTTCTATCAGTTAAATGAGAACAAGTAGGGACAAAATCAAATATTTAAATCGCGTAGAGCCAGACGAATTTGTTCGGCTCGTCTGCGGTTGACACCGAGATCGGACTCTCCCACGCGAGAAGCCGATCGCAGATGAATTACTGACTCATTAAGAGGTAAATAAAACTCTACATCATCAACAAATTTGAAGATACGGCTTTTAGAAAGAGCGTGGATGTAATTATCTGTTTGTTCTACAATTTCTGTACGCGGAACAACACTGATAACTTTTAGTAAGATTTCTCTAGCTGCATTACGGTCTACATGGTAAGGAATCGGGTCGATGGCGTGTTTTTCATCTGCGTTTTGACTGACAACACAGTTGTTTGAAGCCGGACAAGAACTAAGATGACCATTATCAACTCCCAAACTAGAAGCAGCCCAAGTAGCCCCAGGAAGTATTAAACTACTAATCAAAGTTAAAAGTATTGCAAAAGCGACATTCCGTAAGAATCGCTGCCGGAATGCTGTTAGCAAACGGGACATAATAAATTTACTCCTTTTGTGCGGTTATTTTGAGTGGCTACTGCGAATTGCTGGTTCGCTCTACAGATTATCATCTATCCAGGCACACTCTGAGTTTGGGCAATCACAATTGCCAATAAGGGAATCAAGCCAAAAAAGTGACCAATAATTCAGATTTCCATTGACTACGAACCCAAAATCATTAGCAGGGGTTGCGATTGCATTCCCTGGTGATTCCAGCTTTGACTCGCTTGAATTAGCTGGTATCGGCTTTGTTGTGGCCAATGTTAGAAAGTTTGATGGTTGTAGATGAATATAGGAATAATCCAGCCTTACAGTAACGGGTTTTTAGAAGTTGTACCAGAGAGCGATTATTGGCAGATTGCAGCTATACACATCAATGGCCAAGCCTACTGTCCTACTCCTCAGCTTTATCGTTCAGAAAAAGTGGCATTAGCAAAAGCAACACAAATTTATGATTGGATAGCTGACCACGAACACCAAATCAGTGATGAGGCTTACTACTGCTCTGAATTGAAACTCATCCTATGGCAGCAACCAAAAGTATCTTAGTACAGCATTTCATTAATTCGTACCGAATTAAATTGACAATACATGACAATGTTAATGCATGGGCTTGTATTGTTAATGCGGTGGCCGCCTTGTTAATGCATAGGCTTGTATTGTTAATGCGGTGGCCGCCTTGTTAATGCATAGGCTTGTATTGTTAATGCGGTGGCCGCCTTGTTAATGCATGGGCTTGTATTGTTAATGCGGTGGCCGCCTTGTTAATGCATGGGTTTGCATTAAAAACGCTACGCTTTTAAGCAAAGCTGTACTTAGTTAACCAGGCAGATTGCTTGCCTTGGGCAAATCTGATACTAGTTTCGTATTAATGTTTCAGAGTAAAGCTATAGTCCCTGCCGCAAATGTGGGGATTTTACAAAGAAAGGCAGAAGGCAGTCCCGCCCGCTTGAGAAATTCATGTTAAGTCGAAGTAGCTAGGATCTTGGTGCAGGGGTCACTGAAGATTCATTTCTTTAGTTTATCTAAAGTCGCATCTAAGTTATCAAATTACCTTTCTAAGATAGAAGCAGCAACTATAAGTTGCTACAGATGACTAAAACCCAATTAACAGCTAGTTGCTGCGGAGAACATAAAAATGACTAAAGCGCCGGAATCTTTAGACTTATCTGCCTACGATGCTACAGACAGAGCTTTAGATCGTGACTGTACAACTTTATCGCGTCACGTCCTCCAACAACTTCAGAGTTTTTCGCCAGATGCACAGGATTTAAGTGCGCTGATGAATCGCATCGCCCTGGCTGGAAAACTGGTGGCTCGTCGCATGAGTCGCGCTGGTTTAATGGAAGGCGTTCTTGGATTTACTGGAGAAGTTAATGTCCAAGGCGAATCCGTCAAAAAGATGGATGTTTATGCCAATGATGTATTTATCTCAGTGTTTAAGCAAAGTGGCTTAGTCTGTCGCCTCGCGTCTGAGGAAATGGAAAATCCTTACTACATCCCGGAAAATTGTCCCATTGGGCGCTATACCCTGCTGTATGACCCAATTGATGGCTCATCCAACACTGATAATAATCTCAGCTTAGGTTCCATTTTCGCCATTCGCCAACAAGAAGGAACTGATAGCGATGGTAAGGCAACTGACCTACTCGCCAACGGACGTAAGCAACTCGCTGCCGGATACATCCTATATGGACCCTGCACGATGCTGGTTTATACTATAGGTAAGGGCGTTCATTCCTTTGTTCTCGATCCCAGCTTAGGAGAGTTTATTCTCACAGAAGAAAATATTCGCATTCCTAACCACGGGTCTGTTTACAGCGTGAATGAAGGTAACTTCTGGCAGTGGGAAGAATCAATTCGAGAATACATTCGCTACGTTCATCGCACAGAAGGCTACAGCGCTCGTTATAGCGGCGCAATGGTGAGCGACATCCATAGAATTTTGGTTCAAGGCGGCGTGTTTCTCTACCCAGGCACAATTCAAAATCCAGAAGGAAAATTACGCTTGCTTTATGAAACGGCTCCTCTCGCCTTTTTGATTGAGCAAGCAGGCGGCCGTGCTACTACAGGACTAGTAAATATTTTGGATGTGGTGCCAAAAAAACTGCATCAGCGCACGCCTTTAATCATTGGTAGCAAAGAGGATGTAGCCAAGGTAGAGTCTTTTATTCAAAACGGACACTAGAAGACAATTCGTAATTCGTAATTACTGTTACGTAAGGATTTTAGACGTTTGATAAGAGTGACTTATTTTCTTTGTGCTGTACTCTTTGGCATTAATTAAAAGTTAATCATGGTGATTTAGGATTAGGAATGCAGAATAGCACTTCTTGAAGATGTATTAAAGATTATCTCAGCTGGCCGATGCAATAAGTGATTGGCAACGCCACAATTCAAAAGTAAGCATCAAATTTTGATCGGTTTTGTCAACTTACTTAGAAACATCACTATACAGGAGTGAAAATTAGAGCTATGTCTACCAATCATCTACTAGAAATTAACCAATACGGTCAAAGTATCTGGATGGATAATTTGACCCGTGACATTATTCAATCAGGGGAACTGAAAGAACTAGTTGAAAATCAAGGAATCTCTGGGATTACCTCTAATCCAGCGATCTTTGAAAAAGCGATCGCTGGTAACGTTATTTATGATGCCGATATCGAAGCCGGAGTTCGGGCTAACTTACCCATAGACAAAATTTACGAATCCCTAGTTTTTGCAGATATCCGTAATGCCTGTGATATTTTACGCCCTGTTTATGAAGCCTCGAATAGATTAGATGGTTATGTGAGTATTGAAGTACCGCCAACCATTGCCCATGATACTGAAGCAACCATAACCGAAGCCCGCCGCTATTTCCAAGAAATTGGGCGGGAAAATCTGATGATTAAAATTCCTGGTACAGAACATGGGTTGCCAGCAGTAGAACAGGTAATATCCGAAGGGATGAATGTTAATATTACGCTGCTGTTTTCTGTAGAAAGCTATGTAAACACAGCAATGGCTTATATTCGGGGCTTAGAAAAACGAGTGGCTGAAGGGAAGGACATCAGTAAAATTGCTTCAGTCGCGAGTTTCTTCCTCAGCCGGATCGATAGCAACATTGACGGCAAAATTGATGCTAAGTTGAAAAAAGGCGTTGATGATATTGCTGTGGAAGCAAAGCTAAGAGCTGTTAAAGGGAAAATAGCGATCGCTAACGCTAAGATTGCGTATCAAGAATACAAGAAAATCATTAGAAGTGAGCGTTGGCAAGATTTGGCAGCAAAAGGAGCTACACAACAACGGCTACTTTGGGCTAGCACCAGCACCAAAGACCCCAACTACAGAGACGTGATGTATATCGAAGAGTTGATTGGCCATGATACCGTCAACACCGTACCACCAGCGACCATTAAAGCTTGTGCCGATCATTGTAACGTAGGCGATCGCTTAGAAACAGATTTAGATAATGCTTACACGCTGATCGAAAACCTCAAAGATCCCGACATCAACATCGATCTCGATAACGTCATGGATGAACTGTTAGTCGATGGTATTGACAAGTTTATCAAGCCCTTCCAGTCCTTGATGAACTCTTTAGAAGACAAGATCAAGGTATTGTCACCAGTGTAGGGAACAGAAGAGGGGAAAAGGTTAAAGGGTAAAGGGTAAAGGTATAGTTCTTCCCCTTTCCCCCTGCCCCTTATCCTCAGAGGGGGCCCCACCTTCCCCTTTCTTTCAAGGGCAGGCTTTTAGGCTTTCGATAAATAGTTGAGAATGTTCTCAATTATTGAACGTAGTTTTAAGTTCTCAGACAATGGTTTTGGTTTTAAAATCCCAAAAATTTGTCTAATCAAAAAAACCTGCCCCAGAAAGCCTTCCCCTTTCCCCCTTTCCCTTTCGCCAATCCTAGTACCCAATCTAAAATCCAAAACTTCTATGGTTAGTCTGCTAGAAAATCCCTTGCGCGTTGGTCTGCAACAACAAGGGATGCCCGAACCCCAAATTATAGTTATCTTTGGCGCTTCCGGTGACCTCACTTGGCGCAAACTAGTACCAGCACTTTTCAAATTGCGGCGAGAACGGCGTATTCCCCCAGAAACGACCATTGTTGGTGTGGCACGTCGAGAATGGAGCCATGAGTACTTCCGCGAACAAATGCAAAAGGGGATGGAAGAAGCACATCCTGATGTTGATTTAGGGGAACTCTGGCAAGATTTCTCTCAAGGTCTGTTCTATAGCCCTGGGGATATAGACAACCCCGAAGGCTACCAGAAACTGAAAAACTTATTGACTGAATTAGACGAAAAACGGGGCACGCGAGGTAATCGCATGTTCTACCTCTCGGTTGCCCCTTCATTCTTCCCTGAAGCGATTAAGCAGCTAGGAAGCGCCGGAATGCTAGAAGATGCCTACAAACATCGTCTAGTAATTGAAAAACCCTTTGGTCGAGACTTGGCTTCTGCCCAGAGTCTTAACCAAGTGGTACAGAAATTTTGTAAAGAAAACCAAGTATACCGCATTGACCATTACTTGGGTAAAGAAACAGTCCAGAATTTGCTGGTGTTTCGCTTTGCCAATGCGATTTTTGAGCCGTTGTGGAATCGTCAATTTGTTGACCACGTGCAAATTACCGTGGCAGAAACCGTGGGAGTAGAAGACCGGGCTGGTTATTATGAAAGCGCCGGCGCACTACGGGATATGTTGCAAAATCACCTCATGCAACTTTACTGCCTAACAGCGATGGAAGCGCCTAACGCAATGGATGCCGACAGCATCCGCACAGAAAAAGTGAAGGTACTCCAAGCTACTCGTTTAGCTGATGTTCACAATCTGTCGCGGTCAGCAGTACGCGGTCAGTATAGTGCTGGCTGGATGAAGGGCCAAGAAGTGCCAGGGTATCGGACAGAACCAGGCGTTAATCCCAACTCCACCACACCAACCTACGTCGCTATGAAGTTTTTGGTAGATAACTGGCGCTGGAAAGGTGTTCCTTTCTACTTGCGTACCGGAAAGCGGATGCCGAAAAAAGTCAGTGAGATTTCAATTCACTTCCGCGAAGTTCCGTCTCGGATGTTCCAATCAGCTGCCCAACAGACAAACGCCAATATTTTGACGATGCGGATTCAGCCGAATGAAGGTATTTCCCTGCGTTTTGATGTGAAAATGCCAGGGGCAGAATTCCGTACCCGTTCAGTTGACATGGACTTTAGTTATGGTTCCTTTGGCATCCAAGCTACATCTGATGCCTACGATCGCTTATTCCTTGATTGTATGATGGGCGATCAAACATTGTTCACCCGCGCGGATGAAGTAGAAGCCGCTTGGCAGGTCGTAACGCCAGCCCTTTCCGTTTGGGATGCACCCGCCGACGCCAATACTATTCCCCAGTATGAAGCTGGAACCTGGGAACCAACAGAAGCAGAATTCTTAATTAACCAGGATGGCCGCCGCTGGCGCAGACTGTAAAAACTTAGGAGTGATGAATTAATAGTTAGGAGTAATAAATTATGAGTTTTTGAGTTAATAATTTCAGTTATTCTAACTCCTAACTCCTAACTCCCAACTTTTAACTCCTAACTTCTAACTTTTAACTCCTAACTGATTCACCAAACAAAGCTGACAACTCAAAACTACTATGGCTCCCCAAGCTTCTACAATTTATTCACTTCAGGCGCCAAAAGATATTTCGCTTAACGAAATAGAAGCGGAACTTCATCAAATTTGGCAAAGTTATGGCATTACTGGCGAGGACGGTGGGCTTCCTGCTGCCACCCGCGCCACAACATTTACTTTAGTGGTTTACGAACCCGAAGAAACCCAATATCTTTTGGCTACTTTGGGATTTTACAACGGCCCGCTTGACGGGATTTTAGGGCCTCAGATGGTAGCTGCCTTGCGGCAAGTACAGACAAAATATGCCTTGCCCGATACGGGAACAGCAACACCTGAAACCCTGGCTATCTTGAGAGAAGAATTCATCAAACGTCAAGGAAACGGTGCTACGGGAGACAATGGTTCTATTGAACTTCCCAGCTTAAGTTTAAATGCCCCAAGCCCCAGAATTGCTGATGAAATCGCCCTCCGCAACCCCTGCCGCATCATCGCGCTATTTCCCATTACTGGCGAAGATGAAGGGGTTAAGGCTCAGGTTTCTGCCTATTGCCCAATCCAAAAGCAATCGTCAAGCACACTAATTTGCTGCGAATACATCACTCTCAGTGGAACTGCTGCTGCCTTAGAACGCATCGGTGGTATGCTTCCAGCATTGTTGATTGGCGGCTTACCAAAGTTTCTCTGGTGGAAAGCAACACCAGACCCCAATAATGCCCTATTCAAGCGGTTGGCAGCCGTTTGCAATAATGTGATTGTGGATTCTTGCCGCTTTAACGAGCCAGAAAGTGACTTACTCCGCCTCCAAGAATTGGTGGAAAGTGGGGTTCCTTTGGCTGACCTCAACTGGCGTCGCCTATCAGCATGGCAGGAATTGACAGCTGAAGCTTACGACTCACCTCATCGTCGGGCCGCCCTTGGGGAAGTTGACCGAGTAACTATTGATTACGAAAAAGGCAACCCCGCACAAGCACTGCTGTTTTTGGGTTGGTTGGCAAGTCGTCTAGGATGGCAGCCAGTTTCCTATAAAAAGGAAACCGGAGATTATGACATCACTCGGATTAACTTTATTGCCCAAGACCAACGCCAAGTAGAAACCGAATTAGCGGGTGTTCCCCTTGCTGATGTGGGTGAAATTGCTGGCGACTTGATTGCTTTGCGCCTCAGTTCGACCAATCCAAAGGCAGACTGTGGTACAGTAATTTGCTCGGAAACTGGTGGTTGTATGCGGATGGAAACCCACGGCGGCGCTCAATCTGCTGGTCTGTTTCAACAGGTGACTTCACTTTCTGAACAAAAGGCGGAAGCATTGCTGAGTCAGCAGGTACAACGCTGGGGTCGCGAGTCACTTTTTGAAGAAAGTCTGGGAGTGAGTGCGAATATTTTCAAATTGGAAACAAATAGTTAGTTGCGCCTGGAAACAATAAAAGTTACCAAAATTGCGAAAATCAAACACAAACTCTTCAGATTTTTGGATATTTCAATAATCTGGAGGGTTTTTCTATTTTCCTTGGTGTTAAATCAACGTGAGTTCGATGAACCTCTCCCCAACCCCTCTTGGAGGCGGAGAGGGGCAGAAATATTCTTAGTTGACAACGAAAAAATTAGGGTTTCAAAGCCTCTCGAAGAGTGGGGGAGAGGAATGGAAATGGGGTTTTTAGAGCCGTCGAACTCACGTTAAATCAATACTGTTCGGTTAAGGCAAGAGACGCGATGAATCGCCGTCTCTACAATAATTAATCTTTTGTCTTGACGGCGTATCGCGTCTTTGGCGAGCCATAATTTTTATCACAAAATCTTAACCGAACCAGTATTGTCCCAACTTTCTCCCAAGCTTGGGCTACGCTGTACACATAAGTCTTTTAGAGTTGCTGTGTAATACCAATTCAATTAATGGTTGCAACACATCCTTGGTTGAAGACGCGATTTATCGCGTCTCTACAAATGATCTATTTGTCGCATTCTTTTTTCAAATTGGTATACAGCAAATTTGAGGTTCATGAGGTACAGTAGCAGCAATTAGTAAACCAATTTTTTAGATGCTTTGGATCAACTAGTTTCAGCGCAATTTTAATTAAACCATCAACGACAGATGCACTCTTGGGAGAAAATTGTTTCAGAAAAGCTTTTAATTGTGACCACCAATGTTCAATTGGATTGAATTCAGGAGAATAAGGAGATAGATAAAGAACACTTGCTCCCACTCCTTCAATCAAAAGCTTAATCTCTTCGACTTTATGAGCAGGTAGATTATCCATTACAACGACTGCACCAACCCATAATTGCGGAAGTAAAAAATGTTCTACAAAAACTTTATATGCATCTCCATCCATTGAGCCGTTTAAAGTCATCACGGCTAAAACCTTCTTTAAGCTAATTCCTCCGATTACACTTATTTTTGCTCCCCGGTAATATGGTTTAAAATTATACGTTCTAGTACCGCGCTCGCTTCTTTGATGAGTTCTAGTTAAGCCAAGTAAAACACCCATTTCATCTATAAATACAAGGTCTTCTGGGTCTACTTGCTTTACTTTCTCCCAATACTCTATTCTCAGTTTTTGGACTCTTTCTGTTTTTCCTTGGCTGCACTTTCACTTTTTTTTCGCGTTAATTTTTGTTTTTGTAATGCACAACACATCACACTTGCACACACCCAAACGTTGTATTTTTCTCCAAAATATTCGCAATATTCCAATAAAGTTGCGTCTGGGTAAATTTGAACCATTTCGGCTAATTCGCTCACGAAATCATCTAACCTACCCTTCATGGCTCCACCTTGCTTTTTAGGTTCTAGATGTCCTTGCACTCTATGAAGTTGGATTAGCTTTTGCACATAGCTTTTTGCTACACCAAATTGCACAGCAACCTTTCTTATTGAAGTACCACCCTTTTCGTAAGTATTTACTATTTTTTCTCGTAAATCGATTGAGTATGCTTTCATTTTAAGTCTTGATACACCAATATTATGTGTACCTCATTTACCTCGAAAGTGCTGTAACTTCTGACTTTTCACGGTATCTGGAAAACCTCTCTTCTATTTCTCTCTTCCTTTTAGGAGAGACACTTTGAATTTTCCCCCTTCCCTGCGAGGGAAGGGGGTTAGGGGGTCTTTCAAGGGCAGGCTTTTAGGCTTTCGATAAATAGTTGAGAATGTTCTCAATTATTGAACGTAGTTTTAAGTTCTCAGACAATGGTTTTGGTTTTAAAATCCCAAAAATTTGTCTAATCAAAAAAACCTGCCCCAGAAAGGGTTAGGGGGTTAGATCAATCGTTAGCTTTTCCACATAAAGTGAAAAGTCAGGGGTAATACCATTTCACTAAATTTTTGATACAAATCACGTTTCTTGCCTCCCCTACTCCTTCTGCTTCCCCTGCTTGCCATCTTTATCAAATTTATGGTGAAACGGTATAACTTAGGATGGGCTAATCTTTGCAGGTCGATGCATTAACATAGCAAGTCGATGCATTGGCATAACAAGTCGATGTATTAACATAGCAGGTCGATGTATTGGCATAGCAGGTCGATGTATTGGCATAACAGGTCGATGTATTAACATAACAAGTCGATGTATTAACATAGCAGGTCGATGCATTGGCATAACAAGCCGATGCATTAGCATTGCAGGTCAAGATGTAGGACAGCTTTAGAAGACTTTTGTGTACACCGTAGCCTTGCTTGGGAGAGGGATTTAGGGTGAAAGCTCATTGATTCATCCAAGAAGTCTATTGAAAGGATAACTCGTATTTACCTCCACGCTCTAGGGCGCGTTTGTAAGCAGGTCGTTCATGAATGCGCTCGACAAATTCTTTCAGCTTTGGCCGGTTCTCGACCTCTTCGGGGAGTGCAGCGATTACTTCTAGGGGAAAGCTCATTTGGATATCGGCGGCGGTAAATTCATTGCCTACAAACCACGTATTTTTACGGAGTTCGTCTTCTATGTAGTCAAAGTGAAGTTTGATCTGGGGCGCGACGAATCCGCTAACCGCGCTGCTGTCGCCTGCCCCGAAATTGTTCAATATCAGCCGCATCACCAACAGTGGCATTGCAGAACCTTCGGCGTAATGCAGCCAATACTTGTAGCGCAGATACTCTGGCGTACCGGATGCTGGCACTAACTGACCATTACCGTAGCGCTCGACTAGGTATTCGATAATTGCACCCGATTCAGCAAGCGTCAAGTCTGCATCTGTGATTACTGGTGATTTGCCGAGGGGATGAACTTGGCGTAGCGATTCCGGTGCCATCATCGTTTTGGCATCGCGTTCATAGAATTTGATGTCGTATTCGATACCTAATTCTTCAAGCAGCCACAGCACACGCTGCGATCGCGAGTTGTTAAGATGATGCACTGTAATCATAAAACTTTCCTCTTTTGGTAGCTGATTATTATCCGATCTCGGCTAATCTCCAACTGTATTATTAAACAGACGTTTTCAACCCAACTCCCCTAATTGGGTAGTTTTCTGGTTTCTAATTGGTATAAGTTTGAGTTAGTTGGTTGGAGAAACTGGTGCATCTGCTTTTGCAAAAAGCGACGATAGACACACAGCCAATAGCCAAAATAGTTGCTGCATATTATTAATTTGTTTCATTTATGGCTTTAGTCATTGCTGGGGAACGTAGTGGGGTGGGTAAGACAACAGTCACGCTCACCCTTTTAGCATCTTTACGCCGTCGCGATCGCTTGGTACAATCTTTTAAGGTGGGGCCAGACTACATCGACCCGATGTTTCATCAACACGTAACTGGTCGTGCTTGTCGCAATTTAGACCCCGTATTGACTTCTGAAGCCTACGTTCAGCAATGTTTTGCCCGTCATAGTCAACTGAGTGAATATGCCCTAGTAGAAGGGGTGATGGGGTTGTTTGATGGAATTGGGCATCGGGACAAGGGAAACAAGGGAAACAAGGGGACAAGGGGACAAGGGGACAAGGGGACAAGGGGACAAGGGGACAAGGGGACAAGGGGACAAGGGGACAAGGGGACAAAGGGACAAGGGGACAAGGAGAATAATCATGCCCAATGCTCAATGCCCCATGCCCAATCCCCCACTGATTTTGCGAGTACCGCACACATCGCACGGCTGTTAGATTTACCTGTGGTGTTGGTCATTGATTGCAGTCGTCTATCTGGTTCTGTGGCTGCGATCGCGCACGGCTATCGATCTTTTGATTCCCGAATTAAAATAGCTGGGGTAGTATTAAATCGCGTCGGGAGCGATCGCCATCTCTGTTTGCTCAAAGATTCCCTAGAACCCTTACAATTACCCATTCTCGGCGTAATGCGCCGTCAAGATAACATCACAATTCCCGATCGCCATTTGGGTTTAGTACCCACAGCCGAACTTCCCGAACTCAATGCTTTAATCGATCGCCTCGCCGATTTAGGAGATACTTGCTTTGACTGGCAACGCTTATTACCTTTGTTAAAATCAGAACCCCTTTCTGGTTTTGCTTCATCTTGCTTATCTGCCTCATTCCCAGTTAGGATTGCAGTAGCCCGCGATCGCGCTTTTAATTTTTACTACCAAGACAATCTCGATTTGCTGCAACAACTTGGTGCAGAATTGGTTTTCTGGAGTCCGTTAGAAGATGCTGGTATACCAAAAGATATTCAGGGAATGTATTTTGGCGGTGGTTTCCCGGAAGTTTTTGCCCAGCAATTAGCAAAAAATTCTAGCGTTCGTGATGCAGTGAAAACGGCAATACTTAAAGGAATGCCTACAATCGCCGAATGCGGCGGATTAATGTATTTGTGCGAGCAAATTATCGATTTTGAAGGTAAACCTTGGTCAATGGCGGGAGTGCTACCAACATCTGCTGTGATGGGTGGACGTTTAACTTTGGGTTATCGTCGTGCAGTCGCTTTGCAAGATAATTTGTTAGTTAAGGCAAATACAACTGTTTACGGACATGAGTTTCATCGTTCCCATTTAACCTTAACTCCCACTCAACCCCTATTTGAAACCTCTCGCTACGATTGTGACGAAAATATGGGATGCGAAGGATGGGGTTTACCTGCAAATATTCATGCTTCTTATGTTCATCAGCATTGGGGAGAAAGTAGAGAAATTCCCCAGCAGTTTCTTAAAGAATGTCTAAAAGTAGCATCTTCAAAAACGTGGATTTAAGCCAATACAGTTGAGATAACCCAAAGCCTTCATGTAGAGACGCGATTTATCGCGTCTTACACAAAAAGGCAGTGAGATAATTCACCGCCTCCTCTTGGATCAACTCATAGTTCCATGTTAGTTTTGGACTTCAACCCAACGGCGGTAAAGCTTTTGAATTTGTTTGAGAAGCGCAGTGTGAGCTGGTTGATTTGACTCATTCGGCTTCGCCATATCTTGCAATTGCGTCAGGAGTCTAGCTTCTTCGACGGCAACTTCACCATCGCTATAAATTAAACCACTGATGGCTTCAATCAGATTTTCGCAATCTTCAAGACTGGGGCGATCGCCTAGATACTCCCGCACCCAGTCGTAGCATTCTTTTGGCTGTACAGGAACTAATTCGTACAGCCAAGGCTTAATTTCTGGGTCGTTAGCTAAACCTTTGGCTTGAGCTATTTCGCGGAGATATTGCCGTTCTTCTGGCTGGATTCTGCCATCGATCCAGGCAGCTCCAATCAGGATTTTAACTAAGTTTTTCACATTGGAAGGGGAAACCATTGCTGCCTCCTCTGGTAGATTCAGGCCTCCACCAAATCGTACAATCCTAAACAGTATTCATTCGGAATTATTGGTTTTTCTTAAGCGCACCATAAAAAAACCATCTATGTCCTGTCGATGGGGCCAAAGTTTAAACCAACCTTGAGGCGTAATATCGGTAGAATCAGGTAACTCAACGCCAATAGGAGACTCAATTTGCCAATCAGGTGACTCAGCTAAAAACGCCGAAATCACTTGTTCATTTTCCGCCGGATGCAATGTACAGGTGGCATAAACTAATACACCACCAGATTTGACAAAAGTTGATGTATGTGTCAACAATTCTCGTTGCAGCACCGAAAGTTCTCGGACGGATTCTGGTGTCTGTCGCCAACGCGCATCAGCATGACGGTGCATAGTTCCCAAACCAGAACATGGAGCATCAAGTAATACGCGGTCTGCGGTGTTTTGAAATTGCTTGAAGTGGCGGCTGTCGCCAGTGTAAATTTGAATAGATTGTAAATTTAGCCGTTGAGAATTTTCTTGGAGTTTGCGAAGACGAGAAGGAGTGCGATCGCAAGCCCAAATTTTACCCTCATCTGCCATTAATTCAGCGATGTGGGTTGTTTTCCCCCCTGGTGCAGCACAGGCATCAATTACTACCTCACCTGGTTGGGGGTCGAGCAAATGACTTACTAATTGAGCGCTAGCATCTTGTACAGTCCACCAACCTTCTTTAAAACCCGGTAGTTTTTGAATTGACCCGGTATTACCAATAAATCGTAAAGCTTGGGGTAAATGAGGAATCCGTCTTACCAAAACACCAGCAGATTGCAAAGCCGCCTCAACTTCCTCAATGGAAGCGCGAAGTGGGTTGATGCGTAAGTCAATCGTTGGTGATTGGTTCATCCATTCACACAGTTGTTCTGTCTCAGCCAAACCCAGTTGTTCTAACCAAACTTGAATAATCCAATCAGGAAAGCTGTGTAAAATACCCAAGCGTTCCACCTGACTTTTCACATTATTTGGAATTAACGCGAAACCTAACCCCCCAGCCCCCTTCCCTACTAGGGAAGGGGGAGAATTCAAAGCCTCTCCCTTCTCTACTAGGGAAGGGGGAGAATTCAAAGCCTCTCCCCTTGTAGGGGAGAGGTTTGGAGAGAGGTTTTGCAGATCCGGTGAAAAGTCAGAGAATTCTACTGGATTTTCTGGAAGCTGTAACGGATCGCCCTTTATCTTCTCTGCAAGGCGGATGTATTGTCGTAATAAACCGTTAACAAAACCCGTGAGTCCAGAAAAACCGTTTTCTTTCGCGAGTTGGACTGTGGTATTAACAGCAGCTGAAGCAGGAATACGCTCTTGATAACGCAGTTGATAAAAGCCCAGATGTAAGATGGTGCGGAGGTCTGGTGGTTGTTGATGAGATTTCTTTTTAGCGAGTCGATCGATGAGAGTATCGAGGGTGCGCTGCCTTCTGACGCTCCCATAAACCAATTCTGTCACCAAGCGGCGATCGCAATCAGGCAAATTAACTTTTTGCAGCACTCTATCTAGGGCAACATCAGCATAAGCCCCCTGATGAACATCTCGTAGGGCGATAAAAGCTAATTGACGGGGGTTTGTCATGAAAACACGATTCAGGAGTCAGGAGGCTTTTGTATTCTAACTCCCAACTCTGCCAATTTTAGATTTTGAATTTTGGATTTTGGATTGAAGTAAAAATCTAAAATCTAAAATCCAAAATTAAATAACTCCCAACTCACCTATTAAGACATATAGGGGTCTACACTGGCAATTTCAAACTCACACGCTCTAGAAACCTGTTCTGCTGGCAATTTTCCAAAGCTGATTAATGGTAAAGAAGTGGGGTCTGCTATCAGTTCTTTTGCTAATAAGAACCCAGTGATTGTCCAAGTTTGATATTTCCTAGCTTGTTTTCCAATCAGTCGCCCTTTTTTGCCATCGTAATACTCTGGCCATTCATCTGTACTGAGGCGTCCTTGGGCAGTTTCAATCGCCTTTTGTGCGAGATTTGTTCTATTAGTTTTTACAGCCGCCGCTGCCAACATCCACATTAAAACTGGCCAACTACCAGCATTATGATAAGACCAGGGGATATTTTTGGGGTCACATCCAGTTACAATTCTGTATTCTTCATGTTCCAAAGCTGGGAAACAAATTTTCATTGGCATATCTCCCACCAAATCATCCCAGCGTTCCTCAATCAGAGTCATAATCGCTTGTGACTGTTCTTCGGTGGCTAAGTCTGAAATGATTGCCATTAAATTTCCCAGTGAAAAGAAGCGAGTATCTAGCTGCGACGGGCCAACATTACCTGCTAGATAACCACCTTTTCTTGGTAGCCACTTGTCCAATTCATAATAAGGAACAGAATCTACATATATGTTGAACAGATTAACAGCAGCTTTACCATATTCTTCACTTTTGAAGCGATAAATTGCATTCAGACGATTAATATCTATCCAATAATGCTGGCGAATATGAGCGCATAAAAGAGGCAAACGGTTATCAATGGCTTCAACAATATCAGAATTACCTTGACAAATTAGTAGTTCGCGAGATGCACGCAATGCCGTGTAAAAGAGGACTTGTAATTCTAAAGGATGCCCATAAATGCCCATACGACGGTCAATCATACAAGCGCCATCTGGAACCAATAGCGTTGGGTACATATCAAAACGATTCGCCAAGCAGATTTCCATGATTAACCTGATCCCATTTTGGAATTCAGGTTGATAAGCGAGAGAAAAATCTTTTGTGGCGACTATATAAGCGCGCAACAAAATAATCCACCATAAGCAAGAATCTACAGGCGTAACTCTAGCGATCGCATGTTCGCCAAAGTCGGCTTCTAAATATTCTTGCCCATTTTCTGATACCACTTTAAAGCTAGCCGGGATTAATCCTCTTCCTGGCTTATAAGCATCTAATGCCCTTTCTTTAGGCTGTAACTTTAAAGTTTCTTCTAAGAAATTACGAACAATATCTGTTCTACCTTTAATCAGAAAAATTAGAGCTGAAGAGACAAAATCTCGAATAAAGCACTGATCGTAATTGAGTGCCTCTACAGAAACATCATAAGCGGCTACTGTCCCAACAGGGCGACCTTGATAATAGAGAATTGATTTTTCTAGTGCTAGCCATGCTTCTTCCACTTCTTTTAAATTTTCAGTAGTTTCCAATTCGTTTAAGTGCATTGCCAAAATAACTCCATAAGTATTGTGAATTTGTGGTAGATGGTCTTCATTTATTATTTTTGCTCTTCTCAGCATAACAAAAAATATTCTTTGAATAGCAAAAATAATTGAGCGAAAAATAATCAACTAACAAGGAATAAAATTGCTGACCTTTTTGCAACTTTATTGTTAGTTAATTGCTTGTAATCTATTACTGTTTTGGTGAATTATAGCTGTTGTTTTCCACCGCAAATAGTAAGATAATTCCTAAAAACAGTCACATAAGATATACTTTTAGATTATTTATTGTTCTGTTGTCTGTTCAGAATCTTTGCTTTACCAAACAAAAACATATCTTTAGTGCTGTTTATGAGTTGTGTGAAGTTAAAACTGGTTGCAGTATATTTACTTGAGCAAGATTAGTTTTTGACATTAAGAAGTCGATTATTCCCCTATTATCTAATAATTTATAACGTTTTTTCTGAATATGCAAGATGAAGGCTAGAAAATTTTAATATGTCAATACTTCTCAAGGGTTAAATATCTTACCCTACTGACAGATGAAACTGGGAGTTTATGGAAGTATGGCTAAAAACAATGAAGAGTACTGAGTCGAAAGACCACTCACAATAGATGGGTATGTAGCAAGTATATAAGTACGGAGTATTAGCAAAGTGATGTTCTTTACTGTTCTCCCGAAGCAGCCTTAAACACTTGTTCGGCAGTTAGATTTAGCTCAGTTAAAGTTGGTGATTGAATGCGATCGTTACCACAAAACTGAGTTACTTGGTACTCGCCTTCCACTAATGTATAAACTGATATTGTCGGTTGCTTGGGATTGCCGATAAACCGTTTTCCACCAAGAGCAGCATAGTCAACAATCCAATATTCTGAAATCCCAATTTCTTCTCTTCTCTACGAGAGGCTTCGCCCTAAGCGTAGCTATGCCGCAGGCTTTACGAGACGCTACGCGAACATATTCAGCGAATTTGAGAAAGTAATCATCTCGCCAATTTGTACTCACAACTTCTACTACCAATGGAATTGATGGGGCTTGAGTAACTGTTGATGATTTTTTCCAAAGTGGTTCATTAATTAAGTTAGGGATATTCAATACCAGCACATCTGGAAAATAACCAGATTTTTGATCGACAGATTTGATTAATGCTTGAGCAGGAATCGAATAAGCTAGATTAAATCTCCGAATTTCAAAATTGAGTTCTCTAATTAGAAATGTTCTGACTAACTCATGTTCCCCTGTCGGCTGCATTTAAACTATTATTCTTTTATGTAATTCATATTTGCCATTCTCCGGTTTCCATTCGACAAATTCTTCAAAATTTATGGCTTCGACTAAATTTTGAACCATAAGACTATTTCCTCAGATATTATTCATATTTTGATTAGCATCGATAAACTACTAACTTTATGTTACCTGCTGCTGAAATTCTTTATAAGCTCGATTAATTGCTTGCATTGAGGCTTTGGCAATTGTAGAACTATTAACATCAGGATGATACAATCTTGCTAATCGACGGTAGGCAAGTTTAACAACATTGGGGCGATCGCTCTGATTTACGCCCAAGACTTCCCACCATTCCCCCGATAATTCAGAGTCAAGAGTAAATTGACTCCAAATCTTGATGCTTCCGCCATTACCGCCGCTTACCAGCGTTTTACCATCAGGGCTGAAAGCAACGGGATTACACCCGGAAAGATTTTGTAGTAGTTCCCTAGTGGGGAGCTTCCAAAGTTTGATTGTACCGTCTCGGCTGGCACTGGCGAGGGTTTTTCCATCGGGGCTGATGGCAACAGACAAAACCGCCGTTGAGTGTCCAGTCAAAGTAGAAATTAATTCTCCAGTTTGGAGATTCCACAGCTTAATTGTAGTGTCTGTGCTACCACTAATAAGAGTTTGACTGTTAGGACTGATAGCAACTGTATTCACCGCTCCCAAATGTTCAGTAAGAATATAGCGCTGTTCCCAAGTTTTGACATCCCAAAGTCTAATAGTTTTATCGGCGCTACCACTGGCAAGGATTTTACCATCGGGACTAATGGCGACAGATAAAACTGCATCTGAGTGTCCATTCAAGGTGCGTTTTACGGTTCCCGTGTAGCGTCCCCAAATTCTAATCGTTTTATCGGCAGCACCACTAGCAAGAATTGCTCCATCAGGACTGTAGGCAATCGAGTTAACAAAACCATTATGACTATAAGCAGAGTTTAAATAAAAGAATGTCTGGAGAAATTTTTTTGTATCTATCTGCCAACTGCTGATTTTGCGATCTACACTACCGCTTGCAATCTGCTGTCCATCAGGACTGATCGCAACAGATAAAACTGCTTCTGCTTGTCCAGAGAATGTGTACAGCCATTTTCCGGTTTTCAAGTTCCACAAATTAACTTGTCTGTCATTACTGCCACTGATTAAGGTAGTACCATCAGGACTGATTGCGATCGCATTAACTGCCGCTAAGTGTCCTTTGAGTGTGCGTAAACATTTCCAAGTTTCAGGTAGCTGGGTTGTCGGAGATATTTTTTCTGCTTCAATATTGGGAGTAGAAGCTTTAGGCATAGCAAATTCTGATTTTTTCTTTAATTCAGTCTTAAGTGCTTGCAACTCATCTTCAATTTCCAAAACAGCAAATTTTTGGTTGAGATCGTCACCCGATAAAAATGCTTCTAATTCCATCACTGCTTCGGAATAGTAGCCCATCTGTAAAACTTTCTCTTCCATCCGCGCAAAAAGCTGTGCTGGAGTTTCGCTAATTTCCGATTCATCTAAAAGTTTGGCAATACCATAGGCGGCGAGTCCGACTACTGCACCAATTCCTGCCATCGGTGCTGCACCAATCCCAAATGCTAGCCCTACTTTCGGTGCGACTAAACCCATACCACCGACGACGCTATAAACACCAGCACCGCCGACTGCGCCAATTCCCATTGTAGTGATCGCAACAGCATCTTTTTCTGCGATCGCTTTAAAAGCGCCATAAGCAGCTGCACCAGCTACAGCGCCAGCACCGACTACAGGAGTTGCACCAATACCGATTGCACCAAATCCGCCTGCTAGTCCCATCCCGCCTACTGTTGCGGAAATACCAGCACCTGTTATGGTTCCGCCTGCAATAAATGCTGCGCCTGTTTTAGAGTTTTGTGTCACTTGAAATTTCTTTAGAGAAAACTTTTACAAACAAAGATGCTCCAAATGAAAAATCAGAATTAGCATTATTATAATCAGGAGTATCAAAAATATTTTTAAAAGATTCAAAGGTTAATTTCTGAACTTTATACATATCAAAAACATCAAAATCAAGCATTTTAAAAGCTTTAATTTCGTAATTATCTTCTAATTCTTTTAATCTTATTTTAACTGGTTTATTACCATTGACTTTAATAATAT
Organism: Nostoc sp. DSM 114167; assembly: GCF_052692655.1. Taxonomy (NCBI): domain Bacteria; kingdom Bacillati; phylum Cyanobacteriota; class Cyanophyceae; order Nostocales; family Nostocaceae; genus Nostoc; species Nostoc sp. DSM 114167. The sequence continues at coordinate 7,279,611 of NZ_CP195116.1, forward strand.
CAATACTCTCAATCATTGTATAAAGCAAAGAAATCGACTTGTATTTAATTAGTTCTACACTATTTTTAGCTTTATTAATTCGGCTTTTATTTACGATTGATAATAAGTTTTCTGGTAATGGTAAATAACCGTAAAGTTTATAAAATCTAATTAAAATATCATAATTTATATAAGGTTCTATTATTATCCTTTCACTTGTAAAATGCAAAGTATAATATTCTACAAAGCGATAATAACTATTGAATAACTGTCTTAAGGGACTAATTGTATAAGAATGATAGTGTAGTTCAGAAGGATTGAGTTTTGTATTTACCAATTCTATGGGAGGATAAGTTTCCATATATAAGCAATAAAATTATTAGTATATTTTACTGCTCAATCAATCAACGTGAGTTCCGAAAAAACACTTAACAGAAAATTGTACTAATTAAATATTATGAAGTAGCAATATCCTATTGTAAAGCAGCTACAACACTTACTAGCTCTGGAGTTACTTCTCTATGTTCCAATTTATCTGCCAAGATACGCAGAGCTAATGCTTGAACTCTAGCAACCGCTTCTTCTCGTGTCTGCCCATAAGCCAGTACACCAGGAAAATCAATCACTTCTGCTATCAAGCGTCCATCCTCTTCTTGTTCAATCTCTATCATAAAGTTCATAGCGTTTTTTCTGTTGATTGTTTATTTCCAGAAAACATACCAAACCGCATTATCTGCTTTTGGATTGGAGCTTGTTTGGGTTCTAAAAAAGTTACAATGACACGGCTTTCTGATACATCAGATGGTAATTCTGAAAGTTGTATATTACCGTTCCTATACACTCCTTTGATGGATTGCAACATTGGTATTTACCAAATTTGTACTCATATAAATTATAATTTTCTTTGACCAGAGTGATGGAAGAGCGTTACATCTCAATTAAGCTTGTTGTACTCTGCGTGAGTCCCGATCCAAAACCACAAAATACCATCCTTAACTTCTACACCCAATGCCCTATAGTTTCGCCCTGCGCGGACTGACCAGTATTTACCAACCTTCTTAAAATGCAGTGATGGATGGGAGGGATTCAGACTTGAGTGGTTCGTAACACTGATCGGCTATTTGCTGAACCTCTTCAGGCGGAACATTGTAACGTTCCCAAAATCGATGAGTTGTGTAATGCATCAAATTGTTCGATAGTTCCCCGCCTCGAACTCAGCAATCGCTTCTTGTGCAAAAGCTTCCAGTTTGCCATCAGCAATGTCTTTCTCCAATTGTTCATCCCACCGTTGATAGTCTAAATCAGCAAACCATTGAATGAGCTTCTCATACTCGTTGGGTGGCAGTTGAAGAATCGCGGACTCAATTTGCTCAAGCGTCAGCATAAGGATACATCACCTTTATTCCAAGCAAATTATAGCTTTCTCGACTAATGATCTCGACCGTGCTTGTATGCTTTGCATCCCGATCTTAAATTCGCCTGTGTTTCGATTAAGGTATCTCTGTAACTGAGACTTTAGGTAGCGATCGCCAACCTTCATACACACACTATACCCAATATGTCAAGCAAACCTGCGCTTTTATTAATCAGCAAATAGGCGAACTTGAACCAAAACCCATACACAATTGCGGGATTTTCGACAACCCTGATGAAATCTACCGAAAAGATGGAATAACATTTGTGTGTGCTTCAACAAATTGTGTATAAGAATTGAAAATGACGATATGGCAACATCTAATATCTTCAAAGAACCACAGCTTTTACGTCTGAATCGCTTGTTTGGTGGACTGCGTGGCGACTTTACGGGAGGACTAACAGCAGCAGTGGTAGCATTGCCTTTAGCTTTAGCCTTTGCGGTAGCCAGTGGTGTGGAACCAAAGGCGGGACTTTACACCGCGATTGTGGCGGGAATTGTCGCCGCAATTTTTGGTGGTTCGTCAGTACAGATTACAGGCCCAACAGGTGCAATGGCTGTAGTTTTGGTGGGAATTGTCGCCAAGTACGGGCTTGAGAAAGTTTGGATTGCTGGGGTGATGGCTGGAATTATCCAAATTGCCTTGGGGGTTGCCAAACTTGGACAGTTAGTAAAATTTATTCCTTATCCGGTGACGGCAGGTTTTACTAATGGTATTGCCGTGATTATTTTTTGTGGTCAGTTAAATAATTTCTTCGGTTTAAAATTATCACGTAGCGAACATTTTTTGCCCGGACTTTGGCAAAGTCTAACTCATGTAGAAGCTCTAAATTGGGCAGCAGTTGACTTGGCAGTTGTGGTGATTGCCACCAATCTTTTGTGGCCGAGGATTAATACAACAATACCAGGTTCTTTAGTGGGACTGGTGTTAGCAACTGCGATCGCTTCTGTTTTCCATTTAAATGTACCAACAATTGGCACGATTCCTCAATCTTTACCGATGCCTCAAGGTATTCCCCACTGGAATGATTTTAGTCTGATTCGAGAACTAATTAACCCGGCTTTAGCTTTAGCTGCACTGGGGAGTATTGAATCGTTGCTATCGGCGGTAGTGGCTGATGGGATGACAGTCAGCGAGAAACATAATAGCGATCGCGAATTAATTGGTCAAGGTTTGGCTAATATGATTGTGCCATTTTTTGGTGGTATTCCTGCCACAGGTGCGATCGCTCGAACTGCTGTAAATGTCCGTTCTGGCGGCAAAACCCGACTATCTGGCGTAATTCACGGTGTTGTCTTAGCCATAATTGTTTTAACTTTAGCACCCTTAGCAGCACAGATTCCTTTAGCAGCACTGGCTGGGATTTTGATGGTGGTTAGCCTGCGAATGGTTGAGTGGGAAGCTATTGGTTTATTGATGCGTGCTACCTACTCCGACTTTGCGGTAATGATTCTCACCTGGCTAGTGACAATCTTGTTTGACTTAGTTCTCGCTGTCGAAGTGGGATTGATTGCAGCTGGAGCCTTGTTCATCAAACGCATGAGCGAATTGAGCCTAGCCAAAATACCTGAAACCGAAGTATTTCCCCCTGGTACGCCTCTGGAATTAGGTAAAGAAATTGCCGTTTATCGGGTAGATGGCCCCGTATTTTTTGGTGCTGCTGAACGGTTTGCTACTTTCCTCCGCGATGAACCGGAAGTCAAGTATTTAATTCTCCGGTTGCGGTTTGTACCAAATATGGACACAACTGGATTAGTAGCCTTAGAGGATATTTATCATGACTTGGAACGGCACAATTGCCGCTTAATTCTCACAGGTTTACAACCTGAAGTCCAACAACTACTGGAACGTACAGGATTGTTAAATACAATTGGTTTGTCAAATTGTTTTGAAACAACCACAGAGGCGATTTGCTCTATCTCTCCTCAGATTGCATGTTCTCAACCTGTAGCAGCTGATTTGAAAACAAAAGAATTACTGGAATTAATTGACTGAAAATATTTTGCCATTCAGAGAATGTTTGAAAAGTCACAAAATATCCTAGAAAGCCCTCTCGAAACCTCTTTCCTTCTGAGAAAAGGGTTTGATGTTACCAAAAAAACTTTTTAAACATCCTCTCTATTTCTCTTCTCTCTGCGTTCTCTGCGTCTCTGTACTAACCAACGGCAAGCCCCTTTGCATCTACATTAGACCTCTTGCAAAAGTTACTTTTGCAAGAGGCGGGAAAAGGGGAAAGGTTAAAGGGGAAAGGTTTTTTATCGTAAGTTCAAGGGTTTAAATCCCCATCTGAAATGTCTTTAATTTTGAATTTTGAATACTTCGACAAGCTCAGTACAAGTTTTGAATTTTGAATTGTTAATCCTTTTCCTTTTCCCCCAAACCCAATTCCCTACAAATGCCAAGAAGTCTATTTATTAGGAATTACGAATTAATTAAAGCCTGTATTCATTGCTGAATCAGGCTTTTGATATTTTTTATTCAACTCGCACGGAGAACTTCAGTTTAATTACCGAATAGCAAATCCTTCCGGTCTGATTGCATCTTCCAAATCAACGCCCATCAGGTTAGCTCCCTGGATGTTTGCATTTGTCAGATTTGTCTTCTCAAAGTCTGCGTTTTGTAGGTTAGCGGTTTGCAGGTTTGCTCCCAGTAGGTTGGCTTTCTCTAAGTCTGCATCAAATAGGTTTGCTCCCGCCAGGTTTGCTCCCCAAAGGTTTACCTTGCCTAAATCTGCTCCTTGAAAGTTAGCCCTTTGTAAGTTTGTTTGCTGCAAGTTAGCTCTTTCTAAGTCTGCATTTTGTAAGTTAGCACCTTCCAAGTTTGCTGCTTGCAAGTTTACATCCTTTAAGATTGCTCCAGCAAGGTTACAACCGACACATTCATTGGTTTGTAATAAATGTCTAACGTTATCTGCTACAGACACTATTGGCGGTACAACCGGAGATATTACTGGTGGTGTTACAGGCTCCATTGGTGATACAGCTGCTGGTGTTACAGGCTCCATTGATGATTCAACTGGAGCTAGTTCAGATTCCGTAGGTATGGATGGAGCTAGTGTTTGTGCTCTAGCGCTGGGCTGGATAAGCAGAGTAAATCCCGCTACAACTACCAGAAACACTGCTTTTACGAGCCACTGAGTTAATTTTTTAGAGTTGGATTGATTCATTGGGAACTTCATAATCTGATTCCTATTGGTGGACTTGCTTTTATAAGAGCCATCGATAATGTGCTTTATTCTCACTTTAGATAAGTTGAATGATAAGAGCAAATATTATTGTTATTCATATTGATAAATTCAAGTGATTAAAAAATCTTTTTGGATGGGAAACGATTGCTGATTTGTTTGCTGACATCATCAAGAATTGCGATCGCGTGGAGCGTCCACTCAAGGGGAAGCGATCGCCTGATACCTAATTCCCAAGCATTGCCAGACTAGGTAAAAGACGATATGTTTCACTTTTAATTAAGATAGACAGTCCTAAGTAAATTAAGACAAAGGGGAAGATTTTGCGACCATAGCGAGTTAAAACGGGAGTCATCAGAGGATTACGAGTCAGGTTGTAAGAGAGGAAACACCACACCCCAACAGTGCAATAGCAAACACACAGAATTACACCCAAACTTGGAAGATTGCTACTGGCAAACAATGGTACATAAATTCCAATGTTGTTTCCTCCATTGGCAATGGTGACAGCAGAAACACGGTAAGTTTGCGGATCGCGGATGGTTGCTAATAGTGATTTCTTCTGGCGTGCAGATTTTACCGGAGAGGTTAAGTCAACTGACACAGCTTGCACTGTCTCTCCTTCCTCTTCTCGACTGATGAGATTACTGATACCAATGGCGACGGGAAGCAAACCTAGCAAACCAATCCAGGTGGTTGGAATAATCAGACCGCCAAAGAAACCAGGCAGACTAGCAAACACTAAGGTAGTAAATCCCAGGAATTCACCGATAACAATATGCTTAGGACGAAAGCTACGATTGACTTTCCCGAAAAAAGCTGTCAAATATAAGTTGTCATCAAAGGTAGTTGCAAAAGCGGCAGAAATTCCAATCAATAATGTACTAATTAGCCAAGCCATAATTGTTGCTCACAGTAATTCTAATGCTGTTTGTCTTAATCCTCTCTGCTTCTCGATGTGAGGGCAGGTTAGGAGATTTTGTGACTGTTTTTCTAACGACAACCGAGCGATATTCGTTATTTATCAGCCAATGACCCAATTTTTAGAGGCATTGCCTCCAATCAAATTGGTGATTTTTTTCTCAGCAAGGTACCTTGGGAGCTCATGAAGTCAATATTATGGCTTGCAGCCAAATAAGAGCAAATACTCTTGTTTTTTAAAATGATAAATAAAAGTGATTGACAAAATTACTAGATGTTTCGGGCTTTGTACCCATTGACACTCATGAGAGAAAAACGGAAAGAAAAACCTCTAATACCAATTTGAAAAATGATTGCGACAGATGGATTCACATCAAGCCAGACGTACCAAGGCAATTCCCAATCCAAAATCCAAAATCTAAAATGGTATAACCTTTTCCCTAAACTAAATCTGAGTTCAAAATGCACAAAACGAGTAGTATTGAATACTGAGCTATTGTTTGAGAAACTTCTATGCAATCGCTCTGATTGAAGAGAACCCTTGTCAGATGATAAAGGCTCGGATATCCTTGACGGCTAGCATTCAACATCGGTAATATGACTAATCGCCCTCTGACTTCAGTTTTGAGATGTTCAGTAATGTTGAATTTTTAACTTGTAATTATGCTAACCAGTGTTGACCGTTTATTATTTGTCCGGCGAGTCCCGATTTTTAAGGAATTGCGGGATGATTTTATTGTGCGGCTCACTTCAGTGATGAACGAATTGTCATTCCCAGCTAATTACACCATCTTTCGACAAGGAGAAGAAGGGCGATCGCTCTATATTGTCGTCTCCGGTCGAGTTAAAGTTCACATTGGGAATAAACAGTTGGCAGAGGTGGAACAGGGAAAATATTTTGGTGAGATGGCAGTATTCGATACTCAACCTCGATCTGCCACTGCCACGACTCTGGAACCTTGTGAATTTTTAGAACTGACGCAAGAGCAACTATATGATGCGATCGAAGAAACTCCCGAAATTGCGGTGAATATCATTCGTGAGTTATCCCGTTTGATTCGCAGATTGAACGACGATATGAATGTAAGCTCTTTGCGGAGTTAATAGGCAAATGTAGAGACGTAGCACTGCTACGTCTCTACAAGGCTTCTAAATAATGTAAAATGTGGTTCAAAATAAATGAAAACTGCTGTAAGTTTAATTATTAAACTCAGCACTCATCACTGCTTATTATTTAGGTTCACCCAGACCCGGAGTTTCTTCTTTTTCAACTTTAGGCACAAAATCAGGACGTTCTTTGCTTTCCCAACCTGCGGGGCGTTTTGAGTTGTACCAAGCTATTGAGCCAATGGTGACAGCAGCAACAAAACCAACGACATACACCAAGGTAAAAGCAACAGGAAAATGAGGGGCAGCATCTATAGCTGGTGCTGCTGTTTGCATAAATAATAAATTCATGAGTATATTCTCCACAGTCAGGTAACACTATTGAACACCCTATAAGATGAGCGTATCACCTAACATCCCTCTGTAGTTTAGTTTGAGCAACTTCATATTGCATAAAAAAGGCAGAGGGGAGGGGGAAGTCGCTGACAGGTGTAGGCAATGCTTTTCGGGTTTTGGGGGAAAAGGGAAAGGGAAAGGGTTTGAATTTACCTTTTCCCCTTTGCCCTTTAACCTTTTCCCAGACCAAAAGAGAGATTGTTAGGCTTATCCGAAAAGTATTGCAGGTGTAGGTTTGTTGCACCTAGTGGTCTGCCAACCCAAAAATGCGCTTGTGAGGGCTGGGGAAAAGTGAAAGGGAATTCATGGTAAGGGATTTCCGCGTTCCCCCGCCCCTTATCCCTAGAGCGAACCCACCTTCCCCTTTTTCTTGCCAAGTTCACGAGAGCGAACTACTAGTTGTACCTGTCAGCCTTTCCCCTGCCTTTTGTTCAACATTTATATCTTTGCCATGCAGACTCGACTATTTCAGCAATGATTTCTGTATATGTCATACCACCCAAACGTCCTATCATTGGCAAGTCTGAGCGGATATGATGTAGCCCTGGCAATGGGTTAACCTCCATAAACTGCAACACACCGCTAGGATCGCAGCGCAGATCCACGCGGGCAGCATCACGGCAACCAAGAGTATGGTATGCATCCAGCGCCAGTTGCCTTGCCTGTGCTGCCAGTGGTTCGGGATCTATGAGCAAACGATAAGATACCCGTTCCAAATACTCATCTTTATTGAGGGTGGTGTAGGCGAAAGCTTCCACTTGGCCTGTAAAAATTACTTCCATCACACCTACTACCCGTGAGTTGCTATCGTTGCCAATAATGCCTACTGTTACTTCTCTACCAGGAAGAAAGGTTTCCACGAGTATTGGTTGCTCAAAAAGTTCGTGTAACACTTGATAAGCATTTACTAGCTCCTGATGTTCTTTGACAAGAGAACGCCCAGTTACCCCTTTAGAACTGCCTTCCGCCATAGGTTTAAGGAAAAGTGGCATTGGCAGCGACACAGCCGTTGCCTCTGCGGTAGTATTCACGACCTGAAAGGGGGCTGTCGGCAAACCGCGATCGCGCACTACTCTCTTAGTTAGTGCCTTGTCTAACGTCAGGGCGCAGGTAAGCGGATCGGAAAAGGTGTAAGCTTGAGCGAATAATTCGCAGATTGCCGGGACTTGAGCTTCGCGAGAACGACCCTTTAAACCCTCAGCAATATTGAAAACCAGATCCCAGCGATCGCCTTTTGCTAAACGCCGAGCAAGTTCTTTACCATTACCGACACGTTCAACCTGATGACCTAACTGCAATAGTGCAGTTTCCAGCCCGATGATAGTTTCTTCATCGTCGAACTCCATCACCTCAGAAGCATTGAAACCAGCCTGAAGGTAATCTGCCTTCAGGTCATAACACAGACCAATGAATAACCCCATAGCCCGATAATTCCCAGTGAGAAAACTTTCTCTGTTAGCTTTAACGTACAAATCAAATATCTTAATTAAGGAATTCCGATTATTAAATCCTTAATTAAGTGAAAATATCTCATCAACAACATCAAACCATATAGGAGATTTATCATCAGGAGAACCGTTGTAGTTAGCAGTAATTTCTTCTCCCACTTCTATATCTCGGTAGGCAATCAGATCCAACTCTCGGTCAGCGAATTTTTTCACATAATAAGTATTGGGATTGTAGGAATGGTTGATTAAGGAAGATAAACCTAGAGCGATCGCCGCAGCTTTATCTTCCCAATCGTAGTAATAGTTGCCCAAAATTGTTTTATCTAGGAATTCAACCTGTTCTGCGGGTATAACCACAACTGGCACTCTCTCAATGAGTTCTCCTTTCAAAAAGTGCTTCTGTGCGAAGACACCTCGACCTTTTAGGTTTGTATTACCAACAATCAACATTCCAACTAATCTCCTGCAATTACTTAGTTTTTTGGTTTGCCAAGAACTCAACAGAACCTATTCCAACTGACCCTTTTTAATGATGGCAAGCAACTTCTATATAAGGTTAAACCTACTTTACTGGATCTACATAGGTGTACGTTTTACCTGCCCAATTTTGCACTGTAGCTGTACCATTCTCATAAGCAACTAGAGTCTCAGCTTGAATTGGGACTTTGCCACCACCACCAGGGGCATCAATTACATAAGTTGGTACAGCGTAACCAGTAGTATGACCGCGTAATTTAGAAATTAAATCAAGCCCAGTTTGCACACTCGTTCGCAGATGTGCAGTACCAACAACTGGGTCGCATTGATAAAGATAATAAGGTCGCACACGCAGCTTGAGAAGACCGTGAAACAGATTCTTCAGGGCTTTTTCAGAATCATTCACACCTTTTAACAGCACGGTTTGACTACCTAAAGGAATGCCGCCATCAGCGAGGCGATCGCAAGCTTGTGCCACTTCTGGGGTAAGTTCCTGCACATGACAAAAGTGCAAAGATAGCCACACACGATGTTTACGTAGCAAGGCAACCAGTTCTGGTGTAATTCGCTGCGGTAAAAAACTCGGCACGCGGGAACCAATGCGGATAAATTCAATATGCTTAATAGCACGCAGCCGCCTCAGCAAATTGTCTAAAGGTTCATCAGCCATCAATAGAGGATCGCCACCGGAAATTAGCACATCACGGATCTCGGTGTGTTCCTCCAGGTAAGCGGCGATCGCATCCAACCGCCGCGTTACTGGGTACATCTCACCTTGGCTCACCAAACGAGAGCGGGTGCAGTAACGACAATAAGCAGCGCAGCTGTCTAAGGCAAGCAGCAATACTCGGTCAGGATAGCGGTGTACGAGTCCTGGTACTGGAGTGTCGCCATCCTCACCGCATGGATCTACCATGTCTGCTGGACTAACTATTAGTTCTTCTTGCCGTGGTATCACTTGTAACCGTAGTGGACAAAGGGGATCTTCTGGATCGAGTAGTGATGCAAAATATGGAGTTACCGCTACAGCAAACTTCTCTGGTGCAATTAAAAGTCCCTGTTCTTCAGTAGCACTAAGCCTGAATAACTTCTGAAAGTGTTCCAGCTTAGTCAACCGATGCCGCATTTGCCAGCGCCAATCATTCCAGTGTTCCTGGTTGTAAGTCTCTCCCAAAATCTGACAAATTTCTTCACACCGAATATCAGTTACTAGAGGATCTAGAGTAATGTTTTTGATCATGATTAGACCGAAATTAAGCTGAGAATAATAAACCAATCACAGCCTAATAGAGTGCGGCGCAAATCGAGCTACCATCTCAATTAAGCAAGCAGACAAGTAAGGGCAATTCATGAATTTCCCCTACTCAAGTCCCTTGTTAAAGGTAAGCAAATTTATCTCACAGTGTATTAGTATGTTTACTTAGATTTTTAGATAAAATAAAAAAAATTACTTTCAAGTTCACAATAAGTATTATTATATACTAAATATATTGCTGCTGCGATCGCTACGATCGCTCAATCTACAACTTGTGTAGATCGTGCAGCCAGCTACGTCACATTTGATTACTGTTGGGCGATCGCGATTGTGCCAAGAAGATAATATAGAAATCCGGTTTGATTCGGAAAATTTACTTGTGTGGTGCGCGTTCGCAAAGCGTCTCGCAGAGAAGCGCAGCGCAAGCGCGATAGGCAGGGAACAGGAAAGAAAGCTTTCTAAGGTGTACTGAGTTTTTTCACCCAATCAAATATGAGTCCTATATACTCGAAATTCTGAACTGTATTGAAGTCTAGAATTGAAGCAATCGGTTAACTTTAATATTTAGTCATTCGGTATTTGCTTGAGTAAAGCTATCCACATATCAGATGGAGCGGAGTAATAATCAATTTCTTCAACTTGATATTGATAAGATTCACAACCTTCTCGTAAAATAATGCGATCGCAAGCTTTAACGCTTTTCCCTACTCCAGTCATGTAGCCGATTGTTCCTTCATTGAGACGCTCAAATATGTAGTCGCCTCCACAAACTTGTTGTCTGTAATCATGGATTTTATTTTTTTGTTTTAATTCTGTGACTGGAGAGATAACCAGAGCTAATTTATTTAAAAAACTAGAACTTAAATTCATACCTGTTATGATTGAAGAGAAGGCACTTAAAAACATTTCAAAAATAGAACTTATAATTTATTTAAAAGCCATTCTTTTAAATTTACAGTACTATTAACCGCAGATTCAACTGTAAAATCACCTAACTGTTGGACAATATTTGGTGAAATATAAGAATCCGATTTGATTAATGAACATATTTGCGTAGGGAGGGAACAGGAAATAGGGAACGGGGAACAGGAAAAAAGGGATTTAGGGGTGTACTGAGTTTTTTCAGAAATAAAATATGAGTCCTATATAAGTTTTTTGCTTAACTATCTAGTATTAATTAATAAGCTTTTTATGTCTTGAAAATGTCATATATGTATATATTTTAATATTAATCTAATTTAGTCACTACTTGTCGTAGCTAGAGCTACATCTATCTGCTTCAGTAGTACTTCTAGGGTAGAAGAGTTATCTAAAACGACATCTGCATGAGCCACTTTTTCTTCAATGGATAATTGGCTGTTAATCCTGGCTCGTGCCTGTTCTGTATTTAAATGGTTTCGTTGTATCAATCTTTGTAGTTGTTGCTCTTGAGAACAACGCACTACCCAGATTTCTGTTACCAAATCAGTCATCCCAGCTTCAAATAATAGAGGCACTACTAACACCAGTATTTGTGACGAAGACTGAGCAATGGCTTTGAGAAAGCGATCGCGTACATCAGGATGAATCAAATTGTCTATCCAGTTGCGTTCATCTTGACGATTAAAGATAATTTCACCTAGCTTTTGGCGGTTGAGGCTGCCATCTGGTAGTAAAATTTGTTCGCCATAACGCCCGGCGATCGCACCCAAAATCGGCGAACCTAAAGATACTGCCTCTCTAGCATAAATATCTGCATCCAAAATCGGCAAGTTATAAGTGCTAGCTAAATAATTAGTGACAGTGGTTTTGCCTGTGGCGATACCACCAGTTAAGCCGATTATACGTTTTGTCATTAGTCATTTGTCATTAGTCATTTGTCATTAGTTATTCTCTCCCTGCCCCCTGCCCCCTGCCCCCTGCCCCCTGCTTCCTCATCTACGAATTTGTCGCCCATGCGATCAGTGCTTGGGTTAAACCATCTAAAGTGTATTCTTCGGCTTCTACATCCACACGTCCGAATAAATCATGGCAAGTTTTAGAGGTTTGGGGGCCGATAGAGGCAATACAAACTCCCTCTAATAATTGGCTAGCATTAGAGTTGTTGGAAAATATACTATTAGTAAGTTGACAGAAAAATTGTACAGTTTTAGAACTGGCAAAGGTGATTGCATCTACCTTGCGGTTTTGGAGAGCTAACTTTGCCGCAGGTGGAATACTACTAGGACAACAAGATTGATATGCCGCAACTTCTATCACCTTTGCTCCCTTGAGAGTTAATTCCTTAACTAAAACTTCTCTGCCGCCGCTTTCAACTCTGGGAAATAACACCTTTTTACCATCTAATTTATCTGGGAAATTTTCCACTAAAGAATCGGCAACAAAGTTGGGGGGAATAAAATCTGCTTGCAGAGAGCGTTGTTTGAGACTTTGGGCTGTTTTCTCACCAACGACGGCAATTTTGATGCCAGCTAAGGCACGGCTATCTTTACCTTGGGTAGTTAGCCTTTCAAAAAAGTAGTCTATGCCATTGGTAGAAGTAAGAATTAACCAGTCGAAGTCAGATAAATGAGCGATCGCACAATCCAAAGCTTCCCAACTGGAGGGGGGGCCGATTTCTAAGGTAGGCATTTCGATGACTGTTGCACCTGATGCAATGAGGCGATCGCTAAATTGACTCGATTGCCCAATTGAACGTGTTACCAAGATCATTTTACCAGTAAGGGGAGATAGGGGGAAATTGCTTGACATAGCAGGGGGGCTAAAAGTTTTGCCTGTAGTAGAAACCTGACAATCTATTTTCTCAGGTTGTAAGTACTTGCGTAGCCCAACAACTTCGCCAATCACAATTACCGCCGGGGAAAGGGATAATCCGGCGGTAAGTTCTAGAATATTGCCCAGTTGCGCCGTCCAAATTTGTTGTTCGGGAGTTCCTGCCCAACGGATGATGGCAATGGGTGTTAAGTGCGATCGCCCATGCTGCACCAGTCGATCTACAATCTCTCGTAGATGTCGCCCTCCCATCAAAATTACCAGTGTCTCTAAGCGTGACAGCGCTTCCCAATCTAAAACCTCTGGTTCGTGAGCTGTAAGTACTGCAAAAGTGCGGCTTAACACCGGATCTGTTAGGGGAATTCCTGCCAATAAAGGTGCGGCGAGGGCTGAGGAAATTCCTGGTACTAGTTCAAAATCACAACCGGATGCTTTCAACGCTTCAATTTCGGAACTGCAACGCCCAAAAATCAACGGATCGCCTGATTTTAGCCGTATAACTTGTTTTCCTAAGAGACAGTGTTTTACCAGTAACTTGTTAATCTGGGCTTGGCTTGTACTGGGTTTGCCACCGCGTTTTCCGACATCCAACTTCAGGCAATCATCTGGTACGCACTGCAATAATTGAGCATCTACTAAAGCATCGTAAACTAACACCTGAGCAGCAGCTAAGAGATTGTAAGCTTTTACTGTTAGGTATGCTACATCTCCAGGCCCAGCACCTACGAGGTAGACTTTGCCTTTGTCATTTGTCATTTGTCATTTGTCAGTAGTTATTCTCCCCATGCCCCATGCCCCATACCCCATGCCCCATGCCCCATGCCCTTTATTCAATTCGTCTGGGTATTAATTTTTTGGATTAGCCGATCGACTTGCTCAACCATCTCCTTGTTTTTCTCAGCTTGGAATAATTCTCTGGCTTTTTTGAGATTAACGATCGCTTCTTTTGACTGTTGTTGTCTTCCTAAAGTGATTCCCAAATTATAGTAAGTGAATGCATCGTTGGGGACGAGGCTAATGGCTTTTTTGTAATGTGCGATCGCTTCTTGAGGTTTACCTCGATCGTCCATTGCATTTCCCAAACCTGTGTAAGCTTGTGCGTGTTTGGGATCGAGACGAATCGCTTCGGTATAGCCAGCGATTGCTTCTGTGAGCTTGCCTTGAGCGTAAAAAGCACTTGCTAAATTATAGTGAGCGTCTGCATAGTTGGGAGCGAAGCTGATGGCTTTTTTGTAATGTGCGATCGCTTCTTCTAGTTTGCCTTGAGCGTACAGAGTATTTCCCAAGGCATTATAACCTGCTGGATTTTTCGGAGCTAGGCGAATGGCTTCGGTATAGTTGCCGATTGCTTCTGCTGGCTTTCCTTGAGCGTATAAGGCGTTTCCTAAGTAATAGTGAGCGTCTGCATAGTTAGGATCGAAGCTAATAGATTTTTTATACTGAGTAACTGCTTCTGCTAGCTCACCTCGATCGTAGAGAACATTTCCTAAACGGGTGTAAGTCGGCGCATAGTCTGGTTTGAGGCTAATAGCTGCTGTATATTCGGTAACTGCTTCTTTTAACTTGCCTTGAGCGTAGAGAGCATTTCCTAAGTTATAGTGAGCTTCGGCATACTTGGGTTCAAGGCTGATGGCTTTCTGATATTGGGCGATCGCAGGTTCTAACTGATTCAGTCTTGCTAAAGTCAAACCTAGATTAAAATATGCTCTAGAGTCTTGAGGATCGAGGCTAATGGCTTTATTGTATTGAGCGATCGCTTCTTGTGGTTTACCTCGATCGTCGAGAGTATTTCCCAAGGCAATATAAGCTTGTGCAAAATTGGGTTCGAGTTCAATTGCCTTCCGAAAAGCCGCCTCCGCTCCTTTCAAATCTCCCTGTTTATAGAGATTGTTTCCTTGCTCGAAGTTAGCAACTGCGTTTTTGTTGCGAATAACTGCGGACTGAGTATAGTTGTGAATTTTTGCTAAAATCACGCCAACATTTTGACCAAAGGCAGTATTCCCATTACTCAAACACAAGCAGATAATAGCTGCTACCAGTAGATTCTTGTTTTTCAGCATTTTTCTTACCTTACCTGCTTGGTTTACATCTAATATCAAGTTCGGTTAATTGCCATCATCAAAATCCCCCATCTCAGCCCTTCCTTACTTACTATTCGGGAAGCAAAAGCGTAGCTTTGGCGGAGTTATAGCAGGAATTATAAGTGATTAAGCTAACTTGATACAAGTGTAATCTCATATAAATAGACTTCTTGGCATTTGTCGGTAAAAGGGAAAGGGGGAAAGGGTAAAGGTTTTGTATTTTCCCTTCCCCTTTAACCAAAACCTTTTCCCACGAAAGTGCAAAAAGCACAAATGCCAAGAGGTCTAATGTCTATTTGTACACAATAGACATCTTGCAAAAGTAACAAATGCCAAGATGTTGAGGTGCGTGTTAAAAAGTAAGGGAAAATTTCATACCTTTACCTTTTAACCCTTACCCTTTTCCCCACTATAGATAGTGCTTTATTAAAACTAAAAAGTTGTTTTTAAGTAATTATTGACACTTTTGTTTCCATCAATTTAACAATGGCTGCAATTAATTTTTCTGGGTTAAGAGGTTTAGATAAATGCATCTGAAACCCAGCTTTTAGGGCTTTTTCGCGGTCATCGTTTCTCGCAAAGGCAGTCAAGGCAATTGCTGGAATTTGCCCACCGTGTTCTGGTGTCCGAGTTCTCACTTCATGTATTAACATATAACCATCCATATCGGGCATACTAATATCGCTTACCAACACATCTAGCTTGACATCTGCTAAAGTTTGTAATGCTTCTTCAGCAGAAGATACTGCCATCACAAAAGCCCCATCTTGCTCTAATACAAAAGCAACAAAATCTCGTGAATCAGTATCATCATCAACAACTAAAACCTTGATGCCATTCAGAGTTGAGGAGTTAGAAGCTAAGAATGCAGGGTAATTTTGTCCATCCGTCAGCCTTGAACTTTCATCTGGCAGAAGCGGTAAGCTAACAGTAAATATTGCCCCTTGACCTTCACCGTGGCTATCTGCTTTGACGATGCCGCCATGCATTTCGATGATATTACGCACAATTGCTAATCCCAGTCCTAATCCACCAAAATTTCTCGTAGAGGTGCTATCTGCTTGGCGGAAGTAATCAAATACGAATGGCAAAAAGTCAGCGCTAATTCCCTTACCCGTATCGCTAACGATTATTTGAGCATAGCCATCAGTCTCTTGGAGTCGCACTTCTACCTTTCCTCCTCTGGGTGTAAATTTGATTGCGTTAGAAAGGAGATTCCAGACGACTTGCTGCAAACGAGTCGAGTCGCCCATAATTTGTCCCACACCCGGTTCCAATACTGTATTCACCTCAATCAACTTTGTTTCTGCTGCTAACTGCATTGTCTGTAATGCCGACAATACCGTGGACTTGAGATTAATCTTTGTGATATTCAGCGTCAGTTTACCTTGTAAAATTCTGGAAATATCCAGCAAGTCCTCAATGAGTTGAACTTGTAAGGTAGCATTTCGCTCGATTGTGGCTAGGGCTTCAGATGTCTTTGTTTGGTCTAATCTGCGGGTTTGCAACAACCTTGACCAGCCAAGAATTGCGTTGAGTGGAGTGCGTAGTTCGTGAGAAAGGACGGCTAAAAATTCATCTTTAATTCGATTGGCTGTTTCTGCTTTTGCTCGTGCTACTTGTTCTAATTCCAGTAGGTGCGCTCGTTCTTCAAGTATTTGTTTTTGTTCGTGGATATCCGTACAGGTTCCAAACCACTTGACTACAAAACCTTGCTCATCTTTGAGTGGTAAACCTCGCGCTAGCTGCCAACGATAAGAGCCATCAGCAGCTCGTTTAAAGCGATATTCATTGTTATATATAGTGCTATTTTTGACAGCATCAGACCACACTTTATCAGCTCTTTGAACATCATCTGGATGCAATGCAGCCAACCAACCAGAACCCAAAGATTGCTCTAATGTTAGCCCAGTGTATTCGCACCAATTTTGATTAAAATAATCGCATTCACCGTTAGGTTTAGTTGTCCATACAAGCTGAGGAATTGCCTCAGCTAAGTAACGGTAACGTTCTTCGCTTTGTCGGAGAATTTCTAAGATGCGTTGGCGTTCAAGAATTTCTTGTTGTAATTGTTCGTTAGTCTGAGTAATTTCATTGGTGCGAACAGTAACCATTTCTTCAAGATGATTCTGGTATTTTCGCAGTTCCTCTTCTACCCATAAGCGTTCGCTGATTTGTGTTTGAAGTTCTTGATTTGTTTGTTCTAATTGAGTAGGGCTAGGAAGTGCCAATGCTTGAGGAACTAAAGGCATAAGCTCTAATGCTGTAATTACAGATATTGTGGCAGTTACTGCTTTGAGAAACCCCGACACCCAATAAGTTGGATGCCAAAGTGTCCAAATATCCATTAAATGAGTAGTGCCGCAAGCTACGATAAATCCACAAAACAGCAAAAAAATCCAGTCAAAGGGCAAATCTTGTCGCTTGCGGACAAAGTAGAAGAGTGTAGCTGGAATCGAGTAATAAGCTAGTGCAATGAATGCGTCAGATAATATGTGTAACCAAACTAAATTCGTTTGCCATAGATAGCAATGTCCATGTGGAATAAATGATTCTGATGTCAAAAAGCTAGCCCACAATTCTGATATTATATTTGACATAAAGACTAGATTGTTTAATCTATAAAATCTACTACTAAATATCTACCCTTACTTAATAATATTCTAGTAAGTAGGTAGCCATAATTAAATATACAATAAACTTCTATTTTTTAGTGAGTGGTTTATCGCTCAGAGCAAGGATTATTAAGACTAAAGTCCTTACTACAAACTTTAAATTTATTATGCCTAGATACTTACTCAAATATTAGCGATCCAGTGTATCTAATTTCTGCACTGCTTAAGGTAAAAAGACTACAATATGTCTTTAGAAAACAAAAAGGCTGTTAGTATCATCGCTGTTTTGCAAAAATCAATCATTTAAAATTACTAATATTTTCTCTTCTAAAGCCTAAATGAATTAATTGTGATTATGGAGCTTGAAGCGCATCCGATCGCAATTGTAACGGCTATGAAGAGAGCGGTCAAACTTGTGGAAATTGCAGACATAATTATGGTATACAACAGTGAATTACCAAATAAAAACCATTCTCACCATAATGATGGGAATGGCAAAAATTAGGAGACACAACAGGAAAACTTAATCTCTGCAATTCTCATTGAACTTAAGATTCGCTTGACTTAGCACTCATTTTATCTAACAGTTGAGTGATTTTTTTAGCTTTTTCGGGTTGGCGCTGTTTTTGTAATAAATCTTTAGCTTGTTGCAGGTTAGTTTTAGCTTCTTCTTCCCGCTCTTGCTGCATGAGGATATTTGCCAGACGCAAGTAAGCATCAGGATTTTTCGGACTGCGGCGAATTACTTCCCGAAATAATTCTGTTGCTTCTTCTACTTGTCCTTGCTGGTTTAAAACATCTCCCAAAAACAAGCGCACTACGTCATTAGTAGAGTTGATGGAAATTACTTTGCGAAAGGCCGCTTCTGCACCTTGGTAATCTTTTGCTTGGGCAAGATTGATACCTTTTTGAAACAAGTCTGAGGTAATCAAAGTTTTCCAGGCAAAATAGCCAAGGATGGACAGACTCAGAACAACTACAACAGCAGCGATAATCGAACTAGTGGGAAAGGTTTCTAGCATTGTTTAAGCCAAAAGACAGGCGATAGGAAAAATCAGATATTCCATAAAAAAGAGTTTCCAGATAAATTGATAGAATTGAGCGATCGCACTTTTCTCTTGTAAGTCTACCGTCAAACTCCGCAACCACAGCCAAGCCAACAGTCCCAAATGAGTAACTACTAAAAATATGGCGTTAACTGAGGCGACGTTTAGCACCCCAACCAGAATTATTCCCAAATAACAGGCAGTTATTACCCAAAGAGACAGATTGAACACAGCTTGTGGCCCGAGTTTGATGGTGAAAGTAGTAATATTGTAGAGGCGATCGCCTTCCATATCGGGGATATCTTTAAAGATAGCGATCGCAAAGGTAAACACCAAAATAAATAACGTCAGCACCCACACCACAGGCGGAATTGTTTGGCTTTGTTGCAACGCCCAACTGTAATGCAGATATAAACCTAAGTTAACAATCGTACCGCGCACCGAAAAAATACACAGCGCCGCCCAAATGGGAAACTGTTTTAAGCGAATTGGTGGTAAAGAATAAGCAGTACCAATGGCCAAACTAATTGCTACCATGCCCAATAAAAACGGGCCAGTTAGCCACGCCACAACCAGCGCCAAAATCCCAGTAGAAGCGACAATTAATTGCCCAGTTTGCTGGGAAAACTCACCAGACGCTAAGGGTAAATGAGGCTTATTAATCTTGTCAATTTCTACATCTTCTAATTGATTCAGCCCCACAATATAAACATTGCCACACAGACAACCAATCCATGCACCAAAAACAGGGAATAGGGAATACGTAGAGACAAGATTCATCACGTTTGTAGAGACGCGATGAATCGCGTCTGTAGAGATATGATTAATCGCGTCTCTACTGATGGCAATGGCAATTAAATATAAACCCAAAACACTCAGACTTGTACCAATAATTGTGTGAGGACGAGAGAATTTCCAGAAGGCGTATAACCACTGGAAATATGATTGAGCAGGTTTGCCTGGTAAAGGGCTGTTTTGAGAACTTTGGCTCATGAGTAGCTTAAATACAGTATTCTGGTTGGTTGTTAATCATTGTCACAGAATTTGGTCATTAGACTTCTTTCATGAATCAAAGAGCTTTCACCCTTCTCCTTTGTGCCCTCTGCGGTAGCCTGCGACAAGGCGAAGCGTCTACGTTATTCTAAACTTATAACTTCTTGCGCCAACTCATATCAAGAATGCGATTAATTTTATACAGTAAACCCGGCTGTCATTTATGTGAAGGCTTGCAAGAAAAGCTAGAACAAATCCAAAATCTCAGTTTCGAGTTGGAAGTTAGGGATATTACGACTCGTGAAGATTGGTTTGCTGCGTATGAGTATGAAGTGCCGGTGCTTTATTTATCGAACCACAGAGACGCAGAGGGAAGTGAGAAACCATTGCCGCGTCCTTCTCCTCGTGCTAGCGTGCAGCAGTTAGAGCAAATGTTGCGTAAATATTTAGCCAATTAGAAAAAAATAATGCAGAATAAGCGCAAGATCGAGAACGTGACGAGGTTCACAAAATGAAATTGCGGGAATTACTAACAGCGGTAGACAGTGTTGAGCAATTGCCTAGTTATCCAACTTTAGAGGATGTGGAAGTTAGGGGTTTAAAGACGAATTCCCATGCTTGTCGTGTGGGTGATTTGTTTATTGGGATGCCAGGAACGCGGGTTGATGGTGGGGAATTTTGGCAAAGTGCGATCGCATCGGGGGCTGTAGCGGCGATCGTTTCTCCTGAAGCTGCACAAAAAAATCCTCCCACAAATCAGGCTGTGGTCATTAGTGCAAGTAATATTACTCAAGCTTGTGCCCAAATAGCCAGTGCTTTTTACGGTTATCCGGGGCGAAAACTCAAGCTGGTAGGCGTAACTGGTACAAATGGCAAAACTACAACTACTCATCTGATTGAATTTCTCCTCACCAAAGCTAATTTAGCTACAGCTTTGATGGGAACTCTCTACACTCGTTGGGCAGGTTTTGAGCAAACTGCTGCCCACACTACGCCCTTTGCTGTAGAACTACAACAGCAACTTGCAGAGGCGGTGAAGGCTGGTAGTGAGTTCGGGGTGATGGAAGTCAGTTCTCACGCTTTAGCTCAAGGTAGAGTGTTGGGTTGTGAATTTGAAGTGGCGGTATTTAGTAATCTTACTCAAGACCATCTCGACTATCACAGCGATATGGAAGATTACTTTGCTGCCAAAGCGTTGTTATTTAGCCCTACTTATCTCAAGGGACGGGCAATAATTAATGCTGATGATTCCTACGGAAAGCGGTTAATTGCGTCATTGGATTCCGAACGGGTTTGGAGTTACAGCGTCAACGATAACAGCGCTGATTTATGGATGAGCGATTTAAGTTACCAGCCAAATGGTGTTAGTGGGACATTACACACACCAAAAGGTGACGTGGCTTTTCGATCGCCCCTAGTCGGACAATATAATTTAGAAAATCTTTTAGCAGCCGTCGGAGCAGTTTTGCACTTAGGGCTAGATTTGCAGTTAGTGGCAGCTGTGATACCTGAGTTTCCCGGAGTTCCCGGACGGATGGAACGGGTACAAATTAATACTGAGCAAGATATTAGCGTGATTGTGGATTATGCCCACACGCCTGATAGCTTGGAAAATTTACTGAAAGCTGCACGTCCGTTTATACCTGGGAAAGTGATTTGCGTATTTGGTTGTGGAGGCGATCGCGATCGCACCAAGCGCCCAAAAATGGGTAAAATCGCTGCTGAGTTAGCTGATGTGGCAGTGGTGACATCAGATAATCCTCGAACTGAAGACCCAGAAAGGATTTTGCAAGATATTTTGGCGGGAATCGCTGACACAGTGCAGCCAACAGTGATTTGCGATCGGGCGATCGCAATTCGTACCGCTATTTTACAAGCACAATCCGGTGATGGAGTATTGCTTGCTGGTAAAGGTCACGAAGATTACCAAATTCTCGGCACCGAAAAAATACATTTTGACGACCGAGAACACGCCCGCGACGCTTTATACGAAAGACTTAACGTACAAGCTTAATTTGGGCATTAGGCAAAAAAGGCAGAGGTGCAAAGGGGCAGAGGGGAAAAACTTACTGCAACTTCTTCCCTGCTCCCCTGCTCCCCTGCTCCCCTGCTCCCTCGTGAGTGGAGTTTTTTATAGTTAATGTTTCTTTCCGTGGTGATTTTGTAAAAAATGCACATATAAAGGTGAAAATCGAAGACAGAATTATTTCTTGCTTCATCCAAGTTGTGCTTAACTCATGAATGTTTCTCTGGTTAAGGATCTGTCTGTTTATCAACTGGTTATGGGAGTGCAAACGCCTCCTAAACCATTGTCCCTCAGTCCTGCTACTCTGCTATCACTGGTGAGAGCGCAAATTGACTTACTCATTGAGCAGCAAATTGCAGCCACTCTCTGGGTGAAGCTACCACCAGATAAAATTTGGCAATCAGAATTAGCGCGTTATCAATCCTCGGTAGGTGCGTCTAGTCTCATTTATAGTTGCCAGATTGACGAGGGTAGGAAAAGGGAAGCAGGGGAAGCAGGGGAGCAGGGGGACAAGGGGACAAGGGAAGCAGGGGGACAAGGCTCTCCCAAGTCTTCCCCCTCTTCCTCATCTCCCTCATCCCCATCATCTCATTATGTCCCCGTTCACCTACCACCAGATAGCCAAATGCGACGGGAAAACTTTCTGATGGTGTTATCGCCACAGTTTTGCAGTTTAATTTTGGCTCATCGACCACTTAAAAAACGTAAAAATAAGACATTGGGGAAGGTAAATACTAATAAAAACCAGCCGTTGCTGATTGTAACTACTGTTGAGGGGAGAGTAATTCAGCAAGTATTAAATAGTATCCAACAAGCGATTGCACCAGAATCATCTTCAATACCTACTGATTTTATTTGTCCAACCGTGCCCCAACCTATACTAATGAATCAACTGTTGGCAAAACAACTCCTCCGACAAGATGAAATTAATCGTCAAATCATCACAGTACGCACTAATAAGTTAGAGCAACAAAATCAAGAACTGCACAACAAAGAGCAACTCAAAGATGAATACCTGAAAAATGTCTGTCAGGAACTGCGTATACCTTTGACGCACATGAAAACAGCACTTTCATTATTAAATTCCCCTAATCTTAAACCCCCGCAACGGCAACGTTATTTACAGATGTTAAATACCCAATGCGATCGGCAAAACTCCCTGATTACTGGTTTTTTGGAACTGGTGCAGCTAGAACAAAATTTGGACGGGACGACTTTGGAGTTGGTGCGTCTCTCAGATATAGTACCTGGAGTAGTCAGTACCTACCAACCTGTAGCCCAAGAAAAAGGAATTATGCTAGCCTACACCGTACCGACTGAACTCCCATCTGTTTGGTGCATGACTGGTAAGCTAAGACAAATTGTAATTAATCTACTGCACAACAGTCTTAAGTTTACCCCTAATGGAGGTCAAGTATGGGTGCGTGCCCGTAATCAAGGCGATTATGTCCAATTAGAATTCCGCGACACAGGTATCGGTATTGCGGAAAACGAAATTCCCAAAATCTTCGATCGCTTTTATCGCGTGCGTACAGGAGCAACCGAAGATTATGGTGGTGCTGGATTAGGGTTAACGATAGTACAGCAATTGCTGCTGCGCTGTGGTGGATCTATTTCTGTAAAAAGTAAATTATCTGAAGGTTCTACCTTTACAGTGCAACTGGCAACTGCTGGTAATATCCCAAGAGCGATCGCGACAGAAAATGAGTTATGAGTTATGAGTTATAAGTGATGAGTTAAAAATTCATAACTCATCACTCATCACTTATAACTCCTACAGTTCTTTTGCTTAACCTGCTGCAAACTCAGTAAACTTCCGCTTGTAAGGAGCATGAAAACCCAAAATAATATCTTGTTTTGGCACTCCAGCAGTTACTAACTCATTTGCTACTCCGATCTCAGTTCCATCGCGCTGAATCCAAATTTTGCCGTCCTTAATATCAATATGAATGATGCAACCATAAACTCGCCTCAGTTCTTCCCATCCCAAATGAAGAACTTGATAATGGTCGCGTTCTGTATCAAAAATTAACTGTACTTCTGTATCATCATTTGAGTGGTGAATTGAATGACGTTTCAGGATTGTCTGCACTAATTCACGGTAGTTTATTCTTTCCATAGTAAAACCTCTTCTTTAATTGGTTCAAAAATCAGAAGCTTCAGCCGATGTTCAGCAATTATTTCTTGAATAAATGCCCGAATAAAAAAGTCTTGATAAACATCTTCAGAGATAGCTAAGTATAGAATTCGTTCAGGATACTTTTTCCGTAATGCTGAACGGTAGGTGAGCGTCTGACCTAGAGCGACATAAAAATCACTAATTTCCGATGCACCTATAAAAGATTTAATCTCAACTGCGATTTTTTGACCAGCTTTTTGAGCTGCTAAGATTCTTTCTGCCCCTAAGTCTACATAAAATTCAATTTCATCAACTTTAACTTATAGAGGGTCATGGGTAATAGTCCACCCATCCTTTTTTAAAGCTGAACAAACAGCAAGATGAAAAATATCTTTAGCTGACATAGTTTAATTATAAATATATTCACTGGCAGTTTTTATTGGCAGCACTTATAAAAATTCTATCAAAGCAAATAGTACTGGAATTTTACCTAGATTAGCTCTCCAAATCAATGCGTTTACAGAATTAATCTTATTGATAAAAGACATAATGTTATTTGGATGAGTCTTTTGGCAACACCTGTGTAAACTCTCCACTTTGTTTATTGCGAACTACTATAAATTCACTATTTGGCATTCGTAGCTCTACTGGAATTATTTCGGTTGGTAACTCCATGAGTAACCCACCATCTAACATTCCTGCACCAGGAAAGGCGATAACCGTGATTATGCTTGGTCTAAGACAACCAAGAACTTGAACTGGAATTTTATCAAGCATTATAAATATAATTGTCACGCTCTAGATCGTAAATTAACTGTACTTCTATATCATCATTTGAGTGGTGAATTGAATGACGTTTCAGGATTGTCTGCACTAATTCACGGTAGTTTATTCTTTCTATAGCAAAACCTCTTCTTTAATTGGTTCAAAAATTAGAAGATAGCTTGTGGAGATATTTTATATTCGTAGCGAGAGACAAAATAAGCACCAACTTGTTTGTCACTGTGATGACGGAAACCAAAACTTTCATATACTGCTCTAAGGCGTGGACGTGAAGCATCACAATCTAAACGTAAATAATGTCTACCAAGTTTTTGTGCTTGTTCAACAGCCCAAGCTAGAAGTGCTGAAGAGACTTTACCGCCAGAGTAATGCCGTCGAACTGCAAGACGATGTACAAATGCTGACTCTTCCTGAGAAATATCGGGCCAGAAAAGTAAATCTTCTAGTTGAAACTTGATTGTACCAACTGGTTCACCTGCACAGTCAGCAATAAAAAATAAGCCGTTAGCAACATCTTTAGAGATACTTTCTGGCGAAACCTCACTCTCATGCCACAGAGGCCTACCATTCTGCTGGAGCCACAAAGCTGCTTCTAATAACACATCCGAAACGATCGCCGTATCTTGTATGGTTGCTTGACGAATTGAGATGTACATTTAGTTATCAATAGTAGGTTAAATTATACAAAAAAATTAAAAATATAATTTTTGAGTTTATTTACCAATACAAAATCTACTAAAAATCCTCTCTAAAACTGATTCTGTTACTTCTTCTCCAGTGATTTCTCCTAAAGCTTGAATCGCACCTCGTAAGTCAATTGTCCAAAAATCAAGAGGTAACTGCTGGGTAATTGTTGCTTGTACCTGTTCCAAAGACATTTTAGCTTGAGTTAAGGCTGCTGCTTGCCTTTGATTAATAGCTAAATCCATATCAGCAGCTTGCACTTTTCCAGATTGAACTATTTCTAAAATTGCTGTTTCTAAAGCATCGATTCCTTGATTTTGGGCTGCGGCTGTGACAATTTTAGATTTTGGACTTCGGCTCCTCTCGACTTCGCTCAAGGCAAGTCGCTCAGTCGAACAATTTGGGATTTTTGATTGAAAAATTTTCCGATCGCTTTCTTCTACTAAATCGATTTTGTTAATTACTATAATCAACGGACGGTGTTGTACCTTTTGATAAATTTCTTCATCACCTTCTGTCCAGCCTGCGGAAGCATCGATGGTCAGCAAGACTAAATCAGCTGCATTTGCGGCACGGCGCGATCGCTCGACGCCAATTTTTTCCACTTGGTCTGTTGTTTCCCGAATCCCGGCTGTATCTAGCACTTGTATGGGAATTCCCCCAACAACTAACTGAGATTCGACAACATCGCGGGTTGTACCAGGTAAATCAGTCACAATGGCGCGATCGCTGCGGCTCCAAGCGTTCAATAAACTCGACTTACCCACATTCGGACGCCCGACAATTGCCACTTTTAAACCAGTGCGTAGCAACTCACCTTTGTCTTTGGTTTCCAATAACCTAGTTATTTCTGCGGCAATTTTATCAATTTCTGATATAATCCCTTTATCATCCAACGGCGGTAAGTCTTCCTCAAAATCAATCCGAGCTTCAATTTCTGCCAAGATATCTAAACAGTTAGCGCGTAACTGCCGAATCGGATGAGCTAATTTTCCTTGTAAACCAGCTAAAGCACTTTGAGCCGCTTGGGGCGATTTAGCTCCGACTAAATCAGCAATACCTTCGGCTTGAGTTAAATCCAATCGTCCATTCAAAAAGGCGCGGAGAGTAAATTCTCCCGGTTGCGCTAGTCTAGCGCCATTTTCCAAACACAGTTGTAATACCTGCTGCACTGCGATAATTCCCCCGTGGCAATGGAATTCTACAACATCTTCACGGGTATAAGAACGGGGTGCTTTCATAATCAGCAACAAAGCTTCATCCACTATTTGTTGCGTCTGGGGATGGCGAATGTAACCGTAGAGAATCCGGTGACTTTCCCAAACTTGTCGCCCTGGTGCATGAAAGAGACTTTGGGCGATTGCCATTGCTTGAGAACCGGATACCCGCACAATCCCAACACTACCCTGTTGGGGGACAACAGCAGTGGCGATCGCGGCTATAGTTCCAGTAGTAGCAAACAGTTCTGACATGAGCGCCCTTTATAAAAGTGAGAAGTGAGGAGTTATACCATTTTGGATTTTAGATTTTAGACTTCGGCTCCTTTCGACTTCGCTCAAGGCAAGTCGCTCAGTCGAACGATTTTGGATTGTGAAACATCCATTGGATAAATGTTTCAGTTTTCCATCTGTCGCAATCATTTTTCACGCTTGGTATTAGGAGTAAAAACCATAACTCATAACTCATAACTTTCTAAATAGTGAGTATTTAGACTAATGAGATACCAACTGGCAAGGTAAAATTTACCTGTAGGTCATGCCTGATAGTAAAGAGTTATCAGTGAAGAGTTAGAGATGAAAATCATAACTCACAACTTATAACTTATAACTTTTAGAGAGAGGAATGTACTGTGGAGCAAAAGATTAACTGCGCTGTAGCCTGTGTTAATGGGTGTGTTTTAGGGGATAAATGCCCCAATACCGAGTTTAAAGAGTCAGCCGCAAAATTTATTGAAGAGACTCCCTTAGAGAAAATGCTGGAGTTGGCACAAGAACGTCTGCGGAAAAAAATGACGGAACCGCCAAAATGGGTATTGCCTGAAGATCCATAGTATTTGGGGCAACAGACACAAGCAAAACAGCGTGGAAGTTAAATTGTATCTGGATCTATATTTAATTCTCGCAGTTTTGCTGCCAAGCGATCGCTACGTTGTTTCTGGTGTTGTGCCACTTCTTCCGGTGTGGGAATCAGTTCTCCTTCACGAGTGTAAAAGCGTAATTTTTCTTGAACAACCCCTAAATATAAACCTAGCTGTTGACTCCATAACCAGCCTTGGGGATTTTGTTCTAGCGGTTGATATTTACCATCCAGCAAATGGAACCCTGAAAATTCTAACGTTTCTGGGTCAAACCAGAAGTAATCTGGTGTGCGAAATATATCTATTTAAAATTCAAAACTGGTTAGGGTTAAAGCATTCCACAGCACCTAATTATTACGTGAGTTCCACAGACCTCTCCCGGACAGCCTCCCTCTCCTAAAAGGCGCTACGGTGTACACACAAGTCTGAAGTTGTTCAATAATCTGGGTTTTACCCCACCCTAACCATTGCCCGAATTCAACAAACGATCGCCCGAATTCAACAAACGATCGCCCGAATTCAACAAACGACCGCCCGAATTCAACAAACGATCGCCCGAATTCAACAAACGATCGCCCGAATTTAATATATTTATTGCATAAATTCTCAAAACCTCCCCCCAAACCTGATTTACTAAGGTTTTAGCTTTAGTTTTACCCGACTGGGGGAGAGGTCAAAATAGCACTCGTCGAACTCACGTTAATTATTCATCACCGCATCTAAAAGCACATTCGCATCAAAGCGGACTACATCGGTGCAAGGTAGCCCCGTTTCTGCTATTGTTTGAGCGATGCTTTCCTGAGCCGCAGATTCATCTAAATGGGCTGTGTTCAATGCTATACCCGCTACAGATACACTTCCAAAAGCACCACCAGCATTAGCAACAGCTTCATACAGCCGAATCACCTCTGGTAAAGGTGGAATGATGACATGGGGATGATTGCGGACATGGACTTGTCCCGCCCGATGTACTAACAGCAGTTGGGTTGGTTGCGAACCACGGATTAGGGGTAGAGTTGCTGTTGAACCAGGGTGTAGCAGCGAACCTTGTCCTTCAATGTGCAAGATGTCGTAGTTTTTGCCATAGCGCATAACAATCTGTTCCACAGCACCGGCGGCAAAGTCTACCCGCACGGCATCTAAAGGCACACCGTCTCCTTCTAACATCATCCCAGTTTGCCCTGTGGCGAGGAATTTAGAACGCCAGCCCCGCAATTTTGACGCCCAATGTAACTCTAGGCTAGTTGACATTTTACCAATCGCCATGTCGGTTCCCACTGTCAACACCCGCCGGCACGGAAGAGTACGTGCCATTCCACTAGCAACGCTGATATTAGATGGTTCTTTTCGGACATCCCAAATTAGTTGCCCTGGTTTGAGCAGTGCATTTAATTCTGGGATACTTGCCATTGATGTATGTAAACCATTCACCAAAGACATTCCCGCTTCTAAAGCGTCTTTGATTTCTAGCCAGTAATCATCTGGTACAGCACCACCTCCTGGAGCAATACCAATTACTAAAACTTCCGGTTTGTACTCTAGGGCTGCGGCTACCGATGCCACAATCGGCACATCACGCTTGATACCTGTTAATTCTGGTAGGGATTTACCAGCACACTCGCGATCGATTACGGCTACAATTGGGGCTTCACTGTAACGTAAAATTGCTAGCCCTGTTTTGCCATGAGTCCCAATAGTCCCTTCATGTAGCAAGATAGCTACTCGTTGATTAAATGGTAAACGCACTGTGTTGTACTCCCAAACCTGGTAAATCGTTTGGCAAAACTTTTCCTTGTTTTAGTAATGCACCTGTAAAAGGGTCATCAATTAAGTTCAGGTGACTGTCTAAATCTAAATAATCAGCTAGTGGTGCTAGCTGTAATGCTGCTGTATTAGCTAGCGAACTGTCAGAATAGCAACCGAACATTACTTGCAAGCGATATGCTCGTGCTGTATGTACCATTCGCATTGCCTCTGTTAGCCCCCCTGATTTCATTAGTTTGATATTAATGCCATCCACGTAATTTGCCAAATTGGGAATATCAGCGCTGGTGAAACAACTTTCATCGACAAAGATAGGTAAAGGAGAGTGTTGTTTGAGTTTTGCTAAACTTTTTTCTTCTCCCCGTGGCAATGGCTGTTCTACATACTTTATACCCAAATCAGCCAGCCAATTGCACATGGCGATCGCATCTTCTAAACTCCAACCCCCGTTGGCGTCAACAAAAAACTTTAGTTCTGGCGCTTCTTCTCGTACTGCTAAGAGCATTTTTTGATCTGCATCTATGCCATCTGGGCTACCTAGCTTCACCTTAAAAAGACGGACATCTGTAAATTGTAACCAGTCTCGCGCTCTCGCCCTAGCGCCTTCAGCTGAATTAATCCCAATTGTGACTGAAGTCGGGACTATTTGATTGCGATCGAGTCCCCAAAGTTGCCACAAAGGTAAACCTACGCGCTTACCCAACCAGTCATGCATTGCCATATCCAAGGCAGCTCTTGCAGCAGAAGGAATTTGGTTTTGTGTTAAAACTTGCTCAATTTCCTGACGTTGTAAGGGACTGAATGCTTGTAACAGAGGCACAACTTGCTCTAGAGTATCTTTGATTGCATCAGTTGATTGCCGATGATTACCCACACCAAACGGCGATGCTTCCCCCCAGCCTACGATATCATCATATAAAATCTTCACCCACACATTCGTTGTTTGTGCCGTTGTACCCCGACTAATGGTCAAGGGAAATCTCTTGTTTACTGTAAATAAATTTACATTTATTTGCATACTTATTCTGCATATTATGTTATTGCAAAAGCCAGTGTAAGTTCAAAATTTAAATTATCGGATACATCTGTTATACTTTTTTACATTCATTGCAAACTTTTTATACATACATTTTATTTGTTACTTAGTTTATGAACAACTTAAAAAAATGGAAGATTTTAAAATCAAAAATGGTTTTAGATAATCTTTGGTGTCAGGTAAGGCAAGATGAAATAGAATTACCGAATGGTAAAATTATAGATGATTATTTTGTCAGTATTAAGCCTGACGTTGCGATGGTTTTACCTATCACGAGTAATAAAGAAATTATTTTTGTCCGGCAATATAGACACGCCGTAGGTGAATTTTTCTTGGAACTGCCAGCAGGGAATTTCGATCCTACAAAAGAAAGTGCAGAGGTAGCGGCGATTAGAGAACTGAGAGAAGAGACTGGTTATATTCCCCAAGAATTTAAAAAAATTGGAACTTTATACGATAAGCCGAGCAAAGATACCAATCAAATACATTTATTTTTAGCAGAAAATGTGAGCAAAGACGGAGAGCAGCAACTAGATATTACAGAAGAGATTGAAGTTGTACTTATTCCTGTAGAATCAGTTTTAGATAAAATTGCCCAAGGTGAAATTTCTGTTGCCGGAACTATTGCGGCTCTCTTATTAGGTTTAAACTTGCTAAATTATTAATAATCATCTAAAAGTAATTATTATGTTTATCTTTACAGTAACTGCTGATACTTTCCTGAAAGTTCGTCCAAGTGAGTTAGCGGAACTAGCTGAAGATGAAAAACTTCTCATTCAAGTCAAAAGTACATTAGAGGTTATTTCTTATGTTGAGGAGGAAGAATATTACAGAATTATCTTGAAAAACTCTATCAATGGGAAAGATACATGGTTTATCCGTAAGAAGTATATTAAAATATCTGTTTTACAGGATTTATCTGAATACACTCCAAAACCCGTGACATCTGATGCACCACCAGACGTGTTACTATACCAACCTAGACCTACAAGCCAACAAGCTAGACCTAAAAGCCTGACAGACTTGGTAGAGACTCAAGGCTCTACAAGTTTTTGGAAGAAGCTGTTATCGGCTAATATCAACTTAGAAAATATTCGTAAAGCCTTGAAATTTTTGGGTGACGATTTGGATAGTAAACCCATTGAGTTAAAGGTAGGAGCAAATAGTAATGTTCCAGTAAATGAGTTGGGTTGGGATAGTAGCGATATCAAGGATGAAGAAGAAGTTATTAAGCAGTTAAAAGCGCAACTACAAAAAACCCCAACTATTCAAGAACGATCTCCACAACCTGCTGATATAACGAAAGATTTGGTGGATTGCAGTGTGTTCAGTCCTTCTTCTGTAACTCCAAACGATATGTTCCTCGTCCAAGTATTTGTTCATCTTCCTGAACAAGTTGAATTTGCCAAACAGAATGCTCAACAATTTGATCCTGATGCTAAACAGTTAGGAGCAAGAAGTTTAGGATTACCTATTCAACGGGGAAGTGAATTAACTTTTAACCTGTCCATTCCAAAACTAGAAGTAGATGAGCCAGTTCAAAAGTTGAGTTGGAATGGTAGAGCAGATTCTATTCAATTTGGGGTCACGGTTCCTGCTGATATCACTCAGAAAACAGTCATTGGAACTGTTACTGTAAGTCAAAATACAATTCCCCTTGGTCATCTAAAATTCAAGTTATCGATTATTCCTTCTGCATCTTCTACATCCAAAGACCCTCATCTAGTAGGAGAAGTTGCTCGACATTATAGAAAAGCATTCGTATCTTACTCTTCTAAAGATCGGATAGAAGTTCTTAAAAGGGTGCAGGGACTAGCTGTAAGTGGTATTACAGTTTTTCAAGATATCCTTAATTTAGAACCTGGCGATCGCTGGGAGCAAGAACTTTATCGCAACATTGATGAGTGCGATTTGTTTCTACTATTTTGGTCTACTGCTGCGAAAGAATCACCGTGGGTACTTAAAGAAGTCTTGTATGCTCTTGAGAGACAAGGTTCTGATGGATTGCGTTCCCCCGAAATTATTCCTGTAATCATAGAAGGGCCACCGCCTGTTCCCCCACCTCCTGAATTGCAGAATCTCCATTTTAATGACAAACTTCTTTACTTGATAGCGACACCTAAATAGCAGACAGTAATCGAACAATTCACTTGAAGTGCACTATTAAAAGCTCGTTGTTGGTAGGCGATTATTTTCAGTTTTTTATCTTGCCCATTGCCGCAAAATATAATCATAAAAAGCCTCTTTATCTACCTTATCCATTGCATAGATTTTCCGACCACCAGGAACTACTTTAGTCCGCCCTTGACTAATACCAGTGGTGATAATTTCTGTTTCCCATTCGCGCAATTGATAAAATTCTGGATGTCCTAGATAAGCCGTTGCCAACACATCCCAAAAATAATAATCTTGAGGAATAACTAGTGCATAACATTGTCCGGCTAAATCAGAGATGGGATAGTGGCGTTGTCGTCCCATTTTGTATACTAGCTCCGATGTGACCGGGACATTGTTAGTTAAATCCAAAGGACACATAATAATTTCAATTTTGGTTTGCCATACCCGCGCTGCTGAAACCGCATCCCAATAAACATTCCATTCGGCAGAACCATCTTGTCCAGGTTCCAGACTTTTTTCCACATTCCCACCAACATTTAACGCACCCCCCATCCACACAATTTTGTGAATCTTGGCTTCAATGTCTGGTGCTTTGTCTAAAGCCACTGCTACCGTTGTCAACGGCCCAGTGACCATCAACGTTACGGGACTTGATGCGCCGCGTAACACCTGTATCATGAAATCTTGACCTGTTTCGGCAACCAATGGCGTAGTAATGGTTTCCCTTTGATTGAGAATGGGGAGATGGTCAACGATAAACGAATCACGGCGATAGAGAGTAGGAAATGGATTGATCCCGCGCACAGTGCTTTTTGCTACCGGGATATGAGAAAATCCCATCAAATCTATAATTTTACGTGTGGCGCTAACAGCCGGTTGAACGTAGCAATCTGCTGGAGTGACAACAACACCAAGGAGTTCAATACTATCCATCGTCAACAGCAGCATAGTTGCCAGATAATCATCTACACCGCCATCGTGATCCATTAATACAAGTTGTTTTGTCATAAAAGGAGAACTATATGGATGAGTTTATGAAAGCTGCAATTCAAGAAGCAAAACAAGGCAGACAAGAAGGGGGAATTCCTATTGGTTCGGTTCTTGTCAAGGATGGCAAAATTCTCGGCAGAGGACACAATAAACGCGTGCAAGATGGCGATCCTGTTACCCACGCCGAAATCGATTGTCTCCGCAATGCTGGGAGAGTTGGCAGTTATAGAGGGACAACACTCTATTCAACTTTAATGCCGTGTTACCTATGCGCTGGGGCAGTGGTACAATTTGGTATTAAAAAAGTCATCGCTGGAGAATCTAGAACTTTTCCTGGTGCTAAAGAATTTATGGTATCTCACGGTGTGGACGTTATCGATCTTAATCTTGACGAATGCGAACAAATGATGAGTGAGTTTATTGAAACTAACCCCGAACTTTGGAATGAAGATATTGGTAAATAGTCATTTGTCACTTGTACTGAGCGACTTGTCCTGAGCGTAGTCGAAGGGAGTCGAAGTATTTGTCATTGGTCATTGGTCATTGGTCACTTGTACTGAGTTTCGACTGCGCGGTAATCGAGCGAAGTCGAGATTCAACTACCGCGTAGTCGTTGGCGTGGTCACTGAGCGTAGTCGAAGTGCAGCCTCTCTAAGAGTTGTATTGGTCATTAATTATCTATCCTCCTCTGCTCCCCCGGTTACTGAGCGTTGGTCATTGAGTTTCGACTGCGCTCAACTACCGCGTAGCCGAAATGAGTCGAAGTATGCTCCCCTGCTTCCTACTACCCACTATCCATCTTTTAAGGATAGATATTTTAAAATCAGCTAGTATAAAGAGTAATGTGATGCCAGGAAATAGTCACTGCGTTTACTGTCTTGAAATAGACATTTAATTCCAGAAGGTATGGAATCAAATTTGAGAAATAAACCCCAGAGGCAATTGAGCAAAACTATCATATCATGTCCGCATAATTAGTTATGATTTAGATAGCTATTGCACCCTTAAAATCATAGCGATCGCAATATCTGTCCGAAGTTCAGCAGATTAGGAAAATATTGATAATACTTAAGAAAGAAGCTGCTGATTATTTTATATTACACAATAATTTTAGTTACTGTAATTAGCTAAAATTTAAAAGTGTGAAAATGGCAAATTTAACTGAATTTTCATTATTTGCTCCTCGCAACAAAGGAGCAGCTTTAATTGGGTCTTTTTCAGATTGGAAAGAAATTCCCATGTCAAAAGATGAAGATGGTTATTTTCGCACGAAAATCCAATTGGAAGACGGTGTTTATCAATATAAATTTCGCATTCAAACCAAAAGCCCAAATTTTGCACTTGATCAATGGATAGATATCATTGACCCCAAAGCGACAGATGTTAATGAAACAGAAAAATACGGCATAGTACGCATTCAAGATGGGCAACGCATTGTTGATAATTACCTTTGGCAAAATGATGAAACGCCGTTGCCTGATAACCGAGAATTAGTTATATATGAAATGCACGTTGCCGATTTTACTGGTGATGAAGTTGATTCTAACGAGCAAGGCAAATATTTAGGGATAATTGCTAAGTTAGATTATCTTTGCGAATTGGGAATTAATGCAATTGAATTAATGCCAGTTAATGAGTACCCTGGTGATTATAACTGGGGCTATAAAATTCGCCACTTCTTTGCTACAGAATCTAGTTACGGTTCAACAGAAGATTTAAAGCGGTTGATTGACGAGTGTCATGGTAGAGGCATTCGCGTTTTTATGGATGGAATTTATAACCATACAGATGAAGAATGCCCTTTAATACTAATTGACCGAAATTACTGGTACTACGAACACAAACATTATCCTGAAGACCCAAATAATTATTGGGGACCAGAGTTTAACTATGATAATTACGACAAAAACTTAAATATTAAACCTGCATGGGAATACATCGGCGATGTGGTAAAATTTTGGATTCAGGAATATCACATTGATGGAATTCGCTTTGATGCCGTGCGGCAATTGGCTAACTTTGAATTTTTCAACTGGCTGACTAAGGAAGCGAAAAGTTATGCTGCACCTAAAGAGTTTTACAACATTGCTGAACACATTCCCGATACAAACACTGTAGTCAAGCCAGATGGCCCATTAGATGCTTGTTGGCATGAAAGTTTTCGCTACTTTATAATTCCATATATTTGTGGGAAATCATTTGAATTAGAACAACTCAAGCAGATTTTAGATCCCAAACAGCAGGGTTATGCGATCGCTACCAATGTAATTAATTATTTGGCAACCCACGATCGCGAACGTGTATTACGAGAATTAGGCAATTGCGGCATCTTTGACGCCGCCGCATTTGAACGAGCTAAGTTAGCTGCTGCTGTGTTAATGACAGCGATGGGTATACCGATGCTGTGGATGGGAGAAGAGTTTGGCGAATATCAGCAAAAAAGCGAAGATGTGACCAAACCGCAAAAGATTAATTGGTCTTTATTGTCAAACGCTCAGAATCATGATTTATTTGAGTATTATCAAAAGTTGATTGCTCTACGCCAGCAAAATCCAGCTTTGCAAAGTGATAATATTAAGTTTTTCTACGAAAATGCAGATAATAAAGTGCTGGCTTACACCCGTTGGGATGAGCAGAATTCTCATATCATTGTCGTGGTAAATTTCTCCGACCAAAATCTAAATCAATATAAAATTTCAGACTTCCCAACTGCTGAGTATTGGCGAGATTGGGTTAGCAATCAAGAAGTGAAACCTGGAGAGGATGGTTTAGTTACTGACTTACCAAGCTATACAGCTAAAATATTTGTTTCAAATTCACAGTAATGTCGTCTGTAGCTCGTTAATGTCAAAAGGTTGTAAATACATGCAAGCAGTGCGTTCACCGGAGGTGTTGGCGCAGCCATCGCTCGTCAAACAAACTGCTTGCGTCGCAACACAGTAATAAGACTAGCGATGGGAGCAACAGCAAATAAAATAATATCGTGTCCGATCGGATCGGCCCAAAACCCAGATTGTAGAGACGCGATTTATCGCGTCTTGAAAGACCTATCATCTACACCAATAACCCTTAACCCAAGCGTATTGTGTGTGACATAACACCATCTGTGAATAAGGCATTGGGCAGTAATTAACAGGAGGCTTTATGGTAATTTTTGATAATTTACGCTTCTCTTTGACGCTTTTGACAGCACTAGGCTGCGGGCTGGTGGCTGGCGTCTTCTTTGCCTTCTCGACTTTTGTCATGAATGCCCTTGCACGACTCCAGCCAAAGGAAGGCATTATCGCCATGCAATCCATCAATATCAGTGCGATCAATCCGTTGTTTATGTTGGCACTCTTCGGAACGGCTGTGGCTTGCATTTTTTTAGCGATTTCCTCGGTGTTAAAGTGGCATCAACCTGGTGCTGCCTATTTGCTTATCGGTAGCCTCCTGTATCTCATTGGCACCGTTCTAGTGACGATCGCCTTCAATGTGCCGCTGAATGATGCCTTAGCGATCGCCAAACCGGATAGTACTGAAGGCGCGAACCTATGGGCTAGATATCTTACCAATTGGACGTTCTGGAACCACGTTCGCACAATAGCAGCACTGGCAGCAGCACTTGTACTTGGACTATGCGATCGCACGGTGAAATAGAAATGATGAATATGTATGATACCCTTTGCTTGGCAAAATGAAGCTATATGAGTATTCAAGCAGCATACGATAATTGGTCAGCCACATACGATGCTGACGAAAATCTGACGCGCGATCTCGATCGAATCGTCACCAGAGAAACCTTGATGGGTTTGAAGTGTAAATCAGTCGTAGAAATTGGCTGTGGCACAGGTAAAAATACGCTTTTGCTTTCACAGATTGCTCTGAAAGTTTGTGCGATCGATTTTTCAGCACAGATGATCGAAAAGGCAAAAGAGAAAGTGAGGTCTGCGAATGTAGTGTTTATTACCGAAGACATTACCAAGCAATGGACTTGTGATAATGAGTCTGCCGATTTAGTTACTTGTAATCTGGTTTTAGAACACATCGAAGACCTCAGCTTGATATTTTCAGAAGCATCTCGTGTATTAGTCAAAGGAGGACACTTTTTCATCTGTGAGCTTCATCCATTCAAGCAATATCAAGGAACAAAAGCTAATTTTCAAAGACAGCAAGAGTCCGTTGAAATTCCGGCATTTGTGCATCATTTATCAGACTTTTTTAACACAGCAAAAGTTCATGGCTTCCAACTTGAAGACTTCAAAGAATGGTGCCATGAACAAGATAAAAATAAACCACCAAGGCTTGTATCAATCTTGCTGAAAAAGTGAAGACAATTTTGGTGCATTGAAATTTAGAGTAATTGCAGAGATACTTGCAAGATTAATGGAAGATGAGCGATTAATTATGGAATTTCCAAAACAGGTAGAGAATATTTCTGTCAGCGCTGACAATACTTTAACATCAGAATTCTCGAAAAAGATTCATCACTCATTAACACAGCGAGATCCTCAGTTTATTGAATCATTGATGCCTATATGGTCATGGTTTTACCGTTATTACTTTCAAGTAAAAACTGATGGATGGCATCACATCCCAACAACAGGGAAAGTACTACTGGTTGGCTCTCACAATGGGGGAATGGCTTCTCCAGATTTAATAATGATGATGTACGATTGGTTTTCGAGATTTGGAACCGAGCGTTTGGTGTATGGTCTAATGCACCCTTACGCTTGGAAAGTGAGTCCAGAAATAGCAGGATTAGCTCAGAAATTCGGAGCAATTGTTGCACATCCCAAAATGGCTAGCGCGGCTTTCGATCGAGGTGCTAGCGTTCTGGTATATCCTGGTGGACAATATGATATGTTTCGTCCTCATAGCCAACGTTATAAAATTCATTTTGCCGGTCATCAAGGGTTTGTCAAGCTAGCTTTAAAACAAGAAGTTCCAA
This sequence comes from Nostoc sp. DSM 114167, assembly GCF_052692655.1. Classification (NCBI taxonomy): domain Bacteria; kingdom Bacillati; phylum Cyanobacteriota; class Cyanophyceae; order Nostocales; family Nostocaceae; genus Nostoc; species Nostoc sp. DSM 114167. Next base: position 7,317,806 of record NZ_CP195116.1, read on the forward strand.
TTATTCCTGTAATTTCCGTAGGCGCTCATGATAGCTTGATCGTATTATGTGATTGCTATGATTTCGTCAAACAATTGCATCAGTGGGGATTGCCGTGGTTATATGAATTAGACCCTGGTGTTTTCCCAATTTACTTAGGTTTGCCTTGGGGCTTGTCTATTGGCCCTCTGCCAAATATTCCTTTACCTGTGCAAATTCACACTCGTATCTGTCATCCAATTATTTTTGAAAGATATGGTCAAGATGCAGCTAGAGATCGTAACTATGTGAATGCTTGTTATGAAATAGTTCAAAGTCAAATGCAGGAAGAGTTAAATAATTTGGTTAGAGATACTCAGAAATCTAATTAAACCTCGTCTACCTTGAAAACCGTAGTTTTGTAGGTTGGGTGCAGCGATAGCGTAACCTAATATAAATAAGGTGGTAATGTTGGGTTGCGTTTCACTCCACCCAACCTACATAAATATATCTTTTAATATTTTTTAAAAAACTCTAGGTTTCAATATAGATGAGCTTTAAAACACGAATATTAGTGATGAAGTGACTTCTCACCCAGTATTTCCAAAAGCGATCGCTCCATAACTTCACTGACAAATTTATTTCCTTGCAAGTTGAGGTGAATGTGGTCGTGAAACAAACCTTGGGGGTTGGTAGTTGAATTAAAATTCGGTAAAAAGTCTATATAGTTAATTTGCTGTGCTTTGGTAAAATCGCTCAAGCGCTGACGTGCTTTAATTTCGTAATCGCGGGGGCCTGGTTCACCAATTTCTCGTAGTAAAGGAGTCATCACCAGCAGAAATTTGCTGTTGGATTGGCGAGTCAAGGCTTGAATTTTAGCGATCGCTTCCAAATTAATCCCCACGCGATCGCCTGATTCATTTTGCACGGCTTGCAGTTCTGGAATCGGCTTTTGCTTGACGATATAACGCTGCCACACTTCCACTAATGCCAGAGGAGGTTTACGATCTGGATAATTGCGATCGCGTCCTACTGGTAATGAAGTCGGAGGAGTTGCAAACAAATCATCAGTATTAATTAATAACACCACTGCTTGCGCGTTAAAATTGCCAAACTTCTCCAAATAAGCTAATTCATTTCTTGGCCCCCAAGAGTTAGCGGAAGCATTTAGCACTTCTACTTCCTGATAATTACTATTAGTGGATGATGCTAGAGAACGGATCATCAAACTAGATATTGTATTAGTCTGATCTGTCCACCAGCCACCATTAGCAATAGAATCACCTAAGAGGAGAATTCGCAGCCCAGAAGGTGCAGGTATCTTTTTTATCGGACTACCTCGCATAGAATATTCATTAATTTCAATGCGATTCCCAAAACGACGAGTACGTTGGTTAGGAGCCAACAAATAACCAATTTGCTCATCGCCAATATAAATCAGGGGATTACCAAAACCAAACAGCGATCGCAATCCAACCTCAATTACCACAAACAATCCCACAACCACCGCCAAAATTACGCTCAGTGCTATTTTCACCTACTCACACCCTCTGATACTGAGTTGCTTTTCAATGATACTGGGGGATTGGGGATTGGGCATTGGGCATTGGGCATTGGGCAATGTTATTTTCATTGTCCCCTTGTCTCCTTGTCCCCCTTGTCCCCTTATCCCCTTATCCCCACTCCCCACTTCTAAATTTTTAAAGTGAATTTAACATCATCCGCAAATAGAAGGACTACAATCAAAACGGACAAATATTTCATGCTCCAACAACAGAGGATTACAAAGCTGTGTCCGACTTAAATCGCGGAATTATGAAATTTAAGGGTGCAGATTCCCCTAAAGTAGTCACTATCTCTACCGTGTTGCTTCTGGGATCGATCGCTGCTCTCGTAATCTGGGCGCTGCAAGCTGCCTATGCGCTAAACTAAAACCATTAGTAGTCTAGAAGGACACTTGTCTTAAACGGTTTCCGTCTTAGCCAAGTGTCCATTTAGCAACTAATAAATAAACCCCCCTAATAACCATCAAAAATTTCAGAAAAACTTTAGATTTTAGATTTGAGGTTTTAGATGGAAAATTTAAATCTAAAATCCAAAATCCAGAATGTTTGAACCTTGGGGTATCTTAGTTATTTTAATTGTCTGCCCCCTTTTGGGCGGATTACCCCTGATTGCATGGATAACTTACGCCCTCAAACGGAAGCAGTTATCACAAGTTGGTACAGGAAATATTAGTGTATCAGCTGCCTTTTATCATGGGGGTAAAATTGTCGGAATTCTGGCAGTCTTGTCAGAAGCATTTAAAGGAGTTGCGGCAGTCTTACTCACCCGCATTTTCTTCCCAGATGGATCGTCTTGGGAATTGCTTGCCCTAATCGCTCTGGTAATCGGTAGATATTGGATAGGCAGAGGAGCAGGTACGACAAATGTTGTCTGGGGATTTGTCGTACACGATCCACTGGTAGCGATATTTGTATCTTTCTTCGCAGGTATTACTTTTACAATTCTGCAATCAAGAAAGTTAGTCAAATTTGGGGTTTTGCTACTTTTTCCTTTGTTTGTGGCACTTCTGCACTTTAGCGATATTCCCAGAATACTTGCTGCTGTGGCCTTAGCTGGTTTAATGGGCTGGATTTACACCAAAATTGCTGATGATATGAAACTGCCAGCCCAAGAGGCACAAACAGAATCTCTTGCGATGTTGGAGTTTTTACGCGGCGAACGCACAATGGTTTCTCTAGATGAAGAGTTGAATGCTGCCATTGTCGGAGAAAAGGCAGCAACATTATCTCAAATTAAGCGCTGGGGCTATCCAGTGCCGAAAGGATGGGTGCTAGCACCTATCGACAATCCAGAAGGGTTAACAGAATTTCTCCAGCCATCAGAATTATCTCCTTTGGTGGTGCGTTCCTCCGCTATTGGAGAAGACTCAGAATACGCTTCTGCTGCTGGACAGTATGAAACAGTTGTAAATGTTACTAGCCAAGAGGCATTACAAGAAGCGATCGCTCAAGTTCAAGCTTCCTACAATCATCCCTCCGCTGTCCAATATCGACGCGATCGCGGCTTAAATGATACAGCAATGGCTGTGTTGATTCAGCAACAAGTCCAGAGTGTATATTCTGGTGTTGCTTTCAGCCGCGATCCCATTACCCAGCAAGGCGATGCAATCATCATTGAAGCCCTTCCAGGCAGCGCGACGCAAGTCGTTTCGGGAAAAATCACACCAGAACAATATCGCGCTTTTGTCGTTGAAACAGAAAATTCTTACTCTGTACAATTAGAGGGTCAAGGACGAGTCCCGCAATCATTAATTAAGCAAGTTGCTTACCTTACTTACCGACTCGAAAAACGTTATCATGGCACTCCTCAAGATATCGAGTGGAGTTATGATGGGCAAACGCTTTGGGTGTTGCAATCTCGACCAATCACCACTCTGTTGCCCATCTGGACACGCAAAATCGCTGCGGAAGTGATTCCTGGAGTAATTCACCCCTTAACGTGGTCAATCAATCGTCCTTTAACTTGTGGAGTTTGGGGAGAATTTTTTACTTTAGTTTTAGGCGATCGCGCTTTGGGGTTAGATTTCACCAAAACAGCAACTCTGCACTATTCCAGAGCCTACTTTAATGCGTCCCTCTTAGGAGATATTTTTCTCAGAATGGGACTACCGCCGGAAAGTCTGGAATTTTTAACCAGAGGAGCTAAATTAAGTAAACCTTCCTTGCAGTCAACTTGGGAAAATTTGCCAGGACTAGGAAAGTTGCTGAAGCGGGAATTAAGTTTAGAAAAGGACTTCAAGGAAGATTATCACAAACGATTCATTCCTGGGTTGTCGCAGTTGGCGCAGTCAGATATCGATAGCTTGGAACCACCCGCGTTGTTGGCAAGAGTTGATTTTATTCTGGAGTTGCTGCGTTATGGAACGTATTACAGCATTTTAGCTCCCTTGAGTGCCGCTCTGAGACAGGCGATTTTTCGGGTAAAAGATGGGCAAATCGATCATAGCGTCACCCCAGAAGTAGCGGCATTGCGATCGCTCAGTGCGATCGCAACAGATGCCAAGCAGATATTGGTTGAGTTTGAGCCACAGCAAGTATTTGAGCAATTAAAGCAAACCCCCGAAGGAGAAAAGATCCTCCAAGAATTTAACGAATTGCTGCAAGATTACGGCTACTTAAGCGAAGTAGGAACCGATATCTCCGTTCCCACTTGGCGGGAAAATCCCCAAATGATTCAGCAAATGTTTGTGCAGTTAATGCAGGGGAACGAACCACAAGCAGGTGCTAAAGACGCAATTAATAGTATCTTTGCCAGTAAGCGCAAACGCTCTTTTGTGCAACGCCGCGTGGATATCAAAGGACGAGTCACCGAAGTTTATTCCCGGCTTTTAGCTGAATTGCGTTGGAGTTTTGTGGCTTTAGAGAAAATTTGGTTAGAGTCTGGTTTACTTAGGCAAACAGGCGATATCTTTTTTCTCAATTTTGATGAAGTGCGGCGTTTAATTGGAGATGAAGATTCCAGCTTAATCGAACAGTTAAATGAGTTAGTGGAATTTAGGCGATCGCAATTCCTGCAAGATAGCGAGATTATTCAAGTACCTGTTTTAGTCTACGGCAATACACCTCCTCACCCCTTAGCTCCCTCTGAACTCTACTCTGACCAAATTTTACAAGGTATTGGAGCCAGTCACGGGCAAGCCGAAGGTAGGGTGAAAGTGTTGCGAAATTTACAAGAAGTCCCAGAAGTCGATCGAGATACGATTCTGGTAGTACCTTATACAGATTCCGGCTGGGCACCATTATTATTAAGGGCTGGAGGATTAATTGCCGAAGCTGGAGGAAGACTTTCTCACGGTGCGATCGTTGCTCGTGAGTATGGAATTCCCGCCGTCATGGATGTTCGCGGTGCTACATGGATCTTGCAAGATGGTCAACGAGTCAGGATTGATGGGTCTAGGGGTATTGTGGAATTATCTAACGATTTAAGACCCGAATGATTACCACTTCCCTGAAAGACTTGCCTGAAGAATCGGTTTCTCACAATGCCGAAATCAAGAAAAAAGTGATGTTACGCTTCGGCGATTTACCTCACCTAACTAACTTTTCTCAAGCACGTTTTGCTCCTGGACAAACCGCACCAGCACACGCGCATCAAGATATGTGCGAGGTATTCTTTGTAGAAGCTGGTTCAGGAGTAATTCACATTGATGATACAGAATACCCCTTGCTTCCGGGAAACTGCGTAGCCATTGAACCGGGAGAAGTACACGAAGTTGTCAATAGTGGCTCAACCGAACTTGTTTTGACATACTTTGGTTTGCGAGTCGAAAAATCGAGCTAATCATTAGACCTCTTGGCATTTGTGCCTTTTGCAAGAGGTCGGGAAATGGGGAAAGGTGAAAGGGGAAAGGGGAAAGGTTTTGAATACATCCTTTCCCCTTTACTCCTTATCCTTTCCCCAGACCACAAGGAAAGTGAAAAATGCTTATCCGAACCGTATTGACCCCTCTTGGACACGGAGAGGAAAGTCAAAACCCTAATTTCTCGTTGCTCATCCCTTTCGCCGTGGGAGAGGGAGGCTGTCCGGGAGAGGTTCATCGAACTCACGTTAATATACCAAGGGTGTCGCCCCGCGCATCTGACGCAAAGAATTTATACAAGCAGGACAATCACAACCAAATAAGTCGATTGCCACATTGCTTTCTTCATCATTAAACTCCAGCATGGGAGCATCTTCTTGAGAAAACTCTATTTCACGTTGATAGTTAGGAATTTGAGCCAATACAGAAGCCCTGGCACATACTAAACCCACTTTATGTTTATTGCGTATACAAGATAGACGATCTGTGCTTTTGACTCCTGGTTCTGGCTCCATAGCTTGTGCGTGATTCAGCATTACTCCCATAGAGAGAAGAGAGCTAATCAGCACTGGAGAAGAAAGCAAACTCAGTATGAATTTGTTCATTGGTTTTCTTGAAAAACAATCTCGATTGCTCAGATTATCCGATTAAATCTTACAGTGCAAGTAAATGTGTATCAGGAATAGCCCAAAATTCAGATGTAAAGACAATACTTTTCGGTTAAAGGGGAAAGGGAAAAGGTTTGAATTTACCTTTATCCCTTACCCCGATGTTGGATTTTTTGGCGTTAGGGGCTGACAAATAAAAAAATATACAACTTTTCTTGTAAGGTGGGCGTCTCGCCATTGGTGTCAAATTAACGTGAAACCGAACGTCCGCTAGGGATTAAAATCCCTGTCTCATAGCAAAAGTCCTCACTCAGAGGACTGAAGATTACAGTCCATTTTAATGGACTTGGGTTATTAGACTGCCGTTTTAACGGTGGGCGGACGCTTCAGTCAAAGTAGAAGTTGCTACAAGCTGCGCAAAACACGGAAACGCGAAGGCAGAAGCTCTTACAGGCTGCGCGAAACACCGAAACGTGAAGGCAGAAGCTCTTACAGGCTGCGCGAAACACCGAAACGTGAAGGCAGAAGCTCTTACAGAGAAGACGGAAGTTGTTACAGGCTGCGCGAAACACCGAAACGTGAAGACAGAAGCTCTTACAGAGAAGACGAAAGTTGCTACAGGCTGCGCGAAACACAAAAGTGTTAAAGCAGAAGTTGCTAAAGGGAAGGCAAAACAGAGAAGTTTATTGTTATACGAGGACTTTAATACTCAAAATAAGGGCTAGAGCCGCTTACTACAAACTACAAATCCGATTTTTCTGTGACACTTGCGTAAGTCCTATAATAGGATTTTCAACAGACTTTATCAAAAATTAAAGAGGTTGATAGTCAAAGTAGGTATTTTTTGAGCGCTATTGATTGCCATGTTTATCTTCAATAAAAAATATTTTTATCTCACACTTTTACTATTTTTAATAGAGGTATGTATTGCAGTTTTTATAAATGATAGTTTTATTCGTCCTTTTATCGGTGATGTTTTAGTAGTTATATTAATTTATTGCTTTGTCAAAGCTTTTTGGAATATACATTCATCCATAGTCGCTTTATCAGTTTTTGCCTTTGCTTGTGCAATCGAGATTCTGCAATATTTTAATTTTGTAAATAATTTAGGATTACACAAATACAAGGTTTTGGCTGTTGCTTTGGGAAGTGTATTTGATTGGAAAGATATTATTGCTTATGCAATAGGTATCATAATAGTCCTATGGTTGGAAAATAGAACATGATTACTCGATCGAGTATTTTGCGGCGTTCAATAGGGGGAGTAAATTCACGAAAAATATTCTAAATTCCATCATATCTATCTCCAATACAAGTCAGTATAAGAGCTATGATTTGGCTGTTAACCCAATTAGATTACAAGATTATTTTCTTGGAATGAGGCTGCGTAGGCGCAGCCCGCCGTAGGCATCGCAACCAAGTTGTGAAGACGTACAGCTTTATCATCTTTCCAATCACAGGGTTGTCCGATTACTCACTTCTCTCATATTTTTATAACAATATTTTGGTTTTACTTATTTATTATTTTTGGGAGAATATAAACTGGGATGCATTAGTTTTCTTCGTTTTACTTGAAGATTATAAGGCATTTCAAAAACTAATTTATTACCCATCACATAGTATTGAAATCGACGTTTGATAATATCGTTAAATCTAGAAAGAAAATCATAAAAAATGATCGGATTTTTTCGGAATTCTCTCAACGCTAATAACCAATTTCCTTGTTTGAGAGGCAATAAAACTTGATTGTAAGCTAAATTTTTGTTATAAACTGCAAGATTATAAGACAGAGCACGCATTAAAGCTAGATTTTTTTTCACAACTTTTTGCTGCATGAAAGAATAAGTAGCTATGCAAGATTGATTTAGACGTTTTAATCGGCTTTCACGTACAAGAGAAGAAGTGCGTGAACGGTAGAAATAATAGGCTTCTGGCACTAGAAAAAAGCGAGCGCCATTAATTAAGCATTTCATGTCAAGCCAAAAGTCCTCAGCTATGCTTAGGGTTTCATCGTACTCAATGCTGTGTTTAACCAAAAATTCTCGTTTGAACATAGGCTTACTTAAACCAAGATGTAGCCCTGGTTTTCCATAGACATCTGTCTCTACGAAATAAACGATATCAATTTGGAGAATTTTATCTATATGTTCTCCACTTTCTTGAATCAATGTACTCCAAGGAGATGTTGCACCATCTTTGATAAAATAAACATCGTCTGCAATCATATCTGCATTTGCTTGTTCTGCCAGCAACACAAGCTTTTCTAATCTTTCATGAGCATACCAGTCATCTGAATCCAGAACAGCAATCCATTCTCCTTGGGCTGCTTTGATAGCAAGATTACGCGCAGCAGAAACCCCAAGGTTTTGTGGATTAACTATCACTTTGAGACGTTCATCGGTAAAACTCTTGGCAACTTCTACAGTTTTATCAGTTGACCCATCATCGACAACGATAACTTCAAGTTCAGCGAGTGTTTGATTTAAGACTGACTCTATTGCCTCCTTAATATAAACTTCAGTATTGTAGGCAGGGATAATTACAGAGACTTTAGGATTCATCAAACTAAACTCCTGACTAATCGCTATATGTTTAGATTAGAATGTTAAAATTCCAATGAAAATTTGTTGAAGTAAAAATTCAGAAGTCAAAATCAAGACACTTAAGGATTCCTTAGCGTTAGCGTTAGCGTCACTGCAAGAGAAGCCTTTGGTAGAGAAGGAGCTTCGCTCTCAATCGGGAACTTAGACCCATTAATGAATTCTTATATCACCAAATTTTCTTGTTTTGTGAGGTTCTTAAAGCTGATGATTTCTTTGCTAATTGTCCAGAATTCAGAATAAATTATGAATTTTGAGAAATGTATTTTGTTTGATAATAATTTATTTTTTCATAGCGTAATCATCAATGATTTTTACTTATTTATATTCCAGATAAGTGAGACTTATTGGAATTTTTGTTTGTATGAACTACATACACGAGTTGTATAGTAGCACAACTGTGACTGCTGTTGTAAAAATTCAAAATTTTGATGATGTACCAGTTGCTGTTGCACGTTTTTGGGAACTTTTATGCATGTTCCTCAGATTTTCTTGTGTGTATAGCGACGCGGCGTATAAACCCAGATATTACCATCACGGCGCTTGATAGTTCGGGTTTTTGTGGAACCAACGAGAATAATTGTCCGCATATCAGCGCTTGCTGGCGTTAACTGCTCAAGTGCGATCGCTTTTACCGTTTGTCCTGGGCGGCCGAGATTCCGGGCCAATACTACTGGTGTATCTGGTGTTCGATGTCGCAGCAAAATATTTCTCGCTTCTGCCAGTTGCCAAGTACGCTCTTTGGAAACAGGATTGTAGAAAGCAATAACGAAATCAGCCTCAGCAGCAGCCGTAATTCGTTGGGCGATCGCAGACCAAGGTTTCAAGATATCAGAAAGGGAAATAGCACAGAAGTCATGCCCAAGGGGCGCACCAATGGCTGCTGCTGCTGCCTGCATTGCAGAGATGCCTGGGGCCACATGAATGTCGATACTGTCCCATTCGGGTTTAGCATAGCGATCGCATACCTCAAAAACCGCTGTTGCCATTGCATAGATACCGGGATCGCCAGATGAAACTACAGCTACATATCGCCCAGATGCAGCCAAATCAAGGGCCATCTTGGCTCGTGCTTCTTCTTCGCGGTTGTCAGATTCATGCCGTTGCTTGCCATCAGCCAGAGAACCAATTAAATCTAAATAAGTTTTATAACCCACTAGGTCAGTTGCCGACTTGAGTATCTCCTTCACTTCGGGAGACATCCACGGCGAACCACCAGGGCCCGTGCCAATAATCGCTAACCGTCCGCGTGGCTGACCGATGGTATTGGGGTCAATTACTTGAGGGGCAATAGCGATCGCAATGTTAGCAGAAGGAGAAGATAAAGGGGATGTACCTGTGGCGGCGATCGCTGCGGCTTGGGCGGGGCTATAACCTTGTGAAAGTAGACTTTCTAGCTGATTTGGGGTAAAAAAGCGGGTGGGCACTTTCAAGGCGCTAGCTACGGCGTGGATTGCGGGATCGACTGCGGCGGTGATGGGTGCAAATATCCCGGCGACTGATGCTTTTTCTAGTTTGGCATCAGCTAGTAGCTGTGGTACTAAAGCTACTGCATCATCAATCATGCCACTAATTGCGATCGCGATCGTTGCTGGATGGTAGACAAGGCAGTTGGCTGTAGGAGCCACCAAATGTTCTGTAACTTGGATGGTCAAATCTCCCTTGGGATCTATCGGTAATTTACTATCGCTTAACCAAGGTGCTATTCCTTCGAGATTAACTTGCGCCCCAGCTAGCACATCTGAAATAAATTTCTTCGCATCGTCTGGGTTTGCTAAATGGTATCCAGGGGGAGGAGATAACAGCGTTGTGCCTAAACGCAAATCGCCTGTGGTCGTAATTGCTGGTTTGACATCAAAGGCTTCGGCAATGCGACGCGCTAAATCGTTTACTCCACCAAGTCCGCCCAAAAGAGGGACAACAGCACTACCATCTTCAGCCACAGCTAGCACTGGTGGTTCCTGTCGTTTATCCGAGATTACTGGAGCTAACGTCCTAATTAAAATGCCGGCAGCACAAATGCCAATCAACGGCCTTCCCTGCACAAATAACTCGCGCAGCGTCTCGCCAAAATTCGTAAAGCTAATATCAACCCCAGATGTGCGACCCTCTAAACCGTATAGCGTTGCCCCTGGTAGGACAGTGATTATTTTGCGTGCTACTGTCACGCTATTTTGACCTAGTATTAAAATGGCGGGTGCAACATTCATTATCATAAGTAGATATCTTGCAAAATTTGATATCCTTCAAATGAAACCACAGATTTAGTCATATAGTAGCTTTTTTAAACCTATTTTGGGTTTATCCCATATTAGGTTTTAGAATTTAACAGAGTTTAGCAATATCTACTAACTTTTATCGAGATCGAACAAACCATCGCCAGAAAAAAGGCGAGCTAAGGTGCCTAAATCAGTTTTCAGTGAAGATTACAATCGGTTTCGCCAGTTACTTATAGAAGCTCGGAAAGCTGCCAAGCTTACTCAAACAGAGTTGTCAGCCAAGCTAGAGCTTCCACAATCTTATGTATCAAAGTATGAACGTGGAGAACGTCGTCTTGACGTGATTGAATTTTTACAAGTTGCCCAAGTTCTGGAAATCGATCCGCTTGCTTTTATTAAAGAACTGTTGAAATACCAAAAGGAGACATAATAATCATTATTCAGTATGTTGACTTTAACGCAGCAGATACAATCATTAATACCCAATACCAGAACGAATGGCATGAGATTAGTAATACTCTTACTAGAATGCCTTTGCACATCAAGGCTTCAGATCAAGCTGGAATTCAGGGTAATACAATATTTGATCCAGTAGGTACGAACGAATATATTAAAGCTGCTTTTATTCATGATGGTTGGCAATCAAATATTTTCATTCCAGCACCTTATAAATTTTTAGGTACAGATGTTGATTTGGCCAAATCTGGCATCATCATTGAAATTCAATTTTCTCACTATGCCTATTTACTCAATAACACTTTGCGTTCAGAATTGTTTTTCAAAGCTAAAACTGAATTTGTTGGATACCCGACTAATTTGGTAATTATAGTAACAAAGGCTCTGATGTTTCCTGCTTCTAATAGCACTCTTTATTACGAGCAAGCTCTTAATCAGTTAAAAGCTTTGACTAAATACCAAGTTTTTGATGTACCAATCAGATTGGTTGGATTATTTGAACAACAAAATACAATAGTACCCATCATCTGGACTGAGTATTCATCTAAAAGATATTCTAGAACTGTGAATACTAGAGTTAGTCGCCAATGCCAAATCATTGCTGGACGTTCAGCCCGTAGTCGTTGTCTGCTTCGCTTATTGTAATAATTTCTCTATTAACTCCATAATCTCAGTTCAGTTTGTTCTACTTCTTCTATTTTTTTTAATATTGGATTTTGCAAAGAGGTCTTTTGACCGTTACCATTAAGCTTTGGATCTATTGGAATCTCTTCACCTCTTAGATTAGCTGCAAAAGCAGATTCTTCATAGATTAATCTATCTTCCATTTCTTGCAAGTGATACTCTTCTGGAGAAATTTTTGCTTTGCTGCGTTCTGAAGCTTTATTTCCTACTTGCACATCAAATTTAAATTTATCAATAGATTGACCAGTTTTTTCAACATAATCGCGTAATGTTTTTAAATTTGGAAAACAACCATTTTTATCTGGATTACCACTGAGACGACGCAACGCAACTTGATGATACTTTGGTTCAATTTCTGAGCCGATAAAATGGCGTTCATGGTTTCTGGCAACCACTGCCGCAGTACCAGATCCCATAAATGGATCTAGAACAAGATCATTTTTGTTAGTTGTAGCTAAGATAATTCTAGCTACCAAGTCTTCTGGAAATTGACAGGGATGTATAGTTTGTTCTTCATGGTTGTGTTTCACATTCCGAAATAGCCAAATATCACCAGGATTTTTTCCGTCTGGATTGCATGAAAGTTCCCCCTTCCGATTTCCCCGATAATGTTTCTTATTTTGATACTTTTGGGGAACTCTAATAGCATCTAGATTAAATTTATAGTTATCTGATTTAGTAAACCAAAGAATAGTTTCATGTCTACAAGAAAACTTTTTTTGGGCATGAAGACCATGTTGCCTAGCCCATATAATCCGGTTGCGAGGAATTAATCTGCATGACTCTAAAATCGGAAAAAAGCGAATATCCAAAGGAATTAGCATTCCTCGGTCAGAAAAAGCACCAACTTGCCAAAATAGCGAACCTGTATTTTTGAGAATCCGGCTACACTCAAGCAGAACGGCTGTTTGTTCTGCCAAATAAATCTCAAGAGCCTGTCTTGATTCGTATTCTTTGCCTAGATTATAAGGTGGAGAAGATATAACTAAGTCAACACATTCATCTGGCAGATTACTCAGCAGTTGTAAGCTATCCTCTAAGAGAATCTGGTCTAAGGGTAGATTCTCTCTATTAATCTTCATTACGATACCTACCTCGCAAGTAATACTAGGCTTTTGTCATCATAACCTATTTTAGGTTATTAGCAAATTATTAAGAAAAATATCAATAATAAGTAGAGTATAGTAGCATACTTCCTTTAGGGCTTTACCTTGCTACCGTAGACATACCAAAAGGCGATGTAAAGGCGATCGCACTCCTAATTCTCTCAAAAAAGTGCGATCGCTTATTAAATTAGAGATTGGGACTCCAACCAAATATCTAAAGAATTTCTTTCCCAATCCCCAATCCCAACTCAATTAGCTTTACGTTCTTTCAGCACTTGATCTAGCAAGTCTCTAGCAGGTTGTGCTTTAGCCAACGCTACTTGATGGTCATTATAAGCACGAACAAGGCGAGAAAGACCGCTCACACCTGTCTTGAGTTGCTCCAGTTCTTCACCAGCAACTAGTTCTCCATCAAGCATCCGCCCAATCAACGGTTTGATATCGCCCACTTCCTGCCGGACTTTTTGGAGCTTTTCTAGAGAACTCAGTAAGGTTTTTAGTGAGTTCAATATGTCATCAATATCCTGGGCATCCTCCACTGGTTCAGGCGGATTTTCAATTGCGATCGTATTTTTGTCTGAAGCTGTAGGCAATTCCTCTACAGACGTTTCACTTGTAACCCCGTTTGACCGTGCCATCAACGCTTCCTCAAGGAATTTTTCTCAGTGTATCGCTGATTTCAAGTTGCCAAAGATAGTATTGTTATAATTCGTTAAATAAATACTTGTACAAATTCAACTCTACGTTGCGATCGCGAAACCAAAAAATTCTTTTAGCTTTAAATTGGGGCTATTTCATTCTATTTTGAGGATTTAATTGGTATAGGTATAAGTAAAAACAACGGACAACATATAAACACAGCAATAATGATTGATTTTGAACCTTGGGACAGGTTGTTGCGTCAGTATGTCGATCGCCAAGGTCGTGTAAACTATATTGCTTGGAAAACTGAGCAACCTGAAGCGATCGCAGATTGGTTGTCGAGTCAAAAAAATCTGGCTTTTACATCTAATAGCAACACTTCTGAGCAATTGGCATTGTGGATCAACCTTTACAATGCGTTCACCATTTCGACAATTTTAGAAAGATACCCGCTTGAATCAATTCGTCCGCGCATCTTAGGCATTCCCAACTGGTTGGCTTTTTTGTGGTTCTTCCAACGTCGTGCTTATTATATATTTGACAAGCATTACAGTTTAGCCCAAATAGAGAACCAAATTCTGCGGAATCAATTGCAGGAGCCACGAATTCATTTTGCAATTGTCTGCGCTTCGGTTGGTTGCCCGTTACTGCGGGCTGGAGCTTATTTTCCTCAACAAGTTACTCAGCAGTTAGATGAAGATACCCGTCGCTTTATTAACAATCCTGAAAAAGTCCGTTATGACTCAGATAGTAAAACGCTCTACTGTAGCAAAATCTTTAAATGGTATCGTCAAGATTTTCTTAAGGTCAAATCCTCTATTCCAGAATATATCCGCTCCTACCTAGAAATAGACCTGCCAATAAATGCCTCAACGCCGATTTCCTATCTCTACTATGACTGGAGTCTGAATCAGCGAATATCTTGATAAAATTGTTTGAGATAATTTGCATCAACGCCAATGCCCCACAAAAAACCGATATAAAGGTAGATTGCGTTTGCTTTCCAGCTACCCCATTTTGCGACGCGGCGATCGGAAGAGTGAACAATGCGGTTCACTAGATAAATACGTCCTTTTTTAACCAATCTCAGGCATAAATCTCCATCTTCCATAATCGGTAATGCTTCATCAAATCCGCCGCAATCCCAAAAGTCAGTGCGACGACAAAACATTACCTGATCTCCGAACAACAGGCGCAATCCTCGAAAAAACAGGTGAGGCTTAAATAGCAGTGGTGCATAGAAGGTTTTTAAATAATTATGTAGAGAGATGCCCCAGCGAGTCGTTTGAGATCCACTCATCAGAGAAATGAACCCCCCACAGGCAATGGTTGACTCTGCTAGAGTTTGCTCGATTACAGCGATTAGGTCATCCGGCACCCAAGTATCTGCATGAAGAAAGCAAAGAATATCTCCAGTTGCAGCCGATGCTCCGTAATTCATCTGAATAGAACGCCCACGTCGCTCAGATGAAATAACTTGTACGCCTAGCGACTGATTGAATGACCTAAAGCATTGTTTTGCAACTGCCACTGTCTCATCATCACTGCCACCATCTACTACTATCACTTCAAAAGCAGGCGGATTAAGTAAAGTCAATTGCCGCAATGTCCGCTCTAAGCTAACTGCTTCGTTTAAAGTAGGAATGACAATCGAAACTTGAGACATGCAGTATAAGTAGTTTTATCGTTGCTTTTATTCTACTTGCTTAATGTTGACAAGCTGTTAGAGGATGTTTGAAAAGTCCTCTTGTTGCTAGCAAAAGGTTCTAGATCCCCCTAAATCCCCCTTAAAAAGGGGGACTTTAATTCTGGTTCCCCCCTTAAAAAGGGGGGTTAGGGGGGATCAACAAGTGCCTAAAATCACAGCTAACTACTTTTCAAAGAACCTCTTAGTCCAAAGGTCAACACTTCTAAGCATGGTAAGTAGCTTTTAGCAGTTTTCCCCAGATTGCATTGTAAGGATGTACAACCTTTGTTGGATGACCATTTTGAAAGATCGGCCTGCCTTCGTTTGCCCACTGAAAAATTCCACCACTCAAGTTATAAATGCACTTAATCCCGGCTTCATCCAGTTTTTGGGCTAATTTTGCGCTCCGGTAGCCAACAGCACAGTACACAACAATTGGTCTATCTTGGGAAACTGTTGCAACTGCTGTTAAGTCATCTGTGAGAGGATCTATGCGTACTGCTGTTTCGATATGGCTTACTGCATACTCAGCTTGACTCCGTGCATCTAGTAATAATGGACGGGGTTTTGCAGAATCTAATAGTAATTGAGCTAATTGGTTACAATTAATTTCCTCAATAGTAGGAAACTGAAATCCAATCAGAAGTTTAAGAAAGTTAAATGTGAGCGATCGCACTTGTCAAAAGACTCTCTGGTTGAGAAACAATACTGACGGGGGCTATGTTTAATGTTTAAATACTTAATCGGAAAAACTCAAGTCTACAAAACAAACAGATAACTTATCAAGATTAGCCGATTTCCAAGTAAATATACTTATAATAATTACAGCATTTACTAATCACCTGCGATGATTTATGGCAATTCTTCAACTGATTGAACCTGAAGTTAAAAATCTGGGTGGTTTTTCTGCCCGCCGCAGTTTGCCATATCCTAATCGCCAAACGGTTGGGCCGTTTATTTTTTTCGATCATCTTGGCCCGTCCATTATGCCCCCCAATCAAGGCATCGATGTCCGACCACATCCTCATATTAATCTGGCAACGGTAACTTATTTATTTGATGGTGCTTTGATGCATCGCGATAGTTTGGGTACTGTACAGGAAATCCAACCAGGTGCAGTTAACTGGATGACGGCGGGAAAAGGGATTGTCCATTCAGAACGCTCGCCTGACTTTGACCGTCGCCAAGAAGCTACTATTCATGGCATTCAAACCTGGGTTGCCCTGCCTGTTGAACACGAAGAAACCGAGCCAACTTTCATTCACTATCCGGCTGAAATCCTTCCCACCTGGGAAGAGAATGGCGTTATCATCAAACTTATTGCTGGGCAAGCATTTGGCTACACCTCACCAGTGAAAGTTCTCTCACCTATTCTCTATTTAGATGCGGTGTTGTCTGCTAACACCCACTTTACTATCCCTACAGATTATTCACAAAGGGCAGTATATAGTGTCACAGAGGGATTGAGGATTAATGATGAACCGATGGAGCAATATCGTCTCGCTATTCTAGAGCCAGGCGATCGGGTTGAAGTTTCTGCTACAACTGCTGCTCGATGTATTGTTATTGGCGGTGAGCCGTTAGGTACACGCTACAAATGGTGGAATTTTGTCTCTAGCCGACCAGAGCGAATAGAGCAAGCTAAAGCTGATTGGCGCGACTCTCGTTTTGCTAGCGTGCCAGATGAAACAGAGTTTATTCCACTGCCAGAAGTGGTGACAGAAGCTAATCCTTTTTCATAAGTGTGTCACACTTGGACATTTACTATCTTGCTTTAAAATGGCCGATTTTAACCCAAGTTGCTAGTTACTCTTATGGGCGATCGCTTTGAGATAGTTACAGCTATTTTCAAGTAAAAGACCATACAGTAGGGGCGCAAGA
Organism: Nostoc sp. DSM 114167; assembly: GCF_052692655.1. NCBI lineage: Bacteria > Bacillati > Cyanobacteriota > Cyanophyceae > Nostocales > Nostocaceae > Nostoc > Nostoc sp. DSM 114167. The sequence continues at coordinate 7,335,012 of NZ_CP195116.1, forward strand.
CCTTGCGCTTCTACAACAGATGTGGTTTCAATACTTGTCGGGTTTTGGGGAAAAGGCAAAGAAAAAAGCTTTAACCTTTCCCCTTTAACCTTTTCCCCTTTCCCCAATTCTGAGTTCAAAATCCAAAACCTGAGTAGTATTGACAGTTATACCACTTGATAGGTGTATAGAGTTTCATCTGCATATTATATGGTGAAACATGGTAGCAACTGCTGTGAGGCAAAGCCAAATGACACTTATACAATTGTGGCGATTTATCACAATGATGCTGGCTTCCTTCAGTCTAGGCTTGTCTATGGCTCATTTGCTAGAACTACCGCGAAGAATACAATTTGACCAACAACTCTGGGTAAAAGTGACCGTTTTTGAAAATGTTTATCGGTATTTTGGCTCAGTTGGCGCCGCATTTGAAATTGGCTCAGTTCTAGCAGCAATTGTGTTGGCGTTCCTCGTCCGTAAACGTGGCTCAACATTTTATTGGACGTTAGTAGGAGCGATTTTTTTAGTGCTGGCTCTTGTGAGTTGGGTAATATTTGTAGCCCCCATGAACGCGGAATTTGCAACGTGGCTGACTAATCGCGTCCCGTCAAACTGGACGCGATATCGTAACCAATGGGAGTATACACATGCAGTCAATGCCTTGCTCAAAATAATTGGCTTCAGTTCGCTAGTAATTTCTGTGCTGGTTGAAACAGCAAAACGAAAGATTGTTCATTCTAATCACTTGTAAGAAAGTTCAAGTTGGTGATTATTTTAGATAGCACTTGCAAGTTAACCTCACAAATCAAGGAGATAGCCCAATAGGGTTCGGATAAGCATTTTGAACTCAGAATAGGGTTTGGGGAAAAGGGAAATGGGTTTGCGGTTAAAGGTTTTTAATTCCCCTTTAACCGAACCGTATTGGGAAATAGCCCACTAGCTCGGGCATTGCTAGAATCACTTGTAGGTGACTGTAGCGATCGCAAATCCAATTGCTAAAAATAGAAAGTAAAAGCCTAGCCATTAGGTAAATCAGAGATGTTTATTTTAAAGGTACTGATCGCAATTGTTTGGAACATTGCTATCTTTGGTGGTTTACTATTCTTGCCAGCAGGAACATTCGACTGGTGGCGTGCTTGGTTATTCCTCGGCGTTGTCGAAATTGCGACGATCGCCACGATGATTGGTGTTTTCCGAGAGAATCAAGACTTGCTCGATGAACGGTTCAAGCCTCCTATCCAAAAGGAACAACCACTTACCGACAAGATTATCACCAGTTTGTTGCTGATCGCGTTCCTCGGTTTGGTTGCCTTCATTCCTTTAGATGTGTTTCGATTTCAGCTGCTGGTGAAGCCAGGAGCGATCGCTTCGGCTGTGGGATTGATCTTTTTTATTGCAGGTTGGTGGATTATCTCTGCTTCCTTCAAAGCTAATACATTCGCGATCCCTGTGGTGAAGCATCAGGTAGATAGGCAACAAACGGTCATCGATACGGGAGTCTATAGCATTGTACGGCATCCGATGTATGCAGGGGTAACTCTGGACATGATTGGGATGTCTCTGTGGCTGGAGTCTTACGCTGCGGCATTGCTAGCGATCGTTCCCATTAGTTTACTAGTTGTGCGGATTGCCTTTGAAGAACAATTTTTGAAGCAAGAACTCAAGGACTACGACGCTTACACCGAAAAAGTTCGATACAGGCTGTTACCGTACCTCTGGTAACTCAGAATTTAAGGTGCATCGTGAGTGTAAAGTCACTGGACAAGAGGGAGCAAATTGTTGAAAGTCAGCGTCAGCAGTAGATAATTCAACTAAAGTTTTAGGTGTAAATAGATGCACAATGGTTTTAGGAGTAAACTGCCACTACTGCTGACATTCTGCTTATTTACTAGCTTTTTGCCTGCCTCTGGCTCAGTTTTATGTCCAGCCCTTGCCTCTGAAGAATACTATAAAGCAGCTAGAAATTATGGCAGAGATGGACGTGCCGGAACCGATGGGCGATCGGGTAGAAATGGTAGCAGCGGTGAAAACCAAAATATTTTTGTCAATGGTTCACCTGTAAATCTTGACTTGTCGGGCAAAGATGGTGAAGACGGGGAAGACGGGGAAGATGGTTATCAACCTAACTGTGGTTCCCAACGCGGCGATCGCGTCAGCCATGATATAAACGCACCAGATGGTGGTAACGGTGGTAATGGTGGCAAAGGAGGAGATGGGGGAAATGGTGGTTCCCTGACAGTGTATTACAGCAATTTGGCAGACTTACGGAATCTTTCTGTGCGGGCAACTGGTGGAGAAGGTGGGCGCGGCGGTAGAGGTGGTAGGGGTACGGAAGGCTGTAACTGTCACAGACGAAGATGGGAAGTAAAAACCTGCCAGGGAACTCCTGGTAGCCCTGATTACAAGTGTACTGAAAAGGTTTATCGATGTAGCGATGGTAGCGATGGGCGAGATGGCAGCGATGGTAGCGATGGTAGCCAAGGGCGCTTAGGAATTTTAAGTATTGTTAATAGCAAGGAACCTTTGGCAGCTGATACTCCAACTGTGCAGCTAGCAATGTCGGAACTGGTAAATAAACAGTTCCACCTCTCCAAGAATAAGTGGAATCAACGCACAGGCGCAGCTTCTCTACTTGCACCTGGTTCTGCGATCGCCGATGATTACCGAGAGTTTGAACAGCGTCTAGAAGAAGCTTTTCAAATAGTTTGGCAAGAAAGACAACCTATTACCAGCTTTGGCAATCAAGCCGTAACATTAAATTTAACTGATAACAAACAAGTAGAAATTACTTTTTCTGAGGAATTATGGGTTGAAGGTAACAGCAAAAGTGAGGCTAACTTAACAACATTTACCGTTAACCATGCCATTCCCAAAAAAGATGTCACTCGGTTAGCTGTGGCAGAGTTTGCCGATGCCGGACAAAACCTCAACTTAAAAATAGTCGATTTGGCAGCCAAGTCTGATGCTATTAATACTCAATTTCGCGTCAAATTCCGGGCCCAAGATAGTTCGCACGGTTTTTCTGGCTACAAAACTGAATTTGAAGGGGATATTCCCACAGAACTTGTGACTCGTGACTACAACCGTTTTACTCTAGCTTTGGGCAAGCTTAAAATTCCTGACGACGCTTTACGCCCTGGTGTCAACGTTGATATTGAAGTCGTAGCAACTCGTTCTTTAGGAATACGTTCTGCCAAGCAAACTATTAGCTGGCAGGGTGCAATCCGCAAGCCTAGATAAACTTTAAGAAGATTTTTTCCCATCTGAAACCATTTGCGAGAGAATATAGGCTGCAAAATCCAATAACTGATCCAGCAAAAAGCCAATGATACCGATGTATAAGATTTCCTGGATTATGTAATCAGTATTGCTAGCTTTATAAGCATCCCAGAGGGTAAAGCCAAGTCCTCTTGGGCCTGTTAACATTTCTGTGGCAATAACGATAAACCAGGCTACCCAAATGCTAACTTTCAAGGCATGAAATATATGAAAAATAGCTACTCGAAAGTTATTATTCTGTCTCTTGAAATGCCGCATTCCTATTGCTGTATTAATAATCATTGTCCAGAGAGTGCCCACAAAAACTACTACAATAGCAGCCGAGTCGCTCTCTTGAAACGCGATCAGAGCAATAGGTAGCAAAGCTATAGGAGGGATACTATGTGGTATCTGAAATATCAGCCGAAATAGCTGATAAACCATGCTATTTATGCCGATTAAATATCCAATGAAACCACCCAATACAACTGCTGGAATATAACCAACAAATAACCGTTGCAGGCTAGCTAAAATGTCTAAAAACATATTATTTTCTCTGCCTCAGTTCTCATGGAAAACATTCGGTAAATACTGCGGCAACAACACAAAACAGGGCTGAGAAAAATGTATTGGATGACACATTCTATTTTGTTGCTAAATTTTTTTTATATCTTCTCCTCGTTAATTATTAATTAGAAAACTTAGGTGTTATTACGATGCGATCGGAGTAGTACAAAGAAGAGGTAAAGCTTGACTTGACTAAACTTTATCAGAAATACAAAGTTTAATTAGTAAATTAAATACAATTTCTATAATTTATCAAATAAGGCAGTTATTGCTAGAGCTTACGTGCGTAGTTTACCACCGTAGGTCTTACCCTGAGCCTGTCGTACTCCTTCGGAGAAGCAAGCTACGCGGAGCGTCTCGTAGAGAAGGGCATCGCTCCTTGATTATCTAAGCTGATGGAACGAGCCAGAAAAAGTCTTGAACGACATATAAAAATCAATTGGATGGGTATCCAAACCCCAACCAATTGTAGACACTTGTAAATAATGACACAGATGGCTAGTTATCTTTAATAAAAGACGCGATCGCCTTTTTTATTGGAGAACCGGAATCGTCTCTGGTGTAATACGTAAGACCTTGATCGATGAATGCAGAGGTAGTATCTATTAACTGCTGAATAATCTTGGAATTAGTATTATCTATTTCTTCAGTTACTTTTTCCCCTGTAAATTTATTTTTCCGCTCTTCTGGAGGTAAGACAATGCGAGGATCTTTATAAGTCTCTTTTGGTTTGGGTTTAAATGTCTCATTTAAGTCAAACTGAAGACGTAAGTAACGTTTAGACTCATATCCACCCATAATTTGTCGGCAAATCGTACTATCAATCTCAGATGTAGGTTCCATGAAGATGTTAGTAAGATTTTTGATCCAGTCTAAACCTCTCCATTTACTTATTTGCTTATATTGATATGGTTGACCAGTTTGACCTGTGCCAATAGAAAGGATAGAAATATCTTCTAATCGCAGATTATTTAGTTTATATTGTTGCTTGATTTCTGGAGATACTGAAGACTGGCTAATCCTCATCGCTAAACTCAAAGCTGCAAGAGCAGGGTTATTAGCAGAAACTCCTCCATCAATGTGTGGGAATTCCCAGTCACCAAATTTTTGTTTATCTACAGGTTCTAATTTATATGGTGGAAAAAAAGTAGGTGCTGAGGCAGAAGCGGTACATATTTCCCATAAATAACAGTCATCGTACCATCTGTCTCCTAAATCGGGATGACAATTTGTAAAAAAGGTTGTGTTGCGATATAGCGTATCGTAAGCAAGAATCAAAAGAATAGGTTTTTCGATATCCTTGATTCTTGTGGATTTATAGGCATCTTTGAGGACACTAGTAATTCCATCATGAGAATATTTAGATGGAGAAAATACCTCAATAATTGATTTGATGATAGACGGAAAATTTTTGTAGCGCTCTTTTATCTCCAGAGGGAATATATCTTTACCTCTATTTTTATACATTTTAATGAGTTCATCGCTCTGCTTTCCAATAGCAATTCCTCCTGCTAATATCGAACCAGTAGAAGTACCAGCAACCATGTCAAAGTATTCGTGTAAAAACTCTCCTTTTCCCTGATTTCTGATTTCTTGTTCTACTTGTTGAAGTATTCGTGCTGCAACTATTCCACGAATACCGCCACCGTCTAAAGCCAAAATTTTGAAGGACATAGCAATTCTCTTTGATTATTTCTGTGGACAAGCATCATGAGATGAATCACAATCCGATTCCATTAGCTTGTTTACTCTTATCCGACTTATTCGATTTATCCGACTGGAAGAATACCTAAGTTTTTTTTAAACGAAGTGCCTTCTCTACGAGACACTACCTATAGCTAGCTTTTGCGTAGAGGGGGTACGCATAGCATTGGTGTTAACTTAACGTGAAAGAGATGCGATGAATCGCCTTAACGTGAAAGAGACGCGATGAATCGCCGTCTCTACAATAGTCAATCTTTCGTCTTGACGGCGATTTATCGTGTCTTTGTGATATTTAACTTGAAACACTTAAAGATAGCAAAGTTCTACGTTGTGAGGTCAAAAAATATCCCACCCACGCAATCTGGCGTGAAGGGTGGGGAGGAATATATCTTATGTAGTTGCTGTAAAGTTAAATGAATATTTGCTACAAGAAAGTTAAAGCTTGACCCCGCACTTGCGTATTTACCTGGCCTTTGTCATAAACTATTTCACCGCCGACAATGGTGGTTTTAGCCCAGCCGGTTAGGTTCCAGCCTTCAAAAGGACTCCAATGGCATTTGGTTAAAAGTTCCTCGCGCTGTACTGGGCGGTATGTGTTTAAATCTACAAGCACTAAATCGGCATCATAACCAGGGGCGATCGCTCCCTTATTCGGAATACCATAAGCTACAGCTACAGCTTTAGACATCCAGTTCACAACTTGAGCCACAGTACACTTGCCCTCCATCGCCGCAGTTAACATCAAAGCGAGGGAAGTTTCCACCCCAGGCATTCCTGAAGGGCTATTGGGGTATTCTTGAGCTTTTTCTTCTAAGGTGTGCGGTGCGTGATCTGTCGCGATGAAATCAATCACACCATCGCGCAAAGCTTGCCAGAGAACTTCGTTATCGTGGGGCGATCGCAAAGGTGGATTCATCTGTGCTAATGTGCCAATTGTTTCATAGGCACTAGTATTTAATAACAAATGCTGTGGTGTCACCTCTGCTGTCACCCAACTCGGTTTCTCCTGACGCAGCAAATCTGCTTCTTCGGCAGTTGACATGTGGAGAATATGCAGACGACGTTGATATTTTTGAGAAAGTTTTAATGCTAGTTGGGTTGCCAGCAACGCCGCTTGATTATCTTGAATTTGCGAGTGAACGGCTGGATCGTGAATGTTGGCAAATTCTTGACGGCGTTGGTTGATTCTAGCTTGATCTTCGGCATGAACGGCAATTAAGCGATCGCCTTTGGCAAAGATCGCCTCCAATGCTGTTTCGCCATCAACCAACAACTGACCATGCATCGACCCCATGAAAATCTTAATTCCCGGTGTTGGCTTTGCTAAAAGCAAATCTGGTAAATTCTCTGCTGTTGCCCCAATAAAAAAGCCATAATTAACTAAGGATTTGTGTGAGGCCCGTTCTAGCTTGTCGTCTAAAGCCTGTTGTGTCGTAGTTAGGGGGCGCGTATTGGGCATTTCTAAAAAAGAAGTGACTCCCCCTTTAGCACAGGCACAACTGGCGGTGAATAAATCTTCCTTGTGTTCTAGTCCAGGTTCTCGGAAATGCACCTGCGGATCGATAACTCCTGGCAACAAAGTTAAGCCTTCTGCGTCAATTTCAGTGACTAGTGCTGTTTGGGAGATTTCTGGCGCAACTTCGACTATTTGGCGATCGCGCGTCAACACATCCCCAACCATCAGTTCACCATCGGGTAAGATTATGCGAGCGCGGCGAATCAGTAACATTTTTGGAGATGACATAGGGATAACCAAGTTTAGACAGCGAGCTATGTATTACAGAGAACCATGCTTTTAGGTTAAACTTATTCGCGATCGGAGTAACCAATTTTTGCCGCACCTTAAAAAAAAGTTTATTTTTAACAACAGAGGCAGCAGGAGTTTAAGTCCCCCACAAAATCTCCGATTTGGTGGACTGCAATTAGATAAAGTTGAACGCAAAAGCGTCTCATATAAAAGCCTCATCTAAATTCAAACCTCCTGCCCCCTGCCCCCTGCCCGGTTGTTGAGCGTAGTCGAAACACTGCCCCCTGCCTCCTTCCTCCTTCCCAATCCACAATCTAAAATTGGTAGTCAAGATGCAAACATAATTAGGAAATTAAAATTTTCCCGTTAAGATTAACAAATAAAGTCTCACTAGGCGAGTTAATTACCTACGTCTTTCGTTAAGTTAAGTAATTTCATGCATAATCAAGTGTCTGATAACAACTCTAGTCAACAACCCGATAATTCCTGGATCGCAGAGCTAGGTAGAACAATTGTATTGAGCATCGTTCTAGCTCTGGGAATTCGTACCTTTGTTGCTGAAGCACGCTGGATTCCTTCTGGCTCAATGGAACCAACTCTGCATGGTACGCCAAACCAGTGGGAGGCAGACAAAATTATTGTCGATAAGTTGAAGTATAAATTTGCTGACCCACAGCGGGGAGATATAGTAGTATTTTCACCGACGAAAGAGCTACAAAAAGAACAATATCAAGATGCTTTTATTAAACGTATAATTGGCTTACCTGGAGAGAAAATACAACTTAAGGATGGCAAAGTCTATATCAACGACAAACCTCTCCCAGAATCTAATTACCTCAGTTCTGGGCAGACTACAGTTATTGATGTTTGCCAATCAGGACCACAGCCACCTTTTTTGGCCAAACCCCAGACTATACCAGCCGATTCATATTTAGTACTGGGTGATAATCGTAACAGTAGTTATGACAGCCGTTGCTGGGGTGTTGTCCCTCGCCAGAATATCATTGGACGTGCTGTAGTTCGCTTCTGGCCTTTAAATCATGTTGGCGGAATCGATAAATCGCCAATATATCCATAAATTAACAAACAATATTGCTCAAATAGCTGATTAACAAAAGAATTTTAGATTTTAGATTGGGGACTACTAAATCACCAATCTAAAATCCAAAATCCGTCTTGAAAAATTCAGTTCGCTCTTTGCAAGATACTGCGACTTTTCGCCAAATCTCAAATCGAAATATTGCTATGACCGAAAACGACTGATGATACAAAGCAACTAAATTTATTTATGGGTGTCTAAAATGTTTTGATTTTGAATACTTCGACAAGTTCAGTACAAGTTTTGAAATTTTGAATTCGGAGCGAAGCGACGTGACGCCTTACCTAGCTAAGATTTTACTGTATCCAGTTAAATCACTGGATGGTGTTGAAGTTGAGAACGCTAGAGTTCTTGCCAGTGGCGCACTAGAGTATGACCGCGAGTTTGCCCTTTTTGACGAACAAGGTAGATTTGTCAATGGTAAGCGTCATGCTAAAATCCATTTAATAAGGGCACATTTTGCACTCTTAAATAGAACTATCTCGTTGCAAATTCCCGATCGCAACTTACAACAAATTTTTCACCTGGATGAGGAACGGCAAGCCTTAGAAGCAACTTTAAGTGATTATTTTGAGTTTGCTGTCACATTGAGACAAAACTCTTTAATGGGTTTTCCTGACGATACACACTCACTTGGCCCAACAGTAATTAGTACGGCCACATTGGCAGAAGTAGCTTCTTGGTTTCCTGGTTTAAGTGTAGATGAAATGCGCCGTCGGATGCGTGCCAACATCGAAATTGGTGGTGTACCAGCATTTTGGGAAGATCGGCTATTTAGCGAACAAGGTGATTTAGTCTCTTTTCGAGTGGGAGATGTAGACTTTTTTGGGGTTAACCCATGTCAGCGTTGTATAGTCCCAACACGCGATTCTTACTTAGGGAAAGTTTACCCAAATTTTCAAAAAATCTTTACAACCCAGCGACAAGCAACTTTGCCAAATTGGGTTGCTTCATCGCCTTTTAATCACTTTTATCGATTGAGTATTAATACTCAACTCTCCCCATCATCAGCCGAAAAAATTTTACAAATTGGTGATGAAGTTGACATAAATGTATAACAAAGTTAACATGTTGTCAAAATAAAAAATACAAAGTAAATTTTCTTGGATTTTTTTTGTTTATGCTGTGTATTTGCATAACAATTCTAAAATTGCTGTAATTAAATATAAGTTCTTGTACAAGTCCAGGGGTTTCCAGACCAGAAAATCAATACATCAACAATTAAAAATTAAATTTAGGATTGGGTGTTAATGGCGACCTGAATTTTAGAATGGCATACTGGAGCTTATTGGTTAAATTTCAGTTCATCTGAGAAAATTTGTGGAAATATTGCCAGATAAAACTGAGCAAATTTAAGTGCAATCGCCTACCCACGTAGGCAATTTCTATAGTGGACAACTCCTGTGCAAAGTTTGAAAATTAGACGTTGGAGGAAGTTAGCCAGTCAAACAATTATAAATATTTCGTACTATTTTATACTAAAAATATAAAATTTTCATAAAGAGCCATGTCTGCCGTAATTATACTTATATAGAATGTAGCTAGCACGGCAAAATGCACCTAGTAGATGCTGGGGAAGAATAAAACTAAAATGTTATCCAAACTTCAGCCCGTCAAATCATTTAATCGCTTAGTTGGCAAAGTTTATGCCAAGATGCCCCTGAGATATGTTCTGATTGTGCCTTTTATCTTGCAAATTTGTGGTGCGGTGGGACTTGTGGGCTATCTTTCGTATCAAAACGGGCAAAAAGCGGTAAGGGAGCTTGCTACTCAATTAGAAAATGAAATCTGCGATCGCATTGAACAGCATCTCGATAACTATTTAACAACCCCAAAGCAAATTAATCAAATCAACTTAGATGCAATTGAGCTAGGTTTGCTCAACCTTTCGGACTTTCAAACCACCGGCAATTACTTTTGGAAACAAATGCAGGTTTTCAATGTTGGCTACAACAGCTTTGCCAATCCCAAAGGTGAATTTATTGGTGTTGAGCGTCTAGATAATGGCCAGCTCTTAATTAATGAAGTTAGCGCCAAGCGTGGTACAGGCAAACTCTATGTTTATCCTACAGACAAGCAAGGAAATCGCCGCCATTTACAGCAAGTCAAAAATTACGATCCTCGCTTAGAAGCTTGGTATACAGATCCAGTCAAGATAGGCAAACGAGTTTGGAGTCAAATTTATCAATGGGAAGATAAACCAGAAGTTTTATCGATATCTTCCAGCTATCCTGTTTACGATAAAAATCGTAAATTTGTTGGAGTGATTAGTGTTGATTTGCTCTTATCACAAATTAGCAAGTTTTTAACTAAGTTAAAAATCAAAGAGTCGGGTAAAACTTTTATTTTAGAGCGTTCTGGTTTCATAGTGGCTTCTTCTACTAGCGAGTCACCATATACGATCGTTAATGGTAAAGGAAAACGTCTATCAGCATTAGATAGTCAAAATCCTTTAATTAAACTCACTACACAGTCTTTGATCGAACGCTTTGGTAGTCTGAAGTTAGTTGTGGGGAAGCAACAGCTAAGTTTTACTGCCAATGGAATGCGTTATTTTGTACAGGTAAAAAGCTGGAGGGACGAACTGGGTTTAGATTGGCTAATCGTGGCGGTGATTCCCGAAGGCGAATTTATGGAGCAAATTAATGCCAACACCCGCATCACTATTTTGCTGTGCATAGTTGCTTTTTTAGTGGCTACAAGAATTGGGATTTTGACTGCTCGTTGGATAATTAAACCGATTTCACAATTAAACAGATCGGCAAAGAAAATTGCTGAAGGTGAATGGGAGGAAACACCAGATATTCAGCGTTCCGATGAACTGGGAGAACTAGCTAAATCATTTGAAACTATGGCAAAGCAACTCCAAGCATCCTTTAGCGCTTTAGAAGCAAAGAATGCCCAGATGCAAGTTTTAAATGAGGCGCTATCTCATAATCAGAATCAGCTAACTCAATTTTTAGAAGCCATACCAGTCGGTGTATTTATCATCAATGCTGAAGGTAAACCTTATTATACAAATCAGATTGGGCAGCAAATTCTCGGTCAAGGAGCAATCGCAGAAGTTAAAGTCGAAGAATTATCAGAGATATATCAAGCTTACCTAGCCGGGACAGATCGACTTTACCCCAGCGATCGCTTGCCGATTTTGAGAGCATTGCTTGGGGAAAGCATCAGGGTTGATGATATGGAAATTCGCTATTGTGGAAAGATTACTCACATTGAGGTTTTAGGAAAGCCAATTTATGATGAATCAGGGAATGTGGCTTTTGCGATCGCCACATTTTTTGATATCACCCAACGCAAACAAACAGAAAAGTTATTAGCGGAATATAATCGCACCTTAGAGGCTCAAGTCAAAAAACGTACTGAAGAGTTCCAGCAAGTTATTCAGCAACTGCAAATCACCCAAGCAGAACTGATTCAATCGCAAAAAATCGCTGCACAGGAACAACAAGCAGCTGTTCGGGAAGCGGCGCGAAGTGCTGCCGCCAACCTCGCCAAAAGCGAATTCCTGGCTAACATGAGCCACGAACTGCGTACCCCACTCAATGCCATTCTTGGTTTCACCCAAGTCATGAGTCGAGATTATTCGCTATCTAGCGAACATCAAGAAAACTTGGCAATAATTAATCGTGCTGGCGAACATCTACTCAAATTAATTAACGACATTCTCGAAATGTCTAAAATCGAAGCTGGCAAAATAACTTTAAATTCCAGCAGCTTTGACTTAATTCATTTATTGAAAAACTTAGAAGAGATGTTGCACTTGCGTGCTGCATCTAAAAATTTAGAATTACTGTTTGAATATGCGCCAGATATTCCTAAATACATAGAAACTGACGAAAATAAACTGTGTCAAGTATTGCTCAACCTCTTGGGAAATGCGATTAAATTTACCGAGAAAGGGAGTGTGACGCTACGGGTGAGACTAGGAGCAGGGGAGCATACAACTCTTAGAGAGGCTACGCCAACGACTACGCTCAGTAACCGGGGGAGCAGGGGAGCAGGGGAGCATACAACTCTTAGAGAGGCTACGCCAACGACTACGCTCAGTAACCGGGGGAGCAGGGGAGCAGGGGAGCCGGGGGAGCAAAATCTTTCTTATCCTTCTCTTCTGTGCTTTGAGGTACAAGATACTGGCTGTGGTATTGCCCCACAAGAACTTGACTTGCTGTTTGAGGCTTTTGAGCAAACTGAAATCGGCAGAAAATTTCAACAAGGAACAGGACTGGGTTTAGCGATTAGCCGTAAATACGTGCAACTGATGGGAGGAGATATTACTGTCAGCACGATGCCTGGTGTCGGTAGTACATTTGCCTTTGATGTTCAGATTGCTCTAACTTGCCCCAGAGAAATTCCAATCAACCAAATAAAATCACAAATTAGAGCTTTAGCACCTAGTGAAAAAGTATACCGTATCCTAGTAGTTGACGATTCCAAAGAAAGTCGTATATTGCTAATTAAAATTCTCACAGCTCTTGGCTTTGAAGTTAATGAAGCTACAGATGGTAGTGAAGCGATCGCTAATTGGGAATCTTGGCAACCACACCTGATTTTTATGGATATGCGAATGCCAGTTATGGACGGTTACGAAGCCACAAGAATTATTAAAGCTAGAGAAATCGGGCATGGGACAGCCAATACGTCGCGGAGGTTCCCAAAATTTAAACAACCGATACCATTGGGGAGCCAGTACCTTGCTGAGGAGTTAACCGATTCCGGCGAGGGTGAGGTTCTGAAAGTTGTATGCAAATCTTCTACACCCGAAACAAATGGTGTTATAGAAAATAATGCTTCTGATGCGTCCACTTGGCGATCGCGGATGCCAACAGCCTTGGCTCCCCCTTACGACTCCTCTAGAACAATGCCAGATCGCTGCAATACAAATACAATCATTATTGCCCTAACTGCTAGCGCCTTTGAGGAAGAACGCCAGAAAATTTTGTCCATTGGCTGTGATGATTTTATTCGCAAGCCATTCAAACAGGAAGTATTATTGGAAAAACTAAGCAAACATCTGGGTTTAAAATATACCAATCAAGTAGAAACCACAAACACAGTAGTTGTCGATCGAGCTACACAGATTTTTGTAAGTGTTGCCGAACTCCTGGGTCAATTATCACAAATGCCACCTGAGTGGCTCCAACAGGTTCACTATGCCGCAGCCAGCTGTAGCGATGAACTGATTTTAGAGTTACTCAAACAAATTCCATCAGATAATGCTCAAGTTTTCCAAGTTCTCAGGGATTTAGCAAATAACTACCAGTTTGAGAAAATCATGGAATTGACTACAATAAACTTAGAATGAATTACGAGCATTTAGACCCTAATAAAAAAGATATTTTGATCGTTGATGATATGGCGGATAACCTCCGGGTTTTATCCTCCATATTGACAAGGGAAGGGTATAACGTTCGTAAAGCTTTGAACTGGCAAATGGCACTGACAGCAACTCAAACATTATTACCTGATTTGATTCTACTCGATATCATGATGCCAGAAGTAGATGGGTATGAAATTTGCCAGACCTTTAAAGCTTGGGATCTAACAGCCGATATTCCAGTAATTTTTATTAGCGCTTTAGATGATGTTTTTGACAAAGTTAAAGCCTTTAAAGTGGGAGGTGTTGACTATATCACCAAACCTTTTGAGTTTCAAGAAGTTTTAGTGCGCGTGCAAAATCAACTAGCATTGAGATCGGCGCGATTAGAAATATTGAAATTAAATGTTGAACTAGAAGATCGGGTAAAACAACGGACTGGAGAGCTAGAAAAAACTCTCCAAAAACTTCAACAAGAAATCGATTCCCGCCAGAAATTGCAAAGTCAACTGCTAGATATAGCACTGCATGATTCCCTGACTGGATTATCAAACCGAGTTTTGTTTATTAGGCGACTAGAAAATGCTCTAAATCGCGCCAAGCAAGAATCTAGTTATCAGTTTGCAGTACTTTTTTTGGACTGCGATCGCTTCAAAGTTGTTAATGATTCTCTTGGTCATCTGGTAGGAGATGAATTGCTGATAGCCATTGCTCACCGCTTACAAACATGTATTATACCTGTTGATACTTTAGCACGATTGGGCGGGGACGAGTTTGGAATTCTCCTAGAAAATATCCCAGATATCAATATAGCAATCCAAGTTGCCGAAAGGATTTTGCAACAGTTATCACTTGCTTTTCAACTGTCAAGATATGAAGTATTTATGAATGCCAGTATTGGCATTAGTTGGGGCAATAAAGATTACGATCGCCCAGAGTATTTGCTGCGAGATGCTGATACAGCAATGTATCGGGCTAAGGCTCAAGGAAGGGCCAACTATCACGTTTTTAATCCAGCAATGCATCAGGAAGCGATTCAGCTTTTAGAGTTAGAAAATGACTTGCGGAGGGCTGTGGAAAGGCGAGAATTCCTCGTTTATTATCAGCCAATTATTTCCCTGGTTACAGGCAGAATTTCTGGATTTGAAGCCTTGGTGCGCTGGCAACATCCGATTCGTGGTTTGGTTTCTCCCATAGAATTTATTCCTGTAGCCGAAGAAACGGGTTTAATTAATGCGATCAATACTTGGGTATTACAGTCAGCTTGTCATCAATTAAGCATCTGGCAACATAATCCAGTCACACCAGAACCTCTAACTATGAGCGTCAATTTGAGTGCAAGATTATTTTTGCAGCCGAATTTTCTAGAACAAATTGACCGAATAATTTATGAAAATCAAATAAATCCCGCATACTTAGAATTAGAAATTACTGAAAGTGTAATTATGGAGAATACTGATGCGATAAAAATAATTCTGGAACAACTAAAGCAGCGAAAAATTAAGTTAATTATGGATGACTTTGGTACAGGATATTCCTCTTTAAGTTATCTGCACAGCTTTCCTTTAAATGCACTTAAAATTGATAAATCTTTCGTCAAGCGGATGCAGGATAACAAAGAGAATATGGGGTTAGTACCAGCAATGATTGGTATTGCGAACTCAATGGGGATGAGTGCGATCGCTGAAGGTGTCGAAACACAAGAACAGTTAGCCCAATTGAGAAGTTTAAACTGTAATTTTGCCCAAGGATATTTATTTTCTAAACCCATAGAACAACGACTGGCTGTTGAGTTGCTCGCTTCAGCACCTCAATGGTAGCTATCAAGTAGCACCTGGAAAAAATTTCATTTTCGATCCTTGGCTAGATAATCTGTGAGTGCTATTTATTACAATCATGACAACAATTCATCATGTTGCCAAAGGTGATAAGTGGCTAATAGCTTCGATAATCTGCAAAACTCTCCAGCCACGTGAGAGTTAAACTATAAATATAAGTATTTCGGTGAAATCGGTCAACAAATTTTAGGGTGATTTCAAAGAAGGATTTACTATCCTTAATAATTATACGCGTAACTTTGATCGATAATGCATTTTAATCAAACTAACCATCAGAAAAGAAATATTTTGGTGGTCGATGATACCCCAGATAATCTGCGGCTTTTATCAGCGATGTTGACTGCACAAGGTTTTGAAGTTCGCAAAGCCTTAAACGGTAAAATGGCACTGACTGCATGTCAAATGGTTTTGCCCGATGTGATTTTGCTGGATATCAATATGCCAGGTATGGATGGCTACCAAGTTTGTCAACAACTAAAAGCTGACCATAAAACTAGTGAAGTCCCAGTAATTTTTATTAGCGCTCTGGATGATGTTGTCGATAAGGTAAAGGCATTTGATGTTGGTGGTGTAGATTATATTGCCAAACCTTTTCATGGTGCAGAAGTGGTGTTGCGAATTGAAAATCAGATTAATTTACGCTTGCTCCAAGTTAAACTGCAAGAACAAAACTTTTTACTCCAACAGGCTCTTGACGACTTGAAAGCCTCTCAAGTTCAACAAATTCAGAACGAAAAGATGGTGGCGCTGGGACAGTTAGTAGCTGGACTGGCTCATGAGATTAATAACCCGATCAGTTTTATTTATGGAAATCTCCAATATGCTGGCCAATATGTAGAAGACCTAGTGAAGATAATTGAGGTTTATCAGCAAGAATATCCCAAACCCACACCAAAAATTCAGCAGATAGCCAGAGATATAGACTTGAATTTTATCATTAAGGATCTGCAAAATCTGATAGGTGCAATGTATAGAGGCTCCGATCGCATTCAGGAAATTGTACTGGCGCTACAACATTTTTCTCGGCATGATGAAGCAGAGATGAAACGGGTCAATATCCATGAAGACATCGAAAACACTTTAGTGATGTTACAACATCGGCTCAGAGAAACAGCCAATCGTCCGGCAATTGTTGTAGTGAAAGATTATGGTAACTTGCCCCTAGTCACTTGTTATGCGAGTGAACTCAATCAAGTATTTATGCATTTGTTGAATAATGCGATTGATGCAATAGAAGAGGGAGTAGAGAACGGAAAGTGGAGAGCAGAAAATCAATTTCCAGATGAAGCAATGGGGAATGAAGCATGGGGAATAGGGAATCAATCTTCTCCTCCCCAAATTTGGATTCATACAGAGGTGACAGACTTGAACGTAGTCAAAATTGCGATCGCTGATAATGGTCTTGGTATTGAAGAGTCGTTGCGATCGCGTTTATTCGATCCATTTTTTACCACAAAACCTGTGGGCAAAGGTAGTGGACTAGGATTATCTATTAGCTATCAGATTATCGTCCAAAAACACCGAGGAAATATAAGCTGTAACTCATCTGTGGGCAAAGGAGCAGAGTTTGCGATCGAAATTCCCATAGAGCAGCCTGATATCTCATCGCAATTTTCAAAATCCGAAAAGGGATTGGGACTGGGGATTAGGGAGATGGAGAGCAGAGAAGCAGAGGAGCAGGGGAAGCAGGGGAGCAGGGGAGCAGAAGAGAATAATAATTCCTGACAAATGACAAATGACAAATGACCAATACTTCTCTACGAGAGGCTGCGCCAACGACTACGCTCAGTACAAGTGACCAATGACCAATGACAAATGACCAATGACAAATGACCAATAAATCTAATTAATCAACAATTCTGGTGCTACCAATCCTTTTTGAATAGCTAAGACTGCGGCTTGAGTGCGATCGCGTACTTCTAGTTTTTGTAAAATAGCATGGACATGAACCCGCACAGTACCAGGGGCAATGTAGAGAATTTCAGCAATTTCTTGATTGCTTTTGCCAGCTGCTACCAGTGCCAAAATTTCTTGCTCCCGCTTCGTTAAAGGATTTTCTAGAGATTCCTCAGTTTTTGCAGACTGCACCGCTATCGAATTGCCCTCAAAAGCGGCTCTAATTTCAGTTGTTGCCGTTTGATCCCACCAAGAAGCGCCCGCAGCAACCGATCGCACTGCTAATATCAAAGACTCAGCCGGAATACCTTTAAGACAGTAACCTTGCGCCCCGGCAGCAATTAACCGCGAAATCAGTGGTTTTTCAGAACGAGACGTTAAAACGAGAACTGGTAAATTTGGGTGCTTCTGCTTGATTTGGCGACAAGCCTCAATCCCGCCAATCCCTGGTAAACCTATATCCAGCAACACCAAATCCAGAGGATAGTGATTGGCTAATTCTACAGCTTGTTCCCCATCTTCCGCTTCTGCAACAATCTCCAAACTGGTTTCTTGTTGCAACCGCATCCGTAAACCAAGCCGAAACAATTCATCATCTTCAACTAGTAAGATTTTTGTCATTGGTAATTGGGCATTTGGTATTTGGCATTTGGCATTGGGCATTGGGCATTGGGCATTGGGCATTGGGCATTGGGAAAGAGGAGGCAGGGGGCAGAAGTTTTTTAATGCATGAATTTTGAATTTTGAATTTTGAATTTTGAATTGATTTCTCATCTCCCCGGTGGCGGACAAGCTGGGAGTCGGAAAGCAAACAATGCGCCGCGTGGTGAGCGATTCTCTGCCCAAATTGTACCCCCATGAGCAGTAATAATTTGCCTGGTCAAATAAAGTCCTAGCCCAGATCCAGAGACGTGGCGATCGCTATTTCCTTGATAAAATCTCTCAAATAAGTGAGGTAACTCTTTTTCGGTAATCCCGGAACCAGTATCGAGTATTTTTACCACTTGATCGCTAGAATAACCTTCAAATACTACTTCCACTTTACCGCCACGAGGGGTATGGTTAATGCCATTACTCAGGAGATTGCTGAAGACTCGCCCAAGTTGCAAAGAATCGCCATTTACCCAGAGAAAGCTGCGAAAATCTGATTCGCCATAGTGCAGAGAAATATAAACCTGGCGTGTTTTCGCTAGTTCTGTTAGGGTAGCAACGATTTCTTCCGCTACTGTCACCAAGTTAACTGGTGATATCTGTAGTTTCAGCCCTTCGGCATCATTGCGGTACACATCTAAAAGTGTTTGGACTAATTGCAATGTACTCTGATGACTACGAGCCATTGTTTGTAATACTTTTGCTTGCATGGGCGTGATTTCACCGAATTGCTCATTTTGAAAATATTTCAGCGTTTCAATTGCTCCTAATAAAGGTGTTTTCAAATCATGCGTTAGGGTAGAAACAAAATCTTCACGCATGATAGCTAGTTGTTCTTGGGAGCGTAATTGTGCTTGGGTATAAGCGATCGCTTCTTCATTGCGGTGGTTGCGATCGCTTAACCAACCTGTTACCATCAACGCCAACACTGCAATCAGCCTATTTGCCAACGTTGGAGAATTAATCATTTCTCCTCCGGGAACAAACAAATTCAATAATGTTAATCCTGTTGCTGCTAGAGTGATCCCCAAAACTGCTCTCCGATTCAATCGAGAATCTGCTAACAAAATCGTTCCCGTGTAGAGGTAGCCAAATACGTACTCTGGGGGTGTCAAATATTCTAGTATTATCACGATCGCAAAAGCGATCGCTATTAGTCCATAGGTCTTTCCCCGCTCATTTATAGCTTCTTTCATAGTCCATAATCGACTTAACATCGTCATTTATGATTTACTAATAAATCATGATTATTCAATCTGTATAACTATTTAATTTACCAATTACGAGCTATCTGCAATCTATATCTGCAAATGCCAACTTAAGAATTAACCCGAAAATTACGATTCTCGAAATGTAGCAAAGGAGGACTAGAGAGTGGAAACTGGGTAGTTACTCACAATAAGTGAGGTCTCTACCACGATCTTCCCAATCTCTAAGCCCATTAAGAAAATACTTTATGATATTTATATTCTTTGAAAGTAGCAAACTGGGAAAATGTATTGTATAAACAAATAGTCCTAAGTAGTGAGATAGATAAATTAAGAGTCAAAATTAAATATTCTTAACGAAAACTTTAATAAGTATCTAGAAAATAGTCATAACTGAAAATATTCAGGAGTTATGTTAGCCGTAGCAGGACATTGAGTCAGTACTGAGCAAAAAGTAGGAATTGTAAATATTTTTACTCTCAGCCGAGGCACTTACATACTCGGAACTGATTTGATCCTGAGTGCGATTATTGCTTTTTGTACTCAGTACTGTTTAGGGAAATCCCTTGAAATCAAATATTTCCACAGTTAATCTATTATTTCTCAGAATTGGCATAATACCACTTAAATTTAATTTAGCGCGAAATATATGGGACAAGGTTTTTTGCAAATTGGCTTAACGCTATGTATTGTCATAGCAATCACTCCATTATTTGGAAGATACATAGCGTCTGTCTTTTTGGGAGAAAGAACACTGCTTGATTTTTTAATGAACCCCATAGAACGGAGTATGTTCGTATTTGCGGGTGTTCGGAGAAAAGATGACATGACGGGTGGGGAGTATATCCGGGCCGTACTCTGTTGCAACTTAATTATGGCTATTTCAGTGTATTTTTTGATATATTTTCAGAGGCTCTTACCCTGGAATCCAAACGGTTTCGGTGCGCCCACCTGGGATGTATTGCTGCATACAACGATTTCATTTGTAACGAATACCGATCAACAACACTATGTAGGTGAGACAACCTTAAGCTATTTTAGCCAGGTAGCGGCTTTAGGCTTTTTGATGTTCACCTCCGCAGCCACCGGTTTAGCCGTGGGAATTGCCTTTATTCGCGGGTTAACGGGTAGAAGACTGGGAAACTTTTACGTCGATCTCGTCCGTGGAATTACGCGAATATTGCTGCCGATTTCGATTATTGGTGCGATCGCCTTACTTATAGCAGGTGTACCACAAACATTAGCTGGAACTATGGATGTGCAAACCTTAGAAGGCGGGACGCAATATCTGGCCAGAGGCCCGGTGGCATCCTTTGAAACGATCAAACTTTTGGGCGAGAACGGCGGTGGCTTTTTTGGCGTCAACTCAGCACATCCCTTTGAAAATCCCAATGGCGCTTCTAACTTGATAGAAATGCTCGCCATGATTTCTATCCCAGCAGCCTTGATTTACACCTACGGTATATTTGCCAATAACATCAAACAAGCTTGGCTACTTTTTTGGATGGTGTTTGTGATTTTTGTCATTTTGGTGGGAGTTACAGCCGTGGGAGAACTGCAAGGTAATCCCCTGGTTAATACCGCCTTTGGATTAGAACAGCCCAATTTAGAGGGAAAAGAAGTTCGATTTGGTTGGGCACAAACAGCATTTTGGGCAGTGATGACTACTGCTACTATGTCTGGTGCTGTGAACGGGATGCACGATTCTTTGATGCCGCAAGGAATATTTTCGACTCTCTTCAACTTATTTATCCAGGTTATCTGGGGTGGTCAAGGAACTGGAACAGCTTACTTATTTATTTACTTAATTCTCACAGTCTTCCTGACTGGACTCATGGCAGGACGTACTCCAGAGTTTTTAGGACGCAAAATTGAAAAGCGAGAAATCGTCCTCGCTAGCGTAGTGCTGTTGATTCACCCAATTCTAGTTTTGATTCCCAGTGCGATCGCTTTGGCTTATCCCATCTCCCTATCTGGAATTAGCAACGCTGGCTATCACGGTATTTCTCAAGTAGTTTATGAATATGCTTCAGCAGCAGCAAATAATGGTTCGGGCTTAGAGGGTTTGGGGGATAACACCCTGTGGTGGAACTTGAGTACAATAGTGAGCCTAATCGGAGGACGCTACATTCCGATGATTGCTATCCTGCTGCTAGCTGACGGGATGTCTCGCAAACAACCAGTAGAAGAAACTCCTGCTACCTTAAGAACAGATTCTTTGGTATTTACTAGTATCACAGCTGGAGTAACGCTGGTTTTGGGAGTATTAACTTTCTTTCCCGTTCTGGCTTTAGGCCCCATAGCTGAGGGTTTGAAACTAGCATCTGGCAGTTAGAAAAGTTATGAGTTATAAGTTTGAAATTAAGAAGATATCAAAAAGTAATTCAGGAGGCAGGAGGAAGGAGTAACCCAGACTTAAAAGTGTGAGATTTGAGCAAGAAAGGTTATATAGCTGTAGTCAGACATATTAGGACAGTGTTGATTGCTCAAAACCTTGGAAGCAACTAGTAGTCTGCCAAGCCAAAAATGTGCTTGTGAGGGCTGGGTAAGGGGTAAAGGGGAAAGGGTAAGGGATTTAAAACCTTTCTCCCTTTACCCCGCCAAGTTCACGAGAGCGAACTACTAGGTTTACTCAGCACGGGATCAACGCCCCGCTATCCATGTACAGCACTCAGCTATATCTTGCACTACGCGTCTCGTACCAGTATCTTATTTTTAACTGGGTAATTACTCAGAACTAAAGTTTTCATTCATACTTATTTCCTCCTGGCTCCTGCCGTTATCTGATAAATTATTCGGTTTCGTAGGATGCGTTACTAACGCATCCTACAGGTTGGATATTTTTTTATTAGAAGTTCCTATAACTCCTAACTTCTCACTGCTAACTTTATTTATGAATCAAGTGGCAACTAACTTCAAAGCTAGACGCCCAAGTTTTCGTTCTGGCGATCGCCGCCAAAAACGTAAAAAGACCAGGGCAAATAATAAGTGGCTGTACTTAAGAGCAATTAGAGATGCTTTTGTCAAGCTCAACCCTAAGTATGCAATCAAAAATCCAGTAATCTTTGTGGTTTGGGTAGGGACAATCATCATCCTATTGCTAACGATCGATCCCAACCTATTTGGCCCAGCCCTGCAAAAGAACCCGCAAGTTTTCAACGCCTTGTTGTCAGGGATTTTATTCTTCACAGTTTGGTTTGCCAATTTTGCCGAAGCAGTGGCAGAAGGACGGGGTAAAGCCCAAGCCGATGCCTTGCGGTTAACAAAGTTAGAGGCGATCGCTAAAAAACTTGCTGCCGATGGCACAATTAGTGAAGTTTCATCCACCAGCCTTAAACAGGGCGATACCATCTACGTCGTTGCTGGCGATATCATCCCCGCCGATGGTGAAGTCATCATGGGTGTTGCCTCAGTGGATGAATCGGCAATTACTGGAGAATCTGCACCAGTATTAAAAGAATCAGGCTCCGATGTTGCCAGTTCCGTCACTGGTGGAACGCGAATTATCTCAGATGAACTAATTATCCGTATAACTACTGATGCAGGCAAAGGCTTTATTGACCGGATGATTGCCTTGGTAGAAGGGGCAGAACGCAGCAAAACACCCAATGAAATTGCCCTCACGGTATTGTTAGCAGTTCTCAGCTTAGTGTTTTTGTTAGTCGTAGTCACCTTGCCTGCACTTGCTTACTATGTCAACAGTCCAGTTAACGTCCCAATTTTAATTGCCCTATTAGTAGCGTTAATTCCTACCACCATTGGCGGCTTACTAAGTACCATCGGTATTGCTGGTATGGATCGAGTTGCCCAATTTAACGTCATTGCCACATCAGGACGAGCAGTCGAAGCCTGTGGTGATATCAATACTTTACTTCTTGACAAAACAGGTACAATTACCCTCGGCAACCGTCTGGCGGAAGAGTTTATTCCCCTCAACGGTCATTCAATGTCGGAAATTGCTAATGTTGCCTGGGCGGCTAGTGTCTTTGACAATACACCAGAAGGAAAATCCATTGTCCGACTGGCAGAAAAGTTGGGCGCAAGATTTGATTTTGACTCCACTCAGGCAGAAGGAGTCAGTTTTTCCGCCAAAACCCGGATGAGTGGCACGAATTTACCTGGTGGGTATGAGGCTAGAAAGGGAGCAGTAGAAGCTATTAAAGGATTTGTCCGTTCCCGCAACGGACGCGATACGCCAGAATTGGATGCTGCCTACGAACGAGTTTCCCGCTTGGGAGGTACACCCCTAGCAGTTAGCCTAGATAACGAAATCTATGGGATTGTTTATCTCAAAGATATAGTTAAACCTGGTATCCGCGATCGCTTTCTTGCACTGCGACGCATGGGAGTACGTACCATCATGCTAACTGGAGACAACCGAATTACCGCTTCTGTCATTGCTAAAGAAGCTGGGGTTGATGACTTCATTGCCGAAGCCACACCAGAAGACAAAATCAGTATCATTAAACAGGAACAAGCAGCAGGTAAACTGGTTGCCATGACGGGAGATGGAACTAACGATGCTCCAGCATTAGCCCAAGCTAACGTTGGCGTGGCGATGAATACAGGAACACAAGCTGCAAAAGAAGCCGCCAACATGGTCGATTTGGACTCCGATCCCACAAAGCTACTCGATATTATTGGTATTGGTAAGCAATTGTTGATTACTCGCGGGGCATTGACGACATTTTCCATCGCTAATGATATTGCTAAATACTTTGCAATTATTCCAGTGATATTTGTCGCTGCTAATTTGCAAAGCCTGAATATTATGAATTTGACTAGCCCTAAATCTGCTGTACTCTCAGCATTGATTTATAATGCTTTGATTATTCCTGCTTTGATTCCCTTGGCATTAAAGGGTGTGAGGTTTAGACCTCTGACAGCTAATCAGTTACTCCAACGCAATATCTTAATTTACGGCTTAGGTGGGGTGATTGCGCCGTTTATTGCAATTAAGTTGATCGATGTACTGATTACACTTGTAGGTTTGGCTTAAGGATAGCAAAAGTAGAGACGCTGAAAAACGATCGCATCTTGACCAAAGTAAAATAATAAACATTTTTACTTTTACCTGTTGATAGGAGGGACAAGAAGAATATGAATAAATATCGTTTTCATTCAGCACTGCTTTGGCGATATCCTTTGTTTAGTCGCAATGGCATAAACAACAGACCTCTTGCAAAAATAATTTTTGCACTCTTAGGGGAAAGGGTAAAGGTTAAAGGGAAAGGATTTGGAGTTTCTTTACCCTTTTCCCGGACGAATGCCAAGAAGTCTAACATTTACCACTCGCTATTTTTATCTTGCTGTGCTTGAATGTGGTAACTGCCCCAGTTGTTTATGCTGTTGCTAACAGCATCTTGTAACATCGTGCTAGGTGGGCAAAAGAATTAAAAATTAAAAATTAAAAATTAAATTATAAGCGCAATTGGAAAACTTTTTATGGCTATTATTCGAGAAACTATCAGAGCAATTTTTATAACTCTAATGCTTTGGTTGTTGACTGCAATCATCTATCCGCTGGTAATTCTTGTAGTGGGTCAAGTTTTTTTGCCCTATCAAGCTAATGGCAGTATCGTGCGGAATCTAAATGATGAACCAATTGGTTCGGCTTTAATCGGTCAGGTATTCACATCTGACCGATATTTCCATTCTCGTCCTAGTACTGTTAGATATAGTCAAGGAAAAAAAGCCAAGCCAACCGGCATATCTGGAGCTAGCAATCTCGCTGCCAGCAATCCAGAACTACTTAAGCGGATTTTAGAAGAGGCAGATAAATTGCGAGAGGAAAATCTTCAACCGATAGCTGATTTAATTTATACCTCTGGTTCGGGTTTAGATCCGCATATTTCCTTTAAAGCAGCACGGCAGCAATTGACGCGGGTTGCTGGTGCGCGGGGAGTAAAAGAAGATGAGATTTTACGTTTAATTAATAAGTATACTGATGACAGATTTTTATGGATTTTTGGCGAACCAGGAGTCAATGTTCTGCGATTGAATTATGCTCTTGACTTACAAGATTTTAATCGTCAGCAAAATCAGTAATTTGTCATTTGTCACTTGTACTGAGCGTAGTCGAAGTATTGGTCATTTGTCAGTAGTTATTCTCCCCTGCTTTTCCTGCGTTCAGCAAGAACTGCTTTATCCCAATGACAAATTTTTACGCTAACCTACTTAGGATTATACAGATACTAAAAATGAAATGTCAGATCGTAGTAATACTGGTTCGACTGGGAATGCACCTTTAAATTCTGCAAGTTACTCGCTTTATCCAGCACGACGGCGGGGTAAGCATAAAATCTTTATTGGTATGGCTCCTGGAGTAGGCAAAACCTACCGGATGTTAGAAGAGGGACACGCACTCAAACAAGAAGGAATTGATGTTGTCGTTGGGCTTTTGGAAACCCACGGACGCAAGGAGACGGCTGAAAAGGCAGAGGGACTGGAAATTATACCCCGTAAGCAATATCCTCGCGGTGAGTTGACGCTGACGGATATGGATACAGATGCTATTTTAAAGCGATCGCCCCAATTAGTCTTAATCGATGAACTCGCCCATACCAATGTCCCTGGTTCTCCACGCGAAAAACGCTACGAAGATGTCGAAGTAGTTTTGGCAGCCGGGATTGATGTCTACTCCACAATGAATGTGCAACATTTAGAAAGTCTCAACGATTTAGTAGCCAGAATTACAGGTGTGGTAGTCCGCGAGCGGGTTCCTGACAGGATTATGGATGAAGCAGATGAAATAGTGGTAGTGGATGTCACGCCAGAAACACTGCAAGAACGATTATTAGAAGGGAAGATTTACGCACAGCCAAAAATCCAACAATCCCTCGATAATTTTTTCCAACGCCGTAACCTGATTGCTTTGCGGGAGTTGGCTTTGCGGGAAGTAGCAGACAACGTAGAAGAAAATGCGATCGCCTCTACTCCCAACGGACAATTTTGTAATATTCACGAGCGGGTTTTGGTGTGTGTATCTACCTATCCCAATTCAGTGCAGCTGTTACGTCGGGGTGCGAGATTGGCTAACTATATGAATGCGCCGCTTTATACGTTGTTCGTAGCCGATCCAGAACGCTTTCTCACTAAGGAGGAAAGCTTACACATCCACACTTGCGAGAAACTTTGTAAAGAATTTGAAGGTACTTTTCTTCGTGTTACCAACAGTAATATAGCTAATGCGATCGCCCAAGTCGCCGAGAGACATCGTATCACCCAAATTGTAATCGGAGAAAGTCAGCGATCGCGCTGGCAAATGCTCCTCAAAGGATCTTTAACGCAAAAATTGGTGCGCTTGCTCAAAAATATAGATTTGCATATCATTGCCAGCGAAAAAATGGTTTCACCCAAATAGGGCAGGGGGCAGGGAGCATACTTCGACTGCGCTCAGTAACCAGGGGGGCAGGGGAGACAAGGGGACAAGGGAGACAAGGAGATAAGGGACTGACAAATAATAAAATATCCCAATATTTCTTGTATGATGGGCGTCTCGCCCGGACTGTGAACTGGGCGCTCATGTTGCCATTGGTGTCAACTTCACGTCAAACCGAACGTCCGCCAGGGATTAAAATCCCTGTCTGATAGCAAAAGTCCTCACTCAGAGGACTCAAGATTACAGTCCATTTTAATGGACTTGGGTTATTAGACCGCCGTTTTAACGGTGGGCGGACGCACAACACCCAACGAGTACGCTAGGGCTTGCTGAAGTTGACACCACTGGTAAGATGCCCACCCCACAATATTGGATAATTTATTTCTTGGAGTTCCCTAAATAAAACTCCTAACTCTTGTACAGACGCGATTCATCGCGTCTCTACTGTTAACTCCTAACTCAGCACTGGCTAAACGCCCCGCTGACGCTAACAGCACTCTCGATCTGATTTACTTAGAAACTGCTGTATTACACTATTCTAGTATTTCTGACTTTGGTTCTCTCAGTACCAACTCCGGGATCAAATCAGGCGAAAATGATTTTTGGTCATTTTTGAGTGTTTCAGTTTGTTCTTCAGCAGCAGGTAGCCAGTTGATAAATGGTAGGGGTAATAGGGTGCTGAGGTTAGTAATTAGCACCAATAGCCAAAGTGATTCAAAGTTTGTTGCGGTGATTCCCAGCCAATAGGTGATTAATGCCCCGAATGCATGGGAAACTGTTCCGGCGGAATTATAGACTGACATTAACAAGGCAAATAATGTCGCTTCCACACCAGAAGGACAAAGCCTTGCTGCTAGCACCATCACTTGCATAAACGCAATTTTCCCCATCACAGTCAAAATCAGGCTATCACCCAAACTAAACCAGTGGTCATCTATACCCAATAGCCTGTTTGTGTGAGTTACCAACAACAGCATCGTCATCCCCAAAAGTGACGAAAGGACAGTACTCCAAGCAAAAATCACGCGAAAAGGGATGCTTTTGAGGAAACGTTGAAAAATCCAAACACCTGCTAAAGAAGCGAAACTTCCCACCAAGTTTACTCGCCCCAAAAATTCTGGTTCAAAGTGGAGTTCGTTGGTAGCGAAGTAGAAAAAGGCAGAGTCAGCATTTGGGGTAGCTTGCCAGATGAAGATAAACGCCGTTGGTAGCCAAATTGTTTTTTGGCTAATGGCTTGGCGTAGCTGTCCCAGTTGATGTTTGATTGGTACAGAGTTGGTCTGATTAATATCTTCAGGATCTTTGCTAACGGGGGACTCAGCAATTAACCAAGCCACCCCTGAAACGATCAAAGGAAATAAAGCGGTGATCCCAAAGACGGTACGGGTAGTAAAGTATTGAAGTAGTAGACCGCTACAGTAAGCTGTTATTAAACCTCCGATCGCAGAAGCACCCCAGCACAGAGATTGTAGTGAGCCGGCTTTTGCTTGCGATTCGCCTCTGGCTCGTTCTACAACTAGCGAGTCAACGATGACATCACTCATGGCGACACTAAGAGAACCAAGAGCGATCGCTAAGGTAGCTGCCCAGCTAGTATGAACTATTGTGGCCAGACTCATCCAAGAAGCAGTTCCCAGTATCCCGGATAAAATCAAGTAAGGACGGCGACGATAGCCAAATATAGGCAAGCCATCAGAGATAAAACCAAACATCGGCTTGATCATCCAAGGTAGGAAGACAATTCCCAATAGCGCCGATACCTGGACTGGACTCAGGAGTAGTTCATCTTTGAGAAAAAAGCTAACGGCTAGACGCGATAGCCCTAAAATTCCTTGGACAAAGTAAACGGTGAGAATTGCAATTAACTCCGCATTCGGTTCATTACCTAAGAAGAGTTTTTGTGTTAATAAGTCTTTGACCTTAGACAAGCCAGATGATTGATCTACCATTCGATAAATATTTTTTAAATTTTGTCTACTTGTCTATCATATCGATTCTTAAAAGGTGGGTTTTTTCTCACCTTTTCCTTTGGTTTCTTCACTTCGACTACGCGGTAGTTGAATCTCGACTTCGCTCGATTACCGCGCAGTCGAAACTCAGTACAAGTCGCTCGATTACCGCGCAGCGATGCACTGAGCCTGTCCTGAGCGTAGCCGTTGGCGCAGCCTCTCGTAGAGAAGGGCGCAGTCGAAGTGTCGAAACTCAGTACAAGTCGCTCGATTACCGCGCAGCGATGCACTGAGCCTGTCCTGAGCGTAGCCGTTGGCGCAGCCTCTCGTAGAGAAGGGCGCAGTCGAAGTGTCCAAACTCAGTACAAGTCAGGGCAAGTCGCTCAACAACCGGGCAGGAGGTTAGGAGTATCAATTAAAACTAAAGTTTTCGGGTCTGAGCTACAGATCAGAAAAAGAATTATACCAAGACGCGCTGCGCGTTAGCGTAACGGCACAAAGTGCGAAGCCACTGCGGTGAGCGGGTTCCCCGACATCAAGCATCCAATCGCCGAGGCAAGTAATAAATTAGACTGTTCAAACAACCTCTAATAGCAAGAATTGGTTGAAACGGACTAAAAATACTTTATTAGTCCGTTTCAACCAACTTGAGCTAATAGCCGGAAAATAAATTTTCGGGCAGTTTTTAAGCTTTTGTCACAGCTTTGAAGATGGTGGTTCTACACATATTCATATCGGGAATTAGGAATACTTAACATCTAGAAAAGGCAGTTGCTTTGAACCATTAGCGCCAATAACTTCAATACCTTGTTTGCCACGAATGCCGTCTACTGGTAGAGAAACTATATAAGGTGCGATCGCTGGTAATCCGATTCCGGGCAAAGTACCAACGACCTCAACTCCCCAATATTCAGGTTGCTGGACGTATACAAGTGGCACAAGATTCACTTCCAAATTCAAGTATGGTTTCGTTCCTTTGACAACTAAAATATAAGTGTCATTTACTATACCCGGACGAATTTCTGCTTCTTCAAAGTCAATTAATCGAGATGACTCTGGTTTTGGTAAAGCTCGGAATTGACTAAGACTTTGCTCTAATGTACTCATTTTTTCTCCTTTAGAAGAACTATGTTGTTGAAGCAACTAATTAAGGAGATAACAAGATATTTTCAATCTTGTACCTTCAACTTTTTAGTTTCTTAGTTAATTCATCAAGCTAGAAAGCAAAGTTTATGCAATGCCAACTTCTTCTTTACATTTATTTATCAACTCACATCTTGCACCGAGAAATATGAATGTCAAAACCACAACTACGTGTAAGAGGAGTTAGCCGTTTAATATTAAGTAAAAGAAAATACACAACTATTTGAGGAAAAATAGATTCTAAAGCAGTTTGTGCAGCTTGTCCCCAATCAGGTGAAGAAGCTGGCTGAGTATGCAGATAACTCCAATGAGCGATGAGATAAGCAGTCAGAGAAAGAATCAGCCAGCGATACATACCCTTAAGAGTACCTTGACCAAAACGATGTAAACCAAAGCGATGTTTGGCAGTTTTAAACCAACCTTCAATCTGCCAACGACGCTTACCCCACCACCGTAGAGTAGAAGCTTTAATTGGGCGGGTAGACAGAACAAAACGCTTTTCTAACTTGCCATTATCCCGCTTTAAGTAATACCAAGATACTGTAACAGGAAACTTTAAACCTACTAAACGAACCTGTTGACCCTGTTTGTGCAAATGTCGTAAAACTCTACCATCGGTCAATTTACGGCTAATCGCTACACCTGTAACAGCATGATATTTAAGCTGACGTATACCCTGCAAGAATTCGACACTACCAAAAGCTGTATCCGCTAAAATAATTGTTTCAAAGTGTTGAGTTAAAGATTGAGGTAAACGTTTCACTAGAGATAGTCCAAGTTTAGCTGGTGATGGAGTACCCTTACCTCTCCAAACACGGAAATTCCAGGGAATACGCCATTTTCCGATTACCAAATAAACTACTACCAAATGGAGACCACGCTTACCGTTATAGACTTTGATTAACTCACTAAAATCTTTAAATTTGCCACGTTTTTCTAAAGTCGTCAGGTCAATGATTACTTGTAAAAATGGTCTGCGCCCTCTGCCAGATGACGATAATGACTTGACCACTGTTTGTAATACTTGGTGGCGAACTATGCGAATCATTTCCCTTGTTGACCAAGGATTGATATTTAAAAATCGGCTGATTGCGCTGGGGGATTTTGCCTGACTATGTTCAGGTAATGGGTGTCCTTGTGCCTCTAAGAATAACCCCAGCATAGCTTCTAGGTTATCTTTTTGGTACTGCGTCGGCATCAACTTTTTGAGGTTGTAAACTAATTCTTGGGCGTGGGCAAGCATTTTTCTTGCTTTAAAACATTTCGATATTTCACGCCTTTTCTCTCATATTTCGAGATTCAGATGCAATCATCTCTCTATCTCAGGTCAAAAAGTCTCTGCATTCCAGCATCTATTTCTCTCTGTATTAATTGCACTATTTAAGTTATATTTAGCACTTAATCTCCCTGATTGATGATATTTACTTGTTGTATAGTTTTGCACTAGGTTATTTGAACTGTACGGGTGACTACGGTTGATGCAAGATGTGAGTCAAGCTCAGAAATTACCATACAAGGTGGTTAATCTAGAAGAATCTTTGCGTTGATAGTCATGTACCGTCGATCTCGTCGTTTGCGATCGCACGATCCTTGAAATCATCAGAGTTCCTGCATTACCCGAATAACGATCTCGAACAGTTCGCGTGCAGAGATACCAGCACTACCTTCGGCAATGGGGATTTGCAATCCACCCAGCCGTGAAAAACGTGGTTAAAGAAATCTACTATTTAATATGCCTTCATTTCCTGACGACTGTTTTTTTGAATAAAAATCTATTTTTGTCCAAAACTTTCCAATATAATCCAGTTTCAAACTCACCGTCCTCAGTAATTTCTTGGCGATGGTTAGGACGGACTACGCCTACGCTACGAGAGTATGTTTGGTGGAGGTTATCCCTAAGTAGCTCTTGATAATGTGGTAATCTTCTGGAGCGATCGCTTTCAACTCCTGTAACTTATCGTCACAACCTCACAGCATAACCCCAGATTTCAAAAACTCTCACAGCTTGCTTGTCTATTAAGGGCGACGACACGCTACACGAGCAAATAAAACAACTATTTAGCTGCTGTTTAGCTGCTGTTTAGCTGCTGTATTCGGGATTATTAGTGGTTTTCAGACATGAAGAATATATAAAGAGAAGTACTGAGATTATACCGATCGGCAAATAATGTAAAGAGTATGCAAAGATATGTCTATAAGTGTGGACATCTCAGTAAATCTTCAGATATGGTTATCAAAGTGTTATTTAGATGTTCCCTATTTTTAAGCTACACACTTACGGGTAATAGCCCACAACAACTGCATAAAAATTATTTCCCTATCGAAAGTGAATTATTCTCTATATTTACCACAGTAGGGCTACGCTTTGAGAAGAAATATGAAGTGTGGGTTTTAGGCATTCAAGCTTGATTTTTCGACACTTTGTCAGTGATGGCTGGGTTGATCTGCGGATCGAGAATGATAAAAAAGTGTGAAACCATCTGTTTTCCTAAATACACGCTCATAAATATGTACAATGCTAAGACTTAGATAGTCTTAACTAGCATTATTAACGGGTACGCAAATAACGAATGAAAAAGGAAATAGGGAATAGGCAAAGAATTTAACTTTGAATCTCCTGCCTCCTGCCTTTTTCAAGTCAGTTAGATAAGTCCTACTTACAAGCTCATCAATAGGGTAAATCTTCGAGAAAATGCTAACCCTCAAGGGTGACATAAAAGTGTGTCGAAAGCATCAACTCTCGGCGATTTCCGTGTGTCCTCAAACAACATTAACAACAAGTTAATAGCTGAAGTTACTCAAAATATCGATTCAGGAAGGTAAGAGTTATGGTGAATATCATTGGAACCAACGGTAAAGATACTCTATTGGGTACTCAGGACGCAGATACAATTAACGCTAAAGTGGGTGATGATATCATCGATGGCAAAAATGGCAACGACCTTTTAAACGGTGATGCCGGAAATGATACCCTCATTGGTGGTGCAGGCAATGATACTCTCCTTGGTGGTACGGATAACGACTCCCTCCGTGGTGGTACGGGTAACGACTCTCTCCGTGGTGGTACTGGTAATAATCTGGTGCGGGGTGATGAGGGAAATGATACTCTTGATGCTTCCTATTCTTCTGGAAATAACATCCTCAGTGGAGATGCAGGGGATGACTACCTTGATATTAGCTATTCTGCTGGCAACAATACGGTTTCAGGCAAAGACGGCGATGATTCCTTTTACGCCGATGAAGTCCGGGGTAGAAACACTCTAAATGGAGGCGCTGGTAATGATGACTTCCATTTGTCCGTCTCAAAAACTTCCCCCTCTTCCTTAACGACTCAAAGTGTAAATGGAGAAACAGGTCAGGATTATTTGTCTATATATTACACCCGTGCCACTACAGGAATCACTTCGAGTTTCGATGCTGCTACTAACACTGGCTCAATTAGTGCTGGTACAAATCGGATTAACTACACCAATATCGAACAATTAGAAATTAGAGGTACAACCTACGCTGATTTTATTGTCGGAAGCAATGGCAACGATTTACTCTTCGGAGGCAGTAGTGGCAACGATTCAAATTATGGCAATGATACAATTTTTGGCGGTGAAGGTAACGATTACTTGAATGTTGATTATTCAACAAGCAATAACATCCTTGACGGTGGTGTTGGTAACGATCAATTCAGTGCTAGCTCTTCAACAGGCAATAATCTAATTTCTGGTGGCGATGGCAATGATAATCTCTCTGCGTCTAAGACAGATGGCAATAACACCCTCAACGGTGGTGCTGGTGACGATCAATTAGATGCTAACTATTCAACAGGGGATAACCTACTGAATGGAGGCGATGGCAATGATTCTCTTAGCGCCTCTCGCGAATACGACTATTCCGCCTCTTTTACCTCCGGTGATAACACTCTCAATGGTGGTGCTGGTGACGACCAATTGAGTGTTAACTATTCAACGGGCAATAACATCCTCAATGGGGGGGATGGCAATGATTCTTTCTTTGCGTCTGGCTACTACGACGACACAAAGGCCGAGGGCAAATTTGGTAATAACATTTTCAATGGAGAAAATGGTAATGATTCCTTCTCTTTCGTCCTATATACTTCTCCATCTTCCTTAGCGACTCAAACAGTAGATGGGGGAACAGGTAACGATTTGTTGAGCGTTTCGTATATCTATCCTAGTGGGGGAATTACAACGACATTCAATGCTGCTACTAACACTGGCTCGATTAAGGCGGGTACGGATCTGATTAACTACAAGAATATCGAAGGATTACATATCTCAGCTACAGCGTACAATGACTTGATTGTGGGGAGTAATGGCAACGATACTATCTCGCTCTATGCCAATAGTAGCAATGATACTATCGATGGCGGAAAAGGTGATGATTTATTAGAAGGCAATTATTACAGTAATTCTAGCGGGGGTGAGGGAATCACTTCGACATTCAATGCTTTTACTAACACTGGCTCCATTACATCAGGCACGAATCAGGTTAATTACAAGAATATCGAACGATTAAATATCTCAGGTACAGCCTACGATGATTTGATTGTAGGGGGCAATGGCAACGATACACTCACCGGAGGCGATCGCGGCAAAGATACTATAGATGGAGGAAAAGGTGACGATTTGTTGTCTTTCTATAACTATTCCATCAGCCAGGGAATCACTTCGACATTCAATGCTGCTACTAATGCTGGTTCGATTACAGCAGGCCCGAATCAGGTGAGCTACAAGAATATCGAACAATTAAATATTTCAGGTACAAACTACGATGATTTGATTGTGGGGAGCAATGGCAACGATACCCTCGCTGGGGGACGTGGAAATAACACGATTCTCGGCGGTGCAGGTAAGGATTTATTGAGTGCTGACTATTCAAATGGGAATAATTCGCTCTCTGGTGGTGATGATAATGATTCTCTCAACGTTTCTGGCTCCTACGACGACTACCGAGGCAATTTTGATCTCGATGCTATCTCTGGTAAGAACACCCTCAATGGTGGCGCTGGTGATGATAACTTAGTTACTAACTATTCATCAGGCAATAACCTACTGAATGGAGGCGATGGCAATGATACTCTCACAGCCGCAGGTTCAGCCTCCTTATATTCCTCATACGGAGCTTATACTGTCTCTGGGAATAATACGCTCAATGGTGGTGCTGGTAACGATCGCTTGATTGTTGACTATTCATCAGGCAATAATCTACTGGATGGAGGCGATGGTAATGATACTCTCACAGCCTCTGGCGCTTCTGGCAAGAACACCTTCAAAGGTGGCAAAGGTAATGATAACCTTTATGGAGGAGCTGGTATAGATACCTTTGTTTTCAATAGTTTCAATGAAGGCGTTGATACCATTTATAACTTCAACGCGACTAATGAACTGATTCAGGTATCGGCTGCTGGTTTTGGTGGCGGGTTATCATCAGGTTTACTCTCAGCTAGCTCTTTTACCCTTGGAGCATCTGCGACAACGAGCAATCAGCGATTTATCTATAACAACACTACAGGTGCGCTATATTTTGACCAAGATGGCAGTGCGGGTGGATTTGCTCAGGTACAATTTGCCCAACTATCTGGTGGAGTGTCACTAAGTCAAAATAACTTGCTAGTTGTTTAATCCTCAACGCCACAATCAAATAGAAATCTTCAGAATGCGAGGTGTTATATTCAGCACCTCGCATTCGATTCATCAATGGAATTATTAAACCACGCGGTAGAATAATTGTTCCAATCGGTGCAGAATGGCGAAGCGATGTAATATGCTTCGTTCCGCTCCAAGAGCAAGCAGTTGTCCATCTGTTTTAAGAGCGATCGCTTGTAAATTATTGAGAGATCGACAAAAAGCTTTAAATTGAGTATATCTATTCAGTTTAAATATAAGCTTTAGAAGTGTGGTGTTCAGAAAAAAAGCCAGTCAGATTACTCAGGTTTTGAAGAATCAGCAGAGAGCTAAGGAAACTTTTAGCGATCGTTCCTACGCACTCATTGCATTAATCCTCTGCTTGATAATTGTTGCTTGCACTAACACATATCAATCCTCCCCTTCCCCACTTAATAAGTTATCCAGTGAAACTACCGATTTAAGGATTTGGTGGGATAAAGGTTTTACTCAGGAAGAGGATGAAGCTCTCAAGCAACTAGTTAGCCAGTGGGAAAAACAAACTGGCAACAAAATCAAGCTTTCTTTATATTCTACAGATGAGCTAACACGGAAGATTCAAAGAGAAATTCAGGCTGGCAACCTACCTGATATTGTTACCAGTTATACTGCCGACCGAGAAATTATTCCCCGTTTAAGTTGGGAAGGCAAACTAGCAGATATATCAGATGTAATTGAGCCACTAAAAAGTTTTTACCCGGAAAAAATCCTCAAAACTGTTCAGTCTTATAACAATGTTACTCAAAAGCGAAGCTACTATGGTCTGCCAATGAGCCAAGCAACTATTCACATTTTTTACTGGCGAGATTTGCTAAAGCAAATAGGTCGTAAGGAAAGTGATATACCAAAAAATTGGGATGATTTTTGGGAGCTTTGGAAACAAATCCAGGATGACTTGCGGACAAAACAAATACCAGATAAAAAACAGAATATTTATGGGTTAGGATTTACCTTCGGCATTAGTTCTGCTGATACATACTACTTATTTGAGCAGATTTTAGAAGCATACGATGTGCAAATTTTAGATTCTACAGATAAACTTATCCTTGACGAACCGAAAGTGCGTCAAGGTATTATTAACAGTTTAAAATGGTACACAAATTTTTATCAGCAAGGCTACGTCCCACTAGATGCTGTAAATTGGTTGAATCCAGATAATAATCGTAGCTTACTTAATCAAAGCGTGGTTATGACTCCTAACAACTCGCTTTCAATTCCTGCTGCTGTGCGGCAAAACCCTGATACATATTATCAAAAACTTGGTATTTTAGAGTTTCCAAATAAACCCAATGGCTTGCCAATGCGCTACTTAATTACGGTTAAGGAAGCGTTTTTATTTGCCGATTCTCAAAAACAGAAACTAGCTAAGGAGTTTCTTGCATACTTAATACAACCAGAAGTGATGGGAAATTATCTCAAGGCTTCTGGAGGTCGTCATTTACCAGTTTTAACATCGGCGTGGGAAGATCCTTTTTGGAAAAATTCCAAAGATCCCTATCTCTCGACTGCCGCTAATATATTTCTCAACAGAGAAACTCGCCCATTTTATTTTGTCCAAAACCCAGCCTATAGCTTGGTTTTGAAAGATAATGTCTGGGGTAAAGCGATAAATCGAATTGTTGTAGATAAAATTTCTCCAGAGCAAGCAGCTGATGAAGCGATCGCCCGAATTAAGCAAATTTTTGACCAATGGCAGTAAGCTTTTATAAATATGACATTTAAAACAAAAGCTAGTCAAATTGCTAAAGGCTTTCATAATCAGCCACAATATTACCATTATCGCAGATATGTGTTCATCGTATTGATACTCAGCTTGATAATTATTGCTTGTACTAACACCCCCAAATTAAAACAATCTTCAGTCACCCATGCCCCTACTGACAACACAGTTTTAAAGATTTGGTGGGATAAAGGTTTTACTGTCGATGAGGATGAAGCAATCAAGCAGTTGGTGAGCAACTGGGAAAAACAAACTGGTAATCAAGTCAAGCTTTCCTTCTATATCGGCGATGAGTTACCGCAGAAAGCGCGTAGGGCCATTCACGCGGGTAATCCACCCGATATCATGATGAGTTATGGCGCTGAGAGAGCGTTGAATCCGCATTTGGCTTGGGAAGGGAAACTGGCGGATGTAACGGATGTAATTGAGCCAGTCAAAAATCTTTATCCTGAATATGCCCTGCAAGCTGTTAATTATTATAATAATGCTGCAAAAAAGCGAAGTTACTATGCAGTTCCTATTAATCAGGCAACAGTTCATATTTTCTACTGGCGAGACTTGCTAGAGCAAATAGGTCGCAGCAAAAGGGATATCCCCAAAGATTGGGATCGGTTTTGGGAGTTTTGGAAACAAGCACAGAACAAACTGCGGGCAAAACAGCAAAAACAGAATATTTATGGGTTAGGTTTTCCTTTTTCTACTGGAGCTTCAGATACCTACATCTTTTTTGAGCATATTTTAGAAGCATACGATGTGCAAATTCTTGACTCAGAAGGTAAACTCCTGATCGATGAGCCAAAGGTGAGACAAAAAATTGTCCAGGCATTAGATTGGTATACCAAATTTTACCAACAAGGTTATGTGCCACCAGATGCACTCGATTGGTTAAATCCAGATAATAATCGCAGCTTGCTCAACCGTATGGTGGTGATGACTCCTAACAACACCCTCTCAATTCCTTGCTCTGTGCGCCAAGATCCCAACACCTATCGCCATAAGCTTGGTATTTTAAAATTTCCCAACAAACCTAACGGCAAGCCAATGCGTTATCTACTTACACTTCGGCAAGCAGTTTTGTTCGCCGATTCCCAACAACAGAAAAAAGCTTTGGATTTTCTTGCATATCTCACCCAATCACAGGTGATAGGTAAGTATCTGAAAGCTGCTGGAGGTTGTAATTTACCTATCATCAAGACACTTTGGCAAGACCCATTTTGGAAAAACCCAGCTGACCCACACGTTTCAACTGCGGTTAAGACGGTGACGCAAGGTTCAACGCGGTTGTTTTATTATGTCAACAACCCAGCATACAGCGTAGTGTTAGAGGAGAATATCTGGGGAAAAGCTCTTAATCGAATAATTGTAGATAAAATTTCTCCAGAGCAAGCAACTGATGAAGCAATTAAGCAGATCAAACAGATTTTTGCCCAATGGTAATCAATAATTATTTATATTAACTAAAGGAATAACCTATCTACATGAATAATAAAAAAGATAAATATCTTTAGAATAAGAAACAAGTTGTAAATATATGAACTTCTGGAATCAGCACCTAACTATTAAAGTTGCCAGTTCCTTCTTATTCCTATCCTTGGTAACTGTAGGTGTAGTAGGAGGATTTGCTTTTCTCAATGCGAGGGAAGCTTTGAAGCAAGCTGCTTTTGAACGACTCAGTGCTGCTGCTACCCTGAAAGAGGAAGAAATTACCCGTTGGTTTGAAGACCAAGAACGAGACTTTCTCTTAGTAACTCAGTTTCCAGACGTACAAAATAATTTTCAAATCCTTTTAAATTCTAAACCCGCTGACGCAAATTATCGTCAAGCTTACAAAGTTCTCTCAGATTATCTCGCAAACATGGCTAAAATCAAGCCAAGTCTGGGAGAAATTTCCATTCTTGACCGGAGCAATCGGATTATTTTATCTACTAATAAACAGCGTGAAGGTCAATATGAAATTTCAGCTAACATCACCTATATTGAACAGATTCAGCCAGGAGACTCTTTTGCCCCCATCTTTTATGCCTCACCGATTACTGGTAAGCCATCAGTGACTTTTGCAACCCCTCTACGTGATGCAGCCAAGGTACGTCAAGGTATTCTTTTAGCCGATCTAAATTTAGGCAGAATAGATCAAATTGTACGAGAACGTACAGGCTTAGGTAAGAGCGGAGAAACTTATTTAGTTGGTTCTTTAGTAACTAAAAACGCTTTTATTTCTAAAGATAAAAATAAAACACCGGACTTTTCTCAAGGAGTTAGTAGCCAAGGTATTGATGCAGCAATGGGTGGAATTAGTGGTCAAGGACTTTATCCAAACTATGCTGGAGTGTTAGTAATTGGGGTATATCACTGGCTCAATGACCAAGACCTAGCCTTAATGGTGGAGATGAACCAGGAAGAAGCCTTTGCGCCGGCTCGGCGATTAGCAGGGACGATGATGTTAGTGGGATTCTTATCAATGGGATTTCTATTGATTGGAGTGTCTTGGCTAACGCGACAGTTAAAAATCTCTGGCGAACAGTTAGAGAATTACAGCCATAGATTAGAACTAAAAGCCAAAGAAGCCGAAACTGCCAACCGTGCCAAAAGCGAATTTCTCGCAAACATGAGTCACGAACTTCGTACTCCTCTCAACAGCATTCTTGGGTTTACTCAGCTAATGATGCGCGATTCTTCTATCAATGTTTCTCAGTTAGAACATTTAGAAATTATCAGTCGCAGTGGAGAGCATTTGCTAACCTTGATTAATGATGTGTTGTCAATGTCCAAAATTGAGGCGGGTTTAACGACACTGAACAACAATAGCTTTGACTTGTACACTCTACTTGATTCACTTGAAGAGATGTTTCAAATTAAAGCAGAATCCAAAGGTTTACAGTTGATGTTTGAACGTAGACCTGAAGTTCCTAGATATGTGCATACAGATGAAAGTAAATTGCGTCAAATTTTGATTAACCTCCTTGGTAATGCTATCAAATTTACTCAAGAAGGTGGCGTGAGTTTACGAGTTAGAATGAAGGAAGAAAGTAAGTTACA
This sequence comes from Nostoc sp. DSM 114167, assembly GCF_052692655.1. Classification (NCBI taxonomy): domain Bacteria; kingdom Bacillati; phylum Cyanobacteriota; class Cyanophyceae; order Nostocales; family Nostocaceae; genus Nostoc; species Nostoc sp. DSM 114167. The sequence continues at coordinate 7,375,189 of NZ_CP195116.1, forward strand.
GCAACAAGAAGGGACACAAGTAATAAAAAACTCTCGCCCTTCATTCTTCTGGCTTCATTTTGAAGTCGAAGATACCGGCACAGGGATTGCACCTGCCGAAATTGAAAAGTTGTTTAAACCCTTTGTTCAAACAGAAGCAGGACGAAAATCTCAGCAAGGAACAGGTTTGGGTTTAACTATTAGTCAACAATTCGTGCATCTAATGGGGGGAAGTATTACTGTTAGCAGTACTTTGGGTCAAGGAACGATTTTTTCTTTTGATCTTCAAATTAGTCTAGCAGAAGTAGCTGAAGCTCCAATTCGACAGCTAAAACGACGAGTAATTGGTTTAGAGCCTAATCAACCAAAATACCGAATCTTAGTAGTTGAAGATAAATGGGAAAATCGCGAACTCTTAGTCAAGATGCTAGTATCCCTTGGCTTCGAGGTACGTCATGCTGAAAATGGTCAAGAAGGGGTGACTCTTTGGGAAACTTGGGAGCCACAACTAATTTGGATGGATATGCGGATGCCTGTAATGGATGGGTATGAAGCTACTAAACAAATCAGAGCTACTTTAAAAGGTCAAGCTACTGTCATTATTGCCCTAACTGCTAGTGCTTTTGATGAGGAGCGCTTTGTGGTTTTATCGGCTGGCTGCAACGATTTTGTACGTAAGCCGTTCCGAGAGGAAGTAATCTTAAATATGATGTCTAAATATTTAGGGGTGCGCTATGTGTATGCAGAGAAACCCCTTCAAAAAGACGAATTTACCGAAAATTCCGACCTGAAAATTTTATCATTAGAAGAGATGCTGGCTCAGATGCCCACTGAGTGGGTAGCACAGCTCCACCAAGCGGCACTGTGTACTGATGAAAAGCTGATTTTTAGCTTGCTTGAGCAAATTCCTGAAGAATCTGCTCTTTTGACAAACACTCTGTCTGATTGGGTTAATAACTTTCGTATTGATAAAGTTATTGATTTAACACAATCGTAAAAAATGATTTTTGAATCAGAATTCAGAAGTCAGAATTAAGGAGTCAGAACAAGAAGGTGGGGGATTGATATGATATCCGCTTGATTACTTATTAAACGCATCTGGCGTGTGAGGTGCAATGACTGGGGCATAACTAATTAGCCAGACTTGATATGAAATCCGCCACTAATTAAACATCACTAAATCTTCGTGTCGTGAATGCAAAAAAATATTTTGTGGGGATCTTAAACCCATTCATTCACCAGTCGGACTCTAATTCAATTCGGAATTCTGATTTCTGACTCCTGAATTCTTTTCTGATAAATTATTTCTAATAAAAATGGATAACCATCAAGTTCAGCTACCAAAAGCAAATATTCTTGTTGTTGATGATACACCCGATAATCTGCGACTTTTATCCGCTATGCTAACTCAGGTTGGCTATGAAATTCGGAGAGTTATTAACGGACAAACAGCTTTGAAAACAGCACAAGCTGCACCACCCGATTTAATTTTGCTTGACATCATGATGCCAGAAATGAATGGTTATGAAGTCTGTCAACATTTGAAAGCCTCAGAGAAAACCCGCGACATTCCGGTGATTTTTATTAGCGCCTTGGATGAAGTTTTTGATAAAGTAAAAGCTTTTGCAGTCGGGGGAGTGGATTATATTACCAAACCTTTTAGTGAAGAAGAGGTTTTTGCCCGTGTAGAAAATAACTTGACTATCCGCAGGTTGCAAAAACAACTGACCCAGCAAAATATACTTTTGCAACAGGAAATTAGCGATCGCCAAAAAGCCGAATCAGCCCTGCGCCTTAGTCAGTTTTATCTAGATAAATTTAAGGATTCTATCTTTTTTGTAAATTCGGATGCCCAGCTAGTTTACGTGAATGAAGCCGCTTGTCGTCATCTTGGCTACTCCCGCGCCCAATTGTTGAGCATGACTGTTTACGATATAGATCCAAATTTTTCGACGGTTACTTGGCGATCGCACTGGGAGGAAGTTAGACAAAAAGGCTCTCTCACTTTTAAGTCTACTCAACGAACCCAAGATGGTCAGGACATAGCCGTGGAAATAACTGTTAATTATCTAGAGTTAAACGGACAGGAGTACCATTGCGCTAGTGTCCGCGATATAGCCTCTTACTAAGATTATTTTAACAAGCAAATAAAGTGATTTATATCAGGAACTTTCTCAAATGAATGAGTAGTCTTAAACTCTTGGAAAAGACGTTTTAGCCAAAACTTCTAATCTAAAACTGCTAACACAGGTGGATAAGAGATTTTTTCTGACGTTTACTGACATTTTTTACATAACTTAATAAAAGTTTTACGGCAAAATTCCTGACGACTCATGACTTTTTCATGCTGTTAAAAGTGAGTAATTTACTTAAATTAAAGGCATAGTCAAAGCCAACTTCAATCCAAAACCTCAAGAACGTCTAATAAGTAGAGGCAAAAGGAAAACCCCCAACAGCAATAGGTTATTCTGGTTTGCATTTTACATTTCATTATCTGGATTGAACTGAGTCGGTGAGCTAAAGGGTATTGCCCATTGCAACCATAGCCTACAAAGTATGCGGAATAAGGAAACTTGAGGAAAGAAAATAAGATGCTAAAAAATACTATAAATCAAGATTTTATCTCGTCTGAAGAAACTCTGTTGTTTAGCACCTCAGTTAAGAAGGATCTAAATGAACAGCTAGCATCCTTAGTTGTCGAAGCTCGTAGACATTCACCTGGAAGCCCTCAACGTCAGAAGTTGCTCACGCAAATCATTCGTTTGACACAAGGTAAACTCTGGAAGGAAAACACTCCCTACTATCAAGACGCACTGCAACAAACTTGGTTGTATTTCTGCCGCAACGTTTGTGATGGTCTGACAGGTCAAGCCTATGACTCCACTCAAGGTAGTGTGATTAATTGGCTAGATGCTTACCTAAAACGCAGACTACAAGACTTTTATCTCAACCAAAACCGGGAAAAAGCCACAACAGTCTCCTTTAAGGTTCGTCAGTCTAAGTCGGGTGAGATTGGTGAAACTATTGACCCGATAGATAATATACCAGCTACCCCCCAAACGCCTCCCATTTTGGAAAACCTGGAGACATGGGTGGAGACAGACTCGGATATGGAACTACGTAGTACTCACATTAAAGGGCGTCCAGACGTAAATTGTCAGGTATTAATTCTCAAACGCTTACCCCCGGAAGTTAGCTGGAAAGAATTATCTCAAGACTTTGGGCTGTCAATTGCAACATTAAGCAGTTTCTATCAACGGCAGTGTCTACCACGCTTGCGGAAATTTGCTGAGGTAGAGGGTTTATTCTAAACCAATATAGTTCAGTTAAGGCTCAAATCTGTGTAATCGAGCTATAATTCCCAAAAATGGAAAGAAAGTGTGACGCATCTCAAAGAATTCTCACTGCTGTCTCTCAAGATACAAAGTACGAGATATTTAAAGCAATAGAGTACAGCTATCCCAGCACAAATCATTGAACAGGCGATCGCAAATATAACTATTCTTCGGATTGCTAGTTAATTGGATGCAATTATCTGAGTTTTCTTTAGCAGTAATAGATATAGCGTAGATCGTATCAGGAATAAAATAGTACATTTTTGCGCTACTCTATGTATCATTTAAGTATTATAAAAGAAATTCCTATTCTTTCTTGACAAGCCTTGTTGCCTGTTGAACTATATTGTCCTAAAACGAAAATGGCTATGAAAAAAGTAGCGGTATTTGGCAATGCTGGAGGCGGTAAATCAACTCTGAGTAAGAAATTATCAGAAATTACTGGTTTACCACTTCACGTTTTGGACAAGATAAAGTATTTCGCTGGAGGTGCTGAAGTTCCTCATGAAGACTACAAGCATATCCATCAGGAAATTTTACAAACTCAAAGATGGATTATTGACGGTTTTGGTTGCATGGAAACACTCTGGCAAAGACTTGACGAGGCGGATACTCTGGTTTTTGTCGATTTACCACTATATATCCATGTTTGGTGGGTAACTAAGCGATTCATCACAGGTTACTTTCAACCGCCTGAAGGCTGGCCACAAAATAGTCCTATATTGGAAAGTTCGCTTAAAAGCTACCGTGCACTTTGGTTATGCCACAAATTTTTAACTCCAAAGTATCGTGAGTATATCAAACAAGCTCAAAGCAACAAAAGTGTTTATCATATTCGCTCAACTAAAGAGATTTTAGACTTTTTTGAATTAATTCAAAATAAAATTAACTCTTAAGAGGCTTTTTATCAAGTAAAAATAAAATTATTGTAGGAGAGCCAGTTCGCCCTTGCGGTTCTTCAGAAAATTCTAGACAGTGATAGGGAAGCAGCGTTTCTTGCAAATTGCGAATTAGTATTATGGTTGATGTAGTAATTGCTTTGAGGTGACTGAACAGTGCTTTTTATACTCGAAAGTTACCATCGCCAATCCTAAAACAACTATTAATGCCCAACCGAACGCGCCTAGAAAAAATAATCTTTGAAATCTAGCTGCTTTTTGCTCTTGAACTAATCGAGCTTTAACTTCTTTAGTTCGTTCTGCTTCTAACCATGTCTCAACTTCTCGGCGATCGCATTCTTGGCTAGCTGCTAAAAATTGATAATCCAAATCGCTCAAGCTTTTACCTTGTGACCAAGCTAGAGCTTCATGTAAAGCTGTCCCGCGTAATAGTCGGGAATTATCACGATGCTCTGAGGCTATCCAAGCATTGAATGCTTGGGAGTAGGGTCGTAATTTTGCTAATTGTTTTTCTACCCAAGTTTGGTTAAAAACCTCTTCATAAATCCGGTTCTTTACGATTAATTGCCCTTGTTGCTTGGTTACTAACCCCGATAACAGCAGTTCTATTTGTTCTTCTTCATCATCACTAGCTATCTGAATACCTTGTAAAATTTGCTGGTACAGTCCTAGTAAACCTCCAGCACGCTGTTCGTCGATCAGTAGGCGATCGCGGATTGTTTTCAAATGCTCTGGATCGTCCTTTGCCTCCCATTTCTCAATAATGTGGGTTTGTACTAGTTTTTCTAAAATTAATAAGGGAAATTGGTAATAAAAATTTATCAGATGTTGATTAATAATCGGTAAATGGTTATCCAATTTATAACGCTCATCAACTTCTATGCTTCTGTGATCTTCAACATTTTTGCTTCCACAAGTTCTTTCTTGTACTACTATCTGACATAGTTTTTGAGTCAGAAACGGCTGACCATTTGTCCAAGCTAAAATTTCTTTGAGAACTGCCATCGGATTAGCTACTTTACTTTCTAAACCTGCGGCTAATGGCTGAACTTCCGATAAATTAAAGCCGTGCAGTTCAATAGATTTACCAATATTAAATGGCGTACAGTTGCGATCGGCAATCAAATCTGAAGGTGTTGCTACTCCAAATAGTGCCCAAGTTAGTCGGTTATATTCGGGATTTTCGGCTCGTTGATTATAGCATGAGCGAATCAGAGTAAAAAAATCGACTACCGGGAAATTTAAACCTAAAACACTATCAATTTCATCAATAAAAATAAATATTTTTTCAGTTTTTAGTTCAACTAACAAAATGTCTTCAACAAACTGGCTCAATCGCTGTAATGCAGGTAAATCTTCACGCTCCGACCACCAAGCTTTGATATTAACTTTGCTAAAGAGATTAAAGCTCCTTAATAAGTCAACTACTATGCCCTTATACCATTGAGCAGGAGTAATATTACCGTTGCCGATACGAGTCATATCGATAGAAGCACAACTGTAGCCTGCTTGTTCTAATTTATGCCTTGTTTGTAACCGCAAGCTAGATTTACCCATCTGTCGCGAGCTAAATACATAACAAAATTCACCTTGAATTAGCGCATTATAAAGTTCAAAGTCAGCCTGCCGTTCTACATAACTAGGAGCATCAACTTTGAGACTACCGCCAATTTGATATTCGTATTTATTCATAGCGTTTAGGTTAATTGCTCTTGGAAATATAGCTGATACAAATCACAGCTAGGCATTGCCTGATTTCCTTCAAGTTTTACCAGACCCATACTTTCTAATTTATAGGCAGCGATCGCTTCTAGTTGTACACTTGTGGGAGAGGTAACTACCCGTTTAAGTGCGATCGCAAGTTCTGGATGTTCTTGGAGATTGGCTAGATGATGGCGTAAATAGTTGCTATAAATACCGGCAATTGTGGGAGCTTCTTGTAATAGCTGCTCTAGGGTTACTGTTTGATTTCCCAGGTTATAAAGAGCCAGACGAGCTAAATAAGGATGACCGCCAATCATTGCTCGTAGCAAAGCCAGCTTTTCCAATCCTTTCTCACCTTTGGCCCAATCCAGTCCATGACGCACTGCCAAATCCTGCATCTGCTGTAAACTAAATTCTGGTAATTTAATCGGTAGGCCCACATTGAAAGGTGATTGATTAATATCTAGTGGGATATAAGCTTCAGTGGCATGAACTACTACTAATCGGAGTTTTTGCCAGATTTCTAATTCAGAAGCATCTTCATACCAAGAACGCAGTAGCGGCAGAAAATCTCTAGAGATTTCTGGATACTCGAAAATTCGATTCACTTCATCCAAAGCTAAGACTACCGGAGCGTCAATTTTTTCTAGCAAATACTCCTGTAAATACAATGTGCAGCTAACTTTGCTACCAATATCCTCATCCCAATAATCATCTAGTCTGATTTCTAGGTTCAACTGCCGACTGATGTTAGCGCAAAACCAGCGTAAGAATTTTTCCAAGCTAGTGAAAACTTGACTATCTGCTCTCTGTAAACCAATCTGTACAGTGTGTACGCCAGTCTGTTTAGCGTGAGTCAGAATTCTGTGCATTAGGGAAGTTTTTCCCATTTTGCTGGGGGCTTTGATTCTGATTAGGCTTCCAGGTTTATTGATTTCGGTATATGTGCGTTCTTCAATTGGCGGACGCTCTATGTAAAAAGAGGAATTTAGGGGCACTGAGCCACCAGGATTTTCTAAAAAGTCGGGATTAGAGACTGGGGTTTTTCTCTCGTCTTGCTTTTCGATTACCAAAGAAGACGCTGATATTCCATCTTTGGCTCTGTTTGTTGGCTGAGACTGTCTTAAGACTGCTGGCACAGGTTGTAATTGTTCTGACAAAACGCTATTTTGCGTAGGCAAAGCCCGCTGGAGGCTTCGCCGTCTCAATACTGAGCGAAAATTACTTTTTGTCACCTCTTCCCCAAAAGCTTGTGAAAGTAGCTTCCATAACTTAGAACCAACATCTTTTATATAATTAGCATCGTAACCACAGCTTTCGGCGATATCTGGATAAGTTTTTCCTTCCCAAGCTTGACGAAATATTATTTCTTGAACATCACTTAAGCCATGTTCAAGGAATGTATCTAAAATTACTAGTGCTTCTTCTATATTCATTTTTAAAAAGAATAAAGTTGGTTTTTAATAAGACTTTAGCGGAATTATTCATACTTTTTTGGTTATTTACTTAAATTTAAACAGTTAACTTCATTTCCATTTGTCATTCTCAGGTCTTAAGGAATGTCAAAAAATAAATTCTCCAATACTCCAATAAATGTAGAGAGGGTTAGCGACAGGATAACGTACTCTGTACAATTTACATATAGCTATCGTTCCGATGCTTGTTTATTCTAATCAGCACCCTAAAGGATCGATAGCTTTTTTGTAAATTGGCTCAATTAAAAACTGTCTGGAGTATTGCTCTATTATATTTGCAGTATATTTCTCGTTCCCAGATTGGAATATAGGAACACCAGTAACGAGTGTAAGTAGGAGATGATTATGCCGAGATGGAACGCAGAAAAAAAACAAGCGTATCGAACCGAGGTAATTCAACGCGTCACCGCAGCCATGCCCTCAGTAATGCAGGAATATGCCTCGATTAATTGGGAAGAGGAACTCAAAGACTACCATACTGAGCATGAATATTACCCTGACTATATCCACGCTCACATTCATGGGTCAACTGATTCCTACACTAACCCTCAGTCGTGTTTAACCTGGGATGCTGTGATGGATGCTATTATTCCCCTCAGCCACAATGTTAGTTGTCAGCAGTTGCGCGAGACAATGGCTGAACTAATTCCTCAAGACGCTCAAATTGAGACGGTGCTGGAGCTTGGTGCAGGTACGGCTGGTGGAGCGCTGGCACTGGCACAGAGGTTTCCACAGGCCACTTTTCGCATTACTGATATTTCACCTTATATGCTGGTGATTAGTCAGCACAAATTTAACAAGGCTGGATTAAGTGAGCGGGCATCCTTCGAGCAGGTAGACGCTCGTAACACTGGCTACGCTGACAACTCCTTCGATCTTGTCACATCATCACTACTCTTTCACGAGACACCTAAAGAGTGGACGCCTAAGATTCTCAAGGAGATGTACCGGATCGCCAAACCCGGAGGTTGGGTACTATATGCTGACACCTATCGGGGTGAATATGCCCTGAGTGCTTCTTTTCAAGAACCGTGGTTGGATGACTTTATCCATTTCAACTTCGAGTACGAGTTTGCGAAAGCAGGTTTTACAGAACTCAATTACATCCGCTATGCCGTGGGTTTGTGGTATATGGTTGGCCGGAAGCTAGAAATGTGAGGAAAAAACAATCACAACAGAAGTTGGCATTGTCCCAATACTTTTCGGTTAAGGGGGAAAGGGGAAAGGGAAAGGGTTTGAATTTACCTTTTCCCCTTTGCCCTTTAACCTTTTCCCAGACCAAAAGAGAGATTGTTAGGCTTATCCGAAAAGTATTGGGCGTTGTCCCCTAGACAGTCCTGAAGCTCGCGATCAAAGCAGCTACGTAAACAAAGTTATTTTCAAGATAGTGTCGTTTACTGTACAAGTGCTGCTATAGCATAAGTAAATGCTGCAAATTACTCAAGTTGCATTCAGGCGTAGGCTGATCGGCGCGATCGCTCTACCAATTATCCTATTATTGTCATTGTCAGGAGTTTCAATCTGGCAAATTAACCGCCTGCTTTCGGCTATGCAATGGGTTGACCACACTGACCAAGTAATTGCCAGAGCAAATGGCTTACAAAAGCTATTACTGGATCTGGAGACAGGAGTACGTGGATACCAGCTCACAAGTAAGCCACAATTTCTTGAACCTTATCAGCAAGCTAACTCTACCATTAATACTACTTTTGATCGGTTGGGCGATTTAGTTTCAGATAATCCCCAACAAAGTCAACGCTTAAGGCAAATCAAGGCAGAGAAAACAGGCTGGAAGAAATCTATTTCTCAAGCGATCGCCCGCAAACAAAGAGGTGAAGCTGAACCCCTATCAGCAATTGAGGTTCGCAAACAGAGCATGGATGTGATGCGAAATCAAATTACTAATTTTATTGCTACTGAAGAGCAGCTACGGTATCAGCGCAACCAAGCAGTCCAACAGACTACTGAGCGAGTCATCTTTACTAGCATAATCCTGTCGCTTGCTGCTGGTGGCATCCTTGCCTTTTATATTCGACGGCAAATTTCCCATGTGTCTGAAAATTATGAGAATGCTCTCAAAACTGCCCAAATACAAACTGAAAATGTTCAGCTTTCTGCCCAAAGACTTGCTGCTTTACATAACATTGACCAAGCAATTTTAGCGGCTGAGTCGCTCAAGTCTCTAGTCCGAACTGCACTAAAACAAATGCGTCAGTTAGTTCCTTATGAGCAAGCATTTGTGGCCCTGTTTAATTTTGAGGCAGGTACAACTGAGATTGTCGCAGGCAGCAGCACTAAAGAATTACAACCGCTTGAAGGTACAAAAATGTCACTATCAGACTTTGCGCCTGAGCAAAGCTTACGACAAAACCTTAGTTATGTTAAAGACTTGACAAATGTTGATCTTTACCCGCCTATTTTAAAACGGTTGCATTCGGCAGGAATGCGTTGTTGTTTGCGGATTCCGATGTTAGTTGAAGAAACGCTGCTAGGAGAACTCAACTTAGCGGCGACTCAGACAGCTGTTTTTGATGCTCAAGCACAAGATGTTGTGGTTGAGGTAGCGGCTCAGTTAGCGATCGCTATCCAACAATCTCTGCTACGCGAACAACTTCAAAATTACGCTTTGGAACTAGAACAGCGTGTTGCCGAACGCACTGCACAGTTGCAAGAAACAAATCAAGAGTTAAAAGCATTTACTTACACGATATCGCACGATTTACGCGCACCATTACGTACTATGCAAGGCTTTGCTCAGGCATTGCAAGAAGATTACACAGACAAACTAGACTCTGTTGGGCAAGAATACATTCAATATATTACAGAGGGTGCAGTCCAAATGGACACCCTAATTGCCGAACTGCTAGCATACAGCCGCCTCAGCCGTGCCCAAATTCAAATGCAAAAAGTTGATTTAACTGATGTTGTTGAGGAAGCTTTAAAACAACTCAGCAAACAAGTGCAGGAACAGCTTGCACAAGTCACGGTGGCAAAACCCTTGCCGCCAGTGATGGCTCATCGCTCTACCCTTGTTCAGGTAGTAACCAATTTACTCAGCAATGCGATGAAATTTGTGCAGCCTGGAATACAACCAAAAGTAGAAATCTATGCTCAAGAAAAGCAAGATTCGATCCAATTATCGATTGTGGACAACGGCATCGGCATTGCGCCAGAACATCAAGAGCGCATTTTTCGGGTGTTTGAACGACTGCATGGCGTGGAAATCTATCCAGGTACAGGTATTGGTTTAGCAATTGTCCGCAAAGGATTAGAGCGAATGGGCGGTCGAGCCGGAGTAGAATCGCAATTAGGTATTGGTAGTCGCTTTTGGATTGCCCTGCCAAAAGCCCTTCCTCACAGCAACGATACCAATGACGCAAGTACTCCGCATTCTGATAATTGATGATAATCCAGGCGATCGCGCCTTAGTAATCCGAGAACTGAGGCGAGAATTTCCGCAATTTCAACCTCAAGAAATTCGCGAAGCTTCTAGCTTTGCTAGTGCAGTAGCAACAGGCGAATTCGATCTGGTTATTACCGACTATCAATTGGGCTGGAGTACTGGACTAGAAGTTTTATATACAATTAAGCAACAGTATCCCAACTGTCCAGTGATTATGTTCACTAATACAGGTAGTGAAGAAATTGTGGTAGAGGCAATGAAGTCTGGGCTAGATGATTATGTCCTCAAATTACCCAACCGCTACATTCGCATACCAGTTGCTGTGAGAGTTGCGCTAGAACGAGCAGAAACCAAACAACGAGCTACCTTACTTGAAATCCGTCTTCAAGGTTTGCTCAACCAATTAAAAGTAGGTATATTTCGTACTTATCCAGATGGAAATCTTATTGAGTGTAACCCAGCGTTTCTGGAATTGTTGGGGCTGGATTCATTATCACAAGCCTCAGCGATGAATTTATTAAACATCGATGAATACTACTCAATACTACAAGAACTGCCGCCACCTCAACAGCAAGAGCAAGAAATTCAATTACAACGAGCAGATGGAAGATTTATTTGGGTTGGATTAAGCATAGCTCTAAATACAGTTGAGGGACAACAGGTAATAGATGGCTTAATTGAAGATATTACATCTCGTAAACAGGCTGAAATTGAAATTCAGCAACTCAACCAAACCTTAGAGGAGCGAGTCAGGGAGCGTACAGCTGAATTAGAAGTAGCAAATCGAGATTTAGCGCAGACAAATCAGGAATTAGCAGTGGCTAATCAAGATTTAGAAGCATTTACTTATTCAATTTCCCACGATCTGCGAGAACCATTACGTGCTATCCAAGCATTTGGTTCAATCCTCCTAGAAAACGAGGATAGCGAATCTAACTTAGAGAACCAACAAAACTATTTGCAGCGCATTATTGCAAGTGCACAGCAAGCAGACAAGCTTGTTCAAGATTTGCTTGAATACAGTCGCCTCAGCCGAACTGAAATGCCATTACAAGCTATTAACTTATCTTTATTGATGATACAAATACTGAGACAGTTAGAAGTAGAAATAACACAGCGACAGGCGAGAGTACAAGTTGAAGAGCCTTTAGCTGAAATTACGGGAAACCCTACTATTTTGATTCAAGTGATTACCAATTTGCTAACTAACGCGATTAAATTTGTAGCACCAGGAATCCAACCTCAGTTACGGATATGGACTGAGAAACGTAATAGATTGGTTCGCTTATGGGTGCAAGACAACGGCATTGGTATTGAGGAAAGACACCAAAAACGCATTTTCAATGTTTTTGAGCGCCTACACAGCTATGAAGTTTATCCTGGTAGTGGTATCGGTTTAGCAATTGTCCGCAAAGGAGTCGAACGTATGGGTGGACAAGTTGGTGTAGAATCCCAACCTAGACAAGGAAGCCGATTTTGGATAGATTTACCTATAGTTATAGATGTAAATTCCTAAAATCTTTCAATCGCCTTGATTACGGGCAAACATAAAGTTATTTCTCGCTCTTAAATATTTGGTGCAAAACCCTTACCTTATACCATGCCCTATGGCACACAGTAAGGGATGAAAAACTTTCTTTCCCCCTGCCCCCTGCTCCCGTTCGGCTACGCTCACGGCAAGCCTGCCCCCTGCCCCCTGCCCCCTGCCTTTAAAAACAAAATTTCATGAGTAAAGAGCAAGAAACTATTTTACTTGTAGAGGATAATCACAAAGATGTGCTGCTGCTGCAACGCGCGCTCCGCAAGGCTAATATTGTTAATCCAGTTCAGGTGGTAAATGATGGCGATGCAGCAGTGTTATATCTCTCTGGAGAGGAACCTTATGGCGATCGCACTCGTTATCCCTTGCCTGTACTAATCTTGCTCGATCTGAAACTACCCCGCAGATCCGGCGCTGAGGTTTTGATGTGGTTACGGCAGCAACCAGAACTCAAGCGCTTACCGGTCGTAGTTCTTACCTCATCGAGAGAGTATGCCGACATTAATCATATTTATGACATAGGTGTAAATGCTTACATAGTTAAGCCAGTTATTTTTAATGAATTAGTAGAAATTGTTATAACCCTTAATCTCCACTGGATTATTTTTAACGAAAGACCGCAAATTTAAATTGTTTGAACATTTTTTGGGCATTCTTTTCACTGTCACCCTTACATAAATGTAATGTAGTTAGATGTTACGCATTCTTCTAATTGATGATAATTTGAATGACCGCCTACTGGCGATTCATGTACTAAAGCAAGAGTTTTTTGACCTCCAGTTTCACGAAATTGTGCAAGCAAAAGACTTGGAACAAGCATTAGAAACAGGAGAGTTTGATTTAGTAATCACTGACTATCAATTACGCTGGAGTGATGGCTTAACTGCAATCCGGGTAATTAAAAATCGTTATCCTGATTGCCCAGTAATAATGTTTACCAATAGTGGTACTCAGGAAATTGCCGTTGAGGCGATGAAATCGGGATTGGAAGATTACATCATCAAGTCTCCTAAGCACTATGTTCGATTACCCGCAGCAGTCCGGCGAGCAATAGAGCGGACTGAAGCTCAACATAAAGCAGTCAGGCTAGAATCACGCCTTCAAACTTTGCTGAATAATTTAAATGTGGGAATTTATCGCTTAACGACAGATGGCACTTTACTCGAAGGCAACCCCGCGTTTCTACGGCTGTTAGGTTTAAATTCTCTTACTGAAATTCCCGCAAGTCAAACCCTTGAGCCTTATTTCCAACCATTGGACTATGCCCAAGTTCTCAACCAATTAAAGCAAAATAGCGAAATCCGCGATCGCGAGATGCAATTGCGACGAGCCAATGGTACTTTAATTTGGGTGCGAATTAGTACAACTTTGACCCAAGTAGATGGTAGAACCGTTATTGACGGCTTAATAGAAGATATTAGCGAGCGTAAACAAGCAGAAAAAGCTCTACACGAAAGTGAGGAACGCGCACAGCTTGCCGTTAATATCAGTCGGCTTGGGACTTGGCATTACGATCCCAATACGAACTTCGTCGAGTTGGACAAGCGAATGCGCGAGATTTGGGGCGAACCAGATGACACCGCGATTATCCCTCTGTCGATGGTAATAGAGCGCATCCACCCAGACGATTGCGAGCGTGTAGTCAACACCATCAGCAATACACTCGACCCGATGTCGTCAGGTACTTATGAAATTGACTATCGGATCTTGTGGAAGGATGGAACTGAGCGGTGGATATTCGCTAATGGGCAGATGCAATTTGAGGGAGAGGGGGTGTCCAAGCAGGCGGTGAGGTTTTTGGGAACCGCACTCGACATTACCGAACGCAAACGAGCAGAGGAACGGCTGCATCTGCTGTATGAAACAACCAGCGATTTACTGGCCACGGAACATCCCATGCAGTTGATGAATAACTTATTTAACAAGCTATCAGCCCAGCTAGAGTTACATTCTTACTACAACTATATGGTTGAGGTAAAAGACAACCAGCAAATGCTGCATCTGAGCAACTATGGGGGGATCTCTGAAGCAACGGCTCAATCGCTGGAATGGCTTGAACTTGGGCAATATCTTTGCGGAATGGTGGCACAAGAGCGACAGCAAATTGTCTTCGATCGATCGCAAATCTCCACGCATCCTAACGCGCAGCTTGTCAACTCAATTGGCATCACGGCTTATGCTGGACAACCATTGATTGTGCAGGGACGGTTACTGGGGACGCTCTCCTTTGCCAGCCGCACCCGTACCTGCTTTACTCCCGAAGAAATCGATCTGTTGCAATCCACCTGCGAACAGATGGCGATCGCTATTGAACGGGCAAATCTCCTCGCTTCAATCCAGCAACAAGCTCAACAATTGCAACAAGCCAACCGGATTAAAGATGAGTTTCTGGCAGTATTATCCCATGAGTTGCGATCGCCCCTTAATCCGATTCTGGGTTGGTCTAAGCTGCTCCAAACCTGTAAGCTGGACGAAGCCAAGACTGCTTATGCCCTGAGTGCGATCGAACGCAATGCCAAGTTACAGTCCGAACTTATTGAAGACTTGTTGGATGTCTCCCGAATTCTGCAAGGCAAACTTAGCCTGAAAGTTTGCCCAGTCGATCTAGTATCGATCGTTAAAGCTGCAATGGAAACTGTACAGCTGGCTGCTGAAAGCAAGTCAATTCAAATTCAGGTGAGGCTTGAACCAAATGTAGGGCAAATTTTGGGCGATCCCAACCGATTACAGCAAGTGATTTGGAATCTCGTCTCAAACGCGATTAAGTTCACTGACATCGGAGGACAAGTGGATATCCAGCTCAAACAAGTTAGCTCTTTTGCCGAAATCACTGTTATCGATACAGGTCAAGGGATTCACCCTGACTTCCTCCCCTATGTATTTGAATACTTCCGCCAAGCAGATAGTGCTACAACCAGAAAGTTTGGTGGACTGGGATTAGGGTTGGCGATCGTCCGTCACTTAGTCGAATTGCATGGCGGAACTGTTCGGGTAGAAAGTGCAGGTGAAGGTCAGGGGGCAACCTTTACTGTAAGACTTCCGCTCATGGCAACTCCATCCCAGAAGAACGCAGGCAGTAAACCGCCTGAACCATCCTTAAATTTGCATGGCATCAAAGTTTTGGTAGTAGATGATAATGCAGATACACGGGAGTTTATTGCTTTCATGCTAGAGATGTATGGAGCGAATGTAACAACTGTCACCTCAGCCTTTGAAGCTCTCGCTACTTTAACCAAGTACAGAGCAGACGTGCTACTCAGCGATATTGGGATGCCAGAAATGGATGGCTATATGCTGGTACGCCAGCTGAGAGCCTTGCCCTACCAACAGGGTGGGAAGATTCCAGCGATCGCCTTAACAGCATTTGCTGGAGAAATTAACTATCAAAAGGCTATAGAAGCAGGTTTTCAAGGGCATATTCCGAAGCCTATCGATCCAACAAACCTGGTTGAGACGATTACCGATTTGGTTAAACAGACCCAGTAAGGGGGGCAGGGGGCAGGGAGCAGGGGGCAGGGGGAGAAATAAAAGCTTAATCCAAGCGTATTGGATCTACAACGATTTTATTTTGGTTTTGTTTAGAGATGGGTGTACGCCGTAGGCTTCTAGGGGAGAGGTTTTTCAATCTTTTTGTTTAGCGCAGAGACTTTAAGCTTTCAGTCTTTTGTACTAAGAAATCAGTGAAGATGCTCATAATTGTGCGCTGACGTAATTTCACATTCGCATTAATGGACATCCCTGATTGCAAGGGAATTTGACGCTGATTAATTAGTAATTTCTGCCCATGTAGGCGGACTTTTGCGGAAAAACGCCAGAAATTATAAACTTGGTCTGGAGGTAAGGCATCAGAGCCAATCTCAATTAGTTCGCCTTTGATATCACCATACTCTTGGAAGGGAAAGGAATCAATTCTCACATCCACTTGTTGTCCTTCTTTGACAAAGCCGATATCGCGGTTGGTGATATATACGTTAGCAACCAAGTTATCACTAGGAACGAGTTTTAGGAGCGGTTCGCTGGAATTAACTACAAACCCTGCTGTTTTGGCTTTGAGTTCAAAGACAGTTCCATCTACGGGTGCTGTAATTTTCTGATATTTCAGAGTTTGTTCTGCCTGAATCCACTTACTATCAATCTCTCCAATCTGACTATTAATTTCATAGAGGCGTTTTTGATTATCTACAATTACCTTGGTTAATTGGCTGTCAATTTCGGCAATGTTTTTGTCATTATCTGTAATTTTGGCTAGTAAATCTTCTTGAGACACAGCCGCAGTGTTGCGAAGTTTTTGATTTGATTGGGCGATCGCTAATTGTAATCGCTGCTGTTCCCGATTCAGTCGGATCACTTCTGCTTGTTTGCTGCTGACATCCTGCTGTTGTTTCAAGTACTGCACCTGGGAAATCGCCCCCTGCTGCGCTAGAGGTTCAAACTTGCGGAGAATTTGTTGATTAATTGTCAGCAACTCTTTAGCGCTAGTTAATTCCGCTTGAGTTTGGAAAAATTGCTGTTGCGTCTGTCCCGTTTCTAAATTAGCTGTGGCTAAACGCGATTCCAATTCTATTTGGCGATTTCGCAAGCGTAACTGTTGCTCTCTTGTAAAACTATTTCCAGCAGTCGCACCATTTAATTGTGTCCGATACAACTGGTTTTCGGCAATTATCGCGGCTCGGCTTTTGGTCAAAAAGGCTAATTCTGGTTTAATTTTCAACAGAGCAGTTTGCTGTGCTACTTCCTGTAATGATATGTTCCCTTGCATCTGGCGGCGATAGAAGTCATTTTCTTGCTCTAGCGCCTGTTTCGCCAGCAATTGAGCCGCTCGACTTTGCTTTAACGAAGTTAACTCTGCCTCCGAAGAAGTTTTTTCTAGGGTAACGAGTGTTTCACCTTTTTTGACTCGCTGACCATCTTTGACTAAAATCTCATTGACAACACCATGAATCGGAGCCTGAATTTCTTTGACTGCACCCTGTGGTTCTAGCTTGCCAGTAGCATGAATTGATTCATCAATTTGGAAGACTGAGGCCCAGATTACGGTGAAGGTGCTAACTCCAACAATAGTCCAGGCGATCGCTCTTGACCAAGTAGGTGTTTGTTGTAAAAGTACTGGCTGGTCGAATTTATATTGAATATTCATAATAAATGGGGAATGGGGAATAGGGCATTGGGGAGTGGGGAGTGTTGAGAGACGCGATGAATCGCGTCTGTACAAGAGTTAGAAGTGCTAAGGTTAAAGTTCCAAGTTCAAAGGCTCAACGTTCCAGCAAAAAGGTGCAACTTCCGAGTTCAAAGGCTCAACGTTCCAGCAAAAAGGTGCAACTTCCGAGTTCAAAGGCGCAACGTTCCAGTAAAAAGGTGCAACGTTCCAGCAAAAAGGTGCAACTTCCGAGTTCAAAGGCTCAACGTTCCAGTAAAAAGGTGCAACTTCCGAGTTCAAAGGCGCAACGTTCCAGTAAAAAGGTGCAACTTCCGAGTTCAAAGGCGCAACGTTCCAGTAAAAAGGTGCAACTTCCGAGTTCAAAGGCTGAAGTATCGAGTTTTAAGCTTGAAGTTTCATTATTTAAAGTTGAAGCGATAGTATTTACTGCTGACAAATGACAAATGACAAATAACAAATGACTAAACTTTCGCTTCCTGTTGCTGATAAAGACAGTAGTAATAACCTTTGAGCGCCATTAATTCTTCATGAGTTCCCTGTTCTACCACAGCACCTCTATCCATCATCAGAATAATATCGGCATTGCGGATTGTGCTGAGGCGGTGAGTAATGAAAAACACTGTTTTATCTTGAAAAGCTGACGCTAAGTTACGGCAAATTTGGGCTTCGGCATTGTAATCTAAGGCGCTGGTAGCTTCATCCAGAATCAGTAATTGCGGGTTTTGCAAGACAGTACGAGCGATCGCTACTCGTTGGCGTTGTCCTCCAGAAAGTCCCGAACCTCGTTCGCCCACACGGGTGTTATAACCACTGGGCAAAGACATAATAAAGTCATGGGCATAAGCTACCTTGGCGGCGGTAATAATTTCTTCATCGCTAGCATCAGGATATCCCAAGGCAATGTTTTCGCGGATGGTGCCATCAAACAATAGGGTATCTTGTAACACCATACCAATTTGACGACGTAAGGAATAAAGTTCTACTTTGCTGATATCATAGTCATCAATCAAGATTTTGCCGGATTTGGGTTCGTAAAGTCGGGGTAATAATTTTAGCAGTGTGCTTTTACCGGAACCGCTTTGCCCAACAATTCCCACAAAGGAGCCAGCAGGAAAGTCTAAGTTAATATTGCATAGTTGCAATGGCCCGTGTTCCGAGAAACTGAAGCTGAGATTTTCAAAGCGGACACTACCTTGAACGCTGGGCATCAGGATATTTTGACAGTTACCGATTTCTACTTCTTGGGGAGTATCTAAAATATCAGCAAGGCGTTGCAGAGATAAAGCGGTTTCTTGGAAGTTCTGCCAAAGTTGCATTAGGCGTAACAAGGGACTGGTGACATAACCAGCCAGGATGCGGAAAGCGATGAGTTGTCCCAAGGTTAGATGCTGATTGAGAACTAAAAAAGCTCCCACCCACAGCACTAACATACTAGAAAACTTGTTGAGAAAACTGCTAACAGAACCGGCAGTAGTTTGGGTAGAGACTGTTTTGAAACCTGCGCTGATGTAACGAGCATAGCGTTGTTGCCATTGCCAACGCGATCGCATTTCTAAATTTTGCGCCTTGACTGTCTGCATTCCCCCCATCACTTCCACTAAATAAGATTGCGTTTCGGCATTGCACTCAGCTTTTTCTTGCAGTTGTCGTCGCATCACAGGTGATACCATCAAGTTGAGCAAGCCAAACAACGGTACTGTTGCCAAAGCAACTAATGTCAACACTGGGCTGTAAATCGCCATCACTACAATGTAGACCACTGAAAATACAGCATCCATCACCACAGTTAAAGCTGTACCAGTTAAGAAAGAGCGGATGTTTTCCAGTTCGTGAATTCGCGTTGCCAATTCCCCCACGGGACGGCGTTCAAAGTAAGATAATGGCAGACGCAACAGGTGATTAATCACCTCAGAACCAAGGGCGAGGTCAATTCGGTTAGTAGTATCTGTAAATAAATGAGTGCGGATACTGGTGAGTACTGCTTCGATAACTGCTACTACTAGCAAAAAGATGCCAAAAACTTCCAGGGTATCGGGACTATTGCCAACCAATACTTTATCAATAATCACCTGTGTGGCAAGGGGATTTACCAGTCCAAACAGTTGGATAACAATGGAAGCGATTAGTACTTCAATTAATACTTTACGATAGCGCCGCAGCGAAGGTACAAACCAACTCAAACTAAACCGCGCCTTGGGAGTATTTTTGGTGGTTTGCAGTAGCAGGACTTCTCCTTCAGTCCCCCAGTTTTCCGCAAAGTCTCGTAATTTGTAGCGTAGTAGTCCCATCTCTGGAACGGCAATGAGTAATTCTCGATCGCTATTTTTGTAAATAATTGCAAAACTATCTTGCCAAGAAATCATTACTGGTAGTTGCAAGCGTCCGACTGCGGTAGCGGGAACTTTTACCATCTGTGTTGTCAACCCCATCAACTCAGCAGCAGCAGCGCAAAATTGCAGAGATATAACGCCTTTCTGTTCGTGCTGCTTGGTCAACACCCGTTGTAATGTATCTCTGCGCCAGGAAATGTTAAAGTATTGGCTCAACATCTGGAAGCAAGCTAGTGTTGCATCCAGCGGTCCTCTACCTTTGATATAAGGAAACTTCTTTTGTTTACCTTTAGCTGCTGGTGCTTCGGTGACAGTAATTTCTGAGGCGTAGGGAATCTCTGCGGGTAAGAGTGTTTTTGGTGTAGGAGATGCGAGATTTTCTCTAAATATTGATTTGGGCAATCCCACCAAACGCATATTTGTATTAAATTTCAGTTTGGGGTTAAGTTCATCCAACTCTAAGCGACTCCCCACAGGGAACTCAGCATCAAAATTACTGCTGACTAACCACAAAAATTCTGAATCTAACTGCTGGCGGAAAACTTTGCGTGCAGGAATTGTTTGGATAATCGCAACTTCAGTTGCAGCTTGGGCAAGTTTAACTAAATTCCTGCTCCCGTCTGCGCGACGGCTGAGTTCTTCGGTAAGCAGTTCATGCACTTCTAAGAGAGTAATCTCATTTTGCAAGGCGTGAACAAAAGGCTGTTCCTGCTTGAGTAAAGTTAGAAAACCAGCAATAGGTAGATTAATAGCGATAACTTCAGTAGAAGCGATCGCAGTTTCACAAGCAATACCCCGTACATGACTTACCCAACCCAAAACCTCTCCTGGTGAGAGTAACTTCAGTGTCGCCGGATTTTGTCCTTGGGAATTGCAGGTTAATAAACGCGCTTGCCCTTGGTAGATAATGCTAATCCAATTGGGCATAGCTTCCCTGGTTACTATTACCTGCCCGATGCGATAACGACAAAATTGCACCTTGTCGAGCAAATTTTCTAAAACATTTGGTGGCAGATAATTGAAAGGAAATAAATCGGCAATATATTCTTGAATATCAACGGTTGTATTTGTCATCATCTTGCACCCTATTTTAATAATTTTTCCTAATTTGCATTCTTAATTTTGAATTTTGAATTTTGAATTGGTATGATTCCCATCCAGGCTTTTTCTTCTGGTGATAGTTGACTTAGTTGCTGTTGAAACCAAGCTTCAAAATTCTCTTGCAGCAATCGTTGGCGCATAAAATCGTCCAACTGGGCACTTATAAACTTTTCCACGCGTATAATTATCCATGAGTCTCCAAAGGGTACGGGTGGTTGAATTATACCTACTTGACTTGTGCAAAGTAACTGAGCAAAATTGGGAGCGATCGTACCAAGTTCTACTGGGCCGATGATGCCATTTGTATCAGCTTCTGGACCTTGAGAATATTCACGAGCTAGTTCCGAGAATGATTGTTCTCCTTCTGTAATTCGGAAGAATAGCTCGTTAGCAGTTCCTCTACTATTAGTCCGAATTAAAGAATAAATGACTCGATCGAAATGTCTTTTGTATTTGAGAAAGTAAGATTCTAGTTGATGTCCCCAAGTTATTTGCTTGAACTTTTCTACTCTCAGCTTCCGGGTGGCGAAAAGTTCTAATTGTTCTTGAGTTAAACTGTAACGCAAACACCAATCTTGGATTTTTTCTTCGCTGTTTAAATCCCAATTCTGATAAAATTGCTCTAGAGCCTGAGTTGTTTCGGCATGTGTGCAGGTAATTGGTGCGATCGCTAATTCAATAATGCTCTGAGATAACAATTGCGGAATTAGATTGTAACTTGCTAAAAAGGGAATAATTTCTGGCGGTAAGAGGGCGCTGCCGCTACGCCCATCGTAGACATCGCCTAGTTGTAATGTTTTATTCATAATATTTATGCAAATATTTAAGCCATGCAGAGATAAATTGAGAAATGCAAGCGGTATTCAGGTATAGATTTGTACCGCTTGCATCATTTGCATACTCTTGAAAGCATTGTATGGCAATGGTTTCAATTACCACTCATTAATGCCTAAACTTAAGCAAAGGTAGTAGTGAAATGGTCAAAAGTCAAGTTGAAGCTAGTATTGCCACTAAATTGATTGACCTGCAAGAAGTAGTTACCAGATGAAGTAATATTAGAGATTACATCCGACGTAGTACCACCCCTAGTAGAGCTTGCAACTACCTCATTTGCATCAACAATGCGATTGTTGTTAAAGTCTTGAATCAGTCTGATGTCAGCATCACTTGTGAGTCCACTCAATGTAATGTTGACACCCTCAAACGATCCTAGAGAGAATTGGTAAACATCTGCTGTGTCAAAGTCGCTTACAGAACCAAATTGATTAACATCAGCTGACAAGTTGCCAAGTTCAACCTCTTTAGGCAGAAGATTGCTCAAATCGCTTGTCGAGTTGGGTGTAGTCGCAGACACGGCAAAATCATAACTTATAGTTCCTGAACTAGCAGCACCGCGAATGACTTGGGCAAAATAAGTCCCTGTATTTTCCTGATTATTGATAGATTCATCTCTATTAGAAGACCTAGTGGACAAATCAACTGGTTGATCATTAGCATCAAAAATCCCGTTACCATTGTCTCGAAAAAGTAACAGTTCGGGATCGCCAACACTGATATCTGTCACAGTCAGATTGATGTTTTTGGTACTGCCGAGTCGAAACTGAAAGACATCAGTAGGATCGGATGTAGTTAAAGTTAAGTTGTTTCTAACAACAGGAGTAGTGCCTATTGTACCAAGATTGGAAAGTGCCATTTTTTTGTCCTTTAAGTGCTGATTGTGATTTGGTCAAATTCAGGTAAGTTGTGGTTTGCACAGATGTAAACTTTCTATTGGAAGTTACATTTACTGGAATTTGGTCGCTTAGAGTTTGATGAAAATAAATAAAATTTATTATTTTCAATAGAGCATTAGCTGTTTGGTTTTGTGCTTGCCGTGTTGAAAACCTGTTGTTTAACCATGAATCTAAATTAAACTGTTTCTTTAATAAACACAGCATGAAAAAGACTTATATAGTTAGGTGTTTGAAAGTAAATTCCAAGTGCTTTGTATTGTTTAGTCATAAAAAGTCTTATGACTCACCATTGGCGTAATTAAAAATGAGTCTGATGAAATAAGAGATGTGTGAAGAAGTAGGCGAAAGCTTGTATCAAGCGATGCTAGCACCACAAGCCTTGTTGTAATTAAGACAAAAAGCCTCTAATCGCTCAGAGGCTGCTTATACTTAACTGGATGTTTCTGGTAGTCTTTAAGCGATCGCTAATTTATGAGTTTTCACTCCTCATTTGTTACACTTCACTTCATCAACCGAACCGACGATAGAACCCCACAGACATACATCTGTGCTTAAATCCCTTCCCCGATTGAAGCTTAAAAAATCTTTAACATCAATTTTGTTGAAATATTTGATTGATGCAGCTATAATTTATGCAATGAAGCGGTAAAGTTAAGGTATAAATTTGTACCGCTTGCATCATTTGCATACTCTTGAAAGCATTGCCGTACAATGCTTTCAAGCACTACTTACCACTGCTAATGCCTAAACTTAAGCAGGGACAGAGAACTGGCTAAAAGACACATTGTAGTTAGTGTTGCCAGTGAATTCAGTTACCTGCAAGAAATAGTCACCACGTACAGTAATGTTGGAAATCAGTTCTGAAGTAATACCTCCATTATTAGAACTGGCAATTACTTCGCCTGCATCGACGATGCGATTGTTGTTAGAGTCTTGAATCAGCCGGATATCAGCATCGCTGCTTAATCCTTCCAATCTGATGTCGACTTTCTCACGAAATCCCAAAGAGAAGCTGTAAACATCAGTAGTGTTCTGATTATTGACGTTACCTGTACGAGTGGTATTACCTGACAAGTGACCAAGTACAAATTCTTTAGGAAGAAGGTTGCTAGAACTAGCTGAAATCGGAAAAGTTCCAGCAGGTTCAGTTGCAGACAAGGCTAAATCGTAACTGACATTTCCTGAACTACCTGGAGCAAAGCGAGATACTTCCGCAAAAAAAGTACCTGAGCTAGTTTTAAAGTTAATCGCCTCATCTTGGTTGCTTCCGTGATTGGAAACAAGTCCAACTTTTCGGTCTAAGTCGTCTAGTACGCCGTTATTGTTCGCATCTCGAAACAGCCTGATGTCAGCATCATCGCCAGCGCTAATATCTGTCAGAGAAAGGTTGATATTTTTGCCACTGGTGATTTGGAATTTAAAGACATCTGTAGGATCGGATGTAGTTAAATCAAAGTTATTCTTAACAACAGGTGTGCTACCGAGTGTACCAAGATTGAAAAGTGCCATTTTTTTTGTCCTTTAGATGTTGATTGTAATGCGGTCAAGTTCGTTCAGATTCAGTTATGGTTTGCACAGATGTAAATTTTCGATTTAAATCGATATTTACTGGAATTTAGTGGCTTAGAATTTGATGAAAATAAAAATTATTTATTATTTTCAATAGAGTCTTAGCTGTTTGGTTGTGTGCTTGCTGTGTTCAGAACTTGTTGTTTAACCATGAATCTAAATTAAACTGTTTTTTCAATAAGCACAGCATGAAAAAGACTTCTATAGTTAGGTGTTTGTGAAAGTAAATTCCCAGTGCTTTGTATTATTTAGTCATAAAAAGTCTTATGACTCACCATTGGCGTAATCGAGAATGAGTTCGATCAAATAATAGATGTGTGAAGAATTAGGCGAAAGCTTGTATCAAGGCGATGGTAGGACTACAAGCCTTGTTGTCATTAGACCTCTTGGTATTTGTGCTTTTTGCAAGAGGGGGAAAAGGGTAAAGGTTAAAGGGGAAAGGGGCAATACAGAGCCTTTTCCCCCGCCCCTTATCCCCAGAGAGGACCCCACCTTCCCCCTTCTCCTTTTCCCGACAAATGCCAAGAAGGCTATTGATACAAAAAGCCTCTGATAACTCAGAGGCTTCTTATGATTAACCGTAAAACTGTACTAATTACAGGTGGTTCGCGGGGGCTAGGGCTAGTTATGGCACCCCATTTGATTCAAGCAGGAGCGCGTTTGGCGATTTGCGCCCGCGATCTGCAAGAATTGGAGCGATCGCCTACTGAACTAGAACAACGAGGTGGAGAGATTCTGGCTGTACCTTGTGATGAAATAAGGATAATCAGGTGTTTTGCATGGCAGGGGTAGACGCTATCTGTGCAGTGGTTATCTACAAGCTACATGACTAGCGATCGCTAAAGCCCACATAAGTGGATCGGCGTAAATAATTATTGTTGGGCTAAGGCAGGGGGCAGGGGGAGAAAGAGTCTGAGCCTTATTTACTTTTTTTGACACAGTTTGGTTTTATTGCACCGACTTACTTATCTTTAGTTAACAATATATCTAATATTAAAATCTCAATCCAAATAGTTAATTTGAATCGTAGTTCCAGAAGAACTAAATTACTTACAAATGCAATTCAAAATCCAAAAAAACTTTAAAAAACAGCTTTTGAAGAAATAGCCACAACAGTTTACAGAGTAAATAGTAAAAATTTATAGTATCGATAGATTTAAAATTTGTTATACCATTTATTCTTTTTTATCCTATATCTAAAGGTGGAAAAGCCGATTGAATATTACTAAGCATTAATCTAATTTGCTTGCTTGAAGATAACCTTCAATTTATTTAAATATAAGATTTGTGTTTTTAAACACACAATCACTCAGAATTAATCTCAGCCTACAGGTAGAAGTTCGGTTAAGTAATATACAGTTACTTGGTAACTATCAAGAACAAAGAATCAAACAACAAAAGGATAATCACTACAGCAGATGCTGCATTAGGCGCTTGAACAAAAGCAGTCTTACTTTATTTAGCTTTTTAATTTAGTTTTTTACTTCAAACCCAGCTAGTAGAAAGGAGAGTTAATGATTTCACAGAACCTACAAGAACAACCAAAGCCGCCGTTTCCTGAACAACAGCAAGATGTGCCAGGACTAGAGTCACAGATGAACCCGAAGCCAGATTATGGCGAAAATTCTTATTCTGGTTCTGGAAAACTGCAAGGGAAAGCGGCTATTATCACGGGTGGCGATTCTGGCATCGGGCGGGCAGTCGCGCTTGCCTTCGCCCGCGAAGGTGCTGATGTGCTAATTGCTTATTTAAACGAAGAACCGGATGCAGAAGAAACCGTTCGCATCGTCGAAAAAGAGGGGCGTAAGTGCATCGCTGTTGCAGGTGATATCCAGGAAGAAGCGCAATGTCAACAGATTATTGAACGGGCGCAAAGTGAGTTCGGCAAAATCGATATCCTCGTTAACAATGCCGCTTTCCAGATGACGCGAAAAAGCCTTGATGAGATTTCGTCAGAGGAGTTCGATCGCACTTTCAAAACCAACATCTACGCGATGTTCTACCTGTGCAAAGCCGCAGTGCCGTATATGCAGCCAGGTAGCGCCATCATCAATACTGCCTCCATCAATGCAGCTGAACCGAAGCCGAAGCTACTGGCGTATTCGGCAACCAAGGCAGCGATCGTCAACTTCACTGGTGGGTTGGCGCAGTTACTAGCCGAAAAGGGCATCCGAGTTAACGCTGTCGCGCCAGGCCCAGTGTGGACACCGTTAATCCCGGCAACCATGCCAAACGAACAGGTGACACAGTTCGGGCAGGAGTACCCAATGAATCGCCCCGCACAGCCAGCCGAGCTTGCACCAGTATACGTGCTGCTAGCTTCTTCCGAAGCCAGTTATGTTTCAGGTGCGGTGATTCCCGTTACTGGCGGTCAGCCCGTTCTTCCATAGCACTTTGCTTTGATGCCAATTTCTATCAGTCTCATTGCAGATGCTTTGGCTAAACCTGCCCTGGCATTTGCGGATTTGGCGAGAACCTGCTTTCAAATCAATTCAGTGGGGCGAAATTCAAGTCAAGAAACTCAGTATGCAACAAAAAAATATCTTCAAAAAAGCCTCACGTCGTCAAGTTCTCGGCGGCCTATCTATTGGCGTTGTCGCAGCGCAAACGGTACCAGTCTTCGCACAACAAACATCTACCCCAGCAAATCAAAAAGTGACACCCAACCAGGAAACACCCAACCAGTCTGTCAAGCAGAACCCAGTTAAGCAATATCCGAGTCCGCCTTTTTCGCAACAACCGCAGGAGCCACCTGGTCTTGCCAGCAAAATGATTCCGCGACCCGATCACGGTGAGACAAGTTATCAGGGTTCTGGACGGCTAGTAGGACGCAAGGCGCTGGTGACAGGCGGCGATTCCGGTATTGGTCGGGCAGCTGCGATCGCCTTTGCGCGTGAAGGTGCTGATGTTGCGATCAACTATCTGCCGGTCGAGGAGCCAGATGCCCGCGAGGTAATTCAACTGATTCGATCGGCAGGACGCAAGGCGGTGGCGATTCCCGGCGATATTCGCAACGAAAACTTCTGCAATCAACTCGTCGAATCCGCCGTGCGCGAACTCGGCGGACTCGACATTCTGGTTAACAATGCTGGTAGACAACAATCTGTTGACTCGATTCTCGATCTCACAACCGAACAGTTCGACTCAACGTTCAAGACGAACGTCTACGCGATGTTTTGGCTTACTAAAGCTGCTGTGCCGCACCTCAGTCCCGGTGCAAGCATTATCAATACTTCCTCAGTCCAAGCCTATGACCCTAGCGAGAACCTGCTCGACTATTCCCAAACTAAGTCGGCGATTGTCGCCTTTACCAAGTCACTGGCAAAGCAGCTTGCGAAAAAGGGTATCCGTGTGAATGCGATCGCGCCTGGGCCTTACTGGACACCGCTCCAGGTTAGCGGCGGTCAACCGCAGAGTAAAATCGAAAAGTTCGGCAGTGACTCACCGATGGGACGTCCCGGACAGCCTGCGGAGCTTGCCCCTATTTACGTGCTGCTTGCCTCGCAAGAGTCGAGCTATGCTACTGGGCAAGTGTTGGGCGCATCGGGTGGAAGCGGAAATCCTTAATGCCCAACCAGCAATGCAGCAAGCTAGATGAACTGGTATCCGCTCAAATTAACTACCGATCGTTCTATCGGGCTGGCTACGGTATGCATGAGCGGGGAACTCACCAAGGCTGGATTCGATCGGGCAGCCTCTACGTGAAGGCACAGAAGCATCCTGTTACCACAACTATTATTGTTGCTGGTCTTGGTACCTCAATCTGGTGATTTACATCGTTTGCGGTTTAAGAAGTTCATTAGTGCTTCGAGCCGGCTGGCGATTCACCTTCTCTGACGAGACTGCTCAACGCCTTTATCGTGAGCCGAACGGCAAAACGAAGCATGGCATATTTTGTGGGCAGCACCGAATGCCAGCATTTTAGCAGGTGTAAAAATTGCCATAGTTCTTGCTGGAGGAAAACTACCCAGTTGTTGAGCGACTTGCCCTGACTTGTACTGAGTTTCGACACTTCGACTGCGCTCAGTGCATCGCTGCGCGGTAATCGAGCAACTTGTACTGAGTTTCGACACTTCGACTGCGCTCAGTGCATCGCTGCGCGGTAATCGAGCGACTTGTACTGAGCGTAGTCGAAGTAAGTCGAGATTCAACTACTGCGTAGTCAAAGTAGTATAGTCGTACCCCTTGGGGGTAGCAAGCTACGCAAAGCGTCCCGTAGAGAAGAAAGTCGAAACACTGTTTCCTGCTGTTACCAAAGGGAACAGGGGTTTAGGACAAGAACACCAAATTTTCTTGTTTTGTGGCTGGCGTGGTTGCAGACAAAAATGCTCTCTATTTAGCAATATTCAATGAATGGTTCCGTTATTCTCTTATATAACCTGATTTTAATTATTTCTCTTTTGTTTGCTAATGCTTATTGACTAATAAATGATTTTAAAAAATTTACTTAAACAATTGATATAAATAAAATTTTCATGACAACCACTTTCTCGTGTGGCAGATTTATGATAGTTATTAGGCACCTAAATATAATGCTTTTTTTTTAGATAACCTGGCAAAGATTGATAATGTATATGCCATAATGTCACGAGCTAGGGGTATATAAATTTATTGTTATACTTCATCACGTAAGTGGGGAAGGTATCAGTATTGGCTACGAAAAAATATAATGCTACTAGCTCGAACCGATTGATGAACGATCGGGTCAAAACTCTTGCTATATCTGGAAACCCAATATTGGGGTCTGGATTTAGTCTATAGCAGGGGTTGATTGAGTTATGGATAGGAGGAAATTTGATGAAATTGTTAGATTTAGAGAATCCTGAGGTTAAATTGACCTCTAAAACAGATAGTAATTTTGTGGACTTAACAGCAGCACACCCACGACCATTGTTAAAGCGATCGCAGTGGCAATCTTTAAATGGGCTGTGGAAATTTGCATTTGACGATCGGGGAAAATGTGTCGAACCCAGCGATTTTAGCGAATGGTGTCATCATATAGAAGTTCCTTATGCGCCCGAATCTACCAAAAGTGGGATTAACGATCGCGGGTTTCATCCAAACTGCTGGTACGAGCGGGAATTTGAAACGCCACCAGGGGACGGCAGATTAGTCTTACACTTTGGCGCTGTAGACTATCGCGCTCGTGTGTGGGTAAACGATAAATACATAGCCGAGCATGAAGGCGGACACACCTCTTTCAGTCTCGATATTACCCATGCCTTAAATGACACTGGTACAACCAAGGTAACAGTGTGGGCGCAAGACGATCCGCACGACCTCGCCAAACCTCGTGGTAAACAGGATTGGCAATTGAAACCTCATAGTATTTGGTATCCTCGCACGAGTGGTATTTGGCAGACAGTTTGGCTAGAGCGCGTAGGTGAGACTTATATCGGTAATCTTCGTTGGATTCCCGACTGCGAACGGTGGGAAATTGGGTTTGAAATTGGGCTGGCTGGTAATTTACCTACTTCAGGTGTCCAAATTAAAATTAAACTCACTGCTGGCGATCGCGTCTTAGCAAGCGATACCTATGAAGTATTCAATGGGGAAATTTGCCGCCGCATTGTTCTGAGCGATCCGGGTATTGATGACTGTCGCAATGAATTGCTGTGGAGTCCAGAAAAGCCAACGCTGATAGATGCCCAAATTCAGCTATGGGATAAAGATCGTCTGTTAGATGAAGTGCAATCTTACACAGCGATGCGGACTGTCAGCGTCCAGCGCGATCGCTTTATGCTCAATGGTCGCCCCTACTATCTGCGGCTAGTCCTCGATCAAGGCTATTGGCCTGAGACATTAATGACCCCACCCAGTGACGAAGCATTACGACGTGATGTAGAACTCGTCAAAGCTATGGGTTTTAATGGAGTACGCAAACACCAAAAAATTGAAGACCCCCGCTTTTTATATTGGGCAGACGTTTTGGGGTTGTTAGTATGGGAGGAGATGCCTAGCGCTTACCGCTTCACGCCGAAAGCCGTGGAACGGATGACCCGTGAATGGACGGAAATCATCAAGCGAGATGTTAGCCATCCTTGTATTGTGGCGTGGGTACCGTTTAATGAATCTTGGGGAGTCCCAAATTTGACTGAGACGGCGGCTCATCGTAACTACGTGTTGGCAATGTATCATCTGACTAAGACTCTCGATCCGACTCGCCCAGTAATTGGTAACGATGGTTGGGAAAGTACAGATACCGACATCCTTGCTATTCACGACTATGAACGCCACCCAGAGCGATTAGCCCATCGTTACAGACCAGATATTCAGATATCAGATTTATTTGAGCGTAGCCGTCCTGGGGGACGTATCCTCACCCTGGATAACTATCCTCATCAAGGACAACCAGTAATGTTGACCGAGTTTGGTGGCATCGCCTATGCCCCTCTCGATCAACCTAATGCAGAGCAAGCTTGGGGATATGAAAACTGCTCAAATATCTCCGAATTACAAATGAAATACGCGGCTCTGCTGGAAACCGTTAATGACATTGAGCTATTTAGCGGATTCTGTTACACACAATTAACAGATACCTTCCAAGAAGCTAACGGTTTATTGTATGGCGATCGCACTCCGAAATTTCCCATTGAGGCAATCCGCGCAGCAACCCTCTCAGGACAAGGTTTATGTACTCCCACAAGCTGTTAAAGCCCGACGGACGCAAACTAAAGTTATACAGTCGCTACCCAATTACTAGTCAGTTAGAAGCCACTAGCCCTAGTAATGAGCCAGTGCAAGCTAATCCTCACTTGCGCTGGCACCCCTTGCGGGGGGAATGGGTAGCTTATGCTAGTCACCGTCAAGGGCGGACATTCATGCCGCCCCCAGAATATAATCCCCTCGCACCTACCACCAACCCTGAGTTCCCAACGGAACTACCCCAAGGTAAGTATGATGTGGCAGTGTTCGATAACCGCTTTCCCTCAATGAGTCTGGCAGCCAACAATCCACCTGATACCATCGTGGAAACGTTGCCAGCTAATGGAGCTTGCGAGGTAGTGGTTTTTACTCAAGATGCCCGCGCTTCTCTGAGTTCCTTACAGTTGGATCATCTAGATTTGCTGTTAGAAGTCTGGGGCGATCGCACCCGCGAACTAGGACTAAATCCTGAAATTCAGTACGTGCTGCCCTTTGAAAATAAAGGGGTAGAGGTGGGTGTAACATTGCACCATCCCCACGGGCAAATTTACGCCTATCCTTTTATACCGCCTGTTCCGGCGCGAATGCTGTCAATGCAGCAGGAGTATTATCAAGAACATCAACGGGGTTTACTGCAAGACTTGATTCAGAAGGAAATTGCAGACAATCAACGGATTATTTATCAAGATGAGTATGCGATCGCCTTTGTCCCAGTCTGCGCTCGTTACCCCTATGAAGTCTGGCTTGCACCAAAAGAGCCAGTTAGCACTTTTATAGATTTGACTCCACAACAACGTTGGGGACTTGCCAAAGCGTTAAAAACTGTCACTCTCAAGTATGACGGTTTGTGGAATCGCCCGTTTCCTTACTTGATGGCTTGGTTCCAAGCACCAACTGACGGTTTAGCTCATCCCGAAGCGCATTTACACGCCGAGTTTTTTCCACCATATCGCACAAGCGAAAGGCTAAAGTATCTGGCGGGAACCGAACTTGCAGCAGGAATGTTTGCCAATGATGCTTTACCGGAGGAGAAAGCGAAGGAACTACAAACTGTGGTGGTAAATATTGAAGAACCGGTTTCGGTGTGACAGGGTTTGGAACTGTAACTTAATTTCTGGACAAACCAACGCATAAATTGGAAGTTTGTCCACCTCTTGAATTAGTTCATCAACAAACTGTCTTAACCGTTCCTTCTAATCGGGGACGGTTTTTAACTTTTCTGTAATACCGTTTCACGTTAATAATGATATAAATACCTTGCTAGGGGCATAGTATTATTTATTGGTGTCAACTTCAGAAGATAAAGCCCAAATTTGTTGGGTGTAAGCGTTAATCTCAAGGGTAGCACTTACGGCTGGTTTTGACTAATCCAAAGAGCTTTTGATGTTCCACAAGATAGCTCCAAGCTTATAAGCATGGTCTGATTAAAGCATAAGATAAAGACTAATTGCTTTTATAATTATCTAAATTATTTAATTCATCTTCCAAAGAATCTAAATCTTGAAAAGTGGGAATTTTCATACTAATCAAAAACACTATTTGATTATTTTCAATATTTATATTGGTTACATTAACTACTGCTTTATCAGGTGATAAATCTAAGCCTGGAACCTTTATCGACTGATTTTTATACCCTGCATCATCAAGCCATTCAGAAATATTTCGCCAATTTTCTAACTTTTCATCAGACTTATCCAACAGACTTTTTACATACCTGTATATGGTTGCACAGAGGTCAGTTTCTACTCCCTTCCCATTTTTACCAAGTTTCTCAGCTATTTCAGCCGGACTGAAGCCACAAAGCAAACCCCGCAAGTGTCGCTTTTCCACTGGTGTCAAACGCTTACCTTTCACTGATGACAAATCAGAGTAAAGGGTTTCCAAGTCCCAGTGGTTTTCTGCTTGCATAAAGGGTTCATTGCTAGATGCCATAGTCAAATTTTGAAGATTGTCTTAAATTTCCTGATGTAACTTTACCATTATCCCTGATAGCAGCTAGGAGATAATTCGCTTTTAACTGCGGGATACTGAGATAAAAGCAACAAAAATTACATTAATTTTAGCGATCTATTATGGATAAGCTAGTTGATAAAATCGTGGCATTAGGTGTGCCTGGTCTTGTACTTTTGGTGGCTATGGCTGTGACGGGATGGGCTGGAGCAGCTGCAATAACAGCAGCTTTAGCAGTGCTTGGTGGGCCATTCGGAATGCTTGGAGGAATTGCTGTACTTGGCTTGCTTGCTCTAATGTCACAAGGATTAGCTGAGTATGGATTTGAAGCAATTTTTAAGTCTACCGTAGATCAACTTAGAACAAGAGGGAAATCTAAATCAGATATAGAACGTGAGATTGAATCTTACCCTATTTCAAACGATTTGAAATTGAAGATAAAGGATTATTTGAGAAACCTTGCATAGTTGAGATCCTGCTCCATATTTTATTAATCGATCCTTCAAATAACTAAATTGACTATGAACACTAATCAAGAACAAGAATTAACTCAAAACCCTGTATCTGAATCAGGTGAAGATAATCAAACGATTGAAGAAAGACAAAAAGGAGAGTTGTATAAAAAGATAATTTCATTTTTACAAACTATACAATCAAGCTTAAACAATCTATTTACTGCCCTATTTAAACCTAATTCTCCATCCAAGCCTGTTGATGAAGGGACTTTTTCTCAGAAGACAGAGCGTATTCATGCCTATAGTGATTTTATTAAATCTGCATCTAAATTCATTTGGATTGGTGTTGTTTTCATAATTATTATTCAACTATGGGGTAATTCTTCGCTCAATCACATCAGCAATGTTTCTAAACGTAAATCAAATACTGTCACCATTACTATTCCTGAACAAAAGCTATCTCAAATGTCTGATGATGTTGCAAATGCTCTTAGCAAGGCGTTAGTTAGTGCTAGAGCATCTGCATCGAATAATCTGGAACAATGGCATGATGAGGTAATGCAACGTGTAGACCATCCGTTTCTCGATTGGTACTACAATTATTTTACTCAGTGGGGTGTTGGTGTAGAAGCTATTTGGGTAAATATTAGTGCTACTTCAGAAGAAGAAAAAGCTGAAAAGTTAATTGGTAATTTCCAAAATGAATTTACTAAAAAGGTTTTGCAACCATCATCAATGCAACTTGAAATGGAACGCTTTACAAGAGAAGCAATTGATAAATATGTATCTGAAGCTAATCAAAAATTAGCAGGAGTCCAAAGTCAGTATCAAATTCCCAAACCTGTTTGGGAAGAATTTCTAGAAGGTTTAGGAAGTACAACATATAATACAGGCAGCAAAGAGCAAAATCTTTCTGTTCGCGCACTTTCGCGAGGTACAGGTTATGTAGCTGCCAGTGCAATGATGAAAGCTGTTAGTGTTATTGGTACTAAGAAAATTGCTACAGGAATTGTGAGTAAAGGAACTTCTAAAGTAGTCGCTAAGATAGCAACTAAAACTGCAACAAAGGTAGCAACAGAAGGAACAGGTGAAGTTGCTGCTGGACTTTTAGGTTTAGAGCTACTTAATCCTCTTGCTGGTTTAGGAATTTTAGCATGGGATATCTGGGATCATTATCATACAGTTAAAATAGAAAGACCAATTCTCAGAGAAAATCTCAACAATTATTTGAATGAGGTAAAAGACTCATTACTAAATGATAAGGAAAATGGAATTTTGTCTTCAGTGAATAAATTCCATGATGGAATTCTGGACACTTTAAATAGCAAGCCAATTTTAGTTAAATAAAAGTTGTTTGTTCGTAATCAGAATAATTAAAATCTGTCTATGCATACTAAAAAATATTTAGTATGCGTAGGCAAGTTTTGTTTTTTAAACATATTAAAGTATAGCTAAATAACTATTTAGCTATATAGCTGTTGCCAGTAGAGTTAGGACACAGCAGATTTGAGAACAGATTCCATAGCTGGTCGTAAATCAGAACAAGAGGATAAGATGTGGCGAATACGACATTTAAGCCAAGCCCAACACTTTTCAATGCGGTTGAGGTCTGGAGAATAAGGCGGCAAATATAATAACTGACAACCTGCCTGCTCAATCAATTGGGCAATACGTCCGCCATGATGAAAGGTGGCATTATCAAGAATAATCACTTGTCCTGGTTGGAGTACAGGAATTAAGCAAGTGGAAACCCAAGTTTCAAAAACTATTCGATTACAAGCTCCTTCCACAGTAAATGGTGCCATCAACTGTTGTTGGCAGTAGGCAGCAATCATATTGACCCGACCCGTTCTGCGTCCTGACTTGAGTGCTTCAAACCTTTGACCTCGTTGACACCAGCCATAACCGTAATCATCCCGTGCATCCATTCCTGATTCATCTATATACACTCGTTGTGACTCTGGAATTAAATCTAATTGCTGGATAAAAATGGCACGTTTAGCCTGATCTCGTTCTCGGTATCCATAAGACTTTTTTTTCGAGACCAACCTATTTTTTTCAACCCTCGTGAAATCGTCCTCGGACTGATCTGACCTGACCATAGCTGTGCCATTTGCACTTGTGTCTTGTCCCCGTGCATTTGAGCAAACTGACTAAACTCCTCCCAATCTATAATTTTGGCGTTTGTTTTCTGGGGACGAGTCGGCTTAGGCTGGTAGTCTCCAGTTTCCGCCTGCCTTTGTAGCCATAGATTTATGGTGTTGCGACTGATTTGGAATACTTGCGCCGCCTCAGTTTTGGTCATGCCATCTAATACGATCGCATTGATTACTTTTTGTCTTAAATCATAACTGTAGGGTTTTGGCATCGACTGTATTTAATTTTCTCTTTTACCTTCTCAGTTTACGTCCTAACAGTCTTGTCCGTTGCTATACTTTAAAAAATTATAAGCTTAGTAAATTTGTAACAAAATATTTACATTTAATGAGTGAATACTTTTATACAAAGTCAAAAATTACGAAGAAATATTTCGTTTTTTATATCGATTTGTGTCATATAGGGGATAAAATGCCTACTGGGCAAGCGTTTTCTGATAAAAAACAGATATTGCCTAAAAGATTGCAAGTTACCTATGGCTGATGATGCCGCTAGGAACTTCTTTCAGAGAACACGCATCAAAGGAGCCGAAGAAGCATGTTCACACACGTCAAGTCCACCATTAGACACATTGCGCCTGATAACTTACGCGGACGTAGTTTAATCAAGGTGGTCTATGTCGTGCTTGAGTCCCAGTACCAGAGTGCTTTGTCGCAAGCAGTTCGCACGATTAACGCGAACAATCCCAACTTGGCGATTGAAATCAGCGGGTACTTGATTGAGGAACTCCGCGACCCAGAGAATTACGAAGAGTTCAAACGAGAAATCGAGAGTGCGAATATCTTCATCGCTTCCCTCATTTTCATCGAAGACTTAGCACAGAAAGTAGTAGCGGCAGTAGAACCACACCGCGATCGCCTGGATGTTTCCGTTGTCTTTCCCTCGATGCCAGAAGTAATGCGCCTGAGTAAAATGGGTAGCTTTTCCTTGGCACAGTTGGGTCAGTCAAAAAGTGCGATCGCTCAATTCATGCGGAAACGCAAAGAAAAATCCGGTGCGGGATTTCAAGATGGAATGCTGAAGCTTTTGCGAACCCTACCGCAAGTGTTGAAGTTCCTCCCGATGGACAAGGCACAGGATGCCCGAAATTTCATGCTCAGTTTTCAGTATTGGCTAGGTGGTTCTCCAGAAAATCTGGAAAACTTCTTGCTGATGCTAGCTGATAAATATGTATTTAAAGGTTTAGACAAACAAAATTTTGCACCTTCTACATACGAACAGCCGGTGGTTTATCCCGATTTAGGGATTTGGCATCCTTTGGCTCCTGGTATGTTTGAAGATGTCAGAGAATACCTCAATTGGTACACGGCTCGTAAGGATATTTCTAACGATCTCAAAGATCCCCTAGCTCCTTGTATCGGGTTAGTATTGCAACGCACTCACCTAGTTACAGGGGATGATGCCCATTATGTGGCAATGGTGCAGGAGTTGGAAGCACTAGGCGCACGGGTATTACCTGTGTTTGCTGGTGGTTTGGATTTCTCCAAGCCTGTGGATGCATACTTTTATGAACCGACCACTAACACACAGTTGGTAGATGCAGTGATATCGCTGACTGGTTTTGCTTTAGTAGGTGGCCCAGCTAGACAAGATCATCCCAAAGCAATTGAGTCACTCAAACGCTTAAACCGTCCTTATATGGTGGCATTACCCTTAGTATTCCAAACCACAGAAGAGTGGATGGATAGCGATTTAGGGTTACATCCAATTCAAGTAGCTTTGCAAATTGCAATTCCTGAATTGGATGGAGCAATTGAGCCGATTATATTATCCGGTAGAGATGGGGCTACAGGGAAAGCGATCGCTCTCCAAGACCGAGTTGAAGCTGTCGCCGAACGCGCCTTAAAATGGGCAAATCTCCGTCGCAAGCCGAAGTTGCAGAAAAAAGTCGCCATCACCGTTTTCAGCTTCCCACCAGATAAAGGCAATGTGGGAACCGCAGCTTACTTAGATGTATTCGGTTCCATCTACGAGGTGATGAAAGCCCTCAAAAATAACGGCTACGACTTACCCCAATTGCCAGAATCCGCCGAAGCGTTGATGCAAGAAGTCATCCACGACGCCCAAGCACAGTACAGCAGCCCAGAACTGAACGTTGCCTATAAAATGTCGGTTTCTGAGTATGAGGCGCTGACCCCTTACTCTCAACGCTTAGAGGAAAACTGGGGCCCACCTCCCGGACATCTCAACAGCGACGGGCAAAATCTGCTAATTTATGGTAAGCAATTTGGTAACGTCTTCATTGGTGTTCAACCAACATTTGGTTACGAAGGCGACCCAATGCGGCTGTTGTTCTCCCGTTCAGCTAGTCCTCACCACGGTTTTGCTGCCTACTACACTTATTTAGAGCAAGTTTGGAAAGCTGATGCTGTACTGCACTTTGGTACACACGGTTCCTTGGAATTCATGCCAGGTAAACAGATGGGGATGTCTGGCGATTGTTATCCAGATAACTTGATTGGCTCAATTCCCAACTTGTATTACTATGCAGCCAATAATCCGAGTGAAGCGACAATTGCCAAACGTCGGAGTTATGCGGAAACAATTTCTTACTTGACACCGCCGGCAGAAAATGCTGGGTTGTATAAAGGTTTGAAAGAACTCAGCGAATTGATTGCTTCCTACCAAACCTTGAAAGATAGTGGACGCGGCATTCCCATTGTCAACAGCATCATGGATAAATGCCGGATCGTGAATCTGGATAAGGATATTCACCTGCCAGAAACCGATGCCAGAGACATGAGTGCCGACGAGCGGGATAATATTGTTGGCAACGTCTACCGCAAGTTGATGGAAATCGAGTCTCGGTTGTTGCCTTGTGGGTTGCACGTGATTGGGAAACCGCCAAGTGCAGAAGAAGCGATCGCAACTCTCGTCAATATTGCCAGTCTAGATCGTCAAGAAGAAGAACTTCAAGGCTTACCGGCAATTATCGCCAATAGCATCGGGCGTAACATTGATGATATTTACCAAAATAGCGATCGAGGCATTTTAGAAGATGTCCAATTATTGCAAGATATCACTTTGGCAACCCGTGCAGCAGTTACCGCCCTTGTGCAAGAGCAAATCGACGCGGAAGGACGAGTTTCTCTAGTTTCCCGGTTGAATTTCTTCAATATGGGCAAAAAAGAACCTTGGGTAGAAGCATTGCATAAAGCAGGTTATCCCAAAGTTGATGGTGCAGCCCTAAAACCATTATTTGAATATTTGGAATTCTGCCTGCAACAAGTTTGTGCCGACAACGAACTCGGAGCATTACTCAAAGGCTTAGAAGGTGAGTACGTCCTACCCGGCCCTGGTGGCGATCCGATTCGTAACCCGGATGTATTACCCACGGGTAAGAATATCCATGCTTTAGATCCACAATCCATCCCCACAACAGCAGCAGTCCAATCAGCCAAAATTGTCGTAGACAGGCTTTTAGCACGTAATAAAGCCGAAAACGATGGAAAATGGCCAGAAACCATCGCCTGTGTCCTTTGGGGAACCGATAACATCAAAACTTACGGCGAGTCCCTGGCACAAATTATGTGGATGGTGGGCGTGCGTCCGGTTCCCGATGCTTTGGGACGGGTAAACAAGTTGGAATTGATACCTTTAGAAGAGTTAGGACGACCCAGAATTGACGTAGTAATCAACTGTTCTGGTGTATTCCGCGACTTGTTCATCAACCAAATGAACCTGCTAGACCAAGGCGTGAAAATGGCAGCTGAAGCAGATGAACCCTTAGAAATGAACTTTGTTCGCAAACACGCTTTGCAGCAAGCCCAAGATATGGGGATTAATCTGCGTCAAGCAGCGACTCGCGTTTTCTCCAACGCTTCTGGTTCCTACTCGTCAAATATAAACTTGGCGGTAGAAAACAGCACTTGGGATAGCGAAGCCGAGTTGCAGGAAATGTATCTCAACCGGAAATCCTTCTCCTTCAATTCCGATAACCCCGGAATCATGGACGAATCTCGGCAGATTTTTGAAAGCACATTGAAAACTGCTGATGCAACTTTTCAAAATCTCGATTCTTCTGAGATTAGCTTAACGGATGTTTCTCATTACTTTGATTCAGATCCTACAAAGCTGGTGGCAAATCTGCGGGGTGATGGTAAAAAACCAGCATCTTATATTGCAGATACAACCACAGCTAATGCTCAAGTGCGGACATTAACAGAAACCGTGCGCTTAGATGCGCGTACCAAATTGTTAAATCCCAAATGGTACGAAGGGATGCTGAATCACGGTTACGAAGGCGTGCGCGAACTCTCCAAGCGATTAGTAAATACAATGGGTTGGAGTGCAACAGCCGGCGCTGTGGATAACTGGATTTATGAGGATACTAACGAAACCTTCATCAAAGATGAAGAAATGCAGAAACGCTTAATGAATCTGAATCCTCATTCTTTCCGCAAGGTTGTATCAACTTTGTTGGAAGTGAATGGACGCGGTTATTGGGAGACTAGCGAGGAGAATTTAGATCGCCTGCGCGAGTTGTACCAAGAAGTTGAAGACCGAATTGAAGGGATAGACTAGGTTTAATACATAACCAATGAGACAGAAGGTACGGTATTACCGTACCTTCTGCATTTATTTGAGTTTTCACCAGATGTATAAAAAAATGGTTAGCGCCAGCTAATCAAAAACTGTTCTGTTAACCTATTTTTTACGATGCCGCTTATTATGAAAAAGTACATAGCATCGAATCTAGTAGCAGTAAATATAAGTTTTTTATATGGTGCGGTTATCAGCTTATTTGGTGTAGTTTGAAAGCCAAATATTGCTCTAGTAATTGATAAAATAGAACAAATGAACTATATTAAGAATAATAATTTTGCAAGGCTTTGTGAGGTTTTGAGTGAGTCCTGGCTACATATACACCCTACAAAACAGGTCATTCGGTAGTAACATCATTAAGATTGGCATGACAACGCGAGAACCAGAGGTTCGCGCAAAGGAGATTTATCCTGGTGCGTCAGGAGTACCTGAACCATTTGAGATTGCTTTCGCTTGTAAGGTTGCTGATTGTGAAGTAGCAGAGAAGAAAATCCATCGAAGATTCAATGCATATAGAAGTAACAAGGCTAGAGAATTCTTCATTATTCCTGTTGAGATTGCAAAAAAAGTTATTATTAGTGTCTGCCAAGAAGTTAATAAACTGTTTAGTTACTACACTGATGAGCTAATTGTTATTGAAAATCAAATGACTTATAGTCTGGATGACTGTGCTGATGATCCACCCGAAGTTGTTATGCTTAGTGTAACTAGTCTAGTTCCTTCTCCTACAGGAACAAGTTTGCTGAGTGATGATCAGAAAGCAAGGGTGGAGATTATTGCAGAAATATTTGCAAATATTTTTCGAGATACTTCAGACGCTTGGATTATGGACTTTTCACGCGATCATAATCCAGAGACAGAGATTTATATTTGGGAACACATTGCTACAGCATTTTTAAAAATAGAGCAAGTTAAATTCCTTAGTGAAGAGCAGAAGAAAGAAGCGTTTGCTCTTTTGCTAATGCGGTCTATGACATCAGCTAATAAAGTTCTTGAACAGTTTAAACTAAAAACGTTTTCTAGAAAAACAGCAAAGGAAATTTTACGTGAATACAAAGTTAATCCACGACCACTTGTAGTTCGGCAACTAGCTTGACATTTAATCTTAATACTAAAATTCATCAATCTTAGACAATAGCGATCGCTTAGTTTTTGAGATTTTCTGTAAGGCGATCGCTTATTCTTTGCCAACAGGCGATGTCTAACTACAAGCTGCTACGCGTCTACGCTTTATTTTTGAGGTTTTTTGCAAAGCGATCGCCTAAAATGGCATCATACAATCAGCGATCGCAACAGACAAAAAGACTCAAACTATCAGTTGATCCAACACTAACACTGTTAACGCTGGTAAAGACGGCAACCGCGCATCATTTGTCAAGAAAAATGATGCACCTCCACGAATAGCAGTAGCCATCTGAATAGCATCTGGGGTTCTTAAGTTATAATTTGCCCTTAATTGTGCCGCATTTTCAGCAATGTCAGGCAAAACTTCGATAGTAGTCAAACCTTGGGAATTAAATAGAATTTCACGATATTGTTGAGCTAATGCTGTGTTTCCTTGTCGCAAGGGATAGACTAACACTTCCGTGATAGTCAAAACTGATGTTACAACGCTAAAATCACCACGAAACATCGCTTCAAAAAAAGCATCTGTAACATCCAAATAATTAGGATTTTCTTCAATAAAGTAAATTAGTGGAGCAGTATCCAAACCTACAATTTGCCCCTGTAGCTGGACTAGCCATTCCATGAATCACGTTCCTGATTAATGTATTCTTGAGCATCAATTCCATTCCAGATTTCTTTACCTAATCCACGTAATTCGAGGATGCTATGCTTTTGCTTAGGTATCATCGTCACCTGTTGACGAATTAAGCTTGATAATTCTTCAATTAAGCGTATTTGCTCTTCAGGAGTTAAGCTTTGAGCTTGCAATAGTACTTCTTGATAATTAGACATAAAATATACATTGCCAATTCTCTTGACTTTAATTCAAATATACACAGAGAGACAGACTGCGTTTCTTTATTTTATAAATAAACGTAGACAGGCTTGATATCTGCTTGTTTATCAGAATAATCATTGCGATCGCACTCACTCTTGGACAACAGGCGATGTCTAACGACAAGCCACTACGCGTCTACGCTTTATTTTTGAGATTGATTTTCTGTAAGGCGACGCCAAATAGCCCGTCGTAGACATCGCTCCTCATCAACTATAGAAGCACAGAAATAAAAGTAATTAATAAAACAGCATGAGTATTATACTTAAAGATATAAGTATAATTTGTGAGAACTTTAAAAATAAAAAGACCAGCCTCCCACAGCTGGTCTAAAAAATGTTTTTGCGTTGTCTTCTCAAGAGAGTTAAAACCCAATTGCGCATTCCCAAAATGCAACGGGCAACTTTTCTTAACAATATTGTAACAGCCAACACAGATTTTTCCAGAATATTCATCAAAAAAAGATATGGGCAAAGTTTAAAAGCCTCTATCTATCAGGAGAATTTAGCAGATTGTAAGGTATAGATGGGAGAGATGAAGGGAGATAAGGGAGAAAATTTTACCTTGTCTCCCTTGTTCCTCCGATCCCAGCATCAGTCTTAACCGATCGATTTCAACTTGACAGACTACTGATGCTGGGAGCGATTTCTGCATCTGTTGAGGTTTCGCCCACACGAAGGATTTTAGCCCCCAATTGCTGCAATTTCATATCAAGTCGATCGTAGCCGCGATCAAGGTGTTGTAAACCCTGAATTGTGGTTTGTCCTTCTGCCGCTAGTCCGGCGATGACTAACGCTGCCGATGCTCGTAAGTCTGTACCTAATACTGGTGCGCCAGATAATTTTGGTACTCCCCGAACGAAAGCAGCATTGCCTTTGACACGAATATCTGCCCCCAAACGATTCAACTCTGAGGCATGACGCAAGCGATTTTCAAAGACGGATTCGTTAATTACACTGTCGCCTTCTGCCACTGCTAGCAAAGCCATGAATGGTGCTTGCATATCTGTGGGGAAACCTGGATGGTATTGAGTTTCAATATCCGTTGCTTTAAGGGTTTCCGCTGGCAGAATGTGTAATTGGTTAGGCTTTTCATCAATTATTGTCACTCCAATATCCCGCAACTTGGCAATTACTGGGATGAGATGTTCTGGAGCCACTGGCGAGAGAATAAGTTCTGAGCGGGTAATTGCTGCTGCTAGCAAAAACGTCCCAGCCTCAATGCGATCGGGAATAATGCTGTAGTCAACAGAATGCAACTTGGGGACTCCTTCGATAACAATTCTGCTAGTCCCCGCGCCCTTAATCTTCGCTCCCATTGCGTTACAGAAGTTAGCTAGATCGACTACTTCCGGTTCTCTGGCAGCATTTTCGATGATTGTTTCACCCTCTGCTAGGGTAGCCGCCATCATCAAGTTTTCCGTTGCTCCAACGCTGGCAATGTCTAAGTAAATGTTTGCACCTTTTAATCTCCGGCTGCTGCCAGGAACATAAGCATTACAAATGCCATGCTCAATTTGTACTTCTGCTCCCATTGCTTGCAGTCCTCGAACGTGCAAGTCAACTGGTCTTGCCCCGATCGCACAACCGCCTGGTAAAGGCATCTGTGCTACTCCCAGTCTTGCCAAAATGGCTCCAATGGCGAAAAAACTCGCTCTCAACTGGGTAACTAATTCATAGGGAGCTTTTGATGTTTTAATCTCGCTAGCGTTGATGTCTAAAATGTCACCTTGTCGCGTTAATTGCACACCCAAAGCTGATAACACCTGACCCATCCGCTCTACGTCCGCTAACAAAGGGACATTACGGATACGACAATCGCCCGGACACAGCAAGGCTCCAGCCATGATTACCAGTGCTGAATTTTTTGCCCCGCTAATTTTCACATGACCCCGCAAAGGATGCCCACCCCAAATTTGCAAGACTGAGGAGTCTGCTTCTGGAGCAATTTTGGCATCTGGTAAAATGGTAGAAGGATTAATAAGCCTACCTCCAAAAGTAATACGTATTTTATATGTTTGAAGTTGGTTTTGATTCTACAGTAAAGATTCAAAATGTCCACATTTTAAAGCACTGTTTGGTATAAAAAAATTGTTTTTTGGGTAAAAATTAAGGCTGAAAAGAAGTACTAGCAGGCTTTTTGAGCTTTTCAAAAAATTAAAAAAAAGAATGAATGAGCAGTAGTTTTAAGCAAAATTAAATACTCAGTAAAATAACTTAAGTATTCTCTAAAAATCAATGCTGTACTGCCTGGTTAATATTTTGATTCGACCTTGTACCTAAAAAACTCGTTTCCAGTTAGAAACTTTTAAGTAGGCATTATGCTTTTACTTGACAAAGGTAAAACATAACGCAATAATAAGAAATTGTCGATAAGCACAAATGCCAGCGGAACTGGCGGAATTGGCAGACGCG
Source organism: Nostoc sp. DSM 114167 (assembly GCF_052692655.1). NCBI lineage: Bacteria > Bacillati > Cyanobacteriota > Cyanophyceae > Nostocales > Nostocaceae > Nostoc > Nostoc sp. DSM 114167. The sequence continues at coordinate 7,419,583 of NZ_CP195116.1, forward strand.
CTAGATTCAGGTTCTAGTGCCGCAAGGCTTCCGGGTTCAAGTCCCGGGTTCCGCATAACCAGTGCTGAGTGCCGAGTAGTGAGTGCTGAGAAGGAAAAACTCAGCACTCACTACTCAGCACTAACAACTAAAAAATGTTGACCAGTTTACAGAATTCTCTAGTCAAACAAATTCGCAAGCTGCACTCCACCAAGGAGCGGCATAAGCAACAGTTATTTTTACTAGAAGGGACGCACTTATTAGAAGAAGCTTGTGCGGTTAATTACCCACTAGAAACAGTATGTTGTACCCCAGATTGGCAAGTCGCCCATCCCTCGCTGTGGGAAGAAGCTTGTAGCCGATGCGATCGCGCCGAAATTGTCAGTCAAGAAGTCTTGGATGCGATCGCGACCACAGTCCAACCGGATGGTGTGGTGGCAACGGCAAAACGAAGCCAACGCCAAACTCAACTACCATTTACTGGTTTAGTGCTAGCTTTAGAGACGATACAAGATCCCGGCAACCTGGGTACGATGATTCGCACCGCCGCCGCCGCCGGAGCATCAGGGTTGTGGATCAGTGGAGATAGTGTAGATTTAGATAGTCCTAAAGTTCTCCGTGCTTCCGCAGGGCAATGGTTTCGCCTCGCAACAGCCGTAACCGAAGATTTAAAAGCGACAGTCCAACAAAGTCAGCAGGCAGGAATGCAGATAGTGGCAACCTTACCCGATGCGACTTTAACTTATTGGGAAGTGGACTGGCGAAAACCCAGTATGATTTTACTGGGAAATGAAGGTGCTGGATTGTCAGCAGAGTTAGCAGCGATCGCAGACCACCAAGTAAGAATTCCTTTGAGTCCTGGAGTGGAATCCTTGAATGTGGCGATCGCAGCCGCTTTAATGTTGTACGAAGCTCAACGGCAATTTATTTGTCAGTAATGAATTTTAATTTTTTATCCCTATTTGGTTTTTGTTATTTCTTCGAGATATTGTTCAATATCAGCAACTGCGTCCTCAAGAGCCGCTAAATCAATATCTGTCAAGTCTGGATCGAGTTCGACTTCAGTAAAATTACTAGTATGCAGTTGGGGGATATCTTCTTCCTCAGTCGAAATTTCTTGTAAGATATCCTCCAACTGTTCGAGGGATTGTTGAAACACTCGATCGGCAGCGCGCCGCTGTTCTGGCTGATTTTGATCCATAATATTAACTTAAAAATCCTGATTTACTAACTTAATTTTGATTCTAGTTCTGAGAGATTTAAATTTTGCACTAATAAGATCGTAGTTGTGTGCTGTATCAACTTTAGCAGTGGTTATGAAGAATATCGATAGCTGTCTGCAATTAAGAGGAGTCAGGAGTCAGAATTCAGAATTGCTTATTACTCTACCTATAAAGGGATAGAGTAATAAGCAAGGAAAAAGATTCAGCTGCGCTATCACCCAGTCGTACAGAATTTATTCTGTTAGCGATAGCGAGGCGTTTAGCCCATTCTGACTCCTGAGTTCTGGATTCTTCTTCATTTGATAGACTATCCTAAATTTGAAATTATAAAAACTGGTAGCTCAGGGCTGATAACTAACTATGAGTGAAGCCTTATTCTGTATCGAAAATCTGCAAGTTGCCTATCCTGGGCGAAGTGGAGAAAAAACAAGCTGGGCGGTTGATGATGTATCTTTCACCTTGAAACCAGGTGAAAGAATGGGATTGGTGGGAGAGTCAGGTTGTGGTAAATCAACTATCGGACGGGCAGTAATGCGTTTACTACCATCCTCTAGTCGCATTCAGGGACGGGTGACATTTCAAGGACAGTCCGTGTTTGACTTGACACCTAATCAGTTACGGAAATTTCGGGGAGAGGCGATCGCCTTAATTTTTCAAGATCCCATGACACGCCTCGATCCTTTGATGACCATTGGTAAACATTGTATCGAAACCCTCCAAGCGCACTCACCAGAATTATCAACGCGGGAAGCTAAAGAAAAAGCACTTGCTACCTTGGCAAAAGTGAATATTCCCCCTAGTCGCTGGAATCAGTATCCTCATGAGTTTAGCGGTGGAATGCGACAACGGGTAGCGATCGCTTTAGCTTTACTCCTCAACCCCAAGTTTATTGTTGCTGACGAACCCACCACCAGTTTAGATGTCACCGTTTCCGCGCAGATATTGCAAGAATTAACTCGCCTGTGCAGTGAAGAAAACATGGGATTGTTGCTGATTTCTCACGATTTAGCAATGGTGGCTGAGTATTGCGATCGCATTGGCGTGATGTATAACGGCAAGATGGTCGAAATGGGTTCTACAGAAACCGTATTTAAGCAACCTCAACATGAATACACGCGATCGCTTTTAAAAGCAGCATTACATATTCAAGCAGTAACTGATAGTGGAGAATTGATAATTGCCAATGACGAAGAAAAGCAATTACCAATTATTAATCAGCAATCTCCAATTTTGAGTGTTACAGAACTCAAGCAACACTACACTATAGAACCTAACTTTATCGAACGACTGCTTAACACACAAACGCAGACAATTAAAGCAGTAGATGGAATCAACCTGGATCTTTATTCAGGAGAAATTCTCGGCTTAGTCGGGGAATCAGGTTGTGGTAAAAGCACACTATCACGAACTATATTGCAACTAATTCGTCCCACTAGTGGTAAAGTTGAGTTTTTAGGACAGGATTTAACTAAACTATCGCGTCAAGAAATTCGTTCCTCACGGCGACAAATACAAATGGTCTTTCAAGACCCTCATGCTTGTCTCAATCCAGCGATGACAGTGGGACAAAGTATTGCAGATCCTTTATTTATCCACAATTTAGCCAATCCTGCCAAAGCAAAAGAACAGGTTTTGTGGATGCTAAATAAAGTTGGCTTAACACCGCCAGAAGTGTATTATGAGCGTTATCCGTCGGATTTGTCTGGTGGACAACAGCAAAGAGTAGCGATCGCTCGTGCTTTGATTACTCACCCGAAACTTTTAATCTGCGATGAACCAGTGAGTATGTTAGATGCTAGCGTTCAGTCGCAGGTGCTAGATTTGATGTTGCAATTAAAAGAAGAGTTTGAGTTAACTTATCTATTTATCACTCACGATCTTTGGTTAGCTAGATTTTTGTGCGATCGGATTGCCGTAATGAATGGTGGTAAAATTGTCGAACTTGGTCTGACAAAAAATATTTTTGCCAATCCTCAGCATCCTTATACCAAAACTTTACTAGCTGCTGCTCCCTTACTAGCACGCGCTTAACTAAAAGACTTCCAGTAAAAAAAACACTCCATCGTAGTAAGGGCGTAAACTTTTACGCCCTTACAAATCTACAAATAATTTGGAATAATTTATTTTTGCAAGTCCCTAAATAAAATCAGAAGTAAGAAGTTTTAAACTCCTAATTGTTCACTCCTAACTCCTAACTATCTTCCCTTACTTCAACTAATCTAGTTGGTTCTCCACTCGAACTATAAAGTTCAACGAATCTTTTAAATAGCAATGCAGTCTCGTGATTTGAAGTTTTACTTAAGTTGAATAAACGCCCTATATTTTTTTCAGCTAAAGCTCTTAAATACGGCAAATCTTCAAATAGGGTCAAGCAAGAAGCAAAATGCAATATTATTTGTAATAATGGCTTTGGCCAGTCTAAGTCACTATAAATATCTATAAAAAATTGATGTTCTGAGTCATTTAACGGGAAAGCATGAAATATAACAATTATTCTTTTGTTATTGTAAACGGGGATACTTAGTTCAACAGTGTAAGGGGTGTGTAATATTAAATCCACCTCCACAATAGGTTGTCGCCAAATTCTCAAAGGATTAGCTGGTGAGTCTAATATTGTTTGAAATTTAATTATCCCACCAGTGTTTGTGGGCTGAAAGTGGCTAATTTGAAAAATTTTTAGGTTGTTAAGGCTAAACTTATGAACTGTTTCCAAATGCTTTAAGCTCAATAGATGATATATTTGGCAAATATAAGGAAACGGTAAAATATACTCCTGGCTTATCATGTGGAGTTTTTTTATTTGAAGCTTATTAGCTTGAGTGCGATCCAGATATTCTTGATACTGGCTTGGGTCTAAATCATTACTATTGAAGCTTTCTTCTGGCTTTAAATATAACCAGCTTACAAAAAAGAAAGAGGCTGTAAATAGCTGAAATATTTCTATAGGAGATAAATAACCATCGGCAAATGCGGCCATACTTCTATCAGTTATCCCAAAAAGCCAAGATGGAATCCCAAAAACCCAAATGCTACTTTTTATTTGATCTATAAAAAGTGCTATATCAACAACTTTTGAAACATTAGTATTTTGATTGATACTAAATTTATTATGAATATTCAAACAATTAATAGACATAGTAATTTTTTGTTTAAAATTAATTAAGTTATATTAATTCTAAAGATTAATATATGAGAGCAACCTCTATCTTTAGCTATATATATAAATTGTATTTATGACAGCAAATTGAAACCCAGCTTTTATTAGGATAACGACATGCAATTTGTTGTTAGGTAAAATCATCAAACATCTATGTATTCACTCAGATAGAATTATTTGTAATCTATGCTGCTAAAGGAATTGAGGTGTTACTTTCTTATAGAAAGCGTGGAGGAAAAAGCGGTATATAAATATTCAGATAAAAATTTTATTTGTTCTGTTATGATAAAGTTATCTATTTCTCTAGGATGAATACTGAATCATGCTTTAGAAAGAAAAGATTATAATTTAAAAAAGTTTATTTGTTAAATAAAATACATTAAGTAGGGTGTTGTAATTTGGCTCTAGCCATAACAGCTGTGGTGACTTTTATTAGTAGCGCATTCCATACTTGGTACTAGGGTTAGCCATTATCTTATCTAAGGTAGACTATCCCTATCTGACAAAGTATCTGTGACAATTACGATAGAAACCGTAGAATTGCTACTATTAACACTGTATTATTCTTAAATATTTTCTGAACATTTTTTCTGAGACGGTAGCAATGACTATTCGCCATGCGACTGAAACTGACTTGCCTGCAATTGTGGCAATTTACAACACTGCAATTCCTAGCCGCATGGCAACCGCTGACCTAGAACAAGTATCTGTGGAAAGTCGCCTTGCTTGGTTTAAAGGGCGATCGCCTTCACAACGCCCACTTTGGGTAATCGAAGTAGAAGGAGTAATTGCTGGATGGCTTAGTTTCCAATCCTTTTATGGGCGACCTGCTTATAGTAAGACTGCCGAAATTAGTATTTATATCGCCCCTAGCTTTCATCGGTGTGGTTTGGGACGACAACTCTTAGCACAAGCAATTAGTGAAAGTCCTAGTTTGGGTATAAAGAGCCTAGTATGCTTCATTTTTGCCCACAATCAGCCCAGTTTAAAACTTTTTGAAACATTTGGTTTTCAACGTTGGGGACATTTGCCTAAAATTGCCGAACTTGACAACGTTGAACGAGACTTAGTAATCATGGGACTGCAAATTAGTAAACCTGTTATTTAAAGCGATCGCTATTTTCTGAGACTTGTAAATTAAATTCGGTAACAAATGATCTGAATTCATTGCCCGTAACCATTGCGATGATTCTCAGGTAATTCTTAGATAATTAGTAAGCGATCGCTTTTTTCTCATTTTTTCTAATTTCACATTGTAGTCTAACCAAAATCTACTATTTTCAACTATGTTTACAAACTTGTTGATTGAACTCGCTATCACATTACAAGGAAGATATTGTGTTAGGCTTTGAGCCTCCAAAAATGCCAGGACTTACGCAACTAACACAGTGCGATCGCTAGCCAGTAGTACAGAAGTATTTAATTACCCAGAATGTGTTTGATTGGCTTTACTCGAATTAGTAATAATAATCAATGATGTATTTTGTTCTTAAAATTTTTCTGGGAAAACTATTTACAAGCTCAAGCACAATTTGCTTTTTAATTATTTAATTGAGCAACTAAAACGTCCAGATATTGCTATGTCTTCTGTGTAGTTTTTGGGTGCTTGGTGTGCTTGGCACACCATTGCTTATGCCAGTTACGTAAGTCTTGAATGCGACATTACAATAACTTTGCAGTAGGATGATTTGCCTCTTTCTATTTAAAGTACAATCCTCATACTTAAATCTAACCACTTCGATTGAGTAATCGGCGCGCTGCTAGAAATATAGTCAACACCAGTTTCCGCCACAGCGCGAATCGTTTCCAAAGTCACATTCCCCGAAGCTTCAATTTTTACCTGGCTCTCCTGTTGGTGAATCAACTCTACCGCCTGACGCATTATATCCAAAGGCATATTGTCTAGCATAATAATGTCAGCCTTGTGCTGCAAAGCTTCTTTCACTTGCTCTAAACTTTCAGTCTCTACCTCTATAGTCAAGGGATAAGGAATTTGAGAACGAATACGGGTAATAGCTTTTCCAATTCCGCCAGCCGCCGCAATGTGATTATCCTTAATCATCACCGCATCATCCAACCCCATGCGGTGATTAATCGCCCCACCCAAAGCAGTCGCGTACTTTTCTAACAGTCTTAGCCCTGGCGTAGTTTTGCGCGTATCCACCAACTGAGCAGGTAAATCAGCAATTTTCTCTACATATATATTAGTCAGCGTCGCAATTCCACTTAACCGCATAGCCAAATTGAGTGCGACTCGTTCCCCCATCAGCAGCGCATCCAGTGAACCATGAATTTCAGCTACCACCTGTCCCGGCTCACACCATGTACCTTCAGCCGCAACCGCCACAAAGCTAACTTTTTCATTCAAAATCTGAAACACCCTAGCTGCAACTGGTAAGCCAGCAATTATCCCTGAAGCTTTAGCCATCCATTTAGCAGAGCCTAGCGTCACATCTTCTACTAATAGAGTATTTGTAGTGCGATCGCCCCTACCAATATCCTCCAATAACCAACTACGCAACAGAGGATCTAAAACTAGCCAGGGCGGCAAAACACTAGACTTGCTCACAAATTTATTGGTTCCTAAAAGACTTCCAGCAATACTATAGCCTAAACCCCTTGTCTTGCATGGCTTTGATAGTGATGCCGAAATATTCCAAAAATATTTTGGAAAAAGTAGTTGACACGAGGAATTAGGTTCGCTATATTGAATAAGTGCTTGAAGCGGAGCGAGAAAGAGCAACGCTTAAAGGACACCGAACCTTGAAAATATTATAGTTTGAAAGCGATTATACAGCAAGTGTATTGCGTCAAGCAAATAAAAATAACTAAGCTGAAGTTAAAAAAGAGCAGCTATTGAGCTAAAGAGCTTTCCAATTCAAAACGGAGAGTTTGATCCTGGCTCAGGATGAACGCTGGCGGTATGCTTAACACATGCAAGTCGAACGGTGTCTTCGGACACAGTGGCGGACGGGTGAGTAACGCGTGAGAATCTGGCTCTAGGTCTGGGACAACCACTGGAAACGGTGGCTAATACCGGATGTGCCCTTGGGTGAAAGGCTTGCTGCCTAGAGATGAGCTCGCGTCTGATTAGCTAGTTGGAAGTGTAATGGACTCCCAAGGCGACGATCAGTAGCTGGTCTGAGAGGACGATCAGCCACACTGGGACTGAGACACGGCCCAGACTCCTACGGGAGGCAGCAGTGGGGAATTTTCCGCAATGGGCGAAAGCCTGACGGAGCAATACCGCGTGAGGGAGGAAGGCTCTTGGGTCGTAAACCTCTTTTCTTAGGGAAGAACACAATGACGGTACCTGAGGAATAAGCATCGGCTAACTCCGTGCCAGCAGCCGCGGTAATACGGAGGATGCAAGCGTTATCCGGAATGATTGGGCGTAAAGCGTCCGCAGGTGGCAATGAAAGTCTGCTGTTAAAGAGTCTAGCTCAACTAGATAGAAGCAGTGGAAACTACATAGCTAGAGTACGTTCGGGGCAGAGGGAATTCCTGGTGTAGCGGTGAAATGCGTAGAGATCAGGAAGAACACCAGTGGCGAAGGCGCTCTGCTAGGCCGTAACTGACACTGAGGGACGAAAGCTAGGGGAGCGAATGGGATTAGATACCCCAGTAGTCCTAGCCGTAAACGATGGATACTAGGCGTGGCTTGTATCGACCCGAGCCGTGCCGTAGCTAACGCGTTAAGTATCCCGCCTGGGGAGTACGCCGGCAACGGTGAAACTCAAAGGAATTGACGGGGGCCCGCACAAGCGGTGGAGTATGTGGTTTAATTCGATGCAACGCGAAGAACCTTACCAAGGCTTGACATGTCGCGAATCTTGATGAAAGTTGAGAGTGCCTTCGGGAGCGCGAACACAGGTGGTGCATGGCTGTCGTCAGCTCGTGTCGTGAGATGTTGGGTTAAGTCCCGCAACGAGCGCAACCCTCGTTTTTAGTTGCCAGCATTAAGTTGGGCACTCTAGAGAGACTGCCGGTGACAAACCGGAGGAAGGTGGGGATGACGTCAAGTCAGCATGCCCCTTACGCCTTGGGCTACACACGTACTACAATGCTTTGGACAGAGGGCAGCAAGCGAGCGATCGCAAGCAAATCCCGCAAACCAAAGCTCAGTTCAGATCGCAGGCTGCAACTCGCCTGCGTGAAGGAGGAATCGCTAGTAATTGCAGGTCAGCATACTGCAGTGAATTCGTTCCCGGGCCTTGTACACACCGCCCGTCACACCATGGAAGCTGGTAGTGCCCGAAGTCATTACTCCAACCATTCGTGGAGGAGGATGCCTAAGGCAGGACTGGTGACTGGGGTGAAGTCGTAACAAGGTAGCCGTACCGGAAGGTGTGGCTGGATCACCTCCTTTAAAGGAGACCTACACCCCTTAGAGATCGAAAAGCAAACAGCTATATAGATACTAAGTTGGTCATTCCTTAGGTCAGTCGCAGACATTTGCAAATGTAGAAAGCTTTCAAACTATGATGAAGGTTCGATATGGGCTATTAGCTCAGGTGGTTAGAGCGCACCCCTGATAAGGGTGAGGTCCCTGGTTCGAGTCCAGGATGGCCCACCTGAATCAATTAAAAATGTAAAATGCAAAATTAAAAATTTATTTCACTTTTAATTTTTAATTATCAATTTTTAATTGTATCTGGGGGTTTAGCTCAGTTGGTAGAGCGCCTGCTTTGCAAGCAGGATGTCAGCGGTTCGAGTCCGCTAACCTCCACCTGATGGCGATTGCCAGAACACAAAAGTGAGTGAGAAATCAGCAACATGACATTTGTCAGACTGCTGAGTAAATTCTCAGCCAGAACCATGAAAACTGCATAGGAACGCAAATTAGCAGGCAGACACAGACATTATCGAGTGCTGAGTGCTTCGGCTTAGAGTGCTGAGTAAAATCAGTGTGAAGTGACGAAGTAAGCAGAACTAACTATAAGTGATTGTGAATGCAATAGTTAAAAGACCAAAAAATTTGAGTGGTCAAGCGAATAAGGGCTAACGGTGGATACCTAGGCACACAGAGGCGACGAAGGACGTGGTTACCGACGATATGCTCCGGGGAGTTGGAAGCAAACATTGAGCCGGAGATTTCCGAATGGGGCAACCCTAGATACTAGCTGCTGAATATATAGGCAGTCAAGAGCCAACCCAGCGAATTGAAACATCTTACTAGCTGGAGGAAGAGAAATCAAAACAGAGATTCCCTAAGTAGTGGTGAGCGAAAGGGGAAAAGCCTAAACCAGAGGGTTTACCTTTTGGGGTAGTGGGACAGCGATATCGAATCTGGAGGCTAGACGAAGCAGCTAAATACTGCACCAAAGAAGGTGAAAGTCCTGTAGTCGAAAGTTAAAGGATAGTAGCTCAATCCCGAGTAGCATGGGGCACGAGGAATCCCATGTGAATCAGCGAGGACCACCTCGTAAGGCTAAATACTACTGTGTGACCGATAGTGAACCAGTACCGCGAGGGAAAGGTGAAAAGAACCCCGGAAGGGGAGTGAAATAGAACATGAAACCGTTAGCTTACAAGCAGTGGGAGGACTATTAAAAGTCTGACCGCGTGCCTGTTGAAGAATGAGCCGGCGACTTATAGGCACTGGTAGGTTAAAGCGAGAATGCTGGAGCCAAAGGGAAACCGAGTCTGAAAAGGGCGAAATGATCAGTGTTTATAGACCCGAACCCTGGTGATCTAACCATGGCCAGGATGAAGCTTGGGTAACACCAAGTGGAGGTCCGCACCGACTGATGTTGAAAAATCAGCGGATGAGTTGTGGTTAGGGGTGAAATGCCAATCGAACCAGGAGCTAGCTGGTTCTCCCCGAAATGTGTTTAGGCGCAGCGGTAATGATTATATCTGGGGGGTAAAGCACTGTTTCGGTGCGGGCTGGGAGACCGGTACCAAATCGAGACAAACTCAGAATACCCAGAGGAGACATTGCCAGTGAGACAGTGGGGGATAAGCTTCATTGTCAAGAGGGAAACAGCCCAGACCACCAGCTAAGGTCCCGAAATCATCGCTAAGTGATAAAGGAGGTGAGAGTGCACAGACAACTA
>NZ_CP195116.1:7432500-8475087 GCF_052692655.1 Nostoc sp. DSM 114167
GAGTTTTCTTTTGCCTGAATCCTAAAGTAGAGTTCTTGGGCAATTCCCACATCCTGGGTTCGCAGTAGGGAATAAATTACTTTGTCCAGTTTTGCCTTGGACTGAAAAAAGTAAGATTCCAGTTTATTACCCCAAGTGGCTTGCTTGAATTTTTCAATTTTCAGCTTACGAGTGGTAATAATTTCTAGTTGATCGGAAGTCAGCCCTTGATGTGCCATCCAAGCCTGGATGTCTTCTTCATTTTTAAACTGTTTTTCAGCGTAAAACTGCTGTTTAGCTTGGGCCACTTCTTCAGGAGTACACTCTATAACTACCTTGGCGGAACGTGAGTTTTGCTCTATCGCCTCATCAATAATTAATTCCCGCTGCAACTGTGGCAGCATTTGGTAACTTGCCAGTAAAGAAATCAGTTCACTAGCTGTAATTGTACGATTACCGATTTGGATCGCTTCAGTCATTAGCTTTCGGTCATCTCAAGAATATTTAGTCTGTTAAAGAAGCTATACCTTAGCCCATTGTCTAGGAATTTTTACCTGAATTCTACAGAGTTAGGTATACTAACCTCACTTTCGCAATAATTAAATAGTTACTTGCTAACATACTTAAAAATATACAGTTTGTATGAGTTTTTATCAAAGATTCTATGCAAATGCTAGCAGATGTAAAGATAAATATAAAAGACAGTTCTTGCTACTACGACTTTAGAAGACGAAGTTTATCAGACTGAGTTAGGGTGTTTTGAGGTTTCTATTATTTATTATGCGTAGAGGCACAGTGGTATTAGTGTCGCGGTTTTTCTCTCAACCTCGAAAGAGCGTTTGGTAGATAAGGGTAGACGCCAAGGATTTTCATGAGTCCGCGTACCCCTACGCGAAAACCCCTACGCGAGAGCCTTCGCGCGGCGTTTCGCATCTAAGCGTTTAGAATTTTCTCAAGTAGAGCAGGCTTGATGTGCTGAGGGCGACGCTCTTATGTTACTAAAGCTTCTTTACAAGACGTTGCGCGAAGAACGCTATCGAGCATCTAGGGGGCCTAGTTTACAAGTGTTTCAGGTATAAAGGGGGACGCATTATATACTGCCTTTTCAAATAAGGATATTTATGTATCCTATAACCACAGGACTTACGCAACTGGCACAGTGCGATCGCTACCCAGTAGTACAGAAGTATTTAATTACCCAGAATGTGTTTGATTGGCTTTACTCGAATTAGTAATAATAATCAATGATGTATCTTAAAATAAATCATATTGCTTGCACTATGTTAGTTGAGCTAAGACTGAAAAGTTTAGCTTATCAAACAGGTAAAACTATTTACAAGCTCAAGCACAATTTGCTTTTTAATTATTTAATTGAGCAACTAAAACGTCCAAAGATTGCTATGTCTTCTGTGTAGTTTTTGGGTGCTATGTGCGCTTCGCACACCATTGCTTGTGCCAGTTGCGTAAATCCTGAATAAATTCAAATTATATGTGGTATCTGTAGCCTGATTTGGAAGAATTAATCTGGCTGTAAAATACAGCATTAATATAGATAATTTTGTCTGGCAAGTGGGAATTATATGTTGTGGAGACATTGCAATGCAACGTCTCTATTTTTATGAATAAATTTCCTGGTAAATGAAAATTTTGTGCAATTTCGGTTATTAACTAGCACACGCAAATGTCTGCTAGCTGCGAACGCTCTGATCTGTCAAATTACGATTGCCCCAGCGAAGGCAGATATACCTGCGATTTCAAATCCCCAAACGCCCACAACTGCCCAATTAGCTAAGGATTCCGAATTTAAAGTTTTTCCCGTAGGATTGAATGTAGGGAACCGCAATGTCAATCCTAGCGTTTTAGTGCGTGGTCAAGAAGATGGTTCCGAAGCAGTTGATTTTGAAAATTGGCTGTTACCATACGATGCTGTAATTCAAGGGTTAAAATTAAATATTATTACCACTTTACCTGATGGTCAATTAAAAGTGCGATCGCCTGGTGTTATGACTCGCATCGACCCAACAAAACTTCGCACAGATTCAGAATTAGGATTAGTCTTTACAATTCAAGATTTACAAAATCTCTTTGGGGTAACGGCAAAATTTGATATCAATGAATACGCCATAGTTTTGGATGTTCCAAGACTAGATCGATTTAGTGGCAAATTGGCAGAAACGGAAACTCCAATTCAACTAGAAGGATTACCACACGTTGCACCTCAAAAGTTTAGTATCGCCGCAATTGAACAGAAGGTAAATGTTAGCGGTAGTGCTAGCAGAGCGACAAACTATAGAGATGATTTTCTTGGTGTTGGTAGTGCTTTTAGTGGTTCGTGGTTCTTCCGCACCGCTCAACCAAATTTAGAAAATCCGCAAACTTGGAATATTGCCGAAGCGCAGTTTCTTCGACAAACTAATTCAACTGATTATTTTGTAGGTTCCCAGCCAACGTTTTGGCAGGCTCAAGGAACAGGAGACTATTGGGATTTTACATCCATTCAACGACGGGGGTTTGTACCACCTCAACCCTTCAGTGGTGGTTCTTCCGATCCTCGCCAACGGTTACAAGCAGATTCTATTGGACGGACAATTTCTGGTAAGGCTGAACCAGGTACATTAGTGCGATTGGTGCAAGGTTTTGGCGCTCGCGTGATTGCCGAAATTTTAGTTGATTCTTCTGGCATTTACCGTTTTGAAAATATTAAAAGCCAAAATCAATTTTTGGGCAACAATTATCGCATCTTGCTCTATCCCCAAGGACGACTCACCGCCCAACCAGAAATTCAAGAGGCTACTTTTTCGACAGTACTAGGACAATTACCAACAGGTGCTTCAGGATTAATCGTTTCTGGTGGCTTACGACGGGATTTTGTGGAAAATCAAAGTTTGTTGGGTAACTTTTCTGACTTTCGGGGCGGAATTGCTGGGCGTTGGGGTTCATCGGAAAATCTGACAGTAGGTTTAGGTGGAGTGTATAACGAATCGGCTAGAGCCTTAGCAGAATTATTTTGGCGTCCGGGAAAGTTACCTTTGCAGGTAGCAGTTTCAGCATTGACGGGTAATAAGTAGGATGTGAATACAGATATTCGCTATAATCCATCTTCCAGCTTGAGTGCTGCATTTCTCAGCGATCGCTTGTCTAGTCTATTATTTAGAGACTTCCAAAAAATAAATTATCCCAAATTATATTTATATTATGGGCACACAGTTAGCTATGCGACCCAACCGACAAGTATTAATACACGATGCATTTCTGGAAAAGACATTGTGGCATGTGTAGTAAGAAAGCAAATATCACTTGATGCTCAAGTTAGCTCAAGGGGGTCTAATGATCGATCGCTTTTTGAATCTAATTTTTATCGATTCCTTTGCTGTAGTAATTAACCTGACATTTGGTACATTACTTCGCACTAAAATCTGCAATTATTCATGGGATGGAGTTGTAAATGATGAACTTTCAACACCAGAAAGTAGCGCTAGTTCTTCTAAATCTCTACCACCCTTAGAAGAGGTATAAACCACTCCTCTTCGATGAAATCTGCCTGCTGTAGCGATTCTCATTTGAAGAAAATATAGGCTTGCTTAGGGGCGTACATCTGTGCGCCTCTATGAGAATCTATATCGATCTGTGGTTAATTATATTGATTGTCACAAGCAATAACGAGAATTTTAACGGGAATACGGTAAAATCCAGAGGTACTTTTATTGTTATCAACGCGGGTTAAGGATGGAAGTAATATGATTACGTTTTTGGCTGGGGGTGATATTGCTCTTTCAGTGACGCTATTATTTCTTATGTCATAGATGTAGGCTAGGCAACTCTAGTTTTGAATATAGTTGCAATAACTTTAGGTTTTGCGATCGCTACTTTAACCGGATTAGGAGAAAAACGTTTTACAGCAATTACAGTAGAAGTAGGAATTCAAAATGGGACACTGGCGATCGCGATCGCTTCTACACCTACACTACTGAACAGTCCTACAATGACCATTATTTATTGGGGCAATTTATGGTCTGCTAATGTTTGTGACCGACATTCCTTGATGGTACAAGCTCCTAAATTCATTTATGGAGTTAATCTCAAATCTCAAACTTGTACTAAGCGACTCGTACCGACTTGTGCCGAGCGAAGTCGAGGTAGCGGAGCCGAGGTAAGTCGAAGTATCTCAAATTCCCAAGCCCCTAGATTTATCTATGGGGTCAATCCAAAATCCAAAACTTGTACCGAGCGACTCGTACCGACTTGTGCCGAGCGAAGTCGAGGTAGCGGAACCGAGGTAAGTCGAAGTATTTCAAATCCAAAATTGTCTGACTGGTGCTGGATTTGCTTGGTGGACTAGTCGTCACCAATATTTTTTGAAAGCATAAAATTAGTTTGCCTCATAGGTTACAAGTATTTGTAGAAATTGAATTATTCAATCTTGTTACGTTGATGTTTCTAGCCTCTTCTGCTAAACCCATTGATGACAATCTCAAAAATTTAGTAGACGAAATTGAAGCGCAAAGTTTTAGTTTATCAGTTTTAGCAGCGCGTCAATTCCGTTATAGTTTGCTTCAAACTCCGGTAGAAGTGAGCATCAAAGAACCCCGCCAGTTTAACGTACTCGAAGAATTTATCATCCGTGCTGCTATTGAATTTCAACCTCCGCCAACAGAAGATGAATTAGCCTCTATACTTGGGCTGGATTCTGTATTTATTAAAACTACTACTGCAACACTTCGTTCTTTACAAACTCTATCACCAACATCGCCACTAACAGTTACTCCTGAAGGTCGATCGTTTTATGAAAAAGGGTCAGTGCCACAGCCGCCATATCCTATACAAATTTATGCTATTACAGACCCTTTAAGCGATAAGATAACCTTTCAATTTGAATCCTTAAATGAGACAGTAATAAATTTGCCTGATTTGGCAGACTTTATAAATATTGATAATACAATTGCTGATATTGCTTCCTTACCTCTTGAGGAAATCCAAAAAAGTATTCAAGCTTCAGGTTTAGGACTTCATGTTCCAGAAGAGGGAAAAATTGTCACTTCCTGTAAGGTGCTAGCTTCAACTCAAAAAATTTGGAGAAAGATATCGATTTTCATTATATTTGATGCCCTTGAAGATAAATTGAGTATTCAAATAAGAAATGGAAAACAAATCTTAGAGTCAGCATCCAATTGGTTAGAAATGCTACATAGTGAAGGAAAAATCTCTTTGCAAAAATTATGTAAATTTTCAATTGCAACCATCAATTATGAACGTGAAACCATTCTCAAGCTGAAAAATACTGAAATAGAAGCTAGACTCAAAAATATTTGCACAAAGGCTCTAGAAACTTCTAAAAAATCAGTAGTAGGTCAAGCAATTCAGCTACGGAATGGACAAATTAGCCAAGCTTTTTTAGAAGTTTTAAATTCGGCGAAAAGCCAAGTTCTGATTTATTCTCCTTGGATGAATCAAGCAGTTGTTAATGAAAAATTTCTGACTCTATTACAGAAATTAGCTAATCGCGGAGTATGGATTTTAATTGGATATGGAATTACGCAGCAACTAGAAAATGAAGATAAACCAATTCCACCAGAAGTGGAAAAAAAACTTCGAGCGATAAAAACACCCGATGGGTTACCATCCGTACAGGTTTTTTGTTTGGGAGATTCCCATGTCAAAGAAGTAATAGTCGATCGAGAAATCTATCTTTGCGGCTCTCATAAGTGGCTATCTGATCGCGGTAATTACCTACCACTAGACGAGTCAGTTTATAAAGTTACAATTCCCCTTCAAGTCCAGGAAGCTTATGAATTTCTCGCTAATCGCTTCCAAAATCACGCTCAAAAATTATGGCAAAATGCTCTCGAAAACCGTGATTCTCAATTGGCTGTAGAGTCTTTATGTATCTGGAGTGCGCTAGGTATGGAAGATATTGTACTCAAAGAGATACAAAAAAATAATTGGTTTGAACTTTTGCCTGTATGGTTAAATGTAGCACTACAGGGATTAAAATCGAAAAACCTATCAGGTGATTCAACAAGTTTTCAAACTGCACTTTCGTTACTCAGTCAAGTTTCTGTTGAAGAAGCTTTTATTGAGCAATTGCAACAGGGATGGCGGAAAGTTATCGGCGCGATCGCAATTAATAATGCTGAAACTGCTTTAAACTTACTTAATGATGAAGTATGGGCGCAGTTTATACGTCTCAATATTGTTCAAGAGAGTGATTCACGCAATCATTTTATTTTGTACCGCACTTAACCCGCACTGGGATATTTTTCATACTTCAATAGTAATAATTTATCAAAGACAATCGAGAAATATGCCGTCTGAAATATACCGTCTTGATTTGGCGGGGATTGTCAATTAAATGATTCTTAACCTTTGATTGACTTAAAGATAGATCCAGAGATTCGTCTTGTTCGATACAATTTATGGGTAGAGAGAGCCGAGGAGAACAAGGTGGTCTTATTAAAAGGCTTTGAGATTGAGATGTACACGGGCACGCCTCAAGGTGAAATCGTCGGTCTCTCCGACAAAATTGTTGCGGCTTTGGATGGATTTATGCGCGAACCAGATAGCCGCAACGTCGAGTACATAACTCAACCATCCCATAATTACGAAAATTTGTTGTGTGCCTTGCTGCGTCCCCGGCGGGAGTTGCGAAACTACCTCAATCGTTTGGGCGATTACACCTTAATACCAGGGAGTACTTTATCTTTGGGTGGGGGCGATCGCTTTGTGCGTTCCGATCCAGCAAACCCCTATCATGACTACATTGAGAACACCTACGGCACGAAAGTAGTCACCGCTAGCGTACACATCAATATAGGCATCAGCGACCCAGAAGTATTGATGCGGGCGTGTCGGGTAATCCGTATGGAAGCACCCCTATTTCTCGCTCTCAGCGCCTCATCTCCGTTCTTGGATGGCAAAGCTACCGACTATCATTCCACACGTTGGGGCGTTTTCCCACAAACGCCCAGCCATGTGCCCTTATTTGCCAGCCACGCCGATCATATCCAGTGGGTGGAAGATCAACTCGTTGCCGGAACCATGCAGAATGTAAGGCATTTGTGGGCATCGGTGCGACCAAATGGCGATCGCCGTCCTTATGACTTGAATCGCCTAGAACTACGAATTTGCGATTTAGTCACAGATCCCATTGCCTTATTAGCTATTACTGCCTTATTAGAAGCGCGTTTGTTGCAAATAATCGAAAATCCCAGCATCGATCCGTTAACCCAAAGCACTTTCTCTGCTGAAGAACTTGTCACCCTGACTGCTGACAACGAAGCTGCTGCTGCTGCTGGTAGTCTTGATGCTCAGTTGAGGCATTGGCAAGATGGCAGAAGTATTGTAGCCAGAGATTGGATTGCCGAAATTTACCAAGATGTTTGGGCGATCGCCAAGCAACAAGGTTTTAGCTGTTTCCTTTCCCCTTTGCACAAAATCCTCCGCGAAGGCAATGAAGCTCAACAGTGGTTGCAATTACACGCAGTTGGTTTTGACACCCAGCGCGTCATCACTCAGGCTATTATTGCCACCCAAGAGCGCGAAATCGAACTCGAAGACAAATTATGTTCGTCGCTGCTGGGTTAACTCAAAAGACATTGGGGATTAGGCATTGAGAAAACACTTTGTTTATGTTCTTGTCCCCTCATCCCCTCACCTCTACTCCCCATTCCCCATTCCCGTCTTCATACAAATGGTAGATTTTATTGCAGGCACTACCAGCCCTAAAAGACACAAGCACTTACTTTGTCTACACAAAACTTAATATTTCCCGATTGTAGCCAAATATCCTCTCAGGCATTGATCTGGGCTAATTTGTACTTCCTTTTAAAAATCTAATCGATAGAGGATGCTTGATTATTATTAACAAAACCTATGAATAGCCTCTACCTTTTGGTAGATTTAACATTGACAATAAATTTTTTTATACAATACCTAAATTGTACGGATAATGCCTCAGGTAGTTTTAGTTAACCCGCAGATACCTCCTAATACAGGTAATATTGCCCGTACTTGTGCAGCTACAGGTACAGAGTTGCATTTGGTGGGGCCTTTAGGGTTTGAAATTAGCGATCGCTACCTCAAAAGAGCCGGTTTAGATTACTGGCCTTATGTCAAACTACACTATCACGAATCACTAGAAGCCTTTAAAACCGTACATCAGAGGCGTGGCGGCAGATGGTTGGGTTATACGGTTAATGGAAATTGTAATTATGTAAGCTTTCAGTTTCAACCTGATGATTGGCTACTGTTCGGTAGTGAAACCACGGGTTTACCACCAGCAATTCTGTCAGATTGCGATGCTACCGTCTATATTCCCATGAGCCAACCAGGGGTTCGTAGCTTGAATCTGTCAGTGAGTGTAGCAATAGGCTTATTTGAAACCCGTCGCCAGTTAGGCTATTTAGAATAGTTGTTTACATGACTGCTTATAAGTGTATTTACTTATAAGCTTTCCATAAACCTATTAGACGATTTATTTGTGACTGTAAAAATTTTCTTGATGATGGCAATAATATGTAAAACAATATACCAAAAAATGGGTTTATTCGCGAAATGTAGTGGAAGATACTTACAAGTATAGTAAGGTTATTATAAGAAATTTGTATATAAAACTTGGGATATTGCCAAATTTGAATGATAGATTTTGATGAATTTAAAACATCCTAAACTAGGAACGAAATTGCTAAAATCCAGTCATGTATTACATTTGAGCTATTTTTGCTCGATCGAGGACAGAAATTAGCCCAAAAGTAGCCGATAGTTAATACGGTTGTTTTTTAGGGAATAATCAACGTAAAGTCTCGTGTTGAGAAGACGGATGGGGTAGAAATATCTTGAAGATATCTACAGCAGGGGGCATAACTTTTCCAGAAGTCGCCGCAATTTAATTTTTAGCAGCGACTTGGACTTGGCAAATAATTTGTCCAGTCCCCGTGATTGACGCAAGACAAGCGCGGATAATGGTAAAGAATAAAATCTCGTCCTAAGTGGTGTTAGGAGTGGTTCGGACAAGTAAACACAGCAAAATTTAAGTTTTGCAAACAGATGTGAACTTGTCTAAATCAGAGAAGCAGGTTAATCTTGCGTAAGCATCTCTGGTGAATGTGATCTCGATCTATCATTTGTTGCGATCTAAATCATTGACTAGTATCCAACTGAAAAATCGAGGTTAGTTAAGCGCTAGTGATCGTAAGGAGGTCGTCTTTGAAACGAGCATTGAAAAAGAGAGTAAAAGCTGTGTTGAACAATACCCCTAGCAGCGATGATGCCCCGGTAGAACTGCTAAATGTGATGAATCCAAAAGTGAACAGCCGGGTGCGGACAAAAGCGGCGATGATTGGCTTGGCAATCTCTATGGGAGCAACCAGCCTTTTGGTGACTCGACAAAGCGATCAAGCCCAAGCAGCGGTGCCAGTAGGTAGCCAAAAGGCAACTTCAGCGATTCCTGCTGTTCCTGACACCAAAGTGAAATTTGCCTCCACAAAGCTGGAGTCCCAAGCAGTCTCATCAGCGAGCGTGCCGGAAAATCCTGTAATCGTGGAACCAACGGCAGTATCACAAGTGCCTGGGCTTGAAGCTAAATGGCAAGTCGCGGCAAGTGGAATATCTTTGCAAGTTCCTGCATCAAACACGTTTTCTCAAACAACAGCAGGTGATAAAAATTCTACTTACCTGAAGCCCAAAATGGCACAGGGATTGAACAATACCTTAGCCGAAACTAGTTTTCCAACAGTCAATAAGCTGTCTGACTATAGTGCTGATGGTGTTGATAGTACAAATACATCACTAACTGCCCAGCCACAAACAGTGGCAACGTCAACCGCAGTTAACAGTGAAATAAATGCACAACTTAAGGCGCAACAAGAGTTCGCACTAAATCGCTTACAAGAAAAATCGAACCGCTTAAGAAAGAGTCTGGCGCAGTTGCAGTCTGGAGAGACCAAAAATTTATCACAAGCTGATATAGAATTGGCGCAGCCGACAACTGTGGTTGAGAAGACTGCATTAGCAGTCCAGTCAGATACTTCTAGCGATGCAAGCCAAGCGAACCTGGTATCGAAGTTAAAACAGAAGCCAAGAGACACTGCATCTGTACCATCGGCGCCAATAGTGATTGCCTCCTCGACGCATACAGCTTATGAAGTTAAACCTGGAGATACACTAGCAGCGATCGCCAGCAGATACAACACTTCAGTATCAGAACTAGTTAAAGCAAATAACCTCAATAATCCCAATGAACTGCGAATTAGTCAAAAACTAGTTATTCCTGCGGTTCAAATTCCTGCGGTTCAAATTCCTGCGGTTCAAATTCCTACCGTTAAAGTTGAGGCAACTGTAGCGAATCAGCCGACTTTTGTAGAGTCTAGCAAAACTCCTAATGTTGCTACCTCCCCTTTGAATATTGGTAGTGCTAACTCATATCTACCTAGTTCACCATCACCAACTATTGCCGACAACAGTAGCGTTGCCGTCCCTGCACCGGTAACTGTACAGATTCAGGCAAATAGTGCAACCGACTTAGAAACGGCCCCCCCGACAGCTAAGTCTAATGGCGTCGGTGGTGATATTCCAGTGCCACAAGCTTTTGCCGAAATGCAACAGCCGAAGACACCAGTAAATAGGGTAGCAAGGGTAAACAATAACAATAATGACCGTTTGCGGGGCTTACAAGCGGAAATCCAGAGATTACAGCAGAAATATCGCGCTCAACAGTCTGGTAATTTAGTTGTGCCAGCAGCAGCGATCGAAGCAAATAATGCTGCTATACTCACTCCTATTTCTACGCCCAATAATTTCAGTGTACCTAACTCTGCATCTAGACCAAATAGTGTAGCAATACCAATTCCAGTTCCGACACCGATTCGGGCTAACTATAGCGTTCAGCCTAAGCCCCAATTGCGTACTACTGTACGCCCTACCGAAGCAGTAAACCCAGAATTCTTGCCTAATCTAGGTTCTGCTAGCCAGTGGACTCCCTCTCGGACTCAATCTGCGACAAGGGTGGCAACGCCTCCTGGAAAAGTAAATGCCTCTGACTCTTTAGGAAAGATGCGAGGAACCACAGTTTCTCCACAGGTATTACCGCCTTTGGCAGCAGTGGATCAATATCTTCCCAGACCCATTGACGAACTTACGCCTCCTCCATCTAGTTCAACTTTGGCTTATATCTGGCCAACGAAGGGTACTCTCACTTCTGGCTTTGGTATGCGTTGGGGAAGACCCCACAAGGGAATTGATATTGCTAACTCCACTGGCACGCCAGTTGTTGCCTCAGCTGACGGTACGATAGAAAAAGCCGGCTGGAACAATGGTGGCTACGGCAACCTCGTCGAAATCCATCATCCTGATGGCAGCAGCACTCGCTATGCTCATAACAGCAAGATTCTGGTGCAACCGGGTCAACAGGTACATCAAGGAGAAACAATTGCTTTAATGGGTACTACTGGTCACAGCACTGGCCCACACAGCCACTTTGAAATTCATCCATCAGGCAAGGGTGCTGTTAACCCAATAGCCTTTCTACCACAACGCCTGTAATTCTTAGTTGTCTTTAACTAAATCATTGCTTTGTTAGTTGAGGGAGTTTACCTCCCTCTTCTACTTTTATTACCTCAATAAGAATGAAAGTTCTAACAAAATTGCAAAACAGACTAGTCTTGAGCAAATTTATATGCTATAGTAGTTAATGATTTTGAAAAACATGGCTCAGTAGCTCAGTTGGTTAGAGCACGGGACTCATAAGCCTGGGGTCGTTGGTTCAACTCCGACCTGAGCCATTTTAAAAGTAAGATAATATAAGTGTTTCAGCTTCTAGGCATTTGTAGTACTAGGGAGCTGAATTGCTATATAAGCCTCTTTTGACTATCAAATGACTATGCTCATTCAACAGCGTGATAGTCATGAAAGTTGGAATTGAAGCCCTGAAAGGTCGTTTAATATCATATCCGGTTGAAGACTTATCATTTAGAGGGCAGTTCTTGCTGGGATCAGGGGGAAAGAGACTTTTGGGATTTTTGCACAGATCCGGTAATCATAAGTGATTAGCCGGACATGATATAAGATTAAGATTTACTATAGTTTGATTATTAATACTAATCAGAAATATTTATCTTTACATTTAGCTGACACTCCTGAAAATAGGTACATCCCGCATTGCATCTCTCGACCACAGGCTCATTGTTATTATCAAGCAAACTACCAGTTGTGCTGGTAACGAGCGATGACGTTCCTCTTCGACCTTAGTTTTAGCGTAGACGCTCTTAGCGGCTTGCCGAAGGCATCGCTTCTTCGATTGAAGTTGCTGGAATAGCCATCTCTATTGCTTTGAATATCTCAGTATTTTGTATCTTGTAATACATTAATGAGAATTCTTTCAGATACACCGTACTTGATTTCCATTTTTGGAAGCAATACCTAATTTACAACTGTTTGAGCCTTAACTGAACCGTATTGCGGCAGCTGTATTAAGAAAAAATCGCTGTTCAAAATTGGTAATAGTGATATAGTTACTCCAATCGGTTCTGATGGGGAGCAGCCATCGGACGCAAGGGGGAAAGTCTGGTGAAAATCCAGCACTGTCCCGCAACTGTGAACCTAAAATAGGTGAGTCAGGATGCCCGCCGGTTAGAATCAATTCGTTTACATAAATCTGCGAGGTACAGGTTATGAAAAGAAAACAGGCGTTAGTCAGTCTAAGCCTGATGGGAGTTATTAGTTTTTATCTAGTAGTTGGTTTACCCAAGCCCGCCTACGCTATGCACATTATGGAAGGTTTTTTACCAGTGCAGTGGGCGATTTTTTGGTGGATTGTGGCATTACCATTTTTTTTATTAGGATTGCGTAGTCTGACTCGCATTACCCAAGCTAACCCACAGCTAAAACTGCTACTAGGCCTGGCTGGTGCTTTCACTTTCGTGCTGTCAGCATTAAAAATCCCTTCCGTCACGGGTAGCTGTTCTCATCCTACAGGGACGGGGTTAGGTGCGGTGCTGTTTGGCCCCCTGACTATGACGGTTTTGGGTAGTTTAGTATTGTTGTTTCAAGCTTTGTTACTAGCGCATGGCGGCTTAACGACGCTGGGAGCAAATGCTTTTTCAATGGCGATCGCTGGGCCATTTGCCGCTTACTGGATATATAATCTGACAATCAAGTTGGGTGGTAAACAAAAAATTGCGATATTTCTAGCAGCTGCGATCGCAGATTTACTCACTTACGTTATCACTTCTATCCAACTCGCCTTAGCTTTTCCTGCACCTATTGGTGGGTTTCTCGCTTCATTTACCAAGTTCGCCGGGATTTTTGCCATAACTCAAGTCCCTTTAGCAATTAGTGAAGGGTTGCTAACTGTATTGGTGTGGAACTGGCTGCAATCTTATAATCCTCAAGAGTTGGAATTGCTGAAATTAATCAAACGGGAACCCCAAAGAAATGAATCAGTCTAAAAAAGGGTTGAGTAACTGGCTGTTGGTAGTAGCTGTATTAGCTTTAGCAGTTGCACCGTTAATATTTGTCCGTGGTGGCGAATTTACAGGTTCCGATGACAAAGCCGAAAAAGCAATTACTGAAATCCAACCTGGATATAAACCCTGGTTTAAATCATTTTTTGAACCAGCTAGTGGGGAAATAGAAAGTTTATTATTTGCTTCACAAGCAGCTTTAGGTGCTGGAGTAGTCGGTTATGCAATTGGGTTGTATAAAGGACGTTCCCAACAACAAAAACGTGAAGAATGAGCCTGCAAATAGACACTTTAGCTTATACCAATAGACTCCGGAGATTGCCACCAGAACATAAACTAATTTTTGCATTTACTACTCTTGCTATTTCCCTTGCCAGCCATCCGCTAGTACAAATTTTAATCATAGTTTGGATGAGTATTTGGACAGTAATTTATGCAAGAATTCCGGCTGGAGTTTATTTTCGGTTGTTAACGTTCACCATAGTTTTTTGTTTGACGAGTTTACCAGCCCTGATGGTAAATGGAGTTGCCATTCCTGATTTACAAAGCGTCAAATTAGATTCGTGGTATGGACTGACTCTCGGACACTTCTATATTTATATCAGCCATAGTGGCAGTATCCAAGCATTGGGACTTTTAACCAGAGCATTAGCCTCTGTTTCTTGCTTATATTTTCTCATGTTGACCGTCCCTTTCATAGAGATATTACAAACTCTGCGTTACTTACGATTCCCAGTGCTGTTAACCGATTTATTATTGCTAATGTATCGGTTTATTTTCATCCTGCTGAACACAGCCAATGAATTATGGACAGCACAAAATTCCCGTGGTGGCTACCGAACTTGGCGTAGTGGAATGAAAAGTTTAGCACTACTAATCGGACAACTATTACAGCGAACCTTAGAACGATATAGTCAGTTCTCTCTGGGACTGGAAGCACGAGGTTTTGTTGGTGAATTTCGAGTTTGGCATCAGAGTCGCTATCGTCCTCAATTACGGTATATTATCGAAGCGATTTTCGGCTGTGTAGTATTAATAGGATTGGACTTTTGGCGGAATGCAGGAATATTTACTTCAATTTGAGCAGGTATATTATACTTATCCTGGCGCACAACAATCAGCTTTGAATGGTGTAACATTGAACATTCCATTAGGTAAAAGATGTGCGTTAATTGGTCAGAATGGTTGTGGTAAAACAACATTATTTTTACTAGCTAATGGTCTATATAAACCTGATTCTGGAATTGTTCGGTGGCGTGGTGAACCGTTAAGTTATAATCGGAATTATCTGGCTAAATTAAGGCAAAATGTCGGGTTAGTATTTCAAGATCCAGAACAACAATTAGTAGCTTCTACTGTTGAAGAAGATATATCTTACGGTTTGTGTAATTTGGGTTTACCAGTATCGGAAATTCAACAGCGAGTAGAGCAAACATTAGT
Source organism: Nostoc sp. DSM 114167 (assembly GCF_052692655.1). Taxonomy (NCBI): domain Bacteria; kingdom Bacillati; phylum Cyanobacteriota; class Cyanophyceae; order Nostocales; family Nostocaceae; genus Nostoc; species Nostoc sp. DSM 114167. Next base: position 7,447,374 of record NZ_CP195116.1, read on the forward strand.
TGAATTTGGACTAACTACTTTAGCCCAAAGACCAGTACATCATCTGAGTTTGGGACAAAAAAAGCGAGTTTCTATTGCAGATGTGATGGTACTACAACCAGAACTATTAGTGCTGGATGAGCCTACTGCCTATTTAGATGTCAAACATACTCGTAATTTGATAGCAACTCTGAAAAAAATTCATCAAGATGGCACTACTTTAATAATGGCAACTCATGATTTAGATTTAGTCTATCGGTGGGCGGATTGGATTTTTGTTATGGATAAAGGGCGACTGATTTTAGAAGGCAAACCCCAAGATATATTTAGCCAGCGTACACTTTTAGAAGAGTTAGAGTTGGGCATACCATTGATATATGAGATGTTATTTAATGGGTTATCTGCTGAGTCAGGAGTAGTTAGAGAACGAGTGCAACAACGAATAGTAGAATTATTTCGCAATTTTTAATAATTTTACAGTTAGAGAATTTCAATAATGAAAGACAATGCTTCTATCAGGACTTAAATCTTTTTGAAGCAGAAACAAGCCTCAAACTCAGACATCACTATATATTTAAAAGAAGTCTTGGTTTTGTTTACCAAAACTTCAAGCGAATTTATTCGATTGAACACGCTTATACAATTGCTTATCCCAAATTGCTGAAGAAAGTTCCCCAAAGGATTCCTGTTACTCCTACAGCAATTAAAAGGTTAGTAAAAAACTTGCCTAATTCAATTTCTTGTCCAAGTGCTTTGTCATCTTGACCTGCGGTGAAAAACAATGACCAAGCTTGGTTAAGATTGATTTTCTCAAAGTTGGTGAAATCAGGTCGGAAAACAACGGGGCCAATCAAATCTTGTTTAGGGAAATCAAAATCAGTTCTCATAACTCTCCTTTAATTTTCTATGGGTTGATTGAATGTAATTTTTGAATAGTCGAAATTATTTACAAGCTTGTCAGCCATCCAATCAGGCCGTGTCCGGTGATTACTTCCACAGCGATAAGTGAGACGAAGCCAATCATTGCCAGACGACCATTGAGTTTTTCAGCATACTCGGTAAAGCCAACTCTTGGAGTTTGGTCTACATAAACTTTTGGTTCAACTGCAAAGTTGTTGAGTTAACCGAGTTCGTTGATGGTGAAGCCTTTGCTAGTCATGTTTTTTTCCTTTGCTGGTTTATGTAACTAAATATAACTATATGTGAATATTTTTTGCAAATGCTTGACAATGCAAGTAAGTGCGGTAAACCGTACTAAATCAGATCGTAGATACCGTATCTGTGAAAAGAAAGCAATTATTGCTTGTGTGCAAGCATCATTTTTTCGTGTTGCTGCCATTACTTTGATGGCGCAAGCGTCCGCCGTAGGCGATCGCACTACAAATTTTATGCCCCCCTACCGGATTGAAGTTTATACAAAATACATGGTCTACTAAAAAACTAGACCCTTAAATAATCTGGCTGCAAAGAACACTTCTTAAATTATGAACATAGTAGCGTTCGCGGGTATTTCGTCCTTCGGCTGGCTGTACTGGATAATACAGCCGCATTTAGCGATGCACATTCCCGATGGCTTTTTGAATCTACCTGTTATCCTTGTCACCTGGATAATTGCTATCGGTTTGATTGCACTAGCTATAAGGCAAGCACAGGCAGAATACCAAGAACGAGCCGTACCTTTAATGGGAGTTTGTGCAGCTTTTATTTTTGCAGCACAAATGATTAATTTCCCGATTCCTGGAGGTACGTCTGGACACCTTTTGGGTGGAACGCTGGCAGGAGCTTTACTAGGGCCCTGGGCTGGTTCGCTAGTGATGGTTGCAGTGTTCATTGTCCAGGGCGTTCTGTTTCAAGATGGTGGACTGACCGTGTTAGGAGCCAACATCTTTAACATGGGATTAATTGGTACGTTTGGCGGTTACTATCTCTATCGCACAGTGAGATTTGCTATTGGACGCGATCGCTTATCTGGATTAGTTATTGGCGCGGCGATCGCCGCCTGGACAAGCGTAGTCGTAGCCTCAATTATATGTGCCTTGGAACTTGCAATTTCTGGGACAGTTCCTCTAGCGGTAGCTTTCACAGCAATGGCTTCTTGGCACGTTCTAATTGGTATTGGCGAGGCAGTGATTACTGTAGTAGCACTCAGTTTCATTTGGCGGACTCGACCTGAATTACTTTACGACCCGCCCCGCAAGACGAAAGTATCAACCTCTCGTCCTCTGTCTCGGTATTAAAGTAATTCGTAATTCGTAATTATTTTTTGTAAAGGGATTTAGACCCGTTATCGATAGTTAAATCGAATGAATCAGGAGTGAATGCTTATGAGTAGCAACATCTCGCGATCGCGTAACCGTGCTTTTGTCATCGCTGGCTTAGGTATTGCCCTGCTGATTGCAATTTTCCTTTCGCCGCTAGCTAGCAAAAACCCAGATGGGTTAGATAGAGTTTCACAAGACCTGAAGTTTGATAGCAAGGCACATGAAGATACGCCAGCTCGTAAGTTACCCTTTTACGGCATATTTGATGAGTATGCTCTCAGAGGTGTACCAGAGGCGATCGCCACTCCCTTAGCTGGTTTAGTTGGAACACTAGTAACTTTTGGCTTGGCTTGGGGTATTGGCAAACTAGTCGTGCGTGGTTCAACTTCACCTTCCACACATGATGGCTATTCCGACTCAGATGCAGCAGATTAAATACAAATAGGAACTTAACATCATGCTGTTGCACATTGGGGCATTTGTGCTGGATATCGATAGCAAGCAGGCTACTGTTTGGCACAAACTTGCTCCCCGTACCCGGATATTATGTACATTGTTGTTCGTGTTCGCCACTGTCTTAACACCAGATGGCCACTGGTGGACTTGGACTATTTATGGATTAGCTTTAGTCTGCCTGCTATTACTGAGTCGAGTCACCTTAGCAGTACTACTGAAACGGTTGGCAGTAGAGTTCACATTTATTGGTGTAGTTCTCCTGGGGACTTTATTTCGAGGTGGTGGCGAAGTTTTATGGTCTTGGGGGCCATTACAGATTACGACAGTGGGGCTAACTGTTTTGGGTAGTGTAACGCTTAAGGCATTGCTATCGCTATTGATACTAAATTTACTCACGTTAACAACTTCAGTAACAGCACTACTTCATGCCCTGCTGGAACTGAAAACCCCACCGCTACTAGTAGCAATTCTGGCATCTATGTATCGCTATATCAGCGTATTAATAGGTGAGTTTAACGCGATGCGTCGAGCAGCCGAGTCCCGAAACCTGATGAACAGCAATCGCTCGATACGTTTAATTGTTGGCAACACGATCGGAGCGTTGTTTATCCGCACTTATGACCGGGGAAATTTAGTTTATCAGGCGATGCTATCACGAGGTTATCAAGGAGTCCCACCGATGATAGAAAAAGTCTCGTCAGGAGGACGAAATGACATTGTGGCTTTGAGTTTGACTATAGTTTTAGCATTATTGGGTCAGGCTATTTACTGGCGGAAATAATATTTGTTTAGATTGTTTTAATGCATCATAATCCAATATCAATTCAAAATCTTAGCTATACCTATCCTGATGGAACTCAGGCTTTGAGAGATATTAATCTGTCCATCAAAGCAACTGAGCGAGTAGCATTAATTGGAGCCAATGGTTCAGGAAAATCTACGTTGCTGTTACATCTGAATGGCATTCTCATGCCTCAATCGGGACAGGTAACGATTGGAGAATGGCCTTTAAATGTTGAGAATTTGCGAAACATTCGGAATTTTGTCGGGTTGGTGTTCCAGAATCCCGATCATCAGTTATTCATGACAACAGTCTGGGAAGATGTTGCTTTTGGCCCGATGAATATGGGCGTACAAGGTGAGGAATTACAACAGCGAGTTCTTCATGCAATGGCAGCAGTTGATATCGATCCCCAATGGTATGGACAACGCTACACAGGTAATTTATCTGGAGGTGAAAAAAAACGGATTGCGATCGCTGGTGTCTTAGCCATGAATCCACAAATATTAGTATTTGATGAACCCTCAGCTCAGTTAGATCCCCGTTCTCGCCGTCAATTAATCGAACTGCTGCACAGTTTACCTCTAACACAACTGATTGCAACTCACGATTTAGATTTAGCTTTGGATTTGTGCGATCGCACAGTTGTTCTCAGTCAAGGTCAGGTCGTGTACGATGGTGCAACTGAGCAGGTAATGAGCAATCCAGAGTTCTTGGTTAGGCACGCTTTAGAGTCACCATTATGCTATAGCCGCCCTTATTGTCAGCTGGAACACGCACCTGTTAGTCCATCTCGGTATGGTGAATTTGTTTGATTCAATCACATTCAATTGTTATTCAAACAGGTACTTGCTATTATCAAGATTTTTTAGCAGTAATTTAGATTTTAAGCTACTAGTAAATTGTTACTTATCAATTTTAAACCGATCAAAATCTACCAAAAATAGCTATATGGATTCTCATCAAGAAAACATATCCAATATAAAACATAGTTACAGTGAAGCATCTCTAAATGATTTGATGAAGCGATTGTCTCGTATTGAAGGACATATTCGGGGTGTTAAAAATATGATTGAGAGTAGTCGTCCTTGTCCGGATGTATTGATTCAAATAGCTGCTGTTCGAGGAGCAGTTCAGCAAGTTGGTCGAATTATTTTAGATGAATATCTCAAGGAATCCGTTGCTCGAACTACTCAACAAGGAGATATTAAAACTGAGATTGAAGCATTAAAGACGGTGTTGGATCGTTTCTTAAGCTAGATATAAGTTTGCTACGCAGTGAAGTTATTGCTCATTAGAGGCTCTTAGCAAAATGGTTTGAGCTTTAGAGATTGTTTATTCAAGTTAATTACGATTTTTAAGTAGTTATTTTGTTAAAGTATGGTATCTAACAAACTTAAGCGACTTATATCCTTATTAATTTGTTTGTGTCTTTTAGTTCCGTCTGTACCAGTAAAAGCCCAAACTCCAGAAGAATGGATCGCTCTAGGGTTGTTTCTATGAACCCTTTCAGGTAAAACTCGATCGAGAATCTCCACAGTTAACCAACTCAAAAAAAGGGAAGTTCTTGTGGTTGTAAACGTTGGAATTTTGGGAAGCACGACAAACAACTCGTAATGTGCCAGTGAAACTTAGACGTAAGGGTGAAACATCTGCGCTGTTTTGTTAAGACAAGTTCTCTTAGTTAGTAATGCTTTTGATGCTTTTGATATTCTGCAATTTCTGCAAAGGATATAAAGCAATTGCTGGCATTGTCCGTTTATCCATAAAGCCAGAATAGGAAAGGGTTTTTCACAGACAGGGCATTTTGATAACAAGCGTAACTGATGGCGATCGCATCCACATAACTTAATACAGGTGTCTTGACTTAAATTGCATAAACTTGCATAATAATAAAGCTAATACAATTTATAAAACTAATTAGTAAGCTTTTTAAGCTTATCTACTAGTAGTTTTGGGGTTATAGCGCAGTTGGTAGCGCACCTCAATGGCATTGAGGGGGTCAGCGGTTCGAATCCGCTTAGCTCCACTATTAAAACATAGGTACTCAAAACCTGTTTGTTTTGTGTCACCTGAAGGAGAAGTTGCACAACTTGTCTAACTTCTCCTTCAAAATTAAGCAAGATTATGCTTGAAATCACAACTAGTGGACTGTTTCTTAAATACACCCCCACATTAAGATACGCTTGTAGGGAAAAAAGAACGGGCGCTCATCCTCTAACAACTCGAATAGCTTCTGCTGATAGCGTTCGACAAATCTCTCATAGGTTTGGGCATCCAGTAGGGACTCATAAGCCGTTAGCAATGTCCCGCGATACCACTCCACTACGGCTTCTCGTGAGGGCAACACATGCCCATAAATTTGAAGCTTGACTTCCTGCTTGACAAACCCCAATTTATAAAGCAGTCTGGCGTATGTTTCTGGAGGAAGTACCTCTAAACGCCGCACATATCCTCTTAATTCTTCACTGAATTCCTGTGCAGTCTCAACTGCTATCTGATGCACTGGCTCACTATCCATCATTGGTATTTGTACGGCAAGCTGCCCACCAGGTCGCAGTTTTGCCCGCAATTTCTCAAATAAAATCTCGTGTCCCGTCAACCACTGCAATGCCGCATTAGAAAATACCACATCAAACTCCTCATTTCCTGGGTTTTCCTCAATCCGTCTTTGCTCAAACCGTAGTCCATTGCCTTCAAATTGACGCGCCTTTTCCAGCATTTTCTCAGAAGCATCTATCCCTAAAGTCTCCTGTGCTGCTAAGGTTTCATGCAGATATTTCGTTAACTTTCCGGTTCCACACCCTAAATCGAGAACTCGTAAGTTTTTTTGCCAATGTACCATGTCTACCAAGTCGTAGAATGGACGACTTCTTTCAGCTTGAAATCGTTCGTATAGTTCTGGATTCCATTTATCTGACATATTTTTATAATTCGTAATTCGTAATTTATAAAGCCGTATTTTCTGATGTAAACGACAAAAAAAACGATATCGTCAGAAATTGCGGGTTGAAATTTGCTTAAGATACGCCATAAGGTGTTGCAGCTACGCCCGTTGTAGACATCCCACCCAATTTACCATGCCCTATGACCAACTACTTTCGCTCTAATGTTGATGCAATGGCTAGCTATGTTCCTGGCGAGCAGCCTCAACGTGGTACACAGATTATTAAACTTAACAGCAATGAGAATCCCTATCCTCCTTCTCCTGCGGCATTAGCTGTGCTACGGAATATTGATGGTGAATGGTTGCGGCGGTATCCAGAACCTTTTGGGGGAGAATTTCGGCAAGCTGCAAGTAAAGTTTTAGGAGTTCCTAGTGACTGGATAATTGTCGGAAATGGCAGTGATGAATTGTTAAGTGTGGTGATTCGAGCCTGTGCTGAACCTGGGAAAAAGGTAGTTTATCCGATGCCTACTTACGTGCTATATCGGACATTGACAGAAATGCAAGCGGCGGAAATTATTGAGATTCCTTACAGCAAAGACTACAGCTTACCAAAGGACGAATTAGTTGCTGCCAATGGGGCTGTGACCTTTATTGCGTCGCCCAATAGTCCATCGGGTCATGTGGTGGCAACAAATGATTTGCGAAAATTAGCCAGCCAGTTATCTGGAGTTTTAGTGATTGATGAAGCATACATAGATTTTACCGAAGAGAATGCATTGACTTTGGTTAAGGAATACGAAAACGTGATTGTGCTTCGAACACTATCTAAGGGGTACTCGTTGGCAGGATTGCGATTGGGCTTTGGGGTGGCGAATCCTAAACTTTTGCAGGGATTGTTTAAGGTTAAAGATAGCTATAACATTGATGCGATCGCTTGTGCAATTGGCACGGCTGCCATCACTGACCAAGCTTATAAAAATGCTTGTGTAGCCAAGATTAAAGCATCACGGACTAAGTTAGCAACAGACTTAAAACAATTAGGTTTTCATATCTGGGATTCCCAAGCTAACTTTTTGCTGGCACAGCCAAGAGAAGGAAACGCAGAATATCTCTATCAAAAATTGAAGGAACGGGGAATTTTAATTCGCTACTTCAAGCAGCCTGGACTAGATGATAAATTACGCATTACTGTTGGGACAGATGAGCAAAATCAGGCTTTAGTAGAGGCACTAATAGCAATTCCAAATTCCAAATTCTAAACTTGTACTGAGCGTCTTGCCCTGAGCGAAGTCGTTGGCGCAGCCTCTCGTAGAGAAGGGAGTCGAAGTATTCAAAATTAAGAAAGTGAGAATTAGCATAGGTTTGATGGTTTGCATCTAGTATCATATTTTTTGTGAATTGGTATAAGTAGGTGGGCGTAAATATTTGTCGTTGGGATAAGGCAGAAGTCATACCAATTCTTTATGAAGCTGCGCTAAATAAGGCTTCAAGGATAAAATTGTAAGAAGTAAGAGAGGCAATCATGGAAGGTGTAATTTCTTTGAGGGCATCAGTTAACTTTTGCTGTAGTTGTGAGAGTGTTTTACAGTTTTCCCATTGGAGTTGAGATTTGAGAAATTCCCAAAACCGCTCAATCGGGTTGAGTTCAGGAGAGTGAGGAGGCTGAAAGAGCGGGATAATGTTATCTGGAAAATCGAGAGTTTTCGCTTTGTGAAAAGAACCTCGGTCGAACTGAATTACGGCACTATCATCACCAAGATCAGCAGACAACAACTCTAAGAAGTTTTGAAAACTGCTTCCCCATTAAGGTAAGGGAATTCGTAGAAAAAGCTGTATCCGCTTAGAGGTTCTACAACTCCATATAAATAAAAATTTTCGCGTTGCCATTGACTTAAACCTACAGGTTTAACTCCCTTAGCTGTAATTAAACGTCCGGTAATTGTCTTTAATCCTAAACGTGTTTCATCCTGACATAAATACCTCAATCTTTTCCCTTCGCCAAATTCCTCCTGCAAGAATTTGAGTGCTAGAGGCAGTTTTTTTTAAAGTGAGATAGACTGTCTGGATGTTGTTTGGTGCTTTGAGGACGCGGAACTTTCAGCTTGGCACCAAGTTGATATCTCACTAATTGGTATACCGTTTTATAAGCAACATTTAGTCCTAATTCCGCCATTAACCATTGTTGAATCTGACTGTAACTTTGAAATCCTTGTGGTTCGGATAATCTTTTTTTTAAACGTTCTAAATTCTCGCCACTGACAATTGGCTGTTTTCCTGGTGCCTGTTTCACCTCTAGTAAGCCTTTGTATCCTAATTCCTTGTATTTTTTTAGCCAACGAGTTACTGTTGCCTCATCTCTCCCTAACAACGCTGCCAGCGATCGCCTACTTGTAACCTGTCCTGTTTTTAGCCAGTTGAGCATTTGTAATCTCTCTTTGCTACTAGCTTCTAGCGCATATTTCACTGCTTTTTGTAATTCTTCTTGGCTCTCTTTAATTTCAACTATCAATCTCCGACCCATTACACTTTTACCAAATACACCCTTTTCCACAATTTAGCGCAGCTTCATACAGAATTGGTATCAGGAGTCAGAATTCATTCTGATTGAAAAAGCGAATAGCGCAGCGTATCGTAGAAATTAGACCTCTTGCAAAAATATGTTTTTGCACTCTTAGGGAAAAGGGACTCATATTAAAGGAAAAGGATTTTGAGTTTCTTTACCCTTTTCCTCCGCCCCTTTACCCCAACAAATGCCAATAAATCTAATGTCTTGATTCTGAATTCTGCATTCTTCTTCAATCACATTAACTTACAGCACTAGAAAACTAAAGCTAAGACTTGCCCAATTATTCACATCCAAGCTATGTGAATCGGCTGCTGTAACGTTCATCTCTGTTTTGAAGGCACTAGCGTTATGTAAGTCTTGTAGCAAAGCTTGTACAACTTCTAAGGAATTCAACAATGGGCCAATTGGTTCTTGTTCGGCTGTGGAATACTTGGCAGCGTTCAAAGCGGCCAGAGTTGCGTTAAAGGGGGCAGTACTAAAAATCAGTTGGTGTTCGCACTCCGAAGCTGGTCCTGAAATCATCCATTCGGAAGCAGTATTCGTTTGGGGTAGGATGAGGGTTTCACCTGGAGAGATAACGACTTCTTTCAGGAGGGGCTTGGTGTCCGAGGTGTTTGGTTCTTGGGGGGTTTCCCAAGAATACAAGGCGATCGCTGTATGATTATTGTTTAATCCCAGCAAGATTAAATATACTGGGCGATCGCTCTGGTTTTCTACCCGATATTGCATTCGACTACCGATAGGGACAATCGGAGTAGGGAGTGATTTTTGAATCGAAGTTTCTGTTTTAGAAGTTCGTACTGTTTCGCGCTGCATGATAACGCGAGGCGATATGTTGTTAATTATTTCTAAGGTTGTCTTGAGAGCCAAGCGGGAAGAACCTTGATTTTCAGTCAGCCGCCATAACTTGGCTGCTAACAAGGTTGATAATTTTGGTGCTAACTTTTGCACTGTTGATTTTACTGCTTCTCCTGCTTCCCCCGTGGCATTAGAAATTAGTTCGCCACTAAGAGAAAATAAACCATAACGGCTAGGTGTTTGCTGTAGTTTGGCAAATAGATAATCAGCCGGTTTTTCCCCTGCGACTACGGTGGAGACATGGGGAAATGCAGCAAAGGCACTTGTAGCGTCTACCCGCTCAATTCTTTCTAATCCAGTATCCAGAGCAATTATTAAATGAATATTTCGGGGTAAAACTCGGACTGCTTCTTGGACAAGTTGCCCGATTTGTAGGGGATTTGCACCTTCTATTTGGGAAATTTGCGCTTTTGCTGTTAACCCAGTCCGCGATCGCAATACTAATTCTTCTCTTGTTGTTCCTAAAGTAAATCGAGAATTAACTCCGTAGTATAGCAGCACTTGTGGCGGTAATCCTGCTAACCACAGCTGGACTGTTTTACCGTCTTCTTCAATGGCTGTCACTGCGCCTTCTGCACCAATAATAGTGTCTGGCGGTAGAGACGTTAAATGTTGATTTTTTTGACTACTTAATAACCCTGGTTGTTGTTTACTACCCAATTTGGATAGAGAATTTTCTATATACGAGAGGGCGACTTGAATTTTGGTATTTGGGGTGAATTCCCACAAATACTGTGTCAAGGCGTAGGTAAATAACCCAGCACTAAAACCAGAAAAGAGTTCTTCCCTCGCCGACTGCTTGGGATTTAAGGTAGCTGCTAAGACAATCGGCGTGCTGGGTAACTTCTGAGTTTTAAGTTGTTGAAGAAAGTCGAGTTCTTTTGCTGCTAGCTTTGCCTCTACTGATTCTGGAAGGGCACGACTTTTTAATCCTAATACTGGGGTTGGCGCATGATAGCTAGTATCTAATACTGCTGTGACTCGATCTGTAGGGAGCGATCGCAATAATAGCAATAAAGTTTCTTCTAATATATAGTTGACTATTTTTTCTTCTTGTGGCTCAAAACTGGTATTAGCTGTCACCAGAGCATTTTGGATTGTCTCAGGAGATGTTTCCAATTTGACACGGCTGCCATAACCGCTAAAGTGGAAAAAGACCGCATCATCGGGTTTAGCTTGATTGCCCAAGCGATCTAAAAAAGCTGCCTCAATGAATTCCCTACTAGCTTCTTCCTCAGTTAAGGTTAGGATATCTGAGCCTTGGAAACCAAAGCGATGAATCAAAACCTCTCTTTGTAGTTCCACATCTGTCAGACAACCACTGAGGGCTGGAATTTTTGGGTATTGGTTAATACCTATTAACAATGCCAACTTGCGCGGACTGGGTTGTGCCAAAGCTTGATAATAGCGATTTCCTAAAGACAACCACTCAGCTTCAGTTATCCCCAATACCGCGAGTATTGAGCCAATTCTCTCTAAAAACGCGCGACGTTTCATAATTAGCTATCAGCCCTCAGCTATTCAGTTAGCAGCTTACAGGGCTGAACTCTGTATTGTAAAGTTACAAAAATGTAGGGAGTGCAGGAGACTTGGGGGACAAGGGGACAAGGGGACAAGGGGGAATTCTTGAACAAACCTCTCCCAAGTCTCCCCCCTCTTCCTTGTCTACCTTGTCTCTTCTTCATGCCCAATCCCCTAAGCCGTTACTTCTATCCGCATTGCCCGCGCTAACTCTGCTGCTACCTCTGGACGAGAAAATTCTGGTGGAGGTAACTCACCGCGCCGCAGCATTTCCCTAACTTTTGTCCCTGATAGGTGAATGCGTTCTTCTGGCCTGCTGGGACTGGTTTTAGATGTTGCCATCTGCTTAGTGCGCGTGCAGTAAAAAGCGTGTTCAAATTTCATGGGCACAATGCCTAATTCACTTGGCGCAAATTCATCAAAGATATACTGAGCGTCGTAAGTGCCATAATAGTCACCAACACCAGCATGATCCCGTCCGACGATAAAGTGAGTACAGCCGTAGTTTTTGCGGACTAAAGCATGGAAGATCGCCTCACGAGGCCCAGCGTAGCGCATTGCAGCGGGATTAATTGCCAAAGTTACCCTGTCTAAGGGGTAGTAGTGTTCCAGCAAAATTTCATAGCAGCGCATCCGGACATCAGCGGCGATATCATCTTCTTTTGTCGCCCCGACTAATGGGTGCAAAAATAGACCATCAACAGTTTCTAAGGCGCACTTCTGAATGTATTCATGGGCGCGGTGGATGGGGTTGCGAGTTTGAAAGCCGACAATGGTTTTCCAACCCTTGTCTTGAAATAGTTGCCGTGAGGCTGCTGGATCGATTTGATAAGTGGGAAACTGGGGATGAGGTTCGCGTTGCAACAACCAAATATCACCCGCCAGATGTACACTACCTTGGTTATAGAGTACCTGTACGCCGGGATGATTGACATCATTAGTACGGTAGACTTTTATTGCTTCGCGGATTTTGTCGTAGTGATATTTTTGCGTAAGTTGCAAAACTCCGATAAATTCGCCACTGGAGTTATCCAGACGGATTAAGCCGCCTTCTTGCAACGGGGAAGCTACTTCTTCGCTTACCGATAGTGTAATCGGGATTGACCACACAAGACCGTTAGCTAATCGCATTTCTGTGACAGTGCGATCGTAGTCTTCTTGGTTCATAAAACCCGTCAGCGGACTAAAAGCACCGATCACAATCATTTCTAAATCGGAAACGGCGCGATCGTCAAGTTGCACTCGTGGCAAAAAGTCAGCTTTTGAGAGAAACTCTGCTCTTTGTTCTGGTGTAGCGATACGGTTAACCAACTGTCCACCGTGGGGGGCTATGGCATCTGGATTGTGACTCAACTTAATCCCCTCTCTGCTTTTACTGTTATTGTTTCAGATTATGTACTAACTTATCAAATGCTGGTACGTAGAGAAAAATAGTTTAGGCATTGGGGACAAGAGGCACAAAAGCAGCACAACTTTTGGAGACGCTCTTGCTAGCAAGCTTTAAGAGGAGGGGTACGACTACGCTTAGTGAGCGAGGGGTATGGGGCAAAGTAAATATTAAAAGCGATCGAATCCGAGTCCGCAGCCTTACCTTTTCTCTAGATGATAATTTCGATCGCGCCGATCAAACCTTCTTCAAGAACCTTTAGATTTTCTCCTAATTCCCTCAAAATTTATACCAGTAATGAGTAAAGGGGATCGATGACATTTCGCTTGCTGCGAAGCACCCATCCCCGAATAGCTGCCCAGATAATGAACCTGGAATCTATAGTCCGGTATCTAATCATCCTAGTATCGGCCGAGATATGTCGATTGTCACTGGGATAGATACTGATTTAGAAGATATCTACAAAAATACAGGTACACAATTACTCTTTTTCAACGCTTCTTCCATTCCCCATCGCCAACAGTGCTGTCCCGTAAGCAGCTTCTGTGTATACTGACGCTACTACAGGAACCTGCAAATGACGTGCCCTAATTGCAGTCCAAGTATCATTCGCCGCACCACCACCAGCAGTATAAACACGGCTCAATTTGTCTGCTCCCATTTGCTGTAATAATTCATACCCTCGGCTTTCTATGCGGGCAATGCTTTCTAACAACCCATGCAAAAATTCTACTGGATTATCTGGGCGTGGTGACAAGCGTGGGGGTAGATTGGGATCGTTAATCGGAAAGCGATCGCCTACCTTCAACAACGGATAATAATCTAACTCGCTGGCAATTGAAGCATCAATCTCCCGACTAAGGCTTTCTAACTCAAGGTTTGTGAAAAATTTCTTTAGTACTGCACCCCCAGTATTAGAAGCACCCCCTGTCAGCCACAAATCACTCAACCGATGGCTGTAAATTCCATATCTAGCATCTTCTACACGGGTACGACTTAACAACTTTAGTACCAACGTTGAACCAAGGGAAGTCACGGCTTCACCAGGTAATTTTGCCCCACTGGCAAGAAAAGCGGCAATACTATCGGTTGTACCAGCACACACCAGACAATTACGACTTAAACCAAACTTGTCCGCAATTTCAGAACGCAATTCGGCAATGGGAGTCCCAGGAGTTAAAACTTTGGGTAGCTGAATCGGTATTTCTAGCAATTCTTGCCATTCTGGGTATTTCAACTCTTCTACGTCATAACCCAGCTTTAAAGCATTATGGTAATCGCTAATACCCAATTGTCCATGCAGCAGAAACGCCAGCCAATCTGCTTGATGCAGGAAATATCTAGCTTCACTAAAAGAGGGTTGTTGCCTCATCCACAAAAGTTTAGCGAGGCTAGAGGTGGCACTCAATACAGTATGATTGGGAGGTGCAATACTCCTCAAATGCTCTAGCACCAACGATCCCCGCGCATCGTTATATAGCAATGGTGCATCTACAGGGTTGCCAGCAGCATCGACCAGCAAGACGGTAGAGGAAGTACCATTAATTGCGATCGCTTTAATTTCTCGCCGCAATTGCTCGGGTATTTGTTCCACCAACGCAAACAAAGCCTTCTGCCAAATTTTTGGCGTCACGGTACTTGGTGAGTCGTAGAAGGGATATCGCACCTCTGCCTGAATACAAGAGGCTTCCTCGTCAATCACCACACCGCGTCCGCCAGATGTGCCGAAGTCGATACCCAGATATAAATTCATAATTTTTATAAATTTTTTTAATGGAGAATAAATAAGAACTACTGACCAATAACTGCTTTTGTTGCATCTTGTAACAAGATATTCCACAATTCTGGCAAAACAAGGAAAAGTAGTAAACGAACTGTTCAAAATCAATTCAGGTTAGGAGGTTTTCAGCCATGCCTATCTTAGATACTCTGTACATTGCTCAAGTGTCTTCCATCTCAGATACTCAAGTCTACATCGCTCTAGTTGTAGCCTTGATCCCAGGAGTTCTAGCTTGGCGATTAGCCACGGAACTTTACAAATAAGGCTCCGATGTGACACAGTTGAAAAGCTAATAATCCTGGCAGTACGGGGTGCAATTTCCAGATTTTATGGCTTTATGTCATAAGTACCTAGAAACCTTGCACTTACGTAAGCCAGGTTATTTTTTAACTAGTGCGACACTTGTAGCTATTTCAAAAAAATGAAGTAATATGACAGCTAAATCAAGCATTCAGGAGTGCTGATATCTGAGTGCTAAGTGCTGAGGAGCCAGTGCGTTGCGGAGGTTCCCTCCGTTGTAGCAACTGGCGTTGCTGAGTTGGAAATCTCACTCATAACTCATAACTCAGCACTCTTGATAGTGTTTCCCTTCACTAAGCGAGGTTATCTTTTAGCATCATGAACGCGATTCAACCCTCCAAACCACCGTTACAACCTATACAAAAACGCCGAGTCATTTCTCGACCAAAGCGGCATCTTCGGCAACGTTCTTACAAAGTGATGGCACTAGAAAGCACAGCCAAAATAGCGGTCAATCTTGTGATTACAGCCGTTGCAGCATCCGCCTTAACACAACTCTTGCCTTATCATTGGTTACAGCAAGAAAAATTGCGAGAAATGAGTACTGAAGTCAAGCTGATGGAAGGACATGTCAATGGTTTACAGGCGGAATTTAGCCGTAACTTTGATCCCCAAGAAGCTAAAATTATTAGACAACGACAAGGATACCGATTCGATCCCAGCCAGCGTCAGATCGTGTTGATGAATCAAGATCGCCGAGAAGATGAGCAAACAGACTCGTCACCCTAAGACAAATGGCGAATTTGGGATTATTTAGGTTTATTGTGATTTAGGCTACGTATAAACCGGGTGTTAATTTATATTATTGCTAATAAATAATGGTTAATAGCTAATTTTTGAATAGCTATGTAGTTATCATCTATTAGTTATTAGCGATACAGCGTCACTAAACTATAGTTCAAAATTAATCAATTATTTTGAATTTTAAATCCCCCAGAAGAACTAATCTACCAATTAGGACGCTGATTGAGATAGTAACTCGTTTAACCAATTTTCGAGTTGTAAACGCAAGCGACAATCAGTAATATCCTTATCATTGTCGAGAGAGGTTAGTTGAGTAAGAGCGCGACGATAATCAGCGATCGCACAATTCCAGTCGCCCCAAAGATGGTAAGTCCTGCCGCGTTCAGCCCAGATATGACCTTCTAGTTGACCGAAAAGCAGTGCTACCTCAAAATTATCAATTGCCTCTTGATATTGCCCCAAATCACGCCAGGTAATGCCTCGGTTAATCCACGCCCGGACATGGTGAGGTTTCAAATCAATCGCTCGATCGTAGTCGGCAATTGCTAATGCTAATTCTCCACAAGCCGCGTAGTAATTTGCGCGGTTATTATAAGCACTAGCCAAATAAGGATTCAGTTTCAGGGCGGTATTGTAGTCGGAAAGCGCTTTTTCCCTTTCGCCACTTTGGAAATAAATTAGCCCCCGGTTGTTGTAATCAACGGCATTATCAGGATGGCGGCAGATTAGTTGGGTTAAAAATGCGATCGCTTCGGTATAATCTCCTTGTTGAGCCAACCTCAAAGCACAAGAGCGCAAGTCGCTATCCCCAAAAATATATTCGCTGCGATCGCTTTTCCTCCGCTCTTGAAGTTTATTTGTACTATTTAAAACATGGTCATCGTCAGCTAAAAATGAGTGAATATTCATCTTTCCCTGCTTGAAATCCCTGCTTTTTTAAATAAAAATTGAGTTTTTTAAGGCTGGTGGTTTTACCACTATTTTTATTTTCAAGGTACTTATGGTTACTTGAAAGCCATCTTAAGACTGAGATTTAAACTACTCACACCAGTAGAAATCTACTCTTTAAATAAACAATTGCTCCTCAAACCTATTCATAGATACTCGATCCCGAAGATGAATTCCAGAAATAGCAGACGTTAATCTTAAAGACTAGTCAAGTAGTGAGAGCAGCAAATTGGTAGAATGCCAACAAGCCGTTCGTTAAAGAGGGAATGAGGAAGCAGGGGAGCAGAAGAGGGGGAAAGGGGAAAGGGTAAAGGGTAAAGGGTAAAGGGAAAGTGCAATTCAAAGGCAATACCGCACCTTATCTTTTCGCAGAAGAGGGGGAAAGGGGCGGATCTTCTCCTTTCCCCTTTTCCCCTTTCCCTTTCCCCGGCGCAGCCATCCTCCTACCCTCTTCCTTGTCTACCTTGTCTCTTCTTCATACCCTGTTTCCAATGCCCAATGCCCCATTCCCTAAATTCAATTTTTAAATTTTGAGAAATTTTCTGATGACAACTGCAATTTCCTATCCCAATGCCCCTGATTTAGCAACCGATGATTACATTGTGGTCGGCTTGGCAACCTGCTTCGTCAAAGAAGATGGAGAAGTTTATCAAATCGAAGTTATAGAACCGATTCCCTCTGCGGCTTTGGAAGCGCTTTTAAAGGGCATTCCTACCTCCTATAAGCTGGCTCATGCCACAACTTTGGGATCTGTGCTGGATGGCGATTCACCACTGCTACCAGATGGCTTTCCAGAGTCGGCTCAGTTTGGAGAAGAATTTGTACCACGGGCATTTGCAGCAGCTCGTACCTATAAGCGTCGTGAATCTGCAAAATCTCTGATTCCCTTGGGTACAAACTACACTGAATTTAAATATTCAATTGAGCGGAAACGGGTGTTAAACGCAGCCAGAATTGTAACCAAAGAAGACAATATTAAACAGCATTCTCACACTCACAAAGTGCTTTAAGTAATTATGCTAAAACTTTACGGTGGCGTTCGTAGTCGAGCGTCAATTGTCCACTGGTATTTAGAGGAATTAGGAATTCCCTACGAATTCGTCAAGCTTGATATGCAGGCGGGTGAACACCTCCAGCCTGCATATTTAGCAATTAACCCATTTGGTAAAGTTCCAGCAATTGTTGATGGAGATTTTCAGCTTTGGGAATCTGGGGCAATTTTGTTGTATCTTGCCGATAAGTATAGTACAACTCCACTTTCACCAGAGGAAAATGCTCTATTTTCCCAATGGGTGTTGTTTGCCAATGCTACCCTTAGCCCAGGGATTTTTGTAGAAGCAAATCGGGAGCGGGAAATGCCCCGCTTGTTGACTCCCTTAAATGAAATTTTCAGTAAGCAGCCTTTTTTACTTGGCAATGAGTTCACTGTTGCTGATGTAGCAGTGGGGTCTATTTTGAATTACATTCCCATGATCCTGAAACTAGACCTCAGCCCCTATCCAGCAGTGTTGAACTATATGAAGCAGTTATCTGAACGTCCGGCATTTCAAAGAAGTATTGGCGGACGGACTGAAAATAATTCGTAATGACGCTCCTGCGGACGCTCGAGTACTCCCTACCGCAACGCTTTCGCTTGCCGCCGGCGCTAACGTAATTCGTAATTCGTAATTGAATTTTTAACTACGAATTACGAATTTTTTAACGATAATTTGTAAATTGTAAAGCAACTGGGTAGTCTTCTTGTTTTAGCCGCTGCATGACAGCTTGCAAGTCATCTTTAGATTTGGCAGAAACCCGCACAGCATCACCTTGAATTGAAGCTTGTACCTTTTTAAATTCGTCCCGAATCAATTTGGAAATTTGTTTGGCAATTTCCTGACTTATGCCTTTTTTGAGTTTGATTTCTTGACGGACACGATTACCACTGGCTGATTCAACCTTGCCAAAATCAAAGATTTTTTGGGAGAGGTTACGCTTGGCGGCTTTTTCTCGCAGAATGGTGTGTACAGAATCTAAGGTAAACTCGCTGTCAGTACTAACGTTAATGCTTTCTTCAACTAACTCGACAGTAGTTTCAGTGTCTTTGAGGTCGTAACGACCTTTGATGTCTCGGATAACTTGATCGACAGCGTTAACCAACTCTTGTCGGTCAAAGTCGCTCACAATGTCAAAAGAAAAAGTAGAAGCCATAAAACATTTTGGATTTTAGATTTTGGACTTCGGCTCCTTTCGGCTCCGCGGTAGTTGAATCTCGACTTACTTCGACTACGCTCAGTACAAGTCGCTCGATTACCGCGCAGTCGAAACTCAAGGCAAGTCGCTTAGTCGAACGATTTTGGGTTGGAAAAACTCTTCCCCAGTCCCCAGTCTCCATGCCCCAATTAACTAGTAGCTTGGATGATGCTCAAAAAGATGAGAGTGGCAGAGCTAGAGATGCCAATGGCAAACATGAGCGATCGCAAAAGGGGTATATTCAAAATATAAAAAATTGAGTATAGGAAACGAGCCACCACAAAGGCGATCGCCGCTACTTGGGCTGTAAAAGAATTTACACCAGTTATATAAGCCATCAATGCGGCTGCGGAAAATATCATAAAGGCTTCAAAGGTGTTCTGATGTGCCCAAGTAGCCCGTTGGGCATAAGGTGGCAATTTATCAAACATGGCGCGAGGAGTAGAAAACATTTCATACCCAATACGCGCACGGGCATAAGCTACTAGCAAAAATGGCACATAAATGAGAAATGCAGCAGCAGCGATCGAGTACAAAAAAATTATCATTACTTATTAGTCGTTGGTTATTAGTCATCTGTGAGCCAGCGCGGTCTTCTCCCTTGGCGCTAGCCTCTCCCTTTGGAGAAGGGGAGACGCTTTAGCGCATAGCACAGCGTAAAGCCTTCGGCATGGCTTTGCTTAGAGCGAGTCCGCGAGCGTCTGGGGGTTTCCCCCATGAGTGACTGGCGTTAGCGAGGATCGAGCGTCACCCGTAAGGGTCATCAGTCATCAGTCATTAGTCAAATACAAATGACAAAAGACAAATGACAAATGACTAATCAAAGTAGAAAAGCGTTACCACTTTTCTTTGTTCTTCTGCATCCTGACAAGTTTGTAACAGGGTGCCACTGTCGTGAAACGCAAAGCAGATTAGTTGCTGGCAACGCGAGACAATTTCCTTGTTGCACAAGTAACTAGCTTCTGCTAGAGACAGATTATCATTACTGGGATTTTCGACTAGATGCATTACCTGTTCTAGTTGCTGGCGCGATTCCAAAGGCTGGCGTTCCAGACTTTGGGGTAGAATCACTGTTAACAAATTTGCATCAGCCCGGGTTGCTCCCTTGATAGCAGCTGAATTTGTACCTGTAGCACCAGAAGTGATGATTCGATTACCTGATAAAACTAAGGCATAAGTCATCATTTCAATAAGATTCTGATGCGTAATCGGGACGTGACGAGAACCCAGCAAGGCAATTCTTTTAGAACCCGTTTGCTGGATTGTCGCCAGTTCTTGCGCTAATGTATCGAGGTTAATAAGGTCTGTTGATTGGCTCAAAGATGGAGATAATCAGACTAAACGACCCAGATATTTTACCAAACAGCGTGTAGATGCGAGGAAAACTTAAGTTAGACATTGCGACTATTTTTCGATTCTTTGATTCAGTAACTCCATTACTTGGGAACACCAGGCTAGCCAATGTGTTTCATAACTAATGCCATTTAGGAGAGTTAAATACTGAAATTTGCCTGCTTCTGGTAGTTCTTGCGGATTTTGAAAGTAACGCTGTTCTAATTCATTGTACGTAGACAATTTTTTTAGATGGGCTTTTTGGTGATGTTCTAATTCTGCCAAGATGGTTTGGTTAGGAACAATATGACCAGCAAAAATTTTTACCAGTAAATCATCTTTAATCGGTGTGGGTTCACAAGGTTGAGCAATCCACTCTTTGAGGTGCTGTTCTCCCAAGTCTGTAACGCTGTAGAGCCTTTTATCTGGCCGTCCGGTTTGAAGAATCGATTCGTAACTAATCCATCCATGATCTTCTAGCTTCGCCAATTCCCGATAAATCTGCTGGTGGCTTGCTGACCAGAAAAAGCCTACAGAGCCATCGAATCTTTTTGCTAAATCATACCCACTACAGGGTGCATCAACCAGAGCCGCTAATATTGCGTGCGCTAATGCCATAATTTTGAATTCACTACTTGACTTATGCAACTAATTGCATAAAATAAGTTAATATACAATTAGTTGCATATTAACTTAAGAACAAGAAGTGGTATATGCCTCAAGTCATACCGGGACGATTTACAGCCCAAATTGATGAACCCTTTGTTGTGTTTCTGATTGGGATGCGAATTAATAAATTATTCGCTTTTTCCAAATGGCTTCCGACTGCAACAGCAATGTCGCCCATGTTACGAAGCCTTTACCAGAATCCCGAAAAAGGGTTTTTAGGGGGAGAAACTTTTGTTTACTGGCGAGGAGTGGGACTGATTCAGTATTGGCGATCGTTCGAGGATTTGGAGCGTTTTGCTAGAAATCCAGCCGATGTACATTTAAAAGCTTGGCAAAGGTTTAATCAAGCTATTGGTGCTGATGGCAGTGTTGGCATTTGGCACGAAACCTATTTAATTGAACCGGGAAAATATGAGGCGGTTTACGGAAATATGCCTGTCTTTGGATTAGCTGCTGCAACTAATCATGTCCCAGCTATCGGGCGCAAGGAAACAGCACGCCGTCGCCTGGGAGGTGACGGCGAACCAGCTGTACCTTCACCAGCGATACAGCCTCCTAACTGATAACTGAGCATTGATGCTCTTCATAGTTTGAGTTGATGAATCTAAGACAATGCCGCTGCGGGAGTTAAACCTAGTTTGGATAACAAGCGGTCAATGTCAAAATGCTGGGACATCAACTGGCGAATATACTGAACCTTAATCGGCTCGTGGACACGGACTTGACCAAAAGTGCGATCGACAATTCCTACAGTAGTTAGGGTATCTAAGTCAACAGACAAAATGGGGATTTCTAGTTCTTCAGCGCGACTGAGAATGAACGGCGGCGGGGGTAGTTGCCCGGTAAGAATTAAACATTGGGTAGAAGTTTCTAAAGCCGCTTGCTGAATTTCCACCCGATCGCCTCCTGTCACCACTGCCATATTCCGGCGTTTGCGGAAATATTTTACAGCGGAATTGACATTCATTGCTCCAATTGCTAAACTTTCCACCAACAAATCCATGCGATCGTTGCGACAGAGAACGTCAGCCTTTAACTGCTTGACTAGTTCGCCAACACTCACACTGCGAAGCAAATCGCTATTCGGCAGCATTGCTAGTACTGGAATACCCTGCTGTTCCAAAAATGGTAGGATGAGGGTTTCAACCGCTTCTAGTTGGGTGATAGGGATATCATTGATCGCAACTCCAATCAAGCGATCGCCCAGACGCTGTTTTGCAGCCAACAGCGCCTCAACCGAAAGCAAGGATTTATAGCGGCTTACTAACAGCACACCAGCATCCAATACTTCAGCCATTTGCAGCAAAGACAAATCAAACAAATTGCCTTCGGACAAATTACCAGGCCCCTCCAGTAACACTAAATCTCCTTGAGACTTATGTAAATACTGCTGTATTAGGGACTGCTGATAATCGGTTTTGTCTTCCCCCCGCAAGCGCTTTTGCACATTCGGTTCATCCAAAGCCAGCATTGTAGGTGCAACGCGGTTTTCCGGCAAATTGAGGCTAAGAGCGATGAACTGGACATCTTCCTCAATTACGGTTCCACCGGACGAATTGAAAGACGTACCAAGTGGTTTACCGTAGCTAATATCCAGACCTTTTTGCTGTAGCTGATGAGACAAACCCAGAACAGTTGCAGATTTACCGCTGTAATTCTCGGTCGATCCAATCAGCAAATATTTAGGGGATTTTGGCACACATGCACTCCTAATTTCAAAAGTCAGAAGAACCCAGCTAGGTGTTTCCTAATTCTAGTTCCTTCTGGCAAAAGCCTCCCGCTCTCACAAATTAAGCTTTCCCAGAATTACCTTCTGATTGAACAAGTAAGAGGCAAGGGTAAGGATGAAAGCTTCTGTTTGGCAAGATGATCGAGTTTTGAAAAACTGTATAAGCTAATGCGCCTACATATTGCACAAACTCCGTTAAGACCGTCATTAGTCATTAGTCATTTGTGTTTACCAAGGACAAATGACAATTGACTTAGGACAACCTTCACCAGTTGATGTGCTTTTCTTTTTGCGTAACAGCTTAGAGATTTGGGGTTGGGAAAGCGAAAATGCTAACTAGTCCACTTTCCCTGTCCATAATTCAGAGCATTCCAAGTCCAAGAAAGCTGTTATGGATTTTTGCAATTGCCAAAACCATAACCATTTCATCCGTTGGCGATTTTCTGCTAAAACGCACCACTCTGTAGCAACGTAAAGACTTTGAACTGCGGTAAGTTTATAATCGTTGACCAGTTGCTCCCAATCATAGCCAAAAACACCATTGCTGATGAGATTTGCATGATATTCACGCAAAATCGGAATTTCCCATTGCCTACGTAAATCAGTCTCCCACCAATGCACCATCATATACGCAAGATCGCTTACTCCTAGCCAGGTAGTTAAAGACCAATCAAACGGTTGGCGATCGATGAGATAGGTTTTGCCGTTTCCATTTAGGGGAGACAGGACATTACCAGGGTTAAGATCGCCATGAATTAGCGTAAAGCCAGATGGGTTTTTTGTACGCTCAATCATCTTGTAAGGATGATTTTCAAATACATCTATTAACAATGACTTCCATGAATCATCAATTTTGGTCTTAATCTCCTCTAACATTGGTAATAATCCAAGTTGAACGTGAGCTACATATTGCTCAATTTCAGTCTGGCTAGTAATATTACTGTCAATAACTCGTAATTTTTCAACACCCCACCAATGAGCGTGTAATGTGGCTAATGCTTTAGCGACTGTACAACCATAGGCAAGTGTCGGCTGAATTCGTCGGTTGTCACAATGGCTTGTAGATAAGTCTTCTAAAAGAAGGTGATAACGACGAGGATTTTCTGCATATCTTGCATGGTAGCAAGTAGGTATAGGTCGATTTGCTAGCTCAATGTAATCCCGTATATAGTAATTGACTTCAGATTCACCGAAAATGTCATTGTTATCTGCACAAATTTTTAGCAGCAGGGATGCTGGTAATGTACCTGTTGTTTCTGATTGATACTGAAGCTGAATTTTAGTAAGCTGAGAATTACTACTATTTAAGGCTTCAATAGCAAAATTTTGGATAGAGTCAGTGGCGAGTGCTGAATTGAGCCAGTCAAGGTTAATTTGATTAATATTAGTAATGACTTCATCTGTATGCATTTGTGTTTATCTATGGTTTTATTTATATCAAGTATAAATTCAGGAGTTTCTAATTTCCTGAGATTAGTGTAGAATTTGGATTGTAATTTTCAGATTTAACTATTTAATCATATAAACAACGTATAGCAATCTTAAATAATTCATGAAAATCTCTCTTGATTCTCTCGGCGTCTGGAGCGATCGCCTACGGCAAGCCACTCGTTCTTTACGTTATAAGAAATTATTTCTCATAAGTTAGATAGGATTAATCTACCAAAAGCAGATGCGATCGCCGCTAATTTTAATAATTTTAAAAAGTATTTAATTTTATCTAAAAAAACTGGTGATAAAAGTCAAAATAGCCTAGTTGCAGAAGTAAGCTACGCCCATTGCGGATGAATTAGCATAACAAAGAAAGTACTGCGATCGCCTACGTTAAATTGTAAGCGATCGCAGATGAAAATTATTCATAACTTTCCTCACAAACCCAAAACCTGCATTGATTTTTCAAGTACTTATTTGGGGCGGAATGGTTTAGTTAGATATAAGTCTGCACCAACCTCAATTCCTTTTTGTTTATCAAATTCCTGTCCTTTAGCTGTCAAAATTATAATGTAGATATCAGTCATTTGCAGGTCGTGTTTTACAATATGGCAGACTTGCAGACCATTCATTTTCGGCATCATCACATCAAGAAAAACTAGATTTGGTTTTTCAGTTTTAATAGTTTCGAGAGCTTCTTCGCCATTTCTAGCAGTTAAAAGTTCAACACCCTCGTCTTCTAATGCTTCTAGGGCTTGTTCCATCAAAATCAAGATATTGGGTTCATCGTCAACAATTAGAATTTTCTGGTTCATAAGGATTGGGTATTGGGTATTGGGTATTTGTACTGAGCGGCTTTCCCTGACTTGTGCCGAGCTTGTCCTAAGCGTAGCCGAAGGGCAAAGTCGAAGTAGCGCAGTAGAAGGGAGTTGAAGTACTGGGCATTGGGCATTGGTAAACAGGGTATGAAGAAGAGACAAGGTAGACAAGGAAGAGGGGGGAGACAAGGAAGAGACTTGTCCCCTTGTCCCCCTGCTCCCCTGCTCCCTTGCTTTTTGCACAGTCCCCAATCCCCACTCCCTAGCAATTACTGTTCTGACAGCATAATAAAAAATACATTTTCTAACTCCTTCTCAAAGCGTAGGGTTTTCACCAAATCGGCTTCTTGAGAGAAGATAGAATCGATGATGATCATGTCAGGTTTGGCTGACAGGGCTTTATTGATGCATTCTTGCGGATTGGAGGCTTCAATGACGCTGTATCCCTGAGCTTGTAATACATCAGATAAAGTTTTTAAGGCTGAGGCATTTTTATCTACAACCAATACCTTTTTACTAGAAGTGCCTTGGTAAAGCAGTGAGCCAATTTCGCTAAGGAGTTTTTCTGTATCAATGGGCTTGGTGAGATAGCGATCGATGCCAATGTGGTAGCCTCGTTCTTTGTTTTCAATAATTGACAAAATAATGATCGGAATGTCTGCGGTCTGAGG
This sequence comes from Nostoc sp. DSM 114167, assembly GCF_052692655.1. Taxonomy (NCBI): domain Bacteria; kingdom Bacillati; phylum Cyanobacteriota; class Cyanophyceae; order Nostocales; family Nostocaceae; genus Nostoc; species Nostoc sp. DSM 114167. The sequence continues at coordinate 7,472,727 of NZ_CP195116.1, forward strand.
ATCGTTTTTGAGAACAGCTGCCACATCGAAGCCGTTGATTTGGGGCATCATCACATCCAAGAGAATCAGATCGGGACGGGATGTTTTGATTTGATGAATTGCATCCATACCATCCTTTCCTTCTCGAACGTTGTAGCCTTCGTTTTCCAATTGTTGACGCAGCAGTTCCCGAATGTTAGCGTCATCATCTACAACTAAAATGGTTTTATGGTTTTGGTTCAGTACAGCGTTTTTGGTAATAACGTGTTCTTTGAGTTGTTTGACAAGCATATCCAAATTCAGATTAGCAGTGGTTTGTCGATCGCAAGCGTAGGTGGGAATGATGAACGAGAATATGCTGCCTTTACCTGGTTCGCTCTCAACCCAGATTCTACCGCCGTGATGATCGACAATTTGTTTACAGATGGGCAGTCCTAACCCAGTGCCTTTGGGTTTGTCGGTAAGAGTGTCGCCAACTTGGCGGAATTTCTCGAATACTTTCGGTTGGTCTTCAGGTGCAATTCCAATGCCTGTGTCGATGACGCTGATGCAAACACCGTCGTTTCCTTGTTTAACGCGGCAGATGACACAACCAGATTCGGTAAACTTAACGGCATTAGAAATCAAGTTAATTAAAACTTGCAGCAGACGGTTGCGATCGCCTACTATCTGAGGCAGTCCAGGTTCAATCTCGCTGACCAACTGCAAGCCATTGGTTTCAAATAACCCGGCAGTAGAATTGGTTGCCCAATCCAGTAATTCGCTGGGATCGATCGGCTGCATCTGCCATTCCACCTTACCTGCTTCCATCTTGGCGATGTCCAGGACATCGTTAATCAAAGACGTGAGCCGTTCTGCTTCCGACACAATAATGTTGAGATTGTCAGCCACCCGCTTAATCGTTTTCTGAAGCTTGCGGTCTTCGGTAGAAATCATTGGGAACACATCGGTTTCCAGCTTTTCTTGAATGATCGACGCAAAACCGAGGACAGAAGTCAGTGGCGTTCGCAGCTCATGGGAAACTGTTGAGATGAAATCGGTCTTCATCTGGTCGATTTCCTTTTCTGCCGTCACATCTCGAATTAGCAGTGCTGAACCGAAGCAGGCAGCGGGTTCCGAATTTGCCGTCTTTTTGAAAATGGCGGTTGCCACTGCCTGACCAATGCGTTCTTTGGTCAGTGCAACTTCGGCAGAGAACACCTCACCAGGATGGGATTGAGTTCGTGCAATTAGGTCTGCTAAACCAGATATCGGCAATTCTCGGTAGTGACCGTTGAGGGCGGTAGCTGTTAATCCATGCATAGCTAAAAAAGCAGGATTGAAGTGGGTGATTTGTCCTGCGGTGTCTACCACTAACAAACCATCTGCTAAGTTATCCAAAATGGCATTTAATCCCTGCGCTTCTGCTAGGGTATTTTGCAAAGCAGCTGTCCGCTCTACAACTCTAGCTTCCAGTTGTTGATTTAGTTGCCGCAGAGCGATTTCTGCTTGTTTGCGGGCACTAATATCGGTATTGATTTCTAGCATAGCGCAGGGTTGACCAGATAAATCTCGTTGCAAAGTCCAACGGCTCTGAACGGTGATCGGTCTGCCATCGCGCGTTATGTGTTCCAGTTCTCCCTCCCAAGTACCCTCCCGTAGAAACTCTGATAGGATTTCTTCTAAAGGTTTTGGAAAAGTTGATTTTAGAAATGTGTGAATGTATTGGTCTTTCACTTCCTCACGCGTCCAACCGTAGAGTCTTTCGGCACCCTGATTCCAGTAAGAGATTTTCTCGCTCATGTCGCGGACAATGATGGCATCGCTGGAATGATTCAACATATCCAATAAACGTTGATTTTCAGCTTCTGCCAGCTTGCGATCGTGAATATCGCTGCAAGCGCCAATCCATTCCCGAATGCTGCCGTCTTCTTCTAGTACGGGGGCACCGCAGACAGAGAAGTAGCGGTATGTGCCATCCTTGCCACGCAGTCGATATTCGGTTTGATAGATACCTCGGTTTGCCACAGCAGCATTCCAAGCTTCTGTGGAGCTGGCACGGTCATCTGGGTGAATCGGATCGAGCCAGCCCCAACCTTCAACTTCAGCTTGGCTCTGCCCCGTATACTCAATCCAGGTGAGCATTTCCTTGCTGATTCCCAGTCCTTCTGGGGTAGCTCCCCAGACAATCTGTGAAGTAGCAGTTACTAAGGAGCGATATCGTTCTTTAAGACGCTGATTTTCGGCTTCTGCCAGTTTGCGATCGTGGATATCGGTGCAGGTGCCAATCCATTCTCGGATGCTGCCATCAACTTCTAGGATGGGGGTGCCACAGACAAAGAAGTAGCGGTGTGTGCCATCCTTACCACGCAGCCGATATTCGGTTTGAAAGAGACTCTGATTTGCCACAGCAGCACTCCAGGCTAGGGCGGTGCAGGTACGGTCATCGGGGTAAATCGGATCGAGCCAGCCCAAACCCTGGATTTCATCTGCACTCTGACCTGTGTACGCTAACCAGGTAGACATTTCACTGCTCACCCCCAGTCCTTCAGGGGTAGTCACCCAGACAATTTGCGAACTGGCAGTCACCAAAGAGCGAAACCGTTGTTCGCTCTGTTGCAGAGTTTGTTCTGCTAGCTTGCGATCGTGAATATCGGTGCAGGTGCCAATCCACTCCCGGATGCTGCCATTTGCTTCCAAAACAGGAGCTGCATTGCAAAAAAAGTAGCGATAAGTGCCGTCTTTGGCACGAATCCGATATTCCAGTTGATAAATAGTCTGGTTTGCCACAGCAGCACTCCAAACTTCAGCACTGTAGGCACGGTCATCGGGATGCATGACATCCAACCAGCCCCAGCCCATCATTTCGGCTGCACTTTGACCTGTATATGCCTCCCAACCAGCTATTTCAGAGTTCACCATTCCTTCCGGAGATGCCGTCCAGACCATTTGTGAAGTGGTAGTCACTAAAGAGCGATACCGTTGTTCGAGATATTGCTTCTCGGCTTCTGCTAGTTTGCGATCGTGAATATCGGTGCAGGTGCCAATCCACTCCCGGACGCTGCCATCTTCTTCTATAACGGGCGCGCCCCAGACCCAAAAGTAGCGATAGTTGCCATCCTTGCCACGAATTCGGTATTCAATTTGATACATACTCAGGTTTGCCACGGCAGCACTCCAGACTTCTCCGGTATAGGCGCGATCGTCAGGATGAACGGCATCAATCCAGCCCCCATTTTCCGCTTCAGCTAGACTTTGACCTGTATAGGCTATCCAGCTTGCCAGTTCAAAACAAATTCCTTGTGGTGTGCTTACCCAGACAATTTGTGTATTAGCTGTTACCAAGGAACGGTATCGGGCTTCACTCTGTTTCAGTATTTGTTCGGTATCTTGGCGTTCCTGCTGGACGCGTCGAAGGTAGCTGATGTCCTCTACACTACACCAGATCAGTTGCTCTCCATCTTTCTCAATCATCTGTCCAGAAATCCTCACCGGAACCAGATGCCCGTCTTTATGGATGTACTCCTTCTCATAAGGGCCATAGCGACCAGTTCGTTCCAAGTCTTCTAGGCAAGATTGCTCTGTAGCAGCATATTTTTCTGGGGTAATCTGCCAGTAGGTGAGATTCAGGGTTTCTGAAACAGTTCGCCCCAAAATGGCAGCATAGGCGGGGTTGATGCTAATTAACGTCCCATCTGTTCGGCAAAGTACCAGCCCAACAGGACATTGTTCAAATAGCTGACTATTGTATTCATCAAGTTGGTTAAACATGATTGAGGTTTCTTTAGTGGCGTATTTGGGTAGGGTTAGAACAACAGAACCAAGACAACAAAGTGGCGTAAAGCTTTAACGAAATTGGGTGGTGTTGAAACATTTGGTAAAGTTGATCGGGTGATGCACTTTCCACATCTGGACTGTGCTGTGAAAGTCGCTGGATCAGTTGAGTATGGCGGATCAGCAGATCCGTCGGCTTGAGGATTGGAGCTGTTGATCGAATAAAACCGTCGGTATCGGGAGTAGGGGATGATTCCGTTGTGGGAGTTGACAAGCCAGATGTGCTATTTTGTTCTTCAATAGCGTCTGCCAATGCACAATTTATTGGAATCTGAATCCAGAATTCTGTGCCTTCACTCGGTTGAGAACGACACTTAAGCATTCCCCCATGTTTGTCTACAACAATTTGGTAGCTGATTGCCATGCCTAACCCCGTTCCCTTCCCAACATCTTTCGTGGTGAAGAAGGGATCGTAAATGCGGCGAATTACCTCCTCCTTCATGCCTGGGCCGTTGTCGGCAATGCGAATTACAACCCACTGGTGGTCAATGGCTATGGTACGAATAGTGATTTGGGGATTCGGGGTTGGGGATTGAGAATTATTTTTGATTCTCCGATTTTCCATGCTTTCTTCTAAAGCATCAATGGCATTTGCCAGGATGTTCATAAACACCTGATTCAATTGTCCGGGATAGCATTCAATCAGAGGAAGTGTTGCATAGTCTTTAACAATTTCAATTGCCGGACGATGAACATCTGCTTTCAGACGATGATGAAGAATCATTAGCGTTCCATCGATGCCATCGTGGATGTTCACGGCTTTCATTTCAGCTTCATCATGGCGGGAGAAGTTTTTCAGGGATTGGACAATTTCGACGATGCGACCTGTGCCCAGTTTCATCGAATCTAGCAGTTTGGGAAAATCCTGCATGATAAATTCCAGGTCTATATTGTCTAACTCTGATTCCAGTTCTGGAGGAGCAACAGGTAGAAATTTCTGATACTTTTCCAACAGGTGTAACAAGTCTTTAGTGTATTCGGCAACATACTTTAAATTGCCGCAAATAAAATTAACTGGGTTGTTGATTTCGTGGGCAACTCCAGCAATAAGTTGTCCGAGACTGGACATTTTTTCGCTTTGGATTAACTGAGTTTGGGCTAATTGCAACTCATGGAGAGCTTGCTGAAGCTTCTGTGTTTGGGCTTTTGCCTGGAGAGCTACTTGAGTGCTTTGCTCGTAAAGCACAGCTTTGTCAATAGCGATCGCTGTTTGAGAGGCAAAAATACTCACCAGTTTCAAGTGTTCAGCCTTGTATGAGTCAGTTTTGGACGTTCCAATAGCGATCGCTCCCAGTACCCGCTCTTTGGCTCGTAACGGTACACAAATCATTGCACTAACGTGTTTTTGTCCCTCTAATCGCGGATCGGCTTGCACATCATTAACGAGTTCGGCCCGGTTGGATTGCACAATGCTGCCGATAATTCCCTTACCGGGTTCTGGCTGACTGTGGTCAAAAAACACTCCAAATTCGGCAATGATTTCAAACGCAGTTGCATCTCGATTCAGGAGCAGAATCATTCCCGCAGATGATTCAATTAATTGACTCAATTCTTGAAGCACAAGTTGGGCAATCTGTCGCGTATCTAAACTTGTTGTCAGTTGAGTCGAGATATCGTCAAACAAATCAATTTCCTGATATCGCTCTAACAATTCTTTGGCGAGTACTTTTTTTTCAGCTTCCTCCTTTGCCAAAAATGAAAGCAAATTTGCAAGTATAGTTGCCTGTTCTTCTCCAACAACCCAACCGATGATTTCTCCTGAGACCTCGATTGGATAACGGTTTTCTACAGTTTGCTCTCCAATGCTAATTAGTTTCGTGCCGTCTACCAGTTCAATATCAATCGCGATGTTGAACTGGTAAACTAAGTTATGAATAAGAGATGGCAACTCTTTTTTGTTGAGCATCTTTCTGAGGCTAAGTGCGGGCATGAAACACCTCATCTAGAGCAGGTTGCAAATTTCTCACAATCAGTGTTGGTTCGTTGGCGTAGTTTCTCATCGAGAAAAATACAGTGTATTGCAAACTCCTGCCACCTTCAATGTCGCTATCCATACTCCTTTGCATAAGCAAGCTAGAGCTACCATCTCCCGATAAGAGAGGAATTTTCATAAAAATCTAGGGATATAACAGTTTACTAATTAAGGCTAGTTTTCCCAAAAACCTTAGCGATATAACAGCGAAGTCGAACGGTAGCAAATATCTTTAAACTCTTTACCAGAGGCATTTTTCTGTTCTTATAACTCGCTTAATGTTTGATAGGTTCTAAAAAAACTATAAGTAAAAATTTATTAATTATATAAAACCATAGATTAAAGTCTATGTTAAATTCATGTCTGTTGTTACTACTCCTGATAAATTGGGAATCAGCTTTTTTGAGTATAAAAGTTAGCGTATTTATGAGAGTAAAATAATCGCCTTTAGTGCATCAAAAGAAGCTGCGATCGCAGCTTCTTTTGGTGGTTTTAAAAAGTATTTAGGTAGGTGCTAGTTTTAGTTAGATCCGAGAGTAGCGAAAACGAAGTCTGAGTAGCCGTAGCCAGCGTAACCACATTTGTGCAGGTTGTTCAAAGAAAGTAAAAATATCACCGAAACCCAAATTAGTTTTGTGATGATGTAACCAGTGTCTTTCAGGAGTAGTAATAAATAGAATTTGGCATAAAATATTTACAGGCTTTGAAGTTTGCCAACCCAGTACACTTATATGTCTCCACCATACATGTAATTGACCAAGCAGTAATCCAGAAATCACGCCAATAGGAGAAAAAGACCACAGGACTACTGCTATAAGTACATAAGGCAAAGCTCCCAAGATACCATCTAAAAGAACTTGGGGATTAAAAGTCAAAATAGCGTAGTGGCGGAAGTCTTTCTTCCAGGAGTGGTGCGTTTTTAAATGAAGGCTACCAAAAACGTGCTCGGGTACGTGGTAAAAAAATGTAGATAGAAAATCGCCAACAAACAGTAACAACCAAGCAACAGCGATAGCCTCAAGCATTTGTACTCCTCAAGTTTAATAAAAAAACTCCACAGAAAATATGCAAATGTCATGCTGTAGGCGTAGACACCTGTTTTGGACTATGCAAGTAGCACCTGTGTGTCTCATGAGTCTACCCTCCAGTTAATTTGGCTCAGAGTATATGTAATTAAATCAGTTGCAGTTTCATGAATCTCCGCTCCTTAATACAGTCAACAGCAACTTGTAAGAACTTCCAATTTGACTTGTAGCTCTGAGTTAATGGTATTAATACCTCTAAAACCCTATGTAAATACAGTAGTTTACCATAGTTACTACATAATCTTCTTACTAAGGCATACAGCGTAAGCAAAGGTTGAGTTAAGCTTGGTACAAATTTAGGTTAAGGATTTCTGCAATATTGTTAATTCTAAATTTATTGCAATTAAGCTTGAATGATGACTCGATTTAGAACGATATAAATAGATATTATGCCAATATTAATTGAGTTATTGAGGTGAATTAAGTAGGTTTATAGTTGAATTTATCTGTAACATTTAGAGCATCTATAATTAATTAGATACCATAGATATTTTTTAAAAATTGAGTAACAATATCACTTTTAATTTACACTTTCAATGATGAATAAACATTCAAAATGTAGGGATAATTTTATAATTTATCTTTATTTGCCAAGTGCGTTTGGATTTCCTTACTCTAGACCATTCGTTCGCTCGAGTTGTAGACACTAGCAACTCTATGTGTCACCCTTGTTTTGTGGTTACTACTGCGCATAGCTTGCTACGCACAGCAAACGGGGTATGCATTAGACTACAGCCCAAGCTAAAAAATATAAAAAATTAAATGATAGAGTACCAAAGATTGATTCTTCCTTTATCATTTATAGACAAGTTAGTAAATCAGTAAAGCACACCTGCAATATTTATTTACAACGCGTCCTATTAAAAGGGTATCTCAGTATATCCAAAATTTAGGTTACTTTCCAGTTGGAAGGTAAAATCAGAATTTGAAGTTATGATTACACGATTTATCTATTTCAGTATGAACAAAAAATGGGCGGTCAAGCGAATCACTATAAACCTGGCATCAAATGAAGCCAAAAACCTTGAAAAATATTGTGAACAGACAGGCAGACCAGCAACGGATGTCATCAGAGAACTTATTCGAGCCTTGCCACTGACAAAATAAAAGTAGATTTGCGAACTATTTCACCCTGGTTGATTTTCAAGATATAACTATTAAAATTTGGTTTAATTTGGAGGTCTTAAAGTAAGAGGTAGTAATTTTTTGTGATATTGAGAAGAACGTAAAAATTTAGTTTCTGGCGTGCTGCGCTCATTACTACGAGCGCAGCACGTCAAAAAGAAGATGACGCGAGCGCTATTATTGAGTTGCACAATGAGGAGTGAGAGAATATTTTTTTGGTTGGGTAATTATATTGTGTCGTCATCTTCGTCAGAAAATAATCTCTAACCCATATTGTTTAAAATTTTCGCCACAAACAATAGCATTGAGGTAGCAAATATACAGTCGTGAGGATCTAATCTATGATTACAGCTCTTGCAATTACTCACATCAGAGAAAAATTGGAAACCTTTGTCCAAATCTGCACTTCTACTTTAGCTATAACTCTTCTGGATATCGCTTTTGGGACTTGGCGTCAACGTTCAGCAGCTCAAGGCAAAGCTTGAATGAGTTCTCGAATCACGTCTATTGCTAGTTTGCCTTTCTGTTCACAATACTTTTCAAGGTTTTTAGCTTCATCTGCTGTCAAATTGATAGTGATTCGCTTAAGCGCTCTTTTTTGACTGGAGGTGGTCAAACGGGGAAATTTCAGTGCAGCAGTTTTATTCATTGATTGATAAGCTAGATATATAGAAACTTTCCTTATCAAGATTGCCAATTTTGAGCTGTATTTACCAGTGAAGATCGGGATTTTGAGATTGAACTTAAGCTTTACTCCCAAAAATATTACTGAGAATACGAGGTATTAAATCACTAATACCCTACGTAATAAATCTGCCATTACCAAATGTAAGAAGCTTTCGGCTAAAAAGATGATGTTAGCAATGTCCTACAGTCCAGATAGTCTGTTGAGCAAGCGGTGTTGAATTACCGATATGAGTGGATGCAAAGGTAGTTTTTATTACTGGGTATGTTGGTAATATGCCTATTTTGAATCTTCTGCAACATGAGATTATTCGTTTGTTATGGCTATTACCCTATATCTATAACAACCTAGTAGATAATTCCTTTTAATAAAAAGTGATTAAACGAACAGTGAGTTAATACATGACTTTACAGAATTGGAGACGTAAGCGTGGCGTTGCACTTACTACGAAGGGTTTACAAAAAATTAAAGAAGCAAAGCATCAATCAGAAGCAAAGGAAAATTTTGGAAATCGGTATACTCTTGAAGAAATGAGTGTACGTTCTGGTTTATATTCCGCTACCATCTCGAAAGTATTGAATCGGGAAGGAGGAGTTGACAAACAGACTATTGAGAAGCTTTTTTCAGTTTTTAATTTAAAAATAGACAAAAGTGACTATTCAAGCTCAAATACTCGTCTAGATTGGGGAGAGGCTATCTTTAACTCCGCTTTTTATGGGCGTATAGAAGAACTTATTACATTAGAGCAATGGATTCTTAATGAGAACTGCCAATTGGTTGCACTCTTGGGAATAGGAGGTATTGGAAAAACAGCACTGTCTGTAAAGTTTGCTCAAAAAATTCAGGACAACTTTGAGTATGTGATCTGGCGATCGCTACGAGAAGCACCACCTGTTAAAATTATTTTAGGTAACTTAATTCAATTTTTATCTGACGAACAGGAAACAGAAAATAACTTACCAGAAAGTTTTAGCGATCGGGTATCGCGACTACTCTATTATTTACAAAATTATCGCTGTTTAGTATTCCTTGATAATGCAGAATCAATTCTCCGTAGTGGTAGCCGCGCTGGACTTTATCGAGAAGGATATGAAGAATATGGTGAGCTTTTAAGACGGGTAGGAGAAGCAACTCACCAAAGCTGCTTAGTGTTAACTAGTCGTGAAAAACCCAGAGAAATAGCATTTCTGGAAGGACAAGCACTACCTGTTCGCTCATTGCCACTGAGTGGATTGAAGGTGGCGGAAGGGCAAGAAATTTTAAAACTCAAGGGACTATCGGCGGCAGAAGATGAATGGAAAGTAATGATTGAACGTTACGCAGGCAATCCATTAGCTTTAAAGATAGTTGCCACAACCATTCAACATATCTTTGATGGTAATATTACTGACTTTTTACAACAAGACACAGCTGTTTTTGGAGACATTCGCGATATCTTAGAGCAGCAGTTTGAGCGCTTGTCAGATTTAGAAAAGGAAATAATGTATTGGCTAGCGATTAATCGTGAGCCAATGACGCTTCCAGAATTGCGAGACGATATTATATCACAAGTACCGCAAGCAAAATTACTAGAGGCTGTAGAATCTTTAGGAAGGCGATCGCTAATCGAGAAGGCTACGCCTACGCTCATTGAAAAAACTGGATCGCTTTTTACTCTCCAGCCTGTTGTCATGGAGTATGTGACTAGTAGCTTTATAGAAATCGTATGTGAGGAGATTATCACTCAGAATCTTGATGTATTCACGAGCAAAGCTTTGATAAAAGCGACAGCAAAAGAATATGTTAGAGATACTCAAATTCGCCTGATCGTCAAACCAGTTATAAATGGGTTGCTTACTGTCTTTAGAAGTAAAAAAAACCTAGAAAATCACTTAGCTCAAATTTTAACAACCCTACGAGATATATCCCCTCTAGAACAAAGTTATACGGCAGGAAATGTTTTTAACCTACTTTCTGATTTAGAAACCGATCTTAGCGGTTATGATTTTTCTTATCTAACTATTTGGCAAGCCGACCTGCAAAACGTCAAGTTATATAATGCAAATTTTGCTCACGCCCATCTAGCTAAGTGCGTTTTTGTTGAAACCTTTGGTGGTATTTTTTCAGTAGCCTTCAGCCCTAATGGTAAACTTTTAGCTACTGGTGATACCAATGGAGAAATTCGCTTGTACGAAGTTGCAAATAGTCAGCAACTTCTGACTTGTAAGGGTCATGCTGGTTGGGTTTGGTCAGTCTCCTTTAGTCCCGACGGTCAGGTTCTTGCTAGTGGCAGTAATGACCAAACAATAAAGCTGTGGGATACTAGTACTGGTGAGTGTTTCAAAACTTTAAAGGGTCATAGTGGTGGGGTTCGTTCAGTCACTTTTAGTCCCGACAGTCAGGTTATTGCTAGTGGCAGTGATGACCAAACAGTGAAGCTATGGAATACCACTACAGGCAAATGTGTAAAAACCTTACAAGAAGTTGGTTGTAGTATATGGTCTGTTGCCTTCAGTCCAAAAGATTACATATTGGCAAGTGGAAATGATGATTATACAATGAGGCTGTGGGATATTAACAGCAGTTCATGTATTTACATCTTAGAGGGTCACACTCAGAGGGTATACTCAGTCGCTTTTAGCCCTGACGGTAATACACTAGCTAGTGGCAGCCATGACCAAACAGTGAAACTTTGGGACATCAGTACTGCTCAATGTTTTAAAACTTTGCAGGGGCATACTGACTTAGTACATTCAGTTACCTTCAGTCTAGATGGTAATGCTCTTATTAGTTGCGGTGATGACCAAACAGTTAAGGTATGGGATTTCGATACTGGTGAATGCCTTAAAACTCTACAAGGACATAGAAGTAGGATATGGTCTTTAGCAATATGTATAAATCAAAATATTTGTGCCAGTAGCAGTGATGACCAAACGGTAAAGTTATGGAATATCAGCACTGGTAGATGTATTAAAACTTTGCAAAGTTTCAACAATGGGATATGGTCAGTCGTTGTCAGCCCAGACGGTAAGATTATTGCTAGTGGTAGTTATGACCAAACAGTGACACTGTGGGATATTACAACTGGTAAATGTCTAAAAATTTTGAGAGGGCATACGAATCGAGTTACATCAGTCACTTTCAGTGCCGATAATCATTTTATTGTTAGTGGCAGCGAAGACCGAACCTTAAGGCTATGGGATCTTAATACTGGTAAGTGTCTAAAAATTTTGAGGGGACATACTAATCGAGTTACATCAGTCACTTTCAGTGCTGATAGTCATTTTATTGCCAGTGGTAGCGATGACCAAACAGTAATGGTCTGGGATGTTAGCACTGGTCAATGTCTTAATACTCTACGAGAACATAGCGGTAGAACATGGTCAGTCGCCTTTAGCCCTAACAGTCATATATTAGCCAGTGGGAGTCATGACCGAACAGTGAAACTCTGGGATGTTCATACTGGTAGATGCCTTCAGACTCTGCAAGGTCATACTGACTGGATATATTCAGTCACCTTCAGTGCGGATGGTTCCACTCTAGCTAGCGGTAGCGGAGACCAAACTATAAAACTGTGGGATGTTAGCACTGGTGGCTGCCTTGGAACTTTGCAAGGGCATACTAATAGCGTATACTCAGTTGCTTTCAGTGCAGATGGTTGCATACTAGCTAGTGGTAGTGGCGACCAAACAGTGAAGCTTTGGGATGTTGACACAGGTAATTGCTTAAGGACTTTATCTGGACATACTAGGTGGGTTTGGTCAGTTGGCTTTAGTCCCAATGGTCAAAGTGTGGTCAGTTGCAGTGAAGATGAGACAATTAAAGTTTGGGATGTAGAAACAGGTGCATGCTTGAAAACTTTGAGAAGCAAAAGCCCTTATGAGGGAATGAATATCACTAGCATAACTGGGTTAACTGAGTCTCAGAAGGATACTTTAAAAGCTTTAGGAGCAGTTGAGTATTAATATAACGTGAGTTCGACGGTTATAAAAAGGTAAAAAGCTTGCGATGTATAGATTTGCAAAACAAGGTTATTCACGGCAGCGATCGCTAAGATTAATTGAGGATTAGCCAAAAAATCACAAAAAAATGCCGAGACTAAAAATATCTAAGAAAAATAAGGGTCTCGGCTATGTCCACCATTGTATCTCGCCTTGATATCACGCAAATCTTCTGGGATGTGGATGATTTCTGCAATCAGTGGCAAAGCTTATGGCAACAAGTACCACAGTTACCATCCACCAAAGGAGAACGTCGCAGTCAGTCCAGGATGCATTTATCGGAAGTGATGACAATAGTAATCGCGTTTCATGGCAGTGGTTATAAGACTTTTAAGGAATTTTATACGTTGCACGTACTACAAAGCTGGCGTGGAGTGTTTCCAAATTTGGTCAGTTACACAAGATTTGTGGAACTCATGCCTTGGTGTTTAATGTTGCTGTGTTGTTTTTTGCATACACGAACAGGAGAAATTACAGGGATTAGTTTTATCGATTCCACCCCAATAGATGTTTGTCACAACTGTCGAGCGCATTCTCACAAGGTATTTAAAGGGTTGGTGAAATGGGGCAAAAATTCTGTGGGCTGGCACTTTGGATTTAAACTGCATTTGATTATTAATGATTGTGGAGAATTACTCGCATTTTCACTAACTCCAGCAAATATCGATGACCGAAAACCAGTCCCAGATATGACTAAAGATTTAATTGGTAAACTCTTTGGTGACAGAGGTTACATCTCTCAAAAATTATTTGAGGAGTTATATGAACGAGGGTTGCAATTAATCACAAAATCTAAAAAGAAAATGAAAAATCGCTTGGTAAAACTGATTGATAAAATTCTGTTACGCAAACGTGCTGTGATTGAGTCCGTCAATGACCATCTGAAAAATATATGTCAAATCGAACACTCTCGCCATCGTAGTCCATTTAATTTTTTGGTGAATTTGATGGCTGGTTTAGCTGCTTATACCTATTTGCCTAAAAAACCTTCAATTGATATTTACCCAAAAGATTTGCCTGCGCTACCTCCTGCCATTTTTTAGTTCCGTCGAACTCACGTTAATTGAAGAAGAATTCGGCTATTCTGAATTCAGGAGCAGAGCCGGAGACGGTCTGCTAAGGTGTCATAATCAAGACGCTCTCTACGACAGGCTGCGCGAACACTATCAGTTGGGGATTTTGCGTTTCAGTAGCGAAACTGCACCTAAAACGCTGTATGCTAATATCCCTAATCCAGCAGATGGTTCAGGCACTGGCTCAAGTGCTGAGAAAGCTAATTCTCCAATTAGCTTATGAGTAGCAGTTGTAGGATGAACTTCGTCCCAAAACACAAATTTTTCAGGGTTACATAAAACTTGTTGTGTGGGAACATCTATGGGTACTACTGATAAGTCTTTGCTAATACAAGAGTTGGTCACGTTTGTAAAACCGAATTCATCTGGAGTCGCAATAATCCTATCAAATAGGGAATTAACATTTAGTTCTATAATGTTGATATCGGGACTTAATTGTTGCTTTAAAGATTTGAGTGTCGTGTTTAAGGTAGAGTTATGTGTGCTGCTGAATGTATTAAATAAGTTGGAACGTTGACTATCGAAATTTGCAAAAGGCAATTTTCCTAAATCTGGCAAGTTGACCACCATGATATCTCTAGCGCCATCAGTAACAAGTGATGTCAACGCTGCTGATAAATTTCCCCCAGTATTGGTAGGGTTGGGAACACCACCGAAAAAGTAACTTAGGTAGTCATTAGTACCAGCCCAAATAATATATAGAGCATTAGAATCAGCAGTTTGTCCTGCTACAAAGTTATTTATCTGTTGCTGTAATCCTGGTAAGCTAGGTATACCAATGTTCTTAGTTCCTGTCGTCGCACCACCAAAAGCAAAGTTATTTTTCAGATTTAATGTTAATCCTAGATCAGAGGCAAGATAATCAACCCAAATTGGGCCATTAGAAAAACGCCCATTAGAGTAGGTTGGGCTTGGAGGAATGATTCCGTTAGTGGCATTAAATACATTACCAGTATCAGAAAAGCTGTCTCCAAAGACGTAAATGTTGTCATAATCTTTTGCTAATACTTTGAGTGGAAATATCAAAGATAATAGCAAAAATCCTATTGTTATAATTTGTCTTTGCACAGCTAATTCCTTAATCTAGTTTCAACCTTGCAAACATGTCTTTAAAAAGAAACTTCGCTCGAATGTTTAGAGCTTTCTTTTGCTGATTTAGAGCTTTCAAGAGGGTCAGGACTTAGCGCTACATTGCCCCAGCGCATCACGTTCGCAGAAATAGCACCGGCTGCACCGAAGCCATAAACGAGAACCAAGTCATTTTCGCGAATCTTGCCCAATTTGGCAGCATAGTACATATTGGCGACAGTAAGTACTGGCCCAATATTTGCATATTGAGAATAGAGATCGATCGTCCGTTCTGGATCAATGCCCAGTACGCGTATGCAGAAGCTGGCAAACCAAGCAGTAGATGTATTGAAAATAAAAAAGTCGATTTGCTCGAGTGTCACACTGGCTGCGGCGATCGCACCCTCACAGCATGTACGGAGAAACCCCACAGCGGTTTCGCGAGTTACCTTGTTGGCTTCCTTGCATAGCTTCATACGAAGCTGTGGATTGCCTTGTGCGTCCGTTGTAAGTTTGGGAAAAACGACATTACACAACTCACCGGCATGAATGGTCTTTGTGCCAAGGATTCCCTGATTCAATTCTAATGAACCAACTACGAAAGCTCCGGCACCATCACTAAGGAACCATGACATGGTATCATCCTCGTCGAAAAAGCGAGAGTATGTGCATGAGATAACTACCAAAACATTGCGGTACTCTCCTGCTCGTACCAAGGCACAGGCGGTTTGAAGCGCAATAGGTGTACTGCCGCATGTTGCATCAAGATTCCATGCGGCACCCCCTAGATTAAGTTTACGGGCAAGGAAAGCTGCATCGCCCAACCCGATTTGTTCGGGCCATACAGAAGCGACAATCATTAGATCGACATCTTTGGGAGAAAGCCTAGCCGCTTCGAGGGCATCCCTTGCAGCCCGCTCTTCTAACGTCAGTGATGACTCGCCAGTACCAAGTACCCATCGCTCAACAGTACCACGAAATGGGTCTGACAGATATGGCATCATTTCTAAGTCAAACTCGTTGCTGGGAGCTGAGCCTGCGAGCGAAAACATCCTCGCCAAACTTTTTTGCTCTGCCTGAGCAATTAACTCAGGGTATTTTTGCCTGTAGTAATCATTAGTACGTCTAATGCTGGGAAAGCTCAGTGCGATCGCCCGAATACCTACTGGTTGATTCACCATAACTAATTTCCTCTCACTAATTCGTAGCGCCTTGCGAAATTAGACTGTCGAGACGGCTTCCTATTGGTGCAGAACTAGTAGGTTCAATGAGTACATCAATAACAAACGGACGAGGCGATGCCATAGCTTTCTCTAGCGCCGCTTGAATGTTGGACTCGCTTTGAACACGGATACCATCAGCTCCCATACCCTGAGCAATTTTGACGAAATCTGCTTGGGGAATTTTTGCATCTATACCGTTGAAGCCCAAATACGTCATTCCCTGTTCGCACATATTGTAGCGCCCGTCGTTGAGTACAATCCAGACAGCCGGAATTTGGTATTCTACCGCAGTGTTTATCTCGCTGTTCATGAGCATAGCACCATCCCCGACAATCGCAACCACCTTGCCATTCCCTGCTAAGGCGGCACCCACGACACCAGTCACAAAATGTCCCATAGACCCGAAGCCTGTGCTGATTCGGAAACGAGAAGGTTTGGCAAATCGCAGCAGGTGAATTGCCCAAACCAACGAGTTCCCGACCTCGGTCATGACAACTGCATTGCTCTGTTCGACAATCACCTGTTGAATCATATTCATCAGCACATCTGGCCGCACTTTCTCGTCAGTAAGTGGATAAATTACATCGGTCTTTGATGCCAATGACGGGAGTTTTGATATGCCAGGACGATCGGGAAAGTACTTCAGTAATGCTTTGACAAATACTCTCACATCAGAATGGACGGCAAAAATTTCGACAGATGGATACGCGGTTCCTGGTACTTGCGGGTCTATATCAACATGTAAAAAGCCTTTCCGAGGAGCCATCATGGGGTTCCAAAACGAAGTCAGTTCACCCAAACGTGTTCCTAAAACTAATGTTCGTAAAGGACCGTACTCCTGCATATACCTCAAAACCGACTCATGCCCACCGAAACCAGTGACACCTACAAACTGAGGATGATCCTCAGGAAAAATACCTTTGCCCCGTGGTGAACACATCACCGCAGCTCCTGTTCTCTCGGCTAGGTGGCGAATCTCTTTTGCAGCACCCCGTGCCCCGAAACCTACCCAGATGGCAAACGGTTCCTCAGATAATAATCGGACACATTCGGCAATTGTTTCCTCAGTTGCTGTTGCCCCATCGTGAGATAGAGTTACTCGTGGCAATAATGTCTTTAGTAAAGTTGTCTGGATATTTGTAGGAATACTTATATGAGCTACGAATCCTCCTGGTTGTCCTAGTCCAAGAGCAAGCCTTCGAGAAACTTCTGTGAGTTCATCGCTGGATTCGAGAGTGGTTGCATAATGGAATATTTGCCCGGAAGTAAAAATTCCGGCGCTAGGCATTGTGTAGGTGCTAGTTTCTTGGCAAGCCCACCGGCCACGCTGTGGCGCTGAAGTTGAAGCTGAGATCAGAATCACCTTAGCACCTTCCCAACGAGCAGCTAATAGCCCTGTCAAAGCGTTGGTGATTCCTGGCCCCGTGGTAGTGAATACCACAACTGGGCGATCGCTAGCAAAATATGCCTCAATGGCTGCAAAAGCTGCTCCGGCTTCATGGCGAAAGTGCAGCACCTGGATGGAACTTTGGTGTAGCGCAGCCCATACTGGGGCGATCGCACCTCCCGAAACACCAAAGGCATACTGCACTCCCATATCTTCCAGAATTTTTACCACTGCCTCCGCTACCGAAAAAGTATCGGATGGCTTGCTATTAGATGGCTGTTTACTTGAGTTTAATTGTTTAGTGGTATTCGCTTGTGTATCCTGAAATTTCACATCCATACAAATTATACTTAGGAATAATTTCCTTTTTGGAATAACTATTATCCCACACCTACAACTTAGTAATATTGTATTATCAATGTAATATAAATTTGTTTGGATAATGCCAATACAACTTTGGCGAGCAATGCTCTCCAACGCAGGTATAACTGTAAAACGACCTTGGCGGTTCACTTTGTCAATCTTTGAGCAACCTATAAGTTCCGCGTTACCCTGATATAGAAAAAATAAAAATGTTCAGAGACTTCAAGAACAGTGGATGTGGCGATGCCTGCGGTGGTCACTGACTTGTACTGAGTTTCGACTGCGCTCAACTACCGCGCAGCCGAAGTAGCTTTGTCGTACCCCTGCGGGCAAGCTACGCAAAGCGTCTCGTAGAGAAATGCCCCCTGCGCCAACACGGATGATTTCACCCGTCTTTTGGTTTGTGAAAACTGAACGCTATTAATCAAGCTCTGGAGTATAAAAAAGTGATTGAATTAAATCAGTATAAGGCTTTAACTTTCGATTGTTACGGAACCCTAATTGATTGGGAAAATGGCATCTTAGGGGTGCTAAGGCCACTTCTGCTGACACACAACACTAATTTGGATAACGAGCAAATTCTTGATATTTTTGCTG
The DNA here is from genome assembly GCF_052692655.1 of Nostoc sp. DSM 114167. Lineage (NCBI taxonomy): Bacteria > Bacillati > Cyanobacteriota > Cyanophyceae > Nostocales > Nostocaceae > Nostoc > Nostoc sp. DSM 114167. The sequence goes on from NZ_CP195116.1 coordinate 7,491,077, forward strand.
AATTTGAAGCAGAAATCGAAATTGGAGAATATATCAAATATCGAGAAGTTTTGCAAAGAGTAGTCCAGAAATTTGGTGAACGATTTGGCTTTGAGCCAACTGCTGACGAACTAAATTCACTTGCCGATTCGATTCAGCATTGGCTGCCTTTCCCCGATACAGTTGAGGCACTTAGAACTTTAAAGCAAAAGTTTAGGCTGATAATTATCTCAAATGTAGATGACGATCTCTTTGCTTTCTCGGCAAAGCACTTGGAGGTGGAATTTGATAAGGTAATCACAGCAGAACAGGCAAAAAGCTACAAACCTGCCTTCAACAACTTCAGACTGGCTATTGAGAGAATTGATTTGCCGCTAGAGCAGATATTACACGTTGCTGCTAGTGTATATCATGATATAGTGACAGCCAAATCTCTAGGATTATCAACAGTCTGGGTAAATCGTCGAGCAGAGCAAGGGGTTAGTGCGAGTTTACCAGCAGTCACTCAACCTGATTTAGAAGTGCCTGATTTGAAGACTCTCGCGGCTTTAAGTTTACAGTAATTTGCTGATTTGAATTTAACCACGAGAGGAACAAAAAGTAGAGCGTATTTAGATAGAGAGATGCCAAAGAAAGAATTTGTTGTTAAAAAACTAAACAGAGATTGCAACATAGATTGATTCTGTCTTACTCTAGAAAAAATACTACGTCAGTTTAATGTTCTTAAACTTTGGGAACCACAGCATATAACTGGCTTTCCTTTCCTGTGCGCCCTGCCGATCGCCTTGTTCAATAAAACACTTTGATAGCCTAAAACGATGAAAGCATCTGCTAATTTTGACTTTGAAGACGAGAAATTCAATGCACCGCCTTCGCAAGTCCTTCCCTGGTGTCAGATGATTAATCCTCGGTATGGCACAGATGGTATACAATCTCACGGTTTGGCGATTAAGCTGGATAATGCCAATGCTGTCGGCTTTGTACCAGATGATAACTGGCAGCAAGTTGAGCATGAATTTAGCTCTGGAGTAGAAACAGTGTTTATTAGCGCTACTCCACGCTTGGTCATAGTGCGCCGGGGGCCATTGTCTGTTAAAGACCGGGAAAGTGGTCTAAAACTGGGTACGCTCAAAGATAATTATGATGCTTTTTTAGCCGACAAACTTAAATTTAAAACCTTTACTCGCTATCTAATTTTTATAGTGGGTGAAAATAAAAAGTTTTTACATGAATCACCGCTACAACTAACTCTCAATGGTGCAGCTGGAGCGAGTTTCAGCAAAACCTACTGCGAATATCAACAAGGCAGAGTAGTAGGTGGATTCGTTGCTGAACTAGAAAAAGCTTATGCTATCTACCGCAAGCAACCTTTGACACCAAAAGGGCCTTTGTTCCACGCTCACGGGATTTTTTGTCCGATCGTTGAGTGTGAAGAAAGAGGAATTGAACCAAATACAGTTTTGGTAGCTTCAACTGTGGACTATAAACATCCCACCGTAGGGACTTTAACGCAATATTTAATTGCTTCCGATGCTCTGGAGTCTGCAATGATTTGTAAGACTTTTGAAGAATACAAAGATTTTGGCAAGGAACCTGTAAAATCAGAAACCCCTAAATTGGCAATGGCAGGAGTTTCCAACTCTTACATTTATGCTGATGAAGATGATTTTGCTTATCCGCCGTATTAGCTGAGGAGTGGGGAGTGGACAATGGGGATGAGGGGATGAGGGGATGAGGGGGCAGGGGAAGCAGGGGAGCAGGGGAGCAGAGGAGCAGAGGAGCAGAGGAGCAGAGGAGAATAACTAATGCCCAATGCCCAATGCCCAATGCCCAATGCCCAATGCCCAATATCTATTCTTTGAGCAGCAAATAATATAATGAACCATTACCGCCTGTGATACCAGCGCGATCGCCCGCTAGTTTACCAGACCCCATGAAATAATCCACCCGGCCCGGCCCTTTGATGGCGCTTCCTGTATCTTGGTCAAGTACAAAGCGGCTAACAGTACGGTTCTCTAGTTTGCCACCACCAGCAGGATAGGGAAATGAGTTATAAATCAGCGCTAGCGCTCCTGGAGGCATGAGAGACTTATCTGTAGCAATAGAACGTTCTGCTGTCACTGGCACATGAATACTGCCTGTAGCTCCGGTACCACCAGTTTCTTGGAAGAAAATAAATCGTTCCCAGCGCGGTAGATAATTGTTCAATTCCTGGGGTTTTTGTCGGAAATAAGCAATCATCCGTGGCATTGTCAATCCTTCCAGGGGAAGTTTGCCATCTTTGGCTAATTCTTTGCCGATACTAGTCCAGGGGTAATCAGTTCCACCTGCATAGCCAATTGATGTTGTTTTGCCATTGGTTAATTTAATTTGGGCGGAACCTTGGATATGTACCATGTATGCGTCTAGGCGATCGCGAAACCAAAGCAATTCTAAACCGCGTAATTTGCTCTTATTCCCTTTTAAACCATCTTTTCCTTCCAAATCAATTCGTTTTGGGTGAGGTTTAGGCCATTGGCTAAAATCTGGTGGTAGCCGATAAATGGGATACTTATAGATTGCAGTTTTCACACGGCTAGCGGTGTAAACAGGTTCGTAGTAAGCAGTGAACTTAACAGTACCCTTGCCATCGTTGCCCACAGATTGGTAGAAGACAAACTCACGACTGACAGCAGCTTGTAGTTGGGCTGCTGACTTAGAACTGACAACCAGTTGGCGGAAACGCAGCAAACTCCTCCGGACGCGATCAAGAGTAATTTCCCGAACTGGATAATTTTGATATGCTGCGATCGCATCACCCTTTGTTAGATAAAGCAAACTGTTATCAATGGAAGCCAACAGCGCTTTGCGATCGCCTGTTTTACCTCTTTGACTCCAAATTTGCTCATCCCAACCCAAGCAAGTCGGCCGGAGTGTACAATCGCTTTCGATAGTGATTGGTTTTAGCGGCGGCGTTAACTCAGGAGCGATCGGTATTGGTATAGGTGGAAGATCGGGAGCAGTCGGTAGTGGCAACGGCAGTAAGTTAGGAACCTGAGCAACAGCCGACCAGAGAGGGTTTACGAGGGCAATTCCTAGACTCAAGGAAACCAAAGCAAGGGTTTTTCTCATCATTTAGTTGAATCTTTCAACACTAGAACTAAAAATCGGTTCTACCCGGATTGCCACAATCCGAGAAGGGCGTACTACCATATATTCCCCTTGAATATTTTTGATCGGTACGCTAATAAAGTCATTAGAAGCAGATTTTGGCACAAGTTCGCCGCTATACCATTTCTGAAACTCTTGAATAGTAGGAAAACGTACTTCTTCTCGGTGGCCGCTTTCCAGTAGGAGGTATACGGCATATTCATTTGCGGTTCTAGCCATAAAGTTGAATCATTTAAAAAACATTCAACCCATTGTTAACCACGTAACCCCCGAATGAAAAGGGTAAGCATACGGGAGGTTGGGAGCAGAGCAGCAGAGGAGCAGGGGAGACAAAGGAGACAAAGGAGACAAGGGGACAAGGAGATAAACAAAACTCCTAACTCTTGTACAGACGCGATTAATCGCGTCTCTACTGTTAACTCCTAACTCTTAACTCAGCACGGGCTAAACGCCCCCGCTATCGCTAACAGCACTCCTAATGCCCAATGCCCAATAACTCTTCACTCTAGACGCTTAATCCTTTAAGCAGTTCCTTAAAAAGTGTAAGTTTACATTAGCTCTTGCATAACATTCCAATCAACTTCTGATAAGCCATTGGCATTATTGAAAAACAGTTATTCAGGAAGCGAAAATTATGAAACTTTACTATCGTGGTCTGAGCTACGAATACGACTTAAGCAAAGTTGGCAGCAAAAAAACACAACAGCCGTTTCAACCAGTTCCTCAAATTGGGCCAGCTTATAATTTGATCTACCGTGGTGTTAACTATTGTGTCGATCCAAATTCTAAATCGGCAGAAGTTCCTCTAGCACCAGTAGCCTATAAATTGAGCTTTCGGGGAATAACCTATTTTGTCAATAAAACTCAATTAGGAGAGGTTAGCCTAGTCTCTCAACCAACAACTACTTCAAAAGCTGAGACACTGGCGATTTCTGAGGAATTATTAAAGCTTCAACAATAATATGCCTGCAAGCCGATCTGGAGTTTAGTCAGTCATAAACTTGTAATGCAATCCTCAAAAGACCTTGCTTGAAATTTTGCCACTACCTACTTTCTGTCTGAACAAACCTTACCAAAGCTGGTAGTTGTGTCAAGATTAATTTGAGGAATTAAGGTTTGTAACACAATGTTAGGACAATTATTAGACGGACGTTACCAAGTCCTCCAGATATTAGGTGGAGGGGGATTCGGTCAAACCTACATAGCCCAAGATACCCATCGACCAGGTTTCCCAAAATGTGTTGTCAAACACCTTAAGCCCGTCACTCGTAGTCCTGAATTTCTCAAAACTGCCAGACGGCTATTTACTAGTGAGGCAGAAACACTAGAAAAACTGGGCTACCATGACCAGATTCCTCGGCTTTTAGCCTATTTTGAAGAAAACCAAGAGTTCTTCTTGGTGCAAGAGTTCATTGAAGGACATACCCTGAAAGCGGAACTATTCCCCAATCAACGTTGGCCAGAAGATCGAGTCATTCAACTACTCCAACAGGTTTTGGATATTCTACAATTTATTCACAGCCACAATGTTATTCATCGAGATATCAAACCGGACAATATAATTAGGCGGCAACAAGACGGTAAGTTAGTGCTGATTGACTTTGGCGCTGTTAAACAAGTCCAAACTCAACTGCTGACAATTGCAGGGCACACGGGAGCTACTATTATTATTGGTACTCCCGGATATATGTCTACAGAACAGGGACAAGGTAAGCCCCGCCTCAACAGTGATATTTATTCCTTGGGCATTATTGGTATACAATCGCTGACAGGGTTACATCCGATCAACTTTGAAGAAGACCCAGATACAGGAGAAATTTCTTGGCAGCATCAAGCTAACGTCAGTTCTGAGTTGGCATCTGTGCTATCTAAAATGGTGCTACATCACTTTAAACAGCGCTATCAGTCTGCGGCTGAAGTTTTACACGTGCTTAAGGATCTCGATCCTAGAAAAGAAGCGCGATCGCTTCAACTACCATCTTCGACACCCAAACAGCAAGAATATTATCGTCAAGATTACCAGGTAGAAGCGCAATCGCTTCAACTACCAGATTTTACACAACCGCCTCAAACTTCGCTTTCTCAACAAAACTCAATTGGGTATCCAACTGCTTCTATTCTGTCTGGGGAAAGTTACAAGCGCTTAGAAACAATTCTTTTAGAATTTGTCGGTCCCATCGCCTCAAGATTGCTACAACAAGTTGCGGCATCAGCGTCCAATTTGGAAGAATTAATTAGTCAATTAGCCCTTCATCTTCGAGAAAATCAACAAATTGATTTTAAGAAGAAAACAACATTTCTACTAGAGAAACCTACTCTATTACAAGAACTTACTGTAAAATCCGATCCATCTGGTATTAACTCAAATAATTTAGCAAACCAAGAATCTCAAGTCATCAGTGAAAAATTTCTGGAAGAGTGCGAACGTGAGTTGGCTAATTTAATTGGCCCGATAGCTAAGTTTCTAGTGCAAAAAGCTATGAAATCTGCTGGACAAATCTCTCGTGCAGAATTTGTGAAAATTTTAGCATCACAAATTCCCGAACGTCAAAAAGCTTTGCAATTTGAGCAACGCTTACTTTCTTGATTTTCTCAAAATTGCGTTTTTCTCTCTGTGAATTACGGATTATTAGCCTTAATTATTCAGCATTTCCAAAGCTATTTTCAAGCTAGCTTTCATCCGATTAAATGCTTCTGCTAACCCGCCAATTTCATCATGAGAGCTTTCTTCAAAATCAGCACTCATATCACCAATACTAACTTTTTGAGCTATTTTCTCTATTCTTCTGATGCGCTGAATCACATATTTTGTAATTAAGAAGTTAATTAAGAAAACTACGAACGCAAAGATCGCAATTAAAAGTCCCATTATCAATATCCAAGTCCGTGTGGCATTAGCAAAAATATCTTGAGAAGGAACAGAGATTATTTGGGCAGAAACAATCTGATTAAGTTGCCAGCCAAAACCATTTTCCGAGCCATAATTTAGCAACTGACTTTTAGGAGCTTGATCTGGTGTAGAATGGCATCGCAAACATTTCGCTTGGGTAATTTTTAGTGGTTGTGCAATGTAAAATACTTCACCTTCTGACAATTTACGAAAGCCTGTGATTTCTAAAGTATTAGGTTCGTTGCGAAAACGCTCGACAAGTTGAGTTTCAAAATTATCAGCTTTATCCGCTAAATTGGTTGGATTAAGTGTTGCATCCTTATGAAAAAAGTTTTTAAATTTAGGCTTTTTACGAAAATTTTCAAAAACCTCTTTAGAGGAAAAAGTTGGTACTACTTCAGGCAGGAATGTTGGGTTAGTATCTAATCTAGGTTCTAATAGGGGAGCAATACGATTTTGTGTATAATCTCTAACTGCATTTACCGTTTGAATGAGAATCTCCGCTTGAGAACTTACTTCATTTTGCGCTCTCCCTTGAAGTACACTGGATAAGGCAACGCCACTTCCTAAAATACTGATGATGAAAACTAATATTAAAAGCAAGTTAAATTTAGCACCTATTTTTAAGTTTTTTAACGTAATGTTGTTTAACATAACCTAAGCAACGAAAGTGGCCTGTGAGTTTGTCTAATATTTATTTATACCTCTTAGAAAGCATCTCAACAATATCTAAATAAATATTAATTTTTTACTGCAATATAACCTTTTTAGGCAGCAGTAAAATTTATCTAAATTAGTCCTGAAAGCCAAATTGTTTCTTTAACCATAATTAGTGATGTTTGTGCGATTTCCCCGTCGTTTATTTCTGTTTCATCTACTAGGTTTCACATTTGCTGCCTGCAAACCACAAAATGGAGATGGGGTTGAGGGCACATTAACTATTGGTGTAATCAACTATGGTGGAGGCGAACAGATAATTAATCAATATGCTAAATTTAATAATTACTTAGGTGAAAAAACAAACTCATATATTCAGTTAGAGCCTGTTTTTAATGAAAATAGAGCGGTTGAGCGCCTTGATGCTCGTGCTTGGTCATTGGTATTTGCTCCACCGGGTTTAGCGGCTATTGCGATCGCACGTCACCAATATGTTCCCCTATTTCCTTTAATAGGTATTAGTAATTTACGTTCAATCTTCGTTGTTCGCAAAGATAATCCGATCGCTGACTTGAAACAATTACAAGGCAAAACAATAGCTTTAGGACAGTTAGGTTCAGCAACAGGATATTATTTTCCTCTTTACAATCTTTATGGTACAACACTGGCTGACATCTTGTTTGCACCCACACCTCAAGCAGCTCTAGAATTGGTGGCTCAAGGAAAAGCGATCGCCTGTGCCGTCTCGGAGGCGGAATTAAGTCTTTACAGTTCGCAGTTGGCACCAACCCAATTCCGCATACTATTTAAAGACCCTCACTATGTACCATTAGGTGTGGTTTTGATTGGGCCGAATGTAGAACGTAACCGTCAAGAATTTATCCGCAAAGTGATGAGTGATTCGCCTTCAGATTTAGCTCAAGAAGTGGGGTATGTACCCAATGGACAAGTACCAGATTACAAATACATGATTTCTGTGGTCGATCGGGTAAGTTCAATTAGTTCAAAGCTGCAAAGTAAACCTGTTCGTTTATTCTAATTAAAGCAATAGCAACCCTTTCAGCCTTTGTTTTCTCTAAAATCCTCTTCTAATGCTCAAATACCCTAGTTTTACTCAGTCGGCGAGCGGGTGTTCCGGGTTCGCACCCAAGTCGATGAGCTCCGGCGGCTCGACGGCCAGTACGCTGACGCACTGGTCGCAAACCACCAGGAACTCCCGCAGACCGGTAAAGCACAACGGGGAGTTAAAGTACTGGCGGTGCGACTCCAACTCCTGCCAGCCGCCTTCGTGAACCTCGTACAACCACCCGTTGCCGGCGTGGTAGCTGTCCCAGAATTCGCACAGGTCACGCTCGTCCAGCACTCGGAACCCGACCGGCCGCCGGAACACCACACGGGCGAACACGAACCCCGGCCCCTGCACTTCGACGGTCAGTCCATCCGCGTCGTACCACAGCGACCGCACGACCACCCGCTTGTATCGGGCGGCAGGCGGATACGGGGTACACCTCGGAGGCTTCATCCGTCGAATGCTCTCTTTCGCCGAACTAACTAAGACTTGGTTAATATAAGTTTTAAATGCGTTTTTATCATTTCCACCTTTAAAACTCATTGCACCAACAATCCCACGGGTTGCGATCGCCCCAATAATAGTTGTATTTTTACCACGTTTGTCTGGACGAGCACCGTGTGCTCTTTTTCCCTTTAACGCCCTAGCATAGAGCCTAGTCATGTTTTAGGAGTGCTATAGTTTTATTTTTGGTAAGTAAGTATTATCTTGTATATCTTGTTCAAAAAAACAATTTGAATCGTGCTAGCTGGTTTTTAATTGTCTCTGTCAGGATTTTGTCCAGTTCTATAGTGTCTTGGAATTGCAAAATTTGCTGTGTTGGTAAGTCGAAGGGAAATTCACCTTCAAAATCTGGGCGTTGCATTTGCGCTAGTAGAATCTGTTCGGATCGCTTACTTTGGATGGCATAGCCAATTTCAATACAGACATTCGGACTGGGAATTAATTGAGACGTTTCCTTACCATCAATACTAGCAATGGGCGTGGTGTCAGCTATAAATAATAAACTCTTACGGATTTTCCGCATGATTGTGCGGTTAATTCGGAAAGTAGCACCGCTAGGACGAGAGGATTCTATTAATGTTAGAGGAAGACGCGATCGCAAGTTTAAATTGTCTAAACTTTTTCGCAGTTCTTCTTTGAGAATATTCGTCGCTGTGCCATACTCAGTTTGATAGGATAAAAAAATTGTTGGTTCTAACTGAGCCAACACCGCCTGTTTAGTAAAATAAATTTCATGACTAATTAAGTCAATGTTAGAGACGCAATAGCCACCGCTACCTTCAATATAAAATTCAATATTTTCCCCTTCCAAATAGCGCCCAAACCAAGTTGATTTTTTCACTTCGTCGCTGTCTTCCAAAAAGTCTGCTCGCAATGCTGATTTCAGCAGGCTTTTTTTGCTTAAGCGAATGTCTGGCGGACGTTTTTCCAATTCTGGAATCGGCTCATAATCTTGTAGATACCACGCTCTGAGCGCAATTATTGACATAAGGCGCTATTTTAACTGTTTCTCACTATTCAACTTCGTATAATCTTACACCCAGAGGAGTCCCTATTTCAGACTTCTGTTTAAATACAACAACACCCAAGCCTCTACTCGCTGAACTATCTCCTCTCTTTGTCGATCGTAGTTAGGGATGTACTAACTTCCATTGCTTTTGTAAACAAGTAATGAAAATCAGTTACAGTGCCCCCTAATCTTCTAGATTTGAGGAAACAGCAGTTTTCGCGTTGGGTGTTGCTGTATTTTGACGAGACAGATGTAAGTTCAACAGCGTCTTATACCTCTTACTAACATTTCAAATGCAGCTGTTATTATCTGCCAAGGAAGCTTGTTTATTAGCTTCTACTATTAGATTATCATTTGTAGCTGGGAGGAATTTATTTTGCAACTAAACTTTACTTTTAAATGATTTTAATCGAATTAAATATATTGCATATCCTGGATCGATACTTGTCGGGTTTTGAGGAAAAGGAAAGGGTAAAGAGGAAAGAAAAAACCTTTACCCTTTACCCTTTAACCTTTTCCCCAAATCCAATTTCGATTTAAAAATGCACAAAGCGAGCAGTATTGTATCCTGGATCGCTGATAGCTATTTATTTAGCCTAGATGTTAAGAAAATTATCATCTATCTTGTGGATGAATTTAAAAATTTATCAATCGATTTTTAAGTTTTGAAACTAACAATTGAGCATTGGTCAATAACCAATAGTGATTTTTCCCCTGCATCCTCATCTCCCACAACTATTGCTAGTTAACTATTTTGGCTGGAGGCTTGATGGGAATCTCAATCCAGAACTCTGTACCTTTGCCAGGTTCTGAAATGCACTCCATTATTCCCCCATGTTTTTCAACAATAATCTGATAGCTGATTGCTAGTCCCAATCCTGTACCTTTGCCCACAGGCTTGGTAGTGTAAAACGGGTCAAAAATTCGCTTTTTTACGTCTTCATTCATTCCGGGGCCGTTGTCAGTAATCCGAATTAACAGACGAGAGTTGTCTGCTGAGACTTTAGTGGAAATCTGGATAGTTGGAATTGGGCATGAGTTATTCTCCTTGTCACCCCGATCCCGCCACTCTCGACGCCCTACTTCCAGAGCATCTATGGCATTGCTGAAAATATTCATGAATACTTGATTCATTTGACCGGCATAGCATTCCACCCGTGGAATGCTGCCATAATCTTTTATTATCTCAATTCGTGGAAATTCGGCATTTCCTTTCAGCCGATGTTGCAAAATTAATAAGGTGTTGTCAATACCTTCATGCAGGTCAACGCGCTTGTTTTCAGACTCATCCAAGCGAGAAAAATTGCGTAACGACAACACTATTGAGCGAATGCGTTCGGTTCCTAGTTGCATTGAGGTCATGATTTTTGGCAGGTCTTCTACCAAAAATTCAAAATCGATCGCTTCGATCGCGGCTTGAATTTCACTATGGGGATGGGGATAGTATAGCTGGTAGAGACGTAAAATTTCTAGCAGCTGTTCGGTGTAATCACTGGCGTGGCACAGATTACCGTAAATAAAGTTAACGGGGTTGTTGATTTCGTGGGCGACACCCGCCACCAACTGTCCTAAACTAGACATTTTTTCGGTCTGAATCAATCTTGTCTGTGTTTCTTGGAGTTCGTGTAGGGTCTGCTCTAACTGAGCAGCTTGATTTCTGGCTTCAGTTTCGGCTAGTGAGGTTTGTTGGTAGAGTTGTGCTTGTTGAATTGCGATCGCAGCCTGATCTGCCACCTGCTGCAATAAATCAATTTCTGTATCTTGCCAATTTCTGGGAGCCTCACACTCATGGGCAATTAATAAGCCCCATAGTTCCATACCCATATTAATTGGAACTATTAAGTTTGCTTGCACTTGCAAACTCTGCAAAAACTCTCGATGACAATCACTTAAAGAAGCCGTTGAAAGGTTGTTAATTGCCCGTACCCTACCCTGACAGTATAGACGGGTATACTCATCAGGAAAGCATTCTGGTGGTGCATTCACTCCCAAAACTGACTGCCAATCACCATTAATCTCTTCCACAATCACTGATTGAGTCTTCAGGTAGAAAATCAGCATTCGGTCTGAATTTAGCAGGGGACGGACTTCTTGAACTATGGATTGCAGAGTTGCTTGCAAGTCCAATGTGCGGCGAATATGCTCTGTGACTTGCTTGATGACTTTGGTAAACAGTAATGATTTTTCGAGTTCAGAGGTTTGCTCTTGCACCCGCAGTTCTAAGTTGGCATTCAGTGATTGTACCTGTTTATACATCTGCTGCTGCTGAATTGCCATTGAGAAATGATCGTATAAAGCTTGTGCCAAAAAGATGTCTTCCAATTTCCACTCAGGTGATTGCCCTTTTTTTTGCTCTCGCCAAATCTCAAAGGAAAGCTGGGGTAAAAGTTGTCGCCGATTATGTTCGCATCTTCCCGCCCACAAGATTTCCGTTTCCAATTCCGAGCGAAAAATAGTTAATACACCGATAAATTTTTCGCGGTAATGTAGCGGAATCACCATGAGTCCGCGAATTTCAGTAGAACGGAATGCTAAAGCCAAAACTCGCAAACGTGGTTCTTTATAGAGGTCGGTAGTTGCCCAAATATTACCTTGTTGAAACTCAGCCATCCAGTTTTGCCAGATGGGATGCTGTTCGATAATACTGTTATCTAACTCGTAGGGGAGTGTCGGTTGGTCGCCCCAGGTGTATAGTTCTCGGTTCTCTGCAATGTAAAGCCTGCCACCGACTCCACAGAAGGCAGTAATAACTTCTTCTAGTGCTCCTTGTAATTGGATTGTCGGCAGTTTATGCAATAATGTGGTGACTCGATTAATAGTAGCTTCTCGCTTTTGCTTGGCGTGGGCTTCAGCGAGTAGATTACTTTGAGCGATCGCGATCGCTACCTGATCGGCAACTTGCTGCAATACTTTTAGTTCCCGCTTCAAAATCTTTTGCGGTTCACTGTGGTGAGCTACCAACAATCCCCACAATTTAGGCTTTGCCGATAGTTCTTGTGGCTCGCAATCTAAAATTGGTACTACCAACGAAGACTGCACGCCCATTGCTTTTAGGTATTGAATATGACACTGGTCTACTTGCCGATAGTAGATATTAGTTTCTAGACGTTTGCCAGTTTCTTTTGACTGTAGAGGCGATAGCCCAATCTTCTCATTTGCCACATCGACAATCGAACGTTGCCCCGCCAACAAAAACATCTCTCTGGCGGCTTCTGGAATATCATCAGCTGGGAAGCGTTGACCCAATAAAGATGGCAGACGTTGTTTATGAATAGATTCTGCAATCACTTCACCACTACCATCAGCATCAAAGCGATAAATTTTCACCCGATCTGCACCCAAAAATAAACGCACTTCGCTAACAGTAGTTGTTAATATCTCTTGAAGGTCGAGCGATCGCCTAATCTGTTTTGTCATCCGGTGCAGTAAGCTTTCTCGACCGAAGTTTTGCTGCAACTCGTTTGGTTTATACCTACGTGTCATTACTTCTATTTAATTTATTTAAGTATAATTTTTTATAATTGTTCGCGATCGTAATTTTCAACTTACAATACTTTGATTTTCATCCTATTTCCAAAAATTCTTGCTAATAATGTATTGCTAAGGGCATACATGTATTACAAATATTTTTGGAAATGGATTAGAAGATGTTTGAAAAGTAACAGATATTTTGCTTGTTCCCTGTAGCCCTTAGACTTCTTGGCATTTGTCGCGAAAAGGTAAAGGTTTTGTATTTTCCCTTCCCCTTTAACCAAAACCTTTTCCTACGAGAGTGTAAAAAGCACTTTTGCCAAGAGGTCTCTTGGAAAGCGGATTTAAGTGATATATAAAATTGCTGTATCATTAAATACTTTTTAGCGCTCATCTCAAGTCTAAAGTTCAGAAAATTTTAATCATTGACATTTATTAATTTTATATTCTCAATCATTAAACTATTCCAGTAATTTTACTTAATTTAGAACTGGAATAATTTCTTGAAATTAAAAAGATTTTTTTAATCTTTTTGCCCATTAATTCAATTAATTAAAATTTATTCAGAGCCATAACTAAATTATTAGTAATTTTTGAAAATGTTTTTGGCTGGGGAATTTGACTATTCCCCGTTTAATTGCTTGACTTGATGTTGGATGTAACTATTTTGATTAAATTATTCGTAAATTACCGTTAAAGATAGTAAATTCCGAATTTCTTCACGCACACTCATAAGAGTTTTACCGAGATGGTTTTGACCGCTTTTATTAGCACCACAGCCCCAAAAAGAATCGGTTGGGGAGTTTTCAACCAACATCTCATTACCTGTCTTCAGGAGAACTTCTCTGATATCAGCATGAGTGAGAAACTTTTTGAGTACAGCTTCTCGCATAATTTGAGTTTTAACCAAATCCCAGTCTCGACGGAGTTGGCGAGTGCTACATCTTCCCAAAGTCGCAGCTTCTTCTGGGGTGGCGGCGGCATGGATAAGAGGTATAATTGCCGCATCTGTGCTGCCTACAAACTTTTGCGCTTGATAATAATGCTCAACCGTTGGCCAGTAAACACCCTCGATGTGGATTCCGTGGAGAGAAAAGTTAGAAAAACAGCCATAAGGCTGCCAAACCTTATAAAAGTAAATGGTCATTTGAAAATTGCTCTTTTATATATATATCAATTTCAGGGTAACTGAAAGTTTAGGTTTCAAAACTCTTCATTTATATGAAGGATTAGTAACATCACTCTGGGGGAGTAATTTTACACAATTTTTGGAACAGTAGGTTTACTAGTTTACTCATCAGCTTTCCTGAGATGTGTTGTCTCCAATTCTCCTTGTCTTCTAGTCCACTCTCCCAATGCCCCATAATATAAGAAAGCGCTTCACACTTCTTAAATAATCAGCTTTATTAGAACAATGGCGAGAGACTTGCGGGGATTCATCAAAATTTTGGAAGAAAGAGGACAATTACGGCGAATTTCAGCTTTAGTTGACCCAGACTTGGAAATTGCTGAGATTTCCAACCGAATGCTGCAAAAAGGTGGTCCAGGGTTGTTGTTTGAAAACGTCAAAGGCGCTTCCTTCCCGGTGGCGGTGAATTTGATGGGAACTGTGGAAAGGATTTGCTGGGCGATGAATATGCAGCATCCAGAGGAGTTGGAAACTCTGGGTAAAAAATTGAGTATGCTGCAACAACCAAAACCACCGAAAAAGATTTCCCAGGCGATAGATTTTGGAAAAGTGCTGTTTGATGTGGTGAAGGCGAAACCAGGACGAGACTTTTTCCCCACTTGTCAGCAAGTTGTGCTTCAAGGTAATGATTTAGATTTAAATAAGTTGCCTTTGATACGTCCTTATATTGGTGATGCGGGCAAGATTATCACGCTGGGATTAGTAATTACCAAGGATTGTGAGACTGGTACTCCAAATGTAGGTGTGTATCGCTTACAACTACAATCTCAAAATACGATGACGGTTCACTGGTTATCGGTGCGGGGTGGGGCGAGGCATTTGCGAAAAGCAGCCGAACGTGGGAAAAAATTAGAAGTTGCGATCGCACTTGGTGTAGATCCTCTAATTATCATGGCAGCAGCTACACCTATACCTGTAGATTTATCAGAATGGCTGTTTGCAGGACTTTATGGCGGTTCTGGCGTCCAGTTGGCAAAATGTAAAACTGTAGATTTGGAAGTTCCCGCAGATTCCGAATTTATCTTGGAAGGAACGATTACACCAGGGGAAGTTTTACCAGATGGGCCTTTTGGCGACCACATGGGTTATTACGGCGGCGTGGAAGATTCGCCGTTAATTCGCTTCGAGTGTATGACGCACCGGAAAAATCCGATTTACTTAACAACATTTAGCGGTCGTCCACCCAAAGAAGAAGCGATGATGGCGATCGCACTCAATCGCATTTATACGCCTATACTGCGGCAACAAGTATCAGAAATTGTCGATTTCTTCTTACCAATGGAAGCTTTGAGTTACAAAGCAGCGATTATTTCCATTGATAAAGCATATCCGGGACAAGCGCGACGGGCGGCTTTAGCGTTTTGGAGTGCTTTACCTCAATTTACATACACCAAATTTGTAATTGTTGTGGATAAAGACATAAATATTCGCGATCCGCGTCAAGTTGTCTGGGCGATTAGTTCTAAAGTTGACCCAGTGCGGGATGTCTTTATTTTGCCAAATACACCTTTTGATACGTTGGATTTTGCCAGTGAGAAGATTGGCTTAGGTGGACGGATGGGAATTGATGCGACTACCAAGATTCCGCCGGAAACAAATCATGAATGGGGTTCGCCTTTGGAATCTGACCCAGATGTGGCGGCGATGGTAGAGAGACGATGGGCGGAGTATGGTTTAGCAGAGTTGCAGTTAGGAGAAGTAGACCCAAATTTGTTTGGCTATGATATGAAATAACCTGTTATAAAATCAATACAGTTTAGATAGAGCAACAAAACCCTAATGTAGAGACGCGATTTATCGCGTCTAATGTAGAGACGCGATTGATCGCGTCTTGAAAGACAAATTATCTACACCAATAACCGTTAACTGAAAAGTATTGTGTTATGGATAATGCAGTAATAGCATAGCAATGCTGTACCCTGACGACAGATATCATTTAAATCAATGATAACTGTTGTAATAAAATCTCAAAATGAAAAAGCTGGAGAACATAGCCTGATATAAATATCTCTTTGATCGTCAACAAAAGACCTTCTCCCATGAAGTATTCTTGTATTGTCAATCATTAAAATATCGCCTTTTTGCCACGAAATTTCCGTAGTTATTTTTTCAGCAACTTCATTAAGTTCAGAGACAACCTCTTCAGGGATTTCTGAATCATCTTCAAAATTAAGAATCTTTGGACTTAACTGCTTTGTGGGTAATAGACTATTAATAAATACCTGATATTTTCCACATCTGCTGGGGATGATGGCTGGAGAAATATATTCAAGCAGAATCGATTTATCGTTATTTACTGTCAGATGCGTATTGTTGTTCTGACACATCTTTTCTAGTTGATTCAAATCATTTGTTTGATATTTTTTCTGCCAGTCCTCTTGAGATATCCGAACAGTAAATTTTAACTTCTTTTTGCTAAATAACTCTTTGGTTGAACTACTAATTTCATTAAAAAACTGTCTGCCATCACATACCGTAGTTTCACCATCTTTTAATGGTGGATTAGCACAGAAAAACCACAGCATAAGTGGGATATTCTGCTGATAATACATTTCTCCGTGCAACTTAATCTCAGATTTAAAATCATTGACGCTTAAAAGAGTCTCATCTCCATTAATTACCCTTCTACTGAATGCACCACCAGCATAATTTATAAAATCGATACTCAAGAGATTGGTAAATTTTTTAAAAATATCAACATCAACATCAAATCCTCTAAAAAGCAAGATTCCATTAGCCTTAAATAAGCTAATAATTTCTTCTTTGTCTAATTCTAAAATACTCACATTGTCGAGATTATTAATTTTTTGAACTATGCTATCTGATATGGAATGTATTTTCTTATTCATATAACTTAATGAATCTTTGTCGAAATATAAACTTCCTGTTGGCGTTAACTACACCATATATTGACATCTTAATACTCAATGATATCGTTGTGTTGCATCCATCAGCGTAGGCGTAGCCCGCACTTCTCTGCGAGACGCTCCGCGAACGACTTGGCTCAGTGACCATCGTAGACATTGCAGGACTAAATTTTGTAAAATTAAAAGTGTTATTGTGGTACTAAAATTTATTTGATCGAACTACGTTACAAAGTTAACCAGAATTTATTTAGGTAGATTCAAAGATATAAACTAAGATTCCAGCCTTGAGTACTGATGCCAGAAGCTTGAAGAAATGATCGCAAAAAAAGTGAAAAATCCAGCACCAAAGTTAGCGTTCGGATTAGCATTCAGTTGTATTAATATGATACTCAATACTGGTATAGCTAGTGAAATAAGTTTAGCGAAATCAAGTAATTCTCAAAAGTGCGATCTTTTTGCCTACGTCATCGATACAGATTCGCAAGGGTTAAATGTGCGGAGTGGTGCAAGTAGAAATAACATAATTATAGGACAAATACCCATTAACGAAACAGTTCACGTTATTGGTGCTGCTGGAAATTGGATGCAGATTACTAATGCTAGCAATGGTTTTCAAGCAACTGGATGGGTATTCGTGCCAAAGTTAGGCTTAACAACGCGAGGCTACGGTACTAATGGTGTGGATTTCTATGCTAGTAGCAGTCAAAAAAGCCAAAAACTGAGAAGAATTCCTGCTAATACGGCTGTCAAATTGTTAGGCTGTCAGGGAGATTGGGCGCAGGTGGAATATCAAGGTGTTAAAGGTTGGTTGACAAAGGAAGAGCAATGTGGTGCAGCCCTCACTAGTTGTTCTTAAAATCTCACCCCCAACAGGCAAGCGAGGATGGGGCTATGAGAATTACTTTTAAAATTTTTTTGGTTTTGAGATATTTGTTATGGCTTATCCATTTCCAGGAATGAACCCGTATTTAGAAGATCCTGAATTATGGCCAGGAGTACATGGGAGACTAATAGTAGCGATGTCTGACGACAAGCTGCTTTGCATCTACGCAGATTATTTTTATCCTCAACTACGTCCCAAATATTTTGTCGCCGATTTACTATTTCATTGTAAATCATTTTTATACAAAAAACTTTTTAATAAATTTTGGCTTATTTCTAAAGCTTTTCTCAAATATTTAACAACTTGTTGTAAATTACTTATTTGCTCTTGATTATTAATTCTTGCCATTTGCATTTCTAAAATTTGTTCTTCTAGTTCATTAATTGCATTTCTCTGTCCTTTAATTATGTTTCTGGCGTTTAAAGCAATTTCCTGCTTTATAACATCTTCTTGAACTAATATAATATCGTTAAAAGTCACTAAAAATTTTGCTGCTTCGCGGACTGCTAAATTCGGTGACTGAGCAAATAATGAACTAATACCACTACCAGCGCCAGTGCCAAGAATTGCACCGCCACCAACAATCACAGCCATTCCACCTGCCATACCAAAACCACCTGCTGCAATAGCACCTCCGCCCAAAGCCGCTAGCACAGCTGAGATTGCCGCTGCGCCTGAAAGCCCCGGCGCAAGTATAGGAGCTAGTAAAGGAACAAGAATAGGTATTGCAATAGCAGCAACTACCGCTGCCACAACGGCTCCCCCTATCAAGCCTCCTAACAAAAAATTCAAAGGGTTTGAGCCTGTAATTTCATTGTTCCATTTTTGATAATTAGATTTAAATCTTGTAACGTATTCTCTTTCAACTCCAAGCTCATTGGCAAAAAAGACAATTTTTTCTATAATTAGTGGACGAAATGTTTCGCTAAGTTTTAATTTTTTAAATTGTTCATCTTCTTCAGTACCAAAAGGAGCATAGAGACTAAACAATGACAATTCTAATACAATTGAATATAAAGGTCGTTTTTTATTGAGTGACCACTTCATTCTTTTGAATACTTCCTCGAATAAAGAATAATCAGTATATAAAAAACTATTATTTTTTTGTAAATCATTACTCGCAAGAGTTTCTAAAAATTTTTCAACTGATTTAGTCCACTTGTTTAAATATCTACGTTTAAGCTGCCTATTTACAAATTCTGTCTCTCTGTCAATATCTTGTTGTACTAAAAAATACTGAAAACTATACAAAATTTTTGTTTGCTCAAAATTTAGCCCAAACTCTTCCATTGGTAAAGTCATATTTTTATCCTTAAAACTTATACATAGTATTCCCGTATTACTTAAGCGATTAACATAATCGCATTTGCTCTGTATTAGCTTGAGGAAAAGCAATTTCCTTTTTTACTAAAAGATGACTCTGATTCATCAGTCTGATCAAAAGATTCGCAGAAATATAAATGGACTAGATTACACTACTGCGATCGCAACACAGTTAATGAAGTCAGTAGTGGGGTAGCAAGGCTAAAATTTAGAAATTTGTCAAACTTATGTAAAATTGTACGAGCACACACACCCCAAAAACCACATAATTAGCCCCCTCCTCGCTTGCGGGGAGGGGGTTGGGGGTGGGGTTCTATCTCTGCAACCAAGCCCCAATATCCTGCAATACCCCCTCCACCCTCTCCAGAACATCCTCATTTCTAAATCGCACAACCTGCAACCCCAAACTCTCCAAAAATTCTTGACGTATCGCATCTTCCTCTTGTGTGTAGTGATGAATTTCGCCATCCACTTCCACCACTAACCGCGCTTCATTACAGTAAAAATCGACGATAAAACGGTCAATTGTTTGCTGACGGCGGAACTTGAAACCCAAAAGTTGCTTGTGTCTCAACTTTTCCCAAAGTAGCTTTTCTGCTGGAGTTGGTTCACACCGCATTTGTCGCACCAATGGTTTAAGTTTTTTCCAAAGTTCGTGTGGGGTTTGCCAAGGGTATCCCGGAACCCCACCCCCTAACCCCCTCCCCGCAAGCGAGGAGGGGGGACTGGAGTTGGTGAGAGAGTTTGGCTTGGGGTTTTGATTTTGGGCCATTTGCGCGATTGGTGGTTAGCTAATTAATATTTCATGTATTATTCCCAGCGATCGCACTCTCCCAACTCTTCAAAACTTTGGCATAATCAAACATGGCCGCAGTTTCAAAACTAATGTAAATTACCCCAATGTCCAACGGTAAGTATCATAGCCCATTGTCATATATTAATTTAAATAAAGAATTATTGCAAAATAGTCAACAATTTTTGGGAATATCACCCAAGCTAATTAAAAGGTTTACGCCAACTGAATATTTTAATAGAATAATCTCATCAAAAGATTCGCAGAAATATCAATGGACTGGATTACACTACTGCGATCGCTACAGTCTGATTTTATTAAAAGGTTAGCATCTGGTTGTCTGCTTCATTGTGAAACAGAAGGTCAATATAGTGAATTAACTATAATTTCTGGAGAGAGATTAAAAGCATTACGGGAATTTTGCTGGCAGATGGCTGAGAAATATAAGCGTGTTTTACCAGTACGTGATGTTTTTCTTAGCTATCTCAAAGGAAAGTTGGGTGAAGAAGTTGTCAAAGAACGTTTAGCCGATTTTATTACCGAAGTCGATTATGAAAAGCGATTTGGCGGTGATGGTAATATAGATTTTACTTTGACTTCTGACCCATCTATTGGTATTGAGGTTAAATCTCGTCATGGTCGCATTGACAGAGTTAGATGGTCAATTAGTTCTGAAGAAGTTGAAAAGAATGCAGTAGTAGTTTGCATTTTAATTCAAGAAGATGTCAGTGAAGCACAATCTGAGTATCACCTTTTTTTGGCTGGCTTTCTCCCAACCCGAATGATTAAGTTGAAGACTGGGAAAATTTCTTTTGGAATAGAACAATTACTATATGGGGGTGGTTTATGGTGTTATCTAGAACAGTTACAATCTTCTATAAATAATTCTTCTCGCCAACAACCAGCTATTTATAAATATCTTCCGAAACAGGAAATTTCATCTAAACCAACTATTAATCAGGTGTTAAAATCTCCTTTTAAACCTGAATATAGTGATGAAGATTTAAATCTACATATAAAAAGGGGTGATGAATATGTCGAGAAAGGAGAATATCCAAATGCTATTATTAATTACACTCAAGCTTTAGAAGTTAATAATGATATTAATTTATATTATAAACGAGGTTTAGCTCACTATCAAATAGGAGATTACGAAGCGGCGATCGCAGATTATTCTCAGGCAATCCAGATGAATATTCATGATGCTAAATCTTATAATAAACGAGGTTTAGCTCTCTATCAACTGGGGCGATTAGAGGAAGCGATTAATGATTATACTCAAGCTATTAGAATTAATCCTAATGTTGCCGTAACCTATAAAAATCGGGCAGAAGCTCGTTCTCATGTTGGAGATAATCAAGGAGCAATTGAAGATTATACCCAGGCTATTAAAATTAATCCTCATTATGCTGATGCTTATAAAAACCGTGGAATTACTCGTTATTTATTAGGTTCTCAGCCAGGATTTCCTCAAGCAATCAAGATTAATCCTCAAGATGCTATAGCTTATAAAAAACGTGGAAATGCTCGTTCAGATTTAGGAGATTTTGAGGGCGCAATTGAAGATTATACTCAGGCAATCCAAATTAATCCTAGTTATGCTGATGCTTATTACAACCGTGGGAATGCTCGTTCAGATTTAGGAGATTTTGAGGGCGCAATCGAAGATTATACTCAGGCAATCCAGATTAATCCTAGTTATGCTGATGCTTATTATAACCGTGGTAATATTCGTTTAGAAATTGCAGACAAACAGAGAGCAATTGAAGATTTTCAAAAAGCGGCAGATATCTATCGTAAAGAAGGTAAGCTAGAAGCACTCAAAGATACACGAGAAATAATATTAGATTTAGAAATAGAAGAATCATTAGATATTTTAAACTTTTAGATAAATCCTATATAAAGTAATCTCCAAAATGTGTTTACCCATTGACTGATTTCAGTTAATTTTACTAGATATAAAATGATGGTTTTAATTTACAATATCCGACATATTCATGCCACACATCCACCTTTTCTGCTGGTTTTGGTGCAGTATTCATACTTGGAGAATACACGAATGCGATCGCCTCATTTCAAAAAACTGTATAATTAAGGAATATCTGCTTGTTTATTCGCAAATACCACTGGATACTGGGCCATCGTCTTGATAATTAACCTGGATTGTCCGACCTCAATCTTTGAGAAACTGGAGCATAACGACCATATCACCCAGTTTTTATCCTACAAATATCTTTTATCGAGAAGTTGACTCCCGCGAAAATCCAACGATTCTTCTGTTTGTTGCAGAGAAAATAGGTGTTGGCTTTGATTCGTTGTGTCATGTCTTTACTTGCGGCTGCGATAAGATAAGCGTTAGTTCGTTACAGGTCAAAAACACGCAAAATACCGTGAAAATCAAGTAAGAATAAATACTTTTTTTCCAAATTATTCATGTAACATCTCGTAAAAATATGCTTATTTTTGTCTCAGATGTTACAAAGCTAAACTTGCATGGGCATATTAAGAATGCTTATATTGCAAGAGAAAACAATGACAGCTACTTTATCTGGTTATCAACTCCTCGAAACCCTTCACTCCGGTAGTAAAACCGTCATTTATCGTGGACGGCGAGAAACCGATAATGTCTCTGTGGCGATCAAAACTCTTCTGTGCGAACATCCACCACTGGAAGATATTGCTCGACTGCGCCACGAATATCAAATCATTGAGTCCCTGCGAATTCCTGGCATTGTTAAAGCCTACGAATTAAAGAATTATCAGCATGGTTTGGCTTTGGTATTAGAAGATATCCCAGGTTGCTTGCTCAAAGAAATAATTGCGACTGAAAAAACTACCTTGATTACTTTTCTCAAGGTGGCGATTAATTTGGCACAGACTTTAGGAGAGCTACACGCCCAAAAAATTATACATAAAGATATTAAGCCGCACAATATTTTAATTAATCCCGAATCTGGGGAAGTCAAACTGATTGACTTCAGTATCTCCTCGCGCCTCGATCGAGAAAATCCTACTTTGAGCAATCCTAATTTGCTTGAAGGTACACTTGCCTATATGTCGCCTGAGCAAACAGGCAGAATGAACCGGGTGTGCGACTATCGCACCGACTTTTATTCGTTGGGTGTCACCTTGTATGAAATGCTAACAGGCACGCTGCCATTTTATGCTAGTGACCCGATGGAGTTGATCCACTGTCACATCGCCAAAATGCCAGTCGCACCTTGTAGCGAAACCGTGTGCCGTGTTCTGGAAGATGTACCAGAGGCGATTAGTGCAATTATTTTGAAACTGTTAGCGAAAACAGCAGAGGAGCGGTATCAAAGCGCTTGGGGGCTGAAAGCGGATTTAGAGGAATGCTTGTTTCAACTTCAAGTGATTGGCAAGATTGAAAACTTCGTACCAGGGAGACGGGACAAATCTGGGCATTTTTTGATTGGACAACAACTCTACGGACGCGAAGCAGAAGTAGCAACATTAATGACTGCATTTGAGCGTGTGGCAGGAGGTAACAGCGAACTCATGCTCGTCTCTGGTTATTCGGGCATTGGCAAGACGAGTGTCGTCAATGAAGTTCATAAACCGATTGTCGGGGCCAGAGGTTATTTCATTGCAGGCAAGTTCGATCAGTTCAAACGCAATATTCCATACACGTCGTTGATTCAGGCGTTCCAATCTTTGATTCAGCAATTACTCACCGAAGGCGTTGCCCAAATCCAAGGTTGGAAAGAGAAACTGTTAACTGCGTTGGGAGAAAACGGGCAAGTCATTATTGATGTGATTCCCGAAGTCGAACTCATTATTGGAACTGTGCCACCTGTAACACAATTGGGAGCGACAGAATCTCAAAACCGTTTCAATCGCGTTTTTGGGCAATTCATTGGGGTCTTTACAAACCAAGACCATCCCTTAGTTGTCTTTCTGGATGACTTGCAGTGGGCAGATTCGGCATCACTGAACTTAATTGAGCTATTGATGACCGATACTGAGCGCAAATATTTATTACTAATCGGGGCATACCGTGATAATGAAGTTTCGCCCACCCATCCACTGATGATGGGTTTGTCCAAAATCCAATCTTCTGGTGCGGTGGTGAATAACATCGTCTTGTCGTCATTGCAGTTAACGGATGTGGAAGCGTTAATTGGCGATACATTGAATCACATAGAACACAGTCAGCCACTAGCAGAATTACTATTCCACAAAACCGGGGGGAACCCTTTCTTCTTAACACAACTGCTGAAAACCCTACACCAAGAAGACTTACTAACATACGACTTCCATTCAGGAGTATGGCAATGGAATATCCAACATATTCAAGGGATCGGCATTACTGACCTGAATGTTGTTGAACTGACAGCGAGAAATATTCGCAAACTGTCATTAGAAACGCAACAAGTTTTGAAACTGGCTGCTTGTATTGGTAATACTTTTAACTTGGATGTATTGGCGATCGTTAACGAAGCATCTTCTCTAACAACTGCGGCGCAATTGTGGTCAGCCCTCCAAGCTGGGTTAATTCTGCCGTTAAATCAGGATTACAAAATTCCCTTAGTCTTTAGTCAGGAAGATTCTGACAGAATTAATTTAACTGATGTCAAGGTTGATTATAAGTTTTTACACGATCGCGTACAGCAAGCGGCGTATTCTTTAATTCCCGACGATCGCAAGCAAGCAACGCATCTAAAAATTGGTCAATTACTACTACAAAATACGACACCAGAAGAACGCAAAGAAAATATATTTGCTTTAGTTAATCAACTCAATTACGGTACTGATTTACTGATATCTGAAGCAGAAAAATATCAACTTGCAGAACTAAATCTGATCGCCGGTCAGAGAGCGAAAGCAGCCACAGCGCACGATTCCGCCATCAAATATTTGCAAGTTGGTTTGGGATTGTTAGTAGAAGAAAGCTGGAAGTGTGAATATGAACTGACATTAGCACTGCACTCAGAAGCAGCAGAAGCAGCTTTTTTGAGCGGTGATTTTGAAGAAATGCAGAGATTGTTTGAGATCGTCCAAAACTGTGGTGTGACGCTACTGGACAAAATTAAAGTGTATGAAGTCCAGATGCAAGCTTATATGGCGCAGAACAGGTTATTAGAAGCGGTTAACACAGCGCTACAAGTTTTAAAGCAGTTAGGGGTAGAGTTTCCCCAAGAACCGAACGCGTCAGATATTGGGCAAGGTCTGGCGGACACTGCGGCAATTTTGAGTGGAACGCGAATTGAGGATTTAATTGAGCTACCTCAAATGAGCGATCGCTATAAATTAGCAGCTATTAGACTTTTGTCAAGTATCTTTGCCCCTGCATATATTGCTGCTCCTGCACTGTTGCCCTTGACGGTGTGCAAACAAGTACAATTATCTGTCGAATATGGTAATGCTGCCGTTTCTGGGTTTGCTTATGCCAATTATGGTTTTCTTCTTTGTGCGATTGTGGGAGATATTGATTCAGGTTATAAATTTGGTCAGTTGGCTTTAAATCTAGTGTCAAAGTTAAATGCTCAAGAAATCAAAGCCAAGACAGTTTTCATCGTAAATCTATTTATCCGACATTGGAAAGAGCATCTGAGAGAAACCTTAGAGCCTTTGCTGTCAGGTTACTCTAGCGGAATGGAGACAGGAGATTTAGAATATGCAGGCTATTGTCTACTACAGTACTCCTGTTTAGCTTACTTTAGCGGTAAAGAACTGGCTGTCCTTGAAAGAGAGATGGCAAGAAACAGAGATGCTATTCATAAAATTAAGCAAGAAACAGCGCTTAATTATATAGAAATCTATTGGCAGGCTACCTTAAATCTACTGGGAAAAAATGAAAATCCCTGCCTTCTAAAGGGTGAAGCCTGCGATGAACAGATCGGGTTGCCACTGCACCAACAAGCAAACGACAATGCGGGAGTTGGCTACATCTATTTGAACAAATTTTTGCTTTGTTATTGGTTTGAAAATTACTCGGAAGCGATTGAGAATCTCGCTATAGCAGAGAAGTATTTAGATGCAGTGGTAGGAATGCCCCTTGTTCCTCTATTAAATTTTTACGATTCTTTACTGCGGCTAGCGGTGTATCCTAATAGCCAAGAATCAGAGCAAAAGGCAATTCTCGATCGCGTCCAAGCTAATCAAGAAAAAATCCAAAAATGGGCAGATTATGCCCCAATGAATCATTTACACAAATTCTATTTAGTAGAGGCAGAACAGCATCGAGTTTTAGGCGAAAAAATCGAAGCGATCGAGATGTATGAAAAAGCGATCGCACTTGCTAAAGAAAACGAGTACATCAACGAAGAAGCGATCGCCCACGAACTCGCCGCCAAATTTTATCTGTCATGGGGTAAAGAAACGATTGCCCAAATATACATGACAAATGCTTACTACGCCTACAGCCATTGGGGTGCTGTTGCTAAAGTCAAAGATTTAGAAACACGCTATCCGCAATTAATTTTGCGGTCAAACACAGAAAAAATAGAAACGAATTACCTACACACTATTCAAACAAGCTCTACGACTACTGGAGGCGCTCACATTTTCGACTTCATGACAGTGATGAAAGCTGCACAAGTGCTATCAGAAGAAATGGTGCTAACTCAGCTGCTCGAAAAATTGATGAAGATTGTCATCGAAAATGCTGGCGCTCAACAAGGTTATTTTATTGCCAAGCATGAGAATCAATGGATATTAGAAGCGACGGGAATAGTTATAGATAAGGAGGTTAGCGTTGTTGTTAACACAGAGGATAAAACTAATTCACCCCTACTCCCAGTTGCCTTATTGAATTATGTCGAAAGAACTAGAAACAATCTGGTTTTAGACAATGCTGTTAAAGACTCACGTTTTGTGGCTGATGCTTATATCACCACCTACCAATCCAAGTCAATTTTGTGTTTGCCGCTGATTCACTCTGGCAAGTTTACTGGGATTATTTACGTGGAAAATAATCTCATTTCTGGTGCTTTTACCCCAGAACGGGTGAATGTGTTGAGTCTGTTGATAGCACAAATTTCGATTGCGATCGACAACGCCCGTCTTTACACCAACCTGCAAGCTTATTCAGAACAACTGGAAGCTAAATCACAAGAACTCGAAACTAAAAATGAAGCTTTGCAAGCATCCGAAACGCGAGAGCGAGAAAAAGCCGAACAAATCGAAAAATCTCTGTATAAACTACAACAAACCCAGGCTCATCTTGTGCAGACCGAGAAAATGTCGAGCTTGGGGCAATTGGTAGCTGGGGTTGCTCACGAAATCAACAATCCAGTCAATTTTATCTTTGGCAATCTGACCCATGCCAACAGTTACACCCAAGAGGTGCTAAGACTGCTGGAACTTTATCAGAAGCATTACCCATCTCCCCATCCAGAGATTCAGTCAGAAGCAGAGGCGATCGATCTAGAATTCGTGCTAGAAGACCTGCCGAAGCTACTATCTTCTATGTGGGTTGGAGCAGATCGGATTCGGCAAATTGTCGCTTCTCTGCGAACCTTCTCACGTATGGACGAAGCCGAAATTAAAGCTGTTAATATTCATGAGGGCATTGACAGTACGATAATGATTCTCCAACATCGCCTCAAAGCCAAGTCAGATCGTCCCGCTATTGAGCTTATTAAACACTACGGTAATTTGCCTCAAGTGGAATGCTATGCAGGGCAGCTAAATCAAGTATTTATGAATGTGTTGAGTAATGCGATCGATGCTTTGGAAGAGTCATTAACGAACAATCAAGGAGAAATAACAACTCCAACTATTACTATTCACACTGAGCAAATTAATGCCGATCGAGTCGAAATTCGGATTGCAGACAATGGGATGAGTATACCAGAGCCGATTCGCCGTCGCCTGTTCGATCCTTTCTTCACCACAAAACCTGTGGGTAAAGGAACAGGTATGGGCTTGTCGATTAGCTACCAAATCGTTACCGAAAAACATGGTGGTTCGCTCTCTTGCACTTCAGAACCGGGCGAGGGAGCGGAGTTTCAAATCCGTATTCCAGTTTGCCAGTAAGTTATACCATTTTAGATTTTGGATTTTAGACTTCGGCTGCGCTCAGTCGAACGATTTTGGATTGGAAATTGCCTTGGTGCGTCTGGCTTGGTGTGAATCCATGTGTCGCAATCATTTTTCAAAATGGTATTAGTAATAACATTGCTCTGAGGAGCGATTTCTCGCACTGAATTTTGAGTAGTTGCGATCGCTCCCTCGCCATCTCACAACCCCAAATTTCAGATTAGCTTTTGAAAAGGATGTCATAAAGTGACAGCAGAATCTCTACCACAATCAGAATCACCACATACCACTCTACTCGCTGACTACTGCTATGCTGCATGAACTCCAGCACCGTTTGAGCGGTTTGGGCAATTAGCTCTAGTTTACGTTCTAGAGCATGGTGACGTTCGCGAATTTCGTATTCATCCTCCAAGCGCAGATATAAGTTTTCTAGCTGTGGAGATTCCCAGAGCAACTCCGGCTTATCGATAATCTCTACTTGACCTACAATCTTATGTTGAACTAATAGGGTAGTTCCTAGTTGACGCAGTAATTCCCGGCTTTGTTGTCTACTTCTGTTTTCACGCTGGAGACTAGCTGCGAACGGTTCAATTTGATCGAATACAGTCGCTAGGCTGGTTTCATAGTGAGACAACACAACACTCTTGGCGAGAATATCAGCCACTATCTGCAAGCGTTCTATACTCAATTCATGCAGTAAAATTTTTCCTTCCTTGGCTCGTTCACTCTCACTAATACTGAGATGAACTTCTACCTCTTCTGTTTCTGGGTCGGCAAAAGGGCCGCTAATTTGAGAAGATAGTTTGGTCAAAAAGGCTACCTTTTCTCTCGGCTCAAGGTTAAACAGGACAACTGCACCATAGGCTAGCAATACTGCGTAGCCTTCTTCACCAACTCTAATTATTAGTGGCATAGTCGCCAAGGAAACGTAATTATCTAGTGTCTGTAAGTTAATACCTTTACCAAGGAACAGGGCCTGCGCTCTAAATCTATCTTTGTCATTAAAAAGGAGTTTTTGCATTATTGCCCAAAAGCTATATTCTGCCTGCTTTACTGCTCTGGTAACGATAGTAATTGATGCCTGTTGTCGGGATAACTACAATTTCAGCTTACCATTTCGTCTTTCCCCTACAGCCTACACCCTGTTTTGGTCAAAAAATTTCAACCAGTCAAGGTAAATTGGGACTGTCTAATTATTGCTGGATAGATGATACAGTCTAATGTCTCGTTGCCACCTGAGTATGTTCTTCGTAAGGCCAAGCCTTTTGATATGTGGTTAATAGTATTTTTTGTGTTTAAAGCAAAGCTAGATCCCAGTCAACTCAGATGGCAGCAATTTTGGGTCATTGAATGTGATGGGCATTTAGTAGCCTTCGGGCAGATCCGAAACTTTCACTTAGCACAAGAACTAGGTAGTTTATTTGTTGCACCAGCTTGGCGAAACCGTGGTTTGGGGACTGTTCTAGTGCAGCATTTAATTACTCAAGCTAGTCAACCGCTTTATTTAAAATGCTTAAAACATCAATTGGTGAATTTTTACATTCAAAGAGGTTTTGTATCCGTTAACTTTCAAGACTTACCACCATCCCTCAAGTCTAAGTTTGGACTATCTCAATTACGAAAGAGGTTAACAAAATCTTTTGTACTATTTATGAAGTATAAATATTCTAACTGAGCACTTATATATTCCCTCAATCCAGTGAAAGATTAGCCTATCCTGTAAGAGGCGCGTCCATGCTTCTCTAGATATTGCTGATGATACTCTTGCACTCTGAAGAAATGACAGCGTTTTTCAAGTAATTGAACTACACTACTCGTCACTCAATACTTTTCGGATAAATCCAACAATCTCTCTTTTGGTCTGGGTAAAGGTTAATGGGTTTGCGGGAAAAGGTAAATATCAAACCCTTTCCCTTTTCCCTTTCCCCCAAAACCCAAAAAGTATTGACTCGCTACTCCCTCTAAAATTGTTAGAGTAAATAAAGTTATGAGGACGCAAATATGACTGACAAAAATCGTTCTCAATGGGACTTAGGCAGGTTTATCGAAACCCTGACTTACTTTGAGGTAATTCCTTTCCTTAACTGGGTACAGCAATTAATCCAAGGTCGTCCTAAGGATAATCAATATAGACCCAATGGGGGAAGAAACGTGGGTGTAATATTAGTAGCAGGTGCAACGGGCGGTGTCGGTAAACGAGTTGTGCAGCGATCGCTCCAACAAGGTTATAAAGTTCGCGCTCTAGTTCGAGATATCGACAAAGCGCGGTCAATTCTTGGTAATGATATCGATTTAGTAGTTGCAGATATTACGCAACCAGAAACTTTAACTCCTTTAGTTCTTTCTGATATCCAAGCTGTAATTTGTTGCACAGCAGTACGCGTACAACCAGTTGAGGGAGACACAGCAGATAGAGCTAAATACTATCAAGGTGTTAAATTTTACCAACCAGAAATTGTTGGTGACACTCCCGAAAATGTAGAATATCAAGGAGTCAAAAACTTAGTTCAAGCGGCAGCAAAATATCTACCTCAAGCAAAGGAAAAACTAATATTTGATTTCACCAAGCCATCAGCAGAATTAAAGGATTACTGGGGAGCGCTGGATGATGTTGTCATGGGTGGCGTGAGTGCCAGTAATATCCAATTAGTAGAAAATACAGCTTTATTTGCGGGTAATGTTTCCACCGCTAACTCTGGCGGATTTGCTTCTGTCAGAACGAAGAATTTCGATCCACCTTTCAACTTATCTAGTTATGAAGGTGTGAAATTGCGTGTCAAAGGTGATGGTCAACGCTATAAAATCTTTCTACGGACAGATACAACATGGGATGGTGTTGGCTACAGCTATTCTTTTGACACCGTAGCTAATACCTGGATAGATGTTCATGTTCCCTTTGCAGATTTGATTCCCGTCTTTCGGGCAAAAACTGTCAAAGATGCGCCACCAATTGAGCAAAGTAGAATTTGCTCATTTCAACTGATGTTGAGCAAATTTGAACATGATGGCGCTTTAAATCCGAAATTTTCCCCAGGTAGTTTTACTTTCCAGTTGGAATCAATTAAAGCTTATGGGGGGGCAACTTTACCACAATTTATCCTCGTCAGTTCAGCAGGTGTCACTCGTCCTGGTCGTCCTGGCATTAATTTAGATGAAGAACCGCCAGCAGTGAAATTAAATGACCAATTGGGAGGAATTTTAACTTGGAAGTTGAAGGGAGAAGATAGTTTAAGAGAAAGCGGAATTCCTTATACAATTATTAGACCTTGTGCCTTAACTGAAGACCCAGGAGGTAAGGAATTAATATTTGAGCAAGGTGATAATATTAGAGGCAAAATCAGTCGTGAGGATGTGGCAGAACTTTGCGTACAAGCGTTAAAAATAGGAAAAGCATCTAACGTCACATTTGAGGTTAAGCAGGGAGAAAATACTGTCAATATCGATTGGCAGAGTTTATTTTCTAATTTACAACCAGATAAGAGATGAAATATCTACAGATTTTTAGTCTGTAAATTATCTCAACCAAGTCTGGTTAGATAGACTGTTCTAACAAGTCAGCTATTGGTATGAAAAAAATCAAGGTGTTAGTAATCGCCGGGATTTTAGCAACAATTATCTGGGGCAGTTTTTTTTCTAAAACTGCCTCATCGCAGCAAGTAGAGTCCCGCATCTACAATCTGGAAGCGGATTTGAATCGTGTTGAGTCGCGGTTAAATCAGCTAGAGTCTCAGTTAGGTAGAACTCGCCAGTCTCCATCTTCAAGAACAACACTTACCCCACGACAATCAACTGGTTCTAGAAGGAACTTATCACAACAAGATCCGATGTTCGATCGGCTTGCAACTTTGGTGATTGAATTGAAGCAACAAGTTAATAAATTAGAGGAGCGAGTTGCTAAATTAGAATCACGTTAAATATTTAATCACATTTTAAAAGGCTAGTACCGCAAGGCGGAATTAAAAATTAAAAATTAAAAATGAACACATTAAGGTGAGAGACGCGATGAATCGCCGAAGGTGAGAGACGCGATGAATCGCCGAAGGTGAGAGACGCGATGAATCGCCGTCTCTACAATAATCAGTTTTTCGTGTTGACGGCGATTTATAATTTTCATCAAAAAATTTTAACCGAACCGTATTGAGCTATTTTTGGACAATTTTCACCTGCAATTCTTGTAAAAGTTCAGTGCTAATGGGTGATGTTGCTAGAATTGGATGCTTAATACCTCCCCAAATACTTCCAGTGCGGATACGATGGGAAACTAATATTTCAGGAATTTGACTAGAGATTAAAACTTGTGGTGGTGTAAGTTGACCGATGGCTCTCGCTCTCTTGTAATGATACGATTCTGATAGAGCCAGATCCAGTTTTTGAGCGATAATTTCTGGGGTTTGTGTTGCCGAATCTAATAATAAAATATAGTGCGGAGGATCGGTAATTGGCATCAAACTTTTAAAATTAGTTTCTTGCAAGTTCAAGAGAGTTAGAGCATTATTTACAAAGGTTTCTTGCAACTTTTCGCCCACTAAATCGCTAACGGCTTGATGTCGTCCGAGAAACTCTAAACAGGGAGTGTGGCGATAGTAATGAGTTACCCGAATGCGATCGCCAATTCGATAACGATACAAACCCCCTTTTTGAGATAAAATAATCGTGTATTCCTTGCCAATGTTGAGTTCATGTAAACCATACAACGAACCAGTATCGTCCTCGAACTCGAAAAATACTTCATCGAGAACCGGCAGACATCCCCCAGCGACAATCAACGGAATCGTCATTGGTGCTTCCGTTGCAAGTAGTCCTTTACCTTGAACTAATACGTCTGGAAATTTTAATCTTAATCCTTGCGCTTGGTCTGCTGCATTGGCGCTATCCCAGCAAGAAATCAGCTTCAAATTTGGCCAGAGTTGCATCCAGGGAATATTACTTTCGCACAGGTGTTGCAACCGATGATGTGAAATCCGGTTGTGTAATTCTCCTCGTAATAAATCTTGATTTTCTTGAATATATTTTAAATGTACTTGTAGAAAACTAGGACTCCAAATAGAGATAATTTCTAATTTTTCAGCCTCTAATAATGCCAAAGCCAGTTGATGTTTAAATAAGTTCGCATCATGTAGCCGATTAAGTTTATTTGGTATCACCAACCAAGGACGCAAAAACCAACGCAACCAGCCATCTAAGTAATCTAAATCATCTTGTAAAGTTTGACTATCAGCTACATTTAATTGTGGCGAGATACAAGCATAAAGTTTGCCTGTAGAAAACTTCGGGCCATGTACAATCAGATCGTGTGCCCATACACAGAACATTTGATTAAACGATCGCCGCAAAGATTGAGTATAAGGAATCCATTTTACTGCTCCACTACTACCAGAGGTTTTTTCATAGAACAAAATAGGTTCTGGTGTC
This sequence comes from Nostoc sp. DSM 114167, assembly GCF_052692655.1. Classification (NCBI taxonomy): domain Bacteria; kingdom Bacillati; phylum Cyanobacteriota; class Cyanophyceae; order Nostocales; family Nostocaceae; genus Nostoc; species Nostoc sp. DSM 114167. The sequence continues at coordinate 7,524,277 of NZ_CP195116.1, forward strand.
AGGGAAATTTGCTGATGTTTTTGATTTAAGTAGGGTTCGAGTGTATCATAATTTACAATTGGTACGCATTGCCAATCGTCTACAGAGTGAATCCCCAAAGTTTTACCATACTCGCTTTTGATTAGGCGATCGCAAATTTCCTTTTGTACAGATGTCTGCGTTAACTCTGGGTTATGCAAAGCTCGATCGAATCGCCTAGCCGCTGGTGCGAGAATTTGCCCAAAAAGCTGAATAATCGGACGCATTATAATTTTTAATGGAATGAAATGGTATTTAATATCTTAATTTGGATATTTATTATGTGGAAATTTTCGGTATATCAGCGAGTAATACACTGAAGATATTGTACTAGGTATAAAATTCAGTTACTATACGTAAATTTTCTATCTATTATACTTTTTCGGATAAAGTCCAGAAAAATTTTAGATATCTGCCTCAAATCAACTATATATACAGAAAAATTCTGTATATATAGTTGGATAGTGAAAATATCCAACTATATATTGATATTATGATTAAAATACTTCTTAAGTCTTTCCCTATCTGAATCACTTAGTGCAACATATGGAAATTTTCTGCATACTAATAAATAGTTATACTACCTGTCGTTTCTACTTTTTTTAGGTAATACAAGCAATGATCTTTATCGATGCTAACATACTATTACGCTTTTACAACACGAACGCACCTGAATTTAGAAAGCTCTTAGAAACACTCCTTAAGCTAAAAAACAAATTATTTATAACAGAACAAGTAGCAAATGAAGTTAGAAGAAATCGCCTAAATGTAACTCTTGTATCTGTTAATAATTATAGCGAAAAGCTTAAAATAAATAATGTAAGTATACCAGTTCATTTGACTGCTGCTACTGCTGGAACAACTGCACAAGACTGGAATGATGAGAGGAAAAAGCTTGAAAAAGCTGGGACAGATTTGAGTGAGAAATTTTCAAGTTATGTTCACTCATTACTTAGTAGTATTGAACATTCTGAGGATACAGTCACCCAAGTATTGGAAAAAATATTTGAGGATGCAATTAAGGCTAGTGATTCTCAAACTAAGCGTGCTGAAACAAGAAAAATGCTGGGTCATCCACCAGGTAAAACAAAGGATGCTATTGGTGACGAACTCTCATGGGAACAATTGTTAGATAGTTTTGATTACAGTAAAAGTTTGTGGATTATAACTGCTGATTCAGATTATTTCTCTAAATTCAAAGGCAAGTTGTATTTAAATTCATTTCTATATAGAGAACTTCGTCAAAAGTGTGGTGAAAAAGAGCTTAAATTTCATCTATATGACAGTCTATCTGAAGCATTAAGAGAATATCAAAAAGGAGAAGATTTAGAAATAGAGGACTTGCCTCCAGAAGAAGAGTTAAAGCAGATAGAAGAGGAAGAAAAGAGAATTATTGTTTCTCCTACTATGTCTAACTATCCCGATTTACAGATACAAAAAATAGGAGCTTGTCCTAGATGTTCAGTTAGAGATCAAATGGTTGGTCCTGCGGCTCTTATATCTAGATATGGTGGTCTTACAATGCAATATATTTGCATGAATTGTGGTTTTCACTATGATACAGGAGACTATTTAGATTAGGAGACAGGAAAGCAGTATAAAAATTTTCTTGCTCCCAACAATTGAAAACTTATCAGTGTAATCGCCGATCTTGTAGGGTGTATTAATGGAATGCAACGCACCTTGTAAGTTTGAGATAACACCGCTTTTTCCATCATTGCTACCTTACGAATTATTGCACCTTTTGATTAGGATAAAGGTTACTGGCTGCTGGTACATAAGAACCATCACCAATGACGACACCAGCAGCAAGATTAGATCCGGCTCCCACAAAAACATTGCTGCCAATCTTGACTTTTTTGACATACAACATTAAATTTTGCTTACGGGGTTTAATGACGTGAGAATAGATACCGACACGATGCCCGATAACGACGCGATCGCCAATTTCTAATAAACTGCGATCGGCAATTTCTAAACTTGGTGTCCAATAGACATCTCGCCCCACTTTAGCACCCCACAATCGCAACCAACAAGAAAACACCCCTGGAATCAACCGCAACACTGCTTCCAACACTGGAATTGCAATAAAAATTACTTGGATTTGATGACTACCCCACCAGGAATTATATTCTTTATTTTGTAGATAACTAATACCTTCCCGCACAGGATAAACCCATTCATGCAAGCGGTAAACTAGCACTGGTAGCCCATAAATAGAAAGGAACACCCCGAAAATACTGAAGATGTTGGGTGAATAAACGAGGTAGACTATTGCTGCCCCAGTTAGCAATAATACAAAGGCGGGAAAAAACAACAGAATTTTACTTAGAACAGTCATGAAAATGGAAATAAAAGTTTTTGGAACAAGTTTAATGAGCTAGAAATTCCGATTGTAGATGGCATTTTTTTGCTTTCATAATATGTCCCATGTAACTTATCCCAAATTTTTAGATTAGCTCCATAGTTATAATTGTGGATTTCACAGCAATGATGCCAAGCATGATCCTGTGGCAAGATTAACCAAGAAGATAAAAATTGATAAAACCAGCTATGTTCAGGAATTATCAAACGGCTATGTCGCCATAAATCTAAGGCAGAAGTTAGACTTACTCCAAGTACATAACCTGTAGGATCGGCTAAAAGATATAAAAATAAAGTGTGTATCCATAAATAAATAATTAACAAACTTGTCCAAAGTGTGTTGCGAGAAGTTCCTAGTACATCCATCTGAGTAACAGTATGATGAACTTGATGAACCTTCCACAAAAGTTTTGTATGTAATAAACGATGATTCCAATAATATAAATAATCAACTACAACAAAACCGATCAGAAAAGTTGGAATTAATGATAATTTTAAATCTCCTTGCTGAGTTGGTAATAAGTATTTATAAAGCCAATAAACTAAAGTAGCTTGTAGTAAGGGAATCAAAATTCCTTGAATCATTAGCCCTGTACCATCTAGTAACCAATCTTCATGGCTTTTAACTTGAAGTTGAGTTCTGCCAATTTGATTGCTAATAGTCCAACCAATTAATCCGATAAAAGAGCCAAAAATTAGTAGTTGTGAAAAAGTTTGTATTTCCACTTTTGATTACTCACACTGATATTAGACTTCTTACAAAAGCCGGGGTAAAGGTGAAAGGGAAAAGGGTAAAGAAACTCAAAATCCTCCCCTTTAACATGAGTCCCTTTTCCCTCTCTTGGAAAAATATATTTTTGCAAGAGACTTCATGAGTGGAACTCACAAGGAACAATGAAAATACTTCTTCCTGTTCCCTATTCCCTATTCCCTATTTTCAAGGCGGGTCTATTAAATTTAGCAACTAATTGTCCTGTCTGGTTTACTTGCTGCTGACGGTTGAATAAATCCGGTAGCTGCTGGAGTAATTGTTCGGGATTTTACACACATTTCCTATAATAAAATGCGTTCAGTCGGTGAATACCCTAAAATTTGGTGTGTTACTCATGCTCAGACACAAAAGCCGCCGAAAAATTTCCTCAGTAGCGATGCTTGTGCTTGTTATATGCTTTACTCTGGTAGGTGTGCGTTCATTTGGGCAAACAATTATGACATCAGCACCCCAACTGCTCACCGACCCATTTTTGCAATTGCCGACTGCAACTTCAGTGCAAGTAGTTTGGTTTACTGAATTTGCTGGTGTTAATCACATAGTAACCTACGGGGAAAATCTCAAACAAACTGCTAGAGCAAGTACTACCAAACTTAGTCGCACGCGTGAAGACCAACAATCAAGAGTTGCAAGCCAAAACCAAGACGGACAAGTTTATCAAAAACCCGTCCAAAGGGACATTTGGCGACATGAGGCTGAGGTAACTGGGTTAACTCCTGGTGTGCGGGTTAACTATCGTGTCACAAGTGTGCAAGAAGACGGCAAAAGTGTTGACAGTGATGTTTTCAGCCTTGCAGCTACTCCTAAATCAGATACACCACTTAAAATTCTACTGACCTCAGATCATCAATTAAAGCCGATGACAGCGGCAAATCTGCAAAAGGTGGTAGAAACAGTGGGACGAGTCGATGGCGTGTGGTTTGCCGGTGATTTGGTCAATGTTAGCGATCGCGCCTCAGAATGGTTTGATGATAATGGTGGTGGTGCGTTGTTTCCCGGTTTGCAAGGTCGTGCTAAACATGAAATGACGCACAATGGTGTTAAAACAATCTACACTGGCGGACAAATAATTCAACACGCACCCATGTTTACTTGCATTGGCAATCATGAGGTAATGGGGCGGTTTGCTAGGACAGGGAGTTTAAATGATGAATTTGATGATACAATTCCCCGTGTTGTTGCTCAAAGAATCTATCCAGATAAATCTTTAATCGATAATTCTTTTAATACTAATACCTATGAAGAGATTTTTTCTTTACCAAAAAGTAAAGAGGGTGAAAAAAGGTATTATGCAGTTAGTTTTGGTGATACGCGTTTGGTGGTACTGTACGCTACAAATATGTGGCGAACTCCCAAATTAGATGGAAAGTTTAAGGGTAGATATCGAGAAGCTGAAAAGGATTTAAATAATCCTGAAAATTGGGGTTATGGACAGGTGATTTATGAGCCAATTGCTAAAGGCAGCAAGCAATATAATTGGCTAGAGTCGGAACTTAACAGCCCTGAGTTTCAACAAGCAAAATACAAAGTTGTGATGTTCCATCATCCACCCCATACTTTGGGTGATAATATAGTTCCTGCTTATACAGAGCCAGTACAGATAATTGAACGGGATAGCGACAATATCAAAGCAGTGCGTTATGAGTACCCAAAAGACGCAGATTATATTATCCGCGATGTTGTCCCAATACTTGAAGCGGCTAATGTGCAATTGGTATTCTATGGACATTCTCATTTATGGAACCGCTTTGTTAGTCCCAGTGGAATGCACTTTTTGGAAACCTCTAATGTAGGCAATACTTATGGTGCTGCTTGGGGTGACAGAAAGCGAGAAGTGCCAATTGGATATCAAGAGGATTATGTTAAGCTTGGCGATCCCAATGGGTTAGAACCGATAGTGCCAACAATTGCCCCTTTGCTGGGTGAAGATGGAAAGCCGATGCCTTATATTGCGAGTAATGATATTACGGTTTTTAGTATTTTTGATACGGGGACAGGTACGGTAAGTAGTTATCGTTTTGATACTCGCAAGCCTGATTCGGAAGTATTGAAGTTTGATGAATTTAAGTTGAAATTGTCATCCTTACCATTACCGCCTGGGAATAAATTCCCAGGCTAATAGCTAAAGTCCTCTCAAGAGGACTAAATACCAATACAGTTCAGTTAAGCATTTCTTTCTTCTCTCTGCGTCCTTCTCTACGAGACGCTGCGCGAAGGCGTTCTTCTCTAACGAATAGATGGCTATCAATACGGTTCGGATAAGCATTTTGAACTCAAAATAGGGTTTGGAGAAAAGGGAAATGGGTTTGCGGTTAAAGGTTTTTTATTCCCCTTTACCCTTTACCCTTTCCCCTTTAACCGAACCGTATTGAGATGGCTATCATATCTAAAATGGAGAATTTCAGTCCACTTGAGTGGACTTTAACTATCAGCCCAGAACTGAAGTTCTGGGCGGGATATTGGGTGAGCGCAATACTTTGACTGTTACAAAAATATGGCTAACGACAAATAAAAAATGGGGTATCTCTTCTGCGTAAATCCTAAGATTATAGACTAGCGATCGCTTCGGCAACTCGCCTAGAAACAAAAGGCAAAATATCCCGACTTTTAGCCTGGGCTTTCCCTTCAGTAAATACCACTAAAAGATAAGGGCGCTGTTCTGGTAATTCAATATACGCTGCATCATGGCGAACTTGACTTGTCCAACCTGCTTTTGACCAAATTTGAGCATTTTCAGGCAGTCCACCGCCTAAGAAACCTGTCACCTGATTTTCCTCGGTGTCAGTGGGCAAATCTTTGAGAGGACGTTTCAGTAAAGCCATCATGGCTTGCGATCGCGCGCTTGAAACTGCCACTCCACCTACAATACTATGCAGTAACCTAGCGATCGCATTTGTGGTTAACATATTGCGATTTTCTAGTAACTCTCCCACAAACGCCCGTTCCCGCCCATAAGGGCCATCACCCCAAGTTTTTTGACAGACGTTAATTGTCTCCAATTCTTCCCAAGCTAAAGATTGGTAATAGCGGTTAACAATATTACGCTGATATTTCCAGGTTTCAAAGGGCCCAATTGGTAATTCTGGCCCTGATGTAGTGCCACTCAAAATATCCACAACCAAGCTGGTAGCATCGTTACTAGAATCGACAATCATATCCTGCAAAGCTCGCTCTAACTCCTTGGAGGTTTGACTCATACCTTTTTCTAGCCATTCGTTTACCGCTACCAGGTAAAATAGCTTGACTACACTGGCAGGATAAATCCGCTCAACACCGCGATAAGTGAAACCACGAACTGGGTGATCCCAAAAAGCGTTGGGAGTCAGCGCCCCACCAGTATTTACTCGCACTGGTGGATCGTAAACAACCCAAGTCAAGGCAATTTGGTTTCGCGCTAAGGTTGGAAATGCTGCCCAAGTTGCATCTAAAATGCCATTACCAAGATTCTCTAGTTGTTCGTCTTTATTAAAAAAAATCATTCTCTGATAATGTCCTTTAATCTAAAATCCAAAATGGTTCGACCGAGCGAAGCCGAAGTTCAAAATCCAAAATCAGGGGAGTATCAGTGTTTAGCTGACCTGAATTTATATGATTCTCCTGAATGTACGCGTTTAGCAACTCAAGCTGCATCTGGGAGACATTTGTGGCTAACATCAAATCATCAAAATTCGGCGGTTGAGGTGTATTTATGTGAAGATGACTATCCGGGATGGCTATCTGTTTCAGATTTTGATTCATTACAATCTGCTACTGTACCTTATCAGGCTGCAACATTTTCTGAATCGGAGATTAAAAAACTTCTAGCAGAGATTATCGCCTTTACCCAAAAAGCGATGCAACAATCAAATTATTACCTTTGGGGTGGTACGGTTGGGCCAAATTATGACTGTTCTGGGTTGATGCAGGCGGCGTTTGCTTCGGTGGGTATTTGGCTACCTAGAGATGCCTATCAACAGGAAGGATTCACTCAACCAATTACGATTGCAGAATTAGCAGCCGGGGATCTGGTATTTTTTGGAACTAGGCAAAAAGCCACCCATGTCGGGCTTTATTTGGCGGATGGTTATTATATCCATAGTTCTGGGAAAGAACAGGGACGGAATGGGATCGGAATTGATATTCTCTCGGAACAGGGAGATGCAGTTAGTCAGTCGTACTATCAGCAGCTGCGAGGTGCTGGTAGAGTTTTTAAGAGTTACGAACCACAGAGACGCTGAGGATGCTGAGGCTTATGAGGAGTGGGTTGATCGATCAAGGGGTAATGGGGGAAAATGGGACGATTTCAGCAATTGTTCCAGATGTTTCGGTGGTAGTACCAATACATGACGAGGTGGAGAGTTTGCCGCTTTTACTAGAAGCGATCGCCTCTACTTTATCTTCTAGTCAGGTAAATTATGAAATCATTTGTGTAGATGATGGTTCTACAGATGGTTCTGGGGATTTTCTTAAAGAACAGGCGCAAATCCGCACTGATTTAAAAGCGGTGATTTTGCGCCGCAACTACGGACAAACTGCGGCGATGGCTGCTGGATTTTATTATGCAGTCGGTAAAGCGATCGTTACTTTAGATGCCGATCTCCAGAACGATCCGGCTGATATCCCGATGTTATTAGCAAAGCTGGACGAAGGTTACGATTTGGTGAGTGGTTGGCGACAAAAACGCCAAGATGGGGCTGTAAATCGGTTACTTCCTTCCAAAATTGCCAATTGGTTAATTCGCCGCACCACTAGCGTGAATATTCATGACTATGGTTGTTCGCTGAAAGCCTATCGTGCAGAACTGTTGGCAGATATGAACCTCTACGGAGAATTACATCGATTTTTACCCGCTTTGGCGTACATCGAAGGAGCTAGAATTACCGAAATACCTGTACGTCATCACGCTCGCCGCTTTGGTCGTAGTAAATATGGAATTTGGCGGACATTCCGGGTATTGATGGATTTGTTAACCATTCTGTTTATGAAAAAATTCCTCACCCGCCCGATGCACGTTTTTGGGCTGTTGGGCTTGATTTCCATGTTTTCGGGAACTGCGATCGGAATTTACTTGACTTTCGTCAAATTGGCTTTAGGTGAGATGATTGGCAATCGCCCTCTGCTGATTTTAGCAGTTCTCTTGTTACTAACAGGAGTGCAGTTGTTTTGCTTCGGACTTTTAGCAGAATTGCTTATGCGTACATACCACGAATCCCAAGGACGGCCTATCTATCGCGTGCGAGAGGTGGTAACAAAAAATGTTAAGTAACGTAACAATTGTTATTGGGAATTGGGCATTGGGCACTTGTACTGAGCGTAGTCGAAGTATTGGGCATTGGGCATTGGGGATGAGTACATAAATATTGGTTTACTCCTAACTCCCACCTCCTAACTCCTAACTCCTAACTCCTAACTATTTATTGACATCCATCTACCTTGAAAGCATTTAATACCTTTGACGCCCAACTGCGGCGTAACCTGCTGATTTTATTTACGGCAGGTTTATTATTCTGGTCGAGCCTGTCTTCGCTTTTGCCAACTCTACCGCTTTACATCGATGATGTGGGCGCAAGCAAGCAAGAAATTGGTCTTGTTATGGGCAGTTTTGCCATTGGGTTATTGTTATCTCGCCCGATGCTGGGACGGTTAGCTGATGAACGCGATCGCAAAATTGTCTTGTTGATTGGTACGATCGTAGCTGCGATCGCACCTTTTGGTTACTTGTCAACTAAATCAATTGGGCTGTTGATCCTGGTGCGGATTTTTCACGGCATTAGTATTGCTGCTTTTACCACTGGCTACAGTGCCTTAGTTGCAGATTTAGCACCCGCCGAGACTCGTGGTGAAATCATTGGTTACATGACCCTAGCAACTCCTATTGGTTTAGCAATTGGCCCTGCCTTGGGTGGGTATTTAGAAGCTACAAGTGGTTACGGAATATTATTTCTGTTATCCGCCGAATTGGCTTTTGTCGCCCTCTTGGGGATTTTACAAGTTACGAATCCGCCAGTGCAAACGCCGGAGCAGACAGAGGGAGAAGATCGCAAATTTTGGCAAATTTTGTTCAGCCCACGGGTGAGAGTTCCAACTATAGTTATGTTGCTGGTTGGTTTGTCTCTTGGTGCTGTACATACCTTTGTGTCGTTGTTCCTCAAATCCACTGAGATGGACTTCAATGGCGGACTATTTTTTACAGCTGCGGCAATTTCTAGTTTTAGTATCAGGATATTTGCTGGCAAAGCAAGCGATCGCTTCGGGCGTGGTTTGTTTATTACCTTTGGGATTTTTTGCTACATTTTGGCGTTAATACTGCTGTGGCAAGCTGACAGCGCGATCGTTTTCTTACTGGCTGCGATCGCTGAAGGTGCTGGTGGTGGTACACTGTTCTCGATGATGATTACCATGATGGCAGACCGTTCGCTGCCGCAAGAACGGGGGAAAATTTTTGCTATCTGCATAGCTGGACTCGATTTAGGAGTTGCGATCGCTGCTCCTCTTTTGGGTATCATCGCAGAACTTGTAGGCTATCGCGATATGTTTGGCTATGGTGCTGCGATGACTTCTCTAGCACTTATCCTCTTCCTCACCCGTTCGAGCAAAAACTTATCCAACTCACTGCGCTTTGCACTAGGTCTAGCTCCAGATGCCTATGCCTTGAAAAACTTAAAAGTTAGGAGTGATGAAATTTAATTCCTCACTCCTAACTTTCAACTCTTGTAGAGACGCGATTAATCGCGTCTCTACTTTTAAAAACGGGCGAGGAGGGATTCGAACCCCCGACACCGTGGTCCGTAGCCACGTGCTCTAGTCCACTGAGCTACACGCCCTCACCGACAATCTATATTAACATGTTTTAACCAAATGGCGCAAGATAATTTTCCAGCTAATTTTGCTTCCTTAACCCATCTAGATCCCCAAGGACAAGCACAGATGGTTGATGTGTCTGATAAAACACTTACCATTCGCCAAGCAGTAGCAGCTGCCAACGTGCGAATGCTACCAGCCACCTTCGCTGCCATTCAAGCCGGAAATGTCCCAAAAGGGGATGTGTTGGCAACTGCAAGATTGGCTGGGATTATGGCAGCCAAGCAAACAGCCAATTTAATTCCTCTGTGTCATCCGTTGCCTTTGCAAAAAATCGCAGTCGAAATCATACCCGATCCCCAACTACCGGGTTATCAAATTCAAGCCGCAGTCAAAACCAAAGCTGAAACCGGTGTAGAGATGGAAGCCTTAACTGCCGTTTCTGTCGCTGCCTTGACTTTATACGATATGGCCAAAGCTTTAGAAAAGTCGATTCAAATTGAATCAATTCGTTTAATAAGTAAGAGTGGCGGGAAATCAGGAGATTATTTGTCGGCAGAGTAATAAGCTATTGGGCATATTAGGTGACAGGTGACAGGTGACAGGTGACAGGTGACAGGTGACAGGTGACAGGGAATAATAGACCTCTTGCAAAAGTAACTTTTGCAAGAGGGGTTAAAGGGAAAAGGTCAAAGGGAAAAGGGTTTTTATTAGCCCTTTCCCCTTTAACCCTTACCCTTTTCCCCACTTTTGCAAGAAGTCTAATCTGTACCCTGTACCCTATTTCCTTCTTCATCTCCACTTGCAATTCAATTATGACTGGTTCTAGAAGTCTAATAGCAACGACTGCACTAAAAACCTTAGAATGAGTAGGGTGTATTTAAATCTGTAACAAATATTTATGCCTCCTCGTTGGCCTCGCAAACCCGATCGCAAAGACCCTGATTACCGCAAGATTGATGACCGAATGAATTTTGCTTTGCATGTAGCGATCGCTGCTACGATTAATTCTGGCTTATGGTTTTTTCATATTTTGAAAAGCACTACCTGGGACTGGCTGCCATTGTTTACTGCAAGTTGGACAGGAATAGTATTAGTGCATCTGATTTATATTAGTGCGATCGCTAATTACAGCGAAACTCCACCTAAATCCACCTGAAGACGGATTACTGATGCTGGGGCGATTGTAACCTGTGGTAGTAGAATCAGCCTATTAATTGAGCGATAATGTAAAAAGCTTGAGATTTCGCACTTTTTCTTAACGTAGGGTTATTTTTATGGCAAAGACTAACACCACAGAACTACTGGAAGCCCTAGCAGCTGAAATTGGCGAAAATGTCTACATAGACATTGCCAAATGGCATCTTTATTTATCTAATGCCAAACTGCACACCCTTGTTGCTGAACAGTTGTATCCCTTAATTACTTCCAACAATGTAAGTGAAGATCGAGTTTTAAACGTCTTGAAATCAATTACAGTCAAAATTGGCGGCGGTAGAAGCGAACTACCTTTAAGTGATTTACTGCCACTGCAATGCCAAGTAACATTAGTTGATATTTTAGAAAAATATCAACGCGAAATCTAATATCTACAACCAAGATTATTTGAATTAGACAATTTTCTCGGTCAGTATTTCCTGATTGGATTTGAAATGCTGAATTGAGGATTATTTTGTTGCGCCAATTTTATAAAGATAAAAACCGCAGAGACACATAGATAAATTTGGTGTAATTTATGTGTTCATATCTGGTAAAAATTTCCTTTAACAATTAAGGAATCTCGACCTTCTAAATTGGTTGAGACGAGAATGAGTTTATCTTAAACTTGCTCTTAACTTTCATGCAAACTTATTGAGGCGATTTCTATGCTTTTACAAGTCAAAGATAGTGGTGAATTGGTAAAAATTGTTGAAATTCAGGAATTAATTGACCCGAATACTGATGTTGTTCGGGCAAAAGACCAAGAAGGTCAAGAAGAACAGCAACCTGAAACTTTTAAAAAACAAAATCTTGTTTTTCCTTCAGGTGAAGTTCTACCACGCTGCTGGATAGATGCTGACTATAGACACGGTAACAGTTAATGATTTAAAAATGAGATAATTGGTAAGGGAAGTAAACTATTAGCAATTATCATTAATAGGGGCGCACAGATGTGTGCCTCTATTGCTATGTGGTAGTTGATGGTACTTCTTGTTCTGCTAATGTCGCCTTTTCATTCTGCTGAAACTTTGGGAAAAATCTCTTAGTAATCCAGTCAGTTAAAATGTGAGATAGTAATCCTAACGGCCCAGCGAACAAAGATAAAGCCAGAGAATGAATTGTCCAAACACCTGTTTTCTGTCCTTCCCAATAAATCCAGCGACCGACGAATAAATCCATCACTAAAAAATGAATCCAACCTGTTGCCGCAGCTGTTTCATCTGCAAAAAACCGTGCAATATCAGCTAATTGAGGATTCGATAAAGCTTGAGCATTTTCTGGAGTAATGCTGTTAATAAACAAATATAAATATGTTCCTGCTAACAGCACAAAGGGCAGATATGATGACATTATCCACCGTGTAAATTTCCAGTTCGGCAATAAAATCATCAACGCCCAAAATGGCAAAACGAAGAGGTTGGCAACGTTAAATATTTGAGAAATCGTCATATATTTGTAAAGTGAAGGTTGAGGATTTAAGTTAGGAGTTAGGAGTTAGGAGTTGAGAGTAAAAAATTCCGAGCTTTGAGTTATTGGTATTATTTTTGATTTGGAGTTAACTAATACACAATAGCGGCATAAATTTACCATTATAAGTTGCTATAAGCCGCATAAGAATCGATAGACAATGGTAAAGTTTCCTTGTTAAAGGCAGGCAAACTTCCAATACGGTTTGGTTAAAGGGGAAAGGGGAATAAAAAACCTTTAACCGCAAACCCATTTATCTTTTCCCCAAACCCTATTTTGAGTTCAAAATGCTTATCCGAACTGTATTGGGTAAACTTCCGCCACAGTGTATTAGTTCCACTTAACTCCTAACTCCTAACTCTTAACTCCTAACTTATAAAGCTACAAGCTGTGATTCAATTTCTGAAGAATTCAAATCACGTCCGATGAAAACTAAGCGCGTCTGCCTAGCTTCTTCTGCTTTCCAGGGGCGATCGTAAAATTTATCAAATCGGGTTCCCACGCCTTGCATCACTAAGCGCATGGATTTATTAGGCACTGCGACAAAGCCTTTAATCCGATAAATTTCTTGTTGTTGTACCAATGTTTGCAACTGCTGTTGCAACTTTTCGGGGTCAAAGGTACGATCCAAAATTAAATTAGCTGAAGTAATTTCTTCATCGTGATTGTGGTCTTCTTCGGTATCGTGATGACTAGGACGAGAATCTAAATTGTCTTCAACTGCCGCTTGAAATCCTAATAATATAGATGTGTCTAGTTGAGAACGGTCGCTCTCGACAATTTTCACCACTCTGGGCAACTCTTGCTTAATCAATTCTTCAACTCTGGCTTTTGTCTCTGCATCTACCAAGTCAATTTTATTTAACACCACCAAGTCTGCACAAGCAAGTTGGTCTTCAAACAATTCTTGCAAGGGTGTTTCGTGTTCTAGATTATCATCTGCTTGTCGCTGGGCAGCGATCGCCTCTGGATCGCTAGCAAATGTCCCGGCTGCAACCGCCGCACAATCTACCACGGTAATCACCGCATCTACAGTGGCGGCGTTACGAATTTCCTGCCAACGAAAAGCTTTCACCAGCGGTTTTGGTAAAGCTAAACCAGAGGTTTCAATCAAAATGCAATCGATGCTATCTCGCCGCTTGATTAACTCTTGCATCGTCGGGTAAAACTCTTCCTGCACGGTGCAGCATAAGCAGCCGTTGGTTAATTCAAAGATATTAGTGTCACCATTACCATCTTCAGGGCAAATTTGACAAGATTTTAACAATTCACCATCAATACCGAGTTCGCCAAATTCATTGACTAAAACGGCAATACGCCGTCCTTCGTTGTTTTGTAGCAAGTGGCGAATTAGGCTGGTTTTTCCACTACCTAAGAAGCCTGTGATTACTGTGACAGGAATTTTCGTAGCCATATTTTTGCCTGATTTACTCAGTATGGTAAGTTTTACGGGTTACAAACTTAAATACTGAGATTAAGCTTGGTTTGAAGATTTACTTAGTTATTTTAAGCTGAAAGTCTATGGTAAACCTGAAAATATTCCCGTTTTTGTTGAGTTTAGGTTTGGCTTTAATTTTGCAAATCATTGTGGCACAAACGGTAGAGGAGTTGGAACAAAAAGCAACATCTGCCGAATAAGTGAAAAATTATGAAGAAGCCGCTAATATTTGGCGGAGTTTGATTGAGCGGGATGCCAAATCAATAAATTTATCAGGGGTAAAGCATTCTGGTAAATGTTAATTCTGAAAGCTTCACCCCAGTAGAAAATCCTGCAATTACAACCAAGGATGGCGCGGGGGATAGACACCGTTGAGGAAGTAGTTACCAACAGCGTAGTATTTCCAACGCACGGGATCGTGGAGTGTGTGAGCGCGGGCGTTTCGCCAGTGGCGATTGTAGTTGAATTGCTCCAATGTGGATTTAGTACCTGCTAGTTCAAACAATTTGTTGGTAGCTAGTAATGCTGCTTCGGTGGCTAAGGCTTTGGCTTCGGCAACTGCAATTGATGCTTCAACTACCTTGGGTTCTTCTAAGCCTGACTCGTTGGCGATGTCAATAAATTCGCCTGCACGACGCAGTAATGCTTCAGAAGCGTGAACCTGAATTTGGACATTGCCTAAGTTATAGAGCGTCAGGGGGTCTTCGTAGCCTTTTTCTAAATTGCTGTCAACCCAAGGGCGAGTATGGTTGCGGACAAAGTAGATGGTGTCACGGACTGCGGCTTTAGCAATTCCCACGTCTACGGCGGCTTGGATGATTTGGGCGATCGCACCCATTGGTGTTGCTCTCTCAAAGGCTAAGTAGTGCGGAATCACGTGTTCTGCCTTAACTTTCACATTTTCAATAATGGTAGTGCCGCTAGCAGTGGTACGCTGTCCGAAGCTTGTCCAATCATCAAGTAGGGTTAATCCTTCGGCATCTCTTTCGACAAATGCCACCACTGTCCTACCCTCTGGATTACTGGCAATTACAGGAACCCAATGTGCAAGTAATGCCCCAGCAGAGTAGTATTTGCGTCCGTTGAGTACAAAGTCAGAGCCATCTGGTGTTAATTTTGTTTGGACATCAGTCACAGACTTAGTGCCAATTTCCGAGAAGGCGTTACCAAAGCGCTTACCTTGTAGAACCAAATCAAAGAAGAACTTCTTCTGCTCATCTGTACCATCCAACCGGACTGCTTCGACCATATAGAGGTGGTTTTGGGGAATTTGACCGAGGCTAGAATCAGCTTCGGAGATGATTTTAACTACTTCTGCGAGAGTGGCATTCGATACAAAAGCACCGCCATACTCTTTCGGGACTGTAATTCCCCACAATCCGCTCTGGGAGAACTTTTCTACTTCCTGGGCAGGTAAACGCCGATTTTGGTCGCGTTCTGAGTCTCCCTTGGCAAACTCAGCTGCTAATTCGTGAGCGATCGCGATCGCTTCTTTGTCATCTTGAATAATATGCGCCTTCTGGTCAGCATCAATTACTGATGTCATAGTAAAACTCCTTGATTGTGATTGAGTAACTCATAATCGCCACTACTATGAGACAGCCTTTGGATTTTTCTTAGTGCCGTTCAGATATAGCTGTTATCTACAACAGCTTCAATCCACAAAACCCGCTCCTACAGAGTATGTTGCTGTTAATCTACACTCCAACCAACTCATCAGCTGTCCGAGGATTAGCTTTAAATTGGCGCACAATTGGTATTACTGTCTTACCAAATGCTGGAAGATCATCTGTGTAGTGTAAGAAGCCACCAAGAATTAGATCGACTCCCGCTTCATGGAACTGGCGAATCTTCTCAGCTACTTGTTCAGCCGTGCCAATCAACCCCGATCGGAAGCCATCGTTATACTGCACCAAGTCTTCAAAATTGGAATTCGCCCACATTCCCTGACGTTCACGAGTTGAAGCTCCCGCCTGTTTCACCGCTTCGCCAAATCCTTTCACCGCTTCCACATCAGCTTGGGCAATAATATCGCGCAATACTTCATGCGCTTCTGCTTCCGTATCTCGCACGATGATAAAGGAATTCAAACCAAACTTAATTGTGCGTCCTTCAAGACTCGCTAATTCAGACACCTCTGCAATCTGCTCTTTCACGCCTTCTATGGTATTGCCATTCATGAAATACCAATCAGAGACGCGGCCAGCCATGCGCCGCGCTGCTTTGGAGTTACCACCTTGGAATATCTCCGGGTGAGGATTCTGATTAATTGGTCTAGGCTTCACCCAACCGCCGTTAATGCGGTAAAAGTCGCCTTTAAAGTGAAACTCATCCTCAGTCCACAAACCTTTGAGAACGCGGATAAATTCTTCTGAACGACGATAGCGTTCGTCATGGTCTAACCAATGTTCGCCATATATAGTGAATTCATCTTTGAACCAGCCGCTAACTACATTCAGAGCAAACCGACCGTTAGAGAGAAAATCAATACTAGCACCCATTTTGGCAACTACTCCCGGATGCCACAATCCGGGGTGAACTGCCGCAATTAGCTTTAATTTCTTGGTGACTGGAGCCAACGCTGATACGGTTGTTAATGCCTCTAGCTGGTACTCAGCGCCGTAGCTGGCGATAAATCTGGCTTGTGCTAGAGCGTATTCAAACCCGACTTCTTCAGCTGTTTGAGCCAGTTGAGCATTGTATTCGTAAGTCCAATCTGTCCGTTGGGGAATTTTACTAACAACTAACCCCCCGCTAACGTTGGGAATCCAGTATGCAAACTTAATATCTACCATAATTGTGCGTTTGTAATTGAAACTGCTTGGTTATTTCTCTCACTTTGCAAGTGATGTAACAAAGCCTAATTTGTCATCGCTAACAAATCAGCTAAAACTCGATTGGGCAAAATTTTAGTCAAAATCGAAAGCTTGAGAGCGGCTGGAAACTACTCTGAATTTACAAGTAGACAATTTTCTGATGGTGGTAATATATCATAAACCTATCGTATTACCGTAGTTTTAATGAATCAGATTTGAGCGCGACAATTTTTTCGATGTCGTGACTCGATATACTTAAATTCCATTTCCGTATTCCATTTTGGAATACTGCCGACTTTTGCTGAGTATTTAATTATTTTATATTTGCTGCTTATCAGCCCGATTCAGTCAGAACTCGACAAAGCATCGATACTATTCCATCTCGCGAGCGATAAATGCTTCTCGTGTATCATCTGCAACTATACACAACAGAAATAAAAAGAGGGGAAAAGGTTAAAGGTTAAAGGGAAAAGGGATGAATTAGGTCGCGCCACTTGCGGGCGAGGTTTTTACCTTTTCCCCTTCCTCCTTGTCCCTTCCCCTTCTTAATAAATGTGCTAGTGTAAACTACTAAACTAAAAAATATTTCACAATTTGGTTGGGATCTGAATTCAGATACTTATCTTCCCAATTCCCAATGAAATCAAAATTGAGGGGCAATTTCCCCATGCTTGCTTTCACATCTCAAAAGCAGTCACAAGGCTATTGCCCCTAAATATTTTGAGCGTCGATTGCTCTTTCGCCAGAAACACCTATGAATTATCCTTCATCAGGCTATCTGAATTTATGACTCCACACACCAGACTCCGCAATCTCAACACGATTACTCAGCTGTGACGAGTTCAGTACTACCACGTGTACGACGCCGTGTAAGACTATTATACAGCATCACACCGATCGCCTTGATCAAATTACCTTCCAATTCCTGGAACAGCTTCATGTTCGTACCAAAGGCGGCGTTAGCTTCATCAACGATGCGATCGGTTGCCGCTTCGTCAAGGGGTAATTCATCCAAAATTTGCCGATATTTGGCTTTAAATGCCTTCTCATCAGGAATTTCTGGAAACTCATAAAAGGCTGTACCTTGTCCATCAGACAAATTCATTGCTGTAACAGCAATATTTTTTAGAATTTGTCCCCCGGATAAGTCACCCAAGTAACGAGTGTATGAATGAGCGATTAACAATTCCGGTTCTGTAGCAGATATTTCTCGGATGCGCTGTACATAAGCTTCACCTGCGGGAGATAGTTTGATTTGCTCTCTCCAGTTTGCACCAAAGTAATAACTTAGGTCTTGCTCTAAGCTATGCTTGCGGTTTAGCTGAGGAAAGTTAATTTTAGAAACTATTGGGTGCTGGCGGTGCTTTTCCATCTCCTCTTCCATCGCTGAGTAGACGAAGTAGAAGTTAGCAACAAGTTTCCGGTAAGAGTTTTTTTCTACTACTCCTTTTAAAAAGCACTTGACAAAACCAACATTTTCTGCCATTGTGTGGGCTTTCTTAGTGCCTACACGTAATTTGGTTGCTAAATTGCTGCTCATGCTAAATTTCTCAACTTTAAAAAGTTAACTGCCGGAGTTTTAATTCACTAACGGCTAAAAAGGCCATTAAAACGTTACCTTAAAACTATTTGATGAGAATTTATATTAAAATTTTTTAAGCTACGATGATTTTGTAGCTTTTTACACAGCGATCGGGCTAAGAGAACAGAATTTTAGATTTGAGGATTTTGATTTTTTGTTGTATTAGGTGAATCTTGCTTTCATTCTCAGCTTGGATGAAAAATTTTGCGAGCCACTAAAAGTAATATTTATTACATACTTGCCTGGTAATAGCATTATAAAGTGTGAACTAATACAGATAAAAATCAAAACGAAAGTTGTCGGCAGAAAAGGAATAATTAGCTAAGATGTGGAGACTTTACTAATAAAGTAAAAACCAATACTGACTTTATCAAAGATTTACAATCTCAGAAGAAAAAATTCAGTATTATTACGTAAAGATAGTTCGATCTAAAATGAATTTATTAAAGAGAAAAAGCATGTCAAAATTGCTGAATAAAGTCTTAAGTGCTATTTATTTTTCAGTGTGATTGTGTGGAGTGTTTAAAAATATGGTTTCATCTATAACTCGGACATCGGGCATTTCTGGGAATTCTACTTCTGAAGTTGAGGGATTGGGCAAAGGGATTGAGAGCAGTTTTGGACTGAATTTAATCCCATTACCAGCAAATCCCTTATTTGGCACAGATGGGATTCGCGGACGAGTCGGAGAATTACTGAATGCGCCTTTAGCATTGCAAGTTGGTTTTTGGACGGGGATTGTTTTACGTAATCATGCAACTCAAGTAGGGCCAGTCATTCTCGGACAGGACTCTAGAAACTCCAGCGATATGCTGGCAATGGCTTTGAGTGCAGGGTTAACAGCAGCGGGGTTAGAGGTTTGGTATTTGGGATTATGTCCCACTCCTGGCGTTGCCTATCTCACCAGTATCAGTGATGCCATTGGCGGAGTAATGATTTCTGCCAGCCATAATCCTCCAGAAGACAATGGGATTAAGGTTTTTGGTAGCAATGGTGGGAAGTTGCCGCAAATATTGCAGACAGAAATAGAAGCAGGACTGCGTGGCAAGATATCACCGATCGCGAGAGTCAGTAATTGCGGACGGCATTACTCACGTTTCGAGTTAGTGGAAGATTATAGCTCGGCGTTGAAAAAACCCTTAAACGGTGCCCTAAATCTTCAGGGAATGAAGATTGTTTTAGACTTGGCGTGGGGAGCCGCAGTTGGGTTAGCACCATCAGTATTTACACAAATGGGAGCGGAGGTAATCTGCTTGCATAACGAGGCAGATGGCGATCGCATTAACGTAAACTGCGGTTCCACGCACCTAGACATTCTGGCAGCAACGGTACAAGAACACAACGCCGATATCGGCTTTGGCTTCGATGGCGATGCCGATCGCGTCTTAGCAGTAGACAATACAGGCAGGCAAGTTAACGGCGATTACATTCTCTACCTGTGGGGACGACACTTACAACAAAACCAACAATTGCCAGACAACTTGATTGTATCTACAGTCATGGCTAACTTAGGCTTTGAAAAAGCTTGGCAGCAAATTGGTGGTAACTTAATTCGTACCGCAGTTGGCGACCAATACGTGCAAGCCGAAATGCAGCGCACTGGGGGAATGCTAGGTGGCGAACAATCAGGGCATATTCTTTGCCGCCATTATGCCGTGACTGGGGATGGCTTGTTAACCGCATTACACATAGCATCTTTGGTGAGAGAGGCGGGTGTTCCCTTGAGCGAATTAGTAGATCGAAGCTTCCAAACCTATCCCCAATTATTGCGGAACGTGCGCGTTGTCGATCGCGATCGCCGTTTGGGATGGCAAGATTGCCAACCTGTGCAACAAGCGATCGCTCTTGCTGAAGCGGCAATGGGCGATTCCGGCAGAATTTTGGTTCGCGCTTCTGGCACAGAACCAGTCATCAGAGTAATGGTGGAAGCAGCCAATGCCGAACTTGCCAACTACTGGACAAATGAACTAGTTTCCAAAGTACAGCAGCATCTGATGGATTAAATTAGCTAATATCTCATCAAAAAAAACGCCAAGTTTAATCACAGCTTCTCCGAATTAACTAACCTTGGTTATGTCTAGAAGCTGTGACCGAACAATTTTAGATTTTAGATTTTAGACTTCGGCTCCTTTCGACTTCGCGGTAGTTGAATCTCGACTTACTTCGACTACGCTCAGTACAAGTCGCTCGATTACCGCGCAGTCGAAACTCAAGGCAAGTCGCTCAGTCGAACGATTTTGGATTAAAATGAAAATCCTTCGACTGAGCGCTCACAACTTGGGTTCAAGCCTCTCCATTAAATCCTCCTCTATGTTCAGTTTTTACCCAGCGCGATCGCTCATGCTGCACACACATCTTTGAAGTGGCTACAATCATCACAGGAATCCAATGCACCATGTATAATGACCCTTGAATTGTTGCCCAAACCAAAGACCATCCTCGTAAATTTTGAAATTGGTAAAGTCCAGCAGTAAAGGCAATTGTCAGAATGATGCTGAGTAGTGTTTGCAAGGGAAACAGAACTGGATGATGGCTATAAAAAATTGTCCAAAGTAAGTCGGGTATTAATCCAATTGGTAGAAGAAATTGCAATATAAAAAATAATATTAAATCAATTTCTTTTGCCCAACCTAAAGTAAGAATTTGCGGAAAATAATCTAGATAACGCTGATAGCCACCTTCAGCCCAACGACAGCGTTGATTCCAAAGTTTTTCCCAAGTGGTTACACCTTCTTCCTGAATTGATGCAACTGTAACAAACTCAATTTCCGTACCTGCTAAATAGAGTTTGAAACAGAGATCCAAATCATCGGTGACAGTGTTCTCATTCCAACCTTGACACTTTTCTAACAATTCCCGACGAACTAACATCCCATTACCGCGCAGTTCAGACATACCACCAATAGCAATGCGATGGGTTTGTAGAAAGCTATCACAATTCATTTCCATCTGCTGACAACAAGTTAAGAAATTGGTATTAGCATTAGAAATTGCTTTTCGTACTTGCACTGCACCGATCGCTTGCTGATGAAACAGAGGTACTGTTTGCTGGAGAAAATTGGCTCTTAACTGAGCATCCGCATCACAGATTAGGATAATCTCCCCTTGAGTAAAGGGAAACACCGCATTCAATGCGCCTGATTTACCACCTTTTGATTCCCGTCGATGAACTTGTAAAGCTGGAAATTGAGTTTGTAATTCTTTCAAAACCTGGGGCGTTTCATCGGTACTACCGTCATCAACAACCCAGATATCTAGAGAATCGCTGGGATAATTCAGTTGGCATAAGCTGTAAACTAGATTAGCCAAGACTGGACTTTCATTTTTAGCCGGAACTAAAATCGAGACTGGCGGTAAATAAATTTCACTCTCCATCACCGCCGCCGCTGGTTTGGCTAACAGCATCCGTAACGTTTGCACAGTCAGGATTGCCGTTAATCCCAGCATCAACCATTGTGTTTCTGGTAGCCAGTGCAGCAAACTCACGCCACCCCAGACTAATAAAACTACTAGGGTTGCTTTGAGACGACGATGAAAGCTAGTATTTTTACTGAGTTGATAGGTACTTATTCCCACTTTATTTGCTACATCCTTTCGGTTCGTGGCTTAGTCCTGCGACGTAATAATAGCATCGTCACTGCTCCCAAAAGGAAACCCCTCACTCCTGCTACAACTGCTAGAATCCGCCCCAATGGGTTATTCAACAGAAAGAATTTTTACAAAGAAAGGCTGGAGGCAGTGTTTCGACTACGCTCAACTGCCGCGTAGTCGAAACTCAACAACCAGGCAGGTAAGATGCCTATCCCACAAGACTTAACTTTTGGTTTCGATATCGTATAACTGGCATAGAGTGAGGAGTTTTTGTTTGAGGCGATCGCGCACATTCTCAGGCGATATCACTACACAATCTGGCGCATACTGCATAACTTCCCGCATAAACCAAAATGTACTAGATACTCGCCTGACAACTCGCCTGACTCGTGCTTTATCTGGTATCCACTCATTAATATTGTCTTCTGGTTTAGCTTGATAGGCAAAAGCCAAGCCAGCAAATAGATGCATTTCCACTTCTATTTCAGCCAAACTTCGCCAATCGCCAGAAATTGGCATGACAGCAGCTTCAGTAATCCTGTCTAACCGTAAACTCCAGTTGTGAGCCAGTTCTGGTATATCAAAGTTTCCTTCTGTCTCTTCGCACCAGCAATCAAGATATAGCCGCTTTTCGTGGGGCGTAACTTTGGCACAGCGAACAGTAAAATTAAACACACGCTCTGCTGCATCTTGATAAGAAAGCTGAAAGGGCTGTTCCCGTAATATATAACGGTCTACTTCTAAGCGCCAAGGTGGAGGCAAATTCTCTAAGAAACGTTCAATTTCGCCTCGCAATGGTAATGATAGTTCACTGCGTTCGAGAAGTAAGTTTGCAATGATTTGGGCTTGTTCAATTTGTCCAATATCAGTTAAAGCCGCAATACAGCGATGTAGTGCACGGATGCGTGACTGTTTCCAATCGTTATTGTTACCGATGAGTAACTTACGTTGAGCGATCGCTTCTATCAGTTTAGAGATATTTGGGCGATCGCCCCACATCATACCGAATTCTAAGGCGATCGCTTCTAGCTCGGCTTTATCACGTTCTGATATCGACAGTGTAATAGATTGACCTTTTCGACTCATTAAAAATGTCCGTATACTTTGTACATATTTTCTCTTGTCAACTTCTATTTTGCGTGCAAATATAGTTTTTAACAACTAATTACGGACAGAATATAAGGTATTGGAATAAATATATAAAAAAAGCCAGAGTCTTGCTCTGGCTAACAAACCCTGATAGGGATTTAGGAATTATCTTAATGCCTTGATCACATCTTTCCTACAATTTCAATCCCTGATAGGGATTAGGTTTGAATCTCAAGGCTTCTTCAGTATACATCTAAAAAAACCTCGTTCATAATTTTGTTGATTGAGCATATTAATCACTTCTTTACTACAGACAAGCTTTTAGTGTTATATTAATGTGAACCGAAACAAAGCTGTTTCAGTTCACCTATGTTGAGTGGCATCTCATAGGTTAGCACTAACATGGCTTTTTCGGCGTAAACCTATCGAGGTAATTTCTGATGAAAGATAACCTTCAAGATCGGATGCTTCAACTGATGTCAGATGCTTGCTGGCATTCTACAGAGGAGCTAGTAGAGAAAATTAGCCATCGATTTTCTGCAACTATGCACACTCTCAAAAAGCGTGGTTATCAGTTTGATAAACGTCGTATCCAAGGTCAACAGCACGAGTATAGACTGCTCATCAAGCAGAAAGCGATCGCATAAATAATATTTCTCGTATATTGGGGGTAGTTCCAGCTACTCCCATTTCCTGAAAAAGCAGCTAGTGAGGTCAATACTATGACCGATGATAATTTGCTGTCCAGAATTTCCATTGACCCAAATATTTGTTTTGGTAAACCTTGCATTCGTGGACATCGGATTTGGGTTTCTCTAATTCTTGACCTTTTATCCGCAGGAGAAACAATTGATACCATTCTTGAAGCTTATCCGGGCATAGAAAAAGAAGACATACTAGCTTGTATTGCCTATAGTGCGGAGATGATAAGGAATGTTTTTGCAGATTCTTACTAATTTACTGTATGTGTAACCATGCCAGATTCTATCCGATTTTTCAGAATTTAGAGTAATTTATGAAAATAAAACTCTTTTCCACATGGTCAAAATATTCCCAAACTTCAGTTTCTCATATTAAACTTGTTACCCATCAACAAGAAGTTTGGGATGCTATAAAAACTTCTCAAGTTGTCTTTGATACTGCTCTAACTGGTGACGGTAAAACTTTAGCTGCTCTTCTTCCAGCATTTGATGAACGTGAATTAGAGCTAGGACAAGGTTTATTTAACTATCCTACAAATGAACTTATTCGCGATCAAACCAAACAAATTGTAAAATGGAAAAATGAATTTAATATTGATTTACAAATAGGAGAACTCACAGGAGCTAAATTAGCTTCATACATAAGTGCAGAAGGTTTTAATAAACTGGAAACATTAAGAAATTTTGCTAATGATAATAAGATAGTTGCAACCAACCCTGACATTTTTACTTTAATTCATCGTTTACACTATGATCGCAGAGTAGGTAACAAAGCTCGTTTAGCTGAAACTTGGTTTAATAAATACCGCTATATAGTATTTGATGAATTCCACATTTTTAATGCACCGCAAATTGCTAATGTTCTGGATGGAATTGCATTTAACAGAGCAAGTTTAGGAGAGCGTTTTGCAGCAAAATTTCTTTTTCTTTCTGCTACCCCAGATAATGCTTTATTGAGAGTGCTTGATAAAGCAGGAATTACTCCAAAAATTATTAAGGGTGAATATGAGCATGATTTAAAAAGAAGTGATACTCATCGGAGAATTTTATATGAAGTGGATTTAGATTTAGTTACTTCTGAGCAAAGCAATGGGGGAATTGAAAATTGGGTTTTTGAAAATTTAGAATACATCAAGCAATTCTTTTCTCAATATCCTAAATCTAAAGGACTTATCATTGCTAACAGTGTATTTACTGCCAAGCGAATAGTCAGAACTTTAGAGAATGCTAATTTGGGCTTAAGCATAGGAGAAAATACAGGTCTCACTGGTGCAAAAATTAGAGAAGATGCAATGAATAAACAATTGATTATTGCAACTTCCACAGTTGATGTAGGTGTAGACTTTGCCATAAATTTTTTAATTTACGAATCTTTAGATGCTGGTACATTTATTCAGCGTTTAGGACGACTAGGAAGACATGATGGATTTATTACTTACCAAGCAATAGCTTTAGTTCCAGATTGGGTAAAAGATAAGTTTTCTGAGTTTTATAGCAGTAAAACTGAAGTTGACAGAGAAAGTTTCTTTCAAACTGTTAGGGATAATGTATATCAAAAGCCTCAAGAATTTCAGCGATATTTAAGCCGTTGGGGTTGTGTTCTCTCAACAATTAGATATTGTTTTCTTAGTCAACAAAAGGATCAATATCAAACTCTGATTGAGCGTTATTCTCAGGAAGCCACGCGGCTTGTTGGTGCAACTCCCAAATGGTGTAGGCTGAATGAACTCAAAGAACACAAAATTATTATTAAGGATTTAGAGACTTTTCGAGGTGCAGGACAGTTAGATATATGGATTAATGATCCAGACACAAATGCAGTCAGGAGTATTAGTTTATTACGTTTACTTGCTGGAACAGATTTTAAACTTATTTCAGAAGATGAAGCTCAAGAAGTTAGTCGAAATTTAAATGAACCCTTTTATAAAAACAATTTAGGATTATATGCACGGATCACACAATATTTAAATAGCTATGAACTTGTAGAAGTAACTTTTACAGATTATTTGGATAGGTTAAATCTCAACATAGCACAAGAAAGGAAAGGATTTTTTATACAGAGTCGGCATAGAGAAATTAAAAAAATAAATGAACAACTTGAATATTTACCCCTTACAACTTGCGTTGCAGACCCTAGTAAATACGATATTAAAGCATTGCGTCGTATTTATAGATTACCTCCCTTATTTGAATTACACAAAGTAGTAGATTTAAGTCTAAAACAATATCCTGTTGCTTTTGGACTGGATGCACTGCTTTTGGATAGTCTTCTTTGTCGGCAAAAAACAAATGAAATATTTATAGCAGGAGAGTAAAAAATGACAGATGATTTTGATTGGTTACAGCCTAATAATTATGGTAAACCAGTTATACCGGAAAAAGAGCCTCCCTTAGTAGTTCTAGCATTAGATACTTTGAATAAGGCTGAAGATAAAGTTTTGAGAGATTGGATAGAAAAGGTATTTCCCAATATTCTTGATTACTTCAGTCTCAAGCCAGCAAAAGGAATGAGCTTAGAAGCGGCTGAAAAATTAGCTGTTAATGTAAAACCAGATAAAAAAGACAAGATTCTCACTAAATTAGTTGAACATAAAGACCAAAGTTTAGCTATACACCTTTTAAATGCGGCTGTTGGTGGTTGGACTCTAGTTAAATTAGCAAATTTAGATGAGCTTGAGCAACGGTTATATTTAGCAGCAGTTACTCTGCACGATCTCAATAAAATTGTACTCACGCAATTGGGTAACGTGCGGATGGATGGTAAGGAATGGGATAAATACCATCATTATTTTGATGTTTGGGCTGAAACTTTAGGACTATGGAAATTTATTAGCAGTGAATATTGGCAAGACATAGCTTTTCTTGCTCAAAATGCTGAAGATGCAAGAGGAGCAAATCTAACTCTTGCTAACTTTCAAGAAATCAAATTAGCTCCTGAATATTTGATGGATTTAGCCGAATTTGTTCGCTTTGCTGATTTATTAGCTTCTATGGCTCATCGTCCAGATAGTTTATATCAAGAAAACATTCGGGCAATTGTACGACGCAGGTTAAAGGATAGATATGTTATTCGCCATCATCGTACTATAGAAAACCGAGGACTATTAACTCAAACAATCCACAATGCAGTATTAGAGAAAGCAAGGGAAGTTGGATGGAAAGATTTTTTATTCTTCCCTGATGGCATTACATACTTTGCACCAAAGGGTAGTGAGAAACCAGATTTATCAAACCTTGCTGAAATAGTGCGATCGCACATCTTAAAAACTGCTGCCAAGGGTTTGGGTAGTTTAATTTATCGTCAACCCAAAGGTATTATCAGTTGCAAACCAGATATGAAAGAAGTGGCTGATGTTGAACTTGCAGCAGAAACTCTTATCCGTCAGGTTTTTAATATACTTGGTGACAAACGAACCTCTGTAACTGGCAAAAGAAGAGAAAAGATCAAGTTACTTCCTGAATTAGTAAATTTAGATTGGAATTATCCCGCTAATTTACAGGTAGATAGATTAGCAGAAGGAGTCAGAGGACTAGTAGACATTCTCCAAGAATACTATGGAGTAATTGAAGAGAAGGCTATCCAAGCTTTACTTAATGCTTTGGATATGAACAAATATGTAGAAGCTTTACAACGCATACCTGCTCTTGGGGGTGTACCTCATGGTTGGTATTTTTTAGCTGGTCATTATATCGGTAAGAATGGCAGTTTAAATGATGCTGAACTTGAAAATGTAATGATAAAAGCTATTCGCCAAGTTATCACAGAATGGGGTAAACCAGAACAATTAACAGCGTTTACTTTTATTGATGCTTATATTGCTCAAGTATTAGATATCAGCGATAGTGATAAACAACATGATTTTGAAAAAGAGTTAAATCGTTACCATCGTAATAAAGCCAATCGCAAACGTGAACCAATATGTGCTATTTGTAATAGTGCCTTTAATGTGCGAGAGGAATTTTCTAGTTATACTAACAAGCGAGTGACTAGCCTTTCTAAAGAATCTTTACGTGGCATTTGTACAGTCTGTCAAGTAGAAAAACTACTTCGCAGTTATTCTTTACACCGGAGTTTAGAAGCAGATGATGATCTTGTTTACCTGCATCTTTACCCAGATTATTACTTTACACCAGAAACGGCTCTCATAATGAATCGAGCCTATAAAAGCTTTGCTCAAAATGTCTTTTCTGATTTAGATAAAGAATTAGCTAAACATAATTATGATCCTAAGTATATCCCTCGTGCAGATGTTTTTAGGGTAGGTAGTGATTCTAAAGAAAATGAGAAGCGGCGGCTTGAAAAAGTGGAATATCTAGAAGGACAGATGCACGGCTATTATCTTTTGGGGATTCCAGCGTTATTTAAGAAACCAACTGATACAGAAGTATGGCATATACCAGCACTATTAACGCTAATTGCACCTTTAACCTTTGGGGTTAAAGTGGTTGCTAGTCGTTCAACTCTTCCACCATATGATTCAGGAGCAGATTTTAAAGAAACTGCGGTTTTGGATGGTGTACATACCTATTGGCAACACAGCATCAGAAAATCTAGTTTCCGTCTTGATGAGTTAACAAATGCTATTCCTGCTGCATTTTCTGTGTATGCTCTGGCATCCCAAGCATACCGTGATAGTAGAAATTTTCCTGTTTGGAATGCTTTAAATAATATTTCTCAATCTTTGGATACTAGTCCTTTGTATGTGTTCCATTATGCAGAACGCATACTCGAAAATATTAAAAAGGAGGAGCGCAAGAAAAAAACAACTCAACTTAATGATCCATCAATTATTGTTTCTGCAAAATTGTTGAATTACTACCAAATTTTGAGTAATTATTACCAATGTAATAGCCCTATGCAAATGATTGAAGCATTAGTGAATAAATATGCTCGTTTTTATCGAGCTTCAGGTAAAAATTCTTCAGCTTACACAAGACTTAGACCTTTAAACATAGCCGCAAAAGTTATCTTGGAAAGTCAGCCCAATACTGCTGAAGAAGACTTGCAATTAATGATAGAGGGTTACTTGTTTTCTCTAGTAGATGGTGTACTAAATAACAATAACGAAGGTTATATCCCATCAGAAGCAGTGAAGGATAAAAACCAGCGTCAAGCTCTGATTGAAGACTTTGCCCAATACTTTGTCAAAGAAGTTTTTAAGAACTATTGTAGGGGTGAAAGAT
Source organism: Nostoc sp. DSM 114167 (assembly GCF_052692655.1). Taxonomy (NCBI): domain Bacteria; kingdom Bacillati; phylum Cyanobacteriota; class Cyanophyceae; order Nostocales; family Nostocaceae; genus Nostoc; species Nostoc sp. DSM 114167. The sequence continues at coordinate 7,553,279 of NZ_CP195116.1, forward strand.
CACTTCTAAGACAAAATATCAATCTTATTCGTCATGCGGCGGAAGCTTGGTATATCAAACAGTACATCAAAAAACCTGAAGTAAAAACACAAAATTCAGAAAACAAGGAGTTAAATTAATGTTTGAACAGTACAAAAAACATTTTCAAGAATCTATTCCCCGCATTCCTGGAGCTAAATATGCTCACTTTGTAATTATGCGAGAAACTGACTCTTATGCAGTATTTAAAACTGATGGAGAATTAAATGTAGCTAGAGTTAGAGCAGGAATTAATGATTCACAAGTAATTAGCCGTTTAGTACTTTTTAAACGTAAACAAACTACTCCTGAACGCTTAACAGGGCGTGAACTATTGCGGCGTTATGAAGTTTACAACTACATCAAAACCCAACATAAAAAAGACTGCGCTTACAATGAAAATCCTTGTGGAGTTTGTCCTGATTGTGTTATTTACGGTTATGCTGTAGGTAAAGGTGGTGCAGATAATTCTGGTTCGGAGAAATCCAAAGTTTTTATAGATTCAGCTTACGCTGTTCCTAAATATGAAGAGTCCCACGGAACTTTTACGCTGAATGCACCCTACGAAGATGGAACTATGACGCAAGGAACGGACACTACTAACCGTTTCAGTGAACAAGACCATGTTTTACCAGAAGTTCCTTTTCCCAGCGTAGTTACATTACGCGACCCAACACCAAATACTTTTTTATATCTGTTAAATAATTTGTACCGTACTAAACGTTACGGTGCCCAAACTACACGCACTGGACAGATGCGAAATAAGGTTGTAGCAATAATATTTGCTGATGGCGAAATTTTCAGTAACCTGCGCTTAACTCAAAAAATTTACGACATTATCGGAGATGTCTTACCTCCTTATGGACTTGATTCTCTTAAAGAAGCTACCGAACAAGCTGTGAATGAATTAATTCAAGAAGACGGAGTTTTTTATGAATTAATTGCAAAAGAAGCTCTTGTATCTCTTCAAAATGAAGCTCAATCTATTCTTGCAGATGAGGCTAGTTTCCAACAATGGTTGAATTCATTGACAGAAGAGACTTTAAATTATGCAAAAGCAGTGGGTGTTCTTAAAGAAGAAAATCCAGAAAATAGCAACACTAGCAGCAGAAGTAGAAGGAATAAAAATAAGACTGCTGAAGATGAGGAAGCATAATTTATGCACATTTACTGTCTTCTCATTACCTTACAAAACCCATTGTATTTTGCTACTCGTGAATTAGGTAGACTTTATGTAACAGAGCAATACTTACATAATTATGCTCTGACTTACGCTCTTGGTTTAGCAAAAAGCAGCTATTACGATGCAGAACATATACCGCATTACGAAAGAGAGTTAGAACCTCTCAATCAGCAAGGTATTTATATTACACCTGCACGTCCTTTAAATTCTGCTTATGTGACGCACACTTATAAATTTGCTAACCTCTCTTACCATGTCAAAATGGATAAAATCAGCAAAAATATCCCAACATTTGGACGTATCCGTGAATTAGCGCCTGAAAGTCGATTTGAGTTTTTTGTCATTTCGCAAAAAGAACTCAAACTACCAAAGTGGATTCGCTTGGGTAAATGGATGAGCAAGGCTGAAGTAACGGTTGAACCATTACCGAAACCTAAAATTTCTGAAGGTATATTTACTTGTACACATCCATTAAATCCTTTAGATGTCATGTTCACGAATCAAGTGATTAGCTATGATGTTGTGAATATGCCTCCAGTTAGCTTAATTCAAAACGTCCAAATGCGAGGTCAATACTATCAATTTGATGGCATTCAAAACTTAAAAATTCCAGTTCGGATAGAATATCGTTTTCGGAATTAATCACATCCTAAAACCTTTACCACGTTTTTGATTTTTCGCAGGTTCTAGCTTCCAGTCACAAATTACGTTACAATTTTTAGCCCCTGTTAGTTCTGTACGCTCCCCACATCCCCAGTGAAACACTATCAACAACAAACCAACGCCTTCCCCAGCGACTACCTAAACAACTTGTGGGGAGAAATCCAAGCTTGTCCTTACTTTGCTATCAACAACCTCAACCGCGATTTTGTCGCCACTAAAGGATTTTCTGTCGTATTTCAACGTTCTGGATTAGCAAAAGTAGAACAGCAGTTTCCCTACTTCAAACCTTACCTCGATTTGGCTCTCCAGCCGAATTGTAATGCTTTTTACCTCAATCCTTTACAACTCAAAGAAGGCTCCCGCGTCGATCCGCATATTGATCGCTCTTTGCGTTCCTACTCTAAAACCATTGAACCGCCTGCGGTTGTCAGTGTGCTTTATGTGCGCGTACCTGCGGATATGGAAGGGGGAGAACTGGTATTGCGATCGCACAAACGCCAACTTGGGCAAATTAAGCCCCAATTCAATACTTTAGTTTATTTTCAAGGTGATTTAACCCATTCGGTTAATGCTGTCAAAACCCCAGGAAATCGCCTAAGTCTCGTTTGCGAACAGTATAGTTTGAGTGATGCTGAACTCCAGGAAATCCCTGAGTTTACTGTAGAGTCAAGAAGCACTCAGTCTACAACCAAAAAAAGAAAGTATGCCTCATAGTTTAGTGTTGAATTTGCTACCTCAATCGCCTATTCCACCACAGTATCTCACAGGTAGACATCTCCACGCTCTATTTTTAACCCTTGTTAGTTCTGTAGATAAAGAATTAGGCGATCGCTTGCACGATTCCACCGCAGATAAAGCCTTTACTCTCTCTCCCCTTCAAACTAACTCCCCCCTTTTGAAGGGTGGTAAAGGGGGATCTAAATTGCAATATTCACATCAACAACCCATTCCCGCCGGAACTCCTTGTTGGTGGCGCATCTCTTTATTAGATGACACTCTATTTAGCAAACTTACCCAACTTTGGCTAAATCTTAATCCCAATCGCCCTTGGCATCTTGGCCCGGCTGACTTGTATATTACCAGCATTCAAGGCACACCCCAATCTATTCAACCTTGGGCTAATGCCAGTACTTATGCTCAATTATACGAAGAAGCTAGCGAGCGCAATTCTTCCATTAACCTTAGCTTTTCCACGCCTACCGCCTTTCGTCAAGGACAGTATGATACTACCCTTCCTACCAGAGAATCTGTTTTCAATTCCCTACTTTCGCGGTGGAATAAATACAGTGGCATAGAATTTCCTCAGATTGCGATTGAGTCAATATTTCCCTCATTTGTCAATATTCACACAGAAATATTAACCGACTCTCGCAGCAAATTTATTGGCATTATTGGCGAAGTTAATTACAAAATTTTGGGACAAATTGAACCCATACAAATTAAGCAACTTAATGCTTTAGCTGATTTTGCTTTGTATGCAGGAATTGGTCGCAAAACAACTATGGGAATGGGAATGACACGACGGCTATATTCTCCATAATTCTAATAATCATTTAAAAACCACTCAATTATGAATCAAACTGAATATATTTCCATTGCGGCATTGAATCAATATGCCTATTGTCCGCATCGCTGTAGACAATAAGTCTGCTACAATACTTAAACATTGGTTACTTAAAAATTGAATTCCACATTTTGAGCATTAAGTGAGCATTATGGTAAACACTGGCAAAACACCAACTGGTAAAACGAAAAAAGGACAAGTAGCGGTAAGGATAGATTCAGGGAGTATCAAAGCCTGTTTCCCTAGAAGTTACTGCAACAAGGGACAGATAAAACTAGCAACTGGTATTTCACTAATAGATGGTTGGGAGAGTAAAGCCAGTCAGCTACAGAGGCGATTACAAATCGAACTTGAGGATGGAAAACTAGATGACGGTGAAGGGAATTTTAACTTGGGACGATATCAGGAGATTTTAAAGGAATACGGTTTACAAGCAAGGTTGAGGTTGGTGAAGAGTGAAGCTACCTTAGACGACCAACTACCGCCCAAGCCTGAATTGTCCATCATGGAAGTTTGGGATATGTACTGTTCATTCAGGAGAGAGAGCTTGTCTGAAACTGTGTATCAATTGAAGTTTAGAGGAGAGTATTTGCGTGCTATAAAAAAATCGCTTGACGAAACTGGGGAGTCTCCTTTAGAGATGCGTAACTGGCTATTAATCAATTACAGTCATTCAACAGTTAAACGAATTCTATCTTGTTTGTCAGAAGCCTACCGATTAGCTATTAAGCAAAAAAAAGTCAATGAGAATCTTTTTGATGGAATGGCAGAGGATATTAACACCAAGACCAAGCGTGAGCGCATTATCGACCAAAACAAGGAAATAGAAAATGATGACGACGTTTTAGACAAGAGCAAAGCCTACACATGGGATGAGGCGCAAGAAATACTAAAATACATCCAAAGTGACAGCAGTAGAGTCAAGCATTATTACAATCTCATTAAATTTAAATTTCTCACTGGCTGTAGGACGGGTGAAGCAATTGCTATTTGGTGGGTAGATGTTGAATGGGATAAAGAAAGAATACTACTAAGAAGAAATTACAACAATCGCCTCAAAATCTATAAATCCACTAAAAACGATACAACGCGTATGTTTCCCATGCCTGAAAACGGTGAACTATGGAATCTCTTAAAATCCATCCCACAAGGGGAACCGAATGAGAATCTATTCAAAAATAAGGCAGGTAAAGCGATAAATTCTGATTCACTACAACGTGTATGGCATGGGTATGAGGGGTCGCGCAATAAAGGTATTATTCCTGAGTTAATCAAGCAGGGTAAGGTCAAAAGATACCTACCTTGTTATAATACACGTCACACTTTCATTACTCACCAAATATTTGATTTAGGCAGGGATGCAGCAATAGTCAATGCATGGTGTGAACACAGTGAAGAGATGTCAAGAAAACACTATAGAGATATTGCAAGATATGCAACACAAATCAACCCTGAGCTACCAGTTAACCAACACTCACAACAACAATCAGAACTTGACCTACTTAAAGAACAATTACGCAAGCAACAAGAACTGATTGACAGGCTACTACAAGACAAGCAATAGCCGACACAAAATACCCCAGGATAGTGTAGTGCTACCTTGGGGTATTGTTTTGTAGAGTGACATCTGTGGATGTCATTTTAAGTGTCACTAAAATATGTCACTCACGAATATATAAATTAGTTATCGGGGAAAGCAGTACTGGGTATTACGGATACATTCCTACTAACACCTAGAGAGAACCTGAATTCATCCATGTAGCCCGCAAAAAAATAATTATTTGATGAGTAAGCGCCAATGAATGTATTTGCCACATAATTGAAGTCAGTATTCATGGCTCCTGACGCAATCTGTACCCCATCCCTCCATAGCGAAACTTGACCATTTATTCGCTTGGCTGCAATATAGTAAGTCTGATTTAAATTCCATCCAAGTGAATTCAAACTCGCAGATGAAATCGATTGAGTGACATTAAAAACTCCGTTCGTGACCGTTAGCCCGTTTTCACCAGTAGTAGTGTTATTTGCGAGATAAACTACAAACCTCTGTGATGAGGATAAGAAATTGTTGAATATGACCGCATAGTCTACCGGGTATGCAGTTAGCCGTATAAATGCTTCTAAACAGAAGTCCTGTGTGCCAATAACCATGTCACCGGGATTAGCAACAGAAAGGTATGAATTATTAAAAAAGATACTCTGACTTCCGAATTGATGCCACGTAGAACTAAGAGAAGCATTTCCTGCGATATTATAAGCTTTCGCTGAACTGTCTAACACAGTAGAGCCTTCACCGTGCAACAACAAGTAAACATTAGCGAAGTTAACATCACTATTAACCGTACCACCACCAGTAGACAACCCTGCTAGTAAGTTGGCTTTTGATATCTTGTAAAGCTCCCCATTGGCATCAATGCCGATAAAATAATCACTATTTTCAGCAGTAGTCTTAATGGTCGTAGGTATCGCAACACCCGTGATATTGTTTACGGTCGTGTTGATAATTGGATTCTTGTGGAGTGGCATTATTTTATTCCTCAATAAGTTGGTCGGCATGTATCCATGAAAGCGTTGCAATAATGCATCCAGATGCAACATAAAGCATATTTAAGTCCTGGTCAACTTGTAACACTTCACCCTCAGAAGTCACCCCCATATCATCGATATACTGCACTATTTGACCTATCCTTACGAGTACAGTTTCATATTCATCAACTTCATTATCACGGTCTATAGATAACATTCTTTTTCCTCCCTGTTGTGTCCACTAGATTAATAGGAGCTACACCAATACCTACATTGAGGTAAGCGTACTGAAATTGCACTATGCCCTTATTTTGGTGTGTTGGCAAGTGCTGAGTATGACCCAGTATTGTTACCCTCTCACCATTAGGATTAACAGGTGTTATACGTCTGCTTCCGCGTCTCAATAGGTCGTCATTTACGCTATGCCGTTGCAGGTCTAACACTTGTTCTACAACACGTCTTGCCTCCTGTTGAGATATCACATCAAGCTTGAATTGATATCCTTTCTCGTGGTCAGCATAGGTATATGTTTCGATGCCCTTCTCTATTTTGAAAGGTGGGGTAGCAAACTTTTGATATATAAGTTCTGCCAACACCTTGAGGTATGCATCGGTAGCAAAATCATCCTTGCTTTTGTTCATAAGTCTGAAGGCAATCTGCATACTCAATGCTTCCACTATTTCGCCCTTAGCAGGGTTATGATTTTGCTTGCGGTAGAACTTCAACACCACCTCTGGTCTATGCCTACGCTCTGCAACTTCTACGGGTGCTGTGCCGTAGATAGTGCCTAAATCACGACCATTGAATTGTTCATGTGTGGTAAGTGTCTGAATGATAGCAGGTCTTAATAGTTCTTCTCTTCCTGCTAACACTATTCGTTCATCTGGTACATTGCGATTAGGTGTTATTTCCACGTACCTTGTATCACCCAGAACTGGTACTGTATCGCGGGAAAGTACCTGCATTGCTTGATAAGAATCAATAGCATTTGCCACTACATATCCCGCCTCTATACACGCCTCATCTGCCTCCTCAAAGAATTCCTCTGCAAAGTTCCTCAAAAAACCTTCCTTGCCAAAGGTATTATCTAATCCATCTTCAAAAGCACTTGCAAAAGACCACGGTTTGCTATCCTTGGAACCCCATGCATTTACAAGTTTTTCAGCATTCTTGCCAAGGTATTTACCTATTACCTTGCTATTGCTTTTAATGATTTTTCTAGCGGTTTTGAATGTTTCAGTTAGCAGTATTCTGACACCCAGCGTAAGAGTACTTTGTAGTAATGCCCCAAAGTTACCCAGGAATTCTTCTGCCATTTCTTCACCTACCCTTGCGAGTACATACGCTCCCAGTGGTTCGTTGAAGCAAAATATCAGAGCGGAAGGTACAATACCGCAAGTGAAATACCCAAAAGCATTACCTAGCGTTCCACCAAGTTGAGATGCCAATGCCTCCCACTGTGCCTTTATTTGAGAGTTGAGTTCATCATCACTAGCATTCCAATTGAAATTCCATATAAATTGTTTTGCGCTAACGATGAACGACCAAAGTTTAGACCATGAAAACGCGAACAGTCCTGATAATTGACCCCAAATAAAACCACCAAGGCTTTTAAACCCATTAAACACCCAAGTTAGCGCTCCTCCTAGACCGCCGCCGCTAGTACTGGTAACGCTTTCACCCGCACGGATTATACGAGTACCAATATCACTTCTTACCACCCTACTTGTTAATCTTGATAATTCAAATTTCAGTGCCATACATATACCTTTGTTGTGAATGACATTTTCGAGTGACATAAAAAGTGACATCTATATATGTCATCTGGGTATGTCACTTCCGAGTGATACTATCCGTGGGACTTGGGCGTACCGTCATTGTTGTACCTACCTGCTTCATTGCCGATTTCCCGTATCTTGGGGCGCTCATCATAAGGTCTACCATAAGGGCTTGTAGTGTCCGTAACTCCAGACACTTCAATAAATCCTCTTTCTACTTGTTCTGTGAATGCATCGAAATCATTTTGTTCATTGGGTGCTTTATCTTTTTTAATAGCTTCACCTTGACCGAACAAAGCATTTTTTAAATCGCTTAATGCACTGTCTTTGCCAACGCGTCTAAAGTTTTGAGCATTCCATCTTGCCGCCATTGTTTTGAGTATTTTTAAGTCGTCTTGCAAGTCGTTAGTATCAGTGTTTTCGTGCACCACTATTTCGATTTCTTTCTCTGCTAGAGTCTCGGTGATATTCTTACCTCCTGGGGTGAATAACGATGGCACTTTTTTCTTTTTCTGCTCCACCTTATACCCCAGAAATTCTTCTACACCCTCTGCAACTGCTAGTGTTTGGATGCCTATATTTTTACTCATTCCCGCTTCACCCATAGCCTTGATTGCTGTTATCAATGCCGCATGAGTATCACGCTTAATCGTTAGCATCATACCCATTATTTCTGCCAAAGCTTCTGCACTATTGGGTACACTTATTGTCTGTTTTTGGTTGCCTTCTGTCACCAAGTCATTGTCTTCTATCTCAATGTTGATAGGGTAAGCACCCATAAGGGCATCGAGTTGCTGCATCTGCCACAGCATCAATTCTGCTAGTGACTCAACATTGATATAAGACGGATTTTGTTTAGTGAAATTATCGGGAACGCTAGCAGGTAACGAGCCAATACGTTTCAATAGAAGTTTGACTAAATTATCATTGCACATACAATCGCACTCTTTTTTTTTACTTTTTGGCGGTGGTGTTGGGTGTATTGCGGGGGGACAACTAGCAAGATAGCTGTATCCGGAATTATTAGCAGTTCTTGCTAGTATAGTGCTGACATCCGCAACACTGCTGAAAACATTTACTCCAATACTGTTTATCAAGTCTGTTATCTGCCTTCCTGACGGTGTGACAGGAATTTCACCAGTGCCACTACCAGGTTTTATTTGGTAGCTTCCACTCAATATCTCGTATACAAGTGTTACGGTTCCTACTACCTGAGGAATGTGATTGCCTACATACCTTGTTAGCTGCCAATTAACCGAGAAATAATTACCAATAAGTTCGTAATTGAGAGGCTTGATAGTGTCATTTGTATAAACAAAAATTAGTCCACTTGTACATTGCAAGTTCTCTACTTTTGGTTTACCCGGTATATCAATCTCTGGTGTCGGAGGTATTTGGCAATACGGATTCCTAATAGAGAATTTAATTCTTGGGAAGTTAATGAGAGGGTTGTCCATAGGTTCGTAGTCTATGGAGAGGTTACACGCGTCAATCTTGAAATTGGAGTTAAAGTACAAATCTGTGAATGTGTTGTAGCGTATCAGATTAGATAGCTTGAACGGATTAGCGATTTTATTGGGTGAATTATTGGGAGCATTGGTGATAGATATTTTGGGCAATTGTATTCTAGGAAATTCAGAAAAGAAACCCATTATACCGCCTCCCTTATCTCTATCGAAGTACTGCCACTTGCTACTACTGCGTAATAGCTGCCTGTGTACATTGGTTCAGGTACTTCATAATATTCTTTTGGCTCCAACTCAAGCATATGTGAAGTAGTGGATACAGTACTCACGTTGTCAATGTAGACATTTTGATTACTGCTATTAAAGAATGAAAGCACCTTTCTGTTGACATTTGAGTTAACAATGATTGACGGTGTCGTAGTGATATTGTTAGTGACTCGCTGTGCAGTATCGGCAATACGTTCAACTGTCACAACTCGCACTAAATCAGCAAATACTGTCACTCTATCACTACCGAGATTGCCATTTTGCAATAGACCATACCCTACGCTTCTCATCTGAATACCCAGCATTGCATTGTCACCAAGCGTATGGTCGCCAAGTGAGTATTCGCGGTATGGGTAGGGACTTGCATTGAGCAATGAATATGCTGCTATTCGATGCCAGTTAGTACCACTATTCGTGGTGAGTACAACATCCATCTGAATACGTTCTGACTTCCACTCAAGGTTTATGGCGGTCAACAACTGCTTACTCTCTGTGTCTTCTAACTCAAACACTGGAAATGGTACGGCATCAGTGTTGTAAATAAACGCTACAGCCTTGAGATTGTTAATTTCAAAATACTCATTGATGGTACGATACCCAGCTTTTGTAAATGGTGAGTACTGGAATATCGGAACTACGCTACTACCGGAATTGGCATCAAGCGTGATTACTGCTTTTGATTTGATAGTGAATGTGTCCAGCATTGCGTTACAGAAGAAAAATTTATTCCTACTGGTTAACCTGTAAGAAAAAAAATGTCGATACCCGCCACGAAAATAGCTATAACGCATTGGCTCTATACTTTTGCAAAGTGACATCTGTAGATGACATATAAATATGTCACTTTTAGTGACATCCAGAAATGGCACTTAAGTGTATGGGGTATGCATACCCCCCCAAAAGAACTTTTTACAGGGTATTGACGTTCACAGCCTGGGGTGATAACACTATGAGCATCCACCAAGAAATCACTTACAGAGTGAGTAACAAATATGGCTGCTACTGCTGATTTAACACTAGCTGAAATCGCAAATGAAATCATCGACACTGACGTGAAGACCTATGTCGCTGCTATGGATGCACTGCCCAATACATCTGGCACTGCTGAATTCTTAGCAAAAGTGCTACAAGGTGCTGCGATCGCTCAAGCTAAGAAGAACGCCGCTAATACAACTGCTACCACTGGTGAGTTATTGAACTCTTACCCACTACCTACAACTGGCACTATTCAAACAGACCTTAGCTCAGGCTTACAGTCTTTTACTAGCGTCTATCAGTTGTCCGTTGTAAGTGCTGCTGGTATCAGTGCTACCGTACCCGCCTACGCATAATCAACAAACCTGGTAGGGTGAAATTCCCTACCGTAAGCACAAAACGAAGGGATGGTATATGGCTAACAAATCATTAGGGCGGGTATGGTTTTCACTATCAAGAGAGACAACGGATGATGCATCGCGGGTTAATGACGACCCAGTAGGACTTTTTTCTTGTCGCGCTAACGTTGCACGGTTCCTCGATATCGATAAACTCGGTTTCACTGGCACTATCTACGGCAAAGCAAGGGAGTATACAACTGCTCGTAATTTGACACTCGCTGACGGTACAGTGCTTGATAAGAGTGCTGAGAATACCGATGGTAAAAACGCTGGCGAACCTATCGCACTACAACGCAAGGTAGGCGGTCGCAGTGTCATCATCAAGACTGGCAAAAAGATTGGCACTAAGGTAGCTGGTAAGCCACAAGGTTATCACAGTATTAGCTTTGCATTCCCCACGTGGGCAACAATTCGTGTTATCGCTGATTCTCTCGGTGAGATTATCCCAGCGGGTAAAATCAGTAGCGACCCTGGAGAAAATGAAATTCAACCTACCTTTAAAATCGCTGGCGGCGGTAGTTACGGCATCATGCAGAAAGCGGCGGCTGATACTTCCACTGTTGCCAATACTTCAGTTAATGCCCTGAAGACCAAAATTAAGGCTAAGGGTGGTGATGTTCAAGAGGGTGCTGGTTAAAGACTATGTATGATATTGCTAGCGAGTGGAAACAAATAGTAAACGTTAGTCGCACTGCGCAGATTGGTGATAACGGTAAACCTCGACCAATAGAACCAATAGAACCTGATGTAGTACTAACTCACAATACAATCGCAATCTACCTCACTAGCAATACTGCTAACCCTAATTGGTACAAAGCAGGATATCTGTATCAAGCCTTTCCCGTTCCGTTCGGTACAGCAGGAGCCGCCCAAGGTGAGCAATTGCGAGTGATACTTAATAGGTACATCATCCACAGGTTTACAACATTCCCTTCCGTGGGTGATACAAAATACTTGTTAAGTTATTCCCCAGAAAGCTACTACAGAGATGTGAAGCTGCAAGTCTGGGAATACATCGGAACTTCTCAAGGTGCTACACTCGACACGCTAGAGAAACAAAACAAGGCAACATTATCCAAGGTAACAGCGATACAGCAAGCGCTCAACAGAGCAATACAGTAATTAGGTTTCAATCTTTGTGTGTATCCATCATAGTTTTATGCTGTGATGGATATTTTTTTGAGTACAAGGGTATGCACTACCAAGTGACATCTAAAAGTGTCACTTTAAGTGACATAAAAAAGTGTCATCTGATTTAGTAGAGGTAAATATTATGAATGAGGGTCTTATGTGGATCATAGGTTTGAGTTTTCCGGCGTTCGTTAGCTTGTTAGTACTGTATCTACAAGAGAGAGCATTGCACCAACGTCAAAGACAAGCTGATTACATAGCAAAAGAAAGAGCGTATGTACTTATCGAGGGTGACATGAACTCACTAAAAAACACTACAGAGAAAATGTCTGTAGTGCTTGATAGGGTAGACGATAGGATGGATGCCCTTAGTGAGCGTGTAGCACGTGTGGAAGCTAAACTTCCCTAGCGCCAGTAATAGCTGCCACCAACGTTTCTTTATTCATACTGCCATAGCCCTTAATTTTAAGTGCTGTGGCTATTTTTTTGAGTTCTCTGATGGATTGGTCATTCAATGGGGTTCCTGTGGCTTACCTTAAACAGAGGGTAAGGAGCGATAAGGATTCCGTTGTTTGGCGTGGTCAAGAATTTCCTTGCAAGCGATTACTTGTTTGAACGTCTCAGGACTGGCATCATAATATGCTTTAGCTTCTATCACTAGGGACTCTGAAACCTCTTGTAGTTCTCGTTTTTTAGTAGCAAGACTATCTTCAAGTTGCTTAATTTCCTCTTGTATAGAGGCTTTTTTGGTGGTAAGCTGGTTTATTTTTGCTGAGTTATCGGATGGTTGTTGATGTCGTAACTGTGATACCGCGTTGTAGCTACCAGTTTTACGGATAGATGGCAACACTTCACTGAAGACCCAATCTTGGAACTTTTCTGCTGATTCTAGCTTGCTACCAAAAATGAGTTGATAGATACCAGCTTCTTCAAGCACGGTTACAGACTGGATTCCGCCGGGAGTTACCGTTTTGGTAACACCTTTGTTCTTTTTAGAGACCTTTGTTGATACGGTTTTGCTAGGGTCAACATACCCCAGGACAGAAGCGATATCGTTACCTATTGGCTTGCCTTCGACAAATCGTATCTCGTGTGACTCAAAATTGAAAACTGTTAAGTCTGTCATTGTTTTTTTGTGAGTAGTTTTTAGTTATTAGCGTAAATCCTAGTATTCCCAATCATGGGCAATACCTTTCACACCTTGTATCTGTGAAGTGACACTCAAAAATGTCAGTTTTAGTGTCACTAAAATATGTCACTCTGAAAATGTAGGGTATTAAGCTAGAAAAAAGCCTAACTGAGGATATTGATTAACTCATGATTCATCCCCCGATTTGTTTTCTTTATTACCTTGTGCATAAATAGCACTGGCATCAATCCCCAGTCTGTTCAAAAGAAGCCTAAGCGTTGATACAAGCTTGCGTGCCTGCTCATAACGTGGTGAAGTACTTTTTTCATCACAGATTTTTTCCCACGTATCAACCTCTTTCTCTAGGTCAATCAAGAGTTGATAGATATCATCTAGTTTGTCAGCGATAGAGATTGGGACATATTTTTGCATTACCTCACCAGCGTATTTTTTCTTCCTCCCTGAACCCGGCTTTCTCGTACCGCTACTTGGTATACCTCTAGGCATAAATTAAAACCTCATTGTTTTTAGAACCTATTGCACATCCCACTAGTACTAACCAGTGGAATGCATTGCCTTGTTTCAACTTATAGATTGTTGGGAAAATTCGATGTTTGACCCTAGCCAGAGCTTAGAAAATGTTCACTCACTCATACCAATACAGGCACGCAAACGATTTTCATCCACATCAGGGTAATGTCCGCCAATATAATGATTTTGTAACTGTCCGGCAGTTGTTGCATTTGTAATTACCATAGTAAACCTCCAGTTACCACCGATGCAATCAATACGGTAAGTCTGTCCAGTAACAATCCCTGTGAATTCGCATACAAAAGGATGTTCACCGTCAATCCACTCAACTCGCTGACCAATTCTGTAAAGGGGAGAGGGTATAGAGATAGTAGAAGGATGGACGGTTTGTTGAATAACGGTCATAATAATTTAGCCTCTTGCGTAGGTTGATTACGTGAGATGGAAGTCGTCGTTCTATGAGGTGCGAACTCATTGGACGGCGCGTTTTATTGTGTGTATGAACGGGAAAAACAATCAGTAGTTGAACAAATGACGGTCAGGGTCATGACCATTGTCTAGACTGTTCCGAACGGCATCAATCTGACTTCTTAGGGATTGATAAGCTTTGTCTAGTTCAGCAAACTGTTCAATCATTGTTTGAGGTGTTACCTCATCTGTTAGCCCAAAAACAAGCCACCCTAGCTCTCGTGACTTGGCAATTACCTCAAATGTATCGGTCTGGATAGTCTCTAGTTCGTAATTAGGGGATAACACAATATGCTCCCTAGATTGGGTGTACTGGGCATTAACAGCGCTATGGAATCGATGAATCTCTGAGTCCCTTGCTGTTGTTTGCTTATATCATTTATAACAGATAAATAAAAAACGTCAACTATTTATAACAGATAAATAAAACAATAAGCTACAACGTATACTGTGACTTGATTTTAAGGTAAAACTTAGTTTGAATTGTCAACAAGGACTTGTAGGTATGTTTTTGTTGTGTTTTTAAGGCTTTTTTGTAAGCTACAATCCTTGGTAAATAAGGTCATTCTCAATAGTTGGCATCAGATATTTTAGCGATATCGAGTATACCCTGTGTTCGTAGATGACATCTAAAAGTGTCACTCAGAGTGTCATATTTTGATGTCATCTCAAGCATTGAGGTACTTGTTAGCCTGTTTAGCACGGTCTATTATTTCCTTGATAATCAATGCTTGCTCTAATACACCAGGATGAGTGTCATTAAATGCCTTGGCTTCCATCAACTGATTTTGTCTTACGTCTTGTAGCTCACGTTTTTTGCTAAACAATTCATCTTCCAATTTTTCCATCTCTTGCGTCAGCAATGATTCACTAGCCCTCCACTCCGCTAGCTTACTACTGACAATAAGGTAAGCCTGTTGAGGTTTTATTGAATTAGCCTTGGCGATACGCTCACACTCAATAAAGTATTTACGAATAGCCTTACCTTGTTCCGTGCCTGCTAGCATTCCTAGCATCTTAAAGCATTCAATGCTGAGCAGTAAAACCTCAGAAGGTCTGCCACCACTGCTTTTGATACCTCTCCGTGAAAAGTCTTCACCCTCAATGAAATTGCTTTTCAGTGTGTCCTTGGCGGTTCGCTTCTTTCCGTATCCTAGCCATTGCCACGCATCATCAAGGTTTACAGGGAATTGCTCATCAGACTGGTAAAGGGAAAGTGCAAGTGATTTATCGAATGTTAAGTTACTCATTGTTTCAATCCTTTGTGTATGTTGTAAATCAAAGTGACATTTTCGAGTGACATAAAAAGTGACATAAAAATATGTCATCTAAATATGTCACTTTTACTTGATACCCTACCTTGCGCTACTACGGTAAGTTGCTGGTTACGTTTTTGCGTGGCTTGTTTAGTCCATTAACCTTAATAAGATTCTCAATCTTCTTCTTGTAGTACAATTTATCATCCCCTTGGTATAGTGCTACTACCATACGTAACCCTTGCACGTCATGAGTTTTAATGCATTCCTTTTCTACTTCTGAGTAGTCCTCATCTGTCACAAGGAACCGCCCAAAATCTACATAAATGTCCAATACTTTCTTTGCTATTCGCACGGCTTCTCTTTTCCCCTGCGGGACTACCATCTGCCATTTAACTGTCATCACACCTTTACTAATAATCCTTTCATCCGTAGCTCTTACTATCCAACTATCATTGATGTATTCACGAGCATCCACAATGCAAGGTGATTCATGACAACTAAGTGTTAAAAAATCTGCAATCAAGTTTACCTTGTTATCCACCATTATTGGAACTCCTGTTTAATGCAAGCTGTATATTTAGATGGAAAACGATTAAATAGATGTTATTACTTGCAGGTTATGAACACATAAAGTTCTCTAGATTTGAGCATTGTTTGAACATTACAACTGTGTAACAAAAACTACTTAAAAAGGGTATTTTGTACTTAAAAATCGCAGTTTGAGCATTAGGTGAGCATCTTTAAGAGAATAAAAACTGAAAGTATTGATAATACGTGCTTTTATGCCAACATCGCTGTTGGCGGATGTTTTGTGCAGGTGAGTTTACTGATAATCAATACACAATTGAAGGCACGACATTACACGATCGCGTCCACACGACAAGCGATATACAGCGAGGAGAAACTTGGCAATTTCGAGCAATTTGGTTGAAGTCTGAGCAATACAAACTCATCGGCAAATCTGATTTAATTGAAGCCGAATCTGGCCAAGTTTATCCAGTGGAATACAAACGAGGACGTAAAGGCGAATGGGATAACGATGAGTTGCAAGTTTGTGCCCAAGCCTTATGTTTAGAAGAGATGACAGGACAACCTGTAACTACTGGATATATCTATTATGCCCACTCCCATCAACGGCAATTAGTAGAGATTAATCAAGAGTTACGGCAAAGTGCGATCGCTACTATTGAATCTGTGACAAGTCTCCTAGAAACAGGAGCAATGCCAAAACCAGTTTACAGCAAACGCTGCCAAGGATGCAGTCTTTATTCGCAATGTTTACCCAAAGCAACCGATAAAGTCAAAAGTTATCAAGAAGTCAATTAAATCATACCCCAATACAGTTCAGGTGAGCAACAAAACCATCATGTAGAGACGCGATTTATCGCGTCTTGAAATACCGATTATCTACACCAACAAACCTTGCCTGAGCCGTATTGAATTATACCTTATAAATCTATTCGTCCAATCTCCAATTATTACTAGGAATAATCAAAAATGGGAACACTTTACGTAACACAAGCTGATGCTTTTATCGGTAAAGTTGACGAACGTCTCACCGTCAAAGCTGAACAAAAAACAATCTTGGATATCCCTTTAATTAAAATAGAGGGAATTGTAGTACTAGGACGGGCTACCATTTCTCCCGCCGTCGTCAATGAACTTTTAGAACGTCACATTTGTTTAACATTTCTCACACAAAACGGAAGATATTTAGGGCGTTTAGAACCAGAAACTACTAAAAATATCTTTGTTCGGAAAGCCCAATGGCAAGCTGTGGGAGAATCAGAACCAGCAATCCATTTAGTCAGAGGATTTGTGCGGGGGAAATTAAAAAATTACCGCCACACTTTACTTCGCACTCAGCGAGAACATCCCGATACTGACTTGAATAATAACATCACTCGATTAGAAAACGCGATCGCACCAATTGAAAACACTAACAATATTGATTCCCTCAGAGGCTTAGAAGGTGCTGGTAGTGCAGCCTATTTCGGTTCTTTTCAACAGCTAATCAAAACCTCAGAATTTATATTTGAAGCCAGACGCCGCCGCCCACCAACCGATCCAGTTAATGCTCTACTGAGTTTTGGGTATTCATTGCTACGTCATGACATGCAAAGTGCTTTAAATATTGTCGGCTTCGATCCTTATCTAGGATACTTACACGTCGAGCGTTATGGTAGACCTTCCCTAGCCTTAGACTTGATGGAAGAATTTCGTCCTTTAATAGTGGATGCTGTAGTGTTGTCGCTGATTAACAAGCGATCGCTAACCCTAACTGACTTTACCACCGAACCGCTCAGTGGTGCTGTGTCTTTAACCAAAGAAGGACTGCATACATTTCTTCGTGCTTATCAACAAAAGAAACTATCAAGTTTCAAACATCCAGTCATGGGAAACAAATGCACCTATCAAGAATCCTTTGAAATTCAAGCGAGATTATTAAGTAAATACCTAATGAACGAAATCGATAAATATCCTCCCCTAATTCTCAAATAACTTGTCATTTGTTCCTCTCCCGTACTTTACTATGTATATTGTTGTCAGCTACGACATTCCAGAAGATAAACGTCGTACTAAAATCCATTCTGTTCTCAAGTCTTACGGACAATGGATGCAACTGAGTGTGTTTGAGTGCGATATCACTCTTACTCAGTATGCTAAACTGCGATCGCGTTTATCTAAATTGATTAAACCCGACACCGATAGCGTGCGCTTTTATTTTCTCTGTGGCTGTTGTCAGCGAAAAGTCGAACGCATTGGCGGAGAACAGCCACGAGACGAAACAATTTTCTTTGCTGAGTCTCCTTCTAGCTAGGTTCCTGCATCTCAAATGCGCGGAGGGGTAGGTGTAGAAATTTCACAGCCAAAAAAAATGCTTCTATCCCAACTACAGTAAGGCTTTGAAGCCATTATTCCCCTAATCCTCATCCGCGCAATCCCTGAAATGCTTATCAAAATACGATTTCAGCCTTTAAATTTTCCTGGCACTCTTTCCAAACGAATTCTCTAATGCTATGATTGCTCCAGAATCGCGCAACCGCACCTTGAAAACTAAATACAGCTTGGCTTTCAGGCTCCCGCTATTGCAATTTATCAAAATCCCTATTAGGGATTGAAACTGCTCAGATGCATTGACTATAATTGCCCCAATTTCATTGCAATTTATCAAAATCCCTATTAGGGATTGAAACATTTTTCTCTTTAGGGGTAATATTCATACTCCTCATTGCAATTTATCAAAATCCCTATTAGGGATTGAAACTTACTTGAGCCTGTATTGGCTGGCCGTCCCCAGCATTGCAATTTATCAAAATCCCTATTAGGGATTGAAACAAATGAACATCACACTACAAGTGCAGCAATCAGTTATTGCAATTTATCAAAATCCCTATTAGGGATTGAAACGACAGATTTGCTAGTTTAGGAAACGCGGTATTACAAATTGCAATTTATCAAAATCCCTATTAGGGATTGAAACCTTTAGTCTGGAACTCAGTAGTCATTAAATTTAGGGATTGCAATTTATCAAAATCCCTATTAGGGATTGAAACGAATATAGCCCAGGCTAGAGGGGCTTTGACTGTGAATTGCAATTTATCAAAATCCCTATTAGGGATTGAAACATTGATGCTAAAGAACGCAACTCAGCTTGTAAAGATTGCAATTTATCAAAATCCCTATTAGGGATTGAAACACTTTTACTGCCTCGATTGATACAATAAAAAATAATTGCAATTTATCAAAATCCCTATTAGGGATTAAAATATTTACTTATAGGTGTTCATTATTTACTGAACACCTGAAGAATTTAGTTAAGTTTCAGCAATATCTTTGTTAAGCCATCGCCTAACCGCTCAATAGATTCTTGCTGTTTCGGATCTTTTAATGCGCCATCAGCATTAAAGGCTTCATAAGCTTTGGATACTGCTACTTGGTCGGGAAGCACCAAAACTTTGATGTTTCCCAAAATAGAGCGTAGGTGAACTAGCCCCCGCAAACCACCAAGAGCGCCAGGGGAAGCGCTCATAATACTAGCAACCTTCCCTGCAAAAGCAGTCAAAGCCAAAGGTGCTTCATTTTGATATGGACGAGATGCCCAGTCAATGGCGTTCTTCAAAACTGCTGTGAGTGAACTGTTATATTCCGGCGAAGCAATCAGCAATCCTTGATGAGAAATCATCAAGTCCTTAAACGTGCGGGCGTTGGCTGGTAGTCCTTCTTGAGCTTCCAAGTCTTCATCATAGAGAGGTAAGGGCAAATCGCGGAGGTCTATATAAGTCACTTCTGCGCCTGCTGCCTTAGCGCCAGCCGCCGCAATTTTTACCAGTTTTTTGTTGTAAGAATCTATCCGGGTGCTGCCAGCAAAGGCGAGGATTTTCGGTGTAGATGCCATAATTCTAGGTTGAATGGGAAGGATTAACCTGTTCAGCTGCATTATCCTGTTTTCAGGCGATCGCTATTTGTTACTTTTAGAGTTTCTTTACAAACTTTTTCTAAGTTACAAAATTACACTAATTCTAGTGAAGACTGAAAATTTGCCTTTGGAGTCGAAATATGAATGCTCACAAGATAGAAGTCGTTTTAACTGAAGATGGAACTTTGACACTACGCGGTTTACCCTTTCATGCCGGAGATGCTGTGGAAGTGATTATTCTGGAAACGAAAACTCCACACCACCAAGCAGCGCCTAAACCCAAATTTGAGACAAATCCAAATCTATTACACAACACACAGCCATACCGTTATGACGATCCAACAGAACCCGTCGCCCTAGAGGACTGGGAAGTTTTGCAATGATTGTACTTGATACTCATATTTGGGTTTGGTGGGTTCAGAACGATTCACGACTGACTAAGCAACAGCGACAATGGTTACAAGATTACAAGTCTGATGGTTTAGGAATCAGCATTCTTTCTTGTTGGGAAGTAGCCAAATTGATAGAAAAAAAAAGACTAGTTTTACCTTTGGCTATTGACAAATGGCTAGAAGCTGCTTTGAGTTATCCAGGAGTACAACTATTAGATTTATCTGTGCCGATAATCATTGACTCAACTCAATTAAACGGCTTCCATAGCGACCCATTTGACCAACTTATTGTGGCTACAGCCAGATTTTATGATTGTCCTTTGTTAACTTCAGATACCAAGATTATTAACTACTCTGGTGTGAAAACACTGAAGTAGATTTAGATCGCTATTTGTTACTTTTAGAGTTTCTTTACAAACTTTTTCTCAGATTATGGCGAATTGGTCAGATTCTTATCTTGGCAAGTTACGACAAATTGTAGGCGATCGCCTACTTCTATTATTTGGCACACGTGTGATTATTGAAGATAATTTGGGGCGCGTTTTGTTGCAAAAGCGGAGTGATTTCAAACTTTGGGGGCTACCTGGTGGCTGTCCAGAAGTAGGTGAATCTGCCGAAGAATGTTCAGCACGAGAGGTTTTTGAAGAAACTGGTTTAACGGTTAAGCGTTTTGCAGCTGTGGGATTTTCTTCTAACCCATCCTTTGAAGCTGTAACTTATCCTAACGGCGATCGCGTCCAAAATTTCATTTTAATTTTGCGAGCCGTTGAATGGTCAGGTAGTCTCGCTTGCTTAGATGGAGAATCGCTGGCGCTGGAATTTTTTGATTTGATAGATTTACCTACATTAATGCCAAACGATCGCCCCGTTTTAGAAAAGTTTCAAGAATACAAAAAAAGCGGCGAATTTCAATTATTCTAAGAGTTTTCCAAAAAATAAATTATCCATTTTGTGGAATGGGCATCTTGCCCGTCCTAATATTGGGGACGGGCAAGATGCCATTAGTGTCAACTTAAGGTTAAAGCCAGTCTAGAAAAAGCTTTTCGCAGATTATATCGTTCCCAGTCTCCGACTGGGAATGCCCCTCATTGAGGCTCCGCCTCCCTCTCCTCGCGGCAGAGCCGCCAAGAGTAGCATTTCCAGCCAGAGGCTGAAAACGAGGTTTTAAACGAGATTTGAAAAGAGTTTTAGCTTAAGTTGACACCAATGGCAAGATGACCATCCCACAAGAAAATTTGGGATATTTTTTTATTTGTCAATCCCTAAAGCATTTTTTCTAAAAACTGCTTGGCGCGATCGCACTGAGGATTTTGGAAAAACTCGCTAGGAGTAGTATCTTCAGCTAAACTTCCCCGATCGAGAAACATAATCCGATTGGCAACTTCTTTGGCAAAGCCCATTTCATGAGTAACGATCGCCATTGTCATTCCAGATAGTGCTAAATCTTTCATCACTTCCAGCACATCTTTGACCATTTCGGGATCTAGTGCAGAGGTGGGTTCATCAAATAAAATCATCTCAGGTTCCATTGCTAATGCACGGGCGATCGCTACTCGCTGTTTCTGTCCCCCAGATAGTTTAGATGGATACACAGACACTTTTGATTCTAAACCTACCTTCTTCAGCAATTCTAAGCCATGTTCTGCTGCTTTTTGCTTGTTTACTCCTTTCACCTTTATGGGCGCGTAGGTGACATTTTCCAGCACATTCATGTGGGGAAACAAATTAAAATGTTGAAATACCATCACCAAATGCTGGCGTACTTTCGCAATGTTGGCCTTGGGATTGGTAATTTCTTGGTCGTGAAAGTAGATTCTGCCTCTGGTGGGTTGTTCTAGCAAGTTTATGCATCGCAGAAAGGTAGACTTACCTGAACCAGAAGGGCCTAATATGGCAACCACTTCCCCTTGGTAAAACTCAGTGGAAATATCTTTGAGTACGTCGAGATTGCCAAAGGATTTAGATAAGAATTCCGTGCGAATGATTACATTACTCACTTTCCCGTAACCTCCTTTCTAAAGCGGATGCACCCAAGGTCATACCCATTACCAAAACATAGTAGATTAACCCTGCAAATAGCAGTGGTTCAAAATAAATATATTTGTTTGCACCAACGATTTGGGCGCTGCGTAATATTTCCACAACCCCAATCGTTGATACCAGCGCGGAATCTTTGAGTAGTCCAATAGTTTCATTTACCAATGCGGGGAGAATGTTCTTCAATGCTTGGGGCAAAATCACATCCCACATCATCAACCAATAGGGAACACCCATAGACATCGCCGCTTCACTTTGTCCTTTATCCACCGCTTGAATTCCACCCCTGATGGTTTCCGACATATAAGCGCCAGAATTCAGGGTAAAAGTTAGCACCCCAGCCTCCAATGCAGAAATATCATAGCCTGTAAGCTGGGGTGTTGCGTAGTAAACCAACGCCAACTGTAATAGCAAAGGTGTACCTCGAAAAACAGAGGTGTAGGCGTTCGCAACCCAGGTAAGCGGCTTGATGCCGAGAATTTTTAACAGAGACAGGATTGTTCCCCAAATTAACCCCAAGGTTACAGATAATAGGGTAAACAACAAAGTTAATGGGATTCCCCGCAGAATAAAGGGAATGTCGGGAAGAATTCTGGTGAAGTCGAGATTCAATCCGCCTTTAGCAGGAGTTGAAGATGCAGAATTGGCGGCGGTATTCTGTGAAAACCATTTGGTTACTAGTTTAGGCAATGTGCCATCGTCTTTCATTTGTTGAAGGACTTTGTTAAACGGTTCTACAAAAGAAGAACCTTTAGGAAAAGCGATCGCCGATCCACTTGCCTCTTCTGAGGGAATAGTATTAAATTCCAAATCTGGGTTAGCTTGGGCAAATCCCTTCGCGACGGTATCCTCAACAATTGCGGCATCAATTCGCCCAGATTTGATTTCCTGAACTACTTCCGGCACTTTGTTGAGTTGCTTTAGCTGAATACCCGCAACTTTTTTAGCAATTTTCTCAGCATTTTGTTCTTGTATCGTTCCTAGTTGCACCCCAACTTTTTTTCCTGATAAGTTTTGGGGCTGCTTCAGATTGCTACCTTTAGGAGCGACAATAGTATCTTTAGCTTCGTAATAAATAATTGAAAAATCAATATTTTTCTGACGTTCTGGAGTCGGAGTCATCCCAGCCATGACAAAATCAGCGCGATTTGCTTGGAGTGCAGGGATTAATCCATTAAAATCGGATTCCATTATTTGAAGTTTAAACCCTAGTTTTTCAGCAAGGGTTTTGGCAATATCTATATCAAAGCCAACAATTTGGCGATCGCCTCCTTTTGTATCATAAAACTCATAAGGAGGATAATCTGGGGAAGTAATCATCGTCAGCGTGTCTTTCCCTAAAGGTGAGGCAGCTTTTAGAGAATTACTATGTCCGATGATGATGCTGATTCCTACTGCTGCTACAACCAGTATCGTTAATAGACTTCTTGCAAAAGTCGGGAAAAGGGTAAGGGGAAAGGGGGAAAGGTTTGTTATTTTCCCTTTCCCCTTTAACCTTTTCCCTTTTCCCACCTCTTGCAAAAAGAACTTTTGCAAGAGGTCTAATAGCCATCCTTTTTTTTTCTTCATAAAATATTCCGCACCTTAAACTGCTACATCAATCGAGCAAATAATACCTGTGATATCATGTCCGCTGAATGGCTATGGTGTACACACAAATTTTCTAAATATTTCCCTACTTCTTGCCCTGCAATGCCATTGCATCGGCTTGTTATGCCAATGCATCGGCTTGTTATGCCATTGCATCGGCTTGTTATGCCATTGCATCGGCTTGTTATGCCATTGCATCGACTTGTTATGCCATTGCATCGACTTGTTATGCCATTGCATCGACTTGTTATGCCAATGCATCGACTTACAAGCCCTAATTAATGCATGGTAAAGTCTCTGCTTAGGGAACTCCAATAAATTATTCAATCTTGTGGGGTGGGCAACATGAGCGCCCAATTCACAGGACGGGCAAGATGCCATTGGTGTCAACTTAACGTGAAAGCCAGCCGAGAACAAGCTTTTAGATATTGTCTCGGTTGTCTCGTTCCCAGTCTCCGACTGGGGATGTTCGTCGTTGAGGCAGAGCCTCAAGACTTGCGGCAGAGCCGCAATGAGCAGCATTTCCAGCCTCTGGCTGGAAACGAGGTTTGAAAGGGAGTTTGAGCTTAAGTTGACACCACTGGCAAGATGTTCATCCCACAAGAAATATTGTGATATTTTATTACTTGGAAGTCCCTTAATCCCATGAAAACTTTGGGACTGTCAAATTCTGACTTTAGTCGCTTCCAGCAGCTTAACGCTGGCATAAATTGCATCAATATAAGGTGTGGGAATTTGAGTAAGTTTTCCCAATTCTGCCACCGCGCCAACGATCGCATCTATCTCCGTAGCGCGTCCGGCTTCAATATCTTGTAACATTGAGGTTTTGTGTGCGCCAACGTTTTCTGCGCCATTAATTCGCTGTTCTAAAGTGATGCCAAATTTTATACCTAAGTTTTCTGCGATCGCTTGAGTTTCACTCATCATTTGCCCTGCTAGTTCGCGGGTGAGGGGATAGCGGCAAATATCCTCTAAAGTCGCGCCAGTTAAGGCACTGATCGGATTAAATGCCACATTTCCCCACAACTTGATCCAAATTTCCGTGCGAATTTGATTGCGGATTGGTGCTTTGAATCCTGCCTGTTTTAAAGTTTGTGCCAATAATTGGATGCGATCGCTTTTACTACCGTTAATTTCACCCAGAGTAAAGCGATCGCCTTCAATATGTTTAATTACACCTGGTTCAATTATCTCAGTTGCCGGGTAAACAACACAACCGATGGCGCGTTCAGCACCGATACTAGTTTCAATAATCCCATCTGGATCGACAGATTGAATCCGCGTACCTTCAAACTCACCGCCATGCTGACGAAAGTACCACCAAGGAACGCCATTTTGGGCTGTCACCACCATTGTTTGAGCATCGTAGAGTGCTGGGAGAAAAGGTGCGATCGCGGCTACACTGTGAGCCTTCACAGTTAAAATTACTACATCTTGCGCCCCTGCTGACTGGATATCGCTAGTTGCCAGAAATGGAGTAGCAATTTGGCTAGAACCATCTGCCATAAGTAACTTCAGCCCATTTTTTTGAATTGCCTCCAAATGAGAACCACGCGCGATTAATGTCACCTCTTCACCTACCAGTGCCAATTTCGCCCCTAAATATCCACCAATCGCACCCGCGCCAACAATACAGATTTTCATTTGTTCAAAAGAATTATTAAGTCGTGGAATACGGTATCCAGTCGCTTTTACCCTCAGCAAAAAGCGGGGTGAGATTTATAGAAAGTGGTATTATCTGAATTAATTATCTATCAATGTTTGCGGTACTGTACTTCGTGGTTGAATTCATCTTGGTTAGACTCAATATTTTTAAAAAATGTCGATCTGACAAACCCTAGATTCTGTAGTAAGGCAATAGAACGGTGATTTTTTACATCAACGTCAGCACTAAAATCAAGATTTTTGTATGTCTCAACTAAATAATTAATCATACACTTCACCGCTTCGAGCGCATAACCTTTTCCCCAGAAATTAGGGAAAAATACATATCCAAGCGTTGCACTATTATCTATAGTAATTGTTGCTTGAACATATCCAACGTAGCATTTCTCCACAATAGACCAGACAGCCCAGTTCAACCAAATCTCCGTTCCATCCGGTGATTGACGACGTGCCAAAACCACGTAGCGATCGCGAAGCAATTGAACGCTTTGTGGCGGCACATCTTCAATAAACTTATATATACTAGCACTCTGTAATCCATTAAAAAGCAGTTCGGCATGATATGGTTCTAGTGGTTCTAAACAGAGTCGTTGAGAGTACATTTTCATTTGCGATCTAGACCGAATACCTTCGACTAGCTTACCTTCAACATCAATCTGTGAATGTAACAGTACCCGATATTGATTAACCCTCAAACAGCTACGCTTTGCAGCGCTGACAGCAGGTCTTGATAAACAGATTTTGAGGCAGCTACAATCAATCCAGGCATACTATAATTTTGACAAGTATGCAGTGGCGGTAAAGTCGAACCGTCCAGAGTAGTTACAATCCAGCCAGCCTCTTTTGCAATAAAAGCGAGTGCAGCACTATCAAGAAATTTGCCCGATTTAATCGCTGCCCCACTCAAATCGCCACTGAGAATACCATTGAGATTGGGGATTTGAATATCACTAGAGTAATCATTCGCTATATCGATTACTTTATATCGATCTTTTAATAAATGTGCGATGGAATTCATTCCCCACCCCAATAAAATAGAAGGTTTGGCGGATGTTATATCTAATGGGGCACAGGCTTCTAAGTTCATGTCTAGCGTGCCTTTAAAAGCACCTTCACCTCGAAGGGCGTAAAAATAAACGTTTTGGGCAGGAGAAATGGCAATTACGGCTTCAAAGTCATCCGCATTTAGAATACTGAGAATAATTTGATAATTAGAATGTCCATCCATATAAAACTTCGTACCATCAATCGGGTCAAGTGTTACTAAGTAATCACCTTCTGAACCGAGTTCGATAGCGCGAAAATATTTGGTATTATTAGAACTTTCATATTCTTCACCATAAAAGCGAATATCTGGAAAAGTTCCTAGTAATACTACTTCTACTAGATTTTGAATAGCCACATCTGCATCAGTAAGGGCGGCACTAAAAAAGTTGTTTGCTTGTTCTTTGGCAGGAAGTGCAGCAATTTTTGGTTGTAGAAAATGGGCATAGGCTGCTGCTACTTTCAGATGGGGAAGTAAAGTCTCTAAAATTAATCGAGTAGTTGGTGTTGTGGACATTGCAGCAAACTCCTTTTAGAAATAGTCTATCGTCAGCAGGCGATAGAATTCTATATCTAGACAAAATTACGGTATCATTTGGATGCAATGATACCACCGTTGCTATATTACTTTAATCTGTATGTTTCAATGAACCATAGAAAAATCGCAAGTTTTCTAGTAAATTTAAGAGTCTAAGACCGAACGTCAACACTTAGTACAGTATTTCATTAAATAATCGCGAATTAAATTTGACCATACCCTACAATGCTAATGCGGCGGCTGCATTGTTAATGCATCGGCTTGCATTGTTAATGCATCGGCGGCCTTGTTAATGCATCGGCTTGCATTGTTAATGCGTCGGCTTGCATTGTTAATGCGGTGGCTTGCATTGTTAATGCGGTGGCTTGCATTGTTAAGGGAACTCCAAGAAATAAATTATCCAATATTGTGGGGTGAGCATCTTGCCATTGGTGTCAACTTAACGTGAAAGTCAGCCTATAACCAGCTTTTAGATATTGTCTCGTTCCCAGTCTCCGACTGGGAATGCCGTCAAGGAGGCTCCGCCTCCCTTGCTGGCGGCAGAGCCGCCAAGAGCAACATTTCCAGCCTCTAGGCTGGAAACGAGATTTGAAAAGGCTTTTTAACTTAAGTTGACACCAATGGCATCTTGGCCGCCACATAAACGCGTAGCAAGATCCCTATAAGGGTACAATTTTGAATTGTTATTGATGGTTTTAGGAAACTTTTTCGAGTTTCTTCTGAGTAAATTTGGATAGATTGTGGCCTTTGAGTACTGAAAATGTGCCAAGAGTACCAAGAATGAGTAAGCTCAGGATAGAAGTAGGTTCAGGAACAGTGACTATAGTTGCAGAAAAACTAATAGGTAACTCACTATCTTCTAATCCTAAATTTTCAAAACCTGGTATGATTGGCGGCGCAGAAAATACCTCTAAATAACCTGGTGTCGGCAAAAAACTTGCAAAAAATGGACTAGAATAGTTTCCTCCCGAAGTGGAATACCCAAAACCATCACCTGTTAACTGCTGAGTATTAAGACTAATTAAATTATCAACATTAAAAGGTTCGTTTCCTGGGATCGGAGTCCCAGCGGGTTGCAAACCAGTAATTGTTTCACCATTTCGCGTACCAGTAATTCCAGTAATTAAGTAAAAACCCAAATCATTAGGGGTGTCATTAGTAGTGAAAGTACCATTCGCCTCTATGCCAGTACCAGAATAATTCCAACTCCAACTTAAAGCAGAAGCAGATGGCATTGTCCCGAAAACTAATCCAGATGTGGTGACGAGGGTTATGGCAGATAAAGCTAGATTTTTCATGGAAGTCGTTACTGCGATCGCGGATCTTGTAGAAGGCTCCCGTGTATTATACGGAAGGAAAGATAGTATTATCAATCTTGGCTATTTACTAACAGCGATTGCATAACCACGCCAAAGCAGCATCAACATTACTAACCTGTTCCCCTGGCGGTACAGGTGGACGATTTACCATCACAACCTTCACGCCCAGTTCTCGCGCGGCAATAATCTTGGGCTTTGTCGCATCGCCACCGCTATTTTTGCTGACGATGGTATCAATGTTATTCTGAATCAGGATTTGTCTTTCATTATTGAGGGTAAAAGGCCCGCGATCGCACAATACGATCCCCGGCGGTACTAAAGCATCATCGCTAGGAGGGTCAATCATCCGCATCAAAAACCAAATTTTCTCCAAATGAGCAAAAGCGGCGAGTTCCTGTTTACCAACTGTCAAAAACACTCGCTCTGACTGATTTTGCAGCGCGGTTGCTGCGGCTGCAACGCTGTCAACTTCAATCCAGCGATCGCCACTTTCTTTTTCCCAAGGCGGACGGATTAACATCAAACGGGGAACTCCAACTTCCGTTGCTGCATCTGCCGCATTGCAGGAAATCTGACTAGCAAAAGGATGGGTTGCATCAATTAATAAGTCGATTTGCATGACTCGCAGATAGCTAGCCAATCCAGCCACACCGCCGAAGCCTCCAACCCGTAAATCGCCTAGCGGTACTGACGGTTCGCGGGTGCGGCCAGCTAGAGAGGTGATTACTTCTAACCCTTGGATAGTCGTAACTTTGGCAGCTAATTCTGCTGCATCACCTGTCCCACCCAGAATCAAAACGCGCATCATTAAGATAAAGGTGGAATTTTTGCTAAAATCCCCTTTTTCATCGCTTCTGGACGTTCTGACCAAGGCAGCAAACCATCTGCTTTAGCATAGTATTGACTAGCACATTCCAATACCGCAGACGCACTCCCATCAACGGCTAAATCACCAAATAAATATGTTAATTTGCCTTTGGCACTAAAGGCAACTACACAAGAACGATTACAAGCACTCATGCATTCAACTTCCTGAATCGGGAATCGATCTCGTAACTCCCAATCTTGTGCCAGCTGCTGAAGTTGGTGTAAAAGTTTTTCACCACCACTTTCACCTAAGCGTTTTCCATTTTGCCAAACACTGGCACAGGTTTTGCAAACAAATAAAGTATGTTCAGCAACTTCCATTGGACTGGTTGGGGAAATATTTACAGTCGTAGTCATCTGTACCTCGCAGATATGTGAAACTAATAAATCTATTTCGGCGGGCATCCTGACTCACTCAATTTGAGATTTTCGATTTAGTTCCTGAATCTCAAATTAGTTCACAGTTGCGGGACAGTGCCGGATTTGCACCGAACTTTCCCCGTTACCTCTGGTAGCTGACTCCCACCAGAACCGAATAACCTTATCGATCATACACTAGGGTTATCGGAGAATACGAAACAGCAAACTTTGCGCTCACGCTCAAACTGGACGACCAGATAAAATACTGTGCATCTTTACTACTTTAACGTGAGTCTCCAACGGAGGCGCACCTGCGGGAAGGGCGAAAGAAACAAGTCAAATCCTCTTCCCCTCTAACTTCTGCCTCCTGCCTCCTGCCTTGTTTCTTAGGAGTTCGATGAACTTCTCCCGGACAACCTCCCTCTCCCACAGGCAAAGGGAGGAGCAACGAAAGATTAGGGTTTTGGCTCCCCTCTCCGTGTCGGAGAGGGGTTGGGGGAGAGGTCAAAAAAGGGCTTGTCGAACTCACGTTACTTTAACTGTATCAGTTAGAACTTAAGGGGTGGACATCTACAATTTTGAGGGAACAACACAAAGCATCGCCGTATTCTGTACCTAATAAATCAAGCCAAGGTAGAGAACTAGATGTAAGTTGATGAGCCAGTATGTTGCTTTATTGCTGTAACATTTTCAACAGAACCTCTGGGCTGTCCATTTTATCCATGACAACTTCAATAAAAGCAAGTTGGTCATGGTTTTGTTGAGCTGTTTGTAATGCTTTGTCTAACTGGGATTCGGTACTAACTTTAATTGCCCAGGCATTGCCAGCGAAAACTTCAGGAAGCTGATGATAATTCCAAGGTTGAATGTCGTTATAGGGCATACGTTCACCGTGAATATCACGCTCTATAGTATATCCATCATTGTTGAGTAAAAAAATAATCGGTTTTAGATTATAGCGTAAGATGGTTGAAAGTTCTTGTGCAGTCATTTGGAAAGACCCGTCACCAACTAGTAGGATGGAGCGACGTTGTGATGCAGCGATACCTGCGGTGGGCTTCGCCAACGCACAACCAAGTAATGAACCAACAGAGTAACCAATCGATCCCCAAAGTACTTGCCCAACGAAAGTAGCTCCTTTTGGTAAAGGAACGGTAGAAGCGCCAAACAAACAAGTTCCAGTCTCGGCAACAATAATGTCATCTTCTTGGAGAAAATGAGCAAATCTATACCAAAAATGTTGCTGCGAAATCGGTGCCGAAGAGTCGCCAACGATAGGCTCTATAAAACCAGGATCTAAATTCTCTGTTGCTGATTTGAAGTAAAGCGTTTGAGGATCGCGGTGCTGCAACCGTTGGCTTAAAGCAGAAAGCACATCTGCCATAGCGACATTGTTGTATAAAGCATGTTTAACTTTTACATACTCCCCATGCACTTCAATAGTTTGGCTGGGATCGAGTTTGGCAGAAAACTTGCCTGTGTTGAAATCAGTCATCAAAGCACCGATAGTTAAAACACAATCTGCTTGCTCAATACGTTTTCTAACAGATTCCTCACTGGCAGCACCATTATATATGCCGATGAATTGGGGGTGGCTTTCTTCTAGCAATCCTTTGCCCATGTTCATCGTGGCATAAGGGTATCCGGTAGCTGTTAGCAGTTCTCGCAATTGTTCATGCAAGTGATAACGAGCTACACCAATATCA
This sequence comes from Nostoc sp. DSM 114167, assembly GCF_052692655.1. Classification (NCBI taxonomy): domain Bacteria; kingdom Bacillati; phylum Cyanobacteriota; class Cyanophyceae; order Nostocales; family Nostocaceae; genus Nostoc; species Nostoc sp. DSM 114167. The sequence continues at coordinate 7,584,576 of NZ_CP195116.1, forward strand.
GCAATAATCACAGGTTGGGAAGCTTTTTCCAGTATATTTACACAGACATCAACTATTTCTGCTATTGTAGCGCCATCACTCTGAAATACAGGGGGTATAAACAAATCAGATGGTGCAGAAACCTCTGTGAGAGCAACATCCATAGGTATGGAAATATAAACAGGTAATTTCTTCAGCAAACAGATACCTAAAACTCTGTCAATTTCCGTTGTTGCATTTTCCTTTGTTAAATATGCTTGAGCCACCGTTACCTGTTGATACATTCGGGCAAAGATTGAAAAATCACCAGTACCAAACGTATGATGGACAAGTGAACCAAGAGCTTGAATTTTAGTTGCAGGAGCACCAGTAATCGCTACAACCGGAACGTGTTCAGCATAAGCGCCAGCGACACCATTAATAGCACTGAGTTCACCAACACCAAAGGTAGTTACTAATGCCGCAACACCATTAATCCGACCATAACCATCGGCAGCATAAGATGCGTTAAGTTCGTTGCAAGTAGGAATTAACTCGATGCCATCGTGGTTAACAATATAGTCGAGAAATTCCATATTATAGTCTCCAGCAACGCCAAAGATATGCTTGATGCCGATTTGCTCCAGACGAAGCAATAAATAGTCGCTAACAGTAAACTTTGCCATTGTCCAAGCCCAAATTTTACCCCTTTAGAGTATGAAAACTTTAACTTAGATGCGTATCTCTGAAGTAAGAATAGGATTGTGACTTTTGCCGTTCAGCTTAAAAACTGAGCATAATCATAGACGTTTATCTAAGAAGAACTTCTACCGGAAGGTTAAAAATCAAGATAAATAGTTATTTCTAAAGAATTAAAAGTATTTCTTGTAAGTGGTTCTTGAGAAAGATGTTTTCAAGACTAGGGTTTGGTGTCCTAGTTAATATGTACAATTTAGTTTGTTCATTTTTCAAATATAAAATTGATTTTTCTATTTAGCTCGATGAAAAAATAATACTAAATTAGCCGAAATAACGAGTACTTAGAAAATAGCCTAGTGTTGATAAAATTTTTGAAAATAATCTAGTGGGATTTTGTTCTATGAATTACCTCATTGCAGTTTTACCAAACAAATCAAAAGCAGAAGCAGCTTATTCTGCCTTAACAAATGATGGTTTATCTCCAAACCAAGTAGATATCTTGGGCAATGGTTATAAAAGTGCTGATGATTACAACCTGATTGATCCGAATCAACAAGCTCGTAAAGGAGCAAAGCGATTATTATACTGGTTAGTACCTTTTGGGTTTATTGCTGGTTATGCCTTTAATTATCTAACTGGTATTGAAATCTTTGCGCTCGGTGATATTGGCAGCCATATTATTGGCGGAATTTTAGGAGCAGCTTCTGGTGTTTTAGGGGCTTATCTAGTAGGTGGTGGAGTTGGTCTTACCGTAGGTAGTGGTGATGCTTTGCCATATCGCAATCGTTTAAATGCAGGCAAGTATTTAATAGTGGTTAAAGGAACAGAGGAGCTAACCCGACGTGCTACGGGTATCTTACGCTCTTTTGATCCGGAAAATATTCAAGGTTATGCAGAGCCAACTAGTGCTTAAAATAAATTGCTTTTGGCAATATACGCCAAGAATTAATTGTTAGCTCAAAGTCTAGAGGAATTAACAAATAGATGTCTACAGAGAATTTAACAAATTTATCATCCGTAACTTCTAAGGGATTAGAATCTCTACAGTCTTATGGAAGTCAATCAGGTTGTTTACACGACCAGGATATACCTGAATTAGACTTATTTAGTCCACTAAAAATTCGAGATTTAATCTTGCCAAATCGCGTGGCAATGTCACCAATGTGTCAATATTCCGCAGAGAATGGAATAGCAAATGATTGGCACTTTGTTCACTTGGGGAGCAGGGCAGCTGGCGGTGTTGGTTTAATTATGGTGGAAGCAACAGCAGTAACATCCATTGGGCGAATTACACCCGGCGATCTCGGTCTTTGGGATGATACTCAGATTGAACCATTAGCACGTATTGTGCGCTTTGTTCGTCAACAAGGAGCGGTTGTAGGCATTCAATTGGCTCATGCTGGGCGAAAGGCAAGTAGTAATGTTCCTTGGCTAGGGGGTTCACCTTTAACACCCGAACAAGGCGCTTGGACTATAGTTGCACCAAGCTCAATTGGGTTTGATGCTAATAGTCCTGTTCCCATGTGCCTTGATGAGCGTGGTATTGAAGAAACCATTATCGCATTTGTGCAAGCAGCAGAGCGGGCGCTGCAAGCTGGTTTTCAAGTTATCGAAATCCACGCCGCTCATGGCTATCTATTGCATTCTTTTCTTTCACCGCTCAGTAATCAGCGAACAGACATTTACGGAGGTTCGTTAGAAAATAGAATACGTCTATTGCTAGAGGTGGCAAGACGGATACGAGATATTTTGCCTCAAGGTATGCCACTTTTTGTTCGCATCTCTGCTACTGATTGGGTAGAAGGCGGTTGGAATATCGAGCAATCAGTGATTCTATCTCGTGAACTAAAAGTATTAGGTGTTGATTTGATCGATGTTTCTACAGGCGGGTTAGTGCCTCAAGCGAAAATTCCTGTAGAGAAAGGTTATCAAGTGCCTTTTGCTGCCAAAATCAAGCAATCAGCTCAAATCAATACAGCAGCTGTAGGATTAATAAATAATGCTGAGTATGCCAATCAAATCATTACTCGTGGCTGTGCAGATTTAGTTCTCATCGGTCGAGAATTGTTGCGCGACCCATACTGGTCTATTCATGCTCAGTCTAGCTTGGATGAAACACCGAACTGGCCTGTACCTTATGGTTATGCAGTCAAACGTCAAAAACGTAAGTAGCTGTCGTAAACTTTATACACCATACAGCATACTTGAAAGAGAGACTAGGGGCTAATATCATGTCCGGTTAAAGACTTATCATTAAGACCGCAGTTCTTGCTGGGAGCAGGGGGCAGGGGGAAAGAGGTTTTCCTGGTTTTTGCACAGATGCAGGAATCATAACTAATTAGGCGGACATGATATAAGAACTAGTAGTTCGCTTTCCCCAAAATTCGCTTTAATTATTTAATGGACATAAGTACTGGAAATACCACTCAGAAAACTGCATAAAAAAACTCAACTGGATCTATTAAGTCAGTGAAGGGTTTTAAACCCAAAATCTGGAATACTGTTGCTTGCCTTTGTAGCTAAGTATCTACAGAGGTACAGGCTCCCTAGTAGTTCAGTTGAAAGTATATATTAAAAGGAAAAAGGCTTGATATGCAAAAGCAAATTTTGGGTTTAGCGATCGCATTACCAACGATATTATTCACTGCATTACCTACTTTGGCAAATCCTGTACAAGTCATTACACCTAAAGTTGGTAATTTACAACAAGTTGTGGTCAAGGGAGAGTTTCAAACTCCTGTAATTGAGAATCAACTCTCTAACCCAGGAGATGGCCAATCACCAGGCCCAACCGGTGGGAGCTCGCCGGTAAAAGGCCCAGGGCCCAGACCTCCTCGCAGAGATACATTGTTGCAACTGGGTACAGGTTTACAAAATACGATTAAGTCTAACTCCGTAAATCTGAACATAGCCAACCCCGTTCTTGGTCGCTAATATTCGGGTTAGTTTTGAGGTAATCCTTCAGCAATTTACAACTGCGAATCAGTAGATTGTCTAAATCTTGGGTTTGCAGTTCTGTGCTTTGAAGACGCCAAAGTTTAGCTGTACCATCAAAACTGGCAGAAGCCAAAAATTTCCCATCAGGGCTAAAACTGAGGCTCAATACTGCATCAGTATGGCCTGAGAGAGTTTTGAGTTCTCTGCCATCACGGTTCCAAAGTTTAATGCTTCCATCACCGCTAGCTGAGGCTATTATCTTGCCATCAGGACTAAAGCTGACGCTGTAGACGCCATCAGTATGTCCTGTAAGAGTTTGTAGTAAAGTTCCATTGCTGACTTGCCAGAGTTTAATAGTTTTATCAGCACTAGCCGAGGCGAGTACTTGACCGTCAGGGCTAAAACTGATGGCGTTGACAGCATTAGTATGTCCTGAAAGATTATACAGTAACTTGCCATCTTTAACTCTCCAAAGTAAAACTTTGTTATCTCTACCAGCTGAGGCCAGTACTTGACCATCAGGGCTGAAACGAACGCTCAAAACTTCAGCCGTGTGTCCTTGGAGAGTTTTAATTAAAGCTTTTTGCTGAATATTCCAAAGTTTAATGGTCATATCAGCACTGGCGCTGGCCAGAATTTGACTATTAGGGCTAAAGCTGAGACTATTGACATTGCTGCGATGACCTTGGAGGGTTTTAATCATATAGCCGTCACGAGTCCGCCAAAGTTTAATGTAATGGTCAAGACTAGCTGAAGCTAATGTCTCGCCGTCAGGGCTGAAGGCTAAACCGTAGACTTCATCGCTGTGTCCATAAACTGAAGTACTATGACCTTCTAGAGTTTGGCGCAAAGTTCCGTCACGAGTCCGCCAAAGGTCGATCGTAGTGTCTTGACCTGCGGTAGCTAGAGTTTGCCCATCGGGGCTAAAACTCACACTATAGAGTTGACCTTGAGATCCTGTGAGAGTTTTGAATAGAGGATTATCTCGCTGCCAAAGTCTAACAGTTTTATCAGCGCTAGCCGAAACTAAGGTTTGGTCATCTGGGCTAAAACTGGCGCTATAGACTGCAATGCTATGTCCTAGTAAAGTTTGGCGTAAAGAGCCGTCCTGAGAACTCCAAAGTTTGATTGTGCTATCAGCGCTGGTGGAAGCTAGGGTTTGACCATCATGGCTGAAGTTGACGCCCAGAACTCCTGCATTGTGCGCTGGAATAATTTTTAGCAGTGTCCCATCTCTGCGCCAGAGTCTCACGGTTTTATCTTCACTGGCTGAAGCTAGTGTTTGACCATCGGGGCTAAAAGCGACACTGGAAACTCCAGCGCTATGCCCAAGTAGTGTTTTTTGCAACAATCCATCGCTAACACTCCAAAGTTTAACAGTCTTATCTGCACTAGCGATCGCCAAAATTTCCCCATCAGGGCTAAAACTGACACTATTAACAAAATCTTTATATCCGCTAAAAGTTCTCAGCAAATGACCATCGCTAACTTGCCAAATTTTAGCAGTGCGATCGGCGCTACCAGTGGCGATCGTCTCACCGTTCCTAGACCAAGATAAACTCAGAACTTCCGCAGTATGACCGTTTAGCGTTCTAATTAAAGAACCGTCGCTAGTTCTCCACAGCTTGACGGTACGATCGAAACTAGCTGTTGCGATCGTTTGACCATCTGGGCTGAAACTGACACTCCGCACTATATCGGTATGCCCTGTTAATGTTCGTAGCTTTGTGCCATCCCGTCCCCAAATTATGGCTGTTTTGTCGTTGCTAGCCGATACAATTGTTTTGCCGTCAGGGCTGAAACTCACGCTCGATACTTCAGCGCTATGCCCTTCCAAGCGGTTGCGCTCTTGGGTTCCAGAAATTACTTGTTGTAAAACATTGAGAGTCTGAGTTTGCAACTCGGCTGGTGCACCAAAAGTGTTTTTTAGCTGTTTACCTGCTTTAACGCTGGCAATTAATGCTTCTAGCTGCTGATGTGATAAAAGATTAGCTTGAGATGAGGCATTTAATGCTTCAATTTCTCGCAATTGAGCTGCTTGGGATTTCCAATAGGCTAAGGAGCCAAAACAGACTGCTGCTAATCCCAAAACGCTGAGTGCAACTACAGCCCTTTGGGCTTGCTTGAGTCTTCTTTTCTCTTGTAGTTGCTGTTGCTTTCTTTGTACTAAACAAGCTTCAATAAACCGTTGCACATCAGCAGAAAGTTCGTCGGTATATTTAATATAGATATCTTCTGCCTCTGCTAGCCGTACTCCTTGCAACAAAAAATCAGCTTGCTGACTACGTTGCAGCCATAATTGGGAAGTCTGCTCAATTTGTCTCTGTTTTCGCAAGCGATATCGCGATTTTCTTCTAACCACCAGCGTAAAGTTGACCAATGACGGATGAGGATTTCATGGGCAACTTCTACTGTGATGGGAGAAGGGGAGTAGGGGAGTAGCACTTCGGCTACGCTCAGTGACCGGGGGGTAGGGGAGGCAGGGGGAGAAATGTTTTCTGGTTCGCCTTGTCTAGCTTGTCCTTTTGTTAGTTCTTCTTGTTCTAAATTCATTACCACTAGCTTGGCAGCAGTTAAGGCGTTGAGGGTTTTTTCTACCAATGCGGCGGGATATTTTTTGACTATTAACTCTGATTTATGTATCCGTCTGCGAGTATCTTCTGTACCTTCACCTAGTTGTGTCAAAGATAAAAAAATCCATTTAGCGCATTCTTGCATTTGAGGATCGAAACTTTCGTAAACAGCCTGAGACGATCGCTCCAATGCTCCTTGAATTCCGCCTAGTTGCTCTTGATAGGTTTGTAAAGTCAACTCACCAGCAACTCGATGCTGCCATAATTGCTCTAAAACAAATTCCAGTAACGGCAAATCTCCTGGTGAGTGATTTAGTTCCCGCAACAATACTTCCACCAGTTCTGGTTCTACTTTTAATCCGACTTGTTGAGCCGGGTTGAGAATCACCCGTCGATAATCATCCAAACTTAACTTCGGTGGAACTAACACGCTCAAATCCTGCAAAGCTTTAGCCAGTGCTGGTACTTCTAAACAGGAGGCTATAAAGTCTGCCCGTAAAGTAATAATTAATTTGAAGCGATCGCCAGCATATTGCACCGCTCCCAGCAATAATTCTAAAAATAGCTCTCTGTCTGGAGTTGGAGCCAGGGTAAAGATTTCCTCAAACTGATCTACCACTAGCACCACAACTCGATGGGGTTGGTTGCGTATCCAGTAAACAAATCCCTCTACTCCTTGGTGAAATATTCCCTCTAACAAGAGATAGGAAGAAGAATAATTCTCCCCCTGCTCCCCTGCTCCCCGGTCACTGAGCGTAGCCGTTCGCGCAGCGTCTCGTAGAGAAGTGCTGCCCCCCTGCCCCCCCTGCCCCCCCACTCCCCCAAGCCCCCGCGCTAAAGCTTCCAGCGGATTTACTCCGGGACGAATGCTTCTAATCCACCATTGTTCGCTGCTGGGTATTTGTTTACCCAATCGCAGTTGCGGAATTACACCAGCTTGGACAATTGAAGATTTGCCGCTTCCGGAAGCACCGATGACGGCTAAAAAAGAGCGATCGCGTAGTTGGTGAATCAATTCCTGAGTTAAGGCTTCTCTACCGTAAAAATACTGGCTATCTTCTTCAGAAAAAGCACTTAGCCCCATATAAGGGCATACTCCCAAATCTAATCCTGTGGTTGATTTTGGCGTGTTTGCTCCCGTTTTTGCTTGGAGAATTTCTATAATGCCTTGTGTGCCTGATAGCCAGATGTAAAGAGTCACACCGCTACCTGCTAAGGATAATTGTAGTTGAGCGATCGCTCCGGCGGCTGAGAGTCCATCTGCTTGGGTTGCTGCCATCAAAGTATCGAGAAATTTTTGGGCAAAGCGTTCTGGTTCTTCAGCTGGTGAGGCGTAGGCGATTAAACATTGCCCTTGGTGAGAGTCAATTTGCAAATCTTCTACCCAATCTTGCAAAGATGTATTAGCTACAGGACAATCGAGGATGACAATTTGTTGAGCTGTACAGAGGTGTAGCTGTTGTTTCAACCAGGAACGCTTGATGCGGATATTTTCTCCCAGCAATAACCATTCCCCTGCATCGGTTTCTTCAATTCGTCCCCGCAGATAAAGCAGAATAACTTCTGATGCTGGTTGTTGTAAATGACGAGCGATCGCTTCTTTTATGCGATCGGCAGATACTTTTGTTGCTGGCAAATACTCTAGTGCAAAATCTCCAGCACTTCCGAGAAATTTGCTAATATCTAAGGTTGTTTTGCTGACTGATAATCCCTCTACTACTATTCCTATCCGGCGATGCACTCCAAAAGTTGCCTGGGTTAATCTTTTCCCTACAATTAGTTCCCCAACTCCCTCAACAATTCGTTTAGGAGTTTGCAACGGATATTCTCGAAAAAGTTGAGTTTCTCCTTTAGTTTTTTTCTGCTGATTAATCAGTCGCAATTGTTGATTACTTTTATCTATATATTGGAGAGTTTGATGATATACGTATCGATACAAATTATCTACATAAATTAAGCCTTGGCTATCTGCTGCCTCACCTTGCAATCCTTTCATTAAATAATAAGTAAAAACCCCATGTCCCAATTCGGGAAACTCCCAAGATTGCTGGTTAGCATCACAGGAAAGCAAAGCATAAAAACCTTTACTTTTAGCAGCACGCTGCTGTAATACTTCAACCATTTTTGGTGTAGCATTCAGCAATGATTCTATTGTTGTACCTCTGAGTGTCATCCCGCCACTATGACAAGCATCTAGCCAAACAAGCTGATTTTGCACCCCACTATTACCCAACAATTGTAAAAGTTCTTGTAAAGCTAAAGCTGTGTTTTGCAGATCGGATTTTTGAGTATCTGCTAAACACAAAAATGCTTGCTGTGTGTTTAGTTCTACAATCCCATGTCCAGAAAAATAAAATAGAATAGTATCAATAAGTTGAGCCGCAGTGGTAATTTGGCGGAGACTGGCACGGATGTTTTCTAAAGATGGTGGTTGCGGTGCAAAATCATGGTGTATTGTTACCTCTGTTTGAGTAAATTGTGCAGAAGCATCTACTAATGCTTCTGCTAAACCTTGACAATCTACTGTTGAATAACTAAGGCTGGGTAGTCCGTCATCTTGATATTGATTGACTCCCACCAACATTAACCATAGCTTAGGAATTGCAGTTTGTTTGACTGAAGTTGAGCGACTGGGAATCCCAATTGGTGACATTATAGTAATCCTAAATGAGGTTTCAGGTTTTTACTGGGTAATACCATTTTTTTTGTGAAGCTGCATATATTTACCCCCCGGCTGTCGCCGTCCCCCGATGCCTTGGGGGGACTATAGGGGGGTCTTGTTATATGCACCAAAATATTTGTAAAGATGCTAAAACTTTCTCAAAAAGTCCTTCATTCGTAATGATATGCTATTTGTACTGTAAGCTAAAACTAGCATAAACTTACAACTTAGATAAGATTGCTATACAGAATTAATCAAAGCTCAATTGTAGTCCTCAGCCGCTAACTTTTCTATCTAAAGAATTGTGATATATTAAGAGGATTATCTTACCAGTACAGTAACCATTGACCATCACAAAATAACCCATGACCTTGTAGAGTTATTCTTTCATCGTCAGGATAAATGTAAGTAGTTGGTGCAATCTGATGAAGTGTATGTCCGCTGTGTAAAACAATTTCACCAACTTTGTAACGATGAAAAGTTCTAGTTCTAAATCGTTTAACAATGTTTATATCACCTGCGATCGCTTGACTATAATCATTGATATAGTTAAAATCCCAAACATTCAAGCCACCGCCACTTTTAGGCAGTTTAATTGGTAAAGTAAAGGATATTGTGTTTACAGTATCGAGTTTATCTTCATCCCATTTGAGGTTTCGGTACTGCAAATCGAAATGTGTAGTGGCATTTGGTTTAGTAATAAGATTAGCATCTTGCCAAATATGAAAACCTGGCAATGCTGCACCTGCTTTATACACTACAGGGTTTATAAGCGTCTGCTCTAAATATTCTTTGACTAACTTATAAAGCCAACCTAAACGTTCTTCTAGTATTAGATTATGTTCGCGAGCTATAGTATAATAATCTCTAGAAAAATTAGGTTCATTTAAGAAATCTAAGTAACTAGCCGTACCTAAAGTATAGAAAAATTTTGGAGATTTTCCTCGTTTTATCCATAATTCTCTTAAACTATGAATTACAGAACAAATATCATTACAATGTTCGACTGTCACAATTTGTTCTGAGTAAATTTCATTACTAGAATCTGTATACCAACTAATATTATTTCCTGTAATATCTTCTGTCAGCAAAGCTAATAGCGAATCTGTTATTTTACCATCTGCCCGAATATCATATCCATCGTATCCCGGCATTGGATTAACTTCTAAACACCAGTACTCTAAAGAGTTGGTAACTTTAAAATCCCAACCTGCAAACTTTAACCCCAATGCGGCAGTTGCATTAATAATTTTTTGGTGTAAAGCTTCTGGTAACTCCCACTCGAGATACTCAGCTTCTTCATGAAAATGGCGATAGTCTACCTGTGGACATTTTATCAATTCTGCGTGGACTCTATTACCCACTACATGCGCCCGCACATCAGCACCCTGTATATATCTTTGTAAATGAACTGGGCCTGCGTCTGGGTGAAAATCGAGAAACTCCTCTGATTTTACTAATCTACTATCAGCACGAACACCCGATGTTGTCTTAACAATTGTTAATCCAGCGTTAGCAAACTCCGTTAGAACTTCTGCATTGGAACTAGTAAGGCTATCAGCAACTTGAAAACCTAAAGATTGCAGATGAAATTCATGAAGCGGTTTTGAGAAATTATTACCACCAGCACCAGGACGATTAATTACATTACCTGGAATATGTTCTAACCAACAACAAAGTGCAGCAAGAAGACTTTTCCATCGCATCGCATCTTGTAAATCTGATTGTACGGTTGAAAGATCAATCAAGCGACAATAATAAGAACCATGAGGATTTAATACATACTTTTGGCTAGAATAACTTATCCAATTTTGATTATCATCGGGTAAAGCTAGCCGCCAATCTCCATTTTGAATTACTTCGCGTAAATTAATTACTTGTACTTCGATACCACGAGATTCAGCGTAGTTAATAAAATGACAAAAAGTGCGGTCTGAATCAAGGCCAATTGCATAAATCATGAGAAAATAGTCTCCAAAAGTGCGGGAGCAAAATCCGACCAAACAAACTGTATTTCTTCCAAAGATGGATAAGGGTTGATACGAGCAATATTGGCACTTTCTAGGTTGCTATCAATACTCCAAGTTACAGTACCAAATATCAAATCTAAATTTCTTAGCACCGAAATACTTTTTTCTTCTAGCTGCAAATGTTCTAGAGATGTATTGGTGCAACGCCATGCTTTATCTTCTAAAACAACAACAATTTCATATTCCAGGTTAGCCGAAACCCAACTTGCACGAAATGGCCCCACCCCTTCAGGTATTTGTGGATACGCAGCAGTATTATAAGTAGTTAAATCTTGGAGATACCATTGTTTATCGAGTAATGCTTGCGGTGATGTTGGAACTTGCGAAGAGAATACTTCTAGATTGCTAGTATAACCAGCCTTTAATTTAGTCAAGTTAGAAGAATATGATAAATTACCCCAAAGACTGTTTGCAGTTGGACGATTAATTACTGTTGATTTAGATAATGTCATCGCTGCCCATAAAGTAGCAAGACACTCATCATAAATAAAAGAATCATCAAAACTAGTGCGAATCGGCATCTGTGGCGGAACGCGTAGAATAACTGGGATTTCTGGTGTAATATATGATTTTCCAGAAGTAACAGCGATAGAAAACATTCTGGCAGCATTGCAAACATCTACAATTGCACTTTTATAACCTTTTTGACTAACCAATTCGTTAACTGCTTGGCAAAAAATGTCATCACTCGAACCAATAATTAATAAATCCATAATATTTAGTTGCTCATTTTTTAATAGGAGGCTTAGATTCCCGACTTATTCAATAAGTCGGGAATCTCTATTGTTTAGAAAATTGGCTTGTTAGCTTTAATTAAAGTTTGAGGACGTACATTTTGTAGTACAGGAACTTTTAGTTGATCTGCTGGTAAAATAACTGGATTAATTCTGTCTATAAAAGCACCACCACAGTTACCGCTTTCGCAAGTCTCTTTACTATCCTTACCTTTATCGCTAGAATCTTTGCCTTTATCGCTCGATTCTTTTGTTTTTCCACCGTCAGTTTCTAAGACACTATTCAAGGGTCGTTGATTCAAATTATAAAGAGTGTCACGACGGGCAGAATTAGTAATAAAAGGCTTATTTGACACGCTAGAGCTATCAGAAATTACTAGATTTGGGATAGATTCAGCTTTAGCTACAGTACTGATAATTGAACTAGCTATTGCTAAACCCATTACTAATGCTAAACGTGTAGAAGTTGAATTTGTAATTTTCATTGCGATTCTCCTTGAAGTTGATTTATTACTTTTATTGCTGTGACTGGATTGGTCGCAGGTTTACGGCTACTTATATTTCATCTTTTTTCCTGTAACTCATTCGTCATAGGTTCAAACAAGATTACTTTATTAAGTAAGATATGAGAGTGTGAGAACTGTTAAAAAACTCAGGTTAGAGTTTTCATGTTTCACCTTTCACTTAGTCAATAGGTTTGCTTGGATATTTTTATGCAGTCTTGGGAAAATTTTTGAAAATTATGTTTTGAGAATAATTAAATTTTGAATATATAGCAGTTTTCGTTTACATGAGGTACAAAGTTACGGGTTTGGAGGCAGGAGGCAGGAGGCAAGAGTGAGAAAGAAACTCTTTATGTTTGATGAATCAGTCTTGCTGTACCTCACTTACTTGCAATCTGCTGTAAATAGAAAAACCCCGCAGATGCGAGGTTTAATGCTGGGATAAATTTTACATTTCATAGCAGTTTTCAAGTACAAAGCTATGGGGGGAACCCCCTACGTACCCGTCGCTACTTCAGTTACTTGCAAACTTCTCTGTTGTTAGAGTAATAATTAATGCTGATTTCTAGCGATCGCTTATCTCACTCTTGTTTGCTTTTGAAAGTATTCACGAGAATAGTAATTCTGCCTGCCGCTATTATCTAAAAACTGCGTATAGCCTTGCAACAGTAATTCTTGACCAGCAGATCCCAAGGTTAAGAAGGAATTTGCGAACCCTTTATTATAGTTAGCTGTTGCATATTTATGATTAGTATCTTGGACATTAATACCATAGGTAAGTAATGGTGCAGTTCCCCAATCACAATCACTAGGATGACATTTGCCAAACACCTTAATATTTAATTTATTGCTACCACTTGAGGTAATTACTAAACGAGTAATATTAGAAGTATTGGCATCTTTATTTACCCAAGTACCAATAAAGTCAGCAGGTACAGCTAAAGCAGGATTGATTAAAGCAGTAGTTAAGATGCTACTAGCAGCAATAATACTCAAAGAACGTTTCAACATTTTAGTCACACTCCATTATTTGTAATTGTTTTTGTAATTTATTGATAAGTAGACACGATTACCAGTTGGCTAAGTATAAAATATTTCATCGAAGTCGAAATATAATCCTCACACCTTGTAGTAAAGTTTGTGTAGGCGTCCTTTAACGCCTTCAGTCTTCCTATAGGTTGGGTTCCATTTTTTTATGCACCCTCGGCAAAGCATCATTGAAATTTTTTCGACTTTTGTGCAATTTGACGCCGATCGCTTCAGTGGTTGGGCGACGGAATCAAAGTTACGTCGCAGTATCCAAAGTTGTCTCAACCACACTCCTCAAGAAACTTCGGAAAATTTTTGGATTTTATATTGGTATAAATTTTGGCTCGTTCCTGAAACAACGCTACTGGCTAAACAGCATCTAACGGCTTACTTGCAAGAATCCTGTTATTGGGCATCCCAAAAAACAGTTAACAGTTTTGCGAGTACTCAGTACAAGTTATCAGACTGTTTTCAAATTGCGATCGCTCAAGTTGATAAAGTCCTCAAAGGATTTAATCCAGATCGAGGCTTTATATTAAAAAACTACGCTAGCGCCCTCTTTAGCAGTGCTATTCGGGAAAATTTACGCCAAAATCGTGAAATTGATATTTGTACCGATTGGGGATTATTACGAAAAATTACTAAAAAATTTTTGGTGGAGTCTTTACAAAATGCAGGTTTGTTGCTGGAGGATATTAACGATTACGTCCTCGCTTGGAACTGTTTTAAAAGTATATATATCCCAACGCAAAAAGGCACTTCTCGCCAAATTCCTCAACCAGACAACGAGATTTGGGAGGCGATCGCTAAAGCTTATAATTCACAAAGTAGTCAGCAAGTCAATTCCCAAACCCTAGAAAAGTGGCTTTTAACTGCTGCTAAAGCCGCACGCCGCTATCGTTATTTTAGGGTTGACTCTCTCAATATCCCTAAAGGGGGCGATGATTCGTGGGAGTGGCTTGATAATATTCCCGGAACACAACAAGAATCTCTAATTAATCAAATTCTGGCTCAAGAAGAAGAACAAACAAGAAAGTTTCAACAAACTGAGATTAACAAAGTTTTAGTGGCTGCGATCGCTCAACTCGAACCGCAAGTACAAGAGATTTTACAACTTTATTATGCTCAAGAACTAACTCAAGACAAAATTGCCAAACAATTACAAATACAGCAATATACTGTCTCGCGGCGACTAAAAAAAGCCCAAGAAACTTTGTTACGCTTTTTAGCTAATTGGAGTAAAGATAGTTTGCATATTTCCGTTACTTCAGACCTACTCAAGAGTATAAACATACTAATGGAGGAATGGTTGAAAAATTACTATGGTGGATAACTGGGGAGTGGGGACAAGGGGAGTTAAAACCTCGTTCATCCACCTCAAAACCTCGTTAATCTAGCTACTTACAACATTTCATTAATTCGTAGTGAATTCTCTACGTCCCTTTGCGAACCTATGCGTTTAAATTTCAACCCTCAATTCGCAACGATTTTACGCAAAGCTGAACTTAGAACCTCAACCCCAATCCCCAACTCCTATGACTACTGTATTTACTTTCGCTAACCCAACAGATATGGTTTTGGAAATCCCTACAACTACCCAAAACCAAACAGATTTACACAGCCAAGCTTTTTCTAATCCTAATTCTCGCTATCAAGCTTATATTAATCAACTTTGCCTGGGTGCTATTTTGCTATGGTTGCAAGAAGATTGGACACCACAGACAAAGGTTTGGCCAACTACCACAGCTTTACCCAGTTTCTGGGAACTGGTTAATGGAATTGCACTCACGCTTGAGACAACAAGATTAGTCTTAGTTCCTAGTGAAGCAATTGATTTGAGTGAATTGCGAGTACCTCAAGAATGGGTGGATATTCCTAGTTGGGTAGGTGATTATTATTTAGCTGTGCAAGTTGAACCAGACGAAGGCTATGTTAAGGTTTGGGGTTATTGTAGCCATGAACAACTGAAAACTCAAGGCAGTTATGATGCCAGCGATCGCACTTATTCTCTGGATGCTACTGATATAATCAACGACATCAGCGTTTTAGCTACAGCGCGTCAATTGTGCCCAGAAGAACCCACCCGTAGGCCTATTGAAAAGATTCCGAGCTTATCGCCACAACAGGCCCAAAATTTAATTGCCCGTCTGGGAAACCCGGAAATACTTACACCCCGCCAAGAAATCCCTTTTCAACTGTGGGGTGGATTAATTCAACATGGCGGCTGGCGACAAAATTTATATCAACGACGCTTAGGATTACCAGAACAGTGGTCAGTTATCCAATGGTTGCAAAGCGGTGTTTCCCAAGTTGCTGAGGCTGTTGGTTGGGGAAGCTTTGATTTACAACTAAGTGCTGCTGGGGCGCGGGGTGGGGAAGGCACACAACTAAGTACTATTCTCTCTCGTCGGTTGGCGATCGCAGGTCAAATTTACGAACTTTTAATTATACCACAAGGCGAGCCAGATGCAACTATTTGGCGTTTTGAATTACGTAATGCTGCGATCGGTGCAGCTATTCCCGGTGGTTTTAAACTCCGATTACTTACCGAAGATTTACAGCCTTTTCCCAATAATGAAGATGTAGCTGCAACGGCTGTAGAACAACTCTACGTAGAAGTTGCCTTAGAAGCAGGAGAAAGCATAGTCTGGGAAATAGAACCTTTTCCGGACAATTATAATTGGGAAATACTCAAGTTTTAAAGTTCCTTGGTTCAAAACAGGAGTGACGACACCCGCTCCCAAAGTTAACCCAAACCTGCCACTGGTTCAAATATGCGTTCCAGTAAGGCTCACTGTCAGCAATCCCAACAGCCTCGCCAACTTAGGAGACTAGCTGTTGGTAGAACATTTTTGAGGCAGAAACAAGCTTGAAACCTATGCAAAGCAAAGAAAATACACATCCGCATATAGCATTTCGGCTCTTTTTTGGCTACTTTTTGTTTAAGTCCCACTAACAGCTCCTTTCAAAACTGAAATTACTAAAAAAATCGATTGAGGTAGGTAAAAGTTATGGCAAATATCATTGGAACCAACGGTAACGATACCCTATACGGCAATGGCTATGACAACACCTTGACTGGTGGAGGTGGTAACGATATTTACAACTATGATAGTAATTATACTATCACCGATTTTGGTGGAGTAGGTAAAGGTGTAAACCCCTCAGCAGCAGTCATTGCCGAAGTAGACACTCTAAATTTCGCTGGGAGCGACGGCTTTACTGCTCGAAATTTAATACTGACCCAGAATGGCAGCAATCTAGAAATTACCTTTGACGCGGCGGACTATAGCCCCAAACTCATCCTGCAAAACTTTGCTTTAGAAAACCTGGATAACCTAAGCTTATCTACAGGAGCCACTGTAGACTTGGGCAATATCATATTTGATGGGCAAACTACCATTACTGACAGCTTTGATGTCTTCAATGCCAACTCCACTCAAAGTACTATCTTCAATAAGAATACAATCACCTTCCTTAACGACCTGAACAATAATGTTAGCGGCTTTGACAACTCAGATGATGTCATCAATGGTCAGGGGGGTGATGACAAAATCGACGGCAAAAGTGGCAATGATTTTCTGCGGGGTGGCGCAGGTAATAATACTTTGATTGGTGGTGTGGGCAATGATATCTTAGATGTTAAATATTCAACAGGCAATAACATCCTCAACGGTGGCACTGATGATGATTACTTGAATGCAGGGGCAACATCCGGTAATAACCTGCTATTTGGTGGCGATGGCAATGATAATCTCTCCACCTCTTACGTTTCTCAAAACCCTTATAATTATACAGCCTCATCAGGTAATAACACCCTCAACGGTGGCGCTGGTGACGATTACTTGGATGCTGAATCTCCAAAAGGCAATAACCTGCTATTTGGTGGCGATGGCAATGATACTCTCTCCACCTCTGGTGTTTTTACTTATAGAGCTGCTCCTAATTTTATCTCATCAGGCAATAACACCCTCAATGGTGGCGCTGGTAACGATTACTTGATGGCTGAGGCTTCATCCGGCAATAACCTGCTATCTGGTGGCGATGGCAATGACGATCTTGATATCTCTGGTATTCCCACTTTCTACGGTTTTATAGACTTGTCTTCAGGCAATAATACTCTCAACGGTGGTGCTGGTGACGATACTTTGAGGGCTGAGGATTCAACAGGAAATAACTTCCTCTTTGGGGACGATGGCAATGATTCTTTCTATCTAAATTTAGAGAATCAAACGGTAGATGGGGGTCAGGGTGACGATTTGTTGTCCGTTGATTACAGTTATTACAGCGCTGCTACAGCAGGGATTACAACGACATTCAATCCTACTACTAACACTGGCTCAATTAGGTCGGGTACGAATCAGGTTAATTATAAGAATATCGAACGATTAAATATCTCAGGTACAGAATACAATGACAACATTGTAGGGAACAGTGGCAACGATACCCTCTCCACGGGCAATAGTGGCAATGATACCATAGATGGGGGTGAGGGTGACGATGTACTGTCCGTCAATTACAATAATGTTACAGAGGGAATTACAACGACATTCAATCCTACTACTAACATTGGTTTAATTAAAGCAAATACGAATCAGGTTAGTTACAAGAATATCGAACGATTAAATATCTCAGGTACAGAATACAATGACAACATTGTGGGGAACAGTGGCAACGATACTCTCTCTACGGGCAATGGTGGTAATGATACCATAGATGGGGGTGAGGGTGACGATGTACTGTCCGTCAATTACAACGGTAGTGCGGCGATCGCAACAACTTACAACGTCACTACTAACACTGGCTTAATTAGGTCGGGTACGAATCAGGTTAATTACAAGAATATCGAACGATTAAATATCTTAGGTACAGACTACAATGACCGAATTGTGGGCAACAGTGGCAACGATACCCTCTCCGGGGGCAGTGGTAATGATACTTTAACTGGTGGCGCTGGTAATGATGAATTTGTTTACAACGCTGAATTGGTTTACAACAAAAATACTGATACTATTACCGATTTCGCTGGTGTGGGTAAAGGCTCAAATCCCTCAGCAAAGGTAATTGCCTCCTTAGACACCTTGCAATTTACAAGTTCTGGATTCACTCCTCAAAATCTGCAATTAACTCAAAATGGCAACAACTTAGAAATCACTTTTGAAAATATCACTTATAGCAAAGTCATTCTGCAAAACTTCAAATTAGAAAACTTGGATAATTTGCCAGCAACTTCTTCACGACCTGCTATTGGCAATATCCTCTTTTATGGACAAACTACTGTCACTGACAGTTTTGATGTGTTTGATGCAAATTCCACTCAAGCTAACCTGTTCAATAAGAACACTGTTACTTTTTTGAATGACCTCGATAACAATATTACGGCTTTTGACAACTCTAATGATGTCATCAATGGTCAAGGAGGTAATGACATCATCGACGGATTGAGTGGTAATGACATCATTAGAGGTGGTACAGGCGATGATACTCTGATTGGCGGTGCAGGCAATGATACTCTGATTGGTGGTGCAGGCAATAATATCCTTGACGCAGATGCAGGTGACGATATATTGAATGTTAACAGTTCAATAGGTAATAACATCTTAGAAGGAGGTGTCGGCGACGATCGCTTGAGTGCTAACGCTTCAACAGGCGATAATCTGCTCTCTGGGGGTGATGGCAATGATTCTCTTGACATCTCTGGCAGCTACATGAAGAGATCTAGTAGCGACTCCTCCGATTCTCGCTCCACAGGTAATAACACACTACTTGGAGGTGCAGGTAACGATACCTTGAATGGTAGCGGTTCAACAGGCAATAATCTGCTCTCTGGGGGTGATGGCAATGATTCTCTTGACATCTCTGGCGGCTACTATTACTCCTCCGGTTTTGACTACTCCTCCGATTCTCGCTCCACAGGTAATAACACACTACTTGGAGGTGCAGGTAACGATACCTTGAATGGTAGCGGTTCAACAGGCAATAATCTGCTCTCTGGGGGCGATGGCAATGATTCTCTTAACATCTCTGGCAGCGACCCTACTCTTTCGATAGTTAATAACACCCTTAACGGTGATGCTGGTGACGATACCTTGGATGCTACCAATACAAAAGGTAATAACCTGCTTTCTGGGGGTGATGGCAATGATTCTCTTAACATCTCTGGCAACTACAACAAATATAGGGACTCCTCCGACTCTCGCTCCACAGGTAATAACACACTACTTGGAGGTACAGGTAACGATACCTTGGATGGTAGCGGTTCAACAGGCGATAATCTGCTTTCTGGAGGCGATGGCAATGATTCTCTTAACATCTCTGGCGACTACAGTTACTCCTCCATCTTTAACGCCTCCTCTGACTATCGCTCCACAGGTAATAACACACTACTTGGAGGTGTAGGTGACGATACTTTGGGTGCTACCAATGCAAAAGGTAATAACCTGCTTTCTGGGGGTGATGGCAATGATTCCTTCAATTTAGGCATCACATCCTCAGATGATATCCCCTCTGATTTAGCGACTCAAACAGTAAATGGGGGTAATGGTAACGATTTGTTATCCATGTATTGCTCTGATGCTACAAAAGGGATTACTTCGACTTTTAATGCTAGTACTAACACTGGATCGGTTAGGGCAGATACGTATCTAGTTAATTACAACAATGTCGAAAGACTAAATATCTTCGGTACAGATTACAATGACTTGATTGTGGGAAGCAATGGCAATGATACTCTGACAGGTGGAAAGGGTAATGACAGCTTAATTGGAGGGAATGGTACTGATACCTTTGTTTTCTATAATTATAATGAAGGTGTTGACGATCTTTATGACTTCAACGCCACTAATGACTTGATTCAAATATCAGCTTTTTCTTTTGCTGGCGGGTTATCAAAAGGTTCACTTTCAGCTAATCAGTTTACCCTGGGAACATCTGCAACGACAAGCAATCAACGATTTATCTATGACTTTATTACAGGTGGACTGTACTTTGACCAAGATGGTAGTGCGGCTGGGTTTAGTCAGATAAAATTTGCACAACTATCTGCTGGACTGTCACTAACCGAAAAGAATTTTGTGGTTGTTTAATCGAAATTAGCGCTCTCTTGCCATCAACCGCTACGGTTTGCGAGGTGCTATTTTTAGCATCTCGTATTCCATTGCTGAATGCAAGTCAGAATGAATAATATTTATGTCCCCACTGTTTTTGTTTTCCTCACTAACTTTGCATATAGCAAAAAAGCGATCGCTCTTTTGCATGAATTTAGACAACTTCTTATACTCTGGTTCTACGTGATTCTCCCGATAGATATCTAAGCCAATAACTTGCGGTTGGAACTGCTCTAATTTTTCTACAATTTGAGCTAGGGCGCGGTCTGATAATGAAGCTCCACCTCTTTGGTTAGCAGGTTGCGATCGCACATCAGCCTCAGTAACGGTAACTATTGGCAAGATTCTCCATTCGCCAAAGCTTCTAGAAAGTGCTTCAAAAATTCTTGAGCAACCCGATCTGGTACTACTTCCCGCATCACAATCATTTGGGGAATGTGCAGCGATGCTAATTGTCGTACTAATCCTAGTCCATCACAGCTGTTAAAAATCGCCAGTTGTAAACCTCTGGCGATCGCTCTAGGGCAGGTAGCGTGTTATCGGGAATCACTTGAGCTGCGATCGGTTGAATACAACCCAGTATCCACAAAGTACTGCCTACCATTACCCACAGATTTAGATACCACTGGCTCATCTTGCTGCCTTGCCTCTAGCTATGCTTGAACAACAAATCCTATAGTGTCTAAAGGACGCAAAAGTATGCCATTCAACAGGAGGTCATAAATGAAAATTTTTGTTGCTGGGGCAACGGGAGCGATCGGTCGTCCGCTAATCGCCCAATTGTTGGGGCAAGGACATGATGTAGTTGCGTTGACCCGTTCTTCAGAAAGAGCCAAGGCTTTAGTAGAACAAAGTGTAGAACCTGCGATCGCAGATGTATTCGATGCCGATGCCGTCAAAGCTGCGATCGTTCGCGCTCAACCGGAAGTAGTTATCGAACAACTTACCGCTCTACCCAAAACTTACACTGGCGAGTCAATGAGTGCAGCAGCACCACTCAACCAGCGTCTTCGTCAAGAAGGGGGTGCTAATGTACTGGCAGCAGCACAAGCAGCTGGCGTGCGTCGTTACTTGAGACAGTCGATCGCATTCTGGGGAGTTCCCGGTAGCGGATTGGCAGATGAAGAGACACCGCTATCTTTGGATGCTTCGCCGGCAGTTGCAGCAGATGCTCGCACGGTGACTGAAATCGAACGTCGCTTACTCGAAACACCCAATCTAGAAGGGATTGCCTTACGCTATGGCTTCTTCTACGGGCCTGGCACTTGGTTTGCTGCCGATGGCGACGTTGCTCAACAAGTACGGCAGCAACAATTCCCGATCGTCGGCAATGGCGAAGGTGTATGGTCGTGGTTACACGTTGAAGATGCAGCGATCGCTACAGTTGCAGCAGCAGAGCGAGGCAATCCTGGTATTTACCTGATTACCAACGATCGCCCTTTAGAGGTGCGCGAGTGGCTCCCTGCCTTTGCTCGTTGGCTCAATGCTCCATCGCCTCCGCAGATATCGGTTGCAGATGCTCTACAAATCGGTGGTGCAGATGCCGTCTACTACGGTACTCAGATGCGAGGCGCATCGAATGCCAAGGCAAAACGCGAATTAAATTTTCAGCCGCGACCTTTGGAATGGATGGTTGACGCACCCGTGGTCAGTGCAAGCTAACTCACAGCAAAACAAGTTAATCTAATAGACTTATCGATAATTTTCCGTCGCCGTAAATCCAGTTAACTTAATCAGCATTGCATATTTACGGTCTGCGATCGCACTGCCATCAATGAATGATGTCTGTTGAAGTTTTCTACTCAGGAGGAATAAAGATGAAGGTTGCTCAATATGGAACAGCGTTGGCGATCGTCCATGCGATCGCCAACGGAATGCATGGTTTAGCACATATCGAAATCCCTGTTGGCTTATCTTTGCTTCAGAGTTCGTTCGTGGTTATTGTAATTTTTCTGACTCCCATCATTGCAGCCGTTTTACTTTGGACACAGTTCTATCGCCTTGGTAGCTGGCTATTGCTCTTTTCAATAGCAGGATCGCTCCTCTTTGGAATTTACAATCATTTGATCGTAATTAGCCCCGATCATCTTTCTCAAGTTTCTTGGCAAGGTTGGGGTCTGCTTTTCCAAATCACAGCCATCCTCATATTAATAGTAGATGGATTGGGATGTTGGATTGGTATACGGGCATTGAAAACAATCCAGCAACCAGAGGAGGCCTTATGAGTTACTAACTATCATCATTCCCATAAATCGCAACACTTTGCATTTTTTTCTTTCTTTTGCCTTTTAACTTTTACTTTGTTTGGTAACCCTCATTTTCTCAGTCTTGAAACACTCACAATCAATAAGGAGAAAGAACCATGAGCCAATCTAATCTATCCACTGCTACCCAAGAAACGGCTACTGATACCATCTTGGACACTGCTGCCCAAGAAGCAGCTACCAATACCATCGTGGACATCGATCTCAAAGTTCAAGCCGAGAAAGGCCCAGACCTGCGAAAGGATCATCCTAAAGGTCACGGCTTGGTTTGGGGAGAGTTCAAAGTTGAGAACAATATTCCTGAATCGTTGAAGGTGGGTGTCTTCGCCCAACCCAAGACTTAATAATTACTAATTCGTAATTAAAGAGACAAGCTCCTGACTTTTGTTTTGCAGACAAATAAATTATCAGCACCTTTGCGACCTAGAAGAACTAGAGGAACAAACTATGAAAACGATCGCTGGATCGTTAGCATTGCTGGCTATCTGGGCGATCGCGCACCCACTGACGAAAAAGGCTTCCTGGAATTCGCTAAGGCCATGCCTGCTCGCGAATTCTACGAAGTCATCAAAGATGCTGAACCCCTCTCAGAAATAGTGTCTTACAAGGTTCCGACTAGCCAGCGTCGCCATTATGAAAGAATGGCGCGTTTTCCCGGAAATTACTTGGTTTTTGGTGATGCCATTTGCAGCTTTAACCCAGTCTACGGTCAAGGCATGACGGTTTCTGCTCTTGAGTCCCTGGCTTTGCAAAATTGCCTTGCTAAAGGTAGTCAAAATCTGCGGGCGCGTTTTTTCAAGGAGGCAAGTAAGGTAGTAGACACCGCTTGGAGTATTGCTGTAGGTGGCGACCTGCGTATTCCCCAAGTGGAAGGGACGCGCAGCTTCAAGGTACGCTTTCTCAACTGGTATATAAGTAAGTTGCACGTTGCTGCTCGACGAGATCCAATAGTGGCGATCGCATTTTTGAAGGTGACAAACTTGACAACTTCCCCCAAAAGCCTCATACATCCTATAATTTCTCTGAGGGTACTGTTGGGTAACATTTTACAGCTTGACATTCCTAAAGTGCTCAACTACGAAAAAAACAACAATGTACAAATATATTCCGATTAATTGTGACTTTCACGACGAGTAGATTAGGTTGTTACAAAGAACAGGATGTGGGGTGTAGGGGGTAGGGTGTGGGGAAGGGAGAAAAACTGAAGTTGCTGGGTTTAAGCGAGCGTAAAAAAAAGAATTCCTTTGATTGGCGTAGCCCGGAAAAGCAATGAGTCCTTGCTTCAATCCCAAGTTTTTTAAGCGTGGGTTCCTTACACCCCACACCCCGCACCCCACACCCTTTTGAAGGCAGAATTTGCAGCTTTTACCCATTAGACGCTAGGCATTTTATCCAATTTATAATCGACGGTATCGAATATGAACTACACACTCAAAAATAAACGCGCACTCGTCACCGGAGGCAGTCGCGGTATCGGGGCCGCCATAGTTAAGCGTTTAGCAACTGAAGGTGCTGATGTCGCTTTCACCTATACCAGTTCGCCCGATCGCGCTAAGGAAATCGCCGAGGCAGTCCAGGCGCTCGGCGTTCAGGCCTTGGCCATCCAAGCCGACAGCGCTGAAGCCAGTGAGGTGGTGGCTGCTGTTGAACAGACAGCGGACAAATTTGGCAGCATTGATATCCTCGTCAATAATGCAGGTGTAGCGATGATGTCCCCGATCGATGATTTCACACTTGCGGACTTTGATCGCACCTTTGCCATTAATGTGCGTGCCGTATTTGTGGCGGCTCAAGCCGTAGTCAAGTATATGCAAGAAGGCGGACGCATAATTAACATTGGCAGCACCAACGCCGAACGTGTGCCATTTGCTGGCGCCTCTGTTTATGCCATGAGCAAATCTGCTCTACAAGGTCTTGTGCAAGGGTTGGCGCGTGACCTCGGCCCGCGCGGAATTACAATCAATAACGTCCAGCCCGGGCCGATCGCTACCGATATGAATCCCCCAGAGGGCGAGTTTGCCGAGATGCTCAAAAAGCAGCTAGCACTGCCCCGCTACGGCACTGTTGAGGAGGTTGCAGGGATGGTCGCTTATCTGGCTGGGTCTGAGGCAGCTTACATCACTGGTGCAAACCTAATGATTGATGGAGGATTCAGCGCCTAACTGCCACAGGTGTAGACAACTACAAACATAAATCCTCAGCAATCAGCGAAACTACACTAACTGCAAGTATGCTGAAACCTTTAGCCAGAGATATTTTTAGTTAAAACCGCATATTTAGCTAAAATTGTCAATGATTGTATCGATTGCATTTCCAGTATGTGGAATCCCAAGGAAGTATCTTTGTCAATAATGAACTTTTCTTTATATCTCTGGTTAAAACAGCACCGTATGCTTGTTGGAGCAATGCTATTTGCGATCGCGATCGCAGGCTGTAATAACTCTGTGAAATCACAACCACCTGCTGGGAATACTCCATCGGTTGCAAATCTGATTGCGTCTAGTCCAACCCCAGCACCAGCCTCTCCTACACAAAGCTCTGAGCAGCGAGCAGTTCAAGTCATTCGTGACTATTACAGTGCGATCGCCCGTCAAGACTATAAACAAGCTTACTCAGCTTGGGATGGAAATGGAGCTGCTAGCAAGCAATCGTTTGAGCAGTTCAAGCAGGGTTTTGCCAACACCACATCCGTTGCTGTAGAGATTGGAAAACCTGGTAGACCAGACCCAGGTGCAGGCTCAATCTACATTGAGATTCCGGTTACTATTACTACTGTTACCACCAATGGAACTCCACAGCGATTTCGCGGCAGCTATGTGCTGCGACGAGTCAATAATGTTCCTGGCTCAACTCCAGAGCAGCGTAAATGGCATTTCTACTCGGCAAAAATTAATCAAGTCAAGTAGCCAGCGGCAAAACGCTGGTTTCCCAAGATTCAAGGCTAAAACCAGCGTTGCTTCAACGCCAAGAAAATCATAGAGGTTGATTTAAAATGATTACCTTATATACTGCCCTTTCTCTATGGGGGCTACTGAGTATTAGTCCAGCCTGTATAGAGTTTATTGCTGAAATTAATCTATTACAGACAAGTCTGATATCACAATCTTGTCACTGCGATAGTAAATGGTGATCGCAGCCTGCTGAATGTATTGCGTAGGCGCAGCCAGCCGTAGGCATCACTTCGCTACCAACTACAATTAAACTGGACGACAAACAGATAAAATACTGTGCATATTTACTACTTGTCCAATAACTGCGACCGCAGGCGCACCAAATCCAGTTTCCTCTACTTGAACTGTATTGAAATTGACCAATAGCCTTTAAGGAATGAAAAGCCGACTCACGCCCAAGTAGTTTTCAATGTACAGCATAATATCAGCAAGACGGGCACTACATTGCTCTCGATACTCTCGTTCGATGAGTCGCTCAAGACTTCCAATTGTGATCACAGGCAACGATGTAGGTGTACCCTCTTCACGAATTGTCTGCTCCAGTGAATCCTTGCCTTTTGCATTTCGATTTGCGGTTAACAGAAGCATTTGGTTAGCTTGCGCGAACTGCCAGATGACTCGATCGTTGCTATCAACAGCTAATCCAGCCTCTTCTAACATTACAAAGCGAATCGACAAAAGATCGAGCCAACCCTCAGCAGCTAAGGTTCCTTGTAGAAGAACGACGTAGCCCTTCAGGTTATAGTCAACCAATACAATCATGCAGTGAGTCCAAGCTTTGCTTTCCAGGCTTGGAGTTTAGTAGAAATTTCTTCTTGTCCTGGTTTTGGTGGCATCTTTGCAATTTCTGCTAGCCGATCGCGATTTTTTTCTTCCCAATATTCTCGCATCTCTTTGGCTTCCTGTAGAACAGTTTGATACTCTGCTTCCACTTCAGTACGATTAGTGTCAATGTAGAAGAGTGCAGCGTCAAGTTGTTCTTCCGTCAAAGGCAGCCAGTTCGGGATTAGTTTGGATGCCCATCCTGCTTTGAGATGATCCATAACATCGTAAATCGTGATGCGTGTTCCAGCGATCGTCAGCCCTCGTTCAGTGCGGATAATCCTTGCTTTTTCATTTGATGTGGAAGTCATACCCAAATCCTCCAAACAAAAGACTTACGAGTACTAACCGTAGTATTATATCTTAACAGTAATTTGACGCTGAATAATGACCATTTTACGACTATTTGCAGTCTACAGAAAAATCGTTGTTCTTGCCCTTTGTATCACGTTCTTCTCTAAAACCTAGACTCTGACCATTAACAGACATGTAGGTATTACTCTGCCAAGTTAAACGATTACCATTATCGATTGTTTCGGCATAGAAATAGAAGATGCGATTATTAGACAGAATAGGATTACCTTTGCTAAACAGGTTATCTTTTTCGCCAGGAGCAAATTGCCACCAACCACGAGTCTCCCACTTATTATTTAAATTTCTGTATCCCAGAGCTACTTGAACCGGACGCGAGCAGTTATTACTGAAACGAAACTGATAGCTTTGCTGACTTGGGCGTTGTTGAGATGCTGATTGATCTCCATAACAAGATGGATCTTTGGGAGGCATAAATATACTCTGAGTTTGACCCGTGACAAGATCGATATCAATACCTGAAAAAGAAAATTTTCCACCACTTCGATATGGGATTGCGATCGCAGTTTTAATAGTGGCAAAAAGGAAAGGTAGAACTACAAGAATCGGTAGAAATATTACGGCTGGTTTCATATCCCTCTTGCCTTTAAATACCTATGCTTATCGGACTAACGATAATATACAGGAATTTTCAGGATAAAATTTGGTGATATCTAGAATTTTTGGAATAATATTCCGAGTTTCCATCTATCATTTACCCTGTGATGAAGCTGTTATATTTCAAAAAATACGACAGTTCGCAAACCTGCATCTACAGAATGTGCTATGAATCTTAGTCTGATGTTGGACAACTTTCAAACCAACCATCAAATTGGACGACAACCAGATAAAATACTGTGCATCTTTACTACTTGTCCAATAACTGCGATCGCAGGCGCACCAAATCCCGTTTCCTCTACCTGTGTGACTATTGTTTCCAATGTCCCAATTAATTCTTCTTGTTCTGGGCGCGTACCCCAGCGTACCAAAGCAATCGGCGTTTCTAAATTCAACCCAGCTGTGATTAATTCTTCTACAATATAAGGCAGATTGTGAATTCCCATATAAATTACAATGGTTTCGGAACCGTGAGCGATCGCACTCCAATTTACTTGCGGTCTATACTTACCCGCCGCTTCATGACCAGTTACAAATGTGACTGATGAACTATACAGCCGATGTGTCAAAGGAATACCTGAGTATGCTGCTGCTGCAATCCCCGATGTGATACCCGGCACAACTTCCGTTGATATTCCAGCTTGAACTAATTCTTCCATCTCTTCGCCACCGCGACCAAAAATAAACGGATCGCCACCCTTTAGCCGCACTACAATTGCATTATCCTGCGCTTTATCAATCAGCAATTGAGTTGTTTC
Organism: Nostoc sp. DSM 114167; assembly: GCF_052692655.1. NCBI lineage: Bacteria > Bacillati > Cyanobacteriota > Cyanophyceae > Nostocales > Nostocaceae > Nostoc > Nostoc sp. DSM 114167. The sequence continues at coordinate 7,612,571 of NZ_CP195116.1, forward strand.
TGACTGGAACAGCGAATGTTTTCCCCTCCGTTTACCAGCATTAATTTGCTCGGCTTGGGGATTAATCATTGCTAAAATTGCCGGACTCACTAAGGCATCATAGATGACTACATCTGCACATTCCAATAAACCTTTCGCCTTCAGGGTAATTAGTCCTGGATCTCCTGGCCCTGCACCTACTAAATAAACCTTTCCTAAATACTTGTTATCCTGTTTTTCTGTGCGGTTCATCTCTGTGTTAAATCCCAAATTAGCTCGGCTAATTCTGCACTTGCTCCCAATGGTTTGGCCAGTTGGAAATTCACCGCAGAAAATTGTAATTTTAGTTCCTCTATTGAGGTGGCGATCGCATCGGTTATTCCACCAGGGAATAAAAAGTATGGCACAATTGCAATTTCCTGATAACCAGCATCTACCAACTCTTTCACTCGTGATTCTAAACTAGGAGGCCCAGCCCAATAAGCAGTCACGGCTTTCAAACTCGCCGCCATTGCTTCCACAGTTTCTTGCGAACCTGGGCGACGACTACCATGAGCTAAGAGAATCCATGCTTCTGCTTTTATAGCAGCTATTTGTTTTGCCAGCAATTTCTCTAAATTGGGGTGAGAGCCTAAATATGGTTCCAACTCAATGATGATATCTTGACCAGCAGCCTGTTGTGCGAGTGCTACTTCGGCAGGAATATCTGCCATCACATGCACTCCCGGCAGTAGAAATAGCGGTATAATTTTGAGGCGATTTTCATTTTGAGACTGTGGGCAATCGCCAAAAGCGCTTTTAGCAAATTGTTGAATCTGCTCGTGTAAAGGCTGAGGACTCATTTCTAAAGCAGCGATGCCAACCAAATGTTCGCTATTTGCTGAGTTGTGGTTTTTTGACAATTTGTGACATATCAGCCTAGCTAGTTGCTGCATAGCAATTTCTGGGCGCGGGTCGCGGCTTCCGTGAGATAGTAGTAGATAGGCAGATGACATCGGTAAATTGAATTCTTAGTTACTATTCTTATTTAAGATTAAGCTGGGGATAATTAAGTACTCTGGTAATTATTGAAACTATTATTAATTACTAAATAGAAGTATTCTTAATCACTTTTATATTCTCCCCGTACTCTTTACCTTATTGTTCTTCGGCAGTGTAAGTATAAAATTGATCGAAAGCTCCTACCGTTTCAAATTTGTACGAAGGTATCCAAGAGTTTATTTTGAAATCTGTACGGTAAATGCTAAAAATCACGAAATCTTGCCTTTCTGTGGTCTTGGCAATAATTTTTTGGATTTGTGGATTAGCCGAGTCAACTAACTTATCACAATTAAAACGGATTAAATTTTCAAGAATATTCGTAGTTTTTTTACATACATCGGTTTTTAAGTATTTTGTCAACCGTTGAACTGCATATTCTTCATATTCAACCTGACTGGGATTGGTTTTCGCCATTGTCACACCCAAGGCGGCGAGTCCTACTGCTGCTCCAGTATACGCGATGATGGTCAATGGTTTCATATTTTCCAAGTAAAATTCATTGTAATTGTTAGATTCCAGAGACTCTAAATCAACTAAGTCCGTTCCTTGAAGAAAAACTCTTGATCGCTTGCCAAATTGTTGCTATAATTCAAATTGTTGAATGGCGAGCGTAGCCAAGTGGTTAAGGCAGTGGTTTGTGGTACCACCATTCGTGGGTTCGAGTCCCATCGTTCGCCCTACATAATTTAATATTAATATCTAGACTCCTGTGCAAGGTGGGTTAGATGGTGTAAATCCTCGTAATCATAACTTTAACAAGGATAAGCATATGCGATCTGTAGCTTTATAGACTTACAGACTGGCGATCGCACTCCTAAAGTCATGACCAAGTTCATCCTTAATAGTATGGGTATTCTAAAACGGACATTAGCATCTAAGAAGGAACACGGCAAGATACAGGATTCTGCCATAAACCATGAGGTGTGCTGGGTGCATTCGCTGTGAGTTCCAACTCACCTTTGGCATTTATCACCCACCCTGTAGCTTCTACAATCGGTTTTGGCGTATCAGTAGTAGGTTTGATGGTAACAGGTGGACTCTTGCGGTTTCTGGTGCTGGGATTGAGCGTTACCCAATCTACCATAACTGTATCAGGAGAAAGAAAGTTATAGGGATTGCGGGGTAAACCGCCACGTCCACCGATCACAAATCGGTTTTGGGCGTAACCTGCACTATAGCAGCCTTGTGTTAACTTAGTGTTAACTGGTATTGTTGGCAACTCTAGCAAGCCACTGTTAGGGTCGATATCGAGCGTGTTTAATGTGACCTGTCCAGTTGCAACAATGTCACTTTCTAAAGTTAATTGTTGCCGAAATTGAGTGCCAAAAATTCCTTCTGCCTTGACTTGAATATTACTACCGGGGCTGCGTCCGAAGCCAGTTGCAACAATATCACTATTCTCTGAAGGGACAGCAACTAAAAATTTAGTGCCAATATTTATATTGCCGTCAACTCCATTACTACCAGCAACACCACTAGTGGCAGAGACTAAACCCTGATGACGTAACATCAGTAAATTTTTTATCTGTAGTCCAATATTTCCACCCTTGCCTGTTCTCGATTCTGCAAATACACCCGTGGGTGAGCCATTGCTATTAGCTCCATTTACTAAAAATTTATCGCTGGCTTCAATTGTTACAGTACCTGCATTTCCTGCTCCAAAACTGCTGGCAACTAATTGAGCGCCACCCTTGAGTGTTAGTTCATTTGTGGTAATTCTAATGGTTCCGGCATTTCCCACGGCTTTTTCTTCTACTGCACTAAAGACACCACTTGATAAACCACTATTATCAGTACCAGTGAATACTGCATTTTGGGTATCAAGATTAATACTACCTGCGTCTCCTATGCCAAAAGTGCTAGCGGTCAGTCGAGCGCCATTAGTGATAGAAAATAATCCAGATGTGATATTTATGTTTCCACTATTACCTGTAGCATTTGGATTGATAGTTTGTTCGCCAGACTCGATTGTGACTTTGGGACGCCCTAAGTCATCTAAATTGACTTTAATGATTGGCGCGGTTGTAGAACCTAGTGTGTTGAATACACCACTTTTGGCACCATCAAGCGCAATTACATTTGCATCTAAAATTATATTGCCTGCGTTGCCCACTCCTAATGCGCTAGTAGCTACTTGCGCCCCATCTTGTAACGAAAATGAACGAGAAACGATTGTAATATTACCCCCATTGCCAAGTGACATAGTTTCCACCGTGCTGTAAATCGCACTAGGAAAACCATTTTTTTCACCAGCAATATCAACAGCACCATCAACATTAATATTGACATTTCCCGCATTCCCTTGTCCATTAGTTGAGGTAAAAAGTAGAGCGCCATCTTGTAACAAAAATGAACGAGAATTGATAGTAATATTACCCCCATCGCCAAGTGACATAGTTTCTACCCTGCTGTAAATCGCACTAGGAAAACCATTTTTTTCACCAGCAATATCAACAGCACCATCAACATTAATATTGACCTTTCCCGCATCCCCTCGTCCATAAGTCGAGGCAACAAGTTGAGCGCCATCTTGTAACGAAAATGAACGAGAAACGATAGTAATGTTACCCCCATTGCCAAGTAACCCTAAGCGCACAAGATTACTAACTATGCTCTCACCAGCAACTTTGATTTCCCCAGTAGCATTAAGCGTAATATCTCCCCCAATTGTTTCAGGTGTCCCCAAACCTGCGCCAATACCACCGCTTAAAATACTTCCTTCCAATATCTCTAGATTCTCTGCATTAACTACAATATCACCGCCACCAGTCCCTTCTACATATATTGCAGCTTGATTGTTAAGGGATACCGAGGTTCGTACAACATTCTCAGGAAATCTTAAGCTGAGATGATCGCCATCTACACTCAGCGCTACAGTACCAGCTTGGGCCAATCCTCCTAACTCAACTCGCCCACTATAAGCATTTAATTGTCCCCCATCCATACTGAGATTACCACCCACCAGCAGTAAACTTTTACCATCTGGTACTCGTAAACCAAATGCATCAAAGCCTGCTGGATCTGTTCCGGTGGGTGCTATTGAGTTATTTTGAATCGCTGCGTTTTGATTAATTTGATTAAACAGCAATGCTGAAGGATTAATAGTCAACAATGGTGAAGGGATATTTTGATCGGTAGCGCTAAAAAATCCGATATTTCCAAATTGCAGTGCATTAGCTGTTGTCCCAACAAAAGAACCACCAATATCCAACCGCGCATTCTGACCAAAAATAATCCCTGACGGATTAATCAGAAACAGGTTAGCTGTACCGTTAGCGCGAATTAATCCATCAATGTTAGAGACTGACCCACCCGTTACTCTACTGATGATATTCTGAATATCTACAGCATTATTGAACAAAACAGCGCCGTTAGTAGGCACAGAGAACTCCCTAAAGCTGTGAAACAAGTTGCCACCTGCTTGCGTTCCCCCTGTGATATTGAGGGTGCTGCCGTCTGATGTAACAATGGAATTATTAGGCAGAGTGCCATCGGTGATTATTTGGGCAGAAGGATAATTTGCACCCAAAGCGATCGCACCCCCCATCGCAATACCCAAACACCAATTAGTAGTCATCCCAAACATTACACCTCTAAACTTTGTAACAGATGAACTCTTTTTTGAGTTAACCACAATTAGTGTTCGTCAAGTTAATACCTTCAGTTCTGATTCATATTAAAGATGACAAAATGTTACGTGCAAACAAATCCGACTTGTTCTATTTAGAATAAAGCACACCGATGTTATGACCTAATAGTTTTGGACGGGGCAACGCATTCGACGCAAACCACTCTAGTAGTCTGCCAATCCAAAAATGCGCTTGTGAGGGCTGGGGAAAGGGGAAAGGGAATTCATGGTAAGGGATTTAAACCCTTTCCCCTTCATATTAAAATTCCCGAATTTTATAAAAAATCGGGAATCTAGCCTTAGAAGTTTTTGAACGCACATTTAAATTTTAAAAAATGCCTAGAAGAACGATCAAAGTCAGCCCACAGAAGGCAAGTAAAGACATAATCAAAATGTTGCCTATGCTGTGGTCAGAAGCTGTTATTTTATCTGTATTGGTATCCATATAAATTGACCAATTTTAAACAACTTTTGTCTAAATTATAACTATGGAGAACAAATATTAGTTTGTTTTTGAACAAAAATTGATTTTAATTCATTTAAATTTAAATAAATAGTTGAATTTCAGCAAAATCATTAACTTTTGTTTCAAATATTTTAAAAATAATTATAGTAATACTATCAATTATTACCCAAATTAACACAATATAGGAATCTTATTTGATTTTTGAAAATATTTACCTTATATACAGCAGATTTCAAGGAAAGTGAACTACACAAACTAAGTCTCAAAGTCTATTTTACTTCTGTTAGCGCAGCCCATTCTGACCAAAGCAATGGAAACGTCTCCGGCTTTGCTCCTGAATTATGAATTATGCTGTATGTGCTGATAATCAAAATATACGCAAATAAATGATATAGTAAAGATTACATTAAGCAATTGAGGGCGTGATAGTTTGTGCCCCAAGTATTATTATGCAGTTATTTAGTAACCTCTATCAAAAGAAATAAAAATTGTATTCCTTTAGTGAGATCCAAAAATACTGAGTCATAGATACTTTAGGTAAAGAAGAACACGCTTTAAGTGTCTGCTAAAAAGTTGATACTTGTATGTACACAGGTAAATATAATTTATCTGTGTTGTTTCGTGTTTATATGTGTCTAACAAAAGGTAGAGGCTAATTTGTCTTGCCTAGAAAGTTAACAATGCAAACATCGTCATTTAGTGGAGTTGCTATGTCTGAATTGCTTCAAGCAGTCTTAGATAGTGAAGAAAGAAGTGATTTACGTTCTTTTATTAGTGAATTACGCCAAAAAGAAAAGAAGTACTTGCTGCGGAATGACATACTCAATGTATATAGTGAGTATTGCTCCAAATCCCAGAAACCTGAGACTTTTTACACTTCCTCGGAGTTAGGCAAACTCATTTACTATACTCAGGAAATAATTCAAGAGGACTCAAACTTCTGTTTCATTATCCGTTCTAAGATTGCCAGCCAAGAAGTTTATTGGTTGACATCAGACTTAAGCATTGAGCCGATGACGGTGCAGGATTTGTTGGATCTGCGCGATCGCTTGGTGGACAAATTTCATCCTAACGACGGCGGCTTGCTAGAATTGGACTTCGGCCCGTTTTATGACTACACCCCAGTCATCCGCGACCCTAAAAATATTGGTAAAGGGGTAGAATTTCTCAACCGCTATCTATCCAGCAAAATATTTCAAGACTCCAAACAATTGCTCGACAGCTTATTGAATTTCTTGCGCCTGCACCACTACAACGGTGTGCAACTGCTACTCAACGATCGCATTCAATCACAGCAGCAACTTTCCGAGCAAGTTAAGAAGGCGATCGGTTTTGTTAATAATCGCCCCGATGATGAACCCTACGAACAATTCCGCTTCCAATTGCAGTCAATGGGTTTTGAGCCGGGTTGGGGTAACACCGCAGCACGAGTGCGGGAAACCTTAAGTATTCTCGATGAATTGATTGATTCTGCCGATCCTCAGACCCTAGAAGCATTCATTTCTCGTGTCCCGATGATTTTTAGAATCGTCCTAGTGTCAGCTCACGGTTGGTTTGGGCAAGAGGGAGTTTTAGGGCGTCCCGATACCGGCGGTCAAGTAGTTTACGTCCTTGACCAGGCAAAGAGCCTAGAGAAGCAGTTACAAGAAGATGTCCTGCTTGCGGGTTTAGAGAAATTGAATGTCGAGCCAAAGGTAATTATTCTCACCCGCTTGATTCCCAATAGTGATGGTACTCTATGTAATCAACGGCTAGAAAAAGTCCACGGTAGCGAAAATGCCTGGATTTTGCGAGTGCCTTTACGGGAATTTAATCCTAATATGACTCAAAACTGGATTTCTCGGTTTGAGTTTTGGCCTTATCTAGAAACTTTCGCCATTGATTCCGAAAGAGAACTACGGGCAGAATTTCACGGCACACCTGACTTAATAGTTGGAAACTATACTGATGGAAATTTAGTAGCATTCTTGTTGGCGCGACGGCTAAAAGTTACTCAATGCAATGTTGCCCATGCTTTGGAAAAATCTAAATACTTGTTCAGTAACCTTTACTGGCAAGAATTAGAGGATAAATATCATTTTTCCTTGCAATTCACAGCTGACTTGATTGCCATGAATGCTGCCAATTTTGTGATTAGTAGCACCTACCAAGAAATTGTCGGAACACCGGATAGTGTGGGACAGTACGAGTCTTATAAGTGCTTCACTATGCCGGAGTTGTATCATGTTACCAATGGCATTGAATTATTTAGTCCCAAATTTAATGTCGTACCACCGGGAGTAAATGAAAATAATTACTTCCCTTACACCCGAAATAAAGACCGCGTGGAGAGCGATCGCCAACGCCTTACAGAAATGCTCTTTACTCTGGAAGACCCCACGCAAATCTTTGGCAAACTCGACGATCCTAACAAGCGCCCTCTCTTCTCAATGGCGCGTCTTGACCACATCAAAAACCTCACAGGTTTGGCTGAATGTTATGGTCAAAGTAAAGAATTACAAGAGCATTGCAATTTAATTTTAGTAGCGGGTAAATTACGCGTCGAAGAATCAGATGACAACGAAGAACGCAGCGAAATTATCAAACTCTACCAAATAATTGACCAGTACAATCTCCACGGGAAAATTCGTTGGTTGGGTGTGCGTCTCTCCAAAACTGATTCTGGTGAAATTTACCGAGTCATTGCCGATCGTCAGGGAATTTTTGTCCAACCAGCTTTATTTGAAGCTTTTGGTTTAACAATTTTAGAGGCGATGGTTTCAGGATTGCCAACTCTTGCCACACAGTTTGGCGGGCCACTGGAGATTATTCAAGATAAGGTGAATGGCTTTTTGATTAACCCAACGAATTTAGAAGAGACAGCCACCAAAATTGTGGACTTTATCACCAAATGCGAACAAAATCCTAACTATTGGAATGAAATCTCCCAACGAGGAATTGACCGAGTTTATAGCACCTATACTTGGAAAATTCACACTAGCAAGCTGTTATCATTAGCACGGATTTATGGCTTCTGGAACTTTACCTCAAAGGAAAATCGAGAAGATTTATTGCGCTATATTGAGGCTTTGTTCTATTTAATTTACAAGCCAAGAGCGCAACAGCTATTAGAACAGCATCAGTACCGTTAGTTTGTCATTTGTCATTTGTGAGCCACTGCGGTCTTGGGGTCTCCCCAAGTTAAGCACGTGGCGTCATTTGTCATTAGCCAAGGACAAATGACTAAGGACAAATGACTAAATTGTTAACGCACTCCAAGTTCGTTGACCAACTACTCCATCCACACCTAAATTTTGCTGGTTTTGAAAGGCTTTGACAGCAGTCTCTGTTAGGGCGCCAAAAATCCCATCTACTCTCACAGCATAACCGTTAGACACTAATAACTGTTGTAAGGCTCTGACAGCAATACCAGAACTACCAAAATAAAGAGTTGGTAGTTGGCTACTAAACTTCTGAAACCGTCCTGTAGCCTTTGTACGGATTTTATTTTCAGACTGAAAAGATTTCTTAGGCTTACCGAAGTTAGAAGAAATTAGTCCCAGATTCTTTTTGCTAATTTTCTGAAGTATGTGTTCTTTTTTTAGTTTTACCGTTGAGAGAGAAGTCTGGGAAATCTCATCTGTCTGCATAAATTCAGGTGGCGTAACTTTAGCAGCTATCTCTAACTGACTCTGTTTTGATTGGTTTACGTCATTTTCCATCTGTAATAATTGCTGCTGTGGCAAATTGGTTCCAGATGCTTGTCTTATTGTTAACACGCCCGTCATCATCAGGCCAATTTCATTCATTTTCGTTTATTTTACTTCAACCACTATTTCTTTTAACCAACATTTGCTGTCCGGGATAGTACATACTGACCGATTAAAAAAGTCATGTACTAATTTTTCCAGGTAATATTTTCATGTTCATATTTGCTCACCCCCGATTCCATTTAATCAGATTAATATGATTAATCAAGCCATCAAGTTATTAGACATATTATCTAAATCAATGGTTTAGACAATAACATACTATACGATCGCTAGGGAATCCCATCAAATAAATTTACCTAGTTATATTTAGTTCATACTTGGTATACCTGATGTGCTTTTATCATGTTTATACTGCCAGTAAAAATACTACTCAATTCATAGAGTCAGTTTTTGAACTATTGATTAAAAGCTTTTAATATCAAATACTTTTTATCAATCACAATTTATGTAAATACGCTTTTGTTAAGGATTATTGCTCTTTGAAGACGCGATAAATCGCGTCTCTACAATAAGAGTTTTGTTGCTCATTCTGAACTGTATTGCAACTTATGTCGCTCTTTCAAGCGCTTCTCGAAAAGCGCACACTTTCACCTCAAAAGAATGAAACCGCACAACCTTGTTGCACGGTACTTCTTCATCTTTTATCATCTCGCCACAAAGCAATACCGCCTAATAAACCAGTGATATTGGGGATGAGTTTGACATTTAACGGGAGCTGTAAATTGACTCTCACTGCTTCACCACCGCCAATGTAAAGGTGGTCATAATTAAACAGATGTTGCAAGGATGCGATCGCTTTTTCTAAACGCCTATTCCATCTTTTCTCACCAATTTTTTCTAACTCTGCACGCCCCAACTGTTCCTCAAAAGTCTCTCCTTTGCGAAACGGATGATGCCCCATTTCCATATTTGGCACCAGCTTACCATCCACAAATAAAGCCGAACCAAACCCCGTACCCAGAGTAATCACCAATTCGACACCTTTACCAGCGATCGCACCAAATCCCTGCATATCTGCATCATTAATTACCCGTACAGGCTTGTTTAAGCGTTTTAATAATGCTGTTTCCAAATCAAATCCGATCCAATCTGGATGTAAGTTTACCGCTGTTTCCGTGACTCCAGACCGCACCACACCAGGAAAACCGACCGAAACGCGATGAAATTCACCTTGAGCCGCTGCTAACACCACAATTGCATTAATTACAACCTCTGGTGTCGCAGGTTGAGGTGTATCTAAACGCGCCCTTTCTGTTACAGGATGCCCCGTAATATCCAAAACTATAGCCTTAACACCACTACCGCCAATATCAACTGATAAGGTACGAATCGATCCATTTTCTTCAACCATTGAGTTACATCCTTGTTAATGCTTGTTATTTCGTTATTAATTATGCTCTGCTGCATTTGATAATATCTTGGATGTTTGGAGAGTCTTTATATTGGTAGGGAGTGGGCAGATGCAGTAAATTTTCCCCCCCTGCCCCCTGCCCCTCTGCCTCTTTACCCTATGCCCAAAGTTAAAAATCCCATACATTCGATGCTGGACAGTATCTAGATTTGTTAATCTAAGAATAATGGAAATAGTACTAGCGTAGCTGCTTAAAATTTATCGGGCAGCAAATTTCTATTAAAAGTAATATAAGAGAAAAAATTATGACGGCGTTTGAACCTCAAAGCATCCGCTCGTATAGCCAAGAAGATGTCCAACAAATTCTGCACTTAGCGATCGCTCGTCAGGCAGATGATAAAGACACAGAATTTTCTTATGAGCACATATTAGAAATTGCTGCTGAGTTAGAAATTTCACCTGAGTCTTTAAAATTAGCAGAGCGCGATTGGGTATTACAACAGGGTCAAGTTCAACAGCGAAAAGCTTTTGACGCTTACCGCATCAGAAGATTTCAGAAGCGTTTAAGCAAATATGCAATTTTCAATGGCTTTTTTATACTGCTTGATTTAATTACTGGTGGCGGAATTTCTTGGTCGCTGTACATTTTACTATTCTGCGGATTGCCTGTAGCACTTGATGTCTGGAATACCTTTCAAATCAAAGGCGAAGAGTATGAAATGGCATTCCAAAAATGGAGCCGCAATCATCAGATTAAGAAAACCATCAGCACAGTTTTGAATAAGTGGTTTAAGGTATTACAGGCTTAATCAAAACTTTCTCTAACGCTAATCCATCTCTACTTAATTCCCCCCAGAAACCTACGGTGTACACACAAGTCTTCTAGAGTTGCCTCATAGGCTTTTGATCCCCCCAACCCCCCTTGAAAAGGGGGGCAAAAGTCTCTTAAAGTCCCCCTTTTTAAGGGGGATTTAGGGGGATCTCCAACGATTTTGAGTTTGTACACAGATGTGTATACAACGTAGCCTTTCTGGGGGGAATATTTTGCATCGAACTTAACTAGATACTGAATTCGCCGCCTCGGAAACCTTCTCGGCAGGGGGAAAGCCACCCATGCGAATCTCTGAAGTGAAGGAAGTGATGCTAAATCCACCAAAACTTTTGAGGATATTTACCCGCATTCGCAAATTGGGGCTAGCAAACCACAGGCGTTCCTCTGAGAAGATGTTTTCATCCTCTGTAGTTAAGATCAAAGCACCATCACTGTCAAATTTATAGCGTCCGGCAACTGGAGTTTTATTGGCATCAACTATTTCTCTGAGTAAACTGCCTTGGGCCGGATTATCCGCATCAGGTACCGAAACTAATACAGTTGAACCACTGTGTTTTGCTCGATCCTTGTCCATTGTGCCGTTCCAAGTAATTTTGGTAGCAGAGGAAGCAGCACTAGGATTAATGTTGTAATTTTGACACAACTTGATTACTTCTGGACGATCTACTGCTAGCGACTCAATGATGATATCTGACTTGCTATGTTCCGATTGATTAAAAGCCAAATGTTGACTAGTACGATGAGAAAACCATTTACCAGTACTTAACTGAAAAAACTCTTCAATATTCATGAATGAAATTACCCTGCATCAAAATGCTAAAATTCCCACTTAATTATGATTAAAAGGTAGCAGGAGGCTTTAATATTAAGCTTGATTGCCTATTTCCTCAAGCTTCTTGAGGCCAATTCTGGCTGCCTCGGCAACGTTGAAATGATTGTCTTTTTCCAGGTATTTTAAAGCTGAGACACTCTTGGGAGTGGGAAGATTTCCCAAGGCTTCTGCTAAACGCTGCCTGACTAACCAATCATCTGATTGGGCGAAGCGCAGGATCTTATCTACAGACTCGATGTCTTTAATTTCTCCCAGTGCAGAGATTGCAGCTTGTTGCAACACGACTTCTTTGCTATCCAATGCCTGAAGAAGAACTTGACGGGCACGGGGGTCTTTAATATTACCTAGAGAAACAGCTGCACTAAAACGTACTAGCCAATCAGTATCTTCATAAAATGCCCGTGAAAGCACCTCAAAGGCTCTGGCATCACCCAAATATCCTAAAGCACCGGCGGCATCAGCGCGCATACCATAATCGGGGTCATTTTCGAGAATTTTTACCAAAATTGAATAACATTCTGGTGTTGGCTTGATTCCCAGAGCAAATATTGCCATCGATCGCAGTTGCAAAGATTCATCGTCTAGTACCTTTTTAATTAAAGGGACTGCATCCTCAGGCGCAACATGACGCAGATTAGCAAGGGCTACCATGCGATCGCGTAAATTCGGGCTTTCTAGCTGAGTAGAAATTTCTTGTAAGCTTAGAGCTGCCATTTAGTTCAAAGCGTTTTCTTTACTTATCTTAATTTACCCGATCTGTTCATCAGGCTGTCGCCATACTTAAGTAGGAGTTTGGCGACTTTACAAAATGGCTCAATTATGAATGAAAAGCGATCGCACTGACACCAGTGAAGGAAATCGGTGTAAAGCGTCTGCCAATTGGGAAAATCACCCGCATCCATACCCCTCTCTAAACCTCTCCCCGTTGGCGTGGTCACTGAGCGTAGTCGAAGTGCAGCCTGCCGTTAGGCAAGCAGAGAGAGGCTTTAATTCCCCCTTCCCTACAAGCAGGGTGGTTTCATACAAGCAGAGAAAAACTAAAACTGGATTTCAAAGCCTCTCCCCCACGGGGGGAGGAATGGAAGTGAGGGAAAAAGCCTGGAGTTTCTAAATCTTTTCCGGAGATGTCTATTAGCGTTTTTAAAATAGTATTTGGGGTAGCAATCGATTATGTACTTTTGTAAAGATATAAGAAGAAGTTGCGTAAAGTTATTTGCTTGACCTGAGTAACTTAATATAAGTTCCCTTAAACATAAAATCACAAGCCGAAAAAACTGCTTTGCAAAAATCTCTCTGGAAAAAAATACAAATGCTAGCAGGAATAGATTGTATGAAAATTAGTAAGCATGAGTCAACAGTTTTTCCGATAGAAATCCAAGTAACACCTACACAGTCAGAAAAAATTATCAATCAGTCTTCAGTACCTAAGAGCAATTTAGACTTTGAAAGTAAAGAGGAAAAACAACAACGTCTAGCTATTCTAGCAGAAGACACACGACGGAGGCTGAAACGAAGTGCTATGGACATTTATTGCATTGGTGTCAACTTGTTAGAAGCTCAAAAAATTACCGAACATGGCGAGTTTCTACCTTGGCTACGACAAGAGTTCGGAATGGGAAAAACTTCAGCCTATGAGTTTATTCACGTTGCTAGAGCATTTGAGTCTAAAATTCCGATTATCGGAAATTTAATTAATGGCATTACTCCTACTGCTCTTTATAAACTGGCTGCTCCTAGTACGTCTGAAGCGGCTAGAGATGAAGCAATAAATATTTTGAAAACAGGCGAAGTAGTCGATCCAGAGGTTGCTAAAAATCTCATCAAAAAATATAAAACTTCTAAAACAGTAAAGGAACAGCAACAAAAAGTTTCTTCAGTTAGTCAGCAGATGGATACAAATCAAGTAGAGGCATTAGTATTACCCAAGACTGAGGTTTATAGCATTGAACAAACAACCACTAATCATCTGCCACTTTCTTCTCCACTTCAACAAAATGAACTGCAAAAATTGGTAGCGGAGCGTGATACTTATAAAGCACAACTAGAAGCACTGCAAATAAAGAATCAGAAACTTAAGCAAGATATTGCAAAACTTCGTTCAGAACTAACTTTATTACAAACTAGTAAAGCTAGCAGTACTTAAAGGAATCTCTGATACTTGTCTAAGTACTAATTATTGAGCTAACTTTCATCTAGTAGAATCAAGAGATATCTTCAAAAATTAAATATGCATTATCCATAAACCTTGTAGAGATATAGGTAGCATTGCTATATCTCTACATTTTTTTATATTCATATTTTTCATATGCTCGTTTGAAGCTTGCAATTATAAACATTTGCCAGAAAGTAATGAGTTTATAATTTATATACCCCTGATTTGTTTGATGTTAAAACGTCTTCCACAGTGCCATTCCCGATCTGACAATCTCTTCCATTACTAGCATTTATTAAGGCTCTGTACATCTAGCTTTTATTTAAAAATCTATTTTTGATAAATTCCTAAGCTGGATAAAATTTCCAGTTTTAGATTTGCATAAACAATTAGCTCAACCAAGTAAAAAATATTTAAAAAATAGATTTTTTGATAGTAAATAAAACAATATCTTGAAAATGATAAAAATACTTGCTTTTTTTTTGAAAAGAATGGTAAATATAAAATCAAACAGCACACGAATAAAGAACTTCGTGTTTTTAGATGTAGACGTATTGACAATTAGTTTGATAGATGATGCTGCAACAATTAAGACAAGATAAATTTCAATAATTAGCCGTAGAATCGAGAGGCTTTTACAGTGAAAAGTTTGGAATTTAGCAATAAATATCGGAGATACTTTGGATAATTACTTCGAGCAATTCTAACCAAATAGAAATTTTCTAGGATTTTGCATAAAACTCAAAGAATAGACTGATTGTTATTTGAAGGATTAAACAAACAACAAACAACATTCTTAAGTTTAGGCATCACAACTCAATCAATAGTTGCAATTAGGAGATTCAAAGCAATGATTATAGTTATGAAATTAGGTACGCCATCAACAGAGATCGAGCGTGTTGTTAAAGAAATCAGCCATTATGAAATCACCCCAGAGGTATGCCAAGGTCAACACAAAACAGTAATTGGCTTAGTTGGTGAAACGGCAGAAATTGACACTAGGCAGATTCAAAATATTAGCCTTTTTATCGAGCAGGTTATCCGAGTAAAAAAACCGTTTAAACGTGCTTCTTTAGAATTCCGCTATGGAGAACATAGTGAAGTGGTTGTACCTACACCTAATGGAGCTGTTACCTTTGGACAAACCCATCCTTTAGTTGTAGTTGCTGGCCCATGTTCTGTTGAAAACGAGGAAATGATTGTTGAAACAGCACAGATAGTAAAAGCAGCAGGGGCACAGTTTCTACGAGGTGGAGCATACAAACCTCGGACTTCACCTTATGCATTCCAAGGACATGGCGAAAGCGCATTAGGTTTGTTAGCAAAAGCTCGCGAAGCTACTGGTTTGGGTATTATCACAGAAGTTATGGATGCAGCTGATTTAGACAAGATTGTTGAAGTAGCAGACGTAATCCAAATTGGTGCCCGCAATATGCAGAATTTCTCCCTACTAAAGAAAGTAGGTGCTACTGGTAAAGCAGTGTTATTGAAGCGGGGACTGTCAGCCACAATTGAAGATTGGTTGATGTCAGCTGAATATATTTTGGCAGCAGGTAATCCCAATGTAATTTTGTGTGAGCGGGGAATTCGCACCTTTGACCGACAGTATACACGGAATACCCTTGATATATCTGCAATCCCTGTCTTGCGGACTTTGACTCACTTACCAATTATGATTGACCCTAGCCACGCCACCGGGAAATCAGAGTTTGTTCAACCGATGACTTTGGCTGCCTTGGCAGCTGGCGCAGATTCCTTGATGATTGAAGTTCACCCTAACCCAGCTAAGGCTCTTTCAGATGGACCTCAGTCTTTAACACCACAAGCATTTGAAGACTTAATGCTAGAAATGGCTTCTTTAGCTAAGTTCTTTGGTCGTTGGTCTAAACAACATAGCGTTATCCCCAAGTTTGCTGCACGAGTTTCTACCACCGCCATTAGGGCTTTATAAGCGTGCCATTACCCTACCAACAAGGACATCCAATCAGTCCATCATTTGTGCAATCTAAATAATAATTGGAAGTTCAATGAATACAACATCACTCAACAAAAACAAGACCTTTCAACCTTCTGTAACCTCCCTAGTAAATTCCACTAAAACTGTAGTTGTCGGCAACCAAG
The DNA here is from genome assembly GCF_052692655.1 of Nostoc sp. DSM 114167. Lineage (NCBI taxonomy): Bacteria > Bacillati > Cyanobacteriota > Cyanophyceae > Nostocales > Nostocaceae > Nostoc > Nostoc sp. DSM 114167. The sequence goes on from NZ_CP195116.1 coordinate 7,628,725, forward strand.
ACCTAACAATAGATGATGTAGCTAGTGTGTCCCGTCATGGTGTTCAAGTACGCTTAACCGATAATCGAGATGTTGTGCAAGGAGTTCAAGCATCGTGTGATTACATTAGTAATGCTGTGGAATCTGGTCAACCAATTTATGGCGTGACAAGTGGTTTTGGTGGCATGGCCAATGTTGTCATTTCCCCTGAATCTGCGGCACTGCTTCAGAACAACCTGATTTGGTATCACAAAACCGGAGCTGGACAAAAATTACCGCTAGCTGATGTCCGCGCCGCCATGCTTTTGCGTGCTAACTCTCACTTGCATGGTGCATCTGGTATTCGTCTAGAACTTATCCAGCGTATGGAAACTTTCTTAAATGCTGGTGTCACACCCCATGTATATGAATTTGGATCTATTGGTGCAAGCGGTGATTTAGTGCCTTTATCCTACATTACTGGGGCATTGGTTGGTTTAGACCGTTGTTACACTGTTGACTTTAACGGCGAAGAAATCGACGCGCCGACAGCATTGAGTCATCTGGGTTTAGAGCCATTACAATTACTTCCTAAAGAAGGATTGGCAATGATGAATGGCACCTCTGTCATGACAGGTATTGCTGCCAATTGTGTCTACGACACCAGAGTTTTATTAGCTCTCTCAATGGGGGCACATGCCCTAGCAATTCAAGGTTTGAATGGTACCAATCAATCATTCCACCCATTTATTCATCAACTCAAACCACATTCAGGGCAAAAATGGGCTGCGAACCAAATGCTGAACTTACTAGCAGGTTCACGCTTAGTCCGCGAAGAACTAGATGGTTCTCACAACTATCGGGGTGGAGATCCAATTCAAGACCGTTATTCACTACGCTGTTTACCACAATATATGGGGCCGATTGTAGATGGGATCGAGCACATTAAAAAACAAATTGAAGTAGAAATTAATTCTGTCACCGACAACCCACTGATCGATGTTGAGAACCAAGTTAGCTATCATGGCGGTAATTTCTTAGGGCAGTACATCGGTATAGGAATGGATCGGCTGCGTTACTATATCGGGTTGTTGGCTAAACATTTGGATGTGCAAATAGCCTATCTGGTAGCGCCAGAATTTAACAATGGACTGCCAGCATCTTTAGTGGGGAACCGAGAACGCAGTGTCAACATGGGGCTAAAAGGTCTGCAAATATCTGGGAACTCGATCATGCCATTGTTAACCTTCTATGGAAACTCGATCGCAGACAGATTTCCTACCCATGCTGAACAATTTAACCAAAATATCAACAGCCAAGGTTTTGCTTCGGCAAACTTAGCGCGTCGTTCAGTAGATACCTTCCAACAGTATATGGCGATCGCTTTGATATTTGGGGTACAAGCGGTTGATTTACGCACCTACTTAGTTGCAGACCATTATGATGCTCGTGCTGGTTTATCTCCCGCTACCAGAGATTTATATATGGCAGTGCGCGATGTCATCGGACAACCAGCTTCACCTGACCGTCCTTATATCTGGAACGACCACGAACAACCTCTTGACGAACATATTGCTCGGATTAGTGCAGATATCGCATCTGGTGGGCAGATTGTGCAAGCAGTTCAAGATATTTTGTCGAGTCTCAATTAAATCTTGAGGACAGTTAAGATGCACAAACAGAGCATTTCACCAAGTATCAGCAAAGCTCCTCCCGGCCCTATCGGCTACCCGATTATAGGCAATCTCCCGCAAATGTTGCGGAATCCACTACAGTTTCTCACGAATGCCGTACAGGAGTATGGCGAAGTAGTCCACCTGGGGGCAATGGGGCCGCAACAGCTTTATTTAGTCTCTCACCCAGATCATCTAAAGTACATCCTGCAAGAAAATAGCCGCAACTACATTAAAGGCGAAAACTTTAAGTCTATTAAGCAAGTAATCGGTAATGGTCTAGCAGTCGCCGAGGGTGACTCCTGGCGGCGCGAACGCCGCTTGATGCAACCAACCTTTCATCGCCATCGGGTTGGAGCATTAATTACTTTCATGACTAAAACCATTAGCCAAATGCTAGATAACTGGAGCAGCATCGGCTCAGACAAACCCCTAGATGTGTTTGCACAGATGATGCAACTAGCCCAGAATATCCTCCTCAAGAGTTTGTTGAGTATTGATTCTGAAGACGAAATTTCCGAGATGAATCAAGCATGGAATACTGCTTACGAGTATCTTAGTAGTCAACTATGGGCAGTGTTCAAACTACCTCTATGGGTACCCACACCGAAAAACCGCGCCTTTGTGCAAGCGATGGGAACACTGGATAGAATCGTCTATCGGATCGTTCGCTCCCGTCGGGAAAATAGTAATAGTCCTGACGACCTGCTCTCCATGCTGATGGATACCTACGATGAAGAGTCTGGTCAGGGAATGAGTGATGAGCAATTGCGCGATGAGATTATGACCATCTTTACCGGTGGATTTGAAACCTCAGCAGCCGTACTTGCATGGACTTGGTACTTGCTTTCTCTTCACCCTCACGTCGAAAGTCGGCTCCAAGATGAACTCAAGAGTGTTTTAAATGGGCGTACCCCGACTCTTGAAGATTTACCAAACCTGAAATATACCAGGATGGTACTCGAAGAATCGATGCGGCTTTATCCTGGTGCATGGGTTTATACTCGCACTAACTTACAGCCCGACGAGGTTGGAGGCTATCACATCCCAGCTAACTCTGTAATCATGATTAGCCCTTATGTCACCCATCGCCTACCAGCTTTTTGGGAGAATCCCGAAGACTTCGACCCTGAGCGCTTCACGAAAGAACAAGCGGCTGCGCGTCCCCGCTATGCTTACTACCCCTTTGGCGGCGGCCCACGCCAATGCATAGGTGAAATATTTGCAATGACTGAAATGCAATTGATAGTTGCAATGGTAGCTCAAAAATATCGGCTGCACCTAGTACCTGGACATCCGGTTGAAGAGGAGCCAATGTTTACATTACGTCCCCGTCACGGCATCCTCATGACATTGGAACCAAAAATCAGTTTTGGTGATGTTTATGTACCAGGTATTCAGAAAGGAATGACACTAAGATAAACGCAAACCTGAATGTAACTGGCTTTTGGGTGTAGGGAAAAACATCACAATAGTTGACGCGGTAATTATTTCACTTACACCCAGCCTTATATCGTTTCACTTTAAATTTGATACAAATAGGCAGCAGGGGAGCAGGGGAGCAGTTCTTGCTGGGAGCAGGGGAAAAGAATTAGAGACAAATCATTTGTATCAATTATTTTGTGAAATGGTATTAGCAATGATTTTAGCTTTGATTCGTGCCATTCTATTCCGAAAGTTTTGTTAACTTAATTTGTTGCCATACTTCAGATGAAAGAGAGACTTTTAAGTTATGAATATCGCCAATCATATCGAGCGCGGTCATTTATTATTTCCTGAGAAAATCGCCCTGATTTTTGAAGATAAATCTTTTACTTACAGCCATCTAGATCGGTTAGTAAATCGAGTAGCTAATAGTTTACAAGGATTGGGAATAAGAAGAGGCGATCGCGTGGCCTTGTTTTTGCCAAATATTCCAGAGTTCATTACTTCTTATCTTGGCATTCTCAAAATTGGTGCGATCGCTGTTTCTGTAAATGTGATGTTGAAAAGTTCTGAAGTCAGCTATATCCTTCACGATTGTGCTGCTAAAGCCATCATCACCACAGAGTCAGGTAGTTTGGAGGTATTAGAAGCAGATTTACCAGAATTACAACACATTTTGATTGCAGAAGGTAGCACCAAAAAGGGGATAAGTTTAGCCCAACTAATAGAAACCTCTTCCCCGAATGCCCGCGCTGTGAAAATGGATCGCCATGCTCCTGCTAGCATAGTCTACACATCAGGAACCACAGGTTTTCCCAAAGGAGCTACTCTTTCTCACGGCAATATCATTTCTAATATGTATTCCCAAAATCGTTGTTGTGGAATGCAAGCTAATGACCAATTACTACTTTTTCTACCACTATTTCATTGTTTTGGTCAAAACGCCATTCTCAATGCTGCGCTCAATACTTGTTCCACCCTCGTCCTGCAACGGCGGTTCGATCTGACACAAGTTTTAAATGCGATCGCTACTCATAAAATCACCATGTTCTTTGGTGTGCCAACAGTATTCATCAAAATTTTAAATAGCGACATACCTAAGCAAGCCTTTGAGAGCATACGTTATTACTTTTCTGCTGCGGCACCTATGCCAGTTGAAATAGCTCAAATTTGGCAAGAAAAGTATGGAAAAGTGATTCATGAAGGCTATGGTTTAACTGAAACATCACCATGTGCATGTTATAACCACGACTTGAAATATAAACTCGGTTCCATTGGCGCTCCCATTGAAAATGTAGAAATGAAAATTGTTGATGCTGACGATCATCAGGTACAGCCTGGTGAATTGGGTGAGATTGTCATCCGCGGCCCCAACGTTATGCTTGGTTATTGGAATCGCCCATTTGAAACTGCTGAAGTCATTAAAAATGGTTGGTTATATACTGGCGATATTGGTCGAATGGATGAAGACGGTTTTTTCTACATCGTCGATCGCTTAAAAGACATGATTAATGTCTCTGGATTTAAGGTATATCCAACTGAAGTTGAAAATGTCATTTATCAGCATCCAGCAGTTGCCGAAGTAGCTATTTATGGCATTCCTGATAGTTTCAAAGGTGAGATAATCCAGGCGAATATTGTAGTTAAATCGGGTATTGAAGTTACAGAAAAGCAAATCATTGAATTCTGTCGGCAAAGGATGGCAGTCTACAAAATTCCCCATGTAATTAACTTCGTGGATTCAATTCCTAAAAACCCTACAGGTAAAATACTCAAGCGAGTTTTACGTAAGCAATCAACATCTCAATTCGCCACTATTACCTATTAATTCACAACCCAAACAAACTACCAAAATAAAAAAGATAAATAGAGGTTTCATCGATGCGTAATACTAATGTTAGAACTAATCATAAGTCAGTTGAACATTCAATAGCTGAACCTGCTATTGGATCGCAATCTACAAGCTCCTCTTTGCTATCCCCTCATAGAAAGCCCAGCTACTCAGAATCAACTGAAATAACAGTTGCAGCAGCTATAGTCAAAATGCTGGAAGATTTGGGAGTACGCCAAGCTTTTGGTCTATTTGGAGGTGGAATTACGCCACTGGTAGCTATGCTAGAGCAAAGCTCAATCCAGGTGCTGCAATTTCGTCACGAAACCGGAGCAGCCTTTGCAGCTATTGAGTCATACTTTGCCAATGGTCGTCCTGTGGTAGTATTCACCACAACTGGGCCAGGCATTACCAACGCTCTAACTGGAATGTTTGCTGCACGCTGGGAAGGTGCAAAGGTAATTTTTCTCTCTCCTTCTACCTCAACACAGCAACGTGGACGCTGGGCTTTTCAAGAAACTAGTGCCTACACAATGTCTAATACAAGTATTTTTACTTCAGGCAAGCTGTTCCATTATGCAACGACTATTGAAGGCAGCGATGAACTTCCAGTAACTACTCGCAGACTAGCCCTCGGTTTAGCACAACCTGGTAGCTTTGTTGCACATCTAAGTGTCCCCCCGGTGATTCAGACAAGTTTTCTCAAGGCATCAATACCTCGTATAACTAGCTCACCAATTCTGCCATCTGCGGGAGAAGATACGATTTGGAAATCTGTACAATTGTTATCTGAAGGCCCGTTTGCTATTTGGGTGGGTTTTGGTGCCAGGGATGCCGGCGAAGAAATCCGCCAACTTGCAGAGAGAACCGGATCTGCCGTCATATGTTCGCCTCGTGCTAAGGGTATATTTCCTGAAGATCATCCTCAGTTTGTCGGTGTGACAGGCTTCGGTGGACATTCCTCAGTTCTGACATACATGCAATCACAAAGTCCTCTGCGCGTACTGGTTTTGGGAACAAAATTGAGTGAATTTACCTCATTTTGGAATCTGGAAATGATTCCCTCACGCGGTTTTATACATGTCGATATTGACCCGGAAGTACCTGGAGTTGCTTATCCATCTGTTGAGACAGTGCCTATCCAGTCTGATGTCGGAGAATTTGTTAAGGCATTATTGAAGCATTTTCCCAAGCGTTCCGATCGATTACCAGTCTCATCGCTGCCCCGACCCAAATTTGAGGCGATTGATTCTCAGAATGATGGTTTAATTAGACCAGAAATACTGATGGATAAGATTCAACGTGTAATTGTCGAAAATAGTGATGCAATAGTAATTACCGAGGCGGGTAACTCTTTTGCTTGGGGAACCCACTGGCTACGGTTTAACACCCCTAGACGATATCGAGTCAGTACTGGTTTTGGCTCAATGGGTCATGCTGCCACAGGTGTTGTCGGTGCTGCACTGGCACGCAATAGTAAAGCTGTTGCTATTCTTGGGGACGGAGCTATGCTCATGAACAGCGAGATTAGCACTGCTGTCAAATACAAAATTCCTGCCGTTTGGATTGTACTCAATGATGGCTATTACAACATGTGCGACCAGGGGATGACCTTGTTGGGATTTAACGGTGTAGACGCAGAGATACCCACTACAGATTTCGTTATGATTGCTCGTGGGATGGGAGCTGATGGCATCCGGGTGGAGCGAGAAGCCGATGTCGAAGCCGCTTTAGAAAAAGGGCTAATTTCCAATGTCCCCTTTGTGATTGATGTCGTAATCGATCCGACCAGACCTGCCCCAATTGGCACTCGGATTCAAAGTTTGATTTCACAAGTTGCAAAAGAATCTTAATTTTCTTAATTTGAAGGAGTAATATCATGACCCATCAACCAGTAGGTATTCGTTCAGTTGCCCTTAACTTCCCTAGCATTGTGCGTACCAACGATTATTGGCAACAGAATTACCCAAAATTGGTAACTGAGGCAGAGAGCAGAACCCTCGCGAAGCTGTTTAAACCTGCTGAACCTGCCGTTAACCAAAAAGAGCAAGACCTCCTCTGGTCTGAAGCTATAAGACCTTATCTGTCCGATCCCTTCCGAGGTACTGTTGAGCGGCGGGTGCTGGCTCCAGGTGAAACATCGTTAGCCTTAGAGTACGGCGCGGCTAGAAGTGCCCTCGAAGCAGCAGAACTTTCCACAGATGAAATCGATCTGATGATTGTAACTACTCTGTTTCCCGAGCAAATCGCTCCTGGTAATGCTTCTTATCTCGCCCGTAAATTAGGACTGAACTGCCCCGCTTGGAATCTAGAGTCAACTTGTTCGAGTGCTTTAGTGGCAATGCAGAACGCCTCGGCGTTAGTACAAGCCGGAGAGTACCGCAATGTCCTAGTGGTGATTTCGTGCATCTATTCGCACTTTGTTGACGAAGATGATACCCTTTCGTGGTTTATGGCCGATGGTGCTGGTGCATTTTTAGTTAGTACCCTCAAACCGAACCAAGGAGTCTTGGGTACGAAAATTGTTCACACTCAAGCAACTTGTGGTGCTTTCTTTAATGAACTAGTTACAGACTCTCAAGGTAAGCCAAGGATGCGGATACAGACTGGTGAAAGCGCCAGTAAGCAACTAGGTGGCACATCTGTTGATCTTGTCCGTACTTGCTGTGAAGGTGCGATCGCATCTGCTGGTGTTAGTCTCGATGATATTAAGTTCTTTGCTTTCAATACACCAACTGCCTGGTACGCTAATCTGTGTGCCCGCTCGCTAGGTATCGATCCAGACCGTACAATCAATCTCTACCCGTATTATGCAAACATTGGGCCTGTCCTCCCCATTGCCAATCTGTACTACGGCGCTCAATCAAAGAAACTTCGAGAAAACGATTTAGTGCTGGTTTATACTATTGGTTCAGCATCTACTGCTGCTGCCACTGTTATGCGCTGGGGTGAAGTCAAACTGGGAACTCTTCCTGCTTCCGCAGTCAATCTAAATAAGTCAGTTAGCAACATCCTGACTACTGTATAGCAATTAATTTCAAAACCACCCCACAGGAGTTTCTTTGAAAAACTCCTGTGAATGAACCAACAATTCCACAATTTCTATTGGTGGAAGACTGAAAATATTTGCCTACATAATTTGCGATCGCAATCAGGAGAACAAAAATGTCTCAAGATCAGAAACAAAAACAAGCTCAAACTTCTAATAATTCCTACTTCCCTAAAACCTTAACTGCACCTGGTCAACTCTTTGGTACATTTGAAGACAATATACTGGTTGGTAGTACAGGCAACGATCAAATTTTTGGTTTGGCGGGCGACGATCTCATTTCGGGACGTGAAGGTGATGACTTCATCGTTAGTGGGACTGGAAATAAACTAGTGATTGCGGGGCCTGGAAATGATACTGTTGCGGCCACAGGAGGCAACCAATTCATTTTAGGTGGTGTCGGGAATGATGAACTTGCGGGTGCTAACGGCAATGACCTGATACTTGGTGAAGATGGCGACGATTTTATCAATGGTAAAGACGGGATTGATGATATTTCGGGTGGTACTGGCAACGATTTCATCTTGGGCGGTCTTGGGAATGACAAAATTTTGGGTGATGATGGTAACGACCGAGTTTTTGGTGGAGAAGGTGATGACGACATTTCTGGTGTCGCCGGAGAAGACTATATAGATGGTGGTTTAGGGAACGATCGCGTCTTGGGTGGTTTTGACGACGATCGAGTTTTTGGTGGAGAAGGTAATGACATAGTTGTTGGTTCGGTCGGTAATGACTATGTAAATGGTGGTTCTGGAGATGATGTAATTATTGGCAGTAATCCATTTATCCGCATACCAGGGCTGGACGGTATTGAAAGAGATGAGATGGTCGGCGGTTCAGGGCACGATACTTTCGTGCTTGGGGATGTTGCTGAATCCTACTATGACAATAAAGGTGGCTCTGACGTTTCTGACGCTGGTTTAATTGTTGACTTCAACCCTGATGAGGATTTCATTCAACTGAAAAAGTTGACAGATGGTAGCACTTATGTAGTGGCTCCTGGCCCTAATTCGACTGCGGGAAATGAATACACCACAGACATACTGATCAGTCGGCCAAATCAGCCGCTAGAACTGATTGCTAGCGTGCAAAGCGTGAAAAATCTGGATTTAAACGATAGTTACTTCGTTTATGTTTCTGCCGATGCAGGATTAATTGCTGGCACAAATGGTAATGATGTTATCGGTGGCACTACGGGTGACGATAACATTTATGGTTTAGACGGCAACGATTTGATCGACAGCCGTGACGGCAACGATTCTATTTATGCTGGGGCAGGAAATGATTTGATTGTTTCTACTGCTGGAGATGATGTTGTCTCAGCTGGAACTGGTGATGACATTGTTGCGGCAGGTTTTGGGAATGACATTATTTCGGGTGGCGATGGTCTTGACCAATTATTAGGCGACGAGGGCGATGACTTCCTGGATGGTGGTTCTGGAACTGATGACCTTTTTGGGGGAGTCGGAGACGATGTTATTTTAGGTGGTGATGGCAACGACCGCGTTTTTGGAGAAATCGGCAATGACCAAATCAATGGTGAAGCTGGTGATGACGACCTGAATGGCGGAGATGGTAACGATACTATTTATAGTGGTTTAGGTAAGGATAGAGTTTTAGGTGGTGCAGGTAATGACCGGATATTAGGTCAGGAAGGTAACGACATACTTGATGGTGATGTCGGGAATGACATCATCAATGGTGGAGATGGTGATGACTTCCTCAATGGTGCAGATGGCAAAGACAACCTCTATAGTGGTACTGGCAATGATATTATCGTCGGTGGAGCAGGAGCAGACTTACTAGTTGGTGCATCCGGGAACGATTTCCTCTCTGGTGACGCTGGAGATGATGTGATTGTTGGTGTTGATCCATTCGATCCGTTATTTGGGTTTGGTCGTGGTGAGGTTGATACGCTCACCGGCAATCAAGGCAGAGATACATTTATTCTGGGGAATAACGGTCATGTATTTTATGATAGTGGCAGTTCTGATGTTTATGATGCTGCGATTATTACTGACTTCAAAAAGAATGAAGATTTCATCCAATTGCAAAGTGTAGCTAATGTTAATTATGTTTTAGCTACAGGTTCTAGCTCTCCTTCAGGTGTAGCATCCACAGATATATTCTTACAAAGAGCAAATCAGCCTTTGGAATTGATTGCTACTGTCCAAGGAGTCACAGGTTTAAATCTGAGTGATAGCTATTTCGTTCGCGTTTAAAAAGTCTCAGGAAATTCCCAGTCAGTTGTTTTTTACGATAGATTATTGAAAATTTCCAACATTGAGACTTGCAAATAAAATCTGGGAAACTGGCTTTAGCGATCGCATATATTTTCAGCAGCAAAAAAATATTTTATTCATTGCTGTGCCAGTTTCCTAGTATTTTGTAACTTAACTTTTTTGAAGTAATCAATTATGAAACTGCGTTACAGACACAAATTATTAGGGTTTATACCACTTTTATTGACCTTGGGCTTAACTACTCCTGTGATTTCTTTTAGTAGTCCGGCTCTTGCTAGCGAATTCAGTTTGCAATCAGAGCCTTACGACCCACTGAAAACCCATCTGGAATTGTTTACAGAACCTTGGTCTCAAAATCCCACAGTTAAGGCAGCCCTTCAAGCAGATAACGGCAACTTGCAGTTACTTACTGGAAATAAAAAAGTTTTTTATGACGAAATTTCTGTTTTGGTTGACAAAATGCCCCAAGGGCTAACGCCTACAGATTTTCTCTTAGAAATAGCTAAAGACCCAAATGGCGCAATAAATTATCAATCTTTTGATGATTATCTCTCTAGCGGTGATGATACGCTCAATCAGCTAATTCCCAGGAACACCTCCACACCCCCAAAGGTAGGCGATATTTATGATATAAAATTACGCCTTTTTGCAGCACTGGGTCTTCCTAATTACGAAGATGATGTTTCTGTGATGCTTACAGATTTGACCGACGATCATTTTACCTTATCAACTATTACCAGTGGCGTAACAGGAAAACATCCAGTGAACGGCTCAAGAAAATTTGGGTTTAAAGAAAACCCAGATGGTACGCTGACATTTTATACTAACTCTGTCACACAGTTGACTAATGTATTTGGAGATTTTGGTGGTGATTTCGGGGGGCCTCCGGAAATGGGTTGGACAAACTATATCAAAGGTTTAAGTCAAGAAGTTCGTAATAGAGGCGGGGAATCTGAGGAAAGTTCTCTGAGAAAATTTACCGTTACTTATCCTGGTTTACCAGTTTCTTCTATCGCTGTCCCAGAACCAACTTCTACATTGGGGATTTTGGGCTTTACTGCTTATATTGCTACAAATTTCATACAGAAAACTAGACAAAAAAATAGAACTTTAATCAAGTCTGAAAAGTCAAAGAAAATGTTTATAGTTAAGGAGTTTAGATAATGCTTCAGCGTCAAGTTCTCGTAATTGGTGCAACTGGTTTGCTTGGCGGCAAAGTGGTTAAAGAACTGCTGCAAAAAGGTCATAGAGTCCGTGCTTTGGTTCGCCCTGGAACTGAAGCTTCTCACTTGCAGGCTCAAGGTGTGGAAATAGTTCGGGGCGACATCACTGATTATGAAACACTTTTGCCTGCAATGCGTGATATTGATGTTGTAATTACAACGGCTAACGGTTACTCACATAGAAAGAAAGGAGACTCTTTAGAAAACACTGACGACAAGGGAAATCGCAATCTGGTTGATGCAGCCAAGCAAATGCAAATTAAATTGTTCGTTTTTACAAGTATTTTGACGGCAGAAAAAGCAAAATCTGTACCTCACTTTTATCAGAAATCTGTGACTGAGGATTATATTGAGAAATCTGGAGTTCCTTTTGTATCGTTGCGACCAGGCGGATTCGTTGATACACTATTGGGCTTTAGTCTTAAAGATATCAAAAATGGCAAATTTCGAGCTATGGCTGATGCAGACGCTCCAGCATCAACGATTCACTCAGATGATGTGGCCCGGTATCTTGTCTTAGCAATTGAGACACCTGAAGCTGTAGGACATCGCATCGATTTGGGTACTGAACAGCCAACTAATCTTAGAGAAATTGCTAATTTGCTCTCAGAAATAACTGGACAGAAAGTGCAATTGCAAACAATTCCACCTTTGGTCAAAACAATCTTGTTTAAGTTTATGGCAGTTATTAATCCTATGTTTCGGGGTACTGATAAGGCTATGGAATATGTTTCTTCAGGTAAATATGTAGCTGATACTACTTTGCAACGTCGTTTATTTGCTGACGTTCCATCTTTGAGAGATTCGATTAGACGTTGGGCAAACCAAAATGGGCTGGCGGTAACGAGGTAATTTCTTAGCATCAGTTCGATCCAAACAATCTCATCCAAACTAGTTTGGATGGGAACAAAAAGAGTGGAATCTACATCTGTTGAGGTTTTTATGGGCGATCGCAACTCTAAAAAATATAAGGTGAAACTTAATAGCGATCGCAATTACTGCAATCTTGCTGCAATCCAGATTTTAAAGCAATACATCTCAGCTCAGCCCCAAAATCCTCATGTATAAACGCGATTTATTGCGTCTTTTAAGACCGATTATCTACACCAATAACCTTTAACCCAAGTGTATTGAACTTTCAAATATTTTCTCATACTTTTTGCATAAATCTCAAACAAAGACGCGATAAATAAGTATCATCCGTAACTATTCCCTAGCAAGCTTGAATCTTGTAAGTCAAGTTCCAGATTAATAAATCCACATTTCTTCACAAATGCAGACATAAATGCTCAACACTTGACTAAACAAGAGAATGTCCAAGCAATAGAGCCGATGTCTGCACTTACAACATCAATCCAAAACTAGTAGTCTGCCAACCCAAAAATGTTAGGTGGAGGTTGGGTAAAGGTTAAAGGGAAAAGGGTAAGGGATTTAAACCCTGTCCCCCTTCCCTTTCAAGGGCAGGCTTTTAGGCTTTCGATAAATAGTTGAGAATGTTCTCAATTATTGAACGTAGTTTTAAGTTCTCAGACAATGGTTTTGGTTTTAAAATTCCAAAAATTTGTCTAATCAAAAAAACCTGCCCCAGAAAGGTCCCCCTTCCCCCTTCCCCCTTCCCCTTTACCCCGCCAAGTTGCCTTGGCGTACCACTAGCTCACCATCAATTCAGCTCGAAAGGAGAACAAGAATGACAGAATATAATAGCTTTCAACAGATACCAGCCAACAAATCGAGTAAGTCATTGTGGGTGGTTGGAGACTTGGTTAAATTTATCTCAACTGGCAAAGATACTGGTGGTAAATACGATCTATTTGATGCTTACGTTCCATCAAATGTCGGGACTACACCGCATATCCACCTTCAGCAAGACGAAGGATTTTACATTGTCGAGGGGACTGTAAAATTTCAGTTGAACGATCGAGTTATTACTGCAAGTCCTGGAACTTTTGTGAATGTGCCTAAAGGGCAAACCCACGCCTATCGCAATCTTGAAGATAAGCCAGCGAGAATGCTTATCCAAGGTATTCCCTCTGGGCTTGATAAATTGATTGAGGATACGAGTCGTCCAGGGACAGACATATCTGCGGCTTTTCCACTATTTACCGATGAAGGACTCGATAAAATCGTGCAAGCCTTTAAGGACAATGCATCAGTACCCCTAGACTCAATAATTTTTGCTGGCACTGAATACAGCGTCAATGAAGATGGTTCTCCCATAGCAGCAGTAACTTTGATCCGCCCGTTAGATGATACAGGGGCAGTTGGCGCTACTATCACTTTAAAAGATGGTACTGCTAAATATCTCGAAGATTATAACGGTTCTCAACAGATAAAGGTTAACTTTGCTGATGGAGAAAGAGTTAAAGTTGTAAACATTCCAATTATTGATGATAATTCAATCGAAGCAAATAAAACTATCAACCTCACCTTGAGCGATGCTACAGGTGGCGCAATCATTGGGCTATTGCAGAATACGGCTACTCTGACAATTGTAGACAATGACGCTCGACCCAAAGGAAAAGATGGTGTTCTTCTGGTTGGAGATGATAGTAATAACATCCTTACGGGTGGGAAAAGCAGTGAAAACATTATTGCTGGAAAAGGAAACGACCTCCTTACAGGTGGTGGAAATATAGACTTGTTTGCAGTTCAATTTGGTAACGGCATCGACACCATTACTGACTTTGGTGGTGTAGGATCGGGATCTCGTCCATCTACAGACGTATCTGCGGAAATTGATACTCTAAAATTTGAGGGTAATGGGCTAACTGCTAGAAATCTGCTCTTAACTCAAAATCAAGATGACCTGCTCATAACCTTTGAGGGAGTTGAGAATACTGGGGTAGTCTTGCAAAATTTTGCCTTACAAAACCTAGATAACCTTCGCCAAGCCACAGGTGCATCGGAGGATATTGGCAATATTTTGTTTGACGGGCAGACGGGGTTTCAAGACAGCTTTGATGTCTTTGATGCCAACGAACAAAGGAGTAGTGTTTACAATCGTAACTCAGTAACATTCCTGAACGATCTTAATAATAATACTAGTGGCTTTGACAAATCTAATGATGTTATTAACGGTCAGGGTGGCAATGACTATCTGTCGGGGTTGAGTGGTGATGACATACTCCGAGGCGGTGCTGGTAATGATACCCTTGTAGGCGGATTTGGTTGGGATACTCTGACTGGTGGCAGTGGCAAAGATACATTTTCTTTTACATCTGGATCGGGGATTGATACCATTGTTGACTTTACTGATGGGGAAGATTCTATTGGGCTTTTGGGTGGTCTGGCATTTGCTGATTTAACAATCTATCAAGGTACTGGTGGTAGTGTAAATGATACTTTGATTAATATTACCAGCAGCAACGAGCCTTTGATGGTATTGAGTGGAGTACAAGTCAATACTATTACAAGTGCCGATTTCTTGATTGTCTAGCTCTCTGTAGCGAATTTAAGATTGCCAAATAAAACTATCAACAATTGAGATTTACACTTGGCAATTGCTATGTACATAAAAAACTTAAAACTCAACCTTCAAACTAATATGGATCGGCTAACCTTTTCAACACACATAGACCAACATCCTAGTATGGCAAAGGTAGTAGGAGAATGGCGAGTCCGGGGACTTCGAGGTGCAACGACAGTCAGCTACAACTCTATAAAAGCAATTACTGAGGCTGTAAATGAGTTATTAGACGCCTTAGAAACAAACAATGTTTTAGACTCTGAGGAAATCGTCAGTGTTACCTTTTCTGCAACTCCAGACTTGGATGCAATGTTTCCGGCTGCGGTTGCACGTCGTCGTCCTGGTTGGGATCGAGTTCCTTTGCTAGATGTGCAACAGATGCAGGTTACCAATAGCCTCGATCGCTGCATTCGGGTGCTAATCCACTTAAACACTCCTCTACCCCAAAATGCATTACGCCCAGTCTATCTACACCGTGCCGCTCAGTTACGTCCAGATATAGCATTTTTAGGTTAGGCGTAGGCGTAGCCCCTCGGCTACGCTTAGGAACCACCCATCGCAGACATCGCTTTGCGAGATTTTATTTAGACTTTATTTAAATTATCAATACATTTATAATGTCTCATGTTGCAAGAAAAACTGAAACAGATTGACCAAAAATTGATCGATCTATTAGGGAAAAGAATTGCAGTATTGGCTGAATTAGAACACATTTCCTTAGAAGAACAAACTACTAATTTCACATTTTCCTTAATAGAAAGTGGTGTTCCAGAGTCAATTTGGAAAAATCTTGTTATGGGGTGTGTTTGTGCCGTTGCAACTGCAAATTTTCCTGTTGCTAAGGTAAAATCGCGACGAGTTACTTTAGTTGGCGGATGCGGTCTAATGGGGCACTTCTTTCAGCAAAAGTTATCTGCTGCCGGTCATCACGTTAGTATTCTCGATCGCGGTGACTGGGAACAAGCAAAATTGCTATTAGATGGAGCAGATTTAGTTTTAGTCTGTGTTCCAATTGAATACACAATAGAGGTAATCCGTAAACTTGCTCCACACCTAACGCCAACTACTGCTTTAGCTGACATTGCTAGTATTAAAACTCCTATTTTACAAGCTATGCTTGAGCATCATAGTGGGCCGGTCATGGGCTTCCATCCAATGTTTGGCCCAGGGATAAAATCTTTCTTGTCTCAAAAAGTTGTAGTCTGTCCAGGTCGAGAAGATGCTGCCTTTCAATGGTTTATAGATTTGATTGCCAATGATGGCGGCAAACTGATTACATCTACACCAGAAGAACACGACCAAATGATGATGGTTGTTCAGGCAATTCGTAACTTTAAAACCTTTAGCCTTGGTGTTTTCTTGGCAGAAGAAGAGATTGACATTCGTCGTAGCTTAGACTTCTCTAGCCCAGTTTACCGTCTGGAAATTGATATGGCTAGTCGCATGTTCACCCAGTCTGCATCTATGATAGTAGACATTATGCTAGCTACACCAGAGCGACGTGCAGCCATAAGTAGACTAGCATCTACTTATCATCGATTAGCACAATTAATTATTCAAAACGATCGCAAAACTCTGATCCACGAATTCAAACTAGCACACAGCTTTTTAGGAGAAGAAATTAATAGTGCTGCTGAAGAAAGCACTTATGTAATTAATGCCCTAAGTGTATTACTAGCAGCGAAGGAAGTTGGACAAAAACAATCATCTTTTGTAATTCAGAAGGCAGGAAGTAGGGGGTAGGGGGCAGGGGGCAGGGGGCAGGGGGCAGGGGGCAGGGGGCAGGGGGCAGGGGGCAGCTTTCTGGGGCAGGTTTTTTTGATTAGACAAATTTTTGGGATTTTAAAACCAAAACCATTGTCTGAGAACTTAAAACTACGTTCAATAATTGAGAACATTCTCAACTATTTATCGAAAGCCTAAAAGCCTGCCCTTGAAAGGCAGGGGGCAGGGGGCAGGGGGAAAGGGTTTAAATCCCTTACCCTTTTTCCTTTTCCCTTTCCCCTTTCCCCAGTCCTCACAAGCGCATTTTTGGGTTGGCAGACTACTAGTATTTTTACTCGCCACTCAGCACTTTCCAGCTACACGGTAGAAGGGAACACATATCTAAAAACGTGGGAGACATTGCAGTTTTGGCTGATAAATATCTCTGGATCTACCCTCTTGCGGTAAAGTTGCATAAGAATGTGCATCTAAAGCCAGGAGGAAAGAGTTGTGAAAGCAGTCTTGATGACAGCAGCTGGCAATCCCGACGTTCTACAAGTGCAGGATGTGCCAAATCCTGCTGTTCCTGTCGGGAATACTGAACTTTTAGTGCGTTTGGTGGCGGCTGGCATTAACCCCATTGACACTAAACTTCGGAGTCGAGGCAGTTTCTACCCCGATCGCACGCCGACAATTTTAGGATGTGATGGTGCAGGGGTCGTGGAAGCAGTGGGTGCTGGCGTTCAGCGTTTTCGCGCAGGTGATGAAGTATATTTTTGCTATGGTGGCTTGGGCGCACACCAAGGAAATTACGCTGAATATACCGTTGTCGATGAGCGGTTTGTGGCACGTAAACCCGCCTCTATCTCCTTTGCCGAAGCAGCAGCAGCACCTTTAGTATTAATCACCGCCTGGGAAGCTTTATATGAACGGGGACGATTAGAGCCTGGGGAACGGGTTTTGATTCATGCGGGTGCTGGTGGTGTCGGCCATGTAGCAATTCAATTGGCGAAGCTCAAAGGTGCTACTGTTTCCACCACCGTGGGTTCTGAAGAAAAAGCTAATTTTGTCAAAGAACTTGGTGCCGATAATGTAATTTTTTACAAACAAACAGACTTTGTGCAAGCGGTATTAGATTGGACTGGTGGCGAAGGCGTAGACTTGGCTTTTGATACCGTAGGTGGCGAAACCTTTCACAAAACCTTCCCCGCAGTGCGAGTTTATGGCGATATTGTGACGATTCTCGAACCAGATGCCAATACTGTTTGGAAAACTGCTAGAACTCGCAACCTCCGCATTGGTTTAGAATTAATGCTGACACCAGCCTTGCTAGGATTACAAGATAGTCTCCACCATCATGCAGAAATTCTCGAACAATGTGCCACCTGGTTCGATGAAGGCAAATTAAAAATCCATGTTACTCACAAATTTCCCCTAAAAGAAGCAGCTAAAGCCCACCAATTAATTGAAAGCGGGTCTGTGGCAGGTAAAATTGTTCTGCTGATTAGTGACGAATGATCGAACAATTTGCATAATTTATCTTTTAAACGCAGAGGCACGCAGAGGTTAAACGCAAAGGTACACAGAGGAATTTCTTGGCGTACCTCTGCGCTTCCCTTAGCGTTCCTTTGCGTTTTACTCCTTTTCCCTCTACCAGCTTCGGCAACACAAACACAACCAGAACGCACACCCTTAACCCTAGAATTATTGCAAGAACGACTACGCACACCCATACTCCGCGAAGGAAATTTAACTGTAGATTTGCAGAAGATGGCGATCGATTTACGCCCAGAAAACGCCAGCTTTCGTGATGCTTTTTACCAACTGCTGCGAAAAGAACTCGGTACAAAACCTCTAGGTTTAGACCTCAGCTATGCTTTGATTCTGGGGGATTTTGTCGGTAGCGATTTAGGTTTAAGAACACCATTGTATGCAAAAGCGATCGCACCCATTTTCACCGCTACCGAACAAGAAAAACTAGAACGTTTGCGCTTTGTTTGTCTAGAGTCACTCGCCATCGCTTTACCCAACTCCAAAGATTGTCGATCGCTTCTGGGAACAGAGTCAACCCCAGCCAGTGAAATCGCCGTCTTTCGTGGTGTCTTAACACTGGTGCAAACTCGCTTCAATGGCGAAGTGAAGTTCTCCAATACTTTTTTTCTTCAGTCTGTTGATGCCCAAGGTGCAACTTTTCTCCAACCTACTGACTGGACTGAAACGAGATTTGCTCGTCCTGTTAGTTTTACCAGTGCTAACTTCCAACAACCAAGCAATTTTCAGGGCAGTATATTTTTTGAAAAAGCTAACTTTAAAAAAATTAAATTTCGGGAACTGGCTGATTTTCAAGGTAGTATCTTTGAGGCGACTGCCAACTTTAACCAAGCAACTTTTAAACAGTTGGCTAAATTCAGTAGCGTCCAATGGCAAGGAAATGCTGATTTTTCGGAAGTGGATTTTGCCAATCAAGCCCAGTTTACTAAAGCAGGTTTTAATCAGTTTCTTCTTTTAACAGAAGCGATTTTTGAGCAAGGTGTAAGCTTCCGAGAAGCGGAGTTTAACCTATTGATAAATCTGCAAGGTGCAAATATTCTGAACCTTGCAGATTTTAGTGATGCCAAGTTTGCTAAAGAGGCTTGTTTAAGCGTACCTGGTTTAACTTTTAACTCTAACCAAGCGAAAATTTTAGGTAATCCCGGTGAGATTGGTAAGATGTTCTGCATCCCAACATTGCAAGGTAATCAAAACGTCTTGCGGAATTTGGGGCAAAATTTCCGTCAGCAACAGCAAGTAGGCGATGCTAATGAACTGGAATACACAAAACAACGATTGCGATTAATCGAGTTTGGGCATCGTTTGACGGCTACAAATATTAATAGTGCAACTGTTGCAACTTTGATTAACCTGGGTTTTTCTGCAACTCAAGCCCAAGCGATCGCCCAGCGTCGTCTGGTAAAATCCTTTCGCAACAGTAATGAGTTACTCACCATTGCAGACATCGATTTAGAAAAATATACTCAACTAAGCGATCGCTTAATTGTTGGCGAAACCCTTTCTATAGTTGGGTGGTTGCTGCAAGCTTGGAGTTGGCTGGCGTTGAGTGTATTGTTATTGTTGAGTGGCTATGGGACAAATTTTTGGTTAGTTTTTGGCGTGGGAGGATTAGCGATCGCTTATTTCGGCTTACTGTTTTGGCTAGTGGATCGCTGTCGTCGGCTGCATCCCGTACCAATTATTCCCACATCTTACGAAACCATTTCAATATTAGTCAGTTTTAGCGTTTTAGAATTCTTCAGCTTACTAGCAATCTTTCGCAATGCCGAACAACCTTGGTTGACATTGGGGTGTCTTTTGATAATTCTTGTCCCCGTCCCAATGGCTTTATTAATCCGACTTTACCAACAAGGGCGTTATCATGACTTAATGGACGTTTCTTACTTCACAGAAGACGGCACATTTCGCCAGTTACGATTGTTGATTGGACGTTTGCCAGTCATACCAAGGAATCAGACATTTCGGGAACGATATATGCCTTTGTTGTGCGATCGCCGTTGGAACTGGCTCAACTACTATGATTTTAGTCTCAACAACCTAGTTAAATTAGGATTTAACGACATTCGCCTGCGAGACGAACACCTACCTGGCATCATCTCTGCACTTGCTTGGTATCAATGGAGTTTGGGTGTAATTTACATCACGCTAGTTTTGTGGACACTTTCCCGCACAATTCCGGGATTGAATTTGCTGATTTATCTGAAGTAATTCCTGTACTGAACTTTTTTTCGCTACACTTTGTAGTGGTGCTAAGAGAATGTTTTCAAAGTTATTTGGACGGTAACAAAACGTTTTATATCCCCCTCAATTCCCCGATAAATTGGGTATTACATCGGCTAAAAGTAATAGAAGCCCGGTTAAACGCAAATTATATCGTGTCCGGTTAAAGACTTATCATTAAGGTAGCAGAGGGGCAGGGGGGCAGAGGGGAAGGGTTTTTGGATTTTTGCATAGATTCGGGAATCATAACTAATTAGCCGGACTTGATATTAATTAAATATCTAAAAATTTGGTAAATTTATCAAAAGATTGTTCATTGCAATATAATGTTTAACCAAGTTTAATTTTTGTTATAGGTAAGTAGGCGGGAAAATTCATAACTACGTTATTGCGAGTTAAACGTTCGTGCAGCCTCTCCTAGAGAAGCGATCGCAAAGATTTTATTTTATTTTAAGTCTGTTTATCTCCACCTACTTACAAACATATCTATCAGTTAATCTTTTTAATTATTGTCTAAAAATATCTACGATTTTGATAAAAATATCAAAATATTTTTCATTGTGCTTCCAAGTTAAATCAGATAAATTGTAATTGTCAATAGGTAGCATTAATTCAAAACTGATTATCTCCACTTAACAAAGATAATCAAGTAATTTCATAGCTACTCACTATTTTTGCTAACAATCAAGACAACAAAATAACCATGCAATAGACAAAATTTAAGTCTATTTTATGTTGTGATGCTAGCAAAATTTTTATCCAATAATGAGGATTAATCTAATGGCAGAAAATTCAAGTAATAGCAGTAGCAGTAACTCCTCTACTAGTGGGAACAATTCGATTAGCCAATCACCCTTCGGTCGCTTGGAAGAAGTTGTCGGTAAGGAAGGCGTCAAAAATCTATTCAGTGGTGTTGGTAATGGAGAAAGTGGCAGTAACCCATTTGGTGGCGGTGCTGCTGGTGGTGCGGGTGGCAGTCAGCCTGATTTAGCCTATGGTGGTAATCCTTTCGCTGGCGACAACTTCTGGAATATCTTTGCAGGCGGTGTCAACCCATCCAAAGGCGGCGGTATCCCATCCACAGGTGGCGGTATCCCATCCACAGGCGGCGGTATCCCATCCACAGGCGGCGGTATCCCATCCACAGGTGGCGGTATCCCATCCACAGGTGGCGGTATCCCATCCACAGGTGGCGGTATTCCATCCACAGGCGGCGGTATCCCATCCACAGGCGGCGGTATCCCATCCACAGGTGGCGGTATTCCATCCACAGGTGGCGGTATTCCATCCACAGGTGGCGGTATCCCATCCACAGGTGGCGGTATTCCATCCACAGGTGGCGGTATTCCATCCACAGGTGGCGGTATCCCATCCACAGGTGGCGGTATTCCATCCACAGGTGGTGGCAGCCCATCCACAGGTGGCGGAAACCAAGGTAGTGGCTACGACTCTTTGACTGGTAGTAACAGCCAGACTTATGGCATTAGCACAACTGAAATACCGGACGGGTTCACTTTGAGGGCCACTATTGACAAGCTAGTTAACTCAAAGCTTGACAAGGAAGTGGGTAGTGGACAAACCTCGCCATTTCCAACTGGTGGACAAACCTCGCCATTTCCAACTGGTGGACAAACCTCGCCATTTCCAACTGGTGGACAAACCTCGCCATTCCCTACTGATGGACAAACTTCGCCATTTCCAACTGGTGGACAAACCTCGCCATTTCCAACTGGTGGACAAAACCCCTTCGCTTAATACAATATTTGCGAAAATCAGCAGATAAATAGAAGTGAACAATGATGAGTTCTTCAGTACATAGTATGCTAGTACAGCTTGGCGCAAATAAACATATTATTCGATAAACCGGAAAAGCGTGTATTATCTCTGATGTGCCTTCTGCCTTATTGTACTAGTTTGCTATTTTACGCCCGAAACTCTTCTCAGGCAAAGGTTTAGGCAATATCTTCTGTTAGTTTGACGGTAAGATTATTAAAGCCTTTTTTGTAGAGATATTTTGGGTTTAGCAAATTCATAATTGGTATAAGAAGTACTGAAGACCCCATAATTTTTTAACTAAAAATAGGAGAATTAGTGCCAATGGAAGCGTCTGCTGTCAATCCCATAAATGGTGGATTTAATCCATTAAGTGCAGGTGGCGCTAGCAACCTATATAACGGTAATTCCTTTGCTGCCAATGACAGTTTGTCTGCTGCTAAAGGCAGCCTATTGACGGGTGGTAGCAATCTGTTATTAGGTAACGGTAACAATCCTATTCCAGGTGGCGGTATTAACCCATTTGCAGGCGATGCTGGTAGTGGGCTTCAAAAATTAATCTTTGAGCGATTAAAGTTAGTTCTAGGTGATAACTATTTCAAGGGTATTGACAACACATTGGCAGGAGGTAGTAATCCTTTTGCAAACAGTGGTTATCCGATTCCAAGTGGGGCTACTAATCCATTTGCAGGTAACGGTAATGCGATTCCAAGTGGGGCTACTAACCCATTTGCAGGTAACGGTAATGCGATTCCAAGTGGAGCTACTAATCCATTTGCAGGTAACGGTAATGCGATTCCAAGTGGGGCTACTAACCCATTTGCAGGCGGTGGTAATCCATTTGCAGGCGGTAGTAACCCATTTGCAGGTGGTGGTAATGCGATCGCAAGTGCTGGAAGTCTGCTTCAACAATCACCTTTCGATCCGTTGAAAGAAGTCCTTGGTAACAGTATACCTTTTAGTAACACTGGGAATACATCTAATTCAGGTAGCCAAACCTTTAATCAGAGCAACGCACCGGTTGGCAAAGGTAATAAGGACTCTGGCAGTAATAACGCAACTATTGGTAATTTTAACTCGGATTCTGGCAGTAACAGCGCAACCATTGGTAATGGTAACTGGAACTTTAATAATGACAACACAACCATCGGTAATGGCAACTGGCTATTTGGAAAGAATAACACAACCCTTGGTAACGGCAATTGGTATTGGGACGATGGAAGTAATAATTCAACATTAGGTAATGGTAATTGGCACTTTGGCAGTGACAACGCAACCATTGGAAACGGTAATTGGGACTTCGGTAAAGATAATACAATTATTGGTAATGGTAACTGGGTTTTTACCAATGGAAATGAAATTATTGGTAATGGCAATTGGTTAACAAAGACTGACAATACAACGATTGGAAACGTCAATAATCTCAGCAGTTTAAAGTTATCCCCACTAGGAATCAAAACTGATGTTAACAATCTAATTGACTCTCTTATAGGTAAAATAGGTAAAAATTTTCTTGGGTTCACAGGAGATTTTGATAAATCGAGTAGCCAAACCTTTAACCGCCTCATCTCTTCTAAAAGTGTTGGTAATGACACTAATATATCTAGCGATATTGAGCAACTTTTGGCATCACTCAGCCCAATTCAAGGAAATTTTATCAATTATCAGCCTGTGCAAAACCCTCAGCCTGTCCCAGAATCTACTTCTTCAGTGCCATTGTTAGTAATGGGACTGGTGTGTTTGCTGTTGTCACTGTTCAAAAAACAACAACACTGTTAACGTAAATTCAATAGACCTCTTGCAAAAGTAACTTTTGCACTCTTGCGGTCAAAGGGGTTCATGTCAAAGGGGAAAGGTTTTTTTATTCCTTTTCCCTTTCCCCCTTACCCTTTTCCCTACAAATGCCAAGAAGTGTAATCTTTCTCAGCTAATTGCGATCGCACTTTCTGTTTCTCTACCAGGTTGACTTACAGCAGTTATTAGCGAGAATTGATGCTGTCCGCGCCAAGCTATCCTCATGGAGACGGTTTGCGATGTCTACGATGGTCACTGAGCGACTTGCCTTGAGTTTCGACTGCGCTCAACTACCGCGAAGTCGAAAGGAGCCGAAGTGACGCACTATAGAGCGACTCATAAGTTAGTTACAACGATTGCTGCAATGATTTAAACCTTTCTTATACATGAACAAGTAATTGTTGCAAAGCATGAAACCTTTGCAGCAATTGCTTATACCTTTCTTGGAAATACTTAAACCTTTCTTATACATGAACAAGCAATTGTTGCAAAGTATGAAGCCTTTGCAGCAATTGCTTATACCTTTCTTGGAAATACTTAAACCTTTCTTATACATGAACAAGTAATTGTTGCAAACGTTTCAATTTTGGCAACTATTGTTGAAGGTTAAGCGAGTTACGAGTGCTGATACCAAGGAAAGGGGAGACAAAGCATAGCTTTGGCTCTTTGGGGTGCAATGGCTGTAGGAATCATAACTAAATTCCGAACTTGCGCGCGGAGTTTTATGAGTGCTATAGCTATATTTGCTAAATTTGATGGGCGATCGCTTAAAATTTAAAAGTTGGTGATTGTTATCTGCTCAAAAGAATGTCTCAGTCAAGTTTTCAGCGTGCAAATACTCTTAAAGCGGCTTTTTTGGCTTGTAATGTTGAGCCGCTTGAACCAGCAGAAATGGAACGGTATTATGTCGATCTGTCGCTGGTGCGGAAAACTTCAGCTATTGATAATGTTAGTACAATTTTGGATTTTCAAGAAGCAGGTGATTTTACAACAATTTTATTTACCGGACATCGCGGTTGTGGGAAAAGTACGGAGTTAAAAAAAATTCAGAGTCTTTGGGAAAACAATTATCGGGTAATTTATTTGGAAGCCAATGAAGAGACAGATATTAATGATACCCGATATACAGATTTATATTTGATTGTAATTAAACAAGTTGAATTTGAATTACGAAAATTAGGTTTAACTTTTAATCAAAATTTATTAAAAAGTTTTGAATCATGGTTTAAAGACATTACTCAAGAAAACGAGCAAAGTGTCGAAAAATCAGTCAACGTCGAGGCAGAAGCAACTCTCAGCCCTACTGCGCCATTTTTGGCCAAACTAATGGTCAAATTGCTGGCACAAATTAAAGGCTCGGACAAGCAAAAGACAACTATTCGACAAACTCTAGAAAAAGATTTATCTCGCCTCAAATCTGATACTAATCTGTTATTAAGTGATGCTTACACAAAATTGCGGCAAAAATTTCCTGAGTGTAAAGGTTTATTAATTATCTTTGATAATTTGGATCGGGTTCCTCCTGTCGTAGCAGAACATTTGTTCTTTGATTATGCAGCTCAGATGCAGGAATTAAATTGTACAATCATTTATACAGTACCAATTTCAATTCTTTGTTCGCCGAAAAATCCCCTAAATCAATTTGATGGTGATCCTCATATTATACCGATGATTAATATCTATAAATTTGAACGGCATAAATGTGATTTAAATTATCATCAAACGGGCTTAGATGCGATGGCAAGTGTAATTGAAAAGCGGGTTGATATTGATGCAATTTTTGAGAGCCGTAATCAATTATTAGAACTAGCACAAGCAAGTGGTGGCCATGTGCGTCAGTTAATGCAAATGATGCGCTCTGCATGTCAAACAGCCAGTACCAAAAAACATACAAAAATTATCTCCGAAGATATAGAGTATGCAGTTAAACAGCAACAATTTAGTTTTGAGCGATTTATTCCTGAAGAACATTACGCTCATTTAGCGCAGGTTTGTTTAACTAAAAATGTCAGTAAAGATGAAATTGGACAACTAATGTTATTTAATACTTCCGTGTTGGAATATAACGGTGATAAACGATGGAATTATCCAAATCCAGTGGTGAAGCGAAATGAGTTCTTCCAAGAAGCTCTTCAATCAGCACAAAAACAGTGAACTTCAAGCCGAAATAGGTAAATTTATTGCCTATAATCAAGATGAATTTGCTGAATTAGTGACATTTGTCGATTTTGCAGAAAATTTTACATTAGGTTTTATTGAAATTAACTTTACACCCGATATAGAACTATTAATTGCTGGATTGCAACAAAATTCTCAATGTGAAGAAATCCAATTTGTGGTTTTAGATTTTCCTGATGAAAATTTGCGATTTCTGCGGGATGAATTGGTGCAGCAATTAGCCAAAATTACTAAAGAAACAAATAAAAAACTTGTTTTATTAATTCGGAATTTAGAAAAATCGATTGGTGTTTTTGGAGATTATCCACCAGTTTTACAGGATTTAAACTTCGTCCGCGATTCCTATCGTCAAACCGTACCCCATCCGCTTTTATTTATCTTGCCAGATTATGCAATTTCGCGGTTAGCAAAATTTGCACCTGATTTTTGGGCTTGGAAATCAGGTTTATTTCGCTTTAAAACCACAGAATTGACTAGAGATAAGGCAATTGCCAATACTCTGAATACAGACATAAATATAGAACGCTTACCAACACCAAAACAACAAGAACGTATCGATTTATTACATAGTTTGTTGATGGAATATCACCCAACTGGAGAAATACCCCGCCCAGAACATCTCCGCAATTGCTGTAATATTTTAAATGAATTGGGCAAAGCATATTTAAGCCAGCACAAACCAATCAAAGCTAGAGAATATTTAGAAAAAGCTGGGAAAATTGCCAAGCAATTTCCTGATTATTCCTTACAAATCGAAGTTATCAATCAGCTAGGTAAAAGCTATCGGCAGCAACGACAGTTTGAAAGTGCAAACAGCTATCATCAACAAGCTTTAGATATTGCCAAAAAGCAGGAAAATCGTCGTGCTGTCGCCAATTCATTGCATTATTTAGGTAATGTCTCTCTGAATATGCGACAGTTCCACCAGGCACGGGATTATTATCAACAAGCCCTGGAAATAGATATCGAATTTGGCAATCGCTATTCCAGTGCTAGGACTTACCACCAGTTGGGAAGGGTTGCCCAACAGTTGCGCCAATACGACCAGGCACGGGATTATTATCAACAAGCCCTGGAAATAGATATCGAATTTGGCAATCGCTATTCGAGTGCTAGCACTTACCACTACTTGGGAATGGTTGCCCAAGAATTGCGCCAATATGACCAGGCACGGGATTATTATCAACAAGTCCTGGAAATCAAAATCGAATTTGGCGATCGCTATTCGAGTGCTAGGACTTACCACAACTTGGGAATGGTTGCCCAAGAGTTGCGGGAATACGACCAGGCACGGGATTATTATCAACAAGCCCTGGAAATCAAAATCGAATTTGGCGATCGCTATTGGCAAGCTCTTACGCTTCATGGTTTAGGAACGCTTGCACAAGCAGAGGAAAACTATGCAGAGGCTAGGGCTAATTTACAGAAAGCGTTGGAGATATATGTTGAGTATAAGGATGAATATTGGGCTAAGGTAGCACGGAAGATTTTAGAGGGTTTACCGGAGTAGGGGGATCTGGGCGATGTGCGATGTATAACGACAAGCCGCGTTGCGTCTATTCATTTTGGGTTTGTGTAGGGCGATCGCGGTTGCTTGATTGGTTTGGGAGAGCGATCACGTTTGGTTTTTGGAGGTGCGATCGCGTTTGCTTGATTGGTTTGGGAGAGCGATCGCTATTCATTCTATACTTGGTGTAATTTCCTGTGCCCCATGTATAACAGCAAGTACATCAATTTGTTCGGGCTTGATGTAATAGATAATTCGATATGAACCTTCGATAACTTCCCGAATTTCCTCGGTTTCAAACTCTGGTACAATTCGACCAGATAGAGGGAAATTCGCAAGCTGCTGGGAACGTTTGGTTATACGGTCAATAATCCTGGTTGCGTACCGAGGTGAATTCTGGGCAATGTAAGTATAAATTGCCGATAGGTTTTCTATCGCTGTTTCTGTCTAAAAAACTTTCACTCTGGTAGTCCAAATTTTGCCCTAACTTCCTGTACGGAAATTACTTTACCTGCTTGACTCTCAGCAAGTCCAGCTTCCACAACTTGCCTAACATAAATCTCATACATGAGGTCATCCCATGTTGAGTTAGCAGGTAATTTATCAATTAGCTTTCGAGCTTCTTCTTTAATATTGAGCTTTTCCATAGAGATTACAGATAACTTGCTTTTTTATATTGTAGGCTCAACTCACGAGTTGGGGAAATGTATACTTTGTAAAGCTGACAGTAGGAATCGTGTTTAGGTTTGTGGAGGTGCGATCGCTCTAAGTTTTTCTTGCTTCTCAACTTTCATCTTTA
Source organism: Nostoc sp. DSM 114167 (assembly GCF_052692655.1). Classification (NCBI taxonomy): domain Bacteria; kingdom Bacillati; phylum Cyanobacteriota; class Cyanophyceae; order Nostocales; family Nostocaceae; genus Nostoc; species Nostoc sp. DSM 114167. The sequence continues at coordinate 7,657,119 of NZ_CP195116.1, forward strand.
TAAATATTTTTACGATGTCCTACTTCCACAACATTCACCACTAGAAGATCGTCGAAAATATCATAGATAACGCGATAGTCACCTATTCTAATTCTGTAAGCATTTTCTTTCCCTTTTAGCTTTTTAACCCCATTCGGACGTGGTTCTGTAGCTAAATCATCAATTTTAATTTGTATACGTTCTTGAAGTTCTGACGGGATTTTTTTAAGTTGCTTCAATGCACCCCTCAATATTTAAACTTTATAACTCACGCAACTTCCTTTTTGATTCCTGTCTTTAGTTCTTTTTTAGCTTCTTCCCATGACAATGAGTTCTCAACACTAGCTTCTTTTTTTGCTTTGTCGTAGGCTTTTAAATCTTCTTCTTCTTCTTCTTGTTCGATTGTTTTAAGTAGTGCGTAAATCTCATCTAAAGTACTATCATAAGCTTGATTTAACAGGATGTTAATCTCTTTAATTAATTGTTCGCGTTCCTGTTCGCTTTTCATTTTTAGACCTCTTTTATTGCAAATATATGTTTATAATTTGTCTTTCTTACTCTAAACTGAGGCTATAACTAAGACAGTAATTCAATTATAAATGCGATCGCGTTTTGGGGTTTTGAGATGGGAAGAAAAATAAATAAGTGTATTGATGGCTATACCAGTCGTAAAAATTACTCAAAATTTCTCTTTGCTTCCCTGCTCGTTTCACGATAATCTCACTTTTTCGCGTTGCTCCTCTTAAGGAAGCGATCGCATCTGTCTTTTATTTCCCTGGTGGTAAAGTTCCCCCGTTACCTGCATCGGTAGACTTACAATAGACATTCAAGCCGATTGTGAAGATGTAGAGAATAACAATAGTCGCGATCGATGCAGCACTTATGATATAAAACTCATGTTTAATTTTTGAAATATACGTAGTGGCGCGGCAAGGCTAAAATGTTGCAATAAATTTTCTTGTGGGGCGGGCATCTTGCCCGCAAATTAGGACGGGCTAGAAGCCCATCCCACAAGAGTTTGCTAATGCACAAATTTAGTCTTGACACGCCACTACTTCAATTACATTACTTTAGTTTTGTGAACTCTTTCTCGGACAATTCTTGAATTGAATTTGCAAATAAGCCCCAAGTAGCGGCAAATGTCAAGCGATCATTCCCTTTTCGATGTTATCTGTGCCACTGCGAACCTCATCAAGATTTTCCGGTAGAAATCCACCTGCTTGCATTTTCCATAATCTGTAATAAGCGCCGCCGAGTGCCAGCAGTTTGGCGTGGGAACCATCTTCGATAATCCGACCTTTATCGAACACCAAAATCCGATCTAGATGGACGATGGTAGATAATCGATGAGCTACTACGATGACCGTTTTGCCATTCATGGCTAAATCGAGGGTATCCTGAATTGCTTTTTCGGTAATTGAATCGAGGCTAGAGGTGGCTTCATCTAAGATTAGAATCGGCGCATCTTTGAGGATTACCCGCGCAATCACAATACGCTGTCTTTGCCCCCCAGACAACTTAACGCCACGTTCACCCACCAGAGAATTGTAACCATCCTTACTTTGAACGATGAAATCGTGAGCATGAGCCTTTCGCGAAGCCTCAATGACTTCCTCATCGGTTGCATCCAAACGTCCGTAACGAATATTTTCTAGCAAAGTGCGATGGAACAGAGACGGATCTTGGGGAATCAAACTAATCTGAGCGTGTAAAGCATCCTGAGTCATGTCTCGAATATCGACCCCATCAATGATAATCTGTCCAGATTGTGGGTCGAACAAACGCAAAATCAGATTGACAAAGGTGGATTTTCCAGAGCCGGACAAGCCCACCAATCCGACACGCTGTCCCGCTTGGATGGTTACAGAAAGGTTGTTGAAAACTTTCTTCTCTTCTGTGTAGTTGAAATTCACCCGCCGAAACTCAATCTTACCTTGAGTGATTGAGTGGGCGATCGCGCGATCGCGATCGATTAACTCGTGGGGTTGAACAATGGTTAAAACACCATTGGCGACATTCCCAACGTGTTCAAAAAATTCTAGAAAGCGGCGGCTCAAATTCCGGGCTTCACTGATAATCAATAGCGACAGGCTGGTTGCAACAACGAAGTCAGCAGCAGCGATCTTTCCTTGACTCCAGAGAGAGAGCGAGTAATACAGGGTGCTAATTTTGAGAATAGCTGCTGAGATGAACTGAAACCAGCGAATGCGTTCCGAGTACCAGTTGGACTCTCTCACGTGTTTGAGTTCGCGCCTTAATTGCTCGTTCAAATAACGTCGTTCAAAACCAAAGCGAGCAAATAGTCGGCTACTAGTGAGATTTGTGACTGTATCTACAATGATACCAGTTGTCTCACTTCTGGCGGCTGCGGCTTTCCGGGAATAAAATCGGCAGCGAGTTGCCAGCCAGAACGAAATACTGATGAAGAGAACTGCCCATATTCCCACCAGTGCAGCTAGCGGGGGATAGGCGCGATACAGTATCGTCGTAGCGACGGAATACACAACAATTACTGGCATAAATTCAGTAATCATCATTTGCATCGTCTGGGTAACACCCAGAGAAGTTTCGCTAATCCGATGTGCCAATGCCCCGGAAAAACTGCTGCTTAAGTAGCGATGTGAATGGTGCTGTAAATAGGCATATAGCGATCGCACAATGTGCTGTCGGTGGATGGGATGGAGAATCGTTTGCAAGAGTCCAGCCGATCGCCCGAATACCACTTCACCTACACTCAAGCCGATGAACAGCATCAGGGGTTGCTTCATGGCATCAAAAATGGGCTGGCTGTGTCCCGTCCCCGTTACGCCCCGGATGATCTGGCCAATGGCATAAGGCAACATAATGCCACAGGTTGCGTGTATGATTTCCAGGATCACCATTAACACATACCACCAGCGAAACTGGTTAACGAAATAGCAAATGAACCTGAATGGAGTTGATGGCAAATCTGGTGCATCAGGGGCACGTTGAAAGGATTTGGATTGTCTAGCTTTTTTTGTCATTTGTTATTCGCTGCGTCCCTAGTTTCTAACGAAGAGAATCTCCTCTTCGGTATTCGGCGGTTATGTCGTCTAACTTTTGTTTCAAATTGTCGTCAAGTTTTAGTTCTACCGCCTTGAGGTTGTCAGCAAGTTGTTCTGGACGGCTAGCGCCAACGATCGGGGCAGTGATAATGGGATTAGATAAAACCCAAGCCACTGCTAAGGTGGTGAGGGAAAATCCGGCGAGATCGGCTACCGTGCGTAATTCTTCAACAGTATTAAATTCGCGATCGCGCCAGTAGCGTTCTTGATAACGTTCTGCGGCAGCACCTAGCGTGAAACGAGTGCCTGATGTAGGGCCTTGAGTAAAATCGTGTTTACCCGTAAGTAGACCACCCGCCAAAGGATTGTAAGAAATTACACCCAGTCCTTCTTCTTTGGCCAGGGGCAATAGTTCTCGCTCAATTTCGCGGAATAACAAATTGTAGCGGGGCTGAATTGAGATGAACTTGGTTAAATTGCGCGTTTCAGCACGACCCAAGGCGCGGGCGAGTCGGTAGGCTAAGAAGTTAGAAACCCCAATGTAGCGCACCTTGCCAGCACGAACCACTGCATCCAGCGCTTCCAGAGTTTCATCAAGGGGAGTTGAAGCATCATCGGAGTGCAACTGGTACAGGTCGATATAATCGGTTCCCAAGCGTCGCAGGGAAGCATCGATAGCATCCAAAATATGCTTCCGGGAAGCCCCCTGATCCCAAGGTGCAGGGCCAACTCGACCGACGCACTTGGTAGCCAAGATAAAATGTTCGCGTTTGCCTTTGAGCCAGCGCCCAACGATTTCTTCAGTGCGTCCCGCAGTAGCTAGTCCGCCGCCAAGGGGATAAACGTCGGCTGTATCCAAAAAGTTGATTCCGCCATCGGCGGCGGTGTCGAGGATTTGCCTGGAAGTTTCTTCGTCGGTCTGCAAACCAAAGGTCATAGTGCCGAGACAAAGACGCGAAACAGTTAATCCAGTTTTACCGAGATTAGTAGTTGGTAAAGTCATAGATATGTTGTTGATTGAAGTTGATTGAGAAAGTTTTAAAATTTTTAAATAGAATGCGACGTGCGTTTTGCCCCGCTTCTTTACGAGACGGTACGCGTAGCAAGATCCCCGGAGGGGTATGCTAACGCAGAACTAAAACGTTATGCAATAGACTTCTTGGCATTTGTAGGGAATTGGGTTTGGGGGAAAGGGAAAAGGAATAAAAAAACCTTTCCCCTTTAACCTTTCCCCTTTTCCCGCCTCTTGCAAAAGTAACTTTTGCAAGAGGTCTAATAAATGCATTTTTTAAGGTGTAAACCAATTTAACCAACCTTCCCAGTTTTGGACGATCGCCGCAAATTCGGCATAACCATCTGCTTTTGGGTGAGCGCCATCATTAGCTTTTGCTTCTGCTAGCCAGATTGGTGACTTCACCAAGCTAGAAAACACATCAAGATATGGAATATCTAGTTCATTACAAACCAATGCGAATTCCTCGGAAAGATTAGCAAGAATTTGATTATCACCACAGGGTGGCGGACTAACCATCAAAATCGGATAGAGTTGCTTTGCTTGGCTTAAGATACTGCGAGCATTTGCGATCGACTCTGAAAGTTCGATTCCTTGCTGTTTACCCGCCCATCCTGAATCGTTTGCCCCAAAGGAAAACACTACTCGACCATCAGATTCTTTTGGGAGACGATAGGAGACTTCCGAGTACCAACGTTGTTTGAGATACCGACTTGTCTCTGCTCGCACGCCCAAGTTGTAATGGGTGATAGCGTATCCTCTTGACTCAGCATTGCGGCACACTCTACCTGTCCAACCCAAAAACTCTGGATCGCCTGTGCCATTGACAAAGGATTCACCAATAAAACAAATTCTGATTTCTTTGCGAGATGACATAAGTCAACTAAATTTTGCCGAAAAAATTCGGTTTTGACTTGAGAAGCATTATGTTCATGATTCTAGAAGAGATATTAATATATTGTTATGTTAAGCAGGCAGAACGCTGCCTACCTCAGAGAATATTGCAAATTAGTTTTTGAACATTTCACCTCAAGCAACTACAGAAATTTCACGCCGGTTCTGGGAAATTAGCCACTGTTGTAACTTCGGATCGCCGTATACTTCATCTGCAATAAAATGATCGCCTTCTGGTAGCACAGTTAAATCAACTTTCCCCCCTACCTTGCGTAAGCGCTCAACAAAATTCTCTGTATCCTCAATCGGCAGATTTTTGTCCTGTCCACCTTGGAATATCTGAACAGGAATGTTTTTGAGTGCAGCTAGTTCGCTTTCTGCTAATGTTTTCGGTACACGTCCAGACACAGGTACTAAACCTGCGAAGCGATCGGGATGTAAAGCAGCGATATGCCAGATACCCGCCGAGCCTAAGCTGAACCCAGCCAATATCACCCGCGCTGGATCGACAGGCTGAGAAACGATCAGTTCATCAAGCAAAGCAAGCACATCATCGGCTCGATCTGCCCAAGTCTGTTCAGCCGGAATCTGGGGTGCAGCAAAGACATAAGGTAACGAGTCGGATAAATCCACGAAACGAGGTAGACCCCATTTCAGTAGCACATTCAAATCCGTCCCGCGATCGCGTCCTCCATGCAGAAACAATACTAAAGGTGCAGGTTGCTTGGCATTGTCAGAAACGGGTGAGAACAGATAAGGCAAGGAACCATTGTTAGTGTCATGAGAGCGTTGTTCAACAGGCATTGTTATGACTCCTAATTTAATTTTGGGATTGGGCAGAGGGGCAAGGGGGCAGAGGGGCAGAGGAGAAAAACATTATTGCAACTTCTCTTCTGCTCCCTCATCTCGCCTTTTACCCTACTTAGTCCTAAGTCCTGAGTGAATTAAGAAGTACTCAGCACTCAGCACTCTTCATGCCACCACTAGGTTCTTGTCCACTTGTTTAAATTCGGTGTTACCTACCTTAGATTCGATCGCTGTACCCTTGAAGAAATCGGGGTTAGCTTGGGTGTAAAACTTGTAGGGATTAGCGAATACATAGGATTTGAAGTCGGCTTCGGAGATAACGCCCTCTTGTACGAGATCCCAGCTTTCAGCCAAGGGGGAGGTGAGGTCTGGTACATCCCAGTGACCAACATCGGAGGAATAGATGGCATTGATTTTGACTCCCAAGGGATTGGCTTTGTCGTTGAATGCTGTAGCGATCGTGCGATCGTCTGACTCGGAACCAAAGAAGAAACTATTCACCCAGCGATCGCGGATGTCTTCAATTGTTTCAATGCCTGCGGCGGCAAAATCATCCAATTCGCTACCAATTGGCGCACGGCTATGACGGCTGAATGAAGCTCCCAGTACAGTCTTGGTCAATTCTTCCTTATCGAGGGAATACCCTTGAGTAACTTCTGCACCGTAGCGCTCAAATATTTCAAACAACTCATCGGCATTTGTCAACGCTGGATTGTAGTTTTGCAGTGCTTTGATGTTGCGCTTGGAAAAACGATCTACCAAATGGATGTAGACACGCGCACCCCAATCTGCACCACCTTCGAGCATTGCTACACGCAACTGGGGAAAACGCTTGGTAACACCGCCGAAGAACAGCGCCTTCGCAAATGCTTCCGAACCATCGGCGAAGTGACCGATATGGTTGTTCATGTAGTTACTGATGGAGGAGCGGCCAGTCCAACCCTGACTGCCGTAATGGGTGGTGACAGGTACGCCAAGTTCCACGACCTTTGCCCAGAAAGGATCGTAGTCGTATTCACTATCTAGTCCGTAGAAGTCGATATAAGAAGCATACTTGGCAATTTCAGGGAATTTATCGGCTGGATATTTATCAGCGATCGCTTTGATTGGCCGTTTCACACCGCCAGTGATATTAATCACCTTTAAACCCAGTGTTTTCACAGCAAACTCTAGCTCCTCAATGCCTTCTTGGGGAGTAGTTAAAGGAATACCAGCAACCGGTGTCAAGCGATCGCTATATTTCCGATAAATATCAGCATGATAGTGATTGACCGCACGTTGCAGTGCTTGACGGTTCTCTGGACTCGCTCCAGCCGGTGCTAAGACATTATTGGGAAACAGCACCGAATAGTCCGATCCCTGTTCTGCTTGACGCTCATAGAGCAGTCCGGGGAGGGTGTAGGTAGCAAGATCCAATGTGTTTTTGGTAACTCTAGCCCACCAAGGCGATCGGATTGTCCGGTTGTATTGACGTTCTTCAGGAGTTTGTTGATACCAGTCTTTACCGTTGCTCTTGGAGTTGAGACGGGAAGCTTCAGTCTTGCGTAACTCATCTACAAGTTTCGCACCGCCGTACTTAGCAATGTAATCCTCAAAAGCTGGCGTGAAATCATTGGTATGAACATCGGTATCGATTACTGGATAATCAAGGGTTGCTCTGATTGCGGCGGAGCGTGAGGTCTTCAATCGGCTATATTCAGTCATGTTTTTTTCCTTCCCTACAACAAAAATTACAGGTTTTTTCAGCATCCAATGCTGCTATTGACAAATACATTTCCTGTAGAGACGCCGATTTATCGCGTCTCCCTACAATCGTGTCTCTGTGCAATTGCGTCTCTCTACAATCGCGTCTCTGTGCAATCGCGTCTCTCCACAATTGTCTGTAGGTGGCGATCTACAGAAAGTGCAATTTAAAAGGTATGGCATAAGCATCCGTGAAAAATTGATTTACGCTACAGCACTATCAACACAGTGCAGATATGAAAAATCATTTACGCCAACACCAATCTTTCATCTAGTTGTTTAGCAGCAAAACGATTGGCCGGACGACGCAATCCCAGGTTTTCGCGCAAAGTACTGCCTTCGTATTCAGTACGGAACAGTCCGCGTTTTTGGAGGACGGGAACGACTAAGTTAACGAATTCATCCAATCCTGTGGGAAGGATTGGCGGCATGATATTAAAGCCATCGGCTGCACCGTTGTTGAACCATTCTTCTAGTTGGTCGGCAATGGTTTCAGGAGTACCAAGTATGGTGCGATGACCTCGTGCAGTAGCAAGAGAAAGATACAACTGACGCAGTGTAAGAGTGCCACGAGTAGCCAAATCTCTAACTAGTTTGAGACGACTTTTGTTAGTGTTGGTGTCGCTGGGTAGTTCGGGAGCCACATCATCTAAAGAATATTTCGACAAATCCACACCCTTGTAATAGTTCTTTAAAATCCCCCAGGCGACATCGGGATGAATTAACGATTGCAGAAATTCGTACTTCTCTTGAGCTTCTGATTCAGTCCGACCAATGATTGGGAAAGCACCAGGCATGATTTTGAGATCGTCTGGCGATCGCCCATATTGTGCTAGCCTACCTTTGACATCAGCATAAAATTCTTGGGCATCAGCTAGGGTTTGATTGGCGGTGAAAATCACTTCGGCAGTCTGTGCAGCCAAGTCCCGTCCCGATTCCGAGGCTCCAGCCTGAACAATCACCGGATAACCTTGAGGCGGACGACCAACGTTTAAAGGGCCTTTTACAGAAAAATATTTGCCCTTGTGGTTCAATGTATGCAGTTTATCAGGATCGAAATAGACACCAGACTCTTTGTCCCGGATGAAAGCATCGTCTTCCCAACTATCCCATAAACCTTTCACCACTTCCACAAACTCTTCAGCTCGTTCATAACGCTGGCTGTGTTCTGGGTGATGCTCAAGTCCGAAGTTACGTGCAGCATTCTCATTGCCTGTAGTGACTACATTCCACCCGGCCCGGCCCTTACTCAAATAGTCCAACGAAGCAAACTTACGTGCCAAGGTGTAGGGTTCTTCATAAGTGGTCGAAGCGGTGGAAATGAAGCCGATTTTTTGAGTTACAGAGGACAAGGCCGAGAAGAGGGTGACAGGCTCAAAATGGGCAATTTTACCATTGCGATGCTGAGTTTCTGGAGCGCCGCCCCAGACTCCTGGACTATCTGCCAAGAAAACTGCATCGAATAAGCCGCGTTCGGCGGTTTGGGTAATTTCCTTATAATGCTCAAAATTCAGTCCTGCATCTGCTTGTGAATCGGGGTGTCGCCAAGCAGAAACATGGTGTCCGGTGGCTTGAATGAATGCACCTAAACGAATTTTGCGTGTTGTACTCATATATTTTTCTTTTCTTATAGTGCGTTAGCGGAGCGTCTCGTAGAGAAAGCTTAGGCTCGGTATGGCTGATTTGCGCTACGCCAGTTATGATTACTACTGCTACAAAAGGTAGGCATTCACCTCTTGCTTGACACTCAATGTCGTCATGCAAAGCTTTTCTAGTAACTTACCGTTGAGTTACCTACAATTGCTCAAAAATCAAATAACCAAACTGTAAGTCAGGTTAATACCACAGCAAAATTAGGAATTCTGCTGCTTGGCGCTTTAATCACCATAAATTTATCTAGTAATTTTACTTACCAGATAGAGCCTACACAATAAATACAAAAAAAGATGTGCTGGAAATCACAATAACACGAAAAACTAATAATTAGTTTTTCAAACATTAAGTATTGCAAATTAATTATTTACTGAGTATATAGTTATTTAACGTGAGTTCGACGAGTGCGATTTTGACCTCTCCCCCAGCCCCTCTCCTACTAGGAGCTACCGTGTATACACAAGTCAAAAAAAGTTTGATTTTCCATTGTTCTTTCGTTTGTCTCGTTCTCATGAAGAGCATGAGAATGCTCCTCGTTGAGGCTCTGCCTCCAGTCAGATATTGAGTCAGAGACTCAATGAATGCATTCCCAGTCGAAGACTGGGAACGAGGAAAGTCTTATCAAGCTAGGTTTTTAGGACTTGTGTATACACCGTAGCCTACTAGGAGAGGGGAGCAAAAACTCTCCTTACTCGTTACTCCTCCCTCTCCTGACAAAGACGCACTCGCGTTCGCCTTTTAAGAGAGGGAGGCTGTCCGGGAGAGGTCTGTCGAACTCACGTTTATTTATGGTATTGAAAGGTTATTACACAGTTCTCTAGGTTCCTTTGACCGAATGACACTAAGTTATAGGGTTTATGAAGGCAAACTACTTGAGCCTGTTTTCAAAATTGTTAGACCAAAGCCAGTTCAACCAACGAGCCAGACGCTTGCAGGGAATACTAGAAGAATTAAGACGTTTCTAGACTTATCGCTGTCAAGATCGGTTTGTGATTGATTTCTTTGTACAAGCACTACTGGCTGATTCTATTAATTATCAGTTTTGCCCGTCTCTACTTCCTAACTATTCGATCTGAATCCTGACAAAACTTTTTGGTTTACTTACTTTAGACGTATTTACTAAACAAGAATATAAACAGCAAACCTTAATAAGTTTTAATAGAAAATAATCCGCAAGAAATAGATTTAACCTCAAAGCTACGTGTTACAGTTAATCCATTATTAACCTATTGTTAACCTATTGCTTGATTGAGCTATTGGGTAATCGAGGAAATGACTAAAAGTATCATTAATCACGAAAAATTAAGTCTGTCGGATAAAATTTCATCTGACTTAATCTCTACACAACAAAGTAATAAAGTTAGACATAATACAACTAAAGCGATGGCAGAGTCAACGGAGTTACAGCCTTCAGGTGCCTTGCAAATAGTTCATGTAACTACCGGGCGCGTGCGACTCCGTACCACTGACAGTAGTCTTAACTCAATATTAGACAACATAGCTCAAGATTTACGCTCTATAGAAGGAGTGAGGGAAGTTTCTGTAAACGAGCAAACGGGCAGTTTGGTGATTAATTTTGATGAACATAAGCTGTCATTCCCGCAGATTTTGGCGTTAAAATCCGATCTTCAGATTCAACAGCCGCCAGCTTCCTCTGATTCACCTAGCAACACCGATCCCTTTGCAGCTTGGAAATCGCTTTCATTTTGGAAAGAACAAGGTATTTCCTTAATTCCGATGATGACAGGCTTGGCGGTAACAGGAGGGTTAGGAATTCATGGCTGGGTTTCGATTCCAGTTTATATGATTACGGCGGATGCAACCCGTGGTGTAATTGGTTATCTTGGCTCTCAAGTTCCGACATCAGAAAAAAACGAAGGTAATCACACCAGTTCTGCGATCGCAAGCGACATATCCGAATCTACTATCCAACAAGAAAATAGTGAGGTGGTAGCACCTGCAAAGATTGACTACAGCGTAGTTCATCAAATTCCCGGACGTATTCGGTTGAATGTGCCAAAAATTGCCCAAGATCGAGCCTATGGGCGGCGGCTTGAGAGAATAGTGAAAACTGATGCTCAAGTTAGCAACGTGCGTGTGAATTTTGATGTAGCATCGATCGCGATCGCTTATCAGTTTGGTGATATCCCATTATCTCATTGGGTGAGTCTGATGGAATTAGCGTTGGAAACAAACCCACCAACACTAGGGAGCGCAACGGCTAACCAACCCCTAGAAGAAGTTAGTCAGACGAATGAAGTTACAGATCCAACAACGGCAAATCATACTACTTTCGTTGGTCAGACTGTTGAAGTTACAGACACAACAACGGCAAATCATCCTACTCCAGAGTTCTCCAGTCTGTGGAGTAATCTCAAATCGCCTGCGATGTGTGTTTCTTTAGGGTTTATGGCGAATTTCCCTTTATAAACCTAATATTGCACCTTATCGCCCTGATTCTGAAACCCCGTGGCTGACAAACTTAGCTTACCTACAGCGATAAGTTAGCCAACCAGTCCAAAAGAGCGCAAATAATCAAACTTTTGATAGCTAATCAATCTCGCCGGATTGGTGGCTAATTTGCTCTCTTTACCCCAGCAAAGAGCCTGATTTTCATCGAAGTGTAACAATATTGGATTAAAGAAAAGTAATGGCAAAAGTAGCACTGCAACTACCATCACCCCCAAAATCTCAATTTACTGTGTTGGAAGGGAATGGAAAAGTTTCTTTAATTGACACTAATGGACACTCTCAAGCAGAGTTGCCCTATGTTAACTACAGCGTTGTCCATACAACTTTGGGAAGACTGCGGTTTCGCCTACCTCGCTTACGCTGTGATGCAGATTATGCCAAACGTCTGGAAGTGTTGTTAACAGCAGATGCGCTGGTGAAGAATGTCCGTGTCAAGCCTGCGGCAATGTCGGTTGCAGTTACTTATAAATCTGATAAAGTTTCCGAAGCGAAGATGCGATCGCACCTTCACGATTTGATTCAGGCTGCAAGTGTTGTAGTCGTTCTCAAAAATACATCTTTATCAGAAACCGAAAAAGAGGCATCTTGGCCAGGTTTACAACTGTCTGCCGTTGCCACTACTTTAGCAGTACTAGGAGGGCCGTTAGGATTACCGATCCCGCCTTTGATAGTGGCGCTTCCCATCGCCATTGCCACACTTCCCGTCGTCCAACGAGCATGGGAAGGTATTAGGGTAGAACGAAAATTGAATATTGACTTTTTGGATTTGATGGCGATCGCAATTACTACCTTCCAAGGACAATTTCTCACACCATCGCTGATGCTCAGTTTAATTGAAGTGGGCGAAAATATCCGCGATCGCACGGCTCGTTCTTCTGCTCAACAAACTCTAGATTTACTTAGTTCTCTGGGGCAATTCGTCTGGGTGGAACGCAATGGCGACAAGCAACAAATTCCCATTCAAGATGTGCAGCGTGGCGATACAGTGATTGTTTATCCCGGCGAACAAGTGCCGATTGATGGTAGCATTTTGCGAGGTAAAGCCCTACTAGATGAGCAGAAACTAACTGGCGAGTCGATGCCGGTGCTGAAGAAAAAAGGACAACCAGTTTTCGCCTCAACGCTGTTACGGGAAGGACGAATTTATATTTTCACAGAACGGATAGGCAACGATACCCGCGCCGGACAGAGCATTAAATTAATGCAAGAAGCACCTGTTCACGATACCCGGATGGAGAATTATGCCACGAAATTTGCTCAAAAAGCTGTTGTGCCAACTTTGTTACTTGGTGGGGCAGTATTTGCCGCAACCCGCAATCCTTCACGGGCAGCCAGCGTTTTAACTCTAGACTTTGCTACAGGGATTCGAGTATCAGTCCCGACAACAGTTTTAGCAGCATTAACTTATGCTGCCCGACGGGGGATTCTCATCCGTAGCGGGCGGGCGTTAGAACAATTAGCAGAAGTTGATACCATAGTTTTTGATAAAACCGGGACACTGACTAAGGGAGAAGTCGATGTTGTTAGTGTGGAAAGTCTCAATCCAGCAACCTCAAGATTGCGGGTGTTGGAATTGGCAGCCGCCGCCGAACAACGTTTAACTCATCCAGTAGCAGAAGCAATTGTTCGCTATGCCCAAGCAGAGCAAGTGGAAATTTTGCCGCGTAGTAAGTGGGACTATCAACTAGGTTTGGGCGTACAAGCTCTGATTGATGGAGAGACAGTTTACGTGGGGAGCGATCGCTTTTTGCGCTCCAATGGCGTTAATACCGAAGCGCTAAACGGTCAGCAAAAATCTCCAAATTCAGCGATTTATGTAGCCAGCAACGGTCAACTTCAAGGTATTATTAAATATAGTGACCTTCTCCGTCCCGAAAGCCGGGAAGTAATCGCAGCACTTTCGACGGTCGAAGGTGTAGAAATTCACATGCTAACCGGCGATAATCAGCGAACTGCGACTGCTGTTGCTGCTGAACTTGGTATCTTGCCGACGCATACTCACGCCGAAGCTTTTCCAGAACAAAAGGCAACAGTTGTCCGCCAACTGCACGAGCAAGGTAAGACAGTTGCATTTGTAGGCGATGGGATCAACGATTCGCCAGCTTTAGCCTACGCCGATGTTTCCGTTTCCTTTGCCAACGGTTCTGAGATCGCCCGTGAGACAGCAGACTTAGTGTTGATGCAGAATGACTTGCATGGTTTATTAGAAGCGATCGCGATCGCTCGTCAAGCCAAGCAATTGATTCGACAAAACACAGGACTTGTTGCTGTTCCTAACTTAGCAGCATTAGCGATCGCCGTTCTCTTTGGTCTTAACCCCTTAGCTGCAACGGTAGTTAACAACGGCTCAACAGTAGTTGCCGGCATCAACGGATTGCGTCCAATTCTCAAAAGTCGTCACCAAAAAACTCTACCATCGGCGAGATGATACAACTATGCCGACAGAGTAATTTAGAAAGCTTCCCAAATCTTTTAATTAATAGGAGGAACTTGAATATGGCACCTAAAATTAGTGATTTTATTGAAGACGCAGGCGCTCCCGGTATAATAGCCGGAATTGGTGCAGTACTTTTAGCACCTGTTTTGTTGCCCATTGTGGCTGGAGTTGGTAAACCCTTAATCAAATCAGCGATCAAAGGTGGAATTGGTCTTTATGAAAGAAGCAAAGGAACCATTGCAGAAATGGGGGAAACTTGGGAAGACATGGTAGCTGAAGCTAGAGCAGAACTTGCTGAGGAAAAACAAACCCCAGCCTTTGAAGCTAGTGCCACCCATGCAGATAATGTCCCCGATAATGGTGTGTAATTTCATCTACATATCAGCAAATTAAATTGTTCCTGATATCGGACTTTCAATTATCAAAATCTCAAATTAGTAGGGGGTGTTACGGTGTCTTACCTAACCCACCCTACGAAAATAGAAAATTTCATAAATCATTCATGATTTGTGAAAATGACTCTTTTTAACAAACTGCATACTCCTACGGAGCAGAACGCAAATAAAGAGAAATAAATAACTTCATAAATAATTTGTGACTGCTATATAATAAGCCCTTTTACGAAAAATAATCCACTAGAATAATTTCAGTTAAAAAGGCGATTTTATGTTGACAAATGGTTATAATACTTACAATAAAATGTCAGAAATTATAAACAAAACTACTTTCAAAACCCCGTCAAAACCGATATCTACAAAAGTTGTAAGTTCGACTCCCGGAAGATTGCGGTTGAGAGTGGCTCATTCTCATCGTCAACCAGAAAAAATGCAATGCATTGCTAATGCGTTGTCAGCAAATTCGCACATTAATCGAGTGAAGACAAATGTTGCTCATGGCAGTATTGTGATTAATCACGATGGTAATGATGGCAGTCTGGAAGATGTGCTAGCAACCCTTAAAGATTTAGGCATAATTTTTGCTGATGTTACCGAAGGTAACACCGAGGCAGCAGATGGAGTATCATCTGCGGTTGTTGACTTAAACCAACGCATCAAACAGTTAACGCATGGTGCTTTCGATCTGCGGATTCTTTTCCCTTTGGGATTAGCTAGTCTTTCAGTACGGCAATTACTTAAGAAAGGGTTACAACTAGAAGTGATTCCTTGGTATGTTTTAGCATGGTATGCTTTTGATAGCTTTATTAAATTGCATGGAACTAGCCAAGAAGAATCAACAAACGAGTAACTAAAAAGTTTAATTAATCTGCCAAATTTTAATAGTTTTATCAGAACTACCACTAGCAAGAAATTGACCATTCTGGCTAATAGCAATAGAGTTTACTGCCCCTGAGTGTTCTGTGATAGTTTGTAGTAACTCTCCAGTTTGCAAATGCCAAATTTTGATAGTTTTGTCTGCACTACCACTAAAGAGAATTTCTCCATTAGGACTAACAGCTAAGGATCTAACCTCTTCTAAATGTCCATTCAAGGTGTGTAGCACTTTACCCGTAACTAAATGCCAAATTTTAATGGTTTTATCTGCGCTACCGCTAAAGAGCATTTCTCCATCAGGACTAATGATTACTGATTTCACCTCACCTGAATGTCCGTTAATGGTGCGTAATGGATCTCCTGTGCGTGGGTTCCATAGCCTAATTTTACGATCGGAACTAGCGCTAGCGAGAATTGTACCATTGGGACTGATAGCAGCAGCATTAACTGCCGATGAATGCCAAAGAGTACAAATGCGTTCGCCTTTATGCAAATTCCAAATTTTAATTTTATTACTACCACTGGCAAGAATTTGTCCGTCAGGACTGATTGCGATGCAATTAACCGGTTTTTGATGTCCTAACAGAGTGTGGATTAACTTGCCAGAATTAGCGTTTAATACTCTAACATTACTTTTGGGATGTTGGGAACTACCAACAGCAAGAAAATTGCCATCAGGACTAATAGCAACAGATGAAATTTTGCCTAAATCTTCTGTGGTGCGGATAAGTTTACCAGTGTTGAGATTCCATATTTTAATGGTTTTATCTGCACACCCACTAACTAAAGTCTCACCATCGGGACTAATAACAACAGATGTCACCTTTTCGGAATGTCCCGTTAGAGTATGGCTAAGGACGGTATGTTCTAGTTTAACTTGATGTTTGAGGTTGGCGACGCAATTTAAAATTGACTCAACATCAGCAATACTTTGACTATCACCTACTGCGACAAAATATTCTTTTAGCTTTTTGATATATTCTTCATCTTTGATGCTGACTGCTGATTGCATTGCCTGAAGCGGGTTAGTAAAATCCTGTGGTGATATTTGGCGTAGTTGTAACCATGTATTCACAGAATAATCAAGCTGTTCGTTTGCCCAAGTACGTAGTTTACCGCCGTAGGTCTTACTTAAATGTGATAAACTTTGGGCTAATTGCAAAGCCAACTCTGGAATCCAGTAAGAACGCTCATTTTCCAGAGCTTGGTAAAGTTGTTTGTAACCTGAAGCAATAAGCTGTATTGATTGTAAATCAATACTATCTGATAGCAAACTCGACAGCAACTCTGGTAATAGTGGAGGTACACCGCGATCGACTAAATGGTAAGCATCAGCTATCCAACCTGCAACCAAACAGTGATAGGTAATCAAAACCTGGCAAAGTTCTTCCAAGTCTTGACGATTGACTTGATATTGTAAAGATAACTTACTAATATCAATTCCTTTTTCATTCCATTTTTCTACCTTTTCTAAAATTGCCAAATTAACTACATTCTCTTTTCCAATTTGATTAATTTCCTCGCTTTCTTCTCCCAAAGCAATCAGTTTCTCTCTAATTTTTTTCCATTCTAACGCTCGTTTTTTAGCAGAATATTCCAAAATCTCTCGATAAGGTAGACGAGCAATTGTTTTATAATAATAATTCCCTGGTTCTAAACCCCAGTAGGCAATCCGAAAATTTAAATAATCTCCATCCTTTTCTGATTCCAAAATTAAAATAGGCTCTGTTTTCAACATACTAAACAGAGCCTTAATACTTGATTCGCTGTGAAAACGTTTACTATCCCAAGCTCCTGCTAACAACTCTGTTGGTCTCACTTGACTGTGTAAAGAGTAATGCTTGTTGAGAAAATCTCGTAATCCTTCAGCTAACATTAACTCAATTTGGGGAATGTTTTCATCTTTATTATCATCAAATAGATCAAAATTTACTTGCGGAGGAGCGATAAAAATTTTTAGTGGAGTGCGTCCATAATTGGTTTGTTCTAAAATTTGTGAAGGGTATAATCTTAAGGGCCAGCTATCAATAATTTTATTGACTTCTGGCAACTTGAGCGTTGTTTCTCGCTCTTCGGCGGCTATTCTTAATCTTGTTTCTTGATTGTCAACTACTAATTGCTGTTGGAGAATTTTTTCTTGTTCAAAATCTTCCAAATAACTGCTTTTTTGATTGGAAGCATTTATAACTTTGAGTAATTCGGGAATTGCTTCAATCGGTTTATATTTACTTAGAGCCAAACTGTCTTGACTTCTCTTTTGTACTAGCTCTGCAACAACAGGTGCGAACTCTAGTACCAGTTGAATTAGTAACCCTAACCCTTGCGGCATAAACACATACCTAAAAACTAAATAAAATAAATAAGCAACGCTTGTATGAAATCAAGCTAATACTCTTATCCAGTCAATTCATAGATACTCTCGATCTTACTACTTGTGACTATAGTAATTCAACAGTCAT
Organism: Nostoc sp. DSM 114167; assembly: GCF_052692655.1. NCBI lineage: Bacteria > Bacillati > Cyanobacteriota > Cyanophyceae > Nostocales > Nostocaceae > Nostoc > Nostoc sp. DSM 114167. Next base: position 7,674,872 of record NZ_CP195116.1, read on the forward strand.
AAGTTACAAATTTTACATTTAAACCTATATATACTTAAATATCTGGAAATAAATCAACCTGATGATAGCAACAGCTAGATTCACTACTGGGATAGATTTTTTCACTCAGAAGAATATGTATAACTAAAGTAAAATAAATGCAGTTAAATAAAACGCTATATCAGCACATTAATAGATTATTTTATCTTTTGAAACTAAAACATCATATAATCTTATGACTAATAGAAATCGGTCTCATTCTGACAAAAAAGCTAATTTTTATCAGCATTTATCACCAAAAAATGCAGTTAAAAGCGCAGCTAATAAAACACCACCAACTCCAAAAATATTCTATAGTATTGTCCATGCAATTCCTGGACGCATTCGTTTTCGTATTCCTCTGTTAGCCAGAGATACAGAGTATGCTAATAAACTCAAAATGATCATAGAATCTGATAATAGAGTTACAAATGTTCGTACTAATTTAGAAGCTACATCCATCGTTATCAATTATCAAGTACGTGTAATTTCAGACAATCAAATGCGCCAGCATCTGATTAGTCTGATTCAAACTGCCCGTGAAGCGATTGAGCCAAAAGAGGTAGCGACAAAATCAATTGTAGGTGCTGTTTTTGACGCTTTAATTAATCTAATTGATAGTACGCGCAAACTCAACCAAGCACATAATGTTATTGTGTATCGAAGGTTTAGGACAGATGTTTGGGAACGGATACTTTCTACCTCAAGAAACATAATTAAGAAACTAAAATCTGCCACCATATTTATCTTGCCCTACAAGCGATGGCGATTGCGTGGTAATGGTGGGGTGAACTCCCAGGCTTTACAACTGCAACCTGTGAGCGAAAAGGTTGTGTAGTTGCCAATACAGTGGCCATTAACTTATTGATAGTTAAGAGTAAGTAACTTTGAACAACAGCGTCCCAGAACGTATGAAAATTTCTCTTTCCTAGTCTCCAGTCCAAATGTCCCTATTATCAATTAAAAAAAATGGGTATAGCTCATTTCGATGAACTTCTCAATGAAAATCATTGGGTTCAAGCAATACATACTGCTGTTAAAGGAAGAGCTAGATATAAGGTAAATGGGCTTTACCATTCAGAAGCTCTCAAAAGATATCTGGAATCGAGATTATTAGAGCAGAAAATAATCTTAGAAGCTCGTGCTAATAGTTACACCGGGAATGTGCTTGTTATTTTCTCTCCAGATAAGAGTTTAAACGCGATCGCCCTTCGCGAAGCGTGTCCGGCAGGACAAGGTGGGTCTTCTCTTCGAGACGCTACGCCAATGACCATCGGGCTGCTTATTCAAGAAATTGTTTTAGATTATTGGAAAAAAGTCAATAAATCACTTGCTTCTTCTATACAAAGTCAATCAGTCAAGGCTCCAAAATCATCTGCCGCAGTCATTGAAGACAGTAACTTGCAATCCTTTGGCACTAAAAAAAATATAGCTTTGGTGAGGGGGAAAAATCGAAACATATTTGATTCAGCCGTAGTGTCTCAAATATGGATGCAGCGACAATTACACCAAACAAGTAATCGATTTATTCCGGTATTGGGGGTTGTTAGCGCCTTTGTATGCAGCACCGGATTGTTATATGCATATAATCTTGACGAAGCCATTTTGCTCTTGATTCAGAAGTTGCATACACCACTGCGCGATCGCATCATGGTTAGTATTACTTTTCTCGGCGATCCAGTAGTAATACTGTTATCTTCTTTGGGGCTGGCAATTAGTCCTTTATATTATAATCGTCGCCGGGAAGCAACTATCTTGGGCATAGCTGGAGTCGGCGCAATCTTACTAAATTATTTGATGAAACTATTATTTGGTAGAGCGCGTCCAGCACTATGGAAGCATATTATTAATGTGGGTCAACACAGTTTCCCCAGCGGCCATGCAATGGTCTCAATAGTAATTTACGGTTTTATCGGCTATATTCTAGCAAAACAGTTTCCTCAATGGCGCTTTTGGATTTATGCCTTGACTGCGGTCTTAATTGCTGCCATTGGTTTCAGTCGGCTTTATCTTGGAGTACATTGGTTAACTGATGTGACAGCTGGCTATGCCGCAGGTTTACTGTGGTTGATTTTCTGTATTCTTAGCTTGGAGACCAGTAGGAAACAACTCTTAGAGGATGTACAGTGACTTTTATTTGTTGCTGTGCAAAAGCAATAGACATCTTGCAAAAGTAGCTTTTGCTTTCCGGTTGGAGAAAGGTAAAAGGTTACTGGGTTTGGGAAAATTCCATACCTTTACCCTTTAACCCTTCCCCTTTTCCCCGACAAATGCCAAGAAGTCTAACGATCTGCTTTTTTTGTCGTGTCATAAATAGCTACCTTGCGGAAACCGGATTAAAACTTGTTGATTTGTGTGAGATATTGCGATCGCGCAGGCTCAAGAGTTCGCTACCCAAGCTCCTGCCCAAAATCTCATTCGTTGCTGGTTGAGTTGATGTCAAACTAACTTTCTTTTGTCACTTTGGGAGAACCCAATCGCTGAAAGACTTTCAGAGCTTTAATTTTCCGGTTTTGGCTACAAATAGTTACTATTAGAAAATAGAGGCTCAAAGGTTGACTCAATCAAAGTTTCAGAATCTTGCTTTGATTTAGAAGAACAAGGAGCATGGTGAAGAACGTAATTACTGACACTGCCGTTTGTTAGTCCAATCTTTTCTCAACAAAGAGTAACTTTTAACTGATTACTCCTGAAAGTGGATGCAGTATTGTTAAATGAAAACTATGTCTGGTTTCAGTTTTCAGATACCGTTCTTGCAAAGGTTGCCACTGCTGCCACGACTGGTAACGATTTTCAGTTAATAAATTAGCAAGGGTGGGCAACTCAGTGTGAATTTCTGATTTATAAACATCTCCAAGCCAGTCAGTTAATACGGCACTATCTTGCATCGTACCCAAAATTTCTTGGATATTTTTCACTTCTGTAATATAAGCTTCGTAAGACTCGCCATATAAGTCAGTAAATAACTCCATTTGATAGCGTATACGTTTAGCTTCTTTTCGCAAACTATGAAGATTTTCACCTTCTGTTGTCAATTGTTTTTCTACCTTTTTTGGCTTCCAGTTTTTCTGGATCTTCACTTCTGATTCTACAATTTCAGTACCAACTAGCCAACCTGGATGCAATAAGAAGTTACTCACTTCTGGTAAAAGTAAGTCTGGTAATACTTGCTGAATGGCAATAGATGCCAAAGGTTGATAAGTAGGTTTTTCTAACCACTTATCCAATGCATCTTTTAAAGACTTGTAAGATTCATCGCTTAATGTTTTCTGCACGCTCGATTCTACATCTTCACGTTGTTTCGCCAAAGCTGTAAAAGCTGTTTGCAGAGATTCCTGTTCTTTGCGGGGTAAGTTTGGTTTATAATTGTTTTCCAAACTTTCTTTAAGTACGTCTAAATCTCGCAGATTACCAAGACGACGGGCTATTTTACCAATATTTTTATCGCTGACTGGTTTCGACAGATCCACTGCTAGCCCAAACCGAGTTACCGCTGTCCGTAGGCGGCGCATTCCTACTCGCATTTGGTGCAGTGCTTCTGGATCTTCATCTTTCTTCACTGACTTTTCCCACTTCAAGGTTTTCTTAAAGTGTTTTTCAATCGCTTGGTAGGCGTAGTCACCGAGAGTTTTTACTGTAGTTTGTGTAGCTAATTTCATAATTTATCTGAATTATTACCTCACGAAGTTATTGCATAATAACAAGATTATTTGATAAATTGCATATACTTTTGAAAGTTTTTTAGGTATGATAATTGTTAGGTATGCCTATGACTATTGATAGTTGCATTTGATTTTATAAATATGCAGTATCTATCAAAGGTTGACAATATTTCATCCCCTTAAGTTGATATGAGCTATAGTTTTGAGAATCCGATTTTTCGCTCATCAAGTTATATATTATAATAGCATGGCTAATATATTTGTAAATATCAATATAATTTAAAATGTCAAAGTTACATTTGCTAAATCAAGTTTTATTGACTTTTGCAGATTCTTTTAAAGAGCATAGAGAAGATTTATCAGCACTGCTACTCACACATCAGAAGTATTTATGGTTAGGGTCAGATGAAACTTCAACTATTGAGCGTCTCTCTTTGGTTGATACTGATAAATTTACAGATCATCAACAATTTGGTGTAGCAGAATTTATCGATTTACCTGCACCAGAAGAGGAAGAAATTGATATAGAAGGACTGGCTTACGCGGATAATTACTTATGGTTTGTTGGTTCTCACAGCTACAAACGGAAAAAATTCAACCCCGAAAATACAGATGCTAAAAATTTTAAAAGGCTAGCAAAAATTGAATCAGAACCTAACCGTTACATTTTAGGACGAATTCCTCTAATAGACGGTAAGCTATTCTCATCTTGCCCACATCCCGAAAAGCCAGATGTGCAATTGACTGCTAGTAAATTAGAGGTGACGAATCAGGGTAATTTGCTGATGACAGCTTTAGCAGATGATGCCCATTTAGGCTCGTTTATTCAAGCAGCAATTCCCGGAAAGGATAATGGCTTTGATATTGAAGGAATAGGCATTTATCAAAACCGCGTTTTTCTGGGTTTGCGCGGGCCTGTATTGCGAGGTTGGGCTGTGGTGCTGGAAATAGAGTTAGAGGATTCTACCTCTGGATTGATGAAACTAAAGCAAATTGGGGAATTGCAGGAGTTATATAAAAAGCATTTTATCTGGTTGAATGGTTTGGGAATTCGAGATTTGTATGTAGATGAGCAAGATTTGTTGATTTTAGCCGGGCCAACGATGGATTTAGATGGCCCCGTGCAAGTTTATCGTTGGGTAAATGGTGTGAATATGCGAGAAAATGTTTTCAGCAATCCCGATTTTGTGCAAGATATTCCTTATGGGAATCGGGAAGAACACGCTGAGGGAATGACGCTGTTTCAGGATGTAGCTGGTATACCTTCGCTATTGGTAGTTTATGATTCTCCAGCAAAAAGTAGGCTGGTGGGTGATGATAGTGTAATGGCGGATGTGTTTAAGTTGGGCTAACTTCGCTCTTGGTTTTGGGATTTTAGATTGTTAAATGTTAGTAGAAATTGCTTGTACGGGACAGGTAGGGATACACTGTTCGCAGACGATACAGCGCGATCGCGTGAATGTCAACTTGTATGTCTCTGGCTGGAGGGTGAGGGCTTCGGTAGGACAAACCCCAGTACACAAGCCACAGTGGACACACACATCCTCGTCGATCGCAATTTCGCCTAACGTCGAAGAAACATTAACATTACGCGATCGCATCCACTCGATCGCTGCATCTAATTGATCGATGTCTCCCGATAATTCCACTACCAATTTGCCAATTTGATTTGGGGCAACTTGGGCGCGGATAATATTAGCAGCGACGTTGAACTCTTTAGCCAGTACGTAAGTGACTGGCATTTGCACGGCGCGTTTTGGGAAGGTGAGTGTTACTCGTTTTTTCACAGGTTTAGCAGAGGGTTTTTTTTGTTGTAGCGTATTGAGAGTTTTATCAGTCCTTTCTTGTGGTAAGTTGCACGAACGAACGAGCAAGGCAAGAGAAGGACACTGCTCCTACCTCAACATACATAGCACTATTTCCAAAAATCTTTGCAACACATAAATCGGCTGTACGCCCCTACAAGAACGGGGATTTCGTGTGATGGCGTTAAACTATAGCAATTCGTGCAGGAGTTACGAACAAAAAGATCCCTGGCTTCTTGAAAAAGTTTTGGATCTAAACCTCTCTGTACTAGAAAAACTTGTAAGTAAGGTAGTATACTCTGGAAAATGTTTTTTTCTCCATACCATCTGCTCTTGGGCAGGTAGCTAGAAAATCCAATTAAAATTAATCAATATTGATATTTGTTAATGATTTAAAATTGCAAATATAGACCTTTTGGAAGATGCTTTAAAAATAAGTATTGATATTATATTGGACTTGCTATTTAAATTGATTACTTATTATCTGTTATATCCATTTTAACTTGGAAAGCTTTTAACATGAAAATTTTAGTTGTTGAAGATGACGAGTTAAGTGCATATTCACTCACCTGTGTTTTAACTAACCAAAACTACGCAGTTGAAGTTGCCAGTGATGGTGATACTGCTTGGAATTTTATTAAAACTTACGATTATGATTTAATCCTCCTAGATGTAGTGTTGCCCAAACTGGATGGCATTAGTCTTTGTCGTCAAATTCGGTCTAGTGGTCTGCAAATGCCAATATTGTTATTGACAGGGTGCGATAGTAGTCATGAGAAAGCGATCGGACTAGATGCAGGCGCAGATGACTACGTAGTTAAACCCTTTGATGCAGAAGAGTTAATTGCTCGTGTTCGGGCACTGTTGCGTCGCAAAGGCGTAACCTCGCAACCTGTGCTGGAGTATGGTGGGTTGCGGCTAGACCCTAGTAGCTGTGAAGTGATGTATGCTGGAAATCTGCTAGCACTTACTCCCAAAGAGTATGCTCTTTTAGAACTATTTTTGCGAAATACTCGCCGGGTGTTTAGCTGCGGCATGATTTTAGAACATCTGTGGTGTTATGAAGACACTCCACAAGAAGAAGCTGTTCGCACCCATATCAAAGGGTTACGACACAAACTCAAAGCTGTAGGAGCGCCCGGTGATTTAGTTGAAACAGTTTACGGTATTGGCTATCGGCTGAAATCACTGGCAGAGGAGAAGGGCAGCACTTCGGCTACGCTCAGTGACCGAGGGGCAGAGGGGCAGAGGAGCAGAGGAGCAGAGGAGCAGAGGAGCAGGGGGGAATTAGATTGTGAAAAATCTTTGGTTCCTAATCTCAAATCACAACAGCAAACATTAATGGCAGTTGCGGAAATTTGGCAACGATTTCAAAAGCGGGTAGACGAGCAGGTGCGGGTGCTGGAGGAAGCGATCGCAACTTTAAACCAAAATAGTTTAAATCCCGATTTGCGATCGCTTGCAGCCAAAGAGGCGCATACCTTGGCGGGATCTTTAGGTACTTTTGGCTTGCCTCTTGGCTCAAAATTGGCACGCAATATCGAATTGTTACTGAGTTCTGGTCAAACTTTGAGTCAATCTGAAATTAGCAACCTCGAAAGTTGGGTAAAGTTATTGCGTCGGGAAATTGACGGAAACGACACAGCGATAATATCTGCATCACCAACCCCACAAATTTTAGAAAAAGTCACACAACCACTGCAAAATCACCTCCATGCAGAAACTAAAATATTGGTTGTGGATGACGATCCGCAAATTCAGGCATTTTTACAAACCTTACTTAGTCCTTGGGGATTAAAAGCGATCGCTCTTGAAGATCCGCGTCAGTTTTGGGAAATCTTGGAAATAGTTACGCCAGATATGCTGATTCTGGATGTGGAATTACCTTATACAAATGGTATAGAACTTTGCCAATTAGTACGCAACGATTCGCGCTGGTGTGAATTACCCATTCTATTCCTGACTGTGCATAGCGATGGCGAGATGGTAAATCAAGTGTTTAGTGTTGGTGCTGATGACTTTGTAAGTAAGCCCATTGTTGGGCCAGAACTAGTAACCCGGATCGTCAATCGCTTAGAACGGATGAAATTGCGGCAGCGCGTCGTGCAGGGAGGCAGGGAGGCACCGGGGCAGGGGGCAGGGGGCAGGGGGCAGGGAGCAGGGGGAGCAGGAGAACTTAGTTCTCCCTTGTCTCCCTTGTCTTCCTTGTCTCCCTTGTCTTCCTTGTCTCCCTCATCTCCCTTGTCTCCCTCACCTCCCTCATCTCTCAATTTACAAGCCATCAACGAACTGGAATTGCGAGTAGCAGAGCGCACTGCTGAGTTAATTCGGGTGAATCAACAGTTGCAGTCACAACTTGATGAACGTCAACGGACACAGGGAGAATTACTGTTCTCTCAAGCCCGATTTGCACGAATTTTAGATATTGCTGATGATGCAATTATTTCCATTAACGGGTTCCAAAGCATCACTTTATTTAATCAAGGAGCAGAGAAGATTTTTGGCTACTCGGCCCAAGAAGTGATTGGACAAGGACTTGATTTACTTTTACCGCAGCGCTTTTTTCAAGCGCATCGTCAACATGTGGTTGACTTTGGACAATCTCCCAATGTTGCCCGTCGGATGGGAGAACGGCGTGAAATCTACGGACGCCGCAAGGATGGTACTGAATTTCCAGCAGAGGCTTCTATCTCCAAAATAGAAATGGCTGAAGAAATATTTTATACGGTTATTTTACGAGATATCACAGAACGCAAACTAATTGAACGCATGAAAGATGAATTTGTCTCTGTTGTTAGTCATGAACTCCGCACACCTTTAACTTCGATTCACGGCTCTCTAGGAATGCTAGCCAGTGGTTTGCTAGCAACAAACTCAGAGCAGGGAAAACGCCTACTGCAAATTGCGACTGATAGCAGCGAACGTCTAGTACGTTTAATCAACGACATCCTAGACATTGAGCGCATCGAGTCGGGTAAGGCGAAGATGGAACCAGAAATCTGCAATATTGTTGACTTGATCGTTCAAGCAGTAAATGTCATGCAACCTCTGGCTGACAAAGCAGGAGTGAAAGTATCTGTTTCTGCTATATCTGGCCAAGTATTGGCAGATTGCGATCGCATTGTCCAAACATTGACCAATTTATTGAGTAACGCCATTAAATTCTCGTCTGCTGGATCTACGGTTTGGTTGGGGGCGCAACCACAAGAAAATGAAGTTTTGTTGACAGTCAAAGATACCGGCCGCGGTATCCCAACAGACAAACTTGAAAGTATCTTTGAGCGCTTTCAACAAGTTGACTCTTCAGATTCACGTAACCATGATGGCACTGGTTTAGGTTTGGCAATTTGCAAGAGTATTATGCAACAACACAGCGGACGCATCTGGGCTGAAAGTGTATTAGGTGAAGGTAGCACTTTTTACGTCACTCTGCCATTATTTAGGGCTTTCCAAAATCCTGATTTAGAAGACTCTTCTAACATTCCCTTAGTTCATAGTAGTTACGAGCCAACTACAAATAGCCAACTAAGTCCAAATGCAGAATTTTTGAGCAACGGGCGTGTGACTACTAAGGAATTTGAACAACGGGTGATGAAATTACTTCAGAGCATTACCCCGAACCAACAAGAGGATAGCAGCGATGACAACAAAGCAAATTCTAGTGGTTGATAACGAGCAGTATATTCAAGAAGTTGCCAAGATTTGCTTGGAAACAGTTGCAGGCTGGAAAGTAATGACTGCGAGTTCTGGTCAAGAGGGCATAATTAAAGCTGAGACTTACCAACCAGATGCAATTTTACTAGATGTGATGATGCCAGAGATGGATGGCATCACTACCTTTGAAAAGTTACAATCCAATCCATTAACCAAAGCGATTCCAGTAATTTTGTTAACTGCTAAAATCCAGGCTTCCGATCGCCGTCGCTATAATCAGATGGGAATGATTAGTGCGATCGCCAAACCATTCAATCCTCTCGAATTAGCTGCTGAAGTAGCCGTAGCCTTGGGCTGGAGCCTAGAAAAGTAGAACAAAATCCATAGCAAATTAATTTATAAAAAGTAGACGTAGGCAAAAGTCAATACAGTCCAGATAAGACCAAAACACTTGTAGAGACGGCGATTTATCGCGTCTCCAAAACCCAAAATTTTTGCCATTAGCCCTTAACCCAAGCGTATTGAGGGAAAAGTGATTTAAAAGTTTTTTTAGGTGTTAAAGAACACAATGGGTAAAAATCAATTCAATTGATGTTGAAATATATAATATAAACAAACAACTTAAATAAATTGTAACTTAGTTACAAAATTAGCTATTTACTACAATTTAAGTCAATTAAGAACCTTTTTTTATCAATACTAATAATTTATATTTATATATGCAATAAAATTAGTTTAGTTTTTATTAACAAAAGTTAATATATATTATTTGAACTACTTGATGCTGTAAAATAAGCAGTGGATTTTGTCGATTAACAAATTAAATCTTAATTTGGTTATTTTTGGTAATGAAGACCAAAAAATTGGACATAATCAGCATTTTCATTTCACCAAATTAATCTTACGGATGGGTCTAATTGACGAATCACTCATTTTGGTATTATTGCTTTTTCTTCTTCGGCATCACTCTTGCCCGATACTTTCTGATTGCTGGCGGAGCATACTTGCTCTTTTATTTAGTTTTAGGAAAGTCTCTTGCCAACAAGAGTTTGCGTTTGAAACCGTTGATGAATTGTTCGATTAAAAATGATATTAAATTATCAGTAATCTCCACAGTAGTTTTTGCTATTTCTGGAGCATTTATGATCTCAGAGTATAATTTGGGAGCAACCCTGCTATACGCTGATATCTGGAAATACGGACTGTGGTATTTAATAGTTAGCTTTATTGCAGTACTAATTCTTCAAGATACTTATTTTTATTTTATCCATCGGATGTTTCACCATCCTAGAATTTTTAGATGGATGCATTTTGGACACCACCGTTCAGGAGAGCCAACACCCTGGAGTTCTTCTGCCTTCGACTTACCAGAAGCAATTGTACAAGCACTTTTTTTTGTCGGTGTAAGCTTCATAGTTCCCCTGCATTTCGTCACCTTAGTTGCCGCACTTATAACTATGACAGTATGGGCAGTGTTTACTCATCTTGGATTTGAGCTATTTCCCTCCTCATCTAAAAGTTACTGGATTGAAAAGTGGCTTATTGGTTCTATGCATCATTCCATACATCATCGCAAGTATAAAGTACACTACGGTTTGTATTTTACGTTCTGGGACAAACTGCTTGGTACTGAAGATCCTAATTATGAAAACCAAATCCACACAAGAGAGTTTTAACTATAGCAGTCCTAAATCATTTTTTTCTGTTGGCTGTCATTAGTTATTTGTCCTTTGTAATCACAAATGACAAATGACTAATGACTACTGACTATTTAATTTTTGTCGAATTCTCAAGCTTGTTTGGATTCACCCAACGGTTGACAAATTCGTTATTATGTTTGTAAATCTTAATTTGCACTTGCTTGGAACTTAACTTGATTATTTCAGCAGGAATTCTTTGGATATCGCTAGAATCTGTGCGGGGCTTGTAAAGCCAAATCACTTTTTGCCCAACTTGAAAGTTGTTAGGATTGCTAGTTAAAGAAGGCGTACTGTCTGCCCAAGAGGGAAAAGCAACTGCTAAGTTAATCAAAAGTACTAAGACCACTAGAGTGATTTGAAAAAGTTTCATAATCATTGCACTTGTCTTAGGTTTTATGGGGCAATCAATCTGCTGCTCTAGCATTTAGTTATTGTCCTTCTTTTGGTTTTCAAAGTTTAAAGATCGGTATACTAAAACTTCTTTAGATGATTTAGCAAAAATTAAAATATCTACTGATTTCAGGATAAAACGACTTAGAGAATAAAATCAAATAGTCTTATTTGTTAAAACGATAAGTTAGATTTATATATAGAATGAGAACAAATGGAATAGCTGAAGTAACAAGTTTATTTTACGAAAGCGATCGCTGTTTGCCCTCAACCCAAAAGAAATATTTTGGCTGAGACATTGAAGCGATCGCCTACGGCGGTAAACAACGCTTGAAGCTGAAATTTAAGCTGCCCAAAAAATCGGGGCAGGTGATAAACCCGCCCCAACATCTGATATACTGCGCCCAACGGCTGTAGCTACAGGCTTTAAACTATCAACTAAATGCACCATATCTTCTAAAGAAAGTGCTTGACGGGCATCAGAAACAGATTTTTCTGGTTCTGGGTGACATTCAATAATTAATCCATCTGCACCGCAAGCGATCGCAGCTCTAGCTACAGGTGCGACCAACTCCCGTTTGCCGACGGCATGAGAAGGATCTACAATTACAGGCAAGTGAGTTATTTGCTTGAGTGCTGCCACTGCCCCTAAATCTAGGACGTTACGGGTGTAATCGTCGAAACTGCGAATACCTCTTTCGCACAACACCACATCAGGATTCCCGTGACTGAGGATATATTCAGCAGCCATGACAAATTCTTCAATAGTCGCTGCTAAACCACGTTTGAGTAGTATTGGTTTACCAGCTTGTCCCAAAGCTTTGAGCAAATCAAAGTTTTGCATATTGCGGCTACCAACTTGCAGCATATCAGCGTGGGCGGCGACTACTTCAATTTGAGAAATTGACATCACCTCCGTGACAACTGGCATATTGTAATGCGATCGCACTCTAGCTAAAATCTCTAATCCTGACTCTCCCATACCTTGGAAAGCGTAGGGAGATGTGCGAGGTTTGTAGACACCGCCACGCAACCCCTGTACTGATGCAGTAGATAGCCTTTGGGCGACTATCTCCATTTGTTCTAAGCTTTCAACAGTGCAGGGCCCGCCGATAATTACCAGTTCTTTACCGCCAAAAGCGACTTCTTTCGAGATTTTAACGATTGTCTGGTGGTTGAGATGGGCTTGTGCAGCAAGTTTGGCATTAATCATGGTTATATTTTCCTGAAAAATTAAGTATTGGGAAAGAGGCAAGGGGCAGTGTTTCGACTACGCGGCAATTGAGCGTAGTCGAAACTCAACAACCAGGCAGGAGGCAGAAGTTCTAAAATGTTTGAATTGATTTCTCCCTTGCGCCTTTCTTTTGCATTCTCAAATAACAACAAAAAAGCCCGAAACCAAGGTTCCGGGCGCGTTCTGATTCATTGGCATGACGCTATTTACCCGGAATTTATTCTGGGCCAAAAGTAAAAGCCATAAAACCAGCTAATGAAATAAGTCATGACAATGAAATTCTCCTTAAAAAAACAAAAACCGCAGAGTTTGCTCTGCGGTTCACCGGGCGGTTTCCATTAGGAAACTTAATTCACCCCCGGTGAACCACCCTAAACCAAAAATAAAAGTAGGAATTTGTGTTAAGCATTTGCGGGCTTTTTGCTGGGAAACTTCAGAAATATACCTATCTAACGTAAACTTAGCAGGAAGAGTGGGCTTTGTCAAGACCTGCACAAACTATAAAAAAACGATAGACTCAGTACAACTCTGGGGATTAAGACTAATAACGCTTTGCACAATTCAAAATCACGCTCTGTTCTAATTGTACTAGTTGCTTATTTGCGTAGACGAAAAAAGCGGTGAGGGGGTCGCAGTCTTCTCCCTTGGCGCTAGCCTCTCCCTTTGGGAGAAGGGGAGACGCTAAGAGCGATGGCGATTCCCGTCGTTAGCGCCGGCGGCAAGCGAGCTTGCGAGCATCTTGCGATAGCGTCGGCGGCAAGCGAGTCTTCGAGCGTCACCTCCGAACCCGTTGGCGTGGTAACAGAGCGTTGGTCATTGAGTTTCGACTGCGCTCAACTACCGCGTAGCCGAAATGAGTCGAAGTGCAGCCTCTCGTAGAGAAGGGCTTGTCATTAAAGATCGCAATAGTTATATAACCTCAGAAGAAAAAGCCAGGATTGAAAAGTTAAAATATATAATTCTCCAGACTTCATCTTACGAAAGCTTATTGCAGGGAATTGACAACCGCCATACATTATTGACCAAGTTCTCATTCACCAGATCAATTTTTTAGGATCATCTGTCTCATTATGCCCAGTTCCAAAATCTTAACCCAATCTTTCGACTATTATGGAGCTTACCCCTGCCCAGTCTGTCGAATAGGTAAGATTTCTCACATGCCATTGATGGAAGCTATGGCTTGTGACTTTTGTCAAGAGATTTTTACAGTCAACTTAGAGCAACAGCAAATCAAGATGCCTTCTAGGCAACCACCTTTAACTTGGCGTTGGAATGGGTTTAGTTGGACAGAAGGCCAGTTGGAAGGCGTGGAATTAGGTTGGGGTTATGGATTAGCAGCAGCAGTTTTTATAATTCTTCCCACTACTCTAATTGGTATAGTAGCTTACTATTTTCCTGCTAATCTGAAAGAACCCATTACCTGGATGCCATATATTTGGACAATATTAACCTTCTTATCACATTTATCAATTATTGTTTGGATTTATATTGAAGTCTATCAGATTCCAGTTGCAGCATATTTTCGAGCGATCGCTCGATGGAGAAATGGAGAGATGGGGAGATGAGGGATTGGGGAGGCAGGGGAGCAGGGAGCAGGGAGCAGGGGAGAAAAGAGACACGGGGACAAGGGGACAAGGAGATAAACAAAACTCCAAACTCCTAACTCCTAACTCCAAACTCCTAACTCCAAACTCCTAACTCCAAACTCCTAACTCCTAACCCCCAACCCCAAACTCCAAACTCCTAACTCCTAACTCCTAACTCCCAACCCCAAACTCCTAACTCCAAACTCCAAACTCCTAACTCAGCACTCAGCACTCCTAATGCCCCATAATCCATAACAAATGATGCAGCGTATAAATGACTCCATCACTCATAATTAAGTTGATTGTCCACCAAAATATCGTATGAGCGATCTGGAGCGGTACTATAGAGTTTTGGAATTAGAGCCTGGGGCTACACTTGAAGAAGTGAACCAGGCTTACAAAGATTTAGTTTTTGTTTGGCATCCCGATCGCATTCCCAAAGACAATCTCCGTTTACAGCAGAAAGCGCAAGACAAGCTAAAAGCTATAAATGAAGCTCGTGAAAAGTTGCGCTCTCTAAAAACCAAACCTCAAACTACATTTAACTCACCTAACTCACCGCCACCTCAACAGGAAAAATCATCTCAAACAATCCAGCGGCCACCAAAGCAAAACCCAGACTTGAGTGGCAAAGACTACAGTCGGGCAAATTTGAGTAATAAAGACTTATCTGGCAGAAATCTGAGTTATGCCAATTTGAGCGGTGCTAATCTCAGCGATACTTTTATGCACAAAGTCAACCTCAGAGGTGCAAATTTATCTGAAGCAAATTTATTTCGGGCAAATCTACTTTTAGCCGATCTCAGGGAGGCGAATTTACGCGCTGCTAATTTGATTGGAGCGGATCTCAGTGGAGCCGACTTGCGAGGAGCCGACTTGACGGGAGCGCGGATTCGCTCTGGTGAGCGGCTTCTGGTTAAATTAGTTGGAACTAATTTAGCAGGGGCAATTATGCCTGATGGCTCAATTTATCAATAACTGAGGTTGCGCCATAACACCAAAACCCTTATGTAGAGACGCGATTTATCGATCGCGTCTTAAAAAACCAGTTATCCAGACTAATAATACCAATTCAATTAATGATTGCAACATATCCTTGGCTAAAGACGCGATAAATCGCGTTTCTACAAATGATCTATTTGTCGCATTCTTTTTTCAAATTGGTATAACCCTTAACTGAAACGTATTGGTGCATAAATGACTCCTATGCAATCCAATTGAAAACTGCTATATGCCTGTTTGCTTGCCTAAAACACTACAATGAGTACGCGATCTACCGAAATAAGAAAGCAATATGCCTTTTTGCTTGCTGAATCTACCGAAATGAGAAAGCAATCAAGCATTTTGAGAAAGCAATATGTCTTTTTGCTTGCTGAATTTACCGAAATGAGAAAGCAATCAAGCATTTTGAGAAAGCAATATGCCTTTTTGCTTGCTGAATCTACCGAAATGAGAAAGCAATCAAGCATTTTGAGAAAGCAATATGCCTTTTTGCTTGCTGAATTTACCGAAATGAGAAAGCAATCAAGCATTTTGAGAAAGCAATGTGCCTTTTTGCTTGCTAAATCTACTGAAATGAGAAAGCAATCAAGCATTTTGATAAAAAATCTGTGATTTTTTTTTCACAAGTCGGGAATCTGACCTAGCTTTATCTATCCCTACAATCTGCGTGTAGAATTAAATATGATACATCGAGGCTTTTAGGCATTGTGAACTTTTTTATCGGTTGTGCTGTTTGGGCATATAAAGGTTGGGTAGGCGAACTCTATCCCCAAGGTACTCCCACTGCTGATTTTCTCCATCTCTACAGCCGTCGCTTCACCACTGTAGAAGGTAACACGACCTTTTATGCCGTGCCTAAGCAAGAAACTGTAACTCGTTGGGCTGCCGAAACACCAACAGGTTTTGAATTTTGTCTAAAATTACCGCGAGATATTACCCATCAAGGATTGCTGAAACCTTATATTCCAGCTGCTTTAAAATTTCTGGAGGCGATGCGCCCTTTAGGTAAGCATCTTGGCCCAATTTTTGCCCAGTTACCACCGGGCTATGCACCTGCATTACTTGATGATTTGTCCAACTTTCTAGAAGCTTGGCCGCGTACAGAAGCACCCCTAGCAGTGGAAGTTCGGCATCCCGACTGGTTCAAGGAACCCCATGCTAGTAATTTGACAGCGCTTTTAGAAAATTTAGGTGTCGGACGAGTATTGTTAGACTCGCGCCCGATTTACACTGGAGATGATGACCCCCAGTTGCAATCGGAACGGCGTAAACCGAAATTACCGTTGCAATTGAGTGTGACAGCACCTTTTGCTCTGATTCGGTTTATTTCTCATCCGAATTTATCAGTGAATCAGCCATTTATGGAAGAGTGGGTAAGGCAGATTCAGCAATGGTTACAGATGGGAGTGCGAATTTATTTCTTTGTCCATTGTCCAATAGAAGCGCGATCGCCCAGCACGGCCCGTCACTTCCAACAGCTATTAGAACAAAGTGGCACACCAGTTCCCCCCTTACCTTGGAATAACCTTGAGTATCCCCCTAATCAACTCAGTTTATGGCGATCGTATTTAGTAGATAATTAGGGTTGTAATACTTTTCTGTTAAAGAAAAATTTTTTCAGAGCAGTTCTACCAAAGGAGGTTGAGATGAGTCGTCTTCTTTATGAAAATTCAGTCTCATATAAAGGATATCTCATAATTCCATTTGTTTTTGGCAAAGCCGATAATTACGAAATTTATTCGTATAAAATGCTATCTGAAATTGGGCACAGAAGCAAATTTCATAAAGCAGAAAATCCAGCAGAAATCTATGGAAGTGACGTTAGTAACATCATTGATATTGCTAAAGAGCATATCGATCGAAATTCCGAGTTTGTTCATCGGGGGGATAGTTTTAAGTCTCGCTATGTTTATCGGAACAATTTGATTATCATCTTCCAAGAAGGAGACAAATATTTTTATGACCATTATCCACCAGAGTTATTAAATAATATTGCAGCTCCAAAGTTATTCAAATCTGAATATGAATGTTTGGATTGGATTAAGCAAGGCTTTGATGGGCGACATCTGCGGCAAAGAGCTATTTGAAAAAGGTAGGAATATTTGCATTTGTGTATTACAGCAGTTATTCGTGTATAGCAGAAGGCAGTTCTTGCTGGAGGTAAAACTATTGCTAACTCTAGCATTCATTCTTTCTAAATGTTCTAACCTGTGTAACTACGGCTGTATTTGAACCACACCTATCGTAGGGGCACAAGGCCTTGCGTCCCTACCGCGTGCCCTATTTACTTGCAGTATTATATCATGTCCGGCTAATCACTTATGATTACCGTATCTGTGCAAAAATCCCAAAAGTCTCTTTCCCCCTGCCCCCTGCCCCCTGCAAGAACTGCCCTTTAAATGATAAGTCTTCAACCGGACATGATATGATTTAGATGTCTGCAATCAACCTTGATTTATTGCGCTTGGCTCCATATAGATAATTTCCCAAATGTGGCCATCTAAGTCAGCAAATCCATGTCCATACATAAAACCGTGATCTTGCGGTTCATTGTAGGTTGTTCCACCAGCGGCGACAGCTTTGCGAATCATTTCATCAACTTGTTCTCGGCTATCACAAGATAAACACACAAGCACTTCTGTGCTTTTTGTGGCATCACAAATTTCTTTGGGAGTAAACGTCTTAAACTTTTCATGGTTTAAGAGCATGACGAAAATGTTTTCGGACACAATCATACAGGTGGTAGTTTCGTCAGTGAATTGAGAATTAAACTCAAAGCCGAGTTGAGTAAAGAACTCGATCGATTGATTGAGGTTTTTGACTGGCAGATTAACGAAAATTTGAGTACTCATGGGTTCTTCTTTTGAATTATTGCACAGTAAAGGATTGGCGAAAAAGTGCTGAGGTTTTACTCTAGGGAAGACGCCTATAAGCGCCTCCCCACAAGTCAAGCAGTTTTCTGGCAATTGACCATCCACGGAATACCGAATTGATCGACCAACATCCCAAAGCGGACAGACCAAAAGGTTTGATCGATCGGCATTTTCACTTTTCCGTTTTCTGCCAGGATATGAAAGATGCGTTCTGCCTCCGCTGGCTCGTCAACGCTGATTTGCACGTAAAAGCCTTGGGGTGTTTCAAAATATCCAGGCGGGCTGTCAGACCCCATCAAGAGGCGATCGCCCAGGTCGAGGCAGACGTGCATGATTTTGTCATGCCATTCGACAGGTATATGCTCGGCTGAGGGCGCATCTTTGTGGGTCATCATCATGACAATTTTGCCGCCAAGACAGTGTTCATATAACTTGAACGCTGCCTCACAGTTGCCGTTGAACATGAGATAAGGATTGAGTTTCATTGCCTTGGCTCAGTAGATTGGGCTATGGGTTTAAGGTGAATACAGCTTGAGAAGTCTCTGGATCGAATGGAACCGAGAGATGTTCGTGTAATATCTGCCATTCGCCTTGATTTTTCTGGCAAACAGCGGTGACGCGCATCCACGTCTGCATTGCCGGATGGTCTTGGCTTCCTGTGAAGCGAAATAGCCAGTGTGCAACCGCTAAGTCTTCACTGGCGGTAATCTTCAGGTCTCGTGTTTCAATCTCAAAGGTATCGGGGAAGTAAGGCAAACATTCTTTCCACACTTGACTCCAAGCATCTCTTCCTTGGGTTTGGAAAGGAGGTTTAACATCGAAGACGATAATCTCGTTGGCATAGTGAGACATGATTTGCTCAACATTCTTGGTGCAGATGGCGCGTTGTTGCTCGGCAATTAGTTGGCGAATCTGAACTTCGTTAGTTGCGATCGCGTTTTTAGTTGTCATTGTCATCTCTCCTTTTGGGTTGAGGTTGAGTGCAGTTACGAATTTTCTGGCAAGCCTGCAACTTCAATCACAGGTCGAATTTCAACGGTGCCGACGTGCGCGCCTGGAATCCGCGAAGCGATCGCGATCGCTTCGTCGAGATCCTGAGCATTAATCAGAAAAAAACCGCCCAATTGTTCGCGAGTTTCTGCAAACGGCCCGTCAGTTATTAGTGGTTTGCCGTCGCGCACCCGAACGCTGGTTGCAGTTGCCACAGGGTGGAGTGGGGCGGTTGCGAGATATTGCCCCTTCGAGTTGAGTTGTTGTGCCAGTTGCGCGGATTCAACATAACAATGTTCCCGTTCAGTTTGGCTCAGGGCATTTTCCTCCAGGTAAATCAGCAGCAAATATTTCATCAGGTTGCCTCCTTTATTTCCCGTTGTTATACCAATTCGTAATTCGTAGTTTGTAATTAAGAAAGTCAGATATGGCATGGCTTTCGGGGTTTGAAAGTGTTGCCTCATTTTAGAGAATTGGTATTACTTCCCTTTGTCAGTAAGTCGAACGGTGCTGACTCAAATCGACACCTCGCCAAAAATTTTTATCCTTTAGTACGATCTGGGTATACCTCCCTTGTTCCCCTTTGTTAGTAAGTCGAACGGCGCTAACTCAAATCGACACCTCGCCAAAAATTTTTATCGAAGAAAAGAGAAAAACCGCCCCCTGCCCCCTGCCCCCTGCCCCCTGCCTCCTTCAATTCAGGTATGATCCCAAACGCAAAAACAGACGTAAAACAAGCGATCGCCTCCCTTTACCGGGCTGAATGGGGGCGGATCGTCGCCATCCTCATCCGGTTGGTGGGGGATTTCGATGTAGCTGAAGAAGCGGTACAGGAAGCCTTTATCGCCGCCGTGAATCAATGGCAATCGAGCGGCGTGCCCGATCTCCCCCGTGCGTGGATCGTCAAAACAGCCCGATACAAAGCCATCGATCGCCTCCGACGGCGGACACGGCTGACGGAAAAATTGGAATGGTACGCCGCCTCTGGGTTAATCCCAACCCGCGAGGAGCCAACTTACGATACAGACGAAATTCCAGACGATCGGCTGCGGCTGATCTTTACTTGCTGCCACCCAGCACTGGCGATCGAGGCGCAGGTTGCTTTGACGCTGCGGCTGCTGGGCGGACTTGAAACAGACGAAATTGCGCGGGCGTTTCTCGTGCCCACGACAACGATGGCGCAACGACTGGTACGCGCCAAACGCAAGATTCGGGATGCAGGTATTCCCTATAAAGTGCCGGACACAACCGATCTGTCTGTGCGGGTAGACGCAGTACTGACGGCGATCTATCTGATTTTCAATGAGGGCTACGCGACGACTAGGGGCGAGACGATGATGAGGGCTGACCTCTGTACAGAAGCGATTCGGCTGGCTCGCCTCGTAAGGACGTTGATGGCACCGCAACCGCCCTCAGAAGTGACTGCACTCTTGGCGCTGATGTTGCTGCACGACTCCCGACGCGATGCCCGTTTGGATGAGGCAGGCGATCTGGTGTTGCTCGAAGATCAGGATCGTAGTCGCTGGAATCAACAGCAGATTGCTGAGGCGCTACCGCTCGTGGAAGAGGCATTGCGGGGCGAGATTGGTTCGTTTGCAGTGCAAGCAGCGATCGCAGCACTACATTGTCAAGCAGCACAAGCAGAAGAAACGGACTGGTTACAAATTGTCCGCCTCTATGATTTGCTTGAGAGCTTGCAGCCCTCGCCGATTGTGTCGCTGAATCGGGCGGTGGCGATCTCAATGATAGAAAGTCCTCAGACGACCCTCGAACTCATTGATCGGCTTGCTCCCCAACTTCATGACTATCATCTATTTCACGCCACCCGTGCCGAGATGCTGCGCCGCATCGGAGCTTCAGCGTCAGCCGCAGAGAGCTACGCGATCGCGCTTATGCTGGTTACAAATGACAGCGAACGCCGCTTTCTGGAGCGCCGACTGCGCGAAGTTCAGCCCTAAGGTTCAGCATCACCCAATAGGGTTCGGGGAAAGGGGAAAGGGGAAAGGGTAAAGGGGAAAGGGTAAAGGGGAAAGGGTAAAGGGGAAGGTGGGGTCTCCTCTGGGGATAGGGGGCGGGGGGAAAGGGAAAGGTTCTGTATTTTGCCCTTCCCCCTTAACCTTTACCCTTTTCCCATCTCTTGCAAAAAGTGCTTTTTGCAAGAGGTTTAATGTGCTGCCGTGACATCTTCATGATGCCAATCTAGTCGGTTCATACGATAAACGAAGCAGTCATCGTCACCAAATCGTCGAGACTCGACAAATTGGAAACCAAAACGTTCATAAAAGCAGTGGACGCGGGTATTGCTAGCAAGTGGATCGACGAGTACAGCTATCACTTGCGGGTCAGCAAAACATCGAGCAAGTGCAAGCTGCATCATTTGGGTTCCATAGCCTTTGCCCAAATCACTCTCTTCCCCAATCCAGATATCAATAGCGCGAAGATTCGCCGGAACATCACCCCAGTAGTGACTATCCTCACGTGCCGGATCGATGATCTGAATAAATCCGATGGGGCGACCATCAATTTCAGCAATCAATTGCTCTCTCCATTCAGGAGTGCGGTCAAGTTCTGTCTCCCAGCCCCAGTCATCATTAGGATCGGATTCTACCACATGAGGTTGCTCATCCCAATGTCGCAGCAGATCCAAATCGGCCAAGGTAGCAGGGCGGAGATTTATCCTCATCGGAGGTGGTACGTTATAGTTCATGCTCGTAAAGAAAATCTCAAGAAAACTGAATTTGGTTTTACTCAGGTTAGTTAGCACTTACCTACTCATATTTAACGTGGTGTAACCAAATACCAAAGGATAAGGGAATTTTACCAAGAAGCGAGCGCACAGTGGAGATATATACAAATCTAAAGACTTTATTAAATAGCTACCCAGGTAAAAATTGGGTAGTTCTCCGCTATCTTTAAGCAAGCGATTCAGGGATGATTAATTCTATAGAAAAGCGCTAGCACAAATTTTAGGCTGGCATTTAATAAACCGCATATAAAGCAAAGCCCTGAACTTTTATCAGGGCTTTTTAAATTTAAGTAGAGCGATCGCAGCCTTTTAAATCTGATTCTTTCGTTGAAGCGATCGATTATATATATAGTAGTCAAGGCATTTGTATTTTAGGCGAAAGCACCCTACAAAAATTGCTCTATAAATAGTTTATAGAATAAACTACGATAAAGCTATCGAAAATAGTGTGTTTAAAGATTATGAGCAACACTAAAAAAGTTAGTCACGACTTGAGCGCTGCTCCCCAACTAACTTCTGAAGAGTTAAAACAGGCAGCCCAAGAGGGATTTAAGTCAGTGCTGAACCTGCGTTATCCCGATGAAGCTGGTTTTCTCAGTGACGAGCAGCAGCAAGCTGAAGCGGCTGGACTGCAATATGCTAATGTGCCATTAAAGCCTTCAGAAGCAAATCAAGAGCAAACAGAGTTAGCAATTCAGGAGATTGAGAACTTACCCAAACCAATTTTAATTCACTGTGCTGCTGGAGCAAGGGCTAGTGGTATTGCCTTGATTGCCAATGCTATTAGTGAAGGTTTGACTTATGAGGAAATTAGTCAGAAAGCGCAAGAGCTTGGTTTAAATTTAGAACAACCCCACCTCAAGCAATTCTTACTTGAAAAGTATATTGCCAAGCAAAAATGACTAACTCAGCACCAAGTCGTTTGGGTGAACTCGCCAACCTGTTTTTTAAATTGGGCGTCATCGGCTTTGGGGGCCCGGTTGCTCATATTGCCATGATTGAAGATGAAGTGGTTAAGCGGCGTCAATGGTTGACAAGGGAGCATTTTCTAGATTTGCTGGGCGCAACTAACCTAATTCCTGGGCCAAATTCCACAGAAATGGCTATCCACATAGGATACATTTATGCAGGATGGCTGGGGCTGATTGTGTCAGGCGTCTGTTTTGTCTTACCTGCGGTTTTAATTACTGGTGGGTTTGCTGGGGTTTATGTTGCCTACGGTAGTCTACCCCAAATTGCTCCTTTACTTTATGGGATTAAACCAGCTGTTTTAGCAATCATCATCAATGCCCTGTGGGGCTTGGCCAAAAAGGCTGTGAAAACTCGCCAATTACTAGTAATCGCTTTCGCTGTGGCATTGCTGACATTGTTATTCAAATTAAATGAAGTAATTGCCCTATTAATTGGGGGATTGCTGGGGATGGTTTGGTTACATTCTGGCGATAAACACGATAAACCAGGAGATAAAGCCAATTTTCTCATTGCTAGTCTTAGCACAGGTGCGACTTTGAAAGCATCTGCTGTACTTGCTACATCGGTAGCTACTGCATCAACTGTCGCCAACGTTTCTTTATGGCAGTTGGGTTGGTTTTTTCTGAAAGTTGGTAGTGTCTTGTTTGGTGGTGGCTACCTTTTGGTGGCTTTTCTGCAAGGGGGATTAGTTCAAGAATACGGCTGGCTGACACAACAGCAGTTATTAGATGCGATCGCAATTGGTCAATTTACCCCTGGGCCAGTACTTTCCACTGCGACGTTTATCGGTTATGTGATTGCTGGCATACCTGGTGCAATTGTTGCCACAATCGGAATTTTTCTACCTTCTTTTGTTTTCGTTGCTGCCCTAAATCCTCTAATTCCACGCTTACGAGCTTCTTCTTGGACTAGAGCATTTTTGGATGCTGTGAATGTTAGTGCTGTAGCGTTAATGGTTGTAACTACTCTGCAACTGGGGGCAGTAACTTTAACATTACCACAAGCCCCATTTGTAGATTTTCTCGGTTTGGCGATCGCGATCGTCTCAGCCATTTTAGCCATTCACTTTCGCATCAATGCTGCATGGTTAGTCTTTGGTAGCGCCTTCATTGGCTGGGTTGCTTCCCTCTTGGGCTACACTCGATGAAATTGTAAGTATTTGAAATTACTCATAGCTATTAGCTTTACTTTAGACTTCTTGGCATTTGTCGGGGTAAAGGGCAAGGGGGAAAAGGGTAAAGAAACTCAAAATCCTTTCCCTTTAACCTTTACCCTTTACCCTAAAAGTGCAAAAACATATTTTTGCAAGAGGTCTATTATACACCTGGGATAAAAGAATGTAGAGACGTAGCAGTGATACGTCTCTACAAAGGTTTTAGATGGAGATATTTTAGCGATAATCTTGACTTTGAATGCTCCTTAAACGAGCAGCATCACGAATATTGTAGTCAGCACGGGTAAAGCGATTTAGCTGCATTTCAAAAAAGTCTCGATTAGCTTGTAAATGTTTGGGATTTTGGTCATCTAATGGATATAAAAGTGCAGTTCGCAAAGCTTGAATTACCGCAGAAGTGACGCAGTACATTGAGCGTTGAAAACTCACTCCTAACTGAATCAACATATCTTCTTCACCGCGGCAATGTTGGCTGTAGTAATCAACAAGATATGGTGGTAAAAAATGCAGCATATCTTGCATTAATAATGTCGGGGGAATGCCAGCAGTACCCACTGGGAATACATCAGCGTAAAGAATACCATAGTGAAAATCTTTTTGGTCTGCCGGCACTTGACCCGCTTGAGCATTATAAGATTTTGTGCCTCTAAAGGGTGCAGTGCGGTAGAAAACTGCTTCTACATAAGGTAATGCAGCTTCGTATAGCCACATGAAACCCTTAGATTTGGGGATAATTTCGTAGCATTCACCACGAATATAAACGTGATGGTAAATGGGACGACCTGCGATCGCAAATATACCATTAACTATGAAGCTCATCGCCTCTGGGACGCTGCTAATGGTACCTTCGTCATAGCGATCGGACATTTCAAAGAATACTGGGGCCATGATTTCCCAGAATAAGCCCAGATTCGCGTAGTATGACATCTGGCGGCACTGTTCCAAAAACATATCGGGGAACAGCTTGTAAAGCCCCAGCATCACGGGGTTCCCTTGGAAGTAAGCTTTAATTGCTCTATCGGCGTTGGCTTTGTATTCGTCTGAATCGAGGTAAGGGTCAAATTGTCCACCCATCCCTCTGTGCCACAACATCGCCCGCATACAAGCTTCCGCAAATTCCATGTTAATGCGATCGTGCAACAAGTGATGCAACAACTTTGGCATTTTGAAAGTTTCACCCTTTTCCAGAAATGCCAAAAGTTCTGGATGTGCAGTAGCTTCGCCGCGCCAAATTCGTAAATCGGCATCATCACCAGCATAATGATTATGCCGTTCTAAATACTCTTTGGGTAAGAAGTATTTAAAAAAGGGAAGCGGGTTTAAAAATTCGCGTTCGGCAATATAAAGTAGGTCGCGCCAGTAGAAATCCATCGGTACAGCATAAGCTTTGTATAAACCGATGATTTGCATCAAATTTTCTGGAGTATCGGGTAACATTGCACCGCCAGCTTCTAAGCGGTGAATTACTTCGGCAAATTCATGTGTAGAAGGAGGTAATTTAATCGCTGTTTTAATTGCTGTCATGGTATTGATAGAGACGCGATTT
Organism: Nostoc sp. DSM 114167; assembly: GCF_052692655.1. Taxonomy (NCBI): domain Bacteria; kingdom Bacillati; phylum Cyanobacteriota; class Cyanophyceae; order Nostocales; family Nostocaceae; genus Nostoc; species Nostoc sp. DSM 114167. The sequence continues at coordinate 7,700,224 of NZ_CP195116.1, forward strand.
ATCGCGTCTGGGGGATAGGTTTTGAAACGCAATTTCTCGCGTTTAGGGGGATAGATTTTGAGACGCGATAAATCGCCGTCTCTACAAGTGTTTCGATGTATTTTTTATTTCAGGGCGACATCAGAGATTACGGTTTTTTCCAAGGGGGGAATTGCAGCCACCATTGTTGTAGTTGTGGATTCACTCCAACGCACTAACCAAGTGGGTTGTACTCCTAAAAAGATGATGAAAACTGCCAAAATTAAAGCGGGGATTTTTTCAGGCCACAGAACTTTGGGATAGTAAGCGAAGTTATCGAGTCTGCCAAAACAAGTGCGGTTGAGGAGGATGACAAAATAAACTGCGGTTAATCCACTAGCGACTACACACAAAATTGTCGGGATGGGAAAGATAGAGAAACTACCTTGAAAGACGAGAAATTCGGCAATAAATCCTGTTAAACCGGGAATACCTGCGCTAGCCATTCCGCTTAAAACTAATAAAGCGCTAATTAAGGGTATACCGCGTATAGGACTCATTAAACCGTTGAGTTTATCTAACTCGCGTGTACCGACTTTGGCTTCTACAACTCCTACCAAGTGGAAGAGAATCGCCAAAATAATACCGTGGCTGAACATTTGGGCGACTGCACCCACAAGTGCTAAGGGAGTACTAGCGGCACCAGCTAGCAAGATATAGCCCATGTGACCAACGGAACTGTATGCTACCATGCGCTTGATATCTTTTTGAGCGATCGCAATTACTGCCCCATAGATGGCGCTGATTGCTCCCCAAATTGCCAAGGTCGGTGCAATAATGCTCCAAGCATGGGGAAACATACCCAACCCAAATCGCAACAATCCATAAGTTCCCAGCTTTGCTAACACGCCACCGAGAAGAATGGCAATTGGTGCTGAAGCTTCAACGTAAGCATCGGGTAGCCAAGTATGGAAAGGAATTAAGGGAATTTTAATCCCAAAACCTAATACTATTCCTGCTAGTAAAAGGATTTGCTTTGCTGTTGAGAGGTTTTCTGTAGAGACTGCATCAAAAGCAAAATTGGTAGAACCACTAAGCCATACCATACCCAAGAATGTTGCCAGAATTAAGGCTCCCGAAACAGCAGTATAAATCAGGAATTTCATTCCAGCATAAGCCCGTTTTGCCCCTCCCCAAATGGAAATTAGCAAATAGAAGGGGATTAATTCTAGTTCGTAAAATAGGAAAAATAGCAACAAATTCTCTGCTAAAAAAGCACCTGCGACTCCTCCACTAACTAATAAAATCATGGAGTAGAATAGCCGGGGACGTTCAGTTTCTTGACTACTGCTGTAAATAGCAATCCAGGTGAGCAGGCTATTTAACACCAACATCAAGATAGAAAGCCCATCAACACCTATTTGATAGCTCAACCCAAGGGTTTCATTCCAAGGTAAATACTCTTTAAATTGCATTCCTGGATTGCTGATATCAAATTTTAGTAGGATAAACAGGTTCCAGAATAGAACTATTCCCGAAAATATTAATGCTATTAAACGAATGCGATGCTTCGGTATACTTCCAGGTAATATTGCTATGATAATAGCAACAAAAATCGGCAGCCAAATCAAGACACTTAACATGGGAATTTTGTCCTTTGTTCTTTGTCACTTGTACTGAGCAAAGTCGAAGTATTTGTCATTTGTCCTTTGTCCTTTGTCCTTTGTGACTCAATACGCTTCAGTTAAGAGAATAATAGATTGGATTGAGCGTATGCATTACCCAACAAAGTCTCGATAATGTTGGTTTACTTTTCTTCTTTGGAAACGCTACGCAAATAAGAAGCAAGCTAAGTTGTTCAATCCAACATACATCAGTATAATTTTCAAGCTTAACTGAACTGTATTGCTTTATGACTTAACTTTTAGCCAATGACTAATGACATAGACGCGCCAGCGGTGAAGTAGCGCGGTCTTGGGGGTTTCCCCCATGAGCGACTGCTGAACCCGAAGGGCTTCCCGCAGGGTAGGACAAAGGACAAAAAAGCTAACTTACTAAACTGATTCTTCCAGTATCTAAATCGTAATAACCACCGACTATTTTCAGTTTTTCTGCTTTGATTAACTCAGATAAAACTGTCGATGATTTCAATTTTTCAATTTGCGCCAAAATATTTGCTTTACAAGCATTTTCTAACTTATCTCCTGATTTATCTTTTGAGCTTTCTACACTTGGTTTTATAGCTTCAAGCAAACTTCCAATTCGCCCTGGTACTTGAGCACCTTTAATCGCCGCCTCTACTGCACCGCATCTTTCATGCCCCACGACCATAATGACTTTGGTACCTAACACTAAGCTACCAAATTCTAAACTACCAATTTGCTGTGTTGTGGCAATATTACCAGCTATCCGGCAGACAAATAAATCTCCAAGTCCTTGGTCAAAAACAATTTCTGAAGGTACTCGTGAATCTGCACAGCCTAGAATAGAAGCAAAGGGCTTTTGACCTTTGGCAATTTCGACTAAACGTGATTGAGTTTGGTTAGGATTGCGCCGTCTTGCTTTAACAAACCGATCGTTTCCATCTAATAACTCTTGCAGTGCCTTATCAGGTGTAAGATCGTCTGGTACTGATTTGGTTTCGGCTGCAAGTAAGTTGGAACCCAGTCCGGCTGTCAATACACCTGTACCGATCGCACCTGCACCAAACTTCAATAAACCTCTTCTAGAAACATTGATTTGGGGATATTGTCTGCTCATGAAATTCTCCTCACCATATTAAACTGCCGACTTTTAGTAGGATAGTAACTGCTATCCAATTGTCGAGATTTGAAAAACCAAATTTAAAAACTGCATTCCCCAAAATTGCCAAGTTACCCACATTCCTAAAAGACTCACTCCTAGAAGCACAGTAAATGCATAAAATTGGGTTTGTCCAGAGTTGCTGTATTTTAGACCTTCACCACCTAATAGCGAAAATAAACCAACGAAGTTAACGATGCCATCAACTACGAAGCGGTCAATCATATCGGCAAGTTGGGAAATTTTGGCAACGCTGAAAATAATCGTCATTCGATAGATATTGGGCGTATAAAAATCGTATGCGATTAAGTCTTGTAACCCTTTCCAAGGCAGACGAATCGGTTTGGGAATCTTGCTGAAATAAATCACACCAGTGATACTGCAACCGAAAATACTTGACCAATTTAAAAGTAGTGCGACATCTTTATTTAGGCTTGCCCAATCTGGTAAAAGTGATAAATTTTGCAAGATGAAAGGCAGATTGAGACTAAAGCCAAGTAGAATCATCATCGGCAGAACCATCGGCCAGTGAGCTTCAGGCGATCGCTCTGTCATTTGTGTAGCTTTCCCGCCAAAAACTAAAACGAATTCTCTGGTTAAACTCACAGCTGTCAAAGCATTTACCACGATGATGATTCCGACTAACCAAGGTTGAGTTTCCCATAACCCATCTGCTAATTCCATCAGTGCCCAAAAGCTACCCAGTGGTGGAAAACCAATTAACCCCAAACTGCCGACAATAAAAGCAATTCCAGACATTGGGCGACGTTTCCACAGTCCACCCATTTGGGTTACGTCTTGGGTGATGCTATTCCAGATAATTCCGCCGGTACTCATTACCAATAGTGCTGCGGATATGGCGTGGGTGAGAACTAATAATAGTGCTGCTTCGTCTTGTTGCACTCCCACGGCGATGAATATTAAACCCATGTATGCGCTGACAGAATAGGATTGGCAGCGTTTCATATCGATTTGAGCGATCGCAATTAAAGAAGCACCCAGGGCTGTCACCGCACCAATGGCAACCATCGCTGAGGAAGCTATGGGCGAGATGGTTAACACCGGTTGCAATTTAATCAGCACCCATGCACCACTAGCTACTACTACCGAGTTCCGCAAAATCGTACTGGGAACCGGGCCTTCCATCGCTTCATCTAGCCATAAATGCAGGGGAAATTGGGCACATTTACCCATCGGCCCAGCAATTAAAGCTAAACTTACCAGCGCCATAGTTGTCGGGTTGACGTTAGCAGTAGCCGCCCATTGGGCTAATTCTGTATAATTCCAAGTTCCAGCTAAAGGCCATAATGCCAACACGCCCATCAGCAAGAATAAGTCTCCCACCCGTTTGGTTAAAAACGCGTCTCTTGCACCGGAAACTACCAAAGGCTGGCTAAACCATAAGCCGACTAGTAAATAAGTTCCCAGCGTCAAGATTTCCAGAATTACATAGCTGAAGAACAAGTTATTACACAAAGCAAGGGCACATAATCCCGCTTCAAATAATCCCAACAACGAATAGAAACGTCCCCAACCCCAATCCATTTCCATGTAGCCGATCGCATAAATTTGCGCCAGCAAGTTCATGCCAGTAATTACAACCAAAGCACTGATACTGACTGAGGATATATCCAAAGCAATGGTTAAGTCTAAACCAGCCGTAGATAACCAAGGAATAAATACTTCTTGGGCTGGATAATTCCAAGTTGCTTGTAAGGCGATCGCACTATGTACAAACGCCAAAAATGTCATCACCAAGTTTACATAACCCGCCGGTCTTGGCCCTGTTTTCCGAATGATCCCTGGCGACCAAGGCACGGCTAACAAGCCACCTATTAAGGCATAGCACGGAACAAGCCAAACAGTCTCTAGTAGAAACTGAGCCATTAACTCACCTCTAAGATTTAGATCAAAAATTATGGGTTTTTAGTCAACTGGCGTTGATCCCAGTTAATTCAGCGATGATCTACGATGGACGACGCCTACGCAGAACATACAAATTTATGTTTATTTAATTTTGTTAAAAACAGCTTACCGTTATATCTGTCAAAAGGGAATTAGTTAATTAAATAAATTTAAGATAATAACTCTAATTATTTCTTATATAAGCAACTATTTCAACAAGGAAAAATAGGTATTTATTCTTATCTATGCATCGTATGAGGGATCAATCAATAGTTATCATTAGTTTTATCAATTTATATAAATGACAAGAGACGCAATCAATCGCGTCTCTACGAATCGACTAAATGTAATTTATATTTTGGTGATTTTGTCAACCTGCCAGTGAGAGATAGTAATGGCAGGTGGTGAGTCAACTTGGCTGATGGGGGCGGGTTTCATATCTCGGTAGTCTAGCAATTGGACTACGATGAGGTAGGCGATCGCTAAAATGACCGAAATCGCACCTGTAAGAATAGCAATTAATTTTGAACGTTCCATCAGTATTTCCTGTAATGCAAGTTATTGTGTAGTGCCTATATCCACATAATAAACTTGGCTATTGTTTCTGGGCGTGAGCGAACCGCAGTTTCGCAGATAAAATATTAACAACCTGAAAGCGACATTGAGCGATCGCCATGACAAGGAAACAAGCTATCTTTGACGCAATTGAACAACTGCCAGAGCAGCACCTAAGAGGATGTATAAGAAGTATTAAATATTTCGCTTGATCCCCCTAGCCCCCCTTAAAAAGGCTACCGTGTATACACAAGTCAAAAAAAGTTTGATTTTCCATTGTTCTTTCGTTTGTCTCGTTCTCATGCAGAGCATGAGAATGCTTCTCGTTGAGGCTCTGCCTCCAGTCAGATATTGAGTCAGAGACTCAATGAATGCATTCCCAGTCGAAGACTGGGAACGAGGAAAGTCTTATCAAGCTAGGTTTTTAGGACTTGTGTATACACCGTAGCGATATATTGGGGGGAAACAAGAAAATCTAGTTCCCTCCCCTTTCTAAGGTGAGCCACTGCGGTCTTGGGGTTTCCCCAAGTGGAGGAGGCAGTGCGGTCTTGGGGTCTCCCCAAGTGGAGCAACTGCCGTCAAGTGGCGTGAGGGTTAGGGTGGGGTAAAACCCAGATTTATCAGCTATTTCAAACTTGTGTGTACACCGTAGACTAGCGTTGGAGAGCAAAAATCAAAGCCTCTCTCCTTTTAGGAGAGAGGTTTGGAGAGAGGTCAAAATATTAAGTTGCACATCGCACTTTAATAAAAAAGTGCAATAAATGAGCCTTTGAAGCTCAATGTTGACCTTCTGAGGCTCGACGTTGACCTTCTGAGCCTCGACGTTGACCTTCTGAGGCTCAACGATGACCTTCTGAGGCTCAATGTTGACCTTCTGAGGCTCAATGTTGACCTTCTGAGCCTCGAAGTTGCACCTTTTATCCTCGAAATTGCACCTTTTATCCTCGAAATTGCACCTTTTATCCTCGAAGTTGCACCTTTGAAGCTCAACTAACAAATATATCTAACCATTCCTGAATTTACAGGGGTGAGGGTGTAGTAAAATTTGCTCACCTCTGTAAAGTGGAACATGGCTTTAGACTTCTCCGGTCAAAATCTCCGAGGACGCAACTTCAAAGGACAAGACCTTGCGGGTGTCAACTTTAGCTATGCCGACATCCGAGGGGCAAACTTCACCAACGCCAACCTGACAAGGGCAAACCTCAGCCACGCCAAAGCTGGACTGCAACGACGTTGGGCAATTGGTTTAGTTATTATCTCATTCTTATTGTCGGGACTGTCAGGATTTTTTTGGGCTATCAATGGTTACTTGGTGTCGCTGATATTTAACTCATCCAGTGATAATCAGATTGCAGGCTGGGTTGCTCTAATCACATTGATTGCCTTTTTCTTCATCACAATTCGCCAAGGAATAATAGCTGGTTTAGGAGCCGTCGCCTTCGCCTTCGCCGGAGCCTTTGCCGTGGTCTACGCCGGAGCCTTCGCCGGAGCCTTCACCGGAGCCGGAGCCGGAGCCGGAGCCTTCGCCGTCGCCGTCGCCGGAGCCGTCGCCTTCGCCTTCGCCGGAGCCTTCGCCGTCGCCTTCGCCTTCGCCGGAGCCTTCGCCGTCGCCTTCGCCTTCGCCGGAGCCTTCGCCGTCGCCGTCGCCTTCGCCGGAGCCGTCGCCGTCGCCGGAGCCTTCGACTTCGCCTTCGCCGGAGCCTTCGCCTTCGCCTTCGCCGTCGCCGGAGCCGGAACTTTATTTAGTATCTACATCAGCTGGCGAGCCATGAAAGGAGATCAAAAATACTCCTTAATTCGCAATTTTGCGATCGCCTTTGCTGCAACAGGAGGTACAAGTTTTCGTAACGCTAACTTAACCAATGCTGATTTCACCCAAGCCACACTCAAAAGTACAGATTTCCGAAACACTATTCTTATTTGTAGCCGTTGGCATCAAGCCAAAATGCTTGACCGTGTTCGTCCTGGTTTAACTTATCTTCAAAACCCACAAATACGCCAACTGCTGGTTACAGGAAAGGGACAGGGCAAAAACTTTGAGCGTCAAAACCTGCGGGGTATCAACTTACAATCAGCAAATTTAGCAGATGCCAGCTTTATTGGCGCCGATCTCAGTGAAGCCAACTTGCAAGATGCCAATTTGTCGAGAGCAAAACTAAAGCAAACCCAATTAGACGGCACAGATTTAACAGGTGCAACACTTACAGGCGCGTACATTGAAGATTGGGGCATTACAAATACAACTAAATTGCATGGGGTGAGGTGTGAATATATCTTCATGCGCTTACCCACCAAAGAAGACCCCGATCCCCTCCGCAAACCTGATAATAAACAAGAGGTATTTGCAGACGGGGATTTTGCCGACTTTATCAAACCAATTTTTGACACCCTCGACCTTTACCATAATCAAGGCGTTGACCCCCGCGCCGTTGCCATTGCTTTCAAAAACCTTGCCGAAAATCATCCCGAAGCTGAGTTAGAAATCGTGGCAATGGAGAAACGCGGCGATGATAAAATCTTGCTCAGAGCCAAAACCGCCGCAGGTAGCGATAAATCTCAACTGAGTGCAGAATATTTTGATGACTATAATCAACTCAAAGCTTTATCGCAGAGTCAGCAATTATTGCTGGTAGAAAAAGATAAGCGCATTATTAGTTTAGAAAATATGGTAGATACTGCTCTCAAGCAGCCAAAATTTTATACTCAAGGAGATACAAATATGTCAGATATCAGCGGCATCAGTATTCAAGGCAGCAGTAATGTTAGCGGTATCGCTGGCAATAATTCTATTGCTAATCTAGGAACCATTAGCGGTAACGTGAGTATTGCCCTCAATGAGTTACCTGATGCAACCGATGCCGAGAAACCAGGAATCAAAGAATTATTGTCGCAGTTGCAAGATGCAATTATACAATCCACATATTTGTCAGAAGAAGACAAAACCGAAGCGCTAGAACAGGTGAAAGCTTTAGCAGAAGCGGGTAAAAGTCCTCAAGAATCTACTAAGCAAAAGACGGCAAAAACTGCAATCACCATGTTGAAAGGAATATTTACCGGCTTACCTGCTGTTGCTTCTCTGGTGGAAGCGGGTAATAAATTATTGCCTGCGATTTCTAAACTGTTCGGTTTGGGATAATTTAACGTGAGTTTACAATTTAGCTCTCATTGGCAAGACACGCGACGCCGAGTAGCCCGTCGCAGACATCGCTTTTTTAATCAGGCGTTAACCAAAATTTACCAAAAATGTTTCTTGTTTCTGTATATGTTTCTAAGTAGGTTTCATAAATTCTTTACTACTGTTTCTCATGAAAATTCGTAAAACTTTGCTTGGATTAACAATTGGTGTACTTTCCACAGCGAGCATTTTGGATATCTGGAGCATTCAAAAAGTCAAGGCTGACTCTGTCGATACCAAGTCTGAACTGAAAGTTTGCAGCAAATTTGTCGCTGGTACATACCTCGTGACAATTAAAGATAAAACAGGAAAGTTTGCTTCACGCGCGCTGATCGCTCTTACTGAAGAAGGCAACTTGATTAGTAGTGACTCAAATCAAGGTGGTGTTACGGGTCAGTTTGATCCTTTTACCACATCTGTGGGTACTTGGGCGTGTAATGGAAAGAAGGCGATTATAGGTAGGGCACTCAACTTTAGTCTTTCAAACAAGGGCGGTAGCGGTATTGCAAGAAATGATTATAAAGCTACTTTTAATCCGATAACTCAAACAGTAGAAGGGACAATTGAGCTTCGTCTGTTTCCTCTACAAGGGAATCCACTACAAGGTAATGGACAAAATGGTGGGTCATTCTTCTTTACAGGTCAGCTTGTCACTGCTAAATAAGATGAGAAGTTAACTTAATATATAGCGTTATTAGTGCGATCGCTTGCCTATTTTCTTAGAGGATGGCGATCGCACTCTTGGCGCAGGTAAGGTGAATTGAGGGGGTAGAGGATGCGAGTTTTTTGAAGCTTTACTGATGCTGTTGGCAAAATATTTCTTCACATTTGAATTTTTCCAAAATGTCTTTAACTGAAGAAATTCTTTCCCAATTACCAGGCGATGTTTTAAAAGGATTGCGTCAAGGCGATCGCATCCTTACATCTGTGCGCGAAAACTCTGTACCCACACCACAGTTAGTTAAAGAAAATTAACAGTCTTTAGGTGTTCAAGAATAATTAATCAAAGATTGAAATTACCTATTGTGGTAAATTCAATTTCTTACAATGCTGGTCAACTCTTTTCCTCCCAATCTTCAATCTGCAACCCATTCACTCGACCAAATTCTTTTGTATTATGCGTAACCACTATCAAATTATTCGCCATTGCAATAGCTGCAATCTGCACATCATAAGGGCCAATCGGCGTACCACTAGCCGCTAACTCAGCCCGAATTCTCCCTGCTATCCTTGCGGCTTCTGGGTCTAAAGGTATAAGAATAAACTGACTAAAAAAACGTTGCAATATTTCTAAATTTCTCTCCTGTTGGGCACTACGGTAAGCACCATAGTAAAGTTCTAATTGGGTTATTGTAGAAACTAAAATATCTTCTGGTTGTTGGGATGCCAGTCGAGTTGTTACCGCAGGACTACTATTATTTATTAAGCGGATACAGACATTAGAATCGAGCAGATAAATCAAAATAGCGGCTCCCTAGTTTCGTATTCTCCCTGTTCTGCCCGTTCTAGCGGTTTTCCTACCCAACCACCAATTACCTCTTCAAAAAACCCAGGCATCCAGCCCCGTTGTTGTGGTGTAACTCTTTGAATTGTTACCGTAACTTCAATTTCTGTATCTGGCATTTCTACTGGGATATCTAAATGTAAAATACCATCTTTACCCACATGCAACCGGATTTTTATACTATCCATCGTATTTTTATCCTAATAAAAGCTTAGTAGCAATAAGTTGGTATCGACAAGATAAGTCACTTAAATATCTTCCGATTCCTCATCATCGTATATTCCTGCCCGACTTAAAGCATACTCTGATAGTAAGGGCGTATCTCTTTTATGGCTCTGTGCCCATTCCCGAAAAGCTGTTATCCACTCAAAAGCCGTTGCAGTTTTGTAAAATGGTTGCTCCTGTTTTAATTTCATCAACTGCTCAAGTAATGCATCTAAATGTGGCTTAACCACTTCAGTAGGGAGCTTAGTTACGTTTGCTAACACCTGCACAACGCCTTCTAACTCTTCTGTGTCAACCTCTAAGGGTAATGGTAGTATTTGATTATTATTGTTGACCACGCTTGTAGCTCTCCAAAAATAATATCGTATCTACTTTCTTCATTCTCAGGTAGTTTTGGAATGTAGAGTTAAATTTTTCCAAAATGTCTTTAACTGAAGAAATTCTTTCCCAATTACCCGGCGATGTTTTAAAAGGATTGCGCCAAGGCGATCGCATCTTAACATCTGTGCGTGAAAACTCCGCACCAGTACCAACGTTAGTTAAAGAAAGTCAACAGCCTTTAGGCGATAAAGACTTCGATGTGCTTATCTGCGGTGGCACTTTGGGCATTTTAATTGGTTGCGCCTTGGCGGTGAAGGGGTTGCGGGTGGCGTTGCTGGAACGGGGTATTTTGCGGGGGAGGGAACAAGAGTGGAATATTTCTCGCAAAGAATTAGATGTATTTGTGGAATTGAACTTGCTGACTGAGGAAGAATTAGTGAGTGCGATCGCCACTCAATATAACCCAGCGCGAGTTAGTTTTGCTGGCGGTACAGAAGTTTGGGTAGAGGATGTCTTGAATATCGGCGTAGATCCAGTTTATCTACTCGCTACCTTGAAAACCCGATTTCTCGCCGCCGGGGGAAAGTTGTTAGAAAACACACCCTTTAGCGAAGCCGTGGTTCATCCCGATGGGGTGATGGTAAATAACCAATTCAAAACTCGCTTATTAATCGACGCGATGGGACATTTTTCACCCATCAGCCAACAAGCACGCCAAGGCAAAAAACCAGATGCTTTATGCTTAGTTGTCGGAAGTTGCGCCCAAGGTTTTCCTGAAAATAACTCAGGCGATTTATTATTATCATTCACTGAGTTGCAAAATCAATGCCAATACTTCTGGGAAGCCTTTCCAGCCAGGGATGGCAGAACAACTTACTTGTTTACCTACATGGATGCAGATGCTCAACGCTTGAGTTTAGAAACTCTATTTGAGGAATATCTGCGTCTGTTACCAGAATATCAGGGAGTGGAATTAAGCAACCTGAAATTTCAACGGGCACTATTTGGCTTCTTTCCCACCTATCGCCAAAGTCCCTTAAAAACTCCTTGGAATCGCATTCTCCCAGCCGGAGATAGCAGTGGTAGTCAATCTCCCTTGAGTTTTGGAGGTTTTGGGGCAATGGTGCGTCACCTGAAGCGTTTAACTTATGGCATCAAGGAAGCGCTAGAAACAGAACAATTATCTGCAAAAGCGTTAACACTGCTGCAACCCTATCAGCCAAGTTTGACTGTTACCTGGTTGTTTCAAAGGGCGATGAGTGTTGGTGTAAATCAGAAAATTGCCCCAGATCAAATTAACCAATTACTCTCAGCAGTATTTCAAGAAATGCAACAATTGGGTACGCCAGTGTTAAAACCATTTTTACAAGATATAGTGCAATTTTCGGCATTAACGCAAACACTGTTAAAAACTGGTTTATATCATCCTCTATTAGTTGTCAAGATAATTCCACAAGTAGGTTTGGCAAGTTTGTTAGATTGGATGTTACATTACAGTAATTTAGGTGTATACACTGCCTTGCTTTCGCTAAGTCCAATGCTAGAAACATGGATTAAGAATCAACCGAACGAACAACAATATTATTGGCATCGTTTGGTTGATGCTTGGAAGTATGGTTCTGGCGGTGATTACTCAAATGAAACTTAGAATAATATCGGTGTGAGGATAACATGATTGAACGGAAATCTTCAGGAATAAAATACTTTGCAGTGCTGATTGGATTCCTGCGCGATCGCCAAGGTTTTCTAGAGGAAATTCGTCAAGGTACGAGATTACCAAATAAAATCATTTCGCTCTTGGTTTGCAGTTCTTTATTTATCGCTGCTTATGGCGGAATCATTGGTGCATATCATAGCTGGATGCAAGCTATATCTTCCGCCATTAAACTCCCAGCCCTTTATTTAATCACACTTTTGATTTGTATCCCGACGTTGTTCTTTGCCAACATTATTTTTGGTTCCAAACGGAGTTTTGCCCAGCATTTAGCATTAGTCTTAACTGCAGTTTCAGTCACCAGCGTACTTTTGTTTAGCTTTGCTCCAATCACACTCTTTTTCTTAATTACCACTAATAATTACCAATTTTTAATTTTGTTAAATGTCTTTATCTTTGCCATCACTGGATTTATTGGTGTTTCATCTTTATATCAAGCCACGAGTTTAGTTTTAGAACAAGATAATGAAGGTAGTAAGACACGCCAGAAAATTTTGCAATTTTGGCTATTTCTTTACGCATTCGTAGGCAGTCAGTTAGGATGGACTCTCAGACCGTTTTTTGGCACACCTGGTTCTGTCTTTGAACTATTCCGCGAAAGAGAAGGTAATTTCTATTTAAGCGTGATTAAATCTCTTAGCTATCTCTTTGGATTCCGTTAATTAGTCGTTAGCAATACCCCAAAATATACAAACTAAAAAATATGCTGAAAAAGCAAAATCGCGGAATTCAACAATTTGGAGTTTTAGTTAATTTACTGCGCGATCGCCAGTCGTTCTTAGAAGAAATTCGTCAGGGAGTGCGATTACAAAATAAAATAACTTCTCTATTCGTATCTAGTTCCATTTTCTTTGCCCTTTATGGAGCAATTATCGGTGCATCCCACAGTTGGGCACAGGCATTATCTGGTGCTATTAAACTTCCGGTATTCTATTTAATCACACTGATTATTTGTTTCCCGACGTTATTCTTTTTTAATGTTTTGTTTGGTTCTCGGAGCAGTATTCTACAGCATTTCGTTGTATTACTCACATCTGTGTCAGTGATTAGCGTACTTTTATTTAGCTTGGCACCCGTGACGCTATTTTTTCTAATAACTACACCCGATTCTTATCAATTTTTTAAACTGCTGAATGTGTTCATTTTTGGTATTACAGGCATATTTGGCGTTAAATTCCTGTATGAAGGAATGCAATTACTTTCTCAACAAGATGAAGTTGGTAAAAAAACCCGCACCACTATTTTAAGATCCTGGTTATTGCTTTATGCCTTTGTTGGTATGCAATTGGGATGGTTTCTCAGACCGTTTTTTGGTGCCCCTGACTCTAAATTTGAGTTATTTCGGGCGGTGAAAGGCAATTTTTATTTAGATATTGTAGCGGCGATTTCCGAAATTTTAGGTTTGCGTTAATCTCAAAAAAAGATAATTACTCTAGTTTCCATTTCCTCGTTCCCAGGCTGCCGCCTGGGAATGCATTCATTGAGTCTCTGACTCAATAAACCTCTTGCACAAATGCAAATTTAAAAGTCCCTCTCCCAAGCCTGAAGCTACGGTGTATACACAAGTCAAATTACCCCCCTTAATCCCCCCTTGGAAAGGGGGGAAACAAGAAAATCTAGTTCCCTCCCCAATACATACGGGGAGGGTTAGGGTGGGGTAATTCGATAACTTGTGTGTACACCGTAGCCCTTTTATAAGGGGAGGGTTAGGGTGGGGTAAAACCAAGATTTATCAACTACTTGAGACTTGTGTATACACGGTAGAGCCTGGGAGAGAGATTTAGGGTGAGGACTTTAAATTCATGCAACAAATATAATCTCTAAAAGCTTCTTCTAACCTGCTTTCAGCTTAAGGGTCAGTTTTCAGATATTCTTGTAATTGTTGGGTACGCAGTTTTGTAGTATCTTCCAAACAACCAAAATAAATGCTAGAGGCAATACTTCCGCCCTCATATCTACTTCTTTCAAACTCACAATTGGTATCTCGAAACTTGATCCATGCTAGTTGTGCAGCAATCAATTTTTGTTTTCTAGGCCTTTCTAATGAAGATATCAATTGTTGATAAACCTGATTCAGTTTTTTATCTGCATTCTGATAAGACAACTTTGTACATTCATTAATTGCCGCTTGAGTTTGAGGATTATTGCAGTTGAGCTTTTGAACTAAGCGCATCTCAGATAAATCAGGCGTTGTGCCTGCTATTGTCATGGCGAGGGGATTTAAACTGCTGAGAGTTAGTATACTGGACAAAACTAGTAATAATTGACGCATAGCAAAATCTTTGTTCTTAAATAATATAGAAATTTGATCTTTTTGGTGGTCTCGAACTCAGAATCAGAGTAGAAAGTGGTATGCTCCACAAAGAAGTGTCATGGTTTGCACGAACCTTTGCTTATTCTGGCTACCAGTATCCAGCGATGGATTTTTGGTTAAAAGAAGAAGACAGCAAAACTGCATGGAATCGAAAGAGGATAAGCGATCGCTAGTATATATACTTATTGCATCATCCAGAGCCAGGGATGAAATTTTTATGTAAGCAAATAAAATATATATTTTTGTTAGAAGTATGATATTTATGTCTAAAATATTTTTATTATACGTCAAATTCCGATAAAACTCTTGCATCGATCGTTAAAATAACTGTATTCTTTATATTGTTGAAAATTGCTTTTCACAAAAGCAATAACAAAGCACAATTTCAGCACATCGCAAAAAACATTGACTGGGCAAATCGATAAATGTCGATATCAAACCAAAATCTATGTATGCTGTTGTTGCTGGCATTATTGAGTAACAGGAGCAACTCTCAAAATGAAAAATCAAATATTTTGTTTATGCATGTAATGTAGCAAAAAATTCAAAAATTTTTACTATTCCCTATCTCTTACAGTCCATACCTAATTTGAATAGAGAAGAGTATTGGTTAAACTTTCAATCTTTTCATCTCTTTAATCGGGGCAAGAAATCTATTCTGTGCTGGCTGAGTTTGGGATTTAAAACTCATTTTATCAACGAATCACGACCAGGAAAATTATGACCTCTTTAGATCCTAATTTTTTTGACATCCCGGACAAAAGCCTAATCATCATCGACCCAGGCGTTGATGACTATAAAAAGCTAAATGGCAACAACTTGGAAGTCATCTTTAAAGACGTAGTAGATCCAGAAGTAATAACGGTAACTTCAAAAGCAGAAAAAATACTGAAAGCTCCACCAAAGGAATTGTTAGTGCCTCCTGGTGATTTCAATCCTACACTACAACTGTTTTTTGCATCTGTGACAGTACTGGTGTCATCTCATTGCGGTTACTGGCTTTGGCAATGGCCAGACTGGCTGTGTTTTATTTCTAACACTATTGCTCTGCATTGTTCTGGAACAGTAATTCATGATGCTTGTCACCAATCTGCCCACCGCAATCGAGTCATTAATGCCATATTAGGGCATGGTAGCGCCCTGATGCTAGGGTTCGTTTTTCCAGTGTTTACACGAGTACATTTGCAGCATCATGCTCATGTAAACCATCCCAAAGATGACCCAGATCATTTTGTTTCTACAGGTGGGCCGCTGTGGATGATTGCATTTCGATTCTTGTCCCACGAGGTGTTTTTCTTTCGACGGCGACTGTGGCGCAAATATGAGCTATGGGAATGGTTAATTAGCCGCTCAATTGTTGTTGCAATTGTTTATATCTCAGTTCAATATCATTTTTTAATGTACGTTCTCAATTTTTGGGTTGTACCTTCTGGTATCGTGGGATTAGTACTGGGTTTGTTTTTTGATTATTTGCCCCATCGTCCCTTTGTTGAACGCGATCGCTGGAAAAATGCTCGTGTATACCCTAGCCCAATTCTTAACATCCTGATTTTAGGTCAGAACTACCATTTAATTCATCATTTATGGACTTGTATTCCCTGGTACAAATATCAGTCTACATACTATCTAATGAAGCCTTTGTTAGATGAAAAAGGCTGTTATCAAACTTCAGGGTTACTACAAAAGAAAGACTTTTTAGAGTTTATTTACGATATCTTTGTCGGAATTCGCTTTTCTCATCAAAAAACTAAAAATCAAGATGAATCATAAAGTCGTAAATAAGCATTCTATCTCGTTCCCAGTCTCAGACTGGGAACGAGGGAAAATATTTGTAGAGACGGCGATTTATCGTGTCTCAAAAACCTGAACCCTATTGTATTAAACACGAATCACCCCTCCCCGCCAAAGCATCGGGGAGGGCTGCAATAACTCTGGGAATTATAACTATTTTATTTTTTGTAAATCAAAAAAACTGAACCAATCGGCCCAAGGTTTTCTACATAAATTTTCTGGTTGTAATACAATCCTGGAGACATACCTCCATCAAATAAAATCCCTTCTTGTATCTTACCTAAACAGTTATTGCTAGCAATACCTTCTAAGACATTATCAAACATATCTGGCAGTAACTCTTGATTAAGTTGTGATAATTCAATTTTAGAATTAGCTTTCAAGTCATTAACTAATAAGATTACATAGCCTTGATTGGTGATAGCTGCCAAAGAGCGATTAGTCGCATTTTTACAAGCAAATTCTCCCAAATCTTGGCAAATATCTTTAAATTTACCCTGACGATAGAATCTGCCATTACCGCCCACTAAATTGTAATTGAGAATATCGCTCGTTCTTCTGCCAGTTTGAATAGTAGCCTGTCGCTGCTGGGGTGTACCTCCTGATATCCCAAAGGAAGAACGTTTATTTTTAAATGCTCCTGAATACTCTACGCCACGAGAAATATTTAAGCCTTGGGGTTTATTATCAGTATCTATATAGTCGGCATTAATTGCGGCAATGGGTAGCTGTCCGTTTAACTTGGCATTTTCATCGGCGATGAGTTCATGAAACTGTTTTGCTACATATTCTTTACGCAGTTTCCCTCTACTATCTTTGGCGTAAAGTTTATGAGATAGTCCAACATTAACTTTGAAATCTAATTCTGCTGATTTGGGATTAAAAATAATTACATTGTTAATACCTTTAGGATTTTTTTTAC
Source organism: Nostoc sp. DSM 114167 (assembly GCF_052692655.1). Lineage (NCBI taxonomy): Bacteria > Bacillati > Cyanobacteriota > Cyanophyceae > Nostocales > Nostocaceae > Nostoc > Nostoc sp. DSM 114167. The sequence continues at coordinate 7,717,410 of NZ_CP195116.1, forward strand.
CTTGATTATTGGTTTTAAAAAAATCAATACTAAACTTGGCATCTTTGCCAGGGCAACTTTTAGACGCTTTTGGAACTAAATTTGCTTCCATCTTTTGACAACCTGATAATAAGCTTGCACTAATTATCAAAATAAATAACAAAAATAATTTTTTTGTGGACATATAATGCAAAAAAAACCGCTACAGAATTACTATAGCGGGGAATAATTTAAAATTTCAGTCTGGAGTCAATCTCAGAACCAAACCTTAAGAGAACCATTCTAAGACAGCTTCTTCTTTGGTGTTAGTATTCCGAGATGGTGTCTCACGGTTAAATTTCATCTGAATCGAGCGGGTTTGCTCGCCATCAGCAGCTACAGCCAAAATTGGGTAGTCAATTAAACCATCCTGGAAGGACATCTGGAAGCGGAATGTTCCATCTGGATTCAGCTTAATTGGACGGCCACCAATAGTTACATTAGCATCGGGTTCGGTTGCACCGTAGACTATCAACTCAGCATCAGCAATTAACCAGAACTTGCGCGGACGCACTGGTACGGCGGAAGCCGAGAAGCCAACACCTGACATACCTGCACCGGAAGCGGTTAAGCCAGACACGGTAGGAACAGCCCACAGACCTACACCCGATGGGAAAATGTAGGAGCTAATAGCTTGTTCGGGACGCGCTGCACCTTGTTGGGAGCCGAAGATAGAACCAGCAACCCGTAGTGCTTCGGCAGATTCTGCTAAACCAAATATTTCGTCGTAGATGGGGTTGCTGCCATTCACAGCATTACCAACATTACCATTGGCGGTAGCTGCAACCTTCTTGGCAGGGGGAACTAGTTCGTACTGAGTTTTGCCACGTAAATCTTCTTCAAAATTGACAGTGATGAAGACATCCTCAATCCAGTCAGAAGGATAGACGGGAGGAATGTGTACTTTACTAGAACGAGCTAGTACTAACCAGCGACCATCAGCAGCACGATAGCCGATATCAATCACATAATCGCGATCGCTAACTGGAACTGGTAGATACCATTCTCTAGCTAGTTCATCAGCAGGATATTCTTGAATGCTATGTGGGCTTTGGTATTCGATATCTATGTCGGTGACATCATAAATCCGTAGTGCTAGTTGTTGTCCGCCTTGCCGACGCAGTTCCTCTTTGTGTTCATTGGGAACATCCCAGTAAGTGTAAGCCCATTGAGGATCGCGCGGTAAGAGTACAATCCGGCTTTCACCATAGCCAGAGGGCAAATCTGCGAGTCCTTCATCAACATCAGCCAAAGATCCGCCAGTACGATCTTCCTGACCTAATTCAAACTTTGCAGCTTCCACGGTTTCTTGTGCCTCCAATGAACGAGATGGACTGAGTAAGTTTTTGCTACGCTGGACTTCTTGTATTGATGTCAGCAGTTGTGATTTACGCATTCGGCTATAGCGAGAGATGCTATATTCGCTAGCAACTTTGCGTAGTTGGCGTAAGGTCATCTCCTCTAGTGGCGGGCGTTCTTTTGCCATTAATTTGGCCTCCAGTAGTTTAAGCGGTAAATGATTTCCCCTGGTTAAAGAATGCTATGTAAAATCTCATCCATTCCAGATGAATTTCTTATTCCTGACTCCTGGTTTTGCCCAGTTTTTAAGTTTTTTAATCTGTTTTTAAATTGAGCCAACATCCTTTCAACTCCTCATGATGCCAAAATTAGCATTTCTTTGGGATCGGAGGATTTCTATTTGTTAAGTCTATATTAACCACTAAGCATATCTAGGGATCAAGGGGTCATAAGTAGGTTTTTTGCCTGTTTCACGAATTTATCAGCCCTTCTGGGATCTTATTGTCATGAAATCATGATAATTGGAGCAATCTAGGTGTTTAGCAACGAACACAATGTCAAGCTTTCATGACATTTATTTCTGGGTTAGCCAAAAACCCCAATTCTTGAAGAAGAATTCAGAAGTCAGAATTTAAAAGCAAAGCCAAAGACGCTGCACTATCAACTCTTTCGTTCAAAATACCCAACTGATTTCTGGTGACTGACGCCAATATTGCTGTTTCGTTAAGCGATCGCCTTTCTCACCTCACCCACTATGATGTGAAATTAAGTCCCAAGATAGTGTGTAGCCCACCATAGAAGAACTTAAGCTTGGCATATAAGTTTAGGGTTTAAGGAAAGAGTTATGAATAAGGAAACAGTTCCTAGTCAAGCTGAAAAGTCTAATCCAGAAGGCGATCCATCACAATTAAGTCCAGAGGTTTTGGACAAAATCAAACACCCTGCGAGAATAGACGATGTTATTCGAGAGCAATCACCAGAAGAACGTAGAAGTAACCCAGCTTTAGTACCAGAAATGATTGACGATCCATCTGATAATGATTGATTAAGTTTGTAAAACAGTAATCGAAAAGCTTAGATTCGCTACTTCTCTACACAAGTAGCGAATCTTGTTAGTAATTTGTTGCTATTCAAGATTATGTAGTTATTCGCTATATATTTCCGGCGTGTTGATGTCTAATAGCACAGCCTGAGTATCAAATTTAACTTGATAAATTCCTGGATAAAATTATTTGATAAGTTGGGGTAAACCTAAGAGGATGTTTGAAAAGTCATGATTGATGTATAAAATATTTTTTACCCCACCCTAACCCTCCCCTTATAAAGGGGAGGGAACTAGATTTGTTTTTTCCCCAATATATCGGGGGGGTTAAGGGGGGTAATAATTCAATTAACACAACATACCACTTTTCAAGTATCCTCTAAGCTTTATTCATAGATATTTTGTAAGTGTGTTCGCAGATACATTTGCCTCCTGAATAATGGAAGGCTAAATCATCATTGTCATCTATACTAAGTTAGATTCTGGAAAGTTAAAGTTTATAACCAGAGTTGTATATACAAGAGCGGTTATAAAGTCATTTAATAAAAAATTACTGACTTGGTGAAAGATAATATCTATACCAATTCTTTTGAAGATGCACATAATATTCTAAATAATTTTCCTAATACCAGCAAAGTTTCCAAATCTCAAAACGAACAAAACTAACGTCTGGTGAAAAATTATTAATCGAAAGAAATTCAGGAATTACACAAAATCATGAAATAACATAGACGCACCGCAAATGCGTCTTATTGGCGTAGCCTCTCCTCGAAAATACAAGCAGCTTGCCACAAAGTTCTTGCGTAAGTCCTGATATTGTGAAACCATAAATTGTAACTTGCTGATAGAACTAATTAATTTGTCTCTAGCCTCACTCCAGAAAAATTACTGGTAGTAATAACAATCATGACGCGATCGCCAAATTCAGAAAACAATCAGGAACCATCTAATCGTCGTCTATGGCTCCTGCTTTTAGGACGTACCAGTTTGGCTCTGGGTGGGGTTTTACTAGTTGGAATTATAGTTGGTGCTTGGTGGGCTAGAAACTATGTATATAAAGATTTAGCACCGTTAGTACAGCAAAATCTTGAGCAATTGCTGGGGCGTCCAGTAAAAGTTGGGAACGTTGAACGTTTTTCGCTTTCTAGTCTGAGATTTAGCTCTCTATCGATACCAGCAACTCCCAACGATGCAGATCGGGTGGTAGCAAAAGCTTTGGATGTGCAGTTCTCGCCGTTGCAACTCCTCCTTACCCGAAAACTGGTATTAGATGTCACGTTAGTTCAACCCAATGTCTACATTCAACAAGATAAAGATGGTCGTTGGGTGACAGCCCAAGTTAAGGCTGGGGAAGGAAAAGGTTTTATTCAAACTGAGTTGCAGTCACTTCAAATTCAAGATGGCAATATAGAGTTGATGCCATTCGCCGCACCGACTAAACCGAAAGGCTCAGTCATATTAGATCGAGTTGGTGGTATTGCCCGATTTTCCGATCAAAATCAAAGGATCGGTTATGACTTCAATACTCAATTCACTAGGGGAGGCGCTGCTAAAATTGTTGGCGAAACCCAAGTAAAAGCTCAACAAACTAACCTGCAACTTTCAGCCCAAAATTTACAAGCATCCGATATCACTCGATTAATTCAGTTACCCATCGCGCTGCAAGCAGGATATTTAAATGCTGACTTAGGGGTTCAGATTCCCCCCAAACTTTCAGACATCGCAATTACGGGAACAGCTACAGCTAATCAAGTCACCGCTAAAATTCAAAATCTTCCTCAGCCAATTTCTAATTTTAATGGGAAATTTCTATTTCAAGGTCAGACAGTTACTTTAGATAATCTGAGTACGAACTTTGGCAAAGTTCCCATTCTCGCTAATGGAACAATTAATACTCAAACAGGTTTTAATGTTTCTGCTCAGATAAAACCTGTTACTGCGAAAAATATCTTAGATACATTAAAAGTAAATTCGTCAGTCCCAGCTAGTGGCGAAATTCAGGCAAAAATTCAGGTAGGCGGCGCACTTGAGCAACCAGTAGTCAGCGGTACAGTAAGTAACACTAAACCAATTCAAGTTGACCGCATTCAATTTAATACCATCAACACTGATTTTCGCTTGAATGCATCCAAAACTGCATCTCAACTTACTGTCTCTAATCTGAAAATAGTCCCCGCAGCTGGCGGTCAAATTATCGGCGGCGGTCAAGCTAATTTGGGAACCAAAGATGGGGTAATATTTAATGCTCAAGCTGATGGAATATCAGGAGATATACTAGCAAAAAGTTATGGCGTTACTCTACCGATCGCAGTGGGAAATGTTTCAGCAAAAGCCCAAATTTCTGGTTCACTTCGCAAACAGCCTTTGAAACTTGATGTTTCTAGTGTTCAGATAACGCCACCAGCCGGGGGACAAATCACAGCCAATGGTCAAATTCAACTCGCTCCCCAAGGTCAGGTAGGCGTAGATATTCAAGCTCAAGGTATTCCAGGAAATGCGATCGCTCAAGGTTACGGCATTTCAACTCCCATTAATGTTGGTGGTATATCTGCGAACGCGAAAATTTCTGGTTCTCTGGGTAGACCGTTAAACGTCAACGTTTCTCGCGTTCAAGCAAATCCAGATGTGGGAGGGCAAGTCACAGCTAGCGGACGAGTTCAGCTTGCACCTCAAGGTAGGGTAGCGTTGAATGTGCAAGCAAAAAATATACCAGGAGATGCGCTCGCCAAAGCCTACAATTCCTCACCCGGCATCACCATTGGGAATGTCTCGGCAAATGCTGATATTTCCGGCACTCTAAGCAATTTGCAAACAGTCGCGCGGGTGCAAGCGCCTAAAGCTACCTATCCCACTACCGGACGAGTTGTTGTTACCAAACAGGGAGAGAATATCGTCTTTCCCGATGCGGTTGTGAACGTCGCAGGTGGGACAATCACAGCTCAAGGTCAACTTGCACAACAACGCTGGCAAGGATCTGTCAAAACTTCTCGAATTCAACTCAACCGTTTCTCACCACAACTGCGAGGACGGCTGAATAGCAATATTCAGTTAGCTGGCACAACACAATCTTTCAAGCTTGCGGATATTCGCGCCGCCGGACAAATCAGCCTTCCCCAAGGAGTCGCGCAACTGGCAAAACCGCTGACTGCAAGATTTCAGTGGAATGGACAGCAGATTATCGTTGAAAACGCAAGTACCTCAGGATTTAGTGCTAATGGTGCGATCGCTATTCAGTCTCCCCCAACTGGCGCACCCCAAATTGCCGGATTTGATTTAAATGTACTGGCGCAGAATTTCAACCTCCAAAATACTGGCTTTAAAGTTCCTGGGGACGTAGCAATAGCAGGGCGACTTGATTTTAATGGAAAAGTTACAGGAACTCCAGATGTACCCCAAGCGAATGGCAATATCCGACTGCGGAATTTCAATGTGAGTAACTTGGCGTTTGACCGACTTTTAACCGGAAATGTGAATTTTCAAGGGGGACAAGGAGGAAGTCTGCGATTAGCTGGGAAGCAAGATCGGATTGCTCTTAACTTAGGTGCAGATTATCGTCCGACTTCATTTTTAGTTAAACGCGATGAGGCAGTTACTACAGGGAGAACTGAGGGAGATAACTTGATAATTAACGCCCAAGAGTTTCCCATCGCTCTGGTTGGCGGCTTTTTACCTAACAATCAATTGAAACCTCTGGGAGGGCAATTATCGGGTAATTTAGTTGTGAATCTGAATAATTATGCCATTGCGGGAGATGTGGCGATCGCAGGGCCTCGCGTTGCCAGAGTTGCAGCCGATGAATTTCGCGGTAGCATCAATTATGCCGATGGTACAGCTAGCTTGGCTAACGGTCTATTGCGAATTGGCGATAGCAACATCGCTCTCAGTGGCAATGTGCAAGCAGGGAATGACCCGCAATTTCAATTCCAAGCTAATTTTGCCCAAGCCAATATCCAGAGACTTTTACAAGCGTTTAATATCTTCGACTTTCAAGACCTTAGTACTGGGTTGCAGCCTCCGACTTTAGCTGGTGCAGAAGCACTTGAAACTGAGCCTGTCAGGTTGCCGAATGCAGATTTGAAAACACAGTTAGCATATTTCTCGAATATTACCACAGCACTAGCCAAAGAACAGCAAGCTGAAACCAAAAAAACCGCATCTTTGCCCAGCCTTGCAGAATTAACAGGTGCTTTAAGCGGAGCAATTACAGCCAATGGCTCGTTAAAATCTGGGTTGAATGTTGGCTTTAATTTTCAAGGTGCTAACTGGCAATGGGGTAATTATTCCATCAATCCAGTCATTGCTCAAGGCACTTTCGCCGATGGTATCGTCACCCTTTCACCCTTGAGTGTGGGGATCGATCGAGGACTAGTGTCGTTTTCAGGACAGTTAGGAACCGATCAACTATCTGGAAAATTGAATGTAGCCAGTCTGCCCTTATCACTTTTAGAACCTTTTATCGAAAAATACCCCGTAGATATCACTGGTAACGTAAATGCTGATGCCACTTTAGCAGGTAGTTTGCAAGACCCCAGAGTTCAAGGGAAAGTGGCGCTAGCGAATGCAACCCTTAACAAACAACCCGTACAAACAGGACAAGTGAACTTTGATTACAACAACGCTCGCTTGAATTTTGATAGTACCTTACTCGTGACAGGAACGCAGCCAGTTGCCATTACAGGTAGCGTACCTGCTCCTTTGCCTTTTGCCAAAGTGCAACCTGATAGCAATCAAATCAACATCGACGCCAATGTGCAAAATGAAGGATTGGCACTGTTAAATCTGTTAACCAACAATCAAGTCGCTTGGGTAGACGGTCAAGGAAAAGTAGATTTAAACGTTAAAGGTACTTTAACCGAACCAATTATCAATGGCAACGCCACATTTAATAATGCTACCTTTAGCGCTCAAGCCTTATCCGATCCTCTCACGAATGTCACAGGAACAGCACAATTTAATGGTAGTACGGTAAGCGTTGAAAATATCCAAGGTAATTACAATCAAGGGCAAGTAACTGCATCAGGTATCTTGCCAATTTTTGATGCTCAACAAGCCGCAGCGAATCCCCTAACAGTATCAATAGCAGACAAACTCAACTTTAAGCTTGCAGGACTGTATGAAGGTGGTGTTGGTGGTGATGTCGTGATTCGCGGCACAGCCTTAAAACCTGTAATTGGTGGAGAGATTCAACTGAGTGATGGTCAGGTAATTATTGGCAACTCGCCTACTACGGCAAAAAAATCAGCAGCTACAGCAGAGTCTAACACTAAAGTCATAAATCTAGATAGACAACAAGTTAACCAAGTTAACCCTAACGCCACACCAACAGCAGAGAATAACGCTAACCCAGTAGCTACAGTGGACGGAAGCACTAACCCAGTGGTTACAGTGGATGGAAGCACTAACCCAGTGGCGACAGCAGACACAAGCACTAGCGCCGCAACTCCACCCAATTTACCTGTAGAGTTTGCAGATTTAAAGTTGATTTTAGGCAAAGATATTCGGGTTGCAACTCAGTCCCTACTCAGCTTTGTACCAGGAGGAGCGGCATTAAGTCAGCCCCTATTGAGGTTTGACGCAACAGGCGACTTGACCATTAATGGTACATTAGCCAAACCGCTTCCTCAAGGAGTCATTCGTTTGACAGGAGGACGACTCAGCTTATTTTCTACTGAGTTTACCTTGGCGCGGGGCTATGAACAAACTGCGCGGTTTACTCCAAGTCAAGGACTTGACCCGACTTTGGATGTCCGACTGACGGCAATTGTGCCGGAAGCATCAGCAAGGAACACTCAAACTTTGGAATCACCATTGTCTTCTGAAGTCAGTGATGTTTCTGTAAACAACTTTGGGACTTTACGTAGCGTTACCGTTCAAGCGAGGGTGAACGGGCCAGCTAGTAAATTGGGTGAGAATCTAGAACTGACGAGCGAACCTAGCCGTAGTAAGGGAGAAATAGTTGCTTTGCTAGGTGGCTCAATTCTGGGTTCTTTCGGTCAACAAGCAGATGCAGGCCAAGGGCTAACTAATTTCGCTAGTTCTACCATTTTAGGTAGTTTACAAGGAACTATCACTGCGATCGGACAGGCTGTTGGTTTCAGTGAATTTCGGATATTTCCGACTCCATCTATTAATAATGATGAATCAAAAACATCAAGAACTTCAATTCTTAATTTATCAGCGGAAGGTGTGTTTGATATTAATAAAAATTTCTCTGCCTCTTTATCACGCGCTCTTTCTAGCGATGACTCTTTCCGTTTCAATGTCCTCTATCGAGTCAATGACGAAATTCTGATGCGAGGCTCAACTGATGTGGGGGATGACAATCAACTCCAAGTTGAGTATGAAACTCGATTTTAGATTGCTGTATTAGCATTGTCAGCCGACACAATCGCATTGCTGGCCAATAAACTAACTAATTACCTGGACAGGATATCACTCAATACTGTTTGGTCAAGGCAAGAGACGCGATGAATCGCTTTTGTAGAGACGGCGATTTATCGCGTCTTTGACGAGCAATAATTTTCATCAAAAAACCTTAACCGAACCGTATTGGGATATCATATCAAGTCCGGCTAATTAGTTATGATTCCCGAATCTATGCAAAAACCCAAAAACCCTTCTCCTCTGCCCTCTGCCCCTCGGTCACTGAGCGTTGGTCATTGAATTTCGACTACGCTCAATTACCGCGTAGCCGAAATGAGCCGAAGTGCTGCCCCTCTGCTGCCTTAATGATAAGTCTTTGACCGGACATGATATCACTGATGATTAAGTTGTTGGTTTGGATGTTCTTGATTTGTTACGGGTGATGCTGCTGTCTCCACACTTTTTTCTTGAGCTTGTATTTCCAGTAGTTGGGGAATCGTCACAAATCTATAGCCTTGGGCTTTTAAACCTGCGATCATTTCTGGTAAAGCCTTGACAGATTTGGAACGGTTGCCACCCCCATCGTGCAACAGTACAATTGCACCGGGTTTTGCATATTTCAGCACATTTTTAACCAGCCCTGGAACTTGAGGCGAATGACGTTCAGCATCTCCCGATTGTTCTGACCACATCATGACAGCATATTTCTCGTTTTTGGCATATTCGGCTAGCCCATTGTTCAGAAAACCCCCAGGAGGACGAAATAGAGTAGTTTTCTCTCCAGTAGTCTTGTAGATAATTTCTGCTGTACGATCGATTTCACTAGCCGCAGTAGCTAAGTCCATGTGGCGATACCAATGATGCCATGTGTGATTACCAATTATGTGACCATCAGCAGCCACTTGCTTGGCAACTTGAGGAAAATATTTCACCATTTCCCCGATCATGAAGAATGTGGCTTTTATATCATTTTTCTTCAAGATTTCTAAAATCTGTGCCGTATTTTTGGGGCTGGGGCCATCATCAAAAGTTAGGGCAATAACTTTCTCATTCGGTTTTAGTTTCCCTTGATATACGATTGCTCCCTGAAAAGCCTTTGGCAGTTCATTTATCTGGTCTGTGACTGGATTTATATTCTGTGCATCTGCACTCATCAGCTTGTTGTGACTCGCTTTAGCATTCTCGCTTTTTGGCTTGAGAATTCCCAACAAATGCTCAAATCCGCTTGTGGTTAAAAGCAAGCTGATACCTAAACTACTAGCACTAGTAACCAATGTAACAAATATTATTTTCAGTAATAAAGATAATTTACGACTAGACACATTAAATCTCCTCAAATATTAGTTATTGGGGATTGGTTTCTCCCTGATGTTCCCATACGTTATATCATGTCCGCGTGATTACTTATTAAACTGGAATTACCCGGACTTGATATTATTTCTAGGCTGTTGTAATTAATATATCTACTGCTGAAAGAAAAAAGAAAACAATAAAATACCTTGAAACATTCCAGCTAAAGGATGTCTCAATTTTGTTAGTACTAATTTGCTACCCTTGTTACACTGAATAAAATAATACTCAGTAAATTTAGCTGACCAGTAGAGCCAGCAATGATAGCAGTATAACCGTAACCTGGAGAAATGCTAGGTAATCGTTATATCATGTCCGGATAATCGCTTACGATAAAAGTAGTGAGTGCGAAGATGAGTAATATCATGTCCGGTTAATTAGTTATAATTCCTGTAATCTATGCAGAAACGGGAAAACCCTCTTTCCCGCAGCTAAGAAGTTCCCAGCAAGAACTGTGGTCTTAATTATAAGTCTTTCACCGGACACGATATTAGTTAAGGGCGCATAGCTAGCTGTAAGCCCATACTTCACGCAACTGAAAACATGTATAATTCAGTAGCGCCGAAAGCCAATACAGCGATTCTACGAACAGTGTTGTTTATCGATTGATGTATGCTAATTACTGACAACAATGAAGAGATGTTGGCTAGATGTCAAATCGAAGGGCAAATTTGCTTGGACTTTTAACTGAAGCGAGAACGTTGTTGACGACGTTGTTTGTGCCTAGCAATTGCTTTACGCTTCTCTTTTTCTATCGGCGTCTCAAAGTGACGCTTTTTTCTCATATCTTGGAAAATTCCTGCTTTAGAAACTTCCCGTTTAAATCTTCTCAAGGCTGATTCAATACCTTCATTCTCTCCTAGAACTACTTGTGTCATTCTCATTCCTCCTTAATATGGATGAATAGTTCAAGACTAGATACCAAATAAAATATTCCAGCAGAATGGAGCCTTTGGCTTTATCTGCTGGAGACTCTAAATGTGAAATTTTCAGGAATTGACTTAGTAGCGATTATTGTTGCGGCGGGCATTATTACCGCCACCCCAGCTACCGCGAGAGGAGTTGCTTCTTTCCTCACGGGGTTTAGCTTTGTTCACTTTCAAATCACGTCCCATCCACTCAGCACCATCAAGTGCATCAATGGCAGCTTGTTCTTGTGTGTCTGATTCCATTTCCACAAAAGCGAACCCACGCGGCCGGCCTGTTTCCCGATCTGTGGGTAGTTGAACACGGTTTACTGTTCCGTATTCTGCAAAAGCCTGCTTTAGGTCCTCTTCTGTAACCTGATAGGACAGGTTTCCGACGTAAATTGACATAGAAATCTCCGAATTCAGGGAGTGTAGAGAGTTAAATTCGGAGAGACGGTTTTTAGAAATCAAAACGAGTTACTCAACCGAAAATAATCTTTATGTCCATGAGTGTAGCACAGCATTCAGTCTTTGAATATTGTCTGATAGTGAATTTTATTCACAAATCAAACCTTTAAAGACGGTTTGCAGACTTTCTAAAGACTGGCTTTTTTTGCTTGTACTATATCAAGTTACACTTTTAATCGGAAATCGTAATTAACTCGCGATCGCCCAGATATTTAGTGTTTTCAAAATTAACTTGTGGACTAAGAGGTAAAGATTATTATTGGTAATAGGATTAATCATACCACGATCGACAGTCTTAAAAGCAAATTAAAGCAAATTAAAAAATATTCATCATCCAGTATCCCGTTAGCTATGGTCAAACTGCGCTAAGATACCTTCTGCTTTTTTACATAGTAATTCGTGATATTCACCATTACTAGCTAGCAAACCTCCCCATTGATTGATATCACCAGTGTTATACTGCAACGGCGTGCCATCGAAGTGAGTAAACTGACCACCGGCTTCTGTTAAAATCAATTCTGGAGCGGCTATATCCCAGTCTTTGGGCGCAGACTTGCCGGAAAGGGAAATGTAGATATCTGCCTGTTGCTCAACAATGGTGGCGATTTTGCAGCCTACACTACCCACAGATTTCTGATTTTGACAGGGTAAATTTTGTAGCAGGCGATCTAACCGTTGGTTGCGGTGAGAGCGACTAACGACTAAGGTTAAATCTTCAATTTGTTTACCTGAAGACACTTGTATAGGAACAGATTCGTTACGGGTTTCTACAAATGTACCCCCGCCTTTGGTAGCGTAATATAACTTATGAGCCTCTGGTATTACTACCACTGCCAACACTGGGCGTGTTTCTTTGACTAAAGCAATGTGAACTGCATAGTCGCCAGTTTTTTCGATAAAATCTCGCGTGCCATCCAAAGGGTCAATTATCCATACCCAAGGGGCAGAAGCCTGTCTACCACTACTTGACGATTGATAAGTTTCTTCGCTGATGTAAGCAAAATCTTCATTACCCAAAGTTGCTTGTAGCCTCTGTAAAATGTATTGACTCACAGCGACATCGGCAACAGTGACAGGCTCATTCTGCTTATATTGGACTTCTAAATTAGGGTCTTTTGCTGTGCCGTGGTAATACGATCGCAGTATATCTGCTGCGCCCCAACCTACCTCACGAGCGATCGCTAATATTTCTTGTAAATCTTTCATTAATTTGGCCTATTTAAAAATATGTATAACGTTGATTAGGGGCGCACAGCGATACTTAGTCTAACTAATTACAAATTACGAATTACGAATTATCTTAAATCCATCCAACGCCGAGTACCAAAAAATTTACAGGAATCAGCAGCAATATTAGCTGCCAGTGTCAGTGCATCAGTAAAGCTTTCCCTTAAAATATAATGACAGAAAGCACCGTGGAAAATATCTCCAGCCCCTAACGTATCAACTGCTTGAATCTGCGGCACATTTACGATACCAGTTTTAGTGCCACTCAAGTATTCAATTGGTTCTTGTCCGTGAGTAATGGCGATGTGAGGAATATCAAATCCACTGAGATAGCTAAAAACATCTTCTCCAGTCTGGCAGTTGGGGGGATAAAAATTAGCTGAACAGATAGCATAATCTACAAACGGTAGAATTTGCTCAAATCCAGGCTTCCAACTACCACCATCGATCGCTACTGGGATATTATTGGCTTTAGCCATTTGAGCTATGGAATCACCAACCGCCATCTGATGTCCATCAATCAGTATGATATCGACATTCTGCAAAATATCTGGCGGAATAGATGCGTTGCTAGCTTGAGTTTTCACAGCATTGATCGAAACCACAGCGCGTTCACCTGTGGCTTGAGTGACAATAATCGAAGATACAGGCGGTACTAAATCAGTGCTAGGCTCAAGGTCTGCGATCGCAACTTTGTAATTTGCCAAATCATCTCGAATTAGCTGCGTCATTGGGTGAGAACCCACTACACCTAAGACTGTAGCCTGATTTCCTAAATAATTGAAAGTTACAGCCGCGTTTGTTGCTGGGCCCCCTGCCGCTACAGTATAGTCAGTAGCGACAATCTTCTGATTATTCTTAGGGGCTGAGTCAGCAAGGTAAATCAAATCTAAAGTTACTAAACCTACAAATAATCCACGATTCATCTGCTGTTTCGTTCAAAATTCAATTCTGATTCTGGCTCACTTTGACTCCTTTCGACTTCGCTCAAGGCAAGTCGCTCAGTGACCTCCTGGCTCCTGAATTCTTTCTTGGTAAATGGATATGGCTCTTGGCGACTGACAACTTCGATTACTGTCTTTAACCAATCAATATAAGTCTCTTCTCTTCGGATTATCAACTCCAGCACCAGCCTTTGCATCACCTGGTTGCGGTTGGCAGATTCATCACCGATTGATGGCAAATCAATGGTTTCACATTCAGCCAGCTTTTTGCTTCGAGCCGCTAATTGTTGCTCCAGTAGATCAATGATGGTTTCATTCGACAACTGATCTGCAAAATGCAACTGGACGAGTAAAGGTTCTCTGATAGTCGGTAAGGGCTGATGAATCCCTAGCCATCGCCTAAATTCCGCTTTCCCTAGCTCCGTCACACTGTAGACTTTGCGGTTGGGGCGATCGTGTTGAATCTCAATGTTACAGGTAATCCAGCCTTGCTCAACTAGCTTATCGAGAGTTCTGTAAATTTGTGCCTGATCTGCTGGCCATAAATGGGCAATGCATTGATCGAAGCAGCTCGTTTTGAGGTCGTAGCCCGTCATTTCTTGCTGCTGAAGAAGACCTAAAATTACATTTGCTAGCGACATGAAGATGGTTTTCCCATAATTGATATTTTCTCGCTCGGTTCTACACTGTGTACTTCTTATAATTTTATGCTAATATATGATTAATCAGATATAAGACATAACGGTTATAAAAAGATATGCTCATTATAATGCTTCTTAGCAAGGAAACCAAATAGATAAAAAACTTCATTCACCAGGGCATGGGGAAGAACAAGGGAATAGGTTACAGGGTACAGATCCCTATCGCCTGTATTTCTGGATCGACATCTAAACCTAAATCAAAGCAAGGTTAAAGGTTACAGGGTACAGATCGCGATCGCCTGTTACCTTTAACCTCTTCCCCAATCCCAATGCCCAATTCTCAATGCTTAGAAATTACTTAAGCCATTGAAGACTATTGTAACGAGAGGATAAGTAACATTGACTTCTAACACACTTACAGAAAGAATACGTCAGCATCAATATCTGCGTGATTTACGAAACAAATTACTCCACCTTCACAAGATGTTGCTGGAGACAGAACGCATTGCCTACGAACAGATTAGTGGACGAGTATCAAGTGGAGAACTTCTTCAGCTAGTCATAGCTCACGAACAATTTGCTTGGCTACATCGCATTTCTGAGATGGTTGTGCAAGTTGATGAAATGCTCCAAGCAGATGAACCGATATTGCTGGAAGATTTCCAAAAATTGATTGCTGATGTCCGTACACTCATTGTACCGTTAGAGACGGGTAATACCTTCGAGAGAAAGTATTACAACGCTCTCCAGCGCGAACCTGGTGCTGTGTTGGCACACGCGGAGATATCCAGATTTCTCACGTCTAAGGTTTGATTGCTAATTTACTAACTCAGTACTCAGTACTGAGTGATGTTAGCGGAAAGCTAAGGTTTAGCCCGTGCTGAAGTGCTGAGTCAATTGAAGAAGTACTCAGCACTTTTGCCTACGATCAAAGCCCCTGGTAATTTTAACTAGTCAGACAACATCCACCAGGTAAATAATGTTGTTCTAGAACTGCTACCCGATAGCCTTGTCGATTTAAACAACCTGCGGCCGAAAGTCCGCCCAATCCGGCTCCCAGGATCGCATAATCAAAGATTTCCATCATTGCTATATATAGAAAAACAAAGAAATAATAATAACTTTTAATTCTTAACTCCTAACTCCTAACTCCTAACTCCTAACTCCTAACTCCTAACTAATAATGAATGACTAACGATCCATTTGCACCAGTTATCGGACAACAGCAAGCTATAGAGTTACTCACTCAGGCTGTCAGACAAAACCGGGTTTCTCCAGCCTACTTATTTGTGGGGCCAGATGGTGTAGGCAGGAGTTTAGCAGCCAGATGCTTTGTGGAATTGCTATTTTCTAATGGGATGGGAGTTACTGCATCTTTACAAAACCGTTTGCGTCAGGGGAACCATCCAGCTTTATTGTGGGTGGAACCAACGTACCAATACCAGGGACAACGATTAACAACAGCAGAAGCAGCCGAAAAAGGACTCAAGCGTAAAGCCCCTCCTGTAATTCGACTAGAGCAAATTCGGGAAATTACCGAGTTTTTAAGTCGTCCCCCTTTAGAAGCACAAAGAAATGTGGTAGTGCTAGAAGAAGCGCAAACAATGGCTGAAGCCGCAGCCAATGCTTTACTTAAAACCTTAGAAGAACCGGGACAGGCGACATTAATTTTAATTGCACCGACACTTGAATCTGTGTTGCCGACTTTGGTATCACGCTGTCAACGCATTCCTTTTTATCGCTTAGATGCACAGTCTTTAGCTGTTGTACTCACACAAACAGGTCATCAAGAAATTTTGTCAAATCAGGCAGTATTGAGCATAGCAGCTGGTAGTGCTGGAAGTGCGATCGCATCTTATGAGCAATTACAAGCTATTCCCGATGAGTTACTCCAAGACTTGAAAAAAGCGCCTAAATCTTACCGCAACGCCTTAGAGTTAGCCAAGACAATTGATAAGGATTTAGATACAGAAGCACAACTGTGGTTAGTTGATTATCTTCAGCAATCTTACTGGCAGCAGTGGCATCAACCTAGTATCATTAACCAGCTAGAACAATCTCGAAAATACTTGCTTGCTTACGCTCAACCACGGCTAGTTTGGGAATGTCTGCTTTTATCTGTGTATCAAAAATCAAATTCTATTTCCCCAACTCATCGCTGAGTGCCATTGTATTTCTATAGTTCCTCATCAAAGCCTCAGTACAATATTTAATTAATTCGTAGCCAAATAAATTAGGTAAAACTCTGCGTTCCTACCCTGCGGGAAGGCGAAGCGCCTATGCGTTTACTTTGCGTCCCTTTGCGTTTCAAAATATTACAATGTCTTGTTCATCCTCTATCGTCAAGTTCATAGCGAGTGAAGGTATTGTAATAAAAGCGATTCCTGGATAAAACAAAAAGTTTATATGACCTCAGTTTCTCCTCACAAAAAAGCCAGAGCCTTAAAACCTACCAGCCGCCGCCCAGCCAAAGAACTCTGTAGCGAGTGCGGGCTATGCGATACATATTATATTCACTATGTCAAGGAAGCTTGCGCTTTTATTAATCAGCAAATAGGCGAACTTGAACAAGAAACACACACGCGATATCGCGCCATCTCGAAAACCCCGATGAACTCTACTTTGGTGTTCATCAAGACATGATAGCGGCGAAGAAACAACAACCCATCGAAGGCGCACAATGGACGGGTATCGTGAGCAGCATTGCCATTGAAATGCTGAATCGCGGCTTAGTTGAAGGTGTAGTCTGCGTGCAAAACACCAAAGAAGACCGCTTTCAACCCATGCCCGTCATTGCCCGGACTCCAGAAGAAATACTAGCAGCACGAGTAAATAAACCAACACTTTCTCCGAACCTTTCCATATTAGAACAGGTGGAAAAATCGGGGATGAAGCGGCTGTTGGTAATTGGTGTTGGTTGCCAAATCCAGGCATTACGAGCCGTAGAAAAACAACTTGGTTTAGAAAAGCTGTATGTTTTGGGTACGCCCTGCGTAGACAACGTTAACCGCGCCGGACTGCAAAAATTCTTAGAAACCACCAGTCGTTCGCCTCATACAGTTGTGCATTACGAATTTATGCAAGACTTTCGGGTTCACTTCAAACATGAAGATGGCTCATCAGAAACAGTGCCTTTCTTTGGCTTGAAGACCAACAAACTCAAAGATGTCTTTGCACCATCCTGTATGAGTTGCTTTGATTATGTTAATTCCCTAGCCGACTTAGTTGTTGGTTATATGGGCGCACCCTTCGGTTGGCAATGGATTGTAGTTAGAAATGACACTGGTAAGGAAATGCTGGATTTAGTGAAAGACCAGTTAGACACTCAACCAGTAACGTCTAAAGGCAACCGGAAAGAAGCCGTACAACAAAGTATTCCCGCTTACGATAAAGGCGTTACCCTGCCGATGTGGGCAGCAAAACTGATGGGTGTGGTAATCGAAAAAATCGGCCCCAAGGGTCTAGAATATGCGCGATTTTCCATTGATTCTCACTTTACTCGGAATTATTTGTATGTGAAGCGCAATCATCCAGAGAAATTAGACGCACACGTTCCAGAGTTTGCCAAGCGTATTGTTGGGCAATATAAATTACCAGAATAGAAGTGGGGCATTGGGCATTGAGAGGAGACAAGGTAGACAAAAAAGAGGGGGGAGATAAGGGAGAGACTTGTTCAATAATTCCCCCTTGTCCCCCTCATCTCCCTGCCCCCTGCCCCCTGCTCCCCTGCTCCCTTGCTCCCCTGCTTCCCACTCCGGCTCACTGCTGACTCAACTCGATAATATTCCCATCCGGGTCTTGAGTGAACAGGGCAGCGCGACCGGAAGCACTAGCTTGAATGGGATAATTCTGATTGAGGAATTCTTGTTTGGCGGCCTCTAAGTTAGCTACTGTGAAGGCAACGTGGGGATTACGTCCCCATTTTTCGTTTGGGTTTTCCGTGGGGACAGTGGTTGAAACTATCAGGTGAATTTGATAGTTACCGACTTGATACCATGCACCAGGGTAGCTTAGGGAACGATCGATTTTGGATAATCCCAATACTTTGCCATAAAAATGTTCAGAGCGTTCTAAGTCAGTCACAAGAATCGCTGTATGGAGACTTTGGGTAATCTGCATTGTCGGTAAGATGTTAGTAAGACGCGATCGCGTTTATTTAGATTTTGGCGTAGTTTGAACTCTTTCGGAGAGCGAGGGAGGCAGGATAAGAAGAATTAATAACCAACACCTAATGACAAAGGACAAATGACAAATGACAAATGCCAAATACCATCACAAACTTAAAGGCAGCTGAACTGTAAACGTTGTCCAGCCCTGAGAACTGGTAACTTCAATCGTGCCTTGGAGATATTCTACTAACTTCTTAACCAATGTTAAACCTAATCCTGTGCCGCTTTCTTGCCAGCGTTCGCTTTCAGGAATCCGGTAAAACGGCTCAAAAATTCGAGATTGTTCTTTTTTCGGAATTATCACCCCAGAATTGCTAAATGTGATTTGAAAATAAGGAACTTGAAAATTATCTAATACATCAGATTTAGCATCCTCATCAAGCGGACTTTTTGTGATATATATTAGCTGAACGTTTAACACAATCTGTCCATCAGGTGGAGTGTATTTACAAGCATTGTTGAGTAATTCTGAGACAATTTCAGTCAGGCTAGCCAAGTCTGAAACTAAAGGTGGTAAATCTGGAGAAACACTAACTTGCAAAGACTGTTCTCTAGCTTGAGCGCGTTCTTGAAAATACTCGGCAACGTGAGGTAGCCAGTTTTGAAGTTGAATTGATGTTAATTCCAATGGATAGACATCTGCATCAATCATTCGTAGATGCAGTAAATTGTCTACCAAATCCAGTTCTTGTTCGCACTGTTCGCGCACAATACGTAAATAGCGGTCTACAGATTCAGGTGGGGGAAGTGTGTTTGAATTTAAGATACCCTGGCGATCGAGAATATTTTCTAGCACAGAGATTGCCATTTTGATGTTTGACAAAGGCGTTCGCATTTCATGAGAAGTGGTTGCCAGAAAATCCTCTTTTAATTGGTTCAGGCGTTGCAGTTCTGCCACTCTAACTTCTAGTTGTTGAGCGCGTTCAGCTGCGAGATTGCGTTCTTCGGTTAACCGTCTTTGCGTGTCATCCCGAAAAACAAATACGGCTCCGGTAATTACACCATTGTTATTTCTCAGGGGAGTAGCGCTATCAGCTATTGGTATAATTGTCCCGTTTCTAGCAACTAGTAGAACACCACTGCCTAAATATATAATAGTTTCTTGTTGGAGGGCTGCAATAATTGGATTTTCTATCGGCAACTGAGTTTGTTCATCAATGATTTTGATAACTTCAGTTAACGTCTTGTCTTTAGCTTCATTCCATTGCCACCCTGTTAAAGCTTCAGCTACCTGATTGATATATTTAATATTTAATTGAGTATCGACTACAATTACCCCATCGCCCATTCCTCGAAGTACAGAACTCAAAAATTGCTCGCGATCGTAGCGATTGAGTGCTGTTTGAATAGCAACGTAAAGTTCTTGCTCTTTAATGGGTTTAAGAATATACCCAAAGGGGGATGTCAGCGTTGCTCGCTCAACAGTACTTTTATCGGAGTGCCCAGTGACGTAGATAATCGGGATTTGCAAATGATGCCAAATTTGCTCTGATGCCTGGATACCATCTATTTCACCGCGTAATCTGATATCCATTAAAATCAAGTTTGGGCGTAATTCAGTTGCTTTTGCAATTGCCTCTTCGGCAGAATCGGCAATATCTAAAACAACATATCCTAAAGACTCTAAAGTTTCTTGTAAGTTGATAGCAAGGATATATTCATCTTCAACAACAAGGACTCGAACTGTTTCTTTTGTCTGCATGTTTGGTGAGAGGTCAATTATGTTCATATCCGGCTGTTTGTAAAAGTAATTTTGAACTCTGTTCCTTGTTGAGAGTCAATTTCAAGTTTTCCTCTTAGCTGCTTGACTAAACCTTGGACAAGTGTTATACCCAGTGTTTTAGTTTTCTTACTATCAAAGTTTTCAGGTAAGCCAACACCATTATCTCTAATAATGAGTGTCAAAGTAGATGCGGATTCTTGATAAAACTTAACCTCAATTTTGCCCCCACAATTGCCAATAAAAGCGTATTTTAAAGCATTAGAAACCAGTTCGTTGATAATTAAGCCACAAGGAATGGCTGTTTCGATGTCAAGGCTAGCATTATCAACTTGAATATGTAGTTGAATCTGGCTGGAACTGACATTATAGGAATCAAATAAATGAGTTGTTAAATCTGGAATGTATTGAGCGAAATCAATATCAGCGAGGTCTTCAGAACAATATAATTTTTCATGAACTAGGGCAATGGAAGCAATGCGGTTTTGGCTATCGCGCAAAATAGCTGTCACCACAGGATCTTGTGTTCGTCTGCATTGCATTTGCAGCAAACTGCTAACAATTCCTAAATTGTTCTTAACACGATGATGAATTTCTTTGAGTAATACTTCCTTTTCTTTTAGAGAGGCTTTGATTTTTTCTTCCGCTTGCTTTTGTTCGGTGATATCTTGTTGGATAGCCACAAGGACACTTCCATACTCAGGATGTTCAAAAACGGAAGCGGTAGCGCTACACCAGAATGGAGTGCCATCTTTTTTAATATTATGGACTTCATAAATTGCTTCGCGGTGTTCTAAAACAGCAGTTCTAATCGCCTGATTAACATCTTCAGGTGTATTGTTTTCATCACCATAGTTAACAATCGATACGTGCTGACCGATTAATTCACCAGATTCATAACCAAACATCTGCTCGAATTTAGGATTGGCGTAGACAAACACGCCATCTGTAGCACGAATTAAGCAAATTCCTTCTGCCATGTTGCGGGTAATGACTGCTTGCAACTCTAACATCTGTTCAGTGCGTTTGCGATCGCTGATTTCAACTACCACAATGCCTATGCTAATAGGTCGATCGGCTTCAGACTGAATTGGAAAATAGGAAGCTAGCCAAGTCCTGATTACACCTGGAAATTTTGGAGTTTCTCCACTGATTTCTAAATCTAAAATCGGTTCGCCCGTTGTTAAAACATGTCGAAAGAGTTGCTTTTGTTTTGGTGCTATATCAGGGACAATCTCCCACGGTGTCTTACCAATATGCTCTGCTGCGGGAATGCCATTAATTTCTGCTAATGCTTCATTAATCAATGAATAACGCAGTTCCCGATCGAGAATGGTTATCCCAACAGGTGCATTATTGATGAAGGTATCCAATAACTTTTGCTTGTGAGCTAGTTCTCGCTCTAGAATTTTGCGTTCTGTGATATCAATCGCTACCCTACCCACTAGCTTTTGTGCAGACAATCCGAGAATCGGGAATTTGTATACCAAGAACTCACCGAGGGAACCGTCTGGTCGAGGAGCAAATTCAATCACCTCAATTGCCTGATTTGTCTCTATGACTGTGCGAATGCGATCGAAATGCTGCCGAGCAATTTCATCTGGGTAGAGGTCAAAAATAGATTGCCCAATTACCTGTTCGGGTAGTAATTTAAATGTCCGCAGGTATGTTTGATTTAAGTAAAGTACACAGCCGTCTGTATCAGTGATGCAAGCTAGCACTGGGCTGTTGTTCATAAATGCCTGGAATCGAGCTTCACTTTCTTGCAAAGCTGCTTCTGCTTGCTTACGTTCACTGACATCAATAATTACCCCTAACATCCGTACAGGTTCGCCTGCTTCGTTGTAAGCAGCACGCCCTTTCCCCGTAAGCCAGCGAACCCTGCCATCGGGATAAATCACTCGATATTCAGCTTGAAAATTAATATGTTGTGCCAGTGCATTTGATACAGTCTGTTCAATTCCGTCAACATCCTCTGGATGCACGCGATCGCGCCATAATTGATAGCTGGCTGCTGATATTTCTGGCTCTAAACCTAACAAACGAAAATGGTTGTCGTTCCAGATAACTTCACCTGTTTGAACATTCCAATCCCAAAGACCGATGTGATTAAATTCCAACGTTAGTCTCAGTTGTTCTTCACTTTTGGCTAAGGCTGCTTCGGCTTGTTTGTGTTCGCGTAGCGCGGCTTGTCGATCGCTGATATCCCGATGAGTACCAGTCATTCGCAGAGGATTACCATCTGCATCTCGCATCACAACCTTGCCGTAGTTGGCAATCCATTTGTATTCCCCTGACTTAGTGCAAAGCCGATAGTCAAATTTGTACGGTATTGAACTGTCCTTGAGGTGAGCTGCCAAGATTTTCTCCACCCAAGGTAGATCGTCTGGATGAACTAATCGCTGCCAAGTACTCAAATTCTGTGGGAGTTCATCAAAGCGGTATCCGAGCATTTCTAAATAGCCAGGGCTGTAATACACCTCTTTAGTCAAAATATGCCAGTCCCACAAAGCATCTCCAGAAGCCTCAAGGGCTAATTGTAGTCGTTCCTCGCTTTCTCGGAGAGCTATTTCTGCTCGTTGCTGCTCTTTTTCACCATACTTCCGGGCAGTAATATCCGTGATTCGTACCAGTTGCATCACAGTACCAGCGACTGTGATTTGCTTGGCGGCGATATTTCCCCAAAAGGGTTTGCCCTGCTTAGTAATATATTCAACTTCTCGACTCCAAAACCCTTGCTGTTTAATTTCTTCCATAAAAGTGGCGATTTCATCGGAAGTAAAGGGTTGTTTTTGTAGAGTATTACTTTCAATATTAATCAGTTCAGCTTTACTAGAGGCTGCAAATAGCTCCACTGCTCGATCGTTACAGTCAGCGATCAGTAATGTTTCAACATCTACCAAAAAAAGTGCATCAGCGGATTCGTTATAAACAGCTTCTAGCAGGTCACGACTACGGATGATTTCTAACTCATTTTGTTTACGTTCTGTAATATCTATAACCGCTCCCAACAGTTTAACTGGCTGTCCTTGAGCGTCATAAGCTATCTCTGCTTTTGATTCAACGTAGCGCACCGAACCATCAGGTCGGATAATTCGATACTCAAGATTGAAAGGGGCTTTTTGAGCGTAGGCGTAGCCCGTTGTAGACATCATCTTTTCGAGTTGAGCCTCTATCCAGGCGCGATCGTCTGGATGAATTATTTGGAGAAGTTCCGTCTGGTCGGGTTCGCCTTGAGTGGGATTTAGACCAGAGATGCGAAAGGTTTCCATTGACCAGGAGCGCTTTTTCGTTTCTAAATTCAATTCCCAACTGCCTACATGGGCGATTTGTTGAGTAGTAGCTAGCAGTGCTTCACTTTGTTGGAGCTTTTCTTTAGCCTGTTTGAGTTCGGTAATATCTCGCCCTTCTGGAATCAACAAAACAGCTTGACCTGTCTCATCTAAAAGCGGACGGAGTGAAAAATCGATTGTTGCTACCCGATTATTTGCACCAAGAACGTCAACTTCATAGCGAATAAACTCTCCTTGGGCTGCACGAGCGATCGCTTGTTTTAATTCTGTTTGAGTTTGTGGTGAAATTGTCCACCAGTGTGCTTCCCAAAAAGGGCGATTGATGACATCTTCTAGTTTCAGTCCGGCAAAACTTAGCGCCGTCTGGTTCGCCTCCAGTAAAATGCCAGCTGGCGTTAGCAGTCCTATGAACTGGAAAGTGTTGTTGAAGATGGCACGGAAACGGCGATCGCTTTGGTGCAATTTGGCAGTGCGCTCCTGTACCTTGGCTTCT
The DNA here is from genome assembly GCF_052692655.1 of Nostoc sp. DSM 114167. Classification (NCBI taxonomy): domain Bacteria; kingdom Bacillati; phylum Cyanobacteriota; class Cyanophyceae; order Nostocales; family Nostocaceae; genus Nostoc; species Nostoc sp. DSM 114167. Next base: position 7,741,345 of record NZ_CP195116.1, read on the forward strand.
AACTCGGTGTTGAGGGTTTGGAGATTGTGATAGAGTTCCGCTTGTTGGATAGCGATCGCTAGTTGCACCGTTATTTGCTTGAGCAATTCCACCTCAAATGTCTGCCATTGTCGCGGGGCAGAACATTGATGTGCAATAAATAGCCCCCAAAGTTCAACTGTTTGAGTCTCCTTGCTCTCTAACAAAATCGGGACAACTAAATTCGCCCTCACCTGAAACTGTTCCAAAAGTTGAATATGGCAATCACTTAAACCCGCTTCGTAGATGTTTGTGGCTGCCCAAATTTTTCCTCGGCGATATTCTCCCCCCTGATTTTCCTGAAAACAGGTATCTTCAATCTTCAGTCCGAAGATTGGTGTCCATTGGGGTAATACCGACTCCGCAACGATGTTACCCCGCATTTGTGGCGTAAAATGATACACTATTACCCGATCGGCACCCAGTAACTGACGGACTTCTTGAACACTCGTGGCAAGGATATCTTGAAGCCTCAACGATTGGCGAATATTAAGAGCGATCGCACCTACTAACTTTTGTTGTTCTTGTTGTTGTTTTAGCTGCCGCATTAGCTGCATCTGCTCGATCGCCCCATGAACCGCTCGACGTAAATTATCAGAAGTCAGTTTTCCCTTGACTAGATAATCTTGCGCCCCACTCTTGATTGCTTGGACTGCGATCGTTTCGTCTCCCTGTCCCGTCAGTATAATTACTGAAATTATAATGTGAGAAGTTTGTCTCTGTAGCTGAGTGAGAAATTCCAGCCCGTCTAAATCTGGTAATCGATAGTCCAACAAAATCACATCTGGTATTTTCCCTTGACAAGCTTGTAGCGCCTGATTGCCAGACTCAAATTCGTAAATATCATAAGTGTAGCGATCGTCCCGCTTTAGGAAGCGTCGATACAAAGCTCTATCTTCAGCAGAGTCTTCTACAAAAAATACAGTTGTCATGTTGTCGGCCTCCTAAGACAGCTGTGGGAGTGGGGAGCAGGGGGCAGGGGGCAGGGAGACAAGGGGGACAAGGGAGACAAGGGAGACAAGGGGGTAAACAAAACTCCTAACTCTTAACTCCTAACTTCTAACTCCTAACTCTTAACTCCTAACTCCTAACTCCTAACTCCTAACTCCTAACTCCTAACTCCTAACTCAGCACTCCTAATGTCCAATCCCCCTCAGCCTCTTGTGCCCCATACCCAATTCGATAAACCCTAAGTTAGCAAATTCGGACTTTTTCTCGATCGCAGACTACTATTTTTAGTCGCATAAACGCATAATAGAATAGTGACTGATCTGTTCGTACCTTTACAATCTCTCAAACAAGGTGACTGGTTCAAGCTGATCTGCGGAGCCAGCTTCCAGCATTTGCCGGCAGTCAGAAGTTTAACGTTAGCCTATACTTTGGCGGGCGCTGACTGCATAGATGTTGCAGCTGATCCAGCAGTAATTGCAGCAGCGCAATCAGGGCTACAAGCAGCCAAATCTCTGGCTCAGGATGCCCAAAAGCGAGGCTTTGACTACAAAGGCAATTTACCGTTTTTGATGGTCAGCCTAAACGATGGAGAAGACCCCCATTTTCGCAAAGCAGAATTTAATCCTTATGAGTGTCCTCCAGACTGCCCTAGACCCTGCGAACGGATTTGTCCGGCACAAGCGATTGTGTTTGACAGTATCAAAAAAGACTTTTCAGGAGTAGTATCCAAAAAGTGTTATGGCTGCGGTCGTTGCATTCCAGTTTGCCCTTATGGTATAATTTATACAGCTTCATACGTGACAACGCCAGGAGCGATCGCGCCATTGGTAATGTCAACGGGAGTAGATGCCGTAGAAATCCATACAAAAGTCGGGCGATTGGCAGAATTTGAGCGATTATGGCAAGCAATTTCACCGTGGGTCGATAAACTAAAGTTACTAGCCATCAGCTGTCCTGATGGTGAAGGGATGATTGACTACTTAAGAACGCTCTACGATAGGATTGCCCCACTCAAGGGTGCTTTAATTTGGCAAACCGATGGTCGTCCGATGAGTGGTGATATTGGCGATGGCACCACAATAGCCGCAGTGAAATTAGGGCAAAAAGTTTTGGCAGCTAAGTTACCAGGATATGTGCAGTTAGCAGGCGGCACAAATAAGTATACCGTTGCTAAGTTAAAGGCAATGGGACTACTTAAAGAGGCAGAGGGGCAAGGGGCAGGGGGCAGAGGAGAAAATTCCCCCTTGCTCCCTGCTCCCTGCTCCCCTGCCTCCATTGCCGGGGTCGCCTACGGTAGCTACGCTCGCGTACTGCTGTCACCAATTCTCGAACAGTTAGAGAATAAGGAGGTAAGTAACACCAATATGAAGGCGACTGTTCGCCTAGAAGAAGATGAAGTATTGCTTTGGCAAGCTGTAGAACTTGCCCATTCTCTCGTTTCCCAGATCAAGTCACAGCAGGAGCATTAATCGCTCGTTCGGAAATATACCCAGGACGGGTTCTCCTGCACGCAAATGTCCTCGCTATCTCTAAAAACGTCACCATAGAACGCATGACGATTACAGACGATCTCCAAAAGTTATTAGACATTTTGCCCCAAGACCTGCAACAAGTACTAGAGAGTCATCCCAAACGAGATAGTTTAGTAGAAGTGGTCTTGGATTTGGGTCGTCGCCCAGAGGCTCGCTTTCCTAATCAAGCTGAGTATTTGAGCGAAGTACCCGTTACTCAAGAACAAATAGATGATTGCATTCAACGAGTCGGAATCTTTGGCGGAGATAATCGGGCAGGAATTGAGCAAACTTTGCATCGGATCAGCGCTATTCGCAACCGCACTGGTAAGATTATTGGCTTGACCTGTCGCGTTGGTCGAGCCGTATTCGGAACCATTGGCATGATCCGCGATTTGGTAGAAACTGGTAAATCGATTCTCATGCTGGGGCGTCCAGGCGTGGGTAAAACTACCGCCTTACGAGAAATAGCCCGTGTTTTAGCGGACGATTTGCAAAAGCGAGTAGTGATTATTGACACTTCCAACGAAATCGCTGGGGATGGTGATGTTGCCCACCCCGCCATTGGTCGCGCTCGACGGATGCAAGTGGCTCATCCAAACGAACAGCATCAGGTGATGATTGAGGCAGTGGAAAACCACATGCCAGAAGTCATTGTCATTGATGAAATTGGCACGGAATTGGAAGCTTTAGCGGCTCGTACCATTGCGGAACGGGGCGTACAGTTGGTAGGTACTGCTCACGGAAATCAGATCGAAAATCTGATAAAAAATCCCACCCTAGCTGATTTAGTTGGGGGTATCCAAGCTGTGACCTTGGGAGACGATGAAGCCAGACGGCGAGGCTCTCAAAAGACTGTTTTGGAGCGCAAAGCCCCACCTACCTTTGAAATTGCGGTGGAAATGTTGGAACGCCAACGCTGGACAGTACACGAAAGTGTTGCTGACACCGTAGATAATCTGCTGCGGGGGCGTCAGCCTACTCCACAAACCAGAACCGTTGATGACCACGGCAAAATTGCAGTTACACGTCAGTTAGCTGTTGTCAACGGTCGTGGTGGACAGCTAGGAACAGTGGAGGATTCTTTCCCACCGGCGCGACCGTCTAATGGCTGGCGTTCATCTGGACAAATGGTTGCACTACCCCAATTGCCTGTAGAGCGGGTAACTGGGCGCAGTGAGTTTGACCGTTTGCTGGATGAATCCTTCAACTATTCTGAGAGCATTGATTTCGATGCTGTTACTAGACACCCAGGGCCGAATGGTGAAGATTTGCCATTGCACGTTTACCCTTATGGGGTGAGCCGCCACCAACTGGAACAGGTGATTAGTGTGCTAACTTTGCCCGTAGTATTGACAAAAGATATAGATAGTGCTGATGCAATTTTAGCACTGCGATCGCACGTCAAAAACCACGCCAAATTACGCCAAATGGCCAAAGCTCGTCATGTACCCATTCACATGATTAAGTCCAGCACCATTCCGCAAATTACCCGTGGTTTGCGGCGGTTGCTGAATATTGACGACCCAGAGATGGCCGACGATCGAGAACTACAATTGTTTTTGCACAATGGTAGCGATGATGAGATGGATGCCTTAGAAGAAGCTAGACTTGCCGTTGAGCAAATTGTGATTCCTAAAGGACAGCCAGTCGAGTTATTGCCACGTTCTCCCCAAGTTCGCAAAATGCAACATGAGTTGGTAGAACATTATCGCCTCAAGTCGCATAGTTTTGGCGAAGAACCAAATAGAAGATTACGGATTTATCCAGCGTAACTTTAAGGGACTTCCAGTTAAAAAATATCCCATAGTAGGGGCGGACTTCCAAATAAAAAAACATCCCAAATTTTCTTGTGGGATGGGTGTCCCCACCCGTCCAAAATTTAGGGCGCTCATGTGCCCACCCCACAAAATGGATAATTTATTTTTTGGAAGTCCTTTAGGAGAAAAATCGATGCATTTGAAAAGCGCTTTAACCATCAAAAATCGCCAAAATCATTATCTATACTCAAGCTAATAGTCCAATTTTCTCGCACTAATTCGCTGTTATCATCAACATCACGCAGCGTCTCATAGACAAAGAATTCATAGAGAGTGAGTAAGTCCTAATTCACTCAATCTTGCATTTTTTTGAACATCTGTTACATTACTTTACAGACAGTTATAACTGCTACAACACTTGAATTTTGGAGTTATGCTCATGTCAGATTTGAAGAATTCTGCGTCTATTGTTTCAGAAGATCCTAATGCTGTGCGTTTTGGCTTCACTCCTCAGAGTGAAAATTGGAACGGTCGGCTTGCAATGATTGGTTTTGTCTCTGCGATTTTGATTGAAGCTTTTTCTGGTCAAGGGCTACTCCATTTCTGGGGTATCCTCTAAATTGGCGATCGTAGGGTAGTACAGCAGTTCTACCCTACATAACTCTTTATATTCCACGCAAGTCATTTGTTTTTAACATCTGGCGGCTATTGCTATTAGTGCAAAATATCAGATTTTTCCGGTTGAGCCAAAATATAAGTGAATAATTACTTTACGTTGAATATGTATAGCTAAAACTCATGGAACTACCCCAGCGCGTATCAGTCCGCTACAAAGACGCGTCCTTCAACACTAATGAAATCCGCTTGAGAACTTTTCGGCTTGGTTTGCAAATATGGGATGAACAAACCAAACCCAGAAAAACAGAGCTTTATCAGTTTATATCGTCTTGCTTGAAACAAGTTGACCGCCAAGATCGTTTTATGTTTTCTCTATTGTTCATAGAATTAACAGACCTCATCCGCAACTCTTCCCTAGAAAGAGGAACAAAAGAGGTTCTGATTAAAACAGCTTTTAGAGAATTTGCTTATGCGATAACAGACTTTGAAGACGTTGCCAAATAAGCTTAGTTATGGGGATGCTGGAATTGCCTAAGTATAGGCATCATCTTAAAGCCATCTGACCTAGTTGAGTGGGATATCTTGGGATATCTATAGTAAACAGCTTTTCAATCGGATTAGTTTTTTAACTAAATGCGCGGATGGGTAGGTGTTGGAGAAGGGGGGAATACAAAAATAGCTGAATTGCCCTATATGCAAGGTTTTGAGGGCTGTAGCATCTTAAAACCATCCGCGCACTTATGTAGACTGAGTTTCAGCTATTTACATTTAGCACAATTGCCACTCCTTATGTTATGATTTTTGCATTCGCGCTATTGAACCTTGAAAACCAAATAACACAAGTCTTTCAGACGCCTGCTATTGCAATCAACTAAAATCCCTATTAGGGATTGAAACAGACTTCTTACTATAAGGAATTATTAAAACCTCTTAAAATTGCAATCAACTAAAATCCCTATTAGGGATTGAAACATCCCATAAATGTAGGTGTGAAATACAGACACATTATTGCAATCAACTAAAATCCCTATTAGGGATTGAAACGATCTAAATCCTTACAAGGGTAAATACAATTCCCTATTGCAATCAACTAAAATCCCTATTAGGGATTGAAACAGAATTTAAAACGGTATCTACGTCTGCTTCAATAATATTGCAATCAACTAAAATCCCTATTAGGGATTGAAACCAGTGCGGATGATATAGGTTTCGTCTGCGGTATTGCAATCAACTAAAATCCCTATTAGGGATTGAAACGAATGCTTCTACTGCTGCCCCAACACTTTCTGGCATTGCAATCAACTAAAATCCCTATTAGGGATTGAAACGAGGCGACAATTTGGGAGCATTGTATTTGTGGATGAAATTGCAATCAACTAAAATCCCTATTAGGGATTGAAACAACACTACCACCACCCGATCAATTACCTTTACTAATCTGATTTTTTCCTCAGCTATTTTCATTAATTTAGGACTATTGAAAATTAGCCTGTGGAAAAAGCCATGCTTTTTCAAGGCTTGAGGACTTCCCGTGAAAAATCAGACTATGCATAGGAGGAGCGATCGTCATATCTTCAAAAAGGCCGCAGCTACAATACTCATTCTTTTGTCTTCAGTAGCTATAACTTCATGCAAAAGGGGTTCAACCTTGGCAAGAGCAGGAACTCCCCCAAAATAATCCTGAAACTGAAAACCTGTATAAATAAGTATTTCTCCAATATCAAGAGTTAATGGTTGAGGGTTAGCACTATCACTAGGTTGAATTCTTAACCCCGATGCAGGTCCAATAATAATTTGGAGAAAGCCTTTGTCTCGATGTATATTTAGCACTACCCGATCTCGATAATATGTCGATCCAACCTGAAGAATCAAGGATGGCAGCAAGTTAGGTTGTAAATAGATAACTAAGTTTTCCAGAAGTGGTTTAAGGATATGGCGATCTATAAACCCAGCTATTTCATAGCCTTGTTGATGAGGCAACCGATCGACGTTATCTCTCCAGCTAGGCTCTAATCCATTTTCAGGAATCAAGAAGTTATCGTGTTCACTAGAAGAGAAATTTCGGGAGTGATAGTACTCAAGTGGAAAATTTTTGCCTTCATATTTATCCTGATATACACCTTTAGGCCAATAGCCACAACGATACCCTGATACTCTTAAATCTTTAGGTTGATCGGATTTAAACAAAAGTCTTTCTGGGATTGGTTGCTCAAAAAACTTCTTCATTGCTTCACGGAAGAAGACTATATTTTGGTGAAACCTCTCCAATTCAGTGGATTCCAAGGTTGTGTCAAGATAGTTTTGTCTCAGGATCGAGTAGCCTTGTTTAGCAAATTGCTGGAAGTTCATGCTGCTCACACCATATTCAATAATCAGTCATTCATTATTTAAATTACTACAAAAAAAGTGGGAAGGTTCCATCCCAAAGTATTACTTTCAGTTAGATATTTATCAAAAATCAGTCATTATTTTAATTACTACAAAAAGAGTGTGAAGGAATTGCCGACGGCAGCCCCTTCACACACTTTCTTAAAATGATTATCATTATTTTAATGGTATAATTTGTTTTCTAGAAGTCTCCTATTAAGGATTAAAACTAATTATACTGAGAGTTAGCCTCTAACCATTTGGTGTCAAAAATTACAAATATTCTTATAAAGGTCATTCCACATCCAGCTTGAGGGCTGTGATATTATAGGAGACTGCTGCATACATTTTAGAAAAACTAGAAACTGAATCGACCATGGCCCTCACGCAACAGCGGAAACAAGAAATAATCTCCAACTACCAAGTTCACGAAACTGACACTGGCTCGGCCGATGTCCAAGTTGCTATGCTAACTGAGCGCATTAACCGCCTCAGCGAACATCTGCAAGCAAATAAAAAAGACCATTCTTCCCGAAGAGGACTGTTGAAGCTAATCGGACAGCGTAAGCGTCTTCTAGCTTACATATCGCAGGAAAGCCGGGAAAAATATCAAGCTTTGATTGCTCGTCTCGGTATTCGTGGATAGGACTACCGCTTATGTCTGCTGAAGAATCTGAACGCAGTCGTTTGCCTTTTGAACCGAACAAAAAGCGCCAAAAACCCGCAAAAGCTCAAAGTAAACCAGCAGCACAGCCCCAAGAATCCGTCAAAAAGGCTGATAAAAAAGTGGTTTACACCAAACAAGAGATGGCAATTCCCCAAGTAGTCAGCCAACGAATGATCCGACGGGTAGCTGGGTTCTCTGGTGTACCAACAGCTTTGGGCATTAGCGCCTTGGTTGCTAGCTATCTGCTTGCTGCCTACTCTGATATCCGACTACCTCCCATCGCCGTGTTATTGGTAAACATGGGATTATTTGGTTTGGGGGTTTTAGGGATAACTTATGGCGTTCTCTCTGCCTCCTGGGATGAAGAAAAAGTCGGAAGTTTTCTGGGTTTGGGTGAGTTCAACACCAATTTGGGACGAATGGTGGCAGCTTGGCGCGAAACTCGGCAAAAAAACTTATGATGAACGGCGCTCAGGTATTAAGTAACTGTGATATTGGGTAAATGAAAAAGTTAATGTTGAAGTTGAAATTCGATCGCTTCAACATTGCTAGTTAAAATCCTACAATCATTTTTATACACAATATCTAGTTAATTAGCAGTAAAAATACTGACTGAGCGCTGCATTTTATCTGTTTATTTTGTAAACAAATTTTATTTTTAACTATTTGTAATTAGGCCAATAGGCAACAATAAAGTTAGCCTATTTACAGAAAATTTTACTCAATTAATTAATCAGGAACTTTCAGATGATTATAGTAATGAAAAGTGGTTCCCCAGAGGCGGAAATAAACCGCATTGATGAGGAACTTAGTAGCTGGGGGCTAACTCCAGAAAAAATTGTTGGTCAACACAAAGTAGTTATTGGTCTAGTAGGTGAAACCGCCAGCTTAGATCCGCTACAAATTCAGGAACTTAGCCCCTGGATTGAGCAGGTGTTACGGGTAGAGCAGCCTTACAAACGAGCTAGCCGTCAGTACCGCCACGGCGAAGCTTCGGATGTGGTGGTTAATACTCCTGATGGAGCAGTAGTATTTGGCGAACATCAGCCTTTGGTAGTCGTTGCTGGCCCCTGCTCTGTAGAAAATGAAGAAATGATTGTGGAGACAGCGCGGCGCGTCAAGGCTGCTGGAGCGGCATTTTTGCGCGGAGGGGCATACAAACCCCGGACTTCACCTTATGCTTTCCAAGGACATGGCGAGAGTGCTTTGGATTTGTTAGCGAAGGCGCGGGAAGTTAGCGGACTAGGTATTATTACAGAAGTGATGGATGCGGTAGACCTCGAAAAAATTGCCGAAGTTGCTGACGTAATTCAGGTGGGAGCAAGAAATATGCAAAATTTCTCCTTGCTCAAAAAAGTGGGAGCGCAGCCGAAACCAGTTCTGTTGAAGCGGGGAATGGCAGCTACTATTGAAGATTGGTTGATGGCAGCCGAGTATATTCTGGCATCTGGCAATCCCAATGTAATTTTGTGTGAAAGGGGAATACGCACCTTTGACCGTCAGTATACACGAAATACACTGGATTTATCGGTAGTGCCAGTGTTGCGAAAACTGACTCACCTGCCAATCATGATTGACCCCAGCCACGGCGTAGGTTGGTCTGAATTTGTGCCTTCAATGGCAATGGCTGCGATCGCAGCTGGTACAGATTCCCTGATGATAGAGGTTCACCCTAATCCTGCCAAAGCTTTATCCGACGGGCCCCAATCTCTGACACCAGATGGTTTCGATAACTTGATGCAAGAATTGGCAGTAATTGGTAAGGCGGTGGGGCGCTGGAAGCAACCAGCAGTGGCTCTAGCTTAAAATTCAATTGCAACTTATTGCTAGCCATAAATTAAGGTTTGTAGTGAGTTAGCGCGGTCTTCTTCCAAAGGGAGAGGTCAAAATAGCACTCGTCGAACCATGTTAAATACGAAATAATGCCCCTTTAGATGATTTCTAAAGGGGATTTTTAAACACTAACTAAACGTGAGTTCGACGGCTCTAAAAACCCCTCTCCAAACCTCTCCCCCACTCTTCGAGAGGCTTTGAAACCCTAATTTTTTTGTTGTCAACTAAGAATATTTCTGTCCCTCTCCGCCTCGGAGAGGGGTTGGGGAGAGGTTCATCGAACTCACGTTAACTAAAGCTATGAAAAAATAAATCTGCAATCAATATTGATGGACAATATTTTTTTGCAATTGTAAGACTTCTTATCGATATACATAGCGAGCAGGTATCCAGCGGCGACCACGATTTGTTTGCACCCAACGTCCAGGAATCACTATTCTCCTTCTTGCTTGAGCAGGGGTATGAACTCTAAATCGCACTGGTCTTCTGATTATTCTAGCTGGAACCGATCGCCTAACTGGTCGTCTGATCTGAGCGTCGGCTTGAAAAGGAATAAAGGTAACAGCAATTGGTAAAATCAGGGCTGCACTAGCAAGCATTCTTTTAATACTCATTCGCAAACTTCCCTTTTATGATATTGACATCAAAGAGATTAATAATTGCCCAATAATCTCTTTGACAAATAAATATTAGGGTTGGAAAGAGCTATTTACTAGTGAGAAAGGTCATTAGTTGAACCGTGACTAATGTCATGGATAAAAATTATAAACATGACTCTGCTATTGAATAAAACGATTTTTACGAGATAGAACTGTTAATACCGAAAATTGTGATTTTGATGTTTGGGGCAGTGCCTATCTGACGGCAATACAATTACTGCAATTCAATTTTGCCACCTGAAAAAAAGGGACGGGTAAAATACCCATCCCAGAAAATTCCCTTTTACTTAATTGACTAGCAAAACTTTTATTGCACTTGGGTTTGGGTGGGGAAAGCACCAGGTTGCACAGCTATGTTAAGATTCTGCCCATTGCGACGTAATTCCATACGTAAATCGCTTCCGACTTGGCTATTTTCTACTGCCCTTTGGACACTGCTGGCATCTGTGACTGCTTGACCTCCAAGGGTTTGGATTACATCACCAGCACGTATCCCTGCTTTAGCGGCTGGTGAATTTGGTACAACTTTTACAACTAATACACCTTTATCTTCATTTACACTCAAACCGCTATTGGGATCTGAGTTGATACTTTGTTTTAGCTGAGGTGTTAACCCCACCATTTGAATTCCCAAGTAAGGATGTTCTACTTTACCTGTAGCTATTAGTTGACTGGAAATGCGTTGTGCTGTGTTGATCGGAATAGCAAAGCCTAATCCTTGTGCCCCTTGAATAATGGCTGTATTCATGGCAATTACCTGGCCGCGAGAATTTAGCAGGGGACCGCCGGAGTTACCGGGGTTAATTGCGGCGTCGGTTTGAATATATTCTACTCGCTTATCGGGAGCGCCGATGAGATTGCTACTGCGTCCAGTGGCACTGATGATTCCGGTAGTTACTGTATTATCTAATCCAAGGGGATTGCCGATCGCGATCGCCCATTCTCCGGGTTGCAGTTGATCTGAATTACCCAAGGCTACTAACGGGAGATTGTCTGCCTGAATCTTCACAACAGCAACATCGGTCAACTCGTCTTTTCCTAACACCTTTCCTTTAAAGCTACGCCCATCCTTGAGTGTTACTGTTACGGTATCAGCACCATCAACTACGTGGGCGTTGGTAAGAATACGACCATCAGCACTAATAATAAAACCTGAACCAGTACCTCTTTCTACACGATCCTGTTGTTCTGGTATTTGAGAACCAAAAAAGCGTTGGAAGAGTGGATCGTTAAATTCATCTGGTAACTGGGTTTTTACGGTACGGGAAGAGTCAATTCGTACCACAGCAGGCCCTACCTTTTGCACCACTTGGGTAACAAAGTTAGGATCTGTGCCTGCTGGGATTGGAGGCGCAGCATTTACTCGACTTACTGCCAAATTAGATGCATTTTCAGACACCTGCTGAGAGTGTCCAGCTAGATAGCCGCCTGCCAATGTCATCCCCGATCCCAGCAGCACCAGCGATAGAGAGGCGGCAGCTTTTCGCCAGGGTTTATAATATTTGGCATCAGCAGTGTTATGTAAAATGCTATTTGATGGGTGTTCTCTGTCGCGAGATTCGTTTTGCATTGCTGTCTGGAAGGATATTTAGATGTATTACTAATGTAGATATGATTTATGACAGTTTTGTTGCAAAGGTATTGCGTTGTTGTGAAAAGTTTGATTTTTTACTACTAAAGAACTCAGGAGCCAGAATGTAAGTGTGCAACACTCATCCGCAGACAACAAGACTCATTAAATTCACAATTGTGGAGAATAACTCACGAGAGTACTGATTTTTTGTACAACGTTCAAATAATTCATATAGGATTTGGTGAGACAGCACTTTCTCCAAAAGCCCGCGAACCATTACAAATTCCAGATTTTCTTCGACAAAACGCTCAAATACCTGCCAAGTGCAACATTTATTTTATCCAAGCTGATATTTGCACCTCTTTTAACCCTTACAGTACTTGAAAGTACGGCATCTGAAATTTAAAGATGGGCTAATATTCGTTAAAATTAAACCCAAGTCATCAATTCCCTGATGATGTCATGTCCGGTTGAAGACTTATGATTAAAGCTGATGTAAATCCGCTCTAACGCACAGATATTTTAATAGTGAATAGTCGGTTATAATATGAATTAGTAAGCGTTGTTCCTGCACTTCGGGCATTGTAGGTCGATAGAAAAACAAGATTAGCCTGAATTTATAAATATTGATTAAAATTGAAATTAATTGTTAGAATATTGTGTCGAACAAATCTTAAAAAATAATCATAGTTGATGAAAAGACCAATCAAAGTTTTGTGTAGCCAGATTCACACTCCAGAAGCAGATATTTCTGGAGCTAAACTTCTTTTAGATACCTTATCTGAGCATGGTATTAGTTATATATTTGCAGTGCCAGGAAGAGAAGCAGAAAGCATCTTGTTTAATGAATCTCCCAATTTACATATTGTGCTAACTGCTATAGAACTCACTGCGGGGTTTGCAGCTTATGCTTATGCCATTATTTCTCATAAAACACAAGTAGTTTTTTCAACTCTTGGTCCCGGTGCAGCAAACTTAGCCAATGCGATTTATTCTGCCTATGCAGATAGGGTAGCTATTGTCTTTATTACAGCACAAGTAGAGCGTGAAAAATGCTACTATAATCATACTCATCAATGTATGGATGCTGTAAAAATGTACGAACCTATCAGCAAATTTGCCTACGAAATTGGTGATGTTACAGAAATAAGGGATGTTATAGAAAATGCTTTTGAAATTACCCAAAAAGAACCCAAAGGTCCAGCGATAATTAGCATTCCTATTGATGTAATTAAGCAAAGAATATCTTACAAAATAAGTCCAAGTAAACTAGCAATTAAAAAAATTAATCAATCAAATTTAGATATTGATTCAATAGATAAAGTTGTATCTGTTTTGCAAAATGCCAAACAACCATTAGTTTATGTTGGAAATCAGGTTATTAGGTCAGGTTGTGTTGAACTGATAAGGCGTTTATGTGAAAATTATAATCTGCCAATGGTATCTGCTTATGATGCTAAAGGAGTTTTACCTACAAATCATGAATTAAACTATTTTGCTTGTACAAGCTATGCACAAGGTATTTTAGGAATTAATGCAGATGAAATTATTTTTAGTCCTGTAGATTGTGTAATAGCGTTTGGCTATGACTGGAAAGATGATGTATTTCCAGACAAACACTTCAGTTATGGAATAGAAAAAATTCTGATCGGTTTTTCCAGCGTTATGCCAGAAAAAATACGTTCCCAGTTTTTAGATATTCCAGGTAATCTCGAAGAAAACCTAATTACTTTGTTGCATAAGTTAGATAAACAAAATTTGTCTTTCAGAAAACCATATAATATTACCTTACTGAAAGAGGCTATTAAGAAAAAACAAGCTAATTTGGAAGCACCTCAAGGATTGATAAATATAATCTCAGTCATCAATGCTATTAATGAGACTTCAGCACTTTTAATTTCAGATGTCGGCACATTTAGACATTACGCAGTTTTGTTTAGCAATACAGAAAAACCTAATTTTTTTCTAACTTCTGCTGGAAGTTCGTCTTTTGGTACAGGACTACCTCTCGGATTAGGGACTTGTTTAGCTTGTAGAAATCACGAAACCAAAATTATAGTCTTGACAGGGGACGGAGGATTTAACTCTATCATTGGGGATTTAAGAACTTTAAAAAATCTCGATTTAAGTATAGTAATTATCGTACTTAACAATAATAAAAATGGGCTAATCAACATTTATCAGCAAAAAGGACATGGACAAACTTATTCTCCCTCTGTTAATCATGCCGAAGCATCTTTCGTGAAAATTGCTGAAGGGTATAACTGTAAAGCATTTAAGGTTGACTCAAATGAGGAGCTAAAAAACAGTATTAAAAAAGCTTTTGAAATAGGTGGGCCTGTAGTCATTGAAGTACCGATTTATTATCCTGAAGAAGATATTGAGAGGTTAACATGCAGTGCAGATTTGGCGTAAGAGAGGAGCCTTACTTGATATAGCAGTTCTAAATGAGAAAGTGAAATCTTGCATATAGGGTGTTGACTGTTGATTGTTAACAGTGCAGCGACTATTAAATTTTTCACAACTAAAATAGGATTGCTATAAGAAACGGCAGGTCTGAATCCCCAAGTGCATTAGGTGTAGGTTGGGTTGAGCAACGCGAAACCCAACGTATATCTTCGTGTTGGGTTTCACTTCGTTCAACCCAACCTACAATTTTTTTGTAACATTTTAGTCTTGCCACACCGCTACATTTTCTGACTTTTGAATTAGTAGGTCAAATCAGCCAAATTCTTTGTAAGTGTCGAACAGTGTCAGAGTATTGGGTTCTTGAATGAAGTACCCTGTGGTTGTCCATAATTAACAATGAGTGCTTTTCCATTAGGAGTGGCACATGGTTGTTATTAAAAAACTCTAAGACAAGATCGCAGATATTTTTTAAGAATCGGTCTGACACAGATGCTTTTTTTGTCACATCTGGAGATGGCTCACCATAGACTAGTACATTGTAACTGAACCTAAGCATTAGTTGGTTGAGTTGCATAAATTGAAGCATTGGAGCGATGATTGAGTGGGTAGTATCTTTAGAAACAAAACTGCACTTATATTTCATTAATTTTTGTTGTTCCTCTATCGTGAGATTGCGAAGTAATTCTTTACTATCAACAAAAGTTGTGTAGCCTTTGCCACAATTTGAAGGTTGTAAACACCATAAAGCTAAGTATTTTGGAGGTGTCTTTAGATAAGGAGCTTCAGTGTGGGGTCGTAGCTCGTTTTGGCTTTTGGAGTCGGACAGTTTTTCATTACCTGGCGCGAACTTAACATTGTAGATATACTCGTTGTTATCTTGTGGCATTAGGCAAGTTTGAGTAAGGTGTTGTGTATAGCCAATCCACTGAAAATCAGCAGGTAACCCAGAGATATATACCCAGCCACACTCTTGCAATTGTGTCTGACAAGTCTCAAAAAAATTTTTTGTCCAAAGGCTGTTTGAGATTTCAGAGATACTGATATCCTTTGAAATGCATACATTTGAAGAATTATTGCCAGATAGGTCAACTTCTCGTTTCATAATGTATTCTCCAATTCAACTAGTTATAGTTGACCAAAATTACTCTGCGAATGCAAGACTCACTTGTGAATCTATTCTGATTAAAACTACTACTCTGATTAAAACTACTACTCAATTGTGAATTTATGGAAATTTATGTTGATGATATAATTTCTACACAAATTCACATTTTTAGATTTATCCATAAGGAGATATCACATGTGTACAGACGATACTCAATGGTTAGACAGAATAAATCGTGAACAAGTTGATTATGTGTACAACAGATTAACAAATAAAGAAAGAGAGTATTTAGGTTTATTTCTTTCAGGTCATTCCGATCAATATATAGCAAGTCGTTTCTATGTCTCAAAAGAAACTGTGAGAAAACATATATCTAATATTTGTAATAATTTTAAGCAGCTTATGGTAGAAAATCAATTACCAGAAATTAATTTTGGTCGCCTTCACTTAATGAGAATTTTCATTAAATATCCACATGAAATTCTCAACATTAATTCTAATAATCAAAATTCAATAGAAAATAATTCACAGATATCTATATCTACATATCAAATGCATGAAATTATTAAAAATTTTTCATTGAATGACATAAAAACCGTAATTTTTTTAGAAGAGAAAATAAATCGGGGTGCTAACATAAACGAAAGAGATAATGAAAGATGTACTCCACTTTTTATTGCGATAGAAACTCAAAAAATAGAAGTAGTTAATTTTTTGATTCAGCAGCACAATATAGATATAAATGCAAAAAATGAACATGGCTGGACACCACTTCACAAAGCTGCAAACACTGGTTGTTTAACAATAGTACATAAACTACTTAACGATGAAAGAACTAGACCGACAGAAACGACTAACATGAATGCAACTACTGTGTATGAAGCTGCTTTTGGGTCTAATGAGGTTGAAATTATAAGGATGCTAGAGGAAAAAGGAGTAGATATTAATTTACCTAGTGAGGATAGATTTACTCCTCTCATGGTTGCTATCTGGCGTGAAAATTATGCAATTGCAGATTATCTGATTGAGCAAATACCGAAATCAAATATTAATCAAAGAGACCGAAAAGGTGAAACGGCTCTTTATAAAGCTGTCAAGCAAGGAAATTATGATTTAGTAACAAAGTTTATTGATAAGGGAGCAGATTATAGAATTAAGCCCTTTATCACATCTCCAAACCCGGAGGTAGATAGCTTAATTTTAGCTGCGGAAAGAGGCGATATAAATACAGTACAACGTTTTATTGATGAATGTCATGATTCAGAAAGATGCCTGGAACTGATTAATAGAGGCGACTCTCTATATTCTCGAACAGCATTATCCCTGGCTGCTGAAAAAGGTCATTTCGAGATCGTAAAGCTTTTGGTGGAAGCAAAAGCTGATGTTTTTGCCAGAAATAATCATGGGAGAACACCAAAAGAAATGGTTCTCAGAAGAAATCAGCACATAATTGACTATCTAAATTATGCTGAAACTCAAAATAATTCGCAATTATAAATTCGCAATTAATACCCCACGCATAAATGCCGGGACATTCTAATTAACATGCTACAAAAAATTAAAATATCTGACCATACTTGAAGGAATAAAAATGGCACAGGGGAAAATCTTACTGAAACCTGACACTTTATGGACAAGTGTTAAAAAACGAACTGAATATGCTTTGCAATGCGGGGCGCTACTCTCGATTCCAACAGAATTTGAATTTGTTGAACAGGATGGCGTGCGCTTTTTGGTACGGATTATGTCTAACCTGAATCGCAAAAAAGCAGCGAAGGATAAACAGAAAAAACAATCTGTTACTTCTGGTGATGAGTTTAATCCTTTTTTGCCCTACGAAGAGGATTTATTTGTGGCGGATATCTCCGATACCCATGTATGTATTTTAAATAAATTCAATGTTGTAGACGATCATCTGCTAATCATTACCCGTGGTTTCGAGGAACAAGAAAGCTTACTCACCCTAGAAGATTTTACGGCTATGTGGGCGTGTTTGGCGGATTGCGATGGTTTAGCATTTTACAACAGTAGCAAAACCGCAGGTGCTAGTCAGCGACACAAGCACTTACAATTAGTACCTCTACCACTTGCTCCTTCAGGGTTGCAAATACCGATTGAAGCTTTACTAACATCAGCACAATTTCAAAACTCGAACCCAACTTCAGCAAAACTTCCTTTTGTACACGCTTTCGCATCACTAAATTCCAATTGGGTGCGATCGCCATTTGCAGGGGGCCAAGCAACATTGGAAGTTTATCACAATTTGCGTCACGCTGTAGGTTTAGATGACAAGCAGTCTGGTGCTTACAATCTGCTAGCGACACGAGAATGGATGTTAATCGTACCGCGATCGCAAGAGCATTTCCAATCTATCTCTGTGAATTCATTAGGATTTGCTGGTGCGCTGCTGGTGAAAAATGCAGCAGAAATGGAGATTCTCAAAACCCAAGGGCCGATGACTATCCTCAAAAATGTTGCTGTATCCTAAATACTTACGCACACATTACGAATTCTTCTCTACGAGATAATTATCCTTAGTGGGAGTTTGACCAATTTGCAGCACACAAACTGCGGCAATCAGGCAGAGAATACCTGATAAAATAAACGCTTGTAAATAACTACCCGTCCAAGTTCTCAAGACTCCGGCTCCGAATGCTGCTGTCGCTGCACCAAGCTGATGTCCGGCGACAATCCAACCGAACATCACGCCGACATTTTCTTTACCGAAGGCGTTGGCAACAAGACGGACTGTTGGTGGTACGGTGGCAATCCAATCAAGTCCATAGAAGACGGCAAAAATGGAAAGTCCATAAAAGGAAAAGTTGAAACTGAAGGGCAAGAAAATCAAAGATAAACCCCGCAGTCCGTAGTACCAAAACAATAAGTAGCGATTATTCCAACGGTCAGATAGCCAACCGGACATAGTAGTTCCAAAAAAATCGAATAGTCCCATGATTGCCAAAAGCCCAGCAGCCTTGACTTCAGGGATACCGTGGTCAATACAAGCAGGAATTAGATGAGTTCCAATTAACCCATTTGTGCTTGCGCCACAGATAAAAAAGCTACCAAATAACAGCCAGAAGTCTCGATTACGCATTCCTAGCCAGAGGGCGTTAAGAGTGGAGGCGATGGAATTGACTTTAGGCTGTAACACTTCTACAGTTTCGCTGTTGTCGCCAAAGGCTCGCAAACCGACATCCGCCGGATGATCGCGCATAAAGACTGCGATCGCTGGAATAATTAGAAGTGCTGCACCAGTCAGAGCCAGAGCCGCAGTTCGCCAGCCAAAGCGATCGGCTATTGAGGCCAGCATCGGCAGAAACACTAGTTGTCCCGTGGCTGTACTGGCGGTTAAGATCCCCAGAACTAAACCCCGCTTTTCCAAAAACCAGCGATTGACGACAATAGCACCCAAAACTAGGGCAATGACTCCGCTACCACAACCGACAACTACACCCCACAGCAAAACTAGCTGCCAGGAAGCTGACATTAAAGTGGTTAAACCGACACCAAGCGCAATGACAGCAAGTGATAATACCATCATCCGACGAATGCCGATTCGCTCCATGACTGTGGCAGCAAAAGGGCCAATTAATCCGTAGAGTATTAAGTTAATGGAGATTGCCAAAGATATAGTTGCTCTACTCCAGCCAAACTCGTGTTCGAGAGGAACTATAAAAACTCCAGGAGCAGAGCGGATTCCGGCTGCCACCAGCAAGGCTAGGAATGTTAGACCCGCGACGATCCAAGCATAGTGGAACGAACGACGCGCTAGGAAGGAGGGTAAGGACATGGTGTGGAGGGGGTAGGGGGCAGGGGGCAGGGGGCAGGGGGCAGGGGGACAAGGGGGACAAGGGGGACAAGGGGGACAAGGGGAAATTATTGAGCAAGTCTCTCCCAAGTCTCCCCCCTCTTCCTTGTCTACCTTGTCTCTGCCCCTTACAATGCCCCATTCCCAATTTAGGGAAAGCTACCCTGCATAAGGATTACCGATTCTGTCTACAGAGACGTTCGAGGAAAATGGCAAACGACCTGGATTTAAGCGTGGTTCGGCTGCATAACCCACAGGAACTAAAACAGCGATCGCTAAATCTGGATTATCTCCTGCACCAATCACTTGTTTTACCCGATCCTCAATCCAACCGTTCATAAAACAAGTGGACAATCCTAGACTTTCTGCCGCTAACACCAAATGGGTAGCGGCAATAATGGCATCTTTGATCGCATATTCGCGTCGCTTGTCGCCTAGCGTTGATTGAAATTGCGGAACGGCGGTTTTAAAGTAGTTTACTGTGCCTTCATTCCATGCCCCAGTTTCGAGTCCCTGCTCTAGAATTGGGGCCAAGTTTTTTTCGCCTGCGTTAGGATCGGCGGCAAAGACAAAGGTTACAGGTGCTTGAACAATTTGCTGTTGATTAAAAGATGCCGCTGACAGTGCTGCCTTTTGCGCTTCATCTTGCACAAGAATAATTTGCCAGTCTTGGAGATTATAGCTACTGGGTGCAGCTACGGTTAACTCTACCAATTGCTTGAGCAGTTCTGGGGTGATGGGGTCTGTTTTAAAAGTTTTGATGGCACGACGTTTAGCGATCGCACTGGGTACATCTAAAGGTTGAGTTTGGATGATGGAACTCATGATATTCTCCTGATAGCTAGATTATGAAAGGGTTTCGGATTTTATATCTAAAGTGATTAAAAGCGTTAAAGAGCAGGGCAATCCAAATATATTCCTCTCTAATTGGCAATGTTAACTGGGTTAGAGATATGCTCGTGGATAATGCGCCATTGTCCTTCTCGCTTCTCCCATACAAGCGTCGCATGAGCCGTAATTCCAACCGCCTCATTCCCGATGGTGGTTGCCGTACTGTGGAAGAGCAAAGCAGAGACGGTAATGCGATCGCCTGGAAATATCTGAATATCCCCAACTAATTTAACTTGCCACTGGGTTATTGCTGTCATGAAGGGCTTCCATATCTTCTCATAGGATTGCCATCCTTGAATTCGAGTGGTCTGCGGTGAGAGGGTATCGAAGGCGAGGAATTGTTCATCTTGCCAGTAGAGATTGTTTAGGAGAGAGAAATCAAAGGGTTTGTTGCCTGGACTAAACGCAGCTAGCCAATCGTTAACGCGTTCTTTGATTTTTGCTGCATCTAAAGTATCTTTCATAGTTCAAAACCAATTTTTACAATCATTTTACTGATGTTGTATCTGGGAAAAATCTAAAAATCCTCAGTTTGATTTGATACTTTAGAGTGCGGCAAGTAGGTTTTAATTATTTAGATGAGAAGAATTAGGCATTGACCACCTGCTCGTTAGCAGGCGACCAAAATGGATAGTCTGTATATCCTTTTTCACCGCCGCCATAAAAGCTGGCTTGATTTGGTTCATTTAGTGGTGCATTCAAAGCGAAGCGTCGGGGTAAATCGGGATTTGATATAAATAATGTGCCAAAGGCAACTAAATCTGCTGCTTTATTTGCCAGTACTGCATCGCCTTTTTCACGAGTATAACCGCCATTGACGATCAGTGTACCTGTAAAGCGATCGCGTATATGACTAGTGGGTACTATTATCCCACCATGTCTAATATCTGCTTCTGTTGCCTCATAAATATGCAGATATGCCAAATTAAACTGGTTCAACGCTTGAGTGGCATAACCGAATGTCTCCAGAGGATTGGAGTCATGCATATCGTTAAAAGTCCCACTGGGAGAGAAACGTACCCCAACTCGGTTAGAATCCCACACACTAGTTACCGCCTCTGTCACTTCTAACAGAAATCGAGCGCGATTCTCAATCGAACCCCCATATTTATCTGTGCGTTGATTCGTGCGATCGCGCAGAAACTGATCTATTAAATAACCATTAGCTGCATGAATTTCCACCCCATCAAACCCAGCCGCTAGGGCATTTGCCGCTCCCTGACGGTACTGTTCGACTATCTGCGGTATTTCTGAAGTTTCTAAAGCACGAGGAGTAACAAAGGGTTTTGGCCCCTCATAAGTTGCAGCCTCACCTTTAGGAGTAATGGCAGAAGGTGCCACAGGTAAAACTCCATTCGGTTGTAAATCAGGGTGAGAAATTCTGCCTACGTGCCATAGTTGCAGAAAAATTCTGCCGCCGTGCTGATGTACGGCATCGGTTACTAACTTCCATCCCTCCACCTGTTCTGATGAATGAATTCCTGGTGTCGCGGGATAGCCTTGTCCTTCAGGAGTTACCTGTGTTGCTTCAGAAATAATTAGTCCGGCGGAAGCACGTTGGACGTAGTAAGTAGCATTCAGTTGGTGTGGTACGTTTCCCTCACCTGCGCGGTTTCGGGTTAAGGGTGCCATCACTATCCGGTTAGGCAGTTCCAGATTTCCTAATTGGTAAGGAGAGAATAAGTCGATCTCAGTAGTCATTGGTTATATCTCCAAATTATTTTAGTCATTTGTCACTTGTACTGAGCGACTCGTACCGACTTGTGCCGAGCGAAGTCGAGGTAGTGGAGCCGAGGTAAGCCGAAGTATTTGTCATTTGCCTCGTTCCCAGTCTCCGAGGGAATGCTCGTCGTTGAGGCTCCGCCTCCCGAACTCGCGGCAGCAAGCAGCCCAATTGAAGTGCATTTCCAGCCTCAGACTGGAAACGAGATTTAAATTTTGCGTGCGGCGCATTATAGCTATTTCAGGTAAATAGACTATGCGGTTGTGGTTGAAATACTAGACAATCGATCGAATAACGCCACCATCTACCCGCAAAGCTGCGCCATTAGTTGCTGATGCTACAGGACTAGAAAGGTAAACGACGATCGCTGCTACTTCTTCATTTGTTGCAAAGCGTTTGATTAAGGAACTTGGACGCACATTTTGAAAAAACTCCGCCTCAACGTCAGCGCGAGTAATACCGCGTTCCTGTGCCAGGTTGGTGATAAACTCTTCAACTCCTTCAGAACGAGTTGGCCCTGGAAGGACAGAGTTTACTGTAACTCCAGTCCCCACAGTCATTTCTGCTAAACCTCTGGCAATGGCTAGCTGCGCTGTCTTTGTTGTGCCGTAGTGAATCATTTCCACTGGGATCTGAATAGCAGATTCGCTGGAGATGAAAATTATCCGCCCCCAGTTTTGCTCTAGCTGCTTTTGCAGATATTGCCGACTCAAACGGACTCCACTGAGGACGTTAACCTCAAATATCTTTAACCAGTCTTCATCAGTAATATCAAAGAAGGTTTTTACCTCATAAATACCCACATTGTTTATGAGTATATCAACGTGAGGAACCTCTTGAATGAGTTTCTCTATTCCTGATGCAGTGGCTGTGTCAGCAACAACACCAGAAACTTTTGCGTCGGGTGTAGAATGCTTAATTTTAGCGATCGCTTGAGCTACTCGTTCTTCAGAACGACCGTTGACAATTACTGATGCACCCTCTTGAGCTAGCCCAAGAGCGATGGCCAAACCAATTCCGGCAGTTGAGCCACTCACCAATGCGGATTTACCATGCAATTTCAAGTCCATTTCGCTCTTTCCCCGTTATTTGAAACAGAATTCAAAAGTCAGAAGTCAGGATTCAGGAGTCTAATAGACCTCTTGCAAAAGTTACTTTTGCAAGAGGCGGGAAAAGGGGAAAGGTCAAAGGGGAAAGGTTTTTTTATTCCTTTTCCCTTTCCCTCTTACCCTTTTCCCTTTAACCTTTACCCAATCTCCACCTAACAATTTTGGGTTGGCAGACTACTAGATTAAAGATGCTGTGCTAAGGTCTTATTCAAGGTAGTTTTTGGAACCGCCCCTACGACAGTATCGACCTGGCGACCTCCTTTAAAAACCATCAATGTCGGAATGCTGCGAATTCCATAGTGGCTAGCGACAGTAGGATTTTGATCTGTGTTCAACTTCACAAATTTCACCTGTCCTTCGTATTCAACAGCAACTTCATCGACGACTGGGCCCACCATCCGGCAAGGGCCGCACCACGGTGCCCAAAAGTCTACTAATACCGGAATTTCACTTTCCAAGACTTCTTGCTTGAATGTGGCTTCTGTGACGTTTGTAATGGATGACATAAATTGCCTTCCTACTTAATTCTATTATTCGATAATATCGAATAATAAAAATATATGCCACTTGATGAGATAATGCAACTATGAGATTCCTTTATCATCCAGATAGAAAAAATATTTCTTTACCAGGCGTGTTGTATGCATTGGGCGATCCGGTGCGGCTAGAGATTGTGCGACTGTTAGCGACTGAGGGGGAACAATGCTGTGCCAAATTTGATTTTGCGATCGCCAAATCAACTATGTCCAACCACTTCAAGATTTTGCGAGAGTCGGGGATAGTCTTGACACGCAAAGAAGGGACACATCATATTAACATCCTGCGGCGTGAAGATTTAGAGGTGCTGTTTCCAGGGTTGTTGGATGTGGTATTGAAAGCTGCTCAACCATTACCTGTTGAACCCGCTAATACTAAACAAACAGCTTCAAGGATTTAGGGGTATTGGGCATGACCTGTTTAAGAATCTGCTCGTTTTTCAATTTGTGTTTCTAGATCGGCAAAGACATCATGTTGTTCTCGAAAAGTCCTTGGAGTGTGAGATAAACCTAAATCTGTAGATAGCAAATCAATTCCATCGATAATTTTGGGTATTTGAGCTCGATCGACTTGTAGACCGAGAAAGCATTTCTCCCTGTAATCTGGTCTTTCTTGAAAAAGTGCGATGTCTACGACGGGCTACGCCTACGCTCTTTTCAAAGGGCGGATAACCTGATATGCTTTTTCAGCTTTCTCAATTGATGCTTGAGGGATTGGCGATCGCAGCCTGAGAACAGCTAGATCGATTAAATCTCTTGCTTCAACGCTGTCATCTGCGTAACGGTCAGAATTTGACAGCAGCTTAGAGGTAAAACAGTCATTAAAGCTTAAGCAGGGAACGAGTGACCAGTTTGGATATCTTGGTGGGTCTAGTTGAAAACGAGTTTCGGCAATAATTTCCGTTTTAATCGGCATATCATCGACAAAAACGATCATCCGAATTCCATATTGGTCTGTTGTGCTACGTCCAACTTGGATTTTACTTAAATCCCGAAATAATGCTTCATGCCCACCCTCAAATACCACTGTACGCAGGTATTTGTAGCCTTCTGTACCGACAGAAGCGATAAAATCAACGTCCTGACTCCAGCGATATTCTTCAAACTCAAATGCCAGAAGGGTTCCGCCACCGAAGTAAGCAGAACCCTTCCTAAGTATTTCAGAATCTAAGGATTCAAGAACGGTGAGAATTTTATTATGATGTTCAAATCTGGAGGTCATAAATAAACTTGCAACCAGGATTTATAGCGTCTGGCGAGTTCCTGAAGAAAATTGAGTTCTTCACCCTCAAGATTATTAAATAGGTTGCGATATTGCCAACCACGCTCGTAGCGACTCAGCATTTCTTCTGGAGTAAACCGATACACATCGGCAGTCTGCCAACAAATTGACTCCAGAAAAGGCAGTTTTTTGGGGACAATAACAGGATTATTTGTTGATGTTGCGGTTGTCATAATTCTTTTAATCAACCACTTTCGGCTTACTTTAAGTTTACGGGATAAACTCTTCCTTTCCATCTGCCGCCGCTTCCTTGCCAATGACGGAGTGCTGAGTCTAAAGTCATTAAAGTATAGAGAACAGCGATCGCAGGTAAGCTCAACACAAACCAGACAGAACATTTATAAAAGCGGATCGTCGGGTAGTAAGCGAAAGCCATTAACAGCCATCCTAATATACCTGTAAGTGCGATCGCCCAATTGCTCCAAACTGCACCCAGAATCACACATACAGGTGGAGTTAAATAAATCAGAGGCATTCCTATCAA
Source organism: Nostoc sp. DSM 114167 (assembly GCF_052692655.1). Classification (NCBI taxonomy): domain Bacteria; kingdom Bacillati; phylum Cyanobacteriota; class Cyanophyceae; order Nostocales; family Nostocaceae; genus Nostoc; species Nostoc sp. DSM 114167. Next base: position 7,766,652 of record NZ_CP195116.1, read on the forward strand.
AGTTGTCAATAGTATTAATGGCGAATAATTCAGTTGGGTATAGGCAGTGCGAGCAACCATATCCCAAATCGTCGCTAGCGAGTCATAAGGGCGCAAGCTTCGAGTCAAGCTACTCAATCCCAGCCAGATACGACCTTGACTGGGCATTGAGTTAATCTTCCTGTCCCCTTTTCCCCTTGTCCCCTTGTCCCCTTGTCCCCCACTCTTCTTAACAGCTTTAGCGAGGGCGCAATCGTCAATTAAAGCTTGACGAATCACTTGAATTCCCCCGATTCGCTCTAAAGCTTCTCTACGAATCAAAATAGATCCCCCGGCGGCGGCGGCGGTGGGATTGTTGGGATTATTCACCCAGCGAAAAGGATAGAGTTTTTGGAAGAAAAAGACAAAAGCTGGAATCAAAAGTTTTTCCCAAAAGCTCTCACACCTGAGTCGCACCATTACCGAAACCAAGTCTAAATCTTCCTGGACAGCTTTCTTCACGAGTCGGCGGAGATTACCAGGATCGTGTTCGATATCTGCGTCAGTCAGCAAAAAATAGTCAGGTGCTAATAAACTCGCACTTTTTATACCTTGCTCAACTGCCCAAAGTTTACCCGACCAACCGGGAGGTAGTGAAGCGCCAGAGATAATATGCAGTTGTTGGGGTTTCCCAACAGCGTGTGCAACCCCTTCGGCAAAATTTGCTGTCCGGTCTGTGCTGCGATCGTCTACCAAAAATACGTTGAAAGAACCAGGATAATCTTGAAGTAAGAGCGATCGCAAACTAGTTGGTATTAACTCAGCTTCGTTACGCGCTGGAACGACCGCACAAACCACAGGTAATGATTTTAGCTGAGTTTCTGTAACCTCTAATTGCTGGTCTGTTTGCCAAAACTGTCCCCAAAAACCCAGTAATACTAACCAAATTGTCAACGATAAGAGCATCAATCCTAATACAATTACATCCATGACCTATTGCAAATTATCAGTGACTCAGACAGAATACTATGTCTATTGATAGAGGAAAAAAAATTTTTTCGCTGTAATATCGCGTTCATATTTAGTGTTGGGTGTTGAGGTTAAATAGTTTTTGATGCACACACAAGACAGGGTAAAAGTCAATCAAGTCGCAGATGCGATCGCAGCTAGCCAAGAATATCTGCTTTCGATTCAAAATCCGGCAGGGTACTGGTGGGCTGAGTTAGAATCTAATGTCACCATCACTGCTGAAGTCGTCCTCTTGCATAAAATTTGGGGAACAGACCAAACCAGACCTTTGCACAAAGTTGAAGCATATTTGCGTCAAGAGCAACGAGAGCATGGCGGCTGGGAACTTTACTATGGTGATGGCGGAGAACTTAGCACTTCGGTTGAAGCTTACATGGCTCTAAGATTGCTAGGCGTACCAGCAACCGATCCGGCGATGATTCGGGCGCAAGCTTTTATTCTCCAACGAGGTGGGATCGGCAAAACTCGGATTTTTACCAAGTTGCACCTAGCCTTGATTGGCTGCTACAACTGGCGCGGTATTCCCTCGCTACCACCTTGGATAATGCTGTTGCCCGAAGCTTTCCCTGTCAATATCTACGAGATGTCTAGCTGGGCACGTTCTAGTACAGTACCATTACTGATTGTATGCGCTCGCAAACCTGTTTTTCTGACTGACTCAGCTATCAACCTAGATGAGTTATACGCTGAAGGTATCGATCGAGTCCGGTGGGAATTACCTGAAAGTGGCGATTGGACGGATTTATTCCTCACTCTTGATAAAGGGTTCAAGTTGGCAGAAAGTCTGAATTTAGTACCCTTTCGTAAAGAAGGCATCAAAGCTGCCGAAAAATGGATTTTAGAGCGCCAAGAAGCTACAGGTGACTGGGGCGGCATTATTCCGGCGATGTTGAATTCAATGCTAGCTTTGCGCTGTCTAGATTATGACCCAAGCGATCCGATTGTGGAACGCGGTTTGCAAGCAATTGATAACTTTGCGATTGAAACAGAGGATAGTTATCGAATTCAGCCTTGTATTTCACCCATCTGGGATACAGCTTGGGCGATGCGTGCTTTGATAGAATCTGGTTTTGCACCAGATCGTTCGGCTGTAGTAAAGGCTGGAGAATGGTTGCTGCAAAAACAAATTTTAGATTACGGAGATTGGGCTGTCAAAAATCGCCAAGGAAAACCAGGGGCTTGGGCGTTTGAGTTTGAAAATCGCTTTTATCCCGATGTAGACGACTCGGCGGTGGTGGTGATGGCACTACATTTGGTAAAACTCCCCAATGAAAAAATCAAGCAGGCTGCGATCGCTCGTGCGTTAAACTGGATTGCATCTATGCAATGTAAACCAGGCGGTTGGGCTGCTTTTGATTTGGATAATGACCAAGATTGGCTTAATTCCATCCCTTATGGCGATTTGAAAGCCATGATCGATCCAAACACCGCAGATGTTACGGCTAGGGTACTAGAAATGCTGGGTGCTTGTGATTTGACAATTGATAGTGATAATTTGGAGCGATCGCTTACTTATCTTTTGCGCGAACAAGAAACTGAAGGCTGTTGGTTTGGTCGTTGGGGTGTAAATTATATCTACGGCACCAGTGGCGTTTTGTCAGCTTTGGCGTTAATCGATCCTCAAAGACACAAACTCAGTATAGAACGGGGAGCAGCTTGGTTAGTTGGATGTCAAAATCCAGATGGTGGTTGGGGCGAGACTTGCCGTAGTTACAACGATCCCAGTCTCAAAGGCCAAGGAAATAGTACTGCATCTCAAACTGCTTGGGCAATAATAGGCTTAATAGCAGCAGGTGAAGCAACAGGTAAATTAGCTCTTGAGTCCGTTGAACGGGGAATTGGCTATTTGGTGGCAACTCAAAAGCCCGATGGTACTTGGTTTGAGGCTGACTTTACAGGTACTGGCTTCCCTTGCCATTTTTATCTCAAGTATCATCTGTATCAACAATACTTTCCTTTAATTGCGCTAGGTCGCTATCAAGCAGCGATTCAAAAAGGTTAAGAGTAATTATGCGTTTGCCCTACCTCCCGAATCCTCCCCTTGGTCAGGGCTACGGTTAACGCAAAAGTTATAAAAATCTAGCTTGATAAGGCTTGACTCGTTCTCATACAAAGCATGGAAACGAGAGAAATAGCATTGTTAGTCGATGCAATAGCATTGTCAGTCAATGCAATGCCATTGTCAGTCAATGCAATGCCATTGTTAGTCAATGCAATGCCATTGTTATGCGATGCAATGCCATTGTTATGCGATGCAATGCCATTGTTATGCGATGCAATGCCATTACAGGTCAAGAGATTTGTGTGTTGTAAACCGTAGTTGCTAAAAGGAGGGTGCGTGTTAGCGCAGGTGGGGTATCTGTCGCAAACATTTTTGAACTGGTATTATTACAGAATGTTTTTTGTATAGATAATGTATATTGTTTTCATAAAGTTATGAATAAGCTGATTGTAACAGTTGGAAAAGCGATATAGACTAATCAGCGAAAATATAGCTAGTAGATAATTAGCGTCACCGATAGCGTAGCGTTAGCGACGTAGGAGCGTCACAGCCTGTCGTAGACATCGCAGTTATCCTGATTAAGAAATCCCATATTAAAAGCGCGTTGTTTTGCTGATTTATAATTGTGGCACTTTATAACAATACTTTCAGTTTAGAACACGGGATTTCTAGTTTAGACCTTTAAAGTTTACTCCCTGACTATAGGAGAAAATTATGGCTATTTCATCATTTACTCTTTCTTCCTTGAATGGCAACAACGGTTTCGCCATCAACGGCATTGCTGTTGAAGATCAGTTAGGCTCGTCGGTTAGCAATGCAGGAGACATCAATAATGATGGCTTTGACGACCTGATTATTGAGGCATCTGGTGCTGCTCCCAATGGCAACGATTTTTCTGGGCAAAGCTATGTAGTGTTTGGGGGAACGAATGTAGCCAGAAGCGGCACCTTCAATCTCTCTTCTTTAGATGGCACTAATGGCTTTTTAATTAACGGCACCTCAGTTAGCAATGCAGGGGACATTAACGATGATGGTATTGACGACCTGATTATTGGGGCATCCTATGCCTCCCCCAACGGCAACTCTCATGCTGAACAAAGCTATGTAGTTTTTGGGGGGACAAATGTAGGAAGTACTGGCACTTTCGACCTCTCTAACTTGAATGGCACTAATGGCTTTGCCATCAACGGGATTCATGCGCGTGACTACTTAGGCTCGTCGGTCAGCAATGCGGGGGATATCAACAATGATGGTATTGACGACCTGATTATTGGGGCATTTAATGCCTCCCCTAACGGCAACTCTGGTGCTGGGCAAAGCTATGTAGTGTTTGGGGGAACGAATGTAGCAAGTGGGGGCATTCTAAACCTTTCTGACCTCAATGGTACTAATGGCTTTGCCATTAACGGTATTGCTGCGGATGACTTCTCAGGCTACTCAGTTAGCAATGCAGGGGATATCAACAACGATGGCATTAATGACCTAATTATTGGAGCATATCATGCCTCACCCAACGGCAAACAGTATGCTGGGCAAGCCTATGTGGTGTACGGAGGGACAAATGTGAGTAGTGGCGGCACTCTTAACCTCTCTGACCTAAATGGCACCAATGGCTTTACTATTACTGGAATTGATCGTGGTGATGAATTAGGCATCTCAGTCAGCAATGCAGAAGATATTAACGGTGATGGCATTGACGACCTGATTATTGGCGCATGGCTGGCCTCCCGCAACTTCATAAATGAAGTTGGACAAACCTATGTGGTATTTGGGGGGACGAATGTGGACAGTGGCGGGATTTTCAACCTCTCTTCTTTGAATGGTACTAACGGCTTCGCCATCAATGGCATTAATTCATCAAGCTATTCAGGTTTTTCAGTCAGCAATGCGGGAGATATTAACGATGATGGCATTGACGACTTAATTATTGGAGCAATTGGTGCTTCGCAAAGCTACGTGGTGTATGGGGGGAAAAATGTGGGTAGTGGCGGCACTTTCGACCTCTCTTCTCTGAATGGTACTAACGGCTTCGCCATCAATGGCGCCATTAGTGGCATTCGTGAGGCAGGCAGATCGGTTAGCAATGCGGGGGATATTAACGGTGATGGCATTGGCGACTTGATTATTGGAGCATGGCTGTCCTCTCCTAACGGCAACCTCCAAGCTGGACAAAGCTATGTCATCTATGGCAGTGCTACCCCTACCCTTGACTTCAACGGCACCGATCAAAACGATAACCTCATCGGTACTCCCAACAACGAAACTTTTAACGGACTAGCTGGTAATGATACCTTGACAGGTAACGGTGGAAATGACAACTTTATTATTCGGGAAGGAGATGGCATTGACATCATTACTGATTTTGATGGTATTGGTACTGGAGCAAACCCATCAGCGTCGGTGATTGGCGAATTAGACAGGTTGCAATTTTCTGGGTATCTTGACTTGAGCGTCAGCAATCTGCAACTAACTCAAAATGGCAACAACTTAGAACTCACCTTTGAGGGTGTAGCAAATACCAAAGTCATTCTGCAAAACTTTCAGCTACAAAACCTGGATAACCTACCTGCATCGACAGCAAGACCTGCTATCGGTAATATTCTATTTGGGGAATTTGACGAACAACCATTTATCCACGACAGCTTTGATGTGATTAATGCTAATTCCACTCAAACTACGTTATTCAACAAAAACACCGTCACTTTCCTCAATGACTTGAATAACAACATTACAGGTTTTGACGATTCCAATGATGTGATTAATGCCCAAGGAGGTAATGACAGCATCGACGGCTTGAGTGGCAACGACCTGCTGCGGGGTGGTACTGGTGATGACACTCTTGTTGGTGGTAGTGGCTATGACACTCTTGTTGGTGGTACTGGCGATGATACTCTTGTTGGTGGTACTGACAATGATTCTTTTGTTGTCCGAGTCGGCGATGGCAATAAGACCATCACTGACTTTGGTGGTGTGGGCACTGGGTCACTGTTGATGACTGCCTCTTCAGACACGTTGCAATTTATCGGCGCTGGCTTAACTGCCCGGAATCTGCAACTAACTCAAAATGGTAATAACTTGGAACTCACCTTTGAAGACGTTGCAAATACCAAAGTCACCCTGGAAAACTTTCAGTTGGAAAACTTGGAAAATCTTCCGCCCGAATCTCCTAGAATATTAGTAGGCATTGGTAATATATCGTTTGACGAAGAAGTTTTTATCAGGGACAGTTATGATGTCTTCAATGCCAACTGGAATTTTAGTAGTATCTTTAACAGCAACAGTGTGACATTCCTCAATGACCTTAACAATAACATCACGGGTTTTGACAACTCCGCTGATGTGATTAATGCTCAGGGGGGTAACGACACTATCGACGGCTTGAGTGGCAACGACTTGCTGCGAGGTGGTGCTGGCGATGATATTCTCATCGGTGGTGCTGGCGATGATATTCTTACAGGTGGTGCGGGTGCCGACTCTTTCCTGTACAACACCAATGCTGCTTTTGCCAGTGTTGCTGTTGGTGTAGATGCGATCGCTGATTTCAAGCATTCCCAAGGCGATAAGATTATTCTAGATAAAACTACTTTTAGTGCGATCGCTTCAACTGCAGGAACGGGTTTTAGTCATGCCAGTGATTTTAAAATTACTTCTTCAGTCGCGACCAGCACAGCAAAAATTATCTACGACGCTGTGAGTGGGCAGTTGTTCTACAACCAAAATGGTAGTGCGGCTGGTTTTGGCAATGGCGGTCTATTTGCAACTCTGACTAGTGCGCCAACTCTCAGTGCATCAGATTTCGTGGTGCAAGGGTAGGATGGCACATCTGTTATCAGTGTCAACTTCAGTAGGGTAGAATAACTGTGCTACCCTATGCTGTATTACATTTACACAAAAAGAGCTATTACATCAGCGATCGCATCAACTATATATACTCAATTCTTTAAAATCTTAGTGAATAAAGCTTATTCTCTTAATATCTAATATCAAGTTTGGGTGATTAGTTATAATAAAACCTATCAATGTAGGTTGGGCTGTAGCTTGCTTCTCCGTAGGGGTACGACAGTGAAACCCAACATAAATAACGAAACAATTAATGTTGGGTTGAAGAACGAAACCCAACATACAGATATTATAAGTGTTTAACCAAACCTGATATAACACCCATAATCAATGTATTTCTATTCCCTAGCAATGACAATATCGTTAGATTTAATAACTGCATAAGCTTCTTTTCCCTCAGATAATTCCAACTCTTCTGCGGAAGCTCTGGTGATAATCGAAGTTAATTCTACTTTGTGAATAATCTCCAGAGTAACCTCACTATTAACTGCTCCATAAACAACTCGTTTAATTACACCTTTAAGAATATTGCGAGAGCTAACTTTTAGTGATTTCTTTTGAATACTACTTTCTATGTCAGGCTTTTGAGTGTAGTAGATATCTTCCTGTTGTTCTTGGTGAGTTGGTGGTGATATTGGTACCAAGCTTTGCTGAGTGAGACTACGCACCAGTTCCCGCAGAATCTCAGTCTTAGTGCGTTGAGACTGTTCGCAGAACTCCTCTAGAATCTTCCGCTCGTCCTCTGAGGTTTGAAATGTAACCCATCCTTGTTCTTTTCTTGGCATAATAATATTATTATCAATTTTGGTTATCTTGGTAAAATTCTATCAAGTATCAATTCGATACGTCGTTTTAGTAATAACATTTTTTTGTCGAGATTTTCGGCATTTTTACCGCAATTAATCAACTATTCTCATATAGTTAACTACATATATATTTATTTTTTTCTAGATGCGAAATATTTTGTTACTTGAGATTGTCTAAATCATCACTAAAATGATACCAACTAAGATGGTATTTGTTGGGGTAGCTACGCTTACGCAAGGATAATCTAACAGAAAATTCCACTGGCGTAGGCGTAGCCCGTCGCAGACATCGCGTGAGTGTCGTAGGATTATTTAACCTGAGTTCACAGCTGGGGGATGAAACACCTAAAATCACGTTCTCAAGACCTGCGGAGTTTATTTGAGAACAATATCACCATTGAATACGTAGCAGAACCCCTAAAAGCTATGCCAGCTGATGCGGAGGCGAAAGAAGTGCTGCATTGGATGCAAGCACAAAATTTTGATGTTATCGGCGTGGAGACGGGAGATATTATTAGCGGTTATGTAGAACGCTCTAGTTTGATCCCAGGCAAAAAAGGTAAATGTAGCGACTATCAACGGGTGTTTCATCCCAAAGAACTAATTGCCATTTCCACTCCACTGATCAAGTTGCTACCCATTTTGCAGCAAACTCCGCGATTGTTTGTCTTGGATTGCAATCAAGTAAGTGGTATTGTTACCTGTGGTGATTTGCAGAAAGCACCCGTGCGAATGCTACTGTTTGGCTTAGTAACGCTGCTAGAAATGAATTTGCTGCGGCTGGTGCGGATTTACTATCCTCAAGATTCTTGGCAAAAAGTCCTTAAACCTGAACGCTTAGAAGTTGCTCAACGATTATGGCGAGAGAGTCAGGAAAGAAACGAAGCCACCGATTTGTTAGATTATCTGCAATTCTGTGATAAGCGAGAGTTGATTTTAAATCAACCAGAACTTCTTCAGCAACTAGGACTAAAATCAAAACGGTTTGGAGAACGTTTCCTCAAGTCTGCTGAACAGTTGCGAAACCGATTAGCTCACGCCCAAAGTTTAGTTAGTGGTTCCTCTTGGACAGAATTGATTTCTCTAGCAGAAGCGATGGAAAAGCTGTTAATTCATTGTGAGGAAGTTGAGTAAAGTAGTCAAGTCGCGTAAGCATTCAGTATCTAATTTTTAGGATTTCTGGCATGAAGTTATAGAAATTGCTGGAACAAGAAACCTAGAAAAATTTAGATTGATGACAAACAATCTGCCATTCTGGTCAAATAATTCGTCGTTCTACAGTAGACTTCTCAAATATGCCGCACCAGTATAATAAATAGTTCCTTATCATCTAGTGCTTGAAATGATTGTACCTGTCGGAATCCGGCTTTTTTCCATGCTTTGATCGCACGTTTATTAAATGCTGCCACTGTAATGCGAAATAGGGTGGGATTAAACTTTGAACGTGCAAAATTGAGGACATCTGCAATATACATCTGTCCCCTTCCCTGACCCGTGAGGTCGGGGCGCACTCCCAAACCAATGTCGAGTGAGTCCTTTGCATAATCACCTCCTGGGACTTCAGCCTCCTTACCAAAGCAGCAAAAACCAACCAGTTCCCCATTGTCAAGAATGCTATAGTAAGCGTTTTCAGGGTCTATAAACGACCCAATTAGTGTTTCATCAGATGTACTGTTATACCTTTGGTAAGGTGGCTGATAATGCCAGCGAGTAAGTTTTTCTGCCTCAGCCGCATTCATCGGTTCAAAGCAAAAGTGCATTGACATACTCCCAACCGCTCATCCTGTACCTTCTGCTAAAAGTATACTTCTTCTCGTTATTGACCAACAGCCTCTCGCCATCAGGAAAAGTCACAATCTGCTGTCAAACGTCGTTTAATTGCCCAGGTGCGATCGCTCTCTTTTAATAATGACAGCAGCCGTATCGCCTCATCAATCACAAGAAGTAAGTTTTTATTTAGCACTAGAAGTATATCGCAGTACGTTAGCAAGCACTGCTCTTATTTGATGACACAACTTTTAAAGTTTTGAAGATTAAACTAATATCATAAACGATAGACCACTTACGTTGGTAGTCTAAGTCCATGTGAACAATATCTTCAAAGTCTTTAATACTGGAGCGACCATGAGCCTGCCATTCACCAGTCATACCCGGCTTGACATTCAAACGTTCCCAGTGGTGCTTTGAGTAGTGTATTACTTCATTAGGAGTAGGAGGGCGGGTACCGACTAGACTCATTTCCCCCAGCAGCACGTTCCAAAACTGAGGAAGTTCATCTAAGCTAGTGCGGCGAAGAAACTTTCCTACACAGGTAATGCGGGGATCATTCTCATTTTTGAATATCCGATCGCTTTGAGCTTCATTCTTAACTAGATGCTTAAGTTGGTCAGCTCCAACTGACATCGAACGGAACTTCCAAATTCGGAAGTGATGCCCATTCAGACCACAGCGAATTTGACTGTAAAATATAGAGCCTGGGCTATCTAACTTAATCGCGATCGCAATCGGAATTGCTAAGAATAGTGTAATCGATAGCCCAATAACAGCACCTAAGATGTCAATCATTCGCTTGGCTTTACTGATTACAGAAGGATGAACTGGAACTTTAACTTTAGGAAGAGTATGGATATCATCTAAAACTTGCATATCAACTTGCATATCAAAACCCCCTTAAGTAAAGCGGTTAAGCTTGAACTATTTATAAAATTTACTTTGACTAGATGAATCACCCAAAGAGTAGTGTTACAAGCAACTTTTAATCAGTCTTGGTGATGAATTAAAAGTTCAAATCGTTTTCAAATCCAGACTTATTTCTTGTAGCTAATGTGATTTGGCTACTTTGTTCTTCACTTTGGCGTCGAGCAAACGCGTAGGTTAGTACTAAACGTAAAAAGATAAAGTTGCCTAGAAGATAGCGCTGCCAAAGTCGAGTCGGTTCCATTGCCAGTCGCCACAGCCACTCCATACCAACAGAACGAATTGGATAGGGGGCACGGGCCACACGTTCAGCCATAAAATCGAACAGACCCCCCACACCCATACAAGTGATACGAGGCAATTGACTAGCGTATTGGTTAATCCAAATTTCCTGTAGGGGTACGCCCATCGCCACTAACAGCAGGTGGGGGCGGGCTATCCGAATAGCTTCTAATACTTGCTGCGTTTGTGATTCAGGAAAATAGCCGTGCTGAGTTCCGGCAATTATCAACCCAGAATAGGCTTTCTTGAGGTTAGCTGCCGCTTCTTCAGCGACACCTGGCTTACCACCGAGAAAATAAACTGATAAACCTTTTGCTGCCCCTTCTTTGCACAAAGCCGGAACTAAATCAGTGCCATTGAGATTATGCACCAATGGTGTACCCAACAAAGCGCTACCCCAACGAACTCCGCTCCCATCTGCCAACAACAAATCACTCTGCTCTAAGGCTTTTGCCAATGCTGGGTTTTTGGCAGCAGTTACCATCGTGTGGGCGTTAGCATAATACACTCGACCACCCTGCCGCTTCAGCAACTGCATCAGTAATAGTTCAATTGCCTCATATAAAGGCATACGATCAAAATCAGTATCGAGAAAATTAACTCGGTCTGCCATATAATTTAATGCTCGCCATCTAGAGTTGCAAAATAGTAGAATTCAGAGCATTGCCCATATTTTCTGCTCACCGGAAATTTACTGACAGGTTATACATTAATTGACACAAAGAATTATGGCTGCTGCTAAGCGAACATTACCTGCAACAAAACTGAAACTTTTGATCGATTAGGCCTTTTGAGATACTTAACTTTTTAATGTGTAAGTACCATAAAACATTCGATCCGAATTGAGAGTTTATTCACAAGGTTGAGTCAAAACCTCGCGAAACCTACGTATACTTTCGTACGCAAATACCGATGCAAAATACTATCTGATGGCTACTTAAATTATTTTTTATACAGTATCCTAACGAGGAATAAAATTATCCAGCTAACTATCCGTTTGGCTGTAGCGTACAGATAGTCTAAATTTCATAATAAGATAAGTAGGCAGAATAAAACAAATGTATGTTTAATTTTTTCAAACCTGTAGAATAACCAATTTCTAAGCTATTTGTTAAATTTATATTTCTTCACATAGCTTTGTTTTTTAACGCCGATTGACTGACTACACCACGTAAAAAACCACAAAAATCAGAAATTTTGACAATTACGAAAATTAAGATAACAAACAATTATTGCCACGCAAAATTGGTATTGAACAGATGATATGTTGAGTGAAAATATTTCAAGTAGCGAGTGAGAAGTTTTGTTTCTCTCGTCATTTCTATATTCAGGTAATAATGGCAGTCTGTAGAGTTGTCAGATTGCAATTTTTTTTATCTGTTAATGACTTGAGCCTTTCTGGGAAAAATAAATCTTTCTTCTTTTCTATCTTTTTGCTCTTAACTGATGACTTAGCTCAACTTATTCGCCCAAAGCCTTATCGTCACGTCCATTCAACGCTGATGATCGGCTACGCCATTGCACTTCCTTTACGATCGCTAAAACCATTTTTTAGTAGGAATTTACCATTTGCAGATAAGTCAAAATATATGAAGAGACAGCGAATTATGGTTGTTGGTAGTAATGTCATGACCGTGCAGCGCGTCAGCAGTCATTGCCTAAAACAAAATGCAGAAGTTTTTCCATATTATTGTATTCCCACGCCGGATGAGATCGCTTTGTTTGAACCTCATGTATTGGTGCTATGTCTACCCATACCTGAGCAATTTCAGCAGCAACTACTTCAGCCTTACATTTTGTGGTCAGAAAAACTCGTGAATGGCATCTCACCACTGGCTACCACTTTGACAGAATTATCTGACTATTTACATAAATTCCTATAAGCTTAAATCAAGCCTTGGCGTACGGCTAAAGCTGCTGCTTGAACGCGATCGTCAACGCTAAGTTTGTTGAGAACCATACGTACATAAGACTTGACGGTTCCGAGTGAAAGGTAGAGTTGGTTTGCAATCTGCTGGTTTGAGCGCCCTTGTGCAATAAGTTTAAGAATCTCGCGTTCGCGATTACTGAGAATAGGTTGTGCTATTACCTGAGATACAGGAACATCGGGAACGACAGTGGTTGACCTAAGCATCCGAGCAACTTTTTGAGCGATTAGAGGATCTAAATAAGCACCACCTTGCAGTATCAATTGAATAACGGCGATAAGCTGTTCCCATTCAATGGTTTTAAGACAGTAACCATCAGCACCAGCTGCAAGCATCCCCATAACCTGGATATCGTCGTCGAAGGCACTTAAGGCTAGAACACAAGTAGTTAAGCAGTTACTTTTTATGTGCTGGGTGGCTGTAATCCCATCCATAATCGGTAGATCGATATCCATTAAAACTACATCTGGTTGGAGTTGACTAGCTAATTCAACAGCCTCTCCACCGTCCAATGCCTCTCCAACTATACTAAAACCAGGTTCTAGGCTAAATTGCCCTTTCATCCCTCGGCGGATTAAAGCGTGATCGTCAACTAATAGAACCCGGACAGTTTTTTCTTTATTAATATTAGGTATCATTCTTGCTAAATCTGGTTATATTCTGTTCATCGTTGCAATCAACTTTATTTATGGCACTTGGGAGAGTAAACCAGAAAGTACTTCCCTTTCCAAGAGAACTTTCAACACCAATGTTTCCTCCGTGAGCCTCAATAATTTGACGACATAAGTACAGACCAAGCCCACTTCTTCCACGATGCCCTCGTCCTTGAATAAAGCGGTGGAATAGCTTTTCCTGAGCTTGCGGTGCAATTCCTGGACCGGAATCACGCACCGAAACCCGCACTTGCTCATCTCCATCAGGCGTTATCTGAATCAGAATTTCCCCGTTAGGCTTACTTACCCGCACAGCATTATCAAGTAAGTTTTGTAAAACTCTTTGAATTTCTAGTTCATCACCATAGACAGTTGGCAGCAATTGAGAAGTTTTACAAACGAAGGCTAACTCACGTGTAGATGTTGCTTTTATCTGATTAATTACTTTAATTAAAATCTTTTCCCAATTCAGGCGATCGCACATTAAATAAGCGCTGCGTGCTTCATAACGGGAGATATCTAAGAGGAGTTCCACAAGCTTAAGCAGATCCTCATTCGCTTCATGGTACTCTTGAAAAACTTCCTTCCAAGTGTCATTTACTGAACCAAAAGCTCCTTTGATCATACAATCTAAAGTGTTACGAGTGGCAAGTAAAGGAATACGTAGGTCGTGGGAAAGTGCAGATATCATATCTTCAAGCTGTTGGTTACGCACCTCAATACTTTGTTGACGGTGACGAGTCTTATCAGCGATCGCATTCAGAACTCCCGCTAGTTGCCCAATCTCATCTAGAGAAGAATGGGAGAGTTGTACTTCCATTTGTCCCGCTTGCCAAAGTTTACAAACTTGTGTCAATTTGCTTAATGGAAGTTTGACTCGCGAATGCAACAACTGGAGATTTAAAATTGCTCCTAACAAAATGATTAATGTACTGGAAATATTGATCGCAGTGTTAATATTATTTAAATACTGTACACGATTTTTGCGAACCCTCAAAAGCATCTCTTCATGCTGAATGAGTTTTCTAATCTCGTTGTGCAAGGAATCAAATAAAGTGCTTTTTATCAGAGCAGAGTTGCTCGCAGAACCAGAAAGCGTTTTTTGCTTCAACTCCCTTTGCCACTGGTTATAGATATATCTAATTTTATTGAGTTGTTTTATTTGATCGGGGTTGTCTTGTACGAGATTGTACAGATGGTTCAAGCTGCTGTGGAAGCTGGGCCTCTTCTGACGATAATCTATAGGATTAGTTTGTCCCTGAGTGGAATTTTCTAGAAAACTTTTTTCTTGATTATCTATCACAGCATTGAGTAAACGTTCTCCTTCTCGCCCGACGATTAAAGCATGAGTTACGCCCTCATATACTTCATGATTTAGGTGTGCTATCAAGAGGTTGAAGACTTGCTGTCCGAATAAACACAACACTAGCAGTAAAATACTAGTATGCAGAGGGTTCAAAAAATTACCTTTCCTAGATGAATGAATTAAGAAAGGTATCAAGCTAATAGCTATCACTATTTAATATCTCTACCACCTTAATTAAAGTTACCTAGAATACTACTTAAAACCCGTATACTACAGCATTACAAAAGCTTTACTAATGTTAAGCTGTCATTCGATAAGCGTTAACTATACATATACTACATATCAATATACCTCGTATTAACAAGCTAATTGTATTAAATAACGTTGCAAAAATCATACTACTATGTTTTTTACAAAAATTAACATAGCGCACAAAAATTAATAATTTTAGGTAATTTACAGTAGTTTTTTCTACAAACTACCTCGATATATACCCCTACCATTAGTGCCAATAAAGACTAGTCCGAATTTCTGCCAGCTAGCCTCCATGACATTAGGCTCATTGCCCATAGGTTGGTGTAAAAAGGCGATATTTATCCATGTTTTTCCTGTATCGAGAGAACGAAATACTCCTTCGCCCATACCAGCAATTTCTCCATACAAATACAGTGCAGGAATTTTGCTTCCCTTTTGTGCCTTACCAAGAGCGAATAAATAAGCTTTCTTCACTTTCGGAATCTGGGCAAAGTTCACACCGCCATTTGTTGAACGATAAAGTCCGTGAGAGTTAAGACTGAGCCAGACTTCGCCTTTAACCCCCGGAACTGTTTTGAGCATAGACCAACTTTCTGAAGGCAATGATGAGTTTACAGTCTTAAAAGATGCGCCTTCATTCTTACTACGGTATAACTTGCCACTACTGTAATAGTAAAAAGTGTTGCCATCTAATTTGTCAGCTACTAATGGTTGACCCCAGTACCACGGGCCTTTGGGGCCTTTGGGTAATCCTGATACTTTGCTCCAAGAAGATCCGCCATTGGTTGTGCGAATCGGCTGTCCTTGATTAACAATTGCAACAAATAGATTTGGATTTGTAGCTGACATGGCTACACGCAACGGAATTGTGTTCTTCGGAAACGAGGAAAATTTTTTCCATGTCAGTCCCCCATCTTTAGAAGTTGCTCCCGTATAACTATTGTTCCATCGATTACCACCAACACGTACCATTCGTGAAGGATTGCTTTCGCTATAAGCAAGGCCATAGGTATCCTGAAACCGAGGACTATTTTTGCCGCCAAACTGCGTAGATGGGTAGACATCTAGCCCATTGCTGTGGTTAAACCCATCCGTATCAGCAACACCGCTCAACAATTTAGAGCCACTTCGAGGCGAGGCTAGGGCGAAGCTAACTATTTGCTCATGTCCTTTTTCATAGTTCGACCAAACAGATGGCTCTGCGTTGATGTTGTCTGTCCGCCATGTCCCATACCAGTCTGTTAACCATAACCGTCCAGGAGTTTTTGGATCGAACTCAATCGCTGAGGTTGAGGAGGCAAAATACCACTCAGGCCACCAGGGCACTTGAGGTTTCAAGGTATGCTTTTTTTGTTGCCATGTAGCTCCACCATCATTAGATTGAAATATTACACGATCGTTTGTTGTAGAAACATACTGGTCATAAACAATTAAAAGGCGATCGGGATTCTTTGGGTCTACAGAAATGGCATTAAATGTAGTTTTGGCGTTACTTGGTGTGATATCGCTCCAAATGCTGTTTGCATATTTGCTGACACCTGATTTATGCGTTACATACAGAACTTTGTCCTTTGCCAAAGCCATTCGATTCACGTGTGATGGGCTTCCTGATATTTTGCTCCAGGTAACACCTGCATCAGTGGATTCATATATGCCATCTCCATAGGCATTGGCATAGACTAGTCCAGATACATTTTTGCTAAATACAATACCTGCAATTCCAATCTTTGCTTCTGACTTTTCGGGAAAGGAGCTAACCTTGTCCCATGTTGTACCACCATCTGAAGACTTCCATAGCCCATTCAATCGCGAACCAAATAAAATAACACTGGAATTAAAGGGATTCACGGCTAGCCTTTCTCCTAGCCAACGTTTAGTTTCATTGCCGCCCATTGGCAAGTCTATTTTCAGCTTATTCCAGGTTTTACCGCGATCGCTCGATTTAAAAATTGTTCCTAATCTACCCCGATTAGTAGTATATTTACCTGCTGCTATGTATACAATATCTGGGTTATTTGGGTCAAGTGCTAAGGCTTCTCCCCCGTAGTAATTGCTGTATTGCAAGCTAAATATATCTGTTAGCGGCATCCATGTGTAGTCTTTTGAATTCCAACGATAAAAGCCACCCATATCAGTTCTGATGTAGGCTAAATTTTGCTCTTGTGGATGCAAATAAATGCCTGTAACATAACCACCTCCTCCAATAGAGACATTAGTCCAGTGATACCTTGATGTAGTACTCCAACTAGACTTGAGGGGTGTAATGTTGACGACAATAGCCAGCGCAACTATAGCAATACAAATTGTTTTCCTTAGCAGTCTCCAGAAACGGCGATCGCTCATTGCTATTTTCATGATATTTGCACGTATTTATTTTAATTGACGTTACAGGAAGTAAATTAAAGTCAAGTAAATCAGCTACAGATCGATACTTCTCGGTTAGTCCAATTAAGTAAGTCTGCGAGAAAAAACCTAACTAAGTTACGAAATGTAAATACATCTAAAACCCTTACAAATGAACGCCAGTTGCTACAAGTCGGCAGAGCGCAAGGGCGCACTAGCTCCCAAGGACAAATGACAAATGACAACCCTCTCCTGAAGGAGACGCTCTTGCTAGCTTGCTTCCCCAGAGGGGTACACTAGTTATCTTTATTTGCACCTACTTAGGTGGATATCCGGGTGGATAATTTTATTGAACCCTAGAGGATGCTGTCTGCATGGATGCAATATTGACCATCAGGCGGTTTTGTCATTGCTGTTTAGGAAGGAAACTTTACTAAGAATTATTAATCAATTTTTAAGTAACAATGTAGTACCTGTAAGTTTACTTAGGCGAATCGCACAAACCCACCTAGACTTTGTAATTCCGCAGCCAGTTCCCGACTTTAAAGGATTTTTAATGGCCAATCATACAGAAATCTCTGCGGGTTACCCTAGCAGTTTGAGAAAATTAGTAGCGAGAAAAGGATGTTGGCAGCGTTACTTACTTATAGGTATAGCAACCAACATAGCATTTTGGACTGCAACTTTTCTTTATCTAAAGCTTACACCACCGACCTATACTAGTTCTTCAGCGATTAATCTGCCGGGAGCATGGTCAAATGCCAATATTAATTTACCAGACATTGGCTATGCTAATTATGAAAATGTGTCTCCATATGCTGCTCTTGCTTCTCAAGATCCCAGAGAAATTTATAAATTTATTGCTGAAAGCGACCCGATATTAAAAGCGGCAGCAGATCAACTTAATATGTCTTTAGAAGAGTTTGGCAAACCTCGGCTCAAGCTAATAATTAATACTTCCATGATGAGCGTTGATTTTGAAGGCGCGAGTCCCCAGGAAGCTCAAAATAAATCTTTAGCTTTTTACAAAGCCTTGCAAGCAAGACTCAACATGCTACGAAATCAAGAAGCTGTTCAAAGAGATACCGGTTATCAAACTTCCCTAATTTCTTCGCAAAAAAAATTAGCAGATGCTCATAAGCGCCTTGCCGATTACAAAGCACGTTCAGGTTTGAACTCTGAAGATCAAATTAAGGATTTGACAACCAACATTGAACAGCTCCGCAGACAAAGAGCTGAAATAATCGGTCAACAGCAACAGGCTACTACTCGTCTGGCACAACTATCGAATAATTTAAAATTATCTGCTGGACAAGCTACAGATGCTTTTACTCTTCAAACAGACCAGATATTTCAACAGAACTTAAAAAATTATAGTGATGCTAGCGCTTCTGTGGTAGTTTTAGAATCTAAGTTTCTGCCTAGCTATCCGATATTAATTACAGAGAAAGCGAAAAGAGATGCTGCTCAAGAGGCCCTGCTAGTTCGAGGTCAGTCTCTTTTAGGGCGAAAATTCACTTTGGCAGTTCTCAAGCAGTTAAGCCTTAGTAGCAATAACTCTGGTAACAGCATTCCTCGAGACGCTCTTTCCCAAGAATTAGTTACAGTTCAAGCAGACCAAAAGGGATTCACCGCTCAAGCTCAAGCAATAGAACAGGAGATTAACCAGCTTGAGAGTAGGCTGAAGAATTTAACACAGTTGGAAAGCACCTTGGATTCGCTGAAGCGAAATACGCAAATTGCGGAAGCGGTCTTTTCTTCCAATTTGACCAGATTGGATATTGGCAAGTCGAATACTTTTGGATCTTATCCACTGATTCAACTTGTTATACAGCCTACATTACCTGAGAAACCGACTTCACCAAAAGATAAATTGGTTTTACTAGGTTCAACTTTAGGCTCCCTTTTCGTATCCCTTGGACTGGTGTTACTTTGGTGGCGCGAACGTAAAAATTTAATATCTGATAAGACTATGAGTACAGAGAGGAAGAGAATGGAACAATGAAACCTCAAAACTTTGAAGAAAGTCTTGTTTGGTATTGGATAATTAGTACCTATGTATTTTATTTTATTGGTATTTTATATCCTGTAAATTTTCTATTAGCCTGGATACTGTTTTTTTACCTATGTAAGCGGCTTTGGAGCCAAACAACGCACACTAGTATTGAAAAAAGAATCAAAGTTTATTGGATACATTGGGTTTGGATTGTCTCTATTTTGGTAATAGCGATCGCTACGATTGTAGGCTGTATAAATTATGATGTAGGTACAAATCAAACTCTTAGGTCATTAATTAATTGGTTTACAGATTGGGCTTTGCTAGCACTATTTCCATTAAGCGGCTGTCTCAATATTCGACCACAAATAATCTATAGAGCCGTCTGTATATTATGCCTTCAAAGTTTGATTTTAATTCCCTTCTTTTATTTAGCTTGGATATTAAAGTTGCCTGCACACCTATATTCTTCTCCAATTGAAAGATTAATCCAGAATGGTGAGCTTTTTTACAATGTAAATTTCTATGGTAGTGATTACGGTACGAATAATGTCCGTCTATTTCTATTTGCACCTTGGGCACCTGCGCTAGGTCTTATTGGAAACATCTACTTCTTCCTTGCTCTTGAAGAACGTAACAATAAGTGGCGCTTCATTGGTCTAGTCGGCTCTTTAGCGATGAGTATAGTATCTGTTTCTCGCTTATCTTTTATAGCTTTACCAATAGTTTTCATACTAGTTTTGTTGCTGACAAAAATTACTAAACCTACTACGCAAATTGCGATCGGGTTTTTTAGCTTTTTAGCAGGTATTTTTAGCACGGTACTTCTTGGTACTATTAAAGATGCTAAAGAAGCATTTGATAATGCTAGACCAGACTCTTCACGAGTGCATGAAGCTTTAGGTGTAATTGCCTTGGAAAAATGGAAAGAAGCTCCTATCTGGGGTCATGGTTTTCGAGAAGCACCAGGGCCTAAAGCATTAGCAGAAATGCCTATCGGCTCTCACCATACTTGGTTTGGTCTCTTGTTTGTTAAAGGTATAGTTGGCTTCATTGCTTTTTTAGTACCAATTTTATTGAGTTTTATAGTTTTGCTGATTAAAGCAGAGAAAAGCATAATTGCCAGAGTTGCATTGTATTTTCTTATAACTTTATTACTTTTTACATTTAATGATAGTCAAGAGGCTTTAGCTTACTTATATTATCCCGGTTTAATTATCATGGGAATTGCATTTAAAGAAGAAGTTAAACCTTCTAATTTTTCTCTTAAAAATAAGCCTGAAACTGCTTATATTTGATTTTTAATTTAATTAAAAAATATAAATTATCTCTTAAAAATACCCTCATGTTAATCAAAAAGCTAAGGCAAAAAGTATCTAGTCAATATGTGCGTAATGTTGGTTGGATGGGTGGAGCAGAGTTAGCAAATCGTGTTTTCCGATTGGGAACAACAATTACTTTATCTCACCTGTTAAATCCCTACGATTATGGATTGATCGCAATCGTTTTGACTACTAATGAATTTGCAACTGTTTTTACCTTAAGAGCTGGAATTGGCTCTAAGATTATTCAGGCATCAGAAAAGGATCTAAAAATTATTTGTCAGACATCTTACTGCCTTAATTGGATACTATGCGGAGTAATGTTTATTATTCAGTGTACTGCCGCTTTCCCGATAGCTTGGTTTTATAGTAATAACCAAGTTATCTTACCTATCTGGATTATGGCATTAGTCTATTTAATGTTGCCAATCTTTGCAGTTCAGTCTGCTTTAATCCAGCGAGAGAACCGCCTAAAAATTATAGCATTATGCAATGCTACTCAGTCGTTTCTAATCAATATTCTCACTATAGGTCTAGCTCTATTAGGGCTGGGAATGTGGGCTGTTGTTATACCTATTGTTATAACGACTCCAGTATGGATTGTTATTAATCTGATGAATCATCCTTGGCGACCTACCATGTTCTTTAGTTTTAACAAGTGGCAGGAAGTTGTTAGTTATGCTAGAAATATTCTTGGCGTTGAGTTACTAAATAAGCTAAGAGCTAATCTTGATTACCTGATTATTGGACGTTTTTTAGGAGTCCAGGCGCTAGGAATTTACTATTTCGCTTTCAATGCTGGCTTAGGAATCAGCATGAATGTCATAAATACAATGACTTGGTCTTTATACCCCCATCTTTGTGCTGCTCGGGGAAACGTTAAGCAGCTTCGAGAACGTTATTTTAGTAGCCTCAAAACATTTGCCTTAATTGTATTTCCATTGGTTTTGCTACAGTCAAGCCTAGCTCCATTTTATGTACCAATTATTTTTGGGCAAAAGTGGATAACAGCAATTCCAGTCTTGATAGTTATCTGCTTGTCAGCCATACCACGCCCATTTGCTGATGGCGCTTCTATGTTACTGAACTCTGTAGATAAAAGTCATATTAATCTTTACTGGAACCTAATTTTTACTGTGATTTTTACAATTTCATTACTAGTAGCTGTGAAATGGGGAATTTTTTGGGTAGCTGTTGCGGTGTTCATGGCTCATATATTAGCATTACCTCTTTACAGCATTTGGGCTAGTAAATATGTTTTATCTAGAACTCAATCTTTATCAATTGCAAAATAAAAATTTGGCTTTTTAGAAAAATACCTTTTTCTAGCTACATTCATTGCAAAATAACGAATAATAACAGGGAGGAACTAAAATTAATGACTACCACCCAACCGGAACAATTAAAACAACTTCTGCATAAATCACTAGAAAAATTAGAGACATTTCCAGAGTGTGCATTATTAGACTATCCTGATTATCCTAATATTGGCGATCATCTGATTGCGTTAGGTACTTTACTTTATTTAATCAATGTGCGAAAAACAAAAATTAAATATACTGCCAGTCCTAACAACTTTTCTAGCAAAGTAATGGAAGATAGAATTGGAAAATCTCCTATTTTCCTGCAAGGAGGAGGGAATTTAGGCGATCTTTGGACTGCTCATCAAAAATTTCGCGAACAGATTATTTCCAAATACCAAGATCGACCAATAGTTATCCTACCACAAAGTATTTATTTTGTTGAACAAAGCAATTTAATGGAAGCAGCAAATGTCTTCAATTCACATCCTAATTTGACTTTGTTTGTGCGTGACGAATATAGCTATGAACTTGCTCTAAAATATTTCTACAACTGCCAGGTAATTAAAGCACCTGATATGGCTTTTCAAATGGTCAACCTACCTGGTATCTTATCTAAGTCTAACCATAGTAACTCTATTTTATATCACTATAGAAATGACAAAGAGTTGAATCCAAGTAATTCTCAGACTTCTATCGATCTCCCTAATTTAGTTGTAGAAGATTGGACTTCTTTCAAATATGACACAACTGAACGTATGGAGCGAATTCGGGAAGGCTTGCAAAAAGGTACAGTGATTCCTGGTGAGTGGATATACCGACATCTTTGGAAATACTTCCATCATTATTCCTTTGGATTCAATAGCTTATATAACTCCTCAATGCATCTTAAATCCTTAAGTTATATGCATCATGGAATGTATCAATTCAAGCAGCATCGTCTAATTATTACAAACCGCTTACACGGACATATTCTCTGCATTCTTATGGGTATTCCTCATGTCTTTTTACCTAATGCTTACCATAAAAATGAGGCATTTTATCAAGCTTGGACTTACTCAATTCCCTTTTGCAGATTTGTCAAAGAACCTTCACAAATTCAGGTGGCTGCGCAAGAACTATTAGAATTATTCCTAAACTAACTGGTTTCTGTGCCTACATTAAGAATTACAAAAATCCTTCACTTTCTATCTGATTAAGCTCTATGACCGAAAGCGACTGATGATACAGAGCAACTAAATTTATTTGTGGGTATCATTAATTTTTAATTTTTAATTTTTAATTCGGAGCGAAGCGACGTGACAACTATATCTGTTATTATTCCTGCTTACAATGCTGAACGCACTATTTTAGAAACGATAAAATCCGTTCTTCAACAAACCTTTTCTGATTTTGAGCTAATTATTATTAATGATGGCTCAACCGACCGGACTTTAGAATTATTGAAGACTATTGAAGATTCTCGTCTCAAGATTTTTTCATACAGCAATGCTGGTCTATCAGTAGCTCGTAATCGTGGTATTTCTCATGCCACTGGAGAGTTTATGGCATTTCTCGATGCCGATGACTTATGGACACCTGATAAATTAGAACTACAACTAGCAGCATTACAAAAACATCCAGAGGCAGGACTTGCTTATAGCTGGACTCTGAACATGAGTGAAACAGCAGAGATTTTTCACCCTGGTCATAATGTAGTCTATGAAGGTAATGTGTATGACAAATTATTACTCAGTAACTTTATTTCCAATGGTTCTAATCCTTTAATTCGTAAACAAGCAATTGAATCTGCTGGAGAATTCGACCCAACGCTTTCTTCTGTGGAAGATTGGGATTATTGGTTTCGTGTAGCACAGCGCTGGGATTTTGCAGTAGTTCCCAAACCTCAAATTCTCTATCGTCACTCTTCAAAATCTATGTCAACTAAAGTTGAGAAGATGGAGAAATATTTGCTTATTGTCTTGGAAAGAGGCTTTCAAGCAGCACCGCCAGAGTTACAAAATCTGAAAAATCAAAGCCTAGCTAATATCTATCAATATTTAACGGGGATGGAACTGGCTCATGTGACTAATAGAGAACAAGTCAACCAAGCTGGTCGCAAATTGTGGAAGACGGTTTCTTTATATCCTCAGATTTTGCGAGAAAGAGTCACTCAGCGTTATTTAATGAAATGGCTGGTAATGCAAGTCCTTTCTCCTCGAATTGCTAAGTACTTGACTCGACCTTTTTCTTTGGCTAGGTCTGTTGCGGTTCCAAAGCTGCAATAAAGACTCTTATTAGAAAGCAACTTTTCGATCCTAATTCGCTAGTAAAATTTAGCAACTTATTGAAATCATATGCCAACTATATCTGTCATTATTCCCGCTTATAATTCTGAGCGCACAATTGCCGATACAATTGTCTCAGTACAACAACAAACTTTTTCTGATTTTGAGATAATTGTTATCAATGATGGTTCAACAGACGGAACTCTTAAGCTACTGGATGAGTTAAAAGATAGTCGTCTAAAAGTCTTTTCCTATCAAAATGGGGGTTTATCAGTAGCTCGTAATCGTGGTATCTCTCATGCCAAGGGAGATTTTATAGCCTTTATTGATGCTGATGATTTATGGACAGCCGATAAGCTAGAACTCCAGTTAGAAGCTTTGCAGAAAAATCCAGAGGCAGGTGTTGCTTATAGCTGGACTTATTTTATGGATGAACAAACTGGAAATTGCCACATGGATCGGCCGATCTTTTTCCAAAGTAAGGTTTTGGCTAATTTATTAACCTGGAACTTTATTGCTAGTGGTTCAAATCCATTAATCCGTAAGCAAGCGATTGAATCTGTCGGAGAGTTTGAACCTTCAGTATCAGGAGCAGCAGATTGGGATTATTGGCTACGTTTAGCTGCAAAATGGTCGTTTGTTGTAGTTAGTAAACCGCAGATTTTTTATCGTCAATCTTCAAATTCAATGTCATCTAAAATTGAATTTATGGAAGACTGCCAGTTCAAAGTATTGGAGCGAGCTTTTCAATCAGGAGCGCCAGAAATTCAAATTTTGAAAAATCATAGTTTAGCTTATGTTTACCGATATTCTTGTAGGCTCTGCTTAACAAGAATTCCAGGTGATGAAGGAGTTGAAAAAGCAAGTAAAAAATTGGGTAATGCAATTCAGCTATATCCAAAAATTCTCTTGGAAAAGGAAACTCAAAAGCTAATTATTAAATTGTTGTTGAAAAAAATCTTTGTAGAAAATATTTCTGCATACTTGCTCCAGATTATTAGTAAAATTCGTGTTACTCATGTTCAAAAATTAAATATTCATGAAAAAAGAATCGGTTGAAGTAAGTTGTAGTACTTGCCACTTGGTAATTCAATGGGATAGTTACTCAGTCTGATTCTGGATAATAGTGGAGCGATCGCTTGCTTAAAAATTTCAATCAGACTATCCACACGCAAGATAAAATGTATGATTAAGTACAGTGTTTACTTTAATAACGCATACTAAAAGTAAATATCTGAGATTATCCGGTGAAAAGTTAGGAAGTGGGATTCATCTTATAACTAGACGGATAGCCAGGTGGATAAATATCTCACTTTTTTAGATGCTATCACTAGAAGGTGCGATCGTATCCATCAGATAGTATTCCCATTGCCATATCAAAGATTACTGTACTACCAGTAAAACCTGAGAGCAAACTGAAACTAAAGTCGGTCTGGAAAATGAAAAAAGTTTCTGTAATTATTCCGGTTTATGGTGTCGAAAAATATATAGCTGCTACTGTACAATCTGTTCTTGAGCAAACCTATACAAATTTCGAGCTTCTAATTATCGATGATGCTTCTTTGGACAGGAGTATAAATATCTGTCAACAATTTACTGACCCCAGAATTAAAATTATTCGCCAGGCAAATCGAGGAGTATCTGGAGCTAGGAATACTGGTATTCGTCATGCTCAAGGAGAATATTTAGCTTTTTTAGATGGAGATGACCTTTGGTTGCCAGAAAAGTTAGAAAAACAGATTGCTCACTTGGAAAATTCACCAGCAGCCGGTGTTAGCTTCAGTCGTTCTGCTTTTATTGATGAAGCTGGACAAGCTTTAGGTACGTATCAGATGCCCAAGCTTAAAGAAATCACACCGTCCTATTTACTCAGTTGCAATCCGATTGGTAATGGCTCGGCTGCGGTAATGCGCAGAGAAGTTCTAGAAGCGATTAAATTCCAAGATAATGTTTATGGTACTAATGAAGATTGTTATTTTGATGAACGCTTACTCCAATCAGAAGATAACGAATTTTGGATTCGGATTTCCATTAAAAGCAATTGGCAAATAGAAGGCATTCCAGAACCCTTGACCTTGTATCGGGTTAATTCAAAAGGCCTTTCAGCAAATATGCTCAAGCAGTTAGATTTTTGGGAAAAGCTAATTGAAAAGACACGTTCCTACGCTCCAGAAATATTTACTCAAGGGGCAACCCTAGCTAGAGCTTACCAGTTGCAGTATTTAGCTCGTAATGCAGTACGATTACGAGAAGGTTCAATGGCTGTAAAATTAATTAATCGAGCGTTAATAGCTGACTGGCATATTCTTCTGGAAAATCCCAAAAGTACAATTTTGACACTAGTAGCTGCCTATTTACTTTTACTCTTACCTCAAAATGTTTACAATAAATTTGAAACTCTGGTTTCAAATAATATAGTAGGAGCTAACCAAAAACGCCGTATTCTTCAAGAAGATATATAGAAATAATTTAGAACCTTTTTATCAAAAATTAAGAACTTTCTCTGCCTAAAGCATAATTAAAATTATTGCATAGTGCATAGTAAATTTCCTTAGATATTAATTAAATTAAATCAATAGGAATGGTCAACAATGAAAAAAGTTTCTATCATTATTCCGGTTTACAAAGCAGAAAAATATATAGCTGCTACGCTGCAATCGGCTCTTGAGCAAACTTACGAAAACTTCGAGATTTTAATTATTGATGATGGTACTCCTGATAAGAGTATAGAAATTTGTCAGCAATTTACAGACCCGAGAATTAAAATTATTCGTCAAAAGAATCGGGGTCTACCTGGGGCAAGAAACACTGGTATTCGCCATGCACAAGGAGAATATTTAACTCTTTTAGATGCTGATGACTTATGGTTGCCAGAAAAATTAGAAAAACACGTTAAGCATTTAGATAATTCGCCTAATGTCGGGGTAAGCTTTAGCCGCTCTGCTTTTATTGATGATAATGGCAACCCTTTAGGTATTTATCAAATGCCTCAGATGCAGGGAATAACTCCAGCGATTATCCTTTGCCGCAATCCAGTTAGCAATGGTTCGGTAGCAGTAATTAGAAGAGAAGTTTTTGAAGCTATTGAATTCCAAGACAATCTTTACGGTACAGTTGAAAATTTTTATTTCGATGAGCGATCGCGTCATACTAATGGTGACTCAACAGATGTTGAATGTTGGTTTCGGATGTCTGTTAAGAGCGATCTGGAAATAGAGGGTATTCCTGAAGCTTTGACTTTATATAGGGTAAATTCAGGGGGACTATCAGCAAATTTGCTCAAGCAGTTAGATTCGTGGGAATTGGCAATCTCTAGGGCACGTTTATACGCCCCAGAAATAGTTAATCAATGGGAAACACTGGCTAGAGCTTACCAGTTGCGGTATTTAGCGCGTAGAGCAGTCAGCTTGCAAGATGGTGCAATGGCTGTGAAGTTGGTGAATCGAGCATTAGCAACCAACTGGCATATTCTCTCTAAAGAACCACGCCGTACACTTTTGACTTTGGGAGCTGCCTATTTCCTTCGGCTTTTGCCCCAGTTCCTTTACAGTCGAATTGAGACTGTTGCTTTAAAGACTACAGGATATACTCAAAGACAGCGCATTTCACAAGGCTTAGGGGGGAGCAACGCGATTTCGTGAAGTCGCCCAAAGGACGTGTATAAATGAGCTTTAACGCGGCTTTTGGCTCGAATCACTCATTTGAGTCCCTGTATAATTGGGAACCCAACCTTCGGCGATTGCAAAATAGCGTATCCCTTTGAAATTCAACAATGCAGTTGGGCTACACCAATGCTCAACGCCGGCGGGGATGTAGAGATAATCTTGTGCCTGAACTAAAAGCTGTACCTGGCTGCCATCAGGTCGCACGAAGCCATAAATCATTTCTCCTGCCAACACGTAGACGGGTTCAGGCGCAGGATGAGTATGGTAGCGACCGTAGGTGGCAATCAGGTGGTGAAGATTGAACGAACCTGGATGCACATTTAGTAAGTCACACCAGAGAGCGCCATTTTCTTGCTGAAGAAATTCAAAGACGCTGTTATGGAGTTCTACGTAATAACGTTTCTCGGTCTCAGTTAAAACGTCCTGGTCTAGCAGATTAGGGAAGAGTAGCGATGTTCCTGGGTCGTAGTGTTTGAGTTGAATGCCAAGAGGCGCAAGTTCGCGGGCTATTTCGTCTAAATCGCTCTCAATCGTACCGTCATCAAGTAGTAGGTTAGCCATGACAAAAAGACTAATTAACTGTTAAGAAGAGTATACTCAATTTTGAGATAAGAAGCCACTATTCCCGATTGACAAACCGGGGAATAGGGAATAGGGAATA
Source organism: Nostoc sp. DSM 114167 (assembly GCF_052692655.1). Taxonomy (NCBI): domain Bacteria; kingdom Bacillati; phylum Cyanobacteriota; class Cyanophyceae; order Nostocales; family Nostocaceae; genus Nostoc; species Nostoc sp. DSM 114167. Next base: position 7,794,963 of record NZ_CP195116.1, read on the forward strand.
GGATACAGGTTACAGGGTACAGGGTACAGATTATTCCCTATCACCTGTCACCTGTCACCTCTCCCCTAATCCCAATGCCCAATGCCCATTAAAAGAATAAATTTATCGCCAGAATGATGCTTATTGGTACCACTAGCATCTAAGCTAGTACGGGTGAACTATATCCAACATGGAATGTCTGACTTAATTCTGTTTTGGCATCGGCGCGATTTACGCATTTCTGATAATACGGGACTGGCTGCGGCAAAACGGCAAAGTCCGAAGGTAGTGGGCGTGTTTTGCCTCGATCCGAATCTTCTGGAACGGGATGATGTTGCTCCTGTGAGAGTAACTTATATGATTGGCTGTTTGCAGAAACTCCAAGAGCGATATGCTCAAGTTGGTAGCCAGTTGTTAATCCTCCACGCCGATCCTGTACAAGCAATACCAGCTTTAGCCGAAGCAATAAATGCTAAAGCTGTTTTTTGGAATTGGGATGTAGAACCTTATTCGCAAGAACGCGATCGCACCATTATAAATGCCCTCAAAGAAAAAGGTATTGAGTTTCTTAACCAAAACTGGGATCAAATCCTCAACTCTCCAGAGGAGTTACGCACGGGTAGTAACAGTCCTTACACGGTTTACACACCCTTCTGGAAAAATTGGATTGCCAAACCAAAGGCTCAACCAGTAGAAACACTGCAAAATGTTGAGGGATTAACGGAAGCCGAACAGGAAATTGCCAAAGTTGCAGGAGCCTTGGCACTACCTTCAGCAAAAGATTTAGGATTCATCTGGGATGGTGACTTGATTATTTCACCAGGAGAAGCGGCGGCACAAGAACGATTAGAAGAATTTACTAATAAAGCCATTACTGAATATCAAGAACAGCGCAATTTCCCCGCAGTGGACGGAACATCACAACTGAGTGCAGCTTTAAAATTTGGCGTAATTGGCATTCGCACCGTTTGGCAAGCCACGGTAGAAGCACTGGAAAATAGCCGCAGTGAGGAAACAGCAGTTAATATCCGCACATGGCAACAGGAATTAGCTTGGCGGGAGTTTTATCAACACGCAATGTATAACTTCCCGGAATTAGCTGATGGTGCTTTCCGCGACACCTTTAAGAATTTTCCTTGGGAAACTAAAGAAGAACATTTCCAAGCTTGGTGTGAGGGGAGAACAGGCTACCCCATTGTGGATGCAGCAATGCGTCAGTTAAACGAAAGCGGCTGGATGCATAACCGCTGTCGGATGATTGTTGCGAGTTTCCTCACTAAAGACTTGTTAATCAATCCCCAACTGGGAGAAAAATATTTTATGCAGCACCTGATTGATGGTGATTTATCTGCTAATAATGGCGGTTGGCAATGGAGTGCTTCTAGCGGCATGGACCCCAAACCTGTGCGGATTTTCAACCCAGCCAGTCAAACACAAAAATTCGATCCAGAAGGGGAATATATTCGGCAATGGGTGTCAGAATTGCGGTCTGTAGATACAGAATATTTAGTTACTGGAAAAATTCCACCTTCAGAACGTCATGCTGTTGGCTATCCTGACCCAATTGTGGATCATAAAATTCAGCAACAGCAATTTAAACTGCGTTATCAACAGCAAAAAATTCTTAGTAGTGGTGAGTAAAATTGTTAGTTTTTTAATAGACATTTCCAAAAATTCAGCCTACTGGAGAAAAACAGATGAACACGATCGCAGTGAAAGACGGTATAGAGATTTACTATAAGGATTGGGGCAGCGGTCAGCCCATCGTTTTCTCGCATGGTTGGCCTCTATCGGCCGACGACTGGGACAACCAAATGATGTTCTTCTTAAATCACGGCTATCGCGTCATCGCCCACGATCGGCGAGGGCATGGACGTTCGAGCCAAGGCGCCGACGGACATGATATGGATCATTACGCCGATGACCTCGCCGCGCTTACCGCGCATCTCGACTTAAAGAACGCCATCCACGTTGGACACTCGACAGGCGGCGGTGAGGTGACACGTTACATTGCGCGCCACGGCGAAAGCCGCGTCGCGAAGGCCGTTCTTATTAGCGCCGTGCCACCACTGATGGTGAAGACCCCAGCGAATCCCGGCGGTCTACCTAAAGAGGTATTTGACGACTTTCAGGTGCAGGTTGCCACCAATCGGGCGCAATTTTATTGGGATGTACCGAGCGGGCCCTTTTACGGTTACAATCGACCGGGTGCGAAAGCGTCGCAAGGCGTGATTGAGAATTGGTGGCGCCAGGGCATGATGGGCGGTAGCAAGGCGCAGTATGATGGCATCGTGGCTTTCTCCCAGACAGACTTTACCGAGGATCTTAAGAAGTTCTCTGTGCCGACTTTGGTAATGCACGGCGATGATGACCAGATAGTGCCCTATGCCGACTCCGCCCCACTGAGCGCTAAGTTGGTCAAGGGCGCGGTATTGAAAACCTACAAGGGTTTCCCGCACGGTATGCCGACGACAAATGCAGACCAGATCAATGCCGATCTTCTCGAATTCATTCAGTCGTAACCGCAAACCACTCGGTTAGTCTCCATACTGCCGCCTCAAAACGTCTAACCAGGCGATGTAGCGAACCGCGCTCTGCTGCAATGCGTGGCTTTGGTATAGTGTGGAATGGCACGCTTGTAAAGCCCAAAGAGTTATTGTATCCTCGTTCTCAGCCTCTAGGCTGGGAACCAGTCCTGCTGGAGTTACAACACTAACATGACATTATGTCTTGACAGGTAAATAAGAAATTGTCCATAAGATGAGCAGGAAGATTAAGTAAATTGCACCAACTAATCCAAACTCAATCAGAGGAATATAGGTTACTTCGTAAATTCTGCCCAAGCCGCGTTCAGTCAGTGCATAAACGGCCAGGACACTCACTAAAAAGGCTCCGTAGATAGTACGTTTAGTCCAGATACCCACAGGTAAACCGTGAAGTTGAGTAAGCACGAGAATACCAAAAAAACCAAAGAGAAATGTGGGCCATTTGCTTTGTCCTAGTATTAATGACACGATTACACTATGTAAAAGCACGGAAGCCTCCAAAGTAAATGTCCACCAACGGTTTACATGGGTGCGGTTAAAAATCAAGGAAGATTGGAGCAAAAGCAAGAACATATAGAGAAAACCAATCAAGTGCCCCAAAGTCGCTTCCATTGGGTGATACCAGAAGGTGTAGATGGCGGCGAAGGAGAAAAAATAGCCGTGGTACAGTTTGATAATTTGCAAAAACTGTTGATGGAAGGGAACAGAATTGCCAAAAAATAAACCGCGTCGAGGTGTTTCTAAAATCAGTACGAAGACTAGTAAGAGTACAACTGCACCTTGAGAAGCCCAAATTGAAGTATCTTGAGCTAGAGCATCGTACCAAATATATGTTTGGAGAAAGTGTAAAGCGATGAATACACTATTAATGGCAAGCATGAGGTAATTTATCGGATGCAACGCCGATTTGTATTTCAACTGCGATGCCTGCGGCGGGCGTAGCCATCGCTGCGCCCACAAGATACACGCCCAGATGCTAAACTGATGCCCAATGTACATACCCCAAGCCGTTGCTCGACTCCAAAAGGTTGGTTGGGGAAGCTTCCAGTAGTACCAGTTTAATCCTTGATCGGGAAGTTTGATAATGCTTGCAGGAATGCTCCCACCGATCCAAATTGCGTAGGTGAGGAGGATGCTTACAAAGATGCCTAAAAATAATACTCGGCGACCTGTCATATTAATTTTAGATTTTAGATTTTAGATTTGGGATTAAAAATTTTTAATACAAGGCTGTTTCAAAAAATTATTAAGCTTTGAAATCAAGATTGTCAGGCGACACGTTCTGTTTTTGGCTCAGATGCGCTTTTAGTTACTCGCAAACTAAGAGTCAAAGCTACTACCATTACTAAAGTTCCACTTAAAAAAGGAGCAGAACTCCCAAATTTCATAAAACTCACCCCTGCCCACGTTGGCCCGGCGATGCGTGCCAATGCAGAGCAAGAACTGGCAATTCCTAATATTTGTCCTTGTTCTTCTGGGGATGTCATCTGAGAAATTAAGCTGTTCAATATTGGTTGGCTGACACTAATTCCCCATGCTACAAGTGTGGTGGCGACTAATAAGAAAATTAAGCTTTGCGAGAATCCAATTAACAGTAATCCTAAACCTAATCCTAATATTCCCAAGATAAGTAACTTGATTTCACCTAATTGTTTCTTGAGAAATCCGATTAGTCCTCCTTGAATTATTGTGCTGACAATCCCCATGAAGGCAAAAAGATAACTAGCTTGTTGAGGGCCCCAATTTAATTGCTGCTTAGACCATAAAGCTAATGTAGAGTCCATAGCTGCAACAGCAAAGGTGACTAAAAAGTAGATGCCAACAAGTACACAAAACTGCGATCGCTGTGACAACTGTAATAAGTTTAGCGATCGCTGACGATGGCGATGAAGTTGGATTTTAGCTTTAGTCTCAGAATTTAGAGATTCGGGAAGTAATATCAAAGCACAAAGAAATGCTAATAAAGATAATCCGGCTGCAAACAATGACGGTAGATGAAAGTTAGCGTTGTTCGGATCTGACCCGATTAAAAGACCTCCAATCGCTGGGCCGAGAATAAACCCAAGACCAAAAGCTGCGCCGATTACACCCATGCCACGAGCTCGATTAGTTGGCGTAGTAACATCTGCTATGTACGCCTGAGCAGTGGCAATATTCCCTGACATAATCCCGGCCAGACTACGAGCAATAAACAAAATCCATAGGGAGTTGGCAAAACCTAAGCCTGCGTATGCAATTACCGAACCGAATAAAGTCAGTAATAAAATCGGACGGCGACCGTAGCGATCGCTAAATCTGCCCCATAATGGTGCAAATAAGAACTGCATTAAAGAATAAATAGCTACAAGTAAAGTCGCTTCATTCGGTTTGGCACCAAATTGTTCGGCATACAAAGGCAGTATCGGCAGAATAATTCCGAAGCCGAGCAAGTCTATAAATACACTCAAAAATAAGACGAATATAGCCCTGCGATTATTTTTACTCTCCATCTGGGCAATTCCATTTGATAAAAAAGATGTGTGAATTAAATTAGTTTTAAGGACATTTGGGAATGCTTGATTGTAAAAATTTATTAATTACAAACAGTCATCAGTACAAGCAAAGTGTTTGAATTTCAGTGTGGTTGAGCAAAATAGCATGGAACAAACCCATGATAAAAATCAAGCCAATAATACTACTAATTAAAGCAACTATAATTTCGTGCTTCCGTATGGCTTTTTGAATCTTAGCGTCTATGATGTTTTCTAATTCTTTGTATAACATTGAGTTGAATTTGATTAAAGACAATAATTATCTGGAACTTATAGCCGTAGTCACACAGGTTAGGACATTTGAAAAGGGTGAATGCTAGAGTTAGCAATAGTTTTACCTCCAGCAAGAACTGCCCGGTTGTTGAGTTTCGACTACGCTCAACTGCCGCGTAGTCGAAACACTGCCTCCTGCTATACGTTAGGTACTTACATAAGTTAGATTATGTCCGAAATCTCTAACTTATTAAATGAAAACTATTTCAATACAGCGCGAATGTCAATAACTTTTACGCCGTTTCAAAACAGCACCTGAAATACCAAAAGCTAATATCGCTAAGGTATAAGTTGGTTCGGGAACTGCAAGAATACTTACCTGATTAATAGCCAAGCCGTATTGTGGAGCAGAACTGCTAAAAACAAGCCGTGAGATGTTTGGAGTGTCACTACGAATCCCCAAGAATACTGCCGAATTATCTAATGCTAAGGACGAAATATTTGGAACTGAGAAAGTACCCAATAGGTTATTAGCTTTATCAAAAGCGGCGATCGAATTTTCAATTTTCAATTTACTAGTGTCTACAGCTATCTGAGTTCCAGCGCCAAAAACCGGCTGGGCAAAACTAATCGAAAAAGGCCCGCCGTTCCCCTGAGTACCAGGATCGGGAGTACCAGGAGGAAGAGGGATAAAACCTGTTGGATCTATACCTCCGAAGAGAATAAAATCACCTAGAGCGAAGTTACTCCGAATGCCAGGTGGAGGTAAAGTTTGAAAAACAAATGGTGGAGTGATTTGAGGTTTATTAGTTGGAGTTATATTTATATCCAAGCCTAAACCACGTTGTGATGTCGCTGAAAAAGAGTTAGGTAAAAAAGCCGAAAAATCAGGAGCAGAGGGATTAAATACTTTACCTAAACTTTCCCAATTAACTTCATCATTGCCTCCTAAACCAGCGCGCTCAGTTACTAAAAATGTAGCGGCTTTAACTGGTAATGGGAGAACCGTTATTATAGCTGCGATCGCTGAAAAATATTTTACCGATAGTTTATTAAATAATCGCTCGATCGTAACTCCCACAAGGTTTTCTCCTTAATTTTTTTAAGATAATATCATCAAAATGCAACAATTAAATATTGACGATCGAACAATAGACTTCTTGGCATTTGTAGGGAAAAGGGTAAGGGGGAAAGGGAAAAGGAATAAAAAAACCTTTCCCCTTTGACCTTTCCCCTTTTCCCGCAAGAGTGCAAAAGTTACTTTTGCAAGAGGTCTAATGCCTTGCTCAGATCGAGAGAGTGAAAGCAATCGCTGCGAGCGCTCCAACTGAGCTTAAATGTTTCATTGGCGATCGTTAGCAGTCAACTTGTTATTGTTCTCTCTCCACCATCAATTAGATTGTTTCCAAGACTAGCAGAGATATGGTCATTGCCTCCACGAGCAAAAATCCGGTCGTAATTACTAGTATTCTCTCAATAAATCATCGTTAGGAATATCAATAATAAAAATATAAAATATTCCTTGATAGTTTTGTATATCAAAGGTAGTTGATACTTGTAATACTTACATAATACAAATATCAAGATTATAAATTTCTGATGAAATCTACCTCAAAACAGTTAATCATATTTTATATCTCTGGTGAAATAAAAATGCGATTGTTTATTTTTTTAAACTATTTTATTTCTTCAAGGTTATCAGAATGCGGGCGCTATCGTGTTGAAAATATGGGCAAGCAATAAAATATAGGATTCATACAGCAGATTTCAACTTTTTTACGAATGCGAACAGCGTGTTGGAGACAGAGGCTACGTCAACGTCAGGTAAAGAAATATCTCACCCACGCGATCGATCGCGCTTATCCGAACTCAACTCTTAGCGTACTAGTGCAGGCAATGCCCGACTTGTTCGCTCTTAGCATTCCCACTATGAAAGCAAGTGGGGTGAGGGTTGAGTTCGGGTGTACTTCCAACAAATAGATTATGCAATATTGTAGGGTATTTTTTTATTTGTCATATTATGTCTGGCTAATTAGTTATAACGTGAGTTCGACGAGTGCTATTACTGGCCCTGTTACTGACCGGCTTAATGCTCCTCTTTTAGCCGAGAATGTGAATCAAACTTTCACCAATAATATCAATTGGTCAAATCTCTTCAGTTTGCCAATCAGCAATGAATCTGCCATCAGGGAGAGTCAGATTCCAATATCCTGCTCTGACAAAACTTGGGCGTTTCTTTCCCCAGTAGCATATCGCTCCAACAGTTCTTCAACAGTCAGTTTTCGTCTCATAATTTATTTCTGGCATCAACTAACACATATATAGCGGTCGCCAGGTAGGTTAGGACATAAACTGAATATAGAACATAGACACCAAGAGACTTTCAACCCTGTCCTCTGTCACCTGTTCCCTGTCCCCTGCTATAACTCTAACCAGAATGGCACTAACAAAAGCTGAAATAGTTGCCTGGTAAGGGTTTTAGAAAACTAATACTTTTAAGGGCAAGAATCAGAATAATCTGCTACTCTCAGTTTGCGATCGCTGCTTCATTAGCCTACATTTTTCCAAAGTGATGAAACCCTTGTAAATAATACATTTACGCTTTTCTTAGTGCCATTCGTTCGAGAGATTTCTCTTTTCCTTTCCAGTTATCCTTGAATATTACTACTCATTTCGACTGAACGAATCACACGCAAACTTATGCTTACAGTCACATGATGTTGGTTACACCTACAGAATGGGAACTCTAACTAGGAAGTTGATATCAATTTTCCTAGAGTAATTACTTATGTCTGATTTTGATAGCGCTGTACCTAATCAGCCGTCATTGTGTGGTTTGCCGCGTAGCTTGAGTTCTTGGGAGACTTGGGCGTTTGGTTTAACATCCCATCTTGGTTGGACATCAGTAGTGCCGGCTATTCATGCCGCTTTGGGAACACAAGCTATTTTTGTTTGGATTCCTGGTGTGATTGTTGGGATGTTACTGAATTATCAGATGAAGCATTTAGGTAGAAGTTTATTTGATGTAGCTGGCGGAACACCTAATTACACAACTAAAGTGTGGCAGCATTGTCCAATAATTGCCCGCTACGGGGCAATAGGATATCTTTTGGCTTGGCTTTCTTTCCTGTCAGTAAATGCTGTTGTGCTGACAGATTTAATCAAAGTGAATCTTGAGGCATTAGGTATCAGTGTTCCAGAGGCGATTCTCAGGATTAGTTTTATATTATTACCCTTTGTGGTTGCATTCAGTGGTACGCGTGCATTAAGCATTCTACATTTATTTTTTGCAATTCCTGCCTTTACCTTGCTATTTACTTTTTGTGTACAAGGTCTGGGATTTTTAGCTTTTTCTAGTAATAGTCCTGGCTTTTTTCCGAATAATTGGTCATCTTTGAGCTTTATTGATTGGGCAAAATGGTTTTATTTTGTTAGCTATGTAACTTATAGTAGTGAAACAGCCTCATCCTTTGTTGCTGATAGCCGTGAGCCTCATAAAACTCTATGGTTTCTCGAGATTGCTGCTTGGTTAATGTTACCAGTAATGGTTGGTGGTTCTTGGGTAATCATGCGTTTAGCAACAGTTCCAGATTTAGGTGATAACAGCTTTTTAAATTTTGTTGCAGCTTCTACACCATTTTGGGGAAATTTTGCTCCGGCGAGTGTTACTTTTTTACTAGCCGGTTCTTGTTTATTAGGTTCAGCAACGACTGTTTCTAACTGTCCCCGAATTATCTATCAGTTAGCTGTAGATAAACATCTTGCACCAGTTTTTTCTGTAGTCTCACCGCGTGGAGTCTTTGGCCCGTCTTTGGCTCTGAGCCTAATTTTGGCATTGATTTATTTTCTTTGGGGTAATGTATCTCACATCATTGCAGCGACAAATGCAGCTTGGTTTATATCATTCATACTGCTGCATTTAGGTTTATGGCAACAACGAGCGAAGTTCGATGTAGTGCTGCCACCGCTGACTTTGGGAGTATGTTTGTTAGAAATAGTAATTTTATTAACGGCAAGCTATGCTTGGGGATGGCAAGATTTTTTAACTGGCTTATTAGTTCCGTTTGGTGTATTAGCAATTGATGTATTAGTGCGCCAGATTCGGATGCCAATTTTTCGTCCTAATTGGTGGTTAAAACTTTATTACTCACGGCGGCAGAAGCTATTTCAAGATTCGGTGATGTTACAAGTGAGCATCTTAATTCTTCTGTTGTGTAGTGCGGTTTTAGTTGGCTGTTTATTTGGATGGAATTGGCATAAAGCTGCAACTGTAAATTTTGAAAATTTAGTTGTGGTTTTGCTGATGACGGTAGCATTTGTAGGAGTAGCTATAGCCTGTTGGACAAGTTTACCTCAGGTAATGGCGATCGCGGAAGCAAGAGAGGCGGCAGAACATCTTTTTCAGATTGCCCAAGATGGTATTGTCGTTACAGATGAACAAGGTATAGTTTGGCAAGCAAACCCAGCAACTGAATTTTTTTTTGGTGTGAATCCACATACGCTTTTGGGACATCACCTCAACAAATGGTTGCCAGAACTTACTAACTATCCCCAACAGTGGACAAGACGTAGCGAACACACCATAATTTATAATTCTAAAATCAAAAATTTGGAAGTTTCTATCTCAGACAGACCCCATCAGAACTTTCAAGAATATGTCGTTATTCTCCATGATATAACCAAGCGCAAACAAGCAGAAGAAGTATTGCGACAATCAGAAGCACAATTACGGCAAGAGGCTACACAATTAGCTACTCAACTGGTGCAAAGTGAAAAAATGTCCAGTTTAGGACAGCTAGTAGCAGGAGTAGCGCACGAAATTAACAACCCAGTCAACTTTATTTATGGTAATCTTACACCAGCTAATGAATATATCCAAGATTTACTCAAACTGTTGCAACTTTATCAACAACATTATCCTAATCCAGTAGCAGAAATCCAAGACGAAGCAGAAGCAGTAGACATTGATTTTTTACTCACAGATTTGCCACAATTGCTAACTTCGATGAAAGTTGGAGCCGAAAGAATCAAAGAAATTGTCCTATCTCTGCGAAATTTTTCTCGCTTGGATGAGGCAGAAATGAAAGAGGTAGATATTCATCATGGTATCGATAGTACTTTAATGATACTTGAGCATCGTCTTCAGGAGCAAGCTAAATGTCCAGGGATAGAAACAATTAAAGAATATGGCAATATTCCATTAGTAGAATGCTATGCTGGACAACTCAATCAAGTATTTATGAATATATTAACAAATGCGATTGATGCTTTAGAAGAATTATGTATGACTGGACAAAATAATCCTCATCCTCAGATTCGGATTAAAACTGAACTTGTAAATACTAATCAGGTAATTATTCGTGTTGCTGATAATGGTTCTGGTATGTCAGAAAATGTACAAAAAAAATTATTCGATCCTTTTTTTACTACTAAACCCATTGGTAAAGGTACTGGATTAGGCTTATCAATTAGTTATCAAATTATTACAGAAAAACATCAAGGAAAATTGCGTTGTGTTTCTTGTCTCAATCAAGGAACAGAATTTGTAATTGAGATTCCCCTACGTCAGCCGTACTAAATATAAAACAATGAAATAACAACGACTATTCTACGAGTGCCAGTGTAGACTTTCTCCAGCAGACTAACGACGGGCGGTGGGATTTCGGTTGTGTTGCAAAAACTAGGACTGGTCTGGTAGCAAAATAGTTGTGCCAGCCCCTGGAGCGGTCTTTAACCGGACATAATATCAGTCCCCTATGGCAATTTATAGCTACCAACACGTAGATTTAACTGACCTTGGCGCGGGTTATGGCTGAATATAAATGCGCCTTCTTCGCTTTCCCCACTAGATAAAAAGTCAATCTGTTGCTCTCCTGTTTCTGTAACTTTGCCGTCAATCATTAACTCAGCCATAATCTGAACTGACTCAGCTGTATCTCCTCCACTATTTATAACTTCAAAAGGAACATAAAACTGGCCATTAATTTCTCGAATTGTTTGTTTTTTTGTAACAGAAAGGATCGGAGGTTGATTTTTTTCGTTCAGCCAAGTGTAGCCTACTAAAATCACAATGATTGCTAAGATGAATGAGGCGATGCTGAATGTTGTCCACTCAGCTATTGAGCGCTTTGGTTGTTCTGTTTTAGTCATATAGGACTCATATTTGATTGGGTGAAAAAACTCAGTACACCTTAGAAAGCTTTCTTTCCTGTTCCCTATTCCCTATTTCCTGTTCCCTACCCACGCAAGTAAATTCTCCGAATCAAACCGGATTCCTATATTGCTAACCTTCCGGCTGCACCACCAATGGTTGCAGGTAAACCCAGTATCAATGTATGATCTAACCACATTGTCCAAGGGTCGCTAAAAGTTAATTTTTGAAAGAACCACAGCATAAAAGCGCCTGCTAGCAATGATACTAAGTAGGACATAATAGTTTCGCTCGATGGTCGTTGAAAAATTCCCTTTTGCTCTTTACGTTTTTGCTGGTTAGAAAAACCTGCCTGAAATACAATGCCATAAGAAATCAGCAAAGATGCGGCGATCATTGCCAACTCCCAAAGTGGAGAGGTTGCGGCTGCTAGCATAGGAACTTCATCAGTGGGAGCGATGTTAAATGCAATTATGGTTGCACCAATCAGGGTTCCACCCACATCTACAAAAGTGGCTTGTAACTCATCACCTTTGTTCTTGGTTGTGTTATTTTCGCGATCGCTTCCTTGTCCTTTTCCATTGCTGTTTTCAGTCTCTCCCAAAAACTGATTCGCTAATGCTACACCGAGAGCAAATGGCACACTTTCAAAGATAATTTTACCTAAAGATTCTTTTAGGGAGGTTTCTGGTGTCAATTCTTGCAATAGTAATAGCACAAAGGTAGAACAAGCTATGCCGATCGCGATCGCTTCTACGGTATCCATTACGGCTTGATGAGCGAGACCTGTATATCTGCGTTTCCGAAAGCCTTCTGTGTAATTGAGCAAGTAAACCACAATAAACATTAATGCGATCGCCGTCATGAGAAATTGTGCTTTTGCCAGCGATCCAATCCACCAAACCTCCATTGTGTACAGCAAGGGTATGCCAAACAAAAAACCTCCACAAGCACCTCGAATGATGTCATTAATCTCATTCTTCCAAACATTTTTTTGACTGTTCGTTGGCACTCCTTTATTTTCCTTTTATTGAAATTTTGTTTTAATTTATAGTTCATTTATCTGCGAAAAAGTTATTTTTTTAATATATATAAATTTTATTTATCAGATTTTTATATTTTGTATTATTTGCTACAGTACTGACCAGCATCTATCTTAAGATGATATAATTTACCAAAATATTCTCTCCGTTGATGGAAGTAAAAAACAATACACAGTTGTTAAATTATCTAATAGCTTTAGGGACTTACAAGTAATAAGATAAGCAATATTTTATTACTGTAGGGTGAGCGTCTTGCCCGTCCCGTGAAATGGGCGGGCTTTTCGTGCCACTTTGCAAGTAGTAATTTATTTAGGACTTAGGACTTCGCAAGTGTCACAAAAAAATCGGATTTGTAGTTTGCAGTAAGGGTTTTAGCCCTTATTTTGAAGACTAAAATCCTCTCTTCTCTTTCAGAGACGCACTCGCGTTCGAGACGCTACTTCGGCTTTGCTCAGTACAAGTGCGCGAACACTACGAACTGAAAATAATATGCCAGTTGCGTAAGTCTTGTTATCTTTGGAGTTCTCTAAATCAACTACAAGCTGGAGATAAAAACCATGAGTGTCGAAAAGAGAATAGAAGCGACTGCAAAAAATATTGAAGGAAAAATTCAAGAGATTGTGGGTGAAGTCACAGGTAATCCACAAGATAAAACTGAAGGGCAAGCAAAGCAAGCTGAAGCCCAAATCGATCACACCGTAGAAAATATTAAAGACGAACTGAAGAAAGCTTTAGAATAATTGCGCTAGTCTAGTACAAATAGCGATTTTAACGATGAGTGACTCCTAAATTTGTAACATTGATTGCTCCACTTTCTATAAGTTAGTGGGGTTTTTTATTGCGTCAAATCTGAAAGTATTAGATTCCATGCTCTGGATGGAAATGCCTGATTTAACGTGAATTCGACAAGTCTTATTTAACCTCTCCCCCAACCCCAATACGGTTCAGATAAGCATTTTGAACTCAAAATAGGGTTTGGGGAAAAGGGAAATGGGTAAGGGTTAAAGGTTTTTTATTCCCCTTTCCCCTTTACCCTTTCCCCTTTAACCGAACCGTATTGCCCCCAACCCCTCTCCGACACGGAGAGGGGAGCAAAAAGCTTAATTTTTCGTTGCTCCTCCCTTTGGGTTTCAAAGAAGGAGGCTGTCCGGGAGAGGTTCATCGAACTCACGTTGATTTAGAGGCTCTGCCTCCAGTCAATGATTGCAACACATCCATTTGTAAAGACGTGATGAATCGCGTCTCTACAACTATTTGTTGCATTCTTTTCTCAAAAATAAATTATCCCAAATTATTTATAGATTTGTAGGGGCGCAAAGCCTTGCGCCCCTACTTAACCGGGCGGGGCTGCTTCTTCAAAGGGACGGATAATCGCCGGGGCTGGTGTAACTTCTGGTTTAAAGATTCCTTGCAATGCTTGTTCTAAGGTTTGCGCCATGACAATCCGGTTTTCGTAAGCTACTACTACTCGTACCAAAGTTGGCAGACTATTCTGTGTGGCTTCTAGATAGATTGGCTCGACATACAGCAGCGATTGCTGAATGGGGATTACTAGTAGATTGCCTTGAATCGCTCTCGAACCTTGGCGATTCCACAAGGAAATTTGCTGAGAAATTACTGGGTCTTGGTTAATCCGCGCCTCGATTTGCTCTGTTCCGTAAATCAGGCGTTCTTTAGGAAAGACATATAGCAGCAGCTTACCGTAGTTTTTGCCATCCGATCGCGCCGCTAACCAAGCGATTAAATTAGTCCGCTGTTTGGGAGTATAAGGTAAAAACAGCAGAAATTCTTCTCTACGAGAGCCTTCGCGAACGCCAACAAAGTCTACAGTGGGTAAACTAGTAATCAAATAATACGGCTCTACCGGACGGGGTTCACTGCCATAGATTTCATTAGGAATCTGCCACTGGTCTTCCCGGTTGTAAAATACTTGGGGGTCGGTCATGTGGTAAGTCATCAACCGCTCAGATTGAATTTTGAAAAAGTCCTCCGGATATCGGGTATGACTGCGGAGATTGACTGGCATTGTACTGAGCGGTTTGAACATATTGGGAAATATCGCTGACCAAGTAGCAATAATCGGATCGCTGCGATCGGCAATATAAAAGTTAACAGTACCGTGATAGGCATCAATCACTACCTTGATCGAGTTGCGAATGTAGTTGATACCATCGCTACCAGTGTCTGAATAGGGATAGCGATCGCTCGTTGTGTAAGCGTCAACAATCCAATAAAGATAGCTGGGATTGCTGGGAAAATCTTGATTAGCAGCAGCAGCAACTAAATAAGGGTCGCTGTCAAATTTCAAAAAAGGGGCGATCGCTTGAATTCTTTCCTTGACATTTCGTCGCAGTAGCACTTTTGTATCTGGCAAAAAGTCCCGTGTCAGCACCATCTGCCAATCTTTCAAATACATCGCAAATAGCCACCGTCGCCATATTGAACCGATTTCAACGCCACCTAGACCTTCATAAGAGTTGTAAACATTATCACTACCGCTAGGGTAGTCTAGCTCTCTAACTTTTGTGCCAGTCATTACATAAGTATTGGTAATTTCACCGTAATAAATCCGGGGTTGCCCAATCGGAATACTTTGACGAACGGCTTCATTAGAAGTTGTGAGAGTGCTACTATTACCACTAATATCTTTAACAAAATATTCTGGTAGTCCACCCGGCCCAACTGTATTAACTGGACTAACAGTAAACCCGAAACCGTGAGTATAAATTAAATGGCGATTAACCCATGTTTGAGCTTCCTGTGGTACGGCAGTGTAGTCTAATTCTCGCGCAGCAATTAATACTTGCCGCCGTTCTGTTGAGTCAAGGGCTTCTTGCTTAGGTTCTGGCGGCTTTTGGGGAGCAGGTGGTCGAGGTGAAGGATCATCTGTTTTGAGAGTATATCGATCGATATCGGCATCGGGGAACCGATAATAGGGCCGAATTTGTTGCAGTTGACGGTTAGTTTCTAAAAGTGGTCGCTCATCCCACAGGCGAATATTCCGAATTGTCGAGGCATTCTTTTGAATATCAACTTCAGTCAGTGTTCCTTGCGGGTTGAAGCTTCTAGAATCGATCGCCTCTAAATCGAATGCTTGGCGAGTTAAGGCAATAGTCCGCTGAATGTAGGGTTGCTCTCGCTGCAACTCATTAGGTTGGACAATTAAATATTGCACCACAGTAGGTAAGACAACATCAGCAGCTATAACTAATACTAAATAAACCCCTAACCCATAAAAGACAAAGCGAGGATACCGAGATTTGGATTTCCAGAAAAACGTTCGCCAAAGGAGGTAAGTTGCGATCGCTACTGCCACAATGCCCAAAACGGTGTAAGCTGGCAACTGGGCTGTCACATCGGTATAGCTAGCACCATAACTCACTCCCCGGCTAGAATACACCAGTTCATAGCGACTTTGCCAATAACTAAAAGCCACTACCAGCATCAACAAGCCACCCATACCGAATAAATGACGCTGCTGCTGGGGTGAAAAACCAGGGAAAATCCCCTGACTCAAACTATCCGCCGACAAAAGATAAGTGAGAGTAACAGCGACAAAGCCATACAAACATAAACCCATCAGCCAGAGTTCTAGCAGTTCCCAAAAAGGTAAAGAAAATACGTAAAAGCTGATATCTAGACCAAATAAAGGCTCAGTGCTGTTGAAAAGGGTAGGGTGCAAATATTCCAGCACCTTGGGCCAGTGTCGGAAGATGATGAAGGCAAAAATGGGACTAGAGAGAATTGCGATCGCAGTCAGTAAAAATTGCGGATAGATTAAAATGGCGATCGCTACTCCCCCAATTAAACCGAGATACCAGACTTGAGAGAGAATCTGCCTCAAAAGTTGCCAAATTGTCTCCGGTCGAAATAGAGCGGGAACGGGTAGAATAGCCTGATTAACTGGAGAATGCCAGTAGAAAAGAGCAATTTGACCATAGTGAGCCAGCATTAACCCGATTAACAAGCTCAATATCAGAGTTAAGGGTAATAACCAGCGCAATTTTAATGCTTTCAGGCGTTGCGGCGCAAGTATCCGGGTTTCGTTGCGTCTTGGATAATTAGGACTGAGAAAATTTGTTAATTCACTGTTGAGTTCTGGTTGCTCAATCTTTAGAGACTGAGAATATTTTAGCCGTTGTGCTAAAGCCAGGTTTAACAGTAGATAGGCAGCAGTTATTCCAGCCACAACTACCCACAAAATACCACGAGTCAGCAGCCTCAACAAAAATACTTGGAGATAGCCAACTTCCCGAAACCAAAAAATTTCTGCTCCCAGACGGGAACCCAGATCCAACAGTAGCCATAGCCCCAAAAATCCGATTAATAGCCTAAAGCCCCATTTCCAATACATTGATTGATATGTAATTTAAGAAGAACGCCAATTCTCTATTTGCAAGCCGTTTACTCTTTGAAATTCTCAAACATTAGATGTTACAACAACATGATTGTGAGTTAGTGCTGTTGCTGCGATCAATAGATCATAAGAACCGATAGGAGTACCCGCTGTTTTCAAAATACTTCTAATTTGGGCAGCTTGTTCTGCTTCTTCCACACCAAAAGGTAAAATTGTAATCGAACCTAACAATGCTTCAATCAATGATTGGATTTTTAAGGCACGTTGAGGATTGATTGCTAATCCGTACTTAACCTCCATTACTGTTAAGGAAGAAATAAAAATATCTGTGGGAGTAGTAGACTTTAATAGCTTGAGAGTATTTTTTTCTCCCTTGACAAAATCACTAATGACGCAGGTATCGAGTAAATAACCCATCATTAAAACTCGATTTCGTTAGGTGGTAGCAGTTCGTCTCGGTAGGACTCAAAAATAATACTTTCTACTACACCTTGATGTTGCATAATAGTTTCTGGCCAAGTTATAGGCTTTGTTTCTAAGAAAGTAACAAAGACTTTGCTTTCAGTAATACCTTGTGGTTTTTCAGCTAGTTCGATTTTGCCGTTTTTATAAATTCCTTCAATGGTTTGTAGCATTGTTTTTACCTCCTATCGAAATTCTAGTAGTATTTATTACTGAACTGGTGGGAGTTGGTTAGTTACTCACCGTCGGCTCATTCGCGATCGCAGTTTAGGTGCAACAAAAACTGCAACGGTCATCAGCGATCGCAATTGACCCCTGACTTCTAACTCCTGACTTCCAACTTCCACCAACTAGCTGGTGAAGTTGGAAGTTGAAGTTGGAAGTTACTGCAACGCTACTCAATGCAAAAAGAAGTGAAGCCGGAAAAACTACAAATTTTTGTAGACTTCACCATCATTCCTCTTGCCAACACGAAAAACATCAATCATCTGGTTATCGTGGTCAATAGTGTAAAGAATCCTGTACTCACCTTGATCGACACGATAGCCACCTTCATAACCCTTCAATGCCTTACAGTCCTGGGGTTGAGAATTACCTTGAAGCGAAAGAATTTTAGCTACAACTTGCTTATATTGTTTAGCTTGTAAATCATTCAAATCCTTTTCAGCAGTCTTAGCAATCCTCAAACTATAGCGTTCGCTCATCTCCACGCTTGGCACTAATTGCGTCTAATGTAGTAAAACCATCATTTTCACTAACTGCACGGCGAAGCGCCTCTGAATCAATAGCGTCTTCTATAGCTTCAAGCAATTTCAAATCATCAAGACTGATAATCGCTACAGCAGGTTTACCATGACGCTCAATCACAATACGCTCACGCTTATACTCAGCACGACTAATAAGCTCTTGAAAATTTGCACGAGCTTCTGTTGCACTTATACCAGTCATAGTGCCTCACAAAATTAATAAATTACAGTTAAAAGGTAAACTTTGTACAATTTGGTAAAAATTTACAAAATTTACATTCTGTACTAATATTATTACACCACAATCGAAAAAAGAGTGATTTTTTACCTTTTTACAAAATGACTCTTTACAAGAGAAGTAGAAGTCGGAATTTACTGCTACATATAGTAACTTAGACAACATTTCATTAATTCGTAGCGAATTCTCTGCGTGCCTCTGCGCTTCCCTCTGCGCCCTTTGCGTTTAAATCTCATACCTCAATTCGCCACGATTTTACACAAAGCTGTACTTAGTTGCAAAGTCTAATCTACTTACAAAGCTCAACCAGTTTACCGCGATCGCACTCTCAACAAGGGCCTTGATCGCGGTAAACTTTCGGTAAAAAGAATCTTTTACCGACAAGTGTTGTGTAGGGATTTTAGCCAGTTGCCCTCGCCCGACAAGCGTGCTATATCAATTCTTATAGCCACTACAGCACTCTCATAACTGGCCCTTGCCAGGACAATGGAACGACGATGAATTCACAAGGATCTAAGTCGAAGGTTGAACTACAAGATCGAGGGATGTCTCCTTTGAACAACCCCAAGGATTGGTCATGGCCATTCTGGGCTGCTGTCCCACTCTATCCCTACGGCAGGCGGCGGACACTTCGTCAGGAAATAGTTCAGGACACTATCTGGACATTCGATCAGCTTCACGGCATTCTCTACACCATCGTGCCGATTCGCATGACTGTCGTCAAGCTCTCTGGCGGAGGACTTCTGGTTTATGCACCCGTTGCTCCCACAACTGAGTGTGTCCGCTTGGTTAATGAGTTGGTAGCAAAGCACGGTGAAGTTAAGTATATCTTACTGCCAACTAGTTCTGGTCTGGAGCATAAAGTCTTCGTTGGCCCTTTTGCTCGTCGCTTTCCTCAAGCACAAGTGTTTGTTGCCCCGCACCAGTGGAGTTTCCCGTTCAATCTGCCGCTTAGTTGGCTAGGTTTTCCCCAAAAACGAACTCAAGAACTCCCAGAGGACTCAAGCCTTGCTCCCTTTGCTCTGGAGTTTGACTATGCAACATTGGACATTGACTTAGGACGAGGATCTTTTGCAGAAGTTGCATTGTTTCACAAGCGATCGCGTACTCTACTTGTAACTGATTCGATACTTTCTGTGCCAGTTGACCCACCAGAAATTCTCCAATTAGATCCTTATCCCTTACTGTTTCATGCTAGGGACAATGCCTGGGAGACGATCGAGGACAATGAAGACAATCGTCGTAAGGGATGGCAACGCATTTCACTGTTTGCCCTTTACTTCCGTCCAAGTGCTTTGGAAGTTACTTCAATTGGACAGATGTTTCGTGATGCTCTCAAAGCACCACAGCGATCGCTAAAAACGTACTTAGGTTTATTTCCTTTTCGCTGGCAAGAAAACTGGAAGCAGGCATTCGACGCTCTACGAGGTCAGGGACGACCGTTTGTCGCACCGATTTTGCAAATTCTCATTTTTCCTCAAGCACCAAGCCAAGTACTCAAATGGGCTGATACAGTTGCAAGTTGGGATTTTCAGCAGATTATTCCCTGTCACTTTGAATCGCTAATTAAAGCAAATCCGCGTCAATTTCGGCAAGCATTTGCTTTTATGGAAAAAAATCTTTCTTCTAGCGAAAGCCAGCCTCTATTAGAGGAAGATTTAAAATTCATTCAGGAACTAGAAGCGGGTCTAGTTAAACGCGGTATTGCAACGCCAGCTAAAGAGAAATTGTAATCAATTAGGTGAATTAGTTAAAACCTCAGCGATCGCCTGGGAAATCGGTAAACCAGGACAGCGTTCCAGCCAGAAGAACTCGCCAACTGGGTTAACTTCCAGGAATACATGACGACCATCAGGAGTCAAAATAATATCAAGCGCCCCATAATTTAAACCAAATTCTGCCATGAGTTTGAGCAATTTCTCTTCGACATCTTCGGGCAAAGTGTATGACTCCCAAGCGTCGAGTAAGGCGATTCCCTGTTTGCGCCAGTCGTAACGTGCCTTATCCAAAGCTTGAGAATTAACCGCAGCCGTTAGCACGCGTTTACCGACAATAATTGTCCGCAATTCCAATGCCTTGGGAATCTTCTCCTGAAATGTCATTGGGCAGAAACGTAAGCCATCAAGGTTGTCTAGATCCTCTGAGGAAATTGGATTTGTAAACACAACTTTTTCTCGCCCTTGTTCATCATAAATAGCGAAAGAAGACAGCATTTTGGTAATCATTCCCTGCTGACACTCTTGGGCAAATTGCTTTACTGCTATGGGATTATTTGTGGTCAGAGTGCGAGGCGTATCTAGACCGATATCTCTTGCTATTTCTAATTGCAGTTGCTTATTTTCGGCTCGGCGAATATTTGGCAGAGGGTCAAGATGAAAGCCCCTGATACTAGCAATCATTCCCTCAATGCAGACGCGAGATTCTTTCAGTGAGGCTTCTCTAAGTTGCCTGTCCATCGAGTTGGGAATTTTTGACCCAATTGCAATGCGCCGATACCAAACTGCTGACACTTCATTTAAATCTAATGTCTGGTCATCGACACTCAGAATCACTCGCTGACTACTACCATAGTAAATATCTAACTGCATTTCTGTGGGAAATCGGTCTGTGTCAAAACGAAATGCTTTCTTTCCTTGGGCTTCAATTGCCTGAATAACTAAAGGAATACTTTCGTTATCTTGGCTGTGAGTAATGATTAAAACAGTCATTTACAAATATGGAGAATGAAGTACGCTACAGATAAATATAGAAGTTATCAGTTGGTTTGGGATTTTTAAATAAGAGCATTTTACTTCGGACTTGTTGAAAGTAGTGCAGATGCGATCGCTTGAGCAATTGGATAGTCTAAATCTCTCTCCAGCATCCCCCACTCTCCTGTAGGATTAATTTCTAAAAAAACATATTCTCCTGATGGTGTTTTAATAAAATCAAATGCTCCAAAAACCAGTCCAAACTTAGCCATAAAGGCATCCAAACAACGGATTAGTCGATCGGGTAATTGCTCTGGTTGCCAGGTAAGAATCTTTTTTGTCTCACGTCGCCAATCCTGAGTAGATGCTGCATACTCAGACGCATCTAGCGCCCCGACAAAGAGATTGCCATTCACATATACTGCTCGTAGTTCTTGCTGTTTAGGGATTTGTTCTTGAAACATAACTGGACAATAGCGCAGTGTTTCAGCATCAAGTAAGTCTTCTTCTTTAACGACGCTGGTATACATGAAAAAAGAGGAGGCTTGCATCCCAGAAGAAAGAGGTCTAAGCAGCTTGACAATCATTTTTCCCTTAACTTGGTGGAAAAATTCTCGTGCTTCTTGAGGATTGTTGGTGACGAGAGTCCGAGGTATGACAAGACCTACTTCCGATGCAACCCGCAGTTGGTGTAACTTGTTTTCAGCTGCACTTATCCGGCATAAATCATCCACCCACTTAGCATCTCTGAGGCTGTCCCAAAAGCCATCTAAGACTGCGAGTGATTCATTAGAACAGACTGCTTGAAATTGGGGAGCCAATTCTTGACCGAGATCGGGTTGCCAAATACGCCGCATCCATACTGCTTGCACTTGCTCGGTGTTCAGGGAGCGATCCTTATATATCAATGTATGGTTGCTACCAGAGTTACTTAAATTAGCCTGGAGTTGGAGTGCGATCGGAAACTTATCAGTATCAAAACGAAATGGCTGTGCGCCTAGTTTTGATACTGCTTCTGCAACTCTATCTATTGTAAAGTAATCACCACTATGGGTGATTAATAAAACTACATTACGATCGAGGTGCATAAAATATTTTTATTAGTTTTTGCATTTTCACTATTGTTAACTCTTGAGAAAGCAAAATATTAAACAAGTGAACTTAATTTTAATGAGAAGCCAACCCCTAGACGAAGTTGGCACTAACTATATTTTTATACTGACAATAGTTTTAAAACCGCATCTCTGGTGTAATCAAAAGTATGCAGCTATACAGGTTTAGACGGCGAACTGTCATCACCATCTGAAGGATACTTCTGAGTAACAGCGTATTCATCACTATCAGAAGGATACTTCTTAGTAGTTACTGCGCCATCTTCTTGATCGGATGGATACTTCAGAGTTGTTACAATTTCATCATCTTTCTTGTTTGTGGCATTATTACATTTACCACCGATAATCGCTTTTGAGTCTTCATCAGAAAGGTCTTCAAGGCTTTGCCCTTCCAAGAATCGAGCAAAGAATGGTACTGCTTGTGAATTCAACTTTTCTGGTTTGTTTTCAGACACAATCTTTCTCCTATAAAAACTGAACTTAAATATCTCCTGTATTATATGACATAATACATACTAATACCTTTGCCAAAATAAGAGTTTATACATCAACTCAACCTCGGAAATTGGCGAGGTTTGACTTACCAAAATAAGTATTAATTTATTTTTTAATAAATATTTACTTTTGTGTAATTATGCTTGTATAAAGTTAAAAATATAATAATTTTTCTTACAGCAAGTATGGACGGGGCGCAATTGTGAAACAGTACTAGCTTATTCACTTCAAAATAATTCAAAATATTCTCTTTGCTCCCAGTTAGTCACCTGCTTTAAATACTCTTCTGGTAGCCGATCGGCAACGGACTGCAAAAAGCGATTAATTTCACTCTGTTTCATCTTAATGATGAAGTTGATGAACTGCTGCCCCATTTTTTGAGCAAAAACTTCGCTTTGGCTCAAATATGAAATCGCCTCTGGCAAACTTTTGGGTAAGGTGGGACTTTCTGTCGCGTAAGGTGACTCTGTTGGAGAGCCAGGGTCAAGTTTACGATCTACACCATCTAGCCCAGAAATCAATTGCGATGCCATATACAGATAAGGATTGGCTGCTGGTTCTCCAACTCGGTTTTCAATATGGGTGGTGGGGTCATCAAAACCACCTTGTAATCTAATCATTGCCCCTCGATTTTCCAATCCCCATCCGGCGCGATCGGGAGCTAGGGAATAAGGTCTAAATCTTTTGTAGCCGTTAATTGTCGGGGTTGTGAACACAGAAGCAGCATTGGCGTGTTTCAGAAGACCACCAACGAAATGTTTACCTAAATCTGACATTAGGGTTTTAGAGTTTGCAGACATGAAAGCGTTCTCGCCTGTGGTTCGGTCTACCAGGGATTGGTGCAAATGCCAACCATTGGAAGAAGAACCTTGCAATCCTGGACGACACATAAATGAGGCGATGTAACCTTGTTGACGGCAGATTTGCTTGGTTGCCATGCGGAATATCATCATTGTATCCGCAGCTTGCAACGCCGGAATTGGGTCAAAGGTAAATTCAAATTGACCGACACCTCCTTCATTTTCTACACTCCTTAAAGGCAATCCCATTTCAACTAAGTTTTCTGCTAAAACGCGCAGTAAGTCGTGAATCTCTGGATTGTGGGATTCTAAAAGATATTGGAAACTATGCTCTACAGCGCTAACTTTAGCAGGTTCACCAGGTTTTCCAGAAGTACCAACATTAGCGATCGCTAACATTGGATCTTCTAACTTTGCCAGATACCACTCAACTTCTAAGCCGACAATATACTCCAATCCTCTTTGATGTAACTCTACCAATGATTGGCGCAAAATACCGCGACTGGAAAAGGGCATTACCTGACCATTTTGAAAGTACTCGTCACAGAGGATAAAACCAGTACGTTTTGCCCAAGGCAGAATTTTGAAAGTATCAGGGTCAGGAACAGCCACAAGATTTGGCGCACCTGTCATCAAAGGCATATCTAAACTACCGCCAGGAACAAACGGGTTAAATACTATTGCACCACCAGTATCAAACAGGAATGTCCCTGTGCTGATTTGCATACCGTTTTCTAAGGCGCTGAAAAATGTCTGCGGTAAGAGCGATTTGCTGCGAACGATGCCATGCTGGTCTGACCAAGCAGTACGAATCAACAATAGATCCCGTTCTTTGACAACAGCTTGGATCTTTTCAGATGCTTCTTTTTGGATTTCTGTCCACAGGTGATGACGCTCAATAAATCCAGGCTTTTTCATTGCACACAAAAGGTCTTAAACTAACATAGAGCGATTCTTTTGACGCTTGACGAATGTGACAATATCAACTAGAGTTCTGCATAAGTTAAACCATTTTAAAGCTCAATTACTTTATTTAGTTGAAATATACATTCTAGAGTGAGAATATTAGCTTATATCATTGTAAAATAAGATTCGACAGTAAAAATTTTATATTTTATCATAGCGTTTCCCGACCTGCTGAGGTACTGAGTAAATCACTAATAAAATTAGGTAAACCTCTGCGTACCTTTGCGTTTGACTCTGCGCGCCTCTGCGTTTAAAAACATTATTTCTGTACCTCACGTAACTAAGAATTACTATATACTTAACCGTGAGATGATTGCATAGTTTCCAACTTGTAGCTCCTAATTCAATACTCCTGACTTCCTTTTTTCAGAAGTTAACCAATTTTTATCAATCATTGCAGAAGATGATTAAAAATTAAGATTCATTGAGTTTTCACTAACATCATGAAGGTGTAATAGAGTAAAAGTGAGAATTGGAGCGTTGACGTGGAGTTAGTAACCATACACAGACAGCCAGCCAGCATTCTTGGTTTAGCAGGGCAATCGATAGATGCTGCAACTGTTTCATTGGCATTTGAAGCGGGGATCAATTACTTTTTCTTTTACAATTTGGAATCGGAAAACTTCTTGGATGGCTTGAAATCTCTGTTGGTAGAAAAGCGTAAGCAGACCTTGGTAGCAACAGGTAGTGAAAATCGGAATATAAAATCTTTACGCAATTACTTGGACTGTGTGCGCCATCGTTTAAATATCGCGCAAGTGGATGTATTTTTTGCTGAATATGTTTCCCCTGCTGATGACATAGGTCAACTTCAAGCGGTGCTTGACGAACTGCATTCTTGGAAAGAGCAAAAACTCGTGCGTTATGTAGGAGTCACAACTCACAACCTACCCATTGCCAAACAATTAATTGAAGCACATCACATTGACGTGCTGATGCTCCGCTATAATATGGCACATCGAAAAGCTGAAGAAGATGTTCTTCCCAGCGCTTCAAAGACAGGTATTCCAGTAGTAGCGTTTACCTGTACTCGTTGGGGGTCATTACTTAAGGGGCATCCCAATTGGCAACAAAAACCACCACTAGCAACAGATTGTTACCGAATGGCACTAAGTCATCGGGCAGTGCGTCTGGCACTTACTGCCCCAAAAAATAGGCAGCAATTACTGGAAAATCTTTCTGTGCTGCACTCACCCCAACTTTCGCAGCAGGAACTAACTCATTGGCAGGAGTATGGCGACTTAATTTATGGTGCTGGACAAGACTCTTTTGATACTCAATGGATTTAAAATCCTGGTTATTGCTAGTGGTAAAGCAATTCATCTATGGTGCTATTTTTGATTGAAACTGCTTAAAAAGGATAACAGAGCGATCGCACTCACACCTAAAAGCCATTCCCCTGATGCTTCGGGTACGCTAACTTTCAAGGGATTAATGGGTTTAGAGAGATTTTCCTTACCATTCTTAACTTTACGGTCAAAGCGATCGCTTATATTTAATTTCACTAGATGTCTATACTTAATTTTAAGTTTTTAAAATTTTACTTTCATCTAGTCAAAATATCTGCTGAAATGAAATTAAACCTCGTCTACCTTGAGAACCGTAATTTTGTAGGTTGGGTGCAGCGATAGCGTAACCCAACATAAAATTTGGTGGCAATGTTGGGTTGCGTTTCACTCCATCCAACCTATAAAAATATATTTATTAAAAAACTCTCGGTTTCAACTTAGATGAAGGTTGATTGTACATAAATTTCTCAAAAAATTGATTGCATATTCACAGGTAGGAAATGAGCAAGCGAGGCTGATTCTGTATGACAACCTGTAAAAATAGGAATTGGCACTCAGATTTATTAGAAGCTATTAGCATTATTGGAGTGCTTGCTCACGGCATATTTTCTTGTGAAAATCACGCCTTAGCCCAGATTATTCCTGATGGGACATTGGGCGATAACTCTTCAAAAATCACTCCCAATGTGAATATTAAAGGTAGTGCTGCCGATCGGATTGATGGTGGAGTAATTCGCGGTGCAAACCTGTTCCATAGTTTCCAGGAATTCAATGTGGGTGAATTGCAGCGAGTTTATTTTGCCAATCCCACGGGAATCTCCAATATTCTCACACGGGTGACGGGAAGTAATATCTCGAATATTCTCGGTACATTGGGGGTGAATGGTAATGCAAATTTGTTTTTGATTAATCCGAATGGCATTTTATTTGGCAACAATGCACGCTTAGATGTAGCGGGTTCCTTTGTCGGGAGTACGGCGAATTCTTTTGTGTTTGGCAATGAGTTGGAATTTAGTGCAACAAATCCTCAGACTCCTTCCTTGTTACTAACAGTTAATCCTTCTGCTTTGCTATTCAATCAACTTCAGGCTGGCAGAATTGAAAACAGGTCAATTGCACCAGCAGGAGATAATATCTTTGGTCTACGAGTACCAGATGGCCAGAGTTTGCTATTAGTCGGTGGAGAAATTGCCATCAACGAAGGTAAATTGAATGCTCCGGGTGGGCGAGTGGAATTAGCAGGAGTTGCAGGTGAGGGGACAGTCGGACTGAATGTGGATGGTAATAATTTAAGTTTGATTGTTCCTGATAATCTAGCTAAAGCCGATATCTCACTCAGTAATCAAGCCTTGGTCAGTACCAGTGGCGAAGGTGGCGGCGCTATTCAGGTGTGGGGTAAAGGAGTTACAGTTAGTGGAGGTTCCAAGATTGAAGCCAGCACTTTAGGAGCATTACCTGGAAAAGGATTGAGTGTAAATGCTTCTGAATCAGTGCAAGTCGTTGGAGAATCACCTACTGGAATTCGCAGTGGTTTATTTGCTGAAAATTCTGGGACAGGAGATGCAGGAGACCTGACAATTAACACCAGACAGTTACAAATCTTAGCAGGAGGAAAGATTTCATCTAGTACAACGAATGCAGGTGTGGCAGGAAATTTGACTGTGAATGCCTCAGAATCAGTGCAAATAATCGGTATTCCAGATAATCCCAACTTAGGCTCTACTGGTATGTTTGCTGCATCTAATGGAGTAGGAGACGCCGGAGACATCACGATTAACACTAGACAGTTACTCATCCAAAATGGAGCCGGAATTATAACCGATAGCGAAGCTAAAGGGGTTGGAGGGAGTATAACAGTAAATGCCGAATCAGTGCAGCTAGTCGGTACTGCTATTCTTCCACAGTTTCCTAATAGATGGTACCCTAGCAGAATAAGTTCTAACGCCTATGACATAGGGCCCGCAGGAAAGATTACGATTAACACCAATCAGTTGTTAATCCAAGATGGAGCAGCGATTTCAGCTCGAGCTAGCAGTAGTGGGGCTGGAGGAAGTTTGACAGTCAATGCCTCCCAATCAGTTAAACTGATCGGATCTGCTACTAATAGTAATAGTTTATTTCCCTTTCCCAGCAGCTTGTTAACTCAAACATCGAGTACAGGAACAGCAGGAGATTTGGCAATTAATACCAATCAGTTGATTGTCCGAGATGGACAACTATCTGCCAGTACTTTTGGACAAGGGAATGCTGGCAATATAAACATTGAAACTGTCACGATGAATATCATTGACAGTCAAGTAGGAAGCAGTGTTTACCGTAAAGGGTTTGCCGGAAATTTGACTATTCACGCTGCCGAGTCAGTGGGAATCAGCGGAAAAATCAAATCATTTACATCTAATCTTGAAAATCCTGCTGGCTTATTTGCTCAGGTAAACCCTAGAGGTGAAGGTCGCGGTGGCAACTTGACCATTGAGACAAAACGCTTGAGTGTCAGTAATGGAGGCAAAGTGCAAGTCGCTACTTTTGGTCAAGGCGACGCTGGTAATCTCACAATTCGTGCTTCTGAGGTAGAGGTATTTGATACACTTATTGATAACCTCTATGCTACAGGTATCAATGCAGGTGTGGAAGTAGACGCAGACGAAACAGTGATTCCACCCAGAGGTAACGGTGGCGATTTAACAATTGAAACCGATCGCTTGAGTGTGAGAGGTGGTGCAGTAGTATCGGTTGGAACTGCTGGAGTGGGCAATGCAGGTAACTTACGAATTCATGCGTCGAAATCTGTAGAAGTCGTTGGCAAATCAGCAAATGGTAACTTTAACAGCCAAATCAGCGCTGCGGTGACGCCAGAAGGTACTGGTAGTGGGGGAAGTTTAAAGGTTGAAACTGAGCAGATGAGTGTCCGGGATGGAGGTGAAGTCACTGTCAGTAGTACCGGCGCAGGGACGGCAGGCAACCTTGACATCCAAGCTGGTTCTTTGAGCCTGGATAATCAAGGAGCGATCGCCGCCATAACCAGAGCGGGGAATGGTGGTAATATTACCCTGAAGTTGCAAGACTTATTATTACTACGCAATCATAGTCAAATTTCTACCACTGCTGGCAGTAGCGAATTCGGTGGCGATGGCGGTAACATCACCATTAATAGCCCTTTCATTGTCGCCGTTCCTAAAGAAAATAGCGATATCAGCGCTAATGCTTTTACTGGCACTGGTGGTAGAGTTGACATTACAACAAACGGGATTTTCGGTATTCTCCCGCAAAAAAGCCCAACTGAAAACAGCGACATTACCGCAAGTTCAGAATTGGGGGTGAGCGGGGAAGTAACTATCAACAGTCCAGATACTGACCCCAGTCGCGGCTTAATTCAACTACCCTCTAACCTCGTGGATGTATCCCAACAAATTGCTCAAGGTTGCACTCCTAAAAGAGGACAAAACGCTAGTCGTTTTATCGCTACCGGACGCGGTGGATTACCCCAAAGTCCTAACGAACCGTTGCAGGGACGAGCAGTGATTACTGGTTGGGTAGATTTGCCACCACAAACAACAGCGATCGCGGATAATTTATTTACTGCAACTATGACCAAATCTAGCAACCCAATTGTCGAGGCTCAAGGATGGATTGTTGATGGTAACGGTGATATTATGCTTGTGGCTCAATCTGGGCAAAGTTCTTTTATTCCCTCTGCCATGTCCTGTAGTCAATAATTCGTGACTCCAATCGGGGGAGAAATTACGATGAAACTCAAGAGCGATCGAAACAATCAGATGCGTTACCTATTTTTAAGTTTTAAAAAGTTTACTCCGATCTAGTTAAAATATCTGCTGAAATTAATTGTAGAAAAATTGATCGGGACGGCTAACAAAAAACTTTTGAATATGTATGCTCAAAGCCGTGGTGTAAGAAAATTGCATATTCACAATTAGGAAATGAGCAAGTGAGGCTAGTTGTGATATGGCAATCTATGGAAATAAAAATTTTCACTCAAATTTATTAGAAGTTTTTAGTATTATTGGAGTGCTGGCTCATGGCATATTTTATTATGAAAATCACGCCTTAGCCCAGATTACCCCTGATGGGACATTGGGTAATAACTCTTCAATAATCACTCCCAATGTCAATATCAAAGGTAGTACTGCTGACCGGATTGATGGTGGAGTAATTCGCGGTGCAAACCTGTTCCATAGTTTCCAGGAATTCAATGTGGGTGAGTTGCAGCGAGTTTATTTTGCCAATCCCACGGGAATCTCCAATATTCTCACACGGGTGACGGGAAGTAATATCTCCAATATTCTCGGCACTTTGGGGGTGGATGGTGGCGCAAATTTGTTTTTGATTAATCCTAATGGCATTTTCTTTGGGAAGAATGCACGCCTTGATGTGGCGGGTTCCTTTGTCGGGAGTACGGCGAATTCTTTTGTGTTTGGCAATGGGTTGGAATTTAGTGCAACTAATCCTCAGACTCCTTCGCCATTACTAACAGTTAATCCTTCGGCATTGTTCTTCAATCAAATTGCTGCTGCACCGATTCAAAACAACTCAGTCGCACC
This sequence comes from Nostoc sp. DSM 114167, assembly GCF_052692655.1. Taxonomy (NCBI): domain Bacteria; kingdom Bacillati; phylum Cyanobacteriota; class Cyanophyceae; order Nostocales; family Nostocaceae; genus Nostoc; species Nostoc sp. DSM 114167. Next base: position 7,825,137 of record NZ_CP195116.1, read on the forward strand.
AGCAGGAATAGATCCCGCAGGTTTTAATGCATTTGGTTTACGAGTCGGAGATGGTAAAAGTTTGCTGCTAGTGGGTGGTAATGTCAGCATGGATGGCGGCCAGTTAAATGCTTATGGTGGGAGAGTTGAATTAGGGGGGTTAGCAGCACCTGGAAATGTCAATCTTCTTTTTAATGGCGATAATCTCAGCTTGAAGTTTCCTCTTAATGTGACTCGTGCAGATGTGTCACTTACCAATGAAGCGTTTGTGTATGTAGAAGCTGCTGGTGGCGGTGATATTGCGATTAATGCCCGCAACATAGATATTGTGGCAGGGAGTCAGCTTTCTGCTGGTATCGGCTTTGGTTTAGGGCAACCAGAGGCGACTGCGGGGGATATCACGCTTAATGCTACGGGGGAAATCAAAGTTGCTGACTCCGGGAGTGGGATTCGCAATTTTGTGAGTCAGGATTCAAAAGGCAATGGCGGTAACATTTTTATTGATTCTGGTGACTTCTCATTACGAGATAGCGCTCAACTTTCTGCCTCAACTTATGGAGAGGGAAATGCGGGGAATGTGACAGTGAGTGCAAAAGATGCTGTTGACCTGGCAAATGGTAGCATTTTCAGCTCTGTAGAAGCAGGAGGTGTAGGTAAAGGAGGCAATATCAACATCAATGCTACAACACTGTCACTCACTGATGGCGCTCAACTGCTAACTATTACTCGTGGTGCATCTGCTACCCAACCAGCCGGAAGAGGGGATGCAGGCAATCTCAATGTTCAAGTCACAGGTGCTGTTGACATCTCTGGGGAGAAAAACGATTTTTTCAGTGTGATTAGCAGCGTTGTGCAAACGGGGACTATTGGGAATGGCGGTAACATTTTTATCGATTCTGGTGACTTCTCATTAAAAGACGGCGCTCAACTTTCTGCCTCAACTTATGGAGTGGGGAATGCAGGGAATGTAACGGTACGTGCAAAAAATGCTATTTCCCTTGCAAATGGTAGCATTCTCAGCATCGTAGAAGCAGGAGGTGTAGGTAAAGCAGGCAATATCGATATTAATGCTACAACACTGTCACTCACTGATGGCACTCAACTGGTAACTATTACTCGTGGTGCATCTGCTACCCAACCAGCCGGACGGGGGAATGGCGGTAACATTTTCATCGATTCTGGTGACTTCTCTCTAAGTGATGGCGCTGGACTTATTGCCTCAACTTATGGAGAGGGAAATGCAGGGAATGTAACGGTACGTGCAAAAAATGCTATTTCCCTTGCAAATGGTAGCATTTTCAGCACAGTGGAAGCAGGAGGCGTAGGTAAAGGAGGCAATATAGATATTAATGCTACAACACTGTCACTCACTGATGGCGCTCAACTGCTAACCATTACTAGTCGTGCATCTGCTACCCAACCAGCCGGACGGGGAGATGCAGGCAATGTTAATGTTCAAGTCACAGGTGCTGTTGATATTTCTGGTGAGAAAAACGATTTTTTTAGTGTGATTAGCAGCGTTGTGCAAACGGGGACTATTGGCAATGGGGGTAGCATTACAATCGATTCTGGTAACTTCTCTCTAAGTGATGGTGCTGGACTTATTGCCTCAACTTATGGAGAGGGAAATGCAGGGAATGTAACGGTACGTGCAAAAAATGCTGTTGACCTTGTTGCAAATGGTGGCATTTTCAGCACCGTAGAAGCAGGAGGCGTAGGTAAAGGAGGCAATATCAACATCAATGCTACAACACTTTCACTCACTGATGGCGCTCGATTGCTAACCATTACTAGTCGTGCATCTGCTACCCAACCAGCCGGACGGGGAGATGCAGGCAATGTCAATGTTCAAGTCACAGGTGCTGTTGATATTTCTGGTGAGAAAAACGATTTTTTTAGTGTGATTAGCAGCGTTGCGCAAACGGGGACTATTGGGAATGGCGGTAGCATTACCATCGATTCTGGTAACTTCTCTCTAAGTGATGGCGCTCAACTTCAAGCCTCAACTTCAGGAGTGGGGAATGCAGGGAATGTAACGGTACGTGCAAAAAATGCTGTTGACCTGGCAAATAGTAGCATTTTCAGCACAGTGGAAGCAGGAGGTGTAGGTAAAGGAGGCAATATCGATATTAATGCTACAACACTGTCACTCACTGATGGCGCTCAATTGCTAACTTCCACTCGTGGAGCATCTCTTACCCAACCAGCCGGACGGGGGAATGCAGGCAATGTCAATGTTAAAGTCACAGGTGCTGTTGACATCTCTGGAGAGAAAAACGATTTTTTCAGTGGGATTCGCAGTAATGTGGAAACGGGGACTGTTGGCAATGGCGGTAGCATTACCATCGATTCTGATGACTTCTCATTACGAAATGGTGCTTCACTTTCTGCCTTAACTTCAGGAGTGGGGAATGCGGGGAACGTGACAGTGAATGCAAAAAATGCTGTTGACCTGGCAAATGGTAACATTTTCAGCACCGTGGAAGCAGGAGGCGTAGGTAAAGGAGGCAATATCGATATTAATGCTACAACACTGTCACTCACTGATGGCGCTCAATTGCTAACTTCCACTCGTGGAGCATCTGCTACCCAACCAGCCGGACGGGGGGATGCAGGCAATGTCAATGTTCAAGTCACAGGTAGGGTTGATATTGCTGGGGAGAAAAACGATTTTTTGAGTGTGATTAGCAGCAATGTGGAAACGGGGACTATTGGGAATGGCGGTAGCATTACCATCGATTCTGGTGACTTCTCATTACGAGACGGCGCTCAACTTATTGCCTCAACTTCAGGAGTGGGGAATGCGGGGAATGTGACAGTGGGTGCAAAAAATGTGGTTACTGTTTCTGGAACTAGTCAAGAAAGCGGAAATTCTAGTGCTTTATTCACATTTACTGATTCTACTTCCACTGGCATTGGTGGCGATATTACCATAAACACCAATATCTTTCGCATCTCCGACGGCGCGTTACTAGATGCACGCACTAGAAATAATCAACAGGGTGGCGATATTACGGTAAATGCAAATATTTTTGAAGCACTCAACGGCGGACAACTCACCACCACTACCTCAAGCAATGGGCGTGCAGGTAAAATTACTGTCAACGCTGACGATCGGCTAATAATTAATGGTATTGACCCTAGTTACAGCGATCGCACTACTAACTTTCCTGACAACGTACTAACTATCGGTGCTAACAGTGGCTTATTTGTCAGTTCTACTGGTTCAGGAATCACAGGCGACATCGAAATTAACTCACCCAAATTTACCTTAGATAACCAAGGTAAACTCAATGCCGAATCTGCATCCGGTAACGGTGGTAACATCAACGTCAACAGCGACTTACTCTTACTCCGCCGCAACAGTCAAATTTCCACCAACGCAGGTACAGAAAAATTAGGTGGCAATGGTGGTAACATCAAAATCAATTCAAGATTTATCGTTGCAGTTCCTAAAGAAAATAGCGATATCAGCGCTAACGCCTTCACTGGCACTGGTGGTAGAGTTGACATTACAACCAACGGTATTTTCGGTATTCTCCCGCAAAAACGCCCAACCGAAAATAGCGACATTACCGCAAGTTCCGAATTAGGAGTGAGTGGGGAAGTAACTATCAACAGTCCAGATACTGACCCCAGTCGCGGCTTAATTCAACTACCCTATAACCTCGTGGATGTATCCCAACAAATTACCCAAGGTTGCACTCCCAGAGGAGGACAAAACGCTAGTAGTTTTATCGCCACCGGACGCGGTGGATTACCCCAAAGTCCTAATGAACCGTTGCGAGGACGAGCAGTGATTACTGGTTGGGTAGATTTGCCCGCACAAGTAACACACACAGTCACGGATAAATCATCTACTGCAACTATGACCAAATCTAGCAACCCAATTGTCGAGGCTCAAGGATGGATTGTTGATGCTAATGGTAATATTATGCTTGTGGCTCAATCTGGGCAAAGTTCTTTTATTCCCTCTGCCATATCCTGTAGTCAATAATTCGTTACTCTAATCGGCAGAGGAATTTCTCTTTATTTATTAGGAGTTCGACGGATAGGAAAGCGCAAAAAGCTTGCTGTGTATGAAGCAAGCACAACAGGGCATACAAAAAGGCGATCGCTAGGATTGCTTTAGATGGGTACAAAGTCACAAAAAAAGACCGAGACTAAGAATATCTAAGAAAAATCAGGGTCTAGGCTATGTTGACCATTAGACCTCTTGGAAAAAGTGCTTTTTGCACTCTTGGGGAAAAGGTTTTGGTTAAAGGGGAAAGGGAAAATACAGAACCTTTTTCCCCTTTTCCTTTCCCCTTTTCCCGACAAATGCCAAGAAAGTTATTGCATCAAAAGCTGACGGCTTAAAATACTCATAACTTCATGTGGATTACCTGTTGGTAGTAGCGCACTCCAATCACCAACGTTGGCATAACCGAGAACTTGCAACAAGTGAATTGTGCTGGTAACGGCTTTGGGTGAACCAATCAATAAATGTTTAATCGGTTCTCTTTTTGGCGATTGCTTTTGATTAGATAGATTCAGAGGGGGTGCGTTGTTGCCTTGGGTAGGTAAAAACTGCTTTTGTTGTGATTTGGCGAACTTTTTTGATTGTGTCATGATTGTACTTGACTCCAATTGTAGGGGTTAAATGAAAGGCGATCGCCCTCGGCCAAGAGTCCGCGATCGCCTTTCTTATTTTAATTTACAGTAATATTTTATACTTGTCAATACTTTTTTAAGTGTTTTTACATAGATTAGCCGTGAAGATGTCATTAGTCATTTGTCCTTTGTAATCACAACTGACCAAGGACGACCATAACAAAAATTCTCACAACTCAAATAAGATTGCTATGAGTTCCTATATTGAATTCGGGTAGTCGTTTATTGAATTCGGGTAGTCGTTTATCGAATTCGGGTAGTCGTTTATCGAATTCGGGTAGTCGTTTATCGAATTCGGGTAGTCGTTTATTGAATTCGGGTAGTCGTTTATCGAATTCGGGTAGTCGTTTATTGAATTCGGGTAGTTGTTTATTGAATTCGGGTAGTCGTTTATTGAATTCGGGCAACCTACAAGAATTTACGCAAAGCAATTTTATGTATTTGTAGCAGATAAGTTAATCTATACTGAACAATGCGGGTGTCAAGTAACCCTAATTCTGTTTATCCTAGTGCTGTACAGTCTAGGGTAGAAGTCAGTTTTTATCCTGGCGCATTATTAATAACAGAAAGGTGATTTATGTCACGTCTAAAACGCGGGTCTAAAGTAATTGATAAAGCGCAGCGTCGGATTGCGGCTTTGAAATCGATCAGTCCCACCTTAGACTTAGGGAATGGGGTAACAATTGACGCTTTTGCAACCCTTATTAAAACAACACAAGACAAGTTGGAAGCTTATAACTCAAGCCTCTCCACCGTGGATATGACTCAGGAAGCTTTAGAAGTTACCGAAAAGTCGCTAATGGAACTAACAGAACACATGTTACTGAGTGTAGCTGCAAAGTATGGCAAGAATAGCGATGAGTACAAAATGGCGGGGGGCGTTCGTCGAAGCGATCGCAAGCGTCCGGCGCGAAAGCCTAAGCAAGAGGCTATTGCTTGATAAATCTGGGTTTTACCCCACCCTAACCCTCCCCTTGCAAAGGCAGGGCTGATTCATTCCATTTCAAACAGGATTTGTCAAGATGGTTAGCGAGAAAATTGTAAGTGAGGGTGACGAGAAGATGAACTTTTAAGCACTTAAACAACAGTAAAATTGTTCATTTTCTTGGCACGCTGGTAACAAAATAATCAATTTTAAATCGCTATAACCCTTGATATTTAGCGCTCTTTAGGGAATGAAACAGCCCTGCCAATACATCGGGGAGATTAAGGGGGGTAATTCGACTTGTGTATACACTTACTGCAAACATCAAATTCCATGACTTTTACCAATTACCCAATTCCGCCGGAAAAATCGGGCTAATGCTGATTCTTCTAAAGATAGATAAATTGGTCGTCCATGAGGACAGGTGCGGGGGTTGCGAGTGCGTTGCCAATTATCTAAAAGTGTCTGCATTTCTTGCTGATTCATCGGTGTACCGTTACGAATAGCACTACGACAGGCAACAGCGACTTGGGCTGTTTGTAAATCACCTCCCCAACTAAGTTCTAAAATTGCTTCTGCACAGTCGTCTCGCTGTTGTAAAGGTGCAGGGATATTACGGACTGCCCAAAGTTGTTCGCCAAAGGGGTCTATTTCTAAACCAATGCGTTGCAGTTGCAATACTTGCGCTGGGGATAATTGATAAAGAATGATTGGCGGTTCGACGGGTACAAGTTGCCAATTATCAGACAATTGCTCATACAAAACTCGCTCATGGGCAATGTGCTGTTCTACTAACCACATCCCACTTGAATGTTCCGCCACAATATAAGTGTTGCTAACTTGAGCGACAGCTTTTAAAGAGTTAGGAGTTGGGAGTGAGGAGTTAGGAGTTTTGGGATTTTCGTTAGGATTTTGAGGATTGAAATTATAACTGCCTTTGGCTTCTGCGGCTTTGAGTAATTTACTAACTCGTGTTGTGTGAACAGCTTCTTTGAGATTATTAGAAGAAATGCTGAGTGCTTGGTTAATTGCTTGGGTAATTTTTTCTTGCCAATAAATGATTTCGTTGAGGTAAATTTCTGTTTTTGCTGGATTGCGATTCCAGTTAATTTGATTGGGGGAAATGGCAAGATGTAAGAAACAAATTGGATAGCGATCGCGTGGTAATGTTCTATGAAATGCTGATAATATGGTTTGCTCTAATTCCGGTGTCTTCACCATCCTGCCGTTAATGGCTACACGTACCCAATCTGGACGATGACGATGAGTGCGATCGGGTAATCCTACCACTAAATTTAGTGCTGAGTGCTGAGAGACGCGATTCATCGCGTCTGTACAAGAGTCCAGAGTAGAGACGCGATTTATCGCGTCTTCTGTACAGGAGTTTGGAGGGTTGGGGAGTTCTAATTTTATTTCTTGCAAGTCACCTTGTCGCACTTGCGGTAAAATTTGCGGTAGTAGTTGTCCAGTTGTGGCGGCCGGACAAATGGTAAACCATTGACGGTCATTTTGCCAAATCTGCCAGGTGACGTGGGGATGACACAGGGCGATTTGGTGAATTGTGGCTTGCACAGCTTTCATTTGCTGTGCTGTTGTGGGTAATCCCTGACGACGAGATGAGCAATTACCAAAAAGATGGGAAACTGTAACTACTGTACCAGGTGCGATCGCAGTTGCTTCAACTTGTACAACTTTCCCGCCATTGCCATAAATTATCCGCCATCCTAATTTTCCCCCCAGAGGACGACTCAAAATTTCTAAATCAGCCAGAGTCGTTAAACTGTGCAACGCCTCACCACGAAACCCCAAACTGTTAATTTTCCACAAATCGGCACTAGAGCGAATTTTACTAGTGCTGTGGGCCGTGGCTGCTTGTTGCAAATCATCTAGGTTCATTCCACAGCCATTATCTGCCACCCGAATTCGCCATTGCTGCGGCCACAGAGAAACCACAATTCGCGTTGCACCTGCGTCTAGGGAATTTTCTACCAATTCCCGCACCACAGAGGCTAAAGAATCGATTACCTCTCCAGCTGTAATGAGATATACAACTTCTGTTGGTAGAGCTTGAATAGTAGATGCCATAAATTCTAGTTTATAGCTTCTGGGGACACGCTATATATGACTTATATCATGTTCGCTTGATTTGGCAATTGAAATAGATACCTACGTTGAGTTTGCCCGTGCAAGTAAGTTAAATAAATAACTGTCACCTTTTTTACAACTGTAAATACTATCGTGCTTACCAAGAAGAACCAACTGCAACAACTGATAAGGGTTCGGTATTGATTTGCATTTCTCAACCCGGAACTGCAAAATCAGTTTTGCAAAGAAATGTTACACACAACCTCAGTCTTTGCATAAAAGGGAGATGTCAATCGCATTAGTCGCTAGCAGCTCAAAATTATAAATTTTGCAGTTTGCAGACAAAACTTAGGAGAATATTTCCAAATGGCTGAAATTAATATCTACAAACTGGATTCCGAAATCTCGATGACCGATTTAGATGATAAAGAATGCAATGACATCATAGGTGGTTTAGCGACAGCTAACTTAGCAACATCTGATTTAGGGATAGCTAACTTAGCAACATCTGATTTAGGGATAGCTAACTTAGCAACATCTGATTTAGGGATAGCTAACTTAGCAACATCTGATTTAGGGATAGCTAACTTAGCAACATCTGATTTAGGGATAGCTAACTTAGTAACATCTGATTTAGGGATAGCTAACTTAGTAACATCTGATTTAGGGATAGCTAACTTAGGGATAGCAAAACTTGGTGTAGGTTCTGTTCTATAACACTGATGAGAATGGTTCTACGTTCCCCTTAGTTGAGCCTCAATCTACATGAAATTATAAAACTAACTTTTTTGTAGTAAGGGGCCTTTTATACTCGTTCAGAGCGAACCTTGTGTTCGCTCACATATCAACATTTAGTACTCAACATATCTTACGAAAAAGGTTAAGCCCAACAGCCCCTCAGCGTAGAGACAAAGCATACCCATTTCATCTCTAGGACTTACGCATCAAGCACAAAATGTAGGGGCAATTGATGAATTTACCCTACGGTAAATCAAGGCTTTTACTACCTTTTTGCATAAGTCCTAATCTCTTAGATAGCTGACCACTAAACTCTGAATGCTCACATTTTTCTTGGAATAAGAATTAGTAAAGTTATGACCCAATCTACAGACTGCCCCCGTAAAATCACAATGCAGGCACCAGTTCTTTTCATCCCGAACGTTTTAGATGTTGATTTTTGTAAACACCTTATTCACATTTGGGAAACTGAAGGAAATGAAGATACTACTCACCTGATTAAGGAGAATGGAAAATGGAATGAACGTATTGACTATAAACAAGCTGTTCGACGAAACCATTGTCTTAAAGAAGGAGAGATACTGGAGCACCTTAAACATTCCATTCGGAATTGGGTTCGCCCTGAAATTCAGAAAGCGTTTCACTTTCAAGTTACTCGATTTGAGGGTTTTAGTATTTTTGGCTATGAGGCAAGTAGTGGTGGATACCTGGGTCTACATCGTGACAATTGTACAGAGAATACTGCTTACCGTCGCCTTTCTATGACCATTAATCTGAATGCAGGGGAATATGAAGGAGGATATCTAAGGTTTCCAGAGTACGGGACAGATTTATACCAGCCAGAAACAGGCTGTGCAGCAATATTTTCAAGTTCGCTACTCCATGAGGTTACAGACATCACAAAAGGACGACGCTTTGCGCTTGTGTCATTTTTCTTTAGTGAAAAAGAAGCTCAGTTGATTGAGGAGTACAACCGTAATGTTAGGGAGGCAGAGAGCCAAATGCAACCTGTTTCGGCCTGACTTTTCACAGGATGTAAAAAGGGGAGATTGGTTCACAAATGATGTGACGCTGTTGGCGAACACGGAAACGCCTATGTGAGGTTAGTCAGTTTAGAAATAAAACGATTAACGGGACTTAACATTTTTGAGGCACAAACAATCCTCAAACCCATACAGGGCAAGAAAAATACACCAAATGCTCAAAAATGCTTTCAACCCAGATATATTAAGAAACTAGACAAAACGATGTCAAAGTTTCTCTGCATATTAAATTTGAGGCTTTTTTCTGGCTACTTTTTGTCTAAGTCCCATTAACTTACATTCAGTAGATTGAAAACTTTTGTAATTTAACGAAATAATCAGGTTTTCAGCCGACGTTTCTGGGCTGATGATCGCGATCGCTTCACTGCAAAATCTCTCTAAAACTCTTATCCTTTCGTGTCCTTTGCAGTTCGTTTTTTGATTATAGGACTTACGCAACGCCAATATAGTAAGAATCCTTTCTCAGCAAAAAAAGAACCACAAATATACACCGATAAATTATCTGTGTGCATCTGTGGTTTAATTTTTAAAACATTAATTATTGCAAGATATCTATTAGGCTTCTTGGCATTTGTCGGGAAAAGGGAAAAGGGGAAAGGGGAAAGGGGAAAGGGATAAGAAAAATCCTTTCACTTTAACATGAGTCTCTTTCCCCCAAGAGTGCAAAAATACTTTTGCAAGATATCTATTGTGCATTACAACTTTCTCTATGGCATCAGAAAAAATTAGTAATTGCAACATTAATTAACATTAAATCACCTGACTTTATGAATATCTTTAGGCGATTCGTTAATTACTATCTCTCATGGACAAAATTTTCGCTGGTTCAGGTTTGAGCAAACCGTTCAACAGTGATGCAGGACGTTGACTGTAAGGCCAAGCAAAAGCATGACGGAAAGCTGCATCTTGACAAGCTTGTAGTTGTTCAAAACTAATAATGTTGTAAGTCAAAAGATTCTCATACTCAAACGGTAGACGTACATTGTGCAATCCAGCATTATCAGTACAGATAGCGATATCAACTCCAGCATCAAGACAACGGTCAAAAACTAATTTGAGTTGACGTATATCCTGCAAAGTTCCAGTTTTTAGGTAAGTTGTCGGACAAACCTCCAAACATTGTCCGCGTCTAGCCACATCATTAAGTAGCTCTGGATATAGTAGGGGAATTTGAATGCCGTGACCAATCCGCATCAGATATGGTAACAGTTCTGGGTAACAACCAGCGGTGGTTTCATATAGATGTCCTGTGGTGTTAACGCCCTGCGATCGCGCATAATCATATAAGCTAATCCATTCTTCTAAGCGATCGGCGTAATAACTATCACCTCCGGCTACATCTACTGCACAGACATACTGTTTATTTTGCGCCGCCAAATCAACAATCGCCTTGTTCACCTCATAAGGTAGGCGCGTATGCATACAGAGAATTTGGCTAGTAACAATCGGATATTCTGGCTGTTGGCTGGCAAGTCCTACTACTCGCACAATTTCTGCCATCTTGTCAATCCTTTCAGATTGACTCAGATGCTCAGGTGTCCGCAAATAAGGAGTGTAGCGCAGTTCCAGATAAGCCAAATTTTCAAATATGTAAGCACCCCGCACCAAGCGATAGATAAAGTAAGGCAAAGTTTCCACGGTTTGCACGCTTTCTACCAAGGTGTGTAATTCTAGATACTCATCTAGGGTGTTACGTGGGCGGGTATAAAAATCTTCAAAATCTGAATAGTCAGCAAAGCGGGAAATCAACTCCGCAGAATGTCGCTCGAAATATCGCCATAAAACTCGTGGTACGACCGAGCCGCCTAGATGTCTATGTAATTCAGCGTATAAAGCCATAGTGGTATTTTTAGGTAAAAATTTCAATGATTGTAACAAAAACATCGAAAGAAAAATTTGTCTTCAAAAAAATTTTGCTCTAACTTCTTTGGAGTAGAGGTTTCCCCAATACGGTTCGGTTAAAGGGGAAGGTGGGGTCCCCTCTGGGGATAAGGGGCGAGGGTAAAGGGGAAAGGGGAATAAAAAACCTTTAACCGCAAACCCATTTCCCTTTTCCCCAAACCCTATTTTGAGTTCAAAATGCTTATCTGAACCGTATTGGAGGTTTCCCTACATCAGAATTTCAATAAATACTCTGCTGCGCGAACGATTTGGTGGCTTGGAACTAGATAGGGTTGAGAGCAACAGATAAATTTCTGCCTCCTACCTTTTGCACTAGTATTTGCAGTATGAATCAACTTGACATTACCAAGATTAAATTGATAGCATTGATATCCTTAATTTTTGTGCTATACTAGAAGAACATTGCTATTGTTAAGCAGCTGAGATATAGCAATATGTTTTTCCTTTAACAAAGCAAATTCCTGGCAAGGTTGGTATTAATTGAAAATTCAAGCGTTGGAAGTCAAGGCTGGCGATCGCATTATTGCTTACTGCAACAATAAAATGCAAATCTGCAAGGTAAAACGCATTTTAGATCCAGGTCAAGCCAATATTACACTATCAGTATTCACCTCTGAGAATTATCGCGGCTGCTCAGTTTCATCTATAGTCCGCTTCCAAAGCAACGCCTTAGTTGACTTGGTAAGTTAAAAACCAAGTAAATATTCAAGCTCAAAAATATTTCTAGCTATTGTCCAGCCTCAAACTGGACAAAATTTTTGTGAAAGGTGCGATGTTTACGCACATACGCATCTGTTAATTATGGCTGAATGATTTTCGCGACCTCACACTACCTAGTGGTCTGTTCCATTAAATATAATCAGTTTGTAGTAAGCACAAAGCGTGCTTAAAAATCCAGGACTAAAGTCCTTACTACAAACTTACTCACCCCTCGTAACTAATAGGACAGACCACTAGTATAGGGAACAGTAATTGAGAAAATTCTGAGATAAAAATCTAATTTATGGCTTTTGTTAGTTCTTTTTCACATCACGAGCCATGTTGAGGTAGTAGTCATCAAGTTTGGCATTAGTACGACGGCGGTTAGGGGCAGAAATTTTAGTAGTGTTATCCCGATTCGTTTCAATTGGCTGTTTAGTTGAAACTTGATTTACGCCTTGCACCCGATCGGATTCCAAGAAATAACCAGACTGAGAGAATCCGAAAAGCTTGGCAAAAAAACCAAATAAATTTCCGAAAAAATTAGAAATACTTTGGAATAAAACACCAAACAAGCCTTCAATACGAAGGAACAAGTTCCGAATAATTTGAGTTAGACGAAGCATAAAAGCACCTTCAATGATTGCCTATTATTATTGTGACTCAATTTGGATTCGGAGATTGGTGCTATGGAAAAAATCTACCAGTAGGTAGGTATAATTCCCATAACCCCTATTTTTCCTGAACCAGCAAAACCGACTTCACAGGACGCTTGATAGAATTTCCCTCTAAATCAACCTTTCCGTAAAAGGTTTTCCCGTTGTAATAAAGCGAAGACGAACTTCCTCCATCCAAATTCATCGCTCGATCGGCACCAAGAGTTTTCATCAAATCAGCTAATGCTGGCAAAGATATTCCATTCGCGGAAGCCAAGGGTTTTTGAGCCACCATAACTAAAATAACGCTGCCATCGCGGGTGATACCTACGGCAGTTCTGGCGTTGGGTTGGTTGCTGCCAAGGGCATCTCGTTTATTGGTATTATCTACAAAGCCCTCTTTTTCTAAGGTGAGTTCTGGTAATAGGCGCGGGCCAGCACCGATAGCATCAACTAACTGACAACCTGCTGGTGGTGACTGATTGTGTAGGGCAATGGAATAGCGGCTAGTTTGCCCGCATAAGTAGCGACGGAATTCTGTGCGATTGAATATTTAACCCAAATAAGGTTTTAAGTTGGGATTGTTCACCAGCCGCTCGTTTTCCTTGGGATCGGCTATCAACTTTCCTTGTCGGACAACATAAGATGTCGTTTTTTGGTTGGCTGGATCGAAAAAGCCTGCATTCAAAATAGCTACGGCTTGATACTTTTGGGCAAATTCCTCTACAGTGGCTACCTTCTGTGATAGTGCAGGAGTCACCAAAAATTTGCTATTCGCTGGAATCAACACGATGTGAGCGATGCTTTGGGGCAAAGTGCGATCGAAGTAGCGGATAGTTTTTGCTGGTGAAGCTGCAATAGTGGGTATCGACGGTGTTGAAAAACGTAAATTAAACCACAACACCATTGCCAAACTAATTAATATCAAAGCCAGTAGTTTGATTTTTCTCACTTTTAAACTCACGTGCGGTTAGCTCAAAAAAGTTGATTTAATCGATTTAATTAAAATACTTTAAGCTGAAAAATAATTATATTCCCGGTTCGCCCATTTTTTAGGGATTTAGGAAAAGTAAATAGTCAAAACTATACCGAAGGGCGTATTCCCAAAAAGACTTGATTAGGTATATGTTCGCAACTATAGTTACTGAACCCATAATTACAAACGAAGGAGTCGATGATATGCCTATACTTCTAACTCAAATAGAGCCTATGAACATATAACCGCTAATCGATAAACACTTTTCGACACACGGAAATTGGCAAGGTAATTTTCAAAAAGTTAAGAGACAATAGACTTCTTGGCATTTGTAGGGAATTGGGTTTGGGGGAAAGGGAAAAGGAATAAAAAAACCTTTCCCCTTTGACCTTTCCCCTTTGACCGCAAGAGTGCAAAAGTTACTTTTGCAAGAGGTCTAATATCTTGCTAGACCTTCTCAACCAGTGTTTACTCGAATTATGCCGCATTTATACAACGCTTAAAATCGCTTTTTATGCCAATTTAACTTTAAAATAACTAAATTATCTAGATTCAACAGAATATGAGTATAGTTATCTTCAAAAAATATCAAGGAATAAAATATGTGCGCTATTGAATTGCAAATTAGCAAACCAGTATCTTGCAATTGTCTACAGAGCTATCTGCGGCTTTGATAGTTGCTTAAGTTCAGATAATAAATTGAAATTGTTAACTGCTTATGCGTCCTCGTCAAAAAATTATCGAGATGTTCTCAACCTTCGTTGAGTTGGAAGGAGACAGATTCAGCAAATGGTTGATTGATATCAAACTGCATCGAAATATTCAAAATTGCTTGGAGTCTTCACCATTCGTCGCTAACTCAGAAAATTTTTGGGCGTTACATTGGCACAAATGCTGGCGAGAGAAATCTAATAGCCTTGCTAGAATGCATTTATCTGCTTATTTACAGGAACCAAATTATTGGGCTGCTAAAAAAACAATTGCCAAGTTTACAAATAGTCAACATAGCCTCGCAGATTATTTTCAAATGGCGAATGCTGAAATTGAAACAATTCTCAAAAATTTTAATCTAGAAAAATGCTTTAGCTTAAAAACCTATGCTACTATAGCAGTTCCCAGTCGGCTAAAAGATATTTTACGCCAACGCAAGGAAGCTGATATTTGCACAAATTGGGCATTGTTACGCAAAGTAAGCAAAAAGCAGTTATTAGAAGCTCTTACTCAAGCTGGATTATCACCGATTCTAATCGCCCAATATCGACTCGCCTGGACTTGTTTCAAAGAACTGTATGTTCAAAACCAACCAGGTGGCACAAAGTCACTACCAGAACCAGAACCTCAACTTTGGGAAGCTATTGTCAACCTCTACAACCGCGAACGCCAAAATCAGTTAACTCAACCTACTGCACAATGCACGAGAGAGAAAATGGAACAGTGGCTAACCCAGACATCTGTGTACGTGCGTGGTTATCTGTATCCACTTGTTAGTTCTTTAAATTTGGCAATATCAGAAGATGACTCCACAACAACTTTTGATTTGCCAGATCCATCCTCTGACTCATTAATTGCAGAGATAATAGCCCAAGAGGATGCCCAAAACCAACAAAATCAACAATCTCAAATTGCAGGTATTTTGTTAAAAAACATACAAACTCTGGAGGTAAAAACTCAGGAAATACTTAAACTTTACTACCAACAGGGGTTAACTCAGCCACAGATTGTAGAACACCTACAAATTAGTCAGCCTACTGTTTCTCGCCGACTGCTCAAAGCCAGAGAATCAATGCTTTCAGCATTGATCCAATGGAGTCAAGATACACTTAATATTTCTGTGACTTCCAACCTAGTTAATAATATGAGTACCGCTTTGGAAGAATGGTTGCAAGTTAAGTATGGGGAATCTCGCTGAGATTATGAAGGATGAGGTAGTAAAAATGACTTACGCTTTTACAGAACCGCAGGAACTATTGTTAGAAATATCACCCTCATTACAGACAAGTTCTTGGCAAGAAAGCCAAATGTACGCCACACCTAGCAGTCGCTGGCGTGCTTACATGAATCAAATTTGCCTTCATGGGTTTTTGAATTGGGTAAAAGCTGAATATGTTCCAGAAGCAAGTATCTGGCACAGCTCCCCTGGTATTCCTGCTTTTTGGGAATTTGTCAATGGCACAGCAATTTTGTTAAACCAAAAGCGAGTCGTTTTAATTCCTAGCGAGGCAATTGATGATAGCGAGTTAGAAGTTCCTCAAGAATGGGTAGATATTCCTAGTTGGGCAGCAGACTATTATTTAGCAGTGCAAGTCACACCAGATGGGGAGTGGGTAAGAATTTGGGGCTATATAACCCATCAAGAACTGAAATCACTAGCAGACTATGACCAAGTAGATAGGACTTATTGTATAGATGCACGGCACTTAATTAAAGACCTTAATGCTTTTTGGATGACCTACCAATTTTGTGAAACAGAGGAGATGAAAGGTGCGATCGCTCCACTACCAGAATTATCGACTGTTGAAGCAGAAAATCTTGTGCAACAGTTAAGTAATTCCTCTGTAACATTTCCGAGACTTGCAGTGCCATTTACAACTTGGGGAGTACTACTAGAAAATGAGCAGTGGCGGCAGCGTTTGTACCAAGAAAGGCTGCAATCTCTACGACAAGCCGCACCTACGCAGTATTCACAAGTACAAGTGAATCTTAGTCGTTGGCTGGAGCAGATTTACGATGCTTCTTGGCAAGCTATAGAGACTTTTTTTGAGCCAAACTCCAGTAGCCTAGCTTTTAATTTCCGCACTTCTTCCGGGTTAAACGCTGCTGCGAGCAAACGCGCCAAGCTGATTGACTTGGGAATAGAAATAGAGGCTCAAAAAGTTATTTTATTAGTTGCCTTAATACCAGAAGCTAACCAACAAGTTAAGATTCGCGTCCAACTACATCCAGCTTGTAATCAACCTTACCTACCTCCTAATATCAAGCTAGTTTTATTTTCAGATCGAGGAGAAATACTTCAAGAAGTACAAGCAAGAATTCAAGATAGTTATGTGCAATTGAAACTCTTTGATGGGGAAGTGGGAGAATGTTTCAGCATCCAGATCGAGCTAAATAGTTATCAAATAACAGAAAATTTCATAATTTAGTTATTAGGAGCCAGCAGTGTCAAATTGGTATTGATTAGGAACATTTTACTTATACAAAAATATCAAATAGCGAGTCGATTGTTGAGATAGGCACAACGTAATTCTAGTATAGAAGGAACATTGAATGGATGACACTGCAAGACGAATGCATCTTGTCATTAAGAGCAACTTATTATCAATAAATTGCTAAATAATCACATTAAGCTACGCTTAATGTGATTAGTACTAAGTTTCGATTCTTACTCCTCTATACCCAGATGAGAAAGAAGCGATCGCTAGTACAACGTGGTAGAAATAAACCTATCATGTGTAGTCCTGATACTACACTTTCTTTTGGAATTTTTGCATAAATAGAATGCTTTCTGTTGATTAATCATTAGTTAATCACGAATGGCAAAGTCTACTTAACTTATGAGTAAGCTAGTTGTCTTCAGCTTCTTGGGAGGAGATTTAAATCAAGGATTTCCTGTTGTCACGGCTCAACTTTGGTGTCATAACCAATTTGTACCCGTGAAATTAACAGGGAGTCTACCGCCAGCACCAGAACTAAGCGAACTCTACCGCAGATGGCAGTTACTCTACGCAGCAGTTCATCAACGCCTCGATCGTAAAAATCAACGGATAAAAGTACATTCACAAGACATAACCAATATTTCTGTTAATGACTTCGATGAAGTGTGTCAACAGCTACAAGCAAATATCAATGCTTGGTTGAAATTTGAGTCATTTCAGAATATTGAACGGCAGTTGCGAACTCTACTCAGTCGTCATGATGAAATTAGAGTAATTATTGAAACAAATATAGTTCTACTGCATCGCTTGCCTTGGCATCTATGGAATTTTTTTGAAGATTATCCGAATGCGGAATTAGCTTTGAGCAATCAAGAGTATGAATCTCCTCAGCTATTACAAAAATCTCCTACAGGTAAAGTCAAAATTTTAGCAATTCTAGGCAATAGAGTTGGTATTGATATTGAAAAAGACGCCTCTTTGTTACAAGGTTTAACAGATGCTAAAACCACCTTTCTTATAGAACCAACACGGCAAACACTTGATGAGTATTTATGGAATCAGGATTGGGATATTCTATTTTTTGCCGGACATAGCAATAGTCTTGCTGACGGAGAGATTGGAGAAATCTGCATCAATCAAACAGAAAGTTTAGCAATTTCGCAATTGAAAAATGGACTAAAGGCAGCAATTAGACGCGGTTTGAAACTAGCAATTTTCAACTCTTGTGACGGAATTGGTTTAGGACGAAATTTAGCGGATTTAAACATTCCCCAAATGATTGTAATGCGGGAAGGAGTGCCAGATTTAATCGCACAGGAATTTTTAAAAAACTTTCTTACTGCCTTTGCAGATAGCAAACCATTTTACTTGGCTGTGCGAGAAGCACGAGAAAGACTTCAAGGGCTGGAAAATGAATTTCCTTGTGCCAGTTGGTTGCCAGTCATCTGTCAAAATCCTACAACTGTTCCTACTACGTGGCAAGAATTACGTGGTAATTTGGATAATACTAAATTTGTGGGTAAAGTTTCGAGAAAAGGTAAAATTGCGACATCAAAATCTAAGTTTTGGAATGTACTACTTAGTACTTTTCTTGTGGCTGTTTCAACGGTAGGTTTGAGATACTTGGGAGTCTTTGAGAAAATCGAACTGCAAACTTTCGATCGAATGCTACGGCTGGGACTCAAGGAAGATCCAGATCCAAGGTTGATAATTGTAGAAATTACTGAAAAAGATATTCAATCACGACAAGACATCACCAAAGGACTGAAATCCATTTCGGATAGTACGTTAGCTAAATTGCTCAACAAAATACAAAAATATCAACCGCGAGTTATTGGACTGGATATTTATAGAGACTTAGCTGACCCCCCAAACAAATCAAATCTAATACAACTTCCGACTGAACTTAATAAAAAAAACGTTGTTGTTATCTGCAAAAGCCGCGATAGTAAATACGATCTCCAAGGTGTTAAACCTCCGAAAGACGTACCTATAGAACGTCAGGGTTTTACTGATGCAATTCAAGACCCTGATGGTATCGTCCGTCGCCAAATTTTGATGATGGCACAAGAGCCTTCCTCAACTTGTACAACGCCTTATTCGCTCTCGTTGCAATTAGTTACTCGTTACTTATCTTATGAAAATATTAAACCTAAATTTAATGAAGATTATGTACAGTTTGGCTCTAAAGTATTTAAACGCTTAAAACCTAGTCGCAGTGGTGCGTATCAACAAGGAGTTGATTTAGGCGGAAATCAAATACTTGTCAATTACCGGAATACAGATTATCAAAGAGTTTCCCTTGATGATGTATTGAGTAATAAATTCGATCGTAAATCATTTAAAGATAAGGTAGTTATCGTTGGAGTGACAGCTAATACAGTCAGCGATACTTGGTCAACTCCCTACAGTACTGCACAACAAGATTACCAAGAAATATCAGGGGTATTTATACAAGCACAAATGATTAGCCAAGTTTTGAGTGCAGTTTTAGACCAACGTCCAATTCTTGGGGTTTTGCCTTACTGGGGCGATATTCTCTGGATATGCGGCTGGTCTGTAGTTGGGAGTCTGATTATTTGGCGGGTGCGATCGCTCTCACATCAGGGATGCACGATCTTTGTGACAGTTGTCATATTATATGGAATTTGTGCGATCGCTCTTTTAAAACAAGGGCTATGGTTGCCATTTATTCCTTCTGCCTTTGTCGTGGTTGCAAGTGGTGTTGTAATTATATTTATTCAAAGTCGCCGACAATTTTCCACTCCTCTACCATCATTAGTTGAGTAATGTAAAACTATCTTCAATTAATTAGAATAAGGGGTAAAAGTAGCAAGGTTGCAACTGAATTTTGAGGCTTTGGATATTCACTGTTGCTCTGTCTGGTTTACCAGGATACGTGGTAAGTATCCTGGCAGAACCTTCTTAGAGAGTGAACGGCTCCTCCTCAATTACCCGACAGGAATCGGCTTGACAAGTATGCAGTTTACTCAGTCGGTTAGCAAGCTGTTTGAGTAGAGTTGGATCGGCTGTAGAAGCCAGGTTGTTCAACTGATATGGGTCTTTTTTGATGTTATACAGTTCCTTCGCTCCAGTTTTATACTCAACATAGGTATAATCTTGTGTCCGGATCGCTTGGTAAGTAGGGATCTTCGGTACTTGGCCTCCTTTTTGGAGCGATTGAAGCTCTGACTGATCCTCAAGCTCTAACTGATCCTCAAGCTCTGACCGATCCTGAAGAAGCGTTGTCTGATTCTCAAGTGCAGCACGTCGCTTCTGATTTTGTTTGTGTTCTATCAAAAATGCAGAGCGCCACTTAGGGAGATTTGACATCGTACTCTTTAACAAGGGTAAGAACGAGCGTCCATCAACAAAAGCGGGTGGTTTAACTCCAGCCATATCGGTAAAGGTTGGGAAAAAGTCGATATTACCCACTTGCTCTTGCAGTTTCTTGCCAGCTGGAATTCCCGGTCCACGCACTACCAGATTCAAGCGAATATCTTCCTCGTAGGCACTTTCTTTGCCTGTACTTGCTCGGTGAATACCCTGTTTGTAACCGTTATCGGAGGTGAAAATGATGTAAGTATTGTTAAGTTGCCCATTTGCCTTGAGCGTATCAACCAACTTGTCAATTGTATCGTCAACCGACTGTAGCGATCGCAAGCGCAAACGATAACTTTTATCAATTTCGTCAATTTGTGTTTGATTGAGTTGAGGCAAATCTTGAATGAATTGAGGCTTAGTCCTGACATTGGCTTCGTTAAAATTGTCTACGCGGGGCGCTTGAGCATCTGGGAAGAGGTTTTTATAGCGTGGTGCTGGCGTATATGGTCCGTGAATGTTGAAGGGAGCTAGATAAACGAAAAACGGTTTGCCGTTCTTGACAGAACGTTGGATGAAATCAATGGCAAAGCCAGTATAAACATCTGTACCGTAGTCTTTGGGGTTGTCACCGTATTTGACCAGCTGGCCATTCTTGTTCAGCGTGTAATTGAACTGAGAGTAAGGATTGCCATATTTCTTTTGGTCGTTTTTCTTCTTGCCTTTTTCCATCGGGCTATACCACTCTGTCCAACCAGGCGGGATGTATGTATCACTAGGGGCTGTGTCGGGGTAGCCGTTGAGGTACTTGCCAATCAACGCTGTCTGATAACCATTTGCCTGTAACGAGGTGGCGATCGTCTGTTTTTCTAAGCCCTGGCTATAGGCTTTCTGGAAACCTCCATCAGGTCGTGAATTGGTCAAGACCCCAGTATTGTGGGCATATTGACCGCGCAAAATATTCGTGCGCGATGGGCAGCATAGAGACACGTTTACAAAAAAGTTAGGAAATGTTACGCCCTGGTCGATCAAAAGCGACTTAATGTTTGGTGCATACTTCTTTGGATTTCTGTTAATTGTGTCAGCGTCCATGTCATCTACTAGGACGAAAACAATATTGGGTTTACTTGTCTCGGTGAAAGCTTTTTGTGGTGCTAATAAGAACACATTGAATACCAAAACACCGAGCATTATTAGAGCAAAGAACTTTATTCTCAAATTGAATGTTTTCATCAAATGACCTCTTGATTTACAATGTCATAGTTTCATTTTTTGGCTTTGGGTATGGTAAAAAACCAAATTTTTATCAAAACAGAATAGAGGCGTCAGTCGTCAGAATTCTCCAATTGAATTGGAGTCCGGCTGGTAGATGTAATACTTAAGTGTGAGATTTGGTGCAAAAAGATAAAATTTATCTCAATACTTCTTGCTTTGTGCATTTTTAACTCGGAATCGAGTTTGGGGTAAAGGGTAAGGAAGAATTGGTCAAAAATCGGTGATTAATCTTGCTTTGCGGAGCACAAATTGCAGTACAGTTTCTTCGCGGGTAATAATATCAACTCTGCCATCCATACCCAATTGAATTTGACATTTCTTTGTACTGCGACCTAAAGCAAGTTTCTCTGGTTCAATTGTGACTTCGTAAAAAGCACCTACAGCAGTTGCTTTTGGGCTAGAGTTCGGATCAGTATCAGCATCGTTTTTTTGCGACTTAACAGCATCCGGAGAAATCGCTTTGACAACGCCATTGAGAGTACCGTAATCAGGATAAGGACAAGCTGTTACTCGCATTTGCACCTTTTGATCGACTTTTATCTTACCTTTTTCCTCAGAACCGACAGCTGCTTTGATAACTAAAGGTGCATGACTAGGAACAATTTGCACAACTTCCTCCCCAGCCCGGAGAGTTTGACCGGGGTTTCTCAAATTGAGCTTGGAAATAATTCCGTCTGCTGTAGCAGTAATAGTAGTTTGCTTCAGGTCAATTTCAGCTTGCTTGAATTCGCTAGTATCGCGCTCTAATTGTTTTTCCGTTTCAATTTTCTGTTTGATAAGTGCTTGAAGTTCTCTTTCTAACGATGCTTTATTCACTTCCCCAGAAGCTTTTTCTTGAGCAATGCGTTCACTCGCCATTGCTACCTCTGCATTGCTGGGATTGAGAACTGCTTGAGCGCGATATCGCGTTTGGCAATAGCCCCATTCACAGCTTGTTTTAGCCGTTCATTTGTTTTTTCTTGGGCCTTATAAGTTGCTTTTTGCGCCTGTACAGCTTGTTGTTGCTGTTTGACAGCCAGCTGTACTTCTTCTAGTTGGTCGCGGGATAATGCCCCTTGTTTAGCAACATTTTCATATCGGCTCTGCTTTGATGTCGCGGCTCCTAAAGCCGCCTCAGTTGCGTGGAGATTAGCTAATGCTGATTGTAACTGTGCTTGCCCTGCATATAATTCTTCTTGAGCCATTTTGACATTGGCTGCTGCTTCTTGAAGTTCAGTGATACTGGTAATTTTTTTGTCTTGATAATCGCGATCGCGTCCCTGCAATTCAGCTTTAGCAGAGGCGATAGTCCGATTAGTGCGATCGCTTTCGGCTCGAATTTGACTATCGATTGCATTAATTTGGGGAACGGTTTGAATTAGTTGTAACCTAGCTTGTTGAATATTGGTTTGCAGCTGGTTTTTTTTAGTTTGCAATCGAGAGTCATCAATAGTAGCAATTATATCTCCTTTTCGCAGCGTTTGATTTTCTTTGACGTAAATATGCATTACCTGTCCTTCTGTCGCCGCCTGCACAATTGGCAATTCACCCGCAGGACGGACAACCCCTTGTCCAATGACTGTAACTTTATATTTAGCAATCGCAGCCACAGGAACAGCTAACGACAACACAAACACGATAAATAGTCCGCCAAATGTAGTCCAACGACTAATTGGTGGGAGAAATTCATTGTCTTGAACTAAGGGTAAAAAATTGGTTTGAGACTTACTAATCATAAGTTATAAATCTCTCTAAAATGTCTAATAAACATTAAGTCAAACGGCGTAAATCTTTTTAGTTGCGATGAGACAGGAGGCAGTGTTTCGACTACGCGGCAGTTGAGCGTAGTCGAAACTCAACAACCAGGCAGAAGGCAGGAGAGAAAAGGTTTTCGCCTCATTTATCTTTCTCAAGATAGTTGTGTTTGTTTGTCATACCTTACTTAACTAATTCCGAAAAAGTAAAGAAGATTTCAATCCATTACCATTATTAGAAGCATAAATCTCATCAAGAAAGCTTAAATGCTCTCCAGGAATATGACGTAATTCTTCTGGAGTTCCTTGAATTTTTAAGCGCCCATCTTCAAGCAATACAATCCAATCAGCCCGTTTGATAACTTGAGGGCGGTGGCTAATCATAATTGTAGTTTTCCCTTGACGGTGATTAAGTAATCTATCCAAAACTTGAGTTTCACTGATTGGGTCAAGAGCGCCTGTAGATTCATCTAGAATTAATACAGGTGGGTCAATCACAATTGCTCTAGCTATAGCTAATCTCTGCCTTTGTCCGCCAGAAATATTTGCACCAAATTCGCCTAAAACAGTTTGATATTTATCTGGTAATTTGCTAATAAATTCATCTGCACCAGCAATTTGACAAGCTTTAACTATCTCCTCAAAACTAATATTGGGATAACTGAAATGAAAATTTTCTACAATCGAACGACTCCAAAAATGAGGTTCTTGGGGAACTAATACGACTTGCTGCCGCAAACATTCTAAAGATAAGTCTTGCTGGTTGTATATGCCATAACGGATATTACCAGATTGGACTTGATATAAACCAGTAATTAATTTGCCAAAGGAGCTTTTACCACAGCCAGATTGACCGATTAAGGCTATTACTTTACCACCAGGGATAGTTAAAGAAAAATTTTCTAACAGGTCAGTTCTACCAGGATGGTGAAAGTTCACTTGAGAACAACTAATATCTGCATTGCCAGGAATTTCTGCCCAAGGTTTTTTAATGTCATTTTTATCTTCTGGGGTAGAATCTATCACTTCTGTCAAGCGTTGAACGACAATTTGTGCAGTGATAAATTCATCGATTAGCCCGACTGCTGACTCTAAAAATTCCAGAAAACTACCACTCATACCGCTGTACGCCAGCAGTTGACCGATGGATAATGTCTGATTAATCGCCAAGCTAGAACCTAACCAGAGTATGCCAATACTCGTCAATTTGGAAAGAATACTAGTGACTGTGCCACTGTAAAGCTCCAACTTCATCGTAGTCCAGTCTAAGTTAGCAAGGCGACCAAAATTTGTCTGATATTCTTGCCAAGCTTGCTCTGTAGCTTGGGTGGTTTTCAGAACTTGAACACCACGAAAAGTTTCGACTAAAAAGCCTTGATTTTCCGTACCTTTAACGATGAGGCTGCGGGTTTTTTGGCGCAAGGCGGGAAGAAAAAGCAGGTTGACAAAAGTGACAATGATAAAAGCGGCGACGGAAGCGAGAGTCAGTTGCCAACTATAAAAGAGCATGAAACCCAAGGAAACCAGAGCCACAAAAAATTCACTGGGTAAACCCAGAACAATTTGAGAAACTAGATTATTGATGGTATGAACATCAGCAATCCGGCTAACGACTTCCCCACTGCGACGTGCTTCAAAATATGATAGGGGTAAGCGCAACAGTTTTCGGCCGTATTCTAGAATTAGCCCGTATTGCAATCGTTGACCAAAATGACCAATCAGGTGAGATTGTACCAAACCAATGGCACTTTGGATTAGGTTCATGGCAATCACACCAATTGCCACTGTTGTTAGCAGTTGGGTATCTCCCCGCACTAGTACGTCATCGGTGAGAAGTTGCATCATTAACGGGGAAGCGAGGGACAACAGCCCGATCGCAAAGTTGATCGCGATCGCCTGAACCAAAAGATTGCGATAGGGCATAACGCGGGCAATAAACCGCCCAAAACCGCCAATTTTATCTTCCCCTTGCTCATAAAAGCGGCTATCGTCTGGCATCAGCAGCAGCATCACACCATCACTCCAACCCGCGATTAACTCCTGGGAGGTGAGGTACAAGATACCAACGGCAGGGTCAGAGAGGACATATTTTTTCCCCTTTTTCCCGTACAATACTACCCAGTGGTAGCCTTTCCAGTGAATAATGGCAGGCAAAGGAACTTCATCTAATTTCTCAAACAGTTCTGGGGTAGCTTGAACTTGACGGGCATGAAATCCCAGAGTTTCGGCTCCCCGTCTCAAACCTAGTAGTGTGGTTCCCCGCGAACCTGTACCCACTGCTTCTCGCACGCGATTGAGGGCAAAGGTGCGTCCGTAGTATTTGGCGATCGTGGCTAGGCTTGCTGCACCACAATCTTCTTCACTGTGTTGCAATATACTGTGGTATTTCATAGTTTAAAAAATCAATACCAGCCGCAGTTAACAAGAGGTGAACGAGTCCGTTTCCTACCTAATAACTGATAACTATTAACACCGTTGACGTTTATTTGTGCTATCTTGATATAAATGAGAAAGTAGGAGCAAAAACGACTTCGCCCCTACAAACTGCAACAGAAGAATGTTACTCAGCTAAAAGCTGATGTGAGAGCATTCTTTTCTCTTTGAGGTTTTGAAGGATTCGAGTACACGGTATGAAATAGACCAGAACTGATTATGCAGGTCTGGCAGACTCGATGTCGTTGTTAAAAGACCCAGTGAAGTTACCTTTTGTACCTGCTTTCAGCCGCCTTGATTTACCTGAGAATTTCACACCAGTGTAGACAATCCAATCTCTTTTACCGGTCACCTCGTACCAAGATGCTTTATTGTTAAAGTTGTATAAATTGACTCGTGGGTTTCCGATATTATTTAGCCGCCTTCCTTTACCATCCTTCAAGTCGGAAAGGTCTAAGCTACCACCACTAATAGTAGCAGCGGCTTCATGGTCAAGGTCTTGCACAGCTTCGATGCTGTAGAGGTCTTTGATTTGCTTGTTGTTCATATCCACTCCGTGGTTTTTGATGTTAGACATTGTTTTTCCCCTAAGTTTTAGATTGGGGTTTGAACTGAAGGTCAGCTTGTTTTCTTCCTTCTGATTGTTAATTGGTAGCAGTGATATAAGTTTATTCACGGCTGGGAATCAGAGGTTTTTTAGCTTTGCCTTCTGATAAATGCGGCTGTTACTGATAACACCGTTGACGTTTATTTGTGCTATTTTGATATGAATGAAAAAGTAGGAGCGAAAACGACTTCGCCCCTACAAACTGCAACAGAAGAATGTTACTCAGCTAAAAGCTGATGTCAGAGCATTCTTTTCTTTTTGAGGTTTTGAAGGATTCGAGTACACGGTATGAAATAGACCAGAGCTGATTATGCAGGTTTGGCAGACTCGATGCTGTTGTTAAAAGTACCGATGAAGTTACCTTTTGTACCTGCTTTCAGAGTCCTTGATGCACCTGTGAATCTCTTACCAGTGTAGACAATCCAATCTCTTTTACCCGTCACCTCGTACCAAGTTGCTTTATTGTTAAATTTGCCTAAATCGGGTCGTGCCTTTCCGATATTATCTAGCCGCTTTCCTTTACCACCCTTCAGGTCGGACAAGTCTAAAGCACCACCACTAATAGTAGCAGCGGCTTCATGGTCAAGGTCTTGCACAGCTTCGATGCTGTAGAGGTCTTTGATTTGCTTGTTGTTCATATCTACTCCGTGGTTTTTGATGTTAGACATTGTTTTTCCCCTAAGTTTTAGATTGGGGTTTGAACTGAAGGTCAGCTTGTTTTCTTCCTTCTGATTGTTAATTGGTAGCAGTGATATAAGTTTATTCACGGCTGGGAATCAGAAGTTTTTTAGCTTTGCCTTCTGATTATTAATTGGTAGCAGTGAGATAAGTTTATTCACGGCTGGGAATCAGAAGTTTTTTAGCTTTGCCTTCTGATTATTAATTGGTAGCAGTGAGGTAAGTTTATTCACGGCTGGAAATCAGAGGTTTTTTAGCTTTGCCTTCTAATTCTTAATTGGTAGCAGTGGTAGAATTTTATTCATCAAGCCAAACGCACGTAATTTGTGAAACCCTTGTTGCATAAAGATATTGATGAAAAAATCGCCTCAATTCTCAAACGCTCAAACCCCTGCTATGAAAGGATTATTCTATTTAGATGCGAGGCGCGTTTGCTCTGGTTTATTCACTTGATTCAGCAGTGTCAATTTGCTAATATCCTCTGTTGTGCATCAGTTTATTATCCTGACACTTCTACTCAAGATTGCGGCTGACAACCTAAATTTCCTTTTCTATAGGAGAGTGCAATGTCTTTTAAAACTGCGCCAAACTGGTTACAAGGTCTAGGAGTTGCCATTGTCAGTGCAGTTACCTTATATGCAAATATCTCAGTTGCCCAAATCACTCCAGACAGCACTCTGCCAAATAATTCCAATGTGAAATTAGAGGGCAATACCAGGATGATTGAAGGTGGAACCACACGAGGTGCTAATCTGTTCCACAGCTTTGAGGAGTTCTCTGTTCCCAATGACAGTACTGCTTGGTTCAATAATTCACCCGATATTCAGAACATCCTGACACGAGTAACAGGTAAGTCAATTTCTAATATAGATGGCTTAATTCGTGCTAACGGTAAAGCAAACTTATTCCTGCTCAATCCGAATGGGATTATTTTTGGTAAAAATGCTAGTTTGAATATCGGCGGTTCCTTTATCGCCACAACAGCCAACGCCATTGGGTTTAGCAATTTGGGATTTTTCAGCGCCTCAAATCCAGAAGCACCTTCACCCTTGTTAACAGTAAATCCAAATGCCTTATTATTTAATCAAATTGCGGCTGCACCGATTCAAAATAGTTCAACTGCGCCAGCAGGATCTACTCCTGGTAACGAGAATGCATTTGGTCTACGTGTCCCAGATGGTCGAAGTTTGCTGCTAGTAGGCGGTAATGTGAACATGGATGGTGGAAGATTGAATGCTTTTGGTGGACTCGTCGAGTTGGGTGGGTTAGCTAGTGCCGGTACAGTTGGGTTGAATGGAGATGATAATAGTCGTTTGAGTTTTCCCAATAGTGTAGAAAGAAGCGATGTTTTCCTTAGCGATGGCGCGCAAGTAAATGTATTTGCTGGCAATGGTGGTAGTATCGCGATTAATGCCCGGAATTTAGAGATGACGGGAGAGAGTCAACTGTTTGCAGGCATAGACAGTAGATTAGGTTCTAATAATAGTCAGGCAGGAAATATTTCGGTTAATGCCACGGTTGCAATAAACCTTAACAATGGGAGTGTAATTGGTAATGAGGTGCGATCGCAAGCAAATGGACAGGGAGGCGATGTCAATATCAGTGCTAGCACGTTACAAGTTGATGCTGGAGCACAGATAAGTACTATTACATCTGGTGCGGGTAAAGGAGGAAATTTGAGCGTTGATGCTCAAGATGTGCAACTGATTGGTAGAAGCGCTGACGATCAATCTGCCAGTAGCTTGTTTGCTGGCGCACAGCCAAACTCAATAGGGGATGCAGGTAATTTAAAGATTAAAACTAATACCTTGATAGTGCGAGATGGGGCACAGGTAAGTACTATTACATCTGGTGCGGGTAAGGCAGGAAATTTGAGCATTGATGCCCAAGATGTGCAACTGATTGGTACAAGCGCTGATGGTAAAGCCGGTGGCTTGTTTGCTGGCGCACAGCCAAACTCAACAGGGGACGCAGGTAATTTAACGATTAAAACTAATACCTTGCTAGTGCGAGATGGGGTAGAGGTAAGTACTATTACATCTGGTGCGGGTAAGGGAGGAAATTTGAGCATTGATGCCCAAGATGTGCAACTGATTGGTACAAGTGCCGATGGTGAGTATCCCAGTGGCTTGTTTGCTGGCGCACAGCCAAACTCAACAGGGGACGCAGGTAATTTAACGATTAAAACTAATACCTTGCTAGTGCGAGATGGGGCACAGGTAAGCACTATTACACTTGGTGCGGGTAAGGGAGGAAATTTGAGCGTTAATGCTCAAGACGTGCAACTGATTGGTACAACCGCCGATAATAAGTATCCCAGTGGCTTGAGTGCTGGCGCACAGCCAAACTTAACAGGGGACGCGGGTGATGTGACGATTAAAACTAATACCTTGCTAGTGCGAGATGGAGCACAGGTAAATACTGCTACATTTGGTGCGGGTAAGGGAGGAAATTTGAGGGTTGATGCCCAAGATGTACAACTAATTGGTAGAAGTTCTAATAATCTGCTTCCCAGTTCCTTGGGTACTTCTGCACAGCGAAACTCATTAGAGGACGCAGGTAATTTAACGATTAAAACTAATACCTTGCTAGTGCGAGATGGGGCACAGGTAATTACTAGTACATCTAGTGCGGGTAAGGGAGGAAATTTGAAGGTTGATGCTCAAGATGTGCAACTGATTGGTACAAGCGCTAACGATCGGTTTCGTAGTGGCTTGTTTGCACAAGCAAACTCAACAGGAAATGCGGGTGATTTGACAGTCACAACCCATACCTTACTAGTGCGAGATGGGGCATGGATAAATACTGCTACTTTCGGTGCAGGCAAGGGGGGAAATTTGAGCGTTAATGCCCAAGATGTGCAACTGATTGGTACAAGCGCTGACAATCGGTTTCGTAGTGGCTTGTTTGCACGAGCAAACTCAACAGGAGATGCGGGTGATTTGACGGTCAAAACTAATACCTTACTAGTGCGAGATGAGGCACAAGTAAATACTGGTACTTCCGGTGCGGGTAACGGGGGAAATTTGAGAGTTGATGCCCAAGATGTACAACTGATTGGTAGAAGTGCTGATAAGCGGAATGGTGGCTTGTTTACACGAGCCAGCCAAAACTCAATAGGAGATGCGGGTAATTTGACAGTCACAACCCATACCTTACTAGTACAAGATGCAAGAGTAAGCGTGCGGAGTTCCATAACAGGAACCGCAGGTAAGATGACATTATATGCACGCTCTATCCGTTTAAACCACGGCTTACTCATCGCCGATACAGGTAGCCCCAAAGTTGACCGAAATAGGGAAGAGGCGACAATTAACATTAACTCAAAAGATTTAATCATGACTGGCAATAGCAACATCAGAACCAACGCCAGACGAATAAAGGTTATCGGCGGCAACATCAATATTGATGCCGATGTCTTGGTTGGCTTTGAAAATAGCGACATCAGCGCTAATTCTGCTAAATTTCGTGGGGGGAATGTCACAATCAATACTAAAGGTATCTTTGGTATCGCACCTCTCAGTCGACAAGAACTTGAGAGATTACGTCCTAAAGATTTAGACCCGCGTCAGCTACAAACAAGCGATATCACCGCTACAGGGCAAACTCGCAGCTTGAGCGGTAATGTAGAAATCATTACACCTGATATTAACCCTACTCGCGGCTTAGTTGAACTCCCAATTAATCTAGTTGATGCTTCTAGGCAAATTTCCACCGCCTGCACGCCAGGAACTCGGCAATTCCAAAACACATTTGTGGCAACAGGACGCGGCGGACTACCCATGAGTCCTACTGAACCATTACAAGATTCAAGTACTGTGTCTGGGTGGGTGAAATTAAGACCAAAATCAGAAAACTTGGCAAACACAAAGCCTGTGCCAAAATCAACAGCAGTTTCAACTACTTCTATTGCTGCGACAATTCCAATTGTGGAAGCTTCTGGCTGGGTAATCGATCGCAAGGGAAACATAGAATTAGTAGCACAAGTTCCTCAACTCAACCCCCACAGCCCTTGGCAAACACCTGCTTCCTGTCCGGTATCTCAGGGAGGTGTGAAATATGGCAAAATTTCAGCTGCCAAAGCGAGTAATTAGATTTGCGGTAACTCCCGTAGTCCTATTTACCCTTGCTGTTTTCCTGACTATTATCCCTAGCACATTCGCTAAACAAATCCAGACAAACTCACCAAACGGGTTTCACATCCAAACCAATAAACCTCCAGCTACAATACCACAGCAACTTCTTGAGCAAGGAGAAGCGCTTTATCAAGCTGGACGCTTGACCGAAGCGGTAAATGTTTTACAACAAGCTGTCCGTACCTATCAACGAGAAAGCAATAACCTCGCACAAGCCGCAGCGCTGACTAACCTCTGTCTTGTATACCAGCAACTCGGCTCCTGGAAAGAAGCTTATGCAACTATTGGCAATAGCTTAAATTTGCTTGGCTGGGATGAAATAAATCAAAAGTTAAATGCCAATAATCCCAAATCTGAATTGTTAGAAATTCTGGCACAAACTCTAAATATTCAGGGCGAATTGCAACTAGCACAGGGACAAACTGATGCATCTGTAAAAACATCACAACAAGCAGAGCAAATCTGGAAGAAATTAGGTGATACTGCTGGAGTAACGCGCAGCCGGATTAACCAAGCGCAAGCTCTACGAGTTGCTGGGTTTTACCGCCGTAGCTTGAATATATTAGAGGAAGTATCCAAACAGTTACAAGCTCAACCTGATTCTCTTGTAAAAGTAACAGCTTTGCGATCGCTTGGCAATGTCTTACAACAATTAGGCGAACTAGAGTTATCCCAGAAAAACTTACAACAAAGTTTAGAAATCGCTCAACGTCTGCAACTGCCTCTAGAAATTAGTTTGACGGAATTTAGCCTTGGTAATACTGCTAGGTCGTTAAGTAACATTAAAGATGCGATCGCTCATTATGAAAATGCTGCCAAAATTGCACCAAACTCTCTAGCCAAAGTTCAAGCCCTGATTAATCAGCTGAGTTTGCTGGTTGAAAACGAACGCATCACTGAAGCAAAGTCATTAATACCCACAATTCAATCTCAACTCCCGAATCTGCCTACCAATCAAGCTGGTATTTATGCACGGATCAATTTTGCTCAGACTTTAACCACAATTGGTAATAAAAAAGACATTGCAGAGATTCTGGCAACTAGCGTTCAGCAAGCCAAAATCATCGGCGATGAACGTGCCGAATCCTATGCACTGGGCAGCTTGGGAGAAGTTTACGAACAGAACCAACAATTGCAAGAAGCACAGGATTTGACCCAGCAAGCGTTATTTCTGGCTGAAAAAATCGATGCCTCAGATATAGCTTATCGCCTTGAGTGGCAGTTAGGACGTTTGCTCAAAGCACAGGGAAATATCGAAACCGCCATATCTGCTTATGATGCTGCTGTCACAACTCTTCAGTCTCTTCGCAGCGATTTAGTTGCGGTTAATCGAGAGGTACAGTTCAATTTTCGCGATCGCATAGAACCTCTTTATCGGCAGTCTGTAGAGTTGATTTTACAAGAGAAAGGACAAGGAAAACCAGATTTAGATAAAGCACGTCAGCGAATAGAAGCTTTGCAACTTGCAGAACTCGACAATTTTTTTCGAGAAGCTTGCTTAAGTAACCAATTTGTGGTTTTAGACAAAGTAGTAGACCGCGACAACCCGAATACTGCTATTTTCTACCCGATTATCCTAGATAATTCTTTAGAGATTATTATCAAACTTCCCAAGCAACCGTTGATTCATAAAACTTCTCAAGTTAACCGTAAGCAAGTAGAGCAAGTTATTACAAAAATACGAAAGACAATAGTCGAACCTGATGCTAATCTGCAATTTCAAGCAGTTTCTCAACAACTTTATAACTGGTTAATTAAACCAGTTGAAACAGAGCTTAAAAATAGTAAAGTTAATACTCTAGTCTTTATTCCAGATGGGTTATTGCGAAATATACCGATGTCTGCATTGTATGATGGCAGAGAGTATTTAGCCCAAAAATACTCTGTAGTTATTAGCCCCGGACTGCAACTATTTGCTCCCAAACCTCTAGGACAGAAAACATTAAATGCTCTTGCTGGAGGACTATCGCAACCACCCAAAAATGAAAAGTTTGCACCGCTTCCCTACGTTAAAGTTGAACTGAAATTAATTCAGGAATCAGGGGTATCGACAACTACATTATTGGATAAAAATTTTACCAGTGCAAATTTAGGGAAAACCATCAACGCTCAACCTTTTAAAGTTGTTCACTTGGCAACTCACGGACAATTTAGCTCTAAAGCCAAAGACACTTTTATCCTAGCAGCTGATGGACGTATCAATGTGAGTGAATTAGATAGTTTGCTCAAAAGTAGAGAGCAAAAACTAACAAAACCAGTTGAATTACTTGTTTTGAGCGCTTGCGAAACAGCAGCAGGAGATAACCGAGCTGCATTGGGATTAGCAGGAGTTGCTCTTCGTGCTGGTGCGCGGAGTACTTTAGCTTCTTTATGGCAAATTGGCGATAACTCTACAGCTTTATTTATTGAGGAATTTTACCGCCAGTTAGTGAGTGGTAAAACTACGGCAAAAGCTTTACGCTTTGCTCAATTAAAATTACTTGAAACTCCTGAATATCACCGTCCGATGTACTGGGCACCCTACGTTATAGTTGGTAATTGGTTGTAAAAATCTGGGTTTATAGATACTTTACTGGATCTGAAATGATTAGCGGGTTGGTAACTTTATTAAGGGCATCATAGCGATATTATCTAAATTGATTGATTGCAATAAACTTTGCCAATCTTTTTCAGTAGATGCATCATTAAAATTAGAAATTCGTAGTTGTGCTAGCATATTTAAAGCGTCAAACCAAATTCCTTTTTCAGCATAAATTATAATTTTTTGTCGAGGCTCATTTGCGGCTTTTAATTGTTGCACAACACGCTCATCTAAATTGATTCTTTTAATGTCCCCTTCTACATATACAGGAATGCTTGCTGTCTCTTGGTTACAACGTACTTTGAAATACCAGCGATATGTCTTATCTACTTCTAATGAAGCAGTACTAGAAAGAGAAATCCCAATGATACTTGGCTTTGAAGGTAGGGCGATCGCATTTCTGTAAATATCATTTTCGGCGCTATCCTGTAAGCTAAATTCAGCACTTGAATTAGACAAATTCTTAGTGTAGGGAATGTAAAACCAAAACGTAGGCCGTTCTAAAGTGGTTAGTCCTTCTACAGTCCCGATAATTGATTTGTTTGTCTGTTTGCCAACCTTTTGTTCCTCTTGAAATGGTACTAAGGCAGTGAGCGGGGTTGAAACCGCAGGACAATTATCTCGACTACCCATTCCTGTTCTACGCCCAGATACAGGACTTAATGGAGCAGGTGCTTTTGGCAAAATAAAAACTGGTCGAGAAGTAGGTTGTTGAGGTGAAGCAGGTGTTTTAACTGGTTGTGCAGGCTGTTTATTAGTAGGTGGTTGTTTAGTTTGATCTATTACTTGTGCGGAATATTGAGTAGTGCTGCTCAAAATCAGAGCAGTTGTTAAGATCCATTTCATTAACTTAACAGGTACGATTTTTGCTTGTTGCTATCGTCATCATAAAGGTTAACGTAGCATTTGGTGAAATCGATCGTTACCATTTTTTTGTACGCGATCGCATTTTACTTGAATTGAAGCTAGGACGGCAAGCTTCAGCTTACAAAGCAGCACAGAAAGCACTTAATCGATTTATTCAAGAAATAAAACTTATGGTTAACAGTTTCTGATTGGTGCTAAAACTGTGCTTATTAAGGCTGGTTTGAGTAGTGCGTTAAATCCTCAACCAGCCTTGTCAAAATTTCTCTGATGTTAACTACCAGCTACCGTAAATCCCTGTTTTTCAAACACAGTTTTGGCTTCATTGCTTGATAAAAATTGCACAAAATCCTTAGCAGCATCGACATTTTTACTGCTTTTGAGAATCGCGATCGGATAGACGACGGGAGAATGGGTTTTTTCAGATGCAGTTGCTACAATTTTGACTTTTGGCGTACTTTTAGCATCTGAAAGGTAGACGACTCCAGCATCAGCATTACCTGATTCTACGTAATTGAGTGCTTGACGAACGTCTTTAGCATAGACGGCTTTGCTTTTAACGGTGTCAAGAATTTTTAATGAAGTTAAGATTTGTTGAGCGTATTGTCCAGCAGGGACACTTTTGGGTTCGCCTAGAGCAATTTTCTTAATCCGTGGTGAAGTTAAGTCTTTGAAATCAGCCACAACTGTAGAATTTTGGGGTACTATCAACACCACCTGATTTTTCAGCAAGTTTTTGCGAGTTCCATCAACTAATAAACCTTTTTGCTGTAAAGCATCTATCTGTTTAGTTGCAGCTGAGATAAAAACGTCAACTCCAGCACCCTGTTCAATCTGTTGTTGCAAAGCGCCTGATTAACCAAAGTTGTAGCTCAGAGTAACATTTGGTTTTTCCTTACTGTAGAGAGGTTTGATTTCGTTCATTGCATCTCTGAGGCTAGCAGCTGCTGATATCGTCAAATTTGCTGTTTGGGCTGCTGGGCTAGTAGTTGAGGATAACTTAGGTGTAATTGTTTGACTACAGCCAACGATTAGTAAAAACGAGATAAATACCCAACTGACAAAAGTTAGGATTCGTTTGTTATTCATTTGCAGTCTCTCAAGCATTTTTTCTTAATCAATTCATAATTTACCAATCTAACGACCTAGTAACCAAAAAAACTGGTAAAAAATCACAGATTACCACTTAGAATTGACTGTTATCAATAACTGTGCCGATACTGACTAAAATTTTGTCAGCTTTTTACCAACTTATATGGTAAAAATCTGAAAATCTGGTAATAATAATGCATCGGGTGTTTTTTAGTACCAACTATTTCAGAAATCAAGTTGGTCTAATAGTATTTGAGGTGTGAGGTTAATGTCTGGTTTTTTACATAATTCATTGTTGATTGCTCCAATCTTATTAGTAGTTAGTCTGGTTAATGCTCAAGGTGCATCAGCTATTCCAGCAGATATGCAGACTACTCAGTCTCCGGCAAAAGAAGGTGTGGTTGCTCAAACAGATAATCAAGCTGTTTTGACTGCACCTATCGGCGTTACTTTATCTGACCAGAGCCAGCAGTTCAACGATCGCAGCAGCAAAAATCCAAACTCAGTCATGAGTCAGGTTACTTCAGTCTCTCAACTATCTGAT
This sequence comes from Nostoc sp. DSM 114167, assembly GCF_052692655.1. NCBI lineage: Bacteria > Bacillati > Cyanobacteriota > Cyanophyceae > Nostocales > Nostocaceae > Nostoc > Nostoc sp. DSM 114167. Next base: position 7,861,209 of record NZ_CP195116.1, read on the forward strand.
GTACAACCTACAGATTGGGCATTCCAGGCTTTACAATCTTTAGTTGAGCGCTACGGTTGTATAGCTGGATATCCTAATGGCAGCTTCCAAGGAAATCGGGCAATGACTCGTTATGAGTTTGCCGCAGGTCTTAACGCTTGTCTGAATCGGGTTAATGAATTGATTGCTACTAGCACAGCAGATTTAGTCACAAAAGAAGACTTAGAAACCTTGCGAAAATTGCAAGAAGAATTCGCTGACGGGCTAGTTGAAATACGGGGACGGATAGATGGGTTGGAAGCTCGTAATGCAAACCTGGAAAATCAACAATTTTCAACTACTACCAAGTTAAATGCAGAAATAATTTTCTCTGTTGGGAGTGTGTTTGGTGGGGATAGAGCGCTAGACTCCGATCGCTGGAGAAGAATCGAAGCAGCTCCAGAGGGTACAGCTAGAGAGGCTGCAAGAGCTAACGAGTATACAGCATCGGGTGGACGAAGGCTTCAGGACAACGCGATTTTCAGCGATCGCATCCGCTTGAATTTAATTAGTAGTTTCACTGGTAAAGACCAGTTGTTTACCCGTTTAGAAGCGAACAACACCACAGCCTTTAGTGGGGCAGTCACTGGTACAAACATGACCCGTGTATCGTGGGACGGGAACAACGACAACACCATTGTACTGGGCAAATTATATTATCGCTTCCCGGTAGGTGACAAAATCAATGTCATTGTTGATGCTATTGGTGGGGAGTTCTACGACAACTTCAACACTGTTAACCCTTTGTTGTCCTCAACTCCGATTGGATCTCTTTCGCGGTTTGGTCGATTCTCCCCTATTTACCGTGCCAGTAATACGGGTTCTGCTAGTAATACAGGTTCAGGTGTCAGCGCCATCTTTAAATTGAGCGACGCGATTACTTTATCTGGGGGTTATCTTGCTAGAAGAGCTAACGATCCTAGTGCTGGTGCAGGGCTATTTGATGGTAGTTATGGTGCTTTAGCTCAATTAGCATTCCAGCCCAACCAAAACTTAACTCTTGCTTTGAGCTATGCACACTCTTACTTTACTGGTAGTAATAATGATGTTTCCGTTTCGGGAGCTTATGGTAGCGCTTTCGCTAATACCCCATTTGGTGCTGGTATTGCCACTTCAGCCAATCATTATGGGATAGAAACTAGCTATCGTTTCAACCCCAAATTGGTACTTTCTGGTTGGGTTGGGTATAGTCAAGCGATCGCAGAGGTTAGTTCTGGTGCAAATGTTAATAAAGGCGATAAGGCAGACATCTGGAACTGGGCGGTCACTTTAGCTTTCCCTGATTTAGGCAAAAAGGGTAACTTGGGAGGTTTAATCTTTGGTCAACCACCCAAGGTGACGAGTAATGACTTTGGCCCTGCTGTTCTTACTGCTACTAGTAATCTTCGTGAAGATAGCGATACATCTTTCCATTTAGAAGGACTATATCGCTACCAAGTGAATAACAATATCTCAATTACACCAGGCTTGATTGTGATATTTAACCCAGAGCAGAACAGCAATAATGACACTATCTATACAGGAGTTGTTCGTAGTACATTCCGATTCTAGATAATTTTGCATTAAAAAAACGGCAGTCGTTACAACAGGGAGACAGTCTGCTAGGTGGCTTTGGCGACTTGTCAATAGAATGCCTTCCTGAATTGTGGAGACTGCCGTTGCAGAAGGAAATATGAATTTTTCCCCAAATATTGTTCTGAAATGTAGCAAGATCCTGTACCACTTGCCTACGGGACGCTACGCGTTAGCGGAGCTTTCGCTTTAGCGATACGTGAAAGCAAGCTATGCGTAGCGTCTGTGACAGGAGAAGGATACCCGATGGAACGATCTAATTGGAGTACGAAGACCTCAAAAAAGATGAACTTGCACCGAAAACTTATCTTGCATCTGTCAAATAAGCACACTATGAAGAAGGATAAATCCCAACCTTAAGGCAGCAGTTATAGATGCCGTACTGATTCCTGCATCAGCCAATGCTTTATATCCCATCAAAAAGTAATAATACTTCAAAGGCCCCACGCTTTGCTGTGGGGCTTATTTCATTGGGCATTCAACTTAAGATAAAGAGTATTGCACACAGCTCCCTTAATGATGCCTAGAAAAAATACCAACTTAACAGGTATAAAATTAGAAAAATGTATAGACAATTACAATACTTGCTACCAACTAGGTGGTAGATTTTACGACTGATAAAGAGGTAAAAAGCGATGAACTTAACACCCAGTGAGTTAGAACGCTATCACCGCCAAATGATGCTTCCTAATTTTGGAGAAGCAGGACAAAAGCGTTTGAAGTCTGCAACGGTTTTGGTTACAGGTGTAGGGGGATTAGGCGGTACATCAGCGCTTTATTTGGCAGTAGCAGGTGTTGGGCGACTAATTCTAGTTCGGGGTGGTGACTTACGGCTAGACGATCTGAATCGTCAGGTTCTGATGACAAATGATTGGGTAGGTAAGCCAAGAGTATTCAAAGCCAGAGAAACTCTGCAAGCTATTAATCCTGATATTCAAGTAGAAGCAGTTCATGATTACGTTACAAAGGAGAATGTAGACTCTTTAGTGCAATCCGCTGATATAGCTGTTGATTGCGCCCACAATTTCACAGAGCGAAACTTGCTCAACCAAGCTTGCGTGCGCTGGCAAAAACCAATGGTGGAAGCTGCAATGGATGGAATGGAAGCTTACCTGACGACGATTATTCCTGGTGTCACTCCTTGTCTATCATGCTTGTTTCCAGAAAAGCCGGATTGGGATCGGCGTGGGTTCTCGGTTATCGGTGCTGTTTCTGGGACACTAGCTTGTCTTAGTGCATTAGAGGTAATAAAGCTGATTACTAAGTTTAGTGAACCTCTATTGTCACAACTGCTGACAATCGATTTGATGCGAATGGAATTTGCCAAACGACATTCTTACCACGATCCTTCATGTCTAGTGTGTGGTAGCCGTTCTTGCTCGGAAAATTCGCAAGCAGCATCTTTATAAACAACCGAATCTACTCGTCGATAACATTTTTACACTTATCTATGTGACGAATGGCACGCTTGTTAAGACACAGCCCCTGTCTTGACTGGTTCCTAGCCTGGAGGCTAGGAACCGATCCTGGGAGGCTCTGCCTCCAGTGGCTTGACCAGAGGCAGCAGCCCTCTCGTAATAGAATCCCAGCCTGGAGGCTGGGAACGAGGCAACACAAGACTTTGGGTTTATCTTAGTGCCATTCATATATGTGACTAATGCATAGGATTTAAAAAACCTATTGACTCAATAGGGATTCAGGAGATAAATCAAAAAGTGTATCTTGGATTACATTTTCTCCAATCGGATTGGTATAGGATTTAATACCAGATAAGTTGGTATTTAACCACTAGCAAGATATTCTACTAACCACAACTTCAGTGCCAATCGAATGCACTAACTTAAGCTAAAACCCCTAGATGATAAGGGATTAGAAGAATGGGTAATCCTAGAGACAGCGAGAAAAACTTTTCTCAAATACCAACCTTCTCGATTCCTAGTTTCTGATTCTGCACTTTCCCAAAGTTCTGAAACCATTGAAAATAAATCAATTGTACAAAAAATGAAAAAGCCTATTGGTCAGCCTAAAAAACCGGAACTCAGATCCCGTGTAAACGCACTCCTAGACTCGATGATTGTGAAGTTCTATAAAGAAGTTCCGTTTTCTCAACATATGTTGAACGGTTCGCAAATCAATATGGATTACTACAAGCGGCACAACATTGAAACTATTCTTCGGCTACGGCTAAAACGTACAGTAGATGCACTAGCTATCCGATACTTCACTAAGCATGACCCAGTTCAAGCCAAAGCATGGGCGAAATATACTGAGGAGGAGATGCTTCACGACACCGAGTTCTTCGTCAGGGATCTTGAGGCTGTAGGTGTATCGAAGGATGCGATTTACTCGCAAGAGTCATTGCTCTCAACGAAGCTGCTTATGGGATATTTGCTGTTTGACATTGAATACAAAGATAGTCCACTGGCCTTGATTTCAAGCGTTTACTTTGTCGAATATACAACTGTAAAGACCCAGCCGCAATGGTTAGACAATTTGGCGAAGATTCTGGGCAAAGACAAAATTATCGGAGCTAGAGGACATGTGAACCTCGATCTCAAAGATGACCATGACGATTTCGTGTGGGATGTCCTTGTATCTTTAATCAAGACTCCTGAAGATGAGGAGAAAGTCCTCGAACATATACGTAATGTCGGTCGTCTTTACGTTGCATACTTTATGGAACTCCATCAGGAGTTGATCGTAGGTCAAACTGACGATCTAATCCTTGGAAAATCCCTTGATATGAGTGTGCTAGCGCAGGTGTCTTGATCTATGCAACGTTTTGTTGCAGAAGATTTAAGGATGATTCTTGTGTAGTTTGAGGCAAGTATCTTCTCCCTTTAATTCTAATATCAAGTCCGATTGAATACTTATCATTAGGACTGACGCGGGGACAAAGCTCATTCAATCATCCTGCAAATATGCAACTTTTGCAAAAAAACTGGCTTGATTCGCGATTATTTGACCGTTATATCCTTCACTACGCCACTCCAAAACAACTTATTCAACCAGCAATAAAGGAATGGATTGTGCAGGGATTGACCCAAGCAATGCCAACCTTAAAGATTGAACAGTATTTTGAGGCGAAGCGAAACTGGTTTGAAGAATGTGATTACTTAATTGTTGCAGTCGAGGCGATATCGAATGACCTAATCGCTGTATTGGCATCCAGTTGGGTAGAAACAGACTCATTACCCTTTCTGCACATCAAAATACAGATGATTGCAGAGCGTTATCAGAAAACACATCTGCTCAAACATATGTGGGGATTTCACCTTTACAAGGTGAGTCAAGGACATTTTGGATTCCCATCAATCGTTGCTCTAAAAACCTGTCATCCTGCTGTTTTCTCGGCAATGCGGGTGTTCTCACGTTTTGACGGTGTTCAATTGTATCCTCGGATTGAGGGTGAAATGCCAGAGCCAGAGATAAACGAGATAGCTTGTCTGATTGCAAAGAGTATTTGTCCCGATCTGGAGTTTTGTTTGCATACTGGCGTGATTAAAAATGCTAGTGTACCGAGAGATTTTTATCCCTCGCTACCAACAACAAAGAAAGCTGACGTAGGACACTATTTCCAAAACAATCTGACTCCAGCAGATCGGCTACTTTGCATTCTTCACATATCAACAGACTTAGCAAAACATCGCATATTACAGTCGTTGGACAAGAAACTATAACCGTTGTTAAAAAAAAAGGGGTGATTTATGGAGCTTATTACCATTAGACCTGGTTCTTACCGACAGTTTGGCCCGTCAGAGGATTGTATTTTTTACTTGGTGACTAACACTGATATTGTCGATCGATTCTTGATTGAGAAAAGTGGTGCTTATACAGACTATCGAACAGTTACTTATGACCAGGAAGGGTCATTTGAAACAATACTACAAAACGAAATCCCGGAAAAATCGCATATTTTTGTAGTTTCACCAAACTGTTTCTTCCGTTCTCCCAATCCAGAGGTATTGGGGGACAAGCGCAAGCTGATCGCGATGGCTTCCAATTCCACACCAACACCATTAGAAGCTGTGAAGCATTTTCTTGGTGTCATCGAACGAACCGATCCGTATGCTCAGGCAGAGTTTGCTGACCGTTTCTTTGAGTTAGGACAAAAAAGCGATCGCTTAGAAATTGTAGATGAAGAGTACGGTACTCGCGCAATCTTCGACCATCTTAACGACAAATACGAATGGAATTTGCAGGCTGGGCCTCTAGAGTGGGGTGAACAACAAATCGCGCCATCAGGAGAAATTAGTGTCTTACCTGCCGATATTTGGGAGTTTAATCCCAATCTTTACCTTGCAATCAATGGTGAGATTGCATTTCGAGGACTACCGATTTTACATAGTGGTGAACCGTCTTTCTTACGAGAGGATCAAACACGCATTTTCAATCAGCTGCGACATATAAAGCATCACGCGCTGATTGCCAAGGTAGAGCAAGGTGTTGTAACGGATTTGCATCCCACTCACCCGGATGTTGAACCAGCAGCAGAGATGCTTAAAGCAATGGGTGCTGTTGATTCCCGGTATTTAACTATTTGGGAGTTAGGCTTTGCGATCAATACCTCACTCGACTTGCTTTGGGGTAATTATGCTATGAACGAAGTTTATGGTGGTACTAGTGGAGCGCTGCACTTTGGGCTTGGTCTGACACCTTACACACAGTACCATCTCGATTTGATTTGTCCCGGTATTCGGGTATATGGAAAGGATAAAAAGCTACTTCTCGGTACTCCAGAACTCACTAGCGCTGTTACTAGATGAGCCAAATTACTAATTCGTAATTCGTAATTCGTAATTAAAAGGCTACAAAGCCAACACGTTCATCAAAAATTTAGTGGTCAACAAGACAGTGGAGGGTTCAGCAGCCCCACTGATAGCGCAGCGTAAAGCCTTCTCTACGAGAGGCTGCGCCAACGGCATGGCTTCGCTTAGAGCGAGTCCGCGAGCGTCTTGCAACTACAAATTACGTTAGCGTCGCGATAGCGAGTCCGCGTACTTTTGCAAAGAACCAAGCTAGCAAGAGCGTCTCATAGAGAGCGGTATTACGAATTATTTTGACAAAGCTTGCTATGTTGTCTAGATTTTGGGGAGGGTAACTATGATTGACCTCACAGGAAAAGTAGTACTCATTACAGGAGCGGCTCGTGGTATAGGCGAGGCATCTGCACGCGCTGTTGTAGCTGCCGGTGGTTATGTAGTAGTTAACGATGTACTTACAGAACAACTTGATGTTTTACAAGCTGATTTAGGCTCTGAGCGCTGTCACGTAGTTGTTTGCGATCTGGCTGATGTCACGGCTGTACCATATCTATGGGAGCGTGCAACTGACTGGCGAGATGGCATTGATGTACTTGTGAACAATGCAGGAGTGTATGAAAAAGCACTTATCGAAGGTGATTTTGAGGACTGGCATACTTCTTGGATACGTACACTCAATATTAACCTAGTTGCTCCGGCATCCCTGTGTCGTGAGGCTATCCATCACTTTAAACAGCAAGGTGGTGGAAAGATTATTAACATTGCCAGCAGAGCAGGATTCCGAGGTGACTTGCCTGACTATACGCACTACGCAGCATCGAAAGGAGGAATGCTTGCTCTGTCTCGTACAATTGCTCGTGGATTTGCCGATAAGAATATCCTAGTTTATGCGATCGCTCCTGGATTTGTCCGTACAGAACTCAACGCCGAGTACTTCGATAGCTATGGTGAGTCAGCTGCTATCTCCCAGACACCACTAGGAGAAATGGCAATGCCACAGGATATTGCTAACGTCGTAATTTTTCTAGCATCAGATTTGGCACGTCATGTGACAGGCGCTACCATTGATGTCAACGGGGCGAGTTACGTCCGTTGAAGGTTGCAGGCTGCTGATAGCAAGTATAGGGATGAAAGTTAGATGGATAGTCAACACTTTCCGCTTCGAGGCGGATGTCACTGTGGCAACCTCAAACTTATATTTAACAGCACACAGACTCCAAACCGATTAGCTGTCCGGACGTGCGCTTGTTCCTTCTGTCGGAAACACGGCACACGTAGTACCTCAGATCCCAATGGATACTTGCAAATTCAGATTATCAATCCTGAGCAAGTCATTCGTTATCGCTTTGGTATGCACACAGCCGACTTCCTAATTTGCGGTTGCTGCGGCGTTTATGTTGCCGCTCTCATACAGAATGAAACACAGCAGTCCTTTGCCACCATCAATGTCAATGTCCTAGATTGCGCTCAGTTAGTCTCTCAAGATTCAGTAACTATGGACTACGATGGAGAGACTATGCGATCGCGACAAGAACGACGTTTACGAGCTTGGACACCAGTCGTTTCGATTGAAGAACAGAATTCTCAGTCTTAATTAGTCGATCTAAATCAGAGGTATCCATGTTTTAAACTTGGACTTGCTCTTACACGCACCTTTATTCAAGTCTTAGTGCAGTATATACCGCACAGATAATTGATGAGCATTGGTTTGTAATGCGGACTTTCAGTTTGCACAATCAGCAACGTTCTTAATCAAAATAGAATGCTTACCGCTGTAGCGAGCAATAACTGTTATATATCTGCATTAGCTCAGTAAAGCTCTTTGATTCAGAGAAAAAGGCGAATATTTAGCAATTGTTTGTATTTTCTTAAGGAAGTAATTGGTGAAAAAAAACGAACTTTTTAACTAGTAGTCTGCCAACCCAAAATTGTTAGTTGAGGGCTGGGAAAAGGGGTTCATGTTAAAGATTAAAGAAGTAAACATATGAGTCCCTTTCCCCCTTGCCCTTAAAAGGAATGGCACGCTTGTAAAGCTATAGGCTTTGCCCTAACTGGTTAAGAGCCTGGAGACTCTTAACTCATTCTCGGAAGCTCCGCCTCCAGTGGCTTGACCAGAGGCAGAGCCTCTTGGAATACATTCCCAGTCTTCAGACTGGGAACGAGGTGACACAAGCCTTTCGCCTTTTCTTAGTGCCATTCCCCTTAAAAGAGCCAAGTTTCCTTGGCGAACTACTAGTTTCTGAAAAAAACATATATTTTATTCATTGCTTAGACGATATAAAGCAGCGTATTAATCATTATTGACGTTGTTTAAAAATCGTTCTATTTGTATTGTTTGAAATTAAATTGTTAGGCAATTTTTAAAAGTTAAAAAAATATTTGTTTATAGCTTGTATTTTTCAGAAAATAGTTGTATGTTCAATTTAGCTTGTACAAGCAGATAAACATTAACCAGAATGGAGTCATAACCATGAAGAAAGTAAACAAGAACGGTCGTTACCTTGGCACATTGTTAGGTTAATCTTTTTGGATTAGCTAACTACTGCTCAATTTGTATTTCCGGGTTTTTAAATAGCCCTCAACAACAAACGTTAACCAGAATGGAGTCATAACCATGAAGAAAGTAAACAAGAACGGTCGTTACCTTGGCACATTGTTAGGCTAATCTTTTTGGATTAGCCAGTTAGCATTTAAGTTGCATTTGCAAGAGGTTTTTAATAAACCTCAAGAATTCGGAATGTTTAATAAATCTGAGTTCTACAAGATGTAATTTAATTGGATAACAGCCTAATAAATAGGAGGGGTAAATCCCTCCTATTTATTCAAATAATATTTTTTTATAGCAAAAAAATTGTAGATGATGAAGTAATAATTTTTCAGAATCACTCGACGTTCATATACACTTGTTAATTTGAGCGCAGATATAGTAACAACCACGAAACATAGTATTTTAGGTTGTTTTTAAGAAAGTTCTGTAAAGAATCAACATTTTCTATTTACGGATATTATCAAAATGGAAACTATACTCATCCGTCCACAACGCCTTCGTCAATTTGGAGCTAGCGAAGATAGTCATTTCTGCCTTGTTACCAACTCCTCTTTAGTAAACCAGTTCCAAATTGTAGAAGATAGCGGCTATACTTCTACAAAAATTGTGCCTTATGATGCAGAGCGATCGCTTGAAGAGTTGTTTGACGAGAGTATTCCTGAGCCAGCCCATGTTCTTGTGATTTCTCCCCAATACTTCTTTGAGTCTCCTGCACCCGAAAAGCTGGGACAGCGCAAACTAGTTGTCATGCCTTGCAATTCCACACCAACGCCATTATTAGCGATTCAGCATTTTTTGGGAATCATGGAGCGCACCGATCCGGAAAAACTAGAAGCCTTTGCAGAACGCTTTTTTGATTTGGGAAGGAATAGTGAGTATCTGGAAATTATCAACGAAGCTCAAGGTACTAAAGCAATCTTTGAACACCTAGATGAGAGCTATGAATGGAACCAGCAGGCAGGATTTATCGAATGGGGAGAGCAGCAAATTGCCCCAGGAGGAGAACTCAGCGCCCTACCTGATGACATTATGCGATTTAACGCCAACCTCAGATTAGCAGTCAACGGTGAGATTGCATTGCAAGGTCAGCCTACAGTCCACTCAGGAACAGTTTCCTTTTTACCTGAAGATCGGGCGCGAATTTACAAAGGGCTTGAGTGTATGCGCGATCGCGCAGTCATTGCTACAGTTAACAACGGTCTGATTACAGAGTTACGAGCATCTCATCCAGAAGCTCAACCAGCAGTTGATATGCTCAATAATATGTTCATGTTAGATTCCCGTTACCGGATTATTTGGGAAATGGGGTTTGGCATTAATACCGCTCACGAACTTCTACCTGGGAATTTCGGTATGAACGAAACTTATGGCGGCAGTAACGGGGTGTTCCATTTAGGAATCGGTTTGACACCTTATACTCAGTATGCGCTGATCCTCATCTGCCCAGATACCCAAGTACTGGGTCGGAATGGAGAGGCACTTGTTGGCAAGCCAGCAACGCTTTCAGCAACAAGGTAATGCACTGTAATCTAAATGTGCAAGTATGTTTGCGCTTCTGTCGAACTAATGGTACTACTACCCATAAAACTCTTTTATGAATCAAGAGTTTGGTTTGTTAATTAACGGCAACTGGTGTAATGGCAGCGATCGTCGCTTTGGGGAATTAATCAATCCAGCTAACGAACAGGTAATAGGACGGGTAGCTTATGCAAGTCAAACCGATCTTGACCGAGCACTCGCTGCTGCCAAAAAAAGTTTTTTAACTTGGCGTGATACACCAGTAAGTACTCGTGTGAAGATACTAGATCGAGCAGCGACATTACTCTACGATCGCATTGATGCTGCCGCACTCTTGCTTACCTGCGAACAAGGTAAGCCACTAAGCGAATCCCGCCAAGAATTTATCCGAGCAGCCGAAACCATTGCTTGGAACGCCAAAGAAGCAGAACAAATTTTAGAGTACCGTAATTTTCCTGTGACAGACTATCACAGGTTGATCGTACCTGAACCAATTGGTGTTGTCGCTGCCTTCACGCCGTGGAACTATCCAGCAGTTGTTTCTGCGCGAAAAATAGCACCTGCACTTGCTGCTGGCTGCACAATAATTCTCAAGGCTGCGGAAGAAACACCAAGTTCAGCTGTAGCGATCGCAACGGCATTGATTGATGCCGGATTGCCACCTGGCGTAATCAATTTAGTTTTTGGCGATCCACCAGCGATTTCTAAACATCTTCTTGCTTCGCCAATTATCAGGAAGCTTTCTTTCACGGGTTCGACAGTAGTCGGCAAACAACTGGCAAAGCTAGCCACAGATAATCTAGTACGCTGTACCCTGGAACTTGGCGGTCATGCACCAGCGATCGTCTTTGCAGATGCAGATGTTGATACTGCTGCTGAAGCGATCGCTGCTTACAAGTTTAAAGGCTCTGGTCAAAGTTGCAATGCACCTAGCCGAATTTATGTGCATGAAACTCTCTATGAACCATTCCTCAAACGGTTTACAGAACTTGTACAAAATATTCGAGTCGGTGATGGGATGGACGAGAACACTGATATGGGACCAATGGCAAACCCCCGTCGAATTGCAGCAATGGAACGCTTAGTTGCTGATGCAGCAGCTAAAGGCGGGTGTGTGGTAACTGGAGGAAAAAGGCTGCCAAGACCAGGATATTTCTTTTTGCCTACAGTACTGACTGAAGTTGCAGACGATGCAGCCATTATGAATGAGGAACCATTCGGCCCGATCATCTCCATCGCACCTTTTGCTGATTTTGATGAAGTAATTCATCGAGCAAATAATAATCCTTATGGACTTGCAGCTTACGTATTTACTAGTTCGCCTGTAGTAGCAGAGGCTGCCGCTAAGGCTTTAGAAGTAGGTAATGTCGGCATCAATCAACTGAGTGGAGTACCTCCTAATGCACCAGTGGGAGGTATTAAAGACAGTGGCTATGGATATGAAGGCGGAACTGAAGGACTCGAAGCTTTTCTTAACCTCAAGTTGCTCAGTCAAAAGGTCTTATAGGAATCCGCTTTGATTCGGAGAAATTATTTGCGTAGGGAGGGAATAGGGAATAGGGAACAGGGAACAGGGAAGAAGGAATAAAGAAGAAGGAATGTGTACTGAGTTTTTGCACGCAATCAAATACGAGTCCTATATAACTATCTATGTCAACAAAACCAACTATTAATTCCAAAATTCGTTTAGCCACTCATAATGATGTTCCTAGCATAATCAATATTATGCGTGAGGTTTATATTGAGCATGGTCTTGTATTTGATGTTTCTCAAGAAATCCCAGATATTTTAGATTTTGAGCAAAAATACAATCAAAAATCTGCTGCTTTCTTTGTTCTATTAGTGCAAGAAGAAATTATTGGGACTGTAGGTGTAAAAATAATCAAATCTTCAGAAGCTGAAATCGTCAGGCTTTATCTTAAACGGGATTTTCGAGGTCTTGGTTTAGGCTACCAATTACTTAAAACTGCGGTTGACTGGGCACAATTACAGGGAAAAACTCATATAGAACTATGGTCTTTTACTCAATTTACCCAAGGTCATCGTCTCTATAATCAATTTGGCTTTACCCAACTTGATACACGCCAAATGAATGATGTTAATCAAACTCAAATGTACGGCTTCGCATTTTCAATCTAAATACTCTAAATAATTTTTGATTAATCATCCGAAATATTAAATATTGTTAACATAATGAGAGGACAGCGAAATGAAAAGCAATTATGTTATTTCCGGAGGTCAAAAGGGTAAAGATCGTCTGAAAGTACTAGCAGAAGTTGTGCAAGAAACTACACAAAATCTTTTAAAAAACGTTGGAATTGGCGAAGGAATGCACTGTCTAGACGTGGGATGTGGAGGTGGTGATGTAACTATAGAGATAGCTAAACTAATAGGTGCAAAAGGTAAAGTTGTTGGCATCGATATGGATAGTAGTATTATTCAGTTGATTCAAGAAGAATTTCAACAGAAATTTACTAATATTCAATTTAGAGCATTAAATGCTTTTGATCTCGATGAAGAATCACAATACGATTTGACTTATTCCCGGTTTTTACTAGCACATTTAACAAATCCCGGAATAGTGACTACAAAAATGTATCATGCTTTAAAGCCTGGGGGAGTTGCTATAGTTGAAGAAACAGACTTTTCTGGATATTACTGTCATCCAGAATCCCAAGCTTTTGCAAGATATCTTGAACTACACCGCCAGGTAATTGACCGAAGAGGTGGAAATGTCGATCTGGGAGCTAAAATTCCTAAAATTTTGAGAGAGTCAGGGTTTAAAAATGTTCAAGTTAATTTAGTACAACCAATATTTACAAAACTTTCAGAAAAAATAATTCCCCAAATAACGCTGTTTAATATTAAAGAAGCAATTATTTCCGAAAAAGTTGCCTCACAAAAGGAGATAGATTCTCTTTTAGCCGAGCTAGGTCAATTTATTGAAAGCCAAGAAAGTATTATAGTCTTTGCTAGATTATTCCAGGTTTGGGGGTACAAGTAAAAGTTGAATATTTTTAGTCTTATTTAAAGATGAAAAAGGAAAACTTTTCTACTGGAACTGTTGAACTGACTGTTGCTATGCTGGTGTCAGGAACAGTTGGCGTGTTTTTTAAAGAGTCGCATCAAGCGATTTTTAATGTTGTATTTTATCGCTGTATATTCGGAGCAATTTTCTTAAGTTTATTTTGCTATTTTAAAGGATATTTTAAGCAACATAATTTAACCTTACGACTACTAACACTGGCTCTACTTAGTGGTGTATCGCTGATTTTAAATTGGACATTAATTTTCAAATCTTTCTCGCTAATCTCAATCGCACTAGGGACAACAGTCTTTCATACTCAGCCTTTTTTTGTGGTTATACTAGGTAGCTTAATATTTAAGACTACTATTTCCAAAAACAAAATTGGCTGGATTGCGATCGCATTTTTAGGATTAGTGCTGGTTACTAAACTGCGGTTCACTATGGTGTCCTTCCACAGTTCTTATATTATTGGTATATTATTTGCTCTACTTGCAGCTATCTTTTATGCTCTGACTACCCTCCTTGTCAAGTGTCTTGAGGGTGTGCGTCCCCACCTCATCGTCCTGATTCATTTGACACTGGGAATATTTTTGGTTCTACCATTCACGTCTCTTGAAAAAGTTCCTCTTTTTGGCAACCACTGGTACTACCTGTTGGGGTTAGGTGTAATTCACACTGGTATTGTATACATTTTGATGTATTCATCCTACCAAAAGCTGACAACATCAGCGATCGCAGTTCTTACTTTTGCTAATCCGGCTAGTGCGATGCTTAGTGATTACGTCATCTACGGGCATATCTTAGAGCCAATACAGGGAATCGGCGTTGCACTCATCGTACTCGCCAGCCTTGCTGTGAACTTAAACTGGTCATTATTACCAACTAACCTGGCTTCAAAGATGTGAGCTAATCAACAACTGTGGATGTTGAACTTAAAATCTTATCCACTACAAAGTTTTTAGGGAGAAAGCCCATGCCAATTGTTCAGAAAAATCCTAGTATCGCGATTGTCGGAGCGACAGGTATCGTCGGTACTACTTTCTTGTCGCTGTTTGAGGAGCGCTCTTTTAAGTATTCAAATTTGCATTTAGTCGCTTCATCGCGCTCAGTCGGTCGTTGCTTAACTCAGGGTGGACGCGATTATGAAGTTTGCGATTTGGCGGACTTTGACTTTACAGGTGTTGACATTGCCTTCTTTGCTGCTGGAACGTCCATTAGTCGTGAATGGGTAGGAAAGGCAGTAGAGCAAGGCGCAATTGTGATTGACAACACAAATGCGTTTCGGATGCATCCCGATACACCACTTGTTGTACCGCAGGTAAACCGTCATCTTTTAGTAGAGCGGCCTAAAAGTGGAATCATCGCCAATCCCAACTGCTCAACAATTCCGTTGGTACGCCTTCTACAGCCGATTGAAGAAAGTTACCACGTCAAGCAGGTGATTGTCAGTACATATCAATCTGCTTCTGGTCGAGGTGTCACGGGTATTGAGGAACTCAAAAACGGTTGTTTACAAATCATCAAAACTCCACTAGAACCACCAAAAGCAGAGCGCTTTCCTCTGCCTTTGGCCTTCAATCTGATTCCCAGCATTGATGTGCTTCTTGATAACCACTTCACACTGGAGGAGCAAAAAATGCTTCAGGAGTCGCAGAAAATACTCAACCGTCCTGACTTGAAGGTTTCTGCAACTTGCGTCCGAGTGCCAGTTATTAATTGCCATTCAGAAGCAGTCTATTTTGAATGCGATCGCGACTTAGATCGCAATCATATCGTTGAATTGCTCCGTCATGCTCCAGAAGTGACAGTTTATGACGGTGAAGGTACGCAAGGTTATCCGACACCGCGAACTATAGATAATCCCGATTATATCCATGTTGGTCGAATCAGAATTGACCCCAATAATTCCAAAGCTGGATGGTTTTGGCTAGTTTCTGACAATCTTCGGATTGGTGCAGCTTTGAACGCAATCCAAATCGCCGAGGAAATGATCCAAAGGCAGGTGATTTAAAATGCAAATCCGCGTCCTCAAGTTCGGTGGGTCAACCTTTCAACGTAGTACTGATTTCAACACCATTGCAGCATTTCTCAAATCTCGGCTTGAACAAGATAGCGACAAGCTTGTAGTAGTTGTTAGTGCAATGGCTGGTTTGACGGATGAGTTTCATAAACTTGCTTTGGAAGTCAACACAAATCCATCACCCGAAGCCCTTGACTCACTTCTTCCACTTGCTGATACTATCGGGGCAAATCTGCTTCGTTTAGCAGTCGAAGCAACAGGTATTTCTGCAAAAGTACTGTCTGGCTATCAACTAGGTATTATTACAGACTCTAACTTTTCCCGTGCTTCGATCCAAAAAATTGATGGAGCAGGTTTAAAACAAGCACTTACAGAAGTTGATATTGTAGTAGTTCCTGGTGGTCAAGCAGTTGATAGCCATAATCGTCCCACATTTCTTGGTAGAAACAGTTCTGACTTTACTGCTGTGACACTAGCAACGACGCTTGAACTTGAAAGTTGCGAGATTTTTTCTGATGTCAATGGCATTTACAGCGCCGATCCGAATCTCATCCAAAACACTAGACTTCTTAAAGCTGTATCTTTTGACACCGCAATCAACTTTTCACTCAGTGGGGCAAAAGTCTTGCACTATAAATCACTACAAGTTGCCAAAGATAAAGGAGTGCAAATCGTGTGTCGGCATAATCGGGATGATTATCGCATTGGGACAGTAATTGGTGATGGCAAGACATCAAAGGCTACCATACTCGATCCTCGATCGATTGTTCTAGAGTTTGCGTCAAAACGAGATTTCGAGATTGCCAGACTTAAGCTACAACTAGCGAATATTCCTGTTATTTTACTCGAAGACCAAAAAACGCCAATGCTTGTAGTTACTTGCGGTTTTTTTGATGCTGTCAAGTTCCTAGCTGAGTCTGGTATTGACGCACATCGCCGAAATTCTCTGCTAATTAGTGAATTTAATGGTAATAGCTTAGTACTAAGGCATATTGTCAGTACTAGTGAGGCGATCGCATTATGCCAAACAATCCACGATCGCTTGTATAAACATAGCGAAAGTCCAAAACTGTCACAATCAAATGTGAATTAAATGGATGATATTTACTCTTGGTTTTCTCAAGACTACGCGCAAGCTCAAGAACGTTTCCGAAAAACAACGCATTTGTTAGAACACGGAGCTATAGAGGTTGGTGATGGTCTGACTATTGACTGGGCTTGGTCGGGAGACTCCAAGTCTCCTCACGTCCTAGTCTTTAGTAGCGGACTTCACGGCATTGAGGGATTTGCTGGTAGTGCTGCTCAACTTTATTTGCTTTCTCTTAACTCTGAAATCTCTACGCTTTGGCTGCATGTACTCAACCCTTGGGGAATGGCAAATCTGCGACGCGTGGATAACGCAAACGTAGACCTGAATCGTAACTTTCTCGCAGAAGAAAAGGAGTACCAAGGCGTACATCCGACTTATAGTCTCCTCGACCCTCTGCTGAATCCACCTTCGCCACCAACAAGAGATTTCTTTTTATTGCTAGTTATAAAGGCAGTACTTCAACATGGCTACGAGAACGTGAAAAGTGCTGTGGTTACTGGGCAATATGAGTATCCCCAAGGTTTGTTCTTTGGTGGTAAATCGTTACAGCCTGGGTTGTCTCGGCTATTATTATTTCTCGACAAAACGCTGAGTCATCGAGAGAGAATTGTACACGTTGATTTGCACAGTGGTCTTGGTAAGTTTAGCGAGATATCTTTGCTACTTGAAGGAGAGTCTAATCCAGAGCAAGTCGCACGAGCGGAGCGTGCGTTTGGCTCTAGGTTGAAAAGCCGTTACGATCGCAAAGGTGGCTACCTAGTCCGTGGTGGCTTTACCCGCGCTCTAGCTCAACGTCTTCAGGGTGTCCGCTACGATGGGATTACGTGTGAGTTTGGCACCTATAATATGCTCCATGTTTTAGCTGCGTTACGCAACGAGAATCGACTGCATCACTATGCACAGAAAAACTTGTTTGCTCCCTCTAAGCAGCGATTGCTAGAGGTCTTTTCACCCTCCGATCTAACATGGCGTAGTCAGGTTTTATTAAATGCAATAACAGTTTATAAACAAGCCTGTGTAATGTTAAATGATTAGGGTGCGGCTCTTTTCAAAAGACGGTATCCCGAACAAGAATAAATTAAGAGATGCTTGTTGAACAAAGGTCTTGAACAAATTATCTGGTTTAAAGACAAGCACCAGAAATAGCCAGAGTCAGGGGATAGCCATGCAGTATGCAAGCATCAACCGTAAATGAAGACGTATTTTTCTGTGCTTTGAATGATAATTTGGAAAAAATTCTGAACCATAAATCGAGCAAGAGTTAAAGTATCTAATAGCTCGAATGTGAATTCGTTGAGGATAAACTCAAGTGCTATTAGATTTTGTAATACTTTTTTTTCTCGGCCTAGTGTTCTTTTACTTTAGCTATTTACTTGTGACAAACAAATACTCGTTTTTTCTTAAGGGCAAAAACTAAGCCCATTGCAAGGATACTTCCACCTATAGTATTAGGTTCAGGAATAGAAGTAGAGGGGGCGCTAAATCCATATTTCGCCAGTACTTTTTGTCCATTTGATGAAATAATGTAATTAGCTAATTTTTGACCATCTGAACTGGCATCATTTAATACTGTTAAACCATAATCAGCTTTGACTGCTAGGTTTTGTGGTAATTCGACCAGCTTCAGACTTGTTGAATCAGATGGAACTTGTAATGCTAACAAAGCGCTAGTATAATATGCCAGATTGACATCTACTGGCTCAGGACTTTCTTCCAAAGAATAATATATACTACCACCTGAATCATTCCTGTTTTGTGGTATTATCTGTGGCATCAGCCCTGAATTACCCAGATTCTCTATTTTGTTTGGTGAGAAAAAAGCAGTGTTTTTATTTAACTTTTGAAAACTCCCTGGTTTGATTCGATCGGCTTTTTTATATACGACCTGTGCATAGTATCCCAAAGGATCGGTGTCAGGCGGTGTACCTATCCGAAGATTAGGTAACTGTTCCAAAAAGTTACTGGATGTTAAAGACGAATCAGCTCTAGTGACAGCAACTAAACGATTGCTAGCGAACTTTACCACTGGTCCACCCAAACCTTTCTCATATACTTCGAGTGGTTTATCAGTATCAGCACTAGCAAAAATATCAGGTTTTTCCCCTCCTTGTATTATGCGATCGCGCTGGATATCAGAATGATTAAAACTCGTTTCTACAGGAATACCATTTTCCTTAGTGAAATCATCAGCTACTTCAGAAAGACCTGCTCTCAAACTGCCAGCACCAAATAAAACAACTGAAGAAGGTTCTGTTTGAGGCGAGGTTCCAATGTTAGCAGCAAAAGTTTTGTTGCTGACAATTATGTTAAAAATGCAGCTAGTTAGTGAAGCAGCGAGTAAGTATTTTTTCATGTTTATACAGCTTTGGGTTCAGTACTATTTTTTGGTAGCTTATTTAACAGTTTGTTCTGCCAATTTTTTCTTGAGTGCTAAACCCATAATCGCAGCTAGTAATAGTCCCCAAACATAGTTGGGTTCGGGTACTGATTTGCTGGAGCTAATAAAGCCATACTTATGCAAAACTTGCTGTCCTTTGTCTGACAAAATATAATCTGCTAGTTTCTGTGCATTTGGGTCAGCATTTTTGATAACTGTTAAACCGAATGGTGCTGCAACAGACAAATAATCTGGTAGCCCAACTACTTGCAGGCTCGGATCAATTTTTTGCGATGCGATCGCGCCAGTATAGTAACTTAAGAAAACATCTGCTTGCTGAGTTTTGTCTAGAAAATATACTAAGCTGTCTTGTCCTGATGGGACTATTGGGGAATTCCTTCCACCTGTTAATTGCAAGGCTTTACTATTGAGGGTATCAAAACTACCAGGTTTTTTTGAATTAGCTTGAGTAAATATCTGTTGAGTATAGTCTCCAAGAGGATCTAATATAGGTGTTGCAATTCCCAACTTAATGTTGGGATTTAGTAAGTAATCTAACACCTGATTTGGTGTAATTTTTGCCTGGGAATACTTTGATGAAAACACCGCTACAATCTGGTTTTGAGTAAATTCCACTGGCTGACTGCTCAACCCCTTACTGTAGAGTTTTTGGGGATTTCCAATATCTGCACTAGCAAAGACATCAGCAGTAGGTTGTCCCAGTTGGAGTTCTGTTTCTATTGCTTGCTCTCTAATCCCTGATGGCCCAAATACTGTATTCGTTCCTATTCCTGTTTCTTCGGTGAAGTCTTGGCTGACTTCCGTTAGTGCATTTCTTAAACTACCTGCTCCATATAAGTTGAGATTAGCTGCAAAAGCTTGATTTGGTATCAGAACACTAAAGGCACAAGCTGCCAAAGAACCTGTCAAAAAATATTTTTTCATCTGTTCGCTAAAATCTTCAAGTTTTTGGGTATTTTATCCTCAAAGCTCACATTACCAACTTAGTTGGAAAAATGTCAATTACTTTATATAGACAAATGTTGACTTTGTTACTTACAATCTTCGGTTAAGAAAGTTATCAGTTAAGGCAAGCAGTTATTGAGCAGTTATTGAGAAAGAATTATTGCTTAATAACTCTTTTTTCTCCCCTGCTTCAACAGCTGATCCAAACCGTATTCGGCTTTGTTAATTATTGAAGATATGGTAGGCGTAAAACTTGTTTTACGCCAGTGATACTCAAGAGATTTACAAATCTCTCCAGAAGTTATTGCTGATATTATTGAGATTGACAACCTTAGTCTGTATATCAGAAATATTTTGGTTTCAAAGGAGAAGGAGGAGCAGATAATATGACAATATTTCTCACATTACTAACGTAACGACCTCCAGCTTTGTCACCTGGAACTACTAAACGAGCAAATCCTTCGTCTGTTAAAGGCACTACTTTACCATCACTACCTTTTTTTTCAAATGCAACTAGCACTGTTTTCCCTTCAAAATTAGGTTGAATTTCACCAATAGCTACGACTGCACCATAGCAATCTGTGGCGTCAACTAGAACATATTGCCTCAGAAAAGAGTTTTTACTATTCACCCCAGAATTCCCAGGTTTTAGACCACCTCCGGCTTTCGGATTATTAATCAATTCCCATAGAGGAACTCCATAGTATGTTTCTGTTCGTGGCCCTGAGCCGGTTTGAAAGCTCACAGTAACTTCAGTAACTAATGCTGGATTTTGTTTTTTTAAAGCATCTTGTAAATTTCGCAGTTTTTGCAAGTTATAAGTGGCTGGATTCTTGAGTTCTCCACCCAAGCGAAAACTTTGCGAAGAACCTCCAAGACACTTATTTTTATCCCAGACAGAAGGTGTTTTTTCTTCTCGACCCCAGGGAAGATCGCTCCTGGAGTCAGCTAAAGTAGGCTGCCATAAAACCAGTATCGATAGCATTAGAGACGCAATGGGTATCTGGCGGGTAAAACGCATAAAACATTTCTCCGTTTACTATTGAATATTGAAAAAACTAGATAGTTTTGCTCAAAGCTATTTGCTTACCAAAAATTAGTATCGTTATCGCCAAAATTGAGCAATTTGACAATAGATTTTGTTAGATAAAAATAAAAACGGTTCTATCGTTAAACTTTCAACTCCTTACCAGACGCTACTAAATAGCTAGTTTTTAATAACTCATATTAAAAACTAATGAATCCTGACGCCAAAATTAGTCGCAAACCTCTTGTTAGATTTGCGTTTTTCCAAATGGATAAGTGTATCTGTGTAATCTAATGAAGATAATACCAACTTATTGAGTAAAATACCAACTAATATAGTAATCAAACACTAACAAAATTAATTTTTATTTCTTTTTAAAATAGTTCAGCTTAATGTTGTAGATAAACGAAGCCGTCGTTATTTGCCTTATAAATAGGTAACTATCAAGCTAATAAACTTTTTATAAGTGAGATTCACCTGTAAATTGGAAAACTGTCCGAGTTATGTGGAAGGGTTGTAGTTGTCCCGACACTATAGTTGAAGCAAAAGCATAGAACGACTAGACTACTCCGTGTAGACAATCAATAGACCAAATAAAAGCTACAATTACTGGTGCAGTGAATAGAGCGATAGATGGCTATATCGCTCTATTTCATTAACTGCTTAAGAGCTTCGTAAAACGCCCACTTACTTCCGCTCTAAGTTTTGCCTAAGCGCTGTTCTTTCTGGCTCAACTCCTACGTTTTAACAACTGCAATCTTAAGTATCAAACTAAATTAAGAATGTCTACTGTACCATCGTCATTTTGACTGCAATATCGCACGGTTTACCAAAGTACGGTGAACTTGTCACTAAAATATCTACACCAGTACTAGCATAATCCTTTATATTTTCAGAGGTAATACCACCAGCTGCTGCTAGTTTTAACTTTGGATACTGCTGCTTCAATTTCAAAACTAGAGGCTCAAGGTCTGGTAGGGGAATTTTATCAAACTGAATTAAATCTACACCTGCACCAGCAGCCATCCAAGCATCTTTTGGTGTATCTACTTCAACGCAAATATGTTGTTCTGGAAACTGTCGTCGCAGTTCATTCATGCGCTCAATTAACCCAACTATACCTCCCAGGAATATCAAGTGTTGGTTAAAGATCAGAACTGTTTCAGATAATCCTAAGCGATGAAAAAATCCTCCGCCTGCTAGAACTGCTTTGATGGAAAGCGCTCTAGTACCTGGAAAACATTTACGAGTAGTCACAATAGAAACTGACTGATTTACTGTTTTAGCAGTATCTACTAATACTCTTGTACGCGAAGCAATACCGGAGGCGTATTCTATCAAATTTAAAGCAACTCTCCAGCCACTGTGCAAAGCTTGAGCAGTGCCACTAGCTTGAAGAATTAATTGCTTCTCTTGGCAGACTGTACCACTTTCAACTTGATAATGAACTTCGGCACCACAATATTTTAATACTCTGGCTGCTTCTTCAATAGCGCAAATAGTCATTGGATGACGGGTAGAAAACTCGATTTCACCAGGTTGCTTGCCAATGCCAAGTCCATAGGTTGTCAAATCTAGGTAGGGAACATCTTCCTGAATTAACCTAGCGATCGCCTCATCTGAGAAGAAAACACTCATTTTAGTTTTATGATCGGCTGACAAATAAATAGCTCAATCAAGATTCCCACTAAACCTAATCTCATTTAGTTGTAGGAATTGTAATAATTACTACTATTGTTCCAAATAGTTGGTAAAAAATAACTTTATTAAGAAAGAATATATACCTCAGTCGCCAAAATGAGTTAAATGCTGTATTCTTAAACCTACTTTTCGCTTATACAGTAGTAAAGTTATACCACCCGTGACTAACATAGCAGATATTGAATCTGATTCAGGAATTGGTGTAATTTGACCCAAACCACTTATTGTGTTGCTAAACTGGCCAAAATCATTGACTCGACGACCGGTAGTAACTAAAAAGTATTTCTGTCCTGTAAGGAGTTCTCGGTTGAAAGTAACAGTACTACCATTAGTAGTAGTACTTGCTATAATCACATTGCTTAATTGTTCAGTAGGATTGAAACTATCCTGATATAAAGCTAAGAAAATATCCCATTTTCTATTTGCAGGTGGCGTCGGTTGAGATTCACCACTTATATTATATAAACCCGATCGATCGACCGTAAAATCAAATACACTGTAAGGTACACTCATTCCCAAATTTCCATCTTTTTCACCACTGATAAGAGTGGGAGGATTCCCTGGTGCTACACGCCGCCAAATCGGTTCGTTTGTTGTATCTCCCTGATAAGTCAAGGTAGCAGCTTTAGAAGGTTGAGCGGTAGAAACAGTAACTAATGCTAACCCCAGAATAACCATTAATGGTTTTTGAAAAAACTTTCTTTCTAACATAAATTATCTCTTGATATTTTCTAACATTTCATCATTTTTAACAGCCCATAAGTAAGAAAAAAATTACTTTCTCATTTTTGGTAAGCTAAAACACATATTTATTGCATAGTGAAGGAGTGAGTTTTATTGACTGCTGACAGTTGACAGTCAAGAGTTAACACTCAACAGCCAACACGACCATATATGATTTAAAAAGTGTGAAACAGCTTAAATAATGCTTAAACAGTTTCGATCTGAGCGTTTAAACTTATGAATTATTCAACAGTATTGATTGCGTATGCTTTTATACAAGTTGGTGTTTTCAACTGAAACTATCATACCAACTAAGTTGGATAAAATCAATTCAACTACGTAATTAAACGCTGACTTTATCAAAACTTTAAGTAAAAAGTTTTTTATCTGATTCCAATTGTTGAGACAGCGAATGTGTGTCTTTGAATGTTGAGGCAGGTAAGTACACTGTGAATTGAGTACCTCTGCCTAATTGACTGTAAACATTGACAAAACCACCGTAATTCTTAATAATACCCAATGCCGTAGAAAGTCCTAAACCTGTACCTTTGCCTACCTCTTTGGTAGTGAAAAATGGTTCAAAAATTCTTTGCTGGACTTCTGACGACATCCCTATACCAGTATCCGTCACCACGATCGCAATATAAGAACCAACTTTCGCATCAATATTTATCTGGGTAGAATGTTCGCCAATCACCAGATTTTCCGCCGCAATCCGAAGAATACCGCCATTGGGCATAGCATCGCGGGCATTGATTACTAAGTTTATCAATACCTGATGTAGTTGAGTTATATCTCCACGAACGTACCAGAGATTTTTAGGGATATCTATTTGGCAAATAATGGATTTAGGGAATGTTTGAGCGATAATTTGCTCAATCTCTGCCATCAAAGGCTGAATTTCCACAATTGTCCGTTTATCTTCAATACCGCGTGCAAAAGATAACACTTGTTTAAGCAAATTAGCGCCGCGTTTGACATTATTTTCTAAAGTTTGCAATATTTGCTGACTCTGCGGATCGGGCAATTTCTTCTGCAATAGTTGAACTGACATTAAAATTGGCGATAGTATATTGTTGAGGTCGTGAGCGATACCGCCAGCTAGAGTGCCGATACTCTCCAAACGTTGCGATCGCAGAAGTTGAGCTTCTAGTTGTTTCTGTTGCGTAATCTCAGTATTCGCACTCAAAATAGATTTGGGTTGTCCATTCTCATCTGGTATTAGTGTCCACCGACTTTCAACAATAATTACTTTGCCTTCCCTTGTCAGTTGATGCAACTCACCCCGCCACTCACCTGTATTCATCACCCTCAAGTAAGCATCTTCTAGCTGTGGTGAAATCTCTTTATATAAAAGTTGTAAAACATTCTTACCCACAACTTCCTCAGCCTTCCAGCCGTATAGACTCTGGGCACCTTTATTCCAGAATAGGATTTGGTTGTGGATATTTCGTACTAAAATTGCATCAGTTGATACATCTAACAGCGCCGCTTGCTCGCGAATTTTCTGTTCTGCCTGTTTCTGCTGGGTGATATCTCGCGTCAGTGCCAAATGGATGAACGTGCCATCAGATTCGTTACGTAGTGGTACGGCATGAGTTGCTATGTAGCGGCGAGTGCCTTTACATCCTACTATTTCAAACTCCAAAGTCCCTTTATTACCTTGGCAGACACTTTCATGCAAGTCGGCAAAGGCGGCTCTATACTCTGGTACAATTAGCGCATCAACTGGTTTACCAATCAAGATATCAGCACTTTCCACTTCCATCATTGCCAGCCCTTCTGCATTAATTTCTAAAAGGGTGCCATCTCTGGCAATTAGCTGGATGCATTCTGGTTCTGCATCTATCATGGCGCGTAAACGATTTTCGCTTTGACGTAGGGCCAGTTCTGTCTGCTGAAGTTGCCTGAGATAACGCCACAACAAATCATATAGCAACGCCACCAACACCAAATCCACAATTGCAGCGATAAAAAATGTCACTATCGCCTTTTGGGAATTTGCTTGTGACTGCTGCATTTCCTGCTGTAATAAATTTTTCTCTGCCTTCAAAGAGTCGTTAATCAGTTGTTGAATCTCTTTGCCAATTTGTTTGTCATTATCAGATAATATTTGCTGCCGAACTGCTTCTAATCCCTGGTTTTTTCTGAGGTAAATTTCTTGTTGCAAAATGTTGAGTCTGTTGGTAACTTTCGGCTCTAGCAAAGCAATCCACTGCTGCTTTTGACGGTTATTAGCAGTTAGTTTTTTGAAATTATGAATATTGCTATTTATTTGTTGAGCAGCTGCAAGATAAGTTTGGAAATCATCTGCATCTGCTGTAATTAAATAACTACGTTGTGCAGTTTCAGTATCTTTGAGTGTAGATTGGATACTTTCAATTTGGCTAATAACTTTATAAGAGTATGTTAGCCATTGTTGGTTGTGAATTAACTTCACAGTGTTACTATACGAAACTACAGCATTAGTAAATACAACTGCCAATGCTAAGATGAATATTGCTTTCAGCTTTTGGACTCGATACCATTTTTTGATCGTGCGATCGCCCTTTCTGCCGCAGATGCCTTTCATCAGTTAAGATTAAATATTAAAAACAAATACTGAGAAGATTTTAAAGATTTTGATAACACGGGTAGCAAAATACAATCTCTTAAAGTTGTAAATATCTGAATTTTTGGGAATGATGATTTATACATAATAGTTACAAATAAATCAGCTAGTTTTTAATATAAATTCATTTTTACAGTAATATGGGCAATGCAGTTTAGATGGAATATAGCCATTTTCAACCCAGTGAGCTACAGGTATGCAAGGCAATAATACCAAAAATGACTAATGACCAAACTACCACGTTGCATTGTCTGCAAGACAACTTTTTTACAAGGTCATAGTTTTTACACTGGACTCTGTATTGAGTGTGGAAATCTTAACTTCAGCAAGCGTCAACAAACTGCTGATTTACGGGGTACAATTGCCATTGTCACAGGAGCCAGGGTAAAGATTGGTTATGGCGTAGCATTGAGACTGTTGCGAAATGGTGCAACTGCGATCGCAACAAGCCGTTTTCCTCATGATGCGGCAAAAAGGTACGCAACAGAGCCAGATTTTCTAGAATGGCAACATCGTTTGCAAATTTACGGACTCGATTTGCGCCATCTCCACAGTGTTGAGCAATTTACCCAACACGTTTGCAAGTTTTATCCGCGACTCGACATTATTATCAATAATGCAGCACAAACAGTACGTCGTCCGCCTGCGTTTTATCGTCATTTAATTGAGTTTGAATCACTACCTTTCGGGGAACTACCGCCAGAAATACAGGTGTTAGTCAGCCATAATCATGGAGTGAAGGCTGAGAATCCAACACTATTAGGTAATACAGAAGAAAAAGCCACATTTACCGAAAATTCTGCTTTCCTCTCCCAAATTCCTTTAATTCCCGTAGACAGCGTAGATAATTCGGCTTTCCCTTTAGGAGGGTATACCGATGATGGACAACAACTTGACTTACGTCCCTTTAATAGCTGGCTGATGAAGGATGATGAAGTCAGTATTTTAGAATTATTGGAAGTGCATATAATTAATGCGATCGCTCCATTTGTGATTAACAGTAGACTCAAGCAATTAATGAGCAACTCCAAAGAAACTAATAAATACATTATTAATGTTTCTTCAATGGAGGGGCGATTTAACGATGTTGACAAACCCTGGCGACATCCCCACACCAATATGGCAAAGGCTGCTCTCAATCAAATGACCCGTACCTGTGCCAAAGAATACGCTAAACATCGTATTTTTATGAATGCAGTAGACCCTGGATGGATTAGCTTTCAACATCCCTATCATCAAGCAAAATCCATGCAAGAACGTGGTGTTTATCCTCCCTTTGATGTCAATGATGCGGTTGCACGCATTTGTGACCCAATTTATCTAGGAATTAACCAAGGTAAAACACCTTTTGCTAAATTATTTAAGGATTATAGAGAAATAGATTGGTAATTTCTGGCAGTGTAGCTTAATGGTAGAGCGTTCGCCGTTCAAAGCGGAAGGCAACCGTTCGATTCGGTTCTCTGCCCCAGCAACGTAGTTCAAACAGTAGAATTCCTTGGAGTACACCAGGAGATACGGGTGCAATTCCCGTCGTTGCCTTTTAATCAAAACTCTCAAATCTAAAATTACGTGAATTCGACAAGCCCTTTTTTGACCTCTCCCCCAACCTGACTTTTCACGGTATCTGAAAAACCTCTCTTCTATTTCTTATTTCTCTCTCCTAAAAGGCTACGGTGTACACACAAGTGTTGGTGCAGTGAGTGTATCTATCCCGCCTCGGAATAAATTCCAAGTCTCATAACCAAAGGCTTCTTTTAGAGGACTAAACTAAATTTCTTGTTTAGTCCTCTAAAAGAAGCCTTTAACTATCAGCCCGGAACTTTAGTTCCGGGCGGGATATTTTGATTATTGACATGATTCACGCAATATGTTAATAATAATAGTTTGTGGAAACTTTACTTCTTAATATAAGCTCTTGGCTAACGTCATTGTCATAGGTGCCCAATGGGGCGATGAAGGAAAAGGTAAAATAACTGACTTACTCAGCCGTTCCGCAGATGTTGTGGTGCGTTACCAAGGGGGTGTCAATGCTGGACACACGATTGTAGTTAAAGGTCAGACCTTTAAACTGCATTTGATTCCCTCTGGGATTTTGTATCCAAATACCGATTGCATTATCGGCTGTGGAACAGTGATCGACCCACAGATTTTGATCGCAGAACTCGACCAACTAAAAGAATTAAATATTTCCACTGACCACCTGCTGATATCTGAGACAGCCCACGTAACGATGCCTTATCATCGATTGATTGACCAGGCATCTGAAGAACGACGGGGAAGCTATAAGATCGGCACAACAGGTCGGGGTATTGGGCCGACTTATGCTGACAAATCTGAACGGACAGGGATTCGGGTTTTAGACTTGATGGACCCGGATGGGTTGCGCGAGCAGCTGGAATGGACGATCAATTATAAAAACGTCATTTTAGAAAAGCTTTACAACTTGCCGCCTCTAGATCCACAAGAGGTGATCGAGCAGTATTTGGGGTATGCAGAACGCTTGCGGCCTTACGTTGTTGATACATCGTTGAAAATATCCGATGCGATTCAAAGACGGCGCAATATTTTGTTTGAAGGCGCACAAGGTACGCTCCTAGACTTAGATCATGGAACTTATCCCTATGTTACCTCCTCTAACCCAGTGGCGGGTGGGGCTTGCGTTGGTACTGGGGTAGGACCGACAATGATTGACCGGGTAATTGGGGTGTCGAAAGCCTATACAACTCGTGTGGGAGAGGGGCCATTTCCCACCGAATTAGATGGAAAATTGGGAGAATTATTGTGTGATCGCGGTGCGGAATTTGGCACAACCACCGGACGCAAACGGCGCTGTGGCTGGTTTGATGCAGTCATCGGTCGCTATGCCGTGCGGATTAACGGCATGGATTGTATGGCGCTGACCAAACTAGATGTTCTTGATGAATTAGAAGAAATCAAAGTTTGTGTCGCTTATGACATAGATGGCGATCGCAGCGAACACTTCCCCACCAGTTCTCGTCAATTTGCTAGATGTCGTCCCATCTACAAAACCTTGCCAGGGTGGAAAGTGTCAACAACTCACTGTCGCACCCTAGAAGACTTGCCACAAGCAGCATTGGATTATCTGAAATTCTTAGCCGAATTGATGGAAGTTCCGATCGCGATCGTCTCATTAGGAGCCAGCCGCGATCAAACCATAATCGTAGAAGACCCAATCCACGGGCCCAAACGCGCTTTATTGCACCCCGACGGTACACCTGCTACCCTACTTAGTGCTTAGTTAAGAGTGAGGAGTTAAGAGTGAAGAGTTAGGAGTTAAAAGTGAACAGTTAAGAGTTAAGAGTGAAGAGTGAAAAATGAGTAATTAAATCAAAACTCCAAACTCCAAACTCCAAACTCCTAACTCCAAACTCCAAACTCCAAACTCCAAACTCCAAACTCCTAACTCCTAACTCTAATTCACAACTAACTCTAATTAACAACTTCTATGGCTATTACAGTCGAATCTCAAAAACGTCCAGAAGGCAGCAAGCCAAAAGCTTTGCGCCGTGCAGGATTGATACCTGCCAATTTGTATGGTCATAAGGGTACAGAATCCATTTCTTTGACCATTGAAGCTAAAACTGTTGAGCGTTTGCTCAAAAGAGCTTCCGTCAACAACACCTTGATTGAGTTGAATATTGCTGATGCACCTTGGCGCGGTAAAACCTTGCTGCGGGAACTTCAGATCCATCCAGCCAAAGGTACGCCTTATCACCTCAGCTTTTTCGCGGTTGCTGGCCACGGCGACACCACTGTAGAAGTACCGCTGCGTTATGTGGGAACTGCTGTTGGTGTTAAACAGGAAGGGGGTTTTTTAGACACTGTTATCACTGAATTGCAAGTCACCTGTGCGCCAGAAAACATCCCGGAAATAATTGAAATTGATGTCTCTAACCTGCAACTCGGAGACAGCTTGCGTGTTCACGAACTGGTCTTGCCTCAAGGTGTCACAGTTCTTGGCGATCCGGAGCGAGTTGTAGTTAGCGTCTCGCAGCCGCAAATCAGTGCTGCTGCTGAGGATGAAGCTGAGTCAGAGAGTGAAACAACCTCTGAAGCTACGTAAGTGTGTAATAATTTTTGATGATAGCCAGGGGGAAACTCCTGGTTTTTTTGTATTTGAACCCGCAGAGCAAAGAGATGACAGAAGTAACTCTCCCAGCTTTAATTGAGCAAATGTTGCAGCCGGGATTTTATCCTCATAAGGTAACAGAACCTATTCAACTAGTTCAAACCCACGCTTCTTATGTGCTGTTAACTGGGGATTACGTCTATAAACTGAAAAAACCTGTGAATTTTGGCTTTTTGGATTTTTCTACCTTAGATAAGCGGCAGCATTTTTGTCAGGAAGAGTTACGGTTAAATCAGCGCGGTGCTGGTGAATTATATTTAGAAGTTTTGCCCATAACTTTGGTTGGGGAGCAATACCAGTTAGGGGGAACGAGCGAGGCTGTAGAATATGCGCTGAAGATGCGTCAGTTTCCTCAAGAGTCGCTACTAAGTATCCTTTTTGAAGAAGGTAAGTTAAATGAGACACTTCTAAATGAGTTGGGACGAGTGGTTGCTCAATATCATGCCCAAGCACAAACGAATGATTACATTCGTACTTTTGGGGAAGTGGCAAATATCCGGGCTGCCTTTGATGAGAATTATCAGCAAACTGAGAAGTATATTGGTGGTCCCCAGACTCAGGCGCAATTTACAGAAACAAAGCAATATACAGATAAATTTTTTGCCGAACGTCCAGAATTATTTGCTAGCAGAATTCACAACGGTTATATTCGTGAATGTCATGGGGATTTACACCTGAGAAATATTGCTCTGTGGCACGATAAAATCTTGTTGTTCGATTGCATTGAATTTAATGAGTCGTTTCGCTTTGTTGATGTGATGTACGATGTGGCGTTCACTGTGATGGATTTGGAAGCTGGCCAGCGTCAAGACTTGGGTAATGCGTTTTTGAATACCTATACAGAGCAAACTGGAGACTGGGAAGGCTTACAGGTGTTGCCCTTGTATTTAAGCCGTCAGGCTTATGTCCGGGCAAAGGTGACATCATTTTTACTAGACGATCTGAGTGTATCCGCGACGGTAAAGGAAGAAGCGACAAAAACCGCCACTGATTATTACAAACAAGCTTGGGAATACACTAAACCCAAGCAGGGACAACTAATTTTGATGTCGGGGTTGTCGGGTTCTGGTAAAAGTACCACAGCAAGGTCTTTAGCCCGTCAACAGGGAGCGATTCACCTGCGTTCTGATGCGGTGCGGAAACATCTAGGGGGAATTCCGTTGTGGGAACGGGGTGGCAATGATTTGTATACACCAGAGATGACCGAGAAAACTTACACACGACTGTTAGAATTGGGAATTATCCTGGCTAAACAAGGTTTTTCGGTAATTTTAGATGCCAAGTATGATAAACAGCAGTTACGCCAAGAAGCGATCGCACAAGCTACAACACATCAACTTCCCCTTCAGATTATCCAATGCACAGCACCACTTGAAGTTCTAAAAGAGCGTTTGAACAATCGCACTGGTGATATTGCTGATGCTACCGCCGATTTATTAGCCTCACAAATCAAACAAGCTGAACCTTTCACTGAAGAGGAACAACCTTATGTAAAGATTTGGGATACAACTCAACCACAACAGGCACAATTAAAATAATTTGTAATTCGTAATTCGTAATTCGTAATTGAATCGAAAATTAGGAATTACGTTAGCGAGTCAGACGCTCCTACGTCGCTAAGGCTTTGCTATCGAGCGTCATTAGTAATTTGTTAAATAAGTTTTTTATTTTATGGCAGACAAAAAGAACGACTTATTCAGTATTTCTCCCAGCTTCTTTTCTCAACTATTATTTGGGGCATTTTTAACATTTATATTAATAATGACCGGCTCCGCACCAGCCCTAAGCATCTTCTTAGGAATCATGGGGGGTTTCATCTTAAGCTGGATCGCAAATTTAACTGATAATAGCCCCCAAGCTCCAGCTGTTGCCTCCTCTGATGGTGTTGATGCAGGACTGAAATACTGGTTATTTTTCATGCTGGGTTTTGTATATTTAGGCTATCCAGCACCTATGAGTATCTTGCTCGGTGGATTAGGTGCTTTAGCTGGAGGCTGGATTACTGCTTGGTGGGGAAGTAAGGAAGATACTAGAACTCAGTTACAAGTTGAAGAATCAGAAGAGGTTGAAGTTGAACCAACCAATCAAAGGATCAACAAACGGCAAATCAGAAGAGCCGGTCGCCGTTACCGTCGCGCTCCTGGAAGTACTTTCAATTACAAGTTTTGGGAAAGGTAGGGAATGGTGACTGGGAGCAGGGGAGCAGGGGAACAGGGAGACAAGGAGGACAAGGAGGACAAGGAGGACAAGGAGGAATTATTGAATAACGTTTCTTCCTTGTTTACCCCCTCTTCCTTGTCTCGCTACTCCCTTTCTTCTTCACTATTCCCTATGCCCTAATAATATGTTTTTATATCTATCCAAATTACTGCCACTATTTTTTTATCCACTAGGATTAGCCTGTGTAAGCTTGGTAGTAGCATTAGTGACTTTGTGGAAACGACCGCGGACTGCGGCGATCGCAATTGCTTTTTCCCTAATTTTATTGCTATTTTGTAGCAATGCTTGGATCGCTAAATCATTAGTGCGATCGCTAGAATGGCAAAATCTTCCACCCGCCCAAATACCTAATGCAGATGCAATTGTGGTTTTGGGTGGCGCAACAAAATCAGCTTTTCCCCCAAGACCTACTGTCGATTTAAGTGAAGCAGGCGATCGCGTCATCTATGCCGCACAACTGTATCGCCAAAAAAAAGCGCCTATAATTATTCTCAGTGGGGGACGCATTGATTGGCGGGGAAGTGGTTCGCCAGAGTCGGCAGATATGGCCACAATCCTTACATCTATTGGTATTCCATCTGAGGCGATTGTCCAAGAACCTGACTCTCTCAATACTTATCAAAATGCTGTAAATGTCCAAAAAATTTTGTCAGCTCGTGGCATTCGTCAAGTATTATTAGTAACTTCAGCAATGCATATGCCGCGATCGCTTCAGATTTTCCAGCGTCAAGGAATCAATGCTATTCCTGCACCTACTGACTTTTTAGTTAGTGAGGGTGAGTTGCAAGAACTCGGTAGTACTCCCAAAGCCGCTATACTAAATTTATTACCTGATACTGATAACTTACACCAATTTACCATCGCTTTCAAAGAGTATATTGGTTCTTTAGTTTATCGCTTACGCGGTTGGCTTTAATTAAAGTTAGGAGTTGTTAGAAAGTTATGAGTTATGAGTTATGAATTATAAGTTATGAGTTATGAATTGTTAATTATGAAATATAGTAAATTCCCTAAACTTTTAACCTCAAACTCCCAACTCCCAACTCCTAACTCCTAACTCCTAACTCTCAACTACCAACTCCTAACTCCCAACTCCTAACTCCTAACTTTATTAACTTTATGTCAAAAAATTTACCTTATATTATTCCAGTTGCTCAACCCCAAGTTGAGGAAGCTTTTGCCTCTTACCAAACAACCCATGAGTTTTACCACGAAGTTCGATCGCGAGCGGAATTTCAGCGTTATTGTGATTGGTATTATACAACAGCAGAACAAAACCGCCAAGAGCTTAAAAGAATGCGCGGCGAACTGAATATTTTCCAGTGGTTTCGCCGCAGATAAGTGCTTTAGATGACTTCTAACTCATTTTCACGCAAGTGGGCTTTAAACTTTTTACCAAACTGGACTACAATCGGTAGATTAGCGCTTACTGGTCTGTCTCGCCATTGGCTGGCAATAGCTACTACATCGCCTTCTGTACCTTTGATATCAAAAGGCTGATTCCGATGTTCAGGATGATGATACACCACTACCGAATCTTTAACGCGGACGCGATCGCCAACTTTCATAACAACATTCACACCTAGCATTTTCTTTTCCACAAGTATCTGCTACAAAATATATGATTAAATCGCTTAGAATTTGATTTAATCAGCTATTTCTTGACGCTTCATCGGGGTGCAACGGCGCATTTAACCCTCTACGTCCAGGCACGTTTTAGCAATCCGCGCGTACTTTTTTCAGTTTTTTGCCACGTTAATAAGTATCGCCCCTACCTTTCGTGTTTACCCAAAAGCAGGGAAATGAAAGGAAATCAGGCGACATCAGATGTGCTTAGTGCTTTGACAGATATCTAACTCTTTTATCTTGACTCTAGGATGTTCCCCAGGTCAACTCTCTTAAGAATTTTAGTGTATGGCAGATGCTTTGCGATCGCGATGTCTACGAAGGGCTAAACCTACGCTCGTTTGTATGCAATCAAATTGAAATTGTAATAAAAAATACATGTATTTTCTGTAATTTAGTTGGTAGGAATAGCACTATTATCGCTACAAGGTGCGCCGCTTATGCTAAATTAACAACGATACTACGACGCAAAGCTACCCAACGCTGAAGGTATTTGGGTAATATAATTAACTGCTATTTCAATAAAACAACTTGTGTTTGAGACAACGTGATGCTGGAATTTTGGAAAAGCCTTCTTGCTTATAAGCAGTTTATTCCCCACGGTCATTGCTATCTTTGGAAACCAGAATTAGTAGGGTTGCATATTTTATCCGATAGTTTAATTGCACTTGCTTATTATTCCATTCCCATTACGCTATTTTATCTTGTCCGCAAGCGCCAAGATTTGCCCTTCAACTGGATATTTCTGCTATTTGCAATATTTATTGTTACTTGTGGCACTACCCACCTGATGAATATTTGGACGCTCTGGTATCCAACTTATTGGTTGAGTGGTTGTATTAAAGCGATTACAGCCGTAGTTTCACTGTACACAGCTTCTGAACTTATACCTTTAATACCAAAAGCACTTGCTTTCCCCAGTTCTGCACAACTGGAGGCAGCCAATCAAGAACTAGAGCAGGAAATTAGCGAACACAAACAGGCAGAACTCGCGCTACAAGAGCGGGAAGCTATGTTACGGCGAATTGGCGATAATTTGCCTAATGGAGCAATTTATAAGGTAATCCGCGAAGTGGATGGCAGCGATCGCTTTTCTTATATCAGCGCGGGGATTGAAAAACTGATGGAAGTCAGTGCAGAAGATGCACTCAAAGATTCAAGTTTGCTATATCGTCAGTTTATCCCAGAGGATGTACCATTTTTCCAGGCAGCAGTCGATGAATCCCGGCGGAATCTCTCAGTGTTTGATATCCAAGTGCGAATCCAAACGCCTAGCGGTCTGCTTAAATGGTTCCATTTTCGTTCTACACCACGCCAATTGCAAGATGGAAGAGTGCTTTGGGATGGGCTGGTGGTGGATGTCACCGACCTCAAACGTGCTGAAGAAACACTACGCAAGAGTGAAGCCTTATTAGAAGAATCTCAGCAAGTTGCTCGTCTCGGTAATTGGGAGTTTGATATTGCCACTGGCAAAATTACCTGGTCAAAGCAGCTTTTTACCCTCTTTAATCGAGATCCGGCACTTCTTGAGCCGAACTACCAAGAAAATCTGCAATTATATTACCCAGAAGATGCAGGAAAATTAGCCCAAGCAATTGAACAGGCAATTTCAACTGGCGAATCCTACAAACTCATTTTGCGTGCGTCTCAAACTGACGGCTCTACAATTTATATTGAGGGGATTGGACATACACAACTTAATGCGGATGGAGAAGTAATTCGCCTTTATGGAACTGCCCAAGATGTTACAGAACGACAAGCCGCACTCAATAAACGCCAAAAAGCCGAGGAAGAACTCCGACGCAGTGAAACGCTGCTAGCTACTGCTCAAAAGATCGCTCATCTAGGCAGTTGGGAATGGTACTTAGAGTCTCAAAAACAAATTTGGTCAGCCGAAACCTTCCGCATCTTCGGTTTAAATCCTACTGAATCAGTACCGACACAGGCTACATTTCTCCAGACGGTTTACCCAGAAGACCGACCAGTGTTGCAGAGGCATCTAGTAAAGGCGATCGCCAATAAAACCCCTTTCAATCTTGAATATCGCATTGTCCGACCTGATGGCTTATTACGCTACCTGGAGTTAAGAATAGAAGTAGCTTATGATACTCAAGGCAAGACTATTAGACTGTATGGAGCTATTTTAGACATTACAGATCGCAAACAGGCAGAAATTGCTCTGAAACAAAGCGAGATTCGCTATCGTGCCATTGTCGAAGATCAGACTGAACTCATTGCCCGATATTTACCAGACGGTACACTCACCTTTGTCAACCAAGCTTATGCAGTTTATTTTGGGCGATCGCCAGAGGAATTTATCGGCAGCCGCTATCAACCGGCTATCTTTGAGGAAGATCGGCAGCGAGTTGCTCAATTAGTCGCTTCAATTAGTGTTGATAATCCTGTAGTCATCATTGAGAATCGCGTGATTGTGGCAAATGAGGTGCGTTGGACTCAGTGGCATAACCGAATGCTATTTGACGAGGAAGGATGTTTTATCGAATTTCAATCGGTGGGACGCGATATCACAGCCCTCAAGCAAATCGAAGAAACACTTTTTCAAGAAAAAGAATTAGCTCAGGTGACGTTGCAATCCATCGGAGATGCAGTTATAACCACAGATGCTTTTAGCAGGATTCAATACCTCAATCCGGTTGCAGAATCTCTGATTGGATGTACCGAAGCATTGGCACAAGGGTTGCCCTTAGTAGAAGTCTTTAGAATTGTGCATGAAATTACACGCGAGTCAGTTCCGAACCCAATTGAGCAAGCGTTAGAGGAAAATCGAATTGTCAGTTTAGCAAACCATACCGTCTTAATTGCTCAAAACGATCGAGAGATTGCGATTCAAGATTCAGCCGCGCCCATTCG
This sequence comes from Nostoc sp. DSM 114167, assembly GCF_052692655.1. Lineage (NCBI taxonomy): Bacteria > Bacillati > Cyanobacteriota > Cyanophyceae > Nostocales > Nostocaceae > Nostoc > Nostoc sp. DSM 114167. The sequence continues at coordinate 7,898,038 of NZ_CP195116.1, forward strand.
CAATCGTGAGGGACAAGTTATTGGCGCAGTTATGGTGTTTCATGACGTGACTCAGAACCGCAAGCTTTCGCGTCAGCTATCCTGGCAGGCCAGCCATGATGCCTTAAGCGGATTGGTGAATCGCCAGGAATTTGAGCGACGGGTTGAACAAGCATTGTGCCTTGCCAAATCAGACTACCAGGTTCATGCGTTGTGCTATTTGGATCTCGATCGCTTCAAAATTGTCAATGATACCTGTGGTCATTTGGCTGGAGATGAATTACTGCGTCAAATTTCTGCCCTATTACAGGAGAAGATTCGGAAAACTGACACATTGGCAAGGTTAGGAGGCGATGAATTCGGGGTATTGCTCAACCAGTGTACGCTGGAGCAAGCTTTACGAGTTGCCAACGATCTGCGTGAGTGTGTTCAAGAGTTCCGGTTTGTTTGGCAACAGCAGGCATTCTCAATTGGAGTCAGTATCGGCTTAGTTAGTATCGATACAAATAGCGAGAGCCTTGCAGAGATTATCAGCACGGCTGACGCAGCTTGCTACACCGCGAAGAACCGAGGGCGCAATCGCGTCTATGTTGCTCGGACTGACGACCAGGAGCGAGTGCAACAGCGCGGGGAGATGCAGTGGGTCAACCGCATTTCTCAAGCCTTGAAAAGTGATTCGTTTTGTCTCTATGTTCAAAGGATTGCCGCGTTAGCGAAGCTCACCGTTGGCGTTCGCGTTAGCGTCTCTGAAAGAGAAGCCTCTCGTAGAGAAGGTATCGCCCCGGTAGCCGAAAACAGCGACCATTATGAAGTGCTGCTACGGCTCCAAGATGAGCAGGGAAATTTAGTGCAGCCGATGGCGTTTATTCCAGCAGCAGAACGCTACAACTTGATGCACCTGATCGATCGCTGGGTGATTGTGACTATGTTCAAGAATTGGTCAAGGTTCGTTGGCGATGAGCAAAGCATCTATGCAATTAACCTTTCTGGCTCTAGCATCAATGACGATCAGTTCATTAATTTCCTGTATGAGCAGTTTACCTTATACCCTATCTCACCCCAGCGCATCTGCTTTGAGATTACCGAGACTGTAGCGATCGCTAACCTAATCAAAGCCAGAGAGTTCATTCAGTCACTTCAACGGATGGGCTGTCGCTTCGCCTTGGACGATTTTGGGGTGGGGATGTCGTCGTTTGCCTATCTCAAGTCTCTGCCTGTGGATTACCTCAAAATTGACGGCAGCTTTATTCGTAACATTATCGAGAATCCTGTGGATAATGCGATCGTGACAGCAATCACGCAGATTGCTAGCGTGATGGGTATTCAGACGATTGCTGAGTTTGTCGAGAATGACGCGATTTTAGAGCGAATTACGGCACTTGGAATTGATTACGCACAGGGATATGGCATTGCAATACCTTACCCATTGGGCTAGCTCCCAATACTGCTCGGTTAAAGATTTCTAACTTGGAATTGGATTTGGGAAAAGGTTAAAGGGTAAAGGTTAAAGGGGAAAGGTTAAAGGGGAAAGGGAAAATAACAAACCCTTTCCCCTTTCCCCCGCCTTTATCCCGATTTATGCAATAAGTCTAATGTACAAGTAGTTCTTGTCAAGATTGCAATATTCCTCACCAACATTGGAATATTTCTCACCAACATTGCAATATTTCTCCCAAACATTGCAATATTCCTCACCAACATTGGAATATTTCTCACCAACATTGCAATATTCCTCATCAACATTGCAATATTCCTCACCAACATTGCAATATTCCTCACTAATATTAACGTGAGTTCGACAGACCTCTCCCGGACAGCCTCCCTCTCCTAAAAGGCGCTACGGTGTACACACAAACCTTGGATTTACCCCCCTTAGTCCCCCCGATATATTGGGGGGAAACAGAAATCTTGCTCCCTCCCCAATACATACGGGGAGGGTTGGGGTGGGGTAAATCCGTGATTTCTCAGCTATTTCAGAGTTGTGTGTACACTAGACCTCTTGGCATTTGTGCTTTTTGTAAGAGGGGGAAAAGGGGAAAGGGTAAGGGAAAAAGGTTCTGCAAAAGTCCCTTTCCCCTTTAACCTTTACCCTTTCCCCCAGAGAGAACCCCACCTTCCCCTTTTCCCGACTTAATCTAGCAAAGCTTGCGAATTTCCTGTAAAAGAAGCTGGTTCTTTTAGTTCTTCTGCGGCGATCGCACTTCTTTAGTAAAAATGGCTAATTCTGCGATTAATCCCTAGCTCACGTCATTTGATTGTACTTCCCAATGAAACAGCCGCGGCAATTGAGATACATCTATGGCGTAATTAATAATCCACATTACTAATTCAAAAATCAATAAATATCGTACCCACTGCAACTCGCTTGTCGAATCCAAAAGTGTCAAACCCTCATACAACTGCCAAAAGCGGTAAGGAAGATATATATAAGGAACCATTACCCAGACGACATTTTGCAACTTCCTAAGCGTCACACTTTCAGAGATGATTTGCAGCCCTAAGACGATAAAATACCAAGCAAGCACAGTTAAGACTGTGCGATCGCCCCACCATACACCCCACAATAACATAACCACTAATGGCGGCACTATCCCTAGCAGTTGCACCGAGCCAAACCAGATTTTATACCAACTGGGAAATGGTAAAGGTAAAGTATAAGGCTTTGCGTTTTTCCATCCCCAGTTCACAACCACAATAAAAAGTGTGGCAAAAAAGAAAAAGAGGAGATTTTCTAGGAACAGATAGAGGTTGATGTTTAAGGAAGCCATGAGAGTATTATCAAACTCTGATATTTGTGTGTCAAGTCGCTTTGCTCAAATTCGTAATTATATCTACACAAAATCCCAAAGATATTTCAACTTTTGTTTGCTCTATTTTCTTGTACCAAATGAATAATCGATGGTACTAAAGAAATGACTATAATTAATCCAATAATCGGTAACAAATACTTATCTACCTGTTCAGCTGGCAGAGATTTTCCTAAGAAAAACCCTAATAGGGTAATGCCAAATGTCCAAATAAAGCCACCAATTAAGTTGTAAGACATAAATGTGCGATAATGCATTGCACCAATCCCAGCCACGATGGGCGCGAAAGTGCGTACAATGGGTAAAAATCGTGCCAAAACAATCGTTTTTTTACCGTGCTGTTCATAAAAGTTCTGAGTTTTCACAAGATGTTTTTTATGAAACAGCCATGAATCTTCTTTCTGAAATAGTCTTCTGCCAAATTTATGCCCAGTAAAATAGCCAACATTGTCACCTAAGACCGCACAAATAAAAGCACCAAAAATCAGAACCCAAATGTTCAATAAATTCTGAGATGCGACAAATCCAGCGGTGAACAATAAGCTATCCCCAGGCAGAAAAAAACCAATTAACAAGCCAGATTCAGCAAAGACAATCGCCCAGACCCCAAAATAGCCAAGTGATTTAATCAGTTGTGGCAAATCCAGATGCATAGAATTTTGACTTTTCTTTCAATAGATCCACAACATCCTAACGTTCAGCAATTTTATTGAATAAAAAGTAATATTAAATTTCTGTAAATTTATTATGTAATCTGAAGAAATGTAATGACAGATGACAGGTTTTGAGTTATAGGTGCAAGATACAAAGACATTTGAAAGTATAGCAAAAGCCTGAGTGATTAGGACATCAACAGATGATAAAACTTAGATACAAAAAGACTTTTCACCCAGTCCCCAGTCCCTAGTAGTTCGCTCTCGTAAACGCAAGCGGAGTAAAGGGTAAGGGGTAAAGGGACTCATGTTTTAATTTTTTCCCCAATCCCCAGTCCCCAGTCCCCAGTCCCCAGTCCCCAGTCCCCAGTCCCTTACTTTTTCGGGTGCTGCGATGCCTACGGCGAGCTTTGCTAACGCCGCAGAGCGGGAATATCGTGTTAACTTTTTCATAGCTACCCTTAGAGATATGAAAAGTCATCAAATTCCTCCTGGAAGCTTTGGTATACCTGTATTAGGTGAAACACCCTCCTTTGTTTTCGACCGCGATTTTGCTAAAAAGCGCTATCGCCAGTATGGGCCCATCTTCAAAACTCATCTTCTTGGCAGACCGACTGTAGTGATGGTCGGGCCGGAAGCATTGGAGTTGGTTTTGTCAAGCCAAATGGAGAATTTTTCTTGGCGCGAGGGATGGCCTGATAATTTCAAGACATTACTGGGTGAATCACTTTTTCTGCAAGATGGAGAAGAACACCGCAGAAACCGTCGCTTGATGATGCCAGCATTGCATGGCCCAGCATTGGCGAATTATCTCTCCACAATGGAAGATATTACACGTAGTTATCTGCAAAAGTGGGAGAAGCAGCAGGAATTTACTTGGTTTCCAGAATTTAAACAGCTGACATTTGATATTGCTAGTCAATTGTTGTTGGGTACGCGTCCTGGGCCTGAATGCGTGCGCCTGAGCGAGTTGTTTACAACCTTGACCAATGGGCTGTTTGCTATTAACCCGTTGCCCTTACCATTTACTACATTTGGTAAAGCTATAGCCGCTCGTAATCAGATTTTAGAACATCTAACTCAAGTTGTCAGAGAACGCCAGCAAAACCCAACAAAAGATACCATCAGCTTGTTAATCCAAGCTAGAGATGAAGATGGTAATAGCCTCAGCGAAAAAGAACTCATTGCCCAAGCGGTGCTGTTACTATTTGCTGGACATGAAACTACTACTTCGATGCTGACTTGGTTGTGTGTAGAGTTAGCCCGTCATCCAGAAGTACTCGAAAAAGCAAAAGCTGAACAATTGCAACTTGCAAGTAAAGGTAATTTGGATTTAGAACAATTAGGGAAAATGCCTTATTTAGAGCAGGTTTTGTGGGAAGTTGAAAGATTACATCAACCTGTCGGAGGCGGGTTTCGTGGTGTGATTAAAGACTTTGAGTTTAAAGGTTATCACGTTCCTGCTGGTTGGCAGTTATACTATTCAATTGGAGTTACTCACCGAATTGAAGAAATTTATTCTGAACCAGACCGATTTGAACCAGACCGTTTCAGTCCCCAGCGCCAAGAAAATAAAAAGTATCCTTTTAGTTTAGTTGGTTTTGGCGGTGGCCCGCGCATTTGTATTGGCCTAGCCTTTGCCAAAATGGAAATGAAGATTGTTGCTGCTCATCTTCTACGCAATTATCATTGGGAGATATTACCCAATCAAAGTTTAGAGGAAGTTGTAGTTCCTACTAATCGCCCGAAAGATGGATTGCGGGTTAGATTTCAACCTCGGTAAAATGTTTTATGACATCCCAAATAAACATACATTTGCCTAACGAAGTTTTACAACGCTTGCAAAGTGTGAAAGATTTTGTGGGCGGGAGCGTTAACTCTCTAAGTAACTCAGCGCAACAAGCTGGTGAGTCTTTGAAGACAACAGCCACTACCACAACTGATAGAGCAATTGATACAGTTACAACAAGTTTAGAGCAAACTTGGCAAACAGCAGAGCAATTTAAAAATACCACATCGGGAGCAGTTAAAGATGCGATCGCATCTTCTGTAAGTGATTGGTTGACACAACACCCGATATTTTTTCGGTTAGTTCAAATACTAGGTTGGGGAGCTAATCACCCAATTATTAGTGTAGTAATTTTGCTGTTTGCACTTGCTCTACTTTGGAGCATCATCAGAGCAATTGTCCGCTTAATTGAGACAGCTAGTTGGTCAATACTCCAAGTTCCGTTAAAATTGCTTCAGGTTTTGTTTCAAGTTAGCTTTCTATCCTTAACTAAAGTTGGGAGTTTTGCTGTTCAAAGAATCGCAGGTGCTAAAAAAGCTGATAATTTACCAGCTTTATTACCTGAAAGTTTTCAACCAAATAAACAACAACGATTAGCAGAAATTTCTAGTCGTTTGGCAGCAATTCAAAAGGAACAACATGAGCTTTTACAAGAAGCGGCAGACTTGATTGCTGCCGACACAATTGATATGGAAGTATCAAAAATTAAACAGCTAAAAAGCGCTGAATCACATCTTGGCTGAGTTCGGTGGTGGAACCGGAGGCGACAATACCACCTTTTTGCATAGCGTAATAGTAATCAGCCTGACGGACAAAGTGTAAATGTTGCTCTACTAATAACACCGAAATACCTGTGGTTTCGACGATGCGCCGGACTGCGGCTTCAATTTCTAAGATGATGGAGGGTTGAATACCTTCAGTGGGTTCATCTAAAACGAGTAATTGAGGCTCTCCCATTAAAGCACGTGCGATCGCTAATTGTTGCTGCTGTCCTCCACTTAAATCACCACCCATCCGCGAAAGCATACTTTTTAACACCGGAAATAAACTAAAAACTTCCTCAGAAATTTCTGCTTTTTTGACTGGTTTGCGTCTAGCTTCCAACCCCAGCAGTAGATTTTCTTTAACTGTCAACCGAGGGATAATCTCTCGTCCTTGGGGAACATAACCAATTCCCAACTTTGCCCTTTGGTCTGGGGATTTGGAGTTGATTAATTCTTCAGCTAAATTAATAGTACCGCTGCGGGGTTTGAGTAAACCCATGATAGTTTTTAGTAGGGTAGTTTTTCCGACACCATTGCGTCCAATTAGGCAAACCATTTGCCCAGATGGTACGCTCAAATCTACGTTGCGGAGAATATGGCTTTCGCCGTAATAAACGTTAAGGTTAGAAATTTTGAGCATATAAAGAACTTTTAACTGTTTAGTTTTGATGTCAGAATTCAGCACCCAGGAGTCGGGGCAGGGGGCAGGGGAGCAGGGGGCAGGGGGCAGGGGGCAGGGGAGCAGGGAGCAGGGAGCAGGGGGCAGGGAGCAGGGAGCAGGGAGCAGGGGGCAGGGGGCAGGGAGCAGGGAGCAGGGAGCAGGGAGCAGGGGGCAGGGGGCAGGGGGCAGGGAGCAGGGAGCAGGGAGCAGGGGGCAGGGGGAAAGAGGGTTTCCTGATTTTTGCACAGATGCGGGAATTATATAGCTGTGGTTACATAGGTTAGGACATAAGGATGGGGTGAATGCTAGAGTTAGCAATAGTTTTACCTCCTGTCTTCTGCCTCCTGCTATAACTATTTAGGCAGACATGATATCAGGAGTCAGAACAAAAGGGCAACCTCTAGAAACTTCAATAAATGATACCAATTTGAAAAATGATTGCGACAGATGGGAAACTGAAACACTTATCCAATGGATGTTTCACAATCCAAAATCGTTCGACTGAGCGACTTGCCTTGAGTTTCGACTGCGCGGTAATCGAGCGAAGTCGAGATTCAACTACCGCGAAGTCGAAAGGAGCCGAAGTCTAAAATCTAAAATCCAAAATGGTATGAGTAGAATTTGTCAAAGCCAGTTACCAACTAAAACATAAGGTGCCCAGTAGCCAGGACGACTGTAATTGGGATAATCTTTTAACAACTTTACTTGGGCACGACGCAAGGCTTCAGCCTTTGTCACCTCATTTTTAACTAACTCACGATAAAATTCCCCAATTAATATAGCAGTAGATTTATCGCTGATATGCCATAGTGAAGCCAAGGTACTACGAGCGCCAGCTTTCACGGATGCTCCTGCTAGCCCTAACGTGGCGCGATTGTCACCAGTAGCAGTTTGGCAAGCACTTAACACCAGCATTTCCAAGGCTTCGGAGCGAGTTTGATCTCGACGGCGCAGTAGGCTATCAAATTGCGTGACGTTGATCGGCCCATCATTTGCAAGTATAAAAGTATTCTCAACACTGGAGCTAAATTGACCGTGGGTTGCCAGATGTAACACATTAAATGGCACAGTATTTACCTTACTCTCCAGGTTTTTGCTGTTGAAATCTCGATTTAGTAACTGGGTGGTAGACGCGATCGCTTGGGAAATAGAGTCGAATTCTGATTTAATTTCTGGTAGCGGTGGAAATTGCTGTTTAAAGCCTTGTGGTGGTTGCACTAACCCGGCAGCTAGTACATTGAGTTTTGTTTGTGTCAAGGGTTTGAGTGCGAGTAACTGGAGTCCCAAGCTGAGTGTTACGGCGTATTTTTCTACCAGATATTGCTGACCGTCATACAATATAGCCATTGGTATATTTCGCAATATGCCATCCAGTACAAATACAAGGGTTTTGACGCCACGATCTTTTAAATCTGACTCAATTTCTTTGATTAACCACCCATAGACTTCTTGTGATAGCGCCTGCACTTCCTCAGTCCGATCGGGTTCTAATAGATACTCTCTAAGTTGTTTGATAGTACCTTCTACCTCATTTTGTGACTTATTTACTGTATAATTACGCAGTGGGTGTTTAGGAATTTTGACAATCACTTGCAGTTGATCGGGCAGAATAATTGGATAAATAATTGCGGCTGTGGGATTATCTTTATCTACCACTGTGTCAAGCAAAACAGTTTTGGCATTAATGCAAGCTTCCCGAAAAAAGTCGTCTAATTCCGCTAGTTGCAGTGATTCAATCCTTTGTCTAGCTTTGTCTAGGATTGGTTCGCTCGGATGAGTTTGCTGAAACTGCAACAATAATTCTACGGACTCTCGATATACAGGTTCTACACTTTCTTTAAAGGAAAACTGGACATCTCGATTTACAACTACTAAGTCACTACGGAGAGTCTGCAACTCAGCGATCGCAGTATCATAGCTGGCAATAGCGCCCTCAATCTCTCTTTGCTGTTTTAACAAGCGTCCTAACTGCCAATGCCATCGATAAGCGATATCTGGGGCGTTGATTGTTTGGGCGATGTTCAATGCCTGTTGAGTGAGGTTCTGGGCTATTGACCATTGTTTAGTTTGCTCGTATACACTGCCCAAAGTCCCAAGGGCAAAGCTCTCGGCTCGTTTATCTGCTAAATTTTCAGCTTGTTGCAGGGCCCTGGCGCAGATTTTAGCGATCGCTTCGGGTGTAGTTCCGAATTTCATCAAGCTTTGAGCTAGATTAATCTGCGCATAAATAGTTGTCACAGAAGCAGGTAGTTGTGCCAGTTGAGTTTGAATTTGCGGCAATAGTGTCTGTACTGCGGCTGTTTGTCCCGCGTTCACTAGTAAATTCAACTGATTAACTTGAGCCTGAACTTTGCTAATCGGGTTAGGAGCGATCGCAGCAGCTTGCTGATAAAACTGTATTGCACCCTTCAAATCTTGCTGTACTTGTGCCGTGTTCCCTAAACTGAATAAAGCCGCGCTGACATCCTGGGGAGAATCCAATTTTTGAGCAATTGACAAACTTTGCTGTAATACCTGACGAGATTGATTCAAATCTCCTGCTAATTGCAGAGCATTCCCAAAAGACCGTAATTCTACTGCTTTACTGACGGAATTAGGTTTTGATTGTAACTCCTGCTGCAATTGAGTCAAGATCGTCAAAGCCCGACGGTAAAATCCCATAACTTGCCATGCTTGTGCTTGATTGATGCGATCGCGGATAATGCCATTGCGATCGCCTAATTGCTTATAGCTAACTTCCGCACGTTGCCAGGTGTTGAGTGCCTGTTCAGCTTGTCCTAAGTCGAGTTGAATACTACCTTGAATATCTAGGATTGGAGCCAAAACCTGAAGATTTTGGGAATTAGAGGATTTTTCGAGCAACTTCAAGCTATCTGTAATTGCCTGTTGCGCTGGTGGCAAATTACCCAGTTTTTGATATGCTAACGCCAAATTACTTAATGCTACAGCTTGCTGCAATTCATTGCCTTGGCTGCCAAAACTTTTAACTGCTTGTTGTAAAACTTTAACCGCTTCTGCAAATTGTCCTGCCTCATACAGCACTTTCCCCTGTTGCAGCAAGTCTTGTGTTTGTGCAGTCGGATTTTGGATTGACACTCCAATTGCGATATGTTGTGTCTCTAAAGTTGCAGCAACCGGAAAAGCAGTAACGCACAAAAAAGCTGTCACCACAACCAAGAGGATGAAAACAGGTAAGTTATGGTTTTTAAAGGGACGAATGAACCATCTGTTGCATCCGTTATATATCTGTTGCCACTGATTATTTTTATAACTCTTGAGTTTCATCGTAATTCCTCCCTTGAATCTTGGGCAACGAATTATTGACCACAAGATATGGCAGAGGGAATAAAAGAATTTTGCCCAGATTCAGCTACAAGCATAATATCACCGTTACCATCAACAATCCATCCTTGAGCCTCCACAATCTAATTAACCTGAGTTCGGGATCGGAAAAAGGACAGGTAGTAAGCTGAAAATAACAATAAATCCAGTAACCTGTCCTATAGACTTCTTGGCATTTGTAGGGAAAAAGAGCGGGGGGAAGGATAAAGGGGAAGGGGTAAATGAATAGAACTTTTCCTTTCCCCTTTAACCTTTTCCCTTTAACCTTTTCTTTTTCCCAACTCTTGCAAAAGTGTTTTTTGCAAGAGGTCTAATGTAACTCTTACTCCTGGTAACATTAGTCCTGTTTTAAACCAAAACGATGTCAAGACTGGGAATAAATCCGCTCCCTAAGTTGGGTTGGAGAGAGGCAAATTGAACCGATGCGATCGCATCAAATGGAGATTTATCAAAAGACAAAGCACCTGTGCTGTTGTTATAACTAAACTGACTGGTAGAACTAGCACCAAATCCAAGTTTAGAAATCTGAATTTTATCTCCTTCAAAGTACTTAAAGTCTGCAATGTAATCAAGTCCATCAGACAGAGAGTCGAAGACAAATGTATCGGCTCCACTTCCTCCTACAAGGTAATCGTAATCTTTACGGCCATTTAAAATATCATTGCCATCGCCTCCGTAGAGAGAGTCATTGCCTTCCCCGCCATTGAGCAAATCATTGCCACTCTCGCCGAAAAGAATATCGTTATCACCCTGACCGAAGAGAAAATCATTGTCACTACCGCCATAGATAGTATCTCTGCCGGTGCCTCCCAAAAGAGAGTCATTGCCACTGCCACCATTTAGATAGTCATCGAAAGCTCCTGCATTCAAGGTATCGTTGCCACCATTGCCGTATAGGGTATCAGTGGTGTTGTTGAAGACAAAATTATCGACGCTGTTACTGCCATTGAAGGAAATTTTTTCGATATTAGTGTAGGAAAAGCTGTAGGCGTCGGTGACGTTCGAGTAGTCGGCTACGAGTAAATCGACTCCGTTACCGCCATCTATATAATCATTCACTCCAGACCCAGGATTGAGGGTATCGTTGCCATCGCCTCCGTAGAGAGAGTCACTCCCACTGCCGCCATTAAGATAGTCATCAAAAGCCCCAGCATCTAAGATATCATTACCACCATTACCGTATAGGGTATCAGTGGTGTTGTTGAAGGTAAAATTATCAACTCCGTTACCACCTTTGAAGTAAATTTTTTCGATGTTATTGAAAGAAAAGCTGTAGGGACTGCTGACATTAGAGTAGTCAGCTACGAGTAAATCAATCCCCGTGCCGCCATCAATATAATCATTAAGTCCAGATCCAGGATTAAGGGTATCGTTTCCTCCAAACCCAAAGATACTATCAGTAAAAATACTACCGATAATATTGTCATTTCCGTTAGTTCCACTGTAGGTTGGCATTTTAATTATTCCTCTGAGTAGTAAAAGTAAAAGGTTTTAGTTTTTTGGTTTCAATAAGGTCTATCTGGGGTGATATTTCATCACAATCAGACGCAATTGGAAGTCCGGTTTTAGCTCAACTTTATCGGTTTTGTTAGTAACAAGATACCTGCAACAAACCGCTAAATAGGGTCTACGCTATCCCTGAAACCTTTAAGGGAAGGTAGTTTTACTTAAAAAGTATTTGCCCAAAAGCTAGGCTTTTTGCTGAATAAAGTTGAGCTAAGTGAATCTCCCTGTTAAACTCATATACGATGAGTTTTATTTTTTATGCACCCCAAGCAGAAATTTTGTATTATCGGTCGATAGACTTCTTGGCATTTGTAGGGAAAAGGGCTAATAACAGTACTGTTCTAAAATAGACTTCTTGGCATTTGTAGGGAAAAGGGTAAGGGGGAAAGGGAAAAGGATTATGTCGGGAAAAGGGGCAGGGGAAAGGGGAAAAGGTACTGCAAAAGTCCCTTTTCCCTTTAACCTTTACCCTTTTCCCCCAAGAGTGCAAAAAGCACAAATGCCAAGAGGTCTATTGACTACAAGACATGGCAGAGGGAATAGAAGAACTTTGCCCAGATTGAGCCACGAGCATAATATTACCGTTAGGATCGACAATCCATCCTTGAGCCTCGACAATGCGATCGCTAGATTTGGTTATAGATGCAGTAGATAATTTATCCGCGATCGCTGTTGTTTGTGGTGGCAAATCTACCCAACCAGTAATCACTGCTCGTCCCTGCAACGGTTCGTTAGGGCTTTGGGGTAATCCACCGCGTCCGGTAGCGATAAAACGACTGGCATTTTGTCCTCTTCTGGGAGTGCAACCTTGGGCAATTTGTCGGGATGCATCTATGAGGTTAGAGGGTAGTTGAATTAAGCCGCGACTGGGGTCAGTATCTGGACTGTTGATAGTTACTTCCCCACTCACTCCCAATTCGGAACTTGCTGTAATGTCACTGTTTTCGGTTGGGCGTTTTTGCGAGACAATACCAAAAATACCGTTTGTTGTAATATCAACTTTGCCACCAATACCTGTGAAAGCATTAGCGGTGATATCGCTATTTTCTTTGGGGACGGCGACAATGAAAGGGCTATTAATGGTGATGTTGCCGCCATCGCCACCAAACTGGCGATTTCCGGCAGTGGTGGAGATTTGACTGCCGTTGCGTAATAATAATAAGTCTTGCAGATTCAAGGTAATATTACCGCCAGTGTTGCTGCGAGTTTCGGCAGAGATGCTGCCATTGTTAAGGGTAAGGATACCTGCTGCTAGTTTAATGCTGCCACCGTCTCCTGTACCTTGGCTATCAACTGCGATTTTCGCGCCATCCGTAATATTTAAAGTTCTGGGGTCAATGAAGATGCTACCACCGTTGCCAATTGAACTATCAGTGGTGTTGGCAAATAATCCTGTTTGTGAACCAGATAGGCTGATGTTGTCCTGCACTTTGAGGGTGATATTGCCAGCATCAAAATTACTGGATGTAGTGGTGCGAAGTTGTCCGCCATTGCTGGCTTTATAGGTGTTGGCTGTCACAAAGATATTGCCTGCTTTACCTTGTCCAGCAGTATCGGCACGCAGTTGAGCGCCATTGGCGAGGGTGAGTAATCCAGTTGCGATCGCAATATCGTTGGCATTACCAACTGCTTCAGGTTCCACGGAGGTTGCTATCTGACTGGAAAATCCATTGTTCCCCATCCCCTCTAAGAAGACTTCTTCTGGTGCAATAATAGTGATTTTGCCAGCATCGCCTACCCCCTCAGTGGCTGAAGTTAAAGCTGCACCATTCGTTACCGAAAGGGAATTGGCGAAAATTTCAATGTTCCCACCACGTCCTTTACCTATATTTCCTAATTCATTGCCAACAGCACTAAATATTCCACTGTTACTGGCGCGATTGTTGATGCCATCAAGGGAGACTTTACCACTAGCCTCGATCGTAATATTGCCAGAATTGCCAAGTCCAAAAGTATTGCTCGTCAGTTGAGCGCCATTCATGACACTAAGAGAACCTGTTTTCAGGTTAATATTTCCTCCTTGTTGAGGAGTAGTAGTTTGCACAGTAGTGAAAATTCCCGTTAAATGTTCGATTGCGGGATTGGGATTTTTTTCGGTTCCATCAAAAAAGATGCGAGCGCTCGCTTCAATCGCCACATTTCCTGTGTTACCTTGTCCCTCACTTTTAGTTTGGATACGAGCGCCATCTGCGATCGAGAGGGAACCAGTTTTGAGGTTGATATTGCCTCCGTTACCAATTCCACTTTTGAAAACGGTAGCAAATAAGCCACTAGGAAATCCTGTTTTATCAACTCCATCCAAGGAAGTCAGATTGCGAACGTTAATTTCCATGTTACCTGCATCACCTTGTCCTTGAGTGGAAGTTACGAGTTCATATCCCCCGCTTAAAGAAAGTGAGTCAGCTTTAACTGCGATTCCTCCAACTGTTCCAAGTGCATACCCTCCTCCCTCTGGATTGAGTCCAAGACCTACGGAGTTGAAAATTCCATTGTTACCAGAAAGAGATACAGATCCATTTGCTTGTACTAAAATCTTTCCAGCATTACCTACTGCTCCTTTAAATACAGAATTGCTGATATCACTATCTGCTATTGAGATATTCTGGTGAGCATTGAGTTGAATGTCTCCTGCTTGAATTTCAAGTGTTCCAGAATTGCCGAGGATTCCAGAAAATATGTAACTATTGTTCAAAATGTTGATGTTTTGAGCATCAATCATTAAACTTCCGCCGCCGTTACTGGCTACGTTAATAGCAGCTCCATTGAGGGATACATCACCACCACTGCTGATCAGCCTAACATCACCACCCAAAGCACTGGCTACATCATCAGCAGAGATTGTCAACGCATTAGCGTAAATTGACGCACCATTAAGTTTGATATCGCCATTTGCCAGCAAAGCAATATCTCCAGCGCGAGTATATCTAGAAAAGGTATCAATATAACTACTGGCTAGTGTAATTTTATCTCTTGAGTCAAAAATAACCGACGTGCCATCACCTTCTTCACTACCTGCGACAATTCCGCCAAGATTTAATGCTCCCTTCCCTGTGAGAGTAATGTTTCCTTCTGTCAGCGCCGGATTAGGCTGATACTGATTGGTGAGTAAAACAATGCCCTTGGGAGAATTTACTCTAATATCACCAATAGTAATATCTGCACTTGTCGCTACAGAATTGTTTACAGGAGGCGCGACAATAGAAATCGAGGAGTCTAAGAAAATACCGGCATCGCCTATAGTTCCTAAAGGATTTCCTATTGCTGCTGGGTTCATCCCGGCGCGGATATCAAGTGTTGGTTTGACGCTACCATCAATGACAATGGGAGTTCCATCCGATAAAGTAACATTAGCCAGACTAGGAGTGGTTGTGGGGTTAATGATTTCACCTGCTGTATCGGGATCTGTTATCACCACGGTATTAATATCTACTTTTCCCCCAGCCAAGATATGTAAAGAAGCTCCTTGATATGCAAAAAAGCTGACATCGCCTTGAGAGCGAATAATTGGATCGTGGGGACTAAATAAATTGCCTAAACTTCCGTCTAATTTTTCAATCCGAAAACTCCCCCCACTCCAGAAATGAGCATCACCACCCACAGTATTAACACTGCGTAAAACCATATCCCCACGAGAGAACAAACCACTACTTGGATCGTTTAAGGCAAAAATATCTATATTTTCATTACCTTGAACTAACAGCTTACCTCCAGCAGCAGCAACGAAAGGATTGGTAAAGCGATCGCGTACTTTGATAGTATCGGCTTGCAAGATTAAATCTTTGCCTGCTTGCAGATGTCCCTGTAAATCTAAATTCCCTGCAAACAGCTTTAAATCTTGTCCTACTGCTAAATTTCCCGTATTTTCGATGGTTCTCAAGGGGTCATTCTTGCCATACTGCAACCCTGGTGTTAGATTAATTTCCAACAGTGGCGGCGCTTGGGGATTAGTAGCACTAAATTCCATCCCATCACCAAAGACAAACGAGTTCGCCGTACTTGCCACAAACGAACCTGCTACATCAAGACGTGCATTTTTGCCAAAAATTATCCCATTAGAATTGAGCAGAAATAAATTTGCTGCACCATCCACTCCTAAAGTACCCAAAATATTAGATACTTTACCTCCCGTGACTCTGGTGAAAATATTGTTAATTCCTGTGGGATTGGCAAAATAAACTCGCTGGGATTCTCCAACATTGAATTCACGAAAACTATGGAAGAGGTTTGCACCGCGAATTGCTCCACCATCAATGCGGTTAGTAGCACTACCTTTTATATTCACATTGGGAGTGATTTTTGAAGAGTTATTACCCAATGTTCTATCAGGAGTAATCTGGGCTAATACGTGATTTTCACAACCAAATATGACACCAGCAAACACTCCAATAATGCTAATAGCTTCTAATAAATCTGAGTGCCAATTCCTATCTTTACCGATTGTCATATTAGAACCAGCCTCGCTTGCTCATTTCTTACCTGTGAATATGCAATTTTCTTACACCACAGCTTCGAGCCACATATTCAAGGGTTTTTTGCTAGCTCAATTTTGAGTTTCATCGTAATTCCTCCCGCGACCCTTGAAGTAACGAATTATTGACTACAAAACATGGCAGAGGGAATAGAAAAACTTTGCCCAGATTGAGCCACAAGCATAATATTACCATTAGCATCGACAATTTATCCTTGAGCCTCCACATTAATTGTAAAATTTTAGCCTTGACACGCTACTACAATTTTTCTTAACTTAAATGCGTGAACTTTGAATGCGTGAATTGTTAATATGTCTTTTTTAGAGCGGAAAAGTCGATTTTTCAGTAAGTTTAATCGCCAAGATTTAAGGACTAATCAGTTAAGTTTGCTGATTATATCTAGCATCTTTTTATTTTTAGGAACTGCTGGTGGTGTGGTGCAAGTTAAAACAGCACAGAAGTCAGGGTTCACACTACAACTTTTACATACTTCCGACCAAGAAGCAGGTGTCCCAGCGCTGAAGGATGCACCGAACTTTTCGGCGGTGTTGAATGCACTGAAAAATCAGGATGCTAATGGCGACGGTAAGCCTGATTATCCTAATACCTTAATTCTTTCATCTGGAGATGCTTATATTCCCAGTCCCTTTTTATTTGCCAGTGACACAGCTTTTGGTGGACAGGGACGGGGAGATATTTTAATTTTAAATGCTCTTGGGTTTGGTGCGATCGCCTTTGGTAATCACGAATTTGATTTAGGTACGGGTGTTGTTGCTGACTTGCTGCGTGCTAAAGAAGATTACCCAGGTACAAAATTTCCCTATCTCAGCGCGAATCTAGACTTCAGCACTGATAAAGACCTGGCAAAATTAGTGACTGCTGATGGACAAGAAGCAAGTAAAATTTCCAATAAAATTGCCCGTAGCACCATTATTACTGTCAATGGGGAAAAAATTGCTGTAGTTGGGGCGACAACTCCCACACTGCGGACTATTTCTTCTCCTGGTGGTGTGACTGTGTTGCCTAAAAAATTTAATGACCGCGATGCCGCAGATATCGCTGCTTTGGCTGCTGAAATTCAAACTTCTGTTGATGCAGTGCTGACCAAAAACCCTGAGATTAATAAAGTCATTTTATTGGCACATATGCAGCAAATTGCCATTGAGCAAAAGCTAGCACAATTACTCAAGGGAGTAGATATTATTGTTGCTGGCGGTTCCAATACCTTACTAGCCGATAAAACAGACCGTCTGCGAGTGGGTGATAAATCTGCTGGAACTTATCCAATCATCAAAAAAGCCGCAGATGGTAATCCGATAGCTGTAGTTAATACTGATGGTAACTATCGCTATGTTGGTCGTCTAGTAGTTAACTTTGATGCCAAGGGAGTGATTATTCCTAAAAGTATTGACCCCAAAATTAGTGGTGCTTATGCGACTGATTCCCAAGGGGTAGCAGCTGTAGGCGGGAAACCCGATGCCAAAATTGTTGCGATTACAGAAGCACTCAAAAAAGTGATTATTGCCCAAGATGGTCAGATTTTCGGGAAAACCAACGTTTTTCTCAACGGCTGGCGGGGTGATGTCCGCACCCAAGAAACCAATTTAGGGAATTTGACAGCTGAAGCTAATTTAGCGATCGCTAAACGATACGATCCTAAAACGGTGATTTCCATTAAAAATGGTGGTGGTATCCGTGACAGTATTGGTACTTATACCTTTCCCGCAGGTTCGACTCGCTCGCAGGATGTTATCAAACTGCCACCCCAAGCAAATCCTGTAGCAGGTAAGAAAGAAAAAGAAATTTCTCAACTTGATATCACCAATGCTTTACGGTTCAACAATAGCTTGACTTTAGTTACTTTAAATGCTAAAGAACTAGTAGCAATAATTGAACACAGTGTCGCGGCGCGATCGCGCCGGGTGCTACCCCTGGTAGTTTTCCCCAAGTAGCGGGATTAGCCTTTAGCTTTGACCCAGATTTGCCAGCAGGTAAGCGTGTTAAATCCCTGGTTATCAAAGATAGGAAAGGCAAAATTATTGATGTAGTAGTGAAAAATGCAGAGTTAGTGGGTGACTCGAATCGCATCTTCCGCGCTGTCACCTTAAACTTCCTAGCAAATGGTGGTGATGGTTATCCTTTTCCCAAAACTGAACGGGTTGATTTGATATCAAAAGATGCTAAACGTACAGGTTTAGCCACCTTTGCTGCTGATGGTTCCGAACAAGATGCATTAGCAGAATATCTGGCTGCTAACTTTAAGCAGATTCCATTTGCTCAGGAGGATGTACCGCCTACCGAAGATACTCGCATTCAAAATCTGAAGCTGCGTAAAGAAGAGGGGAAGGGGGAAGGGGGAAGGGGTAAAGGGGAAGGGGTAAAGGGGAAGGGGTAAAGGGGAAGGGGTAAGGGGTAAATAAATAGAATTTTTCCTTTCCCTTTAACCTTTAACCTTTTCCCTTTACCCTTTTCCCTTTAACCTTTACCCTTTACCCTTTAACCTTTTCCCTTTACCCTTTAACCTTTTCCCTTTACCCTTTAACCTTTTCCCTTTACCCCTTAACCTTTTCCCTTTTCCCTTTACCCTTTAACCTTTTCCCCGTTCTCAGTAAAGATGTGGTATTTTGAATCAATGGTCAAAATTCCAGTAATTGATTTCACTAATTTTACTAAGGGCAACGCAATAACTCGGCAAGCTGTCATCAAACAAATCTATGAAGCTTGTCATGAAATTGGCTTCATGTACTTGCAAAATTCGGGAATATCAAAAAACCTAATCGAGGAAGTATTCGCTTACAGCAAATCTTTTTTCAATTTACCTTTAGAAGTTAAGCAAAAGCAAGCTTGGAGTGATGAATTTAGTAATATGGGTTACGTTGGGATTGAAAGAGAACGTCTTAACCCCAATCAACCAGGCGATTTAAAAGAGGCATTTAATGTCAACAAACAAGCGGTAGGGATAGATGCTTCTCTTGTCACCTTCTACGCTGGTTGTACAGAACTTGCTAATACGATATTACAAGCTTATGCGTTGGCATTGGAATTGCCAGAAGATTTTTTTACTATCAGACATAATCAACAAAATCATACCTTACGACTATTACACTATCCGCCATTGCAGACACCAGCGAAACCCGGACAGGTGCGTGCTGGCGAGCATTCCGATTATGGCAGTATTACCTTGCTTTTCCAAGATGACATTGGCGGGTTAGAAGTACAGACAGTATCTAGAGAGTGGATTGTTGCGCCTGCGATTCCTGATACTGTAATAGTCAATACTGGCGATTTAATGCAACGGTGGACAAATCATCAATTTTGCTCAACTAAGCATCGAGTGATGATTCCCACTGATAATAGGGTAAATCAGTCTCGGTATTCTATCGCTTTTTTCTGTCATCCTAATGATGATACGGAAATTACTTGTTTGGAGAGTTGCCAGAAAGAACAATCGCCTATCTATCCCCCTATCTTGGCGGGAGAATATCTTTTACAACGTTTACAAGCAACTTATGGTAATTCGTAATATTCGCCTTTGGCGAGAAGCAAGCTACGTAATTTGTAATTTGTAATTAAGAAAGACATTAGACCTCTTGCATAAGTCGAATTACCTCCCTTAATCCCCTCGATGTATTGGCTACGGTGTATACACAAGTCTGAAATAGCTGAGAAATACACGGTTTTACCCCACCCTAACCCTCCCCTTGTAAAGGGGAGGGAACAAGATTTCTTATTTCCCCCCTTTATAAGGCTCGCCTGTATCAACTTCTGCCTTGGCTGGATCGAATTTTGCCTTCACGTTTGAGTGTTTCGCGCACTCTGGATCAAATTCTGCCTTGGCTGGATCGAATTTTGCCTTCACGTTTGAGTGTTTCGCGCACTCTGGATCGAATTCCGTCTTCCCTGGATCGAATTTTGCCTTCACGTTTGAGTGTTTCGCGCACTCTGAATCGAATTCCGCCTTCACGTTATCAGAAGTAGCCGGAAATTACTTAAATTTTAGGTTTTTAAATAAAAACCAATAATTTTACGTATGACAACTTTTGAAACAATTGTCCATTATAGAGTTATGAAAAATTTAAAAAATAAGTAGCAATTATGGCAAGACCAAAACGAAATTCACGTATTCTTGGCAAAGCTGAAACACGTCTAGCAAGCGTTAAATCTATCAATTCAAGTCTAGATGTCGGAGAAGGATTGTCAGTCAAAGATTATACTGGAAAAATCGAAACCCTGCGACAATCTCTAGAAACATACAATACTACCCTCTCCACTATTGATGTCTTACTAACCCAGATCCTTGAAAATGAGCAAGATTTAGCAGATTATTCTGAGAAAATTTTGCGTGGTATTGCTTATAAATTTGGTAAGAATAGCTATGAGTACCAAATGGCTGGAGGTATTCGTAAAAGCGATCGCAAGCCTAATGTGCGTAAAAACGTGGTTTCTGCTGTCGGTGAACCCGCACCTACTGGTTCTTTCATCGAATAGAAAAGAGACTAGCAATTGCTAGTCTCTACATTTAGGTTATTAGACTTCTTGGCATTGTAGGGAAAAGGGTAAGGGGGAAAGGGAAAAGGAATAAAAAAAACCTTTCCCCTTTAACCTTTCACCTTTTCCCGCCTCTTGCAAAAGTAACTTTTGCAAGAGGTCTATTAGATAAGAATCTGGCGGATTAAAATGCTCATTACCTGATTTGGGTTCTCGGTGGGTACTAGTGGACTCCAGTCTCCAACGCTGGCGTAGCCAATTACTTGTAAATAGTGGATGGTGCTGGTAACGGCTTTGGCAGAACCAATCAATGTATGTTTAATCGGTTCTCGCCGGGGTAATGGTTGTCCGGTTGGTTGATGGCTGGTGGATGTATCGAAATTTTCCCCAGACAAAAACTGTTTTAACTTGGACTGGGCAGATTCTGGTAATTGTGACATGATGATATTCATACTCCGATATTGGGGTTTATATAAAGGCGATCGCTGTCTTCTTTGCGGGATTTGGCGATCGTCTTTATCGATTTTGGGGTTTAGATAGGGGCAATCGCTGTCTTCTTTGCGGGATTTAGCGCTCGCCTCGATCGTACTTTAATAATACTGTATAAAATTATACTTTTTAAGCAGTAGTTGAAAAATTTTTATTAGTAATTATTGAGTTTTAAGGGAAATAAATTATGCATAATTTTAGTAATATTAGTTATTAAAAATTCTCCATAAATGGAGAGACTTGAAACCTTTTTTAAATTTCAGATTTTGAGTCTAATCCAAAACTTGTACTGAGTTTCGACTGCGCTCAACTACCGCGTAGTCGAAGTATCCAAAATCTAAAATCTAAAATTGTCTCGGTCATTATCAATTACGAATTACCTTGACCTATTCATAATTTGCAAAATATGAAAACCTACGACTGGATTGTTGTTGGTGGTGGAATTACGGGTGCTACACTCTCCTACGAACTAGCGAAGAAAGGTTTTGCTGTACTTTTGCTAGAACAAGATGTTACACCACAAAATGCAACTCGCTATAGTTATGGTGGACTGGCTTATTGGTCTGGTACTACACCGCTAACTCGGCGATTGTGCGAAGAAGCGATCGCACGTTACCATATCTTATCTCAAGAGTTAGACGCTGATATTCAATTTCGGGAATTAGATTTATTACTGACTATTTCCGCCGATAACGACCCAGAAGCAACTGCGGCATCATATAATCATTTTGCCATTCCACCGCGTTTACTCAATATTCAAGAAGCTTGTGAGTTGGAACCGCAGCTAAATCCAGAGGCAATATCTGGGGCTTTAACTGTCAAACACGGTCATATTCACCCAGAAAAAACATCACTTGCTTACATCCAAGCTTTTAAGCGGGCTGGGGGTGAAATGCAGATTACTCAAGTTTTGCAAATATTGCAAAATGGTGTCCAAACCACCACTGCAACTTTTCACAGCGCTAACGTTGTCGTTTGTGCGGGTGGACTCAGCCGCCAGCTGCTCAAATCTGCTGGTATTTCCATCAAGCTGTATTTTACCCACGAAGAAATCATTGAAACCCCAGCCGTTGATGTCAAGTTACGCACCTTAGTTATGCCAGCGAATCTGCAACGGTTTCAACTAGAAGCTGAATCTACTCAAGTTGATGAATTGTGGGATGAACTTGGTAATGAATTAGTACCGCCAATTTTAGATGTGGGTGCAATTCAGTTTCAAAATGGTAGTATCCGCATCGGTCAAATTAGCCGGGCGATCGCAGATCCTCATGCCAAGGTAAACTCAGACGTAAGCGAAAAATGGTTGCGAAAAGGTGTTGGTCAAATTTTACCAGCATTAGAGCATTTACCAGGAACTTGGTATCACTGCTTAGTGGCATTTAGTAGCAATCAACTTCCCTTAATTGGTGCTATTCCAGGATTGCAAGGCGTTCATGTTTTCTCTGGATTTAGTAATCCCCTAGTACTTATACCACCTTTGGCAAAACGCTTTGCTAATTTTGCAACTGGCCAAGAAGATGAAATTATTACACAAATGCTAATCTAAGATGATTTGTGACAAAGAATCTACCCAGGTTGACGAGTTTCGACTTCGCTCAACTCTCGATTCTTTAGTTGGTTGAGCGAAGTCGAAACCAACGGCAGCGGTAGATTTATTAACGAAAATTGCCTAAAGACCCGCAGTGAAAAACACAAATATTACTGATGCTGGCACATTAAGCGCTGCACTGATTTTAATTCAATCTCATACTTGGTTAATTGACAATAGTGCAGCTTGTCTGGCTAAATAAATAACTAGAGTTCGCCTAATTTTCAGTAGAGGAATAGCAGCAATGTCTTCCATTGAGGACAACAAAATCATTGCTCAACGGTGGATGGAACTTATTAGCGAGCATAAAATCGAAGAAATTTGCGAGATAACCGCCCCGAATTGGAAAATGCACGGTGGTTTACCAGGACTTCCCCTCGGCCCTGAAGGGGTACGTAAACTCTTTGGTTCATTTGGGCCTATCGAGCAGCAATGGACAATTGAAGACGTAATCGCTGAAGGTGACAAAGTTGTTGTGCGTGCGACTAATACCTGCATCCAAGAGAGTTTTCTTGGCATACCAAGTCGCGGCCGTCAACAGACATTCACCGCTACGTTCATTCATTATATTGTTGATGGTAAGATAATTGAAACCTGGCGAAACGCTGACGACCTTGGACGGGTTCTTCAGCTTGGCGCACGGATTGAACCAGGAATATCTGAGTCATAGCAGTAGTTGATAAAAACTATGGTTGTGTTAACCAGCTACCTGTTCAGCACAGACCAGAATTTTGAAAACAGATAAGTAGATAAACATAATTAAATATACTAGGGCTTACGCATTGACAGAAAGTTGATACTATGCGGTCAAGCCCAATTTCTGTGTTAGGTGTTCTAGAATAAAGTCACGAGCTACTTGAAGAGATAAATTCCTTTGGATTTCATACCAATTTTCAATTAACTCTTCGGAGCGCATTAATTCTAGTTGTGTAAAAGCTCGAATTGCACTAAGTTGTCTCCATAGTTCTACTCGTTGTGTAAGCAACGACTCTATCTTATTGCTATGTCCAGGTTTCGGGGTACATCATACTAAGGTCTTCGGTTGTACGACTAGCAAACTTGCTGTAGACAGCTTCGTAGCCATCTGTCATCTGCTTAATCGTGAAGTTTCTCAGCACATGCTCTTGGCAGATGTAGCGGTTTAGCTCAGGCACTCTATCAATGGCAGAGAGACAGTCTTTGACTGAGCGACACAAAAATCCTGTCTTACCGTGAACAATCACTTCAGAGGTGGAACCCAAATTCATAGCAATCACAGGTGTACCTGTTACCATCGACTCAATCATCACCAGTCCAAAGGGTTCACGCCAGGTAATCGGGAATAGAGTCGCAACTGCTCCTCCCATCAGGAGGCTCTTTTGGGCATGGTTAGCTTCTCCCAGGTATTCAATCTGCGTTCCATCAATGTGAGGTCTGATCTGTTGCTCGAAATAATCCACATCAACTACATCGACTTTACCTGCTATCTTTAAGTGCCAGCCGGAACGTTTAGCAATTTCGATCGCTAAATGCACCCCCTTTTCAGGTGACATTCGACCCAGAAATGCAAGATAGGGAGACGACTCTGCCTGCGGGTAAAACTTGTAAGTCATTGGATCGATGCCGTTGTAGACAGTGGCAACGTAATTGAGTCCCACTCTTGGTTCTCGCTGCGCGTTGGAAATGCTGACAAACGGCTGAGAGCGAGCATACTTGAACACCTTTTCATTATCTGGTGTCAAGATGCCATGCAGCGTATGAATGGTCGGTGTCTCCACCAATCTGGCGTAGGGTAGTGCAGGGTAGCCAACGTGAGAGTGAATGACATCAAACTTGTGCGCCTGTTCGTACACTCGCATTAGCTGCAATGTTTCGTAAACGCTTGGTTCCTTAACGGTAGGGTCTAAGCTCAATGCCTGTGAGTGAACAGATTCTATCTTGGCAAAACTACTCGAATCACCCGATGCAAACAGAGTCACTTCATGACCACGACGAATGAGTTCTTCAGCCAAGAGACTAATCACCAACTCAATTCCTCCATAAGCAGGAGGCGGTACTTGTTCCCACAATGGAGCAACTTGAGCGATTCGCATCATGATCTCCTCAGGATGTATACAACTAGACCTAGTAGTTCGCCAAGTGAACTTTGCATGGTGGCAAGCACCTTGGGCTGGGGAAGCTCTTGAGGCAGAGGGAGAAAAGACATTCTGTACTCCCCCTGCTTGTTCCATACCTGTTCTCCTGATTAACGCTCCGAGTCCTCACACAATCTGCCGTACCTGCCCTGCATGGCTGAACAGCTCGATCATTTCCCGATTGAAGGCTGGGATGTCGTCTGGCTTGCGGCTCGACACGAGGTTGTTATCAACTACAACTTCCCGATCTACCCACTGGGCACCTGCGTTCTGGAGATCGGTCTTGAGCGACGGCCACGAGGCGATCCGCCGTCCGCGCACCACATCTGCCTCGATCAGAGTCCAAGGCCCGTGGCAGATCACCGCTACCGGCTTGTCGGTATCGAAGAAGGACTTTATAAACTCGATCGCCTTAGCTTGAGTCCGAAGTTGATCTGGATTGGCAACACCACCGGGAAGCAGGAGGGCATCATAGTCGGCTGGATTTACTCGATCGAGGGGGACATCTACCGGGAAAAAATCCCCTTTGTCAAAATGGTTCCAGCCCTGAACGCGATCGCTCTTCGGTGAAATAATGTGGGTTTGAGCACCTGCTGACTCAAGGGCAAGCTTTGGTTGAGTCATTTCAACTTGCTCAAAGCCATCTGTAACCAGAATGGCAACTTTCTTATTTGTGAGCTCTTCTGTCATCTCTACCTCCTAAAGTGTTGGCTAGACTTGGTTTTTTCGTGTTCTTGTGGGGTTTTAGGCAGCCTGACCTGGCTTGAGCACGATCTTGATACAGTTGTCCTTCTTGTGTTTAAAAATTTCGTAGCCGTGCGGTGCTTGTTCTAGCGGCAGACGATGGGTGATTACAAAAGATGGGTCGATATCGCCATTTTGGACGCGATCGAGTAACGGGCGCAAGTACTTATGAACGTGCGTTTGTCCCGTTTTAAACGTCAAAGCTTTGTTCATGGCAGCACCCATCGGTATCTTGTCTACAAAGCCGCCGTAAACACCAGGAATTGAAACAGTGCCACCTTTGCGACAGGCAACAATCACTTGCCTTAGGGCAGTGGGTCGGTCGGTTTCCATACGCACGGCTTGCTTTACCTGGTCGTAAAACGCATCAGGGCCCGTACCGTGGGCTTCCATTCCCACAGCATCCATGCAAGCATCGGGGCCGCGACCACCCGTCATTTCTTTCAATGCTTCACCCACCTCGACTTCCTCATAGTTAAGGACTTCTGCCTTGCCGTCTTTCGCCATCTGTAGGCGTTCGGGAACTCGATCGATCGCAATGACGCGCTCGGCACCTAGCATATATGCACTTCTAATGGCAAACTGTCCGACTGGACCGCAGCCCCAGATTGCTACAGTATCTCCTGGCTGGATATCACAGTTTTCCGCTGCCATATAGCCAGTGGGGAAGATATCCGTCAGAAACAGGACTTGTTCGTCTGTTAGTCCATCAGGAATCTTGAATAAACCGACATCGGCAAAGGGAACGCGGGCATATTCAGCTTGACCTCCAGCATAACCGCCCATCATATGGGAGTAGCCGAAAAGACCAGATGGAGAATAACCCATCAGTTTTTCCGGTATCCAGCCGTTGGGGTTGGAGTTATCGCACAGCGACCACAAATCTTTTTGACAAAAGAAACAGGAGCCGCAGGAAATGGTAAAGGGGACGACAACGCGATCGCCTATCTTCACATTCTTGACGGCACTGCCTAGCTCGACGACCTCCCCCATAAATTCATGACCAAGGATGTCGCCTTTTTCCATCGTGGGGATGTAACCGTCATAAAGATGTAAATCAGAACCGCAAATCGCCGTTGACGTGATTTTAACAATCGCATCACGCGGATTGATGATTTTTGGATCGGGTACTGTATCAACTCGTACATCGTTAGCCCCGTGCCAACAAAGTGCTTTCATTGTTTTTCCTTTTTTGTTAATTGAACGACTATTAACTATTAGCCAGTCTTCTATGAGCCATTTCAGGGCAGCAAGAGAACTTTTACGCACCCGTCTTTTTTGTGTTTGAAAAGCTCGAAGCCTTGTTTGGCTTCTGCTAGGGGCAAGCGATGTGTGAATACAGCAGATGGATCGACTTCGCCCGCCACAATGCTCTCCAGCAACCTCGGCATATACTTCTGCCCGTGCATTTGTCCGGTTTTAAGCGTCAAGCCTTTGTTCATGAAAGCACCCATCGGCATCTTGTCTACAAAGCCAGCGTAAACGCCCATGATTGACAGGGTGCCGCCTTTACGACAAGCAAGCATTACTTGCCGCAGCACGGTAGGGCGATCGGTTTCTAGTCCGACTTTTTGCTTCGCTTCATCGTAGAATCCTTCCAGCCCCATACCGTGTGCTTCCATTCCCACTGCATCAATACAAGCATCGGGACCGCGACCACCTGTCATTTCTTTTAGGGCTTCGCCAGCATCGACTTCCTCATAGTTGATCGTTTCCGCTTTAGCAAAGTCCTTAGCCAGTTGCAGACGGTGGGGAACTCGATCGATACCAATCACGCGCTCTGCACCCAACATATAGGCGCTACGCATGGCGAATTGTCCGACCGGACCACAACCCCAGACTGCGACGATATCTCCACGCTGAATATTACATAAATCTGCTCCCATGTAGCCGGTGGGAAAGGCATCGCTGATCGGCAGCAGTTTTTCATCGGGAATGTCTTGGGGAAGTTTGAGAGCGCCGAAATCAGCGAATGGCACGCGCACGTATTCCGCGTCGCCACCAGCATAACCACCAAACAAGTGTGAGTAGCCATAGATACCCGACGTACCAAAGCCAAACAACTTCTCCTGCATCCAAGCGTTGGGGTTGGAGTTATCGCACAGCGACCACATCTGCTTTTGGCAGAAGAAACACTGACCGCAGCCGATCATCGAAGAAACAGCTACGCGATCGCCCTTTTTCAGTTTCTTGACTTCACTGCCAGTTTCGACGATTTCCCCCATGAACTCATGACCCAAAATGTCACCCGGTTGCATCGTCGGAATGTAGCCATCGTAGAGGTGCAAGTCAGAACCACAAATGGTTGTTGATGTAACTTTGAGGATGGCATCGCGCGGGTTGAGGATTTTTGGATCTGGCACTGTTTCCACCCGTACATCGTTAGTGCCGTGCCAGCAAACTGCTTTCATAATCTTTAACCTCCCTTTGGTTGACCTTCTGTTGTTGCAATCTCCCCTGCTTCCATCAGCATTTTGAAGCGGCGTAAATCATCTCCAATCTGCTGTTCTGGTTCTTCGCCGAAGAGTTTGGCAAACACAGATGCAATCGCACCACCAGGCGGGTTATTATATTTCGTGACGACCTTTACCTCTGTACCGCGATTGGTCGGTGCTGGCTGGAAGCGGACAGAACCAGAGTTATCAAAATCTGCACCTTCAACCGAAGCCCAAGCAATCAATTCGTTTTCCCGATCTTCAATGATGTCTGCATCCCATTCAACACTCACACCTAACACCCCACTGGTCGTCCAGTGCGATCGCTTATTATTGTGTACTTTTACGTCTTTGAGATGCTTCATGAAACGCGGCAAGTTCCCAAAGTTATGCCAAAAGCGGTAAAGTTCCTCTGCTGGTTTGCTAATCGTTACCGTCTTTTCAACTTTAATTGGTTGGCTCATGTCTATTATCTCCCGTGCTTGCTGTATGGTGCTTTGTTTATCGCAGTTTGGACAAACAAATTTGTCCAAACCCTAATACCAGGAGCGGAGAATAGTGTAGAATAAAAGCTTATTAGCGAGAGGCATGTAGAAGTCTCTTGAAAAAATTTACCCTTCGTATCAGCCTTCTAGACTACTAAAAAAATTAACAACTACAAATCAACACCTGAACCTTAAAGCTTTCAACTAAACCTAACCTCTAACTAAAGAATGAGATTAGTGTTAAGTTAGTTGGTTCTAGCTTATACATTGGCGTCATGCTAGGGAAACTGTCACCTATTGCAATCTAGACATTCAAACATAACTTGACAAGTGTTTCACTCCAGGATTTTTAGATGCTTAACTTTGCCGAGAATGTCTTCTTTTAGGCAAAGTATACTGGGAGTAGGCTCCCCAGCATGAGGCTTTGACCTATGTTAATTCATCCCGCTTCACTTCCCTTTAAGGGGATGCACATAGTCCATTTCCTGTCAATGCGTAAGTCCTATATACAATCAACTCATAGTTTGTAGTGAGCGATTTATCGCTCAGAGCAAGGATTATCGGGACTGAAGTCCTTACTACAAACTTGAAATTTAATTATGCTTAGATACTTGGCAGTTTTTAACTGTTTAGAATCAAAGACGTTTGTGGAAGAGAAAGGTTTTATTCTTCCATAACGTGTTACATAGATATGAGAATCTTTATAAAGTTAATAAAGCTTAATCTTAAAAAGTTTGTTTTTTATTACAAAAACAAACTTTTTTGTATAAGGCGTCACTTTTTACTAGTAAACTATCGCACTATTATCACACTTTAAAGTTTGATATTGTCAGCTTTCTATTAAGTTAGCTGATTCATCTACAGGAAAATTCATAAAAAGATGAGAAGGCAATTTAATCGGCGCAAGTTTATAATCTACGGTTCTTTAACTTTTGGCAGCAGCTTTTTTTTGAAAGCTTGCGCGAATAATTCTCCAACTGCGACAGAGAGTCGAGCCGCACCTCCTACGGCTTCACCAGCGGCGGCTACTGCTGGTGACACAATCAAAGTAGGTATTTTGCACTCTTTGAGTGGTACGATGTCTATTAGTGAAAAAAGCGTTGTTGATGCTGAAAAGTTAGCAATCCAAGAAATTAACGCAGCTGGTGGTGTCTTAGGTAAACAAATTGAAGCAATTACCGAAGATGGCGCTTCTAACTGGGATACTTTTAGAGAAAAGGCAACTAAGCTAATCGATCAAGATAAAGTCGCTGTAGTTTTTGGTTGTTGGACTTCTGCTAGCCGCAAGAATGTTAAGCCAGTATTCGAGAGCAAAAATCACATGCTCTGGTATCCCGTGCAATACGAAGGTCAAGAGTGTTCTAAAAATATTTTCTACACTGGCGCTGCACCCAATCAACAAATTGAACCATCTGTTGATTGGCTGTTAAAAAATAAGGGCAAAGAATTCTTCTTAGTTGGCTCTGACTACGTTTTTCCCCGAACAGCTAATACCATCATTAAAGCTCAATTAGAAGCTTTAGGCGGAAAAACAGTTGGTGAAGATTATTTACCTCTAGGCAATACAGAAGTTACACCAATTATCACTAAAATCAAGCAAAATTTGCCCAATGGTGGCGTGATTTACAACACCTTAAATGGTGATAGCAACGTTGCTTTCTTCAAACAATTAAAAGGGGCTGGATTGACACCAGATAAATATCCCTCTATGTCTGTGAGTATTGCTGAAGAAGAAGTGAAAGCAATTGGTGTAGAGTATCTCAAAGGTCATTATGCAGCTTGGAACTATTTTCAAACAGTAGACACACCTGCTAATAAGAAGTTTGTAGCAGCTTTCAAAAAAGAGTACGGTGAAAATCGGGTGACAAATGACCCAATGGAAGCTGCATACATTGCAGTTTATTTGTGGAAACAAGCAGTCCAAAAAGCTGGTACTACAGACATAGCTAAGGTAAGCGCTGCGGCTTATGGTCAAACTCTAGATGCACCTGAAGGTAAAGTGACACTGGATGCCAATCATCACATATCTAAAATTGTGCGGATTGGTCAAGTTAGACAAGATGGTTTATTTGATATTGTCTATGCTACTCCAACAGCAGTTGAGCCAGTTCCTTGGAATCAATTTGTGAAAGAAACTAAGGGATTTGCTTGTGATTGGAGTGACCCTGCTAAGGGTGGTAAGTACAAGAAAGTTTAATTCATTTGTCATTAGTAGACGTAGGTTGGGTGGAGCGGAGCGCAACCCAACATATATCAGGATGTTGGGTTACGCAAAGCCTCCACCCAACCTACAATTTTTTTGCTGGGAACGAGGGACACGAGATACTAACTACTCGCTGATAGTTTTTGTGGAGAAATAAGTGTTAGCAGGATTTTTAGAAGCTGTATTTAATGGTATTAGTATTGGCGCGGTATTATTAATCGCGGCGTTGGGGCTGGCGATTATATTTGGCTTGATGGGCGTCATCAATATGGCGCATGGTGAATTGATGATGTTCGGCGCTTATACAACATTTGTTGTGCAAAATGTCTGCAAACAATTGGGTGGGGTGTGGTTTGAAGTCTATATATTTTTGGCTTTGATTATTGCATTTATATTCACGGCTGCTGTGGGATTGATTTTAGAAAGAGGTGTGATTCGTTATCTCTATGGACGCCCATTAGAAACTTTACTGGCAACTTGGGGAGTAAGTTTAATTTTTCAGCAGTTTGTTCGCAGTGTGAATTGGGTATTGATAATTGGTCTAGGTTTATTTTCTTTGTTGTTTTTTGGAGGTTTATGGATTTTAAATTCTCGCACTGATTTGGGAAGGGTTCGTAACTGGATTGTAGCGGTGATATTTTTATTATCGCTGGGGGTGACAATCACAACGGGCAATTTATTAAGTCAAACTTATCAGTTAGCAGTAACTCAACCTTGGTTTGGCGCTCAAAATGTGGATGTAACAGCACCGACTTGGTTACAAGCAGGGATATCTTTAGGTGGTGTGCAATTACCCTTTGCCAGATTATTTATTATTGTTTTAACAATAATCTGTGTGGCAGGAATTTACTTATTTTTACAACGTTCTAGCTGGGGTTTAAGAATTCGGGCGGTGACACAAAACCGGAGTATGAGTGCTTGTTTGGGTATCCCAACTCAAAAGGTGGACGCGATTACTTTTGCACTGGGTTCTGGTTTAGCTGGTGTGGCGGGATGTGCAATTAGTTTACTCGGTTCTGTGGGGCCAAATACGGGACAAAACTATATTATTGATACTTTTATGGTGGTTGTCGTTGGAGGTGTGGGTAATTTAGCCGGGACGATTGTGGCGGCGTTGGGTATTGGTACGGCTAATTTTCTAATTGGTTCTGGAACTTTGGCTTTGTTGTTGACTCCTGTTAAACCTTTGGTAGATTTCTTTACTTTTTTTGCCACCACAAGTATGGCCAAGGTGATGGTATTTGCGCTGATTATTGTGTTTTTGCAGTGGAAGCCTGGGGGAATTTTTCCGCAGAAGGGACGTACTGTTGATGTTTAAACCGCCAAGACGCAGAGGAGGTAGAGAATGAAAAAGAAGGGGGGAAGGTTAATTTTAATTGAAGTGGGGGTGGTAGTCGCGATCGCACTCCTCCTTATAATTATCATGCCACTGCTGCTTACGGAGTTTCGCCTGAATTTGTTGGGACGATTTTTATCGCTGGTGATCGCAGCTTTGGGTATCGATTTGATTTGGGGTTATACTGGTTTACTAAGTTTGGGACATGGTATTTTCTTTGGCTTGGGTGGATATGCGATCGCAATGTACCTGAAGCTGCAAGTCCCCACTGGAGAATTGCCTGATTTCATGAGTCTTTATGGGGTTACAGAACTTCCCAGTTTTTGGCAACCTTTTTATTCGTTTCCTTTGACAATAGCTGCTGTGGTACTAATTCCGGGGTTATTGGCGGGATTGTTAGGATATTTGGTTTTCCGAAATCGCCTCAAGGGAGTTTATTTTTCTATCTTGACTCAAGCCGGAACGATTGTATTTTTCAACTTCTTTAACGGTCAACAACAATTTTTCAACGGCACGAACGGACTGATAGATTTTACAACTTTGTTTGGCGCAACGGTGAGCGATGCCAAGACGCAGTTTGTTTTCTACACACTGACGGTAGTGTTTCTCGCAGCCACCTACGGAATTTGTCGCTGGTTGACAACTGGACGCTTTGGCAGGTTGTTGATAGCGATTCGTGATGATGAAAGTCGGGTACGATTTTCTGGCTATGACCCTACAGATTTTAAGGTGTTGGTGTTTGCAGTTTCCGGTGCGATCGCAGGTATAGCAGGAGCATTTTACACGATTCAGAGTGGTTCTGTAT
Source organism: Nostoc sp. DSM 114167 (assembly GCF_052692655.1). Classification (NCBI taxonomy): domain Bacteria; kingdom Bacillati; phylum Cyanobacteriota; class Cyanophyceae; order Nostocales; family Nostocaceae; genus Nostoc; species Nostoc sp. DSM 114167. The sequence continues at coordinate 7,930,695 of NZ_CP195116.1, forward strand.
CACCCAGAGCAATGGATATTGCCTTTTCCATTGAAATGGTAATTTGGGTAGCTGTAGGGGGACGCGCTACTTTAATTGGGGCGATTGTGGGAACTTTGTTAGTAAATTATGCCCGCACTTTTTTAAGCGAACAATTTGCTGAAATCTGGCTATTTTTCCAAGGCGCACTATTTTTGATAGTCGTTACAGTCCTTCCCGACGGCATTGTGGGATGGTTGCGCAGTCAGAATATTTCTTTTTTCCACCGTCGTCAAGAAATTGCTACATATCCCACCTTAGAAGAAGACCCCGAAGTGCAACATGAACGCGAAAATATTGGAAACTGAAAATGTAACTGTTAGCTTTGACGGTTTTAAGGCTTTAAACCAGCTTAACTTTAGTATGGATGTGGGAGAATTACGAGTCGTAATTGGCCCCAATGGTGCGGGAAAGACAACCTTTCTGGATGTAATTACGGGGAAAGTTCAGCCAACCGTGGGGCGAGTTTTATTCAAAGGAAGAAACCTGCGTTCTTTACCTGAATATAAAATTGCCCGATTGGGAATTGGACGCAAGTTTCAAACACCTCGAATTTACCTTAACTTAACGGCCCGCGAAAATTTAGACATTACCAGTCATAAGAAGAAAAATGTCTTTTCTACTTTATTTGAACGTTCTCATGCTGTGGAAAAGAATAATATTAAAGGATTATTAGAAACCATCGGTTTAACGCCGAAAGCCGATATCAAAGCAGCTTTACTTTCTCACGGAGAAAAGCAACGTTTAGAAATTGGAATGTTAGTAGCACAGTCTCCAGATTTATTACTTGTAGATGAACCCGTTGCTGGTTTAACAGATGAAGAAACCTACAACATTGGCGAACTACTTTTAGCACTAGCGCAGAGTCATTCAATTTTAGTAATTGAACATGATATGGAATTTGTGCGTCAAATTGCTAAGAAAGTAACAGTGTTACACGAAGGTTCGGTGCTGTGCGAAGGTAATTTTGAAGAAGTGCAAAATGACTCTCGTGTGATTGAGGTGTATTTGGGAAAACAGGAAGATTAACAATTCAAAATTCAAAATTCAAAATTCAAAATTAAAGACATTTCAGACGGGGATTTAAACCCCGACTGAAACTGGTGCTACTAGATATAGCGCTCCTGCGATGTCTATGACAGGCTAGGCTTACGCTCGAATTCATATATGAAATATGAATGAGCCGAACCGCTTCAGAATATTTGTGGAAAAAAGCTATAATTGCCCTAGCTTTAATTGAAATCGTTTATTCTTATGAGCCAACTGCTAACACTGGAATTAAGTGATGATGTCTATGCAGCTTTGCAGCAGCAAGCTGATGCCATCGGGGTTTCGGTAGCAGAATTGATTGTGACATCTCTTGATGGGCAGCACGATCTTCTAACTGGTACAAAGCTACAACCAGAAGTTCAGCCAGAAGAAGCACGTCAACGGTTACTTAGTTATGCAGGTGCAATTAGCTTGGGTTATGCCACAGGTATAGATAACGAAAGCATTGATGCTGACTTGGCAAAAGCTTACACCAATGATTTTTAAGCATTGGAATGTAGATTATGCTGCTTGATACGTCAGGATTGCTCTGCTTTCTCCATAAAGATGAGCCACAACATGAAAAGGCAGTTGAACTGATTGCTACTACAAGCAGAACTCGGCTTACGCACAACTATGTTTTAGCAGAATTAGTGGCTCTAGCATTGGTTCGAGGCTTTTCCCGTTCAATTGTACTGTCATACAGCCTTGAACTGATCAACAATTCAAACGTTCAAATTGTATGGGTTGATCAGCCGCTACATCAAGAAGCAATAGATTTATTGTTAGCAAGACAGGATAAAACTTATTCATTATGTGATGCTATAAGCTTTGTGTTGATGCGTAGGCAAGGAATTATGGAGGCATTAACAACTGATAAACACTTTGAGCAAGAAGGTTTTACTCGTTTGTTGCGGTCAGCAGGCTAACACTGCGCTGCACCTCTGTATGAAATTTTCATCTCTATATCTTCCATAGCAATTTCTAATGTCTGGCGATATAGCGGTCGCCAGGTAGGTTAGGACATAAACTGAATATAGAACCTAGACACCAAGAGACTTTCAACCCTGTCCTCTGTCACCTGTTCCCTGTCCCCTGCTATAAAATGGAAAATTTTGGATATCCCAATTGCGATCGAAAGCTTGCTTCAGCCAGAGGTAGAAACACCTTTGAGATTTTAGATTGTTCAATCCAAAATCTCAAATCCAAAATCCAAAATGATATTACCTCATTTTTTATGCGGTTTTTCCATTCTTATCTGATGCTTGTTCTGCAAGATTTTTTAAGCGGCTAGCTCTCATTTTGCGGAGGCGATCGCTATTACGAACACCACCCGCCATTTCATATTCAGCGCTGTCTTTGCCGTACTTAATAGCAACCACCATTAACATTTTCTCAGAAAGCTGCTTCAAGTTTTTTTCCATCTCTTCAACTTCTGTTAAAGTAGAGTCAACTATAGCCAGAGCGCTATTATGAACATCAATTTTATTACGTAACTGTTCGATTGAATCAATCAGTTTTTCTAAAGTATAATCTTCTTCAAATTTAATGCTGGGAATAATCGATTTCATCCCAGATGCTCTTAATTCAGCTTTTTCTAAAACGCGGGATGTACGTTTTTGACGAGACATAATTTTTCTCTTTTAAGATATTTCTAAAACTAGCTTGCCTCAATTAAACCCGATTTCGGTTCAGCATAAATCGCAATTTCTCATAATAAAATTTTTAGCTTATACCAGTAATATCTCGGTATATAATTACTCATGTACGAGGACAAGGGCTAGAAAACACGAGAGTAGTCGCTACAGACTTGGGAGTAGTCGCTACAGACTTGGGAGTAGTCGCTACAGACTTGAGAGTAGTCGCTACAGACTTGGGAGTAGTCGCTACAGACTTGGGAGTAGTCGCTACAGACTTGGGTGTAGTCGCTACAGATTTGAGAGTAATTGCTACAGACTTGAGAGTAGTCGCTACAGACTTGAGAGTAGTCGCTACAGACTTGGGAGTAGTCGCTACAGACTTGGGAGTAGTCGCTACAGACTTGGGAGTAGTCGCTACACAAATACGGTTCGGTTAAGATCCCCCCGCCCACGGCGACCCCGTTAAAAAGCTACGGTGTATACACAAGTCAAATTACCCCCCCTTATACAATTTTGGATTTTAGATTTTAGATTTTGGATTGTGAAACATCCCTGCGATATATTGGGGGGAAACTTGAAATCTTGCGCCCTCCCCTTCACAAGTTACGGTGTACACACAAATGTTGGTCCCGCATTTCTCACTCTTCTCAAGACGTTTGATGGAGCAGAAAAGAAGTAATGAGTAATGAGTAATGAGTAATGAGTAAAAACTTCTTACTTCTTGACGAGTTACTTCTTGACGAGTTACTTCTCCCCGGCACTTGCACAGGCTTTAAGAGGTGTGGTGAGAAATCCGGGTGGTGCAGTGTATCTATCCTGCCTCGGAATAAATTCCCAGTCTCATAACCAAAGTCTTCTAAAAGAAGACTAAACTAAATTTCTTCTTTAGTCCTCTTTTAGAGGACTTTCGCTTATCAGCCCGGAACTAAAGTTCCGGGCGGGATATTTGCTCAGTGTGAGACTTTCACTTGAACAGAAATATTGGGTGGGTAGGATTTTTAGAGATGTGTGTACACCGTAGCCAACACATACGGGGAGGGTTGGGGAGGGGTGATTCAAGGATTTTTGCAAGAGGTCTATTCGGTTAAAAATCGAAGGTTGTGCGAAGCACACCCACATACTGCGTATCATTTCTGCTATCGTTTTCTGGGTTGAGAATCACCCAAAAACCAGGAGTAACTGAGATGTTGTCATTCAAGCGGTAGCGATAAAATGCTTCGATATGGTAAGCGTTGTCTCGGTCTTGACGGACATCACTGTTAGAGACATGGGGTGGTATACCAAAGAGAATTCCTGGGAGATTGCCTCTACCACCCACATCGGGAAACGAAACACCAATCGCCCCAAACCAGACATTGGCATTGGCACCATTGTTCACAAATAGAGAATCTGTTCCACCTCTACCATTGGAAACATCACTCAAACCAGAACTCTCGGCATTTGCCCAAATATATCCACCCCAAGCGTGGACTTGGAAATTCGGGGAGAAGCGATAGTATCCCTGTGTGCCGACAATATCGTTGGAAGTAGCAATGTTGTTGCCAAAGGGAGCGTTTGACAAGACGCTACCCGTCCCGGCGGAGATATCGGGTACTCCACCAGGGCTATAGCCATGAGAGTAGGCAACACCGATCGCTCCTTGCTTACCATAATAGGCTAAGTGCGCTAAGGCGTTGTAGCCGCCATCAAACAAGCCGTTACTAGCCGATGGCACATTGGGATTGTTTGCTAAATAACCCAAGGTGAGAACCAAGTCTTTGGTGATGTTCCAGTTAGCGGCTGCACCACCGCCACCTCGCCGGAATAAGGGACTGTACGATCCAAATAATGAGGGAACTCCATTGCCGTCGTCAGCAATTGTGGGGGGAGTGACGGTGGTGGAAATGTCGGTGTAACCAATGCCTGTAGGCCCAACAACGAAGTTAAGGGAATCACTAACTGGGAAGTAATAACGGATGTGGGGGACATAAAGTGTCTCGTTGCTGTCATAATCGAAGTTCAGGCGTGTCATCCCTGTGCCTGTGGCTGCGGCAATTTGGCTGACACCATTGGAATTCGCAAAGTTACCAAATTCTAGCCGGACTCGCAATAAATCTTTGCCAGTGAAACTACTCTCAAAGTTGAGACGACCCCGATTTGCAAAGTAGATGTGGGATTCATCATCTTCGCCACCGACGCGATCGCCAAAGGTATCACTAATGGCGGTAATAATTTGAGCATTCAACCTAGTGGTAGTAGAAAACTGCTGCGCCTCTAATGTTGCTGTATGTGCCTCTAAAGTATCTACTCGTCCGCGCAGAGTTGTCAGTTCTGCGGCAAAGTCTTGCTGCAACTTTTGCATTACTGCTAAATCTTGCTTATTAACTAAATCGCTAGTAGCTGTAGCAATTAACTCATTAATCCGATCCAAACAAGCATTTAAACCTGCCGCAAACTCATAACGGGTTAAGGCACGGTTGCCGCGATAGGTGGAATTGGGATAACCTGCAATACAACCGTAGCGTTCCACCAACGATTGCAATGCACCAAACGCCCAATCAGTTGGTTGTACATCAGAAAACTGAGAAACAGAAGTGACTTGTCCCTGCAAAGTCCGATTAGCATCTACTGCATTCGGATCGTCTTCTGGAGGTGCTGCCCAAACTGCTGGAATTGCCAAAAATAAAATAAAAAAGCTAGGAAAAATAGTTTTTAGCATTGATTTATTAATTGAAAATGGTTGAATTATGGGCTGGTAACGAAACAAATTACCCTCGAATCAGCTTATTTTTTTAGTGATTGACTGAAGCGAGAGTTTGTATCTAGTTCACCAAATTAATTTTGATAAGTTCGTAGCGAGTGGTTCTAACTCTCATCTAAGCACTAAAGTGCTTACTACAAACGTAAAAATTCAGCATCCAGAACTCAAAAGTCGTAATTTAACGTGAGTTCGACGAGTGCTATTTTGACCTCTCCCCCAGCCGCTCTCCTAGTAGGAGAGGAGAGCAAAAACTTTTCTTTTCTCGTTACTCTTCCCTCTCCTTACCCAGACGCTATGCGTTGCCTAAAAGGAGTGGGAGGCTGTCCGGGAGAGGTCTGTCGAACTCACGTTAATTTAAAAGAAATGCAGCATGATTATGGCAATTCCTGGTTACGTGAGGTACCAGAAATAATGTTTTTAAACGCAGAGGAGCGCAGAGTCAAACGCAAAGGTACGCAGAGGCTTACCTCATTTTATTCGTGATTTACTCAGTACTTCAGCAGGTCGGGAAACGCTATAGTACATTTATGTATCCCATTTTCTCCTCATTCTTTAACTATTCTGGATTCGGAATTTTGACTTGTGAATTCTTACCTTAATACTCGTAGCAAAATCAGACTTGATGAGACTACAAATTACATATCTTCTAACTCAATCCCTTTGGTTTCTTTAATAAAAAAGAGAATGAAAAAGAATGAGGTAGCTGCTGCAATTGTATAGAGTCCATAGGCAGAACCTAGACCGAAATATTGCAGTATTGGAGGAAATGTTGTGGAAACGAGGAAATTAGCAACCCATTGCATAGCAGCAGCAATCGAAAGTGCGGCGGCTCGAATTTTGTTATTAAACATTTCTCCCAACAGCACCCAAACCACTGGTCCCCAGGAGAAACCGAAGCAGAACACATAGAGGTTGGCTGCAATGAGAGCTATAGTGCCGGCGCTACCGGTGAGATTGGGGTTTCCAGCAGCATCGAGGGGAGCATGGCCAAAAAGATAAGCCATCGTCCCCAAGGTCAAGGTCATGCCAATCGACCCTAGTATAAGTAATGGCTTGCGACCAAATTTATCTACGAAGGCGATCGCAATCAGTGTTGTAATAATGTTGACGGCTCCTGTAATCACCGTGATTGATAAGGAATCTTTTTCGGAAAAGCCGACAGCCCGCCACAAAACGCTGCTGTAGTAGAAAATTACATTAATCCCAACAAATTGCTGTAATACAGATAAGCCGATTCCTATCCAAACAATTGGCAGCAGTCCGCCACTTCTGCTTAAGAGGTCAGAAAACCTGGGTTGGCGTTCGCGAAGCACTGTCTGCCGAATTTCTTCGATTTTTGGCAGTACGTCACCCCCTAAAATCTTGGTCAGAACGTTAGCAGCTTCTGGTTCTCGTCCTTTGGCAACCAAATAACGGGGAGATTCAGGAATTGTTAAAGCTACCATCCCGTAGAATACAGCTGGCGGGACTGCTGTCCAAAACATCCAGCGCCAAGCTGGAACCCCAAACAAAAACGGCGAGTCTGCTGAACCTGCTGACACAGCGATAAAGTAGTCGCTCAATAAGGCAACGAAAATTCCCACTACGATCGCTAATTGTTGCAGAGATCCTAACCTTCCTCGCAAATGGGTGGGAGAACATTCGGCAATGTAAGCTGGCGCAATGACGCTAGCAACGCCGATGCCAATCCCACCCAATAATCGCCAAAAGATAAAATCCCAGATTGTGAAGGCTATTCCAGAGCCAATGGCACTGATAGTAAACAATGCCGAAGCGACCACCATTGCGTTGACTCGACCATAACGGTCTGCAATCTGTCCGGCAAAGAAGGCTCCTACCGCAGACCCCAGCAACGCTAGGGACACTGCCAGCCCTGTCACCCAACTACTGGTATTAAAAGCTTTTGCTAAAGATAAAACCGCACCATTGATTACAGCAGTATCAAAACCGAATAAAAACCCGCCGAGGGCAGCGGCACCAGCAATCAAAATTACATAAAACGTGCTGGCTTTACGACGAGTAGTAGTGGAGGTCATAGTTTATATATTTATTATTGAAGATGGGGAATTGGGCATTGGGCATTGGGCGTTAGGAGTGCTGAGTAATGAGTAATGAGTAATGAGTAATGAGTAATGAGTTAAGAGTTAGGAGTTAGGAGTTTTGTTTATCCCCTTGTCCCCTCATCTCCCTCATCTCCCCTGCTCCCCTGCCTCTTTTTTACCGTCTGGAACGTCTGCGGAGTCTATCAATGGTTACTGCCAAAATAATTACTAGGCCTTTGACGACTAGTTGCCAGAAGTAAGATAGGTTCAACAGAGTTAAACCGTTGTTGAGAATCGCAATAATCAATGCACCGAGAAGAGTGCCGCCAATGGTGCCAATACCGCCTGTAAAGCTGGTTCCACCTAGAATAACAGCTGCGATCGCATCTAATTCATAACCCTGACCTAATACGCCACTGGCACTATAAAGACGGCTGGCGCTCATGATTCCTGCTAAACCTGCCAGTAATCCGCTAATACCATAGACGAATAGCAACACGCGATTAACTTTAATCCCTGTTAATCTGGCTGCCCGTTCGTTACCGCCAACAGCATATATCTGCACTCCCAAAACAGTTTGTCGCAGCACAAACCAGCTAGCGATTACGGTCAGTAGCGCAATGATTACTAGCCACGGTAGGGGGCCGACATAATTATTACCCACCCAAGCAAAATTGATGTTTGGGTTAATCAGTGTTGCTCCCTTGGCAACTAAAAAGGCAACACCCCGCAAAGCTGTAAGTGAACCTAATGTGACAATAAAAGGTGGCACATCCAAAAAGGTGATGAGAGCGCCGTTGACTAAGCCTAAAAGCAATCCCGCTAGCAACGCAGCAGGCACGGCCGCCCAACTTAAAGCTGGCAGCAGCGATACCAGTAAGGAAACTACGGCAGAAACAGCCAATATTGACCCAACTGAAAGGTCAATCCCTCCGGTGAGAATCACAAAGGTCATTCCTGTGGCCAGCACAATATTGATTGATGACTGACGCAAGATATTAACGATGTTACTGCCTGTGAGGAAGTTGGGAGAAAGGAAGGCAAATAAGATGCAGATAATTACTAGAATTGGCAAAATACCCGCAACTTCCAACAGAGTGCTGATTGATTTCCGGTTGCGAGCTGCGGGATTGTTGGCTAATTTATTGGCAGGCGGTCTGACTGTCTGACTCATAATGCTGATACCTCCGATGCTCCAGTTGCAAAATGCATAATCTTTTCTTGGGTGATTTCTTTGCCAAGACTGCCGTCCAGTTCGCCTACCAGTTGTCCTTCTCGCATCACTAAGACGCGATCGCTCATACCGACAATCTCCGATAGTTCGCTGGAAACCATTAAAATAGCAACACCTTGCGCTGCTAATTCGCTCATAATTCGGTAAATTTCACTTTTAGCACCGATATCTACGCCGCGTGTCGGCTCATCTAACATCAGGACTTTTGGTTTAATGGCTAACCAGCGCGCTAGCATTAGCTTCTGTTGATTACCACCAGAAAGATCCAATGCTCTGATTTCCAAATTGGCTAGGCGGATATTAAAGTTTTCTACCGCATCTGTTGACAGCCGATTAACTGAACTCCAGTCAACAACTCCACCCTTTGCATCCTCTTTGAGTGTGTTGATGGCAATATTCTTGCGGGCGCTCATCTCCAGAAATAAACCTTGGTCTTTGCGGTCTTCTGGAACGTAGCCAATTCCGGCAGCAATGGCATCACTGGGCGTATTAATTTCCAGTTTTTTGCCATTCAAGAATACTTCACCACTAGCCTTACGGTCTGCACCAAAAATCAGCCGGGATAGTTCTGTGCGTCCGGCACCAACCAACCCAGCTAAACCCAGAATTTCTCCAGCATGAAGTTCAAAACTAGCCGGCTCAATCTTTTTGCGGGCGTCGCTCATATTTCTGACTGACAGCACGACGGGGCCGGGATTCATTTGCCGTTGATGTTCGTAAAAGTCTTGCATGGAGCGACCGACCATCATCTGCACCAATCGCTGGGGAGTAATTTCACTGCGTGTGAGACTGCCAATATATTGACCATCGCGCAACACGCTAATCCGGTCAGCTAAGGCATAGATTTCTTCCATACGATGGCTGATGTAAATAATGGCAATACCATCACGCCGCAGTTTGCGAATTACCTCAAATAAATGGTCGCTCTCGCGGTCAGACAATGCTGCTGTTGGCTCATCCATCACCAAAACGCGGCTTTTATCCTTTAGCGCCCTGGCAATTTCCACTTGCTGCTGTTCGGCGATGGACAAAGTACCAACTACAGTTTGGGCGGTAAAATTGGCTCCCAGGCTATCTAGCACTTCTTCTGCTTCCAGTTGCATAGCTTTGCGGTCTAAAAGCTGACCTCGCCGCAACTCGCTACCCATAAACATATTTTCGGTAACGGTTAAATTAGGTGCAACATTCAGTTCTTGATAAATAAGATTAATACCCGCCTTGCGTGCTGTCGCCGGATCGGTAATTTTCAGGGGTTGACCATTGATGCGAATTTCTCCTTCGTCGGCAATATAAGCCCCAGCCAAGATTTTCATCAATGTGCTTTTGCCTGCTCCGTTTTCACCCATGAGGGCGTGAACTTCCCCCGGATAAATCGTCAGATTGACATTTTGGAGCGCAGATACACCATGAAATCGTTTCGTAATCCCTTGCATTTCTAATACAGGGGTGGTGGTTGGTGTATCAGGAAATGAGGTTTCAATATTTGTTGTCATGAGCAGAACCTCTAAAAACAATTTAAAAATTGCATCGTGAGTTAGAAATCAATCAACTCACACTTGATGTGAAATTAAAATCATCACAAAATCATGTTTTAAAAAGCGATCGCTATTTTGGAAACTTCTAAACGTCGTCTTCCAAAATTTAGAACTTTTCGCAAATGCATATATATACATCATGGGTATGTGCAAAAAGTCTGTCAATGCACCAAAAGACTCAACTCAGATTAGAAATAATTTGCATTGTAAATTTACAATTTTTATTATTTACCAGCCTTTTTCTGTGCTGACATTATCTTTTGTGATCAACTTAACTGGAATCAAAATTGTAGGATTGCTAGGTTTGTTCCCATTTAAAATGTCGTTGCCAACCTGAACTGCTTTTTGCGCCATTCCTCGCGGATTTTGAGTAGCCGTTGCAGCATATAAACTATTTTTAGAAGCGATCGCAGCGATCGCTTCTGGCGCACCATCAACCCCAACAATAAAGAATTCTTTACGTTGTGCTTGGTTAGCTGCTAGTTCTGCACCAACTCCACTCGGATCGTTGATAGCAAAAACAGCATCAATCTTCGGAAAGGTTGTCAGCAAATCAGTCATCACTCTGAGTCCTCCATCCCTACTACCGCCTGCATTCTGGTTTTTAGAGAGAATTTTGATATTGGGATATTTAGACAATACATTCTCGCAGCCACTAACACGCTGAATTACCGAATCTACTGGCGGGCCGTTAACTATTACTACATTGCCTTTACCTTTGAGGCGGTCAGCAATATATTTGCAACTAACTTCTCCAGCTTGGGTATTATTAGTAGTGATGGTGGCATCCACACCTCCCTCAGCACCTGTGTCTACGGCAATGACAATTCTACCTGCTTGTTTTGCTTTTTCAACTATTGGCTTAATGCCACTTTTATCAGCAGCGTTCAAAACAATGATGTCAGTATTTGCAGCCGTAAAATTTTCAATTTGATTGGCTTGTTCGTTAAGGTCATAAGCACTAGAAGCTATAATAACGTTGACATCTTTTCCGCCAATTCTCTTCGCTTCTGCCTCAACTGCTTGTCCCATAACAACGAAGAAAGGGTTACTTAAATCGCCAACGGTAAAGGCAACCGATCGCAACTTTCTATTTTCAGTAGCGGTTTTAATTTCTGCACTAGTATTGATAGCAGTTGTAGTATCAGTGTTAGTAGCAGTGTTGCGATCGGGAGAACCATTTGTACAGCCGACAAAGCTACCACTAATGATACCTAGTATGCTAGCTGCGATTAAGCGAAGCGCAACATCAGAAGTAAGCGGAATCTTTTTCACATTCATATATCTCCTAAAAATCATTCTTACTTACACCAAATTTAGAAACGATATATTAAAACATTTTGTAATTACGAATTACGAACTTGTACTGAGCGTAGCCGAAGTATTACGAATTACGAATTACAAATTACCAGCCTTGATAACTGCTGAGGTTCTCTCTAGTAACCAACTTGACCGGAATCAGAATCTCAGATGACTCAGGTTTTTTACCCTGGATGATATCGTTGCCAATCTGAACTGCTTTTTGGGCCATCCCTGCGGGATTTTGAGCAGCAGTTGCAGCAAATACACCATTTTTGTCTTCCATTGCTTTGGTTGCATCTGGCGATCCGTCAACCCCAACAATAAAAAATTCTTTACGTCTTGCTTGTCTAGCAGCTAAATCTGCGCCGACACCGCTTTGATCGTTAGTGGCAAAAACGGCATCAATTTTCGGAAAGGTTGTCAGCAAATCGCTCATGACTCTTAGTCCTCCATCCCTAGTCCCTTCAGCGTTTTGCTCTTTAGAGATCAGTTTAATATTCGGATATTTAGACAATGACTTCTCACAGCCACTCACTCGCTGATTGATTGAGTCCATCGGCGTACCGTTGAGGATGACTACACTACCTTGACCTTTGAGGCGATCGGCAATATATTGGCAAGCAACCTCACCAGCTTGGGTATTGTTGGAACTAATCATTGCATCCACATCTGCATCAACGGCTGAATCTAATGCAATAACAACTCTACCTGCAAGCCTTGCTTGGTCAATAACTGGTTTAACTCCTTTTTTATCAACAGCGCTGAGGATAATTAAGTCAGTATTTGCAGCTGTAAAATTTTCGATTTGGTTGGTTTGTTGGTTCAAATCGAAGGCACTGGAAACCGCATTAACTCTGATATTACCGCCGATTTTTTGAGCTTCTGTCTCAGTCCCCTTCTGCACAGCATTATAGAAAGGATTGCCTAAGTCACCCAAAGCGACGCCGATTGTTTGCAATTTTCTATTTGAAGTACTAAGACTCTCTGCGCTTATATTAGTAGCCTTGTTAGTAGTATTAGTAGCAGTGTTGCCATTTTCAGCGCCATTTGTGCAACCAACAACTACAAAACCTAATATACCAGCTATGAGCGAAATTTTATTCATATTCCTCTGTTTCTAACAACTGATTTAAATTGGATAAAGGTCATAACCAGATAAACTAGGTCTGAAAAACTTAGACTTAACCTAGCGTTACTACTAACTTTTGGAATTGAAACTCAAAAAAGCTTGTTATTTGACTTAATGGGAGTTATTGCTATTAGTTTCACGAACCCAAATGTTTTATTTTTAAAGCAAACTTACGAAGATTACACTACTTCAAATATTTACATTATTTTTGAGTAAAATTACTTCGTAGTGCATAGCCTGAAAGTAGCTTTTAAGTGAAACTTCCCAAAATTAGTTTTATTAAACTTATAAGTCTTTATTTGTTTTGAATTTATTTCATTTTATCCCGACCCAGTAAAAAAATTAATTTGTTTATCGAACTTTACATTTGTAAAGTGTTTAAATCTTTCGATAGAACTCAAAGTCTTGATTCCAAAGCATTCGGATAAATTAGGCTATTCCATATTATGATTGATGTTAAAAACGTTAACATTTCTCAATCAATCTCCTTCAGAAAAGATACATTAGAGTAGAGAGCTTTTTGATTGATAGTACGGAATTTCGGAAAATGTAAACATCCTTTGGTTAGATTTTTCAAATCAACTTTCATCAGCTTGACAAGTGTATTTATTTGTTATTCCTCTTTTATTACATGCAGGCAATAAAAGAGTAAACAAGATAATGTTTTTAAGCTTGATTAGGGATAAAGAAAGTTTGCATACTAATTTTTGTTCTTACTTTCTCCCATCAAAAATAGAAGATTGCATCTTCTTTTAACAGTTTAAAACTTTAATGTTGTCGGTAAATATTTAGCCACCAAATCTTCATAGTATGGTTTTATTTTCTGCCAATCAGGAGGAATAGGGTTTTTGGAATACAAATCGTAGGGATTGAATAAACGTACCCATTTAAACATTTCTCGATCGTGTTTATCCATCAAATGCTCATAGGCATTTTCACGATGTTGAGGATAAAATGAGTGATAACGAAGCATATACAATGCAGGTTCGGGCAAATAGTTTTTCATCATCTGATAAAAATACTCATCATGTCCCCATGATATGTGTACATTACTTAATCCACAGTTAGGTTCGTAAATGCCATATTTAGTGTTGTAATCGGGGTTATTATAATCAGGATTTTCTTTAAAGAATTCTGAGAAAACAATTTTATCAGAAAATGCACAACCTACAGGATAAGTATCCCCTACGGTAGCCCATTGAGGTTCGCCAAACAGACAAAGCACTTTCCCCATATCGTGAAAGAAGCCAGTAAGTACCATCCAGTCAGGATGACCATCAGCGCGAATAGCTTCTGATGTTTGCAATAGATGTTGTAACTGATCCATGTCTGTATCAGGATCGGAATCATCAACCAACTGATTCAAAAATTCGACCGCATCCCAAACAGACATTTCTTTTTTATCAAACTTCAAAAACTCTTTTTCTTTTTGAAGCACAAAATTATATGTTTGATTAATATGATTTAACCGATAAAATTCTTTTACTGTATATCTAATAGTAGTTTCGTAATTCCTGTACTCTTCGGTGGTTTTACCTTCTTTAACAATGTTATCTGGATCGGGATAGCGATTAAGTAAGTCTTGTTCCCATTCTTCTAGCGAACGTAAGGGATTGTTTTGAACTTGAGCAATGGCATTATTTAGAGTTTGAGACATATCTTCCTAGTTGTCGATATTGTATTTGTTAAATCGTACTTTCGCACTCTATTATGCACAGGTGTGCAAAACCTGTATTAGACTTATTTATTATTTTTGCACACGTGTGCAAAAATAGGTGTTAAGTTTCATTTCGTCTTTGCATACCTGTGCCTAGCCTAATTTATTCCAGTTTGGATCGGAGTTAAGACAAAGCACTGATGCGATCCGATCGCTAATTAATTCTCAGAGACTTCTTGGCATTTGTGGGGAAAAGGGTAAGGGGTAAAGGGGAAAGGGCTAATAAAAACCCTTTTCCCAATAAAGATGAGTCCCTTTCCCCCAAGAATGCAAAAGTTACTTTTGCAAGAGGTCTACTTTTCAGAGACTTTGATGCCTTCTGGGTAGCGACAACCTGCTACCACAGCACCCGATCGCGCAGCGTCAGCATATCGCTACGCCTCTATAGCTGATTTTTGTGTTGGATAGATTTTTGAAAAGGCTTGTGCATACGTGTACACAAGCCTTTGATTATATATAATCTCTTTTGTTTTACACACGTGTGCAAAACCTCTGTTAATTTTTTTGTCGAACTCAGCTAAGGGAGTCGTTAACTATTTTATTAATTGTATGGCAGTGGAATGCTTGACAATATTAGCCAACTCTTGTAGTTGGTTGATCGCTTCTGCACCCTCCAACTTCATTAATTCGCGATCGTCCCACAATTCCATCCAAGTAATTCCGTAATCAGACACTAAAAACCGAATCAGGTGCTTTTCTTTCAGGCTAACCATAAATGAAGCACTGTTCATTTGCTCGCCGCATGTATAACAAGAGGCAGTATAGCCACGCCGCTCAAGTATAATTGTCAAGGCTTGCAGGTTCATTACTAAGTCTTGGATGAATTGCTGATGCTGTTGCGCTAATCTTATAAACACTACTTTTCTCCTACCATTACAGTTATCTGCTTGCTTTGATATTTCTTTAGACTTACATCTGATGTGATTTAGTTGCCAAAAATTCGTGTTTTCCTAGATACGTGATTAATCTTAATATTACGGTTGTCACCACTCAGCTAAATTTCTAGAGCAGTTCTAATGTTTTGGACAATTATCTGGGGTGGCTGTGCAACATCCATAGATAGAGTATCTACTGGTTCTTCAAGTGTATAAAACTGACTATCGAGTAGTTTTTCACTCATGTAATGATTGCTACGCTCTTTTAAGCGTTTTTGAATCAACTCGTAAGACCCTTTGAGGTAAACTAGCTTGATGCGTTCGCTATCCACTACCAAAAATTGCCGATAGCTATTTTTTAAAGCCGAACACGCCAGCACTACATTTTTATTTTCTTGCAGCCAATGCTTGATGGCTGTTTGCAAATCTTGTAACCAAGGCATTCTGTCCTCTTCACTCAGAGGAATACCGCGCCGCATTTTCTCAACATTCTCTGGCGAGTGGAAAGTATCAGCGTCGCTAAATTCCCATTCTAAGGAGTCTGCTAGTAGTTTTCCGATAGTGGTTTTTCCAGAACCAGATACACCCATGACGATAATAATCATTTTTTTCTTAATAAAAGTTCAACTAATTCGGAATTCGGAATTTGTGATTTGTAACTTGTAGTTGTAATCATTGACGGAGGTGAAAGTGAGGATTTTTAACTCCTTGCTATGCAAAATGTCAGTTGTATTCAAATCTCTTGACAAATGACGATTATTTTCTATAATACATACAAATGCACACGTGTGCAATAATTAAAAGCTCAAATAAAATAATGAATAAACGAAGAATTTCAATTGAAGATATTGCCCGCAGAGCAGGGGTTTCTCATTCTACAGTTTCACGCGCTTTGCGAGATAACGCTCTCATTAGCCCAAAAGTGCGAGAAGAAATTAAGCGACTGGCAGAGGAGATGAGTTATGTGCCGAATGCTATTGCTCAAAGTTTGCAAAATAAACGTACTAATACTATTGGTGTAGTAGTAACTTCAATTTCAGATCCCTTTTACGCTGAGGTGGTAGAAGGAATCGAGAAGATAGCCAAACCAGCGGGTTTGAGTGTTTTGTTGAGTGCTTCACACCGAGATTTTGAGCAGGAAATGGCAGCTATTGATACTTTTCATCGCCGTAGGGTGGACGGGATTTTAATAGCTGACTCGCGAATTAGTAAACAGCATACTAAACAACTCACACAAATTGCTGTACCAACAGTTTTAATTAATAGTCAGACTGAAGACCAATCAGAAATATTTCATTCAGTAGCAATAGACGATCGCTTAGGTGCTAAATTAGCGACAGAGCATCTAATTAGTTTAGGACACACCGCTATTGGTTATTTGGGTGTGAGCGATCGCAGCAGATCGAACCAGCAGCGCCTAGAAGGATATCAAATGGCCCTTGCAGAAGCTAGTATCCCACAAAATACTGATTGGGTTTCAATTAGTGACGAGTATAATACCAGAACCAGCGACGTGAACACCGGACAAAATATGCTGTCTAAACTATTGGCCGCAGAAGTTACAGGCATATTTTGTTACAACGATATGGTAGCAATTGGCGCTCTGTTAGCTTGCCAAGAATTAGGTATTTTAGTACCGCGAAATTTAAGCCTTGTCGGATTTGATGGTATTGCTCTGGGTTGTTACGTTACGCCAGCGTTGACCACAATTAGTCAGCCCATGTTAGAAATTGGTGGCATAGCTATGCAAATGTTACTCGATTTAATAGAAGAAAAAACTGTGGAAAACCGCGTTTTATCTCCTTTTCTATTAAAGCGTGGTAGCAGTGCACCATTATTAACAATTTAAAATTCAAAACAATTTATACAAAAATTATGTTAACTAAAAAACCGGGTTTATCTCCCGATCGCTGCTTCTCTCCAGAACCAGTTCAAAGACGATTAGCCCATCAATTTTTTGATAGTATATCTGCGTTACCTTTAGTTTGTCCACACGGACACGTAGATCCAGCTTTGTTAGCTAATCCCGCAGCCCGTTTTGGTTCGCCCACAGAATTATTGATTATCCCTGACCACTACCTTTTGCGGATGCTTTATAGTCAGGGCGTATCTCTGCAAGCTTTGGGCATACCAACTAATGATGGTTCGCCAGTAGAAACCGACCACCGCAAAATCTGGCAATTGTTCGCCGACCATTTTTATTTATTCCAAGGTACTCCATCTGGGTTGTGGTTGAAAGAGGAATTAACTAACGTCTTTGGGGTGGATGAACCTTTAAATTCTCGCAACGCCGGACGTATCTATGATTATCTGGAAGGTTTGTTAGCCTCACCGGAGTTTTCCCCGCGTGCTTTATTCAAACGCTTTAACATCGAAGTGCTTTGTACTACCGATGCCGCCAGCGATCGTCTAGAAAATCAGCGATCGCTCCACGAAGAAGGTTTTACTCAAATTAGACCAACTTTTCGCCCAGATGCAGTAGTTAATCTAGATGCTCCTGGTTGGCGCGAAAATCTTAGCAAGTTGGAAAGCAGTATCGGTAGAGAAATTAACACTTACGCCAATTTTGTGCAAGCTCTCGAAGAACGTCGAGCTTTCTTTAAGAAAATGGGCGCGACAGCTACCGATCAAGGTGCAGCTACACCTTATACCACACGCCTTTCTGACCAAGAAGCCGAAGCTATCTTCGCCAGAGCATTAGCCGGCAAGCTGAATCCAGGTGATGTCGAAAATTTTACCGGTCATATCTTCATGGAAATGGCGCAGATGAGTGTGGAAGATGGGTTAGTGATGCAAATGCATTGCGGTGTGATGCGTAACCATAACCCGGCTTTATTTGAGAAATTTGGAGCTGATAAAGGTGCTGATATTCCCGTAAAAATCGAATGGACTGAAAATTTACGCCCGTTGTTGTCAGCTTATGGTAGCGATCGCCGCTTCCATTTAATCATTTTTGGTATGGATGAAAGCACTTATAGCCGCGAGATGGCTCCGTTAGCTGGTCATTATCCCAGTGTATTGCTTGGACCGCCTTGGTGGTTTCACGACAGCGTAAATGGTATGGAGCGTTATTTCAATCAAGTTATGGAAACTGCGGGAATTTATAATACTGCTGGATTTAATGATGATACGCGGGCTTTTGTTTCGATTCCGGCTCGTCATCATGTCTGGCGACGGGTAGCTTGTAATTGGTTGGCTGGATTGGTCGCACGGGGATTGGTTGAGGAAGAGGAAGGGTATGGTATGGCTCGTGCTTTGGCTTATGACCTTGCTAAGGTTGCTTATAAGTTTGAGGGGAATTGAGGGGGGAAATTTAAACGCAGAGGGGCGCAGAGGGAAGCGCAGAGGTACGCAGAGAGGGGGAATGGGTGATGGCTGAGTTGATTTTGAGTAAACTTTTTAGTTTGAAAGAGCGGGTTGCGGTAGTTACTGGTGGTTCTGGTGTGCTTGGTGGGGCTATGGCAAAGGGTTTGGCTCTGGCTGGAGCGCGAGTGGTCGTTTTGGGTCGCAATGAAGTTAGGGCGGGGGCGGTGGCGGCTGAGATTACTGCTAACGGTGGAGAAAGTATGGCTGTGGTGGCCGATGTTAGCGATCGCTCCCAATTAGAAATTGCTAGGGATGTTATTATACAGCGTTGGGGTGAGATAGATATTTTGGTAAATATGGCTGGCGGTAATATTCCGGCTGCCACAATTACTGCTGATGGGAATATTTTTGAGATGCCACATACAGCTTTCGAGGAAGTAGTTAGCCTCAATTTAGTTGGCACTTTACTACCTTGCCAGGTTTTTGGTCAAGTAATGGTGGAAAGAAGTCAGCCCCACGGTTGCATTGTGAATATTTCTTCTATGTCTGCGATTCGAGCGATTAGTCGAGTGGTTGGCTACTCGGCCGCGAAAGCAGGGATAGATAACTTTACTCGCTGGTTAGCTGTAGAACTCGCCCAAAAGTATGGTGATGGAATGCGAGTAAATGCGATCGCACCAGGTTTTTTTATTGGCGAGCAAAATCGAGATTTACTTTTAAATTCTGATAGTAGTTTGACCGTTCGCGGGCAAAAAATTATTGACCATACTCCCGCCGGACGTTTCGGAAAACCAGATGAATTACTCAGCACCTTAATCTGGTTATGTAGTTCTGGTTCTAGTTTCGTCAACGGAGTAGTTGTGCCGGTAGATGGTGGATTTAGTATCTACAGTGGAGTTTAATAATGTCATGTATTCACTGGCTGTAAATAATGGGACACTTTCAGATGAGCAAGTTTCGGCGCTAGTTCATCAAGCTTTAGTAGACCCTAAGTTGGATGGACAGCGCATCTTGGTGTTAATTCCAGATAGTACCCGCACTGCTCCCATCCCGCAAATGTTTCGATTGCTGCATCAGGAGTTGGGTCAAAGGGTAGCGGCTCTGGACTTTTTAATTGCTCTGGGTACACATAATCCGATGAGTGAAGAACAAATCAATCACTTGGTAGGAGTAACACCAGAGGAACGAGAGACAACTTTTAAAAAAGTTCGCATCTTTAACCACCTTTGGAACGAACCAGATACCTTTATCTCTTGTGGAGTAATTTCGGCAGACGAGATAGCAGAAATTAGCGGTGGAATGCTACATCAGTCAGTTGATGTGCGGATTAATAAGCTGATAACAGAATACGATTTGATTATAATTTGCGGCCCAGTTTTTCCCCACGAAGTTGTCGGTTTTTCTGGTGGAAATAAATATTTTTTTCCTGGTATTGGTGGTCAAGAAGTAATTAATCTCTCACACTGGTTAGGTGCTTTAATTACTTGTTACGAAATTATTGGTACGCTGGGAATCACACCAGTCCGGCGTTTGATTAACCGAGCCGCTAGCCTGATTTCTACCCCAAAGCTTTGTTTGGCGATGGTGGTCGCACCGAAAACAAATCAGCTAGCTGGACTTTATATAGGTCAACCAGAATCAGCCTGGGAAGCTGCTGCAAAACTATCAGCTAAACTGCATATTAAATATGTAGATCGGCCTTTTAAACAAGTGCTTTCAGTCATGCCCCAAATGTATGATGACATTTGGACAGCAGCAAAAGGAATGTACAAGCTAGAGCCAGTAATAGCTGACGGAGGCGAAGTAATTATATATGCGCCTCATATTACCGAGTTTAGCTATACACACGGCAAAATTCTCTCCCAAATTGGCTATCATGTGCGGGATTACTTTCTTAAACAGTGGCATAAATTCCAAGACTATCCTGCTGGAGTGCTGGCCCATAGTACTCACTTAAAAGGGATGGGTACTTTCGATCCGATAAAAGGAGAACAAGCGCGGATTCGCGTTACTTTAGCTACTGGCATTTCTGCTGAACGCTGTGCTGCTCATAACTTAAACTATCGCGATCCGGCGACCATTCAACCCACTCAATGGGCTAATCGAGAAGATGAAGGCATATTGCTTGTGCCGAAAGCTGGCGAAATACTGTACCGTTTAAGTGACAGTAATTTTCAGGAAACTAAATCGTAGTTTTTGAGACGCGATAAATCGCCGTTTTTGAGACGCGATAAATCGCCGTTTTTGAGACGCGATAAATCGCCGTTTTTGAGACGCGATAAATCGCCGTTTTTGAGACGCGATAAATCGCCGTTTTTGAGACGCGATAAATCGCCGTTTTTGAGACGCGATAAATCGCCGTTTTTGAGACGCGATAAATCGCCGTTTTTGAGACGCGATAAATCGCCGTTTTTGAGACGCGATAAATCGCCGTTTTTGAGACGCGATAAATCGCCGTTTTTGAGACGCGATAAATCGCCGTTTTTGAGACGCGATAAATCGCCGTTTTTGAGACGCGATAAATCGCCGTTTTTGAGACGCGATAAATCGCCGTTTTTGAGACGCGATAAATCGCCGTCTCTACAAGTGTTTTGGTCTTATCTGAACTGTATTGAATCATAAACTGCGATATCTACGATGGGCTACGCCTACGCAATTGCAGGTTAATTTTACACTTCGCGCTATTCTTGATCTGATGAAACCTCAGCGAATCAGTTTATCGCAGCGAATAAAAAAGCATGGGTGGAAAATTAATTGTATTTGAAGGAGTGGAAGGCTGTGGCAAAACTAGCCAAATGCAGCTTTGTTCTGAGTGGCTGGAAAGTCTCGGTGTTTCTGTGGTAGTAACTCGCGAACCGGGGGGAACAGAGTTAGGTGTACATCTTCGCCGCTTGCTACTAGAAAAGTCAGAAGGCGAGCCAGTTGCAGAGGTGACAGAACTCTTGTTGTATGCTGCTGACCGATCGCAACACGTTGAACAAGAACTTAAACCAAATCTTGCAGCTGGGAAATATATTTTATGCGATCGCTACACTGACTCTACCATTGCCTACCAAGGATATGGTCGCGGTCTGAATATGAGTTTAATCAATCAGCTTAATAATATTGCCACTGGTGGTTTAGAAAGCGATCTAACTATTTGGCTAGATGTCGATGTCGAAGTAGGACTGTCCCGCAAACTCTCAGACCAAGTAGGACTAGACCGTATTGAACAGGAGACAATCGCTTTTCATCGGCGCGTTCAGCAAGGATACGCGCATTTAGCAGCGTCTCATCCCTCACGAATTGTTCGGGTAGATGGCAGCTTGAGTAAAGAAGCTGTACAACAGGTAATTCAAGGAATTTTACGCGTACATCTGCACTTGGCGAGGTAAGAAAAAATAAGCTTAAAAGTTTTTAATGAATTTAGAAAATTTGTTGTAGTTTAGTGCAATAACTTTTCACTACTTCCCTTTTTTCTCATCCAGTGCTTTCTGAATTGCTTCTCTACAGAATTCAGGAGGGTCATCTTGTTGCTGCACTTCCTCTTTCATTGTTTTAGTGATGCGTAAATTTAATCTTTCGGTTAATGGTTCTTCTCTGTCTGTAGTGAACGGTTTTAGATTCTCTGGCTTGCCCTTATTCTTGGTCATTTGTATAGAAATATAAATAATAATATTTTCCACGTGCCTACCAGTGGAAAATGTTTATTTGGTGGATGTTCACCCTGGTAAAGTTTGCATCCACCGATACCACTTTTACAAATGGGTAATTCTATTTTATGTTCACAAGGTCAGAACTCGAAATCAAAACTACTGCTGAGTTAAGAGACTTATGTAGGCGTTACGGATTAAAGCCTACTGGGAATGGAGGTTACAAGACTAGTTGGATTGTCACCTTGATGGCATTTCCCCAGATAGCACTCTCTCAATTAAGGCAAGGAAGAGGGTTAAAATCACCAGGCTTTAGTGTTATTCAATTCCTCGAAGGGGTCGTAGATGAGATGAACTCCCCCACTGATGAACAAGCAGCATTAATTCGGATAACTTTAGAGGGCAAGGCTATGAGCTACCCTGACCGATACGACCAAGAGAGTTTACTAAACTTGCATAAAGCTAAGATGCACCTTGAGATGGCTATCGGACTGCTAAATCAGTAAATCGCGCCGTGTGCGACTTTTTTTCAAACCTAACCCCCAGCCCCTTAAGAGCTAGGGTTGGGGAGCAAGAATCAAAGCCTCTCTCCGTTTCGGGGAGAGGTTTGGAGAGGGGTTCTAAGAATAAGTTGCACATCGCGTTAAATCAGTTTACAAGCCGAAAGTAGTTAGTTCCTAGCAACCTAAAGCTGGGGACTTTTCTATATCCCATATACCCAAAGGCTTGTGTCGCCTTGTTTCCAGCCTGGAGGCTGGGAATATATTTAAAGTGGGCTTCTGCCTCTTGTCAAGAAGATCGGAGGCAGAGCCTCCCAGAATGGGTTAAGAGCCTCTAGGATCTTAACCAGTCAGAGCAAGGGCTGTATCTTAACAAGCGTGCCATTCCACTCACAGATACTTAAATTCAGGAAATCATTCTTATGACCGCAGCATGAATAAAGCTTTGAACTAAGAAATAACCTGTCAATTTGAATAAATTTACCTCCCTCTCTCTAGTTTGTAGCTGATGAAATTAAGCAGCATACCAAAACCAGCATCATGTATTGACTTGGCTAGTTTGGTACGTTAAATATCAGCATTCATCTGAGAGTTTGACGATTTTATAAAGTTTTTTTGATCGGCAAAATATATATTTAAGATTGTACAAAATCACCAAAAGTTAATCATTTAGAGTAAATTTACCTCTTTAGAAGTGGATAATTTGCGTACTAGGATAGATGAAAATTATATAAGTAAAAGCTTAGGCTTTAGAAGCAATTGTTTATAAGTTTAGTATCTGAAGTTAATTTCTGATGCAAAGTGAATCAATTAAAAGCACTACAACAACAGAAAGAAAAAACTTCTAATTCAAGTTTTATTTGTTAGGAGGTTTATGATGCGAATTGCTCAAGTAGCTCCACTGTGGGAAAGAGTTCCACCTCCAGCTTATGGTGGCATAGAGTTAGTAGTAGGGTTACTGACTGATGAATTAGTCCGGCGCGGACACGAAGTAACTTTATTTGCATCGGGAGATTCGATTAGTCTAGCAAAACTAATTTCAGTTCATCCCCGCGCTCTCAGACTCGATCGCACAATCAAAGATTACAGCACTTACGAGATGCTGAATCTAGCTTCGGTGTATGAACGTGCAGAAGAGTTTGATATTATTCACTCCCATATTGGTCATGGGGCACTGCCTTATGCAAATCTAGTAAAAACTCCTACAGTTCACACGTTGCACGGTACTTTTACCCCTGACAACGAAAAGATTTTTAGTTTTGGGAAAAAACAACCCTACGTCAGTATTTCCAATTCACAACGAGAACCAAGATTAGGGTTGAACTGTATAGCAACGGTTTACAATGGGATTGATGTTAACAGTTATAAGTTTCACTCCCAACCAGAAGATCCTCCTTACCTAGCATTTTTAGGTCGGATGTCTCCAGAAAAGGGAGTGCATTTAGCCATAGAAATTGCAAAACTTGCTGGTTGGCATTTAAAAATGGCGGGTAAGATAGATGTCGTTGATGTGGAATATTTTGAGAAGGAAATTAAACCACATATCGACGGAAAGCAAATAGAGTATTTAGGTGAAGCCAACCATGCTCAAAAAAATGCCTTGATGGGAGGTGCAGTAGCAACTCTGTTCCCCATCACTTGGCGGGAACCCTTTGGATTGGTGATGGTAGAGTCAATGGCTTCCGGTACGCCAGTGATTGCGATGAAATTGGGTTCTACTGAAGAGGTAATTTCCCACGGAAAGACGGGTTTCCTCTGCAATAATATTCAAGAGTGCATCAGTGCGATCGATCGGGTAACAGAGTTAGACCGCTATGCCTGTCGTCGCTATGTTGAAAACCTTTTTAGCGTTGAGCACATGACTGATGGTTATGAGGCAGTTTATCAACAGATAATAGCAGAACGATTTTCTCAGAATGGACGTTTCCGTAGTTTGCTTAGTTTAGGTAGCAGCCAAATTTAAATATGGTATTTGTGTAATCTTAGATGTTTTTAACTAGGTAGAATACAGATCGTTGTAAGGGTGTGCAGCTAGCTGTGCGCCCTACAAAGTCACGCGATCGCTCCCCATTTTTCTAAAGTTATAGCACTCACTCCTGGAACTTTTCCTAAGTCTTGTCAAGATATAAATTGTTGCTGTTGACGACTAATAATTATTCGCTTTGCTAATTTTTGATCTACGCCAGGAAGAGTTGCTAATTATGCTAAACTTGCGGTGTTAATATTTACTTTTTGAATTACTTTTAACTCAGTTTATAAAGAAGTTTTTATTTGAGGACATCGTGTTTGCTCTAATTTAATTTTTTGTTGAATTGCTGGTGGTAAGCCTGGTTTTACTTTGGCATAAAGACGAGCAAATTCTCGCACATAATGGGCAGCAACTATCGGATTTTTGATCGCTACAAGCGTCTCATCGTTACCATTATTGGCCGCATCTGACCAATTATGAGAACCTGTAATTACTGTTTGACTATCAATAACAGCAAATTTGTGATGCAATAAATCGCCTTTGGGTAATACAGGTACACCTACGGTAGTAATTGGATTTGACCAAGGATGATTGTCAACTTCATATTTACATTTGTTACTAAGAGCAACCCCCATCATATCTAAGGCTTCGCTATAAGAACGGTAGGCAAATTGTGGTTCAATTAAAGCGCGAATTTGCACACTTTGTTGATGGCGTTTTTCTAAAATATTGGCAAGAGGCTGTTCGGAAAAGACAAATAACGCCATGTCAATAGATTTGGTTGCTGAATCTAAAGTTTTACCAATTAAACCATTACTACTGTTACTCCAAAGTTGAGTTGGAGAAGTCGGCGAAAATTGCACAGTAATTTTGGTGTTACCTAAAGTTATTTCTTTAGGTAAACGCATCGGTTTTTTCAAACCAAATCGACTATCTGGTTGACCTCCTGGGCCATCACCCCACATAATATTAAACTCTTCTGTAAATAAAGCAGCTAATTCTGGGCTGTCAATCTGCAATAAATTATTGGCATTGCCTAAACTGCTAAGATTTGTAAAATCACCAGAAGTATCACTTAATGTAAAGTTGGCGGAAGTGATAATTACAAGGCGATTGTCTACAATCACAAATTTATGATGCATCAAGCTGCTACCCGCTGAACCATCTGCTCGATCGTCTATCCAGGGAATTTGGGCATTCTGCAAAATTATTAAAGCATCTCTTTGATTGATTTCGGCTGGACTGAGTTGATTATCTTGGTTAAGATCGATAAATTTGCGAAATTCGTTGTAACGTTCCTGTTCTCTTTTATCTAACTTACCTACTTCAGCAGATGTTAAGCTACTCCAAGGTCGGCTATAGGTATTTTCTAAAATGATTCTGACTTTTACCCCAGCTTTTTGTCTACCAACCAATGCTTGGGCAACTTTGGGTAAACGTAATTCTTGTACTGCTACATCTACTGTAGATTTAGCTTGCACAATAGCATCGACAATCTGTTTTTCTAAATCATCCCCCAGACGAGTTTGCTGACGGTAAGCTTCTTGGTATTCTGAAGACTCAGAATGGTTAAAGTAAGCTTGAATTAACGGGTCTTGTGGTAAGGGTGCTGGACGCTGATTGTAGGACTGGACTCGTTGACAACCCGCGAGAGAGAATATCAGTAAAAAGATATATAAAAAATATCTTTGTCTAGAGATAAGTTGCACTGTAATCTGTTAAAAGTGGATTGGAAGTGGATATATTTATCATTCCCAAAATTTTTTGTTCTGAATTAAGTAGAGAAATAAGTTTCTAAGTAAAGGGAAAAATCCACTATCAGATGTAAAATTACAGATATTTTTTTCTGGATTTGTCCACAAAAACTGTATATGCTGACAAATCCGCAGTCTATCACTAACCTGTGTTCTCACTATTATCGGTTTTATGCAAATTTATCTAGATTACAGCGCCACTACTCCGACTCGAAAAGAAGCGATCGCAGTTATGCAAACAATCCTCACTCAACAGTGGGGCAATCCTTCCAGTTTACATGAGTGGGGACAACGGGCGGCAACGGTTATAGAACAAGCCAGAGTCCAAGTAGCTGGTTTAATTAACGCCGCCAGTCCTGAATCGATCGTTTTTACCTCTGGTGGCACTGAGGCAGATAATTTGGCGATTATGGGTGTGGCTCGGTTGTATGCTGTACCTCAACATCTAATTATTTCCAGCGTTGAGCATTCGGCAATTTCTGAAACAGCAAGGTTTCTAGAAACGTGGGGTTGGGAAGTTACGCGCTTGTCTGTTGATGTTAAAGGTAGAGTCAACCCTCTAGATTTAAAGGCGGCATTGCGACATAATACAGTTTTGGTTTCTATAATTTACGGTCAAAGTGAAGTTGGGACTGTGCAACCGATTGCAGAACTGGGTAAGATAGTGCGATCGTATGGGGCTTTGTTCCATACAGATGCGGTGCAAGTTGCAGGACGCTTACCTATAGATGTACAACAACTACCTGTAGATTTACTTAGCCTTTCCAGTCATAAAATATATGGGCCGCAAGGTGCAGGGGCTTTGTACGTGCGTCCTGGTGTGGAATTAATATCCTTACTGGGCGGTGGTGGACAAGAAATGGGATTACGTTCTGGTACGCAAGCAGTACCGATAATTGCCGGATTTGGTGTAGCAGCAGAATTAGCAGCCGAAGAATTAGCTACAGAAACACCACGGTTAATTAAGTTACGCGATCGCGCCTTTGCCCAATTAGCTGAGATTCCTGGTTTAATTCCTACAGGGGATGTTTGCGATCGTTTGCCTCACCATGTCAGTATGTGCTTAGAAAACGCCGATGGGGAAAAACTTAGCGGTAAAACCTTGGTGCGACAATTAAACCTTGCTGGCATCGGCATTAGTGCTGGTGCTGCTTGTCACAGTGGTAAACTTAGCCCTAGTCCGATACTTTTAGCGATGGGTTATTCCGAAAAAGCTGCCTTGGGCGGAATTCGTATCACATTGGGGCGTGATACGACTGAAGCTGATATAGATTGGACGGTGATGGTGTTGAAGCAAGTTTTGCAAAGGCTGACACCGGATTTATCTTTAGTTAAGCGTTAAATTATTGGCAACGCTACTAAGATTTCAACCGTGTAAAGTTATATGTCAAAAATTAACCAGATCCAAAACGAACTACGGGAACAAAGCGGTGAAAAGTTCCAAAAGATTGCTGACGCTTACCTTCACAAAAAAGGATATGAGCAGATTAATCCCCTTGGATCTGTAATTGGCGCTGACAAAGTGAGGACAGGAACTCCAGATACATTAGTAGTGCTATCTAATGGAAAGTATGTCTTTGCAGAATACACAACAGAGAAGAAAGG
The DNA here is from genome assembly GCF_052692655.1 of Nostoc sp. DSM 114167. NCBI lineage: Bacteria > Bacillati > Cyanobacteriota > Cyanophyceae > Nostocales > Nostocaceae > Nostoc > Nostoc sp. DSM 114167. Next base: position 7,958,722 of record NZ_CP195116.1, read on the forward strand.
AGTTGCTCAGAAATTTAAGAAAGACCTCGACAAGTGCTTTGATGAGGTAAAAACTGGAATATCTGTTGAAAAAATCCAAGAGATAGTTTTATGTCACACATCGATGCTTTCCCCAGATGAAGAAGTTTTATTGAGGGAGGAATGCCAGAACCAGGGAGTCAACCTTAACATCTTTGGTCTTGGCCCTATATCTTATGATCTTTACCAAAAATATCCAGGCATTGCAAGAGATTTCCTTGGAGTTGAGGTAGATACAGGACAAATCGTTGATCTTGATGAATTTATTAAGGCTTACGATAAAAAAGCGGCTACTCCTCTTAATACAACTTTCCACTTTCGAGAGGAAGAGTTAGAGCAAGTATCGCAAGGATTAAATAACAGTAATCTTGTTATTGTATCTGGCAAGGCAGGCATTGGTAAATCTCGATTGGCGCTCGAATGTTGCAATCAATTTTTAGCAAATCACCCTGAATATCAGGTTAGATGTATTTTTGTTCGAGGAGCAGATATTTTTGAGGATCTCCGTGTCTATTTTTCAGAACCGGGTTGTCACCTCATTTTTGTAGATGATGCAAATCGGGTCAACTCATTTGAGTACTTCATTCAAATCCTTCATGATAAACGCGAGGATCAACATATAAAGATCATTTCTACCGTTCGAGATTATGCCTTTGAAAAAGTTAAAGACTTAGCGCATTCCTATAAAAATCGAACTGAGGTAGAGCTAAACTCTTTGGATGAGAATCAGATAAAGCAAATACTTAAGAAAGAGTACGAAATTATTAATCCCCTCTATCTCAACAGAATTGCCGATATTGCACAAGGAAATCCTCGTCTTGCAATCATGGCTGCACTGTTAGCAAAACAAGAAGAGAGACTTGACAGCATTAAGAATGTATCTAATCTTTACGACCAGTATTACTCTTCAATCCAAAAAGATTTACAAGAACTCGGTGATGAAAACCTTTTGAAAGCCGCTGGGATTGTTGCATTTTTTAGGACGGTAGATCGTTCAAACGAAAAGATGATGGAGGAAATTGAGACAGCATTCGGCATTAGCCAAGAACTTTTCTGGAAGGCTGTTTGCCAGTTACATGATCATGAATTGCTCGATATGTACGAGAATGAGATCGTGCGAGTCTCGGATCAAGTTCTCGCTACCTATCTTTTTTACCTTGCCTTCTTTAAGGAAAAACTACTCAATTTCGCTGTTCTTATAAATCACTTTTTCCCTGAGCTTCAGTATCGAATTGTTGACGCTCTCAATCCTGTTCTGAATACTTTTGATAGTAAAAGAATTATAGAGATAATACGTCCACACGTTAATCAAGCATGGCAAACATATCAAAATGCAGGAGACGAAAAAAATCTGATGCAGTTCATACAGGTGTTCTGGTTCCTCAAGCAAACAGACATCCTTGTATATATTCAGAAATGCATTTCTGCAATGGAACCCGAATTAGCAGACCTCTCTAAGTTGGAAATTAAGACTAACTCTAATATTCCATCACTTTCTCTCCTCAGCACACTAGGGTTATTCAACCATTCAGATGAGAATAATCTTCAAATGGCATTAGAGCTTATTTTGGAGTATGTCACAAAACGACCGACCGAAATATCGCAAGTGCTTTACCTTCTTACCGAACGATTTGGGTTTGATCACGAATCCTATCGTTATAGATTTGCTATTCAGCGGATAGTAATTGATGTACTATGGGAACGGGTTAGAGATGGTGAAAATATAATGTTTTCAAAGCTATTTATTGCGGTGGCTGAACATTATCTTTACACCGACTTTAACACTACTAGGATGAAAGGGAAAGGAATCAACATCTTTAACTTCACCTTACCAGCAACGCCAGAAATGGCAGAACTTAGACAAGAAATTTGGCAGAGCGTATTTCAACTTTATCAAGTACCTGTTCTCAAGAAAGATGTGCTTAATCTTCTTTACAAGTACAGTACATCAGGTTACAAGGTCTCAGAAAATGAAATAATTATCCAAGATTCATCTGAGGTGCTTGCTTTTATTGAGTCATATCTGGATACCAGTAGCTATTTAAATTGTCTGGTTGTTCAAAGCTATTTAGATCATTTAGATCATCATAATGTACCATTTGTTAAAAATTTACGCGAACGGTTTACCAATAAAACCTATGCGTTATCTGAAATTCTTTTTTATGATCCATCAAAGAGACAGAAACTCAATGTAGCAAACAAGGAAAATAAACAACTTAGAGAAGAAGAAATTCGAGAGTTTTTAACTAACTATAACTTTGAGGAAGAAGAGCAACTTAAGCAACAAAAAAATCATGATTTTTTTGTAAACTACAACTTAGAGGACTACAAGAGTTTTTTCAAGCAATGTCTTGAGATTCAGGAAGAAACAGAACGTCGAAATCATAATATATTCCATCTTGCAAGCAAAGTAACCAGAGTTTTTATTGACCTAGCAAATCGAGATCCACAACTCTATGCTGATGTAGTAGAAAATTACATTATTCTTGGAAATCCACTGAATATTAATGATGTTCAACTTATAAATCACCTATTTCAAGTTTTAGGCATTGATAAAACTTATGAAGTTATTAATCAAGGTTCTTTTTCTTTAAAAAGAAAGTGGTTGTTTGACTTTTATAAGTTATTACCTCAAGAACTGATTAGAGAAGAACATCTAGAGCAACTTTATACTCTCTATAAAGAAAGTGAGGTAAGTGATATACCACACGATTTAAACTTTGTTATAAAATATCATGCGCTAGATGAAAATTTATTGGTTAAGATAGTCGAAATTCTCTTGAAAAATGCTTCTAAAAACTCCAATAAATTTTATCCATTATCGTGCTTATTTCATAGATATGAATTCAATACAGTTTTGATTAACCTTTTTGATAATCAATTGAATGTGCTGAAAAAAGCTTATCTTGAATTCATAAAAAATGACTGGGATACAGATGATAAGGGACAATACTTTGCTTATATACTAAAACGCGATCCAGAATTCATTCTTGAATACATGGATTGGATTTACCGCCAAGAATATCAATCATATCATTTTGAAAATGAACGAGATTATTCCTTCCTATGGCGATGTGACAACTATGAGAACTTCATGACGCAGATCATTGAATATATTTATCAACGGGATGAGGAGTATCTTAGCTTAGGCTCTATTAGACTTAGCAAATTCTTTATTCTCAGTGCAGATTTAAAAGATCATGAAATTTTGTGGGAGCGGCAAGATAAGATCCTGATGAAATTACTAGAATCTCGATGTAATGATATTCCGTTTACCGAATTTATATTTGATATAGTTACAAAATTCTCATATAAAAGAAGACATTCATTTGTAGAATTTTTTATAAATAAAAATCAAAAATTCGATGACTTTAAAAAACTTAGCCTAGAACCTAGCTCTTGGAGTTGTGTAGGAAGTTGGGTTCCCGTATATCAGAATCGCGTTAAGTATTTAGAGTCACTGCTTCCACTTTTCAATAGTGTAGCTTTTTTGCAACATAAGCAATACGTAGAGCAACTTATTCAGGGATTACGGGAAGAAATTGAAAGAGAAAAGAAGCAGGACTTCATGCACGACTAGGTTATGAAATACTAGCTAATTTAAGGACAAAAACACTATGAACACTGCAAAAATTACTACTGATGGCACTCACCAAATGGTCATTTTACCCGAAGATTTCCAACTCACTGGCACTGAAGTTTATATCAAAAAAATTGGTAACGCCATTGTCCTCATTGCCAAAGATAACCCCTGGCAATCCCTAATAGAGAGTCTAGACAATTTCTCCGATGACTTCATGAATTCTAGAGATCAGCCACTCCTCGACACTAGAGAGAGCTTTTAAATGCGATACCTGCTTGATACGAACATCTGTATTTACCTCATCAAGCAAAAACCCCAAAAAATACTGGATAAATTTCAAACCCTTAGCATTTCTGATGTTGGTATCTCGTCTATCACCGTTGCTGAACTCGAATACGGAGTTGCCAAAAGTCAACAGCAAGAGAAAAACCGCATCGCCCTGATGCAATTTCTGCTACCTCTAGAAATTGTCGAATTCAATCAAGCATCTGCAACGATTTACGGCAGCATCAGAAGCGATCTCGAAAGTAGAGGACTTATTATTGGTGCAATGGATATGCTCATTGCTTCTCATGCGCTGAGTTTAGGAGTTATCCTAGTCACCAATAATGTGCGAGAGTTTTCTCGTATTCCTACGCTCCTATTAGAAAACTGGGTTGAGTAGTTGTCAATATGCGATATGTGATGATATTGCGTTACTGGCATCCTGTAATATCAATCTGAATAACTTTAAGATCCGCATCATGAGTATTATCGTCTTCGGCAGCATAAATATAGACTTGGTAGCAACAACACCCCGGTTGCCAGTTGCAGGAGAAACGTTACTAGGAGAAGAATTTTTTAAAGTTTCGGGAGGCAAAGGAGCCAATCAAGCCGTAGCATTGGCAAAATTGGGCATTCCTACCCAGATAGTGGGGCGTGTCGGCGCAGATGATTTTGGGACAGAACTTGTTAACAATTTGCAAATATCTGGTGTGCAGACTGATAACATTTTTGTCGATAAAACTGTTAGTTCTGGAGTTGCGATTATCACCGTGAGTCAGACTGGTGAAAATCAAATTGTCGTCATTCCTGGTGCAAATGGGCGCGTCAATCAAGAAGATGTAGAGCGATTATCCCACTTTTTACCAGCAGCTACAGCACTACTTTTACAACTAGAAATTCCGATTAATGCCGTGGTTGCTGCTGCTAAAGCTGCAAAAGGTGCAAACATAAAAGTGATTTTTGACCCCGCACCCGCACAATCTAATTTACCAGATGAACTGTATCCATTGGTGGACATTATTACACCGAATGAAGTTGAAGCATCGCAATTGGTGGGTTTTCCTGTGAATGGAGAAGAACAAGCAGCTAAAGCAGCTGCGGTTTTATTGCAACGGGATGTGAAATGTGCGATCGTCAAGCTGGGTGCTAAGGGTGTTTTTTGTGCGACTGCTGAAGAAGAGTTTTTTGTACCCGCATTTTCAGTTCATGCAGTTGACACAGTAGCCGCAGGCGATGCTTTTAATGGTGGTTTAGCGGCGGCACTTTTTGAAGGACTTTCCTTACATCAAGCAGTTGTTTGGGGTGCAGCAGCAGGTGCTTTGACAGCAACAAAACCAGGCGCACAAACTTCGCTACCGGATAGGTTTACATTTGATGCATTTCTTAAGGAAAGGGGAATGAATGGTGGTATTGAATAATTCGTAATTCGTAATTCGTAATTCGTAATTACGTTTTGTGACGAGGATTTAGATTTAGGCTTCAATTCGTTCTGCGGTCGTTAGCCAGGGTACTTAAACCCCCAAACTAGTTAAAAAAGGCATAGATAAACAGGTAAAATACTTATCTGATAGGGATTGGCAGAAATATTAGTGCAAAGCTTCTGAACGATGTAGGGTGTATAGCAGCAGAAATGCAGATAGGAAAAGTGAGGAATTAAGTATGGCACTATATCTAGATTCAGCGATCGCATCGGAAGCTGAAGTTGTTAAGCTTTGGGGATGGGTAAAAGGTATCACCACAAATCCCACGCTGTTATCTCAAAGCGATACTCCACCAGAAACCACGCTCAAAAAGTTGGTTGCCTTGACAAATGGGCCGTTATACTATCAACTTATGGCATCTGATAAAGCTGGGATGCTAGCTGAAGGTAGAAAAGCTTTCGAGATTATTGGTTCACAAACAATTTTGAAGATTCCCGCAACACCGTTAGGGTTTGAAGTGGTGGCGAGTCTATCACCAGAGATTACCTGTTCGGTGACAGCGATTTATAGTGCAGCACAGGCAGCAGTTGCACGGGAAGCAGGAGCTAAAATTGCCATAGCTTATGTAAATCGCGCTACCCGATTGTTAGGTGACGGTATTGCCTTAGTGCGGGATATGGCTAGCATACTCAAAGGTAGTGATACAGAAATCTTGGCAGCTAGTATCAAATCTCCTGAAGAAGCAGCCGCATCGTTGCAAGCCGGAGCGGATCATTTAACTTTACCATTGGCAATGTTGCAGGCGATCGCAACTCATGAATTCTCACAAAAAACTGTTGAAGAATTCGCTAAAGGAGGCATCGGTTTAAGTAATTCGTAATACTTCTCTACGAGAGGCTGCGCCAACGGCTACGCTCAGTACAAGTTTGTAATTCGGATGCGTTCAATAAGTGAATTTAGCTAAACTATAAAAATCAAATTTACTCAACATTTCCAAAAAGGTGAATACCGCAGGTACTTGCAGAGTATTAGATAAAGTTGCAGTTGCAATGACTCTTTCAAGTGGTGTAGGTAAAGTGTAGACCTGCACCTTTGGGGGAATGGGTACAGCTGCTAAACGAGGCATAATAGCTGCTCTCAATCCTTGATTCACCATGCTAACGACTGTAGAATCTTCTTGAATATCGGTAGCAGTATTGATTGGAATTGCTAAAGTCTTCAGGTGGTTGTGAAGAATGCGTCCGCAAGGTGTACAAGGAAGCAAAACTGGCGGATAGGCTGCGATGTCTTCCCAAGTAATTTTCGGACTGCTAATTTTGCTATCTGGTGGTAGTAAAGCTACATACTCATCCCGAAAAATTTCCCAGGTTTCAAATTCTTCACCAGTTGGGAGACAGGTAATACCAATATCGGCACGTCCATCATGCAAACACTGCTCTACATCCGTGAAAGCACTACACTCTATGATTGTGACAGCAATTTCTGGAAATTGATTGTGAAATTGAGCGATCGCTTTTGGTAATAAATGCGTAGCGACGCTGCGAAAAGCTGCAATTCGCACATGACCACCGTGTAAACCTTTATGTAGGTTGGCTTCCTGTTGCATCATGTTTAGATGCTCCATTGCTTGACGCGCATGATACAAAATGCGCTCTCCAGCAGGTGTCAGCACAGCACCGTGACGACCTCTCGCAAATAATGGCACACCCAATTCTTCTTCTAGGGTGGCGATCGCATGACTAATTGCAGGTTGGGAAAGTTGCAATTCTAAGGCTGCTTCACTAAAATTACCACGATCTGCGACTGCAACTATGGCTCGGAGTTGGGAGAATTTCATAGGCAATTGATGAGAATAAGGGTATACACATCCTGGCTTTATTGTGGCAAAAACGTTGTATTAGTGATTTCTCATATCTATAAATACCATTTATAGAACCTATGCAAGCCATGATTTGATTCCTAACTGAGATATTGTTACTGTTTTATTTACTGAGTAACTTTCAGGAATAATTTTATGAAAAATGACATTAGGTGTCTATCAACAGAAGATATAAAAATAAATTGTAGTCCGTCATTCCAGAAAAAAACTCATTCCAACTTCTGGAAATCTTTGCATTTGATTTGGGAAAATTTTGTTAAAAAACTCCTAGCAGATCCGAATGAATTACAAGTTTGGCAAAAGGTTGACCGCCACGGTAATATCTATTGGCAAGCTTACGACCCTGTAACCGGAAAATCTTTTTCATCAGGTTCGGAAACTGATGTGTCTATGTGGATTGAACAACTTTATCGGTATTAAAAATATGACACAACTTACTTTAGTAATTGGCAACAAAAATTATTCATCTTGGTCTCTTCGTCCTTGGTTAGCGATGAAGCAATTTGGTTTAGAATTCAATGAGATTCGGATTCCTCTCTATAACAACCCAGATTTTTCATCAAAGGTTCGGCAATATTCGTCATCAGGAAAAGTACCTGTGTTATTGCACGATACACAAACGGTGTGGGATTCTCTCGCTATTTGTGAATATCTAGCTGAAACTTTTACAACTCTGCAATGGTGGCCAGAAGATAAGGCTGCAAGAGCATTAGCTCGTTCTATCAGTGCAGAAATGCACTCAGGATTTCAAAACTTGCGTCAGAATATGCCAATGAACTGCCGTACTAAATATCCTGGTAAAGGTTTAGAACCCGGCGTACAACAAGACATTGACCGCATTACTAGTATCTGGCAAGAATCCCGTCAAAAGTTTGGGGATAGTGGCAATTTTTTGTTTGGCAATTTCACGATTGCCGATGCTTTTTTTGCTCCAGTTGTTTTACGGTTTGTCGCCTATGATGTGCAGTTAGATACTGTTTCTAAAGATTATGTAGAGTCAGTTTTGGCACTTCCAGCAATGCAAGAGTGGATAAATGCAGCAAAGAATGAGACAGAAGTTATTCCTCAGTATGAGTTTTAGGGAAATAGGAAATAAGAACAACTTCAATTCTAGATGCAAATCAAAGGAATATTCCTACTAAACATTTCTATAAATTAAATATGCGTTATTTAGAACTCTTGTACAGAGACATAGCAATGCTATGTCTCTACATTCTTTTTTAGAGCTTGATAATTTGAGATAATTATGGCCCCTTGTAGTTCCCTCAAAGCATTGGGGGACGGCGTTAGCTGGGGGTGAATTTTCTTACAAATCATTTAGGATTGCGATCGCTCTCGTAAGCCACCCTGCTAAACTGTAAGTTCTATCAAGGAAAATGGCCTAATCAATGCCGACACTGTTCAAGCTCTAGTGCTTATGGAGCATAGCCTATAGCTTTACAAACGTGCTATTCTTCTCTAACGACTGTTTAATAGCGTTAAGCTAGAATAAATCCATTTTAATATTAGTAATGCCTAATATTCAAGAACACGTAAACACTCTAGTTACGAAATTTGTTCCGGGTTATAGATTTTTTCGTTTACAAGAACTCACAATTGATAAAAATCATTCAATTCAAACAGAAATTAATAGTCAATCAATTAAAGTTCTCAGTTGGAATATTGCTAAACAAAACTATAATAACGTTTGGTTAGAAGATTTTTCAAAAATCATTGCAGCTTATCAACCAAATCTTATATTTCTACAAGAATTTTCTTTAAAGTTAGAGGCAAAAGAATGGGCAAAATGGTTGAAAATGAATTGGAGTTTTGCTCCTAACTTCGTAGATATTCATCATCAAACTTACTCAGGAATCTTTACAGCCTCGACAATCAGTCCAATTACCAAAAAAGTTATAACTACTAAACATTATGAGCCAATTGTTAAAACTCCGAAAATTTCTTTAATCACTGAGTATCTGCTATCTGAGCAAAGCGTAACTATACTGACAATCAATACTCATCTGATCAATTTTGTAGATATAAATAAATTTAAAATCCAATTAAATGAATTAGAGCGAGCCTTATCTATACATCGGGGGCCGCTAATATTTTCAGGAGATTTCAATACTTGGAGTCGCAAAAGAGCAGTTATCCTCAATCAAATAACAACTCAATTGGGATTAACGCCTGTAATTTTCGCACCTGATGAGAAGGAGAAAATTAAACGCTTCCTGTTATCACCCCCTTTAGATCATATCTTTTATCGAGATATCAGTGTAAAGAAAGCCAGTGCTAAGGTGCTAGATAAAATTTGTTCATCCGATCATAAGCCATTGCTGGCAGAATTTACTTATACCAATACTTAAAAAAAATTAAGATGCTTGTAGATGCTGGTGTTTTAGCTATTTTTAGCACAGCTACAGTTGTTGTTCATTGCATGGGAGTTATACATGCAGCCCATGCAGTGATGAATGTGCGTTCTTCTCAAGGGGCAATTGCCTGGAGCATTTCTCTAATTACCTTTCCCTGGCTAGCGATTCCGTTGTATTGGATTTTAGGAAGAACTAAATTTCATGGATATGCTGAAACACTGCGCTCAGTCTATGCACAACACTATAAGCTTTTTCATTCGACTTATAGCGAACTAATTAAATTTCAGGTTGCGCCACCAGATAATCTAGCCCAGTTGCAACCATTAGCTGAGGCTTTTACAGAAATTTCTTTCACATCAGGGAATGCTGCCGAATTACTGATTAATGGTCAGCAAACTTATGAAGCGATGCTGAAAAAGATTGCATCGGCGACAAATTATATTTTGTTTCAATTCTATACTGTTAACGATGACGAATCGGCTAATGAGTTTAGACAAGCGTTGATTGCTAAAGCCAAGCAAGGAATAAACATCTATTTTCTTTACGATGAAATTGGTTCCAAGAAATTATCTCGCCCTTATATCCAATCTCTACAACAGCATGGAATTGCAGTGAGTGCATTTAATACCACTAAAGGTCAGGGTAATCGGTTCCAATTTAATTTTCGCAATCATCGGAAAATTCTGGTGGTGGATGGAGAAATCGCATTTGTCGGTGGACTAAATATTGGTGATGAATATTTAGGAAAAAATCCTCGCTTGAGTCCTTGGCGCGATACTCATATTATGCTTGAAGGGCCAAGTGTACAAAGCCTACAAAGCTCTTTTGTGCAAGATTGGTATTGGGCAACTCGAAAACTTATCGAAGTTAACTGGCAGGTAAAAATTAATCGGGATAATCAAACTGTATTTATACTTCCTACAGGCCCCGCAGATCATTTGCCAGCTTGTAAGCTTTTTTTCGTCGAATTAATTAATCAAGCTCAAACTCACCTCTGGATTGCTAGTCCATATTTTGTACCGGATGAGGCAACATTGTCAGCTTTAAAATTGGCAGCAATGCGAGGTGTTGATGTGCGAATTCTCTTACCAAATCGACCCGATCATTTATTCGTTTATTTATGTTCCTTCTCTTACTACACCGAAATGGAAAAAATCGGTATCAAGTTGTATCGTTACAAAAATGGGTTTATGCACCAGAAAGTTATAGTCATTGATGAAAATCTAGCAGGGGTAGGAACTGTTAACTTAGATAATCGCTCGTTTTCCCTAAATTTTGAAGTTATGGGTTTTGTTACCGAGTGTGGGTTTGTCCAAAGTGTGAAAAAGATGTTAGAGGATGATTTAGCTGTCTGTGTTGCTGTCGATCTTAATGAGTACGATAAAAAACCTTTTTGGTTCAAGTTAGCTGTGAGAGTCTCTCGATTGCTGACTCCTTTACTTTGATCGCTAATAATTGCTCCTACCTCTAATATCATTTCTGCTTGATTACTTATAGTGCAATACGCTTGGCTTTGTGAAAAATTGTAGGTTGGGTTAAGCAAAGCGTAACCCAACATTTTCAGGAATTTGTTGGGTTTCACTTCGTTCAACCCAACCTACAATTATCCTTAACTGTAACTAATAATTGCTCCTACCTCTAATATCATTTCTGCTTGATTACTTATAGTGCAATACGCTTGGCTTTGTGAAAAATTGTAGGTTGGGTTAAGCAAAGTGCAACCCAACATTTTCAGGCATTTGTTGGGTTTCACTTCGTTCAACCCAACCTACAATTATCCTGTATTGTACTTAATCACTAATATATGGATGAATAGAATAATCTATCAGACAAAGTTAGAGTAATTTACTCAGTGGTGTTGCCAAACCATCAAGGCTGACAAGATTTTTCTTTTGTTGATATTCTCTAACTCCTTCTTCGCCTTTTTTAGTAGCCCAGTTTACTAAAGTCTGGCGCTGACCTTGATATTCATAAAGTGGTACGCCAAAACCACAGGAAGTCTGGATTTTGTCAATGTCAGCGACGATAATTTGACGAGTTCCAGGTATCGGCAAAAATAGAGAATACAACGAATCCCACTCTGGAGAATTCGGTAAAATGGTGGTTCCTTGACCGTAAAGACGCAAGATACACGCGGGTTCTTGAAAGGCACAAAACATGAAGGTTATCCGCCCATTTTCTTGCAAATGGGCTGATGTTTCGTTACCACTACCTGTGAGGTCTACATAACCTACTCGCTTGGGAGAGAAAATACGAAAGCAGTCTTGACCTTTAGGAGACAGGTTAACATGGCCTGTAGGACTCAAAGGTGCAGAGCCAACAAAGAAAAGATGTTGGGCAGCAATAAAGTCTTGCAGTTCTTCAGTAATACAGTCAAACAATTTAGACATAGACTGTCTGATTTATATTTACAAATTGATCGTGTTCTCAGCCTATGTCTTAGCTAAAAATCTAGCAAGGTATAATTACCGATGTCTGGTTTATCGCAAAAGAGTGGGGAGAACTGTTACTGTCTCATATACCGACTAGCCATTTGGATGGCATCAGCAATATCGACATCGCCATCACCATCAGCATCCAAGAAAGAATTTAGGACAGGATTTCCACCAGCTTGGAGATTTTGAGCATTGGCTCCTGATTGCAAAAACTTTAGCACCAAAGGTACTGCTAAAGGTAGCAATTGTTGAACGATACCAGCATCCAACCCAGTGCGTTGGGCTGCAACTTCAGCTACTTGCTGTTGTATCTGAGGAGAAAACAACGAATTGACGGCTTGGGGATTGGCAGAAGTACCAGCATATTGACTGACTAAATTTTGTGTGGCTTCATTACCATCTGTAGCTTGTTTGTCTTGTAAAGCAGAACGTACTTGACCACCCACAACTGACAAAACTGATTGGATGGTAGAAGGATCTGCGCCTGTGCGATCGCTCAACTGCTGTACAGTGTTAACAATGCTTCCTATTTCACCTAAGCTGCCCTGTTGATTGGGATTAGCGACGGCACCAAGAATTTGATCGAAAAGTCCCATAAGTTTGTTTCTCTCTTTGTTTTCAAAAACTTGCCAAAACTGGCTGGAAGTTTTTTGTGTACGCGGACTTTTGTAAGTCTACTAAAAGATTAAAACACGCAACCTCTAAATTTTAACCTATATCAATTCAATTAATGATTGCAACACATTCTTGAGTCAAGACGCGATGAATCGCGTCTCTACAAATGGTCTACTTGTCACATTCTTTTTTCAAATTGGTAAATAATTTTACCCAAATGTTTTTCTACTACAATTTGAGGTGCGTAGGCGAGCATTTACCGCAGGCATTGCTAACCCCAAACCTTTACTAATGCGTCGTTCGGAAAAAATAAATCGCTGTCTGAAAGATAGATGAACATTTTTCTACAGACAGCGATCGCAAAACGCTCAACTTATTTGACCGATATTTGCTCTACGCTAATGCCGCTATTTTCTCTAGTAAGCCTTGAAACAACCTCAAGCCATCACTACCCCCTAACATTGCGTCTGATGCCCTTTCTGGGTGCGGCATCATTCCCAACACATTGCCCCGGCGATCGCTAATCCCGGCAATGTTGTTTAGTGAACCGTTGGGATTCTCCCCTTCATAGCGAAATATGACTTGTCCGTTATCTTCAATTTTTGCCAGAGTGGCTGCATCAGCGTAGAATCGCCCCTCTCCGTGGGCAATGGGCAAAGTGATAACTTCACCAGTTGTATAAGCTTGCGTCCATAGATTAGTACGCTCAACTTTCAAGAGGACGCGATCGCAAATAAAATGTAAATCTCGGTTTCTAGTTAACACTCCTGGCAAAAGTCCAGCTTCAGTTAATACCTGAAAGCCGTTGCAAATACCGAGGACAAACTTACCCTTTTGGGCGTGTTCCACAATTTGTTGCATCACAGGTGAAAAACGCGCGATCGCACCACAGCGGAGATAATCCCCGTAACTAAAGCCACCAGGAATAATCACAACATCCAAATCAGCAATATCTGTTTCTTGATGCCAAACCATGCGAGTTGGTTGCCCCAGTAAATCTCTGGTTACATAAGCAACATCGCGATCGCAATTAGAACCGGGAAAAACAACAACACCGAATTTCATGATTAGTTAGGGGAGCAGGGGAGCAGGGGAGCAGGTGGTCACTGAGCGTAGCCGAAGTGGGAGCAGAGGAGGCAAGGGGGAGAAAGAATAATTAATGCCCAATGCCCCATGCCCAATGCCCTATACCCAATTCCTAAAATACCCCAGTTTGAGTTTCGACCTCAATTAATTCAAAGCGGTAATTTTCAATTACCGGATTTGATAGCATTTGGTCACAAATGGTATCAAGGTCTTGACGCGCTTTCTTCTCTTCAGTTGAGGTGATGGTGAGTTCAATGTACTTGCCAATCCGCACCTGGTCAACGTTATCGTATCCCAGTTGCTTAAGACCGGATTGTACTGCCACACCAGCGGGGTCTAAAACTGAAGGACGAAGGGTCACGAAAATTTTGGCTAGATACTTGGTTTGCACGGGCTTTTGCTGAATGCTGCGATCGCTATACTATAACTTTCTGTTCCAACTGAGTGAAAATAAGATTACGAAGCGGTTAAACTTAATCGATTGATTAGCTCATCCTAACAGCTTCAAACTACAGTGGCATACTTAAATAATTGTCTATGAAAGTCATACGCACCCGCAGTCAAGAGCGTATTTTCAACCTACTAAAAACTATCAAAAAAGGCATTTCTGCCCAAGATATTTACGTAGAACTACGTAATATCAATCAGAGCATGGGTTTAGCAACAGTTTACCGTTCTCTAGAAGCCTTAAAACTAGAAGGCATGGTACAAGTGCGAAATTTGGCTAACGGTGAAGCCCTCTATAGCCTAGCACAACAAGATAAACACCACCTTACCTGCTTGCAATGTGGCGTCTCAATTGCGATTAATCAATGCCCAGTTCATGACTTAGAAAACCAGTTAGAATCAAGCCATCAGTTTAAAGTTTTTTACCACACCCTAGAGTTTTTTGGGTTGTGCAATCAATGCCAGGTGAATCAAAGTACTGGAATTAGTCAATAGCCATACCAATTTTATGAGACGGATAAAGCGTGTTTTACTTCTGATTTCTGATTTCTGACTCCTGAATTCTGTTGTAATAAATGCTTTATTTAAACAAAACTCAACCAATTAAATACATCTGCAACTGTTAATTGCCAATTTTCCAAAACACTCAAAACGGGTAAGATATCTTGCTGTTCTTTTAATTCTGGTAATTTATTGGGTTCAAAAATCATGATGGATTCATCAGCAGAATCGAGTAACCAACCTAGCTTCGCTCCATTTTGAATCGAAAATGTAATTTTGCGGATAACTCGGTTGGGTGATTGTTCCGGTGAGAGAATTTCGATTATCCAATCTGGGGGAATCTCAAATTTCTTCGCAATTCTACCTTTTGCATCAAAGGGAATTCTTTGCCATTCAAACACAGCAATATCTGGTACTATTGAAAATCCACTAAACGTGCAGCGTAATTCAGTAAAGGCATAAGCTAACTTTTGTAGTTTTGCAACTTGATTTATGGCAGAAGCTAATTCAATTTGTAAAGTACTATGTTCTCCTTGCGGCATAGGCTTTTGGTATATTTTTCCGTTAAAATACTCGCTTGCTGGTTTTGTCTCTGGTAATTTTAAGAACTCTTCTATATTTAATGCTGTAGTTGACTCAATAGATAAGGTCATAATTTACAACTTATCAAAGCTTGATTATTTTATCGCGAAAATAATTAGACAAGTATCGCATAGGCATAGCCCGTCGTAGATATTCTAATAACTTACCGTCATGTATCGCCTAAAATTTATTCTCTATGTTTCTTCTACCGTACCTATTTTTTATATATAGGACTAGTATTTGATTTTTGAAATTACTCGTAGAGGCAGGGAACAGGCAATAGGCAATAGGCAATAGTGAAGAAGAGGATTATAAGTGTACGGATTTTTTTCAGAAATCAAACCGGATTCCTATATCACAGAAGAAGATAGAAAACTACTCAATTCAATTACAATAATTTAAACAGGGAATTTTATTTTATCTTCAAATCTAACTACAGGAGTAATGGAGTGTTGAGAATTAGCGTTGAAGAAGCAGCTATAGATTTAAAATCTCTCTTAGAACGAGTAGCTAGGGGAGAAGAAGTAATTTTGCTAGACCAAGATAAAGCTGTAGCTCGTTTAGTTCCTCCGCTACAAAAGGAAGAACGATTAGCAAGTATGAAACAATTTCGTGATTCTCTTGCGATTAAGGGTGAGTCATTGAGCGCAACTGTCATCAATGCGCGTACAGAGGAACGTCGTTGATTTATTTAGATACAAGCGTTATCGCTCCTTTGTATTGGAGAGAAGCTTTGAGCGATGCAGTTGAACAATTATTACTCAATGAAACTGAAGTAGGTTTGAGTCAGTTAGTTGAGGTTGAATTCGTTTCTGCGTTATCGCGTCGAGTCAGAATGCGAGAAATATCTCAGCAGGATGCAACAGCCGTTGTAGAAAGGTTCCAAGCAGATTTAGATAGTGGATTTTATACTCAAATTGCGGTAGAAATAGTTCATTATAATTTAGCGCGTGAGTGGATTAGTCGATTTGATACACCATTGCGTACACTTGATGCTCTACATTTGACAATTGCATTTCAAAATAATATCCAATTGGTAACGGCTGATGAAGCTTTAGCAACAAGTGCTGAAATTTTAGGAGTTGAGGTTTTGTTACTGCGGTAAATCAAAGCATAACCAAGTCATTAGTCATTTGTCATTGGTCATTTGTCATTTGTTAGAAGGCAGAAGCAGGAGTTATTTTCTTCCCCTGCTCCTGTGCTCCTCTGCTCCCCTGCTCCCTATTCTTAACTAGAGCGATTGTTTTCTAATCCTGGGATTTGTTTAGAAAACAATTCGTTAGAGTTAACCTCACCATCTGAAACGACGGAGCGTATACCCTCTAAAGCAGCGGGAATGGAACGCGGATCTATAAAAATCACCTTGCTACTATCGCTTTTACCAATTGTCGCGCCCATATCTAAATAGCCCAAGGCAAATAGTACTTCCACTGCTTTATTGGCATTGGGGTTATTGTGGAGCTTTTGGGCAATAATTTCTGATGACTCTGCGATCGCCTGGGCTTTTAAAACCTGCTGCTGACGTTCTGCTTGAGCCTTCAAAACGATCGCCTTTTGTTCGGCTTCTGCTTGCAAAATTACCGATTTTTGACGAGCTTCCGCATCCAAGATTTGCGCGTCAGCTTTACCTCTGGCGCTATTGACAGCAGCTTCGCGATCGCCCTCTGAAGTTAAAATTGCTGCCCGTTTGCGTCGTTCTGCTGACATTTGCAATTCCATCGATTCTCGTACTGCTTGAGACGGAATAATATCTCGCAGTTCTACCCGTGTCACTTTCACACCCCAAGGATCGGTAGCAACATCCAAATCTCGTAATAAAAGCTCACTGATGTGAGAACGAGCAGTAAAAGTTTGATCCAACTCCAGTTGTCCCATTTCGGCGCGAATTTGAGTCAGCACCATATTTATCATTGCCGCTTGGAGATTTTCTACCTTGTACCAGGCTTTTTCCATATCCACAATGCGCCAATAAAACACTGCATCTACCTCAATACCAACGTTGTCACGGGTAATGCACTGTTGAGGAGGAATATCTAAGACTTTTTCTTTAATAGTTTCTCGGTAGACAACTCTATCTACAAAAGGAACAACAAAGTTTAGTCCTGGTTCCAGTTTTTTGTTATAGCTACCCAATCTTTCCACCAAAGCTTCATTGCCCTGATTGACGACTTTTACCGAACTTGCTACAGCAGAACCACCAAGAGCTAAAAATACTAGTAAAAAAAACTGTTCCATTATGAATCTCCTAATTTTTAAGTATTAAATGTCACTCAAAAGAAGAGAAGAGTAAGGAACAAGTTAGCACAAGAAGACGAGGAACTAATGCCTCCTGCCCCCTGCCCCCTGCCCCCTGCCTCCTGCCTCCTTCCTAAGAATTCAACAGATTTTCCGGTACAACAATCAAAGTAGTACCTTCCCTCCTAACCACATAAACTCTTTGATGGGGTGGTATGGTAAATTTGTCATCGTCACATCTTGCTTGCCAAGAATTTCCTTCATACCGTACCCGCCCTGTTTTTCCAGGCAGAATTTCTGTTAAGGTTTCAGCTATGACTGCATCCCGAATTTTTGATTTGCGTTGTCTTGGTTGCAAAAACCGACGAGAAAGTACGATTAGGGCTGTGGAAAGCAACAGCCAAACTATAATTTGCAACCATACACTTCCCATACCCACTCCAGACAGCAGCGCCACCACAAAAGCGCTAACTCCCATCATCAAGGCGACAAACGCCGACGGTAAGAACAGTTCCATTAAACACAGAACTGCTCCTGCCAGAAGCCAGATTAAGGTAAAACTTGGCATAGCGCCATCCTAAACTCTACATTGACGTAAATGCATTTCTACGATTAGATACAGCCAGATATAAGTTATTTACAGAAAACAAAACTGGGTATTTCTACCAATAATTTTGTAATTTTGATTAATTTCAGTAACAAGGTGTAGCTAACGGTACACAAGTCCAGTTTATTCTAGCCTTCAATTCATTGCCAGCTAAAGTTAATCGAAGTTTATGTATAAATAAGAATTCTGACTCCTGACTCCTATATTTATGATTTCCACTCAACTGATAATTTTTTGTATAAATCCACGCTGTAATAGCCCCATTAATCCTATGGGAGATAACGTTTGTGCCAGTTGCCAAACTCCTTTAGTTCACCGCTATCTTTGGGCGACTGGCTCATTGGCTGCTTGCATCCCACCAGGCACAAAGGTAGCAGATAGGTATGAGGTAATTAAACAACAGATTTGGCTAGATACTCAACCGGGACTGCCGCCAGATATACCTGAAGAATTGCCAGCCGCAGTAATTCCTTATTTACAGTTATATCAACAGCGGTTACATCTGCCCCAAGCTTATGGGTTTGCTAGTAATCTTGAAGAAGATACAACTGATATCCTTTTATTAGAAAATGCGCCGATAGATAAGACAGGAAATATCTATCCAACTATTGTTGAGGCTTGGGAGGAAGCCACGGCAGTACGACAAGTTTATTGGCTGTGGCAAATTCTCCAACTTTGGACACCTCTAGCAGAATTGGGACTTAGCCGCAGTTTACTAGTAGTAGACAACTTGAGAGTCGAAGGTTGGTGTGTGCGACTGTTGGAACTCTATCAAACACCAACTGATGAAAAGTTGAGTTTACAAAATCTGGGGGAATGTTGGCAGTTTTGGGTAGTTTCTGCGAAGGCATCAGTAGCTAAAGCGTTACAGAACATTGCCCAGGAGATGTGTGAAACTGAGATTGAGTTAGAGGAAATTAATATTCAACTCAATAATTTACTACTAGCGGCGGCGGCAGAATTGCCATTAGCCTTAAAGGTGGCAGGTTCTACAGATATTGGCCCAATGATGGCGCAAAATGAAGATGCTTGCTATCCCAATAGTTTGAGTGATTTAGAGGAACCTTTATTGCGCCACTTGTCGATTGTGTGCGATGGCATTGGCGGACACGAAGGCGGTGAGGTTGCAAGTCAGTTGGCAGTGCAGTCTGTAAAGTTGCAAATTCGCGCTTTACTAACTGAAGTGACAGAACAAACTGCACTTTTTCCACCTGAGTTGTTGCAGGAACAATTAGAAGCAAGCTTACGGGTAGTAAATAATGTAATTTGTGCCCGCAATAACGAACAAAAACGCCAAGGCAAAGAACGCATGGCTACAACTATTGTGATGGCGTTGCAAGTTCCACAACGAATCCAGACAAGTACTGGGTGGCAATCAAATAATACCCATGAGCTTTACTTGGCTAATGTTGGCGATAGCCGTGCCTATTGGATTACTCGCAATTATTGCCAGCTACTAACAGTAGATGATGATGTGGCAACGCGAGAAGTACGCCTTGCTAAAAGCTTGTATCGAAAGGCACTTTTAAGACCAGATGCGAGTGCCTTAACTCAAGCATTGGGGACAAGAAATTCCGAATCTTTACGTCTCAATGTTCAGCGATTTATTCTGGAAGAAGATGGCATTTTGCTACTGTGTTCTGATGGTTTAAGCGATCGCAACTGGGTAGAACAATCTTGGCAGGATTATGCAATACCCGTGTTAACAGGGCAAATGACAGTTGAAAATGCTGTCCGCAACTGGATTAACTTAGCAAACGAAAAAAATGGGCTTGATAATACATCGGTTGTTATCACCTATTGCCGTGTTTCTCCAGAATACTTAGTACCAGTGACTCCGGCGTTGCCAGAAGAGATTATAGAAACAGAAATACAGGAAAAAGAACTAGAGAAATTAGAAGAATTAGAAGAACTAGAAGAACTAGAGAAATTAGAAGAACCAACTTCTTTTACAGAAAGTTCCCAAGCTTTGCTAGATTTGGATCTAAATTTGGATCTAGATTTGGATCTTTCAGAAGAACCACCTCTCAACCCAGAAATTCCACCAACTTTAATTACAAAACCGAAGTGGAGTAAACCTTTGGTAATGCTGGGAGGAGTGTTGGCGTTGCTTGTAGGGGGTACAAGTCTGGGATTATTTGCTTGGTGGCAAATTAATCCTCAAGGATTACAGCAAAGGTGTCGGCAACTTCCCCAAGAATTGCAGTCAGTGTGTCCGAGTGGGAAATAGGGGACTTCCAAGTAAAAAATATTCAATAGCAGAGGGACAAGGAAGACAAGGGGGACAAGGGGGACAAGGAAGAAAGAAGTCTAGTTAAGAATAGTGGGCAGGGGGCAGGAGGTCACTGAGCATAGTCGAAGTGGAGCAGGGGGCAGGGGGAGAGAGAGTTTGAGCTTTATTTACTTTTGTTGACACGGTTTGGTTTTATTGCACCGACTTACTTGAACCTATCCCACTATTCTAAAAATCCCTACTTTTTTTCGGAAATTGTGCTTGAAAACCTTAATTTTTCGTTTTCATTTCTCAATAAGCTTAAGCTTTGTAGCACAAATATTATTAGTGGGATAGGTTCTTATACCGAAATATTTTAATGTTGATGAGAAATATTGCAGTATTGATAAGGAATATTCTAATGTTGATGAGAAATATTGCAATATCTGCCAGAAATATTGCAATGTTTGCCAGAAATATTGCAATGTCTGCCAGGAATATTGCAATGTTTGCCAGAAATATTGCAATGTTCGCCAGGAATATTGCAATCTTGACAACAACTACTTGTACATTCTAATGGAAAAGAAAGTGGCGATCGCTAGTCAGTAATCATTGACTTTTTAGATAAAATATGATATAATCGATTGCTATCAAGAAAAATCATATATAAACGTGAATATCTCTCCATCTCTCAAAAAACCGCGTGTCTCATGGCAAGCGGTTTTCTCACTGCTGATATTTGTGTTCATGTACCTGCCCATACTGGTACTTGGCTTTTATAGCTTCAATAAGTCGCCTTACAGTGCAACTTTGCAAGGATTCACTCTCGATTGGTATCGCAAGTTGTTCAGTGACGATCGCATTTTATCGGCTTTGCAAAACAGTATGATAGTTGCCGGTTGTGCCGTGGCAATTTCTGCAGTGCTGGGAACCTTGATGGCGGTTGGGTTGGCGCGTTACGAATTTCCTGGTAAGAAATTGTATCTGGGTATTGCTTACCTACCATTGATTATTCCCGATATTGCGATCGCAGTGGCTACCCTAGTATGTCTCGCAGCCTTTGCAGTACCTTTGAGTTTGTGGACAATAGTTGCAGCCCATGTAGTGTTTTGTCTAGCCTACGTTGGACTTGTGGTTGCTTCCCGACTGACTAATTTAGATCCCCACTTAGAAGAAGCAGCACTAGATTTAGGTGCAACACCAACCCAAGCTTTCATCAAAGTATTGTTACCTCAATTAATGCCTGGAATTATCGCTGGTTGTCTCTTAGCCTTTGTTCTTAGCTTAGATGACTTTCTGATTGCTAGTTTTACTGCTGGTAGCGGTTCTAACACCCTGCCAATGGAAATTTTTAGCCGCATTAGAACCGGAGTTAAACCTGATATTAATGCTCTCAGTGTAATGTTAATTTTAGTATCTGCGATCGTTGCCTTTGTAGCTGAATTAATTCGCGCTTCTGGAGAGAAGAAAACTTTTAAATAAGACTTGCTATTGCCAATAAAAATTATAGGTAATTTGGTTCTTTATGAACTTTTTTAGATAGCGAACAACAGCTATATTAAAATTTAAGGTGCATTACGGCAAGCCTAACGCTCCAATATTATGGCAATGTGCCATACTTTCTGCTAACACAACGTCATAGTATAGATAAGTAATACCAATTGCAAAAAAGAATGTAACAAATACACCATTTGTAGAGACGCGATTCATGAGCCAGCGCGTTGCGGGGGTTCCCCCCGTTGTAGCGACTGGCGTCGCGTCTTAACCCAAGATGTATTGCAATCATTAATTTAATTGGTATAAATAAATATAATTTATTCATCCTTATGCCCTCGTGTAAAACATAGTTTTAAACACATGAATAAACTTCCGTGTTCGCTTCTCTACATAACTGTTTTCAATTAGATAATATTGGGGCTAACTTTGGAGAAGATGCTATTTCCCCCTCATTATGCAAATCTGCCAAAACCCCAATTGCTCAAATCCATTCAACTCTGATAGCAATAGATTTTGCGTGAGTTGCGGACAAAGCAACTTTGGCAAACTTCTCAGAAACCGTTACCGCGTATTAAGACTTTTAGGTGAAGGTGGATTTAGTAGAACATATTCTACAGAAGATGTAGACAGACTAAACGCCCCTTGCGTCATCAAGCAATTTTTCCCGCAGTTCCAGGGAACAGGACAACGCACTAAAGCCGCAGAATTTTTCAAAGAAGAGGCTTTTCGGTTGTATGAATTGGGAGAAAATCATACCCAAATTCCCAGATTACTAGCTTATTTTGAACAAGGTACTAGCTTGTATCTTGTACAAGAATTTATTCAAGGAAAAACTCTCTTACAAGAAGTTCAGCAGCAAATTTATGGCGAACAACAAATTTGGGAACTTTTAGCTGATTTATTGCCAGTTCTGGAATTCATTCATACCCATAACGTCATTCATCGGGATATCAAACCAGAAAATATTATCCGCCGTGCAAGTGATGAAAAACCTGTCTTAATTGACTTTGGTGGTGCTAAACAAGTAACACAAACCAGTATTGGAAGACAAGCTACAGTAATTTATACCCTTGGCTATGCCCCAACAGAACAAATGGCTGGATTTGCTTGTCACGGCAGTGATTTGTATGCTTTGGGTGTAACTTGTGTGCGTCTTTTAACTCAATGTTTGCCCTTGCAAGATGCTTCTGGACAGATTAATGACCCTATTTATGATGCCATGAATGCTAAATGGTTGTGGCGCGAACATTTACAGAAAAAAGGTATTACTATCAGCGACGAATTAGGAAAAATTTTAGATAAATTACTCAAACATCTACCGAGTGAAAGGTATCAAACAGCAGTAGAAGTCATTAACGATTTGAAGTTTGCCACATCGAACATTGAACCTGTTGCCTTAAAAATTGTTTCGATGCCTCAATCTATATTACCGCCGCTACCACAAAAAGTAATCGTCCCATTACCCCCATTAGAAACCTTTGAATTTGATGTAGTGACAGTAGACACAGGTGGTAGAGAAGTAAACCGCATGAACTGTAACGCCAACTTCTTTGCTGAACAATTAGGTAAGTCTGTCACGTTAGAAATGGTATCGATTCCTGGTGGTACTTACATGATGGGTTCACCGGAATTTGAAGGAGATGCTGACGAACGTCCTCAACATCAAGTTACCGTCGAACCATTTTTTATGGGTAAATTTCCTGTAACTCAAGCACAGTGGAGAGTAGTAGCAGCTTTACCCAAAGTCAAACAAGCTTTAAATCCCCATCCATCGAAATTCAAAGGTTTAGATAGACCAGTAGAAAATGTATCTTGGTATGAGGCTGTAGAATTCTGTCTCAGGCTATCAGAAAAAACTGGACGCGACTATCGTTTACCGAGTGAAGCTGAATGGGAATATGCTTGTCGGGCTGGAACTACAACCTCATTCCACTTTGGCGAAACCATTACCCCTGAGTTAGTTAGTTGCACTATGGAACCAAAAAGCAAATTCCGTAAAGAAACAACAAACGTCGGTAGTTTTGAAGTCGCCAACGCCTTTGGATTGTACGATATGCACGGGCTAGTTTGGGAATGGTGTGCCGATTCCTGGCATAACAATTACAACGACGCACCCGTAGATGGAACAGCTTGGGAAATTGGCGGCGATATAAATCGTCGAGTGCTACGCGGTGGTTCTTGGAGTTTCAGTCCAGAACTGTGTCGCAGCGCTAGCCGTAGCTGGAATGAGTCAGACGGTGGACTGAGGGTTTGTGGCTTTAGAGTAGTATTTTCTGTAGAGGAGATTATTTAGTAATTTAATACCAAGCTATATAAATTATGAGCAATAGAATTGAGAAAGGTGACATAGTAGTTATAACTAAAAATGGAAAATATCATCAGCAAGTGGGTGAAGTTAGTCAGGTAGATTACAATATTTTCTTTGTCAAAATAGTTTTAGTAAAGTTAGGTAATCAAGAAGAAGCTTTTGAAGAAAAAGATTTACAATTACAAACTAAAAAACCGAGTCTACAAGAAGTTATTACATCAATAGACAAAATTTTAGAACAAGTCACTCAAATTCCCCACTTGTCGGCACAAGAGCAAGTAGAGTTACCCAACCGTTTGAAATATCTGAAATTAGATATTCCTAAACTAGATAAGCAATTGATTCAAAAAAACTTCGACAGTATAGATAAAATACTTGCAGCAACAAGAGAAGTAGACTCTTCAGGCAGCTTTTGGCAGGAAATAGATTCTAATTTGGAGAAAATAAGCTGGTGGATTAGAACAAGTCTGTGAACTAAAAAGTAAATCGGCGAGAATAAATCAGCTTTTTCTGGTTCTCAGCTAAAGTCTGGGAATACCTATTGTAAGGATACGCCTCCTAAATTTCCAGCAGAACTGCTTTTAAGGCATTACCTCTGGCTGGAAACGAAAACTTTCTCTTGTGTTTTGGCTGAAGTTGATATGCATGAGCATTGCTGTGCTTTTATCAACGTATTTATATCATTTTTTTATCATTATTACACTGAAATTATATATATAAGACAGTACTGCAACTCTTAATTTAAACTTATTAATAATTAAAGATAAACTTATGTTTGACCACTTCATAATTATTAGGTTGAAGGGTAAATAATTGGCATTGGGCATAATTAAACGTAACTATATTTTTTTCATTTTCTACCCTTAATGCTTTATGCTTTCTACTTTACGCTTGATTCTGATGATTGATTTTTATTTGTACCTACTTACTTAACTAAGTTTTTGAAACACCTGGTTTAAATTTTGTTATTAACTGCACGTTTACGTAAACTTAACTTTTGCAAATATTTTTTTAGAGTAAATTTTGACTTTATAGATTAATAAAAAAGGTTTTATTATTTAAAATAAAATACAAAGATCATCAGAAATATATATGCATTTTTTTCAGTTTGCAGGGATTCTTGGTTGTACTACAGCAGCTTTCATCTCAATCGCACCCATACAGGTAGAAGCTGCAACTTTTAAAGTGATATCTGGAGTTACCAGTATCGATCGCGATCACGAAGAGATTCTTAGTAGTATTGGGCTAAACTTGACAGGTACTAATCAGACGGTTGCACCAATTCCTAGCAATTATTTAGTCGGCTTCAACATCGACTCAGCCACCAACTTCACGTTCAGTGACGAGGGCGGTTTTACTCCGCTCTCAGGTACAATCGAGCATACTGGTACTGTTACATTCAACAATCAAATTACTGTTGGTAACTTTTCAATCGGTTTTGCTCCAGGACGTACTGTCACAGGTGCCAGCGGACTTGTTTTAAGAGATACGTTTTCTTTAAATACAATTTTGTTTGATTTGAGCGCTCCAGGACTTGTAGCATTTGATGGCCAAAATTTAACTATCCCTGATGTGAAATTATTAATTTCTCCAGAGTTTGCTAATATATTAGGCGACTCTAAATTGATCGGTTTGTTTGCTGGAACTGCACGAATTGATGCTCAAGTTGCTGCCGTCCCTGAACCTGATAGTGTACTAGCAACTTTAGTAGCAGGTGCAGTTCTTTTAGCAAGTAGATTTTATACCCGAAAAATTAAATGCACCTGATATTTTGAAGCATAGCCAACCAAAAGTTCGCTCTACAACCTATGGGACTTCCAACTACAAAAATATCCCATCGCTTTGAGGGCAGGGGGCAGGGAGCAGGGGGCAGGGGGAATGCGTTTGGAGGTATTGGGTAAAGGATAGACTTCTTGGCATTTGTCGGGAATTGGGTTTGGGGGAAAGGGTAAAGGTTTTGTATTTTCCCTTCCCCTTTAACCAAAACTTTTTCCCACGAGAGTGCAAAAAGCACTTTTGCCAAGAGCTTTGATGTATTCAAAACCAATACCTTTTCCCTTTCCCCTTTAACCTTTACCCTTTTCCCCCAAGAGTGCAAAAAGCACTTTTGCCAAGAGGTATAATGGCTAATACCAATTCAATTAATGGTTGCAACACATCCTTGGGTAAAGACGCGATGAATCGCGTCTCTACAAATGGTTTATTTGTCGCATTGTTTTTTCAAATTGATATAACTATGTTTCCGGTGAACAGCCTCAACGTTGGTACAGAGATTATTAAACTTCTCTGTTTTTGAAATTACTTGTTGTAAAAAGTTTACTTTCTGAGCGCTGCACAGCATATATATAATGCGGTATGTCGCGCCAGAGTGTCTCCTGAACGACCTTGAGTCCGTTCTTTTCAGCTACACGGCGAGAGGGGATGTTTTCTGGGCGAATCAAGGAAATGACGCGATCGCCGCAATCCAACACGTTAAAGGCGTAGTCTTGGCAAGCATACGCGGCTTCGGTGGCGTAACCCTGCCTTTGTTGGTCGCGGCGGACATGATAACCAATTTCGAGTTCTCGATGTCCCTCGACCTCTTGCCAAACCAGTCCGCAGTCGCCGATTACCTCGCCTGTTGCTTTCAGAACCATCGCCCATAAGCCGTGGCCGTGCTGTGCGTAGTTGTGGCGATGCCGATCGATCCATTTTTCCACCATCTCGCGGTCAAAGGGCTTTGGGTAGTAGCGCATCGACTCTGCATCGCCGAGGACAAGCAGTAGCGCGTCAAGGTCAGAAAGCGTCATTTCCCGCAGGAATAGGCGTTGAGTTTCCAATATCATTAGTGAATCCTCATTTAGCCATAGACAAGGACTAAAGTCCTTACTACAAACCTGTTTATCGCAATTAAGCCCAGTTGCGTACTACCACAATTTTGAACCTCCTTTCACCAGACAAATCGTAGTCTAAAGAGCCGTAGTGTTGCAAAGCCCAGTCTTGCAAATCTTGAATTGCACGGGCAAAGATATCATCTGGGATGTGCCAGGTATGACTATTAACTTTGTTTTTATGATATTCAAGCAATTTGCCCACAGTTACTTCAGGCTGCCATTTGGCTGCAACAACTGTTTCTAAATTTGCTCCTTGTTCGCGCAACTCTGTTAAAACTTCTTCTTCTGTTGCACCATAACGGAGTAAAGGGTAATTATAGCCAGCAATGATATCTTGCCAACGTTGCTGAAAATCAAACCTACCCTGATTGATATCTTCATTAACTTTGCTGTAATTCATATTACCGTGAGTGTAGAGGTAAATTCCTCCCGGTTTGAGGACTCGACGAATTTCTGCTAGTGCTTGCTTCCAAGCTGAAATCAAGTGAAACACATGAACTGTCAACGCCACATCAAAAGAATTGTCAGCAAATGGTAGAGAAGTTGCATCTCCCTTAATTGCTGTTAATTTATGAGACACACCCTCTAGCTTTTGGTGCAGTTCAGCTAACATTTTTTCAGAGATATCTACACCAGTATAAGAGTAACCTCTTTTTGCGATCGGGACAGCAATTCTACCAGTGCCGATACCTGTTTCATAAAATTTGGTTTCTGTTGTTGCTGAAACTAGATTGAGAATAAAATCTGTGATTTCCTCAGAAATCCCAGGCGGTAGTCCTCGTGTTGCATCGTAGATATCAGAAACGCGATCGAATGAAATGGTTGCAGTCATATATCTTTTATCCTTTCTTGATAGTTATTGGCAAAGGCAACTATAGCCAGATGACTAATCAAATTGCACTTTACCAAGTTTTTTTAGAGCGAAGAATAATGAGCTAATATGTAATGTTTGCAGCAATATACCTTTATCAATACCTTCAATGACCTTTTTTAAAGGCAATAAAACTACATCAATTTGTTCGGTAACGTCTAACTTTAAATCAGCTACACATTCCACATCTGTTGCTAAAAAACAATCACACTGGCAATAATGAAACATGGGCTGAAACCACCTTCCAGCCTTCGGTAAACCTGTACCAAGTCTGGCTTTGTCGTCCGAAACGCTCTACACCATTGATAATCCGGTGAAATTCTAAAGTCACTGTTGCTGCATCTTTCCCAAAGGTTACAACCTTGAGATTCGAGATTTCTCGCTCTATTTTCGGGTTTGATCGATTCTGGCGAAAGTTACGAATTTCATCGCCACCATAGAGGTTTTCTGTGATGCCAAAGCGCACTACTTCGGGTGCATCCCAAAACAAGCTATCCATCACTTCCAAATTGTTATTAGAAAGGGCTTCTTCATACTTGAAGTACAAATCGGTTACTTCAGCTACAACAGCAGGGTCATTTATAGTAGTCATTTTTTTTACCAATTCTTAGTGTTATGGCTAGATAATGCACTCTTTCAAATAGTCAAAGCTATTTTTCTTTTAAGTTGCTTCAGTACGTAGATTCAGACGAACCAGATTGCGGAAGGTGGAAATTTGCTGCATAAAGAAAATTGAGCTTGCAATACAAATACTTGCACCAAGGATGACAGTATTGCTACTACCAATTTTGCTTGCTAGTGCGCCAGCTATTAAGTTGCCGATAGCAAATGCGCCTGTAGAGGCCATAACATAAAGACCAGTAATTTGTCCGCGATTTTCATCGCTCACCAACAACTGAAGCAAAGTGCGTCCGGCAATTATCTGCAAAATAAAGCCGAAACCAGCTGCTAATAATGAAAGCAGTGAAAGCCAGAATACACGGGATAAGGCAAAGACAATCAAGTTTAACCCCATAAAACCTATTCCCAATGTTAGAACTTTACCCGACTCTAGTACATTGCTATGCTTCGTTAAATAGATACCACCTGCTAAGGTTCCCAAACTGGAAGCTGTCATCAAGAAACCGAAAGTGTTAGGGCCACCCTGCAAAATCTCTTTAGCAAAAATCGGCCCCAAAGCTAAGTAAAATCCCCACACGCAGCAAACTAAAGCCGAACCAATCAAGACTGAGCGAATTGGCAAAAACCCAAAGGCATATTTAAAACTAGTTTTTAATTCTTCTAAGGGTTTGCGTTTGGGAATGACGGCTTTTCTGGATGTCAGCCGTATTGCTAGGAGGGCAATAATTACAGCGATGTAACTAATGCTATCAATCAGGAAACATAGCCCCGATCCCAGCGCTACAATCAACAAACCTGCGATCGCAGGCCCAACCATAAGTGAAACGCTGACAAGGGAGGAGTACAAGGCGATCGCATTACCGAGATTTTCCTTACTGACCGTTTCCGGTAGAAATGCTTGTCGAGTGGGAATATCGAAGGCGTTAATTATCCCTTGCAGTACACCAAGAAATGCAATCTGCCAAACGTTAATAGTACCGCTCAAAGCCAGCCAAGTCAGAGCCAAAGACTGAAGCATCCCCAGAATTTGGGCAACAAGCAGAATGCGGTGGCGGTTCGTGCGATCGGCAATGATTCCACCCAGAGGAATCAATAGAAGTGTAGGAATTTGGTTGGCAAAGCCCACTAGACCTAGTAACCAAGCGGAATCGGTGAGGCGATATACTAACCAACTAGTAGCTACTTGAGTCATTGACGTACCAATTAGAGAAATTGCCTGACCTGTGTAGTACAGGCGAAAATTTCTAGAACTAAAAGCACGCAACATGACCTGTGATTTGTTTGATGCTTGCATACATCACCCCTGAGTAGTTCCCAGTTCTTAACCGTGAATAAAAAAGTAGGCAGTCATGCTGAAGGCAACAATCATGACAAATTTCCGAATTAAGTGCGGTTCAAGTTGACGAGCATAATGGGCACTTAAGTAACCACCAAGAGAGCCACCGACTGCCATCAAAATAGCTTGATGCCAAGCAATCACACCAGCAAAAAGAAATGGAACGATCGCAATACCATTAATACAACTCCCTAAAAATGTCTTAAAAGCATTCATTTTGTGGATACTTTTGATACCTAACAATGTCAGAGTTGCCAGCATTAAAATCCCTATACCTGCACCGAAGAAACCGCCATAGATGGCGATCGCAAGTTGAGCTAGTACCAAATTAAACAACGGTACAGATTCTGGTGATGTATTCTGGCTTTTACGCTGCAACCACTTTTTGAACGGTTCGCCAAAGGTAAATACAACTGTTGCTAGCAGCAATAGATAGGGAATCAGCTTTTTAAAGACATCTGGCGATGTATACAACAAGGCGATGGAGCCAATCATGCCACCAACTAAACTGACACCACATAGAAGTAAAAAATCTCGCCGCTCAATGCCCAAATCTTGACGATATGCTCCAGCGCTGGCTAAGGAAGCTACCCAAATTGCAGTATTATTAGTGGCGTTAGCTGCGATCGGGGCGACACCTGTAAAGATGAGAGTTGGAAACGTGATAAAGCTTCCACCACCTGCTACAGCATTTAAGCCACCTGCAATAAAAGCGGTACTAAACAACAGCAAGCTATGGATAAACGTTAATGATGGCGGCATTATCTTTGATTACGAATTACGAATTATTAATTTGGGAATATCACTTGGAGAATGGGCAATCAAGTCAGCACCATGAGCTTTTAATTCCTCCTCAGTTCCATAGCCATAGGTGACACCAATTGAAGTAATATGATGGCGCTTGGCTCCAATGATGTCATGTGAGCGATCGCCTACCATCACCACAGTAGAGGGTAAAAGTTTTTCTGTTAATAAAATATGGTGAATTAAGTCACCTTTTATGCTCCGTGTTCCGTCAAGTTCACTACCATAAATACCATCAAAAAGCAATGATAAGCCAAAATATTCAATAATTTGCGTAGCATAAATATATGGTTTAGAAGTCGCAACAAAAGTTTTATAACCAGCAAAACGAATTGCTTTTAAAACTTCTGTAATTTGGGGATAAAGTGAGTTTTCAAATAATCCAATTGTCGCAAAACGACGACGATATAGTAAAAGAGCTTGTTCAATTACTGTACCATCCAAGGTATTGAGTAATTGCGAAAAGCTATCTTTCAGTGGCGGGCCAATACACCAATTTAATTCATCAGCATTCGGTGGTTTGTAACCGAGTTCAGAGAGCGCATACTGAATACAACCAGTGATGCCAGGTTTCGGATCTGTTAAAGTCCCGTCAAGATCGAAAAGAATAGCGGAGAAAGGCATATTTTAATTCGTAATTCGTAATTCGTAATTCATAATTAAGAAAGTAATGTTTTAAAATTACCCCATGCCCAATTCCCAAGTCCCAATTCAACTTCTAATTTTGAACGATTTCATAAACCCTTCTGCACTAAGTAAGGCGATCCCCAATGTGACAATACCAATCCCTACACTTTGAATCACGTTTAAAGTTTCGCTAATCGTTATCCATGCCATTAACGCTGTCAATGCTGGACTGCTAGAGCCGATTATAGAAGCGGTAGATGCGCCAACCATCCGAATCCCTACATTGTTTAAAGTGTGTCCGAGAAAGCTGACCAGACCAGAAAATATGCTGCCAATCCATAGGGGTGTCCAGTCAAGTTGGGCGTTATTAGCCGGCCAGAACAGTAAGCTAATACCGGAGAGTAGTAGAGTACAGGCAAAACCGATCCACGTAAAAGGAATTGGATGGAATTTTTCTAAACATTTTTGAGCAATGATGCAATAAAAGGCGTAAACGATCCCAGCGCCAAAACTAGCGAAAATGCCGATCGCAATGGTATGACTGCTATAGGTAGCAGAAGATTGGGGAATGGTGAGAGCGCTTCCCACCAGAATAATAGCCATTACCAGCCAACGGAACAATGTGGGGCGATCGCCAAAAAACCTCCAAGATAGCAGCGCTGTAAATACGGGATAAGTAAAGAAAAGGGTCAAGGCAATACCTGTGGGAATCAAGCCAATAGCAATGTAGAGTGAGGCGATATATACAAACATCAGCACTCCACAGCCAAGAGCTTGAATTAGAACATCCCTACGCTTGCGGGTGAACAAGTCTTGAAATTCTGTCCAAGCAGATGGATATAGCTTGAATGATAGAGATGCCATGAATGGAACCACCAGCAGCATTCGCATGAACATTAGCAAGAAGGAATTCTGCAAATCCGGTTTAACGTATCCACCGAGTAAAAATAAACCTAGTACGAGATGTTCTGAAAACAAAACTCGGACAGTAACGTTGTGAAACGTCAAAACAAAGGAGGATACTAGAACCGTCAAGATGCCCAACACGATAAAAAGTTTCCTTAGAGACGACTTGATTGTATTGTTAAAATCACTGGAATAACAAACCAGATGAAGTTTGAAGAAATCAAAGCCGTCGCTTCAAAAGACGCGATAAATCGCCGTCTCTACAAGGAATTTATCCATCAATTATTACTATGCTAAGGAACCGGCGCTCACAGGTTCAGGAGCAGTCTTTGTAGTGAACTGGTTCACCGGACGGGGCAAACCAAGATTTTCACGCAAGGTACTACCTTCATACTCAGTACGAAATATTCCTCGGCGTTGCAGTTTGGGAATTACCAAGTCCACGAATTCCTCCAAACCCCCAGGTAGCCAGGGCGGCATAATGTTAAATCCATCAGCCCCACCATTAACAAACCAATCTTCTAACTGATCGGCAATCTGTTCTGGTGTTCCGAGAATCGTTCGATGTCCCCGCGCTCCTGCAATCCACAAATACAGTTGTCGGATTGTTAAGTTCTCTCTGCGGGCAAGATCGGTAATCAGCTGCAAGCGGCTTTTGCCACCGTTGGTATCTGGCAGATCCGGCAGCGGCCCATCTAGGGGATATTTGGACAAATCATGGCCACCCACTAGCCCAGAAAGTAGCCCTAATCCGACCAAGGGATGAATCAACTCCTGAAGTTGCTCATATTTATCCTTAGCTTCCTGCTCAGTCTTACCAATTACCGGGAATACCCCTGGCATAATTTTGAGATGATCGGGGGAACGTCCGTATTTAGCTAATCTCCCTTTGACGCTGGTGTAGAAGGCTTGAGCCTCTGCCAATGTCTGTTGAGCAGTGAAAATCGCCTCTGCTGTTTGGGCAGCTAAATCCTGTCCAGCCTCGGAAGATCCAGCTTGTACAATTACTGGATATCCCTGCGGTGGACGCGCCACATTGAGCGGGCCGCGCACCGAGAAATATTTGCCCTTGTGGTGGGGAACATGCAGCTTTTCTGCATCGAAGTAAATACCTGACTCCTTATCGTGGAGGAAAGCATCGTCTTCCCAACTGTCCCAAAGTTTGGTGACAACATCCACAAATTCCCTCGCTCGTTCATAGCGTAGTGAGTGTTCTAGGTGGTTTTCTTGGCTGAAATTCTGCGCTGCGGCTTCAGCAGCAGAGGTTACGAGATTCCATCCAGCACGACCACCGCTAAGATAATCCAGTGATGCAAACTTACGGGCGAGATGATAAGGTTCATCATAAGTCGTTGATGATGTCGCCACCAAACCGATATTTTCTGTCACAGCAGACAGAGCCGACAACAAGGTTAAAGGTTCAAAGTGGACACTGAATTGTCCCGAACGGCTAAAAGCCTCAGCCCCTTGTCCTCTATCCCAGACAGCTAAACCATCTGCGAGGAAAAGCATATCAAATTTACCCCGTTCAGCCGTTTGTGCCAGCTGCTTGTAATGTTGGAAGTTTAAACCTCCATCAGCCGGGGTGTTGGGATGCCGCCATGCTGCAACGTGATGTCCACTACCGGGTAAAAATGCTCCGAGTTTAAGTTGTTTTTTTGTACTCATATTTCTATTTGCGACGGCGTACTTATGCTTTTTTCGTTTTCTTGTTTGGAATAAGAAAGTATTAGTTATTAAGACTCTGGTTTTGTTACTTGCATGGATGGTCGTTTAGAGAATTCATCGTACCAATTAGCAAGTTTTGGATATTTCTGCCGCCATTGCAGATTGAGAAGACGGATCTCTAGTCCAAGTGCAGAGGCGAGGGTTATATGAGCAAGTTTAGGAGTTTGGTCGAGTTTATCTGATATCTTCTCGAAGTAGTTTAAAATTCTCAACGCCCGCTCATGCTCAAACTCGATCGCCCCAAGAGACTGTTCGCCTAGAGGACGCCTTAACTCCCGTACCCAGACAGCAATACCATCTATGAAGCCACCAGTTATACCTTCAAGTTGCTGTAAAAAGCCATTAGAAATGTCAGCAACTAGTTTGATTTCAGGATTTAAGTGATTTAGATAAGCGCATATTATACGTGTTTCACTCAAGATAAATCCGTCGTCAGTCGCTAGGGTTGGAACTTTACCTGTAGGGTTGTAATTCACTAGGTCGCTGTTTGGATCTCGTGCAATGACTTTTTGCGTTTCGATCTGATTGCTGAGATTCAATTCTAGTGTTGCTATCCGTGTAATGCGTGCATAGGGTGAATTAGGTGTATAGAAGAGTTTCATAAAAAAGTGCGATCGTGATTAGATACTGAATTCAGAATTCAGGACTCATTAATCAGTGGAAGGTTAAGCCAGCAAAAGAGAATGGGGAGATGAGGGAGAGCAGAGAAAGTAGGAGAGTGGAGTTCAAAGACTCGTCAGCCAGTATTAAAGACTCATTAACGGAGTTCAAAGACTCGCCAGCGAGTATCAAAGACTCATTAACGGAGTTCAAAGACTCGTCGGCGAGTATTAAAGACTCATTAACGGAGTTCAAAGACTCGTCGGCGAGTATTAAAGACTCGTTCACGAGTATCAAAGACTCATCCCCTATTCCCCATGCCCAATGCGCAATGCTCCATGCCCAATGCCCAAATATTAGGCAGTCACCGCCTCACGTCGGTTGTACTCAGAAGCATCTCCTTTGATCGCCTCACTTTGTTTACCATCAATGCCAACTGGGAGGTCGCCGACAATTGTCACTCGTTGAACGTGGCGAGGCTGGTTGCCGTAATCTGCGATCGCGTAATGTTGAGTAGCCCGATTATCCCAAAATGCAACATCACCAACTTGCCAACGCCACCTGACTGTGTTCTCAGGACGTGTGATATATGCTTGCAACAACCGCAGAATATCATCTGATTCAGTTGTTGATAAGCCACGGAATTGGCGCACAAATCCACCGATGAATAGCCCCCGCTCCCCAGATTCGGGATGGACGCGTACTACTGGGTGCAGAGTCTCGTACACAGTCGAGGTGAAGACAGCCCGGTAAGCCTTCGCATCTTCAGGTAGGTCAAATGCAGTAGCATAGTCGTATTTATTGCTATGTACTGCCCAAAGTTGGTCTGCAAGATTACGCAAATGGATAGGTAAATCTTCGTATGCAGTTACCGAGTTTGCCCAGATTGTATCGCCACCAGTTGGTGGAATGTCAAGCGCTCGTAAGATAGAACCGAGAGGAGGACGGTCTACAAATGTTACATCAGTATGCCAGCTATTAGCGCGGGAAGTGGTGCGGCCATAGTTCAAATCTAAGACTTCTGGGTTTTCTGGCAGCGATGGTACAGTGGGGTGGGCTGTAGTGACTTCACCAAAACGACGAGCGAAAGCAACCTGTCCATCAGCATCGAGTTGTTGCTGACCGCGGAAAAAGATCACTTTGTATTTGACTAGAGTCTTGCGAATATCGCTGATAATGTCATCGCTGAGGTTAGAACTCAGATTAACACCAATAATTTCAGCACCAATACGTCCTGCAACTGGTTTGATATCAAAGTATTGAGAACCCATGTTTTTATCTCCAAGAAGTTTGTATTTTTGTAGAGACGCGATTCATCGCGTCTGATTCATCGCGTCCGATTCATCGCGTCCGATTCATCGCGTCTGTTAAACACCAGGGGTAGATCCGCCATCAACGATAATCTCTGTTCCTGTAATCGATGCAGCAAGATCGGACACCAAAAATAGCGCCAGCGCGGCAATTTCTTCTGGCTGGGCGATTCTTTTTAAAGGAATACTTTGGATATTTTGTGCCTTCACTTGCTCAACGGTGATGCCTTGCGCTTGGGCGTTTTGCCGAGCTAAAGTCTCGGCACGCTCGGTAGCTGTAGCACCAGGGGAGATAGCGTTAATGCGAATCTTGTACTCGGCTAGTTCTTTTGAAATGCCCTTTGTGAAATTCAGCAAAGCAGCATTGCTTGTACCACCAGCTAGGAAGTTCGGACGAGGTGTCCGTCCTGCACCACCGACTATATTGACAATCCGCCCATCACCGCGACTTTTTTGATGGGGAACGACGGCTCTAACTAAGCGGATATAGCCCAATAATTTTAAGTTCCAAGCATCCAAAAATAAATCATCAGTGGATTCTAGGAAAGACCCAGCACGGGCCGATCCGGCATTGTTAATCAAGATATCAATCTGATTAAACTGGGCTAATGTTGTGGAGACAACTTTTTCAATATCTTCTGCTTTCGTTAAATCGGCGCTGATGGCAATAACTTTAGCGCCTGAACTTGGTAAGGACTGGATGGCAGCTACTGCATTTTCCAGTCTTTCTTGATTGCGAGCTGCGATCGCCACATTCACACCCTCACTATAAAGTGCTTTGGCAGTAGCTAATCCAATTCCCGCACTTCCTCCTGTAACGATCGCTGTTTTACCTGATAGTTTTAGTTCTAAACTCATACAAACTTACCCTCAAAAATGTAAGTAATTTAATTGCGAACCAATAATATTGCTGATTGAGAGCCTGTATTGTGGACATCCAAGATGGCTTGATTTTCCCCAAAAGTGCAGCCCAGAAGTATTTTGATTTCTGTATCCCGTTTTTCCAAGTCAACACTACAAATGATGGCGGTGACTTTTTTACTAGATAAACTACCTATCCAGACATCAATATCGGCTCCATCTCCAGAGCGAGTGTTTTCCAAATATCCATAGTCCAACGGATAAACAAAGGATGGATAACGTGGATGCGATGTACCCTTTGGGCGATCTATCTTGAGATTACTAATGGCTACAAGCCGATCTAGTTTGAACCAGAATTCAGTACTATCCCTCATACCATCTGCGATCGCTCAATTTGAAATGTGCAACACAGCTTTGCCAGGAAAACGCCTATCGAGCAGTTGTTGGGCCACATCAGCTATTTGTGTCCAAGAAGCTTCTAAATCAATGTGAGGATGTAACTCACCTGCTTCTACTAGACTCAAAAGCCGTTTTAGACCGATTGCTGCTGATTCAAATCTCAATTCATCGAACAGACGTAGACCATACAGGCTGACGCTACCAGTCCCAAAAAATTGAGCCGCATTGAATGTTACTTCAGCTCCCCCAGATACTCCATACAGCACAGTTTTCCCATCCTGTGCCAGTAAGCCAAGGGCTACCCCCAAAGTCTTGCCACCTACTGACTCTACAATTAGATCGTAGGGGCCGTACTCGCTGGCGGGTGAAAGGTCTTCGCCAATCACTACCGATTGCGCCCCTGCGTCTCTAACTAGAGTTTCATAACCAGCTTGACGAATATGTGCCACAACTTGCGCTCCTGACAGTTGCGCCAATTGAATAGCGAAGTAACCAACACCTCCTGATGCGCCTGTAACCAGAACTGTCCGACCCAAAAGTGAACCACCTTTTAACACTGCATGGTATGCAGTTAAACCCGCTACAGGCAATGTGGCAGCTTGAGCAAAAGATACCGATGACGGCACTACTGCTAAGGCATTGGTGGGAACAGATACAAGTTCTGCCCAAGCACCAGCACGACGCAAGCCAACTACACGTGCCCCTTGGGGAGGCCCGGAACCATCGGCGGCGGGGATTTCCACTACACCTGCCAAGTCCCAACCAGGTTGCCAACCAGCCTCAGCAGTGGTTGAACGTTTTATCTCTCCTCGATTGAGGGAAATTGCCGCTACCCGCACTAGAGCTTCATCTGGGGCAGGCTTGGGTGCAGTCACTTCACTCAGTGCCAAACGCCCCGGCACATTAGGATCAACAATCACAGCACGTATTTTGCTCATAAGGTTGCCCTAGCTTAGAGATTAATTTCTAGTTCGTTGGTTCGCAATCTTATACCTGCAATAAATAATCTCGATAGATTAGCTATTTATTCTTAACTCCCAATCTGTGTAAATAGGTTAACGAGGTTTGAAAACAACGGTATCTTGATAAGATTACAGTATTTTATGGTTTGTACAAAAAAAATTATCACAGACAGCCAGAAGAATCAAGCACCTTGTGGATAAATTCGCCGTTGACACTTCTTGCACTATAGTCAAGCCAAGTGGCTTCCGTATGGTTCGGAGTTCTTTTTGTAATTTTTCAATTTGACTCCAAACAGTGTAAGCGCGAAAATTATTAGCAGGTTTGCATTATGCTGTTTTCGCCTTTATTGTTGAGTTTGAACCTCTACCTTTGCATCCGATTCATCCCCACTTTGAGAAACTTTTTCTGGGCCGCACTGTACCGGAGTTACTCCTGTACCTTGAGTGAGTCCGTGTTTCGTTGTAGTGTCATAAGTATTGTTATCAGTATTTGCTTGGGCGTAAGTATCGTTAAAAATCTTGTCAGATGCTGAAGTTGTTTTGCCAAGAAGCTTTTTGTGTAAATCTTTAAAAGCCTTTTCGTCAATACTAATGTGCCCATTCTCGTGTGTATCAAGAGCGCTATAAAACCTTGCCCATTCTTTTTTAACGGGTTCGCATTGTTGGTCGAGTTCCGTCCAGACGGGCATTGCCTTAGTTTCTGTTACTAAGACATCTGCTTCGTAGACAATTTCATCAGATTTATCTTCTGCTTGGTAAGTTTTGACATCTTTTTCAGGGGCACAAGTAACACTCCCTGCTTCGCCTTTTCCTTGTGATGTTAAGTTTGTAATTGCTTCGGTAATATTTTTTCCAGAAGCAGTAATTGTGGTATTTTTTTTGTCAATTTTAGTTGTCCCTTTTTTGGGCGGCATCCCACTAGATGTCTGTTCAACAGCGGCTGGTGCTGTAGATGCATCGCTTTGTTTCTGTACTTTGCCTGTCTGCTGTACCACATGGGTTAACTCATGGGCTGTCAACTCATTATTACCAGGTGATTTCTCGGCGCTAAAGTAAATATGACTACCATGAGTAAAGGCCTGCGCTCTCAACGACTTATTCATCTGCGTAGCATTGGAGTCAGTATGTACTCGCACATCGTCGAATTTACTACCAAAGCGTGGTTCCATAAAGTTTCGCACTTCGGGAGATAACGGGCTTCCTCCACTCTTACTATTATTTAACTGACTCTCAATATTATCTTGGGTTTGAACGCTGCGATCGCTAACGCGTTGTAGTGACAAGTCGGTTTCTACTTCTTGTTCTTCTTGCTCACAATCTGCACATTCTCGTTGTACTAGATGTGAATCTATTGCACCGATATTTATATTTGACTTAAGTCTAGGTAGAAGCATAATCTGGTCAGATGACTGCTCATACTGGTCTTTTGGCTGACTACCTATAAGTTGCGGCTGTGGACGACGCAAAGATATCCGACTAATGTCGTGAACAAGAGGTTTTTCTTTAATAGCTTCTGGTTCTAATAATTGCTCATTAGTAGACGTGGTTTCTTGAACGTCGCCATTGAGCGCAGTATTATTATTTGTTGGTAAACCAAAACCGCGTGTTGGATTGGCCAATGTGGGAATATTGGATGAGACAAGCGATGGATTCGTAAAATTTGATGTCCCTATGTGGGGCTGCTTCCATGTGGTTAAAGGCGAAGCGGCTTGTCTTTTAATGTCGCTCATCTCTCAATTCCTACATTTTCTAGATTAATTAGTAACCTCTTATATATTGCATTTCAGTATCTTCTAAGTAGGTAGATATAATTAAATATAAAATCAACTCCTAGTTTGTAGTGAGCGATTTATCGCTCAGAGCAAGGATGATCGGGACTAAAGTCCTTACTACAAACTTGAAATTTGTTTATGCCTAGATACTTATACAAAAATTTAACTATTTTATTAACATACTTATATATAGACTTTAGTCTAGTTTTGTCATTATTCAGCTACCCAAATATTCAAAAATTGACATCTAGGGAAATTAATTATGCGTTATTCAGAACACATAATTAATTTCACAAGCAGATGTCTAATAAATAGCTAACGAACCGTTCCCCGCAGGGCTTCAGCATCAATTGGTTTGATGAGGTAAATTAACAGCAGATTCCAAACAATTGCTGCAATCAAAGGTAGTTTGCGAATTAGCTTCATTAATTTCGGATTATAACTGCCTTCAATCTCTGCAATTTTCAAGTTATAACCTGCACAGCGTTGCAGACGTGGGAAAAACTGGGGATGTTCGGTATTCAACATTACAGGAAAAGCCCGTCCTGCGGTTTCATTGGTGTTGCGGACAACTTGGATATCAAATTCTGTGGCATCAAGTCCCAATGATTTGTAGAACCCAGAACGTTCATGAACTGTCAGGGTGTGAGTAGCAAATACTGATAGCAAGAAAAAGCGACTCCACAGCCTAGATTTCCAGGTGTTCCAGAGTTGGGGTTGAGAACGCAATAATGCCTTGAATATATCTCCGTGGCGGTTTTCGTCCTGACACCAGCTCTCAAAGTAGCGGAATATCGGATAAAACTGGTTTTCTGGGTGCTTTTCTAGATGCCTGAAAATAATAATGTAACGCCAGTAGCCGATTTTTTCTGAGAGGTAAACGGTGTAAAGTACCCATTCAATTGGGAAAAATGTATAAGTGCGGGTTTTAGTAACAGCACCTAAATCAAGAGAGAGTTTAAAATCGGCCATTGCTTTGTTGAGAAATCCGGCATGGCGGGCTTCATCACGCGCCATCATTTGAAAAATTTCCGCTAGCACTGGACTGCGATTTTTCAGCTTGCGGGATAATTCTTTGAACAGCAAGAAGCCGGAAAACTCAGAAATGCAAGAACGTTCCAAATACTCTATAAACGCCTGCCTTGCTTCACCGTCAATGTGTTCCCAAGACTGCTCAAACGCTTCATCCCGGACAAAATGGTGCCGATTGTAGTCTGTCCGCATTTCTGTCAACATCGCCTGCAATTCCGTTTCCTGGGCAGACAAATCCAGCTTGGCTGCGGTTTCAAAATCTGTAGTGTAAAACCGGGGGGTGAGTACAGTTTCTTTGCTGGGGGTTTTAGTTTCTGGCTTGGGTAGGGTGTTAACCATGAGTGATGAGGCGATCGAGTCAATAGTTCTATAACTATAAAGCTATGACAAATGCAATTATTTTGCTAGACCTATTTACAATCCTTCAGTAAAGTCGGAATTTCTGAATTTTTCTTCAACGGGCCGCGCCCAGGATTCCCGAATTTCAGCCAAGCTTGAAGGTGAGTAATGGGAACTCTGGGACTAATTATTCTTCTCCCCTTGCTCCCCCTGCTCCCTGCCCCCTGCCCCCTGCTCCCTGCTCCCTTCCTCCTTCACCGCAGTAATTCTTCAACTTGATGCTGGCTCCATAAAGTTCTGTATAACCCCTGTTGTTGTAAAAGTTCTAAGTGATTTCCGATCTGCACAATTTTTCCCTTCTCCATGACAAAAATTCGGTCAGCTGCCGCTGCCGCTGATAATTGGTGCGTAATAAAAATTACTGTTTTACGTTCAGTACCACTAGAAAGATTTTTGAGGATTTTCGTAGCTGTTTGATTATCTACACTAGAGAGAGCGTCATCCAAAATTAATACTGGAGCATTGACCAACATTGCTCGAGCCAAAGCAGTACGTTGGCGTTGACCGCCAGAAAGATTAATACCGCGTTCGCCAACAATAGTTTCATATTGCTGGGGAAAATTCTGAATTTCAGATTCAATTTGGGCAAGTTTAGCGACAGATTCTACCTGCTGTTGTTCGCTAACTGGATCGCCGTAGCGAATGTTATTTTTGATTGTAGTGCTAAATAGAAAGCTATCTTGAGGAACGTAGGCGATCGCACCTCGTAAATCTGTCAAAGCGATCTTAGTAATATCTACGCCATCTAAAAACAATTGTCCTGATTCAATATCTAACAAGCGCGGTAAAGCATTGGCCAAAGTAGATTTCCCCGAACCAATTGCCCCAACAATCGCGACAGTTTCTCCAGCAGCAATGGTAAAGTTAACATTTGCTAAAGCTGGAGTCGTAGAACCAGGGTAACTGTAGGTGAGATTTTTAGCTGTCAGTTCGCCTTTGAGTTCAGCCACTGGCAGATGTATGGCATCGGCTGCATCTTGAATTTTTGGTGTGACAGAGAGAATAGCTTCAAGCCGATCGATACTAACTTCACCGCGTTGGTAGGCAGTAATTGTGAATCCTAAAAGAGCAGTAGGGAAAACTAGACGCTCTACATAAATTAATAATGCTAAAAAATCGCCAACCTGAAGTGTCCCAGCAGACATTCGTGCCGACCCTAGCCAGATGATTACCAGCGAACTGATATTAGCTAACCCACCAATTAGCGGAAACAGTGTATTGCGGAGTTTTGCCAATTCCAGGTTAGCAGTCAATAGCTGCTGATTTTTCTTGGCAAAAGCTCGACGCTCGTTTGCTTCTTGAGCATAGATTTTTATTAAAGCAATGCCACTGATATCCTCTTGGATGAGTTCGCTGATGTCAGAGAGTTGCTCTTGGACTTTTGCTTGTTGTTTGCGTAAGCGATCGCTAAACAGACTCACCAATAAGAGCATAAAAGGGTATACTGCCAGGGCGGCTAGGGTGAGATCCACACTAATTGTCAGCATTACTGGCAGTGTCAGGGCGTAGGCAAACATCGTATTTGCCAAACTCAAGACCGCAAAACCCAATAACCGCTTGATATTTTCCACATCACTAGTAGCGCGACTAATCAAATCGCCAGCAGTATTACTGGCAAAATAACCAGGCTCCAGTTTCAGTAAGTGTTCAAAAATCCGTTGTTTCAGGTCAAATTCTACCTGACGCCCCACCCCAAATAGCCAAATGCGTGATGCCATCCGCATTAGCCACATTGCCGAACTGAGCAAGACAATAACTACTACGTAATGTAGTATTTGGTTCCAGCTGAAGGTTGTCGAGAGTTTATCAACACCAGCACGAATCAACCAAGGGATATAAACACCCAGTGCATTGACAGACAACAAAGCGAGAATGCCCAAGGAGGCTTCCCGCCAATGGGGTCGTAGGTAAGCACTGAGTTTAGCGATTCGTCGAGATTTTGCCATTAAAGCAATTGTGCAACTTTATCATCTAGATTA
Source organism: Nostoc sp. DSM 114167 (assembly GCF_052692655.1). Taxonomy (NCBI): domain Bacteria; kingdom Bacillati; phylum Cyanobacteriota; class Cyanophyceae; order Nostocales; family Nostocaceae; genus Nostoc; species Nostoc sp. DSM 114167. The sequence goes on from NZ_CP195116.1 coordinate 8,001,846, forward strand.
ACTGCTAGTCCCAGAAGGCAGCTATGAAGAGGAAATATCGCTTGTGATAAATTCAGCTTTTGTTACCTCTTTTAACTGGATAGCTATTGCCATTCGGTACTAGTAGTCCACCACAGCAACTTTAATGAAGAAATAAGTTCGTAGTCAGGACTTTAGGCATTGAATTAAGCGCTCAAGCGCTGACTACGAACTAAGTATTGTTCTCTTGCCTATTACCGCTGAACACGCAAGAACCTGTAAATTTCAACCAGATAACTTTCCCAAGTTCTTGTTGTCAATTGCAACGTTTCCGAATTTGGTACAAAGTCTTCAAGTCGTAAACCGCGTGTGCGAATATCTTGAGGACTTCCTTGTAATAAATAGGGAGGCACTCTCAAATTATAAGAAAGAATGTTATCCCCCGTTACATCTGAGATATTCGCTGTGGCGGGTTGCCCTAATGCTACCAGTGTCCCAGATGTTAGTGTAGCAGTTGCAACAGATGTTTCACCCGTCATTGCTAGAGGTGCTCTATAAAGGAAATAGGCGACTGCTGGTGTACTTGCCAACAGCAAAATCGTCAGTGCCCAACCGATCAAGTATCCTCCTGGTTTGTCTATTCCACCTCCTTTGATTTTCTGAGCGGCAAGAATCATCAGTAAAACAGAGGCTCCTAGAGGCTTGAGTGGAAAAGATAGCATCCTCCACAACGACGCCACAGCAGGTTCATTAGGGTTAAGAAATGACAGGGCTACGATTACCAAGATAACGACTAAGATTAATCGTCCGACAAAAGTTCCAGAGGGATAAAATCGCTGGAACAGAGAATAAACGATAGTGCCAATCAGCAGCCACAGCAGTACCCGGCTTAACAATAGAAACATAGACTAACTCTCAAATTTTCTGGTGCAGTCACAAGAGGCAGGGGAGCAGGGAGCAGGGAGAAAGGGGGAAGACTCGGAGCTTGTACTTTGCCCCAGCAAGAGCGCCTCGGAGGGGCGGGGCTTCTCTTCTCTGCGAGAGGCTGCGCCAACGAGACGCGCCGCGAACGTACCCATGCTCCGCAACGCTTGTCGCAGAGAGGAAGGGCTTGCTCCCCCCTGCTCCCTGCCCCTTTCCCCTCTGCCTCTTCGGTGAGCCAGTGTGGTGGTGTTCGCGTAGCGTCTCCGTCAGGAGAGGCAGTCCGTTTCGATCGGGGTTGCCCCCAGAAAAGACTGCCATGCAGGGAAACCATACATAAAACAACTGGCGACTTCTTACTGATAGCGACGTGATAAGCGTCACCCGTAAGGCTCAACCTAGAGGTTTCGGGAAATGGATTTATTTTATTGTCAAATTGTAATCGTACTGTTTGACTTAAAATTTCTCAAACCTCACACCCAATGACTACCGTCGTAGTGATTTTAGTGCAATTTTTTGACACTGCGTCTATTATTTATAATTTTCCAGAAGAGTAATCTGGTACCGGTAAACTAAATTAATTAAGTAATCAACTCAAAAGGAAAAACTATGTCGCCTGGAAAGCCTACTATTCTGGTAACGGGGGGAGCTGGATATATTGGTTCTCATACAGTGCTTGCTTTGAAGAAAGCGGGTTATGGCGTTGTCATACTTGATAATCTAGTCTATGGACATCGCGATCTAGTAGAAGAGGTTTTACAGGTAGAACTGATAATTGGGGACACAAGCGATCGCGCCTTGCTGGATCGTGTATTTAAAACCCACGATATTGCCGCAGTAATGCATTTTTCTGCTTATGCCTACGTAGGAGAATCGGTGAGCGATCCGGCCAAATATTACCGCAATAACGTCCTTGGTACTTTGACCTTGTTAGAAGCGATGCTGACAGCATCTGTAAAGAAATTTGTCTTTTCTTCTACCTGTGCCACCTACGGGGTGCCGGAATTCGTGCCCATTCCAGAAACCCATCCCCAAAATCCGATTAATCCCTATGGCGCTACAAAGCTGATGGTAGAAAGGATTCTCTCTGATTTTGATGTTGCTTACGGTTTGCAATCAGTGCGTTTTCGCTACTTCAATGCTGCTGGAGCTAATCCCGATGGCTTACTGGGCGAGGATCACAACCCAGAAACCCATTTAATTCCCTTGGTGCTAATGACAGCTTTAGGGAAACGAGAATCCATTTCAATTTTCGGTACTGATTACCCAACGCCCGATGGTACGTGTATTCGCGATTATATTCACGTTAACGACTTAGCAGATGCCCATATTTTGGGATTGGAATATTTATTAAAAGGTGGCGATAGCGAAGTTTTTAATTTGAGCAATGGCAGCGGCTTCTCCGTTAGAGAAGTCATTGCCGCAGTTGAAGAGGTGACAGGAATTTCGATACCAGTAGAAGAACGCGATCGCCGTCCTGGCGATCCCCCAGTTCTCATTGGCACCAGCGAGAAAGCTAGAACCATTTTAGGCTGGCAACCTCAGTATCCATCCATCAAAGATATCGTCGCTGACGCGTGGCAGTGGCATCAGAAGCGACATAAGTAAGGGCATTGGGCATGAAGAAGAGACAAGGTAGACAAGGAAGAGGGGGGAGACAAGGGAGAGACTTATTCAATAATTCTCCCTTGTCCCCCTTGTCTCCCTTGTCCCCCTGCTCCCTGCTCCTCTGCCCCCCTACTCCCCTGCCTCTTCCCTACTCCCCTCCCCTCCTCATACTTTGCATGACGACAACTAAGATGCCGATAAATCCGAGAATTGGCAGTGCGATCGCCCAAGTTGGTAATTGTTGAGATTGACCCTCTACTAGATCGCCATTGACATTTCGCACATTTTGTGTATTTTGTGTAGACCCGCCTCCTGCCACAGTCACTTCAAATTTGAATTCAAAGGGTTTGAATCTTGCCCCAGAAACAGGTTTTCCATTTAGTTGCAACTCATAAAGACCTGGTTTGGGAAAGGTAATATCTGCACCTGGGATGCCTTGATAACGTTCGGCTGCCACAGGTTGTAACTGTGGTTCTAATAGCGGCGGCTCTCCGGCTGCATAAGGTTCGGCATAAACAGCCAACTGACAATTACACTGTGACAGAGGAATCACCTTTCCACCTCTGCGGGTAAGTGCAAACCAGGCTTGGCTTGCTTCTCCAGCACGGGGATTATCATTTGGTTCAATGTGGAGAGTGCCGCCAACATCTGAGGCTACTTCAACCTTATGAGCAAAAGCAGGGTAAAGATTAGTTATTGATATAACTAAGCAACTCAAGAATAATAAATACTTTATCGTTCCTTGATTTTTCCAGAAAATACCTTTTTGAGGGTAACGCTTCTGTTTTTGACTCGTTGAAATGGAGCCAGAAAATAAGGATGATTTACCGCGATTTGGTTGGGGGAACATAAAACTTTTCTACGGCTAACTTTGACCAGAAAAAGCGCGATCGCACTAGCAAGACACTGAGAGTAATCATTACCATCAGTACTGCCGCTAATTTATTTCCCCAAGTTGATTGCAGGGAACCCAGGTAATGGGAACCAATCAACACAGTATGAATGGCACTCAAGAGCAAGGCTGGCACACCCAATAGATGAATCTGTCGCCAACGCTTGCCCAAAGATTTTTGCAACGATTCCCAACTTGTAAAAGCGGCGGGGGACATTAATACCAATGCTACAGCACCCGCAGCCATCCCCCACTGAAATTCTGGCGGCAAATACGAAAAGGCGGCAAAATTCCATTGCAATGAGTGTTCTATCATGTGGAAGGTGTGAACCACAGAAAGCACAAAAGATCCTACTCCCAAGCCGCGGCGGTAACGGAGTGGTGAAGCCCACAAGCTACTAATCGGACGCGCAATTAATGCCAAAATTAAGCAGATTAAGGCAGCGTGTCCGGTGTAATCTACCATTGTGTCACCAGTCCGCAGCAAGGTGATAACGCCAATGGTGAGTGTTACCCAACCGCCTAATCGAAACAACTGACTGCGCCTGTCTTTACTTACCAAAGATGTGGAAACGCCTACACCTAGCATTGTCGGCAAGGTTCCCAAGCCAAAAGCCAGCATAGTAGCTGTACTCATCCATAAATTGCCAGTTTCAGCGGCTTTAATTTGGGCAGCATACAGGAAACCACAGGGCATTAAACCCCAAGTCATCCCCAAAAGCATTGGCGTCCACCATTTGGTTTTTAAGGAAAGTTTAACCATTCCGCTGCTGAGGCGATCGTGTAAACTACCTTGCAATAGGGGATGTAATACGGGAATACGCGGTAGTAAATCGGGTTTTACCTGTCCTAAGCCAAACCAAATCAACATCACACCAGTCAGAATTGCCATCCAGCGCCGGAACTCGCTGCCAACACCCGCTAGCTGTCCACCTTGTAGCAATACCGAACCTAGCGCCCCAATGCCAGCACCGACTAGAGCATAGCTCAACATCCGCCCCAGGTTTAGCAGGATATGAAATTTTAATTGCTGTTGCCAAGTATCGGGCTTTTCTAAGGTTAATGTCCGTCCCAAAGAGACTGTTTTTGGACTTTTCGGCTGATGAGACAGAGAAAATGCCACTGTTAGCGGGCCACACATCCCAAAGCAGTGTCCAAAACTTCCCAGGAACCCCAGGATTGCGATCAGCAACAAATCTACCATAAAAAAAGTTCCGAGTTCTGAGTCATGAGTCCTGAATGTAAGAATAAAGATTTTGAAGAAGTAATTAAGAAATTCTTTTCTTTTTTGCTCAGTACTCAGGACTCCTCTAGTGCGGAACTGTAGGTGAAATTGCGATCGCTGTCAAAAGACAAGTTGTCAAACTTGATGTTTACTTTAAAGAATTAGTTCTTTTGTACTGGTATAAGATATAAAGGTATTAATCATAAGTAAATACCTGCTTTAATTAATAATCGTCGAATGGCTACAATTTTTTTCTCTTATTCACATCGGGATGAAACCCTGCGCGATGAGTTGGAAATTCATCTTGCTATGCTAAAAAAGCAAGGCTTCATTGAGACGTGGCATGATCGGCGAATAACTGCTGGTGAGGAATTCGATAAGGCAATAAGCAAAAACTTGGAAGAAGCAGACATCATTCTTTTATTAGTCAGTTCAGATTTTCTAGCTTCCAATTATTGTTATGATATTGAGATGCAACGTGCAATGGAAAAGCATGAGCAGGGATAATCTCACATTTTACCAGTCATTCTGCGTCCATGTGATTGGCGCAGTGCACCATTTGGCAAGCTCTTGGTTATGCCAACTGATGGCAAGCCTATCACAAAATTCCCCGATAAAGATGATGCTTTTCTTGAAGTAGTCAACGCTATAAAACGGACAATTACTCGCTTACAACTCCGTCAAGATTCCACGCCACCAAGCATAAGTTACAGTGGTTCTGCTGTCAAACCACAAATTTTGGATATACCAAGATCGAGCAATCTCCGTATTCGCAGAACATTCTTTGATCGAGAGAGGGATCAATTTGTGGAGGAATTGTTTGAATACATAGCCAACTTTTTTGAGAATTCACTTGCTGAATTATCCAACCGAAATCCAGAAGTGGGTACAAATTTTAAACGTATAGATGCAAATCATTTTTCGGCTATTGTCTACATTGCGGGAAAGAAAGCTACTCAATGTCGAATTTGGATAAGAGGAACTAGCCATCTTTATGGAAACGATATTGCATATTCCTCAAATGCCTCAGGAAGTGACAATAGTATTAATGAATCTATGTCTATAGTTGATGATGGATACGCTCTTTTTGTGCAACCATTAGGAATGGCTTCCTTTCCAAGCCAACAGAATGTGAAGAAATTATTGTCTCAACAAGGAGCCGCTGAGTACTTTTGGGATATCTTGCTAAGACCATTGCAACAAGGCTCAACATGAATGTTCTGTCATCAGGGTCAATCTATAAAAAAACTCTTGCACAAATAATTTATACTAAATCAAGGAGTTTACCAAAAGCTGATTGAGCAAGATGCCAAACGAATAAGCCAAAAGCTTATCCAACAGAGAATTTAAACGCTTGTTTGGAGTAGGTGGTCGATAATACCTTCCCTAGACACAACTAAGTTAGTAAATAAGAGCATCTCTTAAACACTTGTTATAAATTTAAAATGTGCTATTTAAAACAAGTGTTTAAGTAAGTATGGGAACTTGTACTTCAGCCATATTAAATTTGCTAAATATTTTTGTTTTATATAAAACCCCATATTCCCACCTAAAGAGTCTCAATGTATAATCAGTCATTGCCAGAATAATCGCTACTAGATTTAGAACTAAAATGAATTCACTCTCATTCTCTGGGGTAGTAGATGAGGGGCTTAATGTATTTTTTTGTTACTCTCGCCAGGACGACTCGCTGCGGCGTGAATTGGTAGATCATCTCGCTGGTCTTATCAATTCGGGTTATATTACAATTTGGTATGACCGGATGATTGAGCCTGGGTCAAACTGGCAAAATGAAATTGAAGATCAGTTGAGGGCAGCAGATATTGTCTTACTACTGGTTAGCGCAGGTTTTCTTGCCTCAAAATATTGTTACAACAATGAGATGTCCCTCGCACTGGAGCGACACAGGCGTGGTGAAATTTGTGTCATCCCTGTTATTCTTCGTCCCTGCGATTGGAAACATCCGCCTCTTATAAATCTTCAGGCTTTGCCTAAAGATGGTAAACCTGTTGTCCGTCAGGGCTGTTCAATTGATGATTCTTTAACCGATGTAGCGCGTGAAATTCGACGGGTAGTTGAAGGTATACGGAAGAAACGCCAACCTCCACCCCCTCCACCTACTAAAGTTCCTGTCCCTGTTGTACCACCTCCCAAAGGATCATGGCTAAATAAGATTACTAGAATACTCAAGATTCCGTTATTCCGCAGACACTACCGCTTTGTCCGGGTGGGCTTGGCAATTGTCAGTCTGTTAGTTCTCTTGATTGCTTTCCCGTTCATATTAAATCTAATTTCCTATAGTCCAAATGTGGAAGAATTCATTAGCTTCGGGGAAAAATCTCTGCTTGCTCCTGGACAGGATAAATCAGTCACAGCAAAATATTACTATGATCAGAAGTTGTCAGGGATGCAAGTATTCAGAGACAAAGACTATAAGGGAGCATCTGACATATTTAAGGGAATCCGAGAAAATGCCAAAACTGTTGTAGAGAGATATCGTAATGATACTTCTGGTAAAAACCCTGAAAAAAATGCGGCTTTAGCAGTTTTAAAAGATCCCGAAATCTTGATATTTCGCAACAACGCTCAAGCACGACAGAATCATAAGGCTCGACCAGAATCAACTCTTTATACAATTGCTGTTGCGGCTCCGATGAAAAAATATGCCGCCGGGAGTCAGATTTTACTTGGAGTTGCTCAGGCACAAGATAAAGCTGTTAATGCGCCAGAAGATTCAAAGTTAAATTTACAAGTATTAATTGCTGATGATGGCAACTATAAATCTCAAGCTAAGAACATAGCAACTGAACTCGCCAATCATCAAAAAGATGTTATTGCTGTTGTAGGACACTATGCTTCTAGTAGCACCTGCTCTGCCCTACCACAATATAGCAAAGGCAATCTTGTTGTGATTTCTCCAGGTAGTACCATGTTTGGTATGCGCTTAGAATGTAGAGACAATAACAAAGTGTTTTTTCGTACTGTCTCTTCAACGCAAGTAGAAGCCGAGTCTCTTGTCACTCACTTATTGAATAATAGTGGAAAACCTAATCCTCAAGTTGTTGTTTTTTACAACCCTGAAGAAGAATTCAGTAAATCTCTATTTAAACAGTTTAAAGAAGTTTTAGAAAAAGATAAAAAAGGAAGAGTTATTGGTGTCTCTTCACTATCAGCACCGAACTTTAGTTTGACACAAGAGTTAGGAAAAAGCAAACAAGCTGATGCTTTAGCTGTTTTTCCTGATGGTCAAACAGAGGATAGTAATAATTCATTTTATAGAGCAATTGAGGTGATCGAGAAGACAGATAAGTTGATCCTGGGTGCAAATTCGCTTTATCAGATGGAAACCTTGAATAATCTTAAAGATTTACAACTCAACAATCGCTTGATTATTGCTGTTGACTGGCATCCTAATCAGCCTGGAGCAGATGTTTTTTCTACGCCAGCAGAACAGTACTGGTACGGTAACGTAAACTATAGAACTGCTATGGCGTATGAAGCAACTGAAATATTGGTCAAAATATTACTAAAGTCAGGAGTACAAAACAATCGATCAAGCATAAAAGATAATTTATCTACTTTTAGTCCAACAAAAAGTAGCGTAGTTAGTGACTTAACAGTAAGTTTTGAAGAAAATGGCGATCGCCAAGAAAAAAACATTAGGGTTTTGGTTACTCCAATTAAACCAACCAAGCCCGATCAAAACAATAGTGAGCTTAAGTTTTGTATAGTTAATTCCCCTACTTGTTAATGTAGTTAGGGAATTATTGACTTGCTTCTTCATTACTCAAGCATTTTGATAAAAAATAATACAAAATAATCTTTTTTCAGATATTTTATGTTTTTATTTCCTAAGAATTACCACTAGCGATCGCTACATTGATAATGTTGTACCGAAAGCCAATAAACAAGTTGCAAAAATTCATCCAAAAACAAAGTTATCTGCATATAAAGTTTTTTTTCGCAACTCTCTTGAGCATTATATTGTTCAGTTGGGTAGCACTCTCGCAGCAACCAGTCACCCTCAATCTGTTAATGACTGCCCCTGATGCCCAACCTTGGAGGCAGGGTTTGATTAAAGACTTCGAGGCTGAGAACCCTGGTATTCGCATTAACCTAGTTGAAGGGCCGAATGCCACAAATTTGCTCGAAGACCTGTATACTTCATCTTTTATCTTGGGTGAATCCCCTTATGACCTGATCAATATGGATGTGATCTGGACATCCAAGTTTGCTGCTGCTGGATGGTTGCTACCTTTAGGCGATCGCATTTCTAAAAAAGAGTTGGCAGCATTTTCACCCCAGGATGTAGAAGGGGGACGTTATCAAAACCAGCTGTACCGCATTCCAGTGCGTTCCGACGTAGGAATGCTCTATTACCGGGAAGATTTAATCAAACAAGCAGGATTGCAACCGCCAGAAACATTTGATGATTTGATCCGAATTTCCCAAGTCTTGCAGAAGAAAAACCAGGTAAATTGGGGCTATGTTTGGCAGGGTCGCCAATATGAAGGACTCGTGGCGATGTTTGCGGAAGTCCTCGATGGCTTTGGCGGCTTTTGGGTTAAACCCGACACCCTCGAAGTTGGACTAGATCGACCAGAAACATTACAAGCCATTGAGTTTCTACGTAGTACCATCAGCAAAGGCGTTTCTCCTCCTGGAGTCACAACCTATCAAGAAGAAGACACCCGACGCTTGTTTCAAAGTGGTCAAGTAGCGTTTTTACGTAGTTGGCCATACGCATGGCCTCTCGCCCAAGCAGAAAATTCGCCAATCCGGGGCAAAATTGCGATTAAACCGATGGTTCATGCTCCTGGTAAGACGGGAGCAGCTTGTCTTGGAGGCTGGGGTTTAGGCATTGCGAAATCTTCTCAACATCCTGAAGAAGCTTGGAAAGCAATTCAGTATTTTACCAGTCGAGAAGCACAGCGCCGATTCATTTTCAGTGCAGGTTATGTGCCCAGTCGCCGGGAACTGTTTACAGACCCAGGGATTGTTTCTAAATACCCCCACTATCCGCAGTTATTAGAGGTCGTAGACAATGCAGTTTTACGTCCACCGATCGCCCAATATGCTCAAACATCAGATATTTTACAGCGTTATCTCAGCGCCGCCTTATCCGGTCGAATGAATTCGGAACGAGCAATGCAAGCTGCTGCGGCGGAAACACGCCGACTGCTGGCGGCAGGGGGCAGGGGAGCAGGAGGAGCAGGGGAGACAAGGGAGACAAGGGGGACAAGGGTGAATTATTGAATAAGTCTCTCCCTTGTCTCCCCCCTCTTCCTTGTCTACCTTGTCTCTTCTTCATGCCCAATGCCCAATGCCCAATGCCCAATGACAAATGACAAATGACAAATTTACATACACTCAGAAATCGAGAACAACAGACAGCCTGGATCTTACTAACACCAGCATTGCTGCTGTTGTTGTTTGTATTTGCCTACCCGATTTTACGAGCATTTTGGTTAAGCGTATTTACTAGAAATTTGGGAACAGAGTTACAACCCGTATTCTCTGGTTTGGAGAATTATGTGCGGATGGCGGGGGATGGTCGTTTCTGGCAGAGTTTGTGGGCGACAACCGTGTTCACAACAGCATCAGTAATCTCAGAACTGTTGCTAGGACTGGGGATTGCCCTAGTTCTCAATCAGGCGTTTGTTGGCCGGGGCATAGTGCGTACAACTGCCATTATCCCTTGGGCTTTGCCTACTGCTTTGATTGGTCTGGCGTGGTCTTGGATTTTTAACGACCAGTTTGGGGTTGTGAATGATATTCTGCTGCGCTTGGGGCTGATTAAGACTGGGATTAATTGGTTAGGAGAGCCAACGCTGGCAACGATCGCAGTGGTTTTTGCTGATGTTTGGAAAACTACGCCGTTTATCAGTATCCTGTTGCTAGCTGGGTTGCAGTCGATATCACAAGACCTTTATGAAGCTTACTCGGTTGATGGAGCAACTGCTTGGCAAAGTTTCCGCAATATTACCCTACCATTACTGCTGCCGCAGATATTAATTGCAGTGCTATTTCGGTTTGCTCAAGCTTTCGGAATTTTTGACTTGATTGCTGTGATGACCGGGGGTGGCCCTGGTGGCGCTACGGAAGTGGTGTCATTGTACATTTACTCCACGGTGATGCGCTACTTAGATTTTGGTTATGGAGCAGCCCTGGTAGTAGTGACATTTTTAATATTAATTGCGGCGGTGGCGATCGCTAGTTTCTTACTTAACAAATACCGTGCCAAAACCTCAGGAGCCATTTAACCTATGAGTGTAACTCCCCAAGCAGTGCCAACGACTCCAAAACGAACAGGGAAAACCAAGTTTTCTCTGAAAAAAATCTTGCTGGGCATCATAGTTGTATTGATAGTGCTATTTAGCCTGGCACCAGCTTTATGGCAATTGCTGACCTCGTTTAAAGTAAATGACGATATTGCCGCCGTTCCTACTGTCTATTTCCCCACACGCTTTACTTTCAATCACTACATTGAGTTATTTACTCGTCGGCCATTTTGGCGCTACATCTTCAACAGTGCCTTTGTGTCGATTACTTCTACAGCTGTAGCTTTAGCGATCGGCGCACCTGCGGCTTATGCTCTCGCAAGGTTACGCCCTTGGGGTGAAAAAGTTATCCTCGCCAGCATTTTAATTGTTACCTTATTTCCTGGAATTCTCTTGTTCTTAGGACTATTAGAAATTATCCAAGCGCTGAAATTGGGCAATAATTATCTGGCGCTAATTATACCCTATACTGCGATTAATTTGCCGCTAACAATTTTAGTACTTAAAAGCTTTTTTGAACAATTACCAAAAGACTTGGAGGATTCTGCTAGGGTCGATGGCTACAACACCTTTCAACTATTGTGGCAAATCGTGCTACCCATGACCCTTCCTGCCTTAGTGACTACTGGAATCCTTACCTTTATTTTTGCTTGGAACGAGTTTATTTTCGCTCTCACGTTTATGACGCGTGAAGAGTTGAAGACAATTCCCGTTGCTGCGGCTCAGTTGGGTGGTGCGACAATATATGAAATTCCCTATGGCCCGATCGCTGCTGCAACTGTCATCGGCACATTACCCCTGATTTTACTAGTTTTGTTTTTCCAGCGCCGGATTGTCCAAGGTCTTACCGCTGGTGCTGTCAAGGGATAGGGAGACAAGGGAGACAAGGGAGACAAGGGAGACAAGGAGGACAAGGGAGACAAGGAGAATAATTAATGACTAATACTTCGGCTACGCGGTAGTTGAATCTCGACTTACTTCGACTACGCTCAGTACAAGTCGCTCGATTACCGGGCAGTCGAAAATCAGGACAAGCTCAGTACAAATGACAAATGACCAATGACAAATGACAAATGACAAATGACAAATGAAAAATGGCTAAACTCGAACTCAAAAACTTGAATAAAACCTACAGTCCCAAAGTCGTCCCTGTCAAAGACGTTAGCTTAACTGTAGATAACCATGAGTTTCTCACTTTACTTGGCCCTTCTGGCTGTGGCAAATCCACCGTCCTACGCATGATTGCGGGTCTTGAAGAACCGACTCGCGGTCAGATCGAAATCGGGGATGTAGATGTCACCTATAAACGAGCGGCCGATCGCAATATTGCAATGGTATTTCAAAGCTATGCACTCTATCCTCACATGACGGTGTACGAAAACCTCGCTTCTGGACTCAAGCTGAAAAAAGTACCACCGACAGAAATTAAACAGCGAGTAGCAGAAGTGGCAGACGTTTTAGGATTAGCAGAGTTAATGAACCGCAAACCTGGCCAAATGTCTGGAGGTCAACGGCAACGGGTTGCTGTCGGTCGTGCTTTGGTGCGTAATGCCGATGTCTACCTGCTGGATGAGCCTTTAAGTAACCTGGATGCACTGCTGCGGGAAAGAGTCCGAGCCGATATCAAACAAATTTTTGCCGCTCAGAAAGTGCCAGTTGTTTACGTCACCCACGACCAAACCGAAGCGATGACGCTCTCTACGAAAGTTGCCTTGCTTAATGATGGCTATGTCCAACAACTTGACCCGCCTGACCGCATCTATAACCATCCAGCTAATCTATTTGTGGCTGGATTTGTTGGTAGTCCGCAAATGAATTTGCTGACTCTACCTTGTAAAGGAAAATACGCGCTCCTGGGTAATTTCCAAATACTTCTCCCAGATATACCAACTGTACCACCGCAGATTGTTCTGGGAATCCGCCCAGAAAATGTCCGCATTGCTCAACCAGGTGATACTCAAACTATTCAAGGGAAAGTGTTTTTAGTGGAAAATTTGGGTATGCACTATTTGGTTAGTGTCAAGGTGGAGGGTTCACAAACTGGAGCGATTACGGTACGTGCTTTGTTGCCAACAGACCAAAATTGGAGTAACGAGGATATTACACTAGCATTGCCCCCTGAAGATATTCACTGGTTTGACGTGCAATCTGGCCATGCTCTTGTTAAGAGACAAATGTTAGGTTAACGCAAGCAAGAGACGCGATGAATCGCCGTCTCTACAATAATCAGATTTATCGCGTCTTTGCGATCGCTAGAATTTTCATCAAAAAACTTTAACCGAAGCAATCCTGGAAAGTGATGCTTGGGGATTTGCGCTACCCTAAGTCAGGAAGCCAAGGATAAATCAGATGAGCAAATGGATTTGGCTGATGCTGTTGGTGCTGATGACAGTTGTTGTTGTGGGTAGCAGAGGTAGCACGTTTTTTGAACAGCGCCCCTCACCGGCAATTGTTGAAAGCATTCCAGTGGAAACATCCGAACCACAGCCAGAGTCAAAGGAAGTTGATATTACCCCGCAAGTGTCTACCGATCGGCTGCTGAACCATATCCAAAAGTTGAATTTTCAGCGCTACACCGCAAAAGAGCGATCGCTTACTCGCACTTATATTACAACCGAACTGAAAAAATTCGGCTGGAAACCTAAATTAGAAAAGTTCTCCGACGGTGTGAATATTTTTGCCGAGCGCCCAGGAACGAATAAAGCCGCGAAAGCAATTCTTGTAGCAGCGCATTACGACACTGTTTTCTCTTCCCCTGGTGCTGATGATAATGCCAGTGGTGTCGCTGTAGTGCTGGAAATTGCTCGGTTGCTCGGTTTTCGTCCGACGCCACGGACGTTACAGCTAGCTTTTTTTGACCAAGAGGAAGCAGGACTTTTGGGTAGTCAGGCTTTTGTGAGTCAGAAATCACGCTTGCAAAATTTAGGCGGAGCGATCGTTATGGATATGGTAGGTTACGCTTGTTACACTTCTGGATGTCAGAAATACCCGGCTGGATTGCCTGTTACGCCACCTAGCGACAAGGGTGACTTTTTGGTAGTAGTTGGTGATACAGAACATTTGCCTTTCTTAAATGCCTTTCAAAACTCACAAAACATCTCCTCAACCGCCCTGAATACACAGGAATCAATGCCAGCAGTTCTAACACTACCAATTCCTTTTAAAGGTTTACTGACACCAGACACCTTACGCAGCGATCATGCACCGTTTTGGTACCAAGGTGTGGGCGCTGTACTGGTGACAGATACCGCAAATTTACGCACTCCGCACTATCATAAACCTAGCGATGTGCCAGCGACTATCGAGCGATCGTTTTTCACCGGAGCGGCACAAATTGTAGTTAATACGACTAGTGCCTTATTGGAGAAAGATCAGGTTTTGGAAACTCAACCACCAAGCTAACTAATGAATTATGAATTATCTTGACTAGCTTTTGGTTCAGGGAAAGTCAACGTCCAATTATTTTTATCATTGACCTGAGAATATAAACCTTGAAGAATAAGCCGCAGAGTTTTTCGAGTTCTAATAGCCTTTTTTACCAGATAAGTTCCTGGTTCAGCAAAGATATCATCAAAGTTTTGTTTATAACCAAATTGTTTTGAACAGTAACTACCAGCACCTTGGACTGTTAACACAAAAAATGGCGCTTGTTTGTATTCATTAGGAATCATAAAGATGCCATATACATGGTGACGACCACGCCACGGCTGAACACTAACCTTAGTAGCATGTACTTGAAATTTTGTAGTTTTTGATGCAATAAAAGCCTCAAAATTGCAATCAGAATCATTCACAGGCCACCACAGTGTAATAATACTCAAAGAGAGCAGAAAAATTAAAATATAGGGTAGTCTGCGACGCATAAAGCCAAGAAAAGTTGTTGATGCGGCTGGTAAAATTTGATGAGTAACGATAGTGCAGCTACAGCAGTCAGACTATTCACCTGCAACACATCCAATACTTTTCGGTTAAGGGGGAAAGGGGAAAGGGGAAAGGGAAAGGGTTTAAATTTACCTTTTCCCCTTTGCCCTTTAACCTTTTCCCAGACCAAAAGAGAGATTGTTAGGCTTATCCGAAAAGTATTGGCAACACATCTGCAAAACGTTTTAAAGGGCAAAGACAAAACATTAAGCAGTCAGTTAAATTTTGTTGTCAAAAAAAATTGCAGATTGTCGATGCGTAGTTTACCCTGTTCTAGTAGCTCCGTTACAGTACTAAACCTAGCTGAGAAACCATTAAGCTTTTGTGGCTGTTAACACTGATTTATGCTTAAATTTTTAGCTGTGATGAATTCTACAATTCGTTGCTTTTGTTATGCTTGTAATATGGCTCTTGCATCCGCAGATGCTTTGAGGAGATTGCAGCGTCACCATTAGCGTAGCGTTAGCGAAAGCGTAGCGTTAGCGAGTACTCGAGCGTCCGCAAGAGCGTCACAGCCCATCGTAGACATCGCCATCAAGTTAAGAAAAAATTTACTTTTATTTCTAATCAATTATTGGGGTAGTCAAATACACAAATATCCGTTATATTCCCGTAAGTAAGAATTGGTATAAAAGTTTATGGGAAATTGGAGAAGTCTTAAGACAGTTGCGGGTTTATTTAGCGCCATCGCACTTACACAGTTTGGGGTAAATACTTCGGCCATTGCTGCTGACACAGTTGTTGTGCGTTTGGGTTTATTTACAGAATCCATTTCTCTTACTGAGTTGCAAAAGGCTGTAAAAACAGGAAAATTGCCTGGGAGTTTACAGTCTTTATCTGAAGAACAACGCCGCTTCTTCTTGGGGGCGCTGGGCATGAATATACCTATGAATGTTGTCACACTTGATAAGTTAATTAATACCCAGATTGGTACAACTATTCTCAATGACTTCGCTACAGCCTTAGCCCGAAAGGATAAAGCTGGGGTACAAGCATTGAGAGCAGGCTTGGTATTAGGTTCTACTGCACCGCAAGGTCTTTCTATACTGAGTTTTATTGCTGCTTATCCCAGTAAACGCTTAGAAATTGATTTGCCAAAGGCTTTCGTTGTTACAAAAAACTTAAATACAGCTTTTTGGCGTACCCAGCAATTCATGTTAGCGATCGCTCCCCAACTCGACCCGATAACAGCACATCCGAGAACACCGCAGATTGCTTTCCCTTTCGATCCCAGCCAACTAGGAAGCGCCCAAGTAAAAATACTCAACTTAAATCTGAACGATCGAAAGCGCGATCGCAAAATCCCAGTTGATATTTACTGGTCAACTGCTGCAACTCCCGAAAAACCCGTAATTGTCTTTTCTCACGGCTTCGGATCGGTTCGCACGGACTTGCGTTACCTAGCAGAACATTTAGCATCCTACGGTTATGTAGTCGCAGCTTTAGAACATCCCGGTAGTAATGCGGCAAATACTGATATAGCATTACAAGGCAAAACCAGAGTTATGAAGCCTCAAGAGTTTTTAAATCGCCCTCAAGATATTAGTTTTGTTCTCGATGAATTAGAAAAACTCAACCAAACGGCTAATCATCCCCTACAAGGGAAACTTGCAACTACAAACGCGATGGTTGTTGGCTATTCTTTGGGTGGTGGTACAGCTTTAGCACTTGCTGGGGCGGAGTTGCAACTAGAACATCTCAAACAACGCTGTAAAAAGAACCTGACTATCTTGAGTTTGGGAGAAAATATTCAGTGTATCGCTCAAGAATTACCAGAAAATAGTTATCAACTACGAGATACCAGAATCAAACAAGCGATCGCTTTCAATCCCACAACTTCTCTAATTTTTGGCGAAACTGGGTTAACTAAGATACAAGTTCCTACCATAGTGTTAGCAGGTTCCGCTGATAAAACTACCCCAGCTTTAACTGAACAGATTGTGGGATTTGACAAGATCCCATCCCCAAAATCGCTAGTTGGTATTATTGGAGGTACTCATCTCAGTGTAAAAGACCCCAGCACCACATTAGATCAGATCGGACAACCAAATACACCGATTAGTGGCGGTGAAGTTGTCGGCGAACAAGCAGCAGATGTTCGCAAGTACGTTAAAGCTTTAACCTTGGCCTTTGCTTTCCAGATGACTCCAGAAGCTAAAAACTATGCTATCTTCCTGACACCAGACTATGCTCAGTTTGCTTCAACTGCCGCATTTCCATTTCGTCTAGTTACCCAGATTCCTCCTGATGCTATGGCAGTGGTGAAAGAATTTGTTGAGAAATAAGAGACTTTCAATTAAACAAATATAGGACTTACCTATGATACATATTGACTGTACTAATTTTGGGCTTTTGAACCATTTCTAATACAGGACTTATACCATTTTAGATTTTGGATTTTAGATTTTGGATTGGAAATTGCCTTGGTGCGTCTGGCTTGGTGTGAATCCGTCTGTCGCAATCATTTTTCAAAATGGTCTTACGCAACTGACATATTATTTTCAGTTCCTAGTTTTCGCGCACTTGTACTGAGCAACTTGCCCTGAGCGTAGTCGTTGGCGTGGTCACTGAGCGTAGTCGAAGTGCAGCCTCTCCAAGAGTTGGGAGCCGAAGTAGCGTCTCGAACGTGAGTGCGTCTCTGAAAGAGAAGAGAGGACTAAAGTCCTCAAAATAAGGGCTAGAGCCGCTTACTACAAACTACAAATCCGATTTTTTTGTGACACTTGCGTAAGTCCTATAATACCCAGAACAGTAAATATGCAACAAAATCAGGGTTGCAATCAGCACCTGAAGTATAAATTTCACTTAATGCATATTATGGTTAATTGGTATAGTACCGTAAGTCCTAAAATATTTAATTTTGTGAGTAGCTTACTTAAGAATAGGGGTATAGGGAACGGTAGAAGCCCCCGCTTATTCTAACTATCCCTACTATTTTTATTTTGAGACCAAACAAAGCCTAAAATACTGATATTCGCTACAAATACCTGACGTTGAGATCGACCAATCGAGAATATAGTACTTTTTATCTAAGCAGATTAACTACCCTACCACCCTATCAAGCATCCTCCCCAATCTATTTGGGAGAGTGTACTTTATTAATTTATAATCCGCTGTAAGTAATATAAAACTTATAAAATTGACTTATACCAATTCTATGTAAACTTTTTACTTGCTACAAGTATACTACCTTGATAGTAGCACTAAAGTTGCTGTTAAATCTACACCAAATTTTTACAGTAAAAATAACTATTTACACATAAAATTTATAATGTATTCGTAAAAATAACAGAAGCTTAAGAGTGAAAAAAACTAGGAGTAGATGCCGAATGATGGTACATACGTATCCTATAGAAATCGTAAATTATTTTTGAAAAAGATTCTCAATTACTTGTAGGGTGTATTAGCAAACTGTAGCACACCTTACAAGTGGTTCAAGATTCAAATATTAGTTCTGAAGCTAACATATTACAAACTAATTTCAAAACAAATGAAAACAAGTTATTTGATGTGAAATATGTTTGTGTATGTATTGAGGTAACTTACTTTAAGTTCACAGAACTAAATGAGAGATAGTTGTTATCTTCTGCCAGTTAAAGAGTAACCAAAAATCAACAACAAAGGGCTTGTTTTATTTACTTAAATAATTAGTTTTACAATACACATGTAGGTAAACTAATTTGGGATTCAGAATTAAACAATTATTCCATTTCGCTCAAGCTTATGCAACTCTATACAACTCGTGAAATTGAACAACTCCAGCAACACGAAGACCTTTCTGTCTTAATTGAAATTATGGAGTGGGTGAAAAAATTTTTAGGAAGGTCTCATCCTGACTTAGGTAGACCCGGCGCAGTTTGCCCCTTTGTACCTTACTCTCTCAAATCAAATAGTATTCGTCTAGCAGTTATTCACACAAAAGATTTGTATCCAGAAGAATTAGAAGAGATTGTTGGACGCTATCGAGATATATTTCTGCAAATAGATGTTAAAGAGCAGGAATTAGCAATTAATAGAGCTTTTTTACTTATTTTTCCTGACATTCATATAGAAGACGCTTCTAAAGTAATAGATAGTGTCCAACAAAAACTTAAACCTTTGTTTGTTGAGTCAGGACTGATGATCGGAGAATTTCATAAACGTAATGAGAGTCCTGGTCTACACAACCCAAACTTTCGTCCCCTTCGTAGCCCTATCCCCTTGTTGGCTATTCGGTTTATGGTTGAAGCTGACCTCCCTTTTCTTCAGAATCCTGCCGATCCACACTTACGTATTCGATATTTGGAAGCTTATTTAAAGAATTTTGAGCATAAATTTACAGATGAAATAAAGTTTAAAAATGCTCGTCAATCATTGGCTTTAGCAAAAGAACAAATTAAACAAGAAAATTTGGTGAGTTCTTACATATAACAAATGTTTGAATTCCAGGTTAGCGATCGAGCATAGGTATGGAGGATTAAAAGTCTTTTAAATTCACTGTACCTGGAAATAAGTGGGATAAAAATCACGAATTTACTGCTACTTGCAATTGCTTAGTGCAGATAGCATTAAATCGTCATCAGGAGGTAAATTATCGGACGACAGTAAAAGCGATCGCTAATTATCAATTAGTCAATATCAATCCTTCAAGAAAGTTACTTTGATTTGTAATAATTGCACACACATTTTTGTGAATATATTTAGAATTAATCTATTATTTGTGATATAAAAAAGCAAATAATTTGGTAAATAAAATGGCAAAAGAAATAGAGCGGAAATATTTAGTAAGAGGAGATAGCTGGAGAGGATTAGCTGAAGGTAGTGTATATCGTCAAGGATATATTGCTACACAAGATAAAGCAACTGTACGCATACGTGTAGTAGGGGAAAAAAGTTATTTGACCATTAAAGGCCCCAATCTTAAATATTCGAGATTAGAGTTTGAGTATCCTATTCCTGTTCAAGATGCTCAAGAAATACTTGAGACATTATGTCAACGTCCCTTTATAGAAAAAACCAGATATAAAATAGAGTCGGGTGGTTTGATTTGGGAAATAGATGAGTTTGATGGTGTTAATAAAGGACTCATCTTAGCAGAAGTTGAACTCACTGATGAAAATCAGCAAATTGAATTACCAAACTGGATTGGACAAGAAGTTTCTGATGACTCTAGATATTTCAACAGCAATTTAGTAAAATACCCTTTTTCACAATGGTAATAGAATGAAATCAAAACTATGCGAATAGCCAAACGCAATGATTGGAAAACAGAACCTATGCCTTCTGTATGCAAAAATATAACACTAGAAAAAGTTTACTCACAGGAAGAATTCGACCGAATTGCTGCTGGAGTCATTCCAGAGCAGATGGAAGATAAGTGGTTCATTTTCTATGAGGCTCCTTGGCTATACTTGCATCGTAGTTGGACTGGTTTTTGTATTTTCAAAGTGCGTTTTGAGGTGATTGCAGAAAGCGTAAAGATTGCAAAAGTGCAAGTAAATCGAGAGCCAGCGCAGTACTCTAACACTGATGATGAGCGCGATGCCTCTATGTTAGCGATCTTGCTGGATTCCCGATCTGAAGGTGATGTGCTCCCGTCAAATGCTTAACTGGATTAAACGTCAATCCAGTAATTTAGAAAAACCGTAGTAGTACGCAGCATTACACTGCAAGTATTTACAAAAGATGCCTGTGAGATATGAACTTAGCCATTAACTAGATTTTCTACAGTATCGGCATCGTTTGGTAATGCAGCTGTTAAAACTTCGCTGCCTTCTGTAGTAACTAAAACATCATCTTCAATGCGAATTCCTCGCACATCGGCGAATTCAGATAAACGCTGCCAATTCACCACATTTTGATATTTTGAACGGACATTAGGATCGTTTAAAATTGCTGGTACTTGATAAAAACCAGGCTCAATTGTGACTAACATTCCTGGACGCAGGGGACGATTTAAACGAAGATAGCTTAAGCCAAAGCGATCGCTCCTTTGGCGTCCTTCTTCATACCCAGCTAAATCGCCCAAATCTTCCATATCATGCACATCTAAACCCAGTAGATGGCCGATCCCATGAGGAAAAAACAGCGCGTGGGCATCCATTTCTACTAAATCTTGGGGATTTCCTTGTAAAATACCTAAATTTACTAAACCTTCAGCGATCGCTGTAGCTGCTAGCAAATGAATATCTCCATACTCTACACCAGGCTGGATTTTGGCAATACAAGCATCATGGGCTGCCAACACCACATTATAAATATCTCTTTGGGTAGATGAAAACTTACCCGAAACTGGCCATGTACGAGTCACATCACCTGCCCAACCAGTTTCAGTCTCAGCGCCAACATCGGCAAGGAGTAAATCACCTGGCTGCAAACTATTGTGATACTGCTCGTTATGCAAAACTTCACCGCGAACAGTGACAATACTGTTGTAAGAGGTAGTCATATTGTGGGCAATAATCACCCCTTCCATCGCTGCCCGAACTTCTGCTTCTAGTTTGGCTTGGGGTGTTGCTGCCATCCCGGCTTTGTGAGCTTTGACAGTGACAGCCGCAGCTTTTCGCAACTCGGTTAATGCACCATCATCGTGGGTGAGGCGGAGAGAAACGATCGCCTTCGCTAACTCCAAGTCAATTCCTTGAGGAGGACTTTGTGGTAAAACCCATCTATTTAATAGCTGCGATTGCTGCGTCCAAGTAGCCGCATCTTGGACGGCAAGTGTAGCGGCATCTTCTAGCCGAGACTCTAATTCTGCCATTGGCCCTGCCACATCCGCCCCAATCTTCTCGGCTATTTCCTCGCGCGTTGGCATTTCACCATGCCAAAGGGCGCTGCTGGGTGACGGATCGTCGATGAATAATTCTAGTTTGCCTGCTTCTAGACGAATTGCCGCCTTTGGTAATGGCAGTCCGGCGAAATAGAGGAAATGACTGTTAGCACGAAATGGAAAGGAATTTGCCGGAAAATTGCGCGGATTATTGCTACCTGACCACAAAATTGCGGGAAAATCAATCAGTTTGGCTAATTGTTGCCGTCGGTGGCGTAAAGTATCGGCGAGGGAAGTAGAAGTTTGTGGGATAAGCATAAATGTAAACTCAAAAAAAGATAAAAGTGATGGTTTTGCCTTTATTTAGTCGTTATCGTCTTTATCATCCTTATCGCCATCTTTTCGATCGTTTTTGCGATCGCGATGTTTGTCATCATCATCTTGGTCGTTCTGCTTTATCTGCTTAGGTTCTTGATTAGGTTGTAACACTGGTTTTTGTTGCTCAGTTGGTGCAGGTGGCTGCGGGACTTCAACAACACAACTAACTAATCCTCCAGAAATTAGCGCTAAGTTGACAGCAGCAAAGATGCTTCTGAAGATTTTTATCCTCACGTTTTCGGTTTGCTTTAACATTGACCCTAGTTTTTGGAGATTGTATTTCTAATTTCTAAGGTACTGTATATAGTGGTTCTCATTTGGATTAACACAACGTAGGACTAAAATAGTGCATTAGCAAACTCTTGTGGGATAAGCTCTCTAGCCCGCCCCACAAGAAAATTTATTTATGGGGATCATTAATTTTAAATTTTGAATGCGTGAATACTTCTACAAGCTCAGTACAAGTTTTGAATTTTGAATTTGGAGCGAGGTGACGTGACTATAATGGGACAAATTATTACTCAAGTTGATGCTTTTACCAATACACCTTTTGCAGGTAATCCGGCTGCTGTCTGTGTTTTGCCTACTCCCCAAGATGAGCGCTGGATGCAAAAGGTGGCGCAGGAGATGAATTTATCTGAAACAGCTTTTCTAGTCAGACAGGATGATGGCTTTAATCTGCGTTGGTTTACGCCTACAGTAGAAGTGCCGCTTTGTGGTCACGCAACTTTAGCTAGTGCCCATGTACTTTGGTCAGAGGGACATTTGTTACCTGATGAAGTTGCACGTTTTTATACCAAAAGTGGAGTGCTGATTGCGAAGTTACAAGGTGATTGGATTGAGTTAGATTTTCCAGTAAATCACTCACAAGCAACAGTCGCTCCTCCAGAACTCAAGCAAGCTTTGGGTGTAGCCTACAAATCTGTCTTGCAGAATTCACTGGGTTATCTAGTGGAATTGGAATCTGAAGAATTGGTGCGGCAAATACAGCCCAATTTTCAACTACTCAAAACGTTGCCGATTCCTAATGTCATTGTCACTAGCCTCACTGACTCTGATTCTGAATATGATTTCGTCTCTCGCTTCTTTGCACCAGGATTAGGTATTAATGAAGACCCAGTTACAGGAGCAGCTCATTGCTGTCTTGCTTGGTTCTGGCGCGATCGCCTGCACAAAAATGAGTTTTTGGCTTATCAAGCATCCAGTCGCGGCGGTGTGGTGAAGGTGTATTATGACGGGAGCGATCGCGTCTTTCTCGCCGGACAAGCGGTAACTGTGTTGCGAGGCGAGTTAATTACCGCATAAACCTCATATTACAAATCAATAATATCTGGCAAAAATTCACCGTCAAGAACTTGGGCAATGGAATAAGGACATTTCACTGGAAACGTATTGATTGGTAGTTCAGTTTCATTACTAACAGCTTTCAATCCCCAATGATAAGACTGGGCTAAAACTTCTTGTGGATAAAACTCAAGAAAACTATAGAAAGCGATCGCATCTTTTTAGCCATACGAGCCGTAACGCGCTTATCTTGAACTGTTGATGCTGAGATGACAGGTGTAGAATTTAACTTTTGAGATATCCTTTAATAAAAAACTTGCAAGCGAGGTGAAAAAATGGCAACCGTCTTTGATAACATAGCTCTCCAATTTCAAAAACTTAACAAATTGCCTTATCGCTTGTATGGTGAGGCATATACATACTTAAATTTAATCGGAGATGTTGCCGGGAAATCAATCCTCGATCTAGCTTGTGGAGAAGGATTTTTCACACGATTGCTCAAACAGAATGGCGCTGCACGTTTGGTTGGTGTAGATATTTCCTCAGAAATGATCGAGTTGGCAAGACTTGAAGAAGCCTCTGTGCCACTTGGAATTGAATATATCATCGGTGATGTCATGGAAATTGGTTCTATTGGCAGCTTCGATCTTGTGGTAGTCTCCTACTTGCTCAATTGCGCTTCAACTAAAGAGCAACTACTCAAAATGTGTCAGGCCATAGCAATTCATCTGAAACCTGGTGGTCGATTCGTCAGTTTGAACAATAATTTAGAACTGCTTCCAGAGTTTTATGATAAACATCAGAAATATGGCATTGCTAGGAGATGTGCCCAGTCGCTCCAAGAAGGTACTCCCATAACCTTAACATTGAGTATTCCTGATGACGGTGAGTCTATCAGTATTGACAACTACTACCTTAGCCAAGCGACTTATGAATGGGCTTTGATGAGTGCTGGTTTTAAAGATATCCGCTGGCACCATCCAAAAGTCTCTCCCAAAGGCATACAGAAATTTGGCTTTGAGTTCTGGCAGGATTACATTGACTATCCCGATACGATCGGCATTACCTGCCTAAAATAACGTGAGTTCGACGAGTGCTATTTTGACCTCTCCCCCAGCCCCTCTCCTACCAGGAGAGGGGAGCAAAAACTTTTGTTTTCTCGTTACTCCTCCCCTCACCTTTTAGGCTACGGTGTATACACAAGTTTTGTAGGTTGGGTGCAGCGATAGCGTAACCCAACATAAAATTTGGTGGTAATGTTGGGTTGCGTTTCACTCCACCCAACCTACAAAAATATATTTTTTAAAAAACTCTAGGTTTCAACATAGATGAGGTTTATGTACCAAGCTGTGTCTGCTTGTAGCCTGTGAAGTGTTAGAGACTTTTGCAAGATATCTAATTGTCAGGCGATACAATGGCATTGTCAAGCGATGCAATGGCATTGTTAGTCGATACAATTGCATTGTTAGTCGATACAATTGCATTGTTAGTCGATGCAATCGCATTGTTAGTCGATGCAATCGCATTGTCAGTCGATACAATCGCATTGTCAGTCGATGCAATCGCATTGCAGAAGGTTGGCTTAAAATTGCACATCAATACAAACACTAAACCGCAAGAGCGTTCTCTTGCGAAGAAGCAACTGTCACAATATTTAAACAAGCCTATATTTTAATTTCAAAAATGTCTGCTAAACACAAAGATAGTAGAACTAGTATCCAATCTCGTGATTGGCCAATTGAGCAATTACCTGGACTGAGCCATGAGGAACAATCTCAACTCCAAAATTGTGGGATAACTAGCACAGTAGCTTTAGTCAAACAAGGGAAAACTCTAGAGTCAAGACTAGCGTTAGCAAATAAATTACAGATTCATCTTCAGTATGTAAATAAATGGATGGCTTTAGCTGACTTGGCACGTATTCCCAGTGTCGGGACACAATATTGTGGTTTATTGCTTCATGCGGGTATTGGTTCTGTAGTGCAGTTAGCTCAAACTCCCACTCACAGATTGCACCAACAAATCATGCGCTTGCAAGTAGCAACAATGCAGCGCCGAGATTTGTGTCCAGCACTTGAGCTAGTACAACAGTGGAGTCAGCAAGCGAAAACAATCATTAGTTAGGAGTTAGGAGTTAGGAGTGAGGAGTTAAAACTCATAACTCATAACTCATAACTCATAACCCATAACTCATAACCCATAACTCATAACTCTTCACTCTTTAGCTAAAACACCATTAAGAAAAATATCAGCGAGTCCTTCTGCCATTTCCTGCATTTGTTGGGGAGAGGCATCAGGTTCCATGAGGGTGTTGTTAGAAAAACCTGCGATCGCAAACATTCCTAAGAAAACTTTCGCAACTAGCTTCGCGTCGCCTTGACGATAAATACCTTTATCCATCGCTGTTTGAAAGAATGCTTCGCCGACATCAGTCATTTTGGTAATGACTTCTAATTGAATGCGATCGCGCAAATCGGGGTGAAATTGCACCTCCATAAAACAGACGCGCATCAAATCGGCATTTTTTTGGAAATTCCACATCCGACGGCGCATCACCTGAGCAACGGCTTTATAACTGCCCATTTCACTTAATTCTGTGAGCAAATCTGTCAGAATTTCTACCCAGCCATTCGTGGCTACTTCCACTAAAATTGCTTTTTTATTTGGAAAATGACGAAATAAAGTACCTTCAGCTATACCTGCCGCTTGTGCTAAGTCGCGGGTGGTAGTGCCGTCAAATCCCTGAGAGGCAAACAACCTTTGCGCTGCGTGTAAAATCCGGGTGCGCGTCTGAGCCTCTGAGGGCGGGGAAGAATTAAAAACTCGCATAACAGTTATGGTTAGATATCCGTAACAAGACTTGTAGCATTATTGTCTAACATCAAGTTAAAGAGCCACTGAAAGCTTAATACAAGATTAAGGCTCTTTTGCTAAGTATCCTGTTATTTAGGTAATGTAACTTTATCTTACTTCTCGCTTATGAACCAGAGCAGTCGGTCAATTTTAGATTTTAGACTTCGGCTCCTTTCGACTTCTCTACGAGACGCTACGCGAACGCTCAAGGCAAGTCGCTCAGTCGAACGATTGGGGACTTCGACTTCTCTACGAGACGCTACGCGTAGCTTGCTTCCCCGCAGGGGTACGCTCAGTCGAACGATTTTGGATTGGTCAGATCGAGTATCTGTGATATTGCGGCGGTTGTCGATCGCTTTGTTAGCTTCGATCGTTCTCTCATGGGGATTGCTGCCAGAAGTTGCTCTAGCTCAAACTCAGACAGCACCTCCTCAAGAAACTAAAACTCCAACCCCACCAGTTGAAAGTTCAATTCAACCTTATTTAGATCGAGTTATTAAGCAATTAACGGAGTTTCGCCTCGACAATGGTTTAAAATTCATTGTCTTGGAACGACATCAAGCGCCCGTGGTTTCTTTTCTCACTTATGCGAATGTGGGTGGTGTGGATGAGCCAGATGGTAAAACTGGTGTAGCTCACTTTCTAGAACATTTGGCGTTTAAAGGCACAACGCGCATTGGTACACAAGACTACAAAAAAGAAAAACCGCTACTAGATACCTTAGAGCAGTTGAATGCTCAAATTAAAACAGCGAAAGCCGCTGGCAGAAAAGCTGAGGTTATCCGCTTACAGACTGAGTTTGAGCAAGTGGAATCGCAAGCAGGTAAGCTCGTCAAGCAAAATGAATTAGGGCAAATTGTCGAACAAGCGGGAGGCGTGGGTTTAAATGCTAATACTTCAACCGAAGCGACTCGTTATTTTTACAGCTTTCCTGCCAATAAGCTAGAACTTTGGATGTCGTTGGAGTCAGAACGATTTCTCGATCCGGTAATTCGTCGTGAGTTTTATAAAGAAAAAGATGTAATTTTAGAAGAACGACGGATGCGGATAGAGAATTCACCTATTGGATTGATGGTGGAAAAGTTTA
This sequence comes from Nostoc sp. DSM 114167, assembly GCF_052692655.1. Taxonomy (NCBI): domain Bacteria; kingdom Bacillati; phylum Cyanobacteriota; class Cyanophyceae; order Nostocales; family Nostocaceae; genus Nostoc; species Nostoc sp. DSM 114167. The sequence continues at coordinate 8,029,002 of NZ_CP195116.1, forward strand.
TCGATACTGCTTATAAAGCCCATCCCTACAGGCGTCCGGTGATTGGTTATGACGAAGATATCCGCAATCTGACACCAGAAGATGTCCAAAAGTTTTTTGATACTCACTACGTACCAAGTAATTTAGCGATCGCTATTGTCGGGGATGTCAACCCGGCTGAGGTGAAAAAACTGGCACAAATTTATTTTGGCCGCTTTCAAGCCAAAACCAAAGCTGTTGAAGAAATTCCAGTGGAACCGCCACAACAACAAACACGGGAAGTTACTTTACAGCTACCTTCTCAACCTTGGTATTTAGAAGGTTATCATCGTCCGGCGATTACTCATCCAGATAATGCCGTCTATGAAATTATTGGCAGTTTATTAAGTGATGGGCGCACGTCGCGGCTATATAAGTCTTTGGTAGAAAAGCAGCGTTTGGCGTTAAATGCCCAAGGTTACAGTGGATTTCCTGGAGATAAATACCCAAACTTGATATTTTTCTATGCTCTCACAGCTCCTGGTCATACAGTTGATGAGTTGGCGGTGGCTTTGCGGCAAGAAATAGACAAATTAAAAACTGAGCCTGTGGCGGCGGCTGATTTACAACGAGTGAAAACCCAAGCACGGGCGAGTTTGTTACGTACTCTCGATTCCAATATGGGCATGGCTCAACAATTGTTGGAATATGAAGTGAAAACTGGCTCTTGGCGGAATTTGTTTAAGCAGTTGGATGACATTTCAGCAGTGACAACGGCTGATATTCAACGGGTGGCAAAGGAAACTTTTACGCCGAAAAATCGCACGATTGGCAAGTTGTTGTCGAAAGCAGCATGAACAACAAATCGCAAAGGGCGCACAGGAAAATAGATATGCACAAGTACAAGGTGAAAGCTAAAAGGCAAATAGCGTTGAAAATTCAAAATAGGAAAGGGTTGATTTATGCTTTGGTTGCTGTTTTTGCGTGCTTACTTTTAACTTGTAATTTCTCTCTGGCGGCGACGGCTGAGGCGAAACATTACACAGAGTTGCAGCTACCACCGCTACCTGAGATTAAGTTACCCAAGTATGAGCGGTTTGTGCTGCAAAATGGCTTGGTTGTCTATTTAATGGAGGATCATGAATTACCGTTGGTGAATGGTACGGCGTTTGTGCGGACAGGGAATCGCTTGGAACCAATGGAAAAAGTTGGGTTGGCTGGTTTTACAGGCGCAGTAATGCGAACTGGAGGAACTAAGCAGCATTCGTCTGATGAACTCAACGAGATATTAGAACAACGGGCGGCATCTGTGGAAGTTGGTATTGGTGAAACTTCTGGTAGTGCTAGCTTTGACGCCCTCAGTGAAGATTTAGAAACAGTGTTTGGGCTGTTTGCTGAGGTGTTGCGATCGCCTGTATTTGCTCCAGAAAAGCTAGACTTGGCGAAAACTCAAGCCAAAGGTGGCATTGCCCGTCGTAATGACAATCCAGATGGGATTGCTAATCGGGAATTTAAGAAATTAATCTATGGCAAAGATAGCCCTTATGCTCGCACCATAGAGTATGCGACGGTGGATAAAGTTGAGCGTGAGGATTTGCTCAAGTTTTATCAGCAATATTTCCACCCCAATAATATGATTTTGGGGATTGTGGGCGATTTTGATAGTAAGAAAATGCGATCGCTCATTCAAGCTAAGTTTGGCGATTGGCAGCGTAACCCAGGTATTGCTAAACCCACATTACCAAAGGTTTCACCAGCTAATACAGGTGGAGTCTTTTTTGTCAATCAGCCCCAACTGACGCAAAGTAGTGTGCTTATCGGGCATTTGGGCGGACGTTTCGATAGTCCCGATTATGCCGCGCTGGATGTATTGAATGGAGTGTTAAATGGATTTGGTGGACGCTTATTTAATGAATTGCGATCGCGTCAAGGTTTAGCTTACTCTGTCTACGGGCAGTGGAGTCCCCGCTACGATTATCCTGGCATATTTATCGCTGGTGGAGAAACGCGATCGGATGCTACCGTCCAGTTTGTCAAAGCTTTACAAGCCCAAATCAAGCGCACCCAAACTCAGAGAGTGACAGCAAAAGAACTGGCTTATGCCAAAGAGTCTACACTCAACTCCTTTGTATTCAACTTTCAAGACCCCAGCCAAACCTTATCACGCTTGATGCGATACGAATATTACGGCTATCCTGCTGATTTTCTCTTTCGCTATCAAAAAGCCGTCGCCGCCACCACAGCAGCCGATGTCCAACGGGTAGCGCGAGAATATCTCAAACCAGAAAAGATTGTGACTCTAGTAGTGGGGAATCAAACCGCTATTCAACCGCCATTGACAGAGTTAGCTAAACAGGTGACACCAATAGATGTAACTATTCCTGGTTCGCAGCCACAGGCAAAGAATTAATAGCGTAGATGGGTAGACATTCAATATCCAAATAAAATCGCAAGGCTCAGATCCCCAACTGTTTAAGAAATTGGGGATCTTGTTTTGAAAATAATTTTCTCCATTATCAGGAAATGACTAAAGACAAATTGGAGTAACAAGTAGAAACTAAATCAGGAACCAAAACCTCTGGGAACTCCAGAGGTTTTTCTCTACTCTATTCATCTTTATAGAAGCGATCGCTCCAGCATACACTTCTATAAAGCAGCAAAAGTTGTCGCCCCGATCGGGTCAACTAGAGTAAGCTAAATTTAGGTTTTAACTATCGGGAGTGGAGATGATGTTGTTGGAATTAAAGCGCATCCATGTTCCACCAGGACAAAGAGTGCTACTGCGAGATGTAACCTGGCAGGAATTGGAAACAATTCTAGAAGATTTAGGGGAACATCGTGCTGCACGAATTGCTTATGACAGAGGAATACTGGAGATTATGGCACCACTGCCAGAACATGAATATGACAAAGAAATTATTAGCGATTTAGTCAAAGCTCTTTTGGAAGAATTAGACATTGAGTTTAGATGCCTTGGTTCTACTACTTTCAAAAACCAAGCAATGGCTCAAGGTATAGAACCCGATCGGTGTTTCTATATAAAAAATGAATCTAAGATTCGCGGCAAGAAGCGGCTAGATTTAGCAGTAGATCCTCCTCCAGATTTAGCTCTAGAAATTGATATTACTTCTCGCACTCATCCTAATATTTATGAAGCCTTAAAAGTGCCGGAACTTTGGCGTTTTGATCGAGGAAAGCTCAAAATTAATGTTTTGCAAGACGGACATTATGTAGAATCTCAACAAAGCCTAAATTTCCCTCTCTTCTCACTAATTGAAGCAATTCCCCAATATTTAGAGCAAAGTACAACAGCAGGCAGAAATGCAACGCTCAAAGCTTTTCGTCTTTGGGTACAAAAACAGATACAACAGCAATAACTAACGCTGTCACCATAATTCACAATATAAATTCTGAATTATATTGTATAACTATTGTCAACTTTAGGGTTTGTCATCTTTTAGTCGAGTATAGAAACCCTGTTTTAGTGGGACAAATAAAGTTTTAGAAAAAAGAATGCTTTTGACTTGTTAGCTATCAAGTATTTGTCAAAAACAATAAGTTATGATGCTCCCGTCTTTGTCACATATTCTCACGTTAAAACTAAATTCATCGACATGGTTAACGAAACCCAACACTCACCCCTGCTCTACACTGCATCTAAAAATTTGTAAGACAGCAATTAAATATAATCGCTGTCCTACAAAATCGAAATACAAATTAGCTATTGAAACAGGTGCCTATGCAGGTTCAGGAATTAATACTGTGTCAATCACATGAATCACACCGTTATCAGCTTCCACATCTGGCGTAATAACTGTCGCATTATTGATTTTCACAGCACCATTAGATGCATCAATTTTGATGCTGCTTCCTTCAACGGTTGGAGCAGAGTCTAAATTGACCACATCTGTTGACAACACTTTCCCTGAAACAACATGATAAGTTAAGATTCTTGTCAGTAGTGGAACGTCAGCAAGCAGTGAGTCTACTGTCCCTTCATGTAGCTTAGAAAATGCTTCGTCAGTTGGTGCAAAGACCGTAAATGGACCAGCGCCCTTGAGGGTATCCACTAAACCAGCAGCTTGTACTGCTGCTACTAAGGTGTTAAAGGAACCAGCATTAACAGCAGTATCAACAATGTCAGCCATATCTTTTATAAATTTCTGTATCTTTCGTTACTGAAAATATACTTTTATTCAAACTATTACTATCTATCCACAGATAGGTTAAATTCTGTTAATGACTTGATGCCAACAAGATATTGTTTGGTGCTGGCAGACAAAGGATACGATGCTGATAAGCGCGTGATTGAACCCCTGCAAGCCCAAGGCAAAACTGTCGTGATTCCGCTCAAGTGCAACCGTAGAAATCCTCGTGATTACGATTTAGACTTGTACAAAGCTCGTTATTTAATTGACAACTTCTTTGCTAAACTCAAACAGTACCGGGCGATGCCTACGCAACTCGCTATGATAAACGGGCAACCAAATTTCTAGGTGCTATTTATATTTATCTGGCTGCTTCTGTCATCTGGCTCAATTGATGACACGCCCTAGCATTAGCGGATAAATTGTACTTCTTTGAAGTCATTACTACCGCATTTTAATCTATGTTTTTTAAACCCAAAATATTTTTATCATCGGTTGCATTGTTACTCAGTTTGGCAACTCTATTTCTTAGTTCTTGGATTATTCTTCCGGCTCCAAATATGTTTTTCCTCACCCTTGCAGTGGGAGCGCCAGAAGTCAGTCCTTGGTTATTTTTATTAAACTTGCTCTTTTTATTGCTGTCTTTATTCTATATCCGTCGCCGTAAATTACAGCGTTTAGTTTGCATTTTCAGTTTAATCGGATTGCTAATTTGTGGATGGGTGCTAATAAATATCCCACCAACTCAAATGCAGATGGCTAAAGCGATGAAACAAGGGTTGGGAGCAAATTATCTAGAGCAAATTCCACCTCAAGTAAGGGCTAAGATGCAAATCTATCCCTTTAACTTAGTTAATTTTTTCTGGGGTATTCCATTAGGTAAAACGCGTCATCAAAAAGATATTCTCTTTGCTTCTCCTGGGGGAATGCCTTTAAAAATGGAAGTTTACCAACCCCCAGAGGTAGGGAAATATCCAGCCGTGGTAGTAATTTATGGTGGAGCTTGGCAGTATGGCAATACTCATGCTAATACCGAGTTTAATCAATATATTGCTAATCATGGATATACGGTATTTGCGATCGACTATCGACACGCACCTAAATATCAGTTTCCATCTCAGTTAGATGATGTGCGTACAGCCCTAAATTTTATTCGCAAACATGCAGCTGAATATGAAGCGAATTCAGAACGTATGGTACTTTTAGGACGTTCTGCGGGAGCGCACCTAGCAATGCTAGCGGCTTATCAAGCCGATGCACCACCCATTCGTGCTGTAGTGAACTATTACGGGCCTGTTGATTTAACCGAAGGATACAAAACGCCGCCAAATCCCGATCCTATAAATAGCCGCGCTGTTTTAAAAGCATTTCTTGGTGGTTCTTTAGAAGAATTGCCTAATCGATATCAAATTGCTTCACCGATAAATTACCTAACGCACCCTTTACCGCCAACTTTATTAATTTACGGCAGTCGCGACCATTTGGTGCAAGCGCGATTTGGCAGACAGATGTATGAACGTTTACATGATAGTAACACTGCGGTTTTTCTAGAAATTCCTTGGGCAGAACACGCTTTTGATGCTGTTTTCAACGGTGTGAGCAATCAATTAGCGTTGTATTATACTGAGAGGTTTTTGGCTTGGGCGTTGTTCAGGCAATGATTTTATTTGCAGACTCATTCACAAGTATTAAAAACTCAGCACTCCTTACTCCTTTTGAGGCCAACGCCAATTGTAGCGATTCCATTCATACATACCTTGAATTTCGTACTCAGCGCCATTGAAGAAGCGGACAACGCAATTAGTAGAAGAATCATTGCTATCGCTAATTTCCTTAACCTTAATCACCATACAGGGAAACCATTCCCGCTTACAAGGCCCATCCTCTTGCACCCATTCCCATAGTGCATTGGAAACTTCAATGCGATCGCCTACTCTTAACTTCAGTGCATCCTCAAAATAAGAATACTTGTCAAAATGATATGACTCAACCCGATTCAACCACTGCAAACCATAGCGTTGGCGAATGAATTGTACTGTTCCAGAGTCATTGCCCAGCAACCAGTCATTGAGTAATTGCACTTTCCAAGTGCGGTTGTGTTGTTCTTCATCCTTAACAAATTGTAAAAATGCTTCTAATTCCTCTGGGGTAAGTTCGTCTAAAGGATTAGCAATATTTGACATCGCAGAGGTAGAATTTCCCTGAATTTGCTCAACCACTTGCAGTAATATCTGTTTTTGCGTGTCAGTGAGAGGACAGCTTGCTGCATCACAATCATTAAAGGCTGCGAACATAGCTACTTCAATCTCATCTGGAGTCATAAGTTCATAGCAATTGAGGGGTTATTCCCCTAATTATTACAAATGTTAAATTCAAGTCTCTAATCCTCCTGTAGTTAAATATAGACATAATCAAATGTAAGATGCCTAATATTCAAGGAAGTCAGCAGAAAACTTGATTCTGTCTCCTGAGTTTTTGGTATCGGTTTGGTATTTTCTAGTGTTGACCTCATTTATCACCTAGTTAGGAAAATTGCCATGACTCAAACTCAGCATCCCACAAAACTCCTGACTTTTGAGGAATTTCTGGCTTATGACGATCGCACTGATACCCGTTATGAATTAGTGGATGGAGAGCTAGTAGAAATGCCAACTGAGAGCCAGGAAAATTGTGATATTGCCAAATTTCTATTATTCGAGTTGGCAAAGCGTTTTCCTATTACCTTGCTGGCTTACAAGGACATTGAAGTTGAAGTTAGTGGGCGGCGAGCAACCTGTCGCCTACCGGATCTGGTGTTGCATACGGAAGAGTCGAAAGCGGCTTTGATTGGCAGTCCTCGCAATCTGATTACCCGTGATATGCCCCCGCCTGCGCTGGTGGTTGAAGTCGTCAGCCCCGGAACTGAGAACCGCACCCGCGATTACCGTTATAAGCGCACGGAATACGCAGCTAGAGGCATTACTGAATACTGGATTGTCGATCCTGAGTTAAAACAAATCACCGTTTGCAAGTGGGTTGAGGGACAATATGAAGATACGGTCTTGAAAGGTACGGCGACCATTGCATCAGATATAGTACCTGATTAGGAATTGATCGTAGAGCAGGTATTTGCAGTGGCGAATTAATCAGGGAAGTAGAGAATAGAGAGTAGGGGTATGTTGTAAGCTGAGGTTATCAGTTAATAATTATTCAATTAAATCACGGGGTCTTTCTTTTATGCGGTTGCGTTCACTCACGGTCGTTTTTATTTCATGTCTGATTACTTTTCTATCGTGGGTGATTATTCCCCCAGCTGTAGCCCTGACACAGATTAAACTATTTGATGTCTCATATAAAGATTGTCCACCAGAACTAGCACAAGGGGCTGTTATCAGTAGTGGTAGCGCTGCTGCCAATTGTTTTCTTGTCGTTGGCAAAGCAGAAAATGGCACTAACAAAACAGTCTACGACGCAGATATTTTTGGACGTATCTATGATGCTAATAATGACTCGGTGATGCAAAACCGCACTCGCTTAGGCTCCATTACTGAGGTACCACCAGGTATTAGCGATTTTGAATTGAGAATTTCTGTACCTGCGAATCAGCCTACTCCGTTGAAGCTAAAACAGTTCAAGGCTGCGGGGTTTAGCGGTCAAGTGCGTAAGTAATTCTTAATACTCGCCAAAGGCGAGAAGCAAGCTACGTAATTCGTAGTACGGCTAGCTAATTAGAAACCCTGTAAAAAATCGTAGAGACGCTTGTATACTTAACGTCTCTACACAATTCTTTACCAAGGTAGTAATCAAAATCGTTCTATAAGGGCAGGCTAGCTGGAATGGCACTCAGAAGGCTACTAACTAGATTGAGTGCTAAGAAAGCTAAGATCGGCGAAAAATCCATACCGCCCAATGGGGGAATAATTGAGCGGAATAGATTCAGATAAGGATCGGTTATCTGGGCTAAAGCGGCAAATGGTTGGTTATACCAGTTGATTGTCGGGAACCAGGTTAGCAAAACCCGGATAATTAGCAAATAGCTATAAAAGGTGACAAAGGTAATTAGTGTTGTAATCAGTAAACTCATGGATAGCTTTGTTTCCTACTAGGTGTCAAACGCGGTCTTATGTTTTAATTTTAATTTAGTCCAAAGTCAAAAGTGTTTGCGGATTTCACCTTTACCACACTTGACACTTTCACCACGCCTAAACAAACTTCAGGAGTCTTTAGTGAGGGAGCGATCATTGCTTGGTTGGGGTGAACTACTATTCACGTTTCCTAGTTGATTTCGCACTTCATCTATTGTGGCATTTAGCTGGGCAATTTTATCTTCTAGCGATCGCCTGGCCGTTTCTATGCCGATGCTTTCGCTTTCTGAGGCTTTCATCTGACGCCGCTTTGCTGCTATTTTTTTCGCTTCGGCTTGACTATCTGTCAGTTCTGTCTCCTCTTCTATTAGCAATTCTGGCTCGCGTCGAGAAGCAATCAGTGCCCCGATAACACCGCCAAATACGCCACCAACAAACGCCCCTGCTACAAAACCACTGCCAAAACCATCTCGCTGACTCATATCTTTACCGCCTTCAACAAACCTTGCAACTTTTACAGTAGTTATGCTATTTCCTGCCCTAGCTGCATACTAGCTTAAGTCCCAAAGATGCGATCGCCTGCATCTCCTAATCCCGGTACAATATATCCCCTACTGTCGAGTTTTTCGTCAATAGTAGCGGTATAAATTATTAAACCTGGATAAGCTTCACTTAATTTTTGTAAAGCTGGTGGAGCTGCTACTACACAAACAATCCGCGTCAGGGCTGGGTCAGCACCCCGTTGTGTCAATTCTGCCATTGCTGTCATGATCGATCCTCCGGTTGCCAACATTGGATCGGTAACTAACACTCGTGTTTGGGGGTCAAATTTTTCTGGTAACTTGTTCAGATAACAATGAGGTTGTAGTGTCTCTTCATCTCGTGCCAAACCAAGGTGGTAAATCGATGCTAAAGGCAGTAAAGTCTGCGCTCCCTCTAGTAATCCTAGCCCAGCCCGCAGAATCGGCACTACTGCCATAGGCACTTGCGGATCGATTACCGTTGCTGCACAGGTATCTAAGGGACTCTGTACTGCTGTTTCTTGAGTCGGCAACCAGTCTCGTGCAGCTTCATAAGTCAGCCATCTTCCCAACTCAGTCATGGCACTGCGGAACAATACTGAAGGCGTGCCTGCATCACGGGCAACTGCTAGCCAGTGCTTGATCAGGGGATGGGGTGGAACATAAACGCGCAATTGTAGCGTCATAGCCAGAAATAGGCGCCTTTTGATTGTATAAGAACTGAAACACCATAATACTCTTTCCTGCATCCGGCTGACAGCTTAAAATTGACAATCTCAAGTTTATTGATAAAATTTTTCATTAATAGTTGACATTAATTCTCAATCAAGGCTATATTTTTATAAAGTGTTCTCCTCTCTTTTAAGGATCGGCAGACGGGATTAGCCAGCAGTAGCAGGCTCGTCCCTCTTTTTTTTTGATTAGTCGTTGGTCATTGGTCATTTGTCATTAGTTAAATTAAATATTGATTTGACTCTAGACAAAGGACAAATACTTCTCTACGAAACGTTACGCGTTAGCGGAGCTTTCGCTTTAGCGATACGCTCAGTACAAATGACAAAGGACAAATGACAAATGACAAATGACGCGATCGTAATTGGGTCTGGGATTGGCGGATTAGTAACAGCGACCCAGTTGGCGGCGAAGGGTGCGAAAGTGCTGGTACTGGAACGTTATTTGATTCCTGGCGGTAGCGCTGGTTATTTTGAACGCCAAGGCTATCGATTCGATGTTGGCGCATCAATGATTTTTGGACTGGGACACAACGGTACTACCAACTTACTCACCCGTGCATTATCAGCTGTAAATGTCAGCCAAGAAGCGATCGCAGATCCGGTACAGATTCACTATCATTTACCCCAAGGTTTAGACTTGAAGGTTGACCGGGTTTATGAAAAATTTTTACAAAATCTTACTGCTCATTTTCGTCATGAAGAACAAGGGATTCGTCGCTTTTATGACGAATGCCAAAAAGTATTCAAGTGTCTCAACAGCATGGATTTGCTGTCGCTGGAAGAACCTCGGTATTTACTGCGCGTATTTTTCCAGCATCCTTTGGCGTGTCTCGGTTTAGCTAAGTATCTGCCGCAAAATGCTGGAGATGTGGCGCGGCGCTACATCAAAGACCCGCAATTATTGAAATTTATTGATATGGAATGTTATTGCTGGTCGGTGGTTCCATCAGATATGACTCCTATGATTAATGCTGGAATGGTCTTTTCTGACAGGCATTATGGCGGAGTTAACTATCCCAAAGGCGGAGTCGGGCAAATTGCCCAAAAACTAGTCGAAGGTCTAGAAAAGGCTGGAGGTCAGATTCAGTACCAAGCTAGAGTCACCAAAATTCTTATAGAACAAGGAAAAGCGGTAGGTGTGCAACTGGCTAATGGTAAAATATATCGGGGTAAACGCATAGTTTCTAATGCTACACGCTGGGATACATTTACACAATTATTACCAGTAGAAGCAATGCCGAATAATGAGAAAAAATGGCAACAAAACTATGAAAAATCTCCAAGCTTCTTGAGTTTGCACATGGGAGTAAAGGAGTCAGTTTTACCTGCGGGGACAGAGTGTCACCATATTTTGCTGGAAGATTGGGAAAAGATGACAGCAGCAGAAGGCACAGTGTTTGTTTCGATTCCCACACTGCTTGACCCAGATTTAGCACCAAATGGATATCACATCATTCATGCTTTTACGCCTCACTGGATTGATGATTGGCAAGAACTTTCTCCAAGTGAGTACGAAGCAAAAAAAGAAAAGGCAGCTTGGCGAATTATTGACCGCCTAGAGAAACTTTTTCCCGGTTTAGATGCCGGATTGGATTATTTAGAAGTGGGAACACCGCGCACCCATCGCCGCTTTTTGGGTCGAGAAGATGGCACTTATGGGCCAATTCCCCGGCGTAAGTTGTGGGGGTTATTGAATATGCCTTTTAATCGCACAGCTATTTCAGGACTTTATTGTGTAGGGGATAGTACCTTTCCGGGTCAAGGGTTGAATGCAGTTGCTTTTTCTGGGTTTGCTTGCGCCCATCGCATTGCTGTAGATTTAGGATTTTAATTACAGAAACAGCCTATGCAAAAAACCTAGTAAGCGGATAACTTTACTAGTGAAGCTGATAGCTACCCTAACAATCTGAGTAACTCTCAATACGGTTTGTTAAGAAAGTTATCTGTTAAAGCGAGTTTTTTGAGCGAAGGTAGAGGAAAGTGCTGGGGAAGCAAAAGTATTTAAATTTAATCTCTTCACTTTAAGAGCCTCCAAACTACCTCCCCAGCCTATCTAAACCGTATTGAGAGGGGTAGCAAATACAATCAAAAAGTTACTAACTTTAGTGATTTTGCTAACACAATAGTTAGCATTATTACTCATTATCTGGTATTTTTCGGTGCTGAAAATTAGCTAACTCTGATTCTAAAGTCTCTTCTAAAGTATCTAGAATCGCTTGGGGATCGACAGCTTCTTTCATTATTTGGGCTTGCGGATCGGGGCGATTTTTAACATTGGGAATATCTTGGCGTAATTCTTCAACTAAAGCGATAAGTTTTGCGATTTTTTGCTCAGAGAGGAGGTTAAGCTGAAGGCTAAGTTGCGCCCGTTGCTCTGCTAATTTTTCCTGACGCTCTTGTTTTATCAACACCCCTGCTGTTACTAACAGGGAACCTGCGGTCAGTGAAAATTGTAGCCAAGAAAATGGCGGGGGATCGAATCTTGATATGCCTAAACGTCGTGGTAAAACATTGGGTGTTACCCATAGAATAATTCCTAACAAGATGCTATATAGGAATACCGGACGACCAAAAAAGGCTGTTACCGTTTCTACAAACCGTTGATGTTGAGGTACGTCTTTTTCATAACGTTTGTGCAGGGCAATAATAGTCTCGATATTTTGACTAATCGCTTCCGGCAATGGGGCTGTGGGCAAAATGGTTTGGCAAGGTGCTGAAGATGATACTTGCGGTGAATCTTTTGGATTTGGTTTATCTTGGGAAAACATAGACAGTTTTCTTGTAGTACTGATTTCTCTAAATCAATAACTCAAGTTTTAGCTATATATGTATACTTTTAGGTAGAAAAATACATGAAAGTACCTATAGACAGATTCTGCCAGATTGCTATTGCTGTTGAATCAAGCAGAGATATTGAAACAGAATTCATAGGATCGCATTTATTGTTTTAGTATTGTATTGAGAATAAACGCCTCAATGATATCTTGAGATTTTTGCTCTTGATACCTGACTTCAGTTGACGTACTGAACGAAACAGGTTTCGCACATGGTCTATATAGTAATTTTGACAATGCTTTAGCTGCTGAAATATAATTTAAAAATTTTGTAGCTTGTAACCAGCGCAGTTACTAAATAGAAATTATGTTGATTTGTTAAAACTATAGTTGATTCCATACTTTTTAGATATGTCATTCTGATGTCAATGTTATGTCAGGATAAAACTCATTTTTATGTGGTGTGCCTATCGAATATCTACTGTAGATTTCGCAATAAAAGCCTTCAGTGACACAATTGTGGCATTGCGGCTCACGCCGGAGAAACAGTCATCAGCCGCGATACGCAAATGCATTCGTGGTGGATGCAATAGCTTACGCCACGCTCAAAATCGGTTCGGTTGGTTCTTTACCTTGCCTTTTCACTGCAATTTACAAAATTTTTCATAATTGTGCTTTAATGGTGGGCGGCTTTTGTTAGTTCAAGAATTTTCCTCACACACAAAGCGATCGCTGATGCTACTCACACACAAAGAAAACATTGTAAAATTTAGTTGGCTTCTACCCAGTTTCTTAAGCTTGCTGCTGCTTGGCTCCACTGTTAAAGCTAATGGTGCGGTCGCTAATTGGCATTTTGATAGCAATCGCAATCATCTGGACTTCACTACAGATGAAAATGTTCAACCGAAGGTACAACTACTTACCAACCCGACTCGTCTGGTAATTGATTTGTCTGGAGTTACATTAGGATATCCACAGACTAGTCAAAGAGTGGGGCCAGTAATTAAAGACATTCGCATCGAGCAGTTTAATGCAGAGACTACCCGCATGGTAGTTACTTTAGCACCAGGTTACACCTTTGATTTAGCACAGGTGCAACTGCAAGAGGAATCCCCTAATCATTGGTCTGTGCAGTTACCTAAGCCAATACGATTGACTGCAACCCAGCCGCAATATTTAGAAATAACTCCGAGTATTTCTCCAAGAGTGAATGATAATAGCACTCTCTTTGCTGGCGTGGTTCCAATGCATTCACCAATGAAAGTGCTGGAACCACAAATTAAAGCCTTGATGAGTCGCTACAGCTTTCTGAAAACAGGAATGTTTTTCCTGGATTTGGATACTGGGGATTATTTGGATATTGGAGGCGATCGCGTTTTCCCTGCTGCGAGTACAATCAAACTGCCAATACTCATCGCCTTTTTCCAGGATTTAGATGCTGGTAAAGTTACCCTTCAGGAAAACCTGACGATGCGGCGCGATTTAGTTACCAATGGTTCTGGAAGTATGCAATATGAACGCGTTGGGAAGAAGTACACAGCTTTGGAAACCATCACTAAGATGATTACCATTAGCGATAATACCGCCACCAACATGATTATCGATCGCTTAGGTGGAGCGGCGAAACTAAATCAGCGCTTTCGTAGTTGGGGACTGAAAGACACAGTAATTCGCCATCTTTTAGCTGACTTGAGAGGAACCAACACCACAAGTTCTCAAGATATGGCGCGGGTGCTGGCTTTAGTTGTGAATAACAAGTTAGTGTCGCCCCAGAGTCGGGAGCAAGCCTTAGATATTCTGCGTCACACCACAATTCACACACTGCTTCCCGCCGGTTTGGGGAAAGGTGCAGTTATCGCCAACAAAACCGGAGATATCGGCTTTCTCATCGGCGATGCAGGATTTGTAACTATGCCCAATGGTAAGCATTACCTGGCGGCTATCTTTGTCACTCGTCCTTATAAGGACACAAGAGGGAGAGACTTTATCCGTCAAGTTTCCCGATTAGTTTACGATTATCTGAATCAGCCGAATCCGGTTGCTGCGGTTGATTCGCCTAATAGTGTTACGAGATAGGAGTAGGGCGCACAGATAGCTGCGCATTAGTGTCAACTTAAGGTTAAAGCCAGTCTAGAAAAAGCTTTTAGCAGATTATCTCGTTCCCAGTCATCAGACTGGGAACGCCCCTCATTGAGGCTCCGCCTCCCAACTCGCGGCAGAGCCGCTAAGAGTAGCATTTCCAGCTAAAGGCTGAAAACGAGATTTTAAAAGGGTTTTGGCTGAAGTTTACATCAATGACAGCTGTACGTCCCTAAAGTAATTAGATAATTGTGATTTTACTTGCGGCTTTAGTAGCCTTTTCCCTAGCCTCTTGGACATTCACACCTTTCGCCAAAGCTACGCCCATTCGCCGATATGGATGAGCATTAGGTTTACCAAATAATTTAATATCTACATCTTTTTCCGACAAAGCATCGGCGACACCACCAAAAGCAATAGAATCAGATTTTTCTGAGGCTAAAATTACTGCACTGGCTGATGCTCCTAGCTGTTCTATATGAGGAATTGGCAAGCCTAAAATAGCTCGTAGATGTAGTTCAAATTCATTGAGATTTTGTGAGATTAATGTCACCATTCCCGTATCGTGAGGTCTAGGAGAAAGTTCTGAAAAAATCACTTCATCTTTAGTAATGAAAAATTCAACGCCAAAAATTCCGGCTCCTCCTAAAGCATCAGTGACTTTTATAGCTATTTCTTGGGATTTTAATATTTTATCTTCAGAAATTTCTGCGGGTTGCCACGATTCTTGATAATCGCCTCTTTCTTGGCGATGACCAATGGGAGAACAGAAAATTGTCGGTGCATTCCACTGTTTAATTGTCAGTAAAGTTATCTCAATTTCAAAGTTAATAAATTCTTCTACAATAACCTTTTGACTGTCTCCTCTAGAATTAGCGATCGCATAATTCCAAGCTTTCTCAACTTCACTCTTATTCTGCACTACAGATTGACCTTTTCCTGATGATGACATCACAGGTTTAACAACATTGGGAAAGCCAATTTTATCCGAAACTGCAATCAATTCTTCTAGAGTTGTTGCATAACCATATTTAGCCGTTCTAATGCCCAATTCTTGATGTGCCAGTTCCCGAATCCTGTCACGGTTCATTGTATAGTTAGTAGCAGCCGCAGTCGGAATAACTGTAATTCCTCGCTGTTCAAATTCGATGAGTTTTTCTGTTCGGATTGCTTCAATTTCTGGTATAATAATATTTGGCTGATGTTTTGTCACTACAGCTTCTAAATCATCAGCACTGAGCATAGAAATAACTTCATAAGCATCAGCAACCTGCATCGCTGGAGCATTGGCGTAGCGGTCAACGGCAATCACATAATTACCAAGACGTTGAGCCGCGATCGCAAATTCTTTGCCTAGTTCTCCTGAACCCAGCAACATCAATTTTTGGGGCAACTTAATACTCATTAACTTATCCAGGTCAAGATCAATTCAATCATCTTATAATTTTTTGCGTTTCCATTACTAATTTCTCAATAATTAAATATTGCTTTGCGTAGTTCTAAATCTTGACGTTGTAGAGGATTTAAACCAATACCTACGCCAAACTGACACTTATCTACTAAAGTCTCTAACCAAATAGTCTCATTCAGAGTTGCACCTCGCAAATCTGCATTTCTCAAGTCGGCTTTCGTAAAATTTACAAATAAAAGGTCTGCATTTACTAAACTACTACCTTGGAGATTTGCTTCTGACAAATTTCCTCTGATGAAGTTGACACCATCTAAAATTAAACCAGATAAATCTGCACCCATCAGATTAGGAAACTTTAGCTGACTGGGATATTGAAAAAACCGCATTATACAGATGATATTAGCTTCATTTAGTTTCATTTTAGTTAAAAATTCATAACGAGCGATACCCAGTTGCTTAAGAATCTGTAGACGTTGTGGGGGACTTTGTTCTAAAAACTGAATAGCTGTATAGCGTAGGTCTTGAGTAGAGATATTTAACATGATTTTCAGATGGTTGTGATTTTTGTGTTAATAAAAAAATAACAAATAATAGATAATATAGCAGTGTTAAAGCATTCATCAGAAAAATAGGTTTGAAACCCCGTGCTTCACGCAATGCTTTCAAGTAATGATTTTGGAGTAATGAGTAGATGAAAAATAGGTATTTACTCATTACTCATTACTCATTACTCATTACTCTAGAATCACTGCGCCTAAAGGTCGGTAAGGATGTCAAAAAAAACATAAACCCCAATTTATTTGATAAATTGAGGTTCTAAGTTTATTGATAACTACCGAGCTAACGTTATGCTAATAATGCTTTCGTAGCAGACTCGCCTGCTAATTTCACTTGCCTTGTCAACTGCAAGTTTAACCATCCTAGAAAAGTTAACTCAGCGAGGAATGCCATAAAAATTGTTGTCGTACTAGAGCCTTGTATCCCAGCCCAAGGAAAAGTTGAAAACAGCCATACAGTAGACATCACAGTAGACACCTGTGATGTGATGCCGATAAATTCTAAAATTATCGGTGGTAGGAACACTGCTGCACCGATAATCCGAATTGCCCAGAAAGAACGTTTGGGAGTTTTCAGTAAAAGTATCAATTGGGCGATGGTAGCGTAAATCATGATTACGCTGATAGACAAAGCTATAGCTAAAAGTACTTTAAACCTGTCAACATCGCTACCCAGCCAAGTTTGGCCATTGTTCGTATCAAAAATAGATGTCACTGAAATCCAAATTAGCCAGGGGATAGTAATAATTGTAAGATTAATTGCGATCGCCACGAGTGCAGGGCTTTTTTCAGCCCAAATTAGATCCTGCCAAATACTCTTGCGGCTAGAAACTCCTTGATGTCGATATCTTGCCCAATCTTGTACATCTTGACGGTGAGGCGAAAGAACTGCAATTAAACTTAAAATCAACACCAAGTTGTACGATGCTAGCAAAATGTAATTTTCCCCAACTTGTCGATCTAATGTGTAACTGTTTTCACCAATTTGTAGAGTAAAGCCCCAGATCATCAACTGGCAAAACGCTACTAATAAATAACTTTGTTTTTTACTAATTATTGAGGCTTGAGGGTTACGGAAGCAACGTTTAAGAATTTGCAAAATTCCGTAACTGCACAATCCCAAATTTAATAAATGAAAGCCAACAACACTAATAATATTCCTCCCTAATGGTAAATAGAAAAACTGCAATTTTTTAATATCAGAGCCACTGGAGAGATTAAACAAGTTAGGAAATAGATAATTAGTTGTATCCCAAGGATTAAAAAGTCTAAACCAAGCAGTTGCATGATTTAAACTGTTGTTATAAGACGATGCAAGTAACATCGTTATGAACAAAAACACAAAAATTATACCACTAACTAACAAACCTAACAAAGGCTGAGAACCACTAAATGAACGACTAAATAAGCTAAGTAGTAGTGCAGCACTGTAGAAGAAAATACAGCTACCAGCAAGAATTGCATAGTAAGCCAAAATGTAACTAAAAGCAATTTTGGCAGAAAGCCCAGCCCATAAATGTAAAGGAACTGCTACTAAAATCATCAGATAAATTAAACTCGGAACTCCTAGCAACTTGCCAGTCAATATACTTGTTTCTGATTGGGGACTAAGACGGATAAAGTTGAGTGTGCCGCGAGTTTCTTCTTTAGCGAAATCATTGATTAGAAAATAAGTTCCTGCAACTAGTAGTGTAAATATAAAAATTACACTAAATGTTAAAAATATATATTCCCAATGCTCTCGCCACCACATCTGCCAATTGATTTGATTTTGGGGACAAAAAGTTGTGGAAAAGAATTTATTTAATTCATCGATTTTAGATTGATTTGATTCTTTGAAAACCTGTGTTTGTTGCGGTTCATATATTTGGCGTAAAAGACAGTATTTACCAGTTAGGGAGTATTTATGATCGGGAGGATTACTTAAATGATATAAAATAACTACCAGTTGCAATAGGAAAGATGTCACAACTGCGATCGCTACATTAAAAAATTTAAATTGTCCTTTGAGTTCGCGAAATAATTGCGGATTCCAATCGCCGATTTTGTCTATTAAATTGAGCATAGGATAAAAAAATTCTCCAAAAATAGTGAGTGAGATTTATTGATGAATCAAGATGCTTGTTTGTGACCTAATTTTAAGAAAATACTTTCTAAGTCTTCTTGCGTGCAGTGAAAATCAGTTAAAGGAATGCCCGCTTTGATGAGCGATCGCAATAACTCGGCACTATCTTCATCTTTGCCGGAAAAATTTACCCGCACACTGTTTTTTCCTGATATAACCTCCCATTCTTCTACTAAAGGATGATGTTTAAGTTCGTTCAAAAGTGTCTCTAAGTTTCCTAGAGTTGATAACACAATTTGCTGATGGGCTAGACGTTGATAAAGTTGCTGTAAGGAAGTACTTTCTACTAAGAAGCCAAGTTCCATAATTCCTACAGAAGTACAAATTTCCGCTAGATCGCTGAGAACGTGAGAGGAAATGATGACAGTCATTCCAGCTTCTTGCAAAGCCTTAATAATTTCACGAAAGTGCATCCTCGCAATCGGATCGAGACCAGAAACAGGCTCATCGAGTAATAGTAAAGTTGGTTCGTGGATAATAGTTCGCGCTAAACTTAAACGCTGTTTCATTCCCCTCGACAGAGTAGAAATCTGACTATTGCGTTTATTACCAAGTTGAATAAGTTCTAAAACTTCATGTAAGCGTTTAGTGCGGCGCGGTTCTCGCAAACGATATAAACGCGCAAAGTAATCTAAGTAATCCCAGACTGTCAAATCCTCATATAGTGGGTAGTCATCGGGTAAATAGCCAAGATGACGCTTAAGTTTGAGGTTACTGCTGTCACGGATCAGGCGATCGCCATTAATATAAATCTCACCCGTAGTTGCTTCCTCAGCAGTCGCCAACATTCGGATGAGAGTTGTTTTACCCGCGCCATTCGGCCCAATCAGTCCATATACTTCCCCCGCCTGGATTTCTAAATCAACATCATTGACAGCAACGTGTCGGTCAAATTGCTTAGTGAGTCCACGGGTGCAAATTGTTAATTCTTTTACCATCGCTGCTAGGGTGCGGCTTGTAATTAACCGCTAACCTAACTTTTTTTACAGCTTTTGTCAGGATGGTTTCCAAAATTGAAACTATAGCAGTTGCCAAGTAGATTAGGACATAATGACAAGCGTAAATCTCAGGAATAGCAAGGTTTTTACCTCCAGCATGGTTGTTGAGTTTCGACTACGCTCAACTGCCGCGTAGTCGAAACACTGCCTCCTGTCTCACTTCGGCTCCGCTCAGTGACCACCTGCCTCCTGCTATAGCTTTCAGAAAATTAGCGACATCAAGAAGTATGTGAGGTTCTGGATATTCTCAGAAAATATTTTCTGATCTGTGATTTTCATTATGAATCATCTCTTAAAGGTGATTTAGGAATGACTCATCAGCGGTAACTTTATCTGGAAAGTCGAGCCTTTACCCTCATTGCTGATCGCATGAATGTTACCGCCGTGAGCCTGGACAATTTGTTGAGCGATCGCTAATCCCAACCCAAATCCGCCGCTTTCTCTGGCACGTTCTGTATCAACTCGGTAAAAGCGATCGAAAATGTAAGGTAAATCTGCCTCTGGAATTCCAATTCCAGTATCAATAACCTGAATTACTGCCCGATCTGAGTGAGGTTCTAAGCGTAACCAGACAGTTCCACCAGACGGAGTATAATTACAGGCGTTGTTGAGCAAGTTTTCCACAGCTAGCCGTAGCAAATCGGGGTCAGCCCACAACTCAATGGATTGTTCTGGTAAATGGCCGATCAACTCGATCGATGCTTTTGCAGCAACAGTATGGTAATAAATAGCTAAATTCTCTAGCAAGCTATTAAGATTAACCTTTTTGAGAGATTCGGGAGTTAATTTTCCCTGATGCCGAGCCAACAGCAGTAGGTTGTTGACCAAGGTACTCATCGACTTAGCGCTATCGATGATGTTCTCCACAGAGGGATGGATTTGAGGATGGTCTGCTGCCATTAGTAACCCAACTTGGGCATTGGTCAAAATCGCAGACAAGGGCGATCGCAATTCATGAGAAGCATCTGATGTAAAGCGTTGCAGTTGATTATAAGCTTGCTGAACGGGTTGCATAGCTATGCCGCCAAGTACCCAACCTGTAAGTCCAATTAACCCCAGTGCTACAGGCACAGCAAGGGTTAACATTAACTGAAATTCTCTGAGATCGTTTTGAGTTTCTGTCAGCGGGATAGCAACTTGCAGATAACCGATGACCGAATTTCCGCCTTGAACAGGTAACGTAACTTGACGCAGCCAAACTGTCTCACCTGTAAATTGGTCAACAGATTTAATCGTGAGAAACTCAGATGCTATTCCCAACTTTTCTGGAGGTGGAGTACCAAAAAACCGTTTGAGTTTGCCATTTGGGTCATACCAGCGAACATAGACCAATTCAATATCAGCAGGGTGAGAACCACTACCCAATAGCGGTATATTGCTCAGATCGACTTGTTTTTTTCCTCGATCCAGCCGATACTGCGAACTGGCTGCCATTAGCTCTGCTCTTTTATAAAGCAGTTGATCTAATGCTTTTAGCTTGTCTTTTACCTCAAGATCGTAAATGACTCCAGCAAAGAGAATGAGAATGCATCCCATTGAAAGGGTAAACCAACGAGCTAAGTTACGACGACTGCGGTTAAACACAACTTATGCTAATTCGTAATTCGTAATACTTCTCTACGAGAGGCTGCACTTCGACTACGCTCAGTGACCACGCCAACGGCTACGCTCAGTACAAGTTCGTAGTTTGTAATTACAAGACTTTTCAAGTAATTGAACTACACTACTCCCTACTCTGCGTCTGAGTTATTATCAAGTTTCAAGATGGTTCTGGAGGGTTGAGGCGATAGCCCATACCGTAAACAGTTTCAATCCAATCGGCTGCTGCTAATGTTTGCAAACGTTGGCGAAGTTTACGAACTAAAACGGTGATTGCATTGCTTTCTGGCTCACTACCCCACTCCCATACGGCTTGCTCAATTTGGTGGCGAGTCAAAACTTGCTTAGGATGACGCATGAAGTACTCTAGCAACTGAAATTCTTGGCTGGAAAGGGATACAGTCGTCTCTTGACGCTCCAAAATTAGTGTATCAAGATGAAGTTCGAGGTCTGCCAAGCTGAGAGTGTCTCCTTGCCAGAGGGGCGATCGCCTCCTCAATGCCCGCACCCGTGCCATGAACTCCACGATATCAATCGGTTTGACGAGGTAATCATCTGCTCCGGCATCTAATCCTATGACTTTATCGGGTGTGGTATCTTTTGCTGTAATCATTAATACGGGAGCAGTTTTTCCCGCCGCCCGATATTGTTGACACAAACTCACTCCACTAATTCGAGGTAACATCCAATCTAAAATCAGCAGATCGTATTCTTTTTCAGCTAAAAGCCATTGAGCGGTTTCACCATCCTTAATACCATCAACGCTGTGTCCAGCCTGAGAGAGAACCATGTGTAGCGGCATTAATTGCTTTGGATCATCCTCTACCAGTAAGATTTTCATCACTTTTATACACTTGTGCTTGTTTAGAATAATCCATTGAAGCAATCTCAACGTCTTTCATCAGTCAGATTTCAGAGAATTGTCTACCCCATTAAGATATAGATGAAGTGTGAGCTAGCAAAATCAAAAGCAGGTGTATTGGTGTGGCGTATTAGTAAACGTTGGCTGCAAGGGCTGGGATTAGAGTTTTGGTTGCCTCTACCACTAGTAGCGGTTGTGTTTTGGCTTGGCTGTAATTTCCTCGCTGCTCAAGAGTTAAGCCGGCCCTATTCCACAGAAAATAAACTTCAG
Source organism: Nostoc sp. DSM 114167 (assembly GCF_052692655.1). NCBI lineage: Bacteria > Bacillati > Cyanobacteriota > Cyanophyceae > Nostocales > Nostocaceae > Nostoc > Nostoc sp. DSM 114167. Next base: position 8,051,102 of record NZ_CP195116.1, read on the forward strand.
TCAGATACTCAACTCGAAGCACAGATATCAGTCAATGTGTTACTCATTAACGCCGCCGTTGACCGAACTAAGAGAATTACCCAGGTTGAAGTGGAAACAGCAGATCCCATCTTGAAGCGATTGGAATTAGAACTTCAAACAATAGAATTCAACCAAATAGAAGCGACAATTGCCCAAGAATTAGGTCTACCCCGTCAGGATATTAGAAAATTAGTGCGCTATGAAATTGCACAATAACATCGATCCGATTTCAGGCTAGTACCGCAAGGCAAAAGTCAAATCGTTGTAGGATTTATCTGCGGTAACAGACACTCTAGTAGTGATAAGATGTCGGGCACGGGCTGATCGGTAGTTTTTGAGTTGTCTGGGAAGACAATTACTCTACTACAGTAGACCTCTCTACTTCATCCTTTTATTTTGGCTAAGGTATTGTAAACAAGCAAGTTAATTATGAACAGAGATGAGTTGCTATTTGAGTTTCAAAATATTAGAGATCAGATAGAGACACTGTATAAATACATTAAAGAGACACCAATGCAGCAGCAACAGGTGATTGCAGAGTTAGAAGCTCTTGACATTTCTCTCAGCAATCTAGAGCTACTCAAAGAAGAAATGCAGGCTAGTTTAGAAGCAATGGAAATCATTGAGGAACAACTGCTACAACAAAATGAAAAGATAATAACAGAACGCAAGCTTTATCATAATTTGTTTAAATTTGCACCTAATGCTTATTTGCTAATAGATAGCCAAGGAAAAATTCAAGAAATCAACTATGCTGCTGCTGCATTATTAAATATGTTGCCCAGTTTCTTAGTTGGCAAATCATTAACTAATTTCGTTTCTAGGGAAGAGCGTCCATTCTTTCGTACCAAACTCAACCAATCGTTGAATGTAAAGTCTGTGCAAGAATGGGAAGTATCTATCTGTCCGCGGAACGCTCAAGCTTTTGATGCTTTACTTTTAGTCAAGCCTATCCGAGAAGCTTTTGGGACACAGAGTTTACTACAGATATGCTTGCATGATATTACCAAGTACAAGCATATACAGCGATCGCAATTTGCAGCAAGTCAGCAACCTATTTTTAGCGAACCTGTGGAAACGCCCCATCAGCTTAATGGCTTACACGTACTGTTTATAGATGATGAAGCTGATGCCCGCGAGTTAATTGCAGCAGTGCTAAAGCAATATGGGGTGATGGTGACAGCAGTTGCATCTGTAACTGAGGCGCTTTTGGAATTAGAGCGATCGCGTCCTGATGTCATAATTAGCGATATCAGAATGCCTGATGAGGATGGCTATGCTTTGATTCGCAAAATTAAAGCACTAGAAATAGAGAAGGGATGGCAAATTCCCACTGCTGCCTTGACTGCTTATCTTGCAGAAGACCGAGCAAAAGCAATAAAAGCAGGTTTTCAATCGCACTTGCATAAACTTGCTCAACCAAGGGAGTTAATAGCAATGGTGGCACAGCTTGCTGGACGAGCGTGAACCAGGGCAGGGGGCAGGGGGCAGGGGGGCAAGGAAAGAAAGAATTTTGGTTTTTCTGTAAAACCTGAATCATCATATATCAATTCGGTAACATTCTAAAATTCTCTTAGCTGAAGAATTGAGAACTTTAGTAGATTATCTGAGTAATTATGGACAGCTTAATCGAAAATAAGAAAGCCGCTCTCGCTTTGGATGTATTTGCAGGCGATAGCGAAAATTGTCAGAACTTTGCAAGCAACTTCCGAAGAATGTGACACCGTTTTAGGCGATCGCGATCGCTTGCAGCAAATTATCAGAGAATTACTTGCCAATGCGATTAAATTTACATTCAAGGAAGGAATAGTAGAAGTTCGGCTTGATATTGATACTATTGATTCTCTAGCTACGATTCAAATCAAAGATACAGGTGTGGGAATTAGTGCCGAGTTTCTGCCTGACGTTTTCGATCGCTTTACGCAAGCAGAGGTTCCTAGCAGACATTCGCCAGGAGGACTGGGATTGGGGCTAGCGATCGCACGTCAACTCGTAGAGCTACACGGCGGTACAATTGAGGCAGCCAGTGAAGGGGAAGGACGAGGTGCAACGTTTACCATCAAATTGCCATTAATTTAACAGTTGAGATGGCAAAAGACATTTTTCACGATACTGTGAAGCTGGCACTGCAAAAAGACGGCTGGACAATTACCCACGATCCCTATCGCCTGCGCTATGGGATTGCTGATATCTACATTGACCTCGCCGCAGAAGAAGCGATCGCTGCCCAAAAAGCAGGACGTAAAATTGCAGTAGAAGTCAAAAGCTTTGTGTCAAGTTCAGCAATCTCCGAATTTCATACTGCCCTTGGACAATTTCTAAACTATCGCATTGCCTTAGAAGTTTCAGAAGAACCAGACCGCATTCTTTATTTGGCAGTTCCAAGCGATGTTCATCAAACCTTTTTGCGTTTTGAGCCAGCCAAAACGGTCATAGACCGCTATGAAGTTCGCTTGATTATTTACAATTCCAATCAAGAGGTGATTGAACAATGGATCGAGTAAACCAATATCGCCAAATCGTGCGTGATTTCTTAGAGAATTTTGCTGCTGACGATCCAGAAGCCCAGTTGATTTTTGATACTGAGCGCAATCGCTATCTGGTCATGCATAATGGTTGGCGCGGCGAATACCGCATCTACGGTTGTGCAATGCAGCTAGACCTGATTGAAGGTAAAGTTTGGATTCAGCACAACAGTACTGAAATTTTTATCGATCGAGAACTGATTGGACGCGGCGTTGCACCCCAAGATATTGTTTTAGGATTTCGATCGCCCAGCGTGAGAGAACGTCTTGCTGCTGCTTTATACACAGATGGCAGTCAGCAAGCCTTAAAATAATGAATTACAATCAGCCTATTTCTGTGCGATCGCACCCAATTAACTAGTAAAAGCGATGCAACGACCTCAAACAGAAACAGTCACCCTAGAGGATATTGTCATCACCCAAGAGTTGTCCCGGCGAAACCCTCGTCCGGCAAACTTAGCTTCGGAAAATCAAGCATTGCATACGTTGGCGCGGCAGTTGGTAAATCAGCCGGAGACGATGCTCCAGAGTCTAGTTGACATGGCACTAGAATTGTGCAATGCCCAAAGTACAGGGGTCAGTTTACTTGAAGTATTGCCAAGTGGTGAAGAAGTCTTTCGCTGGAATGTGTTGGCAGGAGCGTTAAAACAGTACGTAGGCGGCACTATCCCTCGCAACTTTAGCCCCTGTGGAACTTGCCTCGATCGCGGTACACCTGTGCTTTATTCTTATCCGGAACGCTATTTCACGTACTTTCAGGAAGCTAAAACCCCTTTCGTTGAAGGGTTGGTGTTGCCTCTGATTGCTGACAACAAAGCACTCGGCACAATCTGGATTATATCGCACGATGAACAGCGACACTTTGACAGTGAAGACGTGCGGGTGATGATGAGTTTAGCAAACTTTACTGCGGCTACCCTGCTTTTGAATCAACGACAAACAAAGGAACTGCTAGCTGCCAACGCTGCCTTAGAAGCTGAAATTGTGCAGCGCAAACAGGCACAAGAACGAGCGCGCGCTTTGATTGAGAATCTGCCGGGTGGAGCTGCCTTTGTCGTCGATCGCGAGTTGCGCTACTTGCTGGCTGAAGGCGAAGCGTTGTCTGCTGCTGGATTCAAAAGCGAAGATTTTGTCGGAAAAACGATTTTCGAGGTACTGCCGCTCGAATTAGCAGCAACTTACGAGGTGTTTTACCGTCGGGGGCTAGCTGGTGAGTCGTTTGAACACGAATATGACGCACACAATCGCTCATTCATCTCGCGCGGAACGCCGTTGCGTTCTGTTGACGGTGAAGTTTATGCAGTGCTTGCCGTTTCCTATGATATTACTGAGCGCAAGCTTGCCGAGGAGTTGTTACGCAAGAGCGAGGAGCGGCAGTTCTTCCTGCTGAAACTCAGCGATGCGCTGCGATCGCTTGCCGATCCAGTTGACATTCAGCAAACAGTAACCCGAACCGCCATGAATTACTTTGGAGCGGACAGGTGCTACTACTGCGAAATCGAGGATGGCAATGCCATCATTCGACGCGATACCGTCCGTGGAGATTTGCCGACCGTTGTCGGTGTGTATCCGCTCTCGAACTTTGCCATCTTGCAAGCTGTGGTGGATAGAGGTCGTCCTTTTATTGTTCGGGATGTGCATACGACCGATACGGTGGACGAAGATGTTAGGCAGCTTTGCATACAGTTGCAGGTGATTTCCTATGTCAATGTGCCCGTGATTAAAAACGGCAAGTCGGTAGGCATCTTTTGTCTGGTTCAAAGCACGCCCAGAGACTGGACAGATATGGAAGTAGAACTGGCAACAGAAACCGCCGATCGCACCTGGGCAGCCGTCGAACGCGCCCGCGCCGAAATCGGGTTGCGCCAATCAGAAGAAAAATATCGGCTGCTGTTCAATTCGATCGCTGAAGGTTACGCCCTCTGCGAACTGCTGTATGACGACGATGAAAGAGCGATCGACTGGAAAATTTTGCAGGTCAACCCAGCGTTCGAGTCCCTGACTGGACTGCGCGATGTCGCAGGTAAAAACGCCACTCAACTGAATCAACCGTTGAATCAGAACTGGCTGCAAACCTTTGGTACGGTAGCTCAAACAGGCGAATCAACCCGGTTTGAACACTACATCGACAGTGTAGATTACTGGTTCGAGATTTTGGTGTCGCGCATCAACGAAGATAAACACCACATTGTCGTCGTATTCAACAACATTACCGATCGCAAACAGGCAGAAGCCGATCGAATTCGCCTGATTCAGGAACAAGCTGCCCGTCAACAAGAACGCCAACGCGCCGAGGCTCTGGCAGACCTCGATCGTGCCAAAACAGCTTTCTTCAGCAATGTGAGCCATGAATTCCGCACGCCTATAACGCTGTTGCTGGCTCCTTTGCAAGATGCTTTAAGCGATCGCACTCATCCCCTGCCTCAAGAACAAAGCCTCCGTTTAGAACTTGCCCAGCGAAACGCCGTGAGGCTGCTGAAACTAGTTAATACCCTGCTCGACTTCTCTCGCATCGAAGCCGGACGCATGGAAGCAGTTTATGAACCGACCGACTTGGCAACGTTCACCACTGAGTTAGCCTCAGTGTTTCGTTCCGCCATTGAAAGGGCTTCTTTGCGGCTAGTGGTCGATTGCCCACCTTTAGCCGAGCCTGTATACGTAGACCGCCAAATGTGGGAGAAAATTGTGCTTAACTTGCTCTCCAACGCCTTTAAGTTTACCCTAGAAGGCGAAATCGCCGTCAGACTGCATCTTGCTGATGGCGATCGTGTAACGCTAAAGGTAGAAGATACAGGCACCGGGATTGAGCCGGAAGAACTGCCTCATCTGTTTGAGAGATTTTATCAAGTGCGAAGTACAAAAGCCAGAACTCATGAAGGGTCTGGTATTGGTCTAGCTTTGGTGCAGGAATTGATCGAGATGCATGGCGGAACTATAGATGTGAGCAGCACTGTAGGACAAGGAAGTTGCTTTACCGTCACAATTCCATTAGGGACAGCACACCTGCCAAGCGTTAGCGTTAGCGAAGCGGTAGCGACGTTAGGAGCGTCAGCGGGGCGCAATAGCGCACGTCGCCTACGATTTGACGTAGGCGAATCTCCTTCGGAGACGCTTCGCGATCGTATCATAGCAACACGCACCCTGACATCAACTGCATTAGGTGCAGCCCCTTATGTTCAAGAGGCAGAGCGCTGGTTGTTGCAAGATAGCGATACAACAGAAGTAGGGGAAGCAGCTGCAAAAACCATTTCGGCGAACCCAGAAACCATTTCGGCGAACCCAGAAATCATTTCGGCGAACCCAGAAACCATTTCGGCGAACCCAGAAACCATTTCGGCGAACTCAGAAACCATTTCGGCGAACCCAGAAACCATTTCGGCGAACCCAGAAACCATTTCGGCGAACTCAGAAACCATTTCGGCGAACTCAGAAATCATTTCGGCGAACTCAGAAATCATTTCGGCGAACTCAGAAATCATTTCGGCGAACCCAGAAACTAAAACTTCTTCCCCACCTCCCTCAACCTATGTCCTGATTGTCGATGACAACGCCGATATGCGCGATTACCTCAAGCGGATATTAAGCGATCGCGATGTTGAAGTTGAAGCCGTTGCGGATGGGGCAGCTGCACTGGCAATTGTTACCGAACGAGTACCTTCTTTGGTTCTTTCTGATGTGATGATGCCACAGGTGGACGGCTTTGAGTTATTGAAAGCATTGCGTGCCGACGCCCGGACAAAAGAAGTACCCATCATCCTGCTGTCTGCCCGTGCAAGAGAAGAGTCTGTAATTGAAGGGCTTCAAGCTGGGGCTGACGATTACTTAATTAAACCCTTCTCGGCCACCGAACTTGTCACCCGTGTTTTAGCTCATCTCCAAATGGCACAGTTGCGATCGCTTGCACTCCACCAAGAGAAAACAATTAACCGGATGAAGGATAAGTTTTTAGCAGAAGTTTCTCACGAACTCAATACCCCCCTAGTCGCTATTCTTGGTTGGACTCGCTTACTCCGTAGCAGCCAGCCAAGTCTTGCCATGTTAACGAAATCCCTGGAAGCGATAGAACGCAATGCTACTCTCCAAACTAAACTCGTTCAAGATTTGCTCGATATCTCGCGTATCACTGCGGGTAAAATTAACCTCAATCCAGAGCCAGTTGAACTGCAAGAAGTGATTGAAATGGCGATCGCTACAGTGCATCAATCTTACCAAACCAAAGATATTCACTTAAAGTGCACGCTTGCTCCTTTACCAGTAACAGTTCAAGGCGATCCACACCGTTTACAACAAATTGTCTTAAATTTACTGACTAATGCTGTCAAATTTACTCCTACTGGGGGAAAAATTGAAATTAGTCTGCAAACTCATGAAAATCAAGCCCAGATTATATTAAGTGACACTGGCTGCGGCATAGATTCTGAGTTTCTACCACACATTTTTGACGCATTTCGTCAAGCAAAAGGCACAAAAAAAGGACTAGGGTTAGGACTGGCGATCGCACGTAACCTCGTAGAACTCCACGGTGGTACTATCTACGCCCAAAGTGCAGCAGTCGGGCAGGGTGCAACTTTTATTGTCAACTTACCGTTGAGTGGTAATAGCATTTAAGCCTTAAGGCAGTTTTTTAGTACTTCAAGTTTGTTGTATAATAAATGATTCCTTTCTAGCTTCAGAAGAAATACTAATTATTTAAAATTTAAAAATATTAATCAAATAATACCAAGTTGTGATAGATAGTATTATTTGCTTGAAAGCTAGTCCAGCAGCGCTTAGATACTAAACAATACTAACTTTGGCAACTTGGTATTATTTATATTTAACATTAATAATACATTATTTTGACAGATTTCACTGAGTACGGCTAACGATGCCTTTTTACATTAACTTCAGTGCTTCAGTAATTATTTAGCAACACAAAAAAATAATAACATGAATAAATCAATTTGCCAGCAAGAGTTAGAGACTTTATTAGATTACCTTCAGCAAAATTATGCTTATAATCTTCCAGATTATAACCAGCTGAATTTAATAGCTCAGTTACAAGACCGGATGCAGCAATTAAAAATTGAGAAATATAGTAAATACTTACAATACTTACAAGATCAACCAGAAGAACTTAATGTTTTAATTAACACCATTTTAAAGAATTCCACCGAATTGTTTTCTAAGCGCGATTCTTGGGATTATTTAGCTAACAAAATTATTCCCCAAATTATTAAGAGCAAGCATCCAGACGAAAGAATTCGAGTTTGGGTTGCTGGCTGTGCTTTTGGACAAGAAGCTTATGCAGTGAGTATGTTGCTAGCAAAAGCTCTGGGTATGGAGCAATATTTGGAACGAGTGCAAATTTTTGCCACGGATATAGAAGAAGACGCGCTCAAACAGGGGCGACAAGGTAGTTATAGTGACTCGGAGCTAGCAGACATTCCCTGTAAATTTTTGTCTGAGTACTGTAAGCAAATTGGGTCGATTCATGTTTTTTGCTCCGAACTGCGTAGGTCAATCATTTTTGGTCGCCATGACTTAGTTAAGAATGCGCCCATATCTAAAATTGACCTGCTTGTGTGCCGCAACATCCTAAAGTACTTCGACGCAAAAACTTACGCAACTATTCTACTTCGCTTTCATTTTGCCTTGAACAATAATGGTTTTCTTTTTTTAGAAAAAACAAAAAACTTGACTAACGACAAACAAATCTTCATCCCCGTTAGTATGAAGCATTCGATTTTTACTAAAGCAGAGAATCTCAGTTTGCAAAAATACTTGCAGATTCGACCTGAGTCTGCCAAAAAGAAAGTACCCGACTCTCCAGTTTTTGAAATTATCCACTTCTGGCAAGCTGCTTTCCAAAACAGCCTATTTGCCTTACTTGCAGTCGACGCTCGTGCTTGCCTAATTCTGGCTAACGAGCAAGCTTATACCTTATTTGGTCTCAAAAATGACGATCTAGGTGTGCAAATGCAAGATTTAGAAATAGGACAAATTGTAAATTTTAGAGAATTGATGAAGCGGTTAAATCGCGATCGCTATTTGATAAGTGAAAAGAACATAGAGTGGACAACTAGCCACAGCACTCGTTATTTCGATATCCACATTACACCAATAATAAAACCGAGTGGTAGCCTAATTGGAGCAAATCTCACTTTTATGGCAACACCTTCGCCAAATTGCAAGGATTTAACGCCTGTAAAAATCAGATAAATACGTTCTCCAGAAATAAGCTTGGCAAAATGGGTTGATAATCAGCCCTATCTTCATACTTTTATTTTGGCGAAGGTATAGCAAAGTGCTGATACCAATTCTAATACCCCCCTTAATCCCCCCGATATATTGGCTACCGTGTATACACAAGTCAAATTACCCCCCTTAATCCCTCCTTATAAAGGGGGGAAATAATAAATCTTGTTCCCTCCCCAATACATACGGGGAGGGTTAGGGTGGGGTAAAACCACGTTCAAACCCAAATTTCCAACTATTTCAGACGTGTGTATACCCCGTAGCTTCACCTGACTTTTCACGGTATCTGAAAAACCTCTCTTCTATTTCTCTCTCCTTCCCAACACGGGAAGGGGGTTAGTTTTTCGTGGACTTTTCTACATAACGTGAAAAGTCAGGTAGCTTCACAAGGTGAGGGTTGGGGAGGGGTAATTCAAGGATTTTTGCAAGAGGTGCTAATTACTTCATTCATCTGTGTTGTCTTTTAGCTTAAGTGATAAATGTGATTCAAAAATGAAAATTAAGTAAGATAAACAATTTATTCACTTTTCATTCACATTTATCAGTAATCCTGAAATAGAAGCAGCAGTTCGGCAACCTAATATGACTCAAAATCAAGCTAAAAACTCTAACTTTATACTATTTAGATATTAATAATTTTTCATTTTTCACTTAATTATTTATATAGGAGAAATTGTGATGAATTTACATTCAGTTAAATATGCAATAGGCATCATTTCTACCCGTCAAGCGGCAACACAGGTGCTTAATGAACTCAGAGCAATTGACTTTCCTATGCAACAAATTTCTGTGTTTCCTTTAGACTCTAAACACGAAAAGTTGTATGGGGATGCTAATGCGGATAAACATATCATAACTCCGAGCCAAGGTGCCAAAGCAGGCGCAATTACAGGAGGAACAGCCGGGGGCTTTCTGGCACTAACAGTTGGACTTGGCGTATTAGTTATTCCCGGTTTTGGGCCAGTATTAGCGGTTGAATCTGTGCTGGGTACATTGCTGGCAGGTGGAGCAAGTGCAATTTTGGGCAGTGTATATGGTGCATATCAAGGTTGGTTTGCTCCCGAAAGGCAAGCTACGCTCTGTAAGCCAACCACCTTCCAAGAAGAACTTTTGGTGAAGGTAGAGGGAACAGCAGATGAAATTTTGCAAGCAGAATTGATTCTTAGTTACTGGGGTGTGCGAGAGTGGCATGTTTACGAACCTAGCAAAAGATTCTCGTAATCACACCAATTTCAAAAATCAAAGGTACAGATTCAAAAAGAAATTTTTACTTAAATCTGATGAGTATTAATTACGAATTAGTTTGGAGATACAGATGACAGCAAATACGATCGCTACAAATACTTTGACTCAGACAACAGAAGATTTACTCAACTATGAATGGCATACTCTGGGCGAACAAAAGGTTGTGCAAACGTTAGCCAGCCATCCGGAAGCGGGTTTGAGCCATGAAGAAGCTACTACCCGATACCAGCAGATGGGTGCAAATCAATTGAGTAGTAAAGGAGGAAAAAGTCCTTGGCTGCGATTTCTAGAGCAATTTAATCAACCACTACTATATATTTTGCTGACGGCGGGAGTAGTAACGCTGCTGCTGCAAGATTGGCTAGATGCAGGAGTAATTTTTGGTGTCACCCTGATAAACGTTATCATTGGCTACATTCAAGAATCGAAAGCAGAAGGTGCGATCGCTGCTTTATCCAAAGCTGTCACTACCGAAGCAACTGTGATTCGCAATGGTCAAAAAACTCGTTTGGCTTCGACTGAACTTGTTCTAGGTGATTTGGTACTGTTGGCATCTGGGGATAAAGTACCCGCCGATCTGCGGCTATTAAGTGTGCGTGGCTTGCAAGTTGACGAGTCTGCCTTAACAGGCGAATCCGTTCCGGTGGAGAAAGTAACTCAATTGTTGGATGTCGAGACACCGTTAGCCGAACGCAGCAATATGGTGTATGCCGGAAGTTTCGTCACCTTTGGACAGGCAGAAGGGATTGTAGTAGCGATCGCAGATGCCACTGAAACCGGTCGCATCTCCCAGTTAATTGAAAGCAGCACAAATCTGAAAACACCGTTAACACGTAATATTGACAAGTTTAGCAAAAGCTTGTTGTATGTGATTTTAGGTTTGGCTGCTCTGACATTTGCAGTCGGATTAGGACAAGGCGAATCTTGGATTGATGTTTTTAAAGCGAGTGTGGCTTTGGTAGTCAGCGCGATTCCCGAAGGATTACCTGCGATCGTTACCGTCACGTTGGCGATCGGAGTTTCCCGGATGGCACGACGTAAGGCGATTATTCGCAAGCTACCTGCTGTGGAAACCTTGGGAAGTACCACCGTTATCTGCTCTGACAAAACTGGGACGTTAACTGAGAATCAGATGACGGTTCAAAAGATTTATGCAGGTGGACAACATTACACCGTTAGCGGTATTGGTTATGCGCCAGACGGTGAAATCCTAATCGATGGACAGCCTGTTGATTTCAATGCAGATGGACATATTGCTCTTTGGGAATCCTTAGAAGCAGGATTGCTCTGCAATGATTCTCACATCGAATGGGGAGATGGACAGTGGGATTTAGTAGGAACCCCAACTGAGGGAGCATTGATTACGGCTGCCAATAAAGTGGGAATGACGCAAGCCAATCTAGAGCAAGAATTACCCAGAATAGACACCATTCCCTTTGAGTCTCAATTCCAATACATGGCGACTTTGCATGAATTGGATGTAAAACGCCGGCTGAATGTGATTTATCTCAAAGGTTCTGTAGAGGCAATTCTCCAACGATGCGATCGCCTGCTCGATGCTCAAGGACAACTCGCTCGTCTCAATCCTGCCACAGTGGAAGAAGAAGTTGCTGGTATGGCAAACCAAGGGTTACGAGTGCTAGCTTTTGCCAGCAAAGAAGTTGCCACTAAGCGATCCTTGGATCGCAACGATCTCGATCGAGGACTGGTGTTTCTGGGACTTCAAGGCATTATCGATCCGCCGCGCGAAGAAGCGATCGCCGCAGTCAAAGCCTGTCAATCGGCTGGAATTCAGGTGAAAATGATTACAGGGGATCATGCACTAACAGCAGCTGCGATCGCCCGTCAAATGGGAATTTGCTCGACTGAAGCACAAGTTTTCACCGGACAGCAATTAACTCAGATGGATGAAAAAGAATTCACCCAAGCGGCTGAGGAAGGTATGGTATTTGCGCGAGTTGCGCCACAACAAAAATTGCATCTGGTAAAAGCATTGCAGTCTCAGGGTGAAATTATTGCCATGACTGGAGATGGTGTCAACGATGCTCCCGCGCTCAAACAGGCAGATATTGGTGTAGCGATGGGCATAGCTGGGGCAGAGGTTGCCAAAGAATCGGCGGATATGCTGCTAACTGACGATAACTTCGCCTCAATCGAAGCTGCTGTGGAAGAGGGACGTAGTGTTTACCGCAACTTACGAAAAGCGATCGCCTTCTTGCTGCCGATCAACGTTGGCGAATCCATGACGATTTTGATTGCTATTCTTCTAGCAACCGTGCTTCCCATCTTACCAATCCAAATTCTCTGGTTGAACATGGTCAGTTCAATAGCATTAATTGCTCCCCTCGCCTTTGAGCCAAAATCTGGACAGGTGATGCAACAACCACCGCGCAACCCCAGAGAAAGACTTTTATCGGGTGGATTGCTCCAGCGGATCGTCGCGATTTCCGTCTTCAATTGGGTAGTAATTTTTGGGATGTTTCAATGGATACTTCAAACTACAGGCAATGAAGCCTTAGCTCGCACGATGGCGATTAATGGATTGGTGGCGGCAGAAGTCTTTTACTTGTTAAGCATTACCCAGTTTTTACCATCTCTAGTCGTGAGATTCCAAGGTAAACGCACACCTGTAGCCTATGCACCTGCGATCGGAATTGTGGCTGTGGTGATTTTACAATGTCTGTTTAGTCAGTGGAGCATGATGAATCAAGTGTTTAACACTACACCTTTAACATTGATCCAAGCTCTCATTTGTATGGGTGTAGGTTTGCCAGTAGTGTTCATCGCTCTGATCTTGCAGCGTTTCGATCCGCTCAACTAGGGTTTGAACTCAGAATTTGGTTTGAGGAAAAGGTTACTGGGGTTGGGTTAAAGGTTTTTTCTTTCCCTTTTCCCCCGCCGCTTACCTCCAGCTACGGTGTACACACAAGTCCTAAAAACCTTGACTTTCCTCGTTCCTCGTTCCCAGTTTCCGACTGGGAATGCATTCATTGAGTCTCTGACTCAATATCTGACTGGAGGCAGAGCCTCTAAATCAGGCATTCCCATGCAGAGCATGGGAACGAGAGCAACGAGAAACTGGAGATTTTGGCGATATTTAGTCATCTTCAGATGACTTGAGCTATGAGGCGGGAATTTCAATTCCCGACGCACAAGGATGGACAAGGGGTTTGGCGTTAAGTTGACACTAATGAGCAATGCTGTGCCTTTACCACAGATGTGGTTCAAATACATGAAAACTGCTGCAAGTTATCGAACCACCTTCTCTACGAGAGGCTTTCGCCAACGCGTAGCGTCTCGCAGAGAAGACGCCAAGAGTTCGTAGAGTTTGCGTAAGTCCTAAAATTAAAAACTCCATCAGTACATTTTGCTAGGTATGATATTTGATCTGAAAGCATTTACCTAGTAATAACCAGCTATGACTCAGAACTACCGCATTACTCTACTCCCCGGCGATGGCATTGGCCCTGAAATTATGGCAGTGGCGGTAGATGTGCTGAAAGTCGTAGGGAAGCAATTCGATCTGAAGTTTGAATTCCAAGAAGTTCTCATCGGTGGTGCAGCAATTGATGCCACCGGGGAACCCCTACCATCTGCCACTCTAGAGGCTTGCCGTAACAGTGATGCTGTGTTACTTGCAGCGATTGGTGGTTATAAGTGGGATTCTCTGCCATCCAATTTACGTCCAGAAACAGGTTTGTTAGGGTTACGTGCCGGTTTGGAATTATTTGCCAATTTGCGCCCAGCGAAAATTTTGCCCCAGCTAATCGACGCTTCAACTTTGAAACGCGAAATTGTCGAAGGCGTGGATATTATGGTGGTGCGCGAACTCACTGGTGGGATTTACTTTGGTAAACCCAAAGGTATTTTTGCTACAGAAAACGGTGAGAAACGTGGTGTAAATACGATGGTTTACACCGAATCAGAAATTGAACGCATTGGGCGAGTGGCCTTTGAAACAGCCCGAAAACGCGGTGGAAAACTTTGTTCAGTAGATAAAGCGAACGTATTAGAAGTATCTCAGTTGTGGCGCGATCGCATCACCCAACTTTCTACCGAATATCCAGATATCGAACTCTCTCATTTATATGTAGATAATGCTGCTATGCAGTTGGTACGCGCTCCCAAGCAGTTTGACACCATTGTTACAGGCAACTTGTTTGGCGATATTCTCTCTGATGCTGCTGCCATGCTCACAGGTAGTATTGGGATGTTACCTTCAGCTAGTTTGGGCGCTTCTGGCCCTGGTGTATATGAACCAGTTCATGGTTCCGCCCCAGATATTGCTGGACAGGATAAGGCAAATCCTCTAGCACAAGTTTTGAGTGTGGCGATGATGTTACGTTACGGTTTAGACCAACCAGAAGCGGCAGATCGGATCGAACAAGGTGTACTGCAAGTTTTAGAGCAAGGCGATCGCACAGGCGATATAATTTCTCCAGGAAAAAATCTCCTTGGTTGCCGCGCTATGGGAGACTCACTCATCAAAGCGATCGAAGAAAAATAATTTTATATAGCAACTTGGGCAATTTGGCAACCTTTGCTATAAGTTTCGGGTAGACTAAAGGGAAATCTAGCAATCAAATAACAGTCGATAGTGTACGCATTACGACAAGGTCAAGTAAATTTTACCGCCCCAAAGAACCAATCGCCTTTGATTGATCCCTCTGTAATTAGAGCTGCTGGGCAGATATACTATACTCACTGTGAAGTCCATCCCGAAATAGCTGGGCAACCTTCCGGTGTAGCAATTAATCGTGTGACTCATCGAGGCAAGGTTATTTTTACTAACCAACCAGTTCTTTTACCTCAAGAGTGTTTTGTGCCCTTAAGTCAAATTGAATCCCATATGTATTAGTCATTGGTCATTGGTCATTGGTCATTGGTCATTGGTCATTGGTCATTGGTCATTGGTCATTGGTCACTTGTACTGAGCTTGTCCTGAGCGTAGCCGTAAAGCCTGCGGCATAGCTTCTCTTCGAGACGTTTCTCTTCGAGAGGCTTCGCCAACGCGAACGCTTAAGGCGCAGCCTCTCCAAGAGTTGGGCGTAGTCGTTGGCGTGGTCACTGAGCGTTGGTCATTGAATTTCGACTACGCTCAATTACCGCGTAGCCGAAATGAGTCGAAGTGCACCCTCTCCAAGAGATGTATTGGTCATTGGTAACTAGTTATTGACAAATGACAAATGACAAAGGACAAATGACAAATGACAAAAGACAAATGACAAAGGACAAATGACTGTATGGACATTTTGTTCGCCATCCCGGCGAGTGTAATGGTCTTTGCTTTGGGTGCATCTATTGGTAGTTTTTTGAATGTTATTGTTTATCGCCTACCTGCTGGGTTGTCAATTCTTTGGCCGCCTTCTCGTTGTCCTAAATGCTTAAACCAGCTAAAAGCTTACGACAACGTACCAGTGTTCGGCTGGATTTCCTTAAAAGGGCGGTGTCGATATTGCAAAAGCAAAATTTCTGTCCGTTATCCTGTGGTAGAAGGGGTAACGGGCATAATTTTTTTACTAATTTTTTTGGTATTTCAAGTTTCGACTTTAACAATAGGCTATTGGGCTTTTTGCAGTTGGTTATTGGCGCTATCACTCATCGACTTAGATACAATGACCCTACCCAATCCACTGATTAAGTCGGGTTTAGTGGTGGGAATTTTGTTTCAAATGATAGTTGGTTTTCTACCAGAGGGTAGTTTTGTGGCATTGGTAAATCACCTTATGATCGCTATAGTTGGTGCAGTATTAGGCTTATGGCTGTTTGAAGCGATCGCCCTATTGAGTTCAATTGCCTTTGGTAAAAGAGCAATGGGTACAGGCGATCCCAAGTTAGCATCCATGATGGGAGCCTGGTTAGGCTGGAAATATTTGCTCTTGGCTAGTTTTATTGCCTGTGCGCTAGGAGCATTTATTGGCATCGGTATTTTGATTATGCAGCGATCGCGACAAAAATTAGGACAAAAGATCCCTTTTGGGCCTTTTCTGGCTTTAGGATCTGTGATTACCCTGTTTAGCGGCGAAGCCATTTTGTCTAGCTACCTGCGGTTATTTTTTCCAGCCTCTTGAATTGAAGTAGGGAGCAGGGGAGCAGGGAAGATGAGGGGGACAAGGGGGACGAGGGGGACAAGGGGGACAAGGGGGACAAGAGGGAATTATTGAACAAATCTCTCCCTTGTCTTCCCCCTCTTCCTTGTCTCCCTTGTCTCTTCTCCATGCCCAACACCCAATGCCCTATACCCATACCTAATGCTCTTTCATAAGAAATATTTATAATTCGTGACTGTAACCAACATTACCCCATCTGCCTTTCACATTTTGATAATATTCAGCTTGTGACTTGTATTACCCTCTTAACGACGATTAACCGTTGGCAAGTACAACTAGTGCAACAGATGCTGATTGTTCAAAACCCAGCAATACAAATAATTGATTAGGGTGGGAGGGGGAGAGCATCTTATTTGGAGGTTGGTATTCTCATGGTTTTGTCACTACGTCCATATAATTAAGTCTGCTGAAAAAAAGAGCAAGAGACTTGTATTGGTATAAGTATTTTCGTTAAGCTGGCAACCAAAGACGAAAATTAAGGTCTGAATTGCTTAAAAACGTAGTTTAACGATGTATTCATAAGTCATTAGTAAATACAAATGACTTATGACTTAGCACAACCAATACGGTTTGACATGTTTTCGACCTCATACCCACTTAAAATAAAATAAAAAATGGCTAACAACGAAGAATCACGTGGTTTAAAGTCTCTATTTGATTGGTTTGCAAATCGAAGGAAGTCAGGGCCTACCAGCCTCGAACGCCAAGAACGTGAAATTGCTGATGGTTTGTGGCATAAATGCTCTAAATGTGGCGTGTTGGCATATACAAAAGACTTGAAAGCCAATCAGATGGTTTGTGTCGAATGTGGTCATCACAATCGGGTAGACAGTGATGAGCGCATCCGTCAATTGATAGATAATAATACCTGGAAACCTCTGGATGAGCATTTGCGTCCAACTGACCCGCTAGAATTTCGCGATCGCAAACCCTACAGCGATCGCTTGCGGGAAACACAAGATAAAATTGGCTTAATAGACGCAGTTAAAACTGGTTTAGGTCAAATCAATGGTTTGCCCATTGCCCTTGGAGTTATGGACTTCCGCTTCATGGGTGGTAGTATGGGTTCGGTTGTGGGAGAAAGACTCACCCGGATGATTGAGCAAGCCACTCAACGACGCTATCCTGTAGTTATCGTCTGCACCTCCGGTGGCGCGAGAATGCAAGAAGGTATGCTCTCTTTGATGCAAATGGCAAAAATCTCCGCAGCTTTACAGCGCCATAAAGATGCCCGATTATTATATATTCCTGTTTTGACCAATCCGACAACGGGCGGCGTTACCGCTAGTTTTGCAATGTTGGGCGATATAATTTTGGCAGAACCCAAGGCAACCATTGGTTTTGCTGGTCGGCGAGTGATTGAGCAAACCCTGCGGGAAAAACTACCCGAAGATTTCCAGACTGCTGAAGATTTGCTCCAGCATGGTTTTGTTGATGATATCGTCCCCCGTACCCAATTAAAGAACACCCTAGCCCAGCTGATTGCTCTACATCAGCCCGTATTAACAACACCTCACATGGTGTTGTGGGAAACAATGTCCTTGACTTCTACCGCCGCAGAATAGTCAAAAGTTATGAGTTATGAGTTATGAGTTAAAAATTTACAACTCCTAACTCCTAACTTCTAACTCCTAACTTCTAACTCCTAACTTCTGCTTGGCTCTTGAACAAACATGAGTGGAACAAGGGCTACTAGTCGAAATATGCCTGAGAGGGCAAATAAGCCTAGTAAACCTCCAGACTGAGTAAATTGCACGAGAAAGCTGCCTATAGTTGTGCCCAAAGCACCACTTGCTCCAGCAACGGCAGCTGCGATCGCAAAATAGATAGACTGATTTTTAGTTGGTGCAATGCTCAATTGGATATTGTTGCTGCACAAGTCAATCGCCGCCCAAGTACCTCCAATCAAGATGTGTAGTAGTGGCAACCACAACCAGATATCAAGGCGATTTACACCAATCCCCAGCCACAAGAGTGGTGTAACTCCAACCAAAATCCCAATACAGATGAGGATGGGACGATTACCTATCTTGTCTGCTAATTTTCCCCACAGAATAAGCATCAGCAAAGTTGCCCCCGCCTGAAGGCTATTGTAGATAGTCACATAGCTGACATCTAAATCCAGCGTGTCGAGCATATAGAGGTTAAAAAAAGGACTGCTGAGGTTAACAGCAAGCGTCCAGAAGCTGAAATACAGCAGAAATACCAAAAAGTTAGAGTTTTTCCAGATGCTGTTAGCTGACTGTTCTTGTGGCAAATGAATTGATTGAAGTATTTCAGAAGATTCATCTTTTGCAACCTCGGATTGAATCTCACTGGTTTGTGAGGACTTGCCATAATAAGTGTTTTGCGATCGCGGATTCATATCCACCTGGAAATACTGACACCCCAATCCCACAATCCCAAACACAATACTTAGCAGTAGAACTACACCATAACCTTGGAGAGTTCCCCCATACCAATGCGATACAACTAAACCGGCCATTGGTACGCAAATCAAATTAGTGAGACTAGCAGCACTATTGCGTGTCCCAAAATACCTGCCTCGTAATCGTCGGGGAACTATCATTGCCACCCAACTGAGCCACGATGCTGTTCCTAATCCTCCTAAAAGACTACTGAATAGAACAATCAAGAGTGTCAATATGACTAACTGGTGAGCATCAATTACTCCCAAGCTGGCGCTGACAATACCAATTACTAAAATCAGCCATAGCAGCCGACCAATTCCGTGTGTCCGAAGCGAATATTGAAAGCGGCTGGTGCTGCGTTCCGACAAGTAAGCACCCAACGGCTGAATAAGATTGACCAACATGGGAATAGAAGACAGCATCCCAAATACCACTGGACTAGCACCCAATTCCACCAATAAATTGCTGAGTAAAATCCCGCCAGTTCCCAGAGAATAAACCGATGCTAAGACAGAATCCGCAGTAGAAGCTTTTAAACTAGTGCGAATAGTATCCTTGGAAATTCGAGAGTTTGAAGAGATTGCTGTTGGTGGTGAGGCAGTCTGGGTAAATTCCAGGATCAGTGGCGCAGTTGTTTCAATCTGAACAGAATCCGTAAACATAGATTATGGGTGAAGTATCCTCTGATAAATCAGGTTGCACAAGAACTCAGTATGCTTCAATTAGCATCGCTGATAATTTTTCGTTATTTTAGCTTGCAATTTTTAACCAAAATTTCAAATAATTAAACATATCACTCCTTAATAACACAAGGTATGAGCAAGGAAAGAGACGTATTATTTGTCTGTGAACAATAAAGGATTATTTAACTTTTTGGCATTAGCGATGGCGATCGCGATCGCTATTATTGCTTGTCAAAGCCTACAATTGCCAAGCAAGCCGTTAGCATCTACCGCAGTCACCATCAAACTCAGTGGTTGGGGAGGCAATGTTGTTGAGCAAAAACTTTTGCAACAGGTACTGCTAGACTTTGAGGCACAGCATCCAAATATTAAGGTCAAATATGAGGCGATTTCTGACCAATACATGGATGTAATCAAAACTCGTTTGGTTGGCGAAGCAGCGCCAGATGTCTTTTATCTGGAGTCGGTAGAAGCTCCTTTTTTGATGAGTCAAAATGTTCTGGAACCGCTAGAAGCTTACATTACCCCTGAATTTGACTTAGCGGACTTTGAGAATAGCTTACTTAAAAGCTTCAAATACCAGAACCATATTTATGGTCTTCCTAAAGACTATTCCACCCTTGCCCTGTTTTATAATAAAAAAGCCTTTGCCGCCGCAGGCTTGAGTAATCCGCCAGCTAATTGGGATGAACTACGCACCTACTCTAAGCAATTGACAGGTAAACTTAATAAATACGGCTTTGGAGAAATCCCAGAATTAGCGCGTCAGGCTTATAAAATTAAAGCCTTTGGTGGGCAAGCTGTCGATCGAAATAGTTATGCTACTTTTGCCAGCGAGGCAAGTTTACAGGGTTTAGAGTTAGTAGTAGATCAGTATCAAAAAGACCACTCCTCTGCTCAAAAATCTGATGTTGGCACAAACACAGGTAGTGAAATGTTTGGTCAAGGTAAAGTGGCAATGGTGATTGAAGGTAACTGGGCAATTCCCTATCTAATCGAAACCTTTCCCCAAGTAGAGTTTGCTACCGCACCAGTACCTACTATTAATGATAAAAAAGGCACAATGATGCTGACTGTTGCCTACGTGATGAACAAGCAAGCACACCACAAAGCCGAAGCTTGGGAATTGATTTCCTATCTCACGGGTAAAGAGGGGATGCAAAAGTGGACAGGAACAGGGTTTGCTTTGCCAACACGTAAATCAGTGGCAAAGAATTTGGGCTATGACCAAGACCCATTGCGAGCGCCATTAGTAGCGGGGGTTAAATATGCTACACTCTGGCAGGTAGGTCAGTATCCAGGTGCGATCGTGAATAACTTTGATAACCAGTTTGTCAGCGCCTTGTTGGGACAACAATCATTAAAGCAAGCAATGCTAAAGGCAGAAAATGAAGCTAACCAGCAAATTAAGACGATGGAGTAAGCGATCTTTCTTACCTCTACCAAATCACTTCTGAGTAGAAATTTGCTATCTCTCGATCGGCTGTAATTATTGCAGCTTGATTACTTCTGGCTAGTGCGACGACAACTCGATCTACTGGATCTCGATGATCCCATTCTAAATTGACACTTTCCATCCAAATATTTTCATCAATGGGTACAATCTGAACGGTACTAGACTTTTTCAGCCTTACTACGTATTCGTTAAGATTGACTCCTAAATCTAGTTTTTTATTTTTAATTTTTATCGCAATTTCCCATATAGCTATGGAAGGGACAAGACCATTTTTATCCTTTTCCATCTGGTTGCACGCTTCTTTAGCTTGTTCAGAAAGTTTGGCTGGATCTAAACTCCACCAGATTAGGGCACAAGTGTCAAGGACTATCTTCACAATTGTGTCCATTCGTCAGTGGTTGGTGTAGTTAAATCCTCAAAGTACTTCACTTTACCGCGTATTTCCCCAAATAACTCTTCTGTTGAAGGTGCTTGTGCGTATTTGGAAATTTTCACGACTGGCTTACCGCGATCGGTAACTACAATTTCTTCTCCTTCTGACTCTACAAGTCGTAAGAACTCAAGAAGTTGAGATTTGAGTTTACTTTTGGAAATTGATTTCATAATAACCGTAGTCATGACTATAGTCATATTTTAATAGGACATAGCATGAACTATTGCTTAAAACGCTGTATTTATTCAGTAAACCAGCACCAACGACGCTTGGAAGCATCCCAGGCATAATAAGCGGATTTGAACTGCTTCATAGCGGCTAAATACTGAGATAACATCAGTACTACATCACTATTTTGAGGGATATCATCCTCATCAATGAGATCAAGATAGTCAAGCGATGTTTCTGAATCTAATAGCCAGAAGTACCCCACGAATACTTAGAACCTTTGGAAGCGATCGCCGCAACCGGAAGACGAATTATTTTTTACGATCGATCGGGGTGTGGAAATAGCGATCGCTAGCCTATTACTAATACAATCCCCATTCTAATTTTAGAGTTTCTAACTTAGGATTTTTTACACTCATTCTCCTACACTCTTCCAAAAATTCTTTAACTTGTTCCTCGTTAAGACTTAAGCCACCATCTTGTAGATTATTAATGTAAGTAATTACATCTGAAGTTGTTAAAGCCGAACTTATTTCTTCTAAAAGAAGAGCATTTCTGACTTCCCGGCAAACTAACTCAATATCAGATGAAGTAAATCTCCCACTTTTATCTGCCAGAATTTCAAAGTTGATTAGCTGATTCATATCAATTTTTGATAGGTAGTGTTTGAATAAATCTATTCTTTCTACTCGATCGGGTGGAAAAACAGGAATTTTCCAATCTAATCTACCAGAACGCTTCAAAGCACTATCAATGCCACTCAAATAGTTAGTAGCAGCAATAACAATTACATCACTATTTTGCAGATTATTTAGTTCTATGAGTAATTGGTTGATAGTTGCCTTTTGATCTGTGTGTGCGTTATCTTCATTACGATTAAACCCAATACTGTCTAATTCATCAATAAATAAAAGTGAAGGTGATTTTTTCTTAGCTTGAGCAAAGATATCTCGAATATTCTTTTGACTTTGCCCTATCCAAACACTGACAATATCAGCAGGAGAGAACTTAAAAAAATATCTTCCAGACTCATTAGCAAAGGCATTTGCTAGTAAAGTTTTACCACATCCCGGTAAGCCATAAAAAAGAATTCCACCAATTGAACTTTTATATCCTTGAGATTGCAGCTTCAGAAGTCTAGTTAGTTTCTCTTTTTCTTCATTCAGCCCTTGTACTTGGCTAAAGTCAAGTTTAAATTCTTTGACGCGGTTAGTAATTGGATATGCTTGGACTAAACTAGGTTTTTTAGTCTCATAATTAAAAGATGGATAGTCGATAGAGTCAAAGGATACTGGGACTAATTGGTGTTTTTCATAATCAGGAGCCATGATTACAACTTGGAAGCGATCGCCATAATATTCAGAAAACTTATATTCTAATATTTCCTTTAGTTTTTTCAGCTGGTAATAGTTGCGTGCTATCTCAAAACCGGGAATTACCAACCAAAGGCTTTCTAATTGATTTGGCCATACTTTTGATTTCCTTAAAACTCTTTTAATTGAATCTAAAAAGAGATTGTTATCTTGAAACTCTTGGTATTTGAGCGTTTCTATTTCAACCACTACCTGATTTTTTACATAGACTTCTATAATTTCACTTTGGTACTCTTGATCGTCGTCTGATGTATCTTCATCGATTGTTTCTTCATCCCTAGAAGTCAACTCAACTTCACAGCCAATATTAGACAATCCATATCCTAGACTTTTCAACGTTTTAATCGCAAAATACTTAAGGTAGATATATTCTTTACTTTCTTGCTGCCATTTCAAAGTGTAAAAATGTTCAGTTTTCATCTTCAGCAATAACTGAGACTCAGCTTGGATTTGAGCCTTTTGTAATTCTACAAAGTAATCTTGCAAAGATGCATCCTCTTCCTCTATTTCATAATACGGAAGTTCCAGTAGTAGACGGAAATGGGCATACACTTCCTCTTGATATTCAATCGAAGTTTCATTTGGATATTTACATCGGAGAGTAAAAGTAAAAGGAATTTTACTAGCAACTTTATCTACCAAATATCCTAAAGCATCTTCTTGTTGATGAGCTTGGATTTCTAATGCCGATGGACAATGAAATAAGATAAAAAATTGTTCAGAATTATATTTATTGGCATATAAAGATATCTGTTCAAACTGCCGATCGAATTTTTCTGAATCAAGCAATTCTAAACCAGTGTTGCCAAGTATAATGCTAGTCATAGTTGAGCGATAAAATTGAAAAATACTAGCATCAGAGATAGGATTTTCTTGTTCATCTTCACAATCTTTATCTTCTGAGACAAGATTTGTAGGAATTTTCCTATTAGCAATTTTAGGTATACTATTATAGCCTCCATACTGAGATTTTCTAATTAATTCATAATTAAAGATTTTGACAACAATATCACAGAAGAAATCTTCTACTTGCGGAATCAAAAAAATACCAACTGGCTGCTGAGAATCTAAACACGCTTGGAATCGTTCATATTCTTGTTCAGAGCCAAAATCAAACAAGTAGTAGAAAAAATCATGCTTGACTGAAATTGCCTCTTTTAGTTTGTCTGAAATTGATTCAGATTCAGCAACTTCATTTGTTGGTTTTACACCTTTAAGAGAAATAGCTATTTTTGTATCTAACGGAATATGCAAATCCAACCGAGGATTTGCACAAAGCCCCAATTCATCAAGAGCAGTATTAAAATCATCTATGAATGATTGACTTCTACGCTGGTAGCCAAACTGTTCTATGATAGTTTTGACCCGTAGGCTTTTTTGACTTTTACCAGTTCTCTGGAGTTTATTTTTGATCGAACGTAAGTAAACTGTATATGACATTTTGTGTCCTATTGCTTGAATCGGGTTAATATATAGTTCCCTAAGTTGCATATCCAGCTAACTCATACAAGCGATGTCTTTTGACTTGCTGCTTTTATCTACGCTTTCCAAAGGTAGAGAATTATTTGATGAGGTGAAATATTTTTGTACAGGAGTACGATAAATAATCATGTACAACCCATCGCTACAGTCGGGTGAGTGCGAGATTCATCGGAGGTTCAGTAGTGTTTGAAATTAGCAGGCGGCGCAGAAACCACAAGTGGAACATCACTGAAGACTTGGCTGGGTATATGTTCATGATGCCCACCATTCTAGTTTTGGGAACTTTTGTAGTCTTACCCATTCTCTACGCCGTTTTTCTTTCCTTGCAAAAAGTCCAACTTCTCGGCGGTATTGAGTACGAATTCATCGGTTTTCGCAACTTCACACGATTAGCTGAAGATGAAAGAGTTTGGATTGCTTTGAGAAACACAGCCGAATATGTAGCTATTGTTGTGCCAACTCAAACTATCCTGGCTTTAATTCTGGCAGTAACTCTGAATTCTGGGATTCGCGGTAAAAACTGGTGGCGCATCCTCTATTTTTTGCCGACAGTCACTTCTTCAGCAGTACTGACACTCATCTTTATGTGGATTTATAACACTGATGGGCTACTAAACGATTTTCTCGCTTTTGTGGGGCTACCTACTTATAACTGGTTGGGCGATCCAGCAGTTGCCCTCAAAGGCATTACGATCATGAACATTTGGTCCACTGCACCGTTTTTCATGGTGATTTATCTGGCGGCATTGCAAGATATACCCCAAACACTTTACGACGCCGCAGAACTGGATGGCGCAAATGGATGGCAGCAATTTATCCACATTACTCTTCCCTTGCTTAAGCCTGTAACCTTCTTTGTGGTAACAGTGGGGGTAATTTGGACTTTTCAACTTTTTGACCAGTCTTACATCTTTTCTGGCGGTACTGGCGGGCCAAACAACGCTACCTTAACTGTGGTGCTGCTGATTTATCAAGCTGTATTTCGGAATTTACAAATGGGATATGCAGCTGCGATCGCATTTTTGTTAGCAGCTGCCATCGTTGCCATCACTTTGATTCAGCGACGATTTTTCGGAGGCGAACGGATTTGACTAATACCTCTGGCTTATCTTGGCTCAAAGCCCTGTTGTACGTCTTGCTGACACTCTATGCCATCATTACCCTAATTCCCTTTCTCTGGGCACTTTCAGCATCATTTAAGCCGCTAACAGAGATTGTCAATGGTGAACCCAACTTTCTCCCCAAGAATTTTACTCTTGACAACTACAGGCAAATCTTTCTCCAAGAACCGCTATTTTGGCGCTGGTTGTTTAACAGTGTAGCGATCGCACTCAGCGTCACGCTTTTAAACTTGTTGTTAAATTCAATGGCTGGTTATGCCTTGGCAAGACTGCGCTTTGTGGGCAAGCGCTTTTGGTTCTTCCTAATTTTGGCAGTACTAGCAGTACCGACGCAAATCACCCTGATTCCGACATTTTTGATTTTAAAAGCGATCGGCTGGCTGAATTCTTATCAAGGCATGATTGTTCCTAGCATGGTTAATGCCACTTTTATCTTCATGATGCGGCAGTTTTTCGTTAATTTTCCTAAAGAACTAGAAGAAGCAGCACAACTCGATGGCTTAAATACCTTTGGAATTTTTCGACACATTGTTTTACCTTTAGCAAAACCAGCACTAGCAGCACAGGCAGTTTTTGTGTTCATGGGGAGTTGGAATAATTTTTTACTGCCCATAGTTATCCTATTTGACCCAGAAATGTTTACCCTCCCCTTGGGACTGAACACCTTCAAAGGTCAATACATCAGCTATTGGAACTACATTATGGCGGCTTCTATGGTCTTTACCCTGCCAGCTTTAGGTATTTATGCCTTTTTTAATCGTTACTTCATTCAAAGCGTCACCTTTACCGGGGGAAAAGGTTAATAGTCATTAGTCATTAGTCAACAGTTAAAAATTCTTCCCCTGCTTTCCCTGCCCCCTGCCCCCTCCCATTCCCCAAACAGTATTTTGGGCAACAAATTGCACTCCTAACGTGATATTGGTATTACAGCGACTCAATCTCTATCTATCAGTAAACAAGCATTATGGGTTTTGCAGACCTATCGATCGCAGAGATAGCAGCCGACTACAGCATTCCTGTAGAACAAGTGTTTTCTCTGTGCAACCAACTGGGAATCGCCTACAAACACCAAAAGACCCGTTTGGCGTTAGAAGATGCAAGGGCAATTATTTCCCAAATATCCTCTGAAATACGCCCCAAAGGTACTAACGACTTGGTGGGCGATCGCGAAGTCCCCTGAAGGGTTATCTCAGAACTTTCGCTAATAACTGATAGCTAATGATAAAAAACTAATGAGTCATTAGCAATTAGCAGCTTGGAGATTGAGAATCGCGTTCTTAGCTGTGTTGAGCGTCAAAATCTTTAAGGGGAAACATGTTTATAAGACTAATTGGCGTTGTTATGGCTACTGTTTTACTCTCGTTTCAGTTGATTGTCGGTAGCGCGACAGCAGTGGAACTAGACAAAGCTACCCGAACAGTGCCATTAAATGCTCAAGGTGATACCGTTGTACTCAGCCTTAAACAAGTCAAAGAAGGCAAACGCTTATTTAATTACGCTTGCGCCCAATGTCATGCTGGTGGAGTTACCAAGACAAACCAAAACGTGGGACTCACTCCAGAGGACTTAGCACTGGCAACACCTAACCGGAACAACATTGAAGGTTTAGTAGATTACCTAAAAAATCCCACTACTTACGATGGTGAAGAAGAGATTTCCGAAATACACCCCAGTATCAAAAGCGCAGATATTTTCACAGCAGTGCGAAATCTGACGGATGATGACTTGGAAGCGATCGCTGGTCATATTCTCTTACAACCCAAAATCGTTGGTACTAAGTGGGGAGGCGGAAAAATCTATTACTAAATCCCGGAGTTGAGTCATTGGGAATAGGGTATTGGGCATTGGGAATAGGGCATTGGAAAGAATTCAGTCCCTACTCTTAATCCCCCGTTCCCCATTCCCCATTTACTGATTATTGGACAGCTTTTTGCAATAAATTGCTTTCCATTCTAAAAAAAAAATGGATCTATGACAGATTGTCATACTTTGGTGTTGATTTTATTTAAAATGAGAAAGGGAAAAAAATTGATTGTTAGGAGAGAGCTATGAAATTAATTTCGGTAAGCTGGCGACGCCTTAGTTTAGCTGTGTTGACAATCCTTTTAGTTGTTAGCAGCTTTGCTGTTTTTACTCCCAGTGCTTCGGCTGAAACCTACAAGGTGAAATTGGGTAGCGATAAAGGACTGCTAGCATTTGAACCGAAAAAGTTGACCATTAAACCAGGTGACACTATTGAATGGGTGAACAATAAAGTTCCTCCTCATAATGTTGTGTTTGATGCTGCCAAAAACCCCACTAAGAGTGCCGATTTAGCTAAATCTCTGTCTCATAAGAAGTTGCTCATGAGTCCTGGTCAAAAGGAAACCACCACCTTTGCAGCAGACGCACCTGCTGGTGACTACACTTTCTACTGTGAACCTCATCGTGGTGCTGGCATGGTTGGTACAATTACTGTCAAAGGCTAGAAACACCAGCGTTTGACACGAGATGATTACTCAATGAAATTAGCTCATCGCCACACGCTACACTCCTAGAGTGACGCATAAAATGCAGAAATGGCGGTAACGAGTTCTATCCTTCCTTAAGACGCTAAACAATCTGTAGCGATCGAGGAGTGAACTTGTTACCGCCAATTTTGATCAAATTTGACTTAATCAGGGATTAATCGCGTTTATACTCTTGCTGGAGGCTTGTTGCGAGGAAATACTGTTGAGAATACTTTTATTAATTCTACTGTCGGCGATCGCCCTATTCAAATTCACATTCATTAGTCCAGCACTAGCTGCCGAAACATCCAACGGTGCTAAAATTTTCGAGGCTAACTGCGCTTCTTGCCATATAGGTGGCGGTAACATCCTTATCAGCCAGAAAACCTTGAAAAAGGAAGCATTGTCAAAGTACCTAGAAAATTACAATCAAGACTCAATCGAGGCGATTATCCATCAAGTACAAAATGGTAAAAATGCCATGCCTGCTTTTAAAGCCAAGTTAACTTCTGAGGAGATTCTAGAGGTAGCTGCTTACGTTTTTCAAAATGCAGAACAAGGTTGGTAAAGTAGCTATACTGTATAGTTTTTTTGGGGTGAGCGTTTGCCTATCTTTAGTTAATAGCTAACTAGACACTCACCCGAAAACATTGGATAATTTATTTGTTGAAAATCCCAAGCCTGCATTTCCTTCTTAGAACCTTCTAACGAACTTCTAAACTAAGTATTATGTATCACGAACTAGCGATCGCTAATTCGTCAACGACTAAAAACAATATTTGAAATCCAAAACCCCGATCTAGAGACGCGATTTATCCTGTCTTGAAACTACACCAATAACTTTTAACCCAAACGTATTGTATTTTAAACAGGACTTATGCAAGAAAATTTTTCAGATAGGGATAATACCCTGCGGTTACTCCAGTTGAGAACTTGTAGAGTAGACGCTTCTTTATCAGACGCTGCAAATGCGTCTAGATAAATTACTCCTATCTGAATCCGAAATTATCAACGGGCGATTATTTTTCTGGATTAGACTTTTGTCTGTTTTCCTTAACTTCGCGCAACCGTTCTACTAATTTTTTATCCGATTCAGCAGCAGATGTAGACTGACCCTGATTGATTTTCGGCAACAATAAAGGTTCAGAAGTAGTAGCTGCCGATGAAGGCGTAGGCTGGTTATTTTGAATTTGCAGTTCAGATAATGGTTTGGGAGTAGCTGGTGTAATTAATGGTTTGAGAGTACCTGTTGGTGAGGACGTAGGCGGGTTATTTCTGATTTGTAAATTAGGTAATGGTTTAAAAGTAGCTGCTGGTGAGGGGGTAAACTGATTGTTATTGCTTGTCGGTGCAGATAATAACGAGGGCTTTTGCTCTTGAGTAGCCTCAGTAAGATTGCTCGTACTGTTTTGGAAACGTAGGTTAAATGGATAGGAACTAATCTGTTTATCACCCTTGGGGGATTGCTTGTTGAAGTATTGCCTTGCTTTTAATTGCAATTCCGGAGAAATTAACTTGTCTTGAAATTTGATATCTAAAACCTTACCATCAGGATCTACAACCAATACTCCCAAAACAGTACCTTCAAGATTTGACTTATTCGTAGATAATGTTTGACGGATGACTGGTTTTTGTTCAGCGTTGGGGTATTGTCGCTGAACTTCCTTTCTCAGGTTGGCGTAGGAGTCTAGCTGTGCAATTGCCTGTTGAGTTCCCTTCCCTGATAAATCCGCTGTTTGTAGCGTGCTTCCCCTAGTTCCAATTAAAGTACCCCCATTCGTTGGAGCTTGTTTTAGGGAATTTATTGGCGGATTTTGAGGAATTGTAGACGACGCATTCAGAATTGGTTGCGTCATTGGCTGTGAAGTTGTATTTACCTGTGCCGTTGCAACAGGTGCACTGTCAGATAAGATTGGAGGCTGGGGATTCCGCAGAAGATCAGCAGGTATTTGCTGCGACTGCAATTCTGGCAACCTATTTACAGGTAGCGGCTTAGGTGGCTCGTATTTGGCGACGCTCTCACTCACATTCACACGAGGAACTGGTCGAGAGAATCTGGCGCTGGTATTAAATTTAGAACTATCAAATTTAGAAGCGTCAAACCGCAAATTATCACTCGGAATCATCCGCAAAGACTGCTTTGTAGGTAAGGAAGAGACTCGATAGTTATTCGATGATGCCGGTAGCGGAGGTAATACCAGCTGACTGGATGGTGATGGCGCTAATGGCGTTAATCCCGGTGGGACACTAAAGTTTGGAGCCGCAAGTGGGGCGACTGGAGGTAATTGTTGTAAACCAATTTGGGGTGTGCTTTGCGGCAGACGGTTTTGGTCAGCTTGGCTCAATTCCAAAAGTCCAACTGGTTTGGCTGATGCTGTTTCTTTGGGCTTGTTAGACTCCATCGGCATCAATGGTACGATCATGGCGATCGCACCGTGGATACCAAGGGAAGCTATAGCTGCTATCCCAATTGGCTGGCTTAAGATGTCTGGTATATTTTTCAGCAGGGAGACGTAAGACATGGCTGTTATCGTTCACTCACTCAGTTGCAGTTGAATAGCGATTTTCTCTTTCCGGCATTGCAATATTTTGCAAGAGATGCGTTCTTCATAAGGAAATAATAACTTCCCCGGTTGGCAATCAAAACGCCAAAATTGCCATTTATTCAAGTTTTTAATTAATCAATGACGCTGTATCATATTTTCAAAATTCGAGCTTGCTAAACAGATATTTGAAAAATTACTACTTTTGATTTTTTATTGTTATGACGCACACAATTAAAATTAATATCTGGGAGTTTTATAAGGTTTAAGTAAACGCACAGGTTTGAATACATCAAAACATCTGCCGAAGTTGCCTGGTTTTTTCAACTGTTTTTCAGTCAACTACACTTCTGTAACAGATGACACATGTGTTTGTCTGAGACTGGGCCCTATTTGAAAATATTACCACATCAGCAGCCCGTCAAACTGTTGTAAATTGTACAATTTTATTGACATTTTAGCCTGAAATCTCATTAAGGCTATGGTTTTTTTCTCCAAGGAGTCAGTCAGGCGATCGCAATTCTAGCTCTTGAATATGACTACTTCTTCGTCAAAAAAGTTCAAACCCGTAATCATTGCATCCAAAATTTCTAATGCCGTTACCGACAGTTATTTTGCCTGGATATCTAGAAAGTGCGATCGCTTATCGCCAACTAGAACAATCCCTACAGCAGTTAGATTTTCCCACAGTTACAGTGCCACTGCGACGGCGTGACTGGCTTCCCACTCTGGGAGTAAGACCTGTAATATCGATTTTGCAACAACTCGATTACACGATTAAGCATATATTACGTCAACATAATGCTACTCAAATTAACTTAATTGGTCACTCAGCCGGAGGTTGGATATCCCGCATTTACATGGGAGAAAAGCCCTATTTAGCGCGCGGTGATGTCAAACCATTTCTCTGGCAAGGGCATCCCTTGGTTGCTACTCTCATCACTTTAGGTACACCCCATATTAGCCAAGAACGCTGGACACGCTCCAATCTAGATTTTGTCAACAATAACTACCCAGGAGCTTTTTACAAAAACGTTCGTTACGTTTGTGTGGCTGGCAAAACTATCTTTGGCAAAAGGCGGCCTGGTAGTTGGTTAGCTTATAGTAGTTACCAATTAACCTGTGGTAAGGGTAACACTTGGGGAGATGGCATTACGCCCATCGAAGCTGCTCATTTGCAGGGGGCAGAAAATCTGGTGATTGCAGGTGTCAAGCATTCTCCCAGAAGTCCTGGAATTTGGTATGGCTCACCAGAACCCTTAAAAGCTTGGGTACAATATTTGATTTAAAAAACTTTATTTTTATATAAGAAAAGTAAAATTTATTAAAATTTCTTAGCTAAAATCGTAATAAGAATAAATACTTAGTTAAGAACAGGAGGGGTGAGCCATGCAAAGCACCCAGTTCGATAAGATTTTGCGAAGAATAGCGACGATATTATCAGTCGTGATTTTGACTCTGTGTTTAATTTATATCTCTACCGGAGTAATGCTTTCTTTTTACTATGAACCGACAGCAGGCGGAGCTTATAACTCATTAAAGATGATTAATACACAACTGCCATACGGCTGGTTGTTTTGGAGAGCGCATGATATTGCTGGTAACGGGGTAATTGCGATCGCTCTCATTCAAATTGTGGTGATGTTTTTAGGTCGGCAATTTCGCAAGAGTTGGCTGGCTGCTTGGATTAGTGTGATTTTGTTAACCCTAAGTGCGATCGGGCTGGATTGGACAGCAATGATTCTAGATTGGACTCAGGAAGGATACTGGCGTTTTAGCATTGAGCTAGGAACCATCGAAGCCATTCCTTTGATTGGTGGGCAACTGCGCGAAATCCTGACTGGTGGTGGAGCTATTAACACAATTACCGTCGAACACCTTTACACAATCCACAGTTATCTGATTTCGGTAACGACGCTAATTCTCGCCATAGTACATTTATCTGCTTTACTCTGGCAGGAATGGCAAATGTATCAAGAAGCGCCAAAATTAGAAAACGAATTTATTCCTTCCCAAAGCTAATAAAGAGGAAAGGGGGCAGGGGGCAGGGCTTTCAAGGGCAGGCTTTTAGGCTTTCGATAAATAGTTGAGAATGTTCTCAATTATTGAACGTAGTTTTAAGTTCTCAGACAATGGTTTTGGTTTTAAAATCCCAAAAATTTGTCTAATCAAAAAAACCTGCCCCAGAAAGAGGGGGCAGGGGGCCTACCGTGTATACACAAGTCCACCCTGAGCAAGTTTCCAGCCTAAAAAGATGGATTCAAATTGCCTCAAACCTCGAACGAGGGTATGCATCCCCGGAGGTCTTTGAGAGAAGTAACCAGACCATCCACCCAGGCGAGCTTTTGGATCGAGTAGCCCAGGGTAAACAACCCAGGGGATAAGGATTTTGCAGTTTTTCGCTATCACCTTCAACAGAAGATTGAATTACTCCTAAGCATTGTTGCTGCTTTTCACAAAAGGTAAGCGCAGCCGAAAGCTGAGTATTGTCGCGCCCTTCAACCATTTGTAAGGTTCGGACAGCTACGGACAAAGCCAAGATTGTCAGGCGTCGAATAGCGATCGCAGACTCTAACTGAGTAGCTTCTAAATTTAATCCTGCTGTTTTGAGGGTGGCAAAGAGTTGTTCAATCTTCCATCGCCACCCGTACCATTGAATCACTCGCAGTGCCTGTTCTAAGCAAACAACTTCGTGTGTGGTTAGTAACCGCCAATGAATCGGTTCTTGTCCTGCGGGTGGTTGGACTTCCAAAGCTTCAACAGCCAACTTGGGTTACGCTAGTGGGATAGCCAAAAACGCTTAATTTATCTGGGCGTTGAATCTCAACTTGTCCACAACGAACAATAAGCATTGCTTCTCTTGGCATTCGCTTTCGACGTGAGTCTGTAGGTATGTTAATGATATAAGTACCTTCACATGGTTGCTCCCCTTAAGTAATCGAACAGTGATTGAGATCGCCCTAACAATCGACGGTCTTGGCAAGCGCGGATCAGTAAATGATTGTTTTTGTTGGGTACAGTGGCAAATTCCTCAAATAGATCGGATTCGCGATCGCCAATGTGAGTTCCCATCTTTGCCCTACCCGCTTCAAAGCATTTCTGGCTCTCCGATGCCGATGCTAACCATTTGTAGGATTCTTTCTCCTCAATTGGTAAATTTTTATAGCCCCGTTCATATTTATCTGCATGGTCAATATCTCGGCTGCACAATTGTATGGTGCTTAATCCCAAAGTAAATCCACTCTCACCATCCAATACCAGTGTTGGATGAATATAAAACCCTACATCTGTGTTGTTTCCTACTACTCCTAATCCTGCTGGTGACAGCCTACCTAAATGAGACTGCAAGTTGATTTCGCTACTATCACTTATCGCTAATACGTGCTTTTCTGCTACACGAAGCTGGCAATCAACCGCAATCCTACGTACTAGTTCTGATACTGTGATATTTTCATTCTCCAAAAACCGATAATAACCCATCTGTTCTGCCCAATTTCGACTTATTTGCCGGATCTTTATCGATTGGTGTTTTTGTATCGCTTCATATAATGCTGCCCCCTTTTTATCAACCGAGCGTCTCCAAATGCCTTTGCTGGTATCATCGCAGCGTGAATTAAGATTGGATTATCCATGTTTTTGCTTCTCAAAAATCCTCTGCACCTACTTTACATCCGACTTGTGTATACACGGTAGCCTTGTAAAGGGGAGGGGCTGGGGGAGAGGTCAAAATAGCACTCGTCGAACTCACGTTAAAATTGGTGATGAAATATAAAGCTGAGAATTAGATAAACAAAACCCCACTTTTAGGTGGGGTTTTGTTTATGAAGAAAATTGGCTATGTAGGATGGTAATCTGGCTGATTGGATATATCTTTTGGGGGGCGATCGCTACTCCAAGCCCACCACACAGAACCACAGTGACAGTAATAAAACTCTTGCCATTTGCGACGACGGTCTTCCGTAAGAACAGGCGATCGCCGATTTAGCCAAACTTTCTCAGCTTCTAGGCTACTTGAGTGGCAGTTAGGACAGCAAAAATCATAAGCGTGTATTGCCTTATTTGTCCATTCAGGTGGGAGGGGAGCAAAAGCGTCCATGTAGTTACAAATATAGTCTTAATGGCAAGCCAAAACTTTGAGGTTTGGAATTTGGCGGCAAAGGAATACTATAAAATCCCGCCATACTATCAAACTGCTGAATAAATATTCTTATAGCTCAATCTGAATCTATTCAATGACTGCGAGAGCATCTCATAAATCAAAGGTTAACACGAAAACTTTATTTTTTACACACATAGTAGTACGCCTTGGCAACGTCGGCGGGGATAAGGGGCAGGGGAAAGGGACTCATGTTTTTTATCCCTTACCCTTTTCCCTTTACCCAACCTCCACTTAACATTTTTGGGTTGGCAGACTACTAGTTACTATGCACATTATGGCTAATAATTAAATTTATGGAGCCAAATGTTGAAATTCGCCGTTTGTTAGATGTGATGCCTGCTTCTGGTCGGATGACGACAAAAATCGTCAGTAAGCCAGAGCAAGCAAAAGTAATTGACGCTTCCTTTCCCCAACCCTGGAACCAAGCGCGACCGATATATATTAATTTTGATTTGTGGCGTCGCCTGACAAAGCCCCAACGAGACTTGCTGCTGTTGCAGATGGTTAGCTGGTTGACAGGGGTAAAGTGGTTTAAACCCGACATTTATCAAGGCGTGGTGTTGGCTGGGCTGTTAGGCGGATTCTTGGAAGCAGCACAGTCAGATGTAGTGGGCGTTGCTGTCGCTGGGGGATTAAGTGCGATCGCTGCTTTTCGGATTTGGCGCACTAATAAATCTCAAGAGTCAGAGTTAAATGCCGATGCAGCCGCGATTAAAATAGCACAGCGGCGTGGTTATTCAGAAGTTGAAGCAGCACAGCACCTATTATCAGCAATTGAAGCGGTAGCCAAAATTGAAGGACGTTCCAGTTTCAATTTTACTGAGTTGATTCGTTGCCAAAACTTACGAGCGATCGCAGGTTTATCAGCAGTGGGTATACCAGAAAGTTATAAGTAAAAATGAGTAATAATTCATAAGTCATAACCTATCCGTCTGAGTAGTTTAAGAATCAGAAGAATATGTGATGATAGCATTTACAACAATTTTTACGCTCCAAACAAATTGGATTCTAAACTAACAATGTTAAGCAATCAAATTAGCAAATATACTTCAAAATTACCTTTGAATTCTCCTTGGTTTATTATTCTTCTTTTTTCTTTTCTTGGTTTAATAGGTATTCTTAACCATTCTATGTGGCGAGATGAACTAAATCCCTGGCTGATTGTCAGAGATAGTGGCTCAGTGAGGGATTTAATTACAAATATTCATTATGAAGGTCATCCTGTTCTATGGTATTTTTCTCTGGCACTTCTAAGAAAAATAGCCGACGATCCAATTATCATGCAAATTTTCCATTTGGCAATTACTGTTGTTTCAGTTACACTTTGTTGCCTGTATAGCCCTTTTAACTATCAACAAAAATTTCTATTTTCCTTTGGCTTCTTTCCTTTTTATGAATATCTTTTAATTTCTCGAAATTATGCCTTTAGTATGTTATTTGTTTTTGCATTCTGTACAGTTTTTGCATCTAGAAAAATAACTTATGCTTATTTGGGAATTTTATTGGGTTTACTCGCAAATAGTAGTGCTTATGGTTTACTAGTATCATTTTCTTTATTATTGACTTTGCTGGTTGAATTTTGTTTTGATAGCGAACATCGGCAGCAGTATTTTAGTCAAGCCCAAAGGTACGACTTAGCTTTAAGTATTGGAATTATCACATTATCTTTTATTTTATCCGTTTATATTATTACTCCTCCAACAGATAGTTATCTTCACGGTGGGTTAAATAATGGTTGGCTAATAGAATTAGATATCCGTCATCTGTTGAGAAGTGTTGGCAGAGTATTTGGTAGTTATTTATTAATTATTCCTACACATAAAAGATGGCTGGATTTAATTGTTTGTGCGACAATTGCTTTATTTTTTGTAGTTTTAACTTTAATAAAATTATCTGAAAAGCCAGTTGTTTGCTTTTTCTACATGATAGGTAATTGTATATTATTTGCCTTTACATACTTGAGATTTATAGGTATGCCACGGCATTTTGGACATTTCTATTTAGTTTTAATTGCAGCTTTATGGCTGGGAAGTTATTATCACAAGTCTGTAGCTTTACTTAATAAAATTTCTATTATTCCACGTTCAATTACATTTATTCATAAATGGCATTATGTCGCTTTGATGCTCATTCTTTATGTCCAGTTTGGAGGAGGAATTTATAGTTTTTCAAGAGATTTAGTTATACCATTTTCTGCTAGTCGCGAAACAGCCCAGTATATTCATAAATCTGGATTGGATAATGAGTTTATTGTTGCCAGTCGAGATGCGAATATGGCTCCTTTATCAGGTTATCTCAATCGAAAGTTTTACTATCCAGAGATTGAAAAAATGGGAAGCTTTACTTTATTTAAAAAAGGTCGTCAAGAAGTAGAACAAGCTGAGATATTAAGCCAGATTAATTCTTTACTTCAAAATCAAGATGAGCGAAAGAAAGTTTTGCTGATTTTAAATAAAAAACTGAATGTTAACCGCAATGATTTGAAAATTGTTCCGATCAAAGATTTTCAGAGAGGCTGGGTGGATAATGAAAGATATTATCTTTATTGGGTAGACGAAGTATAAGAATAATGCGCCCCAGAACTTTGTAGTTTAAGATGGTAGAGACTTTTTTCTACTAAGGGATCGGCATTTATATTTGAGTGTGTCGCCAAAACACCTCAAAAATAACGTTTTTGCATCCTTTGACTAGCTTGCCACCGCTGATAACTAGCTCGGATGCATGAGGCTAATCTACACTGGAATAAGAGAATGTGTGTTTAACTGGCTTATATGTCCAAAACTGGGGAGTTTTGTCATACCTTCTCGGTGTTGCTTATGAGGTGATTACCTCGTGTGTTAAAACTTAACTTAAATTCTGTCAGTTACTAACGGAGTTGATGGGAATGACTACCTTAATTTTTATTGGCTTGATAGTGGTTTACGGAGGCGGCGCTTGGAAATTTTGGAATGGGTTTGGACGGACTAATTTTAATCCAACTTTGACTAATCGGATTGGTTTATCTTTGCTATGGCCAGCTTTGTTTATTACAAATCAGTCTTATCGTCGAAACTTTAGAAAGGCGTTGAAGGGCTAGGGATTACTATTAAACCTAAATCATCTAATGGTGACGGTGGTATATATCTCAAATAAATCTAACCTACAACCTCGCTTCCTACTAAGGAAGCGAGGTTAGGTTTGTTCCTTTTACGAAGGAGAGCAATTAGGGAAGGATTAGGGAAGGATAAGTTCGTTTACCGTTGGAAAATATTTCAACTGATGAATTTACCAATTATTTACCATTGGTTAATAGATGGATTGCGCCACCAACAGCTGCACCATCAATAGCATTGCCAAGAGTATCTCTTTTATCGCCAGTAATTACACCAGTCAATGCACTAGCCCCTGCACCGACTCCAACATCTTGAGCAGCGTTCCGGTGACGGCGATTGCGAGTATTTCTCAGACCATTTGCACCGTTGACGGCTGCACCAGTGACACCACCCTTAACAGCATTCCCTAATACACTGCCATTTCCCCTAACAGCTCCGGTTACAACGTTGGTAACAGCTCCGATACCTGCATCTCTTAATACTTGGTCATCAGCAGCAGCCGGTTTGGCGGGAACTAAGGTTACACCAGCTAAACTTGCAGCCATGAGGCTGGGTAAAAGTGCGCGTTTTAGGATTTTATTCATTGTGTTACCTTCTCAAAACATCAAACAATTTTCTAAAAACCAAAGTTACTAGAGTCTGATAAAATTTTAATTTTTTATCTGAATCACAGCAACTATATTGTTTGAGAACATATTCATTATTGCATTTGCAAAGTCATAACTACATCTACTGAAAGCATTAATATAAATTCAGTCCAGAGAAGGCCTTACTGATTTTTTAAATCATACAAGGGATTACATCTTGACAAAATCGATCAAATATGGGGTGTAGATTTTTTCCATTAACAAGGGATTTGTAATCAGAAATAATGTAGTGTTTACCTTATCTATCTAAAGATAGTTGTCAAAATAATTAAACTAATACCAACTCAATTAATGATTGCAATACATTCTTGGCTAAAGACGCGATGAATCGCGTCTCTACAAGATGGTCTATTTGTCGCATCCTTGATTATCTATCCCACCAGCGCAACCAGGGTAATTCTAAATTTTGATAGCGAACTTGCCAAGAAAATGTCAAGCAAAGGTAGAAAAACCGAGATTGGGTGGAATATCCTGAATTCGCCCAGGCCCGATCGCTCGTAATGCTTCTTTGAGTAAAATATCCCCAGTATACAAGGCACGTCCGACTATTACGCCAGTCACGCCTTGAGGTTCTAACGCCAACAAACTCAACAAGTCCGTGACAGAACTTACCCCGCCAGAAGCAATTATCGGGATGGAAATTGCTGCTGCAAGTTCTCGCAAAGCTTCTAAATTTGGCCCTGTCAGTGTACCATCGCGGTGGATATCTGTGTAAATTATGGCGGCTGCGCCTAATTCTTGCATTTGTACAGCCAGTTGAGTTGCTAAAAC
Source organism: Nostoc sp. DSM 114167 (assembly GCF_052692655.1). NCBI lineage: Bacteria > Bacillati > Cyanobacteriota > Cyanophyceae > Nostocales > Nostocaceae > Nostoc > Nostoc sp. DSM 114167. The sequence goes on from NZ_CP195116.1 coordinate 8,090,068, forward strand.
TTCTGAGGTTTCTAACCAGCCGCGAGTTGCTACTTTGCCGTTACGAGCATCAATACCGATAATAATCTGTTCGGGAAATTCTTGGCAGAGTTCTTGGACTAACTGGGGTTGTTCTACGGCAATGGTTCCGAGAATTGCCCACTGTATGCCTAGATTAAATACTTGTCGTACACTGGTGCGATCGCGCAATCCTCCACCAATTTCAATGGGTACTGACACTGCTTGAGCGATCGCTTCAATTGCCCCCAGATTTACTACTTTACCTGCTTTAGCACCATCTAAATCAACTATATGCAATCTAGTAGCACCTTGCTCTACCCACTGTTTGGCAACATCGGCAGGATTTTCGCTAAAAACTTGCGAGCGATCGTAGTCTCCCTGATACAGTCGCACACAATGACCTTCTAGTAAATCAATCGCTGGAATTACGTCCATTTAACTCTTCCTTATTGCAATCAAAACGCTATCTATAGCTGAAATTTACTATTTTTCATTTTTCATTTGTAATTGCCTTACAGCTTGCCCAAAACCTAGCACAAGCAAGATGTTAGAAAGCGTCAAAAATAGTTCTGCACTACCGTGCAACCAATCCACATTGGCTAAAGACTCGCCATAATGCAATACAGCATAAATCCCCGCCGGGATGGTAATGGCAACAAAAACGAGAGTGCCGTAAAATCCATACAACGCTAAACGAGGCATTTGCGGACTGCGGCTGATAAACCACAAGAAACCCAAATAGGGAAACAGTGAAAGTGCAAACAGGGTTTCTTTAGAAATCATTGCTCTGATTTGATAGGTTTTGGTTCAACAGTGTTGACAGATTTGGTAGAACGCCAAATCACAAACGCCGCCGCCCAAAGTGTAAAATTACCAACTAAAGTCATGGTAGCTTGAAGCGTTACCAGCCATTCCAGAGATTCGGCGTTGTCGAAATAATGCCAGGTACAAGCACACATAGCGCTGACTAAAGCTGGTAACATCGCCAGGGATAATCCCCACCAGCTGCGGTTATTAGTCAGTTCGCCGTAAGTCCAGATTAACCAAATGGCGACAATCCACTCAATAACGCTAGAAACATGAATAATCCAGGTAGGAATCGAAAGGGCGTGCATAAGAAAGTTAGGAGTTGGGAGTTAGGGATTTGGAGTGGAGAGTAGCACTGTCAAGGTGATATATATTGAATTTTATATTTGTTTAAACAAACCTTGATTATGCAACGCCAAATAAAGATTCTTATCAATACTTGTCGGGTTTTGCGGGAAAGGGACTCATGTCAAAAGGGAAAAAACCTTATATATCGAGCCTTATACTCCTTTTACCCTTACCCTTTTCCCTTTAACCGAGCAGTATTGAGATTCTTATTTATAAGCGTCTTCTAAATTATCTAGTTTGTCAGAATTGCTCGTTGAGTTGAAGGATTTGCGCTCAAAACCACCTACTTCTGCCAGAGTATATAGGGGCCTGGCTTTAACTTCTTCGTAGATGCGCCCTATATATTCACCTAATATGCCAACACTGACTAACTGCACAGAGCCGAGAAAGAAAATTGCCATCAAAATAATCGTAAATCCAGTTAAAGGCGAATGGGGGACAAAAAGACGCCAATACAAGACTAATAAAGCCATGAAGATGGCCACCGCCGCTGCTACTAAGCCTAAGTAGGTTGATAACCGCAGTGGCACTATTGAAAAAGACACTAGACCATTGATAGCAAGGACTAAGGATTTGCTAAAAGTGTATTTAACTTCCCCAGCAAAGCGGGGGTTGCGCTCGAACCGAATTGCTGTTTGCTGAAAGCCAACCCAAGAACGTAAACCACGAATATAGCGGGTACGTTCTGGCATAGAATTGAGAATATCTACAATCTGCCGATCCATTAGACAAAAATCACCAGTATCAGTAGGAATCTCTACATCTGCAAGCTTCTTAAGGATACGATAAAAGAAATAGGCAGTAAAACGCTTAAACCATCTTTCTTTAAGGCGTTGAGTGCGTTGAGCGTAGACGACTTGATAACCTTGTCGCCATTTTTCAACCATGTCGGGGATTAGTTCTGGTGGGTCTTGTAAGTCTGCATCAAGGATGACAATAGCTTGACCCCGGACAAAATTAAGACCAGCAGTTACGGCAATTTGATGACCAAAGTTACGAGCAAAGCTCAGATAGCAAATGCGCGGGTCTTTTTGATGCAGGTCTCGTAGTAATTGTAGGGAGCGATCGCGGCTACCATCATTGATTAAAATTAATTCGACAAGCCCATCCATCCGATTCATGACTGCACTCAGTCTGCGGTATAGTTCTGGAATAATTTCTTCTTCGTTATAAATTGGAACAATGAATGAATACTTTGGTAGCATCTAAAAATATTGTTTAATTTTTTTTACAACTAAGATAACAAGCTGCTTGCGATCGTAAAGGTTTGCTTCACAGTATACCTAGCAAGACTCAAGTCTCATTCTCATACTTTATTTATTCTTCGGATTTATGTTATCTGAAGAGTCTGATTTTTTCAGGCTTTCTACAGCTTTTTTGGCAAAAGTTCGATGATGGCGATACCAAGTAGACCCTGCTACCAGTGTTCCAGTTAAACCTAATGCAAGTATTAGCGGCAAAAAATCGCCCGTATTCACTGCCTTCAGACCAGAACTACCTAGTAGTACAAAAGGTAAGACACTAGGAACAGTACCAAGTGTTGTACCGAGAACATAATCTTTAAAGCTAATCGAAGTCAGTCCCGCGACAAAGTTGACCAAGCCATAGGGCATGATTGGTACTAATCGGATGGCAAACATATAAAAAAGCCCTCCACGACGCACCTCAGCATCCATAGCTTGCCAGCGTCCTGCTAGTCGTTTTGCAACTGCTTTGCGTCCAATAGTTCGAGTAAAAACGAAGGCAATTATTGCCGCAATGACTGCTCCAACACTAGTCCAGACAGTACCCAGCCAAGGGCCAAAAATGGCACCTCCAGTCAAATTTAGTACCGTTGAGGGCAAAACTAACATGGTTGCCACAACGTATAAAGCAATATAAATAATCGGTGCCCAGATACCAGAAGATTTCAGCAAAGCTTGAATTTGTACTGGTTCAATGCCACCAAGAAGATATACGGTTATACCAGTTGCAATTATGCAACTCAGCGTCAGTAGCAAAATACCAGTTTTCAAGTTCCACATTAGAACTCTACTCCTACTTTTTGTGTAACAAAACCCATCTTTTGAAAATTTAAATCCTTGTAGAGACGCGAAATTTCGAGTTTCTACAAGGATTTTTCACTAGATGTCTATTGTATTAGCTAGTTTTCAAGAGAAGCGACGTAACTTTTATCCCAGTATCCAAGCACAGACCAAGAAAGCGCAAGGTAACAAGACTTTTGTCAATGAAACCGGAAGTAAACACTTCGGAGTCGAAAAAATGTAAGTAATTATAGCGCCTGCTATCCTGCTTAGGACAAGTCTGCTATGGATAACTGTGACAGTAGTTCTTTGACGATTTGCCAATGAATGTCCTCAGTTGTTTGATTGCTGTTATAGAACTTGGGAATGAGTTTACCATCTATATGGTGGACAGAGATTCATTTCACAATAGCTATTAATCCAAAATCCAAAATCCAAAATCCAAAATGGTCAAGATGCGGGCATTATTGTCTGGGTATTACGGTAAAGGTAATGGTGGTGACGAAGCTTTATTGGCAACGCTTTTGCAAATGTTACCATCTCACGTAACGCCTGTGGTGCTTTCTGGTAATCCAGAGGAAACCCGCGATCGCTACAATGTAGAAACCTACGATCGCATGGCTCCTTTGGCTGTACTACAAGCTTTACGCTCAAGTGATGCCTTAATTTGGGGCGGCGGGAGTCTTATTCAAGATGTCACCAGTACTATCAGTCCATTTTATTATGGGGGACTGATGGCATTGGCGCAGAAAATGGGTTTGAAAACTGTTGCTTGGGCGCAGGGTATTGGCCCTTTGGTGCGTCCGCAAACTCGTTGGTTGGCAAAGCAAACCTTTAGTAAGTGTACCAAAGTTAGTGTCCGCGATCGCGCCAGTGCGGCTTTATTATCTGATTGGCAAATTCCTTGTATTATAGCTCCTGACCCGGTTTGGGCGTTGGAATCTCAACCAGTACCAGGACTTTGGGATTTACCTGCGCCGAGAGTTGCGGTAACGTTGCGATCGCATCCCCAACTTACAGAAACACGTCTGGCAAACTTAACTCGCGCTTTGGTTGACTTTCAAAAAGCTACGCAAGCATTTATTTTATTACTGCCGTTTCAAAAAAGTGAAGATTTAAGTATTGCCGAAGCCATTCAACCACATCTTAAAGGTGTTAGCAAGATTTTGTGTCTGGAAGATCCGCAACTTTTAAAAGGTGTGTTTCGCGGCGTTGAAATGGCGATTGGAATGCGTTTGCACAGTTTAATTATGGCTGCATCTGAAGGTTGTCGCTGTTTTGCTCTCAGTTATGACCCCAAGGTAAATCGGCTGATGGAAGACTTGGAAATGCCTGGATGGGATTTAGCGAGTTTACCAGATGACCCCAATTTGATTGGGCTGACTTGGATGGAGCATTACGCCAATGGCGATCCTTTATCATCAGAGAAAATCCAATCTTTAGTAGATGGGGCATTAATGCACCGCGAGTTATTAAGCCACGTTTTATTTAATAAATAAGATTGTACAATTTAAAGCGAAGAAAATGTAAAACTTCTAGAACTAGCCTTTTCAAGGTGACTTGTAAAATATCTTTTTTTATCTCTGTGCTATGTCAGTTGCTACCTTGCGGGAACGCTAATAGCGCGAACAGGCTGGGTAACTAACTGCAAGGGCGCACTCGCTCCTCTCTGGTTAAAAGTAACTGAACTAACCCCTACATACGCAGACAGCACCGATAAAAGAGATTAAAAAGGATTTTTCAAGTAATATTTTTACCCCCTTGAAGGGGTTAACTTCTATAACTTATAAATTGTTCAAAATCATCATGTTGTGTAGCGATATAAATACATCTTTTCCTGCTTTTATTGTTTTTTGGCGGGAAGAAATTTTAAAAGCTTTATGAAGTGTTTGTAAAAATATCTTAGTCTTAATTGTACATAGAGTAATTGTAAAAACTTTATGAAGTAGTTATAAAAATATCTTAGTCTTAATTGTACATATTTGCTTTAGCGATATTATTTACTAAATGCAAAAATAATGATTAAAATAATTCTAATGATAAGCTTTGGCTTTTGGAACTTAATTATACTAATTTTAGTTGCTTTAGTTCTCAACAATAATTGGCGATTAGATGAAGAAAAGGCAGCCTGGAAAAATTCTTTATTTTTAAAATCTTCAGTCATACAACGGCTAATAAAATTTTTTCGTCAACCAATTGTTAACTTTTTCATCCAAGGATGTGTTGTATTAGTTGTTACGAGATTTCTCTGTTATACAGGCTGGCTAATTGATTTCCTAAACCAGCCAAATGCACCTTTATGGGATTTTCACTGGTACTATGTAGCGAGTAAATTGGCTCATCAGCATTTGAGTCCGTTTAATGTTGAGATTTTTAACCAAAATTTCTGTACCATAACTACGGTGTGTGGATCTCTTCCACCGTTTGTCTATCCACCTAATATTATTCCTCTCATCTGGTTTCTCGGTTATTTTTCGATGAATACTGCATTTAAAATTTCAATTTTAATGCATATATTAGCAATCGGTTTGGCCTTATGGGGAGCGAATATATTGCTAGAGTCGAAGTCACTAGCTCTAAGAACTATTTGCACAATTTCGGTTGCCTTGATTTATGGCGTAGTTCGCGATCTTCAAGTTGGTAATATTGCAATTTTTATTGCGGTTCTGACCTTATGGATGTTTATCTTGGCTAGAAAAAATCAGGATATTCCAGCAGGAATTTGCTTGGGAATTGCCCTTTGTAAGCCAACATTAGCTGCATTATTCATTCTTTATTTTCTACTTAAAAGACGCTTCTCTCTAGTTTTTGTATCTGTTTTCACAGTAACGGCTCTAGCATTTTTAGGTTTAGCCTTGACAGGTAATTCTTTGACACAATTCGTGTCCGATTCATCTCGTGGATTTTCTCTCTGGCAAAATGATCCCGCAGTTAGCCCTTATATATCAATCAGTCGTCTCGATTTGATGGTTGTGGGCCCAAGATTAGTTCCCAATAACCCATTCTTTGCCAAGCTTTTGTCAAACTTAATTGTTTTGATACTTCTTGGTTTGGCGGGTTGGTATTGGTATTTACAACAATCTGTCACCAACTGGTCAAAAAAAATATATTTAGTAGAAATGGTACTAGTTTCTTGCTTGAGTATTGGCATCAATTATTCGCAGGAAACTAGTTCTGTAATGTTAATACCTGCTGTTGTTTTTTTGCTAAATGATTTCCTGTATCAGATCAGGTATTGTAAATTCTCTCGGATAAAAATGTCTGTTTGGTTCGTAGGGGTTTGCTGTATTGCAGTGCAAACAGCAGTTATTCATGGCTGGCTTATCCACTCGCTAGCAAATTGTTGGAACGTAAAAGCAGGGGAATTGCCATACATTATGAAAGTAACTATCTTCGCCCTACCGAGTTATGCAGTTTTAGGAATTACACTGAGTATTTTACTTTTAGCAATTAGTTCCCTTCGTCAAAAACAAGTGATGAAATTTGAACTTTTGAATCGGGTGTGAATTAATTTTGGATTTTGATTTTAGATTGACCCCATGCACGCCACCTGCTCTACTAGGAAAGGTCTCAAGACCGCAGTGGCTCATGAATGCAGGGATAAATTAAAAATTTTTTATTTTGGATTTATTCTCGCGTTTTAATTTGCTTGCTTTCAAACCCGTTTATATTTTAGATTTTGGATTGAAGATTCAAAATTTAAAATCTAAAATTCGGTAAACCTTTGGGCAACATAGGATACTCTAGAAACAGATTAAATAATTTTCCAAAACATAGGGATTATGGTAAATCTCAATCGTTACCATTCTGCCAGCAATCAACCTATGGGTGCAGTTCAAGTCAAAGTCAAGCTCACTAACGCCATTGATGAAGCGCTTGTTAGCCGAGGAATGCTCAATCCGAATATGCTGCGGGTGTATGAAACTGAAGCATTAGTGGACACTGGAGCAGTACGTACTGTACTACCCATGTCTATTGCCCTGCAACTTGGTATGAGAATTCGAGGACAACAGATTGCTCAATACGCCAACGGTAGTGAAGAATCTATAGGCGTCACTGAACCCGTAATTATTGAATTAACAGGACGGGAAACTACCGAAGCAACATTGGTTATAGGTGATATAGTCTTGATTGGACAAACGGTGCTTGAGACGCTGGATTTACTGGTGGAGTGTAGAAATCAGCGACTTATTCCGAATCCTGAGTATCCTAACTATCCTGTGATGAGAATATAGGCTAAGAACTTATCATCAGAGAAAATCCAATCTTTGGTAGATGGTGTTTTCCTGTACTGCGAGTTGTTGAGTGAAGCTTTAAGTTAAGTTTTTGTCAGTTATGAGTCTCAGCTTTTGGCTAATGCGAGTATCACCTGACTTAATCTCGATAAACCATATCATTGAAGAGAATATTTTAGAAATTGGTACTAGTACAGAAATAATTTCTGTAATTTATGAACTTTATCCTAACGTTGAATTCTACGATGGTTTTTATTACTTTCCAGGATGCACTAGAGAAAATCCTAGTGATTCTTCTGTATGGAAAGTCTGTTTAGATGATGAACCCGTAAAGTTGATTTATCTCTCACCCCATGTTGGTATCTGTGATTTGAGAATTATTCAGGATCTCTGTCATCAGTTAAAATGCCGTATTTTTGATCCACAACATGGCGAATTTATATATTGAATCCAAGCTGATAAAGCGATTGCTCTATCAGCCAAAACACATTTGAATGCTAGTGACTTATTTTACTGCTAACAATTCCTGACCATTGAACCTTTTTTTCTTTCTCCCGACGGTAAGAAAAGAAATGTTCTGGAGTTTGAAAAGTACAATAAGGTGCGATCGCAATTTGTTCTGCATTAATTCCCATATTTTCCAGTTGTAAGGTATTTACTCGCCGCACATCCAGCCGTACCTTTCCTGGATCGGGGTCTTCTAGCAAAGGTGAATTTGGTAATTCATACAACGCTTGAACAATTTTTTCTTCGTCATTATGTGATATAATACTAGCCCCAATTTCGGCAGCCACTTCGATAGAGACTTGGTAAACCTCACCAGCGATCGCTGGGCCCATCGCAATCCGTAAATCATCAAGTTTGCTGCCTTGAGATTGTAATCTAGCGATCGCCAAGGGAACAATCTTCTTGGCAGTCCCCCGCCAGCCTGCGTGTAATGCTGCTACCTGTCCAGTTCGCACATCCCCAATCAACACGGGTGTGCAATCTGCGCTAGCGACCCAAACCGCTTGTTTTGGCTGTTCGCTGATTAAACCATCTGCCGATGCGAAATCCTCCTGTGCAGAACTTAAGAAGCTTTCAACTTCTTGGGGGGTGAGAACAGTATTGCCATGAACCTGCTTTAAGCGATAGACTGATGCCTCTGGTTGCAATACTTCTGTGATAACTTGTGGCGATCGCGGCCAAAACTGGTGGGTAAAGAAGCCGTGATGCCAACGTTCCAGAATACTACAAGTTAGATAGGGGAGTCCTTCCCAATTGCGCCAGTGCCAAGTGTGCATCTTCAACCAAACCTAAACAGAAATCACTCATCAGCCAATCAATGCTAACTTGAACAACGGAATTTGGGTTAACTGCTGTGGGATTTAATCTGCAAAACTTGGAAGCAGCCTTGCTAGCAGGGCGTAAGCATACATATTTACCATTTTCTCTTCACTTTTTTGAAAGCGTCTCTTCAACCAACCAAACCCTCTGGAACTTACTCAACCAAGGGGCTATTTCAGGAACAGTAGTAATCGCAACTGTGCAATCTGCTGGGCGGGGACAATGGGGCCGCCAGTGGATTTCTCCGGCTGGGGGATTATATGTTTCCGTGGCAATTTCTTTCGACCACAAAATAGAAGCTACTGACAGCTATCAGCTAACTTTTGCCACTGCTTGGGGAATTGCGTCGCAATTGCGTCAACACGGTATAGATGTTGGGATAAAATGGCCTAACGATTTAGTTTTAAATGGTCGCAAACTAGGCGGCATTTTGACAGAAACCAAAGTAAACAAAGGACAAATCACCCAAGCAGTAATTGGTGTTGGTATTAACTGGACAAACCCAGTACCAGAAACTGGAATCAATCTGGAATCGTGGCAAGCTTCCCAAGATAGCAGACCAATTTCTTGTCTGGAAATGTTAACCTCTAGAGTCTTGCTAGGAATAGAATCCGGTATGGAGTGCCTTGAACAAGAAGGAGTAAATATACTCTTGTCTCGCTATTTAGAATTGTTTACAAACATAGGCGATCGGGTGTACGTCAATAATCTTTCAGGTACAGTAGTTGGGGTGACTCTTCAAGGAAATTTACGAGTTGATTTAGAAACACATGATACAAAGGAATTAATTTCACCGGAAATTTATATTGAACCCGGTACAATCAGTTTGGGGTACCATAAATCTTCCGTTTAAATTTGAGGTTTGTTCAAAATTTCGCTCTCGGGGCAAGACAAACCACTAGCATCATCTCTTTAGGCAATTACACACAACTGAGAGAACAAATGACGCAGCGCAATAATTCTGCCGATCATCGTTTGCATTACTTATGGCAGCAAAGTCTGACAAAAAAACGTTTTGCCTCAACGCTACCAGCTCAGAGCCTCTGTTGGCTGAGTAGCGTTAGCCTCCTTAGCGGTGGCTTCGTATTTGCCCAAACGGAAGCACAAATAGATAACATCGTTCCTACTGTTGAAAGTTCTCAGCCAACAGCCGTTACAAATCCAGTTAACACTGAGCGTTCGCGCAGCGTCTCGCAGAGAAGCCAAAGTGTTAAAAAACAGGCTGCTGCGCCGGAAGCCGCTCAAGCGCAACCGGAATTTTCCCAACGGCGAGCCAGACTCAGACAGAGACTAGGCAGGCCAGAGGTTGCTCAATCAAAAGAGCCAGTTAGGCAGTCTACACCTAAAATCGAAGCAGCTGAACCTGTTGTAATTATCAGACAGTCAAAGCCCAAAGTAGAAGCTTCCCAGGTTACTCCTGTAAGGGTGAGACAGGAAAAACCCAATGCCCCTGCCCGCTATGCACCTGAAAAACTTCCAGTAGTTGCTCAACCATCAAATAACTCTAACAGCCCTGTCAGTGCAACGGCACAAAAAACCAAGGATTATAATAACGCTTATATCGATCCTAATAGTTATGACAGTGGTGCAACAGCTACTTATCAAGCACCAAACTCTGTAATTGTTACAGAACGCTCTAGTGGTTGTCGAGCCATTTTGCCATCAGGGCAAAGTGTATTAGGCGGCGTTTGTGCCAAAGTACCCCAAAAAAGTGTAGCTGATTCTAATCGTAAATCAGCACCTAATTGGCTCAGAAGAAGTCAAAACGCTCAATTACCAGTAGTAGTTCCACCCGTGCGGCCAATTGCAACTACTGGCAATACTAGTAGATGGCGTGCTGCTCAAAGTGGTTCTAGCGGTGTCGTCACCAAGAGCGCATTTCGCCCGAATCGGTTTATCCCGACTCCCGCTGAATTCAGTCCTACCAGAGTAAGTGCAGCTCCGATTGCACCAAGTGGTGGGACTTTACCGCCACCAATGGCAGATGGTAACATTGCACCCCGCCCCAGCAACGTAGCTTACGACTTCTCACTGGCATCAGTATTGCCGCAAATCCCCTACATGGGGAGAGTCGCCTATAGTGGTACGGGAATGATGTATCCCCTATCTATTCCCGCTCCCATTACTTCTTTGTTTGGTTGGCGAATTCATCCAATCACAGGTACTCAACGGTTCCATGCTGGTACAGACTTGGGTGCGCCTACAGGAACACCAGTTTTGGCTGCTGCTGCGGGTCAAGTGGAAACTGCTAATTGGGTGGGTGGTTATGGTTTAACTGTTATCCTAAATCACAAATCTGCTGAACAAACTCTCTACGGTCATATGTCAGAAATCCTTGTTCAACCCGGTCAGTGGGTACAGCCTGGAACTGTCATCGGGCGAGTTGGCAGCACTGGGAACTCCACAGGCCCTCACCTGCACTTTGAAGTTCGTCACCTGACACAAGATGGGTGGGTTGCTTCTGACCCAGGCGTGGAATTACAAAGTGCCCTCAGTCAGTTAGTGCGGGGTTTGCAAACTGCTCAGGTTAGTCAAGAACCAGGCAGTTAGAAGAAAGTTAGGAGTGAGGAGTGAAGAGTTATGAATTTAAAACTCCAAACTCCAAACTCCTTTAGTTACTTACAAATACCCGTGTTCTGCGAGGAATGCGGGTGTAATGCCATCTATACTATTGTCATCATTAGCTCTGGTGTGGGGGTTGCCAGAATAAAGGAATTTTTCGACGTATTTGCCGAGAATATCCCCTTCTAGATTTACCAAACTGCCAGAAACCAAGTAGCGAAGATTTGTCTCGCTGTATGTCAGGGGAATTACCGCTACTTTGAATTGGGAGAGTTCTGGCTCATAAGCGGCGACTGTGAGACTGATGCCATTGACGGCAATGCTACCTTTGGGGACAATGTACCGTGCGATCGCAGCGGAAGCAATAAAGGTCATTTCCCAAGAACTAGCCGTTTGTTCTGCCACTAGCAATCGACCGATGCCGTCTACATGACCCATCACAAAATGACCGCCAACTTTGCTGCCTACCTTGAGCGACGCTTCTAAATTGACATATCTCCGTTGGGTTTGCTCACCTCCCAAGGTTGTCCGGCGTAGAGTTTCCGGTGAAGCCGTGGCAATAAACCCGTCTTTTAAAACTTGTTCCACTGTCAGGCAAACACCATCTACAGCAACACTGTCACCATAAGCCAAATCTTGCATAATTACTTCACCCGAATGGCTTACACAAGTAATTTGCCAAGAATCGCCCCCTAAGGGTTCCATCGTTCCTAATGCCTGGATTAATCCTGTAAACACGGCTTTTTTGTCAAACTAACTCTATTTATTGCCTAATTTGGCCGGAAATCAATTGGTAATTGTCACAGAAATCTCGAACATCCAAGTATATTTTCTGACTTTTTTTCGCATAGTTTTTTCGCATAGGAATATTAACACATTAGCATCCTTCACAGGGCATACTTGGGTAAGAAGGTTATTGTCTAAGAAGACCAATTTGACTTACTCTGGTTTTCACCACAAGTTCGGAGTTTAATAGAAGCAATTATAGAGAACGAATGCTTATGTTTATTACTGTCACCAAACCGCCTAAAAATGGGTGCTATTTATTACACGGCATCCAAGACTCTCAAAGCATTGTAGAGGCTTAGGCAATGATTGAAATGAAAGTCGCTGGCATAGCATTAGATGCCATAACCCGCAGCCCGATCGTCCTTTTGAAAGATTCTTCAGATCGGCGGGCTTTGCCAATTTACATTGGTCAGGAACAGGCTAGGGCAATTATGGGCGCGCTGGAGAATCAGAAGCCTCCCAGACCCTTAACTCACGACCTGATTGTGAATATTCTAGAGACTTGGAATATGACTCTAGAAAAGGTGATTATTCATTCCCTGCAAAAGGATACATTTTATGCAGCTTTAATTGTCCAGCAAGGCGAAGTCAAAAAAGAAATTGACGCGCGTCCTAGCGATGCGATCGCTATTGCCCTCCGTACAAATACTCCCATTTGGGTAATGGAAGAAGTCATTGCCGATGCTTCTATCCCTGTCGATCGCGATGCAGATGAAGCCGAACAGCAAGCCTTCCGTGAATTTATTTCTAATCTCCGTCCTGAAGATTTGATCAAGCGCTTTGGTAATGACGACAGCTAAATTAAAGTTATGAGTTATGAGTTATGAGTTAGTAGTTAGGAGTTATGAGTTATTTTGCTTCAACTCCTAACTTGTAAGCAAAAAAAGTTAGGAGTTAAGAGTTATGATTTATTTCCTTCAACTCCTAACTTATAACTCCTAACTCTTAACTCTTTGTTAAAAATGCAATACCGACGCTTTGGAAAAACGAATCTGCGCCTCTCGGTTTTTTCCTTGGGAACAATGCGCTACTTGGCTGATTTTGAAAATGCTCACCAGACCATCGAACAAGCCTTAGCGCTAGGAATTAATCATCTAGAAACTGCCCGAGGTTATGGCAAAAGCGAGGAGTATCTTGGTAGAGCGCTAAAAGCTGGGTTGTCAGTACCCCGAACTAGGCTTTATGTCACTACCAAAATCTCAGCCACAGCAGATGCTGACACCATGCGTCGGTGCATCGACGAATCCCTAGAACGATTACAACTAGATTATTTAGATTGCTTAGGTGTTCATGGTTTGAATACGTGGCAACATTTGGAATGGGTGCAAGCCAAAAATGGCTGTATGCAAGCAGTAGAGGAAGCTATTGCTGATGGTCGAGTGCGACACGTCGGTTTTTCCACCCACGGGTCATTAGAGGTAATTCAGGCTGCAATAAATACAGATTTATTTGAATTTGTCAATCTGCATTATTACTATTTTTTTCAACGGCACGCACTAGCGATTCAACTAGCTGCCGAAAAGGATATGGGCATTTTCATTATTTCCCCTGCTGATAAGGGAGGACGTCTCTACACGCCACCTCAAACCTTAAAAGACCTGTGTTACCCGTATTCACCCTTAGAACTAAGTTATCGATTTTTACTTTCAGATCGCCGTATTACTACTTTGAGTATAGGGCCAGCTAACCCAGGTGAATTAAGAGAACCTTTGCAAATTGCTGACCATGATGGAGAGTTAACATCAGCAGAAATTTCCACTTTCCAGCAGTTAGAAAATCACCAAAAACTTACTTTGGAAACTGATAATTGTAGCCAGTGTTATGCTTGTTTACCTTGTCCAGAAAATATTAATATTCCAGAGGTGTTACGGTTACGTAATCTCGCTGTGGCATACGACATGAAAGACTATGGCCAATATCGTTACGGAATGTTTGAAAATGCCGGTCACTGGTTCCCTGGAATGAAAGGCAACCGTTGTACAGAATGTGGTGACTGTTTGCCTCGCTGTCCAGCAAAATTAGATATTCCAGCTTTGTTGGAAGATACTCATCAAAGATTAAATGGGAAAGTAGGTAGGAGATTGTGGAGCTGACACTCTCCGGTCTAAAGACTTACTGTGTACACACAAGTCGGAAAACCTCATGCACATTGGCTTGAATCTGGTAGGGTGCGTTATGGATATTAGTCCTAATGCACCGAAAATCAGAGACTCTGTACAGTCGGTGTGCAACGAGATTGTTAGACCGTACCTCAGCAATCGCTGCCAACTGACGCTCCTATCTTCATTTTATCCAACCTCTTTGGGACGAACTTCAAATTCAGAACGCGCGCGGAAGAAACAAACATCAAACTCAAAGAAGAAATGAGCTTGCCCCAAGATTAAAGGCACATTGGGTGTATGTGTCCAAGCAAATGCAAGATTAATGGTGGGGAATGAACTGACTTGAGCATCAACAACGACTGCACGAGCTTCAAATCGAGCCAAGTTCCCTGTCAATAGAACTGAGAGAGTTTCATCCTCCCAAATTAAGCCCAGTTGTAAACCCAACTCATAGGGCAAAACATTAACGCTTGCACCTGTATCCAATAAACCTTCAGTGTTCAGAGATTGACCATTAAGACTGAGCCTCAAAGGTATGTATGGCACTCGATCAACTATGCCAAGGCTACTATCAATAATTTTGTAGGGAAATTTTTGAGTGTCAACCATTCTTCTCTTGCTGCTTTGTCGCCAGAAGATTCATCAAGACATTGGCAGCCTCAGAACAATTGTACGGCGACCAGACTGGATACTCCCGGTTCGCAACAAAAAAGTTTGCATCTTCTTCCTTGACCAGTTCTGTGGCAAGGAACTGCATTAGCCGAAGCTTGTCAATTTTTGGAAGTTCTTGGATTTGTGACATGAGTTCAGCTAATGGCATTTGAGAATCTCCTCGTCTGAGGGCTGGTGAAAGGAAGCGATCGCCCTCTCATTTTAGCCTCGCGATTGCATCCACGGTTGCAGCTTATAGTGCAATCTGGCTTCTGGTTAATACTGCCAGAGAAAAGTGATGCTGGGTTTCCTGTTGTCAACCCAGCCTACGACGATAGGCGATCGCCCTACTTTGACCTGTACAATTGCACCCTCTGGAGCTATATGTATAACAGCTATTTGAAAGCCTTTGTGTAAAAGTCAGTTTTCCATATAATTTTTTTCTAAATCCTAATATATCAAGCATTACAGCTACCTTCTTTCTGGGTAAAGCTGTTCGTAGTCCGCTTGATTAGAACTACTGGCATATATATATTGCATGAATTTTGAACACCTAAAATGGTACAAAGTTAACACCCTAGTGCGTTAGCCCACGGCATAACACACCCTACAAAACTAGTTTTTAGGTTTTAACTTCGGGGTTTTCAGCGAACATTCTTAGAAAAATGTAAAATTAATAAAGATTTAATAGAGTTAGGAAGATCCGCCCAAGCTGGGGTATCTCGCGGCAAGAAAGATGAAGATTAAAAAAAAAGAAATATCCTGCGCCAATCACTGACGGTTTTCCGCTACAGTGGACGAGCTGTAAGCTTGGTATGGACTACTAGCCGATCGCTTACTATTTTTCTGGCTAGTTTAACAATAGTTGCTGGTCTTTTACCGGCGGCGATATCTTACATTAGTAAGTTAATTGTTGATGCAGTGGTATTTGCATCTCAAGCTAATACACAAAGCGATGGTTTTGTCAATATTTACCCCTCGCTATTTTATGTAGGATTAGAAGCGATCGCTGTAATTTTACTAGCAGGCAGTCAGCGAGGAATCACTATTTGTCAGTCGTTATTGCGGGCGCTAATGGGTCAGCGAGTAAATGTACTCATCTTAGAAAAGGCGCTGACACTCGATCTTAGGCAATTTGAAGACTCAGAATTTTATGACAAATTGACCAATGCCCGACGAGAAGCATCGGTTCGTCCCCTTTCCCTAGTAAACCGCACCTTTGGGTTGGTGCAAAATGCCCTATCCTTAATCACCTACGGGATTTTGCTGGTCAATTTCTCAGTTTGGGCAGTGGTGGTACTGGTTTTGGCAGCTATGCCTGTATTTATTGCCGAAACAAAATTTGCTGGAGAAGCCTTTCGCTTGTTTAGTTGGCGTGCGCCAGAAACCCGTCAACAAAACTACTTAGAAAATCTGCTAGCAAGAGAAGATTTTGTCACAGAAGTTAAACTCTACCAGTTGGGAGAGATGCTGCTAGGACGTTATCGCAGCCTATTCGATCAACTATATGGCGAAGACCGCGATTTAACTCTGCGACGAGGACTTTGGGGATATCTCTTGAGTTTAGTGAGTACTGGTGCTTTTTACTTAGCTTATGCTTGGATTGTGCTGGAAACAGTGCTAGGTAAGATTTCTTTGGGAGATATGACAATGTATCTCACCGTGTTTCGCCAAGGACAGTCTACTTTCTCCAATGCCCTCACTTCTATTGGAGGGATGTATGAAGACAACCTATATCTATCAAATCTCTACGATTTTTTAGAAGAAGAAGTACCAAAATCTTGGGGTAAGGCAACCATTGGTTTAAATTCCCAAGATGGTATCCGTTTTGAGAATGTCTCATTTACTTATCCGGGAAGTTCCAAGCCAGCATTGAGAAACATTTCGCTGCACTTAAAACCCAGAGAAAAACTGGCAATTGTGGGTGAAAACGGTTCCGGTAAGACTACCTTAATCAAATTACTTACCCGACTCTACACACCAGACTCCGGGCGAATTTTTTTAGATGGCTTGGATTTGCAGGAATGGGATGTGGATGTGTTGCGGCGTCGCGTTGGTGTGATTTTTCAGAACTTTGTCCGCTACCAGTTCACTGTGGGAGAGAATATTGGCGTAGGCGATGTAGAACATCTCGAAAATAAAACACAGTGGAAAACTGCTGCCCAAAAAGGCATGGCCCAATCTTTTATTGACCAATTACCTCAAAGCTTTCAGACTCAACTTGGTCGTTGGTTTAAGGGAGGACAAGAACTTTCTGGGGGACAGTGGCAGAAGATTGCTTTGTCTCGTGCTTTTATGCGATCGCAAGCAGATATCTTGGTGTTAGATGAACCAACATCAGCAATAGATGCCCAAGCTGAGTTTGAAATTTTCAATCATTTTCGCGCGATAACTCAAAATCAGATGGTACTTTTGATTTCCCATCGCTTCTCGACGGTACGAATGGCTGACAAAATTCTAGTTATAGAAAACGGCGAAGTTATAGAACAGGGAACTCACGAAGAATTATTACAGCTAGGAGGACGTTATGCCAAGTTGTTTCTCTTACAAGCTGCTGGTTATCAATAGGAAAAGAAGTTAAAAGACTTTGTAAATTGAGATAGCGATGCCTACAGTCGGCTGCGCCTACGCTCACCTTGTAGAAAGCACATAAAACCTCTATCTAACCTGTTAACCAGTTCGGTCAACATGGATAAAATATCTTTAGTGCCTAGACGAGCCGTATTTTTAAACATTGTTACCCGATAAAATTATGCAAATAACAAAACAGCGATACTATACCCCAGAGGAATATTTAGAGCTAGAAGAAGCTGCTGACTACAAAAGTGAATACATTAATGGACAAATAATTCCTATGGCGGGTGGAACAGTAAATCATAATCAAATAGCACTTAACTTAAGTACTGAGTTGAATTTTGCTTTTAAAAAGCAGAATTACCGCGTTTTCATGGGTGATGTTCGTCTGTGGATACTCCAAAAGCGTACCTATACCTATCCAGATGTGATGATTCTGGCGGGTGAACCAGAGTTTTTTAACAACCGAAAGGATATAATTATAAACCCACAGATTATTGTTGAGGTTTTGTCAAAATCTACCAAAGGCTACGATCGCGAAGATAAATTTCAGGCTTACCGGACTATTTCTACCTTTCAAGAATATCTATTAATTGACCAAACTCGGATTCATGTAGATCAATTTTCTAAAACTGGGAAAAAACAATGGACGCTTCGTGAATATGATGAAGAAGATGAAGCGATCGCACTTGTAACCGTACCATTTGAGATTTCTCTACAAGATTTATACAACAAGGTGGAGTTTGAGCCTGTTGAGTTTGAAGGGGAAAGTGCTGATGTTGAGGAATTGGGGTAAGGTGCGATCGCTTTACTTATACAAAGCACCCATTAATTTAATTGCTATACTTTATTAATTGGACTTTTAAATGTTTTCTCAGCTAATGTATAAACCTAACAAATAGTGCATAATACATTTTTTTAAATATATGAAAAATATTAAATAATTACTAAAGCAATTAGCTTTTATAGTGAAAGATGAAATTGAATATAGTATTAAGTCTTCTTCCATTAATGTAAGCGAAAGTATCTATTGTCGTGACAAGATAGTTAACTTTCAACACAATGCTGATAATCCAAACTGGCAATCACAGACTGAGTATATTACTAAAAAAAATTATAGTCTTTCTCAAGAAGTTATTAACAAGATTAAAAATACTAGAAATTATCAATCAGTTTTAGAATATAAAATAAATGATGAGATGAATATAGAAATTATGTTATTAGATAATTTTATAGATTATCTTGCTCATTCTTTTTTGAATCTACCTAATATCAATGAGGCAAAAATAAATTCAATTATAGATATTTTTTTAAAAGATGTTAATAATGAAACCTTCAAGTGTACTGCAAATATTGACCTGTCAGGAATTAAATTACAGACTGCACCAATTGAATTGAATATTGATAAATTAAAAATTATTTTTAGGCAAGTTGAACCTAAAGATTTCGAGAAGGAATATATTATTTATCCTTACGTTCAAACTTCGATAGATAGAACATACTATCAGACAACTTCAGCTATAGCTAATGTAGAATCATATCTAGATCAAGGATATGAAATACAATTTGAAGTTGAAAAAACTATTGCGATTTTACGTTTATTTAGAGTCTGTAGTGTTAAATATATCTCTTACGATCTAGATTCAGAATCAATTGTATGGAAAAGAAAAATAATTGGAAGATTTGGAAATTTAAAATATCTTAATTTTACTAATGTTAATACACTTGAAGTGACAGAAAACGACAAAGATAATTTTATTATTTTTTTTAAAAAACTAGCAAATATAATACCCACAATTTTTTATAATTTAGGAACAGAAAATAAAGAAATGATTCATTTAGGTATTGCTTATAGGCATTATTGTGAAGCTTTACTTAGCAATACTTTTTTAGAAGAAAAAATTACAAAAGCAGTAATTGGTTTAGAATCTCTAATTTTAGCTGAAAATCAGGAAATAGCATTCCGTTTTTGCATACGTGGAGCAAAGATACTCAGCTTATTAAATTATTCTGCCATTGATGTAAAAAAGAAGCTAAAAGTAGCTTACAGTATAAGGAGTACGTTTGCTCATGGCGATGATATTGAGTTGGAAAAAGAGGTAAAAAAATTAGATAGCCATTATAATTCTAAAGAGTTTTTAATAGAAATACTAGATTATCTCCGTGTATTAATAATAACTATTATTGTATTGTCTAAGCAAAACGAATTTATAAAAGTAAATAAAGGAGTCATTAACTTTGAAAAGAAAAAATTGTTAGAAATAGTTGATAATTCTTTAATAGATAAAGAACAAGAAAAGCATCTAGAGGACATTTTAAAGGATGTGAAGCTACTAATTTTATATTAATAATTCTCAAATTGTAAATTAAGAGTAAAAAACAAGGTTTCAGTTATAGCCGTCCATTTTCAGCACCGTAAATGCGATTACCCTCTCTCTCACCAACTTAGATAAAATCACTATGATGCTACTTAACCCTAAATCTAACGAAAAGTGATCGCTCATGTACAAAGTATATAACAAGGTTTCCGTCTGAAGAGTATGAATATCATGAGTGATTAACCACCCTTTTTTCTCAATTACTGTTTTGATAACCTAGCAAAACCCGTTTTAAACAAATAAGTAGAATGGCAAAAATCAAGCTAACTTGTGTTTGCATAATATCTCCATCAAAATAGGGCCGTCATTTCTTAACAGATACTCCTGACAACTTGTAGAAATTCCTTTAGTACAGGTGTCATATCTTCTTCCTGCCACACTATGGCCGTTTCTACTAGTGGTGTTTTCTCCTCCAGAGTACGATAAACTACACCAGTTCTCTGAAGATTTTGCAATGAAGACGGTGCGATCGCAATCCCCATTCCTGCTGAAACCAATCCGATAATCGTCTGCATCTGAATCGCTTCTTGAGTCACTTTTGGGCTGAAGTCTCCTTGCTGACATAGACTTACGATTTGATCGTAAAGTCCGGGCCCCAAATGGCGAGGGAACATGATAAAGTTTTCGTTTACTAGCGATCGCACTGAAATCTTTTCTTGTTCAGCTAAGGGATGAGTTTTTAACATAGCCACAATTAAAGCTTCTTGCTGAATGCACTCTTGATTGAGTGTGTTGTCTTCTAAGGGTGGATGGGCAAAACCTACATGGATGTGCCGATTCTGTAGTGCTTGTTCTTGCTGAGTTGTGGTTAATTCTTGCAATACCAACTCTACTTCTGGAAACTGTTCTTGGAATCGCCGCAAAATCACAGGAAGCAAATCATAAGTTGCCAAACTGGTAAACCCAATTCGTAATTGTCCCTTTTCACCTCTTCCCGTTTTTTGGGTTAGCTCAATTCCTTTTTGGAGTTGAGCTAAAAGTTGATAAGCTTCTTGCAAAAAAACTTGTCCTGCTTCTGTTAGTTGCACCTGTCGTTTGGTTTTACGGTGAAACAGTTCTACCCCCAATTGCGCCTCTAATTGCTGAATTTGCTGGCTTAAGGGTGGTTGAGCGATGTGCAGTCGCTCGGCGGCTCTACTGAAGTGCAGTTCTTCAGCTACAGCAATAAAGTAGCGCAGGTGTCGCAGTTCCATTTTTTCGATATTTCATAAGTTTCAATTTTCTATTTGCTTACAAATCCTGCCACTATGCTTGCTCTAGCAAGACATTCATTCAAATTATAAAAAATTAAAATTTAAGAGAGTTAGGACTATATCCTTGACTGACTAACATTTGAAAAACAGTAATGATTGTCTCTTTAAGAATCAGCAAGAGTCATTCAAAAAATATCATTCTTCATAGGGCCGACTGAACGTCTATTTTTCTTATCTTCAATGCCCCATACCCCATAACCCATCCCCAATACCTTCATTGCATACTTCTATGCGATCGGAAGTATCCACACCAACCCAAACAGCTACCCCTAGCAGGTTAAACTAGGTCTGGTAACAACTGCTCCACGTTCCTTATGAGGCTTTTATGGGAGCTAACCTCAAACAGATTGCCAACTATTTAGACAACCTTGGTTGGGACTACCGTTTTGATGATGAAGAAGACCGAATTATAACAGGTGTGGAGGCTGATAATCTAGAAGATTTCCTAATAGTTGTCCAACTGGATGAAGAAGGAAAATTTTTTCGGGTATTTGCCCCTCAAGTTCTGGGAGGTATCCAAGACCATCCTCACAAGGCAGCTATCCTCCAAACAATGCTGGCCATTTCTTGGGAAACCAAAATGTTGCAATGGGAGTATGACCCATCCGATGGTGAAATTCGTGCCATTATTGAGTTTCCTTTAGAGGACTCGATTCTTACAGAAAAACAATTTCACCGTTGTCTGAGTGGATTAATTCAGATTGTGGATGGCATAGCAATACCTCGCTTGACAGAAGTGATGGCAACAGGCCTCGATCCGGGGAATATAGAACTTGGGGAAAGACTATTACTCAGTATCCAAGAAGAAGCCCCAGGATTGTTAGATTTACTAGAAAAAGCAATGGAAGCCCGAAAAAAGCGAGGAAGTTTTCCTAGTGAGTGAGACGGATCGTTACTTAAATAGCTATACTCCAAAGTGATACCCTCACTATATACTGAAATTTTCTGGGGCTGGATATTTATGACATCCTATGCAACCTCCTCTGCCAAAGCGGAAATGAGCGAACTCCGGCGGTTGAAAGCCTTACTACCACCAGAACTGCAAAGCTGGGTCACGGTTGAAGGCACAACTGAGGTCAATCCACCCCTGGTTCGCTGCGAAGAAATTGGTAAAGACCAGGTAGAAATTCAAATTGATTTGGTGAAATGGGATGCCCTCGCAATGGATCAGCGTAATCTGCTGTTCTGGCATGAGGTTGCTCGCGTTCAAAATGACACAATTCCTAAAGATGGTTGGGAAATGGCAGCACTAGCTATCGGTTTAGGTGGTGCTGTCGGGGAATTGTGGGTACAAGATGGATTGCTGCTGGTGTTAGCTTTGTCGCTTTGTGGCGTGTCAGGCTGGCGACTGTACCAAAAGAATAATGGGGAAAAGCAACTAAGAGAATTGCTCAATGCTGATGAGAAAGCGATCGCTTTAGCAACTCGTTTTGGTTATAGCCTCCCCAATGCCTACAAGAGTCTCGGTAGCGCCTTGAAAACCCTGATTGATAATACTCCTAGTAAGCGCCAACGGTCGAGATACGAAGCAAGGCTCTCTGCCCTCAAACGCAGTGCCAATAAGGCAAAAGCTAAATCCAAAGCTCCAGATGAGGGCGCACTATAGCAACTTCTATTTGAAATGGCATAAATCAGCCCTGCTGCTAGTAATTGGGCTGCTGCCTTCCTAATTCATAAGAGGCAACAGCCCAATTACCATTTCATAAAATCTTACTTTTTTCTTGACTACATCTTTATCAAACTAAAATTTTACAACTGGTTCAGCATTTTATGTGTCTGGGGGATCACGCGCACGTGCTTAAGAAACCCTTTCATCAAAGCTTGCCACATCAAAACTCGATCGCCAGAAGGCGCAAGTACAGGTACTGGAGAAAATTGTTCTGATACTGCCAAAGGCGTAACAGGTTGTAAAAATACTGAGATATCTGGACTGACCTCTGCCACCAACGAAGCTGAACGTTCCAACTCGGCGGGATCTGTGTCTTGAGACACAATTATCTTGACAAAAACATTTAAATATGAGTCATGACATAACTGGAGAAATTTACTATGTTCTTGCCAATGACTTTCGCCGCTAACACTGGGCAATTTGAAATCCATACCTACAGAGTCTAAGTAGGGGAGAATCATTGCTAGTTGTTCTGGGCGATGTCCGCCGGTTTCTAAGTATATAGGTAGACCAGTTATGGCTCGCACTTGGGGTAGAAACTGCGTTAAAAATGAGGCATGAAGAAGTGGTTCGCCGCCAGTTAAGCTAATGCTATCGTGTAGACAAGGTAGATTTTGCTGTTCCACCCATTCGAGTAATATGGGTAATGGGACAGGGTTAGAGTGAATTTCAAAGTCGCGCAATCCAGGCGATCGCTCTATCCGACAAGTTGTAGGTGCACTCCAAGTGTGGGCACTATCACAAAAGTGACAGCGCAAATCACACAAAGCAAAACGAATAAATATCTGACGTGTCCCTACATTCAGTCCTTCCCCTTGAATGGCAGAAAAGACCTCAATCAGGCGTGCGGTAGGTGTAACCGTATTTTTAGCAATCATTTGATGAGAGCAACGCGATCGCGCTGCGTCGGCACAACAGCAAGGATGTTTTTTGGCTTCTTGTTCTATTGTGAATCGTCGCTAGCGATCTCCAATCTCAGCCCCGGTAAATAGCAGTTAGTCCTAATTACCACTAATTCCGATATTAGGTTAAGTAATTTTGTAGGACAAAGTAATGTTTGGCATATTACATTATACATGGCAACGAAAGTGCAGAGCTTCATGACTAGCCAACCGACAGAGGTCGATTTTCCAGTTAATTCCCTAAACGACATGGCTATAGTGCAGGTGCCGACGCGGTTGAGCGTGCTGGAGGCTTTAGGCTTTAAGCAAACCTGCCAAGGCTTAATCCAGCCTAATTCACATCCTAAGCAAATCATTATTGATTTTCACCAAACTACTTTTATCGATAGTAGTGGTTTAGGTGCCCTGGTAAGTAATTTTAAATACGCTCAAACTCAAGGTATTACATTAACACTGCGAAATGTAACACCTCAAGTCATGGCAGTTCTAAAACTCACAGGGTTGGATCAGGTTTTTCCTTTAGAACTTGTGGAGGATAGGCCGTTAATAGAACAAGATGACGTACTAGATAATCGGAAGACAACTTCCCGTAAAGTAGAGCAGTTACCCACTACTCACCCTTCTATGGCATCTTGGATGAAACGGTTTTTAGATATTGTCGGGTCAGTGATTGGTTTATTAATTACAGGAATTTTGTTTATTCCAATTGCGATCGCAATTCAAATTAACGATCCCGGGCCGATTTTCTTTTGTCAAACCCGCTGTGGCTGGATGGGTAAGCGGTTTAAGATTTGGAAATTCCGCTCTATGTGTGTGGATGCAGAAGCGAAGAAATCCCTAGTTAAAAACCAAGTACAAGGTGCTTTTTTCAAGAATGAAAATGACCCCAGAATTACTAAGGTAGGGCGTTTTTTACGGCGAACTAGTCTTGATGAATTACCCCAATTTTGGAACGTCCTCAAAGGAGAGATGAGTTTAGTCGGTACTCGACCACCTACACCCGATGAAGTGGAACGCTATGAAGTACCAGAGTGGCAACGTTTAGATGTAAAACCCGGTATGACTGGCGAATGGCAAGTAAATGGACGTTCTACAGTCCGTAGTTTTGAAGATGTAATTCGTCTGGATTTGCAGTATCAAAAAAATTGGAGTTTAGTGTACGATTTAAAGCTAATTTTCAAAACTATAGCTATTCTGTTTAATAGAAACAGTGGTGCTGTTTAGCTAATTATCCTTATTCACAATTTTTTGAGAACTAGCAATCACGATATTCTTAAATACACCCAAGCCTATTTTAGGCTTGGGTAAATTTTAGGTTTACTAATACCAATTTAAATTGGATACAGGGCAGATGAGGTAAACTGATACCAATTTAAATTGGATACAGGGCAGATGAGGTAAACTGAGAATCGTCGTTTAGATACCTCTACCGATGGTTGGTGTAACCTCAATTGAAGTCAAGGAAAGTTTGAATGAATTGGTAGAAAGGTTGCGTCAAGCAGAAACAGCAACAACAAAAGAACGCTTGCAAGTGCTGTACTGGCTTAAACAGGAGAATGCACCGACAATCAGTGCGATGGCTAAAGCCATCGGGAAACATCGCAATACGGTGCAAACTTGGTTATTGAAATACCGTCAAGGCGGAGTTGATGAGATGCTGGAACTCAAGCGATCGCCAGGAGGAGTCAGGATAATTCCGCAATGGGCAGAAACGGCGTTGGCAAAGCGATTAGAGGAGCCGCATCATGGGTTTGAAAGCTACGGAGCAGTGCAGCAATGGTTGGCACAGACTTTGGGAGTGGAAGCAGAATATCACACGGTATATCAGATGACCCATAATCGGCTCCAGGCTAAGCTAAAAGTTCCACGTCCGCAACACAATAAGCAGAAGCCTCAACAGCGAGAGTCGTTTAAAAAAAACTTGCAGACAACCTGGAGTTGTTGAGCCAGTATGATCGACAAATTCGCCAACAAGAACGCCCAATTCGCTATTTTGTTGAAGACGAGAGTCGTTTTGGACTGCACACAATGCTTGGACGCTTGATTACGGCTTGTGGAGTCAAACCGATAGGGCGATGGCAGTGGTTATTTAAAGCCTTTTGGCTTTATGGCGCAGTGGAACCAGCAACCGGAGAATCCTTCTTTTTGCAATTTTCTCACGTTGATACCCAGTGTTATCAACAGTTCTTGAATGATTTTTCTCAAGCTTATCCAGGTAGTCTCAATATTCTTCAAGTTGATCAAGGGCGCTTTCATACAAGTAAAAATTTGATTGTGCCTGAGAATGTCGTTTTGTTATTTCAACCTCCTTACTGTCCAGAACTCAATCCAATTGAGCGGTTATGGGCACACCTCAAAGTGGATCTTAAATGGGCTTGTTTTCAGACACTTGATCAACTGCAAGCCAAAGTTGATCAACTCTTGGCTGAGTTAACACCGTCCGTGATTATGTCCATTACGGGGTATTCCTTCATTCTCGATGCCCTATCTGCCCTAAACACTATTTAAATTGGTATAACAGCAGCACACAAGTGTCAGCCAATTTTGGTTTTGAGATTTTAGACTGATTTATTAAAACAAAGATGTTTATGTATTTTTATCCTCTATTAAAATTAGGATTTGAAAAAAATTTGGATTTTGAATCATTAAATCCAAAATCCAAAATTCAAAATCTAAAATTTAGCGATCCTGTGTATAAGATTATCCCATTGCCTTCTGAACACTAATTACTTCAATCGGCTGCACTTCTGGCAACAAACGTTTCACACCTTGCTTAACAAACCCCTGCAAAAAACCAATCTGCTGATTTTGCTGAAATACCTTTTGCAAGGTTTGCCGCAAATTCTCCAGATTCAAACCAGTTCCAGAATCTATCGCTATTTCCTGCTGTTGGAAATACTCAACTAGACTTAACCCTGCGACTCTAGTCAGATAAGCTGCACTTACTCCTTGCACTACGCCACCAGCAACAAAGGTAACGGCATTACTTTTCAGAACAGTACTAATCGCCTTTGTAGAAAGTTCAACTAAACCCAATTTCAGCATTAAACTTCCCATTGTTCCAGCTACGGTTTGTGCCTGTTCTAGGGAAAATTTTTGCTGATAGATATTACCCAAATCCATTACCATTTGAGCATTAATTGCCGCAGTTGCCAGAATATCAAAGGCTGGGACTGGGTTAGCAAAGGCAGCAGCAGCAGCTATCCACTGATATTGTTCAATAATTGGGGTGGCGCGATCGCGTCTGGTTCCATTCAACCAGTTTTTTGCCTCAGCTTTCAACAACCCAGCTTTCCTCATGGTTGTTAGCCAAACTAGCCGTTGTCCTTGCTGTGCCAAAACTTCATCTAACTGTTGCGTTAATTGCTGGATATCTGCTGCTGGTTGCTCCATCCACTCTTGCACAGAACCATCAGCCTCATGCTTTCGGACTTTGATGGCAACGGGAGAGGCCGCAGTTGCAACTACATTTCCTTGCATCCGCTGTTTCAATTGACTAAAGATGTTAGCGCTTTCATCAGTTAAATACTGGTCTTGTTTGTTGAAAACCAACATATTAGGCTGATTTGCTGCCTTTAGCTGCTGTAAAGTTTGAAATTCTGAGTCTGTCAAATCACCGTTTGTCAGAAATAGCACAAAATCAGATTTTGCTACTTCTGCCAAAATAGCCGCATCTGAATTTTCGCCCACTTCTCTAAATAAAGGTGCTGTCTCTTGTAGAGATACGAAATTTTGTGTCTCTATTTGTAGCACTTCAATTAAAGTGCTTTTACCCACGGATTTACCGCCAGTCACAGCTACTTTAATTTTTTCTCTGTCTAATTCCAGCAACAATTGAGCAACTTGTTCTCTGAGTGTCTCTAAGGCTGGATGGTTTTCTGTTTCTTGTGCTAGTTGGTTAATTACAGTTTCAGTTTTAGCGATCGCACTTTCCACAGTTGCCCGATCCACTACCATACCATCTAGCTGCTCTAAACTGTCTTTGGGGCGCTTTTGCTGGAATAACCACAAACCACCACCGACAGCTAAGGCACTCAACAAACCGAACTCACCCACCTGCACTATAGAATCGTGCCAACTGTCCAACATCCACAGGGAAAAGGAAAGTCCCAATCCTCCCACTAAAATTGGTCGCTGCAACTTCACAACCATGATTCTCCGCGCTTTTTGGATGGCTATTTCTTCCAGAATAGATCAAAATAAAACAAAACCCTCCAATCTTTACTGATTGTAGGGTTTTGTTTTATGTTCTATGTGGTGGCGGGAAGTGGATTTGAACCACTGACCTTCGGGTTATGAGCCCGACGAGCTACCAGGCTGCTCTATCCCGCGTTGCTCTTAACTTTTATAGTATAACCTAATAGTCAAGAGTTTGGCAACTATAAAAATGATAATTCTCCAATTACTTCTAAACGCTTGTATTTTCCCAAGGTGACAAACTTTTCTGAGAGGCTTTCGGCGCCGCTGGGACTAATCCACCCCATTTGCTGGAGTAAGTGAATAGCAACAGCATATTTTGCTCGTTTCGCCCCATCCATGACTTTGATTGCCAATCCCAAGCCTTCACCGAGTCTACCAATGCACTGCACTCCTTCGGCACCACTTTTGCTGACTAGTTCTCCGGGAGTTAAGCGCATCAGTTCCGTATCAAATTCTCCATCTCCTGCTACCATTGCGGGGTGATGAGTCATAGCACGGACAATGCGCTCCATATCCAAGTTGGTACTGGAGGCTAGCAGTGCATATAAAGATGCCATGTGACCGAGTTGCATTAGATATGTTGGTGCGCCACAGTCGTCATGAGCGCTGATAAATTCTGCTGCTGGCATTCGCAGCAACTCTGCTACCTTGCCCAAAATTAACTGCTGTATTGGGTGTTTGCGATCCAAGTAGTTATTCAAAGGCCAATGGCGTTGCTGACAAACGGCTAACATTCCGGCATGTTTTCCAGAGCAATTGTATTCCAGAGGACTGTGCTTATCTTCAGGAATTGGACACTGGAGTACAGTTGGGTCAAGATCGGCCCGCCAAAGGATGTTAAATACCTGTCGGACTTGATCGATTCTTCCTTTATGGGAACTTGTGATAATTGCTAAATCGCGATCGCTGAGTTGATAGCGTTCTAGTGTACCTGTGGTGGTGACAGCAAGTGCCTGAAATGGTTTGAGGGCTGAACGGATAAATGCAGCAGTTTCAGAATTTCCGGCAACGGTTAGAACCCGTCCTCGTTCGTCGCAGACAACAGCTTGGACTATATGCCTGGATTCAATAATACCTTCCCGCAGCAACCGGACTTCCAATGCTGTGGCTTGAGTTCGTTTTCCCATTGTCATGGGTTTATATTTATCACCTTTTTTAATTAATTAGTCATTGGTTATTAATCCTTTGTCCTTTGTCCTTTGTTTATTTACTAATGACTAATGACTAATGACTAATGACTAATGACGTTTTAAAACAAATGCCAACCTATAGTACCAATAACGTACATTCCCGCCAACCCAGCGAAGGTAAATTGTAACCGCCGCAGAATCGGTTTGATTTCGTATGAGACAATTAAGCGATCGCGGTTAAGGACTTCCTGTGGTTTAGTCCAAGTTTGACCGTCGTACCAGCCGGATTCTTCATAAAATACTGTGGGACTACAAAGGCGATCGCACACGTAGAACCAGCCTAAGTATAACCTTACCAGTATCAGCACTAACCCGACACTGGCTCCTGCTGCACCACAAAGGATAAAATGTGCAATATACTTGTGAGGAGGAAAACTTGCCGCAGCTATCGGCCCTGCGAAGACCCAAGATAAACCCCAAATCCAAACAAGTTTTGTGATATACTCGCGCCAATGTAAAGTGGTATCACGAAACAGCCAGGAAGTTTTTAACTCTTCGTATTCATTGAGTGGTTGTTGGTCTGTAGGAACTGGGCAATTAGAAACCGAAGACCTAATCATGTTGGCTTACCCTCACCTTCATCAGATTCTGGAAGGGAAATACGTTCTGCATGAATCCAGAACGCTTCTAAATTATAAAACTCTCGTTCCTTGGGCATCATGATATGAACGATCACATCACCGTAATCTTGTAGTACCCAATTGCCCTCGACTTTTCCTTCTGTTCTTAAGGGACGGCGTTGCAACTCAGTTTCGACTTTTCCTTCAATTGCTTGAGCGATCGCCCTTACCTGTACCTTAGAATAGCCAGTCATCATCACAAAGTAATCCGCCAGGTAAGATACCTCTGCTACTTTGAGCAATAAAATCTCACCTGCTTTGCGGTCTGATGCCGCAACAGCGATCGTTGCAGCTAATTTTTCGCTCGCCTCTTCGGTTTGGCCGTGGCTTATTACCGCACTCTTAGTCAGTGGGACAGATTGCAATGGTAAATTTCCTTGGAAATAATCAGTCATTAAACCTCAGGTACTTTCTTCCTTGTGAAACAATTGTTGACATTTACTTACAAACAACGAACAATTGATCTGACAAATATGCCAATAGGTTTTTTTGAATACTAACAAAAAAACAGGTGTCTATGGGATTAGTTTGATAATTGGCTGTTTAGATTTCGATATCCGCAATAGCCCAAAAGCTGATGGTTATTGTGCAGCGATCGATCAACCAATAGCTTTGCAGCAGGAATTGATAGGGAAAATAATTGCAGATTCATCAAACAGCATAATATGTAATCTAAAGCTAGTAATTTGCAGGTAACTACACATCTACGTTTTATACTGTCTGCTAAAAATTACGATCCAACACAGCATACTAATTACTGGTCTAGCAAAAGTACGATTTATTATACACACATATAAATAAGTATAAATACATACTTTATCACAGTAACTCCCGGATTATATAGCAAAGTGCTGAGTGCTGTTAGCGTCAGCGGGACGTTTAGCCCGTGCTGAGTAAAAACCCAGTTTTGTCAAGGCTTTGAGCGTTCAACACTGTCCTAACCTATGTGACTACGGCTATACTTCTTGCATAAATCAAAAATAAAGAACCCCACCGCGCATTTGAGGAAAGTAAACGCTCCTCTTTCCTATGCTTTGGGAAGGTGTTGGGGGTGGGGTGTTAGGGACTTTTGCAAGAGGTCTATTGAATGAAGTGAGCCACGAGATTTTTAGTTCAACAATCCACCTGACAACCTGCTTGTCTATTATTATATTTTTAAGAGTAAAATTAGCTACCTTTATAAACTCATAATACTTAGACACGAGTGTATAATTGTAATTTCTACAGATGTAACATAACTTTGCAGCAAAGATTAAACTTCTTGTTTTGTAACTATGCCTGTAGATTGAATTGCTCTACGTTCTGCTGTCAATGAGTAACACAAGGACTCATACTGATTTAAAGCTTGCTCAAAAGCATATTGCTCAACGGCATATTGGCGACTTTTATAACCTAGAGTTTTGACTTTTTCGGGGTTTTGGTACAAATCTAATATTGCCATCGCTAAAGCTTGGGGATCTTCTGGAGGAACGATAACTCCGCCGCCACTTTGCCTAATGGCTCTTGCTGCCGTACCATTATCAGGTACAGAAGCAACTAAGGCCCCTCCACTAGCAAGTAACACTTGAATTTTTGACGGCATGTTGAAGGATACAACATTTTTCTTTTGTACCACTAAACCAATATCCGCAGCTGCTAACATCTGTGGTAAATCTTTGCGGGGTTGAAATGGCAGTAACATCACATTATCTGCGCCGCAGTCTAGACATTCCTGTTGCAATCGCTGTAGACCTTTTGCCTCTCCAACGATGACAAAGACAATATCTGGGATATGGCGCAAGACAGAAGCAGCTTTGACAACGCTTTCTAAGCCTTGGGTTAGGGCAATATTACCTGAATACAGTACTACAAATTTGCCGTTTAGATTATGTGCTGTACGGAAAGGGTTATCCTCTTTAGGCAAAGGGCGGATAAAATTTACATCAACCCAGTTGGGAATTTGTACAATTTTGTCAGCTTCTACGCCTTTAGATCGCAAATTTTCCACAAACCCATCGGCAATGACGCTAATTTTAGTGGCAGTGCGGTAAGCAAATTTTTCCAATAATGTAAACAACCGGATAAGTAATTTATTTTTTAATAGACCGACATGAACTGCTGCTTCTGGTAAGATATCTTGTAGATTTAAAATTACAGGACAAGCACGTAACCATCCTAAAAGAGCAACTGGTACACAGCTTGGCAAGGATGGCGATGTTGAGAGAATCACATCTGGGCGCCAACCGATGAGGGCGGGTACAAAGCTAGTGACGACGAAACTAGCATCTAATAACACCCTATCTAATAGGTTGGGTTGTGGACGAATCCAAACGTAACTGCGTTGAATTTGAACGCCATTTTTGTATTCGTTGACATACCATTTACCCCGATATTCCTGGTAAATTTGCCGCTCAGGGTAATTGGGCATAGCGGTGACTACACGCACTTCATGCCCACGTTTCACTAGTCCCTCTGCTAATTCAGTCATTAGTGGGGCAATACCAATCGGTTCTGGATAGTAGTTGTAGGAGTAAATTAAAATTCGCATAAAATTTAGTCCGAAGTACCCCGGCTTTTTATTGAATGACAAATATTTGTCTGAAATATCATTTGGGCTTGGAAACCCTATATTTAATTGTGACTCCAGACTCTTTTTCTGTCAGGTATTTTCCTTAAAGATTGAGTAAACTTTAAGATGTAATACTTAGAGAAACTGTAAATTTTTTTGACTATTTAAGCAGTTTTTCAATTGTTATTTTTTGATTGGTACTTACGTAGAAATCCTAAGTATATTAGTTTTTGCCAACCCTTAAATCCAATTTGGGGTAGTTAGTATAAGTTACGTACATAAACCATTTTCCGAGAATCTGAATATTAATAAGATTTTTGATCGTACTAGTAATTCAATGAACGATCGCCCTTGTATTTTCTCTTTTTTTGCTGGCTCAGGTTTCCTCGATTTAGGTTTTGAAACCAGCGGTTTTAATATTGTTTATGTCAATGAAATCTTCGCCCCATTTATTGCCGCCTATCGCTATTCACGAGAAGTTATGAAAATGCGATCGCCTGAATATGGATATCATCACGGTGAAGCAGCAGATGTAACAAAACTTATTGTTAGAAAAGAAGCACAACAACTTCAAGAATTAGTCAAAGACTGCCGCAAATCTCATAATATAATTGGTTTCATCGGTGGGCCTCCTTGTCCTGATTTTTCTATTGGTGGGAAAAATAGAGGAAGTTTGGGAGACAATGGTAAGCTTTCTGCTTCATATATTGAATTAATTTGCCAAAACATTCCCGACTTCTTTTTATTTGAGAACGTTAAGGGTTTATGGAAGACAACAAAACATCGTTTATTTTTTGAATCGCTCAAGCAACAATTACACGAAGCAGGCTATATATTAACAGAGCGATTAATTAATGCTATCGAATATGGCGTACCCCAGGATAGAGAAAGAATTATCCTAATTGGCTTCAAAAATAATTTTCTTCAGGACATAGGGATCGAAATCGGTAGTGAAAAGTTACTACATGAGGGATATTTTCCTTGGAAAAATCATATTTTATATCCTCCCGAAAAAGTCTTTGCTTACCCTTGGCGTCAGTGTGAACCATTCCAAGAAAATTCTCTAATACCTTGCCCTGATGACATCCCCGAAGAATTAACAGTTGAATACTGGTTTAGAAAAAATAATGTTCTGAAACATCTCAATACGGAAAATTGTTTTCAACCAAGGGCAGGGATCACAAAATTTGCTGCTATTGATGAAGGAGATGATTCTAAAAAGTCTTTCAAACGTCTGCATAGATGGCGTTACTCTCCGACAGCTTGCTATGGAAATAATGAGGTACATTTACATCCTTACAAAGTCCGGCGGATTTCTGTAGCAGAAGCTTTAGCTATCCAATCTTTGCCTGCCAATTTTGTACTTCCAGAAAATATGTCACTTACTAATATGTTTAAAACTATTGGTAATGGTGTTCCATATTTGGCATCGCAGGCATTGGCTCAAAGTATTATTAACTTTTTAGCAAATAGTATAAAAAACACTCTCGATCTTCCTAGTATTACTACTACTTAGCGTTAACTTAAACACTTGTAGTAATCCTGGGATATCTGTAAAGCCAATATGAAAGACAATTCAGCAACTTGTTTTCAGGATAAACTCGTAATAAATGTGGTTTAATATATATATAAGAAATGTTTTAATTTTTTATAAAGTTTAATAATCAATCACTGGCAGAAGACACGATGGCAGCAGACTATCCAGACATTGATATTGCGCCATTTATCGATCACTCCCTGTTAATGCCAACGGCTACTCCAGAGCAGGTTGAGCAATGGTGTGAAGAAGCATATAGATTCAACTTTGCGGCGGTTTGTCTGTTCCCTGCTAATGTCAAGCAAGCAGTAGAACTCCTCCACGGTAAAAACCCGAAAGTTTGTACAGTAATAGGCTTTCCTTCTGGTGCAACGACTTCAGCCGTGAAACTGTACGAAGCTCAAGAAGCTGTTGATAGTGGGGCTACTGAGTTGGATGTAGTCATGAACTTGGGCTGGTTGAAAGCTGGCAAGACTGAAAAAGTCCATCGGGAGATTGCCGAAATTTGTGAAGAGACTGGACAAACAGTCAAAGTAATTTTGGAAACTAACCTGTTGACAGATGCAGAGAAAAAAATAGCTGCTGAAATAGCTATGGAGGCGGGAGCAGCATTCTTAAAAACTAGTACAGGTTGGAATGGTGGTGCCACAGTGGCAGATGTACGACTTTTGCAGGAATTAGCAAAAGAAAAAGTGGGAATTAAGGCTTCAGGTGGTATTCACACTATCAATCAAGCCCTAGACTTAATCGTAGCAGGTGCTACTAGATTAGGCACATCTCGCGGTATGGATTTGATCCGTCAGCGCGATAACTTGGGAAAAGGTGAATAGTCATTTGTCCTTTGTCATTTGTCTTTTGTCATTTGTCCTAATCTAATGACCGTTGACCAATGACTAATGACTAAATAACTACTAATGACTAGTGACTAATGACTAATGAGTAATGAGTAATGAGTAGAACCTATAAAGCAACTGGTATTAATCTTAAAACCCAGGCGCTAGGAGAATCGGATAAAATAGTGACGATTTTGACACGAGAATTCGGTCTAATTCGAGCTGTGGCTCCAGGGTCACGTAAGCACAACTCCAGCCTGGGCGGTAGGAGTGGAATGTTTGTTGTGAATGAACTATTAATTGCTAAAGGGCGATCGCTTGATAAAATTACTCAAGCACAGACGTTAAAAACTTATCCTGGTTTAGCTCAAGATTTGGGAAAACTGGCTGCCAGTCAATATTTAGCAGAAATAGTTCTGTGTGAAGCTTTGAGCGAACAACCCCAAGAAGAACTTTATGATTTGTTCAATGAACATCTCCATCGCTTAGAGGCGGTGTCTAGTGCAAATTCATTTGGTGTTTTGGCTCATCTGGCTCATGGTGTATTTCACCTTTTAGCCTTAGCAGGACTGACGCCACAAGTGCAAATCTGCTGCCTATCTCAACGTTCCCTGAAGCCGGACTTCACAGACCCCAACTGGCAGGTAGGATTTAGCATCCCTGCGGGTGGAACGGTTTCTTTAGAAGCTAGAGAACGTTTACGAAAAGAAGGGGAAAGGGAAATGAGGGCAGAGGGGCAGAGGAGCGGGGGAGCAGGGGAGCAGGGGAAGATTAATAACCAATACCCTATGCCCAATGCCCCATTCCCAATGCCCAATGCCCAAACAGTTGTTGTGCACCGGCAAGAAATACCTGTGATTTCTAGTCGTTTGGGTGCTATGGAACTAGCTTTGCTTCAACATCTGTCACAACCAGAGATAATGCAAATTGATGGTGCTAGAGATTGTAACTGGTTATCTGTTGAGCAGATTTTGCGCCAGTATGCTCAGTATCAATTAGGTCGCCCTATTCGCTCTGCTACCTTGATCGACTCTTATTTTGCTGCCAACCATGATGCAACCGTCTGATTTGGATAAAAAAGTCCTGCCTTTGTCACCTAGCCTCGCCAAAAAACAGAATAAAGTATCAGATCCTACAGTCAGGAATCACTTGAGTGCTGTTCCCAAGTGTACACCTAGTCAAATAAATGGCCAAGAAATGTCCCCAAAAGACGTTTCTAAAAACGATCAAAGTTGGACAACAGAGATCCCAAAAACTGATGTTACAAGCCAATCAGAAACACAATCTGAGGACAAATTAACCACTGCTGAGGTAGATAGCAATGGTCTTCGTAATGGGCAGATGTCAGTAGCTACTATCCCAGAGAAAGAATTACCGAAATTAGATGGGTCGGGTTCAGGTGGAGAAGCTATTACAGGGAATATAAAACAGCTAGGATTTTTACCTGTATTAAAAAATCCTAATTTCTTGGCTCTTTGGGGCGGTCAAGTTTTCTCTCAACTAGCAGATAAAGTTTATTTGGTACTGATGATTGCCTTGATTAATACTCAGTTTCAAGGAAGCAATCAGAGTATTAGTGGTTGGGTATCAGTCTTGATGATGGCTTTTACTATTCCAGCCGTATTGTTTGGTTCCGTTGCTGGGGTGTTTGTCGATCGCTGGTCGAAAAAGGCTGTGCTGGTAGCAACAAATATTTGGCGCGGCATTCTGGTTTTGTCAATTCCCTTCATGTTGTGGTTAACTCATGATTGGAAACCCATAGGATTGCTGCCAGTGGGTTTTGTAATTATCTTGGGTGTAACTTTTTTAGTTTCGACTTTGACGCAGTTTTTTGCTCCGGCAGAACAGGCGGCAATTCCCTTGATTGTAGAAGAACAGCATTTACTCTCGGCTAATTCGCTTTACACCACAACGATGATGGCATCGGTGATTGTTGGGTTTGCTGTTGGAGAACCATTACTCGCGATCGCTGATGGACTTTGGCTGCAAATTGGTGGTAGTGGTAATTTGGGCAAAGAACTTTTAGTAGGTGGCAGTTATGCGATCGCTGGAATAATTTTGTTCCTCCTGGCAACTAAGGAAAAACACCACCTCGATACAGAATTCCCTCACGTATTCTCTGACTTGCGAGACGGTTTTGCCTATCTCAAAGCAAATCATCGCGTCCGCAATGCTTTGCTTCAACTGATTATCTTGTTTTCTGTCTTTGCAGCATTAACTGTTCTAGCTGTTCGGATGGCAGAAATAATTCCCAATATGAAAGCCTCCCAGTTCGGCTTTTTACTAGCAGCTGGCGGTGTTGGCATCGCTGGTGGAGCAACAATTCTTGGTCAATTTGGTCAACGTTTCTCCTATACTCAGCTAAGTCTGTGCGGTTGTATGGGTATGGCCGCATCCCTGATTGGTCTGTCAGTATTTACAACTCAATTGTGGCTTGTATTGTTACTGGTAGCGCTAGTGGGCATCTTTGGGGCACTAGTCGGAATTCCCATGCAAACCGCAATCCAAACAGAAACACCTCCAGAAATGCGTGGTAAAGTTTTTGGCTTGCAGAACAATGTAATTAATATTGCCCTCTCCTTACCTTTAGCATTAGCTGGTGTCGCAGAAACCTTTCTGGGATTACAGGTAGTTTTTTTGGGATTAGCTGCGATCGTCTTTTCAGGAGGTATATTAACTTGGTATAACTCACACAAGTAGTTATCAGCTAACAAGAGTTATTATTCATTACCTTGATGTAATTAATAATTTACTTAAAGCTTTTGTGTTCATGGTAAACTGTTGCCAGTGAAAATTTATCACATACTTGCCGGATATGAATCTGACATAAGTCAGAATAAGTTGCTTAAATATCAAAAATTAACAACTTATAACTAAAATAAATAAAGCCATAAATCCACTGGTTTAATTAGCTGACAATAAGCTTTTAAACTAGTAGAAACTTGTGGGAATTTTTAATAAATAAAAAACCAGCAAGTATAGCTAGATAAAATAAAAATCACAAAGGACACCAAGTAATAGATTTAACCCGCTTTTCTTACAGCTAAATAAAGAATGCGTATAGCCTGGATTGGAAAAAAATCACCCTTTTGCGGCAATGTCACCTACAGTCGAGAAATTACAAATGCCTTGCTAGATAGGGGACATCAAGTTAGCTTTCTTCACTTCGCCCAGGAAGAGTCTGAACCTGATAATTGGCCAAATCTTCGAGAGGTTTCCCTACCTTTCATTTATAAGTCCCAGGTTTACACAATTCCCACTTTTAAAGCCACCAAAGTTTTAACCGATTCACTGCGGGAAATCAAACCAGATGTAGTCCATGCTTCCTTAACCTTATCTCCTTTAGACTTTTTTCTACCGGAAATCTGTGAGGAACTGAGGTTGCCGCTAGTTGCCACTTTTCACACGCCATTTGCTGGCAAGGGGGCAAAGCTGGTATCAGGAACACAACTTTTGGCTTATCAGCTCTACGCGCCTTTTTTAGTTAACTACGATCGCGTGATTGTATTTTCCCAAATTCAGAGAGAATTATTGGCAGGGATGGGCGTAAGAGAAGAAAATATTGCCGTGATTCCCAACGGTGTTGATACCGCCAAGTATTCTCCAGGATTTTCTCAAATTAAAACAGAATTTAAAGCCGATCGCTTGTTTGTCTATCAGGGTCGCATAGCACCAGAGAAAAATGTCGAAGCTCTCCTCCGCGCTTGGAAACAGTCGGCAATGGCGCCTGGGACTAAATTGCTAATTGTTGGGGATGGTCCTTTAAAGTCTTCCTTAGAGCCGTTTTATGGTTCAGAATACGGCATTATCTGGTTAGGATTTGTCGCTGATGAAGATCGACGCATCGAAATTTTGCGGGGCGCAGATGTATTTGTTTTGCCTTCACTGGTAGAGGGTTTGTCCTTATCTCTGTTAGAAGGAATGTCATGTGGGTTGGCTTGTTTAGCAACAGATGTGGGTGCAGATGGAGAAGTATTGGAAAAGGGCGCAGGTGTAGTTATTAGTACCAAAACAGCGCGATCGCAATTGAGAACCCTTTTACCAGTGTTGCAAGACCATCCAGAGTTAACAACCCTATTGGGGCAAAAAGCTAGACAGCGTGTATTAGACCGCTATACCCTTAGTAAAAATATTAGTCTGCTGGAAGAACTTTATAAAGGAGTTTTAGCACAGCGGCCTCTACCACTAAGTCGCAGAGCGTAGGGAAAGGGAATAAAGTGCGATCGCACTGTAAATCTTAAGATGGCAATAAGTGCGATCGGGTAAAATACAAATACCTAACTAAGAATTCTCTTACCAGTTTTACAAGGCTATCTAAAGTTAACGAAATGAAGTATCACGCAAGTCAGATAAAGGTGAGAAATATCCCTGACTTAGAGCAGCTAGAAGATGGAAAGTGCTGCCGAACATACGTCTATTGTTTCACAAATCCGTTGCCTGAACAAACCGTTATTGACCCAATTGCAAATAGTTTGGAGAAGAGATTCACCTTTTCCAAGGAAGAATATGAAATTCCTGAAGATGTTGAAATTTGTGCATCTATTTTCATAGAGCGTTTACAAGATAACGAAGCCAGAGTTCGTGTTTTAACAAATCAACCGGAAGAAGTTTGCGTTTACATCTTTGGGATATTCACTCTGCCACGCAAAATTGAAGAAAGGTTTGGAATTGTACAATCGATTCAGGGGGAACAGCGAGAGAATTGGATTACTGACAGGCGATAGTGTAGAATTTTTGCTTAATTGTTCTTTTGGGAGTCGCTGGATATCTTCTGACTTAACTTATGAGTGCTGTGTATCTTTTTTTTCTGGGCAATTATCGGCAAAAATTAATAAATTAACGTGAGTTCGACGGTTATAAAAAGGTAAAAAGCTTGCGATGTATAGATTTGCAAAACAAGGTTATTCACGGCAGCGATCGCTAAGATTAATTGAGGATTAGCCAAAAAATCACAAAAAAATGCCGAGACTAAAAATATCTAAGAAAAATAAGGGTCTCGGCTATGTCCGCCATTGTATCTCGCCTTGATATCACGCAAATCTTCTGGGATGTGGATGATTTCTGCAATCAGTGGCAAAGCTTATGGCAACAAGTACCACAGTTACCATCCACCAAAGGAGAACGTCGCAGTCAGTCCAGGATGCATTTATCGGAAGTGATGACAATAGTAATCGCGTTTCATGGCAGTGGTTATAAGACTTTTAAGGAATTTTATACGTTGCACGTACTACAAAGCTGGCGTGGAGTGTTTCCA
This sequence comes from Nostoc sp. DSM 114167, assembly GCF_052692655.1. Taxonomy (NCBI): domain Bacteria; kingdom Bacillati; phylum Cyanobacteriota; class Cyanophyceae; order Nostocales; family Nostocaceae; genus Nostoc; species Nostoc sp. DSM 114167. The sequence continues at coordinate 8,129,870 of NZ_CP195116.1, forward strand.
AATTTGGTCAGTTACACAAGATTTGTGGAACTCATGCCTTGGTGTTTAATGTTGCTGTGTTGTTTTTTGCATACACGAACAGGAGAAATTACAGGGATTAGTTTTATCGATTCCACCCCAATAGATGTTTGTCACAACTGTCGAGCGCATTCTCACAAGGTATTTAAAGGGTTAGTGAAATGGGGCAAAAATTCTGTGGGCTGGCACTTTGGATTTAAACTGCATTTGATTATTAATGATTGTGGAGAATTACTCGCATTTTCACTAACTCCAGCAAATATCGATGACCGAAAACCAGTCCCAGATATGACTAAAGATTTAATTGGTAAACTCTTTGGTGACAGAGGTTACATCTCTCAAAAATTATTTGAGGAGTTATATGAACGAGGGTTGCAATTAATCACAAAATCTAAAAAGAAAATGAAAAATCGCTTGGTAAAACTGATTGATAAAATTCTATTACGCAAACGTGCTGTGATTGAGTCCGTCAATGACCATCTGAAAAATATATGTCAAATCGAACACTCTCGCCATCGTAGTCCATTTAATTTTTTGGTGAATTTGATGGCTGGTTTAGCTGCTTATACCTATTTGCCTAAAAAACCTTCAATTGATATTTACCCAAAAGATTTGCCTGCGCTACCTCCTGCCATTTTTTAGTTCCGTCGAACTCACGTTAAAACAATAGTTGCAAGTTGTTAAATGGAAATATTTTCTCTTGCTGCTAAAGCTTCAATTTGTTTATATAAAGATTCGGGTAGCTGTACATTGAAGTTAGTCATGGGATTTCTCCTACTAATTTGTCATTATTTCACTATTAGTAGCATTTTTACCTTAGTGACCAGTTTGTAGTTTACCTATCGATCAATTAATCTTTGAATTATCCACTAAAGACCATCCTAAACTGGTTGGCTGTTCATAAACCCGTTTTAGAGTATTTACATCTCTGGCAGAAATAGGCGACGGATTACGAACTTGGGAAAAGTATAAAGCATCAGTTTGTAGCGGACTATGACCCCAAATTCCCAGTGCATGACCGAATTCGTGGCGGGTAGCTGCAATGAGATACTCACCTGTTTGAGTAGGACTTAGCAAGATGGTGAAGCGGTGGGATAAAATTTTGTTACTGGTGTATAACTCGTAAGTAGTTTGGGCCGATCGCGCACGGGGTATATTACTACCAGGGGAAATTTGTAGAGGTGGCGCTTTTCGTGCGATTGTAATATCAGCAACTTCTGGCTGTTCGACTATTATTAAAGGTAAATAAGTACTCCACTCCTGTACACCTTGCAAGACACCATTAACCCATGCTTGAGCTTGTTTTTCGCTGATGGCTTTTGGTGGTTCTACATAAACTTGAATGGGAAATTGTGACCAGACTAAATAACCAACTTGGGTTATTGTGACTTGCGAAAAGTAGTCACCACTATTAGTGTTATCTTGCCACTGCGCGAGTGTGGGCGGTAAGGGATGAGGTTTTGGGGACGTAGGGAGAGAAATTATTAAATCGGAATACACAGATTTTGGTATTCTTGTAAATCCATCACTCGACTGAAAATTAGTAAAAACGATTAACAGCCCTGTGCCAATAAACAAGGCAAGAGCTGTAATTAACCGTCGTGAAATTAAATTTATTAAGGTGTTAAGTATCGGGTGTTGGGTTCTTTTCCCCATTTACCTATCCTTATTTAGGTAGCCAACCAGCACTTAAAACTACTGTTAAACCGAGAAAAATAACTGTCAATGCCCAAGTAATTCGGTTTAAGGTGTTTTCTGCACTCTTGGTGCTGCTAAATAGCTGGGCTTGTCCACCAATGGCTCCAATGCCATCACCTTTAGGGCTATGCAGCAAAACTAAGATAATCAAACCAACGGCGGAAAATGCCCAAATGCCTTGCACGATATTAGTAACTGTCATGGTAGGAATCTCATTTATAACAAGTTTTAAAAAACAGAATTCAGAATTTAGAAGTTAGGAGTTTACTAAAAACTCCTAACTTTTGTACAGACGCGATTAATCGCGTCTCTACTCAGCAATCTTTTACAGCCCTACTTGCACGGGAGTGCGAGTACGTTGTAGCTCGTATTCTGCTGTTTTCAGCAGCGATCGCCCGGTCATTTCTGGTGGCTGAGGCAGCTGTAAAATCTCTAGAATTGTGGGGGCAATGTCGCATAGCTTACCATCGCTTCGCAGTTCGACATTTGTACCATATCCAGGGATTTTAACTTTCTCTCCTTCCACCAAGATGAAGGGGACTGGGTTAGTGGTATGAGCCGTCCAGGGATTACCCCCTTCATCTAGCATATACTCAGCGTTGCCGTGATCGGCAGTAATAATTGTTGTACCACCAGCTTTGATAACGCTCTCTAACAACCGTCCCAAACAGCGATCGACTGTTTCAATTGCTGTAATGGTAGCGTCGATTTGACCAGTATGCCCTACCATGTCTGGGTTGGCATAGTTAATCACAACTAAAGAATATATACCCTTTTGAATCGCAGCGATCGCAACATCTGTAACTGCTGTTGCTGACATCGCTGGGGCGCGATCGTAAGTTGCTACCATCGGGCTGCTTACTAGTTCCCGATCTTCTCCGGGAAAAGGTTCCTCCAGACCCCCATTAAAGAAATAGGTGACGTGGGCATATTTTTCTGTTTCGGCGGTGCGGAACTGATTCAAACTATGATTGGCTATAACTTCTCCCAGAATGTTACTGAGATTCTGAGGCTCAAAAGCTACAGCCACGGGTAAATCTGGATCGTACTGTGTAAAGGTGACAAAAGACAGAGGTGTGATTTGCTGTCTTTCAAAACCGTTAAAAGTGGGACTGACCAGAGCTTGAGTCAGTTGTCTGGAGCGATCGGGGCGGAAGTTAAAAAATATCACCCCATCCCCTGGTTTTATTGCGCCGGATGCAATTCGGATGGGGTTGATAAATTCATCTTTTATCCCTTCGGCGTAAGATGCTTGCAAGATTTCTACAGCCGTGCGATCGTCACCCACACTATCTTGGGTCATTACATCGTAGGCGCGTTTGACGCGATCCCAGCGGCGATCGCGATCCATCGCGTAGTAGCGACCGCTAAGGGTGACTATGCGCCCAATTCCTAAACGGTCTATATAATTTTGCAGTAGCGCGATCGCTTTTACCCCTTCTGTTGGGGCGGTGTCACGACCATCGGTGATGGCGTGAATACAAACTTCTGGAATTCGCTGGTCTTTGGCTAAGTCAAGTAGTCCGAATAGATGGGTAATATGCGAATGTACCCCTCCCTCAGAACAAAGCCCGACTAGATGCAGCTTGCCATTTTGAGAGCGAACTTCCTGGCAAATTTTGAGGAGTGCTGGGTTTAAGGCAATAGAACCGTCTTCGACCGCATCTGAGATGCGTACCAGTTCTTGCGGTACAACTCGCCCAGCACCAATGTTCAAATGACCTACTTCCGAGTTGCCCATTTGACCTTCTGGCAACCCTACGGCTTTTCCTGATGTGTGGATGAGGGTATGCGGGTAAGCTGCCCATAAACTGTCCACAATGGGAGTTTTAGCAGCAATAATGGCGTTTCCTCGCGTTTGGTCGCAGTAGCCCCATCCGTCTAAAATGACTAGCACCACAGGAGCAACAGGTGCTTTGGTCATAGTAAAATTGCCCTTTACTTTTTGTAATACCCGAATGATACCACTGCTAATCCACGCCGCAAGTGAATTTTTGCTTATTAACTTCTTTTACGAAGGACTTGCGGTTTTTAGAAATATTTTTTAAATTTTAGTAATTTTCCTGTGATGTTTTGGAACTCTCATAAGGAGTGATTACTTAGTAATAGCGCTCAAACGCTACTACTAAGCGATTTTTTAGTTTTTCATTTCCTTTTCGTGGAAGCTTTAGCTGCTTTAGCCGCTTTTTTCGCTGCTTTCTCGGCTTCTATTGCAGCTAACTTTGCTTGTTCCTTTTCTTCGGCAATTTTCTGGAGATAGTAATGATAGTCTCCTAAGTAAACCCGGAATTCCCCATCACGAATTTCGACGATTTTGTTTGCTACTTGAGAAATAAAGTAGCGATCGTGGGAGACTACAATTGCCGTACCATCATAGTTTTGGAGCGCCTCTTCGAGCATTTCTTTAGCTGGAATATCTAGGTGGTTTGTCGGCTCATCCAAAATTAGTAGGTTAGCAGGACGTAAGAGCATTTTTGCCAACGCCAAACGAGCTTTTTCTCCTCCACTTAATGCCCCAACTGCCTTAAATACAGTGTCACCACTAAATAAGAAGCGTCCCAAAAGCGTGCGGACTTCTTGATTATCCCAGTCGGGAACTTCATCATGGATAGTTTCCATGACAGTTTTTTTCAAATCCAAAGCTTCAGCTTGATTTTGCTCAAAGTAACCGGGAATAACATTGTGATCCCCTAATTTAACAATACCTTCTGTGGGTTGTTCCATACCCATAATTACGCGCAGAAGGGTAGATTTTCCAGCACCGTTGGGGCCAAGAAATGCAATGCGATCGCCTCTTTCAATTAGCAGATTTGCTGCCAAAAACAGGATTTTATCACCATAAAGATGAGTTAAATCTTGAATTTCCACTACTTCGCGTCCACTGCGAGGTGCAGGTGGAAAACGGAAGTGGAGAGTTCTTACCCCAGCAATGGGTGCTTCAATGCGCTCAATTTTTTCGAGTTGCTTTTCCCGGCTTTTTGCTTGGGTACTGCGGGTAGCACTGGCGCGGAATCTATCAACAAAAGTTTGTTGTTTCTCTAATTCTTTCTGCTGGCGTTCGTAAGCACTCAGTTGTGCTGATTGACTTTCGGCTTTTTGTGACAAATATGCCGAGTAGTTACCAAGGTAAGTACTGGAAACGCCACGTTCAGTTTCCACAATTTGGGTGCAGAGGCGGTCAAGGAACTCCCGGTCATGGGAGACTATTACCATCGGCGTAACCAGCCCTCTGAGGTAATTTTCCAACCACTCAATGGTTTCTAAATCTAGGTGGTTAGTCGGTTCATCCAGCAGCAACAAGTCAGGTTTTTGCAGCAGAATTTTACCTAAACTCATCCGCATTTGCCAACCACCACTAAAGGCACTGACGAGGCGATCGCCATCTTCTAGCCCAAACCCCATCTCTGGTAAGATTTTCCCGATGCGTGCATCTAAGTTGTAGCCATCCAAGGCTTCAAATTTGCGCTGCAAGCGATCCAACTTGTCAATCAGTCGATCCAGTTGCTCTGGGGTAGCCGTTTCCATCTCTCGTGGCACCTGTGCCAAAGACAATTGTACTTCGTTGGCTTCTTTGAAAACAGTCCAAAATTCTTCTTTAACGGTGCGGGTAGGGTCTACTTCAAACTCTTGGTTGAGGTAGGCTATATGTAAGCTATTAGGACGGATAATTTCGCCTGCGGTGGGTTCAATTTCCCCAGAGATGATTTTGAGTTGGGTAGATTTTCCAGCACCGTTGACACCGACTAAGCCAATGCGATCGCCTGGTTTAACTTCCCAGTTGATATCTTTGAGAACTTCGCCTGTGGGATAAATTTTACTTATATGTTCTAGTCGCAGCATTAAGTTTCTCTCAGGTAGGGAGTGGGTGGTTGAGGACGAAGTACTAACACCGCCTCTAATATTAACAAAAATTAACTATAAATTTGTCGTGAGAAAGTCTGGAAGCCACAAACCAAATTTGGCTTGAGCCACGGATAAAATTTACCACATCTATCTTAAGGCTGGCTTTGTGTTACTTGTCTAACTTCTTCGACACTCAAATCTAACGCCTCTGCTACTTGTTCTACAGTCAACCCTGCTGCCAACATTGCTGGTACTGCTTTTAGTTTCCCTTGAACCTTACCTTGTTCAATGCCTTGTTCAACACCTTCCCGAAAGGCTTCCTGATAAAATCTGGTTTGCTTTAACTCGCTTAAGCTAAACATTTGCTCGATTTCCTCCCTACTCATTGTGGGAAACTTGTAAGCCAAAATAGTCTCTATAAATTGTAGTAATTGCTGCTGTTTTGGTGGTGAGTTTATTTCCGACTTAGTTCTGTCTATCAACTCCCTTGCTTGGACAATTGCGATATCGTCGGTTGCAATTACTAATTTAGCAGTTGCAATGCCAATTGGAAGCGATGTAGCTTCACCTAATTCATCCAAATAAATGCGCCTGATGCGCCCACTTGTGAAAAACTCACGGTAATGTTTGATATCTCCTGTATCTATATTCCTGTTTGGGAATAAAACCACAGCACCCCAGTCATTTGATGGTTGATTTTGACGAAGATATAAACATATTTCTGCAATTAGCCGTGAATAAATTTCCCCATCAGTTTGAAATTGCACTTCAACAAAGTAAATCGGATTCTCGCTTCCTTGTGTAGGCAAAAACACACCATCGATTCTGAAGGCTGTTTGTTTGATTTCAACTGATGAAAATTGATAAAGTCTAGCTAATTCTGGAGGATTACCAATAAGTTCAAAGAAGATATCAGGAAATTATTGAAACAGCCGATAAAAGATGATGTCTGTTTTCAAAACTTTATATCATTTGAATATTTGGATTTGCTGTTCATCTGTTACTTTGTTATTCACAACCATCTCGGACTTTCAGTAATTGCTCTTTTGCCATCCCTAATATACGTGAAAGAGGCGCTAATAAACTATCATCAAATGCTTCTCCGGCATAAATATTATTCAGTTCTGTAGGAGATAATTTAAAGGTGTCGCAGAATTTCGTAAACTCCTGGTTACTCAAATCAAGCTCTTTTTGCCTATCTTGAAGTAAAACTGCGATCGCTCTAGTTCCATATTTCGGACGCTCACTAGTTTTTATATATTTTTCCATTAAATAATTGACTTTTCTGGTATCGCCACCGATTTTTTTAATTAAATCAGTACAAGCCATTTTCAGCGCTTTCTTTAAAACTTCTTCTTCATTTAAAAACTTAATAACTTCAGTGGCATATTCCGGTTTGAAAAAACCTACTAAATCACCTTTATGATAAATCGGTATATAATGTTCGTTTGATTCAAAATGCCAATCTAAAGGCTCATTGCGTAGCGACATAGCTGCATCCCTAAATATTTTAAGATTGCATCATTTTAAAACCATTTATTCCTTAACTGCCACTGGTTATACCGTTTCTTAATCACATGAGGTACATCATGACCAGATCAAATGTCGGTATCACCAAAGGTGTATTAAAGTACGCAGGTAAAACTCCTGGAATTCCCTTTACTCCAGTTTCTGTATACCAAATGGTAGCTTGTCTACGAAATACTAATGGAGTTGTAACAAAGAACAATTTACAGATGGGGCGTGGTATCCTTCTAAATAAGAACAGATTTACTGGTTATTCCCCAAAGTTTTTTGATCCTCTTCCAGCAGGTCGTCCTTCTTCTCTAAAATTCGGACTATGATTTCAGAAAACCCTTCCATTGAAGAACGCTATGGATTGGAGGACATAGATACAATTGCTGAAGGATTGCTGGTAGATGCCCCTTTTGACCAAGTAGGTGAAATTTTGGCATCTTTGGGGGTGCGATGGGAACGTGATGTTGATAACCAAAATATTCAAAATCCTGGACTATTGGTGTTCCAATTTCGAGGACACTTATGGACTGGAATTTTAGATGCATCTATGACCGATAAGTATACCCCTGTTCCCACTAACACATTTGATAATGATTTTGAGCGCTTTGTACCTAGTTCGTGGAATTGGGAGTCGCAGGCTCAGTCTCTTTCCCAACAGCTACACACCCGAACAATTTACTACTGGGTTGATGATTGTGGTTTTACCATTGGTTACGCTTATTGGGAGAACGGCGAGATGATGGAGCGTCTTGAGTTTGATGAGGATATCTGGCAAGATACTCACGATCAAGCTTTGGTGGACGCGCCAGAACGGATTGTTGAACCACACCTATTTGAGTCAAAGTTCCGGCAACTGACAGCAGGAGAAATAGAGAATTCATATAGCTTTGTAGAAGACTTCCTATATGAACAGCAGGCTTATGCAGCTACCAGATTGAGTCGCTTCAATTGCCAACGCGATGATTTTGTGCGGCTTGACTATATTGCTTTCGTTTGACCAGAGTATCACCTAAATTTCCTAGTCATCATTAACTAACTACCATTTTGGATTGGTGATGTTTTAAGTACTTTTGGCAAAAAATGGCAGGAATTATCCTTCCCAGTCTTGACGAGTATCGCACAGAAAATTGTCTGCGATCGCATCATCAAATAAATATGGGCAATGCTCTGGAAAAGTTCGTAATGGTAAATTAGTTTCTCGTAGCGCCAAATCGACTCCCGCTTCAAAGCCATCTAACAAGGCTTCTTCGATTCGAGACTTTAAGCTAGGGTTCTGTCGCAAATGTCTGTGGATGGCGCGACGCTGTTCTCGAATTGTTAAAAACCAACTGCGAGAGCGTTGTTCGGGTTGATACTCCCACTTCAAGAGATGACCGAGTAATACACTCAGACGGCTCACGAGTTCTCGATACTCCTGTCTCCCCAAAGCTTGAATTTCCTCTTGCAGGTGTTGCCAGTCTAGTTCCATAACTAGCCTCTGTTCTAACGCTTTAGCCTGCTGCTGTGTCCAGCCATAGAAATCTTGGTCATACAAAAAAGGTTTGTCCATAGAGTTGAACCTTGACAGCAAGAAACCACGAGCTAGTTAAAAAAACTTAATTACGAATTACGAATTACGAATTATTTTAATATTCAACTAGCCTTCGCTTCATCCCCGGATGCTTCAGCTACAGCCGCCAATCTCTCCGCCGCAGCTTGGACGATCTGAGCCACTTGAGCTAAAGGCATATGCTGGATTTGTCTAAGAATCAGACTCAAATCTGAGGTTTCTGGAATTGGCTTGCCATCAATGCAACTGATTAACTCTTCCATTGTGTAACCTGCTTTCGATGCGATTCGAGCCAAATTTTCTGTATCTGGAACCTTCACACCTTTTTCCCACATCTGAACAGCAGTAGCAGATACTCCCAAAAGCTTACCAAACGCTCGCTGACTCATTGAACCGCGAGCTAGTTTAATGATTTCAATCAGTTTTTGTTTGCTTTCGATCTTCACTGCTTATATAGCTAGCCAACTGTATGTACAAGTTTACTTTCAATAATACAAGTTTACTTTTATATTGACAGCCTTGTGTTTTAGTACTAAACTATATCTCTGGTTGTAAATCGGCAACTACAGGCATCAAGCTAGTAGAATAACCCATCTATCTTTAATCAACCCAAAAAACTTAGTTTGCTACGGCGCTTGTGCTAGTAGCTCAACTTTGCTGCGAAAAAATAATATCGAAGGTGCATCATGTTTCGCAAGCCACGCAAAATTAACCAATATCGCCGCAAAGGTAAAAATCTTATAGCCACCAATAAAATTAAACCAGAACAGTGGAACATTTCTGAGGCAGAAACCAAAGAAGCTTTAAAAGTTAAAGGCTACGATGTTAAGCAAATCAAAAAAATCCACCTTCTGAAGCATCAAGTGTGTATTTCCTACTGGGATGTAAAAGGCAATATATGCAGCAGCTTTTTTAGCTACCGGATTTTTGCGCGTTGGCAAGAAGAAACGGAAAAGCTAATTTATACCTGTCAAACCCTGAAGGAATGGGCGAAGCTAAATTACGTTATGAAGTACGAATTTGCTTATTATCATTATCCCAGTGAAATAGAAGATATACTTCACGCGATATTAGAAAACCACCTGTCTGTGTTAAAAGCAACAGTGCAACAAGTGGTTTTACAGAATATTTAACACCAAAAATTAGTTAGCGGCAGAAGTCGCTAACTCCGCCAGACGTTCCTGTTGGTCTAGAGATATACAAGATTGGATAAGCGTCTCTAAATCACCATCTAAAACAGGGGTAAGAGAATAATTCTGACCTAACCGATGATCGGTAGCGCGGTTATCTTTATAATTATAGGTGCGAATTTTTTCCGATCGCGATCCAGTACCAACCTGCGATCGCCGCATCGAAGTTACAGCTTCTTGTTGTTCGCTTAACTTGATTTCATACAACTTCGCCCGCAGAATTTGCATCGCCCGTTCTTTGTTTTGCAACTGGCTGCGTTCTTCTGTACAGAAAATGCGTATTCCCGTCGGTTTGTGCATCAAGTCAACGGCTGTTTCCACCTTGTTGACGTTTTGTCCACCAGCACCACCAGAACGAGCTGTAGTCATTTCAATATCTTTTGGGTCAATGTGAATTTCTACATCATCCACCTCTGGCATAATCGCTACGGTAGCTGTGGAAGTATGAACCCGTCCCCCAGATTCAGTTGCCGGCACGCGCTGCACACGATGCACACCAGCTTCAAACTTTAGCTGGCTGTAAACGTTATTACCTTTAATTTCGAGAATGACTTCTTTCCAGCCACCCATTTCTCCACGAGATTCGCTCACTAGAGAAACTTTCCAACCTTGAGTCTGAGCATAGCGGGTGTACATCTGCATCAAATCGCCAGCCCAAATACTCGCTTCATCACCACCTGTGCCAGCGCGAATTTCCAACATGATATTCTTTTCATCATTGGGGTCGCGTGGTAGCAGTAAGACTTTCAAGCGAGACTCTAAATGTTCTATTTTTTCTTCAAGTTCTTTTACTTCCAGTGCCGCCATTTCTTGCAACTCTGGGTCACTTGCAGATTCTTTGTAAACCTGACGCGCTCCTGTCAAGTCTTCTTGGGCTGTTTTCCAAATTTCATAAGTATTAACTACCTCTTCCAAAGAAGAACGAGACTTAGCAATTTCTTGATACTCATCAGGATTGCTAGCGGTATCGGGGTCGCCAAGACGACGTGTTAATTCATTAAAAGTTTGTTCAACGGATTTTAGTTTGTCCAGTAAGTATGATTCAGCCATGACGATTGCGATCGCTCCTTAAAAAATAACAAATTGGCTCGAGCATATAAATGAAAATCGACCCAGCTGATGCAGGGCCGTCGTTAACAGCAGAGCCAACCCGCTACTTTTTGTTTTGATCGTCGCCAGATGTTTGAGTGCTGCTCATGCCATACTTACGGAGGAAGCGCTCTACTCGACCCTCAGTGTCAATAATCTTCTGAGTGCCGGTGTAAAATGGGTGATTTCCAGACCAAACATCTACATGCAATTCTGGCTTGGTAGAGCCAATGGTCATAACAACTTGACCGTTGCAGTAAACTTTAGCATCTGGATACCACTTGGGGTGAATATCAGCTTTAGCCATTGTTCCTTTTGTGATGAATCTATATCAATTATAACTTTCAGGTTTCAATTGGAGTTAGAGAAGGGAACAGGTTACAGGTAACAGAAAACGATCGCCTGTCCCCTGTAACCTATTACCTTCTTCACCAATGCCCAATTCCCTAACGCTTAGAGTACTGAGGCGCTTTCCGAGCTTTATGTAAACCATATTTCTTCCGTTCTTTTGCTCTGGGATCGCGAGTCAAGTAACCTTCGGTTTTCAAAGGTGGGCGGTTGTCTGGGTCAAGTTGACACAAAGCACGAGCAACTCCCAAACGAACAGAATCAGCCTGTCCGGTCAAGCCACCGCCTTCTGCTTTTACCAAAATGTCATATTCGTTTTCTAATCCTAGAGTTTCCAGGGGTGCTTTAATCACTCCCAGGTAGTTGGGGTTGAATTGGAAATACAAATTTCCATCTTTACCGTTCACAATCAGTTGACCGGTGCCTGGAACCAAGCGTACCCGTGCTACTGCGTTCTTACGACGGCCAGTACCCCAGTATACGGCGCGACCGCTATTAGCATCTGCTACTACCATTAATTTTCTTCTCCAGGAATTGTACTAATTTTTAGTTCTTTAGGTTTTTGAGCATCATGAGGATGCGTAGGCCCAGCGTAAACTTTCAGCTTGGTGAACAACTGCTTACCGAGGCTATTTTTAGGTAGCATACCTTTAACAGCTTGTTCTAAAATCCGCTCTGGTATGCGCTCTTGCAGTTTAGCGAAAGTTTCGGTTTTCATCCCACCAGGGCGACCAGAATGGCGGCGGTAAAGCTTTTGAGTGCGCTTTTTGCCTGTAACTGCTACTTTCTCGGCATTGATAACGATTACGAAGTCACCTGTATCTAGATGAGGCGTATATTCGGGTTTCTTTTTGCCTCTCAATACCTGGGCGATTTCGCTGGCGAGGCGACCGAGGCGTTTATCGGTGGCATCTACTATGTACCACTCACGCTCAAGGGTTGCTTGAGAAGGAAGGTATGTTTTAACTATTGTCATTTGTCATTTGTCCTTTGTCATTTTTAATTTGTCAAGAGTCATTTGTCTTTTGTCATTTGTCAGTTGTCCTTTGTTATTCACTAATGACCTTTGTACAGACAAGGGTTAATCGCGTCTCTACTGACCAATGACTAATGACTCTTGACTAGTGACGAACTTTGGCAAGGTGTCGTACCAAATCTCTTTTGGAAAGGGAAAATCGGGATAGCCGACTCGCAACAAACACAAGCCTTGAGGCGGTGCGGCATATTTCACTTCTTCCCGACGTTCTTCTTTCCAGAGTTCCGTGAAGCTAGAAAGAGTTCGTTGTCCAGAACCTACTTCTACCAGCATCCCTACCAACAGCCGTACCATGCCATACAAAAATCCATCTGCCTGTATTTCAATATGGATAAATGGCCCACTGCGACGACACTCTGCTGCTTGCACCTCTACCCAGGAATGCGATCGCTTTGAGCCTGCACGGTGAAAAGCAGCTAAGTGATGCTTTCCTAAAAGAGGTTTCAAGGCAGCTTGGATTAAAGATTCATCCAGGGGTGCATAATAATAATGCCAACTGAAGGGTCTTACAAACAAGTTAAGCCGATCTTCAGTATATATTGTGTAGCGATACCGTCGATAGGCTGCACTAAAGCGAGCGTGCCAACGGTTATCGACACTAGCTGAAGCCCTGATTAATATATCTGGCGGCAGGTAGCTGTTGAGGATTGTTGCCCACTTGTGAGGCGGAATAAAACCTGTTGCTTCAAAATGGGCTACTTGAGCAGCAGCGTGAACTCCAGAATCGGTTCGCCCAGCCCCATGTAGTGTCACATGGTAGCCAAGAATAGTAGCGATCGCAATTTCAATCTCTTCTTGGACTGTCCGGTGTTGTTTTTGCCTTTGCCAGCCATGAAAATGAGTGCCCAGGTATTGAATTACCAAGGCTACTCGATGAGTTTGTGTAGGCTGGTGGCTTTCTAACATACAGATTTTGTCCTTTGTCATTTGTGCTTCGTCATTTGTCCTACCCTTCGGGAAGCCGCCCTCCGGGCGTCTATGTCACTTGTCCTTTGTTATTCACTAATGACCAATGACTAATGACTAATGACTAATAACCAATGACTAAATGACTTAAACCAATTCAATTATTGCCATTTTTGCATTATCGCCTCGACGCGGTACGGTATGCTGGATGCGCGTATAACCGCCCTGGCGATCGCCATATCGAGTAGGAGCTTGCTCAAATAGAGCATGAACTAGTTGTTTGTCGAAGATATAGCCAAAAGCTTCCCGACGTGCTGCCAAGGAGCCATTTTTGGCTAGGGTAATCATTTTTTCCACTTCACTTCTGAGAACTTTCGCTCTAATTAAAGTGGTGGTAATCTTACCATGACGGATCAACTCGGTGGTGAGCGATCGCAGTAAAGCACGACGTTGATCGGCTGGTTTACTGAGTTTTTTGACGCGACAACGGTGACGCATAATTATGCACTATGAATTATGAACGGTTTTTCTTAAGGGTGTTTCGAGCCTCTTTCCATTGGCAAGGTGATGCCCAAGCGTCGCTGCAAAGCTTCCACGACTTCTTCTGCTGACTTCTGCCCAAAGTTCTTAATTTCTAAGAGGTCTTCTTGGGTATAATCCAACAAATCTGCCACAGAGTTAACTTGTGCCCGTTTGAGACAGTTATATGCCCGCACAGAAAGTTGCAACTCTTCGATGGGTATCTGGGCAGTTGGGTCGTCTGGAATATCCGAACCTGTGTCTGTTGGTTCTAGGGAGATGTCCTTCAACGGGTTGAATAAATCTACCAAGATCGCAGCAGCCGAAGATAGTGCTTCTTGAGGGGAAACACTGCCATTTGTCCAAACTTCCAACAGTAGTCGGTCTTTTGGAATCAAGCCTTCCCCACGAGATTCTTCAACACTGTAGTTGACTTTTCGCACTGGCATAAATATCGAGTCGATTTGCAGAAAATCCAACGATGTGGCTTCCTCACGTCCTCGCTCTACAGTGCGATAGCCTTTGCCTTTCTCGATCCGAAATTCCATTTCCAGCTTTCCACCCTCAGCAATGGTGGCTACATACTGAGTCTGATCGATGACTTCTACTTCACTGGGCAAATCAAAATGTGCCGCAGTGATTGTTGCTGGGCCGCTAACAAGTAATCTACCAATCTGGGGCTGCGAAGAATAGTTTTTCAGGATAACTTCCTTCATTCTCATGAGGATTTCCAGCACATCTTCCCGCACGCCCGGAACTGTGGCGAATTCATGTGAAACGCCTGCAATCCGCACTGCTGTAACTGCTGTACCTTCTAAATTAGACAGTAAAACCCGCCGCAGTGCGTTGCCAACAGTTGTTCCTTGACCGCGTTCTAGAGGTTCCAATACAAATTTACTGTAATGGTTCCGACTTTCTTCGGTATTCGACTCTACACATTCAATTTGAAACTGCGCCACGGATGAGCCTCCCTTTTTCTAAGGTGCTGCTAGCAGACAAATCAATTGCCTCCAGAATTGATTGCCAATTTTCGATTTTGGACTTTGGATTTTGGATTGTGCTTCTTTCGTTCATGCTCCACCTCTTATTGGCGGAACAAATCTTAAATCATCAACTTAAAATCCACGAGGCCCAGCACCCTTATAATCGGGTTCAATCTAAAATCGCAAACCTAAAATCCAAAATTGATTAATAATATTTTGGGTAGCCCGAAGTTTAGCAACTTTCCCGACGAGAAAATCTGACACGCTTCTGGTCGCCCAAGCTTTAACTCAATGACAGTTTGAACGTTAGACGCTCAAGCGGTCATTGCTGGCTGTAACTTTTCGTCCTCACTGCCCAAGTTTTGGTATTTAAACTCGACGGCGCTTGGGTGGACGACAACCATTGTGAGGAATCGGGGTAATATCCCGAATCAGTGTAATTTCCAGTCCTGCTCCTTGGAGCGCTCGGATAGCGGTTTCTCTACCTGCTCCTGGCCCACTTACCATTACCTCAATTTGGCGCATTCCTTGATCGATAGCTCGGCGAGCTGCACTTTCAGCTGCGGTTTGCGCTGCAAAGGGAGTTCCCTTTTTTGCTCCCTTAAAACCGCTAGAACCAGCGCTAGCCCAGGAGATGACATCTCCATTTTGATCGGTAATGGTGACAATGCTATTGTTGAAAGTAGACTGGATGTAGGCCATTCCACTGGGTACATTCCGTTTCTGCTTCTTGCTCCCGGTTTTTTTAGTTGGTTGTCTCGCCATACTTGTTTAGTTGATTTAAGGTAAAACTTGCTCGGATTAACAAGCGTTGCAAAATTATTTCCCTGGAGCCTTCTTCTTCCCAGCCACTGTCTGCCTTCTGCCTCGACGGGTTCTAGCATTGGTGCGAGTTCTTTGGCCTCTGACTGGTAAGCCCATACGATGACGACGACCTCTGTAGGTACCAATGTCAACTAAGCGCTTGATGTTCAAAGACTCCAAGCGCCGCAAGTCGCCTTCAACTTGATAGTTGGTTTCTATTTCCCCTCGTAGGGCTGTTACATCGGCATCACTTAAGTCCTTAACGCGAGTATCTGGGTTCACACCAGTAGCCGCTATAATTTCTTGAGAGCGTGATAATCCAATTCCGTAGATGTAAGTTAGACCGATCTCGACGCGCTTATCGCGTGGAAGGTCTACTCCGGCAATACGTGCCACAATGAACTCTCCCTATTGTTGTCGCAATTACTGTTGGTTGGAAAAACGTGATTAATCGCGTCTTTTCGTTTTAATGATGATATGCGTCCTGCAACTAGCTCTGTTGGTAAGAGCGTTATCCTTGACGTTGTTTGTGCTTGGGGTTCACGCAAATCACCATAACGCGACCACGACGTTTGATCACGTTACATTTTTCACAAATTTTCTTGACTGAGGCTCTAACTTTCATGCCTTTTATTTTTTGACTCCAAATATAAAATTATAGCATTTCTAGGGAAATTAATCCAGTTAAATGACTAATAAACAGTCAAAAAAATGGTTTTATGGTAAAATTCTCTACATAATAGTTACTTTTTGCGTAGTCGATAGGTAATTCTGCCTTTGGTCAAGTCGTAGGGAGTTAACTCCACCTTGACGCGATCGCCGGGCAAAATCTTGATATAATTTCGACGAATCTTGCCGGAAATGTGTGCCAGCACGTTAAAGCCATTGTCCAAGTCAACGCGAAACATCGCATTGGGCAAGGACTCTGTAACCGTGCCTTCCATTTCAATCAAATCTTGCTTAGACAATTTGTTTTTTCCTCAACTCAACAATTTCGTGTTCAGTTGCAGCGCTTCATCTGCAAAGAAACACATTTTAAGAAATATATCAACACTTTATTAATATATCTTAGCTAAAATTGATCTTTTTTTTGGTATGGGGCATTGGGCGTTAGGAGTGCTGTTAGCGATAGCTCGGCGTTTAGCCCGTGCTGTTAGCGTCAGAGGGGCGTTGAGCCAGTGCTGAGTTAAGAGTTACGAGTTAGTATTATCTCCCCATCTTCCTCATGCCCTGCCCCTCTTTTTCAAGAAGCGATTACCTTTTGTAGTTCACCAGTGACATCTTCTTGGGACTGGTTGCCATTGACTGTTAGGAGTTTTTTGCGATCGCCGTAATAATTAATTAAAGGTGCAGTTTCCGCGCGGTACACTTCTAAACGACGACGAATCACCTCTTCGGTATCATCTTTTCGTCCTCTAGCGAGCAAACGTGCAATTACAATTTCATCTGGTGCATCTAAATTGACTACCTTTTCGCCACCTTGATGTATTGCTTCCAGTAACTTCTCCAGAAAAGCTGCTTGGGTAACTTTTCGGGGAAAGCCATCCAGAATCCAACCATTTTTGGCATCTGGTCGATCGAGGCGCTCCTGTACCAAGTCCTGCACTAGCTGGTCGGGTACCAACTCGCCACTATCAACATAGCTTTGAGCTTTGATTCCTAAAGGAGTTTGCTCTTTCATGGCTTGTCTTAATATTTCACCTGTAGAAATATGGGGAATATTCAAGTGTTCAGCCAAAGTTTGAGCTTGTGTTCCTTTACCCGCTCCAGGTGGACCCAAGAAGATTAATCGCGTCACTATTATTTCACCATTCCTTCATAGCGCTGAGAGATGACATAAGTTTGGACTTGTTTGGCTGTCTCAATTGCCACACCAACTAAAATTAACAACGAGGTTGCACCTATTCCCCGGAAAGTTTTTACATTTAAAGCGCTTTCTACGGCTGTGGGGATAATGGCAACAAAGCCCAAAAAGATCGCACCCAAAAAAGTTAGTCGGTTGGATACGCGTTCGATATACTCGCTAGTTGCTTTGCCTGGACGAATTCCAGGAATACTAGAACCCATTTTCTTCAAGTTCTGGGCTACATCTACCGGGTTGAGAATCAACGAAGAATAGAAGTAGCTGAAGAAAACAATGGAAATCATGTAGACCAAGGCATAGACCCAGGAGCTAGAACCGCTTGGACTCAAATAAGTGTTAACTATATTCGCCAAATCAGCATTTTTAGTAAAATTGGCGATTAGCAGTGGCAAACTGAGGATGGCAGCAGCAAAAATAATTGGCATCACGCCGCCTTGATTTAGTCGCAGTGGCAGATAACTACGCTGCTCTGCCAAAACTCGGCGACCTACTTGGCGACGAGCCGAAATAATTGGGATGCGGCGCATTCCTTCCTGCACAATCACAATACCAACAATTGTTGCCAGGAAAACTAAGATCAGCACGATCACCCGACCGACTGCTTCCCGACCGCCTACTTGCACCAAGTCGATGGTATCGCCTAAAGCTTTTGGTAATGATGCCACAATGTTGACAAAAATCAACAATGATGCCCCGTTCCCAATACCCCGTTCTGTAATTAGTTCTGATGCCCACATAACGAACATTGAACCAGCAGTCAGAGCGATCGCCGTTTCAGCAACAAATATTGGCCCTGGCTTTAAGGCAAATTGCTGAAGGAATAATGCCGAAAAAGCTGTACTTTGAAGAATTGCCCAACCTACAGTTACATAGCGAGTAATTTGCGATATTTTTCGCCGACCAGCTTCCCCTTCATTTTTCTGTAAATTTTCTAAAGATGGAATCGCCGCGGTGAGCAATTGGATGATAATAGACGCATTAATGAAGGGCAAAATTCCTAAAGCAAAGACTCCCAAAGTCGAAAGTCCTCGCCCAGAAAATATATCCAATAAGCCGAATATGGAATTACTGCCCGATATAGCTTCGGCAAATCTCGGTCTATCAATCCCTGGTACGGGTAAGAAGATACCCAGGCGAACCAAAATTAAAATACCGACGGTGACAAGCAGCCTACCTCTGAGACCAGCTGCCTGTGCCATCTGCATAAAAGTTTCTTGAGCCGTTGGGGCTTTATCTCGACTGATCATAGAGTGCTACCTTTATAGTGAACCAAGCACTGGCAGCGAGTTGGCTTGCATTTAAGTGTGCTGTTCCGGCTCACTCATAAGACTTCACAACTACCACCAGCTGCCTCAATTTTGCTACGAGCTGAACCTGTGAAAGCTGCCGCTTGTACCTTGAGCGGAATGCTCAATTCCCCGTTACCTAAAATTTTCAATGGCCCTTTGACAGCAGTCAGGATACCTGCGGCTTTCAATGAGGTCAAAGTTACTTCCGTATTCGCGGGAAGGGAAGCTAGCTTCTCTACATTAATCGTAGTGTAAATCTTCTGATTAATAATCGGAAAGCCCTTCAGCTTCGGTAGGCGGCGGTACAATGGCTGTTGACCACCTTCAAAACCTGGTCGAGTCCCACTACCAGAACGAGATTTTTGACCCCGCATACCTAGACCGGCACTAGCACCTTGACCAGCAGAAATACCTCTGGCTACACGGCGCTTGCGTTTCTTTGAGCCTTTTTGCGGCTTAACATCATGGAGTCTCATAAGCTAAAAATGTCATTTGTCATTTGTCGTTTGTCATTTGTCTGGTGTCGTTTGTCGTTTGTTGAGAACAAAGGACTAGTGACTATGGACAAATGACTAGTTAGATGTAGAGATTTTGAATAGGAATACCGCGATCTTCGGCGACTTCAGCAAGGGTACGCAGTGTAGATAAGGCATTAACTGCGGCTCTAGCATTATTGAGCGGATTGTTTGAGCCTAGTTGCTTGGCTAGGACGTTACGAACTCCGGCTAATTCCAACACAGTTCGCACAGCACCACCAGCAATTACCCCAGTACCAGGTGCGGCTGGACGCATCAGCACTTTTGCACCACCACCGACACCATCAATAGGATGGGGGATAGAGTTTGATTTGGTGATTGGGATATCAATGAGGTGTTTTTTGCCGTCGGCTACGCCTTTTTTAACGGCACCTATTACATCTGAAGCTTTGCCTACTCCAACTCCAACCTGACCGCGTTCGTTACCAACGACAACGATCGCTCGGAAGCTGAGTTTTTTACCACCTTTGACCACTTTACTCACGCGGCGGATTTGGATAACCCGCTCTTGCCAAGTGGTTTCTTCTTTTTTGGCACGCTTTGTTCTACTTTTACGCTCTGTTGCCATAATTTATGCCTCTTTTGTCATTAGTCATTAGTGATTAGTCATTAGTCATTAGCTCTTATACAAGGGAAGCCATTAGCTCTTATACAAGGGACAAAGGACAAATGACAAAGGACTAATTTAGAAATCTAAACCAGCTTCGCGTGCTGCATCAGCGAGCGCTTTGACACGACCATGATATAAGTTACCACCGCGATCGAAGACTACTTTGGTGATACCTTTTTCTAGCGATCGCACTGCAATCAACTTACCAACTTGTACCGATGCATCGCGGTTTGCACATGACGCTAAACTAGATTTCAACTCTGGTTCTAGAGTCGATGCGGCCACGATGGTTTGATGTTGAGTATCATCAATTACCTGGGCATAAATATGCTCATTAGAACGAAATACCGATAAACGCGGACGTTCTGGGGAGCCAACAACTTTGCCACGAACGCGTCGATGACGACGGTTTTTTGATTCTCTACGAGTAAGTTTCATTTCTACTTCTTACCACCCTTACCAGTCTTACCAGCTTTCCGTCTGACTACTTCACCGGCATAGCGGATGCCTTTACCTTTGTAAGGTTCTGGTGGACGAACAGCACGAATTTTGGCGGCTGTGTTACCGACGATTTCTTTGTCATAGCCACTAACAATGACGTTAGTGGTACCTTCTACGGCAAACTGAATTCCATCTGGTGGTTCAATTTGCACCTGATGGCTATAACCCATATTCAAAACTAGGTTACGCCCTTGAATTTGTGCCCTATAACCAACGCCTTGAATTTCCAAACGGCGCTGAAAACCTTGGGAAACTCCCTCGACCATGTTGGCAACTAAAGTACGGCTCAAGCCGTGCAATTGCTTCGATGTCCGAGTTTCATCCCGACGATTTACGTGTAATATTTCCCCCTCTTGAGAGAGTGAGACGTTATCTCTGAGAGTGCGAGAAAGCTCTCCTTTCGGGCCTTTCACCACAATATTCGTACCATCGATCGCCACTTGAACTTTGGCGGGAATAGTAATTGGACGTTTACCAATACGTGACATGACTTTTTGTCCTTTGTTATTTGTCCTTTGTCCTTTGTCCTTTGTCTTTCACTAATGACAAATGACCAATGACTAATGACCAATGACTACCAAACGTAACAAAGTACTTCGCCACCCAAGTTTTGACGCCGCGCTTCGCGGTCAGTCATAATGCCACTGGATGTAGAAATAATGGCAATGCCAATGCCGCCTAGTACCCTTGGTAATTCTTTTCGATTTGAATAAACACGCAAGCCAGGCTTACTGACCCGCTTTAAGGCGGTGATCAAAGGCTGACGGTTTTTTCCCTTGTATTTCAGAGAAATCACCAGATTGCGTTTTACTCCTTCTTCTGCTTCTTCGATTTCAGCAATAAAGCCTTCCTCCCGTAGCACTTTGGCAATGCTCCGGGTCAATTTTGTCGCTGGCACTTGTGTAGTTTGATGCCGCGCCAGGTTGGCATTGCGGATGCGCGTCAGCATATCTGCAATTGTGTCGTTAGCCGCCATCGTTCCCTCTATAGATGAACTTATTGATCGCGAAAGGGCATTCCTAATTCTTTAAGTAAGGCGCGTCCCTCTTCGTCATTTGTTGCTGTGGTGATGATGGAAATATCCAGACCACGCACTTGATCGATGCTGTCGTATTCGACTTCTGGAAAAATTAGCTGTTCTCTCACACCCAAAGTATAGTTACCGCGTCCGTCAAAGCTTTTAGGGCTAACGCCGCGAAAATCTCTAATTCTGGGTAGCGACAGGCTAACTAGTCTGTCGAAAAAGGCATACATCCGTTCTGCTCTGAGGGTAACCATGATCCCCACAGGCATCCCTTGACGAATCTTAAAGCCAGCGATCGCCTTTTTCGCCCTTGTCACCACCGGTTTTTGACCAGCGATCGTTGAAATTTCGTTTATGGATGCTTCCAGCGACTTCGCATTTTGAGCTGCTTCACCCAAACCTCGGTTAATCGTAACCTTTACTAATTTCGGTACTTGATGAACGTTGGTATATTGAAACTGATTAATCAGTTTGGGGACGATTGTCTCTTGATATAAGGTTTTGAGTCTTGTTGTCGCCATAGTTTTTTGTCCTGATATCCCTGGGCTTGGTCAGGGAACTTTTATTGTCCTTTGTTATTTGTCTTTTGTCTTTTGTTATTTGTCTTTTTACTAATAACTAATGACTAAATGACCAATGACTAATGACTATTTATCTAAAATTTCGCCAGTTTTCTTGAGTTTTCTCACCTTTTTGCCTTCTGAGGTAAAGGTGTAACCAACACGACTGGCAACGTTTTGCTTGGTGGAATAAAGCATTACGTTGGAGCTATGAATCGGGAATTCTTGGGTAATAATTCGCCCCGATTCCCCTTCTTGCTGGGGTTTGACGTGCTTGGTCTTGATGTTGACACCTTTGACGATAACTTTACTCAGTTGGGGAAGTGCTTGGATAATTTCACCAACTTTTCCTTTGTCTTTACCAGCAATCACTTGTACGGTGTCACCAGTTTTGACGTGCATTTTGTGGAATACTTTGGGAGTACCCTGTTTGGTTGCCATTAAAGCACCTCCGGAGCCAGAGAAACAATTTTGGTGAAGTTTTTATCGCGCAGTTCCCGTGCAACTGGGCCAAAAACCCGTGTGCCTCTGGGATTACCGTCTTTGTTGATGATTACAGCAGCGTTATCATCAAAGCGAATACTCATGCCGCTATCGCGATTTACAGCTTTTCGAGTCCGAACAATTACTGCTTCCACCACATCAGACTTTTTAACAGCCATATTGGGTGTAGCATCTTTGACAACTGCAATAATTTTATCGCCAATAAAACCATAACGACGGTTGCCTCCGCCTAAGATGCGGATGCACATCAGTTTGCGGGCGCCGCTATTATCTGCGACATTCAGGTAAGTCTGGGGTTGAATCACAATTATTCTCCCTTGTAATGTTGTTAGTTTTTAACAACGATGAGGTTTAAGTAGGCTTGACGTTCAGGACTTCTGTGATTTTCCAGCGCTTGGTTTTACTCAGGGGTCTAGTTTCCTGAATGCGAACGCGATCGCCTACTTTACACTGATTTTCTTCGTCGTGAACTTTATATCGTTGGGTGTTAACCACAATCTTGCCGTACTTGGGGTGAGGAGCGCGGTTTTCTATGGCGACTACCACAGTTTTTTGCATTTTATCGCTCACTACCAAGCCAACTCGTTCTTTAACTGCCATAATCTCCTACTTTTTTTCTTTAGCCGATTGATTTGCTGCCCGTTTGCGTTCTGTTTCTAGCGTCAGCAATTGGGCTAAACGGTGGCGCAATTGTCGGAACTGATGGGGCTTTTCTAATTGTCTGGTGGCTTTTTGCAAGCGCAACTGAAATAGTTGTCTTTTGGTCGCGACAATTTCATCAGAAAGCTTCTCGTCGCTTAATTCTCTAGCTTCTGAAATCTTGGGAAGAGGCATAAGCTACTCCTGCTCCTGTGGTTGAGAGCGCACAATAAACTTAGTTTTGATGGGCAGTTTAAATGAAGCCAAACGCATCGCTTCACGAGCGATTTCTTCAGAAACTCCACCGATTTCAAACAAAATTCGTCCTGGTTTGACTACAGCTACCCAAAACTCTGGATTACCTTTACCGGAACCCATTCGGGTTTCAGCAGGACGCATGGTTACAGGTTTATCAGGAAAAATCCGAATCCAGATTTGTCCACCCCGACGAATATAACGAGTCATTGCCCGACGGGAAGCCTCGATTTGACGCGAGGTAATCCAAGCAGGTTCTTGCGCTTGGAGTGCAAAATCACCGAAGTTGAGGGTGCTACCACGGGTGGCTAGTCCCTCCATCCGTCCGCGCTGTTGTTTGCGGAATTTAGTTCTTCTAGGGCTTAACATGGTTTGTCATTTGTCATTTGTCATTTGTCATTTGTCATCTGTCATTTACTAATGACTAATGACTAATGACGATTTATCCTTCATTTGAGCGGTCTTCAAATTGCTGGCGACGACGTTGTTGTTGACGGCGACGAGGTTCTCGTTCGCGATCGCGGGGTTCGCGTTCGCGTTCGCGATTTGCTGGTGGTAACGGAGTTTCTTCCTGTCCTGGAATAATTTCTCCTTTAAACACCCATACTTTGATACCCAAAATGCCGTAAACAGTTTTTGCCGTGCAATAAGAGTAGTCAATGTCAGCCCGTAAGGTATGTAAAGGTACTCTACCTTCACGAGTCCACTCTGTCCGGGCAATTTCCGCACCGTTGAGGCGACCGCTAACTTGGATTTTAATACCTTGGACACCAGCGCGTTGGGCACGTTGAATCGATTGCCGCACTACTCGCCGAAAGGAAACCCGACGTTCCAATTGTTGAGCAATGTATTCGGCAATTAGGTAGGCATCAGCATCAACTCGTTGAACTTCAACTACGTTGATCCGAATTTGACGATTACTACCCAACAATCCTTGGAGTCCGGTACGCAAAGATTCGATACCTTGTCCACCACGACCCACTACTACCCCAGGTCTAGCTGTGCGTACTTCTAAGTCGATTTGGTCGGCTTTGCGCTCAATCCGCACTTCGGAAATTCCGGCGTTGTTTTGAGCCTGTCTACCCAGCTTTTGTTCTATGTATTGACGGAGTTTGTGGTCTTCTTGGAGAAGTTCTGGATAGCGATCGGGAACAGCAAACCAACGGGATTGATGTTCATGTGTAATACCCAGGCGAAAACCAACTGGATGAATCTTTTGTCCCACAAATGCTTCCTCTAAAATTTCTTACTTTACGCAATTTATTGGGTAAACGTGCTTATTTTTCTGGAGCAGCTGCAACAGCTACGGTAATATGACACGTCGGCTTGCGAATTTGGTAAGCTCGACCTTGCGCTCTTGGTTGGAAGCGCTTCAATGGCGGGCCTTGATCGGCATAAGCCTGAGTAATTACAAGTTGAGTCCGATCTAACCCAGCATTGTGTTCGGCATTGGCAGCAGCGCTTCTGAGAACCTTCAATATGGGTTCAGTAGCGCGATAGGGCATGAATTCCAGGATGATTAACGCTTCTCGGTAAGATCGCCCGCGGATTTGATCGAGTACCCGACGCACTTTGTAAGCCGAGATGCGGATAAAACGAGCGATCGCTTTTACTTCAGTAGTATTAGTAGCCATAATTTTCTCCAATTTTGTCATTTGTCATTTGTCATTTGTCACTTGTCTTTAGCTAATGACTAATGACTAATAACTAATAACTACCTACCTGCTTTTTTGTCGCTTTTTCCATGACCCCTGTAGGTGCGTGTCGGGGCAAATTCACCCAACTTATGTCCTACCATCTGTTCATTTACAAAAACGGGAACGTGTTGGCGTCCGTTGTGAACAGCTATGGTATGCCCTACCATTAGAGGCAAAATTGTCGAAGCTCGTGACCAAGTTTTAATAACTTCTTTTCTGTTGTTGTCGTTGAGCTTTTCAATTTTCTTTAGGAGATGATCCGCAACAAAAGGACCTTTTTTTAGAGAACGACCCATAGTTCAATTTTGGATTTAGGATTTAGGAATTAGGATTTAGAATTTCGGATTTTGG
Source organism: Nostoc sp. DSM 114167 (assembly GCF_052692655.1). Classification (NCBI taxonomy): domain Bacteria; kingdom Bacillati; phylum Cyanobacteriota; class Cyanophyceae; order Nostocales; family Nostocaceae; genus Nostoc; species Nostoc sp. DSM 114167. The sequence continues at coordinate 8,155,201 of NZ_CP195116.1, forward strand.
ATAATTAGGTATCTAATCAGGTTTCACAAATTTTCAATGTTCACGAGTAGACCTCAATCTAAAATCCAAAATCTAAAATCTAAAATTCTATGATTCACGACCACCGCGACCGCGTTTAGAAGACTTACGACGACGACGCACAATCAACTTGCTGCTAAGTTTCTTGCGATTGCGTGTCTTCGCACCCAATGTGGGTTTACCCCAAGGTGTAACAGGCCCCGATCTACCGATAGGCGCTCTACCTTCACCACCACCATGTGGGTGATCCACTGGGTTCATGACGCTACCTCTAACCTTAGGACGGCGACCTTTCCAGCGATTTCGTCCGGCTTTACCTGCACTCAGGTTTCTCGCATCGGTGTTGCCTACTTGCCCAATGGTGGCGTAGGACTCGCGTCGAATCAAGCGGACTTCTCCTGAAGGCAACTTGAGAGTTACATAATTACCTTCTTTTGCCACAACTTGAGCGCTAGCACCAGCAGCACGCACAATTTGACCACCTTTACCAGGGGTCAGTTCTACGTTGTGAACACTAGTACCCAAGGGAATCTTCGAGAGTGGTAAAGCATTTCCATCTTCAAAGGGAGCTTCCGGCCCAGAAATAATTATTGTTCCAACTTTCAATCCGTTGGGGTGAAGGATGTACCGTTTTTCACCGTCTTGGTAATACAAAAGGGCAATTCTGGCGTTACGGTTAGGATCGTATTCAATTGCTGCGACTTTTGCCGGAATATTATGTTTATCCCTTTTAAAATCGATAATCCGATAAAGCTGTTTGTGTCCGCCACCTCGACGACGACTAGTAATCCGTCCGTGATTATTCCGACCTTTGGCGCGATGCTTCGAGGTTGTTAAGGATTTTTCTGGCTCGGTTCTGGTAATTTCCGCAAAGTCAGAGATTGTAACTTGGCGAGTGCTGGGGGTATAAGGGCGATAAGAACGAGTACCCATAATCTATTTTGGATTTTGGATTTTGGATTTACTTAATTTTGGATTTTGAACTTTGGATTTTGAATTTAATGAGTGTTTAACTAATTGCCACCATTTTCGGTACTTATTCAGTCAACTCCTCAATCTAAAATCTAAAATCTAAAATCTAAAATTTCTAGACTTCTGGGAATAGAACTTGTCTAATCTTGTCTTCATCCCCAGGTGCGACGGTGACGATCGCTCGCTTATATTGGGGTTTATAACCAATAAATTTCCCAACGCGCCGCTTTTTGCGCGGTGGTAGAGTGGTGTTGACTTTTACAACCTTGACCTGAAACAAATCTTCGATCGCAGCCTTGATTTCTGGCTTAGATGCCTTTGGAATTACTTCAAAGGTGTACTTGTTTTGCTCCATCAAGATAGTCGCTTTCTCGGTGACGATTGGGCGACGTACTAAGTCGGCAAGGTCGCGGGGGTCAAAGCTAGGCACTGTAGACCTCCTGAATTTTTTCTAGGGCTGATGCCGTAACTACTATTTTGTCAGCGTGCAGTAAATCAAAAACATTTAGCTGGTCGGCTGCAATTAGTTTTAAATTTTCAATGTTGCGGCCTGATAAATAAACGTTATCTGTAGCCGCAATTTCAGACAAAATTAACAGTGCCTTGCTTTCTGGTACTACTCCCCAACGGGCAAGTGCTGCTACTAATTCTTTAGTCTTCGGGCGAGATAGCTCGGTGCTAAATTCTTCTACTACGATCAAGTCGTCAATCCGGCTGACAAATGCTGTCCGCAATGCTAAACGTCGCTCTTTGCGGTTCAACTTCAGGTTGAAATCTCTGGGCTTTGGCCCAAAGATCACACCACCACCACGCCACAATGGCGAACGAATAGAACCTGCACGAGCGCGACCTGTACCTTTTTGCCGCCAAGGTTTACGACCGCCACCTCTGACTTCTGAACGAGTTTTTGTGCTGGCATTTCCTTGACGAGCATTGGTCAATTGCCGTACTAAGGCGCGGTGTACAATATGAGACGCTGTTTCTTCTTTGGCAGTGCGCAACTCGAAGGTCGTCTCGCCGACCTGTTCTCCTTGCCAATTTTTAACTACGCTTTCAACCATTTTTGTTATTTGTCCTTTGTCATTTGTCAAAAGTCATTTGTCTTTTGTCCTTAGCCAATGACTACTGACTAATGACTACTGACTAATGACTTTTGACTATCCCACTATTTTTGCCGGTACAACACTTACTAGAGCGCCTGCTTTACCAGGAATGGCTCCTTTAATTAGCAATAAGTTGCGTTCTGGATCGACTCGCACTATGGTCAGTTTGCGGATTGTAATACGTTTTCCACCTAAACGACCTGCCATCCGCTTACCTGGATAGACACGACCGGGTGTTGTACCAGCACCTATTGAACCAGGTGCTCTGTGGTTTTTGGAACCGTGTGACATGGGTCCACGAGCAAAGTTGTTGCGCTTTTGGTTTCCCGCAAAGCCACGACCAATGCTTGTGCCGACGACATCGACAATTTGACCTGCGCTAAAAATATCTGCTTTAATCTGTTGACCTAAAGCATAATCACTAGAGCTATCGGTGTGATATTCATTTAAGTGACGCAATGCTGGGGCAGATGATTTAGCCAAATGGCCCAGTAGTGGTCTATTTAGTGCCTTGGGTTTGACTTCGCCATAACCAACTTGAATGGCAAAGTAACCGTCGGTTTCTTTGGTTTTAACTTGTGTAACGGTGCATGGCCCTGCTTGAATGACAGTTACAGGAATAGACACTCCTGCTTCGTCAAATATTTGGGTCATGCCCAGCTTGGTGCCGAGAATACCTACAGACACAGTAACTGGTTCTCCTTCTACTTGCTGACCTTGGAATTGGACTCTAGAGGACACGCTTTGTACGCATCAGTTTAGGCTGGTTTAGCCTGGGAAATTTAGAATGGTTTCAATAAACCGTTCCAAATGCTTTCGGACACAACAAACCGTGTCCGTACTGCTTGGTGAATCTGTTTAGCTTCACTCACTAGATCGCTAGAACAGCCACAAGTCTCTTCCCGTTTGGAAGGAGTAACTTCTGGAATCAATGCAAGGCGCTACAGCTTTCAGCTGTGTGCAGCAATGCTTTCGTCCAAGCAATTGCTTTGGCACTTTCTGGAGGCAGCGCTGTCGGCAGGTTTCCCGATTTGTACACGCCTTATATGGCGGCTTCTTAGAGATTGGCTACTGCCGTGTTGCAGTTGGACTTAAGCGGTTATTACCGCCCAGTATCCGTTAACTGAGACTGACGTAATGCCATGAAACCAACATTGCTGCTCAGTTTTTACTTCCTTAAACACCTTAAACTATTGTTTAAGCTTTTGCCTGCTTTTTTGGAGGCACAGGAGTAAATCTACGTTGGAGCTTAGGATTAACTTTAGTTATTCTTTCATAAGCTCTAATGTTGACCTGAAAGCTTTCTTAGTTTACCAGTCTACGATCGCTCTGAGCTAGATTATCCAATTTGGATTCAGTCATCAGTTTTTGATGTTAGCACTACCTCAGAATGACAGTAAAAAGTTGACCTAATTTGCCTTTTTGGTCACAATCTAATAATATAAATTATTTATTTATGTTTGTCCAGTAATTTATAGAGTTATTTTTAGGGAGTGGGGAAGAAGCAAGGGAGCAGGGAATAGGGTACAGGTTACAGGGAATAGGGTACAGGGCAATACTGCTCACTTTGTGCATTTTTAACTCGGAATTGGGTTTTGGGAAAAGGTTAAAGGGTAAAGGTTAAAGGTTTTTTCTTTCCCCTTTAACCTTTTTAGGGAGTGGGGAATAAGTAAGGGAGTAGGGAATAGGTTACAGGTTACAGGGAATAGGGTACAGGGCAATACTGCTCACTTTATGCATTTTTAACTCGGAATTGGGTTTTGGGAAAAGGTTAAAGGGTAAAGGTTAAAGGTTTTTTCTTTCCCCTTTAACCTTCCCCTTTTCCCCAAAATCCGACAAGTATTGGGATACAGGGTACAGATTATCACCTATCACCTATCACCTGTCACCTCTCCCCTAATCCCAATGCCCAATACCCCAAAAAAATGCTTTTAATCTATCGGTTCAGGGTAAATAATAGAGATATCTAAGTGGGATAATACGAAAATCTATGGCACTAATTACCACTGGCAACGGTTTAATCCGCGATCTGGAAAAGTTTGGCGCTTTGGGAGTGTATGTACCTCTAGAAGGGGGTTATGAAGGTCGATATCAGCGCCGACTACGGGCAGCTGGCTATACTACCCTCCACATTACTGCTAAAGGACTGGGTGATTTAGCTGCGTATCTCACAAGAATTCATGGAGTCAGACCTCCTCATCTTGGAAAAAAAAGCACTGGTAGCGGTGCCGCAGTGGGTCATGTGTACTATTTACCCCCAATTCTCAATTCTCATCTAGAACAGCTACCACCAAAGTCTAAGGGGCTGGTCTTGTGGATTATTGAAGGGCATATTCTTTCAAATCAAGAACTTGAGTATTTGACGAATTTGCCTCAACTAGAACCACGAGTGAGAATAATCATTGAGAGGGGTGGCGATCGCTCTTTCCGTTGGACTTCTCTAGAAAAAACTCTGTTAGCTAGTTAGTCCTTTGTCATTAGTCATTAGTCATTTGCTCATAACTAATGACTAATGACTCAATTCAATCAGCATTTCAATAATGCTGAATCGAAAACCACAAGATGCAAATAACCGCCGTGAAGCCTCGTTAGCAATTGCTGTATCTAGACGAATTTGCTTGACGCCCATCTGATGAAAGCGTTCAATACTTAGCATCACCATCTGCCGCGCAATTCCGTTTTGGCGATATTCCGCCTCGACCCAGATATCATGAATAAAAGCAAATTCCTGTAACCGATAAATTGGTATTTCTCGCTCAACTGTTGCCACTAGAAAAGCTACAATTTGCCCTTCATTTTCGGATACTAGAAATACACTGCGATCGCTATTTGCCAAACGCGTCAACCATTGCTCATAACGCTGTTCTGGATGCGGTAGAAAACCATACTTGGCAGAATCCCAAGACTCATGCAAAGCACAAATTTTGGCAACCATTGGTAAAACTGCGGGTACATCAGTGATTGTGGCGGGGCGGATCGGCATAAGCTTTCAAGCAAATGATACTATTTATCACAACTTGGTATGAAATGGTTATAAGGTTGAGAGATTATGGCAAACGGTTCTCTATTTATAACCACCTAGAAAAAACAGCGATCGCGATCGCCAGTAAAATCGGTATTGCGCTATGTGCAACTTAAATGCTCATTAGCTAATAAGTTTTTTCGTAAATCCACGCAATCGGATTAACACTGGCTTCGCCCAATTTCCACCAAGCAAATCGTGCAGCAGAACATAAAAACAGGGGATGATAAATAGTGTCAGCATTGTTGCGATCGCCATCCCAAAGAAAACTACAATTCCTAAAGGCTGCAAAAATTCAGAACCTTCACCAATGCCCAATGCCAAAGGAAACAGTCCCAAGATAGTGGTGACTGTGGTCATGATAATTGGGCGCAAGCGTTGAGGAGCAGCTTTGACGATCGCAATTTGGCGAGTACAACCTTCTTCTTCCCGAATTTGATTCGCCAGTTCCACCATTAAAATCCCTGCATTCACCACAATTCCCACCAGCAGGACGACACCAACAATTACAGTTGCGCCAATTGCAGTTTGGGTAATGTAAAGTCCAAAAATTCCCCCAGCTAACGCTAGTGGTACGGTGAACATAATTACCAATGGGTCAATTAGCGAATTGTATTGTACCGCCATGACTACAAAGATTAAGAACGTTGCCAACGCCCCCAAAGTTTTTAAAGCATCCTGAAGTTGTTGATTAGTTTCTTGGGCAGAACTAGGCACAATGGAAACACCATCAGGTAAGTCTACATCCTTGAGTACTTGATTGACTTCTGCGATCGCTTCACCAAGACTAGCTCCCTCACTGAGATTTCCGGCGACAATAAAAGCTTGGCGCTGATTAATCCGTTGCACCTCACCAGGCGCTTGACCTTCTTGAATGTTTGCCACATCTGAAAGCCGGATTAATTGATTGTTTTCTGTAAATAGCGGTAATTGTTCTAGCTGGGAAGGACGCTGAATCGCTTCTTTATTTAGCTGCACCCGCACATCAACTAAACGATTACCGCGTTGAATTTGTGTGGGAACTGAACCTTCAATTGCTGTTTGAACTGTTGCACCAATTTGTCCGGCGTTCAACCCTAAAGCTGAAACCCTTTCCCAGTCGGGGCGAATTTGGATTTCCGGTTGTCGGGGGTCGGCATCTGGTCGAAATGTTGCTAATTTTGCTCTTTCTTGTAATGCTTGCAGCACTTGAGCGCCTGCTTGCGTTAAGTTTTCTTCATTCTCACCTTGCAGAATCACGTCAACTTCTGACCCTTGCACTGGAGAATTACTCAAGATTAAACCCCGCACCTGACCAGGATTGAGGCGCAACAGAATTCCTGCTAAGTTGAGTTTATTAAATTCCTGAGTTACTTTTTTGACGAAAGCTTCGACATCTGTGCCTGGTTTTAGATTGATGGTACTGCTGGCACGTAAAGGATTTTCTGTAGTACTGCTGCCAAATAAATTACCACCCACAGTTGTGAAAGCAGATTCGGTTTCTGGTTGTTTGAGCAAAATGTCATCGACAATTTGCATAACTTTTTCAGAAGTTGCTAAAGGTGTGCCGGGAGGAAACTGCGCTCTCAAGGTAGCTTGTCCGGTACTGATGCGGGGTAAAATTTCTTGGGGAATTTGACCAAACATGAAGAAGCTACTGCCGCCTAAAATTACCAAAGCAGCAGTTACTACGAAAAGGCGATAGCGTAAGACCTTGGTTAAGAAGTTACTGTATCCCCGCGTCGCATCTTCAAATCGGTGATTAAACTGTCTAAGCAGCCAAAATTCACTAATCCGACTAGACCAGCGGATTCCCAAAAGTCGAGAAGACAGCATCGGCACTACTGTAATCGCAACCACAAGAGATGCTGCGACTGCGAAGCTAATTGTCAGAATCAGTTCATTAAATAGCAGTGCAATAAAGCCGCCAATTAAGAGGAATGGCACTACAGAAACTAAATTGGCACCTGTAGCAGCAACTAAAGCAGATTCTACTTCTTGAGAAGCAGTAGTCGCACTGTCAATAAAGAATTTGGAATTTCTCCCCTTCTCCTCTGCTCCTCTGCTCCCCCGCTCCCCTGCCTCCATCTCCTTCTGATTGGGAGTCATCCCCGCTTTTTCGGAAATGTTCTCCAAGATTACAACCGATGTATCAATTGCTTGACCGACTCCTAATGTCAGACCTGCCAAACTGAATACATTCAAAGTCAAGCCAAAGATTTTCATTAAAGCGATCGCCGCCAGAGTACATAGCGGAATCGTCAAACTGATAATAAATGTTTGCCTGAACGATCCCAAAAATAACAATACTGCTGCTGCTGCTAGCAATGCCCCAGAAATCCCAGAAAAGATTACATCATTTAAAGAATTGCGGATGAAGACAGATTCATCTGTGGTGGGACTCAAAGTCATGTCTGCTGGAATTAAACCTGATTGTCGTAATTGTTCAATTCGCCGCTTAACAGCATCTACAACTGCGATCGTGTTGGCCTCTGGCTGCTTTTGGACTGAAAATTTCACCGCAGGCTGACGATTCAGATAAACAAATACTCGCTGTTCTTCTGTATCATCAATTACCTCTGCAAAGTCTCGTAAATAAACGCGGCGGGAAGGTGTAGGGGTAGTAGTGGTAGTGGTATTACTGCTATTACTGGTATTAGCAGTAGCAGGAGAAGAAACTTCCAAGGAAAGGTTTTCAATTTCCTTGGCATTTTGGAAGCGTCCTACAGTCCGAGTCAGTGGCTCGGAATTTTGCCCCAGAATCCGACCGCCAGAAGTGTCTTGGTTACGGGCTGTTAATTCATCTAAGACATCATTTAACCCGACACCCAAAGCTTGCAATCGGTTTAAGTCAACAAGCACTCGTACTTCTTCTTCTGCGCCACCAGATACATCAACCGAAGCAACTCCCGGCACGACACTGAGTTCACGCGTTAACTCTTCATCAGCAAATACGCGTAAATCTTTCCCTTGTAACGAGGCAGATGTCAGCGCCAATTCATAAACCGGCAATTGAGAAGGATCGACTTTGAATAAGCGCGGCTCCTCTATCGTATCTGGTAGTTGTCCTCGATTTCGATTAAAAGCAGCAGTTGCATCGTTTAGGGCTTGGTCAATATCGCCCCCTGGTTGGAAGTATAAATCGAGGCTGACTTGTCCTTCACGGGTGCGGGAAAAAACTTGCACTACATTCTCAGTTGCCCTTAAAGCTTCTTCTAAGGGTCTGGTGATTTCATCTACTGCTACTTCTGGTGAAATACCAGGGGCTTCTAGGCGAACGCCAATCCGTGGATAGGTAATTGATGGTAGGAGATCGACTTGGATCGTTGTGAGAAAAAATACCCCAATGACAATTACTGCCACGGTGAGCATGAGTGTGCCAATGTGTTGGCGGATAGCGATCGCACTCAGGCTAAATCCGCTATTGCCACTATTATTATTTGCCTGTTGCATGATACTAAGTGATAAGTGCTAAGTGCTGACTACTGAGTACTTTTTTCTTTGGAATGGTGGTTATTGCTCACCCTACTATTGCTTTTCTGAAAGAATTGAAAGACTTACAGTGTCACCTTCTTTTAACGGCTTACCACTACGAACAACATAGCGCTCTCCCGCTTGCAAGCCGGATAAAATTTCCACTTTGCCATCAGCCTTTTGTCCTAAAGTTACAGCACGCGTCGCTACTTTCGTCTTACCATCTGTGTCTTTCACCACAAATAGCGTCCCCGACGAGTTTTCTTGCTCTTTCTGTGCTGCCTTTGCTGCCCCTGCTTGTTTTTGAATTGCTGTTTGCGGTACTACTACCCGCTGTTGAGTCTGGTTTTGAAAATTGACTCGCGCCAGTAGTCCGCTACCAATCTTACCTTGAGTGTTGGGAATCACTACTTCTACAGGTATCAAGCGAGCTGTGGCGTCGGCAGCAGGGGAAATGCGGGTAACTTTGCCAATTAATGTTTCTTTGGGGAAGGCATCTAAACGGACTTGTACAGATTGCCCAACTTGAATTTGTGCCAGTTCTAATTCGGAAACTTGGACGACGACTTTGACACGGTTAAAGTCGCCAATTTTCAAGACTTCGTTACCTGCTTGCAGTAGGTTGCCTGGTTCTGTCACCTTTTCTGTGACTACGCCAGCGATCGGAGATACCAGCCGAGTATAAGACCTGCGCTCTTTGGTTTGGGCAACCAATGCCTGTTGAGCAAGTACTCTACCTTGGGCGGCAGCAACGGCTTGCTGTTCTGTGCGAACTTGTTCTTGGGCTGCCCGGAGTGCCTGGGCGGCTGTTTGTGCCTGGGTACGCGCCTGCTGGGCAGTTTGTTCTGCGATCGCTCCAGCTTTGAACAACCTCTGCTGCCGCTCTGAGTCTGCTTGAGCTTGTACTACTTCTAGGCGCGCCCGTTCAACGTCTGCACGAGCATTGCTTACCTGATTGGTTGCCCTGGCTACTTCTGATTTGAGGGCTGCTAGCTCTGCTTCTGCTTGCTTTAATTCGGTCGAAAGTATGGCATCATCTAACCGCCCGACGTTTTGCTTAAGCTTTACTGCATCGCCGACATCAAGGTTCAAAGCCAACAACCGAGCTTCTACTTGCGATCGCAGTGACACAATTCGGAAGGGTGTTGTATTACCTGTGTATTCTGGTTGTGTTTGTAGCGTATCAGTTCGAGCGATCGCTGCATCTACAGCCGTTGCACCACCACGTTGTCCGCTACCAGGACTCTGAGATTGTGCGTCAGCCGCTTCTTCCTTGGGTAGCGCTCCACAATTCGCACTCAGCAGTCCTATGCCCAGCAGACAGGGAATCAATAATTTGGATGCAAAAGGGGAAGACACCTTTGTGTCAAAACTATTTTTTACATCTGCAACAGCCACATCAGTCTTCATAACTGAATTTAACTGGGTATTAATTACCTGGTTAGCGGCTGCCAAAGGTGATTTCGCCTGCTTGTGCGGCTTATTTCTGTCCAAAATCATTTATTTTTCTTGTATTTGGTGAGCTTTTTGGGTTAAACAGCCATGCATTACCAAGTAATTTTGAGACATTATCAATAGTGAAAAGCGGCGAGAGTCAATTGGCTATCTTCTTGCAGAATTTTGTATCAAAAATTACTTTTTATTGAAAAAAATTTCTCACCACTTTAACTCATTAAATTGAGTCGCCCGCTTTTTAGCTGACGATGCAATTCTTAACTCAGTATAAATATTTTTAAATTTCTTGCAATCTGCCCTTAGTAGAAGACTTGTATTGACTGAAGATACGGGACTTTCACACCCCTACTTTTAATCTGGGCAGTATTAAGTAACTAAACTTAGGCTGACATAACTAGATTTAATGTAGTAATTTCGTGGGTGCGGTTTACTTAGCCTCACCCGTTTTTAGACTAGCCAGCATCTAGCTATTAACCGCTTATATAACTTTTTATAACAGTTTTTCAAACTTTTACCCAGAAAGTTGGTTGCTATGTCATCATGGCAAGTGAAATGAGAATTAATTCGGCGACAGTGTTTGTTTTTAGTATTGACAGGCTTTTTCCTTTTGGTATTACAGACTTCTCTCCGAAATCTAAATCTCTACAAACTTATGATTTTGGAGACATTTGATGTCAATTTACGTTGGTAACCTCTCCTATGATGTTACACAAGATGCGCTGAGTGCTGTATTTGCAGAATATGGTGCTGTAAAGCGCGTTCAATTACCCACTGACCGTGAAACAGGTCGTTTACGCGGCTTTGCTTTCGTGGAAATGAGTTCAGAAGATGAAGAAGCGAAAGCTATTGAAGCTCTTGATGGTGCTGAATGGCTTGGTCGCGACCTCAAAGTAAATAAAGCCAAGCCCAAGGAAGACAGAAGTGGTGGTTCCTTTGGGAACCGTGGTGGCGGCGGCTACAACCGTAGCAACAACCGCTACTAAGCTTAATTGAATTTAGAAAAGGCTCAGGCAGGAATGCTTGAGCCTTTTTTATGCAAAACTTGGACTCTAAATAATTTCAAGCAATTACTTATCATACTGCACTGATGATTCTCTAACCAAAGTGCCTTGATGAAAGATCATTTTCCATCGATCGTTGTTTAATTTCCAGATGGAACTTCGCAACGAATGAACAGGTTGTTTGCCAGATATATGTCTGACTATACGATAAGTTACTAAAACAACCCCTGTTGCTAAAACTAATGTTTTGAATTCTGTTATCAATCTTTGAGTCAGAGGTTGGATGGATTCATTCTGCAAGCTCTTGATAATTTGCTGTTTATTAAAAACACGCCCTGAGCTTCCGAATTCAATGAACTCATCAGCAAGTAAATCCATGATATCTTTCGCTGATTTTCGGACATCGGGTTGAAGCAAACGCTCCTCCAACTCACGAAAAAGCGATTCTTCTAAATAGTCTGCTTTCATATATGTTTTGAAGACTAAATTGGATAGTGGTAGATATGATTAGGCGATCGCTTTGAACTTTGATTTTTATACGAGCGCGTCCTCATGAGCAAGTTAATAAAAACCCCGCTGATTGGTAGGGATTTCAGCGGGGTTAAATAATACAATTATTTTTCAGATAAACCAACACTAAACTTTATTACAGAGCTACTAGAAACTTTTACGACTAATAGTAACTATTTATGCGTGAGTTTTATGAGTTAGGTTTTTAGCATGACGCTTGTGATGTGTCTTGTGATGTGTCTTGTGATGAACTTTAGCACTTTTTACGCTAGCAACACGGACTTCTTTAGCTTGAGCTTGAGCCGCAAATACGGTTACAGGAGCAGCAAATACCAGAGCCAAAAGTAAAGCTTTAGCGAATTTATTCACTTGAAAATCCTCATCAGGTAATGAACAATCTCACTATCCAATAGAGGTATGTCATAAGTTTGTAATTGATATGAATCTTTCATGTCTATTTTTACATCCGTAGATATAAGACTTAAGTGCAATACTGTGCTAAGAATAGTTGCTAGCACTTCTATATAAGTGTAATATTTGTTACATAAACCAAATAACTGTAATTTTGATTAAGAAATGCTGATAGCCATCAATTCTTCTGCTATGTCAAAGTTAGCTGTGACATTTTGCACGTCATCCAAACCTTCTAGAGTATCAATTAACTTGAAAAGCGATCGCGCCCGATCGGGATCGGTAACTTCTACACTATTACTAGGAATCCAGCGCAATTCGGCATCAGTTACCTTAAAGCCTTGATTTTTGAGTGTCTGACTAAGAATTTCTAAATTTCCAATATCAGTAAACACCTCAACCATCTCATCTTCAGTCATCTCATAAGACTGGGCACCGCCTTCGAGGGATGCTTCTAAAAGCTGTTCTTCGTCAACTACACCCTGCACCACACAAACGCCTTTTTGTTCAAACATCCAGCTAACGCAACCTGTTTCACCAAGATTGCCACCATTTTTACTAAAAGCTACACGCAAGTCAGCAGCAGTGCGATTGCGATTATCTGTGAGGGCTTCGATTAAAATCGCTACACCACCAGGGCCATAACCTTCGTAGCGAATCGCTTCAAAAGTAGCGCTATCGCCGCCAAAAGTGCCTGCACCTTTAGCGATCGCTCGTTCAATATTATCATTGGGAATACTTGCAGCCTTAGCCTTGTCAACTGCTGTTCGGAGTTGAAAATTCAGCGCCGGATCTGGTACGCCGCTTCTAGCCGCAACGATAATCGCCCTGGATAACTGAGTGAAGGTTTTTCCCTTTTTTGCATCTACTAACGCTTTCTGGCGCTTAATATTTGCCCATTTACTATGTCCTGCCATAATTTGCGACGATCGTAACTCTATTCAAGATTAGGATATACCTAGCTTTTATCTCAATGCAAAGGTGCATTTGGTAAAAGTTTGCTAAGATGCAGCGCTGAGATTTGATTTTCAAGTGGGATGAAAAATGTGTAGTTCAATTACTTCGCATCCCGTTTAGATCGCAAAAGGTTCCAGTTCCGTGTTATGCCACTCTTGTTCAACCCGTTCAGTAATCAACGGTCTGATGATAAACTTGGGCGGGCTACCATCCAGAACATCAATCCGCACACATGAATAAGGCAGTCGGTTCTGGAAATTGTAGTTATGACGGCCGACAAATAACGTTGAATCCGCAACTTTCCGAGTGGGTTTACCTGGAATTTCAGCAAAAATTTCCATCAATTCAGTCCCTTCTCGCCGTTGATAGCGGGGACGATGACCGCTCCCACCAGAGATAATACAGTTAATGTGAGAATCAGCAAATCCGGTGTCAGTTGTGCAAAGATGCTCTAAACAGTGAGCGTGACCGTTTAAAATCAAATCGACTATGGGACGTTCTTTAATTAGAGTACCAAGAGTTTCTGCTACTTGTTCAAACACCCAGCGCAAACGGTGGCGAACCGCCAAGGTTTGTGCTTGATTCCACTTGGTAGCTTCTGTGACGTAGGGAGGATGGTGGAAAAAAATTACACGTCCGCGCACCTCTGAGTTATTCCAAGATTCGATTAGTCTGCTTCGCAACCATTCAAGTTGTTCAAAATCGATCGCAGGCATTTGATGAGATGCTAGTTGTTTTTCAATATCAATTTTGATTTCGTTGATTTGGTCTAATTTGGCACTAAGGTCATCGAGTTGTTCCGCTTCGGCGGGTTTATCTGGGTTGAGGCGATCGCATATCTTCAAAATCTCTAATTCTTCTCGATCGATTTCCTGGCGACGCTTTTGTAATTCCCGACGGTAAATTTCTCCCTCTTGAGTTGCAGGTAATGGTGATGGTGTATTAAAGGTATTAGAATCGAGTGCAAAAAAGTCAATCCCGCCGTAACGAAAGGTGTAATAGCGATTGGGTAAACGGGTAAATTGTCCAGGCTGATAACGCAAACAGCGCCCTGTGTCGGTCTTTGCGGTGTAGTGCCAATCTAAATGGTGTGCTAATTCTTGTGGAGACATCGCCTGGGTGTAGTCCATAAATGCTCGTGCATAAGCATTACCTTGATACGATCCATGCCAGCCAATCTCGATGTCTTTGTAGCGGAACAGGCGACGCAGTGACGATGTTGTGCCAGTAAATAAACGATACATCAACGGCACATCGTAGTAATCGTGATTACCAAGGACTGGCAAGAACGGCAGATTAAACACCATGCGGTCATAAGGAATGCTTTTCGGGTTGTCACCATCGACAAGAAATTCCCGGTAAGGCTCAATAAAGTTTGTTGAATAATATTCTTGGGAACCCACCACATAGATGACATCGCCAGTGTGCAACACAAAGCTGCAATCATCGCGGTGAGTCAGCATCAGTTCGGCAACTTTTCGTTGGGGATGGTGTCGAGAATGAGATTTAGTACCGGAATCGCCGATAACCATAAAGGAAAATTCTGGATTATCTTGCCTCTGATCGTCAATAACTAAACTGGTTTGGTCAATTCCCCGTTGCACAAAACTTGGATGCATCCACCGCACCCGTTCCTTCATCTTTTGAATTTTCACAGGAATCGGTGGATCGGAAATCAATTTCATGGCTGATAACTCTTGAATGCCTAACGCACACACCGATTGTAACGAAATATTTAATTGTCATTTGTCATTTGTCATTTGTCATTTGTCACTTGTACTGAGCGTTCGCGTAGCGTCTCGAAGAGAAGTCGAAGTATTTGTCATTTGTCATTTGTGAATAATTAATGCCTCGTGTCCAATTCCTAAATCTTTAAGGTAAATTTTCTCGCAATAATGCTCGAAAGCCTGCTTGTTGAAAATGCTCATCGGCAGTTAGTGCTTCAGTGATGCCGCTATATTGCATAACAATAAAAGATACGCAATCGACAAATCCCCATTCTTTCTCTGTTTGTTCGCGATATAGCTGGAAAGCGCGTTCGTAAAGTTCTTGAGAAAGGGGGACAATTTCTACTTTGGAGTCTGCTACTAGAGAATTTAATAATATGATTGCTGCCTGACGATAAGGTTGTTGGGATAAGGCATTGCCAATTTCCAACATCACCGCCTGTGTTGTCACCAAACGAGTTTCTGCTGCTTGTAACATTTTAGCCAGATGTAAGGCTCGGTCATGCAAGCGATCGCTTGGTGCTGATAAGGCAATGGCAAATGATGTATCAAGAAAGACTTCAGAATGCATGAAAAGTTTATTTACTGTACAAATATTTATCTATATTGGCAGACCAATCAGGCGGTCCTTCGAGGTTGAGCGATCGCGCCGTTTGCAAAAATGATACCGTTTCATGTTCGCTGGGCGGTAAAATTTCAATACTGATTCGCACGTGGGTATTAATTGGCAGTGCGACCGGTTCAGCTGGATAGAACACTTTGCCATTAAACACAGCTGTGATTTTTTCTACCATTTTCCTTAGAAAGTTCTTCTAGTCTATCCTAAGCTGGTTGTAGCGATACGGGTAGGGTAGACGACCCCATAAGTAGTGAAGATACGTATACTTGTTTTACAAATTATCTCGATTTTTCAAAAATTGCCTAAACTACTAACTGAATCACACCCCACTGTCCATTTGTTAACCAAGAAGAGTCAGATTTTGCTACTTTCTCAATAACTTCTGGCTTTAAACCAACTGCTACTTCTGATTTTAGGGTGCGTAGAGCTACCATTGGCACGGGTAGGTAGCAGACTATATCTGCAATGTCAGTAGTAAATTCCCAATGGCGATCGCCTAATAATCGGCGATAATTGGCATCTCCTTTGACCATAACCAAACTCGCATTGGCTAACTCATTTTTGAGGGAGTTGGGTATTTCCCAAAAGGCTAAAGGCGATGTCCAAAAGTAATCTTCAGATAGTACTAAACGCCGGGATGCAATATTGTCTTCCAGTCTTTGAGTAAAGGATGTAAGTTGTTGATTTCCAATAGCGGCTAAAAAATTTATTGTATCATGTACATCCTTAATCATGGCATCAGATACAAAAGTCGGATGTGGCTTTAAGTGTAAGTAAATCCGATTAGCCAATCCGCTACTTAATAAAAAATCTACTAAACATAAATCACAAACAAGTTCAAAACCAGCATTGTCTACAACAAAATCAATCCGTCCTCCTTGAGAGTTGGTTAACAATTTCGTGACTTGGGAGGCATCATTTACTAAGATATGAGCTAGTTGGGTTTGAATATCAAAACGACTGCGATCGCTCTCGGATGCTGACCATAAACTCAAGTCAACTCGATTTCCCCACAAAGCAAAATATAACAGCGCTATTAAAGCTGTTTGATTTGATTCTCCCTTCAGTTGAGAATTATCTAACCAATCGTTAGCCCGATGGCACAGTTGAATAATCGAATCCAGTGATGCTTCTAAACTTTGAGACTTTTGTAACTCAAATGGATCGATACCTTGCCAGACACCAGGGCGAAAATAATTAGTAATTTCTAGAATCAACCGAAAAAAATAAGTTTCGGCAAAAAACCAAGGAACATCTAGCCAACGCTGACCTTTGTATAATTCTAAATATGTATTCCAGGCTGAAAAATCTACAGCAGTCTTATTTAAAAGAGGTTGCACATATCCTGCTGGTAGTTCTCTTGCCAGATTTTCTAAGCTGGTATTAATTTCAGACGAGAAATTATTTTCAGTAATAACTCTGCGAGCGATCGCAGGCATTCGTTGAGTAACTGTAAACTCAGTAAAAGAACCAACTTCTGACCCCAAAAGAGACGGTGGTATCGGTAATTTGGGGATGTGGGATATATTCGCCACAAACTTTGATTTTCCTTATATTTTCAGTTATTCTAACGCTGTGTGCAACTTTATTTCAAACCTAATCAACGCAAAAGCGCAATAAATCGACCAATAGCTGCAAACAAAGTATTCAACAAAGTCACAAAAGTATTATCCCAGACGCGATAAATCACCGTCAAGACCAAAGACTGATTATTAGACCTCTTACAAAAGTGCTTTTTGCACTCTTGAGAAAAGGGTAAAGGTTAAAGGGGAAGGGGACAATACAGAACCTTTTCCCTTTCCCCTTCCTCTTTTCCCGACTTATGCAAAAAGTCTATTGTAGAGACGGCGATTTATCGTGTCTAAAATTATAGGTAAATGCGGAGATTGATTTCAACACTCCTAAATTGTCTATTGTGAATCATTAGTATCGCCAAATGATTTCATCTGTAACTCAACTGCGTTGACATACATTTCATCGTTCAAAACTTCCGCTGGTAACTTATTAGCCCTAATAGCAGCTTGAACCACATCTTTCCCAGTCAAGTATCCGGTTTGGTATTTGAATAACAAAGTGCCATAACTAGGAATACCCTGCTTTTTTAAATAACCTTGATAAGCGAGAAAGGCAAGATTAAAGGGTTGCAGATATTGAGTATCTGTAGGATTTTTGCCTAAAGTATTATTGACATCTGTATTTATTTGTCCACCACCATTATTAGTATTAACTGTTTGAGCGCCAGCAATTCCAGGCATAAAAGCCATAAAAGCAACGATCAGTGCAGAATTGAGCAAAGTTGTGAATTTCATGATTTGATCCTCGGTAGAGGTTAATTAGTATTCTCAAGTAATAGAGTCTTCTTATTTAGCAATGTCAAGCTCTTATGATTAAGTCATCAGGTTTGTTCATTTATTACTCACAAAGTTGAGTTAAACAATTGCCGAAAACTTTGAACACTAAGCTTTTAAGAGAATTGGTATAGTGTAAGAATGGAGTGTTTTGGAAAAAACTGTAATTTACAAAATGATATAAGTTACACCTCAAAAGACCAGAAATAACTTAGCTCATTAAAAATTACCAAAACCCATCATGTAATAAGCAATAAAAGCAGTATCAAAGGGTTTGAGATAATTGGCACTCGTAGAATATCTAGGATAAGTTTCAGAGTTGACGGCTGTGTTTATTGATGGACTATTGTGATTCTTAGCTTGATGAAAGCAAGTGATTTTAGGCATAGAATTAATCCAAGCAATAATATGTGCAGAATTAAAGGAGTTTGTGAATTTCATAGAGTTATCCTCAATTAGAACAAAATGTAGTTGCAATTAGTATTCTTTAGTAATAGAGTCCACCATTTTATTAATCTCAAGTTTTTCGGATCGGTTCATCTGGAGAATTGATTTTTTAATTATCCAAACAGGTTAGTCAAATTAACTCAAATGGGAGAAATTGAACATCGAAAGAAAGTTTAATCAGAACTTAAAAAATGCAAATAAATGCTAAATAAAATCTTTAGCTGACAAGCATTTATCTAAGTGCGTTAGCGTAGCTCACCGCAGGCATCGCTTACATATTTAGATATTTGTTGCTCAAGGCGAGCAACCGAAATATGACTTTGTTTGGGCTAATAAACTTTCCATAGCAATATGCTAGAAAATCTTTATGATGTAAGCAAATGCTTTTAATTTTCAAATTGATAAATAAAAGTGATTGCAATTAATATTTAGGGGAAAATCTTGTAATTCATCGCCTCTTCATGACTTCTGAACTATTTTGGCAGCGTCATAGGTTCCAGAAATTCACTACAAATAAGCTGATAGTGTCAAAATGTTATATGTATAGTTTATTTACAAAGTCATTTATGCCGAAAGCAATTTGGAATGGAGCTACTTTAGCCGAGAGTGATAATACCGTAGTTGTGGAGGGCAACCATTATTTCCCTGTTGACGCCATTAACAAGCAGTATTTTACTGAAAGTAACACCCACACTACTTGTCCTTGGAAAGGTGTTGCCAGTTACTACAGTATCGAAGTTGATGGACAAGTCAACAAAGATGCTGCTTGGTATTATCCCAGCGCTAAGGAGAAAGCTAAGAATATTGAAGGTTATGTCGCATTCTGGAAGGGCGTAAAGGTTGAGGCTTAATAAAGGTTCCTGGAAGTATTTTAGTTGCAGGGACATTAATATTACGTCCGGCTAATTGCCCATAAAATACTTAGCCCGCGCAGAGAGAAATCTGAGCGGGCTTCGTATTTAAACTATTTGCGAATTTATTCTAATATGTAATTAGACCTTAGCCTTGCTAAATACTGCTTGCTTTGTCTTCGCCAGCCAAGGCAGACTACTAGCAAGTATAGTACCAGCGATCGCATTTGGTTCGGGTACTGGTTTCGATATAATAGCACCAGGTTTCAATATCAAAGTACCAGAGTTGATAGTTATGTTGCCTGCTGCTCTTGAATTAATATTACCAGCAGCGATCGCAAGCCCAGAAAGTGTAACATCCGCAGCGTTAAATCTTCATGAATTAATTTTGGTTGGTTTTAGCCATGCAAAAACCTGCGTAACTGTTAAATTCAGTTGTAAAAATTCAGGTACAGGCAATACTTCATCTCCAGTCATCTCTATAGGTTGTTGTCCTGGCAAAAATACTAATATCAAGCGTTCATCTGGATCTATTAACCACCCCAATCGAGTGCCGTGTTTTAGACAGTGAAGAATATTTATAATTACCTTGGTTGTATTCTGTTCTGATGAAAGAATTTCAATTGTCCAATCAGGATAAATTCCAAAGGTATTTTCAATTTCACCATTAGCATCAAAGGGAATGCGTTCCCAAGCAAATACACTCACGTCTGGTACAATCGAACGTCCACCAAAGGTACAGCGTAATTCTGGAAAAGCCAAGGCAATTTCTTGTTCTTCAGCAATTTGGCTAATTGCGTTACAAAGTTTTAGTTGTAGCCGGGAATGTTTGCCTTGTGGCATTGGTTTCTGGTAGATACGACCATCGATAAATTCACTAGCAGGTTCTGTTTCTGGCAGTTTGAGGAACTCTGCTAAGGAGATTGATTTGTGCAGCGTGGGTGTCATAGCTGTGCAAATGCCATATTTGATTGGAATCTTAGCATTTTCTGTCCTTGGATTTTAGGATGGTAACGATCGCATAAGCATTTGCCACAAATGGATAAGCATTCGTAACCAAACAGGTTGTGTTGGTAACGAACGCATAAGTTTTCGTTACTAAGGGATTTGCATTCGTAACCAAACAGGTTGTGTTGGTAACAAATGGACAAGCTGTAGTTACCACGGGAACTTCATTTGTAACGTTGCTGCTGCAAAATTGCTCAAATTCTTCTGAAGAGGATTTTCTTTAAGCTTCGCATCGCACGAGTTGCAACATTATGCTGATGCCAAGCTCGATAGAAATCGGGGTAAGGCATATTCTGGGCGCATTTCCAGGCTAAATCGTAGTTGGCATCATCCAATCGCCAATAACTACTTAAAGCTTTAACTACCGTAATGCGATGCTGATTATCCTGTATAATCTCCCCTAAGTTTAATGCTGCCAGCCTACGGGTGTTGTCATGTACATTATTTGATTGCAACAGTTGTACCAAGGCGACGATCACAATTTTATTGCCAGGGTCGATTTTCTCTAAGCTTTCTGCTGCCTGCAAACGGGTGAATTTATCCACAGTATTTGATTGCAGCAGTTGCACCAAGGCGACGATCACAATTTTATTGCCAGGGTCGATTTTCTCTAAGCTTTCTGCTGCCTGCAAACGGGTGAATTTATCCACAGTATTTGATTGCAGCAGTTGCACCAAGGCGACGATCACAATTTTATTGCCAGGGTCGATTTCCCCTAAGCTTGATGCTGCATGCAAACGGGTGTCGTCATCCACAGTAGTTGATTGCAGCAGTTGCACCAAGGCGGCGATTGCAATTTCACTGCCAGTGCCGATTTTCTTTAAGCTTGATGCTGCCTGCCTACAGATGGAGTAATTCACAGTAGTTGATTGCAGCAGTTGCATTAAGGCGGCGATCGCAATTTCATTGCCAGTGCCAATTTTCTCTAAGCTTGATACTGCCTGCCAACGGGTGGAGTAATTCACAGTAGTTGATTGCAGCAGTTGCACTAAGGTGGCGATCACAATTTCATTGCCAGGGTCGATTTTCTCTAAGCTTTCTGCTGCCAGCCTACGGGTTTCGTCATCCACAGTAGTTGATTGCAGCAGTTGTACCAAGGCGGCGATCACAATTTCATTGCCAGGGTCGATTTTCTCTAAGCTTGATGCTGCCAGCCTACGGGTTTCGTCATCCACAGTAGTTGATTGTAGCAGTTGCACCAAGGCGGCGATCGCAATTTCATTGCCAGGGTCGATTTTCTCTAAGCTTGATGCTGCCAGCCTACGGGTTTCGTCATCCACAGTAGTTGATTGCAGCAGTTGCACCAAGGCGGCGATCGTAATTTCATTGCCAGTGCCGATTTTCTCTAAGCTATATGCTACCCACCTACGGTTTTTGTCATCCACAGTAGTTGATTGCAGCAGTTGCACCAAGGCGGCGATCGCAATTTCATTGCCAGGGTCGATTTTCTCTAAGCTTTCTGCTGCCTGCAAACGGGTTTCGTCATCCACAGTAGTTGATTGCAGTAGTTGCACCAAGGCGGCGATCGCAATTTCATTGCCAGTGCCGATTTTCTCTAAGCTTTCTGCTGCGCGCCTACGGGTTTCGTCATCCACAGTAGTTGATTGCAGTAGTTGCACCAAGGCGGCGATCGCAATTTCATTGCCAGTGCCGATTTTCTCTAAGCTTTCTGCTGCGCGCCTACGGGTTTCGTCATCGACAATAGTTGATTGCAGCAGTTGCACCAAGGCGGCGATCGCTTTTATGCGGTCTGTTTGTTGCAGTGCTGACCTAGCTCCCTCTTGAATTAGATTAGGAAATTTTGTCCAGTTTTGTTTTTTGGTGTTGAAATAACCAAAGCCCCACTTGACAATTTGTGCTACTATTTTATCGGCTTTAGAATAACCTCTAAACTCTGCAATTCCTGCGGTTGCTAAAAAATAGGCGCAATATTCATAAAATCTTTTATCTACATCTTCGCTATTCCAGTCAGTACACCCGTCTTTAAAGTTTACTAAAGCATCGATAAACTCTTGTTTTTGCTGCTTGAGGTTTTCTTCTCGCCCTAGCCAAAGTAATATTGTTTGCCTCCATTGCGATTCAAAGATGCGATAAGTTCCTTGACTGGGATTTTTAGGAACGTGGTTGAGAAAGAAATGCCAGTCATCAATTGCTATAGCAGCAAAGTACTCTTGAAATGAAGCATGAAAGAAAGCGTAAACAAGTTTTCTGTTCGGATCTATCCCGACACAGTTCAACCAGCCGCGATTTAGTGCCAATTTTAGCAGCGACTTTTCATCATCAGCATCTCCTAAAAACTGACTAACAAAATCCTCTCGCAAGCGAAAACGGGTTGCTTCTTTGTCTATTGCTGCTTTAGCTAATTCGCCTAATTTGACATTGAGTTGCTGACGCTGGTCAGAGTTTGTCGCAAATTCATCTTTTTTCCACTTGTAGAAGTCATCGACAAATTGCTGATAGAGTCCCGCTTGAGTATTTGGTAACTTGCCATCTCCTGATTGCCAATTCAAACACAGCAGCGTCAACCGCAAAGGATTTTTCACTAAATCCTGAATTCGTTCCTTACCTGATTCTTTCAACGCAGTACATAACTGCTCCCCCTTTTCTGAATTAGCAGTAAACCATTTATGAATAAATCTCTCTACCTGTTGTGGATAAGAAAAATCTAAACTGCGATAGGTATCAAAATCATCAAGTACATTAGTGCTGCCATCCCACAGATTAACTCGACAGGTCAGCACAATTCGCGCTTGAGAAATTAACCTGACTTCACGGAATTGTCGTGCAATTTCTGTGAGAGGATTACCTGAAGATGCGAACATTTCATCTAACCCATCTAACAGCAGCCAGACATTATTTTGATTAAATAGAGCAACAAAATCATTCTTTAGTTGCTCAGTGGGTTCAGCTTTACCTGTTTTTTCGGCAATCTGAGTTAACCAACTCTCGAAAAGATAAGATTTTAGTTCCTTTTCTCGCAAATCTGCTAAAGATACCCAAATCACAATCGACTGGTGAATCTCACAAGATACCCAATCAGCAATCTGCTGTAAAAGTGTTGTCTTTCCCGCGCCTGGTTCGCCAATGATTGCAATTCGCTTACCTTGACTTTTAGGCGTGTTCTTCTGTTTGAGAACTTCTTCAAGAAAAACATCATGCTCAAATGTTTTGGTGATTTCTGTCTCCTTGTACAGTTCTGAACCCTGTTCTGGAGAAATATCACCTTGAGGCTTGGATGGTTTTTTGCGCTCAAGTAATCCCAGTGGTACGTAAACATCATCAACTTGCAGGGTTACTCCCTCAGTTGATGTCAGAGGATTTGTAGTCAGCTTTCGCCGTTCTGCGAGTATTTCACGGCAGACTTCACGCCAGTCATCGGGAGTTAACTTTGTCCCATCCTCCCCTTGAGACGACTGTAGTCAAATTGTGAAGTTATTAGTTTGGTTATTTATTTGTCCTTGATTTACAACCCCAATTTTTTCTGCTAGCTGCGTCAGATTTTGAATAGTTGGCTGTTGAGACTTGAGGGTATTTTCGATTTCTTGAATTTTTTGAGTGAGTTTTGGTTCGGCTTTTGCTGCTGCTTCCACTTCTACAACAGCTTGAGCAATTTCTGGGTCTGCGTCTGCTGCTGCTTTCAGTTCCAGCACTGCTTGACCATAATCTAATCGCTGCGGTTCATTTCCCTCAACAGCGCTAGTGAGTAATGGCGATTTATTTTTCTGGCGGAGTAATCTTATTAACTTACCACCTAGCGTCCATGTAGCATCACCAATGTTTTCGCCAATTTTCTCCTGTGCTTTAGTCCAAAGTGTAGTTGCGATTGCGGTAGCAACAGCTGTCAGTGTTACAGTTACCATAAATTCACTACAAATTGAGTTTACGTATATTTATTTCAATTTACACAAATATTATGACGCAAAAGCTAGGCGATGATTACTGATATAACTCAGTCTTTTAATCCGCGCAGGTGGTCACTGAGCCTAGTTGAAGTGCGGGTTTTGTATTTCGACTCCGGCTCCATCGAGCGAAGTCGAGATGCTCAACACAAGTCTGTGCAGCCGTGACTTCTAGTCGCCAAGGCAGCAAAAGTTAAAACAAATAGTGCATTAGCCTTTGGCATAACGCACCTAAGAAAATATCTAAAACCTAATTATGAATTAACAATTTTAATTAGAAACTGCCTGTTCTGCAACCGAATGAATTATTTCCTCCAGAGTTTGCAATAACTCTTGCTCGTTATAAGGTTTAGAAAAGTAAGCTCGCGCCCCTAATTGCATAGCTAGTTGCCGATGTTTATTGCTGCTACGAGAAGTCAACATCGCAACGGGAATATTTTTTGTATCAACGTCTGAATTTACCTTGCCTAAAAAGCCATAACCATCAAGGCGAGGCATTTCAATATCGCAAATTACTGCCTCCACTTTTAATCCACTATGGAGTTTTTCTAAGGCATCTTGACCATCTTTAGCTTGCTCTACTTGATAACCTCCTTTTTCAAGAGTTAGAGCTAAAAAGCGGCGTACATTAATCGAATCATCTACAATTAAAATTGTACCTTTCTGCTTAATAGATGCTGCTGATATTTTCTCTTCATCAAATATCAGGAACGGTGTCTTTAACCTTGCTGATGGTAATTGAGTGCCTCTGGGAGTCCGTTGATTTGTAGCAATCCAATACAGCAACTCATTAACATTAACTAGTGGTACTACTCGACCATCACCGAGAATTGTACAGTTGCTAAAGCCTTCAGGTAAAGGTATATTTCCTTCAACTTGGCGAATCGCAACTTCTTGTTCGCCCCAGCAACGATCTATTTGGATTGCGACTGGCTGATTATTACCTTTGACTACTAACACACTATTAGTACTAATGGCTGCCGGAATTTCCAACTCTGCGCTATCGTAGCGTAGGCAATTAAACTCTAAATAACGATTTAAGCGAATCAGTGGCAGCATGGTTCCTTGCCAATTTAAAACTTCGCTACCAGCCATTTCAAAAACTCGCTCGTCTTGAAGTAAAGATATTTCTGAAATGACATCTGTGGGAAATGCTAATAGAATTTTGTTGATTTCTACCAGCAAAACTCGTGCAACGGAAAGTGTAAACGGTACTGATAAAGTGAAGGTAGTACCAACTCCTGGTTCGGTATCAACTTTCACATCTCCTCGAATTAGTTTGAGGTTATTGCGAACCACATCCATACCGACACCGCGGCCAGATAATGCTGTGACTTGCTCGGAGGTAGTAAAACCTGGTTCAAAAATTAGTGATAATAGTTCTTCATCACTAGCATTAGCGAGTAAAGAAGCATCCAATCCCATAGTTAGGGCGCGGGTGCGAATTTTCTCCAGAGAAATGCCCCAACCATCATCACGGATAGTAATGATAGTGCGATTACTGCGATGAGTAGCTGTAATTTCAATTAATCCTTGTTCTGGTTTTCCTAAAAGGCGACGCGTGGCAGAGTCTTCGATACCATGATCGAAAGCGTTCCTTAACAAATGCATTAAAGGTTCGTTTAAAGCTTCTAAAATGCTGCGTTCAATTAAAGTGTTGCCACCTTCGATTTTTAACTGAACATTTTTGCCATACTCGACATTTAAATCGCGTATAGCTCTCGGAAAACGTTCGATTAAATCAGACAGCGGTCGCATTCGGATGTGATTTAGCTTGGTTTGTAACTGTTTTGATGTTTTGTTTAGTTTCCGAGCAATATGGTCTGTATCATCTACACTGAGTTGCACATCTGTTGTGACTTCCTGTACCTGAACAATGGTTTCCATAACTTCCTGCGATCGCAGGTTTAATTCGTTATAGCGATCCATTTCTAAGGCATCAAATTCGGTGTTTGGATTTTGTAGTTGCTGGGCATTTTCAGCTTGTAGATGCGTCCCATTAAACATGGTAGCTTGAGTGGAAATCTTATCAGAGACTATACGTAATTCCTGGTTTTCGCGGTCGAGAATTTGAACTCGCTGGTTGAGGTTGCGAACGAGTTTGCGTAATCTTTCTAGTTGTGAGTTTAAGCCATTTCGCTGAACAATCAGTTCGCCAAATAAATCATTAATTTGCTCTAACTGTTTGCTAGGAACTCGGACGCTATTTTCATGAATTTCTCGTTCTTTAGCAACGGCAACTGCTTCTCCTTTACCTTCGCTCAATTTGCCATCTGGAGGATTCTCTTCTTTAGCAAAGATTGTATTATGCTCGGTGACATTGACAGCATTTACATCCTCAGCAAATTCTGCATCTACAAATGTAAAATTGGCTGCGACACCTGCGGTGGGCTGCGCCAACTCTTCATCTTTCACCCAAGTTTCTGGAGTTATCTCTGCTTGCCAAACCGCTGTTGACGCTACATCTGTAGGGAGAAGTTGTGGTGTCACTTCTGCTGGTAATAGCGGTAGGGATTGCGAACTTACCAAGTCAATGGCTGTAGGTAAGTTATCTAGCTGATTTGTCAGCACCAAAGCTTGCGATCGCCGCCATGCTTGCAATGCTAACTGGGCAATTTCGGGAATGCGTTCTCTACTAACAGTTTCCAAATGCTGCGTTACCGACTCACAAAGCTTGCTAAAAGCTTGCAACTGAAGCATTTCTCCCAAACCGCCTAATTCAGCTGCCAGAATCGCAATATTTTCATGCAATCCGGCTTGTTCGCTATCTGCCAATATAGATTCTAGACGTTGCAAACACTCTTCTACTTCTGTGGCAAATAGCAAAGGGATAACGTCTTGCCCGTCCTCTGGGGATAGCATAGTTGAGGCATCTTCTGGGGTGGGGTCGCCCAAGCGATCGTGCAACTCATCGAAGATGGGATAACAAAAAGTTGCTAACCACTGATCTTCGACAACATTCCCTTCTGCAAGCAATTCGACAATTTGACGCAGCCAGTCAACTCCAGATAGCAATAAACTTTGCAACTGAGTATCGATTTCTAAAGAATTTTTTTTGGTTTTTAAAACTTTAAAAGAATCTTCCAGACGGTGAGATAAATCACTTAGCGATTTAAATCCCATCATTCCCGCACCACCTTTAATAGAATGAGTGGCCCGGAGTGCAGCATTGATTTTATCCAAATCGATGCGATTACTAGTATCGATTTCCAGCAATACCCCTTCTAAGGTATTTAAGTAATCCGTTGCTTCTTCCAGAAACTGCATCTGGATTTCTAATTCTTTGTCTTGTAGCATGGTTTTTGTCCTTAGTCATTGGTCATTGGTCATTAGTCACTTGTACTGAGTTTCGACTGCGCTCAACTACCGCGAAGCCGAAGTATTGGTCATTGGTCATTGGTCATTAGTCACTTGTACTGAGTTTCGACTGCGCTCAACTACCGCGAAGCCGAAGTATTGGTCATTAGCCTTAGTAAAAGGACAAAGGACAAATGACAACGGACAAATAATAAAAGTCATTAGTCATTGGTAAAATGACAAAGGACAAAGGACAAAGGACAAGTGACAAATGACAAATGACAAATAACAAATAACAAATGACAAACATTAACTAACTTTGAAAGCCTCGACAGTCTCTTGCAACTGCTGGGAAATATCCACAGTTTGTTGCAGAGATTCAGAAACTTGGCGAGAAGAATCGCTGCTACGTTGTGATATAGCAGCGATATCTTTCATCAATTGGCTAACACTTTGGGATGTTTCAACCTGAGATGCAGTCGCGGTAGAAATCGACTGTACTAAGGAGTCAATTTGAGAAGATACATCCAAAATTTCACTCAGACTTTGTTTAGCTTCCTCCACAATTCGAGTACCTTCTACGACTTGGGTAGTGCCTATTTCCATTGCTTGCACCACTTCACTGGTTTCTCGTTGAATATTTTCAACAATTTGTTCAATTTCTTGGGTTGCGGCGGCACTCCTAACTGCTAGTTCGCCGACTTCTTCAGCTACTACGGCAAAACCTTGACCTTCTTCACCTGCACGTGCTGCTTCGATGCCGGCGTTAATGGCAAGCAAGTTGGTTTGAATCGCAATTTGGTTAATCAAAGAAACCACGCGAGAAATTTGTTGCGAAGACTCTCCCAAACGTTTCACTTTCTTAGCAGTTTCACCCACAGTTTCCCGCAAAGAGAGGATATTTTGTACTGTCAAATCCATCGCGTGTCCGCTATTGGTGGCGGTGTGAGCAGCATGGTTAGCAATGAAGGCAGCTTTTTCGGCACTTTCGGCTACGGCTTTCATGGATTGGGTCATTTGGTCAACAGCATCAAGGGTGCGGTTGATTTCAGCAGCTTGGGTTAGTGCTTCTTCTGCTAGGTGGCGGATGGCTCCTTCGTTAGAGCCAATGGCACTATTTACATGGATGGCAGCTTGTTTAACTTGGGTAACAATATCCCGGAGGCTTTCCACAATGGAGTTGAAGAAGTCGGCAACAGTACCAATCTCCCCAGCAGTTACGTCTGCACGCACTGTCAAATCGCCTCTGGCTGCACCTTCTACGTCGTTGAGTAGTTGTAAAAGTTGTTGTTGCAGTGTTTCGTCTGACCCACTTATAGTTACATTTCTGACTTTTTCGATCTCTTCTAATAACTTGGCTTGTTCTAAGGCATAGCCGACTTGAATTGCTATCTGTTGAAACAAGTCAATTTCCGGCTGTTGCCAAACACAAGGAGTTTCGCAATGATGAGCAATTAATAAGCCTAAAAGTTTTTCTTGGGCAAGAATCGGTACAATTAAATGACTTTTGACAGCAAATTTTTCCAACAGTTGCATGTAACTGTCTGCATTTTTCAGGCTTTGGTCTTGATGAATATCGGCAACTGCTTGCACTTGTTCATTGCGATCGCTTTCTAGATAATGTTCCTTAAAATAAGGGTCGTCAATTTGCACTCCCAGCATTTTGGGCCAATTATCAGTTCCCGATTCCGCAACGACAACGCCAGTCAAAGTACCTGGATTCAAACTATAAATGATTACCCGGTCTGTTTTGAGAATTTGCTGAACTTCTTTGACTGCTGCGTGATATATATCTTCAGTTTTAAGAACTTTCCGAATCCGTAAGGTAATATCTGCTAGTAATTTTGTCCCTTCAACGTCTAGTTCCTGCTGCTGTTCTTTAACTAAGACCTGCAATTGTTCAGCCATCAGGTTGATATTTGCACTCAATACCCCTAATTCGTCTTCTCTTTCAATTTCCAGACGGGTATTAAATTTACCTTGACCTAGTTTTGCTAATGCCGCAGTTGCATTGAGAATTGGTAGTGTAGTCAGTTTAGCTAACCGAGATGCGATCGCACCTACAATCAATGCTGTCACTGCTGTACCGATGGCTATAGTCCACAACAATTGTCTTTGCGGCTCAAATACAGTTGCGGTATCTGTAGCTAAAAGTACCTGCCAGTTTAAATCAGGTAAGCCATCTAAGGTACTAGCTGGTACATAGCTGACTAGTTCTTGTTTTTTGTGAGTTTTCGGAACTTCTATAAAACTATTTACCTTTTTAGCTGCTAGCAGTTTAGGTAAATTAGAATACTCTGCCTTGGCCTGTTTCCCCAATAATTCCTTTTGGGGACTCAAGAAAACTGTTCCCGAAGCATCAAGCAAATAGTATTGTTGTCCGTTGGCTGCGTAGTTTTTGGTAACTTCCTCTAAAGATTTTACGGGCATACGTGCTTGTACCACGCCAATAGTTTGGCCCGTCCTAGTTTCTTTCACAGGTGCAGCTAGATAAATACTCACGACACCTGTATTTTTTGCTGCTTCCGGTTGGCTGATGACAGGAGTATCTTTTTGTAAAGCGTCTTGAAAATAGGTGCGGTCTTTTTGATTTTCCAGGGGTTCGCCTGTGGACTGGACAATCAAGTTACCTTGGCGATCGAAAACAGCAATACTGTCATAAGCTTTGTAGGCTTCGACAACCCGATCTAAGACTGCTTGCTTTTCTTGAGTACTAATACTAGCTTGAGAATTTGTCAAAAATAGCAAGTTTGATATTACCTGAATATCACCGTAGCGTCCCAGCATAAAGCGGTTAACTTTATCACTCAATCCAGTGGCTTCGGCTTGTTGAGATTGAGTAATTTGCTTAGTAATGGATTTGTTGGCCAAACCAAAAGCGATCGCACCGATGCCCAAAACTGGTATTGTACCAATTGCGATCGCCAAAATAGTCGCTTTCTTAACCAATCCCAGCCTGGTAAAATAGGCAATCCCCTGATTCCAAGAAGAATTATTAGCACTTTCAGTAGTCAGCTTAGTTGGTAGCTTTACTACAGTTCCAATGGCTTTTTGAGATGAAATCAGCGATGCTCGATTTTGAGCGCTGTTACCTTGATTCGTGTTAGTTTTATTAAACATAAAAGTAGTTCTCCTAAGTATGTGAATAAGAACACTAAAAATCTTTTTTAGAAAGAATTCAGAACTCAGGAGTCAGAAGTCAGAATTTATTATAGTTTGGTATGAATAGTAAAATTATTTCCTCCTGATTCAACTATTCTGACCGGAGCTTTCGGAGTCTCCGGCTCCGCTCCTGAATTCTGACTCTTGAATTCTTTTTTAGTAGTAAAATCTAATCACTGCGGAGAATAGAAGATTGCACAATCGCCTGTGCATCTAATACCAGTAATATTTCTTCCTGTTGCACAACGCACCCACATAAATAAGGAACTAAACTGGATGTCACTTGTCCGATAGGAGAATGAATATCATCAACTATGAACTTGGTTGTACCTTTTATTTCTTGTACAACTAATCCCAACACTAATGATTCCACTTGGATAACGATCGCATTGTATTGTCGCAGTCGATAATCTAGGGATTCTAAATTGAGCATTCTTGGTAAATCAACTACCCAAATTATCCGACTCCGCCAATTCATTAATCCTAATATGCAGGATGGCATATTCGGTATTGACGTAATAGATTCAACAGGGACAAGAATTGCTTCTTGTGTATGCTTCATTGATAAAACAGCAGTAGTTTGTTGATTTAGCTGAAACTTCAGATAACTATCTGCTAAATTATTTGGGATTGGTTTTGAAGAAAGAGTAATGTTTGTACTGGTCATTGATTCAAATTACCATTGATTTAATAGTACGTAGGAGATGTTCGCGGGTGTAAGGTTTAGTTATATAGGCATCTGCACCTTGTCTCATCGCCCACAAACGATCGATTTCTTGATTTTTGGAACTACAAACCACAATCGGCACTTTTGCAGTAATTGGATTTCTTCTCAGAGAACGACACAATTCAAATCCACTCATTTCTGGCATTACTACATCAGTAACGATCGCATCTGGTTTTTCTAACACAGCTTTTTCTAAACCCTCTTTTGCACCACTTGCTTTAATTACGTTGTAACCACTCTCTTTGAGATAATGGCTCATTAATTCCAATTCGCTGGGAGAATCTTCTACAATCAAAATTGTGCCAAGCAAAGTCAGGCTCACTATCAAATCTCCTAAAACAATAAATTAAACATATTTTGTTATTTTTATTTGCCTTATTTCAATCAACCAAGATGCTTAAAAACCATTTTTAGCAATTCTGATTGTGTAAAAGGCTTGGTTAAATATCCTGAGGATCTGACCATTTTAGCTTTTGCCCTGTCGATAAATCCTGTTCTACCAGTCACCATAACGATCGGTGTATTTTTAAAAGCTGAATGTTTACGTAATAAAGAACATAGCTCATAACCATCCAAACTTGGCATTTCAACATCTAGCAAAATTAGATCGGGCTTACTCCGTAGAATTTGCATTAAAGCTTTTACCGGATCGTTGATTGTTACAACTGTAAATGTGTTTTCATCTAAAAAGTGTTTAATAGAATTCAAAACAGTTTGGCTATCATCAATGCAGGCAATTGTATATAGTTTTTTGCCAACATTGGACTGAGGATTTTTATTAGTTTCCGGAAGCTCAAAATTGATTGGAATTGGCAAGTTTTGCCCAATCTTTATTTGCAACTGTGGCTGAACTTGAGACGATTGTGTTGTAGAAAAAACTTGAGAACTCCCACCAGCCGGAATTGATGACTGAATATTTTGCCGATTTCGTAACTGTTTTTGACAGTGTTCAACAAGCAACCTTAAATCCAGGTGACAGAACTTTGGTAGTTCATCCAAAGAGCTTTCTGGACTAAATTCATAGCTACCTTCTTTTAAACACAGAAATGATTCCATTACTTCTTTTGCTAATTCGTCTATCAGGTTTCCTGCTTGCACAGAGGTAATATAGTCCTGATTTACTAACCAACAAATAGCTTGGTAATCTGCATTTGGTATTGATTGATATTCATCCTTTGTCTCAAACATCAGCCGCATCTGTACGCGAGTGGCGCTGTTGAGAGCAGGAATTTGCTGACTCAAGCGCCGTAAGTGACTGTCAAGGCGCTCAAATAGTTTATCTGAATAGGAGGCATAAGTAAGTTTACCGTCCTCTAGATAGATTGACCAAGAAACTATCCCGGTAAATACGCTTAAGCAACCCGTAGCACGCCGACTTGTTAATTGTGCCAACAGAGATAGCGGATGTAGTTTCTGGAACAACCTGTAGCTACCTATAGGAGTTGTGCTCATTTTGCTTTTACTTCAGCTAAAATTCGATACGTGTAAGCTAAATTCGTGTAAAGTTATTCCACAATCAAAATCAAGTAAAAAGCATTAAACTTTTGGATTTTAAAGTACATCAGTTTACATCTAGGTTTGTGGTGAAACTCAACGATAGTAGCGTTATTTTCAGATGAGCAAATCTTAGTAAATTCGTAAATTGTGATTAATCTACTTAGTGTTACTGAGATTTATCAACATCTTTCGAGAAATAAGACATAAAAATGTCAAGACTAGATGAAGCCACTTTCCATTGAGTAACCCCAATCTGACCACAGGAATAATACTGATTTTATTAATGGCGCTCTCTTTGAGCTTCTGTATTTACACTTAGTTAAAATTTATTTTTTAAACAAGTAAGGACTGAATGAAGCCACTTTGCATCGAGTAACTTCAAATTGACCACAGTAACAACACTTATTTATTGAAAGCAATAAATGTATTTTTTGTTATTTGTATTTAAGAAATTAGATGAAACAGAATGCAAAACTTATTTTTTGCAGAGTGTTTTATCGCCGAGAATAGGTATTGAAAGTTCTCAGAATGGTAC
Organism: Nostoc sp. DSM 114167; assembly: GCF_052692655.1. NCBI lineage: Bacteria > Bacillati > Cyanobacteriota > Cyanophyceae > Nostocales > Nostocaceae > Nostoc > Nostoc sp. DSM 114167. Next base: position 8,188,220 of record NZ_CP195116.1, read on the forward strand.
GTTATGTCCCTAACACATCCTACCTACGAAAATTGTAGGTTATTAAATCCATTAGGACTTATGCACTTTGACACATTTACTATCATTTGGAGAATAGACTTATTAAGTTAAAAGTCTTTCCCTGTCTTGTTCACAGGCGCATTTTACCACAAACAAATTTTCAAATACCCTCTTGTATTTGAAGCTATGCTGGCGAAACATATTTTTTTATTTAAGCAATATTTAAATAGGCTGGTAACTATTCTTGAACTTTTAACTCAAGTGTAAGTACCAGCCTAGATAAGGCAATTTAATTTATCAAAAGTGCGGATGAAAGGACTTGAACCTTCACTCCTTTCGGAACTAGAACCTAAATCTAGCGCGTCTGCCAATTCCGCCACATCCGCATCAGTTTACTATCATACCATAAGAAATTATTTTTGGGAATAAGGAATGGGGAAGAAGCAGAGGAGGCAGGGGTAGATTAAGAAGAAATTCTTATCGGGGCAATGGAAAGAATAAAAAATTACATCTTTCCCCTCTGCTCTCTGCTTTCTACCCCTCTGCCTCTTCTCCATGCCCCATGCCCAATTACATAACTGCAACGCGAGGCAGACGATGCTTGAATCCACAGAGAATTTCCCAAGAAATAGTGTTTAATTGTTTTGCCCAGTCGTCCGCTGAAATTTGTTCTTTTCCCTGTTCTCCTAATAAGGTGACTACTTCTCCTTCTTGGATATTGGGTATGGCACTTACATCCAGCATTAACTGATCCATTGTAATTGTCCCAATTTGCGGCACGCGCTGACCGCGAATTAACACCTGCATTTTGTTGGAAAGACTGCGAGGAACGCCGTCAGCATAGCCAATTCCCACAACAGCGAGGCGAAGTTCGCGCGGGGCAATAAATTTATGACCATAGCTAACAGCTGTTCCTGCGGCAATTGTTTTAACTTGGGTGACTCTTGCTTTGAGTTGCAAAACAGGCTTGAGATCGATCGCATTTTGTAAATGCGGTGCTGGATAGAGTCCGTAAACGGCTAAACCTACACGCACCATATCGTAGTGTAATGCTGGATTTGTAAGTGCGGCAGCTGAGTTTGCCAAGTGCAGGCAAGGTACTTCAATTCCCATTGCTTTGATTTGAGCGATCGCATCCTCAAATCGTTTATGCTGTTCTTCCATTGCCGTGGTATCGGGATCGTCTGCTGTCGCTAAATGAGAATAAATACTGGCAATAGATAGATGTGGTAATCGCTGCACTAATTGCACAAATTCGCCTGCTTGCCGCCAATCAGTCCCCAACCTAGACATTCCCGTGTCTAATTTAATGTGTACGGGCACTGGAGAACCATGATTCATCGATTCTAAGGTATCAGAAAATACTAAAGCTTGTTTAGGGCTACAGAGTGTGGGCTGAAGTTTCCATTGGGCGATCGCATGAATCTGCTCGAGTGTATGAGTTGCCCCTAAAATCAAAATGGGCGCTTGAATCCCGCCTTCTCGCAATTGAATAGCTTCTGGAACTGTAGCTACTCCCAGGCAACTAGCTCCCGATTGGATGGCAATTTGAGCGACTGTTACCGCTCCATGTCCATAGGCATCAGCTTTTACTACTGCCATTAACTGGGTACGCGGCGATAAAAACTGCACCAGTTGCTTGACATTGGACGACAACGCCTCTAAATCAATTTCTACCCAAGCTCGTTGCGAAAACCACGCGTAGGTATCGCACTGCTGATTAGGAACTATACCAGGGATTTGTTTGCGACTTAACATTTGTACTGACTCCTATCCCGCCACGGCTAAACTTGCAAATTATCTATCTATACACGCTTTTAAAAGCGAGATCAGATTAAATAGGAAGTTTAACCTTCAGATTGGAATTGATACAAGATGTTACTGTGCTAAAGTAAAAGTTATGAGTTATGAGTTATGAGTTATAAGTTATGAGTTAAAAGTAAATCTTACAGCTCAATCTTTCACTCCGTTCTTCTCAACGAGACGCTGCGCGATTGCGTCAGTCTAAGTAATAATTTTAATTAAGTAATAAATTTGACTTTCCAACTCCTAACTCTTAACTCCTAACTCTTAACTCCTCACTGCTAACTTAATTTTCAAATTCTCTCGAAAGTATAATTTCTTCTCATCTCCCTAGCAGGGTGTATTTGTGTTAATATATTGTAAAACTCATACCCTCAGCGCAAATAATGGGGAAGGTTTTAGTCTTAAACGCCTCTTACGAACCTCTCAATATAACGAGTTGGCGTCGTGCTGTAGTTCTTTTAATCAAGGGCAAAGCAGAACGCGTGGAACACAACGGTAAATTTCTGTACACGGATTTCCCGTTGCCGACCGTGATCCGGTTGCGTCATTATGTACGCGTTCCTTATAAAGAAATCCCTTTAACTCGCCGAAATATATTGCACCGTGATGGTCATGCCTGTCAATACTGTGGTTACACAGGGGATGAATTGACACTAGACCATGTAATACCGCGATCGCGCGGCGGAGGCGATACTTGGGAGAATATTGTTACCGCTTGTGTCCGTTGCAATGTCAAAAAAGGCAGTCGGACTCCCCACGAAGCTCACATGCCTTTGCGTCATCCCCCGCGCCAACCTTATAGCAGTCTCTATTTCGAGGTCAGCAAACATCTTAAGAGTGGACTGCATACAGAGTGGCAAAAGTATGTTATAGGTCTTTGAGCAAAAAACACAGGAGCAAAGGAGAAAGGAGAAATACCCTCTTTCTTTGGGAGATAGCCAATAACTTTAGTTTTGGAGTTTTAAAAAATTGGTGGCTATAGGCTTGCAACAAAGGTAATTGCATCAACTATCAAGCTTTTAAGTTTGTTGTATGTATATAGAGTTTCCCCTTTCCTCTTTACTTCCCTATGTATTCTGCCCTTTTCCATTGGATTTTACTCGAAATTTTCAGAATTTTCAAAAGGGATACAAAACAGACGTTGTTCATCAAAAATAATTGTTAATTGCTCAATAGTCACAATAATGAGAATATTAAGCATAAGAATATTTCAAATCTCAAGGACTAATTCTAAAGTGTAAGATAGAAAGTATACCCTAAGTTAGATAAAAATCTCCCTGATTGAATTTACGAAAGAGAACAAAACTCCTCAAACATATTTGTGCTGCCAGATACAGCCCAATATCGTCAACTTCCTTGCTGTATCCCCTTTAGTGGAAGTTAGTTGATTGTTGAGCACTGTTACTGACAAGAAATATACTTAGATGTATAGTGCAATGTCTTGAGATTTTTGCGAAGATCGTAATTAATGTGGCTAAATTCAGGGAATTGCTGCTCGTAGTATTTCTGAATTAAAGGAGCCTCACACTTTAAAAAAAGTTCCCTATGTACTTTAATTCTCCCGTTACTCAGTTTGAGAGTTTGTCGTTGACCACAGAGCCAAACCCAGAGGAACCTGAAATCGAGAAAGCGCCAGTGGAAGTTGCATTTAAAAGTCCGTCATTACCGCCATCGGTAGGTGATGGAGCTATATATCTCAGTAACCGTGGTAACTCTCTAGCACAACAAAAGTCAGAAGAACTGCAAAGAACCCTTTTGGCACACCGACACGATCGCCAACTGGTAATTCTGCAAGATTTTCCTGACCCTGATGCCCTTTCCTGTGCCTGGGCTTATCAGTTAATTGCCCAGCAATATGATATCAAATGTGAAATAATTTATGCTGGCGCATTGAGCCATCAAGAAAATATTGCCTTGGTAAGGCTGACTAATTTACCTATCCAACGCTGGACAACCCAAACCTTGAAAACAAAAGATTTGTCATCTTATCAAGGTTTTGTATTAATTGACAACCAGGGAACAACTTCACAACTACTGTCAACAGTGCAGCAAGCTGGAATCCCTCTAGTGGTACTCGTCGATCATCACAGCATCCAAGGCGATCTGCAATCAGAGTTTGAGGATATCCGTCCTTATGTAAGAGCGACGGCAACAATTTTTACTCAATACCTCCAAACAGGATTATTGGCATTAGATAGCAGCATAAATCAACACGTCAAATGTGCTACTGCCTTGATGCATGGCTTGCGATCGGATACAGATCGGCTCATGCAAGCGCAAGAAGAAGACTTTATGGCAGCAGCGTATTTAAGCCGATTTTATGACGCCCAACTGCTGAATGCCATTTTACAGGCCAACCGTTCTAAGCGGGTAATGGATGTGATCGAGCGATCGCTGAAAAACCGCATCGTCCAAAATAACTTTTCCATTGCCGGTGTTGGTTATCTCCGCTACGAAGACCGCGATGCCATCCCCCAAGCGGCTGATTTTCTCGTTACCGAAGAAAACGTCCATACCGCCGTAGTTTACGGCATTGTTCACGATGAAGACGAAGAACTGGAAATAGTCATCGGCTCCCTGAGAACCAGTAAACTCACGCTTGACCCCGATGAATTCATTAAAGAAGCATTTGGACAAGATAGTGCAGGGCGCTTTTTCGGCGGTGGAAGAACAAGCGCAGGTGGCTTTGAAATCCCAATGGGCTTCTTATCTGGCAGTAACGAAAATTCCGCTTATGCGAAAATGAAATGGGAAGTATTCGACGCTCAAATTAAGCAAAAACTGTTGAGGTTAGTTAACCCCAGAGATAATCCGATTCAGTCGGAGTAGAGACATATCAAGGAGACGCAAAAAACTCCTAAGTAATGCAGCAGTCAAAGTGTTTATTCAGATAGTATACCTTCCCGATTTTTGATAAAAGTCGGGAATTTGAGTTTTATCAAGAATGCTGAACTAAATCAAAGTTAACTTGCGCCTACCTATTTATTTGTGAAGAAGGAGCGCCATGAAGTCTATAAAACTCCAAATCTTACAAACTCTGTATGAGCAAGATTTTTACGCTTGGGTAGAGCAGACAGCAGAACTTTTGCGATCGCACCACTGGGACACGCTGGATTTAGAACATTTAATTGAGGAAGTGGTGGACTTGGGTAAGAGTCAACAACGGGCGTTGCAAAGTGCGTTGCGGTTGGTGTTGTTGCATTTATTGAAGTGGAAGTATCAACCAGAACGTCGTAGTCACAGTTGGCAAGTTACCATTACCCGTGAGCGATTGAATATAGATGAATTGCTGCAAGAAAGTCCCAGCTTGCGGCGTTTTTTAAATGATGCCGAGTGGATAAATACTACTTATCAAAGAGCGCGGCGAGAGGCAATGGTGGAAACAAGTTTATCAGAAGATAACTTTGCGATCGCTTGTCCGTTTTCTGTCGATCAGATTTTAGACTTAGACTTTTATCCTAACCCTGACCAATGATCGTAAGGTTATTTACCCTATAAGAACTGCTACGTTATACTCTAAATTGAGTAAATATACGGCTTATCTTTAGTATACTAAATGGCTAACATCATGACAATCATGATTAGTCATTTTTATATTTGATGGAAACTATAATTTTTCTTTGCAACGGTGAAGCAAAATATAACAGTGGACAAGGAATCATTAAAAATAGTAAACTTCCTGGCTTGATAAAGTCAGAAATTTCGTCAGGAGAATACTACGAAACATCCTGGAGTTGCTCGAATTCTAGATTCATACAGGTTGGAGATAGAGCCTACTTTCAGAGAAGCGGAAATACTGGCAATGAACCTAGTGGCTTTATTGCTGCTGGTCATATTATTGCAGCACCAAAAGATTATCAACTAAAGGTTTTAGATAGCAAAAAATATTCAGACTTAAGTGAAGCGTACATATCCGATAATGCTGGATATTTTTTCGTTTACATTCAAATAGATTCAGTTGTTGATTTTGATTTCCCTCTGGAACAAAAGAATTTAAGAAGATTACCTCAATTTCAAGGTATAAATTTTAATTTTGGAGGTGGCGGTTGTAGATTCAATAGTAAAGCTGCTCCATTTTTAGATTCAGAATGGGAGAAGCATTCCCTAATACAACAAAGGCAAAGGCGAGGAGTTAGACTTGTTGACATCTTTTTTGATAAGGGAGAGGTATTTAAGCAAAATAAGGAGTATCAAGCTGCAATAGATGCTTACAAATTAGCCTTGGAAGTTGATCCTAAATATGTCAAAGCAATTAATAGAATAAGTTATTACGAATCAATTTTAAAGAAGATTAGCGAAACGCCGAAGCCTCCAGAACTACCGATAATACCAGAGCCTAAAATACCCTCATTAGAGCCGAAGCCATCGCCAGAGACTAACGAACTATTACTTGCTAGAGAAGAACTTGATAAACAAAAATTTTTCAATTTTAAAAGTGATGCCGACGCTCGTCAAAAAATTACTGTATCAATAGCTAGCAGACAGGGACAATCACAATTTCGTAAGTCTTTACTAGATGCTTATTCTAGTAAGTGCGCTATTACCAATTTTGATGCTGAGGCTGCGCTTGAAGCTGCCCATATAATTCCTTATATTGAAACAGAAAATAATCATCCGTCAAATGGTTTATTATTACGTGCTGACTTGCACACGTTATTTGACTTAAACCTTATTGCCATCGATCCAAAAACAATGAAAGTACATCTTTCCCCTCTTCTCAAAAAAACTGAATACAAAACAATCGATGGTAAAGAATTACGAATACTAAAAGATGAAATGTGCTGTACCAACCAACAATTTTTGAAACAGAGATTTGAGCAGTGTGAATGGTGCCAAAATATTTAGCCTAAATTAATTCAGCTATTTTGGTCGGAAGTCTTTGTATATTTAAGTTAGAGAATGACAACCTTGATTTACCTAGATATATGAGTACCCTAAAGCAAGTAGAACTCGCTATTAGTCAACTTTCACCAGAGGATCTCGCCGCTTTTCGTGCCTGGTTTGCGGAATTTGATGCAGCATCCTGGGATAAACAGATTGAAGAAGATGTCGCTGCTGGTCGGTTAGATGCATTGGCACAGAAAGCACTCAAGCATCTCCGAGAAGGGCGTTGTACCGATCTGTGAAACATCGAGCAACCCCTAATTTTTGGTATTACTATCGCCAGTTACCAATTGATATCCAAGAACTTGCCGATCGATGTTACGAGTTTCTTCAGCAAGATCCCAAATATCCATCATTACATTTCAAAAAAGTCGGTCAGTTTTGGTCAGTGCGTATTGGTATATATTATCGGGCGCTTGCTGTAAAATAAGATGAGAATTTTGTATGGTTTTGGATTGGATCGCATCCAGAGTATGACTGATTGCTAAGTGGTGAATAGCGTTCTAACATTGCCTAAGAGCAGCCTAACCGATCGCTCATAATACAAAATATGGAACTATACTTAATTCGTCATGGCATCGCCGAAGACAAGGGATTAGGCATCAAAGATGAGGAGCGCAGCCTAACCAAAGAAGGAAGGCAAAAAACTGAGAAAGTTGCCCAGAAACTTGTTAAATTAGGTTTAAACTTTGATTTAATTCTCACCAGTCCCTTGGTGCGGGCGCGCCAAACGGCTGAAATCCTGATAGCAGAAAAACTAAGCTCCCAGTTAGAAGAATCTAGCCACCTCGCTCACGATGGTCAAATTTCTAGTTGGCTAAAAGAGTGGTTAGAGCCAAGAAATTATTCCCAAAATACCCAACTGGCGCTGGTTGGACACGAACCTGATTTGACCAATTGGGCAGAAATTCTCCTGTGGGGAGAAGTCAAAGAAAGCTTAGTCTTGAAAAAAGCAGGTATGATTGGGATAAAACTACCAGAAACAGGTTCTCCTCTGGGTCGTAGTCAGATGTTTTGGTTGACACCACCCAAGTACCTGCTATAACAGTTTTTCAACATTTTCGATTGTTGTTAGAACGTCTACTGTTATGGCAGCAATAAATTTCTGGTAAGTTACCTTCAGCAATTTCAAAAAGCAAATGGTGTTGCCATGATGGTGTGCGAATACAAGCCTGGTCTAGAAGGCATTCCCGCCGCTCAATCAAGTATCAGCTATGTTGATGGGCAAAAGGGAATACTAGAATATCGTGGCATTAGGATTGAGGAATTAGCAGAAAAAAGTACATTCTTAGAAACTGCTTATCTCTTGATCTGGGGTAAACTGCCAAGCAAAGAAGAACTGGAAACATTTGAGCATGAAGTTCGTTACCATCGGCGGATAAAATACCGCATTCGGGACATGATGAAATGCTTTCCAGAAAGCGGCCACCCAATGGATGCCTTGCAAGCCTCTGCTGCTGCTTTAGGCTTATTTTATTCGCTCCGCGATTTACATAATCCTATCTACATTCGAGATTCGGTGGTGCGCCTGATAGCAACTATTCCGACGATGGTGGCGGCCTTCCAACTGATGCGAAAAGGCAACGATCCGGTACGTCCCCGTGATGACTTAGACTACTCGGCCAACTTTCTATACATGCTCGATGAGAAAGAACCCGATCCTCTGATGGCGCGGATTTTTGATATCTGCTTGATACTTCAAGTTGAGCATACAATGAATGCTTCTACCTTCAGTGCCAGGGTGACAGCTTCCACCTTGACCGATCCTTATGCTGTGGTTGCTAGTGCTGTGGGAACTTTGGGCGGGCCTCTGCATGGTGGAGCCAATGAAGAAGTAATTCAGATGTTAGAAAAAATTGGCTCTGTGGAAAATGTCCGTCCCTACATAGAGCATTGTCTGCAAACTAAATCTAAGATTATGGGCTTTGGACATCGTGTTTATAAGGTGAAAGACCCACGAGCCATAATTTTACAAGGATTAGCAGAGCAATTGTTTGAAAAATTTGGTCATGACAAGTTCTATGACATTGCTCAAGAAATGGAACGAGTTGTAGAGGAAAAACTCGGAAGCAAGGGGATTTATCCCAATATTGACTTTTACTCCGGTTTGGTATATAGGAAGATGGGTATTCCTACAGACTTATTTACGCCAATATTTGCGATCGCTCGCGTTGCCGGTTGGCTAGCCCATTGGAAAGAACAACTAGCAGAAAACCGGATTTTCCGTCCTACCCAGGTTTACAACGGTCTGCACGAAGTTACTTATACTCCCATTGAGCAACGGTAACTGGGCATGGGGCATGGGGCGTTAGGAGTGCTGAGTAATGAGTTAGGAGTTAGGAGTTAGGAGTTATTCTCCCTCTGCTCCCTGCTCCCACTTCGGCTACGCTCAGTGACCACCTGCTCCCCTGCTCCTCGGTCACTGAGCGTAGTCGTACCACTTCGTGGAAGCAAGCTACGCGGAGCGTCTCGCAGAGAAGTGCTGCTCCCCTGCTCCCCTGCCCCTATCCCCGTCTCCTCACAATAATCAATCTCAATGCCAACCATAAGTAGAATTCTCATCTCGCTTCAGGGTGGTCAAACCATCCAACGATATACTAGGCATGGGAATTGGCAACAAATCTTCAATCGGGCGTCATCACAGCAAAAATTAAAAATGGGTGAATTTACAGGTATTAATTTAACTAATAGTTGTAACTCACCATGACTCTATGTCTTAAAGAGCACCAAACATGAATTCAGGAATTGACCTCCAAGGAACTTTTATTGAATCCCTCCGGGATTTAGGTATACCAGCAGGAACAGCCAAAGCGATTTGGATGCCGCTGCCAATGATACTGATGCTGATTGGGGCAACAGTAGGAGTATTAGTTGCTACTTGGCTAGAACGGAAAATTTCTGCCTCAGCACAGCAGCGAATTGGGCCAGAATACCAAGGGCCTTTTGGGTTGCTGGTACCTGTAGCGGATGGTCTGAAGCTGGTATTTAAAGAAGATATAGTACCAGCCAAGTCTGACCCCTGGCTGTTTACCCTCGGTCCCATTCTTGTTGTAATTCCGGTGTTTCTGTCGTTCCTGATTGTGCCCTTTGGACAGAATATCGTAATTAGCAATGTGGGTATGGGTGTATTCTTGTGGATTGCCTTGTCAAGCATTCAACCCATTGGCTTGCTGATGGCTGGCTATGCATCTAATAACAAATACTCCCTCTTAGGGGGCTTGCGGGCAGCAGCGCAATCTATTAGTTATGAAATTCCTTTGGCGTTAGCGGTGTTAGCGATCGCTATGATGTCTAATAGCCTCGACACCGTTGATATTGTCAATCAACAATCTGGCTACGGCATTCTGGGCTGGAACATTTGGCGACAACCAATTGGTTTTCTGATCTTTTGGATAGCCGCCCTCGCTGAATGCGAACGATTACCCTTTGACTTACCCGAAGCGGAAGAAGAAATCGTCGCAGGCTATCAAACTGAATACTCAGGTATGAAATTTGGTCTGTTCTACCTGGGTTCATACGTTAACTTAATCCTTTCTTCCTTACTAGTAGCAATTCTCTACCTGGGCGGTTGGGACTTTCCCCTTCCCCTCAACCTGATCGCTGGTTGGCTGGGAGTCAGTGAATTAAATCCCGTGTTCCAGATAGTCACTGCGGCTTTGGGTATCACCATGACTGTGTTCAAAGCCTATTTACTAGTGTTTGTCGCCATCCTGTTGCGCTGGACAGTGCCACGGGTACGGATTGACCAACTGTTAGATTTAGGATGGAAGTTTTTGTTGCCAGTTGGTTTGGTTAATCTCCTATTAACCGCCGCCCTGAAACTAGCCTTTCCCTTCGCTTTTGGTGGTTAGTCATTAGTCATTAGTCATTTGTACTAATGACTAATGACCAAGGACGAAGGACAAGGGACAAATAACGCTGATAGCTTAAAAAGAGAGAGTGAAGCACAATGCTAAAGTTCCTAAAACAAGTTGGCGATTACGCCAAAGAAACAGTACAAGCTGCGCGTTACATTGGTCAGGGTCTTTCTGTCACCTTCGACCACATGCGGCGACGTCCAATTACTGTACAGTACCCTTACGAAAAACTAATTCCTGGCGAACGGTTTCGCGGTAGGATTCATTTTGAATTTGATAAGTGCATCGCTTGCGAAGTTTGCGTTCGCGTTTGTCCAATTAACTTACCTGTAGTAGATTGGGAATTCGACAAAGCCAGCAAAAAGAAAAAACTCAACCACTACAGCATTGACTTTGGAGTTTGTATCTTTTGCGGTAATTGTGTGGAATTTTGCCCCACTAACTGTCTATCGATGACAGAAGAATATGAGCTTTCCACTTACGATCGCCATGAATTGAACTACGACAACGTAGCGCTAGGTCGTCTGCCGTATAAAGTAACAGACGATCCAATGGTGACACCACTGCGCGAACTAGTTTACCTACCCAAAGGCGTCCTCGAACCACATGGGCTGCCCGCAGATGCGCCGCGTGCAGGTGCGCGTCCAGAAGACTTGGTAGAACAAACAGAAAAATAAATGTCATTTGTCCATTGTCATTTGTCCTTTGTCCTACCCTACGGGAAGCCGCCAAAGGGCGTCTATGTTATTTGACAAATGACCAATGACCAATGACCAATGACCAACGATCAATGACAATTGACTAAGGACAAAAAACAGTGAATCTAGCAGAAGGAGTACAGTTAGTATCACTTGGCATACTAGGCGTGATGATGATTGGGGCAGCCATTGGTGTGGTGCTGTTCTCCAATATCGTTTATTCTGCCTTTTTGCTGGGGGGTGTGTTTATCAGCATAGCGGGAATCTACCTGTTGCTAAATGCTGATTTTGTTGCAGCTGCACAAATACTAATTTACGTTGGAGCGGTTAACGTGCTGATTTTGTTTGCCATTATGTTGGTGAACAAGCGGCAGAATTTTGTAGCATTTCCCAACTCTTGGGTGCGGAAAGCACTTACGGGTGTAGTTAGTGTAGGATTGTTTGGTCTTTTAAGTACGATGGTGCTGGCTACTCCCTGGGCTTACTCAGCTGCTCCTGTGGCGGGTGGCAAAAGTTCTATAGTTTTAATTGGAGAACATTTCTTCACTGACTTTTTACTGCCTTTTGAACTAGCTTCCATTTTGCTGCTGATAGCAATGGTAGGAGCAATTATTTTGGCACGCCGCGAGTATTTGCCAGACCTGTTGACGCCATCCAAACTGGGGCAAACTGTTTTGACTTTGCAAGAACGCCCCAGAGAACTAGTATCAACAACCAGCGAAACAAAAGAGTAATATTTGCAACCTGAGTCGCAGATAAACAGCCAGATTTTTTCAGGAGGGATACTCAGATTCATGCAACTCCAGTACTTTTTATTACTAGCAGCAGCTTTATTCTGCATTGGCATCTACGGTTTAATTACTAGCCGCAACGCTGTACGGGTGCTGATGTCAATTGAATTACTGCTTAATGCTGTTAATCTGAATTTAATGGCATTTTCCAACTTCCTCGACTCAACATTAATTAAGGGTCAGGTTTTCACAGTATTTGTGATTACTGTGGCCGCAGCCGAGGCGGCGGTGGGTTTAGCGATCGTGCTGGCCATTTATCGCAACCGCGATACCGTCGATATGGAGCAGTTTAATCTCCTGAAGTGGTAATTGTGCGTGCAACTCAAGCAGATAATCATTGCTTATAAAGCGCGGGATGCCCGGAGTAAACAATGGGCAGAAATCTGTGCGAAACAACTAGAAAGTCGCGATTGCCAAGTGTTGATGGGGCCTAGCGGGCCGAAAGACAACCCTTATCCAGTCTTTTTGGCTTCGGCGGGTCAACCAATCGATCTCGCTTTGGTACTCGGTGGCGATGGTACTGTTTTAACTGGTGCCAGACATTTAGCCCCAGCTGGTATCCCAATTCTGGGAGTGAATGTAGGAGGCCATCTGGGGTTTTTAACTGAGTCAGTGGAAGAGTTTCAGGATACAGAGAAAGTTTGGGATCGGCTGTTTGAGGATCGTTATGCTATCCAACGACGGATGATGTTACAAGCTGCGGTATATGAGGGTCATGGATCTAATTTAGAACCAGTGAGCGAACGTTACCTGGCTTTGAATGAATTCTGTGTCAAACCAGCCTCCGCTGACCGAATGATCACCTCAATTCTGGAAATGGAAATCGACGGTGAGGTAGTCGATCAATACGTCGGCGATGGGTTGATTATTTCCACTCCTACAGGTTCCACAGGTTATACCGTTTCTGCGAATGGGCCAATTATGCATGATGGTATGGAAGCCCTTACCATCACTCCTATTTGTGCAATGAGCCTTTCTAGTCGTCCTCTCGTTTTACCCCCTGGTTCTGTGGTGAGCATTTGGCCTTTGGGGGATTACGATTTGAGTACTAAGCTGTGGACAGATGGGGTTTTAGGGACTTCAATTTGGCCCGGACACCGCGTTGATGTACGGATGGCAGAGTGTCGGGCTAAATTTATTATTTTGCGCGAGAACAATTCCTACTATCAGACGCTACGAGAAAAGTTGCTGTGGGCAGGTACAAGGGTTCACTACAGCAATAATCACCGTAATTAATTAAGTATTTGAGAGTGCATTTACCATAGATTGCGATCGCATAACGAGTGTAGGCGATCGCAACCCAAATTACCCAAGCCCCTAGATTCATCCGGGGGCTTTCTGCTATTATTGTGAATTTATTTGCTGATACTGTTTATTGGCTGACAATTTAAATTGGTATAAAAAAAGTCAAGTAGGGAAAGGCTCCTTTACTTCCACCTCTTTTTAACTCAGCCGCAACTGTTTCTTTAAGGCTTTTGGTACATTCACTGCTGTATCAAGTCCTTCCACATTTTCCCAGTTTGTATTTTCATCCCAGTCTATATCTCCTAACTTCTTCTGGCTGAGATTTGCACGGCTGAGGTTTGCGCCCCAGAGGTCTGCACCGCTAAGGTTTGCGCCTTTGAGATTTGCGCCTTTGAGGTTTGCGCGGGTGAGATTTGCGCGTTTGAGATTTGCGCCACTGAGGTCTGCGCGGCTGAGATTTACGTAGCTAAGGTCTGCACCGCTAAGATTTGCACCGCTGAGATTTGCGCCGCTGAGGTTTGCTTCGCCAAGTTCTGCACCTCTAAGGTTTGCTTTGCTAAGGTTTGCTTCGCCAAGAACTGCGAAGAAAAGGTTTGCACCAATGAGGGTTGCTCCGCTGAGGGTTGCTCCGCTGAGATTTGCTCCGCTGAGGTTTGCACCATAGAGGCTTGCAGCACTGAGGCTTGCGTCGCTGAGATTTGCTCCGCTGAGGTTTGCGAGGCCAAAGTATGCGCCACTAAGATTTGCTTCGCTAAGGTTTGCACGAATGAGGTTTGCACCAATGAAGGTTGCGCCGCTAAGGTTGGCGTCGCTGAGGAATTGCCCAACTACACTACTAAAAGTTCCAAGCTGAAAGCAATCACTGTAATTGATGACACGAGTTAATTGGTATTCTTCAAAATTGTCTGCACCAGTTTGACCAGACGGATAGAAAACAATTTCTTGTTTAATATCATCTCGCCCTTTAGCATAACGGTGCAACTCCAAAAGCAAAATCATCACATTCAACCCAGCATAAATATCCACCTCACGCTGACCTAGCCCTTGAATCCCATACTGTTGCAACTGTTGTAGCTTTTTCTGAGGCAAAGTCTCTTTCGCAGAGTCAATAAACTTCCCTTTACACCAGTTATGGTAAAAATTGTCTAAGCGTTTAAATAATTGCTCCCAAGAGAAATCTTGTTTTTCAGTAAGCAGCCTCATTAAAGATTCCACAATTTCTGGTGTGAGTCTGCCAAAACCCAGCAAATCATAAATTTGCCAATTCATTTGGTCTTCGAGAATAACTAGTTGTTTTCCGTCTTCTGTTTCTTCGTATTGTGTCCACGCTTTCAGGTGTTCAGCGGCTTCCAAAACTGCCTTGCCAGTCTCAACTGTGGTGTTCAGATTCTCTTCTATTGAGAAGGATTCCTGAAACTTCTGCCAGGTTTGCGATAAACGCTTGTTCATTCACTGGGACTCGTGCAATTACTGATTATTTAGAGTTTAGTGTAAAATTTGGGGTTGATGGGTGTGGGAAGAATGACGTAGACGCGTAGCAGCTTTCCACAGACGACCACAGAGGCGCAGAGAACACGGAGGAAGAATAGAGGAAGAGGAAAGGGATCGCATCAAGCTTGGGTTTTACCTTTCTCTCATCTGCCTCATCTCAATTCAGTCCCAGTTCTTCCTTCAACTCCTCCGGTACATTAACTGCTGTCTCTAATCCCCGCACACCTTCCCACTGCTGCTTTTTACCCCAGATCATCTCTTCTAAATTGGCGTCGCTGAGGTCTGCACCACCCAGAATGGCATAACTGAGGTTGCTATGGCTGAGATCCGCGCCGTTGAGGATAGCACCACTGAGGTTACTGCCACTAAGGTTAGCATTGTTAAGGTTGGCATAGCTGAAGTCTGTGCCAAACAGGATGGCGTCGGTGAGGTCAGCACCACTGAGGTCAGCGTCGTTGAGAATCACGCCGCTAAGGTCAGCTTCGTTGAGAATCACCCGACTCAGGTCTACACCGCTGAGGTCGGCACCTAAGAACATTGCACCGTTAAGTCTAGCATTGTTAAGTTTGGCACCATTAAGTTTGGCATAGCTGAGGTCTGCGGCAACCAGGATAGCGTTGCTGAGGTTGGTACTGAAAAGAATTGTGTCACTGAGGTTAGTACCGTTGAGGATGGCGTGACTCAAATCAGCACCACTGAGGTCGGCGCGGCAAAGGTCGGCATGGCTAAGGCTGACGCTATTAAGGTTGGCTTCACTCAGATTTGCACCGAAAAGGATGGCGTTACTTAGGTCAGCATGGCTGAGATTAGTGCTGCTAAGGTCGGCGCGGTTGAGGTCGGCGCGGTTAAGGTCGGCGCGGCTGAGATTAGTGCTGCTAAGGTCGGCGCGGTTGAGGTCGGCGCGGCTAAGATTGGCACAGCTAAGGTTAGCACCGCTGAAGTTGGTACTACTGAGGTCGGCACAGCTAAGGTTAGCACCAGTGAGGTTGGCACCGCTGAGGTTGGCATCGCCGAGGTTGGCACCGCTAAGGTTGGCACCGCTGAAGTTTACGCCAGTTAAGTTGGCATCGCCAAGATAAGCAAGGCTAAGGTCGGCACCGCTAAAGTCTGCCCCGGTAAGGTTGGCATCGCCGAGGTAAGCACCCCTAAAGTTGCCGCCTTTGAGGAATTGTCCAACTATACTGCTAAAGTTGCCAATTTCTAGGGCATCGCTATAATTGATAATCCGCAGCAGTTGGGATGTGAAAAAATTGTCTGTGTCCGGTTGGGCAGATGGGTAAAAGTTGATTTTTTGTTTGAGTTCATTTTGCCCTTGGGCGTAACGGTGTAACTCTAGTAATAAAATCAGTACGTTCAGCCCTGTATATATGTCTACCTGTCTCAATCCGATCGCAATATTTTGTGCCGCTAGCTTTAACTTTGTTTGCTGAGGCAGGTTATCATCTGGTGTGCTATCGATAAATTCTCCCTGACACCAGCGACGATAAAAATCTTCTAGCCGCCCAAAAAGCAATTCTGGACGAATTTTTTGACCAGTCACAACCAATTCCATTAGTTGCTTGACTATCTCAGGTTTCAGGGCAGCACTGCCCAATAAATCATAAATCTCTTCATGCATCTGGCGATCGCATACTTTAAAGCAAAACCCAGTAGATAAAGTGCCCAATGTGCGATCGTCTATCTGAGAAGTCAAACCGTTCTTTGGTACTGTCCATTTTTCTAAGCTTTTTTGCAGTCTTGCAGAGTATAAATATTCTTGCAAATTATCTTGAGCTAATCTAACGCTTTTGTCTGGTTCTTTAATATTTTTTCCTAGAGGTAAAACTGCTTCAGTTTCTAGGGATGTGGCCTTTGGCATCTCTTGTAACCTTGTACCCCTCACATAATTTCTCAGCAGCTGCCAAACTTGAGATAAATATGTTGACATTTTTGTTTCCGTTGTTACATTTAAATAACTGTTTTTGATAATCCTGAATTAAAAACTTTTCTATGCCAGTTGGTTTTGCATTCCCAATAATCAATAGTATAAATAAATACTATAGTAAAAAAATCATGAGTTGACGATATTTAGGGCAGGCTACTTCTGATGAATTTGCTAACGGCGTTTTTGGATGTCGGCTTCTTGCTCACCTGTAGTAGCCTTAAGCTTCCTCTCATAATGTAAATAAAGTGTTAACTTCAAAATTATTTACCAGCTCAACTAATTCTATGATTTAGTTAATTTGTGATACTTTTTATCCAAGAAATTTCTGAGTGTGATGTAAAAATCATACTTATTGTTTGTAGGAGATGCAATTGTTAGAAAAAATCCTACACTAAAACAGCACAACAAAGCTGAAAAATGGCAATTAAAATTTAAGCTGAAAGTTTATTGCCTAATATAAAGCAGCTAAGATAAGCGCCATACGGCAGGCTATATGGCTTTGCAAAAGTTAAAAATTAACGAGAGATAGTTATCAGGTAATGAATGCGATGAACAAATTAACCTTTTATATGATTTTGTTACATAGTTTGTTTTTAGGGATAGCGACAGCTAGTGCTAAGTCACCGTTTGTTAACAATGTTGATACAGCCAAGCATATTGTTGGAGAAAATGTGGTAACAGTCAGCAGTGAAGATAAATCTAATAGTCAGTTATCGACAGAAACTTCTTCAACGAAAATCTCAAATTTATCATTAAATAATATTAATATTCCTCAGAAACAGAGGCTACCGTCAAATCAAGTTTGGGTAGTTAATCAAAATAAACCCGCACAGCCTCAACCGTTTATTTGGATAGTAAAAAACCTGAAACAAGCAGGTCAGCAACCATTTTTACAAGTCGCAAACCCCTCAGAGAAAGCAAATGCCAAGCCTAGTACTACCGCGAAACCAGCAGCAAAGGATGATTTAGAGCCATTTAACGAAGTAATTAAAAACACCCAAAAATCAGGGGGATTGTTCACCCTTTATCGTAATAAAGAAAAGAACAAGATTTATCTAGAAATTAAGCCAGAACAACTTAATAAAAATTACCTAGCTACGGCAACCCTGGAATCGGGTATTGGCGAACGGGGTATTTACAGTGGTATGCCTCTGCAAGATTTTTTATTTTATTTCAAACGGGTAGATGATAAATTACAC
The DNA here is from genome assembly GCF_052692655.1 of Nostoc sp. DSM 114167. Classification (NCBI taxonomy): domain Bacteria; kingdom Bacillati; phylum Cyanobacteriota; class Cyanophyceae; order Nostocales; family Nostocaceae; genus Nostoc; species Nostoc sp. DSM 114167. The sequence continues at coordinate 8,206,115 of NZ_CP195116.1, forward strand.
TTTGTCATCCGCAATGTGAATTTTCGCACTCGTGAGGGAGATCCCCAAGTGCGATCGCTGACGCGATCGTTTAGTGATTCTGTTCTCTACACCATTCCCATTAAAAGCATTCATCCAGAACGCAAAACTATTCTCATTGACTTAGAAGATTTGTTACTCACAGACTTAGCTGGATTATCTGTAGGTTTAGGAGTTCCCAAAAGCACCAGCCAGTCCTATTTTGGTACTGCTAAAGCCTTTCCTCAAAACTTAGAAGTCGAATCAATTTTGAATTACTCTGATAGTGCTGAACCCAACAGTGAAGCGGCAAACTTTGGGTCGCTAGCTGACAACCGTGGCTTTACCCTGCGCGTTCACTACAGCCTTTCCCAACTACCCGATCTAGATTATCGACCGCGCCTTGCTGACGATCGCGTTGGCTATTTCATCACCGCCTATCAAGATTTATCCAAAGATGACGATCGCGGCGATTCTTTTGTCCGCTATATCAATCGCTGGCATTTAGAAAAACAAGACCCGAAAGCAGCCATTTCTCGTCCCAAAAAACCGATTGTCTTCTGGATTGATAACGCTGTACCCTTAGAATACCGCGATGCCATGAAAGAAGGCATTCTTATGTGGAACAAAGCCTTTCTCAAAGCTGGATTCAAGGATGCAATTGAAGTCCGCCAAATGCCAGATGATGCTACCTGGGACCCGGCAGATATTCGTTACAACACAATTCGCTGGATTAATACAGTTGATGGCTACTTTGCAATGGGGCCATCTCGCGTTAACCCATTGACAGGGGAAATTTTGGATGCAGATATTCTCGTAGATGCTAGCTTTATCCGGGCACTCAAGGGTGAATATCGCAAAATCGTCCAACCCAGCCAAACAGAAAATCGCACGACTTTATCAGCTTTGATGCAAAATCGCCTACTTTGCGCCAATGGTTTAGATGGGAAAAACAATGGTGTCCCCCAGAAGATGCAAGGACAAGAGGGGTTGTTGAATCGTCTATCGAAAATGGCAGGTCAGTACGATTTATGCTATGGCATGGAAGCTGCTAACCAGTTTGCCTTTGGTTCACTGGCAATGTCTCTGCTGCCTGATACTATGGCTACTCCAGACAAGGTGAAAGAATATATTAATCAATATTTGCGTTTAATCATCGCTCACGAAGTTGGACATACTCTGGGTTTACGTCATAACTTCCGTGGTAGTACACTGTTACCACCACAGGAGATGAATAATACCGAAATTACCAAAAATAAAGGCCTGACAACTTCTGTCATGGACTATATTCCTCCAAATATTGCCCCTCAAGGTACAAAACAAGGAGATTATTTTCCGAGTATGGTGGGGCCTTATGATGAATGGGCAATTAAGTACGGCTATACAACAATTCAGACATCAACTCCTATAGCAGAAAAGCCAATTTTGGAGGAAATTGCTGCACAATCTTATAAGCCAGAGTTGAGTTATTCCACAGATGAAGATGTATATGACCTTGACCCCACAGCTGATGCTTGGGATAACAGCAGTAATGTGCTGCTTTATTCTCAGTGGCAGTTGAATAATTCGCGGGTGATGTGGGAACGTCTGGATAAGCGTTTCCCAAAGGCTGGTGATAGTTACAGCGATGTGAGCGAACGTTTTAGCACAGTATTAGGTAACTATTTTCAGCAAATCTATTACACCACAAAATACATCGGGGGACAATCTTTCTATCGCATTCACCCCAGCGAGATACCTGCCGAGAAAGTCTCTGGAGTTCTCCGACACCGTTTACCATTTGAACCAGTACCAGTTGAAGAACAACGCCAAGCTTTAGAAACGCTACAAAAATATGTATTCGCAGAAGATGCCCTGAGTTTTTCACCAGAATTACTGAATAAATTAGCACCTTCTCGTTGGCGACATTGGGGTAGTTCTCCACAAGTTGGTCGTTTGGATTTTCCCATTCATGACTTGGTGCTACTGATGCAGGGTTCTGTGTTGCGAGATTTACTCTCAAGCGATCGCCTCTCTCGTCTCAAGGATATTGAACTCAAAACTCCCGAAGGAAAAGCACTTACTCTACCAGAACTATTTGACACTTTACAATCAGATATTTGGACGGAAGTCATCAAACCAAAAGGTAAACCGATGAAGATTGCCAGTTTGCGGCGAGGTTTGCAGCGTCAGTATTTGGACATTTTGACTAGTATGGTCTTGCGAAAAGAAAATGTTCCAGAAGATGCTCGTACTTTAGCTTGGTATAAACTAAAACAGCTTGATGAAAAACTTAAGGGAGTTAATTCTGAGGATGAATATACCAAAGCGCACTTATTAGAAACGCGCGATCGCATCGAGAAAGTCTTGAATGCACCGTTACAAACAAATTAAAAAAGTTAGGAGTGAGGAGTTAATAGTAAAATTCCTCACTTTTCTTTTTCTTCTATGATTTTGGCAAAATATATTGATTATGCTGTGGGATAAAGGCTTTTTGCTTAAGTCTTATTGAATTTACAATTGAGGCGGCTATATTTTAAATTTCGAGAAGTCGAGCTAAGAGCAAAATCAATCTATGTAAAACTTTATGTTCTTTTGAATAAATACAATTGTCTATTAAATTCATCATTAATATATTGAACAATTAGAATCATATATAACCTAAAAAACAATGATTGATTTTATTCTAAATGCCATTTTTCCGACTTTAAAAATATTTATTTGGAGTATACCGTTTTTATTAGCTCTTGCTTTATTAACTCTACTAAATCTCAATCAATTTTTTGGATTCTGGTTACTATCCCCTTATGATTATCCCTTTAGTTATGTTATAGCCTTATTTATTTCACTAGTTTCCAGTATAATTTTGCTTTGGATAATTAAAAATAATAATAAAGACTACAATCCGATAATCTTAGCTTTGTTTGTATTTATAGGCTGTATATCAAGATTAAGTGTAAATACACAAATTGAATCATTTATTAGTGGTTTATTTTCCATGTTTATTGGTCTATTTATCTTGGTTACAGGTAGTTTAAGAAATACAGTTGTTGCTGAAATAATTCTTTGGATAGTAAACACAATCAACCTATTTTTTGCAACTGTGGTTTTTTATACATTTCCTCTTATATTTGTTTTTCTTGGTTGTCTGTTCCAAGTTCGTAAACCAATTAGTAAAATCAAAAGATTATTTTATGCTACTCCGGCAATATTTATAATTATACTTATCTCTTTGATAACATTTAAAACTTCTGATTATAATCCCTCTCCTGGGTTAATTATTCCAAATCAATTAAGAAACTTTTGGGGAATGCAACAATTTCCTAATAAATATCAAGAAGCGATAGAAGAAATTAAATCTTGTTCTGAGATCGTATCTCTGATTGGAGAAATTCAAAATGTTGCATTAGCAGAAGGAAAAAATTACTGGAGCATGGATTTAGATGGCGATGATTGGGCAGTAATAAGTCTAGAAATAGTAGGCACAAAAGGAACTGCTATAATAAAAGGCTGCGCTCATGACCAGTTTTGTCACTATCGTATATATGAAGACCATTCAAAAAATGATGATAAAAAACTATATCATGGTCAATGTTTAGATTAATATCAATATCACCGAAAACATAAATATCAAATCTCATTGATGCCCTTAACTGTGATATGCACTGAATGGTAAGTAATTTTGCATTTAGAAGTGCTTCGATGAGGAAGTTTACTGCGTGTTCTATTTCTCCAAGATACTCCAGCCCAAGTCTGAGTCTTTGCTCTTCGTAATAAACTACAGCATCAATTAATTCTTGCTGTGCAAAAGGATTGCTATATAACGTTTTTCATCGCAGAGACGCATGAATTTGCTGAAAAACTTTTTCGGCAGAAATATCGCTCAATTTACCGCTATCCAATATGCAAATAAAAACTGCTGTATCTTGAGTTGATGTGGCAGGATATCGAGGCAGCGCCTGCAAGTTAGATGAAATCCGTAATCACAGCCAAAAAAATTGAAGTTAGTTGTTGCAATCATCACCACAGGATAAAAACTATGTGGAGCTTAATTATATTTTTACTGATTGTACTGGGCTTCATCGCTCTCATCAAAGGTGCTACTTCATCTGGTAGAAACAGTTCCGGTAAAAGTCGTAGAAGCAATGGTAACTCTTTTAGTAACAGCGACAGTAGTTGGTATGTTGGTAATACTGGAGGAAATGATTCCAGTAATAGCTATGACTCCAGCACCAATAATAGCAATGATTCTAACAGCAGCAGTAGCTGTGATTCTGGGAGTAGCAGTAGCAATGATTCTAGCAGTAGCAGTAGCTGTGACTCCAGCACTAGCAGTAGCAATGATTCTGGCAGCAGCAGTAGCTTTTAGTTAGGTAAGGGCTAGTAAGAATGAACTACTTAGATCGCCGCAAGCGGTCGATGTAGGCTTCTATTAACCTCGACTTTATCCATTTTTTCACAACGCGATCGCTATCACTGCAACTTCTGTGAGACAGTAGTTTTACTTTTTTAACTTCATAGATAATCTGTGACGTGGAAAAAGTATTTGCCAAAAAGCCAGGGTTTTTACTGGATAAACAAAACAAAACCGAGTTTTTAATCTTGAATAAAGTCGAGCTAACCAAGCCAAATAAAATGAGGCAGCAGATAACAAAATCTCTCCCTGCTACCTCTACTTTCTCCTAACGGGACTTAAACATTTTCTGGGTGTTTTTTGTCTAAGTCCCACTAACTACTCAACGCCTTTAAAAAGCGTTGCAAACTCTTAAACACACTGGGCTTTCTCGCAGGTGTCGCGTCTGTTGTTGTTTGCGGTTGTCCTTTTAAAACAATGAGATCCAAATCGTCACCAGATGGTTTTGTGGGTAATTCGGCAATTCTTTGATATTCGCCGTCGGTTTCCAGCCAAACTTCCCACTGTCCTGGGTAGCAGCGATATAAGGCACTTTGATCGTCGATGGGGCGCACGTAATAAGCGGATTCAATGGTACTGATAAAGCGATCGCGGATTTTTCTGGCTGTATAACCAATGCCCACGGTTCCAGAATCTTCTAAACGGGGATTCAACAAAACTAAAGGGCGATCGCCTATTACTTCACACAACTTTTCCAACTGCGGCACTTCTACGGATGTGGGGGCGATGAATAAGAAAATTTCATCCTCTGGCTGAATTTTTGTCTGCAAAGAAGCAGCCCTACCCGTACCAATATCCAAAATTTGAAATGGTGCATCTGCCCAATCACGACGGGCTAGGGCCGCAGCCCCAGCGTCAGCAAAGAAAATCTTCAAACGGGAATCATAATCTGTAAACGCCGGCAGAAATTGTTCTGCTATTGGCATAAACTTCAGTTCCGGGAACAGGAACTCAACTTGTAGCCGAGTGCAGCCATCTGTAAGGGCAGCTTGAACGGCTACACGAGATTGGGCGATCGCATCTTCAAGACTATTTGGAAGTTCACTCATAATTTGCATGGTTCTGTAGTGTCTATTCCCATTGTTTCAGTATTGGCTCTTAATTAGGACTTACACAGATGAGATTGCCCAATCCCCTTAAAACGTAGGACTGTTTCACTTGAGTATTCCCCTAATAATATAAATCCTCAAATATTTCCATTAAACTCAGTCGCCAGCAGGAGGATACTTAGCTCAATATTTTTTATACTCACAAATAAACCTTATAAACAACTTAGGAACAGCGTATGCCTCTTCATAAACTTGAACGCTTTGACCCAAATTATCGAGATACTTTTGGCGGAGACGATCTCAAAGCGTTGGATCTTTATACTGAGGGTGGGGACAGAGTTGGCTCAGTTGCTGACGTTTTAGTTGATGATGATGGTCATTTCCGCTATTTAATTATTGATGTCAGCTTAGATTTTGTTAACAAGAAAATCTTACTACCAACTGGTCTTTGCCGGATCAGTTATCTAGAAAGGCGCGTCTATGTTGATGGGTTAAGCAGACAGCAAATAGAAGGTTTACCCGATCATACAGAAGATGCGATCGTTAATAATGATTACGAAGAAAAGGTACGTAGTGTATTTCGTTCTCCAACTAGCGGTGTGACTTCCGATCGCGATACATACAATTACCAAGAAAATCCCAATTTATATGGATTGAATGAGCAATCTCATCAAACTTTTAAACTCTATGAAGAACGATTAATTGCCAATAAACAGCGCATCAAAACCGGAGAAGTCACGGTTGGTAAGCATATTGAAACAGAAACTGTAAGCGTTACAGTACCCGTTCAAAAAGAACGAGTTTTGATTGAGCGAATTACGCCAACAGAAGCAGGAAAGGTTGTAAATCCCAATGAACTTAAGTTTCAAGAAGGAGAAGTAGCACGCATAGAAGTGTACGAAGAAACGCCTGAGATACAGAAAGAAGCGTTTGTGCGTGAAGAAGTCCGGGTGAAAAAAATAGTAGAACAGGACATTGTGGAAGCACAAGACACTATTCGTCGAGAAGAATTAGATGTTGATACTGCGGGTAATTTAGATGTGCAATAATTTGGTGTTACTGCATATAAAGCTATTTAATTAGCTGGTTGATAAATTTGTTTGATAGATTTATCTAAAAATTATCATACAGGCAAAGTTAATTTGATCTCTGCCTGTATTTTTTATTCAATAACAAGATTTTCAAGTTTCTAAAAAGTAAGTAATCTTAACATTCAAAAAATTATATCTTGAGAAACCATCTATAGATCCAAGGATACAAGATACAAAATACAAAACTTTGCATTAAAAATCTTAATATATCTGGTGAATCCCGCGTACTAAAGCTAGACATATCTTTACAACAGTCAAGTGAGATGCTCCTAATTTCATGTCTCTAGTTAGCCATATCGCCCAAAATTATCTATAACTTTCGATTATTTAACTCTGGAAATAATTCATTCGGCAGAAGGATGTACAAAAATAAATCAATGTCTACTTTAGTTATTAAGAGATTGACAAAAAATATTTGAGGTTAAAAATAATGGTTCTTTACAAATTAGAAGATTTTGAGCCTAGCTATCAAGAGAGTTTTGATGGTCATGACATTAAAGGGCAGGGTGTCTATACACAGGGAACTGATGAAAAAGTTGGTACTGTTAGCGATATTTTAGTTGATGAAGAAGGTCATTTTCGCTATCTAGTTGTTGACTTAGGCTTCTGGATTTTTGGTAAAAAAGTATTACTACCAATCGGCCGCGCTCGTATCGACTATAATACCGATCGCGTTTACACAATTGGTTTGACTAGAGAGCAAGCTGAAGATTTGCCTGAGTTCGATGAACGTCAAACCCTTGATTACGACTATGAAGAACGGGTGCGTGGGGTATATCGCCAACCCACAGACTACAACAACCTTCCTGTAGAAGCTGCAACACCATTAGATCCTTCAGCAGGATTAGATCCTTTAGGAACGCCTGTAGCACCATTGGGTACAACTCCCACTTACGCCCGTGATAGCTACACTTACGAAAATGAGCCTGCTTTATACGGTTTAAACGAGCAAGATCATCAAACTCTGAGATTGTATGAAGAACGGTTGATTGCCAGCAAACGACGCCAAAAAACTGGAGAAGTAACGATTGGCAAGCATGTTGAAACTGATACCGCACGGGTTGCAGTGCCAGTAGAAAGAGAACGAGTCGTGATTGAACGTGTAACTCCAGCAGATGCGGGTACGCCTGTTTCTGGGCGCGAAGCAGACTTCCGTGAAGGCGAAGTTGCTCGCATAGAAATCCATGAAGAAACTCCTGATATTCGCAAAGAAGCATTTCTGCGTGAAGAAGTCAGAGTTAGAAAAGTGGTCGATCAAGACACAGTTGAAACTCAAGAAACTGTGCGTCGTGAAGAGTTAGATGTGAATTCTGGTAATCTTCCCATTGAAGAACGCTAACTATACATAGTCATTAGTTACTAGCTAATGACTAATAATTAATTCTATACAGTACAGGTGAAGCAGTTGAATTAGCTTTACCTGTCCTTACGCTGATACCACTTACAATACTTTTCGGATAAACCCAACAATCTCTCTTTTGGTCTGGGGAAAGGGGTAAAGGTAAATTAAAATCGTTACCCTTTCCCCTTTCTCGCTGAAGCGAAAAGTATCGATCTCACTGAGGATTTTTGATTGCAAATATTACTCTGGATATGAGTTGGATAAATCCATTGAGTGCAAATACCTTCTAAATGGTATCCAGATGATTAATACATTTAATTTAGCTAAGTAGAAAGCAGTTAGTAAACTTTCCAGATGAATAGCCAAACTATGGCAAAAAACACATTACAGGCAAAGGGTAATTCTCGCACTATCTCCTCGCTGGTAGATTTAAGAAAGAAGGTGAACAATTTTGCTGTATTTGATAATCAAGGTCAGCTAGTAGGAGTAGTTCATGATTTAATTGTGGATGCTAATCGTCGGCTAAACCTCGTAATATCGAACCAGGCTAATCAAAAAACTGCTGAATCTAGCCAGCAGTTAGCTGATAAACATCCTTCTTTATTTCAGTTGCAGAGCCAGAGAATCAAAAAAATAGACAAGCCGACTCAATCTGTTTTCATAGACTTAAACAAATCAGAAATTGAATATATGCCTGAATATTTAGAATCAGAAACACCAGGCGATTTTAACTCAACTGAGCAAGTAGCTAACAATCAAACTACAAATAGCTCAGTTGAGTCATTAAATAATTTAGAACAGATTCCTGAAGAACAGATTATTCGTCTACTAGAAGAACGGCTAGTTGTTGAAAGCAGTAAGCGTAAAGTTGGTGAGGTAATTGTTCGCAAAGTAATTGAAACTCGGATGGTACAAGTTCCTGTCCGGCGTGAAAAGCTGATTGTGGAACAAATTAGCCCAGAACACAAACAACTTGCAGAAATTGATTTAGGACAAGGAGAAATTTCTGGGCTTGATTTGACGGAAGTAGAAAGACTTGAAGTTACACATGACAGCGGTTTAACGGTAAGCGGCGAGTTTAGCTCACCTAAAATTGCTAATTTATTATTGAATGCGATCGCACTAGAGCGAAATCACGGCTGCAAGCAGGTGCGTGTTACCATTGCTGTTGAAGATGAGTTGCACCAGAAAAAATACCAGGAGTGGTTTGACCGCTGTTCTAAAGGTCAATCACTAAAGCCATAACAACAAGTTTTTAACAAGTTTCTAGCAGATAAATTAGTAGGGTGGGCATTGCACACCCTATTTTTTTGCTGATTTAAGAAAAGAAAGCTAAATTTCTACTGCCTAATTGTCTAGAGTGAATGTCTCTAATGCAACTTAATTTACAATACTAAGTAGTTGGCGTTCTTTTGGCTACTTGCAATGAAATTTCGACTGAAGAGACTTTCACCCAAGAAACGACAGCGTCCGATCCCACCGATTAAGATTCAAGTTCAAGATGGAAAATTTGAAATTATAGGTATGGGTGCATGGCATTCCTACTGGCGCGATCCTTATCATCTGCTGTTAACGATTCCTTGGATTGGCTTTCTGCTGCTAATTTGTACTTTCTATATAACGATTAATGCTCTATTTGCCCTAGCTTACTCGATCGGAGGAGATTGTATTGCCAACGCCCAACCTGGCTCTTTTTTAGATTTATTTTTCTTTAGCGTCCAAACCCTAGCATCTATTGGCTATGGGGCAATGTATCCGAAAACAACTTACGCCAACATTATTGTCACGATTGAAGCAATGATCGGTTTGGTGGGAATTGCTGTGATGACAGGACTAGCGTTTGCTCGGTTCTCTCGACCTACAGCCCGTGTACTTTTTAGCCGTGTTGCTGTCATTACACCTCATAATGCGATGCCGACTCTGATATTTCGCAGCGCTAATAAGCGTCGCAATACGATTCTGGAAGCGCAGATGCGAGTCTACTTGATGCGCGACGAAATAACCCTAGAAGGACAGTTCATACGTCGGTTCCACGATCTTAAACTGGTGAGGAACCAAACACCTAGCTTCACGTTAAGCTGGTCAGTGATGCATGTCATTGATGAGTTTAGTCCTTTGTATGGGATGACACCAGAATCGTTAACCCAGACAAATACTATGCTGATTGTCTCTTTGAGTGGCATTGATGAAACGGTTGTCCAGGTTGTTCATGCCCGTCATAGCTATAGTGCGAATGAGATTTTGTGGAACAATCAATTTGTCGATATCATTTACCACACACCCGATGGAAATCGCTACATTGATTACAACCGCTTCCACGATGTTTTACCTTTAGAGTAAAGGGGTGAAATTTCTGAAAGTTACTCGAAAGTTTGATTGAGTGGTGGTTGTAAGGATTTAACGACCACTCGACCATTTTCAATTACAGTGCAACTTTTAACCGCACTCTTACTGTGGTTAACTGGCACATCCTGGCACTGCTTTTGGTGGGCGATATTTTGCTCTTGTTGTTGGTTGAGGACGACAACACAACAGGGGCAGGAAGCAAAGGACATATAACTTAATTTTGATCTCTATATCTATTATCGCGCTACTGATGCTGTTTGAGTGAAAAATTTGCTACTCATGTATTTTGATCGTTCAAAGCTCCGTCAAATTTCTCGTAAGTACTTGCTTTATTGTGCTTATAGCCTGTTTGATATATCTAAACCAATTCAACAGGAAAGCGGTTATAGATCCCGCCCCGCTTTCCTCCCTGCCCAAAGTTGTTTGCCAGGGTTAGATAGTGGGTTTTTCTAATGAAAAAATTTTTGAGATATCTGGGTTTAGGTTTTCTATCTACGTTCTTGACTGCTACTCCCGGATTGGGGGCTGAACGCATTAGCTTTTATTATCCTCCCTTCGGCGAATTTTATTTATCGGTGGACTCGCTGGAAACCTTTGCTAAAGAGGGCAAAATCGATCAGGATTTGTCCTTTTATGCTAGCCGTGCGACTCCTGAACAACTCGCCCAACTGCGGGATTTACTCCAGCAACGCTTTAATCTCACTCCTACACTAGTATCTCAAGTTACCTACTCACCGATAGGAGAGCAGTTGGTGCAACAACTGGGAAAATTACTGCTCACTGAGTCTCGAAAGAATGGCTTCTATGCCATACGTGCCTCTTTAATTTTGTCTGCTGCCGATCGACAAGAGGGGTTAACGGTTGTGAATTTACTGCGGAAATTTCCTAGCGATACTATCCGGGTGAATTTCACAGAGGGATTAAGGATAGTCGATGACTTGTCGCAATTGATTAAAAAAAAGGATGAAGTTTTTGCCTCTCTGCAAAAAGAAGCGATCGCTCAAGCAGCCACTTCCAAAATTGATTTCTCCCAAAAACCAGATTTGCGATCGCCAGGAAAATTCACCTGGCAGAAAAAAAGCCTGGAGTTAAATGACATTTCTCGCTCGCGCCGTCTACCCGTAGATATCTATCTGCCGTCAGCAGGTTCACAAAAAGCTGGAGAATTATTCTCTCCTCCCTTCCCTTTGATTGTAATTTCTCATGGACTGGCTTCAGATCGCTCTACCTTTGTCTATCTAGCTGAACATCTAGCATCCTATGGTTTTGCTGTTGCTGTACTGGAACACCCTGGTAGTAATGCCGAACGCTTTCAACAATATTTTGCGGGTTTGGCAGGGCCGCCAGATGCAGCAGAATTTGTCAACCGACCTTTGGATATCAAATATCTACTCAATGAACTCCAGCGTCTAGATAAATCCGATCCCACCCTCCAAGGAAAACTTAATTTTCAGCAAGTTGGGGCGATCGGTCAGTCCTTTGGTGGTTATACTGTTTTGACTTTAGCAGGAGCCGATATTAACTTTAGCCAACTGAGGCAAGATTGTAATCCCGATAATTCATCCTTTAATTTATCACTGTTTTTGCAGTGTCAAGCAAACGATTTACCTCCAAAGAATTACGAACTCAAAGACGATCGCATCAAGGCCATCATTGCGATTAATCCCATTGACAGCTCAGTTTTAGGTCAGGGGCAAATCAGTCAAATTAAAATTCCCGTCATGCTGGTAGCAGGTAGTCAAGATGTTTTCGCACCACCCGTATCTGAACAAATTCGCCCCTTTACCTGGCTTTCTGACTCCAATAAGTACCTGGCTTTGATTGAAAATGCCACCCACTTTTCAGCGATCGCCGAACCGACTTCTCAAAACAATGTCTTACCTGTACCACCTGCTTTACTGGGCCCCGATCGTGCGGCTGTTTTTTCCTATCTCAACGCCCTTAGCGTCGCTTTTTTAGAAACCCATCTCCTTAACCGCCCTGAATACCGTTCCTATTTGCAGCCTTCCTATGCCACATTTATCAGCAAAGAGCCGCTTAATCTTAGTATTTTACAGTCGTTGTCGGTAGCTCAGTTCGATCGAGTTTGGAGTGGGCCAACTCCCCAGTCCAGCAAACCATCAAATCCTCAACCTACTTCCACCCCTTATCAACCTTTGAGGCAATGAAACAGCCCTGCCCTTCAAAAGGGGGACTTTGATTCTAGTTCCCCCTTTTTTAAGGGGGGTTAGGGGGGATCTAAAACCGTGCAAGAGGTCTAATGCATAAATCCTGAGTGATTCTTAATGGCGTGGAATACAAGAAAAAGCCTACAAATCTGTTAGCAACCTTGCTTTTCTCAAAATAAATGTCATTACGGTTTCTTTTTTGGAAATGATATCAGCTGTAACTTCCATCCCCGGTTGAATGGGATAGGATTTATTGTCCTTTTTTAAATAAGGTCTCTCTGCCTCAATTGTCACCTCATAGTAAGGCGCAATTGGATTGCCGTTAACTTGAGATGTAATAGCGTCGGCGGTTATAGCTCTAACAGCTCCTTTGAGGATGCCGTAATCTGGGTACGGATAGGCAGAAAACCGCATTTGTACTTCCCCTTGTGAACATTTCGTTACTTGTACGACTTTACACACCTGTACTTTGCTAATATCAGAAGCAGCAACACGGGCTTTGATGACCAGAGGTGCTTTACTAGGAGCAATTTGAGCGATCGCATCCCCAGCACGAACAACTTGCCCAGGATTCCTTAATTCTAGTTTTAGGATAGTACCTGCCTCTGAAGCCTGAATTACAGTTTTTTGCAGTTCTGTTGAGAGTTGTTTTAGCTCTTCTTGAGCGCTGCTGATTTGATTTTGAATTTCTACTTGACGCCCAATCAGTTCTTGTCTTTCTTTGTTCAATGCCGCAAGCATAGACTCACCTTTTGCCCGTTCTTGGGCAATGCGTTCTTGGGCGATCTCCACATTTGCGCTAGTGGGATTGAGTCCAGTTTTAATCCCTTCTAATCTGGCAAGTGCAGCTTTGAAAGCTTGTTCTTTTTCCTTAATCTGTAGAGTTGCGATCGCTCCAGTCTTTGCTAACTGCTGATATCGCTTCAGTTCTTCCCTTGCTAACTCTACAGAGGCTTCTACTTCATCCACTTCTGCCTTACTGGTAATTCGCTTGTCTCCATAATCCCGTTGATTACGACTAAGATCGGCTTGCGCAGAGATAATCGCTTGTCCCATAGAATTGGATTCAGCTGTGATTTGATTCTGTAGCGCTCTTAGTTGTGCATCGATTTGCGTTCTTTGTAAATGATTCTGCCGGATATTGCCGGCAATTTGGCTTTTTTTACTTTGTAATTGGGTGTCGTAGAGCAGTGCAATCTCATCTCCCCTTTTCACAACTTGATTTTCCTTCACCCGAATGCTTCTAACCGTTCCCTCTACTGCTGCTTGCACTAACCGTATTTCTCCCGTGGGACGGACAGTACCATCTGCTCTCACGACTATGTTGTATTGAATGACACTTGCAAGTCCGAAGGCAGCGCCAACACTTCCAATTAAAAATATCCCTCCCAGCCTTGTCCAACTGCTAATCGGAGGAAGATATTCGTCGCTTTCAACTGGGCGGAGAAAGTCCGGTTGGGGGTCAATAAGCATATACGTTAAAAAATATTTTGGTTGTGCAAAGAATTTAGCAAATAGCTAGCTAGTCTAAGAAGGTGATAGTTATGAACTTCGTACACTACCAAGTATGAAAATGCAAAGCGACATTACATCTATATATATAGATATTTATTGAACAAGCATTTTCAACTTAGGAGCCTCTTTTATCACTCTGAGAGGTTGTTTGAAAAGTATTAGTGCTAACATCTAAGCCCCATAAATCTAACGTCTTTATCTCCCTTTTTTAGAAGAAAAGGGAGGATTTCAAAGCCTCTCGACCTTTTGGGAGAGGTTTGTAAAGGGTTTTCTAGTATACTTTGCAACTTTTCAAACATCCTCTGAAAGCTTAGTCTTCTTATCCTCTTCCCTTGGGAGAAGATAAGCCGCTTGTCTTAGAGGTTTTTCCATCAGCAATAGCTAAAAACCGATCCATAGCCTAAGTCTATATAACAATTAGTGGCTTTTAGTAAAAAGACCAAATCTTTATAATTTTCTTCTAAAATTTTACCTTTTCTTTATTTACTTGCAAAAAATTCTATAATAGAGAGAAAAATTTTTCTTTTATTTTCTAATTAATAAGTAGTTAAGCTAGTTTAAAAGCATTGTTATTACAATCTTTTATGCTATTTTCAATAGACTCTGTATAAGCAAAGTACAAAAAAAAGAATACTTGCGTGATAATACGTGATACAAAAAATTAAGTAAAATTTTTAAGTTTTCTAAATTTGCTTTTTGACGATTTTGTATAAGAAAATACTATTTAACTGATTTGATACTCTTTCTTTAAGGTTTTGTGCCTCAATAATAGTATTAATACGTTAATTCTCTTGTTTATTTTAGTCTAAAATTAGACATTATTTATCAGAAAATCTTTATACGCATATATATTTTTGCCATACAATTCAATCCAGAATATTTATCTATTTAAAGAGAATAAAATTCACAGTTTTTTCAGAAAACAGTGAAAATAGTATAATTATTAGCCAAGTAGTATGTTTGTTAAGAACTTGTAATACACATTTCTTTAGGAAATAGTTGTTTTATTACACTAGTTTCACTCATATAATTTCCTTAACAACACAAAAACATTCATAAATGCGCTGTTTGCATTGATGAATGTAGTGTGATGTTATCTAAAACTCAACAATCAAGTGAGAACTAAAACTATGGAAAGCACATTGTTTACTGCATTAACCACCAACGAAGAAGCCAATCTGTCTGGTGGTTTCTTTAACAGACCCAATATTAATGTAAATGTAGTAAAAACAAACCAAGTTGCTGTTGCTGTAGCAAAAGGTTTTTATCCAACTGCATATGCTAGCAACTACAACAGCGTTTATATCGACAACTAGGGCAATAGGCAATTTGTATGAAGTTCAGTAGAAGGGAAATAATAAACGTAAAGACACGATTAACGTGTCTCTACTCAGGATCAAAGTTCACGTTTCAAGTAATTTACACTGTTGACGCAGTTTAAATTAATTTTACGTGCGGCTTAATTGCTAATCGACTTAATCCTAGTAGCCATTAGCTGTTTCTCTATGGCAGTCATCCTAACATACGTTTATTCCTATCCATCTACTTTTCTTTAAAAAAGTTAACAACGTGTTATTGATAATTGCTAGTGGTGATTATCAATAACACTTTACTTGGGCTTTTCGTTCACAATATCCATAACTTTTGATCGATCTTAAAGATAGGTAAAAATAGTACAAATTAATACAGTTTGTATCAACTTTTATTTAACAAAGTAAATTCAAAATAACTAACATAAGTTGCTGGTTACAGCCCTCTGAGCATCAAAATACGATAGTCTGTCTAAGTATTAAAACCATAGTGCGACTAAACTATGGGCTAAATTTTTAACCATGCAGGGATAAGACCCTGCTATTTTTTTGGTTTTGTCACGATATAAATATTGGAGTGCGAAATGAAATACCAAGTTGTTACACAACATAGTGAAGAAGATTGTGGAGCGGCTTGTCTTGCTTCCATTGCCAAACATTACCAGCGCAACTTTACACTAAATCACATCCGGGAAGCGGTAGGCACTGGTCAACTAGGAACAACATTGTTAGGACTGAGGCGGGGAGCCGAGGCTCTTGGTTTTAATGCACGCTCAGTCAGAGCATCAAATGAAATATTAGACAAGATGAACCAAGCGCCACTGCCAGCAATCATTCACTGGAGAGGCTACCACTGGGTTGTTTTGTATGGCCAAAAAGGTAAGAAATATATAGTTGCCGATCCAGCCGTTAATATCCGTTATGTCTCTAGAAAAGAGTTAACGGAGGCTTGGTCAGATAAAGTGATGCTTTTATTAGAGCCAGATTCGGTTCGCTTTTATGCTCAACCTGATGACAAAATAGACGGCTTTGGGCGCTTTGTACGGCGTGTATTGCCTTATCAAGGCATACTATTCGAGGCTTTTCTCTGCGCTTTAATTATTGGTCTGCTTTCATTAGCTTCTCCCATTCTGCTTCAAATTCTGACGGATGATGTACTAGTTCGGGGTGACACCCAGCTTCTTGTTACTGTAATTATTGCCGTTGTGGTGATGAATGTTGTGTCAAGTAGTTTAAAACTAGTTCAATATAACCTGATTGCCCATTTTGCCCAACGGCTGGAGTTAGGATTAATTCTAGAATTTGCTAGGACAATTCTGCGGTTGCCTTTGACTTACTATGAATCGCGTCGCAGTGGCGAGATTGTCAGCAGATTGCAAGATATTCAACAAATTAATCAATTAATTTCTCAAGCAATTATTAGTTTACCAAGCCAATTATTTGTTGCAGCAGTTTCTTTAAGTTTCATGCTGTTCTATAGCTGGAAACTTACCTTAGTTGGTGTGATTATTGCGATTGTAATGAGTTTGTCTACGATTGTTTTTCTGCCTACACTTCAACAAAAAATCAGAAGTGTCTTAGTTTTAGATGCAGAAAACCAAGGTGTTCTCGTTGAAAGCTTTAAAGGCGCTTTGACACTCAAAACTACTACCGCCGCTCCCCAGTTTTGGGAAGAATTTCAAAACCGATTTGGTCGTTTAGCAAATCAAACATTCCGCACAGTTCAGATTGGAATTATTAACGGCATCTTCTCTAGTTTAGTTTCTAGTATTGGCAGCATTAGTTTGATTGGTTTCGGCAGCATCCTAGTTATTAACAAGGAACTCAGCATCGGTCAACTGCTGGCATTTAACGGAATGAATGGTAATTTTTTAGCATTCATTGGTACTGTACTCAACTTTATAGATGAATTTACTCGTGCAAAAACTGCTACGCAGCGCTTAACAGAAGTTATCGATTCCACACCTGAAAATCAAGGCGATACTAAAAAACCTTTTACGAAGATTCCTAACAAGGCTGATATTATTTGCACAAATCTCAACTTTCACTATCCTGGGAGACTAGAGTTACTGCAAGATTTCTCCCTAACTATTCCTGGCGGTAAAGTTATTGCTCTAATTGGTACATCTGGCTGCGGTAAAAGTTCTCTTGCTAAACTGATTGCAGGTTTATACTTGCCTAATTCTGGTAACATTCGCATTGGTATTTATAATCTACAAGACCTAGCCCTTGATTGTTTGCGGCAACAAGTAGTCCTTGTTCCGCAAGAAGCTCATTTTTGGAGTCGCTCTATTATTGATAATTTTCGGTTAGGTTCTCCTCACGTCACTTTTGAGCAAATTGTCGATGCTTGCCAAATTGCTGAGGCAGACGATTTTATCAGTAAACTACCTGAAAAATATCAAACTGTATTAGGTGAATTTGGGTCAAATATTTCTGGTGGACAACGGCAAAGATTGGCTATAGCTAGAGCCATTATCAACGATCCACCAGTTTTGATTTTAGATGAATCAACAGCTGGACTCGATCCAGTTAGTGAAGCTCAAGTTTTGAATCAGCTATTGTTGCATCGCCAAGGCAAAACTACGATTTTGATTAGCCACCGTCCGAGAGTAATTGTCCGTGCTGATTGGATTGTGCTATTAAATCAAGGCAAATTACAAATCCAGGGAACTGTGGAAGATTTGCGTGCCCAACCAGGAAACCATTTAGACTTTTTAACTCCTTAATTAAACTGATGGGCTTTTTAGCATTTTTCAGGTATTTAGACCACAACTTAGACGGGGAATAGAGAGTGGTGTCAATACTGCATAGATTTTGCCTAAAAAATAGAAATGTGTAGCGACTGTTTTAAAAGTCAAGCTACACCTACGCACCTGTGTACTCGATCGCGGCGCGATAAAGTTTGAAGTACCTCGAAACGACTTTTAAGTACCTCAAAACGACTTTGGAGTACCTCAAAACGACTTTTAAGTACCTCAAAACGACTTTTAAGTACCTCAAAACGACTTTTAAGTACCTCAAAACGACTTTTAAGTACCTCGAAACGACTTTTAAGTACCTCAAAACGACTTTTAAGTACCTCAAAACGACTTTTAAGTACCTCGAAATGACTTTGGAGTACCTCAAAACGACTTTTAAGTACCTCAAAACGACTTTGGAGTACCTCAAAACGACTTCGAGGTATCTGTTTTACAAATATTCTTAACCGAGCAGTCTTGATATCCATCCTTGCTGCGAGTAAGTCGATTTAAGCGTGGGGTAATAATTACTAATTACGTAAATTTACGGAGTACGACTTTAGGCAGAATCATCAATTAGGAATCATGTTGACTTACAGTTAGATCCCCAACTTATTAGAGAAATCGGGGATCTTATTATTAATGAATGATTGAAGTTGGTTATAGACAAAGCAAGTCTCAAGCATTACTTTGATGAACTCAAAGCTAAACCTAAATAAATTACTATTTCTTCTAAAGTTTTGGCTGATAATTTTAGACAACAATCTAGCCATTTTTGATTATTTTCCATCAATAAAGGTCATCAACCTTTATTTTTAATAAAACAGTAAATATACTGATGTAATTTTGTGAGTTAAAAACTCTAACCATTGCAACCATTAATCAAAATGCTATATGTCTTTTTTGTTTCTAAACCATGAATTAAATATCACAATTTCCTAAAACAAGGCTATTTGTCAGGAAAATGAGATATTGGTACTGAGGGATTCATAAAAACTTATTTAATAAAATCTTTTGTATATATATACTTGTCGTTAAGAAGTATTAAGAAATTCTTATTAAAGAATATTGCAATAGCTTGATTTAATTGCTAACGTGTGTATGACAGCGATGCTGATGAACGCTCGGATCTAGGAGAAATAAAATCTATGAGCTATATCTATTCAGCCAAGTGTGTTAGGCTTTGACGGGTTCAAAACGAGAAATTTCTGCCTCATATAGACAACTATGAGGGATTGCAGATTAACCAAGAAATGTCTCGTTGCTAAAGGCTTAGTTTCAGTTTGATTTCAATTGCGATTGATTATTTGTCTTACTTTGTGCCGACAAGTGAGTAGTTTTTGCTTGTGTGTATCGGCAATAACGAGGAGTTTGGTAAGACTTAAATTTTGGAGAATAAAACTAATGGAGATTCAAGGTAAAGTTGCCCTAATTACAGGGGCTTCGCGTGGAATTGGACGAGCGATCGCCATCGAATTAGCGCAACAAGGCATCAAGCGGATGATATTGGTAGCACGCGATCGCCGCAAGTTACTAGAGGTAGCCAACGAAATCGAGGCGATGGGTACGGAAGCTGCGATCGTGGCTTTAGATTTAACGCAGACAATAGAAGTGAATATCGCTGTTGCCCAACTCTGGCGCAATTATGGACAGATTCACCTGCTGGTTAATTGTGCGGGAGTCGCATACCAAAGTTCATTTCTGCAATCTAAAATGCCCCAAGTTCGAGAAGAAATTTCTGTGAACTTGTTAGGAATGTACAACCTCACTAGTTTGATTGCTCGACGCATGGCCAGCCAAAGACAAGGGACAATTGTCAATGTATCGAGCTTGATGGGGAAAGTTGCAGCACCAACGATGGCGACATACTCAGCAACCAAGTTTGCCATCTTAGGATTTACCCAAGCCTTGCGCCAAGAATTAGCCGAACATAATATCCGCGTCATTGCATTACTGCCTTCCTTGACAGACACAGACATGGTGCGCGACTTAAAATTATTTCGCTGGGTGATCCCCATGACTCCCCAGCAAGTGGCTAAAGCACTCGTCACCGGAATGCAGAATGATTCATCAGAAATTTTAGTTGGATGGCAAAGTCATTTAGCCGTGTTGTGTCAACGCCTCGCCCCTTGGTTGTTAGAGCTAATTTTACGAATAGCAACACCGCCAGCACCAAGCAGACAACGGCTGATTGAAAAACTTATCCCTTCGCGTAGCGTCTCGTAGAGAAGGAGAGACACCGAGAGCGATCGCTTCGCTAACTCAACACTTAGCATTTCTGAACTTTTTGCAGAAGTGGGGAAAAGGTATGGAATTTTCCCTTACCCTTTAACCTTTCCCCTTTCCCCAACATCTTGCAAAACTAACTTTTGCAAGATGTCTCCTAAACAAACTTGTCCGAAATCTTCAGTCGTTTGGCTTTACCCTTGTGCAAAAAAGTAAGGCTCGCAGTGCCAAAAAAAGCTAATAAGCTGAAAGTAGAAGTAGATTCAGGAACAGACTTGGAATTCTCAATTTTGATAACTTGTCCAAGTCCTGGGCGATCGCCTCGGTTTGTCACGTAAATAGCATCATCAGCACCAATAGTCAAAGCAGTAGGAGACTCTAATCCATTGCCACTAAGAATAGTTGTGCGAGTCCCATCCCTTGCTATCTTAATTACAGAACCATCTAGATTACCTTTCCAGAGTGACTGATTGGCGTACTGTAAAGCATATAAATTACCTTGACTATCAAAATCTAAGTCAGTAAGTTGAGTAAATCCATCGCTATAAACTGTTGGTTTATTATCAGCACCAACTCGATAGATTTTTGCTTTACCTTCGGGAAAAGGAAAACCAGTTAATTGACTAATATAATAAGCGCCATCTGGGCCTTTGGCGACATTTGTCGGTACTGCTTGGATTTCAAATGGCGATGACGATGCGCCAGTGGGAAAAACTGGATTAGTTAATGTCTGGCGGGGAATTGTGGCGATCGCTTTTAAATTACTTCCATCAGTCCCTACAGTGAGTAACTCATTAGCACCAGCATCAACTGCAACAATCTTATTTCCATCTAAAAGAATAGAGAAGGGATTGCTAATTACATCGCCTTCATCAGGATTATTTGCAAGTTCATAATTAGCTAAATCAGTCACACTAGTCCAGGAATTTGTATTGAAATTAGCAGTGATGATTTTTCCTAAATCAGTGTTACCTAATGTGGCGCGAAATGTGGGATTTGAACCATACCCAATTGCAATATAAGGCTTGCCAGTAGCATCAAATTTTATATCTTGAGGCCCAGAAGTATCAGTACCATCTGGTAATGCTAAAGAAGGAAGTCCTGTCAGTATACGTTGTTGCGTACCATTTCCAATTTTGGTTACTGCACCAGTTGTGCCATAACATAAAGATTGGTTTGCAACGCTCGGTGAAGGAACACAAGCTCCACTGCCGCCTGTTCCTGCTTCTGTAACGTAGAGACTTCCATCAGGAGCAAAACTTAGACCCCGTGGATTATTAAGACCATCGGCAATTACTGAAAATGATGCCGCTTCTGCTGCTTTCATTCCCGAAAAAGCAGCAATACAAACACTCAAAAATGTAATTCCAAATTGTTTTAGTTTCATGAGACTCCTCCTAAAATTAAATTTGCGTAAGCATAGAAGAGAAAATTTTATGTTGATAAATAATAATATTTAATGTGTATACTTTCTGTGGATTTCACAGTTTATTAAAAGAGGGAAACAGATGCAAACCCAGAAAGCCAGATGAAATCTGAATTTCTGAATTTTGAGTTGTATCATACCATTTCCAAAAATCTTTGCAACATCATGAATTGGCTATAGGGGCGTACAGATGTACGCTTATAGCAACAAAATTAAATAGGATTACTGGATATGTTCTAACGCTTTTTATACAAGTGTAAGAATCGAACTGTTGAATTATAGTGCGGGACTACAAGACGATCGCAGTTTGCATCAATACATAAAGTTGCAGTTCAGAAATTGCTGGGCGATCGCATAATTAGACATACCTTGTTTCGGAGCAATCAGAAATGCTTTCTTCCCCCACAACCCTGACTCCTTTGCCCGAAATCATTGATGGCTTACCGAATATTTCTGGTTGGGAAACAGAGGTTCTCTCTGTAGTTAACCAAGATCGACCAGTATTTTTACCAACCACGAATATTCGTTTAGAAGATGTAAATGCTGTGTTTGCGATCGCTTTGCACATGCACCAGCCAACTATACCTGCTGGAAATGGTGGTACACTCATCAGCAATCTGCAATATATGTTTGAACATCCCCATGAAGGGGATAACCACAATGCCGATCCTTTTGCCTATTGTTACAGCCGGATGGGAGACTTCATCCCGGAACTTGTAAGTCAAGGTTGCAATCCGCGTGTGATGTTGGATTACTCTGGTAATCTGCTGTGGGGACTGCGGCAAATGGGACGCGGTGATGTTCTGGATAACCTCAAACGGATTACTTGCGATCGCACCTACCAACCTTATGTAGAATGGCTGGGTACAATGTGGAGTCATGCAGTTATTCCTTCCACACCCATAGCAGATATTAAATTGCAGATCGTTGCATGGCAACATCACTTTGCGGCAATTTTTGGCTGGGAAGCATTAGCGCGAGTCAAAGGATTTTCGCCCCCAGAAATGCACCTACCAAATCACCCCGATGCTCTCTTTGAATTTGTGAAAGCGCTGAAAGAATGTGGATATCGCTGGCTACTTGTTCAAGAACATTCTGTAGAAACTCTTACTGGTCAATCTCTCACTTATAAACATTTACCACATCGTCTAATTGCCCGGAATTCTCAAGGCGAAACAATTAGCATCACAGCTTTAATTAAAACCCAAGGTTCCGATACTAAATTAGTTGCTCAGATGCAGCCTTATTATGAAGCAAAAACATTATCCAAGCAACAAATTGGGGATGTATTTGTGCCACCAATAGTTAGCCAAATTGGCGATGGTGAAAATGGCGGCGTGATGATGAATGAATTTCCGAGCGCTTTTAAACAAGCTTGGTGGGATATGGTAAATAATGGAGGAGGAAAATCAGGTGTTGTTGGTGTGTGTGGTACAGAATATTTAGAATTAATCGAAGCAGCAGGATGCACACCTGAAGATTATCCAACTTGTCAGCCAGTGGGACAACATCAAATTTGGCAGCGAGTTTCACCAGACAATATTCAACCGGAAGCTGTAGAGAATGCCATTCAAGAATTAAAGCAAACGAACTCTAATTTTCATCTAGATGGAGCCTCGTGGACAAATCATATCAGTTGGGTAAAAGGATATGAAAATGTGTTGTCTCCCATGTATCAATTAAGCAGTTTATTTCATCAAAAGATCGATCCATTACTGCAAACTGACTCAGCAGAACCGATTGCTAGACAATCTCAATACCGTAACGTTCTTCTACATAACCTTTTGCTGCAAACAAGTTGTTTTCGTTATTGGGGACAAGGTGCTTGGACTGATTACGCGCGGGAAATTTATCAACGTGGCGAAAGCTTACTGCAAAAGACATTTTAATTAATGGGTGTTTAGGGACTTCCAAGAAATAAATTATCCAGTCTTGTGGGGTGGGCGCTCATGTTGCCCACCCCACAATAAGTAATTTGTCTCGTTCCCAGTCTCAGACTGGGAATGCCGTTTTAGAGGCTCTGCCTCCCTTGCTGGCGGCAGAGCCGCCAGGAGCAGCATTTCCAGCCTCTGGCTGGAAACGAGGTTTTAAAAGGGTTTGGGCTTAAGTTGACACCAATGGCAAGATGCCCACCCCACAATAAGTAATTGAGTATTTTTTTATTTTGAAGTCCCTTAGCCGTAACGCACTGTATTTCTTGGTGCGTTACGCCTGTTTTAACGCACCCGACAAATTAATGCTTGCTGAATCTACCAAAATAAATACGCGATATACCGAAATGAGAAAGTAATCAAGCATTTTGAGAAAGCAATATGCCTTTTTGCTTGCTGAATCTACCGAAAAGAGAAAGCATTTAAGCTTTTTGATAAAGCAATATGCCTTTTTGCTTGCTGAATTTACCGAAATGAGAAAGCATTTAAGCATTTTGAGAAAGCAATCAAGCATTTCGAGAAAGCATTTAAGTATTTTCCTTAATGAATTTAGTCAAAAGATGAAGTTAAAGTGAACTTACTGAAAATATTCCTTATAATTTCGATGCCAAAGTAAATATTGGGTTTTATCCTTGAACACAACCTACAAATAAATAGACCTTTTGCAAAAGTATTTTTGCAAGAGGGGGGAAAGGGAAAAGGTTAAAGGGAAAGGGTTTTTCTTACCCCTTACCCCCTTTCTCTTTTCTCGACTTCTCTGCAATAAGTCTAATAGATGAATAAGAGGTTTATAACCTATTTATAAAGTAAAATATTAAGTAGGGTGTGTTACGGCTATGCAAGGATTTGGGAGTTTAAAAAAGTGTTATAGTAATGCTTAACGTATCCTACAATTTAATGTTTACTAAAGCAAGTAAATTAGTTTTTCAATAGGCAGTATAAATGAAAAATATTTATGAAATTTTAGAAATGATTAAACCAAGACCAGCAATGTATTTAGGACAGCGTTCCTTAACTGCGTTAGATGGATTTATTGGTGGCTATTCTTGTGCTCTGGCGCAAAATGGGATCTTTTATGGAGAAGAGACACCTCCTTTTACACAGTTCCACGACTGGGTAGCTCGATATTATAAATGGAATGAATCAACAGCAGGATGGAAAAATATCATTCTCCAAGAAGTTGGAGACGAAGCAAAAGCATGTGATGTATTCTTTGAACTCTTTGAATTATTTAAGCAAAGATTTCCTGTACCCAAGTATCGTGTTTTTTTAAATCAAAACCATAAATATACTGGAGCTATATATCGACGTATATGTATAGATGGGATAGAAAAAGACTTAGATCCACCTAAAGAAGTTAGAATTGTGCAATATACAACAGATGCTGGCTTTTACCGTTTCGATGTATCACAAGCTGGAGAAATTACTGAAATTGGCTATTTTGAAACAGAAAAGTTACTTATGGAACAAGTTAATATAGAGTTTCAAGTTTCTTTGGATGAATGGGAAACCTTAAATACTATTTAATTCTTTGTCTCTTAAACTGATAAAAAAATAATTTCAACACAAATAAATACTGATTTAACAATCAGTATTTTAACAATTATTGATTGGAAAATGTTCACATTTAGCTTATTTTCCTAAAAAGCATATTGCTACACCAAAGGTAACAATATTTCAAATTTTGTACCTATACCAATCTGTGAATGAAAATTCAATTTACCGCCATGTCTCACAGTGATAATTCGATAACTTACTGCTAAACCTGTATTTTTACCATTCTTTGTTTCCAGAGAAAAAGACTCTAGAATTTGTTGTTGTAATTCTTCAGACATTCCAGAGCCATTGTCAGCAATGCGAATTAAAACCCAGCGAGAATCTGGTGCATCTGGGTTGCTTGCTTCTTGTGATACAACTTCTGTGGTAATCTCAATTCGGGGTTTTTGAACAGTCTTTGTCTCTTCTAAATGTAACTGCTGTCGCACTCCTTCATTGAGTAAAGTATCCACAACTTCACTTAAAATACTCATCAAAACCTGGTTTAATTGCCCCATAAAGCAATATACTGGGGGTAATTGACCGTAGTATTTGACGATTTCAATTTCTCCTTGAAGACGGCTATTAATTAATAAAATAATACTATCGATACAAGCGTGTAAATCTACGGGCTTGGGAAAAAGTTCATCAATATGACAGAAGTTTTGCAAGCTAGTAACGAGTTTTTTTAATCTTTCCGCTCCTGTACGAATACTAGCAAGCGATCGCGATAAATCTTGTTCTAAAAAATCAAATTCAATTTCTTCTTTAATCTGATTAATTACCGGAGAAGCTGATGATAATTGCTCGTAAGCTGCGATTAGTTTGAGTAAATCTTGACTGTAGTTTGAAACATAAATTATGTTACCCCAAATAAAACCCACTGGGTCTAAAATTTCGTGGGCTACACCGTCTACTAAACGCCCCAAATTTGCCATCTTATCATTTTGAATCATTTGGGCTTGACTGCGTTCGTACCGGATCAGATTGTCGATTCCCCGAATTTGCCAAGAAATAATATTCAATTCTTGGACATCTAATAATCTATAAGAGCCAGATTCGGTTTCTACTACAATTGGTTCTGCTAATAATTCTGGCGATCGCTTTAAGCTCAGTTGCATTGTAGTTAAAATCGATGTTGTATCAGTAACAAGCAACATCGGTGTCCGCACATAGCTGTAGAGAACAGCTAATGGTTGCTGAACAAATAACTCTTGTCCGAATGGACGAATTAAAAATTCCAGTAGTCGTCGCCGCGAAATCATCCCAATAAACTGTCCCTGTTCTACCAAAATTACTCCTGGTAGTAGGGGGTATTTGTCCAAAAAACTAGCCACTTCCATCCCGGTGTGGCTAATTTCCACCGAGAAATTATACATTGGTAGTTCTTGGAGGGTTGAATCTAAACCAAGATCGCGATCGCTACCCTCAGACAAAAATGGCGGTGAGATTTGGCAACTAAATTCTTCTGGCACTAGACACCCTGATTTTTTCAAAGACAGGTAAAGAATAAGTTAATATTTTACATTCTGCCACCCTCAAAATCCGGTTTTAGTTTAGGTATCTAATAAAACCAAGGGTTTATCAAGCTGAAAATCTTTCTCAGGCGACTGGAAGTAATTGGCGTGCAATTTATAATCTGGGTGGAGAATATTGAGAAAGCGATGTCTACGACGGTCACTGAGCGCAGCCGTTCGCGCAGCGTCTCGTAGAGAAGTGCGGGCTACGCAAGCTAAACTAAAAATAACCTTTACGAAGAGTGCAAAGGTAGCGTTATGACCTCTGTAACCAATCCACCCAACGCCCTCGCTCCTTTCCCTTTCCCGGATCATACTCAACTTCCTGAGTCCAACGGTACGTTCGTGAAAAATTGGCAAGAGCATCCCCAAAGCCTCCTACTAACTGACTCTATTACACCCCTCCTCAAGCAATTAAATCCTGAAGGTGAATACTGTATAGGGCAAGACTTAGGGATTTACTGGCGGTTGACCGATCCCCTTGAAAAAGGCGCGGAAGCACCAGATTGGTTTTATGTCCCGAATGTACCATTTTTGCTCAATGGACAAACCCGACGTTCTTATGTGATGTGGCGAGAGTTTATTGCCCCGTTGATTGTCTTAGAATTTGTCTCTGGGGATGGTAGTGAAGAACGAGATAAAACTCCTTTGAAGGGTAAATTTTGGATTTACGAGCAAGTCATTCGTCCTGCCTTCTACGGCATTTATGAAGCGAGTAAAGCCAGCCTAGAAGTTTATCATCTAATTGAAGGACAGTATCAGATTTTACCAGCAAATGAACGAGGACATTATCCTATAGTTGCTTTGGGTGTTGAATTAGGCTTATGGCAGGGAAAATATCAGAATGTGGAATTACCCTGGTTGCGTTGGTGGGATTTACAAGGGAATTTGTTGTTGAGTGGCGATGAAAGAGCAGAACAAGAATCCCAAAGAGCAGAACAAGAATCCCAAAGAGCAGAACAAGAATCCCAAAGAGCAGAACAAGAATCCCAAAGAGCCGAACAAGAATCCCAAAGAGCCGATCGCCTAGCTGCCCAATTGCGATCGCTCGGCGTTGAACCAGAAATCTAATACCGTACTACAAACTACGAATTACGTTAGCGACGCAGAAGCCTCATTACGAATTACGAATTACGTAGCTTGCTTCTCGCCTTTGGCGAGTATTACGAATTACGAATTAAAAAAGGGCTGGTGTAAAAGAGTCATCTGTGGCTTAATTTGTTTAGACACAAATTTTACTGCTAGCAGGGTAATCACGATGACAAATAGACCTCCTTCCGAACCGGAGTCATCCCCAAAAACGGCCCTTGGCTTTGATGAATTTATAGCCATTTTGGTTGCCTTCACCACTATCGGAGCGATTCTTTTTTGGTCATTGTCCCGCAGAGATTCTAGCTGGAACTTAAACGGACTGCTGTTGCCTTCCTCCACTCCATCTCCTAGCGTTCAACCAAATCAAGTATTGCCCTCTCCTACTGGCAAGGTAGAACCTTATACAGTCCCCAACAACGTTTTGCCCTATTCTTCACCTGAAGCTGTTGTTGAACCCAAGACACCTTCATTCCCAACTAACAGCGCAACTCCTTACCGCGCAACGTTACCATCTATTCTGGTAATCCCAACTCAATCCCCACAACCACAAAGACCTATATCTCCTGCAACAGAACTTGAGTCATCACTCAAATCATCAGCGTTGCCTTTAGTAACTCCGGCAAAACCAAAATCAATCATTCCGCCGCCAATTGCATTTAACGATGTGCCTAATGACTTTTGGGGTAGGCGTTTTATAGACGTTCTTTCTGCCCGTGGGATTCTCAAAGGGTTTCCTGATTATTCTTTTAGACCAAATCAGCCTGTAAACCGCGCTGAATTTGCTGCCATACTAGAAAAAGCTTTTGACCAAGAACCATCTAAGACTGCGATCGCATTTCAAGATGTACCAACAAAATTCTGGGCAACTTCAGCAATTGACCAAGCCATCAGTGCGGGATTTCTCAAGGGCTACCCGAAAAAAACCTTCAAACCACAACAAAATATTTCACGAGTGCAAGTTTTAGTTGCCCTTGTTAGTGGGTTGAATTTGAAAGCACCCACTTCCCCAAACCAGATTATCAGTTTCTATAAAGATGCTAAAGATATTCCACCTTATGCTATCGGCAAAATTGCTGCCGCTACAACTAATGGTCTGGTAGTTAACTACCCAAATCCCCAAGTCCTCGATCCCAACAAAGTAGCTAGTCGGGCGGAAGTGGCGGCGATGATTCATCAAGCTTTAGTCAAACGGGGCAAACTGGCGGCAATTACATCTCCGAATATAGTGCATAGGGCTAGCCCACCGCAGGCATCGCCCAATATATCTCCAGAACTTCCACAGACTCCAAAACCAAACCCAAAAGTTAAATTACCCAGCGGAGGTTCGCCTCAACAATAATTACTAATTCGTAATTAAACCAAGGATCGCAGGAAGCGACTTCTACGGGTACTAGCATTATGGGTGTAGTCTTAATATTACAAATTGTTAAAGATTTCGTCAGGAACTTTGAGAAAAGACTGGACACCGACTTCCGGCGTCCAGTCTTTGGGGATTTGGAATTAGAGTGTACTTCTACAAAGAGCAAGGCTGGGCGTAGCGTCTCATAGAGAAGCGTTGAAGTAGGCAGCTATGCTGGAGGTTTTATTAAGAAGGGGATTCAAACCTTCCTTAATAAGCAACCCCAAATTTTCTTGTTTTGTGAGGGTTCTTAAACCCAAGACCCATTTGGTCACGGCAGGAAACAGTGTTTCGACTCCCAACTCTTGGAGAGGCTGCGCCCGAAGCGTAGCTATGCCGCAGGCTTTATGACTACCAAGAGGGCAAGTCGCTCAACAATCGGGCAGTTTTCCTCCAGCAAGAACTGCCTTCCTTGATGATTAGATATTAAGCTTCTGGAATTTGTTTGCCGACAACTTGTGATTTAAGAGTGGTGATTTCACTCGTTAACTCTTTCCTGGTTGAGGCTTTGAGTAAATAACGGTAAACAAACCAGGCAGAGTAACCAATACCGATCAGCTCAAAAGTAGGTGCTACCAAAGGGATATCATTCAAAGCATCTAATATTGCCAAGAGTACTTTAACGGCAACAATTGATCCTACAATCAAACCAACTGTTACCAGGGGTTGCTTATATTGATTAAAGAAGCTTCCCAGATAATCTGGTAATGTTGCTAAAAAGGTAGAAATTTGCTCCCCGTATTTTAGCCATTCATCTTGAGACTGTGCCGGAGGCTGGAGTTTGGTGATGGTTCCCGTTTGGCTGTTGATCTCTGCCACTGTAGTTTCTTTAGATGGGGTTTCGGTAAATTCTTGTTCTGGCATTTTCACTCCTATTAATTTGACAGTTGAGTTTTTCTAATCTGGATAATTACAACCAAAAGATTGTTGATTAGGTAATGTACTTGTGAATCAGTACAATTTGGTGAAAGGCACAAAAAGATTTTAGTGTCCTATAACCATAGTTGCCCCATACTATCTACTGCATCAACTACAAGATAGACAGTCAGTAGGAGGATAGAACTCAGAAGGCAGCAGGATGTATTATAATCAACTTCCTGAGTTCTATTTTTGGAATCAACTGGAATCCTCAGGTTGTGATTATCCCATTCTGTGTCATTTGCTCATAATCGTACTAAATCTAAGTACAAATTATGCAAAAATCACTCCACTTCTCATTTATATAAGCCTAGAAGCCGATTTTATCCGATATTAAAGCTATCTTAAGCCGCGTTCGTCAATTCACGCATTCGTATTGATATTAATACGTAATAAATTTTTTTGTGCGTTCATATAGACTAGACTTTTAACCTGTTTTATGATATATGTGCCTGGAGTGTGGGAGCAGGGGAGCAGAGGAGCAGGGAGCAGGGAGCAGGGAGCAGGAGCAGGGAGCAGGGAGACAAGGGGGACAAGGGAGACAAGGGGGACAAGGGGGAATTATTGAACAAATCTCTCCCAAGTCTTCCCCCTCTTCCTTGTCTACCTTGTCTACCTTGTCTCTTTTCCATGCCCAATCCCCAATGCCCAATCCCCAATGCCCAATGCCCAATCCCCAATGTCCCATCCCCAACAAGTATAAAACCTTTTGTTTTTTTCCTGATTGTATTAATTTTATAAGGAAGCAGTAAGGTAGAGTAGTGGCTTAAGCGATCGCAAGAACTCATTGCTTGCTATCAACTGCATATTGTGGAAAGTAGTGTAGTAGTAAGGAGAAGACGCTCTCAGGTGGGTCTTTGGTGGAGGAAATTATATCGTCGATCCTAAAAAAGTAAGTTATCTAAAACTAGTAATCATACTTAGATAAATAGTTGGAAAATTTACTTATATAATTTAAGGTGGTACTAATTATCTAGCAAGCAATGATTTGCTCTTGCGATAAAAGAAGATAATGTAGATGTTAATGACTAATTAAGGTATTTTGACAATCTAAACTAATTTGATTATTTTTGCGGGAAGGCAAGGAGGTTTGAGAAATGCCGACTCAAAAGCCAACCCCTATCTACAGCAGTTCAGAAAGCAAAAAAGTGTCAGCCGAAGAGCCATCGACAGACGAACTCCCAACTATAGAATTTCCTTCACGAGGGAAACTCAAAGCTAGTTCTTGGCGTATCCATCAAAAAATTGGTTATGGGTACTTTGTAGCTATTGGAATTGGCTTTTTTGGCTCACTGACTGGGTTAGTGATTGCTAATTACTACCGAGGAAGGGAAGTTAGACAATTCAATCAAGCTTATGAACAAGGACAATTACTGAGTAATTATAAAGATGCAGTAGTAGGGGCGCAATTACATAGTTATAACCTAGTTGCCGTATTAGAAAATTCACAACAACTGCAAAGCAAAAAAGCTGATTTTCTGGAGAATGTTGAAAAAGCCAAGCAACTAGAGTCAAAAATTGGCGGATTTCTCGATAGTAAACCTAAAAGACTAGCAGCAACAAGTTCGACTTTACAGACATTATTGCTGGATTATAAAACTAATTTAAAAGCCTACGTTGACCAAATCGAGGTCGTCTTACAGAAAATTGACTCCCCAAAAGTGCAGCCTCAGAAAATTTCTTCGGCCCGATCGCAGTTATTAACAATAATGCGTGGTGAAACAGCCATGCGCCTAGACCAGCTTTCTCAAAGCTTGACTAACATCCTGCAAACTGCCCAAGATCAAGAGCAAGAAAGGCAAAATGCCGTTGAGCAGGCGAGAATAGTTGAACGGTTGATCGTGATCGTGAGTATGCTGGTTTCGGTAGCGATCGCAGCTATTGTAGCTTGGCGTACTAGTCGAGCGATCGCTGAACCAGTTATCACTGTAACCCAAGTAGCTGAACAAGTTGCAAGGAAACATAATTTTGATTTGCGAGCGCCTGTTACCACTGAAGATGAAATTGGGCTACTTGCCAAATCTCTAAATCGTCTGATTGAGCGCGTATCTGAGCGAACAAAAGAACTACAACAAGCTAAAGAATTAGCCGAAGCTGCTAGCAAAGCAAAAAGCATATTTTTGGCCAATGTCAGCCACGAATTACGCACACCATTAAATGCTGTTATTGGCTTAAGCCAACTACTAGAAGACGACGCTACGGATCTTGGTTTATCGCCAGACTTTATCACCGACTTAGAAACAATTAACGCTGCTGGTAAGCATCTACTGCACTTGATTAACGAAATCCTCGACTTGTCAAAAATTGAAGCGGGGAAAATGACCTTGTATCCTGAGACATTCGAGATTGCAACGCTAATTCATAACGTTGTTCTCACAGTCAAACCAGCTATAGAAAAAAATGCCAATGTTTTAGAAGTAAATTTTGATGAGCAACTTGGCACAATGTACGCCGATCAAACTAGGATGCGGCAGGTATTGTTAAACTTACTCAGCAACGCCAGTAAATTTACTACAAACGGCAAGGTAACGCTGACAGTCAACATAGAAAAGGATGAATTTCGACCGGAAGCTCCTTTGGGCAGCATTATTTTCACCGTTACCGACACAGGTATCGGTATGTCTAACCGTCAACAGCAGCAGTTATTTCAACCTTTTACCCAAGGTGATACTTCAACGACGAAAAAGTATGGAGGTACAGGACTGGGTTTGGCAATTAGCCGCCACTTTTGTCAGATGATGGGTGGTGAAATTATTGTCAAAAGTCAGCCAGGAATTGGTTCTACTTTCACTATTCGTCTGCCAATGACTGTGCAGGATTGAATGGGGCATTGGGGATTGGGCATTGGACATTGGGGATTGGGCATGGAAAAGAGACAAGGTAGACAAGGAAGAGGGGGAAGACTTGGGAGAGATTTGTTCAATAATTCCCCCTTGTCCCCCTGCTCCCTGCTCCCTGCTCCCTTGCTCCCTGCTCCCTGCTCCCCTGCTCCCTGCTCCCGTTTCCCCTGAATTAAGTAATGATACTCACCCTCCCTGTATCCAAGTCGTAACGTCCTCCGACAATTTTCAATTTGCCTGACTCCACCTGCTCAGTTAAAAGCTTTGAGCGCTTCAATCGTTCAATTTGATATTGCACGTTTGCCACCACAGCATTTTCAACTGCATCGCCCGACTGATCTTTGACCTTTTCCACTGCTGGCTTAATTGCCTTCACAAAAGTACTAATATCACCGAGTAACGATTCGTTTTGGACAGCTGCGGTTACTGCGCCACAACGCTCATGACCCATCACCATCAGCAGTGGAGAACCTAATAAGACAACTGCATATTCAATACTGCCGATCGCTTCATGTGTGGCAATATTTCCGGCAATCCGAACATCAAAAATGTCTCCAATGCCTTGATCGAAAACAATTTCTGCGGGTACTCGTGAATCCGCACAACTAAGAATAGTTGCAAATGGATGTTGAGCTTGAGCAACTTCGTGCAGCCGCAGTTCAGATTGATCGGGGTATTGGGGATGATGAGCGACAAAGCGCTGATTTCCGTCAATCAGCTTTTGCAATGCTGCATCGGGACTGAGAGATTCAGGGGAAGTTGAGGGAATTTCGGCAGCTTTAGCCTGTTCTACCCGCCAAAGTAAATCGCTGGCAGATAGCATCATCCCACACGCCCCGGTCATTCCTAACTTCAAAAAGTCACGACGTTCTATGAAATGCTTCATTGAATTTATCACTCTCTTAAGTAAGTCGGCGGGAAAAAATCAAATTATATGAAGAAAAATTAACTAGCCTACAACCCTCTTTCCTCCTGCCTCCAGCAAGAACTGCCTTCTGCTTTATCCCAACTACAAATATTTACGCCAACCTACTTACATCGACGCAACACATCTGACAGAGCGAATCTCCATGACATCGGAAACGTAACAAGTACCTCCGAACTTATTAAGGACTGGTTTGATATTTTCGACAACACGCTTGAGTTGTTCTGGCATACAAAACGCGAGGATGTAAACATTATCAAGCATGGTCATGTCTAAATCTTCTGTCGTTCCTCGTAATCCTTTACCAACAACATTTCGGATTACGGCATGGTTATGTACACCCGACTTGTCTAAATTATCTAAAATTTTGGCAAGCTCAAAGGAATTAGCGATAATTTCTATCTTTTTAACTACGTGCATATTATTACCTCCAAAATAGGTTAATTCCGTAGAGATATAACGGAATTCCCACAATAATATTGAACGGGAATGTTACTGCTAAAGCGGTTGAAACATACAGGCTGGGATTTGCTTCGGGAACAGTCATCCGCATAGCCGCAGGGACAGCGATGTAAGAAGCACTGGCACACAATACAGCGAACAACAGCGAATCTCCGCGAGGCATACCGATGAATTTGGCGATCGCTAATCCAATTCCTGCATTGAGTATTGGAATTAGTATGGCAAATAAAATCAGGAAAACTCCGGTTTTTTGCAAGTCTTTAATTCTTCTGGCAGCTACTAGTCCCATATCTAGTAAAAAGAAGGTAAGAATGCCATAAAACAATCCTTGAGTAAAGGGTTCTAATACGTGCCAACCACGTTCTCCTGTCAAGACGCCGATTAAGAGGCTACCGACTAGTAGAAAAACTGAACTATTAAGAAATGCTTCTTGCAAAACTTCCGACCAAGCAAATTCTCGCTTTTCATCGGCGGTGAATATACTTACCAAGATCAGACCTACAATGATCGCCGGAGATTCCATCAGGGCCAGAGCTGCTACCATATAACCATCATACTGAATACCAAGCTCAGTGAGAAAAGCGCCAGCAGTGATGAAAGTGACGGCACTGATAGAACCATAGGTTGCTGCGATCGCCGCAGCATCGTAAGTATCCAGTTTCCACTTCAGGATAAAAAAGGTGTAAATTGGAACAACACAAGCCATCAACATTGCTGCCAGGAGTGTTAAAATTACTTCCTGATTCAGTCCGCTTTTGATTAGTTCTACTCCTCCTTTAAAACCAATAGCAAACAGCAAATACAACGAAAGCAGTTTGGGTACTGGTGGGGGAATTTCCAAATCAGACTTGACAAAAATAGCAGTCATGCCTAAAAAGAAAAACAGAATTGGCGGATTCAAAATGTTGGATACAACTAAGCTAAAATCCATATCCACCCCTCTTTATACTTGTGAAACCTACAATTCAAGAAATTTTTCATCTTTAAAAATTTAACGGTTCAATGATGATGTATCTGGTATTGTTACCTAATGTAAATTGGGTACTCAAAGAGTGAATAGTCTTATTGGTGACTATACTTTCAGTTAGGTATTACAGTGTTTTTCAAGCAAATAAACCACGGTCTAGGAAACATTGTCATGTCCCCACAAAAACGTATTGGGGCAATTTATTAATTTAATTGCCCCTACTGTTGACAACAGAACAAGTTAGAGCTTGCTCACGATGTTTTGATGTTTGATTCCCCGTGGCTGATTTTACGACACAACGCACCGGAATAACTAGTGGCTAAGTTTTCTACGTAGAAAAATTAACGTATTGTTATGGCAATTATGAATTGCCCCGACAATGTTGTGGTCGATGTTTCGCGGATTTTTGGCATAAATCCGATAAAGATGATACCTGACAATCTTTGTTGACCAAGTTTCGTTAGGATGTTGTAATCTGGGCAATAGCGACTTTCTATTGATGTGACCCCAGGCGTAGGCGTAGCCCGCACTTCGGCTGCGCTCAGTGACCGTCGGAGACATCGCTTTTTCACATCTATGACAACAACCATCGACTTTCTCAGTCACCTTAACCCCAGCCAACGTCAAGCTGTCGAACACTACTGCGGCCCGTTGCTAGTTGTTGCTGGCGCAGGTTCCGGTAAAACACGAGCGCTGACTTATCGCATTGCAAATCTAATTTTGAAACACCGTGTCGATCCAGAAAATATCCTGGCGGTTACTTTTACCAATAAAGCCGCGCGGGAAATGAAAGAACGGATTCAACGCTTGTTTGCCGAACAACTGGCGATGAAACAACACGGTCAGCGATTGGATTTGTTGACAGAATACCAACAAACGCTACTGCGATCGCAAGTTTACAAAGATACGATTAAAGACTTATGGTGTGGCACTTTCCACAGTCTCTTTTCTCGCATTCTCCGCTTTGATATTGAAAAATACGTAGACGAAAAAGGACGCAAGTGGAATCGCAATTTTTCTATCTTTGATGAATCAGATGTAATAAGTTTAATAAAAGAAATCGTTAACAAAGAACTAAATTTAGACGATAAGAAGTTTGATGCTCGCTCTGTCCGCTACGCTATTAGTAACGCCAAAAACCAAGGCTTTTCACCCCAAGAATTTGAAAACGAGCAACCCAATTATCGCGGCCGGGTAATTGCCGATGTTTATAATCGCTATCAAAATAAATTAGTAGAAAATAACGCTTTGGATTTTGACGATCTAATTCTCGTACCTACTAGATTATTTCAACAAAATGAACAAGTATTAGGTTATTGGCATCGTAAGTTTCGCCATATTCTCGTAGATGAATATCAAGATACTAACCGAACTCAATATCAACTTATTCATTTATTGGTAACTAATGGTGAAACCAAAAAGAGTGAATGGGAATGGGAAAATCGCTCAGTTTTTGTAGTTGGTGATGCAGACCAATCTATTTACAGTTTTCGCATGGCAGATTTCACCATTTTGCTGGAATTCCAAAATAACTTTGGTGATGGTTTAGCAGATGATGATACCCGCACAATGGTAAAACTTGAGGAAAATTATCGTTCTTGTGAAAATATTCTGCAAGCAGCTAACGAACTGATTGAAAATAACACCCAACGAATTGATAAAATTCTCAAACCGACGCGGGGGCCGGGCGAGCAAATTTATTCTCATAAAGCGGATAATGAACTAGAAGAAGCTGACTTTGTAATTCATCAAATTCGCACTTTAGAACAGAAAAATCCTGAATTAAATTGGGGTAGTTTTGCCATACTTTATCGGACAAATGCCCAATCTCGTCCTTTTGAAGAATTGCTAGTTAAATTTCAAATTCCTTACACAGTTGTAGGGGGAATGAGATTTTACGATCGCAAAGAAATTAAAGATGTAGTTGCTTATTTAAGAGCGATCGCTAACCCAGCTGATACAGTCAGTTTATTACGAGTCATCAATACTCCCCGGCGGGGAATTGGCAAAACCACTATTGACGCTTTGGTAAACGCCTCTCAACAACTAGGGACAACTTTGTGGGAAATACTTAGCGATGAAACATCAGTTAATACACTAGCTGGACGGGCAACAAAAGCTGTAAATAACTTTGCCGCAATGATTAGCCGTTGGCAAGGACAAGTCGCTACGCTTCCGGTGACAGAGGTTTTGCAAGGAATATTAGAAGACTCTGGTTATGTTCAAGACTTGATGAATCAAGGCACAGATGAAGCCACAGATCGGGTACAAAACGTTCAGGAACTTTACAACGCCGCACTGCAATTTCAAGAAGAAAACGAAGAAATTTCCCTGCGAGATTTTTTAAGTAGTGCTGCCCTCAGTTCGGATTTGGATAACTTAAAAGAAGGGCAGACAGCCGTTTCTTTGATGACTTTGCACGCTTCCAAAGGTTTGGAGTTTCCCGTAGTGTTTTTAGTAGGATTAGAACAAGGGCTATTTCCCGGCTACCGTTCGCTGTCCGATCCGGCATCTTTGGAAGAAGAACGCCGCCTGTGTTATGTGGGGATTACTCGCGCCCAAGAAAGGTTATATTTGTCACACGCGCGGGAACGGCGTTTGTATGGTTCGCGCGAACCTGCGGTGCGATCGCAATTTCTCGACGAATTGCCAGAAGAATTATTAACTACTCAACGCCTGAGTCGTCAAAGTTATACCAAAAGTGCCTCTATTTCTAATGGAAAGCAAGACACGAAGCAGAATTGGCAAGTAGGCGATCGGGTATTACATAAAATCTTTGGTCTTGGTGAAATCACTCATGTTTTTCCAAGGGGTAATAATCTTTCTGTAGCGATTAAGTTTGCTAGTATTGTTTCACCAAAAATTATTGATCCCAGAGTAGCGCAGTTGCAACGAGTAGAGTAAGAGGTTTCTAAACGACCAAATAGACTGACTATACTTTGATGGTGTGTTGCTACAGAACAAGCTGTGTCAACTACAGAAGAAGCATTTATAGCTCCAGAACATACTGTACTAACTAAAACTTGTTCATTTGTAGCTCCAGAACGTGCCGGACTAACTAAAACTTGTTCATTAATAAGTTAGGAAGAAGTTTTATTAACTAAAGCTCCTATTTTACTTATCATTTTTGGACTTTTGATAATTAATCATTAATTTTCTTCAACCCAACTTTAGTTTTACTTATCTAATAACGAGTTATTTGTAACTAAAACACCAACATTTATAAATTGAGCTTAGGTTGTATTAACTCTAGCTTCTTTTGAACTTATCAAAGGATGAGTTTTTGTAGCTTAATTGTTTTTCATATTTCAATTTCTTCAAAGTGTTCAACAGTGGGAAATGGCTCATAAAAATGATGCAGAAGTTTTTTCCACTCTTGATACTCAGCAGAACTTCTAAATCCTACAGTATGAGATTCTAAAGTTTCCCACCTGACAAATAATAAGTATTTACCTTGAACTTCTATACATTTATGCAATTCATGAGATAAATATCCGTCCATTAAGGAAATAACTTTAGAAGCTTTTTTGAAAGCAGCTTCAAAATCTGATTCCAAACCAGGTTTAACATGAAGCATAACTGCCTCAAGAATCATAAAGTTTTTCGGTGATAATTAAAATAATGTTATATAATATCAATTTACTATTCCCGAAGTACATAGCCCACACCACGCACCGTATGAATCAAGCGTTTTTCATTATTTTCCTCTAGTTTTAGACGCAAGTAGCGGATGTATACTTCGATGATATTGGAATTACCCATAAAGTCGTAACCCCAAACTTTTTGTAGAATTTGGTCTTTAGTAAATACCTGACGGGGATGTGAGAGTATATATTCCAATAAGTCGAACTCTTTAGCGGTTAACTCAATTGCCCGCTTACCCCGGTAAACTTGGCGAGTCCGGTGATTTAAACTCAAGTCTTCAAACTGAAAAATATCTTGATCTGTTTCTTGAGTGCGGCGTAGATGAGCGCGGATTCTAGCTAGCAGTTCCTCTATACTAAATGGTTTGACTACATAATCATCAGCTCCTGCATCCAAACCTGCCACGCGATCGTTAACTTCATCTTTTGCTGTCAGTAAAATTACTGGTATTGAGATACCAGTTGCCCTCAACCTACGACAGATTTCCAAGCCTGACAGCTCTGGAAGCATCCAATCAAGAATGACTAAATCTGGCGATAACTCCCGTGCTAACGTTAAACCAGCGATGCCATCATGTGCCACGCTTATATTGTAACCTTCGCTACTTAGTTCTAGTTCGACAAATCGCGCTAGTTTAACTTCATCTTCAACCAAGAGGATATTTGCTGTCATATTTGTGATTTTAAAGTGTACAGAGTGACAATCAAAGTGTTTACTTTAACCTGACTTTGACTAGCTATGTAAGTAGAGTGATGGTAAACACACTCCCTTCTCCTAATTTTGATTGCACAGATACACTACCCCCCATACCCTCTACAAGTGTTTTAACAATGGATAAACCCAAACCACAACCGCCAGTCGCATGAGAACGGGATTCACCTACACGGTAAAATCGCTCGAAAATCCGTGTTTGGTGTTGTAAAGGAATACCATAACCTTTGTCACAAACTTGAATAATTGCTTTGTCATGAAACTGATTTAACTTTAAAATTATCGGCGTGCTAGCTTCAGAATACTTAATAGCGTTATCAATCAAATTGAGCAATATTTGTTTAAAACGGCTGTAGTCTATTTTAACTTCGATGGGATAAGTTGTTGACTCGATTGTAATTAAGCGATCGCTATATTTTTGCGCCATCACCACGACTTCTTCAACTAAGTCATTCAACACATAAGATTTCATTTGAAAATTCAAATAACCACTATCTGCTCGTGCTAAATCAAGTAAATCTTGGAGCAAGCGAATGGTACGCTCGGCTTCTGAGGCAGCAGTTTCTAAAGCTTCTTGTTGAATTTCGGTTAAGTTATTCTGCCGTCGCAAGACGCTTTGTAAGTAACCATGTACAATCGTCAATGGTGTGCGTAACTCATGAGAAACATTACTCACAAATTCTCGTTCTTGCTGCCAAGATTGCGAGAGCCGCGATAACAACATGGTTAAAGTTTGAGCTAATTCTTTGACTTCGCTGGGTGCATTATCAACATATAGTTGTGCTTGTCCTAAATCTTCTATAGAAATGACAGAAGTCATCTGACTTAGCTGGCGCAGTGGTTGCAGAGAATGCCTAATATAAAATGCACTTATCGTTATTATTACAATAATTGCCAAAATACTGCTAATATTCAAATTCCGCAGCATTGCCATAAACATTGTCTGTTCGCGAGTAATATTATGTACTACGAATAGCTTACCCAGAGACTGACCCTGCACTTGCAAAGAACTACTACTCATAACAAAGTAGCTTTGATTAACTTTATAAATTTGTGCTTTAATCTGCATATTACTAAGAGACATTAACTCACTCACAGTAGAGTCAGATAACAAATCAAAATTAGCAGATTTTATCAAAATTTTATTATCAGGACTTTTTACCCATAAAAATAGGTTAGTACTTGCTAAGTTATTAATAGCTTTTTGCAATCCAGTTTCTGGTTGCATCATTTCACTGTAAAGTTGCACATCACGCGGCAACCGCTCAGTGATTTCTTCTATATTATGTTTACGACTATCAATCAAAATTTGCTGCATTTTCCAACTAGTCCATGCAGCAAAACTACCTAATATTAAAGTTGAAAATGTAGCAAGACCAATAGTTAGCCGTAATTGTAATGAAAAAGGATCAAGATTTATCCAAACCTTTGTGGGGTGCTTCACTTTTAGTTTTGTCTAGAGTATTGATAATATTGTTATTCATTATTGATTTTTAGGTAGAGATTGTGGCTGAACTATACAAGGTTTAACATCACATTTTTGCTCATAAAGCATATTGATATAGCGTTCTTGCCAAGTGAGGGGAACTTCTAACAATGCTCGTGTTCCTGTTATCCCCTGCCCGATAAATAGTAATAGAGCAAGGGAACTAATAGTAATGTGAACCTTGCGCCAGCGATTGGTCTTATCTTTATAAATTTCTGGCAAAATAGAGAGTGAAATAATCATCAGTAGAGCAGAGGTTATCCCATAATAATAGTGAGAGGTATACCATTGGTCAGTTTTACGGTAGATACCATCTTGACATCCAAGCACCACTAATCCTATTCCTGTGAGGGTTGCAAATATGGCACGCCAGTTTTTCTGTTTTGCCTGATAGAGGAAATACAGAGAAGCGATCGCAGCCACAAACAATAATGCGATAAATACTACCTGAAATGGTGCTTTAATCCAAAGTTGATTTTCTAAAATATTACCAAAAATATCGTTGGCAAACGCTATTAAAACAATACCTACAACTGCTCCCGTTAGCCAGCGACCCAACTGGGTATGCTCTTGTCCTACAGTGGCGGGAATTTTACTCTTACCTATGGCTAAAGTTTGCAATCGGCGTTGACGGACTTGTAAAGCGCGGTTGACAATGACGCCAATTAAGGGAAATACTACTAGTACAGCGATCGCTGGATGTAACAACAAGATAGCATCTCTAAATTCCATATCTGACCTCTCATCAAAAGTTACAAATTAGTTTTTATCGAACAGAATTCAGGATTCAGGAGCAAAGCCAAAGACGCCCCTGAATTCCTCTTAAACCTCATCTATGTTGAAACCTAGAGTTTTTTAAAAAATATATTTTTGTAGGTTGGGTGGAGTGAAACGCAACCCAACATTACCACCAAATTTTATGTTGGGTTACGCTATCGCTGCACCCAACCTACAAAACTACGGTTTTCAAGGTAGACGAGGTTTAAATTATTTTTGTCTACCTATTTATCAGGACTATTTCGTTCTAAACACAAACCGCCCAGAACTAAAGTTTTGCGGCTCATAGCCCAAGTCCACGCTTGGTGGATTAAAAGCCTTTATTAGTCGTCTTTAGACGAATGAGTGCTATTAGCCTCAGAATAAATTCTAAGGCGGGCTAGATGAGAAGGAAATAGCCCTACCTACTTGTAACTAAGGATTACTTGACCTCATCAGCCTCAAACTTTGTTACTTTACCTTTTTTAACCGCAACTATTACATCAAAGGTAGAACAGTATGAAAAGGTGACATTATTGGCTTTATTGTAAAGATTAACCACCATACCTGCACCACCGGGTTGAATACCTAGCGGTTCAAGATCGCCAAAAAAGAAACGACGTAGTTCATCACCACCACCAAACTGACCTTTATGCTTGATGACCAAATCAATCTTTTGTTGAGTAGTCAAACCTGTAACATCTTTCTTTTCTGCGGCTGATGCTTGCATCAGTGAAGGACTCACAATTTTAAGTGGAACATCCCAAACTGTTAGCATACCAACAAGAGCAACACCTGTGAGCAGAGAAGAAGCAATTTTCATTTGTTTTTCCTTATGTTGAAGTTTCCTGATGAACTAAAGCATCTCATCTGCTACTGAAGTTCAAGTGAAACCAATCTAGTAATTGTCTGAATTTATCTCTTAGAAAAACTTAGTTTAGACTCAGCAGATTCTCAGGAAAGCGTGATGTTTTCAATCTCAGCCTGCTTTAAGTGTTTTCTCAGATTCATCTCACCTTAAATTACCCAAGTTAGCAGAGTATAGTAAAGAGTATTTTTTGCAGCAGTATTATTATGAGTAGACCGAAAAGATGGCATTCTTTTATTTATAAAATTCCCGGTCAAACCTATCTCTGGCTAGCAATTTTGATTTTTGGAGCTTCGAGTGCAGTTACCCGCAAGTTGACACAAATTGGCGCTCAACATTTCATGGATGGTCGAAATCCGATTTCTTTATGTAATGTTTTATTCGTAGGGAATTTATGTGCCTTGATAGTTATGTTACCTATTTATCGGCGACAGTGGAACAAAAAAGCTTTGCAACAACTGTCAAAGAAAGATTGGTTGGCGCTGATAGCAGTAGCTATTTTATCAGGAGCGCTTGTCCCTGGCTTAATTTTTCAGGCATTAGCATTAACAGCGGTGAACAATATTATTTTGATTGGACGCTTGGAACCACCTCTGGCTATGGCTTTATCAGTCTGGTTACTGAAGGAACGGGTAAATCGTTGGGAAGTTGTAGGAGCGATCGCTGCATTTGTCGGTGTTACCCTAACTATTTTCCTACAACCCTCACAGATGACTACGATCGATATGGGTGTTTTAAAATTAGGTATTGGGGAATTATTGGCGGCGATCGCAGCTGTAGCTTCAGTAGTTTCAATAATTATTGTTAAAGAATGGCTTTCCGATATCCCAGCAGGAATTTTTAGTATCTTTCGTACTGCTCTAGGAACTGTAATATTTTTCTTTACTGCTTTAATTCTCTATGGCAGCGACCACTTTATGGATGTATTTTCACCTTTTTTGTGGCAGTGGATGCTTGTTTATGCTGCTGTGATTGTGGTTTTAGGTCAATCATTTTGGCTCAAAGGCTTGAGAGCTTCTACCGTGTCAACGGCTTCTTTAGCTGGCTCTTTTACTCCAATTGTGGGAATTTTCGCAGCTTATTTGGTATTGGGTGAAGTCCCGACCTTTGCTCAATATATCGGTGGTAGCTTGATTTTAGCTGGAATATTCCTGGGCCAAGTTGGTATTCGTTTTCAGATTTCTCGTAAAGTTGCAACTCAAGTAGAACAAGGTATGGGATTTAAAGGAATCTGAAAAGTGCTGAGTCAGAAGTTATTTCTCTCTCATCTCCCCTAAAATATTGGCGATCGCACAAGTAAGTTCTGGCTGAGTCATATAACTAAGCTGATTTTAATTGAATAATCCCTTTATCAAAAACGCGATTATTAGTAGCGATCGCACTTACTTCTATTCTATCTTTATACACTTCATAAATTGATTTATTTTATGGCCATTTTTTAGTTAAAAATTGGTATGAATATTCAAACACTGAATTATTCCTTTTTTCGCAACATGTTTATAAACTATTACAAAGTAATCAAGATTTATTGCCTGAATCATTAAAGTTTATTCTTCTTAGTATGATTTCTCAAGACTGGCTTACATCATATAGGGAGGTTGCCGCAGTTGAAAATGCTCTAAAGAGAATATCAGCTAGAGTGAAAAGAGAAAATTATATAAAATCTTGAATAGAAGATTTATTATCTAATTATCAACAATTAAATCAAACTTTTTAGATTTTTTCTGCGATTTAATGAGCTATACAAATAATTTGTATTGTCAGCTAATTAAAAGCAGACTTGACATAATCAACCGCAATAGGCGTAATTTTTTCCACAAGATTATTAATCACGCCTCGTTCATATTCAGTCCAAATTCTGGGATGACCAAAAATGCATGGTTGTAAAATTCCCCAGAGTTGTCCATCCTGGCGGATATGGGCATGAATAAGGGCGCGATGTCCAAAATACTTCTGTTCAAATTCCCGATTTAAAACCTGAGAATCAGCAGTTTCTACATCTTCGACAAAGATTGAAGGTTTAGCACGTAGTGCAGCAGCAAACATCGGATCATCATCTACTAAAGTTGGGGGTTGTGCTGCCCATTCTTCATTATAAACAG
Organism: Nostoc sp. DSM 114167; assembly: GCF_052692655.1. Taxonomy (NCBI): domain Bacteria; kingdom Bacillati; phylum Cyanobacteriota; class Cyanophyceae; order Nostocales; family Nostocaceae; genus Nostoc; species Nostoc sp. DSM 114167. The sequence goes on from NZ_CP195116.1 coordinate 8,250,874, forward strand.
TAGGTATATCTGGAGTGCGAACCCAACAAAAGGCAACTCTACCAAGGTCATTTTGGGGATTGTGCAGGTATAGAAAACATCTGTCGGACTGTAAAAAATCGCCTACGGCTGGCAACAGTGCAGAAAAAAAAGCATCTGGTGCTTGGTACGATTCTAAAATATTTTTGAGTGCAGAAGGAAGTTCTGGCTGAGTCATATAATTAAGCTGATTTTAATTGAATAATCCCTTTATCAAAAACGCGATTATTAGTAGCGATCGCACTTATTTCTATTCTATCTTTATATACTTCATAAGAAGCAAAACTTAAATCACTGGTAGAATACCCTGTCCACTCAGAACGCCCTACAGGACGATTGCCAGCACCCGCACCACAAATTAAGTAAGTTGTACCATCAATAGCACGAGTGCGTTCATAATTATGCTCGTGGCCATTGATGTAAAGTTGAACGCCGTATTTTTGAAATAGAGGAGTAAAAGTTTTAATAAAATCTGGATTATTCCCATATTGACCCGATGAATAAATCGGATGATGACCAAACACGACTTTCCAAGGAGCATTACTAAGACTTAATTCTTTTTCTAACCAACTTAGCTGGTTTTTCCAATCAGCATTACTGTTAGTATCTAAAGCAAAAAATTGTACTTGATTACGTTTAAACGTATAGTAACGTCCCTTCATATTAAAGCCAGCATACTTGACTTGTGGATCGCCATTATCAGTACGAATATCGTGATTGCCTAAACAAGCCTGAAATTTAACACCTTGTTTCAGTAAAGGTTGATAAGGACGCTCAAAAACTGCATTAATTTTCTCAATTTCGCCGTTATTGTAAATGTTGTCTCCAGCTAAAATGACTAAATCATAAGGATTTTTCTGATGATACGCATTCATTGCTCTAGCCACAGCATACTGTCCTTTAGCCCCAGTTCCCGTATCTGCTACAGACACAAAACGTAATAACAAGTCTTTTTTGGCTGGGTTGGCGGCTATAGCTGTTGTTGAATCGCTAATATCAGCACTTGGATGATTTTGATGAGCAAACATCCAGGCTAAAAATCCTGTACCAATGGCGCTGAAGCTACTTAAAAATAAAAATTGACGGCGTTTCAGTTTCATAAGTCACCAAATTTAATAAATAGTCAGTTTAGCGGAAAACTTTGAGCAATGAAGTGATACATTAATGCAAAAGAAGGCAGCACCAGTAATAATGTACGTTGTTTGTCTTTGATTCGCTGCTTTTGGTGAAAGTTCCATGTCACAAGACAATCAGTCAAAACCGACGGATGAGCAGATAACTCAACCTCCCCAAAAACCTTACCAGAGAGTTCAGCCATTTTGGAAGGCTAAAATTATCCAACTTCTCCAAGGAACGATTGGGGTTCTAGAAGTAACGGTGGAAAAACTGGAGAAAGCACCCCCACCTGGTAGTGAGGAAAAACCAGGTTTTTTTCAGCAGCTTCAGTTGTGGTGGGGTGGACTATTAAGGACAATCCGCTTGTTTTTACCATCAAATTTGTCAACAAAGTTATCAGATACAGCTTTGACAGGAATTGTAACTGGAATTGCTGTAATTCTCGTTTGGACAACTACGACTATTTTTACTGGGAAACCTACGGAAATAGCAACTGTTCCCCCAGTTGAAGAGGTTCCGATACCAACACCAACGATAACTACTCCACCGGAATCAGTCGTACCAGAACCACAGCCAACAGAGGAAATTACGCCGCCAGAAGTACAAATTACGCCACCAGAAGCACAAATTACACCAACACCGGAACCAGAATCAGAACCAGAACCAGAACCAATTCCTACGCCAACGCCAATCCCAACACCAACGCCAACGCCTACACCCATCATAGAATTGACACCTGAACAAGCTTTGATTGCGGCTATTGAAAATCAGGTCGCTGAAATTAGCGATCGCGTTGCCTCTGGTCTGATAAAGTCAATTCAAGCCAACTTCCGTACCAGTAACTTGACTGTCAAAATTAGTAATGATTGGTACACTCTCAATGAATCTCAGCAAGACAAACTAGCTGCGGAGATATTACAACGCTCTCAAGAACTTGATTTTACTCATTTAGAAATTATCGATTCCCAAAATACGCTAATAGCTCGTAACCCGGTTGTTGGGACTGAGATAGTAATTTTTAAACGGCAAATAGCAAGTTAAAATAATTCGTAATTCGTAATACTTCGGCTACGCTCAGTACAAGTTCGTAATTCGTAATACTTGCCAAAGGCGAAAAGCAAGCTACGTAATTCGTAATGACGCTCTTGCATCGCTAAGGTAATTCGTAATTTGGAGTTTAACTTTAAGTATTTATGTTAGACAATATTTCGCTATTGCTGAAAGCTTGTGACAATTTAAATATCAGCTATGAAATTCTTCATCCTTCGGAAAATTTAGTCAAAATCAAATTGAATAGTAAACAGCATTATTTTTGTAACTATAGCACTCCCTTACTTAATCAAGCAGTAGCACACCTGCTCAAAGACAAAGAATATACTTATCATGTTTTAAATAAAAAAGTTAAACTTCCTCGAACGGTGGGTTTTCTTTCCCCTTTTTGTGACACCAAATATAAGATTTACTTAAAATTTCCAACTATTCAAGATATCGTATTGGAAATAAAAGAAAACTTTGAAACGCCAGTGATTATTAAAAGAAATTCTGGTGCAAGCGGACATAATGTCTTTTTATGTAAAAATATAAATGAAATTGAAACTGCTTTAAAAGAAATTTTTAGTATCAATCATAAGTATGATTACATTGCTCTTGCTCAAGAATTTATTCAGATCAAATCTGAATATAGAGCCGTTTTCTTAAATAAAGAGTTGGTTCTGCTCTATGAAAAAGATATAACTGATGCAAAATTTGTCGGTAATCTCAGTCCTCTACACTGGGATGGTGCGAAAGCCAAGTATATCAACGATCCACAAATACTGTCAGAAATTGCTAATTTTGCTCAACCAGTTTTTGAAGAATTAGACCTTGATTATGGTGGTTTTGATATCGTATTAGATCGAGATAATCAATATTGGTTAATTGAAATCAATTCTCACCCCAATTTTGGCATTTTTATTAGAGACAATGGAGAGGAGCATGTGTTGAAAATTTTTGAAAAAATGCTAATTAGTCTAGCCTCAAAATAAAAAATTGGCATTGCATAATTAAAGTATGAATTTAAGTGTAGGCGTAGCCTGCACAACTCTTGGAGACGCTTTGCGTAGCCTTGCTTCCCGGAGGGGTACGACAAGGCTACTTCGACTGCGCGGTAGTTGAGCGCAGTCGAAACTCAGTACAAGTCAGTGACCATCGTAGACATCGCCAGAGCAATGTCCAAGGTCTGCATCCTAATACTTATCGGGTTTTGGGGAAAGGGACTCATGTTAAAAGGGAAAAACCTTATATATCGAGCCTTCTACTCCTTTTCCCCTTACCCTTTTCCCTTTAACCGAGCAGTATTGGGTCTGCATAACTCATATTTACGTCAGCCACGTAAGCTTAACCCTCTTTTGTGACTGCAAGCAGATAGAGTTTTTAGAAAGTAGAGGTGTATCAAGTGAAGTTAGATCCTAATCAAAATTATACCTTTAATAAGTATTTTGAAAATGGTTATTATTCAGAAGACTTAGCTGATTATTTCGGGTATCAGTTAGTCCTAGTTAATTTAATATTACCACTATATCAAGGAGAGTTAGATAGATTAGCTGAACTAAGAGATAGAATTACTGAAGTACTGCCTTATGTACCTTTAACTACGGAGTTGGCAAGAAGAGAAGTAATAATATCTAAGGTAGTCTTAGAGTTAATTCATTATACAAATGTTCAGATTAGAATTGAATTTGGCATCAAAGTTTCTAATCTACTTCAGGGAAATTTAGATTATCTAATTAGAACTTATAAAACAAATCAATTGTTAGTAGTTGAAGCTAAATATGAAGATTTAACTAGAGGATTCACTCAATTAGTTGCCGAAATGATAGCGTTAGATCGGTGAGAAGAATCTCCTGCAATTACAGAGCAACCTATTTTGATCGGTTCTGTAACTACAGGTAAGATATGGCAGTTTGCTAGATTAGATAGAGCAAACAAATATTTTGAATTAGCAATTAATAGTTATAGAGTTCCAGAAGATTTAGAAGAACTAATGCGAATTCTCCTAGCAGTCTTAAAATCAGAATAGGCGTTCTAGAAAGACATATTCAAAACATTAATATTTTCATAAACGCCAAAATTCACTACTTTGATTAGCTAATATATCGGTTTGCAGTTGAGTCCAATACAAACCTAACCCCTAATCCTAAACCTTATAGCGTTGGAGAGTAAAACTCCAAACTCCTAACTCTTAATTTCTAACTCCCCACTCTCATTGCCTGAGTTGGTATCCATACAGTAAAAATTGAGCCGATACTTACAGTTGATTCTACTTCAATTCGACCTCGATGAAGTTCTACGAGTTGTTTAGTTAAAGCTAATCCAAGCCCAGTGCCTTCGTAGCGGCGGCGATAGGGTGTATCGAGTTGCTGAAATTTCTCAAACAGTAATGGTAATTGTTCTTCAGGAATGCCAATTCCGGTATCTTCTACTTGAAAAATAGCGGTATTATCTTCCACCCAAAGACGTAAAGTAACACTGCCACTTTCAGGGGTGAATTTAATCGCGTTAGTTAACAGATTCCAAAGAATTTGTTCTACTCGTTTGGCATCGCCGATAAAGCGATCGCACCTGGGATCGATTTGCAAATCAAGTATGAGATTAATTTGTTCGCTTGCTGCTTTTTTTTGCAGCGATTTTACAGCATTTTCGGCAACATTTACTAAAGAAAATTCCGAAATATTTAAAGCTGTCTTACCAGCCTCGATTTGCGATAAATCGAGGATGTCATTAATCATTTCTAATAAATGTTCTCCACTGTCGTGGATGGTTTGCAGATAACCCCGTTGTCGTTGGCTCAATTCACCCAAAGGCCAACGTAATAACGTCGAAGACATCCCAATCACATAAGTTAAAGGCGTGAGCAATTCATGACTGATAGTAGCGAGAAACTCACTTCTAATCCGGCTAGCAGCTTCGGCCGCGAGTAAAGCATCACGCAGGGCCATTGTCCGCTCAATAACTCGTTGTTCGAGATTTTGTTTTTCTTGGGTGAGAGTTTGCATTAACTCAGCTTGGTGAATCGCGATCGCTAATTGTTCTGCGATCGCAACCAGCAAGCTTTTTTCGCTATCATTCCACTGGTGTGGGCGATCGCACTGATGAGCAATCAGCAATCCCCACAGTTTATCCTCAAACATAATCGGTGCAGCGAACTTAGCCCTAACTTGGCATTCCCTTAAAAAATTCAACAAACATTCTTCTAGAGCATAAGTTTTTTCGACATCATCCACAGCTAAGGTAAAACCTTGCTGATACTTCTCCCAACACTGAGAGGTTCGGATAAAGCAATTTTTTTCCGTGTAATTCAACACCGATGTAATAGCATCTGTAGCACGAGCTTCATAGACAATATAACCTCCATACTTTTGGCAGTCTCTTAGTAGAGGTTGATTATTTGTTGATATAAAAGGCGAGTGTCCATTGTGGTTTTCGTGTAGAGAAAAATAGATTTCGGCAGGTTCCCTAACCGATGGTTCCATGTCTGTTGTCAGTGCCGTTTCATTGAAGGGAATAGTATCAGACTGGTATGGTTGAGTATTTACTTGAGAAGCTGCAAATTTATAAATTACTAATCTGTCTAATTCCAAAAACTCACGCACCTGTGTAATTGCCGTTGCCATAATGACCGACAAATCCAGGCTTTTGCGGATCTGTGTTGTTACCTGATTTAACAACCGCTCTTGGGAAATCTGTTTTTTTAAAGCATCTTCCACTGGCTGACAGATATAAACTGCTGGCCCAATTGGGCTGGGAGATGCTATTATTTCTTGGTTTGGCTGAGTGAGGAGATATTCTAATAACAACAGCGTGAATTGACTTTGGAGCTTGGCATCATTGGGTTTAATGATTTGCTGATAACGTTCGAGATTTTGGTGAGTATAAGAATCGCACTCAAACAAGTTTCTCAACTCGTAGACAAAAGAAGCGATCGCCTCCAAATTAAACGTCAACTGAGCATTGATTTCTGTTAGCGGTAGCAGGGCGTTTAGCCCGTGCTGAGTGCCCAGTTCTGAATGAATTTCTTGCTCCCCTGCTCCCCTGCCCCCACTTCGGCTACGCTCAGTGACCACCTGCTCCCCTGCCCCCCTGCTCCCCTGGTTACTGAGTTTAGCCTGAGCGGCGTCGAAGGGCGTAGTCGAAGTATGCTCCCCTGCCTCCCTGCTCCCTTGCCCCTCCTCAAATGTTCCTACCAAGAGCGCACTAAACTGCTCAGAAACCACTAATGTAAACCTTTGCCTTTGCCACTCCACAGGGATGTAAATCCGCGCCAACGCAGCTTCAGTCAGTATCAAAACGGCACTTCCCACCGTTTGAGCCATCTGTTCTAACAACTCCCCAAGCTGATTAAATACAACAATAGGCAAGGTTCGAGAAAAGCTCAAATCAGGAGAACTAAGCATTTTCAGTCATTTTGGTAAGAGAGGGCACAATCCAGGGAAAAAAGTTTGTTTTGATTATGTACTAACCAATAACTTAAAACGGTAACACAGGATTATGCATCGTATAAGTAGCACATCGGGTGGATGGAATCAGTCAGAAGGTATAATTTTTTTAGAACAAACTCCCGCGCCTTTTGTCTTGATTACGGCTGCTGATACTGACATTCAAACCTTAGCAGCTGCGGTGACAAAGTTACCCCCAAGCTTTCCGGCATTAAGAGTCGCCAACCTGTTGCAGTTGCAGCAACAATTAAGCATAGATACTTATGGCGAGCAAGTTTTAGAACATGCCCAAGTAATTATTTTGCGCTTATTAGGAGGACGCTCTTACTGGGGTTATGGCTTAGAAGTAGTGCAAGAAATTGTGCAACGAAATGGTAGAACCCTCATTGTAATGCCAGGGGATGACGCTTTCGATCCCGATTTAATTTCCCAGTCTACCGTGCCCTTGGCTATTGTTAACCAGGTATGGCAGTATTTTAGCGAAGGCGGCGTGGAAAATTTCGTTAATGCTCTGCAATTTATCTCCGATAGTTGCTTATTAACTGCATATAATCCTGCACTACCTCAGCCGATTCCGCGCGTCGGCTTGTATGAATGGGGAGCAGGGGAGCAGGGAAGCAGGGGAGCAGGGGAGCAGGGGAGCAGAGGAGAGTTAGAACTTCATTCATCCACCTTTGAACTGGATGAATCCACCTCAGATACTCGTTCATCCACCTTTGAACTGGATGAATCCACCTCAGATACTCGTTCATCCACCTTTGAACCGGATGAATCCACCTCAGATACTCGTTCATCCACCTTTGAACCGGATGAATCCACCTCAGATACTCGTTCATCCACCTTTGAACCGGATGAATCCACCTCAGATACTCGTTCATCCACCTTTGAACTGGATGAATCCACCTCAGATACTCGTTCATCCACCTTTGAACTGGATGAATCCACCTCAGATACTCGTTCATCCACCTTTGAACTGGATGAATCCACCTCAGATACTCGTTCATCCACCTTTGAACTGGATGAATCCACCTCAGAACTCCGTTCATCCACCTTTGAACCGGATGAATCCACCTCAGATACTCGTTCATCCACCTTTGAACCGGATGAATCCACCTCGTCCCCTTGTCCCCTTGTCCCCAATCCCCAATCCCCAATCCCCAAAATCGGCATCCTTTTCTACCGCGCTCATTATTTAGCGGGGAATACTAAAGTAATTGATGCTTTATGCGAAGCATTGGCACAGAAAAATTTACAACCAGTACCAGTATTTGTTTCCTCATTGCGCGAACCAGATGTGCAAGTTGAGTTGAGTGAATTTTTCCAACCCAAAGAAGCCGAATCAATCGCTGTGCTGCTAAATACCACCAGTTTTTCTCTAGCACGCTTGGAAAGTGAAACACCCCAAACTGAACTTTGGCAAAAATTAGATGTGCCTGTGTTGCAGGTAATCCTCAGTGGCGGATCGATTGAGCAGTGGGAGTCACAATTTCAAGGGCTTTCTCCCCGCGATATTGGGATGAATGTGGCGCTACCAGAAGTAGATGGACGGATTATTACTCGTGCTGTGTCTTTTAAAGCCTTGCAAACTCGTAATCCCCATTTAGAAACAGATGTGGTAATTTATGAACCAGTGAGCGATCGCATCGAGTTCGTTGCTAAACTAGCAGCAAATTGGGCGCGTCTACGTTCCAAACCACCCCAAGAACGGCGAATTGCCTTAATTCTGGCAAACTACCCCAACCGCAATGGCCGCCTCGCCAATGGTGTGGGACTCGACACCCCAGCAAGTTGTGTAGAAATCCTGCAAGCTTTACGTCAAGCTGGGTATGAAGTAGAAAATCCACCTGCTCAAGGAGACGAGTTGATTCAACGGCTGACAGATGGTGTAACCAACGATCCAGAAGGTAGAGAATCGCTTCCGGTACACCAAAGCGTCTCTTGGGAAGAATACCAAGAATATTTCGCTTCATTACCGCCAGCAGTTCAGCAAGGTATTAGTGAAAGGTGGGGAATGGGGCATGGGGACAAGAGGGACAAGGGGGACAAGAGGGACAAGGGGGACAAGGGGGACAAGGAGACAAGGGGAATTATTGAACAAATCTCTCCCAAGTCTCCCCCCTCCTCCTTGTCTCCCTTGTCTCTTCTTCATGCCCAATCCCCAATACCCAATACCCAATCCCCAATTCCCGTTCCCGGAATTCAACTCGGCAACATCTTCGTAGGAATTCAGCCAGCAAGGGGTTATGATAATGACCCCAGTTTGAATTATCATGCGCCGGATTTAGAACCAACTCATGCTTATTTAGCTTTCTACTATTGGGTTAGAGAAACTTTTGGTGCTGATGCTGTAGTTCATGTGGGAAAACACGGAAATCTAGAATGGCTACCGGGTAAAAGTGTGGCTTTATCGAGTAATTGTTATCCAGAAGTAGCCTTCGGCGCACTTCCCCACCTGTACCCGTTTATTGTCAACGATCCTGGTGAAGGTTCCCAAGCCAAACGTCGCGCCCAAGCGGTGATTATAGATCATCTCACGCCGCCAATGACTCGCGCAGAACTCTACGGTTCTTTGCAACAGTTAGAAAATTTAATTGATGAGTATTATGAAGCCGACAGTTTAGATCCTTCGCGTTTGCCAGTAATTCGCGATCGCATCCACGAACTGGTAATCAAAGAAAATTTACACCAGGATTTGGGGATTCAAAACGAAGAAATTTTGAATTTTGAATTTTTAATTTTGAATTCCATAGGTGGTTATCTGTGTGAATTAAAAGAAGCCCAAATCCGCGACGGCTTGCACATTTTTGGGCAATGTCCCCAAGGACGGCAATTAAGGGATTTAATAGTAGCGATCGCTCGCATCCCCAATCGCCATTCTTCAGGTATTACCCGTGCGATCGCTCAAGATTGGGATCTAGACTTCGATCCCCTCACAGCAGATTTGTCAATGCCTAGTGGTGAATACTCAATAGTCAATAGCACAAAATGCCGCACCCTCGGTGATATTGTCGAAGTCCTAGAAGAACACGCCGCCCTTCTAGTAGAACAACTAATAAATCAGGATTCAGAATTGAGAATTCAGGAATCTTGTAGAGACGCGATTCATCGCGTCTGTGCTGGCGGGGGAGACGCGATGAATGGTGTCTCTACCTGGATACGCGATCGCCTGCTTCCAGCTTTACAACAAACCCACGAAGAAATTACCCATTTATTACACGGACTCGATGGCGGATATGTCCCCAGCGCTGCATCTGGCGCACCCACACGCGGCCGCCCGGAAGTTCTCCCAACAGGAAGAAACTTTTATTCTGTCGATATTCGCGCCATTCCCACAGAGACAGCTTGGGATATCGGCAGAAAAGCTGCTGAAACTCTCGTAGAATATTACACTCAAGAACATGGCGAGTATCCCAAAACACTAGGCTTATCATTGTGGGGCACAGCCACTATGAGAACAGGCGGTGATGATATAGCCGAAGCCTTAGCTTTACTTGGAGTCCAACCAGTATGGGATGGTGCAGCACGGCGAGTAGTAGATTTTGAAATTTTACCCTTAACGATTTTGGGGCGTCCCCGTGTAGATGTCACCTTGCGAATTTCGGGATTCTTCCGCGATGCGTTTCCCAACTTAATTGACTTATTCGCTCAAGCAGTATCAGCAGTAGCAGATTTAGATGAACCGCCAGAACAAAATCCTCTAGCAGATGCAGTTCGCCAAGAAACTGAATTGTGGACAAGCCAAGGATTAACTTTAGAAGCAGCCGTGGTGCGATCGCGCTATCGCATCTTTGGTTCTCGCCCAGGTGCTTACGGCGCTGGACTCCAAGGTTTAATCGAATCGCAAAACTGGACAGATGACGAAGATTTAGCCCGCGCCTACATTAACTGGAGTTCTTACGCCTATTCATCGGAAAACTTGGCAGGGGAGCAGGGGAGCAGGTGGTCACTGAGCGTAGCCGAAGTGGGAACAGGGGAGCAGGTGGTCACTGAGCGTAGCCGAAGTGGGAGCAGGGGAGCAGAGGAGCAGGGGAGCAGGTGGTCACTGAGCGTAGCCGAAGTGGGAGCAGGGGAGCAGGTGGTCACTGAGCGTAGCCGAAGTGGGAGCAGAGGAGGAGAAATTCTTCCTAACTCCCAGTCCCCAATTTCCACACCTAACTCCTCACTCCTAACTCCTAACTCCCCACTCCCTTCTCCCGAAGCCTTCGAGCAACGCTTGTCTCAAATGCAAATTGTCCTGCACAATCAAGACAACCGCGAACACGATTTACTCGATTCTGATGATTATTACCAATTTCAGGGTGGCTTAACGGCGGCAGTGCGTTCTCTACAGGGAAAAAATCCTCAAACTTATTTTGGAGATAATTCTATACCCACCCAACCACGCGTTCGCCAACTGAAAGCAGAAATTGCACGAGTGTATCGTTCTCGCGTAGTTAATCCCAAGTGGATTGCAGGAGTCATGCGCCACGGATACAAGGGAGCCTTTGAAATGGCGGCGACGGTAGATTATCTATTTGCCTACGATGCAACCGCTAAATGTGTCGAAGATTACATGTATCAAGGCATAGTGGAAGCTTATTTACTCGATCCAGTTGTTGTAGAATTTATTCAGCAAAAGAACCCTTACGCACTGCGTGATATTGCTGAAAAATTATTAGAAGCACACAAGCGCAATTTATGGGAGGATGTAAATATAGGAACATTAGAAGCTTTGAGAAACCTAGTACATCAAGCTGAAGCAGTTATCGAAGAAAAATCAATGGTGTAGGAAACAAATATGGAGAATCTTGCGTATTTGCACCTAGCTTTCGCCTACGAAGACAGCACACCCAGTGAATTGGTCTGGCTCAGTTCTTTGTTTAAGGACGCAGCTGCACCAGACTGGAAAAGGCTTTCAGGTAGGGCTTGGAAGTATATGTTGCCCCTTGCTCTGTCTTTATCTATTCTTGGCGCTGTTAGCAGCGTCATGGCACTAGAAAAAGGCGATCGAGGCCCTTCTGTGAGAAATTTACAACAAAAATTGAGAACAGCAGGTTTTTACCAATCTTCTGTTACCCAAGTATATGACGCATCCACACAAGAAGCTGTGCGGCGCTTCCAAAAGGCCGCTGGTTTACCAGTGGACGGCATTGTTGGAGCAAGCACCCTGCAAAAATTAGAAAATTGGCAAGCGAAAAAGCCTACAAATAGGGCTACACAAGCTCAAAGAACCACTGCTGTAAGCGCACAAGCCAAAAAGCCCAGTACTACTAATTCAGCCACCAGTAAACGCCGAAATCCCAACTACCTGACTAAGGGGGATGAAGGCGAAGATGTCAAAGCTTTGCAAGAAAAGTTAAGAATCGCAGGCTTTTATTACGGAAACGCCACAGGCATATTTGGCCCAATTACCGAAGAAGCTGTCAAGCGGTTCCAAGATTCTTACAAATTAAGCGTTGATGGGGTTGTTGGCCCAGCAACATTAAGTAAATTGCCGGGAGTTGGCATCGGTGATGGAGAAGAGGCTCCCTCAAAGGTAGTCAATCGAGACAAACTTCGTGTAGGCGATCGCGGTGAGCCAGTTAGAATTCTTCAAGAACAATTGATCCAGGCAGGATATTTAGAGGGAGAGCCAAATGGCTACTATGGCCCTTACACTGCTGATGCTGTAAAGAGATTTCAGGCGGCTAATTTCTTAGCAGCAAGTGGTGTTGCTGGCCCAACTACGCGAGCTAAGTTATATAGCTCAGTTAATACTACTAGCAAAAGCGAATTTAATACCTTAGAAATTCAAACCCGACTACGGGAGCGAGGTTTTTATAAAGGCAAGCTCAATGGTGTGATGGCAGATGACACCAAAAAAGCGATTAAACAAGCCCAAGAATTCTACGGGATTAGTCTTAAGGATCTTAAGAGCGGACGCTTTTAACATCCGCTTTGGTGTCGTTAGTATCAGTTCCCAACTGGTTGCTTGCCTCCAGTAACAGCAAATTACGAACTGCTCAGATTCCATTTATTTGGTTAATTTGAGTAGTTTCGTCTTATTTATTCACCCAAGTGCTAAAGCGGCATCAGCGCCCGTTGGCACTTGGGACACACTGCATGGATGGTCATTTGACAATCTAAGAGGTGAAAACCTTCTTTTTGAGCGGTTTTTGACCCAATTTTTAAAATTGAATCATTTTTAAACTCAATAGTTGAGTTGCACCGAACACAAATTAAGTGATGGTGATGGTGGGGATAGGGCTGGTTGATCTCATAATGCTTATGTCCCTCGCCCAATTCTAATTCCCTTAAAATTCCCATCCTTGCCATCAACTTCAAAGTCCGATAAATAGTTGACAGACTGATCCCTTCACCATCAGTTTCGAGCCGATGATAAAGATCCTCCGCACTCAGATGTTCGCCTTGCGGAAGTTCTTGAAAAATGTGTAAAATTGTTTCGCGCTGGGGAGTTAAACGCCAGCCTCGTTCGTTCAGTTCTGCCTTGAGTGAAGTAGTTGTGTAGACAGTCATACTAATAGTTCTCAACAAAGCTTGTTAGTTGAGAATATAACAAATCTTGGGAGCAATTTGCAACAATCATTGCCTATTGAGAATTCTTACTAAATATTTAAGAACAATTCATCAAATCTTGAGCAAAATTCAAGTAATCAGCTGTAGTGCATTTAATTTGCATACAGCTAATAGTGAGGATACTTGTAACGATTGCATCCCTTGACTTTGAATTTCGCATAAGTTAAATTTGAATTCTTAGTTGCTCCCCACCTTCAAGATATTTGAGCAAAGATTGGGGACAACTTTTATACAGTTTAATGCTAATTATTTGCTGTAAGCCGATAAAAGGCTTTTAACCTGGGAATAAAATCACACTTTTGTTCCTAGTCATTTGTCAAGTGTAATTTTCTAATGACAAATGACTAATACTTCTCTACGAGAGGCTGCGCCAACGGCTTCGCGGTAGTTGAGCGCAGTCGAAACTCAGTACAAGTGACAAATGACTAACTCAGAGATTCCAAATAGTCGCGGATGAGGTTGCGGCGCTTGGGTTGACGTAGCTTTTGCAAAGCCTTAGATTCAATTTGGCGGACTCGTTCGCGCGATAAGTCAAGAGCGCGGCCAATTTCTGCTAAAGAATAAGGATGACCATCCGCCAAACCAAACCGCATCAGAATTACATCGCGCTCCCGACTAGTCAAATCTGATAGAAGATGATGCAAATCTCTTTGTAAAGATTCTCGCATTAACATCTCTTCTGGAGTTACACTGTCAGTTTCGAGTAATTCGCCTAACTCAGTGTCTTTATCTTTTCCTACTTTGGTTTCCAAAGAAACGGAGCGAGGAACCCGCAACAAAACTTCTCGTACTTGGGTCGGTGTCATCTCTAACTCAGTTGCTAAATCTTCCAGAGTTGGAGTGCGACCTTTTTCTTGAGCAATTTTGCGTTGAGCTTTTTTAATTTTGTTTAACTTTTCGGTAATATGGACCGGTAGGCGAATCGTGCGACTAGAAGTAGCGATCGCCCGTGTAATACCCTGACGAATCCACCAGTAAGCATAGGTACTGAAGCGATAACCCTTAGTTGGGTCAAATTTTTCTACAGCCCGCTCCAAACCTAATGTACCTTCTTGGACTAAATCTAACAATTCCAAACCACGATTTTGATACTTCTTAGCAACAGACACAACTAAGCGAAGATTCGCCTTAATCATGTGTTCTTTTGCTTGGAGTCCTTGGGACTGGACTTGCTCCAACTCTTCTACAGTCAACTTAGCGATTTCAGCCCAGCGACGTTTCCCATTTGCCAAAATCGGTCTGAGATCGGATAAAATTATGTCAGCAGTGGCAGCCCATCTTTCCAAAGACGGGCGATGTCCTAGTTCTGAGGTTAGACGTTCTTGAACTTCAACTAACCTTAGATAGGGTGTAATCACTTCATCCCCTTGCTTTGCGGCGTTAGCAAGTACTATCCGCATCCGCAAGTAGCGTTGGACTTTTTGAGCTTCTGAAACCTCTTCATCGCGCCCCAACAAGCGAACCCGACCAATTTCTTGAAGATATAGACGTACTAGGTCTGTACTCCGACGGTTGGTGTTAGCAGCAAGGTTAGCATTGTCTACAGTTGCCAGTTCTAGCTCCTGTAGGTCATCTACCGATAACTCACTGTCATCAACCGTGAGATCCGAGTCCAAAGCCTGGCTAGACTTTTTGGTGTTGTAAGGGGCGTCTGCATAAAAAGATGTTGCTGGCATAAAGATCGTCTCAATGGCTCCAGGTAACAATAGATTTCGGTCAGCTTAGATTACGGTCAGCTATTCAACTGTTGCTATTGTTCCCGCGATTAACGATGAACTAACATGGTTGAACGTTCCCTGACAATTTTTTTTAGAAATTAACTGTAAGGGTTTTATTGGATACAGAATTACTGAACTTAATCGGCTGCTAAACTTTTGATTAAACCAATAGCTATTTAAATCCACAGCTAGGTTTGCAATATTTGAACTACTTAGTTAATATTTCAACCTTGATGGTTTTTTAATAGTAACTTTTGTAACACAGTATAAACATCCTTCAGTGAATGTCATCTTTATAATTGGCATAGTCACATTTACATGGGTGCAAAAGTAATATCCTGACGATTTAGCAATTTTTTCTCAGGATTATTCAGGTATAAGTAGAACTAATAGATGTCGGGGAAGTGATTAGCATTAACGGCGAAAATTCTCTCGACACGGAGATAGAAGATGCGGATAAGTTATCAAACACCCTCTCCGTGTTCCTGCGTCGTCTTGTATGTGAGTCTTAAAGTGCCAATTTCAAGTTGACAGACTACTAGTACGCCTTGGCAACGCCGGCGAGGAAAGGGAAAGGGGGAAAGGAGAAAGGTTTTTTATCCCTTACCATGAATTCCCTTTAACCTTTACCCAACCTCCACCTAACATTTTTAGGTTGGCAGACTACTAGTAGTTGTACTCTGGTTTGATATCTCGCAACATCAGTTCATCAAGTGCTTGTCTGGGTGTGATTTCGCCTTGAAGTAACCGATAAACTTGCTCGGTAATTGGGACTGCGATGTTTTGTTGGTTGGCTCGTTGCATCAAAACTCGGCAAGTGTTTACTCCTTCAGCAGTTCCTTGTAAATTTGCGAGAGTTTCTGTAAGTGACTTACCACCAGCTAACTGATAGCCGACTTGGTAATTGCGACTCAAGGGACTATTGCACGTTGCTAACAAATCTCCTAGACCCGATAAACCATAAAATGTTTCCGTCTTAGCGCCCCAGTTGTTGCCGATACGAACCATTTCTGTCAGTCCACGGGTAACTAAAGCAGCTTTGGCATTAGTTCCCAGTTGTAAACCATCGCATACACCGGCGGCGATCGCAATCACATTTTTCAGTGTTCCCCCCAGTTCTACCCCCAAGGGATCAAGATTGGTATATACCCGAAAACGATGAGAAGAAAATACTAACTGCACTACTTCCGCAGCCGTGGGGATGTTACTGGCTACCACCGTAGCTGCTGGTAATTCCATTTGAATTTCTTTTGATAAATTGGGCCCGGACAAAACAACCACTGGATGGTTAGGAAATATTGTTTGCCAAATTTGTGAAGGTGTGCAGGTGGTTTGGGGATCTAAGCCTTTCGTCGCTGTCACAAAAATTGTCTCTGGAGAAAAGGGGAAAGACTCAACTTGGGAAGCAACATCTCTCACACCAATCATTGAGATAGCAAAGAGGACTATTTGGACATCTTTTAAAACTGCTTCGAGAGTTTGGGAACCTTGACGCGACCACACGCGCACCTGATGACCATTTGCAGCGGCGAGATTTGCTAGAGATGCACCCCAAGCACCCGCACCCAGAATTGCAACAAATTTTGGATTTTGGATTTCGGATTTTGGATTAGTCATTACTTAACAGTCAAAAGTCCTCCTATCTCTCCATTTCTTCGCTCACCAATCTAAAATCTAAAATCTAAAATCTAAAATTGGCTGCGTGGGTAGCGTTCCATTAATTCCCTAACTTGTTCAGCATGATAGGAGCTTCTTGTCAATGGTGAAGAAACAACTTGTAAAAATCCGATTTCTTCGCCGAATGCTTTCCAGTCAGCAAATTGTTCTGGATTGACAAATTCGTTTACCTGCAAGTGTTTTTGGCTGGGTTGGAGATATTGCCCAATGGTCAAAATATCGCAATCGACAGTTCGCAAGTCTTGCATGACTTGGCGAATTTCGGCATCAGTTTCACCAAGTCCAACCATGATCCCAGATTTAGTGTATGTGCTAGGAGAAAGTTGGCGAGTGCGCTGCAATAATTCTAATGTGCGATCGTAGTTTCCTTGGGGACGCACCCGGCGATATAGGCGTGGAACAGTTTCGGTATTATGGTTTAATACCTCTGGCGCAGCCTGTAGAATTAACTCCAGAGCATTCCAATTACCGCATAAGTCAGGAATTAGCACCTCAATTGTGGTGTTGGGTGAAACAGAGTTAACTGCATCAATACACGCTATAAACTGAGATGCACCACCATCAAGCAAGTCATCTCGGTTTACAGAAGTGATGACTACATGATTAAGGTTCAGGCGGCGAACAGCTTGGGCCAGTCGTGTAGGTTCTGTGGGGTCTAGTGGTTTGGGTTTTTTCTCAAAATCAATATCGCAGTAGGGACAAGCGCGTGTACAAGCGGGCCCCATAATCAAAAACGTGGCAGTCCCAGCGTTGAAGCATTCACCAATATTCGGACAGGACGCTTCCTCGCAAACTGTATTGAGGGCTAAATCCCGCAAAATTTCTTTAACGTTACCGATGCGCTCACGTCCAGGTGCTTTCACCCGCAACCAGTCTGGTTTTACAGTCACAATCCGTTTTTACCACTAGAGTTATACAAATTTAATCCTAGCAAGCAAAGTCTTTGATGAAGCGATCGGATGTATATAGATGTAATTCTGCTATTTAGTGCAGGTTGTGATATTCTTAATTTATAATGCCATTTTTATGGCGGGATGTGGCGCAGCTTGGTAGCGCACTTCGTTCGGGACGAAGGGGCCGCTGGTTCGAATCCAGTCATCCCGATTTATTTATAGAGCGACAAATTATTTGTCGAATGCTCCTCTATTAACTTAAATATAGCTGACTTTCTTTGAGTTTAAACAGTATCGCCTGAAGTCGTATACTAAAAGGTTTCAATCCCTAATAGGGATTTTAGTTGATTGCGAAATTTTGGAATGCCTTCTTTAACTGACTCGTAATTGTTTCAATCCCTAATAGGGATTTTAGTTGATTGCGATAAGGCACGCTCCTATTTATTACGTCAGTTGGAGCAGTTGTTTCAATCCCTAATAGGGATTTTAGTTGATTGCGATTTTGTACGCCTTCAGCTACTTGAGCGGTTTCTGTAGTGTTTCAATCCCTAATAGGGATTTTAGTTGATTGCGATCTAGCTGCATCTTTTTGCAGGTTAAGGTTGCTCGTTTCAATCCCTAATAGGGATTTTAGTTGATTGCGATTGACAATCCCTGCTTGCGCGACTTAGCCAAAGCCGTTTCAATCCCTAATAGGGATTTTAGTTGATTGCGATGTGTTTACGATTTGATTACCTAAAGCAACGCTGTGTTTCAATCCCTAATAGGGATTTTAGTTGATTGCGATGTTTGCGATCGCATTAATCAATCTGCGATCGCAGTTTCAATCCCTAATAGGGATTTTAGTTGATTGCGATAGGCGATCGCTTTATGAGTGAATGGGTGTCCGTTAGTTTCAATCCCTAATAGGGATTTTAGTTGATTGCGATGATTGAAATTGCTGGGAGGTTTTTCAAGCAAGTAGTTTCAATCCCTAATAGGGATTTTAGTTGATTGCGATTTCATATTCTTCTTGCGCTTTTTGGGAATCTTTGTTTCAATCCCTAATAGGGATTTTAGTTGATTGCGATTTCATGGGTGACATACACAAATGACACCTTGAGATGTTTCAATCCCTAATAGGGATTTTAGTTGATTGCGATAAAAGCGGTCAGGAGTACCGGTGGTACTTGACCTTGAGATGTTTCAATCCCTAATAGGGATTTTAGTTGATTGCGATTTGGAGTAACTTATCACTTTGTACAAGGTCTTGAGTTTCAATCCCTAATAGGGATTTTAGTTGATTGCGATTTGACCGATGAAACCAGCAAAGAAATCCCAGTATTCGGTTTCAATCCCTAATAGGGATTTTAGTTGATTGCGATGTGGAAGCCAGAACTACCCGGTCGCGCCAGCGGATTAGTTTCAATCCCTAATAGGGATTTTAGTTGATTGCGATTTGACCGATGAAACCAGCAAAGAAATCCCAGTATTCGGTTTCAATCCCTAATAGGGATTTTAGTTGATTGCGATGTGGAAGCCAGAACTACCCGGTCGCGCCAGCGGATTAGTTTCAATCCCTAATAGGGATTTTAGTTGATTGCGATCGCAGGCGTCTGAAAGCCCTGTGTTATTTGGTTTTCAAGGTTCAACAGCGCGAATGCGAAAATCATAACATAAGGACTGGGAATTGTCCTAACTGTAAATAGCTAAAAGTCAGTTTATACGAAGTGCGCGGATGGTTTCAAGATGCTAAAGCTCTCAATTTCTTGCAAATAAAGCAATCTAGCCATTTTTGTACTAACCCTTTCACCAACACCTACCCATTCGCGCACTTAGCAAAAAAACTAGTTTAATTACTTAAAAGTTTTCCTTAACAGCTAACATCTGTAAAATCTTTTCTACACGATCCAACTCTCCAACGATGCGCCGAATTGGATGAGGCCAAACCTTGACAAGGGTAGGAGTTGCAGAAACCTGATTTAGTTCTGCTTGTTCTGGATGACTTAAAACATCAATCACCTTCAGGGTATAAGGGTGTCCAAGCGATCGCTCTAACAATTCGTGTAAATTTTGCAGAATGCGTTCAGTAGAATTGCTATGTCCGGCAACAAATAAGCGGAGAACATAGCCTTGGGTAATAGCTTCTTTTTTTTGTACTATTACTGGTTGGTTATATTTTGGCACAGGTTCAGAAAGGTCTAGACGGACAATTAAATCGTGATCCTCCCAAAGCTGTCCAAATGACGAACGATAGGTTGTTAACACCATGCGATCGCACAATCCCTCTTGCCAAGGAGCTGCTTGCCATACTAATTCTCCCGTGCCAAAAACAGCATTCAGCAAAGCTTGATGTCTAATTACAGCCGGATAAGCTTCAGCAAAAGTTCGTACTTGTTGAGTACGCGCATCTAACCAATTGTCAATAGTTGCGGTATAACAAGGCACTAAAAAGTGCGGTGGCTCTGGTAAATCTAGAATTTCTTGCAAAGCCGAGCACAAATGCAAATGCCATCGACCTTGCTTGCTAGGGTCGATGCAGTAAATTAAATCTCCTCCAGGTGTAAATAGCGCAATGCCTTTAAACAGCTGGGGTGTAGATAGTTTATTTGTCGTCAAATTATTCACAGAGGTTAGGCAACTAAAAGTAAAAATTCTCTCTTTTACCTTTTACCTTAGCTATAACCTCAACCAGGATCGCAAAGATATTTGAGATTGAGGAGTAAAGAAGGGAATAGGGTAAAGGTTACAGGGCACAGATTATTCCCTATAACCTGTCACATGTCACCTCTACCCTAATTCCAATGCCCCAATTATTAAACTCGACCTCGGAGAAACTGCGCCATTTCGTTAGGAGTTGGTGACATTTCCAAAGCAGTTTCTTCAGTGATGCGTCCGTCTTGATAGAGATTCAGCAATGACTGATTCATCGTAATCATGCCGTCAAAGCCAGCTTGTTTCATCAGCTCGCCAATTTCATCATACTTACCGTCTTTGATCCATTCTTTAATTGCCTCAGTATTGATCAGCACATCATGGAAAGCAGCTCGCTTACCGTCAGTAGTGCGACACAAACCTTGAGCAATTACTGCCACTAAAGACTCAGAAATCGCTACCCGCATTGCATCCTGTTCATCACCAGAATAGAGGTTGAGAATCCGTTCAATGGTTTTGACCGCACTATTGGTATGCAGTGTTCCCATGACTAAGTGACCAGTCTGAGCAGCTTTTAGGGCAGTGTTAACAGTTTCCTTGTCCCGCATTTCCCCTACCAGAATCAAATCTGGGTCTTCCCGCAAAGCTGCTTTCAATGCGTTATCAAATTTCCGGGTATGCATTCCCACTTCCCGCTGTTTGACTAAGGACTTGCGGCTTTGATGGACAAATTCTATCGGGTCTTCAATGGTGATGATATGCTTGGCCATCTCCTTATTGATGTAGTCAATCATCGCTGCCATTGTGGTGGACTTACCAGAACCAGTGGGCCCTGTTACCAAAATCAAACCTTTATGGTGATGACAAATATCTCGAAAAACTGGAGGTAATCTCAACTGTTCCATAGTTAAGATTTTTAGCGGAATCAACCGCAACACCATTGCAGGCCCTTTGAGAGAGCCAAAAACATTAATCCGCACGCGAGCAAATTCGTATTGAGTTGCTCCGTCAAATTCTAAGGATTCTTCAAAGCGCTGAATTTCTCCCTCAGTCATCACCTCCCGCAACCAACTCATAAAAGTTTCTTTATCTGTTTCTGGATGATCTCCTGATTGAATTTCTCCTCGGCTGCGGAAGCGGGGTGGTTCACCCACACCCAAGTGCAAGTCAGAATATCCCTGATCGTAAGCTTCTCTAATTAACTTTTCTAAAGTTAGTTCTGGACTGCTGTTTTGAGGGCGAACTGAACTAGGTATTGGCGGTGGACTACCCGGACGATGACCTGCAACAGGCGGATTAGTAGTGCCCCTATCTATTGACATATCGAGTGTTTGTGTCATCTGTCGCTGCGTACTAAAGGTTGGGGTTGGCGGTGGAGGCGGCGGCATTGGTGGCAAATTACGTCCGGCAGCAGAGTTAGAATTTAATGGAGACTGTGCTTCTGTCATATATCTTCACATTTGGTAGTTAAAAAGTTGAATTAACGAGAAGTAAAGTCACTTGCTTTGATGACTTTTGGAGAATGCTTGTCTACAAGCCTTAGCGGTGATAGAAGGCGATGGAAACTCTAGAACCACGGTCAATCTATTTCATCCACCCAATTGGTATCTTTTATTTCCTAAGATTTCAATACTCAGAATATTTAGATAGATTATTTAACCTATCTAAACTGGTTTAACACACGCAAGTACTTAAAAGACCTCAGCAAATACACAGAGAGTATAAAGTAATATTTTATGCTTTTATTTTAAAATAAATATTCTCATGACTTAGATGAGAAATTTATCCCAGGCATAGGCACAAATTGCTAGCAATTAACAGTACAAATACTAGCAGTTCATTTATTCAGCCCGTCTAGGAATTATGAGAAAGACTACTAGTTTTTATAAGAAATGTTAAGTTGAATAGGAGCGATCTCCTGGGGATCGAGGTTTAAAGCTCATACCTTTTCAGTTCTATACCTGAAGGCAGATGCAGTAAACAAGTTTTTCTCATAGATAGAAAATTGACTTTATATCCATAATTGCAAAAAATTAACTGTAAACTTTAGTAACTAAATGCTCATTTTCCCAATTAGTTTTTATATACTGAATTTCACTGAGACAATTCAGTTTACTCGCAAAAAAGTGAGATATTACTGAAATTAAAATCTGTTGTGTATTCTGGGAGGAAAAGTCATGGTTTCTGCTCAAAGCTCTAATCAAGGAAAGACCTACTCCTTGTTGATGATTAAAAGCTTTTTAATATGGACTTTTACATTAGCAGTATGTTTGTTGGTTGTGGGTTTTCCACTAGTTGTCTTAATGGCTACGGTCGGATGTCTGTTGTCGATTATCTTGCAATCTGTGATGCCTGTTAGTGCGGTTTTGCTTGTTGCAGGTGCTTTAATAATGTTTAATGTCATGGCAGTTGTATTGGCTGCGGGTGTGCTAACTGTTAAGGGAGTTCATCCTAGTGAAGTTAAATGGTTAAGCTGGCTGCATGGAGAGGCAGACCAAATGCAGGCTACTGTTTACGCTGCTTGCCCTCTAACTTGTGAAATTAAATAGTTATTACAGGTTAATTAGACAAACAGTGCGTCTGCCCGGTTAAGCCGGGTTTTTTCATGGTTTTTATAACTTGAAATTTTAAATAGTCATTACAGCTTAATTAAACAAACAATGCATTTGCCCAGTTAAGCTGGTTTTTTTATATCTTGTGTGATTTATCCATTAATATTTATGGTTTATGTGAGGATTGACCGCCGACTATTGACCATAGACCATTGACTATAGACCATTGACTATAGATGGTAAATTACAGATAACTAATGACTAATCAAAAACGCGTTTGCATTATCTTAGGTACTCGCCCGGAAGCAATTAAACTTGCTCCAGTGATTCAGGTTTTCCAAAAGTCTTCAGAATTTCAGTTGCAAGTAATTCTAACTGGACAACATCGGGAGATGGTTGAGCAGGTTATGCAACTGTTTAATATCAAGTCGGATTATAACTTGGAAATTATGCAGGTTCAGCAATCTCTAAATGATATTACCTGTCGTAGTTTACAAGGATTAGAAGCATTATTTAAAGCAAAAAAGCCAGATTTAGTAATTGTGCAGGGAGACACCACCACTGCTTTTGCCGCAGCTTTGGCAGCTTTTTATCAAAAAATTCCTATTGGTCATGTAGAAGCAGGGTTAAGAACTGATGATATCTTCAATCCTTACCCAGAAGAAGCTAATCGGCGGTTGATTTCTCAAATTACTCAGTTGCACTTTGCGCCGACTCCTTGGGCTGTGGAAAATTTGCATCGTTCTGGTGTTTTGGGTGAAATCCACATGACAGGTAACACTGTAATTGATGCATTGTTAAATGTCGCTGCAACCCAAGTAGTTTGCGATGTTCCAGGCTTAAACTGGGAATCATATCGGGTTTTGTTAGCAACAGTTCATCGTCGGGAGAATTGGGGAGAACCTCTGTTAGCGATCGCTCAGGGCTTTTTACAAATTTTAGACAAGTTTCCTGATACAGCTTTACTACTACCATTGCACCGCAATCCGACAGTGCGAGTTCCGTTGCAGGAACTTTTAGGGAATCATCCCCGAATTTTCTTGACAGATCCTCTAGATTATGGAGATTTGGTGGGAGCAATTGGGCGATCGCATCTTTTGCTCACTGACTCTGGTGGCTTGCAAGAAGAAGCTCCCAGCTTAGGAAAACCAGTACTAGTTTTGAGAGACACTACCGAAAGACCAGAGGCTGTGGTAGCTGGTACAGCTAAACTTGTTGGCACTACGACTGAGAACATTGTTGCAGCCGCTGCTGAGTTACTCAGTGACTCAGATGCTTATGAAGCGATGGCAAACGCAATCAATCCCTTTGGGGATGGTCATGCAGCAGAGCGCATTTTGCAGATTGTACAAAATTACATTCATGGGTAAGTAAGTTCGTAGTAAGGACTTTAGTCCTTATTTCCTAAGCACTAAAGTGCTTACTACAAACCCTCAAAACTAGTTTGACAATATTTAACCAAACCACGAGATTTTCCAAGGGTGGCTTCTGGTTAAACACCCAGAGCCGATCGAGTTTCGGGACCTACAACACCATCTACAAGTAGACCTTTGCTTTGCTGAAAGCTTCGGACTCGGCTAACAGTTTCTTGACCGTAAATTCCATCAATTCTAAGATTACCTAAAGCTGTTTGCACGTCTCTGACGAGCTGACCTTTTGAACCAGGAGTAAGAATCACCGAACCGCCAACACCACCGGGTCTAGTCACAGGAAGATTGTTCGGTCTATCACCAATCCATCGGGCAAAAACGTATCTACCTGTAGAAAGTCTGGCAAAACCATTTTCATATCGTTCAATTGCTGGAAGTGTTGCGCCATTTGGTACACAGTCCACATACGAGTAGTTGCTGCTTGGGCCGGTACGGACACGCAAACAACTGCCGTTAGTCTTTACATAGGCAGCCGAACTTATTTGAATTTGGGTTACAACAGCGAATAATACACCGACACCAGCAAAAGTTAACCAAGCCGAAGATTTAAGCAGTTTTTTCCAATTGAATTGAGGTTGAGGAAGATGATACTTAGTGTTTCCAGATGCCTCTTCTTGAGCTATAAACATCTGGGAATAAGCAAGATATTCCATAATGCACTCCTTAATATGAAAAATGAGTACTCGCAGAGAATTACTTAGTCGTTCTCTGTATTTATCCTTAGTATATTTTATATCACTGTATTTTAAAAGTTTTTTACTGATAGCGAAATTAATAAAAAATAAAATTAGTCAAAAGATTGCTGCAAAAATGCGATGTCTACAACGGTTTAGCTCGTCGTAGACATCGCATTTTGAAAATAAATAAAATTTAGTTAAAGCTTTTTTACTTAATGACTTATCCCTGGTTATATCTAAATATGACAAACGTATTGTTCGATTCCAACTAAACTAGCAACCATAAAAGTTAACTCATCTAAGTCTATTGGCTTGCATTGGTATATATCATAACCTGCTAATAATGCACGTTTATGGTCATCCTCGAAAGTAGATGCTGTCAGAGCGATCGCTGGAATCTTTCTACCTCGCTTTGCTTCCAAATTTCTGACCTTCAAGAGTAGCGAGTAGCCATCTTCATCGGGTAAGCAAATGTCACTAATTAGGATGTCTGGTTTAAAAGATGACATTCTTTTGAGAGCCTCGTCTGCTGAAGCAGCTGCAATCACCTCTGCTCCTTCTAATTCAAAAAGGAAGGTAAGTAATATTCTTGTATCAGCATCATCATCAACAACGAGCAATCGCAGACCTTGAAAAGATATCGATTGATTAGACATTCTTCTTACCGCCCCATAGCTCAAAGACTTGAAGTAGCGATTGCATCAAGTACTACTTATTTGACGCTATTTGATGCATACTTTACTAAATCTTAAAGGAAGCAATTAGCAAACGTCTGTCCGGTGTCGGACATAGTAACTTAAAATAATTCATTAGCGATCGCGTCTTAGCTGATTCCCTAGCAACCGAGCAAATTCTTTTTGGATAACTCGATAACACTCGCAGCAAGTTGCTTCCAAATCCTCTCGGTTTATAATGCTAATTTGACCGCGTTGATAGCGAATCATTCCGGCTCGGCTCAGGGTGCTAGCCGCTACTGTCACACCAGAGCGCCTTACACCCAGCATCTGGGCGATAAATTCTTGCGTCAACGGAAATTCTTCTGATTCCAAACGGTCAGATACTGTGAGCAGCCAACGAGCCAGCCGTTCTTCTAGGGTATGAAGACGGTTGCAGGCACATGATTGTGTAAGTTCGGTATATATAGCTCGTACATAGCGCAGCAGCAGCTTTTGAATAGCTCCGCCCCGATTGAACTCGGTTCTAAGTACATCTGCATCCATCTGCATTGCAGCGCCGGCAACTTGGACAAACGCTTTTGTGGTTGTTGTCTTGCCTCCTAAAATTACTGGGATACCTACCATGCCTTCATTGCTCACTATCCCAATTTCCACCGTCGAACCATCTTGCATAATAGTGACGATAGAAACCACTGCCTGTTGGGGAAAATAGACCTGTGTGACGGGTTCTCCTGGTTCGTAAAGAACTTGCCGAGTGGGAAGCGGAACTAACTTTAGGTGCGAAATAAGACGCTCATAATCACTGGTTGGCAAAGCCGCAAGTAACCTATTTACTTGCGGCTTAATTATCTTGTCGCTCACTGAACATTAAAAGAGAAATTTGCTCAAAATACTTTAAATCAAGTTGCTTTTGCCAGTCTGTTCGGTTTCGCACACATAACTCAAAAAAATTTTTTGGCTCGGTTACTGGGCATGAAGCCCAGTAACCGAGCCAATTCATTTTGGATGACTCGATAACACTCGCAGGAACTTGCTTCTAAATCCTCTCGGTTCAGGATGCTAATTTGACCGCGTTGGTAGGCAATCATTCCGGCTCGGCTGAGAGTGCTAGCTGCTACTGTCACACCAGAACGACGTACACCTAACATCTGGGAGATAAATTCTTGCGTGAGGGGAAAATCTTCTGATTCGAGACGGTCAGAGACTGTAAGCAGCCAGCGAGCCAGCCGTTCTTCCAGTGTATGGAGACGGTTGCAGGCAGCACCTTGCGCCAGTTCAGAGTATACAGCTTGTACATAGCGCAGCAGCACGTTTTGAATAGCTCCGCCCCGATTGAACTCGGCTTTCAATACATCTGCATTGATTTGCATAGCAGCGCCCGAAATTTGCACAAAGGCTGTTGTGGTTGTGGTGTTGTCTCCTAAAATTACCGGGATACCCACCATGCCTTCATTACTTACTATCCCAACTTCCGCCGTTGAGCCATCTTTCATAGTGGTGACTATAGAAACTACTGCCTTATCAGGAAAATAGACCTGTGTGATTGGTTCGGCTGCTTCGTAAAGGATCTGCTGAACTTGGAGCGGAACTAGCTTTAGATAGGGGAAAAGACGCTGATAATCACTGTCTGACAAAGCTGCCAGCAGCTTATTTGGTCGTTGCTGAAAGAGATTTTGTTTTAATGGCATTAGAAGTCACTCTCCTTAAGGTAGGTGACTTTAGAAAAACCAACTCAGAGCATAAGGAAAGGACTTCTTGCAGAAGTGGGGGAAAGGAGAAGGGGGAAGGGGGAAATGGATGGAATTTTACCCTTCCCTTTACCCTTTAACCTTTCCCCGAAATCTTGGAAAAGGAACTTTTGCAAGATGTCTAAAGGATTAAGGTTCTGATCCTAATGTTAAAAGGTGTATTCTCTAAAGGAACACGGTGAACAATCTGGAAAATCTTAAAATAACACAGTTCTTGGAGTCTGTGCGGTTTCGTACATAGAAGCTCAAAAAAATTATTTTTTCCGTTTATTGGGCTTATTGCCCAATAAACGGACATATTCATCTTCTATAATCTGATAACATTCGCAGGAGGTTTTTTGTAAAGCCTCTCGATTCAAGATGTTAATATGACCACGGTAGTAGGTGATGATTCCGGCATTGCTGAGGATATTAGCTGCTTCAGTGACACCAACGCGACGTACACCTAGCATCTGTGCGATAAATTCCTGGGTGAGCGGAAATTCTTCTGATTCCAGACGATCAGAAACTGTTAGCAGCCAGCGAGCCAGCCGCCTCTCTAGTTTATGAAGACGGTTGCAGGCAGATCCTTGTGCTATTTGAGTGTATACACCTTGTACGTAGCGCAGTAACAGGCTTTGAAGGGCTGTACCCCGATTAAACTCACTTGTGAGTATATCCGCATCCATCTTCATCGCACTGTCTGGAATCTGCACTAATGCTGTTGTGGTTGGGATGTTGTCTCCTAAAATTACCGGGATACCCACCATGCCTTCATTACTCACTAAACCAGCTTCTACAGTTGAGCCATCTTCCATAGTGGTGATTATAGAAATCACTGCTTTATTAGGAAAATATACCTGTGCGATCGGTTCGCCTGGTTCGTAAAGTATTTGCCGATTTGAGAGCGGAACAAGTTTTAGATGAGAAGCAAGACGTTCGTAATCACTGGCTGGCAAAGCTGCCAGCAGCTTATTTGCTGGTTGCTCAAGAATATTTGTGTCTAATGACATTGTGATTCTCCAGAATGTAGCCAATACGGTTCGGATAAGCATTTTTTACTTTCCTTGTGGTTTGGGGAAAGGATGTATTAAAAACCTTTCCCCTTTCACCTTTAACCGAACCGTATTGTGAATGTAGCCGTCCTTAGAAAAGACAACTCACGGCATAAGGAGAAAATTAAAAGTCTAGCCTTAATGTCAAAAGGTGTATTCCCTAAAAAAGTTCTAGTAAGGAACTAAGGTTTTTATACTTGTATCTATAATATAACAAAATGAGTTGTTTATAATAACAACAAATCCGAATACATTAACTTGATTGCATTTGCGATCGCATAATTAAATGAAATTATGTTCGCTAATCATATTGCTATAGATATGAGCATAGTTGGAAGCGATCGCAGTAAAAAATTCCTGATTATACAAGTCATTAAAACCTAAATCTTTTTCATTGCTACAAATGTTTTTAGTCCCAACTAGCCTTGGTATATTTTTATTATCTTAAAAAGAAGATACTTAGAAATAAGCAGATTAATATGAATATTTATTAAGACTTCATCCTAGAAGAATCTTAAGATTTTTGACATACTACTGCAAGTCTACCGATTTATTGTACTATATACTCAGCCTAAAACAGTCTATTTCATAAATACTCAATAAAAGCAAGTATTTTCTACTACATATTTAAAATTTTGATTACCCAAAACTAACTTACTTATCTGGTTAATCTATGCAATAATAAACAGCTATATGCCTCAAATACAGTTTATCTATCGATTTATAGTAGTATAGACTCTATATTCTCTGAAAAACTTATATTGGCTTAGTGCCAAATCCAGTATTGTTTGAAGCTAATTTACTTAAAAAATAATAATGCCCTTGACAAAATGTAAAATCTCTAACAAAAATATCACTGTTCAATCGAGTGAATAACAACGCGAAATATGAAGTATAACCAACTTGGTAAAAGTGACTTAAAAGTTTCCGAAATTTGTCTGGGCACTATGACTTATGGAAAGCAAAACACCATTGAAGAAGCCCACGAGCAGCTAGATTATGCTATTGCCCAAGGAGTCAACTTTATTGATGCGGCTGAGATGTACCCTGTCCCACCAAGTGGCGAAACTTATGGATTAACTGAAACTTACATTGGGGAATGGTTAAAGCGTCAACAAAGAGATCGAGTTATTATAGCTACTAAAATTGCTGGTCCTGGTCGAGGTTTTAAATGGGTACGTGGAGGAGCCAAAGCAATCGATCGTGATAATATCAAACAAGCTGTAGATGATAGTCTAAAAAGATTACAGACAGACTATATCGATTTGTATCAGATCCACTGGCCAGATCGCTACGTGCCACGATTTGGACAAACAGTCTTCGATCCGACTCAGGTGGGAGAAACGGTTCCCATTGCTGAACAGCTAGCAGTTTTTGACGATGTAATTAAGGCTGGTAAAATTCGCTATATCGGTTTGAGTAACGAAACCCCTTGGGGAGTTGCCCAATTTAGTAATGCTGCTAAACAATTAGGATTGCCCAAAGTTGTTTCGATTCAAAATGCTTACAACTTGCTAAATCGAGTATTTGATGGAGCCTTAGCAGAAGCAGTTTATTACGAAGAAATTGGGTTACTAGCTTATAGTCCTTTAGCATTTGGTTTCTTAACTGGCAAATATCTAAACGGCAAACCAGAGAAAACAAGAATCACTTTGTTTGAAAATTTCGGTCAGCGCTATCTGAAACCGAAAGTCAGTCAAGCCGTATCAGCTTATGTAGAAATTGCCAAGCGCCATCAATTAAGTCCAGCGCATCTGGCCTTAGCATTTGTGCGGAGTCGTTGGTTTGTGCCTAGCACAATTATTGGTGCTACGACACTGGAACAACTTAAAGAGAATTTAGAAAGTGTGAATGTAGTTCTCAACAAAGATATTTTGGAAGAGTTGGATATAGTTCATGCTCAGTCGCCAAACCCAGCACCATAAACAATTCAAAATTCAAAACTTGTACTGAGCTTGTCGAAGTATTCAAAATTCAAAATTCAAACATTTTAGATAGTTCGCCTCGTTACCAGGCTGGAGCCTGGTAATGCCTTCCTAGAGCCTCTGGCTCTCACAGAGTAGAAGTAAAGATGCGCCATGTACTCTCTCTCAATTCTTAGATTCAAAACTAGATATTTAGTCGGTAAAATATGACTTTTACAGCAACATTAGTTGACCAAAATACTATTCGTCGTCGGGGTACTGGTTTAAGAGCTTACAATCCCGAAAAAGTATTTAAAGGATACACACTTTTCACACCTTTGACAGGTCAAGGTGAAGTCTACCTTCTCAACTTGGAAGGAGAAGTAGTACACCAGTGGAATCTGCCTTATCCACCAGGGTTATACGGTTATCTTTTGCCCAATGGCAACCTTTTTTATAATGGTAAAACTCCACCAGAAGAACCCCTACGTTTTGCTTTATGGGCTGCATTCAAAAGTGGCGTTGTTTTAGAAGCAAATCCCAAAGGAAATATTATTTGGGAATATAAGCATCCAGATCATCATCATGACGGACGCAGATTAGCCAATGGCAACATAATTCTACTCGCCATTGAAAAGATACCTGAGTCTTTGGTTCCTCGGATCAAAGGTGGCGTACCAGGTACAGAACCAGATGGTGATATCTATGCGGATGTGCTTTATGAGGTGACTCCAGCAGGTGAAATCGTTTGGACTTGGCACGCCCACGAACACCTCGATCCAGATATATTTACGATTACACCCCAGGATCATCGACACGAATGGACTCATGGGAATACTGTGGGTGAACTCGCTGATGGCAACATTATAGTGAGCTTTCGTAATATCTCCACAGTTGTCATCGTCGATCGCAAAACTGGCGAAATCATCTGGACGCTAGGCGATGATGTGCTAGCACAGCAGCACTTCCCGAACGAACTAGCTAACGGTAATATCCTGATTTTCGACAATGGCGCACATCGCCGTAACATCGCTCTCAATTTTTCCCGTGTGATTGAGGTGAACCGTCAAACCAAAGAAATAGTTTGGGAATACACCGATAACCCGCCCCAAAATTTCTTTAGTGCATACATATCAGGAGCGCAACGTTTGGCCAATGGCAATACCTTAATTACAGAAGGTGCTTATGGTCGAATATTCGAGGTGACAGTTACAGGAGAAATAGTTTGGGAATACATTAATCCCTACTTTGCATCTAGGAATATTCCAGGTGAAAAGTCACCGGTAACTCGTGGAGAGCAAAATACAGTCTTCCGCGCCTTTCGTTATGCACCTGAAGAAGTGCCCTGGCTTTAGGAGTCTGTCAAGTTTAAATTGATGGGTAAGCAAGTTTGTAGTAAGGACTTTAGTCCTTATTTTCTAAGCACTAAAGTGCTTACTACGAACTTCTGATTATTAAAAGTTTGGTTAGTGTCGAGAAATTTTCACGCTACATTCGCTTCAACAAGAGTTTGCGACATTAACAATTAAAGATTTGGGATTTTGAATGAAAATTCAATTCTCAATGCCGATTAACAAGTCCTAATTTACCAAGGAACTTAAACATGGCTGAAATTAAAGTATACAGTGCAGTTGTTTGTCCTTATGCTCACCGTACCCGCTTGGTACTCCAAGAGAAAGGCATCGACTTCGATTTGATTGAGATTGATTTGCAGAATAAACCGGAAGGGTTTACCCAAGTTTCCCCTTATGGAAAAGTGCCTGCACTAACTCACGGCGATAACCGAGTTTGGGAGTCAGCGGTAATTAACGAATATCTTGATGAGGTATTTCCCAATCCGCCATTGTTACCCAGCAACCCCATTGATAGGGCACAAGCTCGCATCTGGATCGATTTTGCTAATACCAGATTCGTTCCCGCTTTTTCTACCCTGCTGCGGAGTTCAGATCCCGAAAAACAAGAAGAAGCGAAACAGGAACTATCTAAACATCTGGAATTCATTGAAAACGAAGGTTTAGCAAAGCTTTCTAAAGAAGGCCCTTACTGGTTTGGTGAATCTATTAGTTTGGTCGATTTCACTTACTTCCCTTGGTTTGAGCGTTGGGCTGCACTGAAGCAGTATCGCGGCTTTGGAGTGCCAGAGCAATTTCCCCGTCTACGCCAATGGAAACGTGCTTTAAAAGAGCGTGAATCTGTGAAAGCGATCGCTCACTCTAAAGAATTCTACATCGAGCGATATGCTAAATTCGCTGCACCTACTCTCGCTGCTGTTTAAAGGTAATTTATAATACCAATTGGATTAATGATTGCAACACATCCTTGGGTAAAGTAAAGACGCGATGAATTGCGTCTCTACAAGTGGTCTATTTGTCGCATTCTTTTTTCTAATTGGTATAACTATGTTTCAACTGGGAATTCAAACCCCACTTGAAACATAGAATTAAACTCTTGAAAATTACGAATTACAAATTACGACTTTACCGAAGTGAGCCGCACTTTTGAGGTAATGATAAGCCTCTCGTGCTTCATTGAAGGGGAAAACTCGATCGATAACTGGTTTAATTTGATGCTGTTGCATCGCCTGATTCATCGCCTCAAACATTTCCCGACTGCCGACATAAATTCCCTGAACTGTTAAACTCTTAAAAAGTATTGGCATGGGGTCAATTTCACTTCCTCTTCCTGACAATACGCCAATCAAACTAATACGTCCTCCAATGCGGACTGCTTGTAAGGATTTTGGTAGAGTACCTGCACCGCCTACCTCAACTACATGGTCTACACCTGTGCGATTGGTTAATTGATAAACTTGCTTTTCCCAATCTGGTGTTGTTTTGTAGTTGATTGTCTCGTCAGCACCAAGCTGTTTCGCTCGTGCCAACTTCTCATCACTGCTAGAAGTAATAATCACTCTAGCGCCATGTATCTTGGCAAACTGGAGAGCAAAAATTGAAACTCCTCCAGTACCGAGTAATAAAACACTATCACCTGCACCAATATTACCTTTTGTCACTAGGCCGTGCCAAGCTGTGACTGCTGCACAGGGTAAAGTTGCGCCTTCAATATAGGATAAGTGGTCAGGTAATATTACTAAACCATCTTGGTGTAATAAGACATATTCAGCCAGCATTCCATCAATACCACCTCCCAAATCGGATTTCATTTTCTCTTTGGTTAAAGAGCCATAAATCCAGTCTTGAAAGAAAATACCAGCGACGCGATCGCCTATTTTCACCCGTGTCACACCTTCTCCCACCGCCACTACTTCTCCTGCACCGTCAGACATGGGAATTAACGGATATTTCTGTCCAGAACCGTAAGCTCCTTCAATCACCAGCAGATCGCGGTAATTTAAGGATGTTGCTTTGACTTGAATCAGAACTTGTCCAGCTGCGGGTTTTGCTTGGGGGCGATCGACTAATGCCAAAACATCAATCCCGGCGTTGCTTTGAATTTCGTAAGCTTTCATATGTCCTTACCCTAGCTACAACTTTGGTATTGTAGCTAGGGTAAAAAAGAATCTAGAGACGTAGCAAGTGCTACGCAATACTGCTCGCTTAACCTCTTCTCCCATATTGGGAGAAGAGGAACTGGAGGCTACAGAGAATCTATGAACTGCTGTACTTTTTCTAAAAGTGGCTGATATTCAATTTGCTCTGCTAACTCTTGGGCATTTTGATAGCACGATCGCGCCATTTTTTTGCGTTTTGTGGTGGCGTAAACACTTCCCATATTCAGCAAAGTTGAAATTTCTCCAAGATTATCGCCCAGTTCTTGATAAATCCCAATGGCTTGTTTGTAGAACTTCATTGCTTGGCGATGCTCTGCCAGGATGCTGTAGGTAAAACCAATGTTATGAAGGGTTGTTGCTTCACCTGCGCGATCGCTAATTGCTCGACGTGTCAAAAGAACTTGATAGTAGAGTAATAGCGCTTGTTTCGGTTTTCCTAAATCATGATAGACAGAAGCAATATTGTTCAAGGTGGTTGCTTCTTGAAGCAGATTTTTCACGGCTCGTTGAATTGGCAGTGCTGCTTGAAAAAATTCTAGTGCTTGCTCAAACTTGCCTAAGACATTGTAGGCAAATCCAATACCATTGAGCGTTGTTGCTTCACCAGAAAAGTCACCTAACAATCGCCGCATCCTCAAAATTTGGTGTTGTAGCAACAGTGCGCGTTTCGGTTCTCCTAAGCGGGTATAAATTAGTGCGACATCATTAAGAGTAGAAACTTCACTTTGAGTATCTTGCGATCGCCTAAAGATTGGCAGTGCTTTGTCAAAATATTCCAACGCTTGCGAAAAGCGTCCAAGACGGCTGTAGGTAGAACCCAGATTGCTAAGTGCAGTTGCTTCTGCTGCCGTGTTGCCAATTTCAATCGCAACCGAAAGCGCCTGATGAAAACGCTCTAATGCTCTTTGAGGTTGCCAGCAACTGAGGTGAGCTAAACCGAGATCGTTTAATGTATAACCTTCTCTGGCTCGGTCTGGAATTGCTCTAGCCAGGTGTAAATTTTTGGTTGCAAGATCGAGAGACTCTTGAAATTTCCCCCGTTGGTAGTAGCGGTTTGCTTCATCACGACGTTGTTCCCATTCTTTGACTTGATTTAAAGGTTGCGTCATCTGACCTCAGTTGCATTCTGCGATAAGTAGGTAGAACATCTCTTGGGAATGAACCCCTCTTAGGTTTCCCAAATTTTAACCTCAATCTTCTATCTTTAGATATAAGACTTAAATAGATAAGTATGCTATTTTTTCATACTTACAGGAATATTTATGAAGCAATTAATACAAATGCTGTCGGGGCGCATAGAAGTGCATTGGTGTAAACTTAAGCCAAAACCCTTTTAAAATCTCGTTTTCAGCCTTTGGCTGGAAATGCTACTCCTAGCGGTGCCGCGAGTTGGGAGGCAAAGCCTCAATGAAGATTATTCCCAGTCTGAGACTGGGAAGGAGATAATCAGCTAAAAGCTTTTTTAGACTCTTGCCAAATTAAATTAAACAGTGGCAACATTTCTGGGTAGAAGACTGATATTTTTAAGATTGCAAAATGTAAAGGGGATCGTCCAAATCTTGAGGAATATCGAGTCTTAGTAGTAGTCTTGCGGTTTCTATCTCAGGCATGGTATCAGAGTAGGAAGATAAACGCTACTTTAAACAAGCGTGTTTTTTTCCAAACATTAATATAATGCTCTTACTATGAGCATCTACCAATCTCTGAAAAAATCTTATACACCAGATCGTCGGCGTGAAAATGACTGGCGGTTATTTTTGCGTTTGGTGCCTTATGCCCGTCGTAACGGACGGCTATTAGCGCTGTCGATGTGCCTACTCGTACCGCTCGCACTAGCTAATGCCTTACAACCTTTCTTGATTGGGCAAGTAATCTCCCTGATTCGTCATGAACCCAGCACTTACGAATTTTTTCGGAATCGTCCCTTCTCGCAAGGGCTGAATATCCTAGAGGGATTATTGGTAATTGCGATCGGCATCCAATTGCTGTTGACAGGTTTTCAAGGTTATATAGTCCAAAAGCTAGGGCAACAAATCACCGCCGCAATTCGCCAAGACTTATTTCAGCATGTAACATCTCTAGCAGTGCGCTTTTTTGACCGCACACCCGTAGGTAAATTAATTACCAGAATCACCAGCGATGTGGAAGTGTTAGGCGATGTCTTTTCGACTGGAGCAGTTGGCATCATATCCGATTTGTTTTTAATGCTGGTGACTTTGGGTTTAATGTTTTCCATCCAGTGGCAACTTTCTTGCTTGCTAATATTGATGCTGTTACCAACTAGCTGGGTAATTGTTTACATTCAAAAACAGTACCGCAAAGCCAATTACAAAGGGCGAGAAGAACTTTCGATCATGAATTCACAGCTACAAGAAAATGTGCTTGGGATTAACGTCGTGCAGTTGTTCCGTAGAGAAAAATTTAATGCCGAATTGTTTCGTGCGACAAACAACAACTACATTCAGCAAATGGATAAAACCATCTTTTATGATTCATTTGTTTCAGCAACCTTAGAATGGATTGGACTGATTGCGATCGCAAGTGTTTTGTGCGTGGGTGGATGGTTGCTGTTGGGAAAAAACTTGACTTTTGGGACTTTATCAACATTTGTATTGTATGCCCAGCGATTATTTGACCCTTTAAGGGCTTTTGCGGAAAAATTTACAGTAATTCAAGCTGGTTTCACTGCCATTGAACGCGTAGGCGATATATTAGATGAACCGATAGAAATTCGCGATCGCGCCAATGTCCGCTTCTCAATATTTGATGCGAAATTTGGCTACATAGATGAGATCGTAGCTAATCTAGAATCCCCAGACCTCACTTCCCCCCCAGAACTGGGAGAGATTCGCTTCGATCGTGTCTGGTTTGCTTATAAAAATGATGATTACGTAATTAAAGACTTAGATTTTACCATTCATCCTGGTGAAAAAGTGGCATTAGTCGGCCCTACAGGTGCGGGTAAAACTTCGATTATCCGTCTTTTGTGCCGCCTTTACGAACCCACCCAAGGACGCATTCTCATAGATGGGGTAGATATTCGGGAAGTACCCCAAGCAGAACTGCGGCGTTACATGGCAGTAATTTTACAAGAAGGCTTTTTGTTTGCTGGCGATGTTAAAAGCAACATCTCTTTAGGAGATGGCTACACCATTGAGCAGATTCAACAAGCAGCCGAAGAAACCAACATTGCCCAGTTTATAGAAGAATTACCCCAAGGTTATGATACTCAACTACGAGAACGGGGCACAAATATTTCTAGTGGTCAAAAGCAACTTTTAGCCTTTGCGCGGGCTGCCATTCGCAATCCCCAAATTTTGGTACTAGATGAGGCTACCGCTAGTTTGGATGTTGGTACAGAAGCTTCAGTTCAAGAGGCATTAAACCAGCTTTTGCATAGACGTACTGCCATTATTATCGCTCACCGCTTGTCTACGATTCGCAACGTAGACCGGATTTTTGTTCTCAAGCGTGGCGAATTAATCGAACAGGGAAGTCACGAGCAACTACTGCAACAAGGAGGGCTTTATGCCACTTTACATAACTTACAAATGTTGGGAAGTTAGGATATTTTATAATCCCAAAATGGAAAAGAGCGATCGCTACCTTCGCCGCAGGCATTGCCTAAAATGATACTGTTATTGAAAGTGCGATCGCACAAAATAATACCAATTTGAAAAAAGAATGCGACAAATAGATCATTTGTAGAGACGCGATGAATCGCGTCTGATTCATCGCGTCTTCAACCAAGGATGTGTTGCAATCATTAATTGAATTGGTATAAATAGGTCGTTGCTATTACTAAATTTTATTAAGAATCCATTTCGGTTAAGTGTAAAAAGCTCAGAGAAAAAGGAAAGAAAAAACCTTTAACCCTTACCCTTTTCCCTTTTCCCAAAACCCGATTCCGAATTAAAAATGCCTAACCGAGAAGTATTCATACCCATCTGACCTACCACTCTTGGCGCATCGACCCGCAAACTCATCTGTTCACAACGCACAGTTAACCAAGGCTGACCTAAACCTATTCCAGAAAAAGGACTTTCGGCGGGGATTTCTAACTTAGAACCAATCAAACCCAACACAGACTCAACTTCAGCAGGGAATATCAGTAAATCACTATCCTTGGCGCTGAAAGCAGAGGCACTTAACCACTGTCTCCATGCCAAGCTTTGTTGATTATAGTTAAGACTACACAGCTTCCGATTTTCCTGATGCACAGTAACATACTTTCCTTGTTCCCAGGTAAACTTAGCTAGTTCCTTTGGTAGCCCCCAAATGTCTCGACCGCCAGCCACCGAATCAGCATTATCTACATAAATGTGGGAAACCCAAGCGCCGCTTTTCTTTTGGTAATTAATCAAAGCTGGGACAACAATTAACTCACTATACTCCAGTACTGAGCCTGACCCGTAATTAGATAAATACACGCTACCAAGGGTTTTACCAGGCCATACAGAAATAATTTCTAACTCTAAGGGAATTAAAGGGCGCACTTGGTCAATATTTACCAAATGCAGAGTTTGGATGGCATAACCTTGGAGTATCCAAGGTGCTTGTGGATATGACATAAGGGAGTTATACCAATTCAAAATTCACGCATTCAAAATTCAAAATTAAGAAAGTGATAAGTAGCATAGGTTTTATGGTTCGCATCTGTATCATATTTTTTGTGAATTGGTATTAGGAGTTGACAGTGAGGAGTTAGGAATAAAGTTAAGAATTAAGATCGAGAGTTACCAATATTAGTTCTACTGTAACTCCTAACTCCTAACTCTTAACTTCTAACTTCTAACTCCTAACTCCTTAAAAAAAATCCCCACCCAGGCATTTGCCTGAATGGGTAATATGAGGTCGAACAAAACAATCTTCCCAAAAGAAAGTAGAGGAATTATTTGCTCTCTGTAAAATCAGCGTCAATCACATCGTCGCCGTTACTAGAACTAGAGGAACTGCTACTATCTTGAGGTTCACCACCAGATGTAGCACCGGCACCAGCGCCAGCACTGGCACTAGCACCAGCTTGTTGATAGATGTTGCTACCAACAGCGAATAACGCTTGTTGCAATTCTGGGGTGAGCTTTTTGATTTGCTCATCGTCTTCTTTAGCAACTGCTTCGCGCAATTCTTTCACCAAACCTTCGACTTTAGTCTTGTCAGCATCGGGAACTTTATCGCCCAATTCTTGTAACTGCTTTTCAGCTTGGTATGCTAAGGAGTCGGCTTGGTTCTTGCGTTCAATCTTCTCACGCCGTTCTTTGTCAGATGAAGCATTTTGTTCAGCTTCTCTTACCATGCGGTCAACGTCATTTTTATCCAGGGTGGAAGCGCCAGTTATGCTGATGGACTGTTCTTTACCAGTACCTTTGTCCTTAGCGGTGACGTTAAGGATACCGTTAGCGTCAATATCGAACACCACTTCAATTTGAGGAACGCCACGTGGTGCAGGAGGAATACCATCAAGGCGGAAGGTTCCCAAACTCTTGTTATCGTTAGAGAATTCGCGTTCACCTTGGAGGACGTGAATTTCTACGTTGGTTTGTCCATCCACAGCAGTGGAGAAGACTTCCGATTTCTTGGTGGGAATTGTGGTGTTGCGGGGGATAATTTTGGTCATCACGCCGCCCAATGTTTCCACACCCAAAGATAGGGGTGTCACGTCTAACAACAAGATGCCAGTTACATCACCAGCCAGTACTCCGGCTTGAATGGCTGCACCAACTGCTACAACTTCATCAGGGTTCACGCTTTGATTGGGGTCTTTACCCAATACCTGCTTCACAATCTGTTGGACTGCGGGAATCCGCGTAGAACCACCAACTAACACCACTTCATCAATATCGCCTTTGTTTAACTTGGCATCCCGAAGGGCGTTTTCCACAGGAATACGGCAACGGTCGATTAAGTCAGAACAAAGTTCTTCAAACTGAGCGCGAGTCAGGGTTGTATCCAGGTGCTTGGGCCCATCCTGGGTAGCGGTGATAAATGGTAGGTTAATTTCTGCTTGGCTGACACTAGAAAGCTCAATTTTCGCTTTTTCTGCGGCTTCCGTTAGACGTTGTAAAGCTTGCTTGTCTTTCCGCAGGTCAATACCTTCGGCTTTCTTGAACTTCTCAGCTAAGAAATCAACTATTTTTTTGTCAAAGTCGTCACCACCAAGGTGGGTATCACCAGATGTAGCTAGTACTTCAAAAACTCCGTCTCCTACTTCCAGCACGGATACGTCGAAAGTACCACCACCAAGGTCAAATACTAGGATGGTTTCGTTACTCTTCTTGTCAAATCCATAAGCCAGAGAAGCAGCGGTAGGCTCGTTGATAATCCGCAGAACTTCAATCCCAGCAATTTTCCCTGCGTCTTTTGTTGCTTGCCGTTGCGAGTCATTGAAGTATGCAGGAACAGTGATGACAGCTTGGGTTACAGTTTCACCCAGGTATTTGCTGGCATCTTCAACCAGTTTGCGGAGAACTTGTGCAGAAATTTCTTCTGGAGCAAATTGCTTACCAGCGCCTGGAGAGTCTAGCTTGACATTGCCGCCGCTACTCAGGACTTTGTAAGAAACTTCAGTAGTCTCCTTTGTAACTTCGTCAAAGCGGCGTCCAATAAAGCGCTTGACAGAGTAAAACGTGTTTTCGGGGTTCATTACCGCTTGACGTTTGGCGATTTGACCAACCAAGCGATCGCCATTTTTCGCAAACGCAACTACTGATGGCGTTGTCCGAAAACCTTCAGCATTAGCAATTACTGTGGGTTTACCACCTTCCATCACTGCTACGCAGGAGTTCGTTGTTCCTAAGTCAATTCCAACTACTTTTGCCATTTTAGGTGCTGGCTCCGTATAACTACAAATGAATGAATGAGAATATAAAGCACTAAATTTTGAACCAACAGGGTCAAGAAATCAGCCAGTTCAGCATGAATACCTTTAATTTGGCTTTCCTGGGGTTAAAACTCCAGACTATGCTGATATATATACTGAAGCTTAGTGGTAGCCAGTCCATGAAGGGTGGTTTCCCGAACCTTGCTTGGGACGGTTAAACTAACTAAATTTTGTTTTTAGTTGGTTCATGGATTAATTTGTCTTCACTCTGTCTAATGTAGAAGAATTAATACTTTCAGTAATTAGGGTGAACCGTAACGTCCGAGTGGTGTTTGCCGTCTTTTGAGGCAATAAACTATAGAAGCAGTAAGGGTTGGGGATTGGGTATGGGGCATTGAAAAGAGGCAGAGGGGCAGGGGAGCAGGGGAGCATACTTCGACTGCGCTCAGTAACCGGGGGAGCAGGTGATCGCTGAGCGTAGCCGAAGTGGGAGCAGGGGAGAAATAATAACTCCTAACTCAGCACTCAGCACTCATCACTCATCACTCATCACTCAGCACTCAGCACTAATCACTCAGTAGTTACTCAATCTCAGAAAAAAGAGTTTCCCAGTCAATCACAGGTGGTCTTTGTCCTTGGTTGACTATTTCAAAAATTTTCCTAGAGCTATTTGGCTGAAAAAGGCATTCTACACAAGCGTTTGCAACGTCAATCCGGCTGGCATCACCCGAAAGCGTATCACCAGTGCCTATGACCACACCGTATTTACCCCCAGTTTTTGCCTTCAGGAGGGTGTTGAGGTCGTATGAGGTATAGGGGCCGTCAATAAGGCGTCCTGGGCGGATAATGGTGTAGGGTAATCCTGAATTAATAATGGACTCTTCGCCTTTTTGTTTGGCATCCAACACGCCAAAACTATTAAGAATACTAAAAGGAAACTGATTTTTACGGAGAATTCCACAAGAAGAGATGAAAACGAATCGCTTCAAATTCTGGGGTGCTGCTGTTACTAGATTGCTGACACCTTGAGCATCAATCTTTGTCGGACTATTCTTTGCTTTTGCTTCACTAGATTTGGGATTAAAGAAAATAATTCCCCATTCAATCAAGTTCGGGGTTTCGTCAAACTCCCATCGCGCA
Source organism: Nostoc sp. DSM 114167 (assembly GCF_052692655.1). Lineage (NCBI taxonomy): Bacteria > Bacillati > Cyanobacteriota > Cyanophyceae > Nostocales > Nostocaceae > Nostoc > Nostoc sp. DSM 114167. Next base: position 8,292,452 of record NZ_CP195116.1, read on the forward strand.
GAGGGAAAGGCAGTGGTTCCGGTACAATTTATGATGTGGGTAACACCTGGCATTGCTGCTGGCAGTGTAGCTGGCTGACGGATGTCACCAACGGCAATTTCCACTTTTTGGTTAAACATCTCTTCAGCTTTTGCAGCATTGCGTGTCAGAACGCGAACTTTTAAACCCTTTTCGAGTAACTTGCCTACTACTAATTGCCCGACTCCACCTGTAGCACCAGCAACTAGTACCAAATCTTTAGCTGAATCAAAAGAAGTCATAAAGTGCCCTTGAGATAGTCTATTGTTAATCTACTAAAAAAAATGCGATGTCTACGATGAGCTACGCCTAACCACATCGCCAAAATAGAACGAGATTGAAGATTTTGCTAATGGTTATTGACTCTGTCGCTTTCAGGTTGATAAGTGGGAATTTTAGGAAAAGGGCAAATTCCCTAGAACTGAATTAGCACAGTAGTCAGCACTTGAGGTTTTGAGCAAGCAATGAAAATTAGTCAAAAATTAATTTTAGGTATTCTAGGAATGGCTATTCTCTCAGGAATAATTGGTGCGATTAGTGCTAATCAACAATTGAATATAGCTAAATATCTTGCTCAACAAGAGGCCGAAGAAGTTGCTGGACTACTGGGATATTTCGTCAGCCATGAGCTTGAAAACCACAAAATGCGATCGCAAGATCGGATGCTAGCCCATCTGCAAGAGCATGTTCAATCGCTACACAAGCAACGTCAGCGCGATTTGGAGATTGTAGACCGCAATAAAATCATTCTAGCAGATGTAGTTACGGAAGATATCGGTACGCGATTAGACCACGATCGCAATAATGAAGTTGGTAAAACTATTCACGATGGTGTACCCAGAACTTATATTGAGTCCAGTCCTGAATACCCAAATGGAATTCAATTGATTGCTGTTGCTTTTAAGACTAGCAACGGTGAAACAATGGGTGCAGTAATTTTGGAATATACACCACTTTATAAAGCAGCACTCGCAACAGCCCATAAAAATATTGTTGTCACGTTGTTTATTAGTTTGGGATGTAGCATCTTTGCATTAGCAGTCGGTTCTCTGCTCTCCAGAAGCATCTCAAAACCGATTAAGCAACTCCAGCAAGCTGTGATGAATCTGGCTGAGGGTAAACTGGATACCAGAGTTAATATTCGCTCCCACGATGAAATTGGCGAGTTAGCTACCTTGTTCAACAAAATGGCAGACGAGCTCCAATGTTCTAGAGATGAGTTGGTCAATGCTAACGAACAATTACGAGACGAGATTGTTGAGCGTCAGCAGGCAGAAGCAGAACTTCAGCAAGTTTTGAAAGACTTGAAAAAAACCCAAATCCAATTAATTCAATCAGAAAAAATGTCGAGTCTGGGTCAACTAGTAGCGGGAGTTGCCCATGAAATCAATAATCCAGTTAATTTTATCTACGGCAATCTACAACACACTGATGATTACACTCAACAGTTGCTGCTGTTAATTAAGCTTTATCAAAATCATTATCCTAACCCAGAGCCAGAAATAAAAAATGCTAACGCAGAAGCAGATATTGAGTACTTAACAGAAGATTTGCCTAAAATGTTAACCTCAATGAAGATGGGGGCTAAACGCATTCGGGAAATTGTTCTCAGTCTCCGAATTTTCTCTCGTTTGGATGAAGCTGAGTTCAAAACGGCCGATCTCCATGAAGGAATCGACAGTACTCTGTTAATTTTACAACACCGACTCAAGGCACAAAATAATCGCCCTGAAATTCAAGTGGCTAAAGAATATGGTGAAATACCTCAAATCCAGTGTTTTGCAGGGCAAATGAATCAGGTATTTATGAACCTCTTGACAAATGCAATTGATGCCTTAGAAGATTGTTTCCCAAAAGAACTTTGTCCAAATCCCTTGATTCGCATTTCGTCTGAACAGGTAAATGAAAATGTAATTATTCGGATTGCTGATAATGGAGTAGGAATTCCAGAAGAAATCCAGTCGCGTTTATTTGATCCTTTTTTCACAACGAAACCAGTTGGGAGGGGGACTGGTATGGGTTTATCAATAAGTTACCAGATAATTACTGACAAGCATGGTGGATCTTTGCAATGTATTTCATCACCGGGACAAGGTGCAGAGTTTGTAATTACAATCCCAATTCGAGTAGGGAAACCAGCACAATCATCAATTTGCGATCGCCACACCTATCGGTAAAAGTCAGTGCCAATGTTTTTCAGCCTCTAAGTGCGTAAGCATAGCCCGTCATAGACATCGCAGTTAGAGGGTAATTGCCCCTGAATTGTTCGGTTCTACCACTGTCATCAGTATACAAATAGCTATAACCTCTTAGATAGTAGTGAAATGTCTAACCTAGACGCTGTTAGTCGCTCTTGAATTAAGGGGTGAAAGCCTGTGTACCAATGGATATTGCCAAGCCTGAGCGAAATCTTGGCCCAAAATCAATCAAGTGTGGCAGAATGTTCACCTGCTAAAGCAGAGCAGCAGTGGCGTATCAGCCTCGCAGCGACAGAACATTTGCTATTAAATACTTTAGCAGACCCTTCAGTTGACACAACCCAAGGATTAGTTTTAGCTGCACCAGCACCCTTGTTTAGTCAACCAAAATTAACTCAAAGTTTACAAACAGTAACTTTTACAGCAAAACCATTTAACCCTTTGGCACTGATGCCATTTCAGATGCCAGGTGCAATTGCGTCTGTCAATGAAGAAATTGCTCTCAATGAATCGGTACTTCCTTTACTACCTGCCGATCCGCTTGGAGCAGAACAGTTTTGCTTGGTTTTTACAGATAAATTCAGATTAGTACTAGTTTTAACAACCCACAAAAACGGTAAAAAAACTTTTTCATTTTCTTTTGAGCCAGAGATAGTGCAGCAGGCTTGGCGATCGCTAGGGGCACGGGTAATGCTGGCTAATCCAGAATTTTTCGGGCGCTTGGACGCATTAGTAGAACAGTATTCTCCGGTAGCACCAGACTACCGCATGATGATTCACTTTAGTCAGTTATTGCTTCAGGAATTAACAGAACCAGAAGAGACTAAAGACTGTTTACTAGGGACTGGGGAAGAAGCAGGGGAGCAGGTGGTCACTGAGCGTAGCCGAAGTGGGAGCAGAGGAGCAGAGGAGCAGGGGAGAAGAGTTTTCTCCAATCCTCAATGTCCACTTGCTCTGAGCAAAGCCGAAGCGATGCCGAATGTCCAATCCTCAAATCCTGATGTAGAATTGCTCCAAGCTTTTGCTCACGAAGTCCGCACACCTTTAACAACTATTCGCACCATGACTCGTCTGCTGTTGAAGCGGCGAGATTTAGATGCTAGCGCGATCAATCGCTTAAAAATTATCGATCACGAGTGTACCGAGCAAATTGACCGTATGGAATTGCTGTTTAAGGCCGCAGAACTAGAAACTACTGCCTCAGCAAAATCGTCAAAAACTCAACTCACACCGATGTCTTTAGATCAAGTGTTGCAGCAGAGCATTCCCCGTTGGGAACAAGCTGCACATCGGCGGAATTTAACTTTGAATGTTGTTTTACCCCAGCAACTACCAACAGTAGTGAGCAATCCCACCATGCTGGATCGGGTTCTCACTGGTTTGATGGAAAATTTTACTCGCAGCTTACCTGCTGGCAGCCATATTCAAGTACAAGTTATCCCCGCAGGAGATCAACTGAAGTTACAGTTATCGCCACAATTGAGGTGCAAAGATTCAAATAAAGCCACCATACCTGCAACGCCACCAATTCGCAAAGCTTTAGGTCAACTGCTGATGTTTCAACCAGAAACAGGTACGATTAGTTTGAATATCGCTGCAACCAAGCATTTGTTTCAGGCGATCGGTGGCAAACTAATTGTGCGCCAGCGTCCACATTATGGGGAAGTGATGACGATTTTCTTGCCTTTAGAAGTTAACAATAAACAGAAATCGATAGTCACGAATTAGAGATATAGCCATCCTAAATGAGATTGTGAAAATTTTGTCCTTTGTCCTTTGTCCTTTGTCATTTGTGACTACAACGGACAAATGACTAATGACTAATGACATGAAACAAAGTACTTTTCCACACATCTAACAAATATTTCCACACCCATTGCCAAGGCGGTTTCGTCAAAATCAAACCGGGGATGATGATGGGGATATGCTAAGTCTTTCGTAGGATTAGCAGAACCCAGAAAGAAATAACAACCAGGAACCTCTTCTAAGAAAAATGACATATCTTCAGCAGCCATAGTTTGACATTCTGGCACAATACCCAGAGGAGTTTCTACCACTTCTTCTGCTACAGATCGCACTAGTTCTGCTACTTTAATATCATTAATTACTGGTGGATAAAGTGACCAATATTCTAAATCATAATTTGCACCATGACTTTGACAAATTCCAGCAATAATCTGCTCGACACGCTGGTTAAAAAAGCCTTTCAAACTAGGATTAAAATACCTGACAGTAGCACTCATTCTTGCTGTATCAGCAATTACATTACGTTTGGTTCCAGCGTGAAGTTCTCCCACTGTCACTACTGCTGAATCAATGGGATTAACATTCCGAGCGACAATGGTTTGTAAAGCATTGACAATTTGGGCAGCAACAACAACGGAGTCAACAGTTTGATGGGGTAGTGCGCCGTGTCCACCTTTACCCAAAATTGTGCAGTTAAAGCACTCTACAGCTGCCATCAATGCGCCAGCGCGCACACCCACTGTTCCTAAAGGCAAATTATTCCACAAGTGCAAACCAATAATTGCTTCAACATCAGGGTTTTTCAAAACTCCAGCTTCAATCATTGGCTTTGCGCCTCCTGGTGATTCTTCCGCTGGCTGAAAGATAATTTTCACAACGCCAGAGAAATCTTGGCGATGCTGTTGGAGATAATAAGCTGTACCTAAAGCGATCGCTGTATGTCCATCATGTCCACAAGCGTGCATCACTCCATCATGCTGCGATTTGTACGGCACTTCGTTGAGTTCTTGGATTGGCAAAGCATCCATATCCGCGCGAATCGCTAAAACTTGGGGAGTCGGAAGTCGGCTTGCCGTGAGCGTAGCCGAATGGGAGTCAGAAAGTTTGTTGCCTTTGATGGTAGCAACAATGCCAGTGTGGGCAATGCCAGTTTGATGCTCAATTCCCCATTCTTGCAGCTTTTGTGATACAAACTCAGCAGTCAGTTTTTCTTGAAAACCCAACTCTGGTTGTTGATGTAATCGCCGCCGCCACTCTATTAATTGCGGTTGCAATGAGCGGATAGAAAGTCGGATGCGAGATAGATCGACAGAAGAAGGATTGGGAAAAGTGGAAACCATTATAAAGACAAACTAGTTTAAGTACAGCCAACTTAGATTATTTTCTCAGTTTAACGTGAGTCTCCAACAAAGGCGAAGTTGCAAGAAGGGCGAAAGAAACAAGTCAAATCCTCTTCCCTTCTGCCTCACTTCGGCTACGCTCAGTGACCACCTGCCTTTTGCCTCCTGCCTTATTTTTTAGGAGTTGGATGAATATAAAGTAACTACTAGCCACAATTCCCTATTTTCAAGATAAATATAAGATTAGCTAGCCAGTAGCTTGAACTTATAAACAGGATATAGGACTCTTATTTGATTGATGAATTGACTTCTTAAGGTAGACATCGGCAAATATTAATTACCTCTTTCATTCCCCAAAAGGTCGCTTTTTCAAAAATCAAATCTGATTCTTATATAAGGTTACTTCCAAAAAATCAAATTTAATTACTTTAACTGTAAACTATTTCCATTACAAGTAAATGTTTTAGTTGTAATCCCATTTGGCTCAAAGTTTACTTCATAAAATTTCTTCGCTTCAAATTTCTTTAATTTTCGTTCTTTATCTCCTGAGATCAAAATAGAAAGATCGTCAGCAATATAATCAAAATGAGCCTCTATGGTGTTCTTTTCGCGGTAACTTTCTCCTTCCCATTCATACTTTTTATCGTTGCTGTCTATAGCCTCAGCATGTATAAATATAGTTCCACTCCGGGCAAAATAACTAGGACTTATAGTTCCTCCTGGAGAAATTCCATTCCAACCCCTAGTTTCCTCTATATCATTTAAAGCGGTGAAATTAACGGCTATATTAATAAATTTATCACAATTATTTTTCAATCGGATTTGCTTACTTTTGGTTTCATTTTTTTCCATATTTAAAACTTCAGCCTTATGTTGATAAAATCTTTCTTCAGCCTTTTCTTGTTTTTTGGATAGTAGCTCTTGCATTAATTTATCTTGGTCAGCTTTTACCTGATACTGTGTTTTCTGCTGTTCAAATTTTATCTTTTCTCTTTCTGTATATTGAGTAAGATTAACTCCACTCAGAGCAAATACTGAAGTTATAATAACTCCCCCAAGAGTAAATACTGAAGTTATAATTGTTGCTATTCCTGTTGGCTCTTTCCAGAAATTCTTGTTATTACTTGTATCTTTACCAGAATTTTCCTCACGATCTGGCTTAGGTGAAAAATTTAAATTAGTTGCGTCAAGGTTGCTAACTCCAAATATGGAAATATCAATAACTTTGAGTTTCTGTTTTCCTAAACAAATAATGCTGTTATTGTATAAAGAAAATTCTTTGTCGGGATACAATAGTACTCCGTCTACAAGGGGAAGATTTTGTAATCCTCGCAAATTCCTAATAAAAATGCGATTTTCCTGTTGATTAAAAAAAATTTCGACGTGGAGAGATGATACAGTATTATCTTGAAGAACTACATCGCATTTCAGATGATCGCGACCGATGCGGATAGTGTCAGGATTTTTAGTTGGCTGTTGTTCAGAAAATTGCCAAGTTTGTTGTTTGCCTGCATCGTCATGTTGAAGAGTAAATTTCCATTGTGGCATGAGTGTTGTCATTGCTTTAACCCTGTAAATCTTCACAGCTAACTACAACTCTCAACTTTCTGATTTCGGATGTAGCTGCGTAAAAATCAGCAATTTTTTTTAATCCATATTTATATCAATTTTTTTAACCATATAAATAGAATATATCTCCGAAAAAGAATATAGAGACATAGCACTGCTAAGTCTCTACAAGGATTTCAGGTAACGCATATTTAATTTCACCAGATGTCTAATCAATAGGCTTGGGTTAAGGTTTACTAATATTTAAAGGCGGAAGTCAAAGGTCAAAGAGTATCTAATTAATGGCTGTTAATTTTCTCTCTAGGTCAAATAAAAATCCGTGGATATACTCTTCAGTCCATTCGGCACCATAGAAGCGTTTAAACATTCCTCGCGCTGGGTCTTTTTCAGCCCGATATCGGAGGTATCGCAGTTGAGCTTGCTCAATGGCTACTAAACTTTGGGAATCTGTTATGGGTTCTGCCTGCTCTACAAAATCGAGATAAGCTTTCAAATAGTCTTTGAAAGCAGCAAACACCTGAGTTTCTACTACAGCCGTTTCTTGAGGACGAGTCCACAGAAAAGCGGGAGAGAAAAAAGGCTGTGCTTCTTCGGGAAAATCTCCTCCCCAAGACAAATGTTGCTGGTGGGTGTGGAAAATCGGCAGAATTGGTTCAGTATACTTCGCTTGATATGCTGAATCGTCCCGAAATAGGGGCTGCATATCCAAAGCAATTAGATGTCCTCCTGGCAATGTCACCAAATCTGCCCCAAAAAAGGGCAAATCGTAGTTGAGGCGGGGAAAAATCACAAAATTCAGCACTTGCAGCGAATTGCCACCCTGCACGTGAGCTGCTCGAATTTGCCGCAATTTTGAAGTTTGAAAGGCATAACTAGTGGTGACAACCTCTTCTTGATTCTTTCCCTTGCCCACAACAGCACTCTTGGACTCAAATCCAGCGGGGATAGGATAGGGCTGTAAATCCAAACGCGATCGCATATAAGCGATCGCATAATCAAGAAATGGCTGATAGAGTGTCACGTTGCTTCGCTCCGAATTCAAAACTTGTACTGAGCTTGTCGAAGTATTCAAAATTAATAATTAAATAACTTCTGCCTCCTGCCTCCTGCCCTCATCTTTTGCCGACACCGACTGCTAAGGGAACAGCATCTTCAAATAAGAATTCATGGAGAAAGCGTTCTGCCCATTCATGACCAAAGTAACTGCTAAACAAACCAGATGCTGGATCGCGGTCTGCACTATATTGGTCATAGTCTTTTTGGGCTTTGACAATCCGTTGGATATCTTCTCTTTCTTGGAGCGGTTTGGCATCTGCTAACATTTGCCAATACAAGTTTAAATAATCCTGAAAAGCTTCAAAGACTCGTGTTGCCACTGTTTCCGGGTCGGTTTTGGCAAACAATAGATATTTAGAAAAATACTGGTTGGCATCGTAAAACTTCATTTCTAAGTTTTGTGCCAAATCCGGGTATCGATCGTGGAGAGATTTTAGCGGAAATATATATTTTTTTTGATAATCTTCATCCTGAAATAAAGGCTGGAAATCAAGCACAATCAGATTTTTGACTTTTCCAAAAGATAAAAAATCAATCCCTAACAGAGGTAAATCGTAATGGTGACTGGGATAAATTACGCTGTTAAAAATTTGAGCGCTTTCTCCAGCATCAATGTAGGTATAGCGAATTTTCCGCAACTCTTGAGATTGGTAACACCAACTGCGAATAGTTGCTGGGTTTCTGCCGCGATCGCTAACTTTGAATTCCAAACCAGGGGGAATGACCCTACTTTGTAAATCAAACCGCTGAAATAGCTCTTTTTCTAAAAATTCCAGGAAAGGCTTATACATGGAGCATGATTTGTTAACCCTTGCATGAAAATAAGTTATGGCGATCGTGCACGTCTCATTTATGAGAAACAAAGCAACATTCCTTAATGGGACATTTGTCATTGGTCATTTGTCATTTGTCATTGGTCATTAGTTATTAATCAATTCTTCTCTCTCATCTCCCTCATCTCCTCCTGCTCCCTGCTCCCCTGCTCCCTGCTCCCTGCTCCCTGCTCCCTGCTCCCCTACTCCCCTACTCCCCTGCTCCCTGCTCCCCTGCTTCCTACCTAGCATGATTGCGACCGATCATTTGCTCCAAGACTTCTTGGGAAACACAGCGACGCTCGGAACAATAAGTCATCAAGTTAATTCCGTTCATCATTCGTACCGTACTGACTCTGACACGAAAATCATCCGTAACAAACCAACAACGTTCCTGACCTTGATTGTTGTCATAGTCAGTATCAATCGTCAGCACTCCATCATCAGCAAACCGATATCGGCTCACAACTGGAATACTCTCAACATAGCCTTGGTTGCGAATCAGTTTTCCAGAACGCTTCGTTTCGTCGGGAACATCAACCAAAATCGCAGCATTATCAGTATTCGGTAGTCTGGTATCTAAGTTAGCCTGCCATGCAAAGCTAGCACCGCTTGTTGCTTTACTAGGATCTATCCCTTGGGCTTTACAAACTTCTTGGACTTTCGGATCGTCCTTTTCCATGACTTTTATAATCAAATTCGACTCCCCCGACTCATCGGCCGCCGAGTCAAAATGATGAACGGCGCGTTCCGTAAACCACGTACCTTCACTTTTACGGAAGAAGTCGATCATTGTCAAAGGTGGTATTATATGCATCTGTTTTGAAACCTCGTTCGATCAAATTTTGGCGTTATTAATACTAAGTGATGAGATGAAGTCTCGGTTTAGCTAAAGTGTAGAATAACTCCAAAAGTGATATTTTAATCAGCTGATGACAAATAGTGAAATTCAACTTATTACAAGCGTTCGCCCCAGTCCAACTCCAGAAATTTTAACAGCCCTGAAAGCCGGAACTCCTGTGGATTCGATAGATTTGTATCAATTTAATCTAAAGGAAGTCGATTTCCGACAAGCTAACTTGAGTAAAGCCAAGCTATTAGGAGCCGACCTCAGTGAGGTGGTATTAAGTAATCTCGATTTGAGTGGGGCAGATTTGCGAGGCGCTAATCTGCAAGGAGCCGATTTGAGTGGGGCTAATTTGCAGGGAGCCTATTTAAACCGTGCTGACCTCCAACAAGCAAATCTCAGTGGTGCAAATTTGGAGGGAGCCAAACTCCAAGTAGCGCGTTATGATTCCCAAACGAAATGGCCCGAAGAATACAACTACAAAGCTTCGGGAGCGGTAGGGCCGGGTGCTAATCTCAATGGTGCTTTTCTGAATACAGCTTCTTTACGAAATGCAGATTTACAAGGTGCTAATCTGCGTGGAGCCTATCTGAGTGGCGCTGACTTGACAGGAGCCAATTTGCAAGGTGCTTCTTTGAGTGGTGCCGATCTAACAAAAGCTTATTTGACAGGGGCTTGCTTACGAAATGCTCGATTGATAGGAGCCGATTTGCGGGATACAGACCTGCGAGCAACCGATCTCAGTGATGCAGAGATGGAGCATCTTCAAAGTATTGCTGGGGCAGATTTTACTCTTGCTCAAGGACTCACACAAGCAACTAAAGCCATGCTTTCCAGTCGTCCACATTCAGAACTCGATGTTTGGAATGCCTATACCCGCAAAACAACTCGTGAAAGTTTGAGTGCTTGACCAATACAGTGCTGAGTAACGTTAGCGGTAGCGGGGCGTTTAGCCCGTGCTGAGTTGTGAGTAGGAATTAGGGACTTCCAATTAAGAAATATTCCATCGTTTTGAGGGCAGGGGAGACAGGGGAGCATACTTCGACTGCGCTCAGTAACCGGGGGAGCAGCACTTCGACTCATTTCGGCTACGCTCAATGACCAACGCTCAGTGACCGAGGAGCAGAGGAGCAGAGGAGAAATAAGAACTCCTAACTCAGCACTCAGAACTCATCACTTTTAACTCAGCACTTTTCATAATAATTGCCAGTTCTTTTTCAGGAGTGCTAAAAATGTCGCGTATCCTTCGGAAAAACCAGGCGGATCGGGTAGAACATATTGGGGAAATTCTTTATACGATCGCCAAGGTTCCGAAGCATTATGCCGCAAATGTAAGGCACATTCTGAGGAACCTGGTAATCGCCAAATCATTTGACCAGCTTGTGTATCAGTCACAAATGCCTCCTCTTCTAGAAAAAGTTGATCTTTTCTTCCAGAGTTTGGCAGATTCACCGGATATTTTGGTCAAATTTAAGGTAAAATAAAATATTTACTATTTATCTAACAAGTTTTCTCACAATATTGCATTGCAGACAAACCCACACCGCTATTGTGGCAACAGGTCTTCTAAAGCAGCGCCGACAACTCGGTGATCCTCATCCTGTCTGAGTTGGTTCAAGGCTGCTTTGGCTTCCGGTTCATCAAATCGCTTGAGAGCATAGCTAACTCGCACGCGCATCCGCCAAGATTCATCATTCACCAACGCTAGTATTTGGGATAATGCCGCAGCATGTTGACTAGAATTAGCTAGTAAGCCAAGTCCATCAACAGAAGATTCCCGAACAGTGAAATCTTCATCTTTTAAACCCTGAACGCATATATCAAATAGTTCTTCTGGGCAATCCATTTCCGCGATCGCAGCCAAAATGCTCCGTCTAACTAGCCAGTGGTCATCCTGATAATATGCCAAAACTAGATGAGAAACTGCGACTCTGCCAAATAGCGACAACGAATTTGCCGCCTCAGCCCGCACGTTGGGAGTATCATCAAATTTCATAATTTGCATCAAAGCTGCAAAAGATTCCGCTGATTGTTGATTACCCAAACCCCTAGCCACAAAAGAACGCACTAAAAATTCTGAGTCATGAAGTTTACTGGTGAGCAGAGGAACTGCAACTTCTGATTCATAATCATTGAGGGCAGCGATCGCCTTCAAACGATAGTGAAAATCTGGGTTCTTTAGTTCTGCTTGGATTTTATGGATTTCCATAAGTGCATTTGGTACAGCTATTCTTTACTTTATTTTACAGATGTCACCAAATGGCGATCGCATTCTAAGAAGATTGAATTTAAGGGCATTGGGCGTTAAGAGTGCTGTTAGCGTCAGCGGGGCGTTGAGCCAGTGCTGAGTTAGGAGTTAGGAGTTAGGAGTTTTATTTATCTCCTTGTCTCCCTTGTCCCCTTGTCTCCCTCATCTCCCACACCAATGCCCCATGCCCTATCCCCTAAATCAATGACTCAATTAAGCGAAACCGTTAAAGAATTAATTGCTAAAGCTAGAATTGTCAGCTTTGCTGAGTGGGAACAGTCCCATCCACAAGCAGCGATCGCTATATTTCAAGCTGCGGATGATGCTTTTCGCTACCTGAGCGATGAAGATTTATTGCAGATTAAAACCTTGTCACCCGATAATTCTGAGTTGATTCCTGTTGCTCAATTGTTACGCGATCGCGCCGCCGAAATCGTTGACGAATCTAGAGAACAAGTTTTGGCAACTTATCCCGAAATTACCCAGCCTGGAGGCGGTCTTTATCCACCTGAACGCGCCCAAGCTTGCTGGCGAGATTTTTGGCATTTTCTTCGCTGCATTACTTATGGCATAGCAGGTGGACACACTGAATATACAAGTCCCACAGGACTGCATTATATGAATTTGCTCTATCAGGAATTACAAGTTCCCTTGGATGCAATGATTTTAGGCTTAAAAAGCATCAAGGCTGCTAGTTTGAAACGCTGCCAAGGCGATCGGCAGCAAATTCTTGCTCCCTATTTTGACCATTTAATCAGCCAATTGGCTACTTTCCAAATTCGATAAGTTAAGTGTAAGTAGGCATGAATAATCAAAGGTTTGTAGTCAGGGCTAAAGCTCTGACTAACAGACAATGTTACTTAATTTTATCTTGCGTAAGATAGTTGAATTTATTCATGCCCACTGATTGAGATAAACTTAAGTGAATCAGCACAATTAATACTTTGGCTCAAGGGAATAGCACCATACCATCACTTGCATCCCAATTGCGAATCCAATACTAAAAAAAAGCTGAATTTTCTCTAAAGTATAATTTAACTTAACAAATTTTAATAAATATGGTTTCAGCATCGTATCACAATGTGTAAAGGCAAACGATGCAAAAACTTAAAATCATCACGACTAATAAGGATTTAAAGTCTCTATGTCCCCTACTTTGTCACTATGATGTAAAGTTTTTTAACATCTGCTGAATATCCTTCTCATAAAATTTAGTTGTTAACTGGGAGATAGTTTGAATGGCTTTTGGACCAGCATCACGATTAGGGGTCGCTCTATTTGAAGACACCGATCCCATCGATCTGTGGCCAAATCGCTCTAATGAGGATGTTGAAACCGTAATTAGAACTGTCTATAAACAAGTTCTAGGCAACGCTTATGTAATGGAGAGTGAGCGGCTTTCTGTTGCTGAATCCCAACTCAAACGGGGTGAAATTAGCGTTCGCGGGTTTGTGCGTCAAGTCGGGAAGTCGGAACTTTACCGTTCGCGGTTTTTTGATAACACCCCTCGTTATCGGGCGATTGAATTAAATTTCAGACATTTCCTTGGTCGTGCGCCATTGAATCTAGAAGAAACGCGTACACACAGCACTATTCTAGATACAAAGGGTTTTGAGGGTGAAATTGATTCTTATCTAGACAGCGACGAATACCAAGCAATTTTTGGGGAAAACATTGTGCCTTATATTCGGGGCTACAAAACCGAAGCTATTCAAGGTTTGGTTCAGTTTACCCACTTATTTCAACTGGTACGTGGTTCTTCTAGCAGCAGCCTGAAAGGTGACTTAGCTGGCAAACAACCAAAATTAAATAGTTTGCTAATTCAAAGCACACCTACTCCTGTGGTTTCACCAGCCAGCAAGGGCGCTACATTCCGCAACCCAACATCTACTCCTCGTACTCGTCAAGGTGTGGGATCTGGTGATGATGGTAAGGTATACCGGATTGAAGTTACTGGCTACAAAGCAAATGTGGTAAATAATATTTCCAAATTTCGCCGCAGTAACCAAGTCTTTTTCGTACCATACAATAAGCTTTCACAAGAGTATCAGCGGATTCACCAGCAGGGTGGCACGATCGCCAGTATTACCCCTGTCAACTAAAGAATAGAAATTGGGGATTTAAAGATTAGGGATTGGGAAATAATTTTGCTGTATTCAGTCTCTAATCTTTCAATCCCCAGTGCCCCTCGTTCTAGGATTTACGCAAAACTAAACGCGTTCAAGGGCAATACCTGCGGAAAGCCGCTTCTGAGCGAGACACTCCGCAAAGCTACCTTCCACCTAGAAGTATGCGTCTACATAAAATTGCCCTTACCTGAAAAGAATGATTTTCGGCTATTTTTTGCGTAAATCCCGATCGCTCAAAAGTTAGCCAAAGCGATCGCTAATCTGGAGTTTGACCAATTCCGCCGTCGGTTGTGATATACGAAGACATTTAACACACTTTCACAAACTAAAGTTTTACAAAAGCTAGTCAGTAGCAAAAATAACTGACAACTGATGAGAAATTCTATCTCTACAAGGGGTAGAATGCTCGGAAATTTAATTTAATTAGCGTTTTTCAGGAGATACTTCAATGTCACTTTGGGCAATTGATTCACCTACTGTTGAGTTGCGTCCGAACACCAGCGAAAGTGAATTACAAACACTGATTCGGGCAGTTTACAAACAGGTTTTGGGTAATGCTCACTTGTTAGAAAGTGAGCGACTAGCCACTGCTGAATCGCAATTGCGCGATCGCAAAATCAGCGTTCGCGAATTCGTCAACATAGTTGCCAAATCAGAACTTTATCAATCCCTGTTTTTCAACTCTTCTTCTCAGTACCGGTTCATTGAACTGAACTTCAAACATTTACTAGGACGCCCTCCTGCCGATCGAGCAGAAATTTCCGAACACGTCCGCATCTATAACGAACAGGGCTATGATGCTGAGATCGACTCCTATATCGATAGCAACGAATATCAGCAGAATTTTGGCGACAATATTGTTCCTTATGTTCGCAGCACAAGCTCCCAAATCGGAATTAAAAATGTTACCTTTAACCGCACCTTTAGCTTAGTCAGAGGATTCGCTAGCAGTGATAGCGATCGCAAAGCCAAACTAATCGGCGATATCGGTTCTAATTTACCCACAGCTATCAAGGCTCCCATAGCTGGTTCTAGTGTCAGCAGCACCGACAAACGCTTCTTGATTAAAGCTGTTAAAGGTGCAGGTAATCTCCGTACTCGTCTGGGCAACCTGGAATACGTAGTTAACTACAACCAACTGTCTGGACAAGTGCAAAACATTCATCGCACAGGCGGCAAAATTATCAGTATCACTGAAGTTGCTTAGATTTGTCTAAGTAGACTGGGGACAAGGGGACAAGGAGACTGGGGGACAAGGGGACAAAAGAAAACTCCTAACTCTTGGAAAGACTTGGGTTAATCGCGTCTCTACTCCTAACTCTTGTACAGACGCGATTAATCGCGTCTCTCCCCACTCCGCACTCCCAAATTCAGTTGTGGTCAAGGAGGTTAACATTATAGACTAAGAGAATAACTTTCTTTTTTGCCAAGATATCTCTTGGATTTTAAGCTACTTTTTAAAATCACTTTTCTAATGGAAATTACTGACTTTTTTGAACTTTCAATTGGACGATGGCGATCGCAGCGTAGCGCTCATCATTTAGCATTTGCCCACTTTGAAGAAGTATTGTCCAACATTGAAATTGAGTCTCTATCCATCGACGACCCAGCAGTGGTAGCAATCTGTCAATTGTATGACACTGAACCCGCCAATATCACTCACCCTTTTCGGATGACTTGGGAAGGTGAGTCAGACTGGGACGATAAACCAATCTCTGGCAGTACTGTACTAGTACCAATTCCCGATATCGAAAATTCTTCTAGAGGAAAACTACTGCGGGACAAAGGTTACGCTGAAACAATTCCAGCAGTAGCTAAATATCATTTGAGTGACGATGGTATTTTTACTCTGCTCACAGAGTATGAACTCGCTGCTGCTGAGGAGCGAATTTGGTTTGCTAACCCAAATCTCCGATTTCGGGTAGCGACGATTAAAACCAGTGATGGTAAAGGCGTGACTACAGCTTCCTTTTCTTCAGAGATTCGCTCTTTGTCTTCAACCAAATAGCAAATATCAGGTTAAAACATAAAAGGATACAATCTCCTAATTTATTTACGGGGATTTTATGCCGTGAATTTTGAATACTTCTCCTAGCGGAGAGGCTACGCCAACGACAAGCTCAGTACAAGTTTTGAATTTGGAGCGAAGCGACGTGACGATAGCGCCCAGCGAATCTAGCACTAACGCTAGCGATTTGCTCACCTTAGCCTGTTGGATGGCAGGAGATTTTAGCAACTACAAGCAATCTTTTGCAAATCCGCAACTTTACGCCCACATTCACATTTATTTTCGTCCTTTACCGATTGAATTTTTTTCTGGTATCGGTTTCTATTCTGAACAAGCTTATGACCACGATTTATGGACACCCTATCGTCAAGGAGTACATCGACTAGTCGATTTGGGCGATCGCATTTATATCGAAAATTACAGCTTGAAAGACCAGATGCTTTATGCAGGTGCAGCTCGTGAATTAGATATCCTCAAAACCATCACCCCAGAAAGTATCGAACGGCGTTATCACTGTTCAATGGTTTTCCAACGAGAAGGTGAAATGTTTCGAGGTAGTGTGGAACCAGGCAATCAATGTCTGATTCAACGCAATGGATGTCAGACATATCTTGTCAGCGAAGTAGAAATAACCGAGCGTACTTGGATAAGTCTAGATAAAGGTATGGATATTGAAACCCATAAGCAAATATGGGGATCTACTGCTGGGCCATTACAATTTGAAAAACGGGAGAGTTTTGCTGATGAATTACGTGCGGTGAGCGCCTGAAATGTTGATTCAGCTTGAATCTGTTAAAACCAAAATGTTGCCTCCACTGGCTGAAAAAAAAATGCGCTGCTGGATTCGCAGCCGCCATTTGATTTGTTCGGGTAATTTTTTTATCTTCGAGACATTAGAATATACAACGATTGAGAGATTCTCTGAGTGCGTTGCTTCTTTAGGAGGAACAGTAATATGCGTTGACCCGGTTAACAAAATTTGGATGGGCGATCATCGCCAAGTAATTTTATATCAGGCAAAAGCTAGTTTACATACACCTCATCATAATTTGAAACAATACTGGATCAAATACGGTGGTTTCTACACTAGATTTGATGAGCGTGCTTGAGAGTTACTATCCTGTAGAAATTATTCTGACAGGCGTTTATACTCTAATTCAAAATTAAGTTTTGAATTTTAAATACTCCCCAAGGGGGTTGACGGCTAATTATTAATGTCTAATTGCTAATTTCTCATCGTGATTAGCTGTTAGTTATTAATAGTTAGCCGTCCAAGTTTGTTAGAAAATGTAACTAAAAAAATCCCCAAAAGTTGATAAGTTAATATCAATAACCAGTAGACTTATTGCAGAAGTAGGGAAAAGGGTAAGGGATAAAGGGTAAAGGTATGGAATTTTATCTTACTCTTTAACCTTTAACTTTTCCCCAACATCAAGGCAAAAGTTACTTTTGCAAGATGTCTAGTAATTAGTAAATCTTAATTATGAACTGTTATGCCTTTGCATTTTAGTATTCCCACGCTGCTGCAGAAATTTTATTTTACTTGACAAATTAGTTCCTTTTACCCACAATAACCCAACTATGCAGACCTTCTTAGACGAAGCAACCAGACGACGCCAATATCAAGCATTTCCCCAAACAGAACCTATAGAACTGTGGAATACTGCTTCAGTTGATGACATTGAAATTGTAATTCGAGCAGTTTATCGGCAAGTGTTGGGTAATGCTTACATCATGGAAAGTGAGCGGCTCGTAGTTCCAGAATCCCAACTCAAGCAAGGCATAATTGATGTGCGTGAGTTTGTGCGTCAAGTTGCCAAATCAGAATTATATCGCTCTAGATTTTTTGATAACGTTTACCGCTACCGAGCAATTGAACTTAACTTCAAACACCTACTCGGCCGCGCTCCCGATGACTACTCTGAAACTAAATATCACAGCAACATTTTAGATGAGAAAGGTTTTGAAGCGGACATTGATTCTTATCTTGATAGCGACGAGTATCTAGAGGCCTTTGGCGAGAACATAGTGCCATATTACCGGGGTTATAAAACTCAAACGGGCAAAAAGATATTGGAATTTACCAATATGTTACAATTGCTTCGGAGCAATTCTAGCAGTGACAAGAATCTAGCATCGAATAATGAACCTCAACTGGTGCGATCGCTAATTACCAACGCTCCCTACGGTAGACAGAAACTCACGGATATTAGTGCATTGCTGGCTGAAATATTCAAGCCCAAGCCAGAAACTGCTGCTCCAGTTAATACATTTATTGCAGCTCCTACAGCAGCCGAGGAAAGCTTGCGGCAAAAGATTAAAGAGCAAGAAAGCCAGATTGCAACTTTGCAACAACAATTAGCAGACTTAAGACCATTTGCCAGCATCGGCACAACAAAATTTAGTAGTAGTTGGCAGTCTTCTAGTTTGCCCACTAGCACAGGAGAATATACATCTTTGCAACAGCAAGCTGACGCCCAAGAAAAACAGATTGCAGCTTTGCAAGAGCAAATTGCTGATGCTCGACGATCTGCGACAATTGGGGAAGCCCGGTTGAATAAATGGCGCAGTCGCGTTTTTAATGGCTAATTTCTCTAATATTTCTCTAATGTTTAGTTTTATCGGGTGGGTTAGGCAAGTTTAACTCACCCGTTTTTTACTGTATACATAATATAAAATCCAGACCTCGTTGGTGAATTCAAAATCAAACAAGCTAAAAGTCATTAGTCATTAGTCATTAGTCATTAGTCATTAGTCCTTTGTCATTTGTGTTTACCAAGGACAAAGGACAATTGACAAAGGACAACCTCACCAGTTGATGTGCTTTTCTTTTTGCGTAAAATCTTAAAGATTTCCTGATATTTTCCGAGTAAGCTTGAAACAACAAATAATCAGAAAGTGTCTGAATTATTGTTCTAATAGACTTACAACTTATGAAAAAAGCTATAATTTATCGATATCGTACTTATGGACTAGTTGGGTTAATATCCTTAAGCGCTGTATTAACTACATCTACATCTGCCTTAACACAATTGGCAGGCGATTCCCCAATTGGGCAAACTCCTATCCCTACTGCTAACTTAATCTGGCCAACTAAAGGGTTTATTTCTCAAGGCTTCCGCAAATATCAACACGAAGGCATTGATATTGCAGGGGAATCTGGAACTCCTGTTGTTGCTGCGGCATCCGGTACAGTTGTTAAAGCAGGTTGGGATAATTGGGGATTAGGAAATGCCATAACTATTAAACATCTCGATGGCAGCACTACTGTTTACGGCCACAATCGCCGTTTGTTGGTGAGCAAGGGTCAACAGGTTATTCAAGGTCAAATGATTGCTGAGATGGGATCTACAGGCAATAGTACAGCACCTCATCTGCACTTTGAAGTTCATCCAAATGGTCGAATAGCAGTTGACCCCCTTCGTTTGTTGACATCCGTAACTGCAAGTGTTGGCTTTGGTTCTAAAGTTCAGCCAGTGGATAACCAGAACCATCCAGTTTCGCCACCCCCAGTAGCAAATCAAGTTTCACCCTTACAGCAGCCAATTCCTATAGATTTTGCACCTGTAAGCACTGATACGAAATGTAATGGAATTAGTCTTATTGAAGGTGAAACTGCAAGCTATCGTGTAAAAGTCTGTAAAGAAAATGGTCAATTATTTTATATTGGGCAATTGAAGCAATCCCCAAGCAAGCCTATAAAGATATTAGCTTTAAATATTGGTAAAGACAGATATCGAGCAGATAATGGTAGTTTTTATTATTTAGTCACTCCACAAAGAGTTGAAGTTTGGCGAAATGGTAGTCAGATTCGTTCTGACAGTTTTTATAATTTAACGAAATCGCCTTGATATTCTTTCTACCTTAGTTAAATATCACTCTTTGCTATACCAGATTGTTAAAAACCTAACTACTACGCAGACTTTATTAGGACTTACGCACTGAAGCCTGAAACCCCGATCCCCCCTAACCCCCCTTAAAAAGGGCGGGAAGTCTAAAGCCCCCTTTTTAACGTAAGTTCGACAAACCTCTCCCTCCCAGCCTTCCTCTCCTTAAAGGAGAAGGAGGAGAACGAGTAAGGAGGGTTTTTGCTCCCCTCTCCTTGTAGGAGAGGGGCTGGGGGAGAGGTCAAAATAGCACTCGTCGAACTCACGTCTTTTTAAGGGGGTTGGGGGATCTGAGTGCGTAACTCCTATTTATTTCGCTTAAACTCAGGTTTTGAACCGCTTTGATATCCCCTGCCTACCACAGGTTCAGACAGGGGATATTACAGCAATCAATTGAAGAAGAATGCAGAATTCAGAATTCTGACTCTTGAATTCTGTTCAATAAAACTTTCAGTTTAAATACACTTGCTAAAAGTTAAGTGTTAATTGAAGCAAGTGGTTGAGAGCCATTTGGCACAGAGCCATTATTTAGGATAGGCTGACGAGTTTTCAGATCAAATTTGAAGCCATGTGGCAAAATATGAAGCTTTGCTCCACAAATCGCCAAAGACTCATCCTTCAAAATTTCGCCCATATTGTTATATGTAGCTTCTGATTCATCAACAATCGTAACCGCACCTTCACCAATTACTTCAACTTGGTTATCTACCACTACCATAGCGGTATTTTCATCAATCCCAAATCCCAAGACAGCAGGCTGTAGTATCAAAGCTGATATTAAACGTCCCAAGCGTCCTCGTTGGGAAAAATGCTGGTCAATTACTACCCCTGGTAAAAATCCCATACCTGGGCCCATTTCGACAGTTTCAATCCGAGGATGTGTTTCTGAGTCGCCTTCCACAATCATTACGTCTGGCATTACAGCAGCTCCGGCGCTTGTGCCTGCAATAACTGCGCCTTCAGAAAAGCGTTGGTGAATAGCCGTATCGATTTCGGTATCTTTGAGAATGCTGGTAATACGAGCTTGGTCTCCCCCTGTAAAAAACACCCCAGTTGCTTTACTAATAGCTTCCAATGCGGTAGATGAAGCTGCATCTTCACGGGTTTCTGTATCAATAATGCGAACAGTTTCGGCTCCCAGGCGCTCAAACACTCTGATGTAATTTTCTCCCACTTCTCTTGGTAGTTCTGTGGCTGCTGTCAGAATTACAATATATGCCTTTGTGCCTCCAGCGCGTCTTACAAAGTCCCGCAAAATTACGGAATCACCCTCTTTATCTTCGGCTCCCCCAATAATTACTAACTGCTTTTTGATATTACTTTCAACCATGATGCCCCCTGGGATTTGAGTTAATAAATTTCACTAAAACATGACAATTCAATGTATCAAATCATCCCTTTGATAGATTACTTGATAAAAGTAGGGTTAACATTTGCGTAGACGCATACCCATACGGGGATCTTGCTATGCAAAGCGTCTATCTGCGACACGCTGTTCGCGTTCGTACAGAAGCGGCTTGTCGTTAGACATCGCAATTAGACCAAAGTACTCTTCTGAAAAATTATTAATTTTCCAGTTGCTAAATAAAATCTACAACATCAACTGCCTCTAGAAGTATTTTCTAGAGGCATTTTTGGCTATATTGCTAATGGTCGATTGGAGATTTATCGGGCGATGTAAGTAATTGGTATTGACCCTAGCTGGATGCAAATAGATGTCTGATGGCAAGTCCTAATGAACTTGACTTTTGTAAAGCAAGTTAGTTAAGAAAAAACGTGCTTGTTCGAGTGGGAGATGCCTGGGTTTGCCTTGGTAGACAATTTGATATTCATTCATGTCTGGGCCATCTCCATGTCCAGAGATCAGCTTTTGGTGAAAAGCTTCGTCAGCCAGTTCTCGAATTTCATCTCTTAGAGCAGCTTGTGTGCTATTCATACTTTGCTGTCTTTTTATACTGTCTTTTTAATGCCCTACATCTATTTATACAATTTTTAGATGAGTGTTGTACCTTTCAAAGGTTATATCTTCAATTATTCATGAGGATGAATTGACTGTTCTTGGTTCCTGACAGAAGATTGAAGATTTAATTATGCCTTAAGATAGTTAAAAATGCTTAGTAATAAAGTTAACGTGGGTTCTGATTAGCTCAGTGGCAAAGCCATTACTCTCCAAAATTAACCTGAGTCAATTTACAATCAATAAGTCTGAGTAACTACAACTCAGCATTAAAAATTCAGGGTGTTTAGCCGAAGGTTCGTAATCAATGGTTCTACAAAAAAGCAGTGAATTAGTCCGCATTAATGCTAGAAGAACGGATGTATTCGATATTTTCAACTTCAAGCATTACCTTGGCCCCAACCCTTATTTAAATGTAGGGGCGCTAGCATTTGATTTTGCTCTAATTGACTCTAGAGAGCCTTTACCCATTGAAGATTATATTGCCAGCATTGGCGATCGCTATCCAAATCTTCGCGATCAGACCTACGAATCTTATGCCCATCTCTTTGCCCAAGTTGTCTCCGAAGCCGGAAAATTGGACATGGATTTACACCTTAACCGCTGGAGTGTGAAGCCATATCCAAATCTCACCCGGATTAGCATCCAATCACTACACGAACGCACAACTAGAGAGGTAATTTACTTTGTTTGGGACTGGTTTGAAGCCATTACCCAAGACGAAGACTTTGCCTTTGATGAACAACTGGTAAGACTGCAAGATAGATTTCGCGCATCTGTCTACGGAGGCCCCACGGTTTATGCCCTATTGCGAACAGCTTATGAAAAAGGTATTCCCGCCTTTTATTTATGGGAAGAAGGATTGATGCAATACGGTTTAGGAAAAAAACACGTCCGGGGGGTAGCAACAACATTTAACTGTGATAGCCATCTAGATTCCGAGTTTACTACCCGCAAAGATGATTGTAAGGCATTTTTGAAAACCTTGGGTTTCCCAGTGCCTGAAGGTAGCATTGTCTTTACCGAGAAAGAAGCCTTGGCAGCAGCAAGAGAAATTGGCTACCCAGTGGCAGTTAAGCCAGTGATAGGTCACAAAGGAATTGGCGTTACGGCTGATGTGCAAGACTCAAAAGAACTGATATCTGCTTATAATCGGTCACTGGCAGCGATTCCCGAAAATCAGCAAACCCGAATAATTGTTGAGAAAAGCATCTCAGGATCGGATTTTCGGATGTTGTGTGTCAATGGTCGATTCGTCGCCGCCACAGAACGCCGTCCCGCATCAGTTGTGGGTGATGGGTATTTAACGCTTGCAGAGTTAATTCGCGAAGAGAACCGCAAACCTGCACGTTTAGACACGCCAACCTCGCCGATGAGTAAAATTCAGATCGATGAAGCGATGGAACTCTACCTAGAGGAACAGCGTTTATCATTAGACAGCGTGATTGAGAAAGGACGCACTGTTTACCTGCGTAAAGTTGCCAATCTTTCAGCTGGAGGTATGAGCATTGATGCAACCTCAACAGTTCATGCTGACAATATTATCTTGGCGCAAGATATTGCCCAACATTTCCAACTGACTTGTCTGGGAATTGATGTGATTACCAAAAGTCTTGCAGAATCTTGGAAATCCAGTAACTTTGCTATCTTGGAAATCAATGCTGCACCAGGTGTTTTAATGCATCTTAAACCTTCTGTTGGTGAAAGTGTTGATGTACCTTCTCATATTTTAGAAACCTTTTTTGAGTCGGGTACGGATGCCAGGATACCAATTATGACCTTTAACAAAATCTCAGTTGAAGAACTGCAAGCAACGATTGACCATATCCTTTTGCAAAATCCCAACTGGACAATAGGTGCTGTTTGTCGTGATGCCGTTTTTGTGAATCGCTCGAAAAAAGTATTAAGCAAAGATTACAACAGTAATGTTCAAACTTTGCTACGTCATCCCAAACTTGATTTGCTAATTGCCGAGTATTCTGAAGAAATCCTCGAAGAACAGGGCATATTTTACCAAAATAGTAATATCGTAGTTTTGGATAATCCCACCGAAACTGAGATGATTTTGGCGCGAGATGTTTTTGATGGTTCGACTGTGGTGATTAAAAAAGGCAACGATATTTCTATTCGTCGCAAAGGGTTAATTGAAGATTATACTTTGGGTGAAGATGAACCATTTACACGGGTTTATTTGAAGGAAACTGGAGCAATTTTGTAAGTGAAGTAAATAGCGAATGGGGCAGGGGAGCAGGGGAGCAGGGGAGCAGGGGAGTAGAGGAGAAAGTTGCAGTAAGTTTTTACCCTCTGCCCCTTTGCTTCTTCCCATGCCCAATTTACAGTTCAACCTTCCAATGCTGGCGAGATTAAAGCTGTTTACGGACGCGATCGCTTCTATTATGGATGGAACAAACAAGTCAAATCCTCTTCTCTTCTGCCTCCTGCCTCCTGCCTCCTGCCTCCTGCCTTGTTTTTTAGGAGAATGCCTAGAGTCAGCTAAACTAAAGAAGAAATTGCTTAAGAAGTTTTAATAATTCTGCTGTTATGAGTACTGCACCTGTTAATTCTCCCGAAAAACCGGAATCTACATTCGGGAAACGTCTGAGAAACTTCTTAATTGTAATGGTAGCGATCGCACTTAGCGTTTCTCTGGTCTTAGGATTGCGAACTGAAACAACCTCGGCAACTCTAGCTAAGTTAAGCGAGACTTCCACACCTTTAGAAGTAGCAATCAGCAATGGCAAACCATCTTTAGTCGAGTTTTATGCTGATTGGTGTACTGTCTGCCAAAAAATGGCACCAGATATCACTCAACTAGAAACAGAGTATGCTGACAAGATGAATTTTGTCATGCTGAATGTAGATAATACTAAGTGGCTGCCGGAAATGCTGAGATATCGGGTGGATGGAATTCCCCATTTTGTATTTTTGAGTCAGCAAGGAGAAACCATAGCCCAAGCCATCGGCGATCAACCCCGGACGATTATGGCTAGTAATTTAGAAGCTTTGGTTACTGGTTCTTCTCTGCCTTATGCTCAAGCTAGCGGCAAAGTTTCC
This sequence comes from Nostoc sp. DSM 114167, assembly GCF_052692655.1. NCBI lineage: Bacteria > Bacillati > Cyanobacteriota > Cyanophyceae > Nostocales > Nostocaceae > Nostoc > Nostoc sp. DSM 114167. The sequence goes on from NZ_CP195116.1 coordinate 8,317,321, forward strand.
AAATTTTCAGCTCCAGTAGCACCAACGGCGAATCAAGACGATCCCCGCAGTCATGGGAGCCAGGTGGTAAATTAAAATAATTCGTAATACTTCGGCTACGCCCTTCTCTACGAGAGGCTGCGCCAACGACTACGCTCAGGACAAGCTCAGTACAAGTTCGTAATTCGTAGTTAAAGACTGTTATGTAATGGGATATTTTATGTAAGAGATTGCCGCTTGAGACGCTTTTGAGCATACATTAATTTGTCAGACCTGGCGATTAGTTGTTCTAGTGACATATTGCTCTCTGGTGAGTAACGCTCTATGCCGATACTCATCGAAAGTTTATAGCTACGGTTTTGCTGTTGATTAAAGTTAGCGATATTTGTTTGTAGACGCGCTTGGATAGTATCAGCGTCCTTAAAGTAGCTTGAGATGAAAACAATGAACTCATCCCCACCCAAACGGGCAACAATATCTGAGTTCCGAAAACTTTGCTTAAGTAATCGACCAGCATCAATAATCAAGGCATCTCCCATGTCATGACCAAGGGTGTCGTTAACCTGTTTTAGTCCATCTAAATCAATGAAGATAACCCAGCAAAACACTTTCATGCGGTGAGCAATTTTCAACTGCTGTGCAGCCATCAGCAAGAATGCACGTCGGTTATGCAAACCTGTTAGTTCATCTGTCAGCGATAACTGTCTTCCTTCGATCTCTGCTTGTTTGCGGTAGCGAACTTCCTGAATGAGTTCTATTTGAGCGATATCGCTTGACGACTTAGACGGCGCAGTGCATCTAACTGCTGATAACTTAAGTGATGAGGAATGGTATCTAGAACACACAACGTCCCAATTGGAAAACCATCAGGCGTAATTAAAGGAACACCAGCATAAAAACGAATTTTGGGATTACCTTTGACTAAGGGATTGTTATTAAAGCGATCGTCTTTAAGGGCGTTAGGAACCACTAATATTTCCTCTGGTTGTAGAATGGCATAGGAACAAAAAGACCCATCTCTGGCTATTTCGCTGCTTTCTAGTCCAAGCTTAGATTTAAACCATTGGCGATCGCTATCAACTAAGCTAATTAAAGCAATTGGAGTCTTACAAATGTAGGCAGCGATCGCAGTTAGGTCATCAAATGCTTGTTCGGGTAGGGTATCTAGAATATTGTAGTCTGCCAGCGCTTTGAGCCTTTGTGCTTCATTGTCAGGTAGAGGAACAGGTTGGGTTTTCACAGATGAGTGTCTACGCCTTAGCCAGGAAAGTCTAAGACATTGTAAATTTTGAAACAACCGCAGTACTACCTCTCCAGCTACAAAGCTGGGTAACATAAATATCTCTGCAACAAAAATCAACATTCGGTTGAATATACAGAAATATTTTATTACATGATGTTCTTCATGCCTTTGGTTTGCTCTGTTGTTCATGTCACCCTAACTTTCCCTGTGCAAATTCCTTAAGTATCTAGATACTTACAAGGTCTTTTGCCCAAAGAAATCTTAAAAAATATCAATATTCGCAAAAAATTATCAAAACTTATTATGTTGTTAAAGTTCTTTATCATGAATTAATGTTTTTGATACCATTAATTTGTTTATATCTACGTGAGTTCCGAGGATTAGAAACGGATTAGGAGAACTTCTTCTCATAATTTGCTTAAGCGATGTCTACGATGGGCTACGCCTACGCTTAACTTTGCAGCACAGTTTTGCTCATCTCTGCACGCTTACGCAAATATGATACGTATTTTAGAAGAAGTGGTAGACCGTCCCTCCTTACCAAGGGCAGCTACGGTGTATACACAAGTCTGAAATAGCTGAGAAATACACGGTTTTACCCCACCCTAACCCTCCCCGTATGTATTGGTGAGGGAACAAGATTTCTTATTTCCCCCCTTGATAAGGGGGGATTAAGGGGGGTAATTCGACTTATGTATACACCGTAGCCGATATATTGGGGAGGGAACTAGATTCCTGTTTCCCCCCAATACATCGGGGGGATTAAGGGGGTCAGAAGGATTTGTATATACACGGTAGACCAAGGCAGGGGATTAAAACGATCTTAAATTGTCACGAATGATTTAGGACTGCTATATAAGCAACAGATACCTCGAAGTCGTTTTGAGGTACTCCAAAGTCGTTTCGAGGTACTCCAAAGTCGTTTCGAGGTACTCCAAAGTCGTTTCGAGGTACTCCAAAGTCGTTTCGAGGTACTCCAAAGTCGTTTCGAGGTACTTCAAAGTCGTTTTGAGGTACTCCAAAGTCGTTTCGAGGTACTTCAAAGTCGTTTTGAGGTACTCCAAAGTCGTTTTGAGGTACTTAAAAGTCGTTTTGAGGTACTCCAAACTTTATCGCACCGCGATCGAGTACACAGGTGCGTAGGCGTAGCCCACACTTCGACTTGGCTCAGTGACCATCGTAGGCATCGCTTTCATAAATTTTCACAAACAAATCAATTGCTTGACTTTTAAGACAGTCGCTACATTAATAGATTTTATTACAAGTAAGTAGGTCGGTAAAATAAAACCAAACTATATTAACAAAAATGAACGAGGCTAAAATCCTCTTCCCTCCTGCCAACTGAGCCTCCAGCAAGACTGCCTTATCCCAATGAAAAATATTTACGCCTACCTACTTAATCACCCGAACTTGATATAATTAGCTGGACACGATCTAAGATGCTAAATTCTCGAACGCGGTGGAATAATTTTCTCTACCTAGACTAATTTCCCGCATTACATTAAGCTCAAACTACTCTTTATACGACTCTAAAATTCCACTGCGAATCATTAGTTGTGGCCAAAACAACACAAAAAATGCCATCCACGTTCCTATTGGGATGGAAACGAGAACTGTTAGCCAGATAGTTTTAAATAGTAACCAGCTACCACCAATCAGTGTTACACCTGTGAGAACTATAGACCAGGGTTGACACCACCAAGGTTTGTAGTTCCAAGGATTTATGGGCTTTTGTTCAGACATTAGTTTTATTTAGTCAAACTCCAAATATTCTTTTAATAATTATGAATTGTTTTGCCAGATTAAGTTTTATCGTACTCTATTTTGCCATAGTCAAGTTTGATAATTCGGTCTGCTAAATGAAAATAGCGATCGTCATGGCTAATTACCAGTACTGTTTTGCCCCGCGATCGCATTTCTGGGAGAAGTTGAGTGTAGAATATTTCTTTGAATACTGGATCTTGATCGGCTGCCCACTCATCAAACAGATAAATTGGTCGATCTTCCAAGTAGGCTGTGAGTAAAGCTAGCCGTTTTCGTTGTCCTTGAGAAAGAGCAGTGGTAGAAAGTTGTCCATTCTCAACTTTCACCTTATGGTCTAGTTGCAGTTTTTGTAAATATTTTCTGGCTTGAGCATCCAAGTAAGAATTTTTTAATCCTAAAAGTTCTTCAAATAAATAAAAGTCGGAAAACACCACGGAAAAATGCTGGCGATACCATTCTCGATTCTCTTCGCTAATTAACTCATCATCAAACCAGATTTCGCCGTTTTCTGGGATATAAAGCCCAGTAATTAATTTAGCTAATGTAGATTTACCGCTACCATTACCGCCAACAATAAAGACTAATTCTTGAGGATAAAGTGTTAGATCGACGGGGCCAAAAATAAAGCTATTGTCTTCTTGCTCTGTGTAGTAAGTGTGGGTGACACCTTGAATTTTTAACCTCTGCCAGTCAGATTTCAGAGCAGGTGGAACAGTGGATATTTCAGTTCGACTAGCTAGAGATAAACCCAGCGATTCGATTTTTTGTAAAGCAATGCTAGCTTTGCTTAATAGAGGAAGTTTACTAATGATGTTATCCATTGGTAACACCAAGTAAGTGAAGGTCAAAATGTAGCCAGAGAGAGTTTCGGGATTGATAGTAAGCAGATTAGGCAACACGAATAATACAAAACCGAGAGCAAAAAAGAATATGAGTTGACCCCAACTTGAAGTTATGGCAAAAAGGCTTAGACCGTTAACGTTGTGATTGCGAAAATCGTTAGCAGTTGATTGTAATTTTTCTTCTAAAAAGTCTTCACGTCGCTTGTAATTTAGTTTAAGTTCCTTGACTCCTTCGGTAATGGTGCGAAAATCTTTAAACAACCGATCTTCATCTTCACGAGCTAAAGTAAGTAATTTACCGCCTCTGTTGAGTAGCCATTGACAACTAGCGATCGCAACTACTGAAATCCCACAAACCATCAACAATACTAACCAAGAGAGCCAGGTTATATATGTTATACAACCCAGGACGATCGCTAAATTAATAAAGATAAAAGGCATCTGATAAACAGCATTAGCCACCGCCTGAATATCTTCTGTTAAAGTAGCCAATAATCGAGGATTCCCTAAGCGTTCTAGATGACTCAACTCGGAAGCGAGAATCTGACGACTTAAACGCATCCGTAATTGCAAGACTGCATTCTGAGAAAGGCGAATCAGCATCACTTGAGAAACGATACTGGTAATTAGTGCAACTATAGCCAGCCCCGCAAAACCCCAGATTATCGATGTGAGGCGGGAAGCATTACCGCTACTTGCAGCATGGCTAATTAAGGCAATCAAGCCAGCACTACTACCGCCACTCAAAAATCCGGTAGCGATCGCGATCGCCACCATCCCCCACGAAGAACGCAAAAGAAAGTAAATCAAATTCATGACAGATGCCTATACCCAGTTGGACACAACAAAAAATGAAAATCTCTCTTTTTATGTCCCATGCGCGATTTCCATAATAGTTGTTTGCCAACCAATCAAATTTGCATTGCGAGGGTAGATTTTATATTTTACCAGTTAAATACCCTTTCAAATATGACGATGAATCAGGCAGAAGGCAACATTGGACGATTTATAATCTTTAGGACTTTGTTTTGAGCAAAAATACATTTATAATTCCTTCTGCCTTCTGCCTTTCTTTGGTAAGCTAGTTGGAATTACAGCTAATTATGTCAAGAAACTGTCAAATTACCTGCTCAGTTTTTCAGGGTGAAATTTGCAATGACTGTGAATTTAAAGTCTTTAGAGAATCAAATTAATGTAGCCGGCAATTCTCAAACCGCTTCTGTCACTCAAGGAACCCGCTACGTTCCTTCGCACCATCGACGCATTCTGTGTATTTTTCCTAAGTACAGCCGTTCCTTTGGTACTTTTCATCATGCTTACCCACTGATGGGTAGTGTTCGGGCTTTTATGCCACCCCAAGGTATTTTAATTGTGGCTGCCTACTTACCTAAAGAATGGGAAGTGCGGTTTATTGATGAGAATGTCAAATCAGCAACAAGGGCTGATTACCAATGGGCTGATGTGGTGATTGTGAGTGGAATGCATATCCAAAAACCACAGATTAATCAAATTAACGAACTTGCCCATCGAGCCGGGAAAATTACCGTTGTGGGCGGCCCTTCGGTATCTGGGTGTCCAGAATATTATCCTGATTTTGACATTTTACACTTGGGTGAGTTGGGAGATGCTAGCGATCACATGATCGAATATCTAGACCAAAACTCTCAACGTCCGCAACAACAAATTCGCTTTGAAACCAAGGAACGTTTACCCTTAACAGAGTTTCCCACCCCAGCTTATCATTTGCTGAATATCAATGATTATTTCTTGGCAAATGTGCAATTTTCTAGTGGTTGCCCTTATCGCTGCGAGTTTTGCGATATTCCCGAACTCTATGGCAACAATCCCCGGATGAAAACGCCAGAGCAAGTAGTCGCGGAGTTAGATGCAATGCGACAATCTGGGAATTTGGGAGCAGTGTATTTTGTCGATGATAACTTTGTTGGCGATCGCCGCGCCGCCATGAAGTTACTTCCTCATCTGATTGACTGGCAAAAACGCAATGGCTATCCCATCCAATTTGCCTGTGAAGCAACCCTTAACCTCGCTCAAAGTCCCAAACTGCTGGAAATGATGCGCGAAGCTTATTTCTGTACAATCTTTTGCGGGATCGAAACACCAGAACCAAATGCCCTCCATGCGATTTCCAAAGACCAAAATCTGAGTATGCCAATCTTAAAAGCGATTCAGGTTTTAAATAGTTATGGTATGGAAGTAGTTTCGGGAATCATTATTGGGTTAGATACAGATACACCAGAAACAGCAGACCGAATTCTCGAATTTATTCGGGCATCGCAAATTCCCATGTTGACAATTAACCTGCTTCATGCATTACCGAGAACTCCATTATGGCGGAGATTAGAAGCAGAAGGGCGACTTGTCTATGATGAAAACCGGGAATCAAATGTTGAATTTTTGATGCCCTACGAGCAAGTTGTTGAGATGTGGCGGCGCTGCATTACAACTGCTTATGAGCCAGAATTTTTATATCAGCGATTTGCCTACAATATGGAACACACCTATCCAAATCGCATCGAAGTACCTAACAGCCCCTCTCGAACTTCTGCGGCTAATATTCGCAAGGGTTTAACTTATTTAACTAATATTTTGGTGCGGATAGGCTTATTTAGTAACTATCGTCAGACTTTCTGGAAAATGGCCAAGCCAGCACTAAAAGCAGGTAATATTGAAAACTTAGTTCACGTTGGACTTGTTGGACACCATTTGATTAAGTTTGCCCAAGATTGTGCCAAAAATGAAGAATCGGCTTCGTTTTATTCCCAGAAAATCGTTACGAAAGTTCGTAGCTAAGGTAACTATTAAAATAAGTTTTGAGAGCCTGAAAGTCTGTTAGAGGTATATACAGAACTGTAAAAAAGTAACCTTGAAGATACACTCGCGATACTTCCTGGGAAAGACGCGATCGCACTGCTACCTACCTAAGATTGTAAGGGTTGAAAGCCCACAGTCTATGCAATTATTTGGTAGCAATAAAACCATAGCAAGCGAGTGTGGAGCAGTTACATAGGAATTTTTAATGGTTATGAACAGTTCAGTGACCCGACCCTTGGCTGTCGTGACAGGTGCCTCTAACGGCATCGGTTATGAACTCGCAAAACAGTTTGCTCAAAACGGCTTCGATCTTCTAGTTACAGCCACCGGATCGAGCATTGACGAAGCGGCTATTGCCTTCGAGGAACTGGGTGCTAAAGTTGAGACGGTGCAGGCCGATCTCGCTAACTATGACGGAGTTGAGACACTCTACAACCAGATTAAGGCAACTGGGCGACCAGTGGATGCGATCGCCATCAACGCAGGTGTTGGAGTCGGGGGTGATTTCGCCCGTGAAACCGATTTAAAGGACGAACTCAATCTGATCGATCTAAATGTCGTGTCCTCTGTACATCTTGCTAAACGGGTGGTAAAGGATATGGTTGAGCTTGGCAAGGGTCGAATCCTTTTCACGTCGTCGATTGCCGCTTTGATGCCCGGCCCGTTCGAGACAGTCTACGCCGCCTCCAAAGCTTTTGTGCATTCCTTTTCAGAAGGGTTACGCAACGAATTGAAGGACACGGGCGTTACCGTCACCGCCCTGATGCCGGGGCCCACCGATACCAACTTCTTCCACCGCGCGGGTATGGACGACACAAAAGTGGGCACGGATCAAAAGGACGATCCAGCTGAGGTGGCCAAGCAGGGTTTTGAAGCTTTGATGGCAGGCAAAGATGACATCATCGCTGGTTCGCTGAAAACGAAGCTTCAGGGAACTGTGAGCAAGGTCTTACCTGATACCGTCAATGCTGAACTGCACCGCAAACTCAGTGAGCCAGGATCGGGCAACAACTAATTTGTACCCAATCAAGACTCATTTTAAGCAGGGTGCGATCGCCTGGGCTAACGGACTTGGAAAAAAGAAATTATCCCAAATTATTTGTACATCTGTAGGGGCGTACAACTGTCATTGGTGTCAACTTCAGCTAAAAGCCTTTTCAAATCTCGTTTCCAGCCTCTAGGCTGGAAATGTTGCTCTTGGCGGCAGAGCCGCCAGCAAGGGAGGCGGAGCCTCTAGGACGGCATTCCCAGTCGGAGACTGGGAACGAGAGAAATCTTGTTCCCTCCCCTTTACAAGGGGAGGGTTAGGGTCTTTCAAGGGCAGGCTTTTAGGCTTTCGATAAATAGTTGAGAATGTTCTCAATTATTGAACGTAGTTTTAAGTTCTCAGACAATGGTTTTGGTTTTAAAATCCCAAAAATTTGTCTAATCAAAAAAACCTGCCCCAGAAAGAGGGTTAGGGTGGGGTAACGAGGATAGTCATGGTAAGTGAGTGGTTTTCAAGGGTTTCACGCTAAGTTGACACCAAGGCACAGATGTGCATCACTACTTATTTTGACCGTCAAAGTCGTAACGGAGGATTTATGCAAATTCATCATCTCAATTGTGGCTGTATGTGCCCGATTGGCGGGGCCCTCTTCGATGGCTTCAGTCGCGGCCCGAGAGCTCATCTCGTCTGCCACTGTCTGCTGATCGAGACAGAGCAGGGACTTGTTCTAATTGATACTGGCTTCGGACTGCGCGATATCAACTCGCCTTACTCCCGCCTCAGCCCGTTTTTCATTCATTTCAATGGCATCCAGTTTGATAAAAAATACACAGCAGTGGATCAAATTGAAAAGTTGGGATTTTCCGCGCGAGATGTGCGTCATATTGTGCTTACCCACCTCGATTTCGATCATGCCGGTGGTCTAGAAGATTTTCCAGAAGCAACCGTACATGTAATGCAAACTGAGATGGAAAACGCCCAGGATCGGCGCGGATTCATTGCCAAAAGGCGCTTTCGTCCACAACAGTGGGATGAGGTTAAGCACTGGAAGTATTATTCAGCCGGAGGCGAACCTTGGTTCGGCTTTGAAGCAGTGCGTAACCTCGACGGGCTACCGCCAGAAATTCTCCTCATTCCCCTTGTCGGTCACACACGAGGTCATGCTGGTATCGCCATTGATACACCAGAGGGTTGGCTTTTGCACGCAGGTGATGCCTACTTTTATCGGCACGAGATGGACTCAGCCAAAAAAAGCTGCACGCCAGGTTTACGCGCCTACCAATGGATGATGGAAGTGGATCGCAAAGCTCGATTGCTCAATCAAGACCGGCTACGCGCATTATCAAGCGATCGCAATCAAGATATACGCCTGTTCTGTAGTCATGATGCTGTCGAATTCAAAGCATTCGCTGACCAATCTAGTACAACACGGCAAAAATAAAACAATCATTCCAAATCAACAAAAGCTTGGTTATAGCGATTCCCAGTTAAGTGAGGTACAAATAATATTTTGTAACGCAGAGGGACGCAAAGTAAAGCGCAGAGGTACGCAGAGATTTGTACCTCAGATTAAAAAATATTTTTCGCTAAAGAGAGAGAAATAGAAAATTTAATGAATGATTTAGAACTGCGATCGCATCAGCTGCCCTTTAGGTTTTATCCTAAAAAAGTGTTAGCTAAAACCTGCAAAGGGAAATCTACCTGTGAAAAAAACTTTGTTTCTCAGTCCTCCTTCCTTCGATGGGTTTGATGGTGGTGCAGGTTCCCGATACCAAGCCAAGCGCGAAATTACTTCTTTCTGGTATCCGACATGGTTGGCGCAACCCGCAGCCCTTGTGCCTGGTAGCAAGCTGATTGATGCACCCCCACACGGTCAAACAGTAGAAGATGTCATCGAAATTGCTCAAGATTACGAGCTAATTATCATGCACACCAGCACGCCTTCGCTGGCTAATGATGTCAAGTGTGCCAAGACAATCAAAGCTCACAACCCTGATGTCAAGATTGGCTTGATTGGAGCGCACGTCGCAGTATTACCAGAACAGACGTTGGTTGAAAACCCAATCATTGACTTTGTGTGTCGTCACGAATTCGACTATACCTGCAAAGAAATCGCAGAGGGTAAATCTTGGGAAGAAATCACAGGTTTAAGCTACCGCGATCGCCAGGGTAATATCCATCATAATCAAGATCGTCCCTTGATTCACGATTGGGATTCGATGCCCAGTGTATTGCCGATTTATCATCGCGATTTAGATATTACCAAATACTTTATTGGCTACTTATTGCATCCATACATTTCCTTTTACACTGGGCGGGGCTGTCCGGCAAAATGTACCTTTTGCCTTTGGCCGCAAACAATTGGCGGACACTTATACCGCACAAAAAGCCCCGAAGCTGTTGGCCGCGAGATGGAAGAAGCGAAAGCGATCTTCGGTGACAAAGTGCGGGAATATATGTTTGATGATGACACATTTACTATAGACAAACAGCGAGCGATCGCCATTAGCGAACACATGCGGCGACTCAAACTAACTTGGAGTTGTAACGCCCGTGCAAATCTAGATTATGACACTCTGAAAAAACTACGCGATAATGGCTTACGCCTACTTTTGGTAGGATTTGAATCTGGAAATCAGCAAATTTTAGATGGAATTAAGAAAGGAATCAAGCTGGAAGTAGCGCGAAAGTTTATGGAAAATTGTCATAAACTTGGCATTACCGTACACGGCACATTTATTATTGGTTTACCCGACGAAACCCCACAAACAATTGAAGAAACAGTCCGGTTTGCTTGTGAAATTAGTCCGCATACAATTCAAGTTTCCATCGCTGCTCCCTATCCCGGAACAGAACTTTATCGTCAAGCACAAGAAAATAATTGGTTTAGCAACACTTCTTTAGTTGCTAGTTCTGGAATTCAAATGTCTACACTGCAATATCCAAATCTCTCCAGCGCTGAAATTGAGGATGCAGTTGAAAGGATGTATCGGAAGTTTTACTTTCGTCCCAGAGCGATTATTCCAATTGTTGGTGAAATGCTCGCCGATCCCCAAATGTTAGTGCGTCGCTTGCGCGAAGGGCGGGAATTTTTCTCTTACTTAAAAGACCGTCGCACCCAAGCAACTGCGAAAGCAGAATCAGTAGTTGTTGGTTAGTTGTTGGTTATTTTTATGGAGGAATTAACGATAACCCAGCCAAATGAGTAAACGCACAAAAATAATTTACTGCGATCGCGATCGCACCGTGTAATTAATTCTGTCTGAACTACTTATCAACAAGTTAAAAATTCTTCAGCCATGAAAATAGGAAGCAAAGAACACAAAGAGCTTTTTTGTCGTAGCTTTCTTGAAAGTCACTTGGAGTATGAACCAGAAAGCCTCCCTTGGCCAAATCTGGATAATGTTGCTCTCGAAAGCTTGCGAAGCATTCCTTTTTGGAGAGAAGCACTCAATACCGAACAAGAAGCAGGAGTGATGGTAAACGCTTTTGCAGCCACAATTAGCGACCCTTTATTAAAAGAAGCGATCGCTCTCCAAGGGATGGGAGAAGTTCGCCACGGTAAACTAATTAAATTCCTGATCGAGCGCTACGATATTCAAATTTCCCCGCCTCCTGAACCTGTACTTCCTAGTAATATTAAAACCGCCTTCCTTGACTTTGGTTTTGGTGAATGTCTTGACTCTTTTTTAGCCTTTGGCTTGTTTGGGCTTGCTCGTCGTCATATCAACTACATTCCAGAATCATTATTTGATATCTTCGATGCAGTTCTTAATGAAGAAGCTCGTCATATCATGTTTTTTGTGAATTGGGTTACATACCAGCAAATTCAGGAGGGTAAAAGTAATTGGTCGCGGGGAATTAATGCTCTTGTACATTACAGCAGAGCATTACAAGATAAGATTAAAGCCTTTAGTGGTTCTAACGAAGAACAACAAGAGGGTTTCACAGCTACCGGTGCTAGCAACTTTATAGATAATTTAACCCCAGAGTTATTGTTATCTACTTGCTTGCAAGAAAATACTCGACGGCTTGGTGTCTTTAATCGAGAATTACTTCAACCGCAACTGATACCAAACCTAGCGAAAACTGCCTTAGCAACTTTTAGGCTTATACCTCAGCGTCAGTCTAATTCAATAGCTCAATTATCGGAACCTTAAAAATCCAAAACTTATGCAAGCACAGCGATTCGCCATCATCAATGGTGATGACTTTGGTTTCTCTGAAGGAGTTAATCAAGCAATTATCAAAGCACATAAAGAAGGAGTGCTAACTAGTACCAGCCTGATGGTGAGTGCTGATGCTGCAAAAGAGGCTGTGACTTTGGCAAAAGCAAATCCAAACCTGGCTGTTGGACTACATCTTGTGTTGGTATGTGGTCGTTCTGTCTTACCGCCAGAGCAAATTCCTCATTTAGTTGACAAACAGGGTAACTTTTCCAACAGTCCATTTTTCGCCGGTTTGCGCTATCAATTTGTCAAAGAAACCCATCAAGAACTGCGCCAAGAAATTCGCGCCCAATTAGAAAAATACCGTTCTACTAATTTACCTCTTTCTCATGTCGATGGACATTTGCATTTGCACATACATCCAGTAGTCTTGCGTATTTTAGTTGATTTGGCAGCAGAATTTGATATTAAAGTAATTCGTCTTCCCAGTGAAGAACTGAGAATGAACTTAAGAGTTAATCGCAATCATCTACTGACAAAACTAGTTTGGTCAGGAGTATTTGGCAGACTACGCCACTATGGTGAGAAACTGCTAGAGGTCCAAGGTATTAGCTTTACCCAAAGAGTTTACGGTTTATTGCAAACTGGAGGCATTACAGAGGAATATTTACTTGGATTGATACCTCAGATTCAGGCAAACTTGGTGGAGATTTACTCTCATCCAGCGATGCCTGCGGTGGTCACTGAGCGACTGGTGAGCGAAGTCGAACCATGTCGAAGTGCGGGCTTCGCCAACGCCAATGGAGAACTAAGCACAGGGGAAGCAGAACTGGCTGCATTGTTAAGTCGTCAGGTACGCGAAGCCCTCCTGAGTAACGGCTTTGAACTTACTAACCATCATTTGCTATCCCAACGTATCACCTAAATTTGATTTTCCATAATTCACAGTAATAACTTTGTCATCCAAATCCCATTAAACGTACATACAAAAATCCTAAACTTATCGGCAGTGAATCTAGAAAATGCTAATACTAATTGCCTGGTAATGAATGGCTATGTTTGCATCTACCTTCTTAACAAATATTCATGCGATCGCTAGTTATTTTCTCCTAATTTTGTGCATAGCGTCTGTTTTGTTTTATTGCTATGCAATTTATGCAGCAATAACTTTTTTTGCTGCTCCCCAAGCAGTTAATCGAGAGTTTCATCCACCTGTTAGTATCCTCAAACCCATTTGTGGACTTGATAGTAATGCTTATGAAAACCTCGCCTCATTTTGTCAGCAGAACTATCCCAAATATCAAATTATCTTTGCAGTACGAAACTCTCAAGACCCTTGCATAGAGATTGTAGAGAAAATCATCCACAATTTTTCAGATTTGGATATTTTGCTGATTGTAAGCGATCGCGTCATCGGTACAAACCTGAAAATTAGCAACTTAGCCAATGCCGCAACCAAAGCTAAATACGAAATTCTAATCCTTGCTGATAGTGATATTCGAGTTGGAGGTGACTATTTGCAAAGAGTTATCCAGCCGTTGCAAGATGAAAACGTGGGTGTAGTTACCTGTATGTATCGAACCGTAACTCAAGGATGGATATCGATATTAGAAGCTATTAGTACTACTACTGAATTTCACGCCGGGGTTTTAGTCAGTAACATTAAAGAAAATGGGATAAAATTTGCCTTTGGTTCCACCATTGTCATTCCGAAAAAAGTACTAGAAGCTATCGGTGGATTTGAAGCGATCGCTGATTATCTGGCAGATGATTTCCAACTAGGCTATCTACCTGTCCAAGCAGGTTACAAAGTTGTACTTTCTGACTACATAGTTGAACACGTACAGATAAGCAACAACTTCGTTGATGCCATCAGACGGCAGATTCGTTGGGTGCGTGGTAAACGAGTTTCTCGTCCTTGGGGTTATCTAGGACTAATTTTTACCTATGGTGTCGTCACCAGCTTGTTGCTGCTGATTACCACTAATGGTTCAATATTAGGATGGCTAGGATTATCTATCTGTTGGATAACAAGATTGGTGATGGCTTGGGTTGTTGGTACTATCAGTTTGAAAGATCCAATAGTCAAAAAGTTTTTGTGGCTCGTTCTTGGGTGCGACTTATTAAGCTTTGTTATTTGGTGTTTTGGCTTTATTGGCAACACTATAGAGTGGCGGGGGCAACAACTGAAGCTAACTAAAGATGGAAAGCTATTAGTACCAGAAGACAAAAACGATCGATTATCAATCAAGGTTTTGATTGATAAGGGCGCATAGCAGTGCTAACTTTCTTATGGGGAGCATCCCGTTTTGGCAGAAAGTTTCACAATCTTGCTTCGATTATTGTTTTCCAAGAGTGACAAAACAGGGTTATGCCAAGAAACTTGATAATTCGAGAACGCTGTTTCAATTGGGGACAGCGGACTTATTTGATGGGCATTTTAAATGTAACGCCCGATAGCTTTAGTGATGGGGGTGAGTTTAACACTACCTCTACCGCTTTAGTACAGGCGCAAGCACTGGTGGCTGCTGGTGCTGACATCATTGATGTGGGCGGTCAATCAACTCGACCAGGGGCAAAGCAAATAACTCTGGTGGAGGAACTCCATCGGGTACTATCGGTACTACAGGTGCTAAGACCAAAAATTTCAGTCCCAATTTCTGTAGATACAACCCGTGCTGCTGTAGCCAAGGCATCTGTAGAAGCTGGGGCGGATATTATTAATGATATTTCTGGCGGCACTTTTGACTCAGAAATGTTGGCAACAGTCGCAAACTTAGGTGTGCCGATGATTTTAATGCACATCCGGGGAACACCACAGACAATGCAACAACAGACTGATTATCAAGATTTGCTTGGTGAGATTTATAGTTTTTTGGCTCGGCAAATTGAGGCAGCAACTACTGCGGGCATCGATCTGGGTAAAATTATTATCGATCCTGGTATTGGTTTTGCTAAAAACTATGAGCAAAATTTAGAAATTTTTCGCGGTTTGCGATCGCTCGCACCACTCAACTGCCCTATCTTGGTAGGAGCATCTCGTAAAAGTTTTATTGGTCGCATTTTAAATCAACCAGATCCCAAAGCACGAGTTTGGGGAACGGCAGCAGCTTGTTGTGCTGCTATTTTTAATGGGGCTGATATCCTCCGAGTTCATGATGTTCAAGAAATGCGCGATGTTTCATTAGTCGCCGATGCCCTATCAAGACAAGCCACACAAGGTAATTGCTAGGTATTACTGTTCTTCGTATTTTTTGCCGTTACCTTCTGGATTTTCTGGGTGGGCTATCAACTCCTGAAACATTTCACTTGAGTTAGCTGGGTCTACAAAGACAATTTTGGCATTACTGCTCTCACCAAGTTTTTGGCTAGCATCTACGTAATCTTGAGCCACAAGATACCGCAAAATATCCCTACTGTCGGGATTGGAACGGAGAGCTTGAGAAATGATTTGCACTGAAGCCATAGTTCCTTCTGCTTTTTTAATCGCAGCTTCCTTTTCCCCTTCTGCTTCGGTAATCAGTGCCCGTTTTTTGATGACAGCGGCTTGTTCCTCTTCCCTAGACTTTCGCACACTTTCAGGTAGAGTAATTCTCTGAATATCTAACCGGAGAATATCAACTCCCCAATCTGCCGTTATACTATTCAACTGGTCTAAGATAGCTGAGTCCATCTCCGCTCTAGAGACGTTGGTCTGCTCTAGGGTATTCTGAGCAATGATTTCTCGCAGAGTAGTTGTGGTGATCTGTGTCAGTGCCCCTTGCAGATCCTCAATCGCGTAAAAGCTTTTCTCGATATCTCGAATCCGCCAGTATACAATAGCGTCCACTTCTACGTAAATATTATCTTGGGTGATCACATTCTGAGGTTTGATGTCTAAAAACTGCTCTCGTGTAGTATCTTCCATTACAATCTGATCGACCAAGGGAACAATAAAGTTCAGCCCCGGCTTAAGTTTTCGATGATACCGCCCTAAGCGTTCGACTAAGGCTTCATTTCCTTGATTAATCAGTTTTGCAGAACCTAATGCATAACCTATAAGGGCTAAAACTATAGCAATAATTGGCTCCATGTATGCTCCTATTCAGCTTTGGGGAGAATTTAATATCAAAGATATGCTACTAGCTTGTCATATCTTTGAGTTTAATGTTTTGAGTCTGTAATTTTATCAACACCAGCAGTGAGGTGGAATCGCTGCAAGTTTTGTACATATTCTGTAAGTGAGACTGTTTTGCAGAATGCGTAGAAGCTCTGCTTCTTGTCGTCAGACATCGCTATTAAAGCACCTCGATCAAACGCTGGCAAGGACTAATTGATGTAATCAATTAGTCCTTGCACTGGCATTTTCAGACAGTCGGGATTTTTGTTCAGTATATTTACTTAAAAAATCAAACCTCTCAGGTAAAATTTGGCAAGATTTAAAAACCCCACTATAATCGGATAAAAATTAGCTTGGGCTATTAAAAACATCAAAATATTATGGGTAGATTGTTAATCAAACTTATAGGTTTAATTCTACTTTTCACAGGATTATACTTTTTTGGTCAAAACATCATATTTGTTAGCGGTTACTATTCATATTTTTACCGTAGCTTGCCGGCTACAGCTTCAGTTTTAGCAACGATGATAGGTGTATTTGCATTAATCTTTTTTCAAAGAG
This sequence comes from Nostoc sp. DSM 114167, assembly GCF_052692655.1. NCBI lineage: Bacteria > Bacillati > Cyanobacteriota > Cyanophyceae > Nostocales > Nostocaceae > Nostoc > Nostoc sp. DSM 114167. Next base: position 8,333,798 of record NZ_CP195116.1, read on the forward strand.
AAACTGGTAACTTAGGATGGATTTTTCTAGGCATTGGTATAGTACTAGTTTTCTTAAGCGGTGGAGTTATTTTACAGCCAACTAGCTTATGGAATTTCATAGTTGCTTTTACAGCATTAGCCGCTGGATATAAATTACTAAATGAGGGCAGAATCAACTTTTAAAATCTGTAAATATAGTCAGATTGACTCATCTACCTTAGTAGCTAAGATTACATTATTCGCTAGTTCATAGTAAAGCCAGAAAAATTTAGTATTATAATTTTCCTATCTTCTCCATTGCTTCTGAGAGTGCATTAGCAATACGGTTCGGATAAGCATTTTGAACTCAAAATAGGGTTTGGGGAAAAGGGAAATGGGTTTGCGGTTAAAGGTTTTTTATTCCCCTTTCCCCTTTACCCTTTCCCCTTTAACCGAACTGTATTGAGTGCATTAGGGCACTTAGATTAACTTTTAGTTAAGTAACGATTTTACGAGATAGAAGTACACATAACCCGCGTCAACCGGACAAATAGCCTCTTAATTGTGACTTTAGCTCAGAGGGGTTTTACTAAGGTTAAGGGTAATATTAGAATGGAAACTATTAATGATGAGGAAAAGGGAAGAATGACCCAGGTGGTTCTAGGAGAGAACGAAGGAATAGACTCAGCTTTGCGTCGGTTTAAACGCCAGGTTTCCAAAGCTGGGATATTAGCTGATGTAAAATATCATCGGCACTTTGAAACACCAATAGAAAAACGCAAACGTAAGGCAGTGGCAGCTAGACGCACAAGACGTTTTAAATAAACCTATTTGGTGTGATATCGGCGTTGCTTGAGGTTATGACCGAAAACAAGCAATAGCGCTTGCGCCATTATTCATACAAATATTAAGCAAAGTCTGCCGCACCACTAATTAGAGTGTAAATAAGTTACTTTTCCTATACTTAGAGCGCGTTAGAGACTTTATCTTGGTTAGATGGAGCAAGCTAAAATCGCTGCCCATCAACCAAAATAAGCGCCTTTAAACATCGGTTAGCTTTCTTCGATCGGCTGATAGGATAGTATTCATCCAGCCTTAAAACTCAGAATTATTAATGGTACGGCTATTACAAACATTCATCGCCTTTTCTACTCCCTGCTTGAGACTTAGTTCAATACACTCAACTACGAACTGAAGTACAAGAGACATCTGCTGATTTTCGGCAGCGGAAAATCGCCCTAGCACATGAGAGATAGCACCAGAATCATCGTTATTAGCTGCATCTTTGGGTTTACCAATACCGATTCGCAAACGAGGAAAGTTTTGGGTATTAAGATGTGCGATCGCACTTTTCATGCCGTTATGTCCCCCAGCCGAACCAGATAAGCGCAAACGAGTTTTTCCCAAGGGCAAATCCATATCGTCATAAATAACCAACACTGACTCAGGCGGCAATTTATACCAACTTGTCACCGCTTGTATTGCCTGTCCTGAGCGATTCATATAAGTTAACGGTTTCAACAAGCGAATTTTACCTCCACCTGGGGCCATACCCTCGCCATACTCACCCTGAAACTTGCGGTTTTCTGTTAAGGAAATGCGCCAAGAACGCGAGAGAGTTTCTAAAGCAGCAAAACCGATATTATGGCGTGTTTGGTCGTACTTAGCTTCTGGATTCCCTAACCCGACGATTAGTTGTGGAATCACCAAAGCTGGTTGCGTAACAGCTTCTGTCATTTTGCCTACAGTCAATTGATATTTATCACTCTTCTAGTAGTACGCCTTGGCAACTTGGCGGGGTAAAGGGGCAGGGGAAAAGGGTAAAGGTTTTTTATCCCTTACCCTTTTCCCTTTACCCTTTACCCAACCTCCACCTAACATTTTTAGGTTGCCTACTAGTAATGAAGGGTTTGTAGTAAGCACTTTAGTGCTTAGAAAATAAAGACTAAAGTTTTTACTACGAACTTAGACAGACTAGCTAGGTTGGGAAGAACTAGCGGTATCCTGCTCAGATTTAGCAGGGTGGATTTGCTTAGGTTCCAATTCAGCAGTCGTCTGTACAACTTCTTCTAACTGTTCTGCTTCTTTTTGAAACTCGTTTTGAAACTCCTTAGAAGCTTCTTGGAAACTACGAATTGTTTTGCCCACACTCCGACCGATCTCTGGTAGCTTTTTTGGGCCAAAGATTAACAGCGCCACTACCATAATTACAGCCATTTCCGGCAGACCGATACCAAATATATTCATTTTTTGTCTCCTGTAAACTCTAAAACCACTACAAAAACTCACATATATAGTTAGTCTAGTCGGAAATCGCAACTCACAAAAAAACCCGGAAGAACCGGGTGTAACTTAACTTGTTATCCAAACTCGCTAGCTCGTGTATGTGTTAGCGTCCTAAACTGCGCCAATCGACAAATACATCCTGAACCAACAGTGTTTTATTGTAAAGTTGCAGAATAATCAGCAGAAACACGAAAAATAGCCCTATAAAAACAGCCATTACAGGGGTAGTACCCCAACCTGGAGCCACTTTCCCATACTCAGAGTTCAGTGGTTTCAGGATATCTCCCAACCTAGTCCTTTGTGCCATAGTTCACCTAAGATTACTTGCCAAAGCTTTTTTTAATCTTCTGTAATATTCTATAAGAATAGCACTCATCATCTATCTTTCAATTATGGAACCCGCAATAGTTCTTAGCATTTCTGTGGCTGCCGTGGTGATTGCCATCACTGGAATTTCGATTTATACCTCCTTTGGCCCTCCTAGCAAGGAATTGAACGATCCGTTCGATGACCACGAGGATTAAAAGAGTCATATCATGTCCGCAGCAGAAATTTTTGATGCGATGTCTACGATGGACTACGCCTATGTAGACAAGCATTGTTGTTGCTTGTCAGAGTTTTCTCGATGAACGACTGGCGTGTGGAACAGATTTCTTGGCATTTGTGGGGAAAAGGGTAAGGGGAAAAGGGGAAAGCGGCTTATAAAAACCCTTTTCCCTTTTCCCTTTAACCTTTTCCCCCCTATTGCAAAAGTTACTTTTGCAAGAAGTCTAATGAAATGACTATGGCAATCATAATTAATTACCCAGACATAATATTTGAAGTGCGTTACGGCTTAAGCCGTAACGCACACTACTTTAGATGTTTTTGAATTGGAAGTCCCTAATGGCTTGCCACTACCTCTCCTTCTAGGCGAACGAGTCGGTCTGCCAAAAGTTTCTCAAGGTCTTCTAGTGCCTTGGTGAAACCTTTAATACCTTCGTCTAGTTTGTCGGTTGCCATGCGGTCAGCGGCGTGCATCTTGTCATAGCTAGCTTTGTCAATGGATATCTTTTCGATTGACAAGTTTGCTACCTTCGCAGGGTCAAGTTTACGTGGCAGTTCTCCAATGGTTGCTTGTAATTCAGCCAAAAGCGACGGCGAAATGGTCAGTAAATCACTACCTGCAAGTTCAGTAATTTCACCAACGTTACGGAAACTAGCTCCCATAACTTCGGTTTTATAGCCAAATTTCTTGTAGTAGTTGTAGATTTTGGTGACAGACAAAACACCTGGATCTTCGGCTGCTGGGTAGCTATCGCGTCCGGTATCTTTTTTGTACCAGTCAAGAATCCGGCCAACGAAGGGAGAAATTAGAGTAACGCCAGCTTCAGCACAGGCGATCGCTTGGTGAAGACCAAATAACAAGGTAAGGTTACAGTGAATACCTTCTTTTTCCAGAATTTCCGCAGCGCGAATGCCTTCCCAAGTGCTGGCAATTTTAATTAAAACGCGATCGCGACCAATTCCAGCAGCTTTATACTGAGCAATTAATTCCCGTGCCTTAGTTACGGTAGCTTCAGTATCATAGGACAAACGAGCATCCACTTCCGTAGACACGCGACCGGGAATGATTTGCAAAATCTTTAATCCAAAGGCAACTGCCAAACGGTCAAAAGCTAGAGAAACTATCTGTGCTTGGGTGGCTCCGGCTCCAGCATCTTTCTGGGCTTGGAGTAAAGTTTGATCGACAATTTCCTGATATTCTGGCATCTGTGCCGCAGCAGTAATCAGCGAAGGATTGGTGGTAGCGTCTTGGGGCTTAAACTTTTCAATTGCCTGGATATCCCCTGTATCTGCGACTACAACAGTCACTTGTCGCAATTGTTCCAGTAAATTCTTAGACATAAAATACTCCGTGATGTTTATTTAGGATTTACTTATTCCCCAGTTCTTTACACTCTTTACTCTTCCTTCAATTCTGATTCTGGCAATTTTTCTTAATCATTGCCCAATTTTGCTTACTATCTTGAGCCACAGCCCTATTCTAAGTGCCTTATGCCGAAATTGGCTGTCCAATGGAATGCACTTTGATTAAACTAGTTGTTCCTGATTTACCAATTGGAACACCAGAGGTAATTACTACTTTATCGCCCTTATTCGCTAGACCCATGTCTACAACTGTGTTCACCACATTGGTAAACATCTCTTCAGCATTGTGGACTGGTGGGATCAGCAAAGCTTCCACACCCCAAGAAAGTGCTAGCTGGCGGTAAGCGGTGATGTCGGAGGTGAGGGCAATAATGGGAGAAGTCGGCCGATATTTAGAAACCATTCTCGCCGTACTTCCTGATGTAGTGTTACAAAGAATTGCCCGTGAGCCAGTTTCATAGGCGATACGACAGACGGATTCTGCCACAGATTCGGTAACGCTCAGACTGCCTGCTTCATGACACCAAGCGTGTTTGCTACCCTCATCTAGAGCTTGTTCTGTCCGCACGGCGATGTTGTGCATCATTTCGACGGCAGCGATGGGATATTGTCCGACAGCTGTTTCACCAGAAAGCATTACTGCGTCTGTTCCATCCAAGATCGAGTTAGCAACATCGGTTGCTTCGGCGCGGGTGGGATCGGGAGCGCTAATCATCGACTCTAGCATTTGGGTGGCTGTAATCACCGGCTTGCCAGCACGATTGCAACGGCGAATAACATCTTTTTGAATTAAGGGTACTTCGTGAATTGGCACTTCCACCCCTAAATCGCCACGGGCAATCATAATCGCGTCGGCAACGTTCAGAATAGAGTCAAAGTTTTCTACTGCCTCCGATCTTTCGATTTTGGCAATTAAGCGAATCGAAGCGCCAGCGGCTTCAATCATGCGCTTGGCGGGTTCTAAGTCTTGTGGCGATCGCACAAAGGATACCGCCACCCAGTCTACACCCAACTGAATCCCAAAACGCAGATCCAGCAAGTCTTTTTCGGTAATCGAACTGACAGGTAAAGGCGTTTGGGGCAGGTTCACTCCCTTGTGCGTAGAAATTAACCCGCCAATTTTAACTTGGGCGCGAATGCGATCGGCATCGCGATCGCTAACAATCAATTTGACGCGACCATCATTAATCAAAATCGGTTCGCCAGGTCGCACCATTGCAAACAAAGTTGGTAATGGTAAGGGTAGTTCGTCAACACTCTCACCCTTTTCTTGCAAAACAAAGGTAACTTCAGTACCAGCTTCTAAATTTAACCCTTCCGGTGGTAAAGTTCCCAAGCGAATTTTAGGGCCACATAAATCTTGCATAATGGCGATCGGCTTTTGCTGCTCAGTACTAATCTGCCTGAGATAGTGAGCCGTTTGGGCGTGGAATTCATAAGCTCCGTGGGAAAAATTCAGCCGTGCCACATTCATTCCAGCTTTTACCAAGGATTGCAGCTTTTCAGGTGCAGATGTAGCCGGGCCAACAGTACAAATGATTTTGGTTCGACGCATAGGGATTGGGGGTTGAGGAGTAACCTGCAAATTTGGATGCATTGAGCGAAGCGATCGCACAAAACATCCAAATTCACACGTGCTTCATATCACTGGTTTGCTAAAGAAAAATACTAGATTCCGCTTTGTTTTCGGAGTATTTACCATTTGACCCAAATCCCAAAAGTCCCTAGTCAAGAGTCAGCAGTCAAAAGCTAATGACCAATGACCAATGACCAATGACTAATGACTAATGACTAATGACTAATCAAACCACAGCCGCAGTCGGGGCGAGTTTTTCTTTCTGTGACATAGACAACATCAGGTCAATCACACGATTTGAGTAGCCCCACTCGTTGTCATACCAGGCAATTACCTTGAAGAAGTTGGAATTCAACTCAATCCCAGCACCTGCGTCAAAGATGCTGGAATGAGTATCACCTTGAAAATCTGTGGAAACTACTTCTTCATCTGTGTAGCCCAAAATACCCTTTAGTGAACCTGCGGCAGCCTCCTTCATCGCAGCACGAATTTCCTGATAACTGGTGGTTTTGGCTGTTTTGAAAGTTAAATCTACTACAGAGACATCGGGAGTCGGAACTCGTAATGCCATCCCAGTTAACCTGCCCTTCAATTCTGGTAAAACCAATGCTACGGCTTTCGCTGCGCCTGTGGAAGAGGGAATAATATTTTGGGATGCACCGCGACCACCCCGCCAGTCTTTCTTGCTGGGGCCGTCTACAGTTGGCTGAGTCGCTGTCATAGCATGGACTGTGGTCATCAACCCTTCAGTCAACCCAAAGTTATCATTAATGACCTTAGCTATGGGAGCAAGACAGTTTGTAGTGCAGCTAGCATTGGAGACAATGATATCCTTGCTAGGGTCAAACAGTTGATGATTGACACCCATTAACAGGGTAGTAACTCTATCTGGATCTTTGGTGGGAGCGGAAATTACCACTCGCTTTGCACCTGCCTTCAGGTGGTTTGCAGCTCCTTCATAATCAGTGAAGAGTCCGGTAGCTTCCACTACATAATCTGCACCTAATTTTCCCCAAGGTAACTCTGCTGGATTCCTCACCGACACACAAGGAATAAAATGTCCGTCAATCAGGATGCCGTCTTCCTTGGCTTCAACCTTGTGCTTTAATTGACCGTGGGTTGAGTCGTACTTTAATAGGTAAGCGAGATTATCTGGTGGTACTAGGTCGTTAATGCCCACAAACTCAATGTTGGGATTATCGATGCCAGCGCGAAGTACAAGTCGCCCGATTCGACCGAAGCCGTTGATACCAACTTTCAATTTAGTCAAGATTAAAACTCCCGTTGTGGAAAGTTGAACAAAAGGAGAAAGTTAAAAGTCAAAATAGATTGCCTTTTACTCTTTACTCTTTGATCCTGACAGTCTCAGTCAGCTAAGGCATATTTACTTGGCATATTTTAAGGATTGGGCATGGGGCATTAGGAGTGCTGAGTGCTGAGTGCTGAGTGCTGAGTGCTGAGTTAGGAGTTAAGAGTTAGGAGTTTTGTTTATCTCCTTGTCCCCTTGTCCCCTTGTCCCCTCATCTCCCTGCCCCCCTGCCCCCCAATTCAAGTGGGTTGGACAAATCGCTTAATTTCACCACAGGCAATATAAGATTTGCCATCTGGTGCGGTTTTGACTTCATCAACGACGTAAAGCATTCCTTCTTCGCGCACCGATCGCGGAAAGCGCATATTCCAATCCGGTTCATATCCATCGGAAACCACTCTAGCACGTAGTTTACTGCCATCTTTGACACACTGAACTAAAATACTGTCCCCGACGCTGTCAGTTGTGGGCAGATCGGCAGCACTGGCAGGGCCTTTGGAAGCTTTACCTGTGTTAGCTCGATTGGATTGTCTAGGGGCAACGAAGACATCTGTTTCGCCGGGTTGAGCAAAACGGGTAATCTTACCACGTACCCGATAGAAAGTAGCATCGCTTGAGAGTTCCAATCCTTCAACGACATAGCGCGCTCCTTCGGCACGAATAGCACGGGGAAACTGGATGTTCTTGGTTGGATCGTAGCCTTCAGACATGACCTTGACCCGCAGTTTACCCCCTTCACGAACACAGTGCAATTCAATACCTGAACCGACTTCATTCACAATGGGCATAGCGTACACTTCATCGCCAGTAGTGACACCGCGACCTACCAAATCGCTGCGATTGCGCGTCATCGTTTGGTAAGTCTGATCCCGCATCTCTTTCCGTCCGGCATTGCCTAAAGCTTTTTGAGCAATCCGACCAGCGAAATATTCGAGCTGATCGATTTCTTCAGCAATTTCAAAATTCTCATTCAACCCTTTATCTCGCAAATCTTTCACAAGCGATCGCAGGGTTTGTTCAGCTTCCTGATGCTTGCCATGTTCAGCGAGATTAAGGGCAGTCTCTTTGGCTTTAGCAATGGTAAGGCGACTCAGTTCCAGAATGATATGGCTTGTAGCAGCAAAAGCTGCTTCCTCAACAGTGCCAACTTTGGCGACGACATCTATAGTACCTGAAACGCTTTGAATCCGGTCATCTTGCACAACATCAGCGCTGTAATGCAGTTTCATCACAGGTAAATCACCAACTTGAGCGCTTGATATCCCCAGACTCAAACCGAGAAGTTTGTCCTCATCCTCGTAAAGCTCTCCTAAAGAGATGACAGTTTGACTGGCGTCATTCTGGCTAACTTGAGCCAGACTCAAGGTATCAACCAAGCTGACACCATCTGCCAATTCAAGTGTCACCTTGAGGTTTTGTCCCACTACTGCTCTTAAACTATCTAGCTCAATACTAAACACTTCAGTTGCTTCATCGATGCTCTGAATGAAGTAGAAGTTGCCTGTGGCTGCCCTTGCCATTCCAATCAGCAGGTCTTCGTTGAAACCCTGAGCAAAACCTAACGTAGTTGTGATAATGCCTTCTTCAGCTTTTTGCCCTGCTGTCGCCGTCAGGATTTTGGGGTCTTGAATGCCCATATTGGCGTGACCATCGGTAAGCAGGAGAACACGGTTGATTTTTTGGGGATCGAGTCGCGTCTTCACGTGTTCGCAGCCTTTGAGCCATCCCCCCGATAAGTTGGTAATACCGCCTGCTCTCACCTTGCGGATGGAATTTTTCAGTGCGGCTTTGTTAGTCACAGGCTGGGGTGACACAACGCTATCCACTTCATCGTCGTAAACAACTACTGAGAGAATGTCATCTGGCTCAAGTCGCTCTACCACAGACTCAGCGGCTTTGAGTGCGTGATGCAAGGGAGCGCCTGCCATAGAGCCGGAACGGTCAATTACAAGCGAAAGGTTAAGGTTACGTCGAGGAGATTTAGCTATGTCGGCACGAAAACGTAGCAGAATATTTGTCTTTAATGAAGATCCTGCGGCGAGGATAGACTGGTCAAATTCGTAACTTGTCTTAATCATTTTTTATATTCCTCAAACTTATATTTTCAGCTATAAGCCTTGTGATACATAGATAGTAAGGGCTTTATTTAGTTTACCCAGAAATAATTTTATTCAGTATAAAAATGGTATTTAATGTAAAATTTTATAGTTTTAGTATTTCCCCAGCGTAGACAAAGCCCGTCGTAGACATTCTCGGCTCTCCAGTAGTGAAAGGCGATCGCACTGGTCACTATTGCGGGAAACTGTAAGCAGATATATTAAAAGAGGAGAACCGAATGAGTTGGACTAAAGTTCTTGCAGTCGAAGCACTTTCCCCTGGTGCGCGAGAAGTGGTGAAAGTTGGCAACCGAAAAATTTTGCTTTTGAATCACGAAAGTCAGCTTTATGCTGTAGATAACAACTGCCCTCACTTAAAATTACCGTTGAAAAGTGGGAAAATCACTGAAAGTGGGGCAATAGTTTGTACCTTCCATCGCAGTGCCTTTGACCTGCGGACTGGTGAAGTACAAGGATGGTGTGCCTGGCCACCTGGTGTAGGTAAGGTACTCTCGTTGGTTTCACAACCAAAAACACTGCCAGTATTTCCGATTCGTGTTGAAGAAGGCAGTATCTGGGTTGATGTCCAAGAGGAATAGCACCCTCTGCTGAATTGATACCGTTTCTTCGTGAAGCTGCATATTTTTACCCCCAGCTACGCCGTCTCCCAAAGCATGAGAGGATTAACAAGAGGGTCTTTCATGTGCATCTTGATACAGAATTGGTATTATCCAAACAGTGCTAAGTAAAAAAACAATAAAAACCCCAGCCGATAAGTTTAGCTGGGGTTTTTATCAAAATTTACCTATTCCAGAGAGATAGGAATCATTGAATAAGAAAATAGAACATCTTCTCAAGCAGTTGGAACACTTTGCTGTGATGTTATGTTGGGTTAGTTGTTGCCATTGCCAGCTTCTATAGAAGCTGTAGCACTTTGAGATTGGCCTAAATTCACTTTAAAGACTTTGCTTTGTTCTTGCTCCAGTTTGGGTAAATTCAAAATTAAAATCCCATCTTTCAAGTCTGCTTTAACTTTTTGATTCTGAACTTTGGTTGGCAGAGGAATTACTCTCGCGAACTTGCCATACCGGAATTCCGAATGAACTTTAGCGTTAGATTGGGAATGTTTTTCGTAACGATGCTCACCAGCTATCGAAATTGCATCTTGAGTAACTTGAATATCCAAGTCTTTAGCTTCCACGCCTGGAATCTCAACTCTTAATAGCAACTCTGAACCATTATCATGTAATTCAACCGCAGGAACCCACGCTGTTCTCGGTGATGCAGAAATCTCGGAGTTATCGCGCTCGGCTGCTGTCAGCTCAGAGAATAGTTGATCCATTTGACGACGCAGAATTTCCATTTCACGGAATGGTTCCCAACGAATGAGTGCCATATTTTAATCTCTCCTTAACTTTCTAATTCAATCTTGGGTAATCAAACAAAGTTTTAGAGGTATTTTTTAGAGAGGAGCTTTATTTGCTTTGTTTCTTCTCTCTAGTAAGTAATTTAATAAAAGAAGAATCTCAAAATAGTTGGGTAAACCGTACAGCCATAGGTTGGATTTACCGTATCAAATAAAAAAAGGATGAAAAGCTTGAAAATATTGAATGTCAAGGAAGTAGGCAATCGTAAATTACCAAATACAAGGTATCACTGGGGCTGAAGGAGACAGTGCGGTGCACGGGAACGCCTGCATAAAGCAACTGTTGTCCGCTTGAGTCGTTTTTCATCCCACCCCTAAAGGACGTAGCATCTTGAAAACTTTTTGGATTTTCAAGATGCTACTGGTGGGCTTTCAAACTTCCCACTATTTCTTGTAATGTAAATTTAATTAAATTCGCTTGTAGTCAGAAGTTCTAGCCCGATCTCAGGGTTAGATTGACAAAGACGCTGGACATAGCTTGCCGTATGAAGACTTGCTAACGCTTTTGGCGTCTCCCCAATGCGAAGGGCTACGATGTGGACACAAGTAGAAAAAAGCTTGATTTCGGATTGTTCTTAGATTTATCTCGTTCTCATACAGAGCATGGCAATGGCTGATTGGGGGCTGCTGTCTCCAGTCAGAGATTGAGTCAGAGACTCAATGAATGCATTCCCAGTCGGAGACTGGGAACGAGTCAAGCCTCATCAACCTAAATTTTTAGGACTTGTATGTACACCGTAGCTTTGGCTGTTTGGGATTCTTCGGATTTAATTAAGTAATCAAGCAGACATGATATGAACAGTTATCTTGCTTGATATGCAACTTTTATATACACCCAGCGCTGAAGTATAGTTGTAAGCGAGGATGATTTTATTTACAATCCGGTGACAGAGTTTTGCTTTATGATTTCATGTTCAGTTTTATTCCAGAAATTCTTCCTGATTTAAAATTAACTTAGTAACTGATATGGATGCTCAAAAAATAAAAATTTTATTAGTTGATGACAACTTAGAAAATTTACATTTTTTATCACACATCCTTCAAAACCAAGGTTATCAGGTAGAAAATGTCATTTCTGGGCAATTGGCAATCAAGACGGCACTCGTTTTTCCCCCGGATTTGCTTTTGCTAAATGTTCTCATTATAGAGAGGGATGATTATCAAGTATGTCAATATCTGAAAGCTAACGATGAAACTCAAGATATTCCGATAATTCTTTTCGGAATTATCGATGATTTATTTGAAAAAATAAACATTTTAAATTTAGGCAATGTTGACTATATTACTCAACCATTCCAAACTAAAGAAGTTTTATTACGCGTCCAAAATCAACTCAATGTCCAAAGACTGAAAAAACAGTTAAAAGAAACAAATGCCCAACTGCAACAGGAAATTCAAGAGCGTCAACGACTTACAGTTGAGTTAAATATTCGCAACAGACAAATAGAAGATATTTTTAAAGAAATTCCCGTTAGCATTAGCAAAGCCTTTTGTAGAGAAGTTTATCAAAGCGAACGCCTGGTAGTCGAAGCCGCCCTGAAGAAGAGTGAAAGTCAGTATCGGCTTTTAGTGGAGACATCCCAGGACATGATCTGGTCGGTGGACATTGATGGACTAATTACCTTTGTCAATCCAGCAGTCAAGCAGATTTATGGCTACGAACCGCAAGAAATGATCGGGCGTGCCTTAATTGATTTCATTTCTCCTACACAAGTTGTTCAAGATAAAGTAGCCTTTGAGCGTGTTCTTCAGGGAAAGTCTATCTTTCAGCATGAAACTACCTGTGTAGCTAAAGATGGTACTTTACTTTATCTAATGTTGAATGCGATCGCATTACGCAACGAAGACGGTCAAGTTATAGGCATGACGGGCACTGCTAGTAATATTACGCAGCGTCGAGGTGTAGAAAAATTACTTCGAGAAAGCGCGATTAAGCTCCGCAATCATAATCTCGTGCTCACACAATTGGCACAAAATCAAATACTTTATCAGGGTGATTTGAAAGCAGCCTTGGGTAAAATCACAGAAACATCTGTCAAAAATATTGGTGTAGAAAGAGCTAGTGTCTGGCTGTATGACGCAACAGATATAAAAATCCAGTGTTTCGATCTATTTGAGGGCAGTCGCAATCAACATAGCGAAGGACTTTTCTTATCAGTAGCAGACTATCCAATTTATTTTGCAGCTTTGCAGCAAAACCAATCAATCGCCGCAGATGATGCTCATACCGATCCCAGAATTAAAGAATTTTCTGCCTCTTACTCAAGATTAAACATTACCTCTATCCTCGATACACCCATTAGGCTGGAGGGAAAGACCGTAGGAGTTTTATGTTTGGAGGCAGTGGAAGTTACTCATCATTGGACGCTAGAAGACCAAAATTTCGCTCGCTCTCTGGGTAATTTAGTATCCTTGGTATTGGAGGCAAAAGAACGCCAACGCGCAGAAGCAGCACGACGGGCTTCTGAAGAAAAGTTAGCATCAGCCTTTCGGTCATCTCCCGATCCAATTGCCTTAATTACTGTTCAGGGCAAACGCTACATCGAAGTAAACGACAGCTTTTGTCGGTTTTTTGGTTATTCTCGCTCTCAAGCGATCGATCGCACCGATGAAGAATTGCATATTTGGGTGAATCCAGAAGAATATAATTTTCTCATCCACATTCTGCAACAAGCAAAAGCCATCCGCAACTATGAAATTGATGTCTGCACTTCAACAGGAGAAATTAGGACAACACTGTTGAGTGCAGAAATGATCGAGATTGATGGGCAATGGTACGTACTGGGAACCACTAAAGATATTACTGAACGCAAACAGGCAGAAAATGAAAGCCGTTTGTTGCTGTTGACAACCCAAGCTATCACTCGCGCTAGCGATGTCAACAGCGCCTTAGCAGTGGTCTTGCGCTTAATTTGTCAGACCATTGGCTGGGATTTTGGTGAAGCCTGGATACCTAATGAAGATGGTACTGTTTTAGAACACAGTCTGGGTTGGTACGGAGAGGAGAGCAGCTTAGAAGAATTCTGCCAGCAAAGCCAAACTTTGAAATTTGCTCTGGGAGTGGGATTACCAGGAAGAGTTTGGCAGAGTCAAGAACCAGAATGGATAAAAGATGTTTCTAAAGTTACAGAACCAGTTTTCTTGCGTAGGTGTAGCCCGCCGCAGGCATCGCCACAAGCCGCCAAGGTAGGATTCAAAGCTTGTTTTGGTGTTCCCATACTGGCTGGGAACCAAGTATTAGCTGTTTTAGTGTTTTTTAAACGTAGCTCAGTATTGGTAGATCGGCGTCTGCTCTTGCTAGTCAGCGCTGTTGCGGCTCAATTGGGTGGGTTGATTGAGCGCAAAACCTTAGAACAAGAATTAGCGCTCAGAGAAGCTCGTCTCAATGCCTTTTTTAGCAGCGCTCCCGTCGGTATGAATATTGTAGATAACCAACTGCGGTTTGTGCAAATTAACCAACTGTTGGCGGAGATTAATGGACTACCCCAGCAAGCTCATATTGGCAAGACCATCCATGAAGTTTTACCCAACATCGCCCCTTTAGTAGAACCAATTTATCAACAAGTTCTAATAACTGGTCAACCGATTATTAATCAAGAATTAAGCAGCACATCAATCAAACAACCAGATATTATCCGCCACTTCTTAGCTTCTTATTTTCCGATTGTAGGTGAAGGCGATCGCCCCTCTGGTGTTGGCACAGTTTTAGTAGAAATTAGCGAATTACATGCAGCCCTACGCGAACGCAAACACGTCGAACAAGAACTGCGTTTAGTCAACGAACGCCTACAATATCTGCTCACTTCTAGCCCTGTAGTCATTTATAGCAGCAAAATATCAGAGAATTTTAGCATTACTTTTATCAGTGAAAACGTTAAAGAAATGGTGGGCTATGAAGCGCAAGAATTTATCGATAACTCCAGTTTTTGGCTCGATCGCGTCCATCCACAAGATATTAAACTGATCTCGGAAAAATTTTCCCACCTTATTAAGCAGGAGTACATTTCTTACGAATACCGTTGGTTACACGCTGACGAAACTTATCACTGGTTCTACGAAGAGATGAGGTTAATTCGTGACGAAGCGAATTCCCCGATCGAATGGGTTGGTTATTGGGCAGACATTAACGATCGCAAATTGGCAGAACTGGCTTTGCAATCAGGTCAGCAACGATATCAACTTCTAGCTGAAGCCTCACCAGCTTGTATATTTCATACTGATGTAGATGGCAATGTTTTATATTTTAATCAACGCTGGAGTGAAATTACTGGATATAGTTTAGAAGAATCTCTGGGAACACATTGGGCAAATGCCGTACATCCAGACGACCGCGAGCAGCTATTGTTAGCATGGAATCAAGCAACAGCTGCTAAGTCAACCTATAAATACGAACATCGTTTTTTGCATGATGATAGTACAGTAGTCTGGGTAATTTGTCATGCTTTGCCAGAATTTAGAGATAACGGAGAACTTAAAGGCTACATCGGTACAATTACAGATATTACCGAGAGAAAATTAGCAGAAGAAGCCTTGCGTGAGAGTGCAGAGCGAGAAAGAGCGATCGCGCAAGTGATTCAAAGAATGCGCCAAACACTGGATTTAGAGACGATATTTGCAGCGACAACCGAAGAATTGCGCCAAGTACTAAACTGCGATCGGGTTGTTGTTTATCGTTTCAATCCCAACTGGAATGGCGAATTTGTTTCGGAATCGGTGGGTAACGGTTGGATTTCTCTTATAGAAGAACACAACAACGATCCTCATCTCACAGAAGGTGTTTTACAAGATGGGCGTTGTCTAGCGAAAATTTTGGATAGCGCCGATAATCAAGTGGAATATCCCGATCTGCAAGTAACCCCAGGTGCGAGTTTCATCTGTGTTTCAGACATTTACAACGCTGATTTTCATTCTGCTTATATCAACCTCTTAGAGCGCTTTCAGGCTAAAGCCTACATTATTGTTCCGATTTTACACGGTAGTCAGCTTTGGGGGTTGCTGGCGAGTTATCAAAATTCCGATCCCCGCCAATGGAAACCAGGAGAAATCAATATCGTAGTTCAAATTGGCAATCAGTTGGGTGTTGCTTTACAGCAGGCACAATTGCTAGCGCAAACTCAAAGGCAATCACAAGCATTGCAAGAAGCTGTGATCGTTGCTGATGCTGCTAATCGTGCTAAAAGCGAATTCCTGGCCAACATGAGTCACGAACTGCGTACTCCACTTAACGCCATCCTCGGTTTTACCCAAGTCATGAGCCACGATCGCGATTTATCAACTGAACATCAGCAAAATCTAGCAATCATCAATCGTGCTGGCGAACATCTCCTGAATTTAATCAACGACATTTTGGAAATGTCTAAAATCGAAGCTGGCAGAATAACCTTAAATCTCAACAGCTTTGACTTAATTCGCCTCTTGGAAAACCTTGAAGAGATGTTGCGCTTCCGCGCCACCTCCAAAGGATTGGAATTGGTCTTTGAATATACATCTCACCTTCCCCAATACATCCAAGTTGACGAAAGTAAACTACGTCAAGTCTTACTTAACCTCCTGGGAAATGCAATCAAATTTACCGATACTGGCAGGGTAACACTGCGGGTAGGGATTAGGGAGCAGGGGAGCAGCACTTCGACTACGCTCAGTGACCGAGGAGCAGAGGAGCAGGAGAGAAATCAATTCAAAATTCAAGTTGCGCTAGAAGCGCACCAAAAGTGCGACTCAAAATTCAAAATTAAAGAACTTCTGCCTCCTGCCTCCTGCCCTTCGGGTTCGCCAGTTCCCCCTCTCGACAGAAGCCAAGATGGGGACTGGACTCACCTCCTGCCTTCTCTTTCCCAATGCCCAATGACGGCAGTTGCTCCACTTGGGGAAAGACCGCACTGCCTCCCCAATGCCCAATTCCTAACCTTCGAGGTACAAGATACTGGCCGCGGTATTGCCCCACAAGAAATTGACTTGCTCTTTGAAGCTTTTGGGCAAACTGAAACCGGAAGAAAATCGCAACAGGGAACAGGACTAGGTTTAGCAATTAGCCGCAAATATGTGCAACTAATGGGAGGAGATATTAGCGTCACTAGCACTATTGGCGAGGGAAGTAAATTTACTTTTGATATTCAAATTGGTTTAGCCATAGCCAGCGAAATCCAGATTGAACAAACTAAACCCCAAGTTATTAGTTTAGCGCCTGCTCAAAGTGAATACCGTATTTTAGTGGTTGATGATTCCACAGACAGCCGTTTAGTGTTAAAGAAAATTTTGACATCTATCGGTTTTGCAGTCCAAGAAGCAATAAATGGCATTGAAGCGATCGCACTTTGGCAGACATGGCAACCACATCTAATCTTAATGGATATGCGGATGCCAATTATGGACGGCTACGAAGCCACAAACCTAATTAAAACTAAAGAAGAAACCTCAAACCAAAATACCGAATCCCAAATTCCAAATTGGAAGACAATTATTATTGCCTTAACTGCTAATGCTTTTGAGGAACAACGAGAGGCAATAATCAAAGCGGGTTGCGACGATTATATTAACAAGCCTTTCCGCGAGGAAGAATTACTAGAAAAGTTGAGCGAATATTTGGGAGTTCAATATATTTATCAACAAGAAAGCTATCAGCTAACAAACTTAAAGCAACAAAGACCAAAATCAATATTGACGCTCACGGATTTAGTGAATCTATTATCTGAAATGTCCCCTGAATGGGTGAAACAGTTATATACTGCCGCAGCTCAATGTAGTGATGACCTGATTTTAGAATTAATTGAGCAAATCCCTTCAGAAAATGCTGTACTGCAAAATTTTATCAAGAATTTAGCTCATGATTTTCAGTTTGAGAAAATTATGGAATTGACGAGTATTGCAGGAGTGTTATCCAATTAATACAAATTGATTTACTAGTAAGTTCGTAATCAGGACTTTAGTCATTCATTTTCTAAGAAACCATTGTCACAATTAAGCTTAACGCCAAACCCCTTGTCCGTCGGGAATTTTAATTCCCGCCTCATAGCGAAAGTCATCTTTATATGACTAAATATCGCCAAAAATCTCCAGTCTACTTCTGTAGACTTAAGCTAAAAGCCTGAAAATTTATTTTCGGGTGGGGATGTCAGCCAACAGATAAGCTATTTCCAGCTAAAGTTGACACATATCAGCAATGCTGTGCCCCTACAGCGTGGTCTATTTACCTGAAAAATAGCTGTAATGATAAGTCTTTAACCGGACACGATATGACTACTCTGGCTATCGAGAAGTTGAACTAGATAAAGAGAGTTATAGCAGATTTAAGTCGATCTAACAATCGCATTTTCTTGAGAAAGAATATCAAAATTGTAACAGTATCCTTTATTCCGTTTAAAAAATGGCTAAAAGGCTACACAATCATGTAATCTATATATTTATCAAGAAAGATTATCAATTCGATGATTGAAATACTGTGAAATATTGATATTATTTATTGAAAAAACAACTAGTAGTTCGCCAAGTTCACTTGGCGGGGGAAAGGGGAAAGGGGAAAGGTTTTAAATCCCTTACCCTTTACCCCTTGCCCTTTACCCCGCCCTCACAAGCGCATTTTTGGGTTGGCAAACCACTAGCCAAGCAGAGCGTAATATTTTCAAATTACGGCAGGATCATGATAAAAGCGACTACAGTGTCACCTAGAGGATTGAAACAGCCACAAACATCAGCCTTATTTGGTCTGGTTTTAGGGCTATGTATACTGCTAATTTGCTTGGTGTACAGTGTGACGCTAGGTGCAATAGAAATACCTTTAGACAAAATTTTGACATCTTTTATAACCTCTGATGGTGACTACGATCGCTTAGTTATTCAGACCGTGAGATTACCGCGATCGCTAATTGCTATTGTTGTAGGTTCAGCCCTTGCTGTATCGGGAGCATTGATGCAGGGTTTGACACGAAACCCCTTAGCAGACCCAGGTATTTTAGGTATTGAGTCAGGAGCCGCCCTGTTTATCGTGGTGTCAACTTTTGTTTTTGGCAGTTCATCCCCAAGTATTTACGCTCTTGTGGCCTTTTTGGGTGCGGGATTAACAGCAGTGTTAGTTTACATTCTTGGTTCTCTAGGACGGGGAGGAGCCACCCCACTGAATTTGACGGTAGCGGGAGCGGCGTTAACTGCTCTGATTTCTTCCTTCACCACTGGTATCCTCATTGTCAGTCAACAAACACTCGAACAAGTGAGATTTTGGTTAGCTGGTTCATTATCTGGTCGAGATTTTAATTTATTCTTACTACTACTGCCTTTCATCAGTATGGGATTAGTATTAGCTTTTACCCTCGGCAGACAAATTACCACTATGAGTCTAGGTGAAGATGTCGCTAAAGGCTTGGGCCAACAGACAGCTTGGATCAAAATATTTACCGCTATCAGCGTAGTTTTACTAGCAGGAAGTTCCGTTGCCCTTGCAGGGCCAATCGGCTTCATTGGTTTAGTCGTTCCCCATATAGTGAGATTTTACATTAAAGCCGATTATCGTTGGATATTACCTTATTGTGCAGTTTTGGGTGCTATTTTACTGTTGGTTGCAGATATTGCTGCCCGTATATTGTTTAAACCACAGGAGTTACCTGTAGGTGTAATGACAGCAATAGTTGGCGCTCCTTTTTTTGTCTATCTAGCTAAGTCAAAGGTGAAAAAATGAGTTTTGATTGGCTAGTCATTCGTTCCCAAGCGATATCTTTCCGCACCGACCGACGTGTACCAGTCATACTGTTATGTTTGGCAGTAGCGATCGCAGTGGCGATGGTGATGAATATAGGGCGGGGTGAATATCCAATCTCGCCTTTGGATATCGTGAAAACTATATTGGGTTTAGATACAGGAAACCCAGACCATGTATTCGTGATTCAGAATCTGCGTTTACCCCGCACCCTTGTAGCTTTTATGGTGGGAGTGGCGCTGGCAATTTCTGGCACTATCTTCCAAGGATTGACACGCAATCCATTGGCTGACCCAGGTATTATCGGCATCAATGCTGGGGCGAGTTTGGCGGCAGTTACAGTAATTATACTATATCCATCAGCACCGATTTATACCTTACCTCTATCAGCCTTTGCTGGTGCATTGCTGATGGCGATTTTAATTTACTCGCTGGCTTGGAATAACGGTAGTTCTCCGATTTTACTAATTTTAATGGGTGTTGGCTTGTCTGCGATCGCTAGTGCCATAACCAGCTTGATGATTACCTTTGGAGAAATTTATGATGTTAGCAATGCTTTGGTTTGGTTAGCTGGGAGCGTCTACGGCCGGACTTGGGAGCAAGTCTTTTCTTTGTTACCTTGGTTAATTATTTTTGTGCCAATGGCTTTGACACTAGCAAGGCATTTGAACGCTCTTAATTTAGGAGATGATGTTGCCAAAAGTTTAGGTAGTCAAGTGGAATGGCAACGTGGTTTACTCGTACTGGTAGGTGTAGCCTTAGCAGGTGCAGGAGTCGCCACCGCCGGAAATATTGGTTTTATTGGTTTAATCGCACCCCATTTAGGACGACAGTTGGTAGGTGCAACCCATGAAGGCTTGATTCCTACTTCCGCACTTTTGGGGGGAGTGATTGTTGTGATGGCAGACTTGCTAGGAAGAACACTATTTGCACCTATCGAACTTCCTTGTGGGATTGTAACTGCTGCTATTGGCGCTCCTTATTTTCTTTATTTATTAATTCGTAATCGCAAAAAATAAAGCTGGTAAATATCACCTATGAAAGGACTCTCAACTAAAAGTCTGTCTTTAGCTTATGATGGGGCGCTGATTATCCGTGACCTAAATTTGGCAATCCCGGCTGGACAAATTAGTGCTTTAGTTGGTGCTAATGGTTGTGGGAAATCAACTTTGTTACGAGGTCTGGCAAGATTGCTTCAACCCCGTGGCGGTACAGTCTATCTTGATGGAACGTCTATTTTTAATCTTTCTACCAAAGAAGTAGCACAGCAGTTAGGTATTTTGCCCCAAGGACCAGTAGCACCGGAAGGGTTAACAGTGCAAGATTTAGTAGCACAAGGACGTTATCCTTATCAAAATTGGTTACAGCAGTGGTCAGTAAAAGATGAAAAAATCGTGCAGCAGGCACTCTTAATTACAGATTTGTTGGAATTGGCAAATAGAGCATTAGATACTTTGTCTGGTGGACAACGACAAAGAGCTTGGATTGCAATGGCGTTGGCGCAAGATACAGATATTTTACTTTTAGATGAACCGACTACTTTTTTAGATTTGGCGCACCAGATAGAAATTTTGGATTTGTTGTATGAGTTAAACCAAAATCAGAGACGGACAATTGTGATGGTACTGCATGATTTAAATCAAGCGTGTCGTTATGCTGATTACTTAGTTGCAGTCAAAGATGGTCGAATTTTTGCTGCTGGGGAACCAAAGCGAGTGATGACTCAAGAAATGGTTCAAGAGGTTTTTGGGTTGGAGTGTCGGATTATTCCTGATCCAGTGGTAGAGACGCCAATGTGTGTACCGATAGGACGCAAGGGAAAAGTAAATAATAAACAAATTTACTTAAATTCCTAATTCGATTTCTACTAGAGATATTGCTCTCATCAATCACATAAGTACAAATTATAAACAGTCGTGACAATCACATCAAAATCTTCTAAAGTATCTAAAAATCGAACAAACTCAGCCCAACCTTTACAACGTTTGCTCAACTATGGTAGCCAATATCGTCAACAAGTTTGGCAGGCAACATCATGTTCTATCATCAATACAATTTTAGATTTAGCACCACCGTGGTTAGTTGGTATTGCAGTAGATATTCTCGTGGAAAAGCAAAATTCTGTATTTGCCAAGTTGGGTGTAAAAGATGTATTTTGGCAATTTTTATTGCTTTCATTTATCACTATTATTGTCTGGATACTAGAATCAATTTCTGAGTATGCGTATAATAAAATTTGGCGTAATTTAGCCCAAAACATTCAGCATAATTTACGCTTGGATGCTTACAATCATGTACAAGAATTAGATTCAGCTTACTTTGAAGAAAGTAGCACTGGTGGTTTAATGTCAATTCTGAATGATGACATCAACCAACTAGAAGATTTTTTAAATTTTGGAGCCAATCAAATTATTAGTATAATCGCCTCAATTATTATTTTAATTGGTGGTAGTTTTTTAATTTTACCTGTATCTATAACTTTGGTAGCAATGTTGCCAATACCATTTATTATTTGGGGTTCCTTTACATATCAAAAGCTTCTGGAAGCTCGTTATGCTGAAGTGCGAGAAAGGGTAAGCTTTCTAAACTCACGGCTAGCAAATAATATCAGTGGTATTACCACAATTAAAAGTTTTACTGCTCAAAATTATGAAAGCGCTAGACTGGCAGGAGAAAGCGAAGCATATAGAAAAAGTAATGCCAAAGCAATTAAACTTTCTGCTGCATTTGTGCCCTTAATTAGAATGCTAGTTTTAGCAGGGTTTACAGCTTTATTATTTTGGGGAGGAATGGCAACGTATGCTGGTAAGATATCTATTGGTAATTACAGTGTTTTACTCGTTTTAGTACAGAGATTGTTGTGGCCCTTCGTAGAATTAGGAGAAATATTTGACAAATATCAAAGGTCAATGGCTTCTACCAAGCGGGTCATGGATTTATTAGATACTCCTATCAACATTACGGCGGGAGAGAAATCTTTACCTATTGAGCAAGTGCGTGGTGAAATAGACTTTAAAGAAGTTACTTTTGCTTATCACAATAGAGAGCCAGTAATTAAAAAACTATCTTTACATATACCCGCAGGTAAAACGATCGCTATTGTTGGTTCTACAGGTTCTGGTAAAAGCACTTTAGTTAAATTATTATTGCGATTGTATGATATTTCTTCTGGAGCGATCGCTATTGATGGTATTAATATCCAAAAATTAAATCTGGATGATTTGCGTCGCAGTATTGGTTTGGTCAGCCAAGACGTATTTTTATTTCATGGTACTATTGCTGAAAATATTGCCTATGGTACTTTCGATGCTACCGACGAACAAATAATTGCAGCTGCGAAAATTGCCGAAGCTGATGATTTTATTATCCGCCTACCCCAAGGTTATGAGACAATAGTCGGAGAACGGGGTCAAAAATTATCTGGTGGACAACGCCAAAGAATTGCGATCGCTAGGGCTGTTCTAAAGAATCCACCAATTTTGATTTTAGATGAAGCTACCTCAGCAGTAGATAATGAAACTGAAGCTGCTATTCAGCGTTCTTTGGAACGGATTACTGTAAATCGAACGACGATAGCCATAGCCCATCGTCTTTCCACTATCCGCAACGCTGATTGTATTTATGTGATGGAATATGGAGAATTAGTGGAATCGGGAACACACGAACAATTGTTAGAGAAAAATGGGATTTATGCTGGTTTATGGAACGTGCAGTCAAGGATGAAATAAAAAGTAGGGTGTCAAAGTGATATTTATCCCGATCGCAAAAACATATACAGCAGTTCCTGCTATTGTGAGGTACGTATTTAGTGCTGAAAGGGTCTAAAACCAGGGAGTGTGGATGCACAGAGACTGTACTTCATAACAGCAGGAAGTGCTGTATTACCAAAGCTATGATTTTACAGGCGGAATTTGCGCGAAAATCGCAGACTGTAAAAGCTCAGGAAGCTGTTCCCATGCTAAAACTCCTTTACGGCTCTTGATATACAGTTGCATAAATTCTAATAATGCTGCTGGGCTATCTTCTGGGGTAAGATTAAGAAAAAGATAGGTGGCTTTGTTATGGCTTGATACAGATACAACACAGCCTTTACTACAAGCCCATAAACATCCAACAGGCTGAATTTTAATTTCATCAGACGGAAATTGTTCGACACATAAAGTGTTTAGTCGATCAATTAAAATAGCACCATCAAAAGGCGGATTTTCTGGTCGTTCTTCAGATGAACGGTGACAAGACTTGCAGACTAATAGCGTGTGTTTGGTCATTTGGATTCAGGGGTGTTGACGAGATATTTAAAGAGATCATCAATTACTGCATCAGTTCCAAGCATATTTGTCGCAGCCCATGACATAAAATCAACATAATAAACATGATTCTCTTGAACAGCTTTAAGGGTTTTCCAAAGTGGCTCTCGTTGTTTATCTTCAAGAAATTAGACTTCTTGCAGAAGTCGGTAAAAGGGGAAGGGGAAAGGGGGAAAGGTATGTTATTTTCGCTTTCCCCTTTAACCTTTTCCCTTTTCCCACCTCTTGCAAAAAACACTTTTGCAAGAGGTCTATTGATTGTCACCCCTTGAATAAGTTGTCACAAATAAAATATCGCCATCTGCTTTTTCTAAGGGACTTCCAAAGAATAAATTGTCCCAAAAATTAATCTTTTGGCAGTTAATCAATAATGATAATCATTATTAAGGGGAAGAGAGCGGCAGCCGTCGGCTGCCGCTCTCTTCCCCCCTTTGTAAGCATGAAAAAATCTACACTCGCACGAGCAAGCCGCAAAGTGAAGTTATGTTTATTTAAGACTATAAAGCTGTAAATTACTATTTATAACTTACGTTTTGGCAAAATTAATATCAATAAACCAATTACCCAGATTGGGAAAAAATTCGTTTTGAGAATGAGTCAAACGCTCAATTTGTTTCTCAATTTCCGACATAGCTTTTTTTGTGAGTTTCACTCCGGTGGCGTAAGTTTGAGTAACTAACTTAACAATTGGATGTTTACCCTTCCATGTCATACTAGCAGCCAAGTTTAAAGCCGTTTCTATTTCATCTAAGATGCTGCCGTTCCAATGATTTTCTAATACTGCCCATGTTCTTTCTATGGGATTATATTTGCTATGGTAAGGCGGATAGTAAGCTAAACGTATATTCAATGAGTATTTCTGGGCAAACTCTACTATACGTTTCATAAACTGGGTGCGTCGAGAACTATTCTCTGGCCCATTATCTTGATTGAGCAGTAATGTTTCAACGTGAGAAAAACGATGTTTCTCACTCATCCAAAAATCCTCTAAAATATCAACTATAAAATCGCTTGTAACTTTCGATTCCGTAAAATATAAAAAAAGTTCATCAAGCTCTGGAAGGAATATCCCATAAGGAGTTACGGTTGTTTTAGGATGATAATCATGGTCATCAGCTTCGACCTTAGCCCGGCTTTTACCTCCTCGGTCAAATGAGCTAATTTTGACGCGAGCTTTTCCATCCAGCGACAGACGCAAGACACTTCCGTCAGAAGATGCATTTTGATTTACTATATCTAGTTGCTCAAAGATTGCGTCGGTTTGGGGAATTTTTTTTGAGGTTGAACTTTAGCTACTCGTCTCAAGTTATAGCCTAAGAGGTTCAGTTTCAGACGAATCGTTTCTGACGTAGGTAAATCTTCATTCCTATAATCATACTTTTCTATTAATTGCTTTCTCACTTCGGTAGCACAGAGACGAGTATATAGTCTTTGACTTTTAAAAGTTGGGTCTGTCTGGCTTTGGGAATCTACTAAATTTTTGATATCTTCTAGGAGATTTGGTAAATGTAATTCTGCTTTATAGCGACCTTTTGCGCTCATATTGTCAATACAGGTAACACCACTAGTTAATTCTTTCATCCCTTTACGGATAGTACCTCGATTCCATCCTAATTCCGATTCTGCAAGTCTCTGTCCACCTACACCCAAACCTTGGACTGTTGACGCTATAAACTTACGTTTTGCAGCACCTTTTAATTGAGATGCTGTTTGTTTTAATAGTTGTTTCAGTGAAGAAGTTAATACTATAGACACCTCTGCTGCACCCAAAAATTCATCATTACTGAATTTACTACAAAAAGGAGGGGAGAAAGCGGCAGCCATCGGCTGCCGCTTTCTCCCCCCCCTAAAATGATTATCATTATCTTAAATGGGATGTTTTATTTTTTGGAAGTCCCTTAATTCCTCTAGGGAAATAGGAAATGCTCCATAAGGTGAATCCATATGTTTTTTATAGGGCATATGTGCATAATTATTTGCCCACCCTAAAAATGCCTGTAACGACGTTCCTAAATCTTGTCCTGGAATAATGTCTTGTGGCCAGGCGGCTGTTTGTAAATTGCCACAATCACATATACAGGTATGGCGTTGATACTCAACTATTTCTATGGGACGTTCTACTAGTTGCGCTACCGCTTTGTCAAGTAGAACGATACAGACTTGCTGCTGATGTTATGAAGGCTTTGATTGGTTTCTTGAGCGTGATTGCTGTAGAACTTTTGCAATTGACTTACCTACATCGTACCCAGCCTTTAGCACCAGCCATTGAAATTCTCAATCCCCTTCAATTTTGCGTTTTGAAAGCTAAATCTCCCAGATAACCCAAGGTGTTAACAGTTAGTTGGGCTGTTGAAGCGTTGGCGTTCGCGAAGCGTCTCGTAGAGAAGCCCGCACTTCGAGTGAGCTTCAGTGACCACCGTAGGCATCGCTCGTTTAGGGGGTTACTTGGAACATCGACATAAAACGCCTATTGATATCCAGGTACTGTAGCGAGGTTGGTTAAAATTACACGACCTCTGTGAGGGGTGGAAGCTTGCTAGAGAGACTTAACGGGAAAAGTCAGAGCCAAAATCTCTCCGCTTCCTCGATCGACTCCCAAATGCAACTTCCGCCACGTCCGTCGTTTACCTACCCCATGTGTGCGAACTTTCCATTATCCTTCACCA
This sequence comes from Nostoc sp. DSM 114167, assembly GCF_052692655.1. Lineage (NCBI taxonomy): Bacteria > Bacillati > Cyanobacteriota > Cyanophyceae > Nostocales > Nostocaceae > Nostoc > Nostoc sp. DSM 114167. The sequence goes on from NZ_CP195116.1 coordinate 8,360,021, forward strand.
TACACATGGGTTGTCTTTCAACACAGAACTCAGCACTTTTAACTCAGCATTCTTCATTATTAATTGATATCTATTTTAACTCCTTCAATAATACTAACATCCGATTGTGTTGGATAAATTTTAGTAAGTTTGAAACCTGCTGATTTAAATAAATCTTCAAACTCAGCTTCAGTACGATCGCGTCCACCAGGGCACATCACCAACATATTTACGTCCATAAACTTACCTGTAGAAAACTCATTGCCAGCAGGAATTATGAAGTCTATTACTAATAGTCGTCCTTGTTCTTTCATGGCATTATGACAGCGCCTAAGAATATCTTTTGCACGCTTATCATCCCAATTATGAAGAACATTCTTGAGCAAGTAGGCATCTCCTCCTGCTGGGACAGAATCAAAGAAATTTCCCCCTATTAATTGACAGCGATCATTCACAACTGTTGTCTCGAGCAAATTATTAGCTCTGTCAATCACATCTGGATGGTCAAACAACACTCCTTTTATTGTGGGATAAGCTTGGAGGATAGCAGTGAGTAAACTACCATTACCACCACCAATATCAATTAGCTTGTCAATTGACGAAAAATCATAAGCTTCTATTAATGGGGCATATTCGTCTTTTGACGAAGACATAGCCCGATCAAATATTTCTCCTCGGCTAAGATTTTGCTCGTTGTACTTAAACAAATCCATACCGTACAAATCTTCAAAGGCACTTTTCCCTGTCTGTACGCTATACATCAAATTTCCCCAGGATTTATAGTAGTGTTCTTCACCTCGCAAAATAGCTGTAGCACGAATTGAGTCAGGAACGTTGCTTTGCAAGCAATCTGCCAACGGTGTTAGCTCAAAGCATCGAGTTTGTGTCTCAGCAAAAATTCCGATACTGGCGAGTGCCCGTAAAACTCGATATAGAGAATCACTATGTGTATTTGTTGCAGCAGCTAAAGTATCGCAATGTTGAGAACCATCCTTAAGCAAATCAGCAATACCAAATTTAGCGGCGACATAGACACACTGTGAAACCCAGTAAGCATGTACCCATTCCATTGGGCTGATTTGAAGGTCTGTATTATTTGGATTCATTTTTTTGGCCTTTATAATGAATATATATGGATGTGTGAGAACTACAATTTAAAATCAATACAATTGAATCTTTATAAATAGTCTAATAAGGATTATCTTTTAGATGATTTATCGTCATTTTTTTGAATTCAATAAATGTTAACAAAAGGGCAACAATCATAAGTAAAAAATCTGTTAGAACTATTCCATAATATACACCATTTACACCTAGTAATTTTGATAGAATTACCACTAATGGAATAAATAAAACTATATTGTTTAAAATAATTATTATAGAAACAGTTTTACCCTTTCCTATAGACTGAAATAAAACTGAACCAAAGGGAACAAAAGCTATTGTTGGTATTAATAAACTCAAAACGCGAAAATTGAGTAAATCATTGTTTGTGAAAGTCGAATTTGGCAATAGCCAACTTAGAAATGTTTCTGGTGATAATTGCATTGGTAACCAAAATAATACAGCCAAAGCAGTCGCACAAATACTAAAAGTAAAATAAGCTTTTTTTATTCTATCGTAATTTCTAGCTCCATAATTTATGCCAATCATTGGTTGTAATGCTTGAACAAATCCATTTAAAGGAATGAATGCTAATAAAGTTAATCTTATAGTTGCTCCATAGAAAGCAATATCACTATTTGTTCCATAATAAGAGATAGATTTAAAAACAACAAAATTTTGAACTAATTCCATAACATTAGCGAGTAGTGCTGACATTCCCACTGATAAAATTCCCGGAAGTAAATTTATTGCTAGAGCAAGCTTTCTAGGATTAACTGGAATAGAACTTTTACCAGATAAGAAATATATAAAGTTTATTATGCAAAATACTATCATAGCAATAACGGTAGCAAGAGAAATTCCTCGGATACCCCAATGAAAAACTACAACAAATATAGGATTTAAAATTATATTAATAATGACATAAATACCTGCAAAAATCATAGCTAATCTAACTTTACCTTCTGACTTAATAAGTTGGTTGGAAGCTACTGCTAAAATATAAAATACTGAGCCTAGTATATAAGTTTTAAAATATTCAGAACCGGCAAAAGCTACTTGACCACTTCCTCCCATTAGTTTAATTAATTCTTCACTAAAACTGTAGCCAATTATAGTAATAAAAAATGATATAAAAATACCCATTATAATTAAATTGCCAAATATTTTGGACTGAGTTTTTATATCTCCAGCACCAATAGCTCGGCTCAGTACAGAAGCTGAACCTGTTCCAACTAAGTAAGCAAAACCATCAATGATAGCAGTAAGTGGTAGAGCTAAAGATATGCCAGCAATTGCTGTTTCTCCGATAAACTGCCCAGCAAATAGAGCATCAATAAAAGCATTCATATTAATCAGCAGCATTACTATAATGCCAGGAGCTGATAACTTTAACATCAGTTTTAAGATGTTACCTTGAAGTATCTCATTTTTTATTTTAGATTGATTTTTTGAAGTCATTTTTAATTGATTTACTTATTACCGTGACCCAAGCATTACCATCTTCAAGCCACTAGCAGGAGGATAGTTAACGCCCCTAGCTTTAGGTTTCTCTACTCTTTTATGTGCTAACGCTAATTGATAGCGTGAGAGAATTGTTGCTAATACCAGTTTCATTTCAAAAAGTGCTAGTAGCTCACCTGGACAGCGACGAGCGCCACCACCAAATGGTAGAAACTCATAAGGAGAATATTCTTTTTCTAGAAAGCGCTCTGGTCTGAATTGCTTTGGTTGTGGATATAAATCTTCTCGTTGATGAGTCAAGTATATACATCCTCTTACTACGGTTCCTGGGTCTAATTTGTAGTCCATGACTTCAATTGGTGATTCTACAAGTCGTGGAAATGTCACAACCTGAGTTGGATAAATTCGTAGGGATTCATTACAAACAGCATTTAAGTAAGGTAATGCGAGAATCTTCGCAGGTTCTAGGGATTCACCAAGAGTGTCAAGTTCTTCTAATAAGCGATCGCGAATACCAGGTACACTATGAATCCAGTACAAAGACCAACTTATAGCAGTAGCTGACGCATCTTGACCACCAAATAGCAATGATGGAAACAAATCTCGTATATATTCATAGGTCATTGGTTGACCCATTTCATCGCAAGCCAAGACCAGTTCTGATAATACATCGGTACGCAAAAGATTTACTTGTTGGTGGCGCTCTTCAATTTCGATGTAGAGTAGTTTGTCAAATTGCCGTTGTAAGTGAAGCCAGTATCCCCAAGGACTCCAGCGACCCAAATCCCTTTTGAGAAAAGGGTAGGACAGAGATATATCTAACCAGCGAGACCGAGCGTAACTTATTAAATTAGAAAACAGTTGTCGAAATTGTTCGTAACGCTCTCCTTGATGTAATCCAAATAATGATGGCAAAACTACTTCTAAGGTAATCTTTTGCATAGTGGGGTAAGCAAAAAAAGATTTACCTAAAGTCAGTTGATTCATTACTTTTTCTGTTACTCTACAAATATGCTGTCCATATTCTTGTGTCTGGGTTTCGCGCATAGGTGACATCAACAACTTACGGCGATTTCTGTGACGCAACCCATCTAGTGCAAGCAACCCATACTTGCCGACAATTGATTCTCCACCTTGATTCAACTTACCAGAAGCTGTAATCTCTTTTGCATTAGTAAAAATCTGCTTCATCCCTTCTGGGTTGCTGATTATTACTAGAGGTATTGAATCAGCCATAATAGTGAAAATGTCGCCATAGCGATCGCCCATAGCATCCATGAAGGCAAGAGGATCGGTCTCAAATTGATTGAGTAATCGGGGAGAAGTTTTTGGTCCATCAGGTAGTTTCATTGGTATTTTTCTGACAAATGTTAAATAATTGATAGTTCTTAAACTAAACCGACTACGGATGGTTGCGATTGTCTTTGATTTTGACGCAGACTACGTATGACTATCTTCACACCGCTAGCTGGATAACAAATCAGACCTCCATATTTGGGACGTTCTGGGCGCTGACTAACTAGCTCTAATTCATAATTTGCCAGAATAGTTGCTAATATAAGTTTCATTTCAAATAAAGCAAAAGTCCCGCCAATACAAATACGAGAACCACCACCAAATGGGAGAAATTCGTAGGGAGAAAATTGTTTTTCTAAAAAGCGCTCTGGCTGAAATTCTTTGGGATTGGGATATAAATCTTCTCGCTGATGTGTAGAATAAATATTAGCAATAAGTATTGTACCGGGATTCAACTCGTAACCCATCATCTCAACGGTCGATTCTACCAACCTGGGAAATGCAAACAACTGAGTTGGATAAATTCGTAAAGCTTCGTTGCAAACAGCATTTAGGTAGGGTAATGTGACAATGTTCATAGGGTCTGGGTTTTCACCAAGACTATCAATTTCTTCCAGCAGGCGCGATCGTATAGCAGGTAAACGGTGAATCCAGTACAAAGACCAAGCGATCGCAGTTCCGGAAGCGTCTTGAGCTGCAAATATAGGCGATAATAGAAGGTCGCGCACTTCTTGATTACTTAATGGTTCACCTGTTTCATCAGCAGCAAATATCAGATCGGTAAGCATATCAGTGCGTAAATAATCTGCTTGCTGGCGGCGTTCCTGCACTTCCGTATATAGCAATTGAAAAATTCCCCGTCGGAGATGAAGCATATATCCTTCTGGACTCCACCGACCTAAATCCCGGTTTCCTAAAGGTAGTTTGGTAATAAATTTAAAAAGTTTAGATCGCTCGGATTTGAACATAGAAACAAATAAATGCTTGAGTTTGTCATAGCGTTTACCTTCAGGTAATCCCAGTACAACCTCTATACCTATCGACAGCGTAATTTCTTCTATGCTTGAGTAAGCGATAAAAGGTTTGTCAATCGCTTGTCGAGCCATAATTTTTTGTGTAAGTTCGCAGATACGTCGTCCACAGGCTTGCATTCGCGTTCCATGAAAAGCCTGCATGAGGAGCTTACGTCGATTTTTGTGAATTAAACCATCAAGTTGCAGTATTCCTTGAGTTCCTGTGAACAGGGCAAAATCTTGGTTCAAGGTACCAGATGCGGTAATTTCTCTAGTATTGGTGAAAAGTTGCTTGATAGCTAAAGGATTACTAACATAAATCATCGGCGTAGAACCAAGCATTCTAGTCACCATATCCCCATAAAGTTGGGAATTAGCATCCATATAGCCAAAGGGGTTAGCCTCGAATTGCAGAGCTAGCAACCAAGCAGGAGTTTTTGGCCCTGGAGGTAGTTTCATCAGTCTTTTTTACTCCCATTATTTTATACAGCATTATCAATACAAACTCTCAGATATCTTGCTAATTCCTGAATATAAGGTTCTACAAAAATTGAGAAATGGTCGCCAGGAATTTCAATCATTTGTATAGGTTGCTTTGAAAATTTCTTCCAACCTAGAAATGGATCGTCGGTATTCCATTCGGGGTTTTCAAAATCATGAATTATTTCCTGATTTGCTCGGAATAAAGTCAGTTTTCCAGGATAAATCTGCGGGATATAACCTCGCATAGCTTGAACATGAGATTTAAACAGTTTGTAATGGTGAAGGAAATCGTTAATCTCCGGCTCGCTAAAAATGAAATTTGCTTTTTGATTAATAAAATTAAGTTGCTGATTTAATGGCAAATCTCGAAGTTCTTCAAAAGGTACTAAAAAGTCTATATTATTATCGGTTTTTATTGATTCAGCGATACGGAGTAAAAATTTTGCATCGTCATCGTCTGTAGATTCAATGGGTGTTTCTGATAGTATGGCATCGATGACAACTAATAAACTTACTGTTTGACCCTTATTTTGTAATTGTTGCGCTATTTCAAAAGCAAGTACACCGCCATAACAATGACCACCTAAAAGATAAGGGCCATTTGGTTGTATTTTGCGAATTTCTTGGAGGTAGCGAGTTGCTGTCTCTTCTACTGAAATAATTTCTGGTTTGTCTTGTTCTAAGGTATCTTCCAAAGCGTAAAATTGATAATCTTCACCAAGTCTTCTGGATAAATTAAAATAGTGACTAATACCTCCACCAGCACCATGCATACAGAAAAAAGGTATCTTAGAACCAGAAGAGTTAATTGCTACTAAAGGAGAATTAGAACTCTGACGGGCTGGCTGACTGACAATGCTTGCTAGTTTTTCAATTGTTGGGTTTTCAAAAAGAGTAGACAGGGGAAGATTATGCTCAAATCTGTCATGAATTTGAGCCATTAAGCGTACAGCTAAAAACGAGTGACCACCCAACTCGAAGAAGTTATCTGTTACCCCAATAGGATTAGTATTTAGGAGATTTTCCCAAAGTTTTACTAATGATAATTCTGTAAAATTCCGAGGAGCAACAAATGATTGGATAGTAGTTGGTCGGATAACTTCATCAATTGGCAGAGAATGCTTGTCTACTTTGCCATTAGGTGTAAGTGGAAGCTTATCCAGTATAACGAAAGCAGACGGTAGCATATAATTAGGCAAATAATGCTGCAAATAGGGCAACAGTTGTGTAGCTATATCCTGTTTATTTGTGACGACATAGGCAATCAAACGCTGATTTTCTTGAGCATCATTGCTGGCAATTACAACAGATTCTTGTACATCTGGATGTTGTGCGATCGCAGATGTAATTTCATCCAATTCTACTCGAAAACCTCTAATTTTTACTTGTTCATCCTGACGACCAAAATACTCTAAACTCCCATCGTTTAGATGACGCGCAAAATCGCCTGTTTTGTAAAGCTTGGTTCCAGGAATAAAGGGGTTATCAATAAACTTTTCTTGAGTTAATTCCGGACGATGTAAATAACCATTCGCCAATCCATCACCACCAATATAAAGCTCTCCAATCACTCCTATAGGTGTTAATTGTAAAACCCGATTCAACACATAAGTTTGAGTATTGTCAATAGCACGACCGATAGGGACACTGCTTGCTTGGTCTTCTAATAAACTAGTATCATAGTAAGTAGCGTTGGCGGAAACTTCCGAGGAGCCATAAAGGTTAATTAGTTTTGCAAATGGGATTAATTCTCGGAAACTTTTAGCTAAGTTAATAGATAGTGTTTCCCCGCTAGTTATCCAAAGTTTGAGCTGCGATAATTTCTTGAGCAGATGACTGTAATTGTTAATCAGTAAGCGCAGTAGTGAGGGTACAAGTATAATACGGCTTACTTGATGAACGGCCAGAGTTTCTATAAATAGTTGCGGGTCTAGTATAGTTGCATTACTGATAATTACTGTAGGAATTCCTTGAAGTAAAGGAGCAAAAATTTCCCATACAGAATCTACAAAACTAATAGCTGTTTTTTGACAACAAACTTCTCCTTGGGTAAAAGGATAGGTTTTCCATAGCCAATGTAAGCCATTAACTGTACCGCGATGAGTGCCAAGAACGCCTTTAGGTGTTCCTGTTGAGCCAGAAGTATAGATAATATAGGCAAGCTTATCAGATGCAGAGATGCTAATGGGATTTTCTGAACTTTCTCGACTAATTTCATCTTTTTGGATATCTAAACAAACGGTTTTAGCCGAAGATAATGATAGTTTTTCTAATATTTCTTGCTTGGTAATTAACAGCGATGCTTGGGAATCAGAAAGCATGAAATTCAGGCGTTCCACTGGATAACTTGGATCGAGGGGAATGTATGCACCACCAGTTTTAAGAATAGCTAAAATTCCTGTCACTATCTCTATGGAGCGTTCCACACATAGAGCTACCAGCGTTTCTTTTGTTACACCCTGTTTCTGTAGATAATGTGCAAGTTGATTAACTCTGTGGTTAAGTTGACGATAAGTCAGTTTCTCAGACTGGCTAATTAACGCTAAAGAATCAGGTGTTAATTCTACTTGTTGCTCAAATAATTGATTCAAAGATGCATCTTGAGGATAATCAGCAATATTTTGATTAAATTTAAATAATAGTTGTTCTTGCTCAGAAGCAGTTAGTAGTGACAACTCACTGATGCGCTGCTCTGGATTATCAACAATATTCCCTAATAATGTTTGGAAGTTGTTGATAAATTGAGTAATCATTGTTGAATCAAAAATATCTGTATTGTACTCCAAAGACCCTGTTAACCCTTCTTGAGATTCAGATATCGACAAGAAAATATCTAGTTGAGCTGTTCCACTATCAAATTCCAAAGTACGTAAGGTTAATCCAGACACTTCCTGCACAGACGTTGGAGTATTTTGCAGGACAAACATGATTTCATAAAGTGGATTTCGGCTTAAGTGGCGTTCGGGTTGCAATTTTTCCACAAGCATCTCAAAAGGCAAATCTTGATGTGCATAAGCATCGAGAGTCACCTCACGGACTCGATGTAGAAATTCGCGGAAACTGGGATTACCACTGAGGTTATTACGTAACACCAAAGTATTAACAAATAAACCCAGCATCCCTTCTAATTCTGCACGATTGCGGTTAGCAATTGGAGAACCAATTAAGATGTCTTCTTGATCTGTGTAGCGATATAATAATATGTTAAATGCTGCCAGCAAACTCATAAATAAAGTCGCATCTTCTCGCTGGCTCACTTGTCTGAGTACATCAGTCAGGGCTTTTGAGAATGTAAAGTACTGCTTGGCACCACTGAAAGTAGTAACCTTAGGTCGCGGACGGGATGTAGGTAATTGTAGTACAGGGAACTCACCTTTGAGTTGTTGCTTCCAATAATTTAGTTGGGTTGCGAGAAATTCACCTTGGATGCGATCGCGTTGCCAAATTGCAAAATCTGCATACTGAATGGGGAGTTTGAGTAAGGGAGAAGGTTGATTTGTCAAGAAAGCAGCGTATAGCATTGACAGCTCGCGCAGGAACACACTACAAGACCATCCATCTGTAATAATGTGGTGCATGGTCACAAGCAAAATGTGTTCTTCTTCACTCAAGCGCAGTAAAGTTGCTCTGACTAAAAGTCCTTTAGCTAAATTAAAAGGTTTTTTTGCTGACTCTGCTGCAAATAGCTTAACCTCCGACTCCCAGTTATTATCAGACAAATGTTCAAGATTAATAATAGATAAATCCCAAGTTAATTGAGGGGCAATCTCCTGTACTGGCTCTCCATTTACAACGGTAAAAGTTGTGCGCCAAACTTCATGACGCTTGAGAATTTCATTCAGACTTTGCTGAAGTACTTTAATATTCAGCTGTCCTTTGATATGAAAAGCGATGGGAATATTGTAGAAAGAACTCCCGTGATAAAGCTGGTCAATAAACCACAGTCTTTGTTGGGAAAAAGATAAGGGAATATTTTTAAATACTTGACGTTTGGGGATAATATCAGCTTGAATATTTCCTCTCTTCCATTTGTCTAAAAGGGCTTTTTTCGCTGGTGATAAATTAAAATCTTGTTTATCCATTGCCAAGAAATTATTAATATTTATTATTTTTAGTTTTTTAGCTAAATTTTGACTTGCCGCTTAATAAAAATTCTCATTCTCAAACTCTTGATTCAGATAACTATACTGTTATCAAAAGCTTATTAAGTGACAAGTCCTATCATCAAAAAAATTAATTTTGACTTAGCCACCAATCTCTGCAATTATACTATGGCGTCAGGGATGGTTTTCGACAAACGAAGCAATCTTCACCTGCTGGAGTAGGGTCTCCAAAATCTTTGCTATCATACTGATTAATTTCTATAAAGCCCACATTTTCTAAAGCCGACTGAATTTCTGATGAGAAATAATTTTTTTCCAGTAGAGTACTGTCCGAACGCTCCCAAATTCCATTTATCAATTCAAACGTGGTGGACTTGAGTTCCCGTATCCTTTCTTCTGGGTTGTATTTGCCTTTTTCAAGATAAACATATTTATCATTGACATCACATATATTGTAATCTTGTAGAAAACTATCACGCAATACACTGTCCCCAGTTACTATGGCGAACACAAAAATACCATTATTATGCATCGCCGCATATACGTTTCGGAAGACAGTTGTCAATTCTTCAAGGTTTAGAATGAAGCCGAGAGTGTTTCTTGAAAAAATTGCATCATAGGTGGGTAGCGACTCAAAATTACGTATATCACTAAGAATAAATTTACTTTCAGGTGCATTCATTTGGGCGTGGTGCAATAGTTTTTCAGAACAATCAAGTCCAGTTGTTTGATAACCTCTGATATGAAACTGTTGGACTAACTGTCCGTTAGCGCAACCAATGTCAAGAATATGTGTTCCTTTAGAGAGGTGTTTTAGCATTAATTGTTCTAAAACTAGTGCTATACTTTCCGCCTCGGAAGTGACACCTATAGCGTTATAGACCGAAGCAATAGGATCGTGATTTCCATCATTATTGGCTAAAGACATAAACTGTTTTTCCTATTTCTAGATAAAGATTTAAAATCAAGTATTTTGGGAAACTTATAACAAAAGAACTGCTACTTCTTCTTCGGATAATTCTTCAATCTTTGCCAATAGAAGTTGTTCAACTATTTCTGCTTGTTTGGCTGGTATCATTGCTTCAAATAAAATATCACGTAGTGGTAAGTCTACAGGGAATTTGGTTCGCAATCGAGAAACTAATTGAGTTGCAATTAGTGAGTCACCTCCTAACTCATAGAAGTTGTCGTAAATACCGATTTCTGCAATCCCAAGTACCTCTTGCCATATTTCTGTAATTTGTTTTTCCAACTCATTTGTCGGAGCAACATAGGAATTACTAAGGCTAGGTCTAGAGTAGTGTGAAGATAAATCTAATTGATTAGTTGATGTTGGACTTACCAGAGAGTTGAGGCTAAATATATGATTCTTTCTTATATTAATATCTACTTTAGAAAGAATAATTTGAGTTCCTTCTCTTAAAGAAAACACTCGTTTAAATAGTTCTACAGTTTCTGTTTGGGTAATATCTAATTTTGACCCATATACTTGAGCAAGTGTTGTTTCTTCTTGGTTAGTATTCAGTTGTAATTTATCCCAATTTATAATATACCACGGAAAATAATTATTCCTGTTGTGTCGATTAGTAAAGGTGTCAATGGATTGATTAGCTGCTGAATATAAGCCTAATCCAAATCCTCCTAAAATGGAAGATAAAGAAGAAAAAATAATACAAAAATCTAATTTTATATTTTGTAAGACTTGTTCTAATACTGTAATCTTACAAAGTTGGGAGTCTAAAAGTTTTTGTAATTCTATTTTACTAATTTCTGTAATTGAACCAAATATATTTTCGCGTTTTATTCTAGTTGAATAAATGACCCCATTGATTTGTCTAATATTTTCAGATGCAAGACTATGAGACATTTGCTCATAATTAGTTGTATCTGCACGCATTACCAAAACTTTTGCACCTAATTTCTCTAATACAAGCAATTGTTGAATTTTGCAACTCACTTCATCTTCTTGAGTGTGAGATTCCAGCCATTGCGAGAAATCGTCTTTTTCTGGGAAGCTAGAACCCTCGATAAATATGAGTTTTGCTTGAAAAGTTTTTGCTAAATATTCTGCAAGCACAACTTCAATACTTTCTAAACCGCCAGTAAACAGGTAAACACCTTGTTTTCTCAATGGTGTTTTTTCGTTAACTACTGACTCTAAGCGAACTGGCTCAAACGTTTGTACCCAACGGTAGCGATCGCGATAAGCAACTACTATGTCTGACGATACAGAGGTCAACTCATCCAAAAGTTGGTCAATAATATTACTCTCACAATCTTCTTGTCCTTTTTCTGCGTCTTTGCGATTAGTTAAAGCAATATCAATACATCGACAAGTAATATTAGGATACTCTTGAGGGATGACTTTGCATAAACCTAAGATGGCTGCTTTCTCTGGGTCTAATTTTTCATTCCCATTCACCTCTTGGATGTTGTTCGATACGACCAAAATTTGCAAGCGATCGCTAATTTTCAGTTTACTAAAGCTCTGCATTAAAAATAGTAAACTGTTTAATTCTAAATAATTCCATTTTTGACGGGTTTCAACATAGCTTACGCTCCAAAAATAAGCAACATTTTCTGGAGTTTGACCTGATAATACTAATTCTTTTATTAAAGTATTGTAGTCTTCACTTATATATGGATTAATTGTATAAATATCCTCATTTAACTTACTAAAATATTCTCCTTTTTTAACAAAAATAATATTTTTAGTTTGATTTTTTAATACATCAATTACTTTTTCCGCCATTCCCAAATCATCCACAAAAAATAGCCATTTTTGTTGTGCAGATTTTATTGGATAAGAGGATGAATTATGCAGTAAAGAGCGCTTCCATGAAGGAATATAAAACCAGTCAGCAATATCTTGTTTATGATCTAATGTTATTGATTTTGTATTTACTAAAGTGGATGGGGATTTCGCATCAATCCAGTACCTTTGTCGTTCAAAAGGATAAGTAGGCAAAGGCAAACGATGACGCTGCTCATGGGTATAAAATCCCGACCAATCTATTTCGACACCAGAAAGCCACAAGCGACCTAATGTTTGCAACAACCAAGCAACATCCGATTGCTGTTCTTTAACATGGCGTAAGGAAGTCAATACCTGTTGCTTGGCATTTCTGTCCAAATGCTGTGTCGTTAATGTACTTAAAGTTCGCCCTGGTCCCACCTCCAGAAAAACACCTTCAAATTGCTGTATGAGTTGGGATATCCCATCTGAAAATCTGACAGTTTCTCGTAAATGTTGACACCAATAATTCGGATTTGTCGCTTGCTCTTGACTAATCCAACTGCCAGTTACATTAGAAATAAACCGGATGCGTGGTGGATTCAGTTTGACTGTTTTTATCACCTGAATAAATGCTGGCAATATTGGCTCCATCATCGCCGAATGAAATCCATGAGATGTATGCAACAGCCGACATTCAACTTCTTGAGAGGATAATTGTTTTTCTAGGGCTGCAACTGCTTGGTTTGTTCCGGAAACTACACAAGAAGATGGGCTGTTAATCGCTGCGATTTGTAGAGATGTTTGATACAACGTTTGTGCAGACAGCAGCAACTGCACATCTTTTTCTGGCAGCCTAATTGCCAGCATACTCCCAGAGGGCAACTGTTGCATCAACTGTCCTCTTTTTGCCACAATTTTTAAGGCATCTTCGAGAGAAAATACATCTGCAATGGTTGCGGCGACATATTCCCCAATACTATGACCAATCATTGCTTCTGGTCGCACACCCCAAGACATTAATAACTGAGTCAGAGCGTACTCTGTAACGAATAACGCGCTTTGGGTCAGGGCTGTTTGTTGTAGTTGCAAACTAGCTGCTTGAGTGTCTTCTTCTCTGGGATAAAGTAAGGAACGGATATCAATACCTAGATGCTCTTGCAAAATCACAGCGCAAGTATCTACATGTTTTTTAAACGTCGGTTCGACTTCATACAGTTCCCGACCCATGTTTGCATACTGTGACCCTTGTCCTGAAAACATCAAGATGACTGGCTGTTCTCTATGCTCTTGACATACAGTAAAAATCCGTTCCTGCGCCTGTGTCGCCAAGACACTTACAGCATCTTGAACACTCTCACACACCAAAATTCGGCGATGGTTAAAAGCTTTACGACCCACTTTTAAAGTGTGAGCAACATTAGCTAAATTTATATCTGGATATTGTTTTAAATACGTAACCAAATTTTCAGTCGCAGTATCTAAGGCTGTGCTAGTTTTGGCTGATAATAATATCAATTCCCAAGGTCTAGAGTCATCAAAATATTTAATGTCAGGGGCTTCTTCCAGAATCAGATGGGCATTAGTTCCACCAAAACCTAAGGAACTAACTCCTGCTCTCCGGGGAGTATTGTTAGCTTTCCACTCGGTAAGTTTAGTATTAACGTAGAAGGGGCTGTTAGCAAAATCAATCTCAGGATTGGGAGCTTCAAAATTTATACTAGGAGGTATTTGTTTATATTTTAATGCTAGGACAGTTTTGATCAGACTTGCAACACCAGATGCTGTGTCTAGATGTCCAATATTTGGTTTTACTGAACCTACAGCGCAGAAGCCATTTCTTCGCGTAAAAGCACGAAAAGCCTTAGTGAGCGCAGCAATTTCTACTGGGTCTCCAGCAGCTGTTCCAGTTCCATGAGTTTCAATATAGGAAATATCATCAGCATCTATTCCAGCATTTGCCAGAGCCTCTACAATAACTTCAGCCTGGCCATTTACACTAGGTGCTGTATAGCTAACTTTTAAAGAGCCATCATTGTTGATTGCTGAACCTTTAATAACTGCATGAATGTAATCTCTGTCTGCTATTGCATCTTTTAATCTTTTTAAAACGACTATTCCCAGTCCACTGCCGAAAATAGTACCCTGTGCTTTAGCATCAAAGGCTCGACAATGACCATCAGGAGACAAAATTCCGTCCTCTTCATATAAGTAACCTGACTTTTGTGGAACTATAATCGTAACCCCACCTGCTAAAGCAATATCACACTCTTCATCAAGTAAACTTTTGCAGGCTAAATGTACAGCGACTAATGAAGTAGAACAGTAAGTTTGGATACCTACACTTGGTCCTTTTAAATTTAATTTATACGATATATTGGTGGTCAAAAAATCTTTGTTCAGAGTATAGTTATTGGAAATATTTATTAAATTAACGTTTTCATATATATTGTGAAAAAAGTAACTATTTGTACTTACGCCAGCGTAAACCCCAATCAAACCTTCATAGGTTTCTGGATCGTATCCAGCATTTTCAAGAGCTTCCCAGGCACATTCTATGAATAGGCGATGTTGGGGGTCCATTAATTCAGCTTCTCTAGGGCTGCAACCAAAGAACTTAGCATCAAAATACTCAATGTCTTCTAATACAGGTGCTGCTTTCACATAATTGAATTCGTTTAAAACTTCCTCTTCAATATTTAAATCTACTAAGTCATGATTGGAAAAAAATGAAATAGACTCAACACCATTTTGAAGATTATGCCAAAAATCATCAATATTTTTTGCTCCAGGTAAACGGCCAGACATTCCTACTATTGCTATATCTATATTTGCTGTTTGTTCTTGTTGTATATTGGTATTCATAATTTCTCGATCTAGATAAACTAACTGAAGTTAACATATTTTAGTTACTTTTGATTTTCATCTGTCTTCTCTTCTGTCCTCGCATTAGTCTTTGTTCAAAAATATTTTCCTGAGATTCTTCAGGTGTAAAAATCTTTGCCATCGAACTGATGTTCGGATATTCATAAAGTTTTGCAACAGAAATATTTACCTTAAATATCTTATTTAATGTTGCAATAAGTTGAATACCTATCAGCGAATCACCACCAAGTTCAAAAAAATTATCATGGATTCCTATTCTTTCAATGCCAAGGATTTGTTGCCAAATTTCAAATAGCTGTTCCTCAATTTTATTTCGAGGAGCAACATAATCATTACTTAATTCCGGCCGGGGATATTTTGAGCTAGATAGATTGGCAGTTTCTAAAAATTCTAGGGATTGTATTTGTTTGGAAGAATTATAATGTCTGAGTTTATCCAAGAAGTCAGAGGTAGATATTACAACTTGAGATATTGTATTTCCCAAAGTACGTAGAAAAACCTCTACACCCTCATTAGATAATATGCCTTGTTTAAGCTCTTCTATTCGTGATTCTTGGAGGTGTTGAGGAACTCCTGTGTTTACAGCCATTCCAACTTCTTGCCAAGCATCCCAGTTGATACTTGTAATAAATTTGCCATGTTTTGAGGCATTACGGTGAGCAAAGGCATCAAGAAAAGCATTTGCTCCACAATAGTCTACTTGTCCAAAATCCCCTAAAATTGAGGTGCTTGATGATACTAGAATAAAGAAATCTAACTGAATATCTTTGACAAGTGAATCAATAACTACTGTACCTTTGACTTTCGGAGCCAGAATACTTTCTGCTTCTGCTTGAGTTTTTCGCTGAATGACACCGCCTCCAGGAATTCCAGCAGCATGGATGATACCGTTTAACTGACCAAATTGGTGTTCAGTTCGAGTAATGACACTTTGCATTTTTTCGATGTTGCTCACATCAGCACTCACCGCTAAAACTTCTGCACCTAAGTCTTCAATTTCTTGAACTTTGCGAATTTTGTAGCTAGTCCTATCAGTTTCATCGTGAGTAGCAAGCCATTGAGACCATTCGTCTTTTTTGGGTAAACCAGAACGTCCTATCAATACTAGTTTTGCTTGTACAGTTCGAGCCAAGTATTTTGCCAAAACAAGTCCAATACCTCCGAGTCCACCTGTAATTAAATAGACTCCTTTTTCTCTTAGTCGAGGCTTTTCGATTTTAGCTTTATCGAAGCGCACAGGTTCAAAAGATTGTACCCAACGGTTTAAACCTCGATAAGCAATGAGTTTTTCAGAATCAGGAACTATCAGTTCCGCCAGCAATTGTTTTACAAGTTTTTCTTCTTGCCAATTTCGTTGTTTTGCAAGTATAACATCAATACTACGACAGTTTATATTTGAATATTCTTGAGAGATGACTTTAATTGGCCCAAGTAAAGTAGCTTTCTCCGGAGAAAGTATTTCATTGCCATTTACTGACTGTAGGTCGTTAGAAATAACTGTAATTTGAAAATCATTACTAGTTTCTAGTTTTCCTAAAGCTTGAGCAAGATATAGCAAGCTGTAAAATCCTATTACTTGAGCTTTTTCAACTTTTTCAATTTCTAATTCTTCGTCACTACCAGGTGTAATATTCCATAAATGAGCAATCGTTTTTGGCAACTTATTTTGCTTATAAAGCTCCTGGAGTAAAATATCGTAGTCATAATTATTTTTCGGATTAATAGTATATTGAGATTCACTTAGTATGGTAAAACTCTCAGCAACTTTTACAGTAATTACATCCTGGTTTTGTGTTTCTAATTGTTTGACCAATTTACTACCCAAGCCACACTCATCGATAAACACCAAAGTGCAAGACTTCTCAGATACTAATTCTTGATGTTCAAGTTGTAATGGTGGCAAAGAAGGCTTCCAAAAAGGGATATAAAACCAGTCGGCTATATCAGGTTTTTTACCCAGTGATACTGGAGTGTGACGCTCATCTTGTCCTTGCTTGTTAGGTTCAATCCAGTACCTTTGTCGTTCAAAAGGATAAGTAGGCAAAGGCAAACGATGACGCTGCTCATGGGTATAAAATCCCGACCAATCTATTTCGACACCAGAAAGCCACAAGCGACCTAATGTTTGCAACAACCAAGCAACATCCGATTGCTGTTCTTTAACATGGCGTAACGAAGTCAATATCTGTTGCTTGGCATTTCCGTCCAAATGCTGTGTCGTTAATGTACTTAAAGTTCGCCCTGGTCCCACCTCCAGAAAAACACCTTCAAATTGCTGTATGAGTTGGGATATCCCATCTGAAAATCTGACAGTTTCTCGTAAATGTTGACACCAATAATTCGGATTTGTCGCTTGCTCTTGACTAATCCAACTACCAGTTACATTAGAAATAAACCGGATGCGTGGTGGATTCAGTTTGACTGTTTTTATCACCTGAATAAATGCTGGCAATATTGGCTCCATCATCGCCGAATGAAATCCATGAGATGTATGCAACAGCCGACATTCAACTTCTTGAGAGGATAATTGTTTTTCTAGGGCTGCAACTGCTTGGTTTGTTCCGGAAACTACACAAGAAGATGGGCTGTTAATCGCTGCGATTTGTAGAGATGTTTGATACAACGTTTGTGCAGACAGCAGCAACTGCACATCTTTTTCTGGTAGCCTAATTGCCAGCATACTCCCAGATGGCAACTGTTGCATCAACTGTCCTCTTTTTGCCACAATTTTTAAGGCATCTTCGAGAGAAAATACATCTGCAATGGTTGCGGCGACATATTCCCCAATACTATGACCAATCATTGCTTCTGGTCGCACACCCCAAGACATTAATAACTGAGTCAGAGCGTACTCTGTAACGAATAACACGCTTTGGGTCAGGGCTGTTTGTTGTAGTTGCAAATTAGCTGCTTGAGTGTCTTCTTCTCTGGGATAAAGTAAGGAACGGATATCAATACCTAGATGCTCTTGCAAAATCACAGCGCAAGTATCTACATGTTTTTTAAACGTCGGTTCGACTTCATACAGTTCCCGACCCATGTTTGCATACTGTGACCCTTGTCCTGAAAACATCAAGATGACTGGACAGTAACCTGGCTTGTAGTGGTAACTAAAAATACGTTGTGGGTATTGGCTGTTAAGCGATTTCACTGCATCATTTGGGTCTTGGCAAATCACGATACGGCGATAGTCAAAAGCTCGACGACCTACTTGTAGGGTGTGAGCGACATCTGGTAGGGGAATATCGAGGTTTTGCTCTAAATAATCACGCAATTGTGCTGTTGCAGTGTCTAAAGCTGTGCCGGTTTTGGCTGAGAGCAACAACAATTGCCACGGACGGGAGTGTAGAGACGCGCCAAGTTGCGTCTCTACTGGAGCTTCTTCCAAAATAACATGGGCATTAGTCCCGCCAATACCAAAAGAACTCACACCTGCTCTGCGGGGTGTTCCGTTGGTTTTCCACTCGGATAATTTGGTATTGACGTAAAAGGGGCTATTGGCAAAGTCTATCTGTGGATTTGGCTCTTGAAAGTGCAAACTTGGAGGTATTTGTTTATGTTTTAATGCCAGAACTGTTTTAATTAAGCCTGTTACACCAGCTGCTGTATCCAAATGTCCAACATTGGTCTTGACTGAACCAATAGCACAAAAACCTTTTTTATTTGTGCTAGCACGAAAAGCTTGTGTAAGAGCTTTAATTTCAATCGGGTCTCCTAAGATAGTTCCTGTACCGTGCGTTTCTACATAAGAAACAGTCTCAGGTTCGACTCCGGCTAAAGCTAAAGCTTCTAAAATAACTTTCCTTTGACCATCAACACTAGGGGCTGTATATCCAACCTTTAAAGAGCCATCGTTATTAACAGCTGAACCTTTGATTACTGCATAAATAAAATCACCATCAGCAATAGCATCCTCTAATCTTTTCAAGACTACTACACCTAAACCACTGCCACCATTAGTTCCTTTCGCTTGAGCATCAAAAGCTCGACAATGACCATCAGGAGAATAAATTCCTCCTTGTTGATAGTGGTAACCAGTTTTTTGCGGCACTCCAACGCTAACACCCCCTGCCAAAGCCATATCACTTTCACCATTTAGTAAACTTTGGCAGGCTAGGTGAACAGCAACCAATGATGTAGAACAGGCTGTCTGAACATTGATACTTGGCCCTCTTAAGTTTAATTTGTAAGAAATTTGTGTTGGGAGAAAATCCTTATCATTCCCAATAGTAATACTGCCTTCTGATTCCATCAAATCCCGATGGGAATATAAGTTTGATAGCAGGTAGGAACTGGCAGCAAGACCAGCGAAAAGACCTATTTGACCGCTATAAGTTTCCGAATTATAGCCAGCATTTTCTAAAGCTTCCCAAACACTTTCCATAAAAAGACGGTGTTGTGGGTCTGTAAGTTCAGCTTCTCTGGGGGAAAAACCAAAAAATGAAGCATCAAATAACTCTATATCTTCTAATATACCGCTTGCCTTCACGTAATTGGGTTCGTTAAGCAATGATCGATCTACCCCAGCAGATATTAGTTCTTCATTCGTGAAAAAAGAAATTGACTCTACGCCATCCCGCAGGTTGTTCCAAAAGTTATCAATTTCATTTGATCCCGGAAAACGACCCGCCATACCAATAATAGCAATTTCGTCTTGAAGATTCTCATTTAAGCTATGAATAAAATTCTTGGCTATATCCATAAGTCAAAACCTGATAATAAATATTTATTTTTTAATAGCAAGTTGTTCAATATGACAGTGAAATTTCAGCAGCAATCTGAATTTGGTCATTTAAAACAGCCTCAATATCTTCTTCAGTAGTTAATGGATTAGCAATTACTGCACGCATGGCAATTACAGGAATTTCTTTGTCCAAGCTAATAATTATTTTTGTTGTTCGTGAGATAAAAGTACGACCGATATGACGCTGCATTTTTTGTAAATATTCATTAAAATTATTGATAATCTTATTATCTGTTTCTGTTAACTGTGTTTTGGCAATCAGCCCTCTAAATTGCTCTGGAATATAGCGATAGATTAATAGATTAGTATCAGGTTCTGCCAACAATTCAAATTCAGGCATCGCCGAAATCCGAGCAGCCATGTATTGAGTTTTGCGGATTCCTTCATCAATTAAAAACTCATATCCCTTAAGCCCAATCAGTTTTAGACCAGCGTGTAAAAATAAAGCCATGCCCGGCCGAGAACCTTCTAAAGCACGTTTACCTAAATCAAACGATCCCTTACGCATGGTATAGCTAGCCTGTTTTTCGATTGAAGAAGCTAGATAGGGGTTGCGGAAAAAGACCATACCAATACCCATTGGCAAATATAGTTGTTTATGTCCATCAATAGTGACTGAATCAGCTTTTTCTATACCAGCAAGCTTATACCGATATTGTTCAGAAAAAATCAGCGGGCCACCCCAAGCAGCATCTACGTGAAAATGAGCATTGGCTTCTTGTGCAATCTCCGCAATATCTTTAAGGGAATCAACTCCACCTGAATCTGTTGTGCCAGCAACCCCTACAATTGCGATAATTAGTAAGTTTTGGTTACGACAGTCTATAACAGTTTGGCGCAGTGCTTGTAAGTTAACTCGATTATTACAGTCAGCAGGGATTCTCATCAAACTATGAGTACCAATGCCCATCAAATCCGCAGCTTTATCAAAAGAGTAGTGCATCAAGTCAGAGCCAATAATTACTGCTCCTTTGTAGCCATAGAAATCTAGAGCAGCTGCTAAACCTTCTTTTTCTACGCCGAGAAATCCATCTTTTGGCCCTAGTGAAGCATTTCGCGCGCACCAAAGTGCTGAGATATTCGCCACTGTTCCACCAGAAACTAAGATTCCTAGTGTACTGAGGTTGTTTTGAATATGTTGAGTGTAAAAACCATCAGAAAAATTATAAATCTGTCGATGCAACATAGCCAAAGCCTCACGTTCACAAAAGGTGAGGGCTTTAGCTGTCTCTATTTTGACGGCGTTTTGATTCATTGCCGTCATGAGTGTAGCCAAAGGGCGTACAAAACTAGGAAGTGCCGAGGTCATGTGACCAATAAATCGTGGCGAAGATGTATGTATTGAATGAGCAACAAGATTATTGCCTATGTACTTGAGATAGCCCTCAAAGTTAGTGGGCTGAAGTGGAATTTTACTATCAGAAAACTTTTCTAGTAGTGAGTCTAAATCAATATTGGTATTAGAGTCAATATTGCTTAAAAAATCTTGAGAAATATTATCAGTTATTTCATCTATTTGTTTTTCAATAGAGTTTACCTGATTGAATGAAGCAAACATTTGCATTACTTGCTCCTCTATCCCATCATGTAATACCTGTTCAGATTCAAAAAGGTAATTCTTGTTTAGCATTTCTTGGCTGCTCGATGTCATATTGTATTTGTTGCAATAAATTTTTATACTTCATTTTTGAAATAAGAAGGTTTTGCCTTCTTTTTTTTAAGTGTTATGAGCACTTTCTAAAATGTTCGATTTTATAAGGTATCCATCTTCTAGCGATCGCCCTTATTTCTTCAATGCCTTGTTGAGACTAAACATCTTTTTGCTTTGTTGCTTCTCGATACTCTTTTCTAACTTGTTTTCGCCGCTGTATTGAAGCCGTTCTGCTCTTTGGGTAATGAGCAGCTAGTAAAACAGGTGTTTCTTCGCTAGATTCCTGACTAAAATATTTAGCCAAGTGACTTATAGTCGGATATTCAAACATATCAACCAAGGTGAAATCTCCCTGAAATACTTTTTGCAACTTGCTATGAACCTGAATTAATAGCAATGAATGACCACCAAGTTCAAAGAAATTGTCATGAATTCCCACGTTCTCAACATTCAGTATTTCTTGCCATATACTAGCAATAGTTTTTTCTATTTCGGTTTCGGGTGGCTGATAAGCTGCTTCTAATTTAGCTCTTGTGGTACCAGGTGCAGGCAATGCTTGGCGATCGACCTTACCATTAGGTGTAAGTGGTAGTGCATCTAGCATCACGAACGCTGACGGCATCATGTAGTTCGGCAGCTTTGCCTCTAAATGCTGCCGTAATTGAGACACAACCTGAGTATTAGACATCTGCTGTAGTGGAGTATTAGTAAAATCACTCCAAGTTTGAGAGCTAGCTGTTTTTCCACTGCCAGGAGGAGCCACCATTATAGGCTTTATTTGTGATGCTACAGTGCGCTTTTTGAATACTACCTGGTATTGACCATCGACACTATCGTCTGACCAGCTAATATCGACGATATAAGGTAATTCTTCACTAACAGCCCATAATTCTTCGGGGTCTACGCCAGTTGTTGCTATTGCCTGAAGAGCTTGGCGTACCTCACTAACATTTGTTAAGTCTTTGGACTTTTTGAGTAATTCTAGAGCTTTTATATCTGGCAAGACACGAGCATTAGGCACATTAACAATTCCTAAAATATCCGGCTCAGTGTCTATAAGTAATTGGCGGACAGATGCAAGTGTCAGCTTTGCTTGCTGCCAATCTAACCATGAAATATCTACTGAAGGATTGTCATGTCCTACATGGATAATCACATCGTAGCGGAATTTAGTCAACTCATTATGAAAGTGCCCGCGTTCCAGATGAATTTCTACATGACTAATCTTGGGCAGATGCTGCTTTAAGGCGATAAAAAAGGCCGGATCGATAACTAACTGTTTCTCTGCAAATATTTGCTTTTGCACAAGTTGCTGTAAATTTTCTACAGAGAGAGAGGCTGGTGCTTTATGTAGTTGAACAGAGGTGTGAAAAGCTTCTAGTAAGCTAAAATTGCGAACATCTCCTAGAAATACAAAGCCTCCAGGCTCTACTACATTTACAGCACCTTCCAACACCTTTAATAAGTAGTCAACACTTGGAAAATATTGGGCTACTGAGACTATAAAGACAGCATCGAAAGTATCTGTATTTATACCAGTGAAGTCATCTGCTCCTTTCTGGATAAAACTCACTTCTGACAAATTTTGCCCTAAGTTGCTTAATTGTTGCTGGAGAATGTTTAGAGCATTTTGCGAAATATCAGTTGCACAGTATTGTGTGCAATAAGGAGCAAAACGTAAAAGCATTAGACCGCTACCACCACAACCAATTTCTAGGATGTGGGTTGGTTGCAAAGCTGAAATCCGCTCAACTGTTTGATCCATCCATTCACGTACTTCTCGATCAGGGAGATGCAAGCCTGTATAGCTACTTTCCCAGCCCTTGATATAAAAACCTGACTGTTGTTCTGAGTCTAACTCGTTGTAAAGGCTATCAAAAACTGCCTGCCACTGCGAGGCTTGTTGAGTGTTCAAATCAACTGCTGATGTCTGCTCTTTTACAACATCAGATGTATTAGCAACTACATAAGCCACTAACTGCTCGTAGTCTGACACATCTTTCCTAGAAATCACTGTTGCTTCCGTAACAGATGGATGTTTGTTGATGAGTGCTTCTATTTCCCCTAGCTCAATACGGAAGCCCCTAATTTTTACTTGGTTGTCAATACGATCGCTAAATTCAATTTGACCATCGCTGCGGTAGCGTACCCGATCGCCTGTTTTGTAAAGACGAGAACCTGGGCGATCGCTAAAAGGATTTGGTATAAACTTCTGATCTGTTAGTCCTGGTTGGTGCAGATAACCTCTGGCTACGCCAATTCCTCCAATGTGCAATTCGCCCCAAACACCGATGGGAACCGGTTGTAAATCAGTATTTAACACATAAGTTTGCATATTAGCGATCGGTGTGCCAATCGGCACTTCCCCTTCTACAGTTGTCAGGTCGCAAACTGTAGCAACTACTGTGGTTTCTGTCGGCCCATAGCTATTAATCAAACGTATGCCTGATTCTACTTGCTGTTGCCAAATGTTAACTTTATCTGGTAAAGCTTTTTCGCCACCAATAATAACTAGGCGCAGTGATTCTGGTAGCTTTAATGCTGATGTTGCAAGTTCTGAAGTTATCTGATGCCAAAAAGCAGTAGGTATATCTAAAACCGATATGCAATGCTGTTGGCATTTTTCTAAGAAAGTTTCGATCGAAACCAACATTTCATCAGTTCGCAATACCAAAGTCGCACCGTGTAGTAAACAAGGAAAAATTTCTTCACAAGCGGCATCAAAGCTGATGGAGGCAAATTGCAAGATCCGATCTTGTGCTTGTAGTTGGTATTGTGCGATCGCTGCTTGGACAAAGTTTACCAAAGACTGATGTTCAATAGTGACACCTTTAGGTGTGCCAGTAGAGCCTGATGTATAAATCACATAGACTAGATTTGCAGGGGTGGTTTGATTTACAGGGTTTTGTTTGATTGCTGACGATCCGGCTTGCCAATTAATATCGTCATCTAAGCAGATGACTTTTGCTGTATGTGGTGGTAGTTGTGCTAGTAGGTACTGTTGTGTAAGTAATACTGTAAGTGGAGCATCATTTAGCAGCAGTGCCAATCGCTGCTGTGGATAGGTTGGATCGATCGGTACGTAGGCTCCCCCAGCTTTGAGGATAGCTAATAGCCCAATTATCATCTCGATCGATCGCTCTACACAAATCCCGACTAATACTTCTGGTTTTACTCCTAAAGTTTGTAAATAATATGCTAGTTGATTGGCTCTGGCGTTGAGTTCGCAGTAGCTCAACTGTTGGTCTTCAAACACCACTGCGATCGCATCAGGTGTACGTTCTACTTGAGCCTCGAATAACTGATGGATGCATTGATCTTGAGAATATTCAACCTGAGTTTGATTCCACTCCACAAGTAACTGATGTCGCTCATCTTCTGTTAAGAGCGATAACTCACCAAGACGTTGCTGTGGATTGGTGGACATACCCTCTAGCAAAGTCTGTAAATGTCCTAGCATCCGGGTGATAGTGTCAGTGTCGAAGCGATCGCTGTCATCGCAAGTAATATTGAGCAACAACTCCTCACCTGGATTCACGCTTAGGGTTATCGGATAGTTAGTCTTTTCAAAGCTATGAAATTCCTCTATCTGCAAATTTATATCCCTCTGCCGTAAGGAAGGATCTACAGCATAGTTCTCAAAAACTAATATACTCTCGAACAGAGATACACCTTTGGAAACTTCGCTCCATTCTTGGACTTTCACTAATGGACAATACTCGTATTGCCGTGCTTCAACTAGTCGATCTTTGATTTTCTGAAGCCAAGGCAAAAGAAATTCTTTCGGTGATACTTGTACTCTAATCGGTAACATGTTGATAAACAGCCCTACCATAGACTCGGCTTGAGGTAAAGTAGGGGGACGACCAGAAGTTACTGCCCCAAAAACTACGTCTTCTTGACCACTGTAGCAGCTCAATAGCAAAGCCCAGGCTCCCTGTACTAGAGTGTTCAGCGTTAACTGGTGTTGCTTTGCTACAGACTGCAATGCTGCTGTTGTTACTACAGAAAGTTTAACTTCTCGCTCGTCATAGCCATCTGTTTGAGTCAGTAATTTTCTAGCTTTTTGATTCACCGATAGCTGTGTCGGAGTGGTAAAACCTTTAAGCATCTGTCGCCAGAAAGTCTCAGCTTCAGATAGGTTTTGTTGCTGTAGCCAGACAATGTAATCTCGATACGGGCGAATTGATTCTAAGTATAAATCTTGACCATTGCTGAAAGCTTTGTAACAAGCAAGGACTTCTTTAAAAACTAAGGCAACAGACCAGCCATCTAGCAACAGATGATGATGACTCCAGGTAAAATTATAGGAAATATCTGAAAGCTGAATCAGTGTTAAGCGCATCAATGGTGGCTGCTTAAGTTCAAAGCCACTAGAGCGATCGCTTTGTAAGAAAAGTTCTAACTTTTGTTGTTGTTCTTCTGGGGAGAGATCCTGCCAATTATACTCCTGCCACGGTAAAACCACCTGTCGATGCACAATTTGTACTGGTTCTTTTAAGCCTTCCCAAACAAAGCAGGTTCGGAGAATGGAATATCGTTCTACAATATGCTGCCATGCCCGATGAAAGGCTGTAACGTTGAGTTTTCCGTGGAGAGTCCAGCTAAATTGTTCAAAATAGATGCCAGATTTAGGATCTGCAAGACTATGGAACAGAATGCCCTGCTGCATAGGCGAGAGGGGATAAAAATCTTCAATGTTTTTGTTTTGCACACCCATGTTAGATATCCCCCATAGCTGCTGTAATGGCATCGAGATCGGTTTGATCCCATTGGCTTTGCTGAAAATCTGCGAAATCGGAAGGGGTAAAACCACCTGCATTGGGAGATAGGCAATGAGCAATCAGCGATCGCAGTTCCTCAATAAACTTCTGAGCAAGTACCTCAATCGTGGTTTGTCGATGCAACTGATTACTGTAATACCAATTCATTTCTAAATTTCCTTGATAAATACCACCGTTAATTTCCAGTAAATGAGTTCGTTTACTGTGCAAATTTTTAGTAGAACCACTTGATTCCTGTGCGAAGCTAAATAAAGATGATTCTGATAAAACTTGATCGAACTGTCCTAAATAGTTGAAAGCAACTTCAGCCTTTGATGAGGAAAATTTTTCCGCTATTTTTTTGTCCTGACTAAGATAGCGCAGTAATCCATAGCCAATACCTCGATTCGGAATTGCTCGTAGCTGCTCTTTTATCGACTTCAAGACTTTTCCTTGCTCGTTGGCATTTTCCAGCTTTAGGTGTACTGGGAAAATAGTTGTAAACCAACCGATAGTCCTCGATAAGTCCACATCCTCAAAGATTTCTTCTCGCCCATGCCCTTCCAAGTCAATTAGTAGAGAATTTTCTCCCGTCCAGTGATTAAACGTTAGTATAAGTGCTGTTAACAATACATCATTAATTTGTGTCTGGTAAGCTGCTGGCACTTGTTGCAGCAAACTTTGGGTTTCTTCTACAGACAGCGATACTGATACCATAGAAGTGGTTTCTTCTATATTATTTCCATCAGGAAAATCTCTTGGTATAGACGAAACTGATTGATATTGTGTTCTCAGCCAAAAGTCTAGCTCTGAAAGTAGTGCTGAAGCTTGTGCATATTTTTGTAGATGGCTAGACCATTGTTTGTAAGAAGTTGTTTTGGGTGGCAACTTAATTACTTTGCCTTGACTAATTTGCTGGTAAGCTGTTTGAAAATCTTCAATTAAAATTCGCCAAGAGACACCATCAACAGCTAAGTGGTGAATAATCCAAAGCAAGCGGTTGGGTTGATTGTCGCCCAAGTTGAAAAGCGCAACCTGGAATAACGGCCCTTGTGACAGATTTAAGCTAGCTTGAAGTTTAGTTGCTGCTGCCTCTATTGCTGGCGATTGTCGATCTTTTGGCAGTGCTGAGAAATCAAAGCATGTCAGTGGTATTACATCATCAGGACTAACAATAAGTGCTTGAGTACTAAATTCCTCTTGTATAAATCGTAAACGTAGTACATCATGATGTATTTGTAGAAACTTTATAATTTTCTCTAAAACCACAGGGTCAATATTCTGTTTGCTTTCTAATAATACAGCTTGATTCCAATGGTGTGGTTCTGGTTGCTTTTGTTCAAAAAACCAGTGTTGAATAGGTATTAGCTCTAGCGCTCCAGTTAAAACTCCTTGTTCAGCTTGAATTTTCTGAGTTGCACCAATTACTGTCGCTAATTGGGCAATAGTTTGGTACTGAAACATCTGTTTAGGAGTTAGGTGCAGCCCTGTTTGGTTGGCTTTGGATATTACTTGAAGGCTAAGAATCGAATCCCCACCTAATCCAAAAAAGTTGTCGTTTATACTTATATTTTTCAGGCCTAATACTTCTGTCCAGATTCCAGCCAACTGCTTTTCAAGGGTTGTCTGCGGTGCTACTAGTTCTTTGTCTTCAGGTCTAGTTGTATCAGGTGTCGGTAGTGCCTTACGGTCAACCTTACCATTAGGTGTTAATGGTAGTGCTGATAATATGACAAAAGCTGCTGGCACCATATAGCTTGGCAACTTTGACTCCAGAAAGCCACGCAATTCAGAAATCGTTAGCGTTTGCTCTATTTGTGGAACTATATAGGCAACTATTTGTTGAGAATCCGTCTGTGAAAAATTAACCACAACTACAGCTTCTTGGACTGCTGGGTGTTGAATAATAACTGCTTCAATTTCTAACAGTTCAATACGAAAACCACGGACTTTTACTTGATAGTCAACGCGACCAATATATTCGATCTCTCCATTAGGCAAATAGCGTGCTTGATCTCCAGTTTTATATAACCGTTCCCCTGGCAAGTTGGCGTAAGGATTGGGAATAAATTTCTCCGCAGTCAGTTTTGCATTGTTTAGATAACCACGGGCTAAACCTGCACCACCAATATACAACATTCCTGCTACACCTACAGGAACAGGTTGTAAATTTTGATCTAATAAATAAATCTGGGTGTTGTAAATCGGGCGACCGATAGGTGGAGTGTTGCTGGTATCCTTGTGTATGCAGGCAAAGGTTGAATAAGTTGTATCTTCTGAAGGTCCATATAGGTTAAATACTTTTTGTATATTATCTTGCTGATAAAGTTGTTGTACAAGTTTATTATGAAGTGGTTCACCTGCAACATTCACAATCTGCACTGAAGTTGGAATACTATCAGTTTTTAATAACTGTGAAATTACACTTGGGACAGTATTAATTAAGGTTACATCTAAGGCTACTGACGAAGTTGGTAACAAGAGTGCGTTCTCGATTAAAATCACTTTGCCACCACAACACAGAGGAACAAATATCTCGAATACCGAAAGATCGAAGCAAATTGAGGTTGATGCTAAAACTCCTTGCATAGCTTCCATCGCAAAGGTTTTGTTTGCCCAATCCAACATTGCAACTGTGCTTGCGTGTTGAATCATTACACCTTTTGGTCTGCCTGTTGAACCAGAGGTATAGATGACATAAGCTAGGTTCTGACTAGTTACAAGAGATAATAAATTTTCCTGAGTTTGTTGGGCAATTGTCTGCCAATCGGTATCTAAACAAACCACTTTAGCTTTGTGTTGCGGTATCGCCTCAAGAAGCGACTCTTGAGTTAAAAACACTGGGGCTTGAGTATCTTCTAGTATAAATGCAATGCGTTCTTGAGGATAGCTGGGGTCTAATGGTATATATGCACCACCTGCTTTCAGGATGGCTAATAGCCCAATTATCATCTCGAGCGATCGCTCTACGCAAATCCCAACTAATACTTCTGGTTTTACTCCTAAAGTTTGCAAATAGTGAGCTAGCTGATTTGCTCTGGCGTTGAGTTCGCAGTAGCTCAACTGTTGGTCTGCAAACACCACTGCGATCGCATCAGGTGTGCGTTCTACTTGAGCCTCGAATAACTGATGGATGCATTGATCTTGAGGATAATTAACCTGAGTGTCATTCCACTCCACTAGCAATTGACGTTTTTCTGCTTCTGTTAGCAGTGATAATTCTGATAGTCGTAGTTTTGGATTGGCAATAATCTCTTTAAGTAATATCTGGAAATGTCCAGCCATCCGCTTAATAGTACTTGACTCGAATAAATCTGTATTAAACTCGAGGTTAGCAAAAAGTTTTTGTGGTGTTTCTGTTATCTCTAGAGTCAAATCAAACTTGGCGCTACCATTATCAATTGTCAAGGGACTTATAGTCAAACCAGGCAACTCGAAAACTGACATTGGTGTATTCTGAAGCACAAACATTACTTGAAATACTGGCGTGTAGCTCAAGTTTCGTTGTGGTTGCAGTTCTTCTACTAGCTGCTCAAAAGGTAAATCTTGATGGGCGTAAGCTCCTAATAGCTTTGTCCGCACGCGAGTTAGTAGATCCTCAAAAGTAGGATTACCTGCCAAATTAGTTCGCAGCGCAATTGTATTAGCAAAAAAACCAATTAATCCTTCTAATTCTGGGCGATCGCGATTAGCAATAGGCGAGCCAACTACAATATCTTCACTACCTGTATAACGCCATAGTAATGTTTGAAAGGCTGCCAACAGGGTCATAAATAAGGTACTTCCATGCTGCTGGCTCAATTTATTTAAGGCTACATATAAATCATCAGATAACTCAAATGAATAGCTGGCACCCTGAAAGCTGCTAACAGCAGGTCGTGGGTAGTCAGTGGGTAACTCTAATAATTTTGGTGCGCCCTCTAACTGGTTTTTCCAATAAGATATTTGTGATTGTAGTAGTTCTCCTTGTAGCCGTTTTCGCTGCCAAGCTGCAAAGTCTACATACTGTATTGGCAGTTCTGAAAGCAAAGAAGGTTGCCCTTTCGAGAAGGCTTCGTAAAGTACTGCGACTTCTTGAGTCAGTACTCCCATTGACCATCCGTCAGAGATAATATGGTGCATTGTGAACACTAGAATGTGTTCTGTTTCTTTGAGACGCAGCAAAGTAGCTCGCAGTAATGGAGCTTGGCTCAAATTAAAGGGTTGCTGAATTTCTTGTATAACTAACCTTTTAACTTCAGCTTCTTGCTCAACCTCAGATAATTTCTCCAGATTGATGGTAGGTAAATTCAAGCTTAAATTAGGAATAATTACCTGAACAGGTTTTTCTTCTATCGTTGCGAAAGTAGTTCGCAAAACTTCGTGGCGTCGCACTATTTCATCCAGGGTTTGCAATAATGCAGCTTGATTCAGGAAACCTGTAAGACGCAAAGCTGCCGATATGTGATTAGCAAAGTTACCAGGTTGTAATTGCTCTATAAACCAAAGTCGTTGTTGACCAAAAGACATTGGAAAAGTCTGAAGCTGGCTAACCTTTTCTTGAAGTAATTTTGCCAACAACTCACGTTTTTTTTCTGGTGAAATATCATTAATCTTCTCGTGATTACTGGTCATTGCTCGCTTCCCTTTTCTGCTAACACCTTATTAAGCAGTAACTCAACTTCTTGGTCTGAAATTTGATCGAGCTTTGCCAACACCTGTTGCCCATTACTCCGCTCGATTCTTTCAATCATGTTGATACTATATCTTTCTCCCGAACTTCGGATCTGTTCAACTATCAATGCTTGATCGATGATAGTGGGTGCTTCAAAAAAGCTATGCAGAGACAGGTTTACTTGAAACTCTTGACGCAATCGAGAGAGAAGTTGAGTAGCTAATAGGGAATGTCCTCCCAAATCAAAAAAACTATCATAAATACCTATTTGATTAATTCCCAGTATCTGTTGCCAGATTTGAGCAATAGTTCCTTCAATTTCATTATTAGGTGCAACATAATCATTACCTAGATTTGGGCGAGGATGGTTTGCTTGGGAAATACTAGCTGAAGCTGAGTTATCTTCCAGAAGTTTTAATCCTTCTTCCAGAAAATTGAAATAATGATTCTCCTTAATTACATCTGAGAAATTTTTTGTTGACACAACAACGTGAGGTAAGGCACTTCCCAAAATGCGATCAAAAGCATCAGCGCCTTCTTGGGGCATTATTGCTTCTTTTAATTCTTCTGCAACTACATCTTCAGCTAGATATTTGAGATTATCTGGTAAAATAATCTTCGTTGCCATACCTACTTCTTGCCAAGTATCCCAGTCGATGGATATTGTTAATCGTCCAGATTTAGAAACTTGATTATATGCATATACATCAAGAAATGCATTAGCCGCGCAATAATCTACCTGTCCAAATTCACCCAATATAGAACTTTGGGATGAACAAAGTACCAAGAAATCTAGATTAATATTCTGAAAAACTTGCTCTAGTAATATCGTTCCTCTGACTTTTGGTGCGAGTACCTTGCTTGCTATATCCGGGGTTTTAAGTTGGATGACACCGCCACCAGCAATACCCGCTGCGTGGATAACACCATTAATCACACCAAATTTTTCTGTTGACTGAGCAATCACAGCCTGCATTTGTTCGGAATTAGTCACATCCGCACTGGTTACCAAAACTTCTGCCCCAAGAGCCTCTAATACTTGGACTTTACAAATTATCCGGCTAACCCGATCTTGTTGATCGTGAGTTGCCAACCATTCTTGCCAATGATCTTTTTCGGGAATACTCTTTCGTGCAACTAGAACTAATCTAGCCTGCACTTTCTTTGCTAGATGTTCTGCTAATACTAAACCAATACCGCCTAGTCCACCAGTAATTAAGTAAACCCCTCTCTCTTTTAACTTAGTTTTATCAGCTATGCTCTGTTCTAAATGCACAGGCTCGAAGGATTGAATCCAGCGATGATAACCACGGTAGGCAACTATCTCATCTGTTTGATCTGCTGTAAATTCGGCGATCAGATTGTCTAAAACATTTTGTCCTAGTGGGGTTTTTAAAGAATTGACTACTATATCAATATTACGGCAATATATGTTTGAATATTCCTTGGAAATTACCTTACATGGCCCCAATACGGTTGCTTTAGAAGGGCATAATTTCTCCTCGCCAGTTACATCATATAAATTACTGGTGACTACCATCAGCTTCAGAGAATTGCTAATATCTTGTTTTCCTAAGGCCTGTGCTAAAAAAAGTAGACTCCAGAAACCGAGATGCTGACAATCTTCAAAAAATTGATGTTGTGTTTGTTCGTCTAGCTCTTGAGAGTGTAGAGTATCGTTGGGAGTAACGCCCCAAAAATGGGCAATTCCCTGGGCAGTCCAATTCTGCTCTCGTAGTGTTTGAAGCAAGATATCATAATCATCTCTCTGTTGGGGATTAATTGTATATGTACAGTCACTAAGTTTCGCAAAATTATCTGCGACTTTGACGGTAATCACATCGTGACCTTGTTGTTTGAGTCTTTCTGCAATTTCTGATCCCACTCCATAGGTATCAACAAAAACTAGCCAACATAACTTTTGTTCTACCAGCTTTTGTTTTTGGAAAAGCTCAAGCGGTGTAGATTCTCTCCAACGAGGAATGTAGAACCAGTCAGCAATATCTGGCTTTTTATCTAAGGTTTTTGGCGACTTCATTGCCAGAAGTGCATTTCGATTTACCTCCAGCCAGTAACGCTTGCGCTCAAAAGGATAAGTAGGTAAGGGTAGACGATGACGCTTTTCATCTACGTAAAAACCAGACCAATCAATTTGAACTCCTACTACCCAAAGTCTACCCAAGGTCTTGAGTAAAAATGCTACATCTGATTGTTGCTCTTGAGGATGTCGCATAGAGGTTAACGCTATCACTTCATCTGTTTGATGTTGTTTAGCCAAACTACTCAGTGTCCCTCCCGGGCCAATCTCCAACAGTATTTGCTCTGGCTGTTTGAGTAACTCTGTTACCCCTTGGCTAAAACGCACTGGCTGCCTTAAATGTCTAATCCAATAGTTAGGGTCTGTCGCTTCTGCTACGGTAATCCAAGTTCCGCTAACATTGGACACAAAAGGAATTTTCGGGGGATTGAGTTTTATTTTTTGTAACGACCAAGTGAAAGTCTCAATGATGGGTTCCATCATTTGAGAATGAAAGGCGTGGGAAGTATGCAAATTTCTACAGCTTACACCTATTTGTTGTAGCTTCTGTTGCAATTGGTCTATCGCTTCTGTCGAACCAGACACCACGCAGGAAGAAGGTGCATTGCTTGCAGCTAGAGAGATTTCCTTTTCTAGCAGTTGTTCTACCTCTTGTTCTGGAAGCTGAATCGAGAGCATAGCACCACCAGGCAATTGCTGCATTAGTTTTCCGCGAGTAACTACTATTGCCAAGGCATCTTCCAAAGAGAAAACTCCTGCTACAGTGGCAGCTACATACTCTCCTACACCGTGACCAATCATAGTCTCAGGACGCACACCCCAGGCCATCAATAACTTGGCTAGAGCATATTCAAGCACAAACAAAGCTGGTTGAATAATTGCTGTTTGCTGTAATTTTTGTGCTGCTTCTTGAGTTTTTTGTTCACAGGGGTAGAAAATTGTACGTAGGTCTACTTCTAAGTGAGGTATGAGTAGCTCGCAGCAGTAATCAACTTGCTCTCTAAATACGGTTTCACTATCGTATAATTCCCGACCCATGTTTACATACTGCGAACCTTGTCCAGAAAACATAAACACAATCGAGCGATTACAAGGTTCTTGGTAATGGGTGAAAGCCATTTGAGGGTCTTGCAGTGCTTTGATTGCATCTCCTTGGTCTTGGCAAACTACCATGCGGCGATGGTTCAAAGTCCAGCGACCCACTTGCAAAGTATGAGCAACATCAGCGAGATTGAAATCTGGATGCTTTTGGAGATAATTAGCCAGATTTTCTGTAGCAGTTTCCAGTGCTGTATTTGTTTTGGCTGAAAGTAATAATAACTGCCAAGACCGAGAAGGGCTAGAGGGTTTAATTATGGTCGCTTCTTCTAAAATTACATGGGCATTTGTCCCACCAAAACCAAAAGCACTAACTCCAGCACGACGAGGAGCGTCATTGCTTTTCCACTCAGACAATGTGTTGTTAACGTAAAAAGGACTGTTAGCAAAATCTATCTGGGGGTTAGGTTCTTCAAAGTTTAAGCTAGGTGGTATCTGTTTATGCTTGAGCGATAAAACGGTTTTGATTAAACTTGCAACACCAGCAGCTTCGTCCAAATGTCCAATATTGGTTTTCAAAGAACCGATCGCACAAAAGCCCTTTTTCTGAGTTTTGCTGCGGAAAGCTTGTGTTAAAGCAGCAATTTCAACGGGGTCGCCTAGAGCGGTTGCAGTCCCGTGAGCCTCTATATAGGTAATTGTTTCGGGTTCCACCTCAGCCATAATCTGAGCCGCTCTAATCACCTTTGCCTGACCGTCAACGCTGGGTGCAGTGTAGCTAACTTTGTTTGCTCCATCATTATTAATGGCGGAACCTTTGATGACTGCATGGATGCAGTCACCATCTGCGATCGCCTCCTCTAAACGCTTTAAAACTACAACACCTAAACCCCTTCCTCTCGGGCATCCCTTGGCCTTGACATCAAAAGCACGGCAATGTCCATCAGGAGATGAGGTTCCATCTTGCTGATATACATAACCGACTGCTTCTGATATTGAGACTCCAGCCGCCAAAGCGATATCACACTCGCCACTAAGCAAACCTTGGCAGGCTAAATGTAAAGCAACTAATGAACTTGAGCAGGTAGTTTGAACTGCATAACTTGGTCCCTGCAAGTTTAATTTATAAGAAGCAAATGTAACGGAAGCTCCAGAGGTTCCTTTTTCTATTTGTTGTTCACCAAGAGATTCTACAATTTCATAATTTGAATAAATATTACGTAAATAACCGCCAAAACTAGTACCCACATAAACTCCAATCGGCTGATTGTAAGCTTCGGAACTATAACCAGCATTTTCAAGTGCTGTCCATGCATGTTCCAAAAACAAACGCAGTCCGGGGTCCATAATTTCAGCTTCTCTGGGATTTATACCGAAGAATGAAGCATCAAACAAATCTATACCTTCAACTACACCCTCCGCCCTGACATAATAAGGGTTTGTCAGATCGGCAGAATCTACACCTAAATCTTTTAGCTCTTGAGCGGTGAAATAATGAATTAACTCTACTCCGTCTCGAATATTTTGCCAAAATCGCTCAATATTTTGAGATTTGGGAAAACAGCCACTCATCCCAATAATAGCTATTTCTAAGCCTGTTTTGTCACTTAAATAATCTACTGATTTAGACATAATTTTTATCCTTTTAATTAATTTTCTATTCGTTTTTAAATAAGTTGTTGTTTCTTTCGTAAGCGGCTTTGTTTTAATCTAGCTTTACCAGCTTCTAGATTTTCATTGATTTGATTACTTTCAGATGCAAATAATTCATCACTATTATCTTTTTGAGTTAAATACTGTGATAAAGAATTTATAGTCGGATATTTAAAAAGGTCAGTTATAGCTAAATCCGCTTTCAAAAGTTCTCGCACTTTGCTATAAACCTGAAGTACATTTAGCGAATGACCACCGAGTTCAAAAAAGTTATCTTTAATGCCAACTTTCTCCACCTTAAGTACTTTTTGCCAAATCTCAGCAACCGTCCGCTCGATCTCATTTCGCGGTGACACGTAAGCTGTTTCTAGTTCTGGGCGAAGATTATCTGGTTTAGGCAGAGCTTTACGGTCTACTTTACCGCTTGGTGCTAGCGGTAGATTTTTCAGTACTACAAAGGCAGAAGGAATCATGTGGTCAGGTAATTTTCCCTTCAAGAAGCTACGGAGTTCGCTAATACTAGGAACTACTTCGGTCTTCGCAACCACATAGGCAACTAATTGCACGTTATCTGCTTGCTCCTGTTGAACCACAACTACATTTTCACGTACATTCGGGTGCTGACCTAAAAATGTCTCAATTTCTCCAAGTTCAACCCGGAAACCACGAATCTTCACTTGATGGTCAATACGTCCAAGGAATTCGATGTTCCCATCAGTCAGCCACCTTCCTAAATCTCCAGTCTTATAAATTAAATCCCTGCGATTACCAGGTAGGCTGTTTATGGTATCTGTAAACGGGTTAGGAACAAAGCTTAAACTGGTTTTTTCTTCGTTTTTCCAATACCCATCACCTACACCAATTCCCGATACACAGATTTCTCCAGGAACACCAATGGGTAATAGCTGCATTTCTTCATCCAGAATGTAGAGATTTAAGTTTGCTAATGGTTTACCAATTGGAACTGTTCGCTGATTTTCTGGCAAAGGCTTGTTAACGATAAACTGGGTGATATCATCAGCAGCTTCGGTAGGACCATAAGCATTAGCAATTCTGATATGGGGGTATATCTCAAGCCACTTATTTACCCATTTAACCGATACAGATTCACCTGATAATATCATCCATTTTAAATCTGGTAATATCCGTTCATGGTTTGGTAATTGGGAAGTATATTCAAGTAACCCTCCAAATAATGTTGGTACTAATTCAACAACAGTAATTTGTTCTGATTTAAGTACTGCAAATAATTGTTCGGGAATCGCAACAGTTTCGATATCTACAATTATAGTCTTTCCACCAATTAAAAGTGGTGCCAAAAATTGCCATACAGAAATATCTGTTGAAGAAGGAGCGCTTTGGAGAAAACAAAATTCCGACCTGAACTCCAACTCATCAAATTGAGCATAAATATGATTTATTGCACCATCATGTCTAATAATTGCCCCTTTAGATAATCCTGTAGAGCCTGAAGTATAAAGCATATAAGCTGGAGTCACAGCATCATTCAGATGTTCTAAATTGTCATGAGGTAGCCGTTCAAAATCACACTTGCTATATATTTTAAGCTCTGTTTTATTAGCCCCTAGTTTAGTTTTATTCAAGACATCATCTAAACAAATAATAGATGATAATTTTGAATCATCTTCTACCAATTCTGATAAGGAATTTAATAGCGAACAATCTGTTAATATAAATTTAACTTCGCTATTAGATAGCATATATTTAATTCGATTCGGTGGATAAGTACTATCAATCGGCACATATGCCCCACCTGCCTTATGGATAGCAAGAATAGCAATCAAAAAATTGATATCGCGGTTTTTAAAAATTCCTACAAAGTCTCCTTTAGAAACTCCTATATTCCGCAATAATCGAGCTATTTGATTAGCTTTTATATTTACTTCTTGATAGGTTAATTTAGTTAATTTGTGAACCACAGCTATTTTGTTTGGAGTTTGAGATACCTGTTCTTCAAATAATTGATTTATTGTCCGATCGACTGGGTATTTTTTAGTATTGTTGTTATATTGTTTCAATAACTGGTGTGTATCAGATTCTTTCAAAAAAAGAATATCTGATATTTTATCATTCACATTTTTGATAATACTTTCAAGACCATTAGCATAATACCTAATCATCAATTTTATATTTTCACTTTGAAAAAGATGTTCTTTATACTCAACATTAATAATAATATCTTCACCATTAACTGAAAAACAAACTGTTATATCATTATTAAGTTGATTTAAATCTTTTTTACTATGAATATTTTCTAATAAAACTACTATGTCAAAAATTGGACAACGATTAGGGCTTGTTGATAGCTCTAACAACTTAATTAACTCATTAAAATTATAGTTTTGATTGTTAAAAGCACCGATAATTGCATCTTTTACTTCAAAAATAAAATCTTTGAATGAAAGTTGATGTGTTACCTGAGTACGCAAGGGAATGACTTTGCTATTTACGCAACCTGTACAATTTTCTTCATATATAGGTATTCCAATAATAACATCATTATTTCGAGTATATTTTTGTAGTAATATATTCAATGCAGACACTAATATCAAGTACGTTGAAAAATAAGAACCTTTAGCTAGCTTAATGATTGCTTTAGATAAGTCATTTGATAAATCAAAGCTAAGAGATTTGTTTCTATCAGTAGGAAATGAAGGTCTTACATAGTCCAGCATTAGATTTGTTTCTGGTAGTTCCCCTGATAACTTATTTATCCAATAAATTTTTTGAGACAATAAGTCATTTGAGTGTGATTTTGTACTCATATTGTTTTCCTGATAACAAACTACTTACTGAATTATGAATACTATTATGCCAATTTAATTTGACATACAGTCATTAAAAGCTTCTTTGATAATTGAACAACCTTTTTCTAAGGTAGACATATCAATTACCAAAGGTGGCAAAATTTTAATTACAGTATCATTTCTACCTGCGCGTTCAACTATTAATCCTAGCTCAAAACAACGCGATGTTATACTTTTAGCAAAACTATTGCCGCCAAAATTTTTTAAATCGATACCCCAAATCATACCAATTCCACGTATTGCTATATTTTCACTAATTGGTGCTATTTCTTGATTAAGAAAATTTTTCAAAAAAAGTTCTTTGGCTTTGACATCCTGTTGGAGATTGCTACTTTCTCTATACTCTAGAGCCGCTGTTGCTCCTATAAATGCCAATTGATTACCCCGAAAAGTACCATTATGCTCACCCGGTTCCCATATATCCAATTCTGGTTTAATTAATAATAGTGACATTGGAAATCCGTACCCACTAATAGATTTAGAAAGTACTACCATATCAGGAATAATATCTGCTCTTTCAAAGGAAAAGAAAGAGCCTGTTCGACCACAGCCAACCTGAATATCATCGCAGATTAATAAAATATCATTCTCGTCACATAACCTTCTTAGTCTTTGCATCCACTCAATGGGAGCTACAACAACCCCACCTTCAGCTTGCACTGTTTCAAAGATTATTGCTGCTGGTTTTTCAAGTCCGGAGTTGACATCATTTAAAACAGAATTTATATATTCTATTGTGTCAAAACTTTCCATGAATCCATAAGGATAAGGCATGAAATTTACATTACTTGATGTACCAATTGCGCCTGCTCTAATTCCGATGTTGCCACTAATCGACAAGCTCCCTAAAGTCATTCCATGATATGCTCCCATGAAGGAGA
Source organism: Nostoc sp. DSM 114167 (assembly GCF_052692655.1). Lineage (NCBI taxonomy): Bacteria > Bacillati > Cyanobacteriota > Cyanophyceae > Nostocales > Nostocaceae > Nostoc > Nostoc sp. DSM 114167. The sequence continues at coordinate 8,399,333 of NZ_CP195116.1, forward strand.
ATATACCTGTTCTTCGTTTTACTTTTCTCGCTAATTTTAAAGCAGCTTCAACTGCATTTGTTCCTGTTGGACCACAAAATTGAATGCGATAATCTAGTTTTTTTGAACTTAGTATTACCTCATCAAACTTGGCTAAAAATTTTTCTTTAGCCGCAGTATACATATCCAAACCATGTGTTATTCCATCGGCATCTAAATATGAGATCACCTTTTCTTTGATATAGTCGTGATTATGTCCATAATTTAAAGCACCTGCTCCTGCTAAAAAATCAATATATTCTTCACCTGATTCAGAATAAATTATAGAACCTTTAGCTCTATGAAAGATGGCCCTAAAATTGCGGCAATAGCTTCTGACGTTTGATTCACGCTTTTCAAATATATTCATGAGTTTTCTATTTGAATTACAAAATACATTAATTAATCTGGTATTGCTGAATTTGGGGTTTTCCTTCAAAAGACTCTTCGGGTCTATAGGAGCGATCGCTAAAAGCCAAAAACCCCTTCGTCTTCTCTAATTACAAATAAATCAAGATCAAAATGCTGGAAATTAAATTTGGTATTTTTTTGTTAACTTTGATTGTTTAAGTTTTATCTAGCCATTTAAGTGGTGGAAACAAAATCAAAATCCAATGACGACATTTCTGTTTCTAACATTGATAATTTAATATGGGGTTTTTGCTCAGTAAGTAACAATAACTCCTGAAGACGTACATGAGGATTCGTCACCACGCCTTCGAGCAATATTTTTAAATGCTCTAATATATTACTGATTGTTGCACCATCAAAGCGGCGAAAATCATAATTAATTCCAATCGTCAGTTCTGAACCAGGATACCCAACTATAGTTAGAGGATAGTTAGTTTTGTAATATTCAGTTTTCTCAGAGATGTTTAGACTCCCCCATTCTTCCAGAAATTTACCTGTTTTTTGGTTCTCGAACACCACTATGCTCTCAAACAAGGTTACGTTACCCCGAACTTCGCTGCACTTTTGAATATCTACCAATGGATAATATTCATATTCACGAATATCTATTAACTGATTTTGCAATTGCTGAAGCCAAGGTAATAAATACTCATGCATATTTACCTTGATGTTTACTGGTAAGGTATTAACCATTTCCCCTACCATTGACTCCGAACCCTCTAAATCTACTGGACGGCCAGAAGTAGTACAGCCATAGACTACATCATTTTTGCCACTGTAGTGATATAGAAGTATAGCCCAAGCTCCCTGAACGAGGGTACTCATAGTGAGGTGATGCTGTCTTGCTAATAAATATAGATTTTTTGTCGTTGCTTCCGATAGACTGATTTTTATATCCTCGTACCGTTGTTCTAAGTGAGATAAGTTGTTTGACTCTAAATTCCTTAAAGGAGTGGCCTCTTTGACTCCATGAAGATGCTGTCGCCAGAACTCCTCTGCTTTTGATGAATCCTGCTGTTTGAGCCATTTGATATAATCTTTAAAGCAACTGCCATCTGCTAAGGATGCATCCTTATCCTGACAATAAGCTTCATAAATTTCAATCACATCATTTAATACCAATGGATATGACCAACCATCAAGAACGATCAGGCTGCTACTCCAAACAAGATAGTAAGCGTGTTCTTGAATCTGGATGATGGCCACACGCATTAGAGGTGCTTGGGAAAAATCAAAACGCCGCAGGCGATCGCTGTTGAGAAAAGACTGTAAACGCTCTTGCTGTTCTAATGGATTGATTTCCTGCCAGTCTTGATATTCTACAGGTACTTCTACTTGGCGATGCACAACTTGTAGTGGTTTATCCAATTCTTCCCAATAGAAGCTAGTACGCAACATTGTGTGTCGGGTTGCTACTTGCTGCCAAGCATATTCAAAAGCCGCAAGGTTCAAATTGCCACTAAAGGTGTAGACAGACTGTGCATGGTATAGCTCCATTTCCGGAGCGTGCAAACTGTGAAAAAGCATACCATGCTGTATCGGAGATAGTGGATATATATCTTGGATATCTTCTTTCATCTTGTTTTATTTTTACTCCCTCGGTTGATTTTCTCTAAAAACCGATCGAGGTCTTGTTGAATCAAATCTGCTTCTGGAAAATCAGAAGGTGTATATCCTCTGTCTTCAGGGGATTGACAATGAGTCATGAGTACTTGCAATGCTTCTAAAAACTCTTGCGCTAATCGTTCGATAGTACTTCGTCGATGTATTTTTTCGCTGTACGCCCAATTCACTCTCAACTGGTTATCAATTACCAAAGCATTGATATTTAGCGTATAAGTCTCCTGGTTCCCCGAACTGCGCGTTTGTCCTTGGGATTTCTGAGAGATTCTAAATATTGATGAGTCCGAAAATGTTTGATCGAACTGACCTAAGTAATTGAAGACGACCTCAGCTTGGGGAAGCGATCGCAGTGCCTCGACTCTCGTAGTATCATGACTTAAGTAACGTAAGACACCATAGCCCATTCCCTTATTTGGAATGCCCCGCAGCTGCTCTTTTACCACTTTCAACGCCTCTACGGGATCAGACGTTTTTCCTAAATCTAATAGTACAGGAAAAATAGAGGTTAACCAACCCAATGTGCGTGAAAAATCTACATCATCGAAAATTTCTTCCCGCCCATGACCTTCCAGAGCCAACAACAGAGAACTATTGCCAGTCCATTGAGAAAAAGCCTGTACTAATGCCGCGAGCAAAATATCGTTAATTTGTGTATTGTAAGCTTTTGGTACTTCTTTTAGCAAGGCTTGAGTCTGTTCCACAGTCAGAAAAATTGAGATGTTCCGAACTTGCTCCACAGTATTGTCGCCGTCAGAAAAATCGACTGGTAAAGGAGCAACCTCCTGCCAAGATGGACTCAGCCAATAGTCCCATTCTTGCTGGAGGGTAGCTGATTGTGCATATTCCTGTAAGCATTGCGACCAATATTTAAACGAAGTTGTCTTTGCTGGCAGTTGCGCTTTTTTGCTTTGACTTAACTGTTGGTATACTGTTTCCAAATCCTCCAGTAAAATCCGCCAAGAAACGCCATCTACGGCTAAATGGTGAATGACTATCAGCAAATGGCTTGGTTGCTGCCCTAAGTCGAACAGAGCAACTCGGATCAATGGGCCTGTTGAGAGATTAAGACTCGCTTGTAATTTGGTAGCAGCTGTTTCGATAGCTAGTTCTTGTTCGCTTGCTGATAGGGCAGAGAAATCCAAGTGTATCCAGGGTACTTCTGCATCAGGACTGGCTATAACCTGCTGCCAGCTAGACTCTGTTTGTTCAAAGCGTAAGCGGAGAGCATCATGGTGTAACAGCAGTTGCTGTACGGATTTTTCTAATACAGCTAGGTCAAGAACTTGTTTAACTTCTAGTAAGACTGCTTGGTTCCAGTAGTGGGGTTCGAGTAGATTCTGTTCAAAAAACCAGTATTGTATTGGTGTTAGAGAAGCTAAACCTGTAATCAGTCCTTGTTCAGCTTGTTGTACCTTTTTCGCAACTGCCACACTTGCCAAACCAGCAACTGTTTGATGTTGAAATAACTGTTTAACTGCCAGTTTTAGACCAGCCTGGTTGGCCCTGGTGATAACTACGATGGCAAGGATGGAATCACCACCTAACTCAAAAAAGTTATCGAAAATACCCACTTTATCCACACCAAGCACTTCTGTCCAAATTTCAGCCAGCTTGGTTTCTAGAAAATTACGAGGTGCTACTAGCTCTTTGCCTAATTCAGGTCTTGCTGTATCTGGTACAGGTAGTGCCTTACGATCGATCTTGCCATTAGGTGTTAATGGTAACGCTTTTAGGCTGACAAAAGCAGATGGTACCATGTAGGGTGGCAACTTTGACTCTAAGAAGCTACGTAGTTCAGGAATTGCCAGTGTTTGCTCTTTTTGAGGAACTATATAGGCGACTAAACGTTTAGAATTTACCGATTCTTCGCTGACTACAACTACAGTTTCTTTTACTGCTGGGTATTGGTTGATCGCTACTTCAATTTCGCCGAGTTCAATGCGAAAACCGCGTATTTTTACTTGGTGATCGATACGTCCAAGGTACTCGATATTACCATCTGCTAAATAACGAGCTAGATCCCCGCTCTTGTATAGGCGTGCGCCCGGCTTGTTGCTGAAAGGATCGGAAACAAACTTAGCTAAAGTCAGATCAACATTATTGATATATCCTCGTCCGACTCCTTCACCACCAACATATAGTTCGCCGACCATACCCACAGGCAAAGGCTTGAGGTTTTCATCTAATATGTATACTTTGGCATTATGGATCGGTTTCCCAATCGGTACTAATTTTTCTAGCCATTGTTCTGGTTGAGCAACCCGATAAGCGGCACAGATGTCTGTACACTCGGTCGGGCCGTAAGTGTTGACAATTTGTGTTTTGCAGGGAATAGAGTCCAGCCATACCTTGAGCCTAGAGATTGAAATCGGTTCACCACCCAAAAATACATACTTCAACGTCTTCTTCATGCACAAGCTTTTATCACCTTGATCTATCAATGGATAAAAGGCGCTCGGAGTGCAGTTGAGCCACGTCACTTGTTTGTTACAAACGGACTCAGCGATTTGTGCAGCGTCATAGCATCCAGATGATAAAAGGTGCAACTCACCTCCAACGAGAAGAGGGGCATAAATATTCTTCTGCGTCAAATCAAAACTCAAAGAAGATATTAGTAAAACACGGTCATTGCAGGTAAAATCGAATTCCGTCACAAACCAATTCATCAGGTTTGCAAAGCTTCGCTGATAGACTCCTGCACCCTTGGGTTTACCTGTTGAGCCAGAGGTGTAGATCGCATACATTAAATTGTCTGGTGTGACACCACTGACTTGATTTTCTGAGCTTTCTTGGGCAATGGTTTCGCAATCTGCGTCGAAACAAATCACATCCCCTTTGTACTCCGATAACCGCTCTGCTAGCCGTTTATGAGTCAACAAAACGAATATATCGGCATTCTCTAGCATGAAGGCCAAACGTTCCGGTGGGTACATCGGATCTAAAGGTACATACGCACCACCCGCTTTGAGGATTGCTAATAGTCCGATGACCATATCGAGCGATCGCTCTACACAAATCCCGACTAATACTTCTGGTTTTACTCCTAAAGTTTGTAAATAATGCGCTAGTTGATTTGCTTTGGTGTTTAATTCCCGATAGGTCAACTGTTGGTCTTCAAACACTACTGCTATAGAATCAGGTGTGCGTTCTACTTGCGCTTCAAATAACTGATGAATACATTCCTGTTGAGGATATTCAACCTCAGTATCATTCCACTCTACAAGCAACTGATGCCGTTCAGATTCACTCAACAGTGGTAACTCCGACAAATGTTGCTGTGGATTAGCAACAACTCCTTCAAGCAAGGTTTGCAAATGACCCGCCATTCGATGTATCGTATTTTCTTCAAATAAATCAGTATTGTATTCTAAGCTTCCAACTAGTCCCTCCTCTGTTTCTATCATTTGTAGGGTTAAATCAAACTTGGCACTATCACTATTGCTTTCAAAAAGAGTTAAAGTCAAACCAGGCAACTCTAACGCAGACATCGGTGCATTCTGAAGCACAAACATCACTTGAAATAATGGTGTATAGCTTAAGTCTCGCTGTGGTTGCAGTTGCTCAACTAACAACTCAAAAGGCAAATCCTGATGTGCATAAGCTCCTAATGCTACTTCCCGCACCCTTTTTAGTAGCTCTTCAAAGCTGGGATTTCCTGCCAGGTTAGTTCTCAATACCAAGGTATTGACAAAAAATCCAATTAACCCTTCTATTTCTGTTCGGTTGCGGTTAGCGATCGGTGAACCGATCGCAATATCTTCCTGATCCGTATAATGCCATAGCAGTGTTTGGAAACCTGCTAACAGGATCATAAATAAAGTACTTCCCTGCTGCTGACTTAATTTATTTAGGGATGCAGATAATTCTTTTGATAACTTAAATGAGTAGGTTGCACCTCGGAAAGTCTGAATTGCTGGTCTTGGGCGATCTGTAGGTAACTCTAATACTTTTGGTGCGTTCTCTAAGTGCTTAAGCCAATAAGATATCTGAGTTTCGAGTACTTCTCCTTGCAGCCATTCTCTTTGCCAAACCGCGAAGTCTACATACTGTATGGGTAGTGCAGGTAACGGTGAGGGTTGTCCATTACAGAAGGCTTGATAAAGCGTTGCTAATTCGCGCACCATAACACCTATCGACCAACCGTCAGAGACAATGTGGTGCATTGTCAGTAATAATATATGTTCTTGTTTACTAAGTCTCAACAGCTTTGCCCTCAGTAATAAGTCGCTGTTGAGATCGAAAGGTTTTTGTGCTTCTTGGGAAGCCTGTTGTCTGACTTCAGCTTCTTGTTGATTTAAAGGTAGCTCGCTAATATCAAATATTGGTAATATTAAGGGCACCGTTTCAGAAATGACAGATATTGCTTGCCCTTCTCTAGTTTGGAAATTGCTTCGCAACGCTTCATGGCGACTGATAATTTCGTTGAAACTTTGTTGCAATGCTCCTAGATTCAATTGTCCCCGTAAACGAACAGCAGCAGGGATGTTGTAGAAAGGACTGTTTGGCTCTAACTGGGACAAAAACCATAAGCGTTGTTGAGCAAAGGACAGGGGAGCCGGACTTATTTGTGAACGTCTTGGAATAACTTCTAATTGAAAGTCAGAGTGAATTTCACCTTGTAACCGCTTTTTGAGAAACTCTTGCTGCACGAGTGAAAGCTTTGACCGTCGTTTTGAAATTTCATCTTTTTTTTTGTCCATAATCTCCCCTGTCAAACTACAAAAACCAGCAATATTTTTTAATTTATAACTTTGACATTCACATACTCAGGGATAGGCTGTATTCGACTTAAATCGTTTTCTAAAATCAGCAAATCTCCATTTTTATCCATTTCCTGAAAACCTGAAAACTTATAAGAGATGTACATCATGCGATTCCGATTATTTGAAATAAACTCAGCCCGCAAACGAACATTATTGTTTTTAGCCAATTTCATAATATGATTTAGCATAATTGTGCCGACACCTCTAGACATAACACGACAAGACATCAGCAAAAGTTTTAGAGTCCACACAACTTCTTCACATTCCACAAGAGCTAACCCAATTTTTCCATAATTACCATATTTATCTTCTAAACTACTAATTAACATTTTATGCTTATCAGATTGACGAAACTGATTTAGATCGTCATAGGAGTATGTATAACCAGTTGTATTTAATTGATTTGTTCTTATTGTTAATTCTTCGGCTCTTTGTAAATCATCTTCTTGAGCAGAAGAGATAGTGAAAGTCATATTGAGTGTAGCTAAAAATTCTTCTTGAGTTCCAATAAATTGTTTCTCGAAACTATTTCGTTCTATATCATTAAGATACATTAGCCTCCTTAATTTTGAATCCTCTGTAATAAAACGAGGATTCATGACTGGCATATCGACAATATACCCTATTTCATCAGCATTAATACACAGGATTTTTGGGCAGGAAAATTTTACTTCTTCTAATTCAAATAATTGATCGTCAATAAAAGCGATCGCATCTATCCCAATATTAAGCAAATTAGCAATTTCTTTGAGAGAAGATGCTTTAGAGTTCCAGTTTATTTGTGGATATAAAAAATACTCTTTTAAACCAAATTCTTCTAGTTTGGCTATTGCTGTAGCAGGTTCATTCTTACTGGCTATGGATTGAAGTATACCACGACTATCTAAAATCTGAATAATCTCTACTATATTTTCTCGCAGATAAACTTTCTCATCTTCCAGCAAAACTCCCTGCCATAAAGTATTATCTAAATCCCAAACGACACATTTAATAACTTTTTTATCTTTCTCTTTACTATTTACATCTTGTTCTTTAATGCTAATCATATATTAAACCCTTTCTCTTCGGTTACTTATTACTTTGAGCCGTCAGCTATTAGCTATCAGCTATGAGTTCTTGGCTAATAGCTCGTAGCTAAATCAAAAGCTCAGTTTATTTCCGTGCGAAATATATTCTTTGTATTTAATTATTTTTCGATATTCATAACCACCAACATAAGAAAATATCTTATAATCCTCAAAAAAATATTTTTCAAAATTCTGTATATCAACTATATTATTTCCACACTGTTTTATCAAATAATCATTAGACCATTTACTACAAGCATCCCAATGTTTAGCAACATCTTCAATTAAAAAAGGCTGATATTGCTTCCAAAGCTCTAAAAATTCTTTTTCACTAGGATTTTTAATCCTCAAAATTGAGTTACTAGTTTTAACTTTCATAAACAATCTCCAAGAATCTACTTATTTTTATTTTATGAATTTAATTATATTTATTTATAGAGTAATAATATTATTTGAAAATTAGATTTTTTTAAGCCAACAGGAATATTTAAAAAAGATAATCCTGATAACCTGATTCGGCTATAGTAATTTCTTGAATTTGAGTACTACCTTCAATAATTTCCATAATTTTAGAGTCTCGTAAATACCTTTCAACTGGGTACTCACTACTACAACCATTGCCACCATGAATTTGCACGGCATCATTTGCTATTTTGGTAGCCACTGTCGATGCAAAGTACTTTGCAATAGAAGTCTCCATAATCGAGTTGGGGTCGTTAATGTCTTTGAGATAACCAGCTTGATAACATAACAGTCTTGCTGCTTTCACTTTAGTTATCATCTGAGTAATCATTTGGCGGATTAATTGATGTTCTTTGAGATAAACGCCAAACTGTTTTCGTTCATTTGTATACTTGATACAAGCTTCTAAACAAGCTTGAGCAATACCTACACAACCCGATGCTACGCTATATCTACCATAATCAAGTGCAGAAGATGCAATGTAGGAAAATCCAAATCCTAATTTACCTACTAGATTTTCTGAAGAAACGTGACAGTTATTAAACAGCAATTCTGCTGACATTGAAGCCCTAAGACCTAAAATACCAGACATTGGTTTGACTGAAAGTCCTGGGCTATTTTTTTCAACTAAAAAAGCAGTGGGTTTACCTTCACATTTGGCAAAAACCAAAAATACATCTGCTATTTGTCCATAGGTAATCCATTTCTTTTGCCCATTTAAGATATAAGCATCACCTGCAAGGGTTGCTGTTGTTTCTACACTTTTGGCATCGCTACCTACATGAGGTTCGCTTAGTGCAAAAGCAGCAATGATTTCTCCAGATGCAAATTTGGGCAGCCAATACTCTTTTTGAAACTTATTTCCCCATTTACACAAAGCATAAGCAACCATATTATGAACTGTGAGCAAACTCCGCACAGAAGAACATCCCCGTCCAATTTCCTCGTTGAGAATACCATAAGTAATCATGTCCATTCCTTTACCACCATATTCCTGGGGTAATATGGCACCGAGAAAACCATGTTCGGTGATTTTCTTAATTAGTTCTGGTGGAGTAAATTCTTTTCTATCCCATTCCCCAGCACTAGGACATATTTCCTCATTAACAAAAGCTCTAAATTTAGCTTGATAATTTTTTTGTTGGGTAGATAGTTCTAGCTTCATAATATCATTTATGCCATAAAAATGGCAACGTATGTTTGATTAATGCACAAGAATAGTAGTTTTACGTTCAATTAAATTGACGATAGAGTTGATTGTGCGAAAATTTTCAAATTCTAAATCATCGTTTTCAATGGTAATCTGAAACTCCTGCTCTACAAACAAAACAAGTTGCATGGCAAACATAGAATTGACAAACCCGAGCGCAAAAATATCTTCATCTGGTTGCAAATCATGATTGCCGAAAAATTTTGCCAGAAAGCTTTTGATTTTAGCTTGAATTTCGTTCATTTGTCTTGATTATTCCTATTTAATGATATGCGTAAAATCCTTTACCACTTTTTCTACCATGTAACCCAGCATTTACCATTTTTTTGAGTAAGGGACATGGTCTATACTTACTATCGTTAAAGCTTTCATATAAGACTTCGATAGAAAATAAAATGGTGTCTAAACCAATCAAATCTGCTGTTTCTAAAGGGCCCATTTTGTGACCGAAACAGCTTTTAAAGATTTTGTCTATATCTTCTGCTGTAGAAACTTGGTCTTGCAATAGAAAAACAGCTTCGTTAATAGTTAACATCAACACCCGGTTAGAAACAAAACCCGGTGAATCATTAACAATAATACATTCTTTACCCATCTGAGCTAGCATTTTTTTTGCTATCTCAATTGTCATATCAGAAGTATGATATCCACGAATCATCTCCACCATCGGCTTCATTGGTACAGGATTCATAAAGTGGATACCAACAACTTTATCAGCACGCTTAGTAACTGAAGCAATCTGGGTAATGGGAATTGCTGATGTGTTAGCGGCGAATACGCAATTTGTTGGACAGATAGAATCTAGTAAAGGATATACCTCTTTTTTAATATCCCACTTTTCTGTGACATTTTCGACTAGAAAATCTGAATTCTCTAACATTTTATAGTTTGTAGAAAACTCTATTTTGTCGAGGATACTATCTGGAGTTTCTGTTTTGTCACTTTTTTTGAAAAAACCCTGAAAGCGGATATTATTCCTGATTTCGTGTTTAGCTTGATCCAGGGTATTTTCCGAAATATCTACGAGTATTACTTGATGACCTGTTTGAGCAAGGTTTTGTGCAACCCCTATTCCCATTACCCCTGCACCAACAACACCTACTGTTTGAATATTCATAACTTCACTCATCTCCCTTTGGATATTATTGTATTTAAGGTAGTTTTTGGATTAAAAAAGAGAGGCAGGTAAAGGAATGGAATGACGATGCTCATGTACATAAAATTTCGCCCAATCTATTTGCACTCCTGTTAACCAAAGCCTACCCAATGTTTTAAGTAAGAATGCTAAGTCTGGTTTATTATCGTAAGAATATCTAAGAGAGGGTAAGATAATTTGACTAACTGCTAAATTATTTTCTATACATTGCAGCGCAAAGCTACCTAGAGTCTGTCCAGGGCCTACTTCCAACAAAATAGGATATTGTTGTTTCCACAACTCCTGCATACCCTGAGCAAACAACACAGGTTGACAAAGATGCTTAACCCAATAATCGGGATTTGTAGCTTCTGCTGCTGTTATCCAAGTTCCTGTAACGTTAGATATATAGGGAATTTTTGGTACTTGCAGGTTAAATGTTTTTACCAACTCACGTAAGTCAGAGGTAGCACCCTCCATCATCTGAGAGTGAAAAGCATGAGACGTATCCAGACGGCGACAAGCTAAACCTTTTTGTGTTAACTGTTGTTCTAAAACTTCTATAGCATTGGTTTCACCTGCGATTACACCCATATATGGTCCATTGACCGCAGAGAGTGAGAGTTTATCATTAAGTAGGGGAGATATTTCTGTTTGCGAAAGTGGAACTGCAAGCATTGCTCCACCTGGCAACTTTTGAATTATTTGCGCTCTTGCAGCAATTAGCGTTAAACCCTCTTCTAAAGATAAAACCCCTGCTAAAGTCGCTGCTACATATTCACCAATGCTATAGCCAATCATTGCCGCCGGACGAATTCCCCAGGATATCAATAGTTCTGCTAAGGCATATTCAATTACAAAAATGGCTGGTTGAGCGAGGTGAGTTTGATTGAGTAAAGATTTAGCAGCTACCATCTTTGCGTCCGCTTGTGTCTGGGTGCGACCTAACATTTTTCGCAAGTCCAGACCTGGAGAATCTTCTCTCAAAGACTGCTGGTCTTGTTGAGAAGCTCTGTGTGGATAGATTACATCTTGTAAATCTTGACCAAGAAGGGGTTTGAGAAATTCACAACAGTAGTCAACTGATGCGCGAAATACGGGTTCGACTTGGTAAATTTCCCAAGCCATGTTGACGTAATGAGTACCAAGTCCAGGAAACATAAAGGCTATAGGACGTTCTTCTGTTTCTTGGATGTTGGTAAGCACTCGCCTTGAATCTTGAAGTGCAACTAGAGCATCTTCAATATCCTGACAAACAACCATCCGCCGATGCTTAAAAACCTCTTGTTCGCGTTGCAATGTATGAGCAATATCCGCAAGGTTAAAGTCACGATGCTGTCTCAAGTAATCTGCAAGGTTGACAGTAGCAGTTTTTAGTTCTGAGTCGGTCTTTGCAGAAATTACTAATAACTGCCAAGGACGAGAAGGACTAGTAAGCATTGTTTACAAACTCCAAAATAGCTACTTAATACCAATTCAATTAATAATTGCAACACATCTTTGGGTAAAGATGCGAGAAATCGCGTCTCTACAAATGGTCTAATTTTCGCATTCTTTTTTCCAATTGGTATAACATTTGTGAGAGTTATTTTTTGATGTTTTCATCGATTTATCCTATAATGACTAAGTTTTGTAATCTAGTCTGAAAATTGCACATCAAGAATTTTGTTGGTATTTTCACTTGTTTCATTTTCAGATAATTGTTCTAACTCTTCTATGAGAATTTCTTCAATCACCAAAGCTAATTCATCAATAGTAGGAGCTTCAAAAAGAGAACGAACAGGTAGTTCGATTTGAAAAGTTTTGCGAAGCTGAGAAATAAGTACAGTTCCCGTTAGAGAGTCTCCCCCTAAAGCAAAAAAGCTGTCATGAATACCTACTGGCTCTATACCCAGTAACTCTTGAAAAACTTCAACTAGTTTTTGCTCTACATCATTACTAGGAGCAATGTATGCATTTTTTAAGTTCGGTCTAGAGTGACGAGAAGATGAATTAACTGTTTGGGCAGTATTTTTTGGTTGTAAAGGCTTTAATTTAATCCATTGGTCAATTCTAGATTGTAAATTACCAGTTGAGACAACTATTTGATGATATTGACTCCACAAAAGAATTTGTTCAAGGGCATTAATACCTTCTAAAGGTTCGATGGTAAATTCAGTCAAACTTGTATTAGCAGGTATTTGCGAATTTTCTGCTGCAAATTGCCATGTATCCCAGTTAATACTCATCCAAGGAACAGGATTTTTCTGATTATGCTGGTAAGCAAAAGCGTCCATTAATAAACTGGCTGCTGAGTAGGTAACAGAGCCTAATCCTCCTAAAACTGAGGTTAATGAAGACATCAATAGACAAAAATCAAGCTTTTGAGACTGCAAAACCTTTTCTAATACTAAGAGTCTTTGTATTTCTTGCTGAAGTTGCTGTTGACACTCTCTTGGATCTATCTCTAAGATGGGGCTAAATAAATTATCTGCGGGTATTTGATTTGTGTGGAATACCCCATTGATTTGACTAAACTTGTTTTGTACTAAATTTACCACATCAGCGCTTTCTATTAAGATTTCTGCGCCCAAATTTTCTAGTTCTTGCACTTTTAAAATTTTGCGGCTGATGTTATTTTGATCGTTGTGAGTTTTCAGCCACTGTTCCCATTCCTGTCGGTTGGGAAAATCCTCAGCCTCTAAAAGCAGCAGTTTTGCCTGTACTGTCTTTGCTAAATGTTCGGCTACTACAAGTCCTATTTTTTCGAGTCCACCAGTAATTAAGTAGACTCCTTTTTCTTTGAACCTGGGTGTATCTTGGACATTCGCATCTAATTGGACAGACTCAAAAGTTTGTACCCAACGTTCCAAACCACGGTAAGCAATAACTGAGTCAGAAGAATTGGCTTTAAGTTCTGTCAGTAGTTGTTCTACAAATTTCTCTTCTTGCCAACTTTCTGATAAGGGAATAATAACATCAATGCTACGACATTTTATATTTGAATATTCTTGTGGGATGACCTTAACTAGTCCAAGGAGTGTTGCTTTTTCTGGGCAAAGATTTTCAACTCCAGTTACAGGTTGCATATTGTTGGAAATAACTGCAAGCTGGAATTCATCAGTAAAATTCTGTTTTTCTAGCGACTGTGCCAAAAACAGCAAACTCTGGAATCCTTGTGTTTGGACTGTATCAAAATCTGCATATCCTGACTGGGTTATACTCCACAGATGAATAATTCTTTTTGGTATGAAGTCTTGGGCGCGAAGTTCTTTGAGTAGAGTATTGTAATCATCCTGTTGTTGAGGTGCTATTGTATATGCACGCTTGCCCAGATGTTTCTGGGAAGATTCGCTTTGGCTGCCAAATTGCTCCCCAACTCTGACGGTAATTACATCATGACCTTCAAGTTCGAGGCGCTTGACGATTTGAGCGCCTAACCCATACTCATCAACAAAGACTAACCAGCGTTCTGCTTGTTTCACCTGACCGTTTGACTGTGGTGGTAGCGAACGTTTCCATGAAGGGATGTAGAACCAGTCAGCAATGTTGGACTTTTTGCCAAATGAAACTTCTTGTTCGTGAAGTAATGCTGTAAAGGCTGCTGGTGCTTTGGGCGTTGCTGGGGCAGTAGCTTGAGCGACAATTATGTGGTCTGTAAAAGGTGCAAATTCTGAGAAAGCTTTTACCTGTACAAAACCATGAGATTTGAGTTCTGTTTGCCACTGCTCTTGAGATAAAAAGGGATTGCACATATTGCGATCGCTTTCTGGATTCTCTATCGGATTCATCAGTAGCGCGTCAATGAACTCAAATTCCAACCTGGGTTGAGTTGTTTCCCAAAATAAAAGTAAACCTCCAGGAGCAAGTAAAGAGCGAATGCGATCGAGAGTTTCTCCAATATTTCGAGTAACGTGCAGCACCTGGAAAGCTACAATTACATCAAAACTGTGATTTGAGTATCCTTGTTCTTGTAGCGATCGCTCAAGGTCTAACAATTGGTATTCAACAAATGGATAATCGCTAAATTTATTTTTGGCTGCATTCAGGAAAAAACCTCCCACATCAGTGAAAGTATAATTTGTTCTTTCCGGTGGAAGTATGGGTAATAGCTCTGCCGTCCCTGTACCCGTTCCAGCGCCAAGTTCCAGAATTCTCAAATTTACTTGATGGGGTAATGCTTTTAACACCTGTTCTAAACATACCCGCATGATTGAGTTGTAATATTTATTTTCAGGGGATTGTTGGACTGTAAATTCTCCTGACTTTAATAAGGTAGAAACATGAAACTCCAGTGGTTCTTTTTTCCCAGTCAGCAGAGATACCATATTTTCGCCATATAGTTGCAGCAAATCTATTTGTTGCGGCGTGTCTACCCATTTGGCTTTGACTTCTACTAATATTTCATTAACAAAGTGTGCTGATATTGGCAGGAAATTAGTAAATAGCTCTTGTTCTCGATTTAACTGACCTTGCTCTACCAATATTTCCAGCCATCGACTTAACAATTCTTTATAAGTAGGAATAATCTGACATTGGCCAAATAACTCGTCTAAAGAATACTTTTTATTGGGATTACTAAAAGCTCCTAAACGTGTTAAAGCAAGATTAATATAAGCAATACATAAACGGTCTAAACATTCTCTTTTCTCTTGAGAAATCTGCTCATCGAATTCCAACGCCCCTGCACTAGCTTGGAGTTGACCAGCTTCTACCAAAGATTTCCAAAGCTCTGATGCTGTTAACTTGGGTTGGAAATTTATTTGTGCAGGTAATAATTTTTGTGGTTCAATCCAATATCTTTGTCGCTCAAAGGGATATGTTGGCAAGGGAAGGCGATGTCGGCGCTCATGAGCATGAAATCCCGACCAATCTATCTTGATTCCCTCAAGCCACAGTTGTCCTAATGTATTGAGAATGAAAGCAATGTCAGATTGTCGCTCATAAGCATAGCGCAGCGAGGATAATATTACTTTGTTTTCGTCAGAAACATTATCTAAACATTGCATCGCCAAGCTGCTTAATGCTTGTCCTGGACCAACTTCTAAAAAAATTGGACTATGTTTTGTCCCCAACTGATTTACTCCATCAGCAAAGCGCACGGGTTGGCATAGATGCTGTGTCCAATAACTGGGATTTGTAGCTTGCTCTGCTGTAATCCAAGTTCCGGTAACGTTAGATATATAAGGAATTTGCGGTGGTTTGAGGCTGATAGTTTGCATTAGTTCGGTGAAACAGTCAGCGATCGCCTCCATCATGTAAGAATGAAAGGCATGAGAAGTCTGCAATTGCCGACAGGCTAATCCCTTAGCACTCAACTTTCCTGCCAATTCCTCTACAGCCTGTGTAGTTCCCGCAAGTACACATTGAAATGAGCCATTGACTGCTGATAATGAAAGGTTTTCATTCAAGAAAGGTTGCACTTCTTGCTCTGTCAAGGGAACCGCCAGCATAGCTCCCCCTGGCAACTCTTGAATCATTTGCGCTCTTTTAGCAACAAGAGTAATCGCATCTTCTAGAGACAATACTCCGGCTATTGTTGCTGCGGTATATTCACCGATGCTGTAACCAATCATTGCTACTGGACGAATGCCCCAGGATATCCATAATTGAGCTAAAGCATACTCAATGGCAAACAGTGCTGGCTGCGTAAGGTATGTCTGATTTAGTTTTTGGGCGGCAGGATCTAGTGATTGGCGATCGCGACCAAGCATTTGGCGTAAATCTATACCCGATTTTTCTTTGGTTGTTTCGGTTGTTGAATGGGAAGTAGGATAAATAACTTCTTTGAGATTAATACCTAAAAGGGGTTCAAACAACGAGCAACAGCGATCGAGGTGTTCGCGGAAAGTTGGTTCAAGCTGATATAATTCATCACCCATGTTGAGATAATGGGTTCCCAAACCAGTAAACATAAATACTACTGGGCGCTGATTCGTTTCCTGATTGCTAGTGAAAACTCGTTTGGGATTTTGGAGGGCTGCGATCGCATCTTGAGTATCTTGACAAACAACCATCCGCCGATGACTCAAACCATGCCGACCAACTTGCAATGTATAAGCCACATCAGCAAGGTTGAGTTTTGGGTGCTGTTGCAGGTGATTAACCAAATTTGTAGTTGCTGTCTCCAAGGCAGAGCTAGTTTTAGCCGATAGACACAGTAAATATTTACTTTTGCCTTTTGACTTTTGACTTTTGACCTGTACTGGTGCTTCTTCTAAAACAACATGAGCATTAGTGCCGCCGATACCAAAAGAACTAACCCCAGCCCGGCGAGGAGTTCCCTTTGTTTGCCATTCATGAAGCTGAGTATTGATGTAAAAGGGGCTGTTAGCAAAATCAATCTCTGGATTGGGTTGTTCAAAGTGCAGGGTGGGCGGAATCATCTTGTGTTTGAGCGCCAAGACTGTTTTGATCAAGCCCGTTACACCAGATGCCGAACTCAGGTGGCTGACATTGGTCTTGACTGAACCAATGGCACAGAAGTTTTTTTTGTTAGTTCTGGCACTAAACACCTTGTTAAGCGCCCTAAATTCAATTGGATCGCCTAGAGGTGTACCAGTTCCGTGGGTTTCAATATAGGTGATTGTTTCAGAATCAAAGTTAGCGATCGCCTGAGCCTCAGCAATCACTTCTGCTTGGCCTGTTACACTAGGTGCGGTGTAACTCACCTTCTCGGAACCATCGTTATTGATAGCTGAACCTTTGATAACCCCATAAATGCAGTCCCCATCAGTTACAGCATCTGCCAATCTTTTCAGCACGACAATACCCGCTCCTTTACCGAAAGGGCTACCCTGTGCTTTAGCATCAAAAGCCCGACAGTGACCATCAGGAGAGGCCATACCACCTTCTTGGTAGAAATAACCTTGTTTTTGTGGAACTTGTATCGCAATACCACCAGCCAAGGCCATATCACACTGATAACTTAGCAATCCTCGACACGCCAAGTGAACTGCTACTAATGACGTAGAGCAGGCCGTACCGACGCTAATACTGGGACCTTTTAGGTTTAATTTATAAGAAACTCGTGTGGATATAAAGTCTTTATCATTAGCAATTGTAATTTGCGACTCCAGCGCTTTAATCAGTTCAGGGTGTGAGGCCAGATTGTTAAGTAAGTAGGTACTTAAGTTACCCCCTGCATAAACGCCAATTAGATTTTTGTCTGTTTTCGGGTCATAACCAGCATTTTCCAGCGCTTCCCAAGCACACTCCAAAAAAAGACGTTGTTGCGGATCTATGATTTCAGCTTCTCTAGGCGAGAAACCAAAGAATGAAGCGTCAAACATCTCAATGTCTTGTAACACAGCCCCTGCTTTGACGTACTGAGGGTCATTCAACGAAGCTGGATCTACGCCTGAAGCGACTAACTCGCGATCGCTAAAGAATGAAATTGATTCCACACCGTTACACAGATTCTGCCACAATTGATCGACATTTTTGGCTCCGGGAAAACGACCACTCATGCCAATTATGGCTACACCTTTCAACTGGTTACTCACGTATTCTCCTCCTTTGCTTCATTAGTTGCATTTCTTCTTCCATAACCTCCTGTTGCTTTTTAGCACGGTTATATGCTTGCCCAAAGGCAGGTTGCTGGGCCTCTTTCCGACTTAAATATTCTGCTAAGGCACTTATGGTCGGATATTCAAACAAGTCAGCCGTTGCGATATCACCATTAAATACTTGTTGCAGTTGGCTGCGAACTTGGACTATTAGGAGGGAATTGCCACCGATTTCAAAGAAGTTGTCTTGTATTCCTACCAAATCTTTCCCAAGAAGTTCTTTCCAGATGACAGCGAGCTTTTGCTCAATCTCATTTCTGGGAGCTACATAAGCACCACTGAGTGCAGGTTGTGATTGTGTCGGTTTAGAGAGATTATACTTTTGTGAGGCTTCTTGGAAAGGTTCTGAGTTAAAAGCATTATCCGGCTCAACTCGATTTAAGAAATCACGGGTTGATACTAGAACCTGGGTAAGTGTACTTCCTAAAATGCGGTCAAACGCCTCTACACCCTCTTTTGGTAATAACCCTTCCTTGAGAATAGCAGGTTTGTCCTGCATAACAGAGCCAACTGTGGAAAAAACAGTAGACGGAGAACCTAACCGGGCGGGAGAAGCTATAGTTTCTTGACTAACTTTTCCTTCCGAAGCAACCAGCGCTTTCAAAGCCTCCTGATTTTCCCAAGATACTATAATCTTGCCGATATGTTTGGCTTTAGCCATGTATTCAAAGGCGGGAGCTACTTCTGTAATTGGAAATATCTGATGCGGAAGGGAATTAAAATTGCCATCTTTAAAGTGTTGCACTACTTCGTGCCAGGTAGAAATAAAGTCAGGGAGATCGTTTCCCACTTCTGTAGCAAAGAACGATAAGCATTTCTCAAAAGGTCGTAGACCTAATTGGCTATTGTTGAGGATATCCCGCTTGCCGAGTTCGAGAAAGCGTCCATAGGGTGCTAGAAGTGAAAGGCTTTTAGTCATGAATTCTCCTGATAGGGAATTCAAAACTACGTCCACACCCTTGCCATCAGTATACTTCATCACTTCATCGGCAAAAGCCAAAGACCTGGAATCCATAACATATTCAATACCCAACGAATGCAGAAATGCTCGTTTTTCCGGGTTGCCTGCTGTGGCGAAGATTTTGGCTCCCACCCACTGGGCTATTTGCACGGCAGCCATTCCAACACCGCCAGCAGCAGCATGAATGAGAACACCCTCGCCCTGGCGAAGCCTAGCTAATTTTATCAAGGCATAGTAAGCCGTAATAAAGGCAACAGGAATTGTTGCTGCCTCTTCTAAACTAAGATGTTCTGGTTTGAGTGCTACCAAAGAAGCAGAAGTCGTTGTGAATTGGTTAAAGCAGGAATCGCCAAACGCCATAACTTCATCTCCTACCTCAAAACCCTTAACTCCTTCTCCCAGAGCGACTATCTTTCCAGAACATTCTCTACCGAACTTGACATCAACATTGGGTGGAACAGGAAGCAGCCCCAACGCTATAAGCACTTCTTTGAAGTTAAGACCAGTCGCGCAGACCTCGATTTCTACCTCACCCAGACTTGGTTTTTGGCGGGTACTAGGTCGGAAAGTCAGGCTATCTAAGATGCCAGGGGAAGCAATCTCCAAAGAGAAGTTTTCGCTTGCAGAAACAGAAGGAATTTTTTGAGGTTTACCATTAGACTGTTCAGCAGTAATTGTGCTAATATCTACTTTCCTCATGATAAATTCTTCAATCTCAACCAGTTCGTTTCCCTGGTTGTCCATGATGGTGATGTTAAATTTTAAAATTCCTTCTCTGAACTGATTATTTTCTGTATATCTGATGTAGCTGTATACTTTGCTTGGCAAAGGTTTTTTTATTTTCAGACTTTTATACGAAAACGGTAAGTAAACACTTTCGTTTTCAATACTTAGAAAACCCGTGGCATTATCCAATAAAGCAGGATGTAACTTATATGAATTAATATCGGTGGCAAATACTTCGGGCAGTTCCAGAACAATCAACCCCCGAGCTGTTCCTAATTTTGCCTGCTTCAAGTTATTCCATCTAGAACCAAACTCTAGAAATCCTGTTTGAAGCTTATGCTCTCCTTCTGGAATGATTATTTCCTTTTGATTACATCTTGCCTCAAGTTCTCTGAGTTCTTGTTTTGCTGATGGTTCTAATTTTATACAAGCTATTTCGCCCTTGGCATGTTCGAGCCATTGCTTTGACCCTGAGTTTGATTGGCTTGTGACCGAAAATTCAAAGCCCTCTCCTTTCTTCTTTAAAAGTGTACGAACTTCTTTTTCTTCATCATCTTCTATTACCAAGGGAGTCAAGAAAAATACTTCCCGAATTTCAATCGTTCCGTTCTGAACATGGTTTTCAAAAGCGGCTAAAGCCATTTCCAAGTAAGCTGTTCCCGGAAGTGTCGCTTTACCCATAGCCCTATGTTGATCTAAAACCCAGTGTTTGATGACGCTAAATTTGCTGATGTATATCTCTTGGTCTTTCTCTTCAACTATACATTGATCGAATAAAGGGTGAGACACTTCTTTTAATTGAGATTGGGAAATATCCAGGGTTGGTCTTGATTGCTTCATGGCTTCTGCTGCCATCCCCTCTTTCTGCCAGGAATCCCAGTTAATCGATACGGTAAATGTGCCATCTCGGTCGCTTTTATGGTGAGCAAAAGCGTCAAGAAAAGCATTAGCAGCAGCATTATATACTTGCCCAAATTTATTTGTAATGGAAGTGATTGATGAAGACAGAACAAAGAAATCTAGTGGAACAGCCTTGAGAATTTTATTGAGAATTAGTATGCCTTTTATTTGAGATGCCAGCATACTTTCTGTAATTTCTGGCGTTTTTTGCAAAATCACGCCGCTAGCAGAAACCTCGGCTGCGTAGATTACACCATTGATCTGACCAAATCGCTCTTGGGCGAATGCGATCGCTTGTTGCATCTGCTCAAAATTGCTCACATCGGCGCTGACTACCAAAACTTCTGCACCTAGCTCTTTAAGTTTCTGGATTTCCCGAATCTTGAGGCTTGTGTTATCTTGCTCATCGTAAGTAGCTAGCCATTGTTCCCATTCCTCTGGTAAAGGAAAAGCTAAACCTCCTGTCAGGATCAGCTTGGCTTGTACAGTCTGTGCTAAATGTTGGGCTATGACAAAACCAATGTCTTCAAATCCACCTGTAATAAGATAAACGCCTCCTTCTTTTAACCTTGATATTCCTTGACCAGCTTTCTCCAATCGAATTGGCTCAAAAGTTTGCACCCAACGATGATTTCCACGGTAAGCAATAACCTTCTCAGAACTTAGAGCTTGTAACTCGCAGAGCAACTGCTCCAAAAGTTTCGGCTCAGTCTTAACTCCCAATCGGGGAATAACAACATCAATGCTACGACAGATAATGTTTGAGTATTCTTCCGCAATCACCCTAACGAGTCCGAGTAAAGTCGCCTTCTCTGGACACAGCAACTCTTCCCCCACAACTTCCTGCATATCGTTGGAGACAACCGTGATTTGACATTCATCAGTATGGTGTTTACTAAGTGCTTGGGCTAAAAACAGCAGACTGTAAAATCCTTTTTCCTGAATTTTGTCAACTTCCTCAAGTCTTAATTCTGCGTAACTGTGCGGTGTAATACTCCATAAATGAACAATCGTTTTTGGGCGTTTATTTTGTGCTAAAAGTTCATTGAACAAGGTATCATAATCATCACGTTGTTGAGGATTAAGGATATATACGCGATCGCTCGACTTTGTAAACGCTGACCCAATCTTCACCGTAATCACATCTTGACTCTCAAGTTCAAGTCGTTTTACTAGCTCAAAACCCAAACCGCACTCATCGATAAATACAAGAGTGCAAGCCAAAACTGACTTTTGACTTAGTTGAGGGGCAAGCAGCAGAGAGCGTTTCCAAGATGGGACATAAAACCAGTCGGCTATGTCCAGCTTTTTACCTAGTAGAGAGGTTGTAGGCAATTTCTTTTCACCCGTCTTGAGAGCGTTTACCTGTATTTTGGGTTCAATCCAGTAACGTTGACGCTCAAAAGGATAAGTAGGTAAAGGTATACGATGACGGCGCTCATGGATATAGAATCCCGACCAATCTACTTGTACTCCAGCAAGCCATAGCTGACCCAATGTATTTAACAATAATGCTACATCCGACTGACTTTCTTGTGCATAGCCCAAGGAAGTTAATACAATTTGCTGGGCTTCTTTATCAGAATGACGACGGGCGAATGCACTCAAAGTCTGCCCTGGGCCAACCTCTAGCAAAATGCGTTCTGGTTCTTTCAACAATTCTTGCATACTCTGAGCAAGGCGAACTGTTTGCCGCAGATGCCTCACCCAATAGTTTGGATCTGTCACCTCTGCTTCTGTAATCCAAGCTCCCGTAAGACTGGATACAAAAGGAATTTTGGGAGGATTCAGTTTGACTTTTTTAACTTCCTCTGTGAATGGCTCTAAGATGGCATCCATCATCACAGAATGAAAGGCATGGGAGGTATCCAGACGCATACACTCGACGCCTTGGGAAGCTAGCTGCTTCTGTAATGCCTCTACAGCATCTATGAAACCTGAAACTATGCAAAGAGATGATTCCTTAATCTCAGCTAGAGATAGTGTTTTGCCTAGCAGGGGTTGAACTTCTTTTTCTGAAAGTGGAATGGCAAGCATAGCACCTTCAGGCACTTGCTGCATGAGTTGTCCCCGCGCAGCTACTAAAGTCAAAGCATCTTCTAATGAAAGTACTCCTGCCAAACACGCAGCGACATATTCCCCAAGGCTTTCACCAATCAAAGCCTGGGGATGTATTCCCCACTCCATCCACAATTTTGCTAGGGCGTACTCGATGACAAAGAGCGCTGGTTGAGCAATTGCGGTCTGTTTCAGTTGTTGCGCGGCTTCTTTAGTCCTTTCTGTATTGGGGTAGAGTATATGTCGCAGGTCAAGCCCTAGATGTGGTTGGAGAAACTCTGAGCAGATATCTACCTGCTCTTGAAAAGTTGGCTCTGTCTGGTAGAGATCCAGCGCCATATTTACGTACTGTACTCCTTGCCCTGGAAACATAAACACAACGGGAGGATCTAGGCGATCTTGGTAGACCTGGAAAACCCGTTTCGGATCTTGTGTTTCCAAAATAGCGATCGCATCATTAATATCATGGCAGATTACCATCCGGCGATGGTTGAAAGCCCTGCGACCAACCTGAAGTGTGTAAGCAACGTTCGCTAGGTTAACATTTGAATGCTGCTTTAAGTATGCAATTAGATTCGCAGTGGCAATTTCAAGCGCA
Source organism: Nostoc sp. DSM 114167 (assembly GCF_052692655.1). Taxonomy (NCBI): domain Bacteria; kingdom Bacillati; phylum Cyanobacteriota; class Cyanophyceae; order Nostocales; family Nostocaceae; genus Nostoc; species Nostoc sp. DSM 114167. Next base: position 8,422,812 of record NZ_CP195116.1, read on the forward strand.
GAGATGGTTTTAGCCGAGAGTACCAACAATTGCCAGGGTCTGGATTCTTCCGAATATTTGATCGGTGGAGCTTCTTCAAGAATGACAAAGGCATTGGTTCCACCATAACCCGACGAATTGACTCCAGTCAGACGGGGTGTGCGATCTGCCTTCCATTCACAAATCTTAGTATTGACGTAGAAGGGGCTGTTATTAAAATCGATTTGGGGATTGGCTTGTTCAAAGTGCAGACTAGGTGGGAGCAGCTTGTGTTTAAGCGCTAACGTAGTCTTGATGAGACTTGTTACACCGGCTGCTGCATCTAGATGTCCGATATTGGTTTTCACTGAACCGATCGCACAGAAACCCTTCTTCTGAGTAGTAGTGTGAAAAGCTTTTTTGAGTGCAGTGATTTCAATGAGATCGCCCATAGCTGTTCCGGTTCCATGAGTTTCTATATACGTTATATCTTCGGCATCTACTCCAGCATTTCTCAGGGTTTCTACAATTACCTCCGCCTGACCTTCTACACTAGGGGCAGTGAAATTTACTTTCAAAGAGCCATCGTTATTGACTGCTGAACCCTTGATGACTGCATGAATGCAGTCTCCATCAGCAAGAGCATCCTCTAATCTCTTTAATACGACAATTCCAGCCCCACTGCCGAAAACAGTTCCCTGTGCTTTGGCATCAAAGGCTCGACAGTGCCCATCGGGAGACAACATCCCTCCTTGTTGATATAAATAGCCAGCTTTTTGTGGAACTTTAATTGAAACACCACCAGCTAAAGCCATATCACATTCTTCATTCAACAAACTTTGGCAGGCCAAGTGGACTGCAACCAATGATGTAGAACAGAAGGTTTGGAGAGTAATACTAGGCCCTCTAAGATTTAATTTGTAAGAGACACTTGTAGTTAGGAAAGCTTGACCACTGCCATGTAGAGGTTGTAAAGCTCCATTAACAGGATTTATAGTATCGCGGTTTGGATAAAGGTTTTCTAATAGATAGGTGTTCATATTTGCCCCGGCGTAAACCCCGATCAAACCCTTATAGGTTTCAGGATCGTAGCCAGCGTTTTCAATTGCTTCCCAAGCACACTCCAAGAAGAGGCGATATTGGGGATCTATAACTTCAGCTTCTTTAGGTTCAAAACCAAAAAATGACGCGTCAAACTCCTCTACGTTTTCCAGTATAGATGCGGTTCTAACATAATTAGGATTATTTAACAAGGCAGGATCGATATTTGAAGATACTAAATCACTCTCAGAAAAAAATGAAATTGATTCTACACCGTCCTGTAAATTTTGCCAAAACTCATCAATATTTTTTGCACCTGGAAAGTGACCTGCCATACCCACTACAGCTATATCTAAACCCGCTATATTAGAAAATGTTTCATGGATTTTCATTAGTACCTCTTTGATTAATTTTTTATAGAGCACCCTTCTGTTTCATTCTTTTTTCTCTTCGTCTTTGCCCCCGTCCGCTCCTTTCTTCCATAGGTTTGTCAGCCTGTTCCATATTTAAAGCTTTGCTCAAAGAACTGACTGTTGGACTTTCATAAAGACTGACTACAGGAATTTCTATATGTAATTCTTTACTTAATTGCGAAATAACTTGAACACCTACTAGAGAGTCGCCACCGAGTTCAAAAAAGTTGTCGTGGATACCTACTAAGTCAATACCAAGTAGTTTTTGCCAAACATCTGCAATTGTTTGCTCAGTTTTATTTCTAGGAGCAAAATAAGCATTACTCAACTGAGGTCGTTGATGTACGGATTTAGACTCGTTAGCCTTGCCTAAAGATTCCAAAAGAGCTTGGGCATTAAAATTGCGATCGCGTTCAATCACAGTTGCCAAATCTTCAGTCGATACTGCGACTCGAGGGACTGCACTGTTGAGAATATGTTTAAAGACTTTTATCCCTTCCGAAGGTAATAAAGCATCCATTAATAGGGATTGAGCATCAGAAATATCTTGTTTATTAACTAATCGCTTCACCGCCTCTACTGACATCCCAACATCTTGCCAATCAGTCCAGTTAATAGAAACTGTAAATGTCCGATCTCGATTGGTTTTATGATAAGCAAAAGCGTCAAGAAACTCATTGGCAGCACAATAGCCAACTTCACTAAATTTCTTTCTATAAATAATCGAGCTAAGAGATGAACAAAGAATTAAAAAATCTAACTTAACATCTTTCAAAAGGTTATCTAATACTAGTGTACCCTTGACTTTAGGGGCCATAATATTTTCTGTCATCTCTCGCGTTCTTCGAGAAATCACACCTGCATAATCCGCAATTCCTGCACAATGAAGAACACCATTGATTTGGCCAAACTGTTTCTGGATTTTTGCGATCGCTTCTTGCATCTGTTCCAGGTTAGCCACATCAGCGTTCAGTACCAAAACTTCTGCACCTAGTTCTTCAAGTTCCTTTACTTTCAAAATTTTACTACTGATACGATCTTGGCGATCGTTAGTAGCTAGCCATTGTTCCCACTCTTGTCTAGCAGGAAAAGCTGAACGCCCGATCAAAACTAGTTTGGCTTGTACCGCCTTCGCTAGGTGTGACGCTAGAGCAAGTCCAATGCCTCCGAGTCCACCTGTGATTAAATACACTCCTCCTTGCCTTAATCGCGATCTTCCTCCCTCTGCTTCTTCCAATCGGACTGGTTCAAAGGTTTGCACCCAGCGATGAAAACCACGATAGGCAACAACTATATCGGAGGATTGTATTTGTAGCTCATTCACCAGCTGATTTACAAGTTTCTCTTGTTGCCAACTTACTTCTTTTGGAATCACAACATCAATGCTACGACAGTTGATATTTGGATATTCTTGAGGAATGATCTTAACAGTTCCTAATAGAGTCGCCTTTTCTGGGCATAGCGGTTCTTCTTCAGTCACTGAGTGTATATTGTTGGAAATGACCGTTATTTGCAGCTCATCTGTAATTCGCTGTTTTCCAAGTGCTTGAGCTAAAAACAGCAGACTATAAAAACCTTTTTCTTGGGCTTCATCAACTCCTGCGATTCCAGATTGAATCCGATCGACAGAAGTCACACTCCATAAATGAACAATCGTTTTTGGGATCTTATCTTGTGCTACTAGTTCATTGAGCAGGGCATCATAGTCTTTACGTTGTCTAGGATTAAGGCTATATGCACGCTCATTCAACTTAATAAACTTCGACCCCACCTTCACTATAATTACATCCTGACCATCAAGCTGAAGTCGTTTAACCAGTTCTTCTGCCAAACCGCACTCATCGAGAAACACAAGAGTGCAAGACTTCTGAGCGATCGATTCCTTCTGTTTTAACAGTACAGCAGGTATAGATTGTTTCCATAAAGGTAAGTAGAACCAATCGGCAATATCTGGCTTTTTGCCAAATGACACAGGTTTAGCACTGTTATGCTGTCTGTATTTATAGTCTTCAATCCAATAACTCTGCCGCTCAAAGGGATATGTTGGTAGTGGGAGACGATGACGGTGTTCGTGGGCGTAAAATCCTGACCAATTTACCTGTACTCCATATAACCAGAGTTTGCCGAGTGTGTTCAGTAAAAATCCTATATCTGACTGTTTTTCTTGAGGATGTCGTAATGAACAGAGTGCTAGAGAATCTGAATGCTTTTTAACAAAAGTACACAAGCTGCTTCCTGGCCCCACTTCTAGCATGATGCAATTTGCCTCTTGCTGCAACGCAGAGATGCCGGCTGCAAACTGCACTGTTTGGCGTAAATGTCTTGCCCAGTAATCGGGATCTGTGGCTTCTTCTGCTGTTATCCAGGTTCCTGTGACGTTAGAGATAAAAGGAATCTGCGGCGGATTTAGTTTGACTTTTTTAACTTCTTTGATGAATGGCTCAATCATAGGTTCCATCATCGCAGAATGAAAGGCGTGGGAAGTATGCAAACGCCGACACTCTACACCTAATGCTGTAAGTTGCTTATGAATCGTGTCTACAGCATTATGGGTTCCTGAAACTACGCACAAACGAGGAGCATTGCTGGCGGCTAAAGATAAATTTTCATTTAGTAAAGTTTTTATCTCTGCTTCTGTTTGTGAAACCGAAAGCATAGCACCTGCTGGAAGTTGCTGCATCAGTCGTCCACGGATAGCTACTATTGCCAAAGCATCTTCCAGGGAAAATACACCAGCAAGGCAAGCTGCTACATATTCCCCTATGCTATGACCAATCATTATTTGGGGAGAAATGCCCCATGAGATCCACAATTTAGCGAGAGCATATTCTATAACAAATAATGCAGGCTGAGTAATATCAGTTTGTTGCAGTTTCTCTGCTGCGGCTTTTGACTCAGACTCGTTGGGATAAATCAGCGATACTCCTGCGGAGTCACTTCGTGAACGCAAATCCAACCCTAGATGGGGTTGCAGCAATTGACAACACAAATCAATCTGTTGTTGAAAAATTGGTTCAGTTTGGTAAAGTTCTTTAGCCATGTCCACATATTGAGCGCCTTGTCCAGGAAACATGAAGACGATGGGACGATACTTCTGCGGAGTAACTTCTTTACGAGAGGCTGCGCCAACGTGAATGCCACTTTCAACTAAGCGAGTGAAAACTCTTTCTGGATCTTCTAACTGCAAAGCGCTGACTGCATCCTCGATATCTTCACACACCAACACGCGACGATGATTGAACTCAGCACGCCCCACTTGCAATGTATAAGCTATATCTGCAAGATTAAGTTCTGGGTGCTGTTGCAGGTGATTAGCCAAATTTGCAGTTGTTGTCTCTAAAGCAGAGCTAGTTTTTGCAGAAACTACCAGCAATTGATACTTTCTCGCCTGCTCCCTTGCCCCTCGGTCACTGAGCGACTTGCCTTGAGCGAAGTCGAAAGGAGCCGTTCGCGCAGCGTCTCGTAGAGAAGGGCTGCTCCCCTGCTCCCCTCCAGGAGCTTCTTCTAAAATAATATGAGCATTAGTCCCACCTATACCCAAGGAACTCACACCAGCACGACGAGGAGTACTTCCTGTTTTCCATTCTGCTAGCTTTGCATTGATATAAAAGGGGCTGTTGGCAAAATCTATCTGGGGATTTGGCTGCTCAAAATTCAAGCTTGCTGGTATCTGCTTGTGTTTCAGGGCTAAAACTGTTTTAATCAGTCCGGCAATCCCAGATGCTGCATCTAGATGACCAATGTTTGTTTTCACTGAACCGACGGCACAAAAGCCTTTTTTGGTGGTACTGCGACAAAAAGCTTGAGAGAGGGCAGCAATTTCAATCGGATCGCCTAAAGCTGTACCAGTACCATGAGCTTCAATATAGTTGATTGTCTCAGGCTCAACTCCCGCCAGCATCATCGCTTCAGCAATCACCTCTGCTTGACCATTGACGCTAGGCGCACTATAGCCAACTTTACCAGAACCATCGTTATTGATTGCTGAACCTTTAATTACAGCATGGATACAATCACCATCTGCTAGAGCATCGCTCAATCGTTTGAGGACAACAACTCCTACACCATTACCAATAGTCGTTCCCTGTGCTTTGGCATCAAAAGCACGACAATGACCATCAGGAGATAGTGTTCCTCCCGATTCATGCAAATAACCTGTTTTCTGGGGTACGTGAATAGAAACTCCACCAGCTAAAGCCATATCACACTGATAATTCAACAAACTTTGACAAGCAAGTGTTGTTGCAACTAATGAGGTGGAACAAGCTGTTTGGATCGTAATACTTGGGCCTGTGAGATTTAATTTGTAAGAAACACGAGTAGTCAGAAAATCTTTATCATTACCAATTAATGTTTGATAACATTGCGCTGATCCTATGGGATCGCGGTTTAAATCTAATGAATAATAGTTATTTAGGCTAGCACCAGCGTAAACTCCGATACGACTATCATATCTATTGGAATCATAGCCAGCATTTTCTAATGCTTCCCAAGCACACTCTAAAAAAATCCGGTTTTGGGGGTTAGTAACTTCTGCTTCTTTGGCATTAAAACTAAAAAATGCAGCGTCAAATAAATCGATATTTTCTAATATGGCACTAGACTTTACATAATTGCGATCGCTGAGTGTAACGGAATCGATACCGTCAGATACTATCTCTTCATTTGTGAAGATAGAAATTGACTCTACACCAGATTGCAAATTCTGCCAAAATTCGTCAATATTTTTAGCACCAGGAAAACGCCCTGCCATCCCAACAATGGCAATGCCTTCTACAGCATCATTATGTATAGTGCTAATCATAAATCTTTTTACCTTGCTTACTCAATTGTTGTTTTTGGCGATTTATAGCCTCAATTTGCTTATTCACGCGATCGCGTGTTCCTGTAAAAGAAAGCTGTCGCTGTTGACTTAAATATTGCGCCAGTGAGTAAATAGTCGGATTCTGAAACATTTCTACAACTGATATGTTTAGCTGCAAAATTGCCCGCAGTTTATAATTAACCTGAAGCATCAATAGTGAATGCCCACCAAGGTCAAAGAAATTATCATGAATACCCACTCGATCGAGATGTAACACCTCTTGCCAAAGCTGTGCTATCTGCTGTTCCATTTCCGACTGGGGTACTTCATAAGTAGTCGTCAATGTTGGACGCAAGTCTTCTGGTACAGGTAAAGCACGACGGTTTACTTTTCCGTTAGGCAAAAGTGGTAAGGTGTCTAGAAAGATAAAAACACCAGGAACCATATATTCCGGTAACAGTTCTTTGAGATAACTTCGCAGTTCACTAGTTGTAAGTGTTTCGTCTGGTAAAAGAACAATATAAGCCACCAATTGTTGAACACGTGGTTTATCTTCTCGCGCCAAAACTACAATTTTCTGCACTGCTGGATGTTTGAGTAATACATTCTCAATTTCACCCAACTCAATCCGAAATCCTCTAATCTTAACTTGATGATCGATTCGCCCCAAGTACTCTAAATTTCCATCAAGTAAATAACGAGCTAAATCTCCAGTTTTATATAGCCGTGATTCAAGTTTATTATTGAACGGATTAGATATAAACAGCTCTTTTGTTAACTCTGGTCGGTTTAAATAGCCTCTAGCTAAACCAGCACCACCAATATAAATTTCTCCTGGGATACCAATTGGTACTGGTTGTAACTTAGTATCAAGTAAATAAATTTGTGTATTGGCAATTGGACGACCGATAATTACGTTGCTATCTCTATTTACTTGAGCAAACGTAGAATAGGTTGTATCTTCAGACGGACCGTAAAGATTAAAAACTTTCTGAATACGATCGTTTTGATAAATCTGTTCCACAAGTTGATTTTGCAGTGGTTCACCGGCAAGATTAACCGTTCTGACTGAAGGAAGTAAACCATCTACTTGCAGTAATTCTGCAATAATGCTTGGGACTGTATTAACCAAGCTTACCTCAGCAACCAATGAGGGTAAGTGTAAAGCATTTTCTACAAGAATTACTTTACCACCCCAACTGAGAGGAGCAAACAGTTCAAATACTGATAAATCAAAGCAAATAGAGGTTGATGCTAAAACTCCAGCAAGATCGTCATCTGTAAAAACTTCTCTTGACCATGTTAATAAAGCAACACAACTTTCATGGGCGATCGCCACACCTTTTGGTACACCAGTAGAACCCGAAGTATAGATGACATAAGCTAGGTGATTGGATTTTACTTCACTAAACAGATTTTCTCTGCTCTGTTGGGTAAGTAATTGTGAATCTCTATCAATACAGACAATATGCACATTCGATTTGGCAAACAATTCAACTAGATGGCTTTGAGTCAGCAGCACCTTGGTCTGACTATCTTCTACCATGAAAGCTAAGCGTTCCTGGGGATAGGCTGGATCTAGTGGTACATAAGCCCCACCTGCTTTTAAAATAGCTAACAATGCAATCAGCATTTCTAGGCTGCGTTTCATGCAGACACCTACAATTACTTCTGGCTTCACCCCTAGTTTTTGTAAGTAATGTGCTAGTTGATTAGCTTGGTCGTTTAACTCCTGGTAGGTTAATTTTTGGTTTTCAAAAATAACAGCAATATTAGATGGCGTTTTGTTTACCTGTGCTTCAAACAGTTGATGAATACATTTATCTTGTGGGTAATCTGTCTCGGTATTATTCCACTCAACTAATAATTGCTGTACTTCAGATGGTGTCAGGAGTTGCAAGTTTGCGATGCGTTGTTCGGGATTGCTAACTATACTTTCCAATAAAGTCTGGAAATGTACTAGCATTCGAGCGATAGTATCTGCATTAAATAAATCTGTGTTGTACTCACAAGTTGCAACCAACCCTTGCTCGTCATCCTCCATAAATAATGTCAAATCAAACTTTGATGTCCCGTTGTAACCCTCCTGACAAGTAACAGAGACATCTGACAGTCTGGGATTTGATATTGGCACATTCTGAAGAACGAACATTACTTGAAATAGTGGATTGTAACTCAAGTCTCTATTTGGCTGTATTTCTTCTACTAATTTCTCAAAAGGTAAGTCTTGATGAATGTATGCCTCTAAAGCTGTTGACTTTATCCGCGCTAGTAACTCCTGAAAACTCAGGTCGCCAGAAAGGTCTGTACGTAGTACTAAAACATTGACAAAAAAACCTATTAATGATTTAGTTTCTGCTCTGTTACGATTAGCTATTGGCGAACCTACTACAATATCAGTCTGACCAGTGTAACGATACAGCAACGTTTTAAAGGCTGTAAGCAAGGTCATAAACAGAGTTACTCCCAAATGACGGCTCAAATTCTTTAGCTCTTTTGTCAGAGTTTGAGAAAGAACTAGTTTCCCTTGAGCGCCTTTGAATTTTTGAACTGGCGATGTCCGATCGGAAGAAGCAAAGCTTCTACGCGGACGGTCAGTTGGTAAATTTAGTATAGGTAGCTGACCTTGCAACTTTTGTTTCCAATAAGTCAATAAAGATTGAATCCGATCGCAATCAAGCCATTGTCGTTGCCAATTGACATAATCTTGATACTGAATGGGTAATTCAGGAAGCGCCGGGAGTTTGCCTGTGGAGAATGCTTTATATAGTGCAGCTAGTTCTTCGATCAGAATACCGATAGACCAACCATCTGCAATTATATGATGTAGAGTGACAATTAAATGATAATTTTTATCACTTAATTGTAAAACTTTAGCACGCAAAAGTGATTGAGTAGCTAAATCAAATGCCTGCTGTGCAAATTCCGTAGCTAAACGTTGCGCTTCTTGAGGGCGTTCTCTTTCTAAAAATGAACGCAAATCCTCAATCGCCAAAGTTAAAGGTGGCGCTTGATTTATAACTTGGGCTGGTTGTCCATCAACTACTGTAAAGCTCGTCCGTAATACTTCGTGTCGTCTAATTATTTCGTTAAGACTATCTTGTAAAATTGCTAAATTAATGCAGCCTTTTAAGTTAATAACTATAGGAATGTTATATGCAGGACTATCGGGAGTTAGCTGATTAATAAACCATAATCCCTGCTGGCCAAAAGATAGAGGCTGAACGGATGTATTTTTATCTTGTTTGGTAAGGGATATTGACGGTAGTGCATCTGTTGTCAGTTGAGCGAGGATCTTTGTAGCTAGCGATCGCGTACTCATCCCTGCAAAGAAGTCTGCTACCGATACTTCTACTTCTAAATCAATCTCAACCCGGTTTTTCAATTCAAACACTTTTAAAGAATCAAGCCCCAGAACGCTTAATGGTTCATCAGGACTGATATCATCTGGTGCGATCGCCAGTACTCTCGCTTCTTGTTCAATCAGATAGATTTCTAAAAGCCGTTGACATTCCCTTGGAGAAAGCGCTAAAAGTTCGGAACGCTGTAATCGAGTTTCCTCTGTGACAATATTGCTAATTTTAAGAATATTACTGACAACGATATTCAATTCACCATTCTGAAACTGAGCGCGAGTTGCACGACGTTGAATTTTACCGCTAGAAGTTTTGAGAATACTACCTGGTTTAATCAAAACCACAGCATAAACTTGTACTTCATGTTCTTCTGTAACAGCTTGGCGAATTGCAGATATAACTTCTGCTAAATTTGGCTTGGCGCGAAACTTCAATTCTTGGACGATTACCAGCCGTTCTTCGTTGTTAACTTCGACTGTAAATGCTGCGCTAGCACCAGAATTTAAAGATGGATGACTGCGTTCTGCGGTTAATTCTATATCCTGTGGGTAAAGATTTCGACCGCGAATAATAATTAAATCTTTGGCTCTACCTGTAATGAAAAGCTCGTTATTTTGTAAAAACCCTAAATCTCCCGTCCGCAGAAAAGGGCCTACACCTGTATCTGATAGATAAGCATGGAAAGTTTCTGCTGTCTCTTGATAACGATTCCAATAACCTTGGCCAACACTCGGCCCAGATACCCAGATTTCCCCAATTTCATCAGGTTTACAACTACTGAGGGTTTCAGGATTAGCGATCGCCACTTCCAGTTGTGGTATAACTCGACCACAACTGACGAAATGATAGACATCCTCATCCTTAACAGATGATTCAACTACCCGATTCAATTCTAATGCAGGTTTTTGGACTGTCTTGATAATCGGTGATGTTGTCTTCTGCACACCAGAAACCATCAGAGTTGTTTCAGCCATTCCGTAACAAGGGTAGAATGCCTCTTTACGGAAGCCACAATCGGCAAAAGCTGCTGCAAACCGCTCTAGAGTATCATCCCGAATCGGTTCCGCGCCGTTAAATGCCACACTCCAACTACTCAAGTCAAGAGTCTTTTTTTGTTCGGAAGTAATTTTTTGAGTACATAACTCATAAGCAAAATTCGGGCCACCACTGGTTGTCCCTTGGTAATGAGAAATAGCTTGTAACCAACGATAAGGACGTTGGAGAAAGGAAGTTGGAGGGATGATAATGCAAGGAAAACCTCCATACAAAGGTTGCAATATTCCCCCAATCAGACCCATATCATGGTACATCGGCAACCACGTCACGAACTTACTTTCTGGAGAATGCTCCATAAATTGGTAAGTTGTGTCAGCATTGTGCAGTAGGTTTCCATGACTAATCATTACACCCTTTGGTGTCCCTGTAGAACCAGAGGTGTATTGCAGAAAAGCTAAGGTATCTCGATCGATAGAGGGTTCTTGCCAAGCATCTTCTATTCCCAGAGCAAGATTATCAGTAGTTAGCCACTGTAAAGACTCTAAGCCAGTCTTTTCTGACATTAAAGACCGCACTGTAGGCAGGATTTCTGTTGTAGTGAGAGCGATCGCTGCTTGTGCATCTAGAGAAATAGCTTTTATTCTCGGTGTGTTGCGCTGATTTCGAGGGGGATATGCCGTTACAGCCACAACTCCGGCATATAAACAACCGAAAAAAGCAACCAAAAAATCTAGTCCGGCTGGATAAAGTAGTAAGGCGCGTTCTCCAGTCAAACCCAATGCTTGTAATTGAGCAGCTATTCGACGCGATCGCCTATCCAATTCTTGATAGGTTAGCGTTGTTTGTTCTGTTTCCCCATCCAGCAAGAAGGTAAAAGCATCTCTGTTTGGCTGGGTAGAGCTTCTTAAGCGCAGTAAATCAACAAATGTAGAACCACTGCCACAAGCTTCAAGGAACCGATGAGAATATTGATTCATTTTGATTTTCAACTAGATACAACCCTGATACACTGCTGCTCTTTTTCTCGCTCTGACTAGAGAAAAATAAAAAGGAAATCGTTAATTAATTCAGCCAATTACTTAAAATTGTTTAAATCCTAATTAATGATTAGTGATTTTCTGGGAGCAATATCTAGCTTATTGCGAGTAATTTTTATTTATCTTCAGATTACACTAACGAGAATGAGTAGCTTTAGCAATAGACTAAGTATAGAAAGTTAATATCAACAAAAATACATTATATAAGTTTTATTTATGCTCTACTATTTATATCTGTAGATAGATGATAAATCTAAAAACGTCACTGGTAGACTGAAAATTCTGGGAAAATAAATATTTCATGACAAAATAAAAATGACCAATACCCGATCTTCAGGTTAAAATTCCACGAGCGATCGCCCGCAATCACACGACAAAAACTAACTTGTCCTTCATTCCTAATTTTTAGTTCCCAATCCCATTTTCAAGGCAGAAAAGTAGTTTTAGCTGCCAATACAATCTCTGATTATATATCAAGCAAATAAGTAGCTTGAAAATTATTGTTTAGTATCCATAGCTAAATGAAAAAAACTATTAATTATCTTGTGTGTTGCATCGCTTCATAATATGATTCAAATAATTTCAATTTAAATGATAATATTTCTCAGAGATTGCCATTGTGTCTTTAGGTACAACCAAGTAGTGTGATTGAGTGTAAGCGGATAAATGAAGTTAGATAAATTGTTTCAAAGCCTGCTGCTGACAGGTACGGTTGTTCTTTGTATCAGCACTCCTTCTAAAGGCGAGGAAGTACGAGAAGATGTTCAAGGCAAATCTTTTACCCAAGTGATAGGGAAATCTACTTCACCCCAAACAGCACCTGGTAAAGCAAGTAAAAACATTCTCCAACTCAGCGAAATCAAACTTCCCGCAACTAGCGCTCAAATGCTAGTACAGACACCAACACCAACCAACCCCCCAAATTTAGAACAAAGAAGTGGGGATCGAGTTGTACCAATCATAGGAGTTAAAGCCAATCCTACAGACAAAGGTGTGGAGTTGATTTTAGAGACGACTCGTGGGGAAGAACTACAAGTTAAAAATCTCAGTACGGGTAATAATTTTATTGCAGATATACCTGGCGCACAGTTGCGTTTAGCATCGGGAGAAGCTTTTATATTTCGTTCAGAAAAACCACTTGCAGAAATTACTGAGATAACAGTTACAAATGTTGATGCCAATACTGTCCGATTGACGGTGGTGGGTGAAAAAAGTTTACCCACAGTTGAGTTATTCGATGATAATACAGGGCTGGTGTTTGGTATAAATTCTGCGGCAATAGCAACTTCTCCACCGCAGCAACCCCAAACACCACAAGATCAACAAAAGCCAGCAAGCGAGACACCGCAGCAAGAACCAACAGCACAGCAGGATGAGCCAATTGAGTTGTTGGTGACGGGGGAGCAAGATACGTATAACGCATCAGAAACGTCAACTGCTACTAAAACCGACACACCATTGCGCGATATTCCCCAATCGATTCAGGTGGTGCCACGACAGGTGCTAGAAGATCGCAAGGTAAGAAGTTTAAAAGAGGCAGTGGAAACAGTCAGTGGCGTTGTTGATGCAGGAAGCAACTTCGGTGCGCCTTCAGGAGGCAGAATCATCAGAGGATTTGTGCAGCTCGGGAATTTCCGCAATGGCTATCGAGATACAGGTTACAATAATGATAGCTTTTCGCTGACAGGCATTGGGACGATCGAACAAGTAGAGGTTCTCAAAGGCCCCGCTTCAGTTCTATTTGGTGCTGTAGAACCGGGTGGAATCGTCAATGTTACTACCAAACAACCTTTGAGTGAACCCTACTACAGTCTCGGATTTGAAGCGGGGAATTTTGGCTATTATCAGCCCAGCATCGACTTCTCAGGGCCATTAAATGCCGATAAAACTGTACTCTATCGGTTTATTGCTAACTATCAAAATTCGGAGGGGTTTCAAGATTCCGTCAACACAAATATAACCACGATCGCACCCTCAATCAGTTTGAAATTGGGCGATCGAACAGACCTGAATCTATACTATGAATACACTAACTATAATGGATATCCGAATCAGTCTGGTAGTTGGTTTTTCAGTGATGGTAGCTTCCTGCCTCGGAATCTCTTTCTCGGCTATCCTGATTTAACCTTTATTGATGCCAAGACTCAAAAATTTGGCTACATCCTGAATCAAAAGTTGAGCAACAACTGGCAGATTCGTAACAATTTTTCAGTGGCTACTACTAGAACTAGAGACGCATTTGCTGGAGGATTAGATATAGTAGACGATAGTTCGCTAGTAGGTATTAACGCTGAAAGACGTGGATACTCAATAGATAATTATTTTGGACAGATCGACTTGCTTGGAAAGTTTAAGACGGGATCGATTTCGCACCAACTTTTAGTGGGTTTTGATTTTAATCGCAATGTTCAGACTTTTGAGGCTTTGATTTCCGATTCGCCTCTTCCCAATCTAGATATCTTCAACCCAGATTACAATATTTCAAATCCCACATATATTCCAAATTATAGTTTCGATTCATCTACCCAATCTTACGGTGCTTACCTTCAGGATCAAGTTAGTATTTTAGACAATCTAAAGCTATTAATTGGCGGGCGCTTAGATTGGGTTTCACAAAATCAGACAAATAGCGGAATTGATTCTCCCGAACAAAATGATAGTGCTTTCAGCCCCCGAGTTGGGTTGGTGTATCAGCCGAGTAAATCGGTTTCTCTCTACACCAGCTATAGTCAATCTTTTCTTCCTACCTCTGGATTCAATCCTGATAATAGAGCGTTTAAGCCGACCAAAGGAACCCAATATGAAGCAGGCATTAAAACTGATTTTCTAGACGGAAAGCTTTCAACAACATTGGCAGTCTATCAAATCACCAAGACGAATGTTACAATACCGGATCAAAATAACCGTGATTTCCAGATTCAAGTAGGCGAGCAAAGGAGTCGAGGGATTGAGTTAGATGTCGCGGGTGAGATTCTACCAGGGTGGAAAGTGATCGGTTCTTATGCCTATACTGATGCAGAAGTTACCGAGGATATTGATATTTCTGTAGGTAATAAATTGCTGGGTGTGCCAGAAAATCAAGCTAGCCTCTGGACAACTTATGAAATCCAGAAGGGCAATCTCAAAGGTTTGGGATTTGGTTTAGGGCTTTTTTATGTGGGTGAGCGGGCGGCACTTTCAGACAACTCGGTTGAATTACCCAATTACTTGCGTACTGATGCGGCGATTTTCTACCGTAGAGATCGCTTTAACGCTGCGATGAATATTCGTAATCTATTTGATACGGACTATTTCAGTTCTACCTACGGTTACACTTTAGGTCTTGAAAGAGGCGCACCCTTTACAATCATCGGCTCTATTCGTTGGGAGCTTTAACTCGCTGTTGTGTTGGTAATCGGTTGGACAACGTGTTGCAATTATTCTATTGATACTTATCCTCAATGTTTTTACGTCGCTTCATCTATCTACTATTATTAGGAGTTTTGATGTTTGTACTTATTTCGGCTTGTAGCAAGAATCTGAATTATAGTGCTACAAGCTTGAAACAGCCAACGCAAAACTGCCGAAAGGTAGAACATTTGATGGGAAAGACTTGTATCCCTCTGCATCCGCAACGAGTTGTCACACTATGGTCAAGTTTTTTGGCTGATATTTTAGCATTGGGGATTAAACCAATTGCAACGGGATATGATTCTAGTGAGCCTTTTCCAAAATATCTTCGAGACCAAGTAGATGGAGTTGATTTGATTGGAAGCGAAAATGAACCAAACCTCGAAAAGATTTTGCTCCTGAAACCCGACCTAATTTTGGCTCATCCTTATATTCTGAATGTTTATTACAAGCAGATATCTAAGATTTCGCCTACGGTCATAATAGGGCATCCCGATTTACTCACTCGTCGTTGGGATCGAGATTTGCTAGACCTTGGCAAGGTCTTGAATAAAGAAGAAGCTGTCAATCAATTAATGAAAGAATATTGGCAGCGCATTGAAAAACTTAAACAAGCTTTGGGTAATCGCCGTCACCAAATGCAGGTTTCAGTTGCTTCGATAAAACCATTCTCTGGAATTTGGTCTTATGGCGAAAAAAGTCCTGTTGGCAGAGTCCTTAATGATATTGGGCTAAAACGCCCATCCTCACAAAGGGGGGATTTTTTCTATATAGAAAATATTTCTGAAGAGCGTCTGTCTGATATTGATGGTGATGTTCTCTTCTTTTTATCCTGGGGAAGCAAAAGTGCTAAGGAGACTTTAGAAAAGCTCCAACAAAAACCTTTGTGGCGACAACTTAAAGCGGTTCAACGAAATCAAGTTTATTTCGTTGACGGGTTGTCCTGGCATGAAGGCGATATCTTTGCAATCAATACAATAATTGATGATTTTTTTAGATACCTGATCGACCGTCCCAGGTTTTAGCACCTCACTAAATCGCATTGCTCCCCTTGTAGTCTTATTAAAGGATTAAAACTAAATTACCCATAACTACTAAACTGCTTCCTAATATCCATTTTCAAGTTTAATGGTTCTCCTAGAAAAATAGCCGAAAACAATAAATGTGATTTGAATGATAATTTCAGTAGACCGAAAAGTTTTGCGATCGTTAATTGTGACTTAAAGGAAAAGATTGCCGGAAATTAAAAGATAAGCTTGCCGAACCCTGATTCAGACTGGCTTTAAGCATTTTCAACTGAACGTCGAGCTTCCCAAAAAGCATCCACAACTTCCTTTTTCCATAAAACAGAGGGTTTAGCCATAAACTGACGAATATTTTTAAGTGTAGGATTAATACCCTGAGCATAAAGTTGTAGAACAATTTGTTGAACTTCCAAACAACCTGGTTGAATCACTTCCAAGCAACGCAATAAAGTTCCCGACCGTTGTATAGAAAAGTGGCTTAATACCGAAGCGATCGCAGGCAGTAAAAAACCTGCCTCGCTTCATCCCATAAAATAAATGCGAATTCACCCCGCAAATATTGCAAACATTCGATGCTAAATTTTTCATAAAGATGAAGTACAATTTCGCTGTCAGAATGGGTACTAAATCGATGACCCAAGTTTTTTAACTGATGCTTTCTAACTTACAACCAGCTGGTATCAGAGGTAATTGGCGATCGCTTTGGGGCATCTTTGGCATTAATAGCGATCGCTTCCTCAAAACTATTTTATCCCAGTTGCTGGTAGCCAACCCAGTCCAGAAGCTTTGCTTGTTGGTTGTCTATTTGGCGATCGCTGTTCCTTCGCTGAAAATCCAAACGGTATGAGTCATTAAATTTTGAATTTTAGATTTTCCTTCAATTCAAAGTCTAAAATTCAAAATGATTTTACCGTAAACGTCCCGATCGCAATGTACTAACAATTAACCACAAACCCAATAAACTAGCGACGGCAAACAGGGTGGTGCTTAAAAAAGATAGCTGTGTTGTCTGCGCTTTGGTAGAAATAATTGCTGCACCCATAATCAGTGAACCCACTAATATACTATAAGATAGTCGATTCGCTGCATCGTCCATCGTGCGCCGCACACCATCTAATCCTCGCAACGATAAATTCCACTGTAAGGTTTCTGATGTAACTCGGTCTAATAACAGTTCAATTTGACGGGGTGATTGGAGAGAGAGACTTTTAATATCTAAGGCTGTTCGTAATAGCGATCGCACTGGATTATCGCCCAGTAATTGCCGACGAAACAAGTCTGTAATTAATGGTTTGACTTCATCAAAAAAGTTAAGCTCTGGGTTGAATGTCCGCGCTACACCCTCTAAATTCGCTAGGGTTTTGGCATACAAACCCATATTACTAGGCAACCTAATTTTATTGTTGCGGGCAACTTGTAAAACTTCATAAATTATCTGACTGAAGTTTATTTGTGTGAGGCTGACATTGTGATACTTTCGCAACATGCGATCGTAATCATTTTCTAACCGCGACAAAATCACTGGTTGAGCAGAATCTGATAGCTGTAAAGTTAACTGAGCGCACCTTTGAGCATCTAAATCAACGATCGCTAACAACATCTCTGTTAATATCTGCTGTGTTCGGGGATCGAGTCTTCCCACCATGCCACAATCTAAGAGGGCAACACGACCATCTTTGAGATAAAACAAGTTTCCTGGATGGGGATCGGCGTGAAAAAAGCCATCAATATATAATTGCTGGAAAAATACTCGAAATAACAAAGTAGTTATTTCTTTACGCTTTTCGGCAGGATCTTTAACATTGGGGTCACTATTCAAATCCGCCTCCAAGAACGGTATCCCATCCAGCCATTCCATTACCAGTAACTTTGGTGTAGTCAATTCCCAGTTAATTTCCGCAACCACTATTTGTGTGGGATCGTACCAGCGACTCTGAGATAAGTTGCGCCGCAGTTGGTCTGTAAAACCCGCTTCCCGTGTAAAATCCAATTCGGCTTCTAAGGCTTTGGTAAATTCTTCGGCGATGGATTTGATTTCGTAGGTTTGCCCAAAATCAGTCCGCGCCACTAAATCGGCAATACCTTGAATTAAAGCAATATCTTGACCAATAGTAATATCAATTCCTGGACGTTGCACTTTGAGAGCGACTTCTCGACCGTCTGCTAGTGTAGCTCGATGTGTTTGAGCAATCGATCCTGCGGCTACGGGGATCGGGTTAACTGTGCTAAAGGTTTCTGCTAATGGACGTTTTAATTCTTTGCGGAGAATTATTTCTATCTCTGACCAAGGAACTGGTGGTACTTCATCTTGTAGAGTTGACAATTCCTCAATATAGGAAGCGCTCAGTAAGTCAGGGCGGGTAGACATTAACTGACCAAGTTTGACGTAAACTGGGCCCAAGTCTACCAGAATATTTTTTAAAACCGCAGGTGTCGGCAGCTGCGGTTCATCAGCTTTGCCACCAGTAAGTAACCTTCGCATATAGTCCCAGCCATTGCGAAGGAAGACTTCCAGGATTTCTCGTTGACGGGGAACAGTTTGGGTGAGGAACATTTTTATAAAAAACTCAAAGAGGCAGAGGAGTTAAAGAGGTAGGCAGCAGGGAATGACAATACAACGGAAATCGGCTCTAGTTTTGGTGCTTGTTAAAATTTTGCTAGCTGCCGCACATTCTTGAAATCTTTTTATGGATGATTGTACGGCTTGGTGGAGCTTCTGTTCGTTCAGCATCCGTTTGACGTAACTAGAGCAGGAATCTCCACCGTGTAATAAGCGATGGGAACAAGAAAATCCTTTGGACGGAGAAATGTATTTTTGATAGGCAGTAATAGAATCGATTGCTATTGTCTTGGCCAGAGGCTCAAAGCTAATAATGTCCATAACTGTCAGATAAAATAACGGACAGTCAAGTTATAATGGGAAAACAGACTTTTTCGCCTCTGCCAAGGGTTCTAACTTTTATAGCAGGTCGGTAAATCGGGAATCGCTTTGGATAATTTTAAGGATCTGCTTGATTTCCTGGGTACGTTCTTTTTTGACAACGAGGGTGACATTGCGATCGCGCACAATCACCACATCCTCTAAACCAATAGTAACAACTACATCTTCTGGATTTGAGGCGTAAATAATCGCCCCTTGCGTATCTAAACCTACGTGAGTAGCAAGTTCTACATTGGGAGTCTCTTCCGTTTTCAGTAAGCGTTCGATCGCATTCCAATCTCCTAAATCATCCCAACCAAAATCAACTGGCAAAACGTATGCTAGAGTTGTCTTTTCCATTAACGCATAGTCTATACTCTTCTTAGGCAACTGGGGATAGATATCAGGGCCATGTTGTTCTAAAGGTTCGATAATTTCTGGAGCATGGGTATGTAGTTCCTTGAGAACAACCCCTGCCCGAAAAACGAACATTCCACTATTCCAGCTAAAACGTCCCGTAGATAAAAAAGTCTCTGCCGTTTCTCGGTCGGGCTTTTCAGTAAAGCGGTTCACGTGATAAGCTGGCAACTCATTAAAGCTACCTATTTTTTCACCTTGTTCAATGTAGCCGTAGCCGGTTGATGGAAAAGTAGGCTTGATCCCCAGTGTAACGATCGCTGCTGTGCTTGTTGCCAGTTGCGTAGCTGCATTTAATGTGCGTGCAAACGCCTCTTGGTCAGCAATCCAGTGGTCAGCAGGGAAAAAGCCAATCACAGCGTCTTCACCATAGCGCTGTTTGATTTCTAAACTTGTCCAAGCAACGGCGGCGGCGGTGTCTCTGCCTTCCGATTCAATTAGTAAATTTTCAACTGGTAAATCGGGTAGTTGTTGTCTTATGCCTTCAGCTATCTGACTAGAAGTGATAACCCACAAGGAATCCCATCCGCCACAGAGTTCAATCAATCGATCGGCGGTTGCTTGTAATAGACTTCTAGAGCTACCATCAAGACTTAAAAATTGCTTGGGTCGGTCTTTGCGGCTTAGGGGCCAAAAACGTTCACCTTTACCACCAGCTAGGATTACGGGGAACAATAAAGTATTCATGTTGTCATACACGCCTACCGAAGAACATTACAAGTTTACAGTGAGCTTTTCCACTGGCAATATTTGTAGCTTGGATTAACATACTTTTAGGGAGTGGTTGAGTGGGGAGATAATTGTGATAAAACAAGTCGAATGGTCGGAAAATCCGGTTACGTCTGGGCAAGTAGTATTTGAAAGTGACGTGGGATCGTCGCAACTTCAACGGACAGAAAATCAAGTAACACCAGCACCAGTAGCCGACTCAGAGGAAGAGCAGGTCGAACTAAACCAGCCAGCGAATCCGAACCGTAGCGTCATCGAATCTGTGGGCGCGTTTCCAAATCAGCTTTCTGAGAGACTGGGCTTAACCATGCCTCGATGGCTGTTATGGTTTATGACGGTTGTCATTGGCATCATCTTATCTGGGCTGCTGGTGTCAACGTTAGCGCTGTGGACTCCTTTATGGAGCAATCTAGATCGAACAGATGACGATTTAGGAACCGCTGCTAAAGACGAAGTAAAAATCCCATTACCAGGAGAGTTATGGGGTCAACTCTCCCAGTACAAGCTTTCACGTCCGATGAATATTTTAATCATGGGGATTGAACCAGTCAGCGGTACCGTTGATGGCTCACCAGAAAGCTTTGCCGGGAAAAGCGACTCCATGCTGCTGGTACGACTTAATCCTAGTGAAAAATCTGTAAGAGTGCTTTCCATTCCCAGAGATACAATGATCGCCATCCCCGAAAAGGGAGAAAAGGGATTAACTAAGGTATCTGATGCCAATGCCAAAGGCGGCCCAGTCTTGGCTGCACGGGTAGTTAGCCGTACCTTAAACAACGCCCCAATCGATCGTTATATCCGTATTTCTACGAGCGGCTTGCGGCAGTTAGTCGATCAGTTAGGCGGTGTAGAAGTCTTTGTTCCTCAATCAATGGAATATAAAGACTCCAGCAGTCGGCTATCGATTAATTTAGTCAGTGGCTGGCAAACCCTGAATGGCGAACAAGCAGAACAGTTTGCCCGATTCCGCGAACCAGGTTTAGGAGATTTGCCGAGAGTCCAGCGTCAGCAAGCACTTGTGGCAGCCTTGTTGCAACGCTTAAATAGTCCCACCATCTTACCCAGGTTGCCTCAATTAACTCGCCTAATGCGAAAATATTTTGATACCAACCTGAAGATGGAAGAAATGATGGCGTTGGTCAATTTCGGACTTAACCTAGATCGGGATAATTTCCAAATGACTGTGTTGCCTGGTACCTTTAGCCGTTTTAGCAAAGACCCCGATAGCTATTGGCTGAATATGACTGGACAACAGAGCCTGTTGAATGATTATGTTGGGGTAAATATACCTGGTCTAAAGCCAGATATGCGTCAGGTTCCTAACCTCAAAATTGCTATTCAAAATGCTTCAAATCAACCTCAGCTAACTGAAAAAGTTATTGCTTATCTTAAACAGAAAGGCTTTAATAATATTTACAAAGTGCCTGATTGGCCGGATACCCAACGTCAAACTCAGATTATTGTCCAAAAAGGCAACCGACGAGTTGGGGTTGATTTGCAAAAAGTCTTAGGCTTGGGTCAAATCGAGGTAGCGGCGATTGGTGATTTAGAATCCGATCTGACAATCCGCATTGGTAAAGATTGGAAATAGCTAAGAGTCATTAGTCATTAGTCATTGGTCATTGGTCAAATGACAAAGCGCAAAATCTGAGCGGGGGTTTCCTCCGCTCAGAACTTTGTAAGATAGAACTAATGACAAAGGACTACTGAGAAATAATAAAGTTATGAAAAAGATTTTACTGCGCTTTTTGGGTTTGATTGTAATTTTGCTACTAGCCTTTGGGTGGATAATACTTAATCCCAAACCAGCTTTTGCTCAGATAAACACAATCAATTACAACAATATAAATTTAGAAAATCGTGACTTTTCTCATGCTGATTTGGCAGGTGTAACTTTTGTTGCAGCAGAAATGCGGGGGACAAATTTTCAAGGAGCAAATTTAACCAACGCAATTCTGACTAAAGGAGTTTTATTAAAGGCAAATTTGGAAGATGCGAACTTGAGCGGCGCTTTAGTCGATCGCGCCACTATGGATGGTGCTAACCTGAAAAATGCCATATTTACGGAAGCAACTTTGACCCGCAGCCGCTTTTATGATGCTGATGTCACTGGCGCTGATTTTACCGATGCTTTAATTGACCGCTATCAAGTGTCGCTGCTGTGTGAAAGAGCCGATGGCGTAAATCCAGTTACAGGTATGTCAACGCGAGATAGTTTGGGTTGTAAGTGAAGAATCTCGGCGTTGAGCATAAAATAGAGATATTTTATCGGAATATGGAAAATAAAGCTTCTTTTTTAGATTATGTATTATTAATTACAAATTTGCTTTTATTTTGGTATTTTCTCAAAGGTAAAAATATAAAAATTCATGAGCAAACACAAAATAAACTTAATTTTACTATTCAACCCAAGTTGCTTCGATTTCTTGGGTTATTTTTTGGACAAGTAGGGATAATTTTATTATTTGCTATTTTCGCGATCATACCAGTTACACAACTTAGTTGTTACCGTGTTCCGCAAAATTTACAAGCTTCTAGTATTGAGCAAAAGTCATCAAAAATTATATGTAAATTGCGAGAATTTCGACAGGTTCATTTATAAACTGTAATTTTGATAAAGAATCAAATAGTTTAACTCTCAGCCGCTATAGATGGTTTGGGACATTGGGAAAAGCAGTTTTTCTTTACTCGTTGAATGAAATTGTCGAGATTAAAGTTGAAAGCTCTTCTAGCGAAGATGGCTTTGTTTATCGGGTTAGCTTAACGTTAATATCTGGTGAAACCGTATCTTTAAGTGGCTGCTATAGTTCTGGATTTGAAGAAAAACAAGAAATAGTTAAGACGATCAAAAGTTTTCTCGCTTCAAATTAGTAGCTGTTTATACTAATTCTGCCGCTTTCTCAACATCAACTCTGCGATCGCATCCCAAAAAACGATCCTAAACTCTAAAGAAAATAAATTATTATATTGATTCAGGTGGTGCTGTATTAGTCTGTTATGATGCCTTCGGGGAACGGAGGAAACCTCTACTTATCCTGGTTCCCCTATTTTAAATTGACTGAGATTGTTAAAAATCAGTAGCCTCTAATTATCAATGGGAATTTCAATTAAAAACTCTGTTCCTTCTCCTGGTTTAGAGGAACATTTCATCTGACCATGATGTTTTTCTACTACTATTTGATGGCTAATAGACAATCCTAAACCCGTACCTTTACCTGGTGCTTTGGTAGTGAAGAAAGGATCGAATATATGCGATCGCACCTCTTCTGGAATCCCAAGACCATTATCAGCGATTCTTATTACAACCTGGTTATTAATGGCTTGCGTATTAATCCAGATAGTCAAGGGTATTCTCGGACACGTTTGTAATAATTTCAAATACCTTTGCTGTATAGTGTTAAACTTTTCCTCTAATGCATCAATACTGTTACTCAAAAGATTCATAAACACTTGGTTTAATTGTGCGGGATAGCATTCGAGCAAAGGTAAACTATCATATTGTTTAACAATCTCAATTGCTGGACGTTCATTATTATTTTTGAGGCGATGCCCTAAAATTAACAAAGTACTATCCAACCCTTCATGAATATCTACTGGCTTCAATTCAGCCTCATCTGTACGAGAGAAGTTTCGCAGTGATAGCACAATATCACAAATCCGCTCTGTTCCTACTTTCATAGACTCAAGGGTTTTCGGTAAATCTTCGATGATAAAGTCTAAATCACTCTTGTTGATTTGCTCTTGGATAGTTGGCAATATTGAAGAGTGTTGACGGTAAAGATTCACTACCTTGAGCAGTTCTTGAGTATATTCATTTAAATGAATAAGATTGCCAAAAATAAAACTGATAGGATTGTTGATTTCATGGGCAACTCCAGCAAGTAGTTGTCCTAATCCTGCCATTTTTTCACCCTGAATTAACCTAGTCTGAGTTTGTTTTAATTCTTGCAGAGTCTGAGTAAGTTCTAAAGTTTGACGTTTAGTTTGTTCGAGTAATTCTGCTTGCTGAATCGCAATTCCTAATTGCACCCCAACTTGAGCCAGTAAATTAATTTCCTCTTCTTTCCAATAACGTGGTTGCGAATTTTGATAAGCAACTAATAATCCCCATAATTTTTCACCTTCCCGAATCGGTACAAAGGTTTCGTTACGCGGAAGTTCGTTATCGTCGTCTGTATCCTCAAAAGTTTCTATAATCGTTGGTTGGGTTTGTGCAACTGGTTTCCAACCATCTTTAAAGGAATCTGCTACAAATTTACCGCTCCAATCCGGGTTGAAACGGTAGATTGCAATTCGCTCGACTTCAAGTAACTCTCGCACAGCGTGAGTAGTAGTTCTAAAAATAGTTTTAATATCGAGTGACTGGCGGATTTTATCAATAGTTGCAGCCAGTAGTTCTTGGCGTTCCATTGATTTTTCGCGTTCAGTGGCTTCTGCTAACTGGATAACTTGCATTTGAACTTGTTTTAAATAAGAATCCTGTTTTAATGCAACTCCTAATTGCTCGGCTATTTGACTGGTAAATTCAATTTCAGAGGGTTGCCAGTAGCGAGGAGCAGTGCATTGGTGAATACACAGCAATCCCCAAAGTTCACCTTTTTTTAATAGAGGTGCGACCATATTTGCCCGTACTTGAAATTTTTCTAAGATTTGGACGTAGCAACCGGGGAACTTTCCTTGATAAATATCAGCGATCGCATTTACTCGACCTTGAGCATAAAGAGGTGCAAAGTTTTCTCCGAAACAATAGTCATAAACTTTTTCTGCCATTACCGAGTTACACTCAGGCACAAAATCTTCAGAAATAAATTCTCCTTCCCAATCTTTTTGCGGGTCAAAACGAAAAACTGCCACTCGGTCTGCTTGCAGCATTTGCCGAACCTCAGTGACAGTAGTTTGGAAGATTGTATCTAAATCTAGAGACTCCCTAATCCGAGTAATCACGCTAGTTAATGTTTTTTGTTGCTCTGCTTGGTACTGAGCGTATGCCAGTAACTTATGGTGTCGCACTGCTACACCAATTTGTGTGCCGATTTTGGTCAGTGATTCGACTTCATGAGATTGCCACTCTCTGGGTGAAGCATTTTGATAGGCAGCGATGATTCCCCAAAGTTGATCTCCTTGGAGAATCGGGGCAGTAGCAAAGGCTTTTGCTTGGAATTGCTCCAACAGAGCCACATGGCAGTTTGTTAATCCACCTTGGTAAATATCATTAACTATAAAAGTCTGGTTGTGAACGTAACGCCCGCCTTGCGTCTGTTGTAAATAACTATCAGCGATCGCAGGCAGAAGACCAACTAAAGGAGTCCAACCTTCAGTAAATGATTCAGCAACAAAGTTACCACTCCAATCGGGATTGAAGCTAAAGATGGCAACTCGGTCAGCTTGCAACAGTTTACGTATTTCTTGAGTTGTGGTTTTAAAGATAGTTTCAATATCAAGGGGTGAGCGAATTTCATCGACAATTTTAGCTATTACTTGGTCGCGCTGAACTGCTTGAGCCAATTTTGCAGCTTGCAATTTGACTTCATGAAGATGCTTTGCTTGTTGAATCGCAACAATAAGATGGTCAGCAATTTGACGAATAAACTCAATTTCCGATTCTTTCCATTCACGAGTCTCACTGCACTGATGAACGCAAAGCAATCCCCACAGTTCCTGCTTCCGCGATAGAGGAACAACGAGGTTGGCCTGCACCTGAAATTTGCTCAAAATTTCCAGATGACAATCACTCAGTCCCGCATTGTAAATATCTGCTACTGCTTGCACTCTACCTTGTTGATAACTAGAAGCAAATTGTTCTCCAAAGCAGTGGTCATAAACTTTTATTGCCATTGCTGAGTTCCAGCCAGTTGCAACATCTTCAGAAACAAATTCTCCCTGCCAGTTTTGTTCGCGGTCGAACTGGAAGACTGCTACTCGGTCAGCATTTAGTAACTGACGCACTTGTGTAACAGTCGTTTGAAAAATTTTTTCTAAGTCAAGAGATTCCCGAATTCGGACAATTACACTCGCCAGAGCTTTTTGTTGCTCTAGTTGCTCTTGAAGTTGAGCGCTTGATAAAAGAAGTTGATTTTCTGTGAAATTTGAATTGGGTTCCATTGCTCTGGATTATCTCGTTTTTTATACAAGGGTTCCTCAGACCAAACTTCATGGGGTTAACAAGTGTCAAAAATATGACAAACTGCAAAGTTTTACAGTCTTCAACTGGCCGCGTCCAGGATTCACCAATTTCAGATGGATAGCAACTTGTTGGGGTAGGGACAAATGGGCGCTTTGGGACTGAGTACTGGGTACTAGGAAATAAAATATGAGTAAGATTTGTTTGGGATTCAAATCTCGCCCGATATCCAGTCCTTAGTCTCCAATCCCCAATCCCTAGTTCAACTATTTCCCAGAAGATGGTTATTGTTATAGTTCCCCTTTCTCGATCTATCCTTGTAATGGATTAAAAAATAATTTTGGCTTGTACACAAAAGAGGAGATGACTAAGTACACAATTGTGTAAATTCGTCGCCAATTGAGGGTTTAATTTAAAACACAGAGGAGCGCAAAGCTTATTTGAGTATATTCACTATAAACTGAAGCAAAGCTGTCACTAAGTTATTGTTGTCGGGGTAAATCAGAAAATCGGTCTGACCCTTTTGAAATCGCAATCTAACTAACTTGTAATTCGCTGTATTATCGCAATTCAGGAATTTAATTTTGAGCGTAGGCGAGCATTTACCGTAGACATCGCTTTGTCTTTGCCGTTGGCGTAGCCCGCATTTGGAAGAGGCTGAGGGGCTGAGGGGCTGAGGGGCTGAGGGGCTGAGGGGTAGAGGGGAAAAACTTACTGCAACTTCTCCCCTGCTCCCCTGCTCCCCATCTCCCCTGCTCCCCTGCACAAGCACAGGCTTTGAGTATCGGTGAGAAATCCGGGGTAGGCATTTAAAATTACTAATTTGTCAAAATTTACCTGACAGACTGCAAAATTTCAGGTTAAATGTTTTAAAGTATGCACTCTGCAAGAGTTGTCGGGTATTATTCGTGACACAACAAGATCAAAAACCCTCTCGTTCTTTCGCTGGAATTGCTGGCATTGTTGCCGCAGCCACATTAATTAGTAAAGTCTTCGGTTTAGTGCGGCAGCAGGCGATCGCTGCCGCGTTTGGTGTTGGTGCTGCTGCCACCGCCTATAGTTATGCCTATATTATCCCTGGCTTTCTATTAATCTTACTTGGTGGCGTAAATGGGCCATTACACAGTGCGATCGTCAGCGTTTTAGCCAAGCGTCGGCGAGAAGAAGCGGCTCCTTTAGTGGAAACCGTGACAACGCTGGTAGCTGGATTGCTGTTGCTGTTGACAGTGGCTCAAGTTCTGTTTGCGGATGCGATCGTTGATTTAGTCGGTCATGGTTTGCAAGAAACAACCAGAGCGATCGCAATTCAACAACTCCGCATTATGGCCCCAATGGCTTTATTTGCCGGTTTAATTGGCATTGGCTTTGGTACTCTCAATACAGCCAATCAATATTGGTTACTCTCTATTAGTCCTTTATTATCTAGTATTACCGTTGTTGGCGGTATTGCAATCTTGGCGATGCAACTGGGCAAGGACATTATTAAACCGGAGTACGCTTTAATCGGGGGAATGGTTTTAGCTTGGGGAACCTTGGCAGGAGCAATTCTCCAGTGGATAGTGCAGCTAATTGTTCAATGGCGGTTAGGATTAGGGACATTACGCTTGCGGTTTGATTTTAAATCCCCAGGCGTTCAAGAAGTAATTAAAATCATGACTCCGGCAACAGTTTCCTCTGGAATGATGCCAATTAATGTTGCCACTGACCTTTATTTTGCTAGTCCTATCCCTGGCGCGGCGGCGGGATTTAACTATGCCAATCTATTAGTCCAAACTCCGTTAGGGATTATTTCTAATATCATTTTGCTGCCTTTATTACCGATATTTGCTAAACTATCTAGCCCCGAAAATTGGCAGGATTTAAAATTACGGATTCGCCAAGGACTGCTACTCACTGCTTTTACCATGCTACCGTTAGGGGCGTTGATGGTGGCGCTATCTGTACCTATTGTACAGGTGGTATATGAGCGCGGTGCTTTCAAGCCAGAAGCCACACAGCTAGTTTCGTCCTTGTTAGTCGCTTACGGAATTGGGATGTTTGTCTATTTGGGGCGTGATGTTTTGGTGCGGGTATTCTATGCTTTAGGCGATGGACAGACACCTTTTCGCATCAGTATTTTTAACATCTTGCTCAACATTATATTAGATTGGTTTTTCGTTAAACCTTTTGGCGCTCCCGGTTTGGTATTAGCAACGGTGGGTGTAAATTGTAGCTCAATGTTAATGCTGTTATGGTTGCTCGATCGCAAACTCAATGGTTTACCTTGGCGCGAGTGGAGTTTGCCGATTCTGGGTTTGGCTGGTGGTAGCGTAGTTGCTGGGGTCGCAAGTTATGGGACTTTGTTTGCTTGTGGGCAAGTGTTAGGTAAAACGGGTTTACTGATTTTGGTGTTGCAATTGTGTATATCTGGTTTCGTGGGAATTGCGGTGTTTGCGGCGATCGCTTCCTGGCTGAAAATACCAGAGGTAAATATTTTTATCTCTCGTCTACGTCAGCGGTTTTTAAAGAAATAACTGTTATCTAAATAGAATTCAGGAGTCAGGAATCAGAAGTCAGTATGAATTGGAGTCCGAAAAACCGGATAGCGCAGCGTAAAGACAAGACAGTGGCGAGTCTGAATCTTCCACTTTCTTGTTCTGAATTCTGACTCCTGAATTCTGACTTCTGAATTCTTCAATCAAATATTTCAGTTGTTGTACCCAGGTGGGTGAGAAATAATTCAGCCACTTGGGTGAACCAGATGCGTGAGGTTACATTTTGTAAAAAAAGAGATTCTAGTACTAGAGAAGATTGATTTTACTTAACTCTAGTGAGAATAATTCTATGAAACTTACAAAATTAGCTGCCTCTGCATTTGCTGTTGCTTCCATTGTCCTCTCAGCCGGCATTGCATCTGCTCAAACAGCAGTTACTAACGGTACTAACGGTAATTACATCGGTGCTGGTGTTGCGGTTGGTGCAACCAGTGGCGGACAAGGAAACGATGAAGCACAAATTGGTGGTAATATTCAAGGACGATACGCCGTACCCAATGCGCCTGTTTCACTGCGGGGTTCTGTGTTGTATGGTGGTGATGCTGCTGCAATTATGCCCATAGTCACTTATGATGCGCCCATCGCCAAAAATACTAACGTTTACTTCGGTGGTGGTTATTCCTTTGTAACTGACGAAGGTCAAAAAACTCCATTGGGCAATCGGAATTCACCTGTAGTTACCCTTGGTGTTGAATCAGAAGTTAGCAAAAATGTCATTGCCTACGGCGATACTAAATGGGGTATTGACGCCTACAGAAATAGTGATGCTGATGCTGTCAGCTTCCAAGCCGGATTAGGCTATCGCTTTTAGTAATTACAAGCTAGAAAACAGCCTATTCACAAGCTAAAGCAATGCTGTTTACCAGCCGTAATCGTAATTCATTCTTTCATACCTGAGTATTCTATTCAGGTATGAATAGTTTTTATTGATGATTTTGATAAAAAATGATATTGGCTAGTATTGATAGTTTCTTTTAAAGTGAAATGAGTAATTGAGAATACATGTATAAGATATTACTCATGAAAAAGATTAATCCTACTCCAGAAATAGTTGGTGAAACAACTGACGTAGAATCTTGGCTGATGCGAGCGGGGCTAAGATTTTCCGATTTAGGTAACGATGCTGCAAGTATTGCAATCCGTAGGCAATGGCGAGAATACCAAGCCGCAGTTCACAAATGCTGTGTAACCCTACATCAACCACCATCACACGTTCAACTAAGCGGCGACTATGCCAGCTTGAGAATACCTAGTGGCAATACGGTTCGGATAAGCATTGTAAACTCACCAATTGCATTTGGGGAAAAGGTTAATGGGTAAGGGTTAAAGGTTTTTTCTTTCCCTTTCCCCTTTCCCCTTATCCCCAGAGGGGGCCCCACCTTCCCCTTTAACCGAACCGTATTGTACCTGGTGGCACATCAACCAATTGTGCGATCGCCTGTCGAATCGTCCCTAGTCCCTTAAACTAATAATCCTGTTGCACGCCGTTTACTACTGGCTTAACTTGCGAAAATGGATCGGTGCCGCCACCCCAGTTAAAATCACTAATCCGGATGCTGAAGCCGCCTAACTCCAGCACCGGATTGTAACGTAAGGTAATGCCATAGGTGCGACGGCTATATTCCAAAATGTAATCGGTGCTAGTTTCTTTACCAGTATCCAAGTTAACAGATGTTTGGAAGCCTAAGCGAAAAGGGCCGTAGATTTGCTGTGATATTCCAGCAGTCAATACTTGGTTATCAACGGAGCGGTCGAACAAAAAGGGTGATAATCCGCTATTTAAGCCTTGAGAGTAACTGACATTAAAGGCGGTATAGTCGAAAAAAGGTCGGGAAAAATGACCAATTTGCCCTTGTAAGCCAATTGTACCAATTAGTGTGCTTTGGTTATCACCATTGGTGTAATAACTGGTAGTACCTGTAAGGCTAGCGATCGCTAGCAAGTAAGGAACTACAGGGGTAGCGGTGTATCGTAACCCCTCACTGGCAGTGGGTGGTAATGGTTTTCCCTGCCACAGCAACAGCCCTTTACTAAGGGTAGCACTGGCTTGTAAACGACCCAGTGAAATGCGATCGTTTTCCCGCACTGGTTCTAGCAAGTCTGGGCGATCGGTGTTGGCATCAATATACTGGGCACTTGCCTGATAGTTGAGGTTGATGCCACTTTTTCCTAAAGGAATTACCGGAGAGCTAATAATGCCGCCAAAACTGCTCTGGACAGTTTGAAAACCTAAAGTACCGTTGTAGAGACGATCGCGGTAGTTATATTGCACATTCAATGTATGGGGAAGAGAAGTGCCTAATGTCTGGCGCAATCCTAAATTGATTCGCAAATTGTCTTCCACGTGATTCAAGTTAAAACTAGTTAACTCCCCAGTTCCCTGAATTATCGTCCGTGGACTCAAAACAGAATTTATCTTGGTCTTCACACCAAACAGTGAGCCTAAGTCACCCACGCCTTCTTGCACACCTCTCTGTAATAATAACTGGGGCGTTATTGTCCAGCGTGTTTGCTCTGTATCAATTAGTGGAAAGCCACGCTCAATATACAAACCACCCCGATCTTTTCCATCGTAGCCGGGGGAGACTATTGCAGGTGAAACGTCCCGCTCTCGGCGGTCAATAGTCCGCTCATTAATCGGAATTGGTAAGGAGACGCTTTGATCCAATACCAAACGCTGATTCTGTGTCCTGATCCGGTCTACCAAGGGTGATTCTCGCGTCAGAGTTACTGTATTTGCACGCAACTCTAGTTCTGGGGGCGAAAAAGGATCGTTGGTGATGCGGACATTGCTTGCTTGCCAGCCTTGCGGATAAAAATCAATTTGTTCAGCTTCAAACCTGAGCCGATTGACTACACCCCCTGTTTTCGATCGCGGGATGTTGCTAGCATTTGACTGACCACCAAATGTCACATTAATTCCTCCAGGGCTACTCACACCGGAAAGGGGCTGATTAGCTCGAATGCGATCGCTAGGCGGAAGTCTTGAAACTCCACCAGCACTTACAGCCGTGGGTGAAAAAGCAAAATCTGTTTGGGCTGAGGGTACGTAAATTTCTCCTCTACCATTTTCCAGTTCCCCACGATCTTGAACGAAGTTATAGGTAAAGCGTTGTCCGCGCAGTATCTGATCGCCCCGTGTTAAGATGACGTTGCCTTCACCGGCAGCTATCAAGTTGTCCAAATTAACTTGCAGGCGATCGGCATCCACCACTGCCCCATCAAATCGCACAATTACATTACCTACAGCTGTAATAATTCGCTGTTTCTCGTCATACTCTTGCCGATCTGAAGTGACTTCTACAGTTCTTGGCCCGGCTGGCGGTGTAGTAGCTGGCGCAGTTGTACCAGATGGTTGAGCTTGTGGCTGAGTGGTATTTACTTGTGGTGTAGGCGTTGGTACTTGGCTTTGTTGCTGGACTTGAGACTTAAATTCTACAGTGATGGGCGCTGAGAGTTGGTTTGTGGGCTTACGAGATTTAAATGTTATAAAATTTTGTACTGATTGAGACTTCGGTGCTAGATCGGCAGCAGATAAAGAGATATTGTCTTTTTTTAGAGACTGTTGTGTAGTAATATCGCCTTGCTGTTTTTGTTGGGTTAACTTCTCAGCTAAAATTTCTGCTTTGGATTTGTCTAACTTGTTACTGTTGGTGACAGTTGGGGCGATTTGAAGAGAGCGTGGAGATTGAGCGACAAGGGGACTTGGAGAAACTTTATAGCTAAAGCTAGAAGAGTCCAAAAAGGTTGGTTTTTGTCCGCCACTAGAGTTTGGATTTAGCGAACGCTGACTGAGTTTTTGAGAAGGCTCATCTTTTGCATTTTGGTCTGAAGCCTCCGCTTCGACTTTTCTTTGCATCTCCCGTTTGCGCAGTGCCGACATCAGAAGTTCCGAGTGGCGGGGTTCGACGCTCGGACTTGTCTTTGTGTCTTTTTTAACTTGGCGATTAGAGGTTGTAACCTCTTGCGTGGGATAACCAACAACCAGTGGCTGCCCCAAAAGCCCAGCAGTTGCAGAACCGGGGAGTGGGGAACCTTCTGGTGGAAAGGTTTCTGGTGAATGAGGTACAGAAGCAGTTTCAGCAACTACCAAGCGCTCTTGAGTTGAGTCGATCGGAGTTGACAATAAAAGATCGCTTTTAGTGTTACCCGAAATTGCCAACTGAGCCAAATTCTTGGGCTGCTTGGATTTGTCTGTGTTTTCGTGTGTTCCAGTATCTACACCTGAAAGAAACTTTTTATGACTAGCAGATGAGGCGGGATTTACAGGTTGTAAAGATTCAAAGATAGGAGGCGGATTAGGTGGCAGAACTGGATGAAGCATAACTGAGCAAAATCGGGCTAACAAACAGCCAAATGACAAAGGGAAGGATAAACATACATTTTGCCTTCCGACTGTCGCCTTCTGCTACCTACAGCAAGCTACTTGGAGAAAGAAACTTACTAAATTTTCGCTTAGTAAGTTTCCGTGGCGTTTAGTATTTTCCGCCTTCCAAAGTCGCGGATGATTTATCGCCCTTTTACTCTAAGTCCCGACGGCCGGGGTTACGAGCTGGATCGTTCGACAAAAATCCGAAGATGAAGATAGTTACGAAGAAGGCAACAACTATATAAACAGCGATTTTTAAAGTCAGCATAGAAATATCTCCAACGGGTAAAACAAAGAAAGCTGTTCTTTCAGTATCTGCAATGCAGAAAAGATAGCTACTTTATATTACCCAAATCTCGTCCCTTTTTTAGAGGACTCTGGGGACTCAAGACTAGGAATGTCTATCCTACGGTTATTGATAATGTACAAGATGTCAGTTGTCTGACTTGTAGATGCCCTTAAGAAAGATAACTCAGAGGCGTTTACCCTTGTGACGTTGACTGATGGCAAAGGTTTCCCAAAAAAGGCAACAGCTTACAGGGGATAGTTACTATTCCCCATGCCCTTCAGGAGTGCTGAGTGCTGAGTTAGGAGTGCTGAGTTAAGAGTTAGGAGTTAGGAGTTAGGAGTTAGGAGTTTTGTTTATCTCCTTGTCCCCTTGTCCCCTTGTCCCCTTGTCCCCTTGTCCCCTTGTCCCCTTGTCCCCTTGTCCCCTGCTCCCCTGCTCCCCTGGTTACTGAGCGTAGTCGAAGTATGCTCCCCTGCCCCCTGCCCCCTGCGTCTTATACCCCATGCCCTATTTCTCAACTTGAAGCTTTGCTATATCTTTGCCAATTCGGTTTTTGATTACTCGTGCAGGTGTGCCGACAGCAACGGAAAAAGCAGGAATATCTCTATTAACAACTGCTCCTGCACCAATAACACTGCCTTTGCCGATAGTAACGCCATCTAATACTGTTACTCCATGTCCTAGCCAACAATCATCCTCAATCACAATTCCCTTGCGAGTAACACCTTGGTATTTAATCAGCTCCATCGGATCGGCAAAATTATGATTATTAGCATATATCCCTGAATGGGCAGCAATCATGCAGTGTTTACCAATTTTAATGTCTCCTGGCCCCTCAATACACACGCTAGGAGCAATGAATGTGTCTTCATCAATATGGATATATGTATCTTCTAAAGACCCGATATCAACGTTACGTTCAATCGCGACTCTATTTCCTAGATGAATTCTATTATTTTTATGTCCTCTCGCATCCATCCGCACACCTTTGAAAATATAGACTCCTGTGCCGATCTCAATACAAGAAGTACCGTTAAATTCAACACCATTTTGAATATATACCGGGCTGTCTATCTGGGCAAAAATACTACGATATCCTAAATTACGCAACTTTGGGCCGAGAAGAAGTGTTGGAATATCTCCTAACACTGTAGTTACTAAAAGTTCTTGCACGCGCTGCAATTTGGAAAAATATTGCTCGTTCTGCATGGCTACATATCTCGTGAATCAATTATTGTTGACAGTGTTTAAAGTTGTTTTGGCTGTATTCTAATCTTCTGCCAATACCAATGGTTAGGTGTGTAGAATTACTCAAGTAATATGCACAATTGTATTAAGTTGCTAGCAGATTTTGTACTATATGCACGTAAAATTTCGGCTGACATTTCACAAAATCAATTAACAAAACAATTTCAGTGCATTGCTGTGTCAAAACTTAGATTCTAAATTGTTTAATGGAAAATTTGCTGGTTTAGATAGGCTACTGTTTTGGTTTTCTGGCAAATTTGAACAGCTTGCTACTGCTAACAGCACTCCTAAAGCAAATAGGGATAGTGTTGTTTGTCTTGAGGTTATTTACTCTCAAGCGGTTTTAGTCTTTTGAAACAATTCGGTTTCACAAGCTATTTGGCAACAAAAAATACATTTAACTAGACTATATTCAAAGTTTAAATAAAATTTCTGCCTAGCATGACAATGTAATTATTGTTGGATTTTTCTGGGTATTTTTGCCCAAATAAAATCCAGTTAGGGTGGATTATCTCCTACATCAGCCATCACATTGAAGTTAACCATCGGTGCAAACAAGTAAGCGCTTCCCCGACTGCTATGACGGCTTTCTTGCAACGAATTTCTAGAGTATGCTGCTCCAATCATGTTGCACACAGATGATTTACAGACTAGCCAATTCACGTTTTTAATGACATGAATGGTTTTTAAGAACAATTGTTTTTAACGATAACACATTTTATTTTTAGTGGAACACTCTCATGAAATAAGTTTATTTCCAGGTTTATTGTTGATGAGAATGAAGGAAAGAAGTTAATTTTTTTACTATAGCGATGCCTGCGGTGGTAACAGACTTGTACTGAGTTTCGACTGCGCGGTAATCGAGCGAAGTCGAGATTCAACTACCGCGCAGCTGAAGTAGCTTGTCGTACTAATTTGTGGAAGCAAGCTACGCAAAGCGTCTTGTAGAGAAGTGCGAGTAAAGCTGACGCTACTTGCGAATATTTTTATACATTTAAATAAAATTCATTGAGGAGGGAGATTTAAAAAATTCTGTCAGCGGTTATTGGCATTTTTGCCTATGTTTATCTTGTTACCGATCAAAGTAATTTGATCGTTGAGAGTTCAACTTAGATTGATATCTACTATACTTGTGACACCCTCTTTGTGAAAAAGCCAAACTAGCTCAAAATATTTATTTTGTCTATATACTTACTATCTAAAATATTGTAAATCACCCATTCGGGTGAGCCAAAAGGGTGATGTGTGCTTGG
The DNA here is from genome assembly GCF_052692655.1 of Nostoc sp. DSM 114167. NCBI lineage: Bacteria > Bacillati > Cyanobacteriota > Cyanophyceae > Nostocales > Nostocaceae > Nostoc > Nostoc sp. DSM 114167. The sequence continues at coordinate 8,458,712 of NZ_CP195116.1, forward strand.
TAGTACTCGTTATAAATTTTATTTAAAGAAAGCTAAAACTTAGCTTAGTTTCGAGGATAAATTTACAAAAAAACATCTAAGTTCCCAAATTGAGGTATCAGTTTTAACTCACACACTTGGTTTAAATTATGGCTTTAATTAAAGAAATTGTACAAGAAGCTCTAACTATCGGCTTTTTGAGTGTTATAGCCGAAGATCAACTGCGATCGCAACTTCAAGGTAATTATGACTCAGAAGACCTAGATGCCTGGATCATTTTACAGCGAGCGATTGCAGCAGGTGATGTAAAACTTGAGTCGCGCCGAAAAAAAGCTTCCCCATCTCCTAAAGCCAAGGACACTTCATCAAGTATCAAACTTGCTTATCAAATGGCAGCAGAACTTGCTTATGCAGCAGCTGTAGCTTTGACAATGACAAAAAATACTAAAGATCAGCCTTCATTAGGTGCGTAAAATAACACCTTTGTAAGTTATTTTACTGACTTAGTGAAATATTTCATACCAAGTAGTTAGAATAAGTGTAGCCCGCCCCAGGCATCGCTTTTCTTGATTAACTGCTTGGTAGGGGTTTCATCCGATTATTTATGGGGTTTCCCTTCTGTCTTCTAGCTTGAGAGTGCTAAGTAAAAATCACAATCTTGAGAAGATTTTCATCCAAGGCTTTTGAAACTCCTTTCATCGGGATTGCCTTCTTTGACAGCGCGGTTTTATGAAAAAATAATTAAAAAATTTAACTTCACTGGACACAGCTATGGGGAATTTTTACCTTCAGCCAAGACTCTCGATCGATCCCCGGAAGCAATACTAAAATAAATATAAATTATTTATTCAAAAGTAAATTTTTTTAAGTGATACATACCAGTAAATGATTAAATCTTAATATACCAAGTATATGGCTCAGAGTAAGGCAGAGAATTAGAAACACCTTGGTGTAAACTTTAGCAACGAGGTTAAAAATAATTCTCAATGCTTAACAAAGTCATCGCTTTTTCACAAACTACAGTATAAAGAATTGGCAACATTGGTAAAGAGAGTAAACAATAACCATAGCTAAACTTGGAGTTTTGCCAACCTATGCAGCCAATTCGCACATTTAACGTATCCCCTTCACTACCGCCGCGACTCGAACCACTGCGGCGGCTAGCATATAACTTGCACTGGGATTGGAACGTTGATACTAAAGATTTATTCCGTCGCTTAGACTCTGACCTGTGGGAGTCTAGCCATCACAACCCAGTGTTAATGCTGGGTACTATCTCTCAATCGCGGCTTCTGGAAGTTGTCGAAGATGAAGGCTTTTTAGCGCAAATGGATCGAGCTGACCGTCAGTTAGACGATTATTTGCAAGAGCGCACTTGGTATCAGAAACAACGGGAACAGAAACCAAAAGAATGCTACGCCTATTTTTCGGCGGAATTTGGACTTGTAGATTGTTTGCCCGTCTATTCTGGAGGCTTGGGCGTTCTGGCAGGGGATCACCTCAAATCTGCCAGTGACTTAGGGCTACCGCTTGTAGGTGTAGGTTTGCTGTATCAGCAAGGCTACTTTGCCCAGTATCTCAATGCTGATGGCTGGCAGCAAGAACGCTATCTGCTCAACGATTTCTATAATATGCCCTTGCATCTAGAGCGCAATGCCGATGGTTCTGAACTGCGGATTGCGGTAGATTATCCAGGACGCAAGGTGTATGCCAGAGTTTGGCGCGTACAGGTGGGAACGGTTCCGTTGTATTTGATGGACACCAACATTGAACCCAACAACACTTACGACCATGACATCACAGATCAGCTGTATGGTGGCGACATCGATATGCGTATCCACCAGGAAATTATGCTGGGGATCGGTGGTGTGCAAATGCTCAAAGCTTTAGGGCTGAAAGTCACCGCTTACCACATGAATGAAGGCCACGCCGCCTTCTCTGCCCTCGAACGCATCCGCTTGCTGATTCAGGAAGAGGGACTGAATTATGCCCAAGCTAAACAGGTGGTGGCTTCGAGTAATATCTTTACTACCCACACGCCAGTACCAGCTGGGATTGACTTGTTTGCTCCCGAAAAAATGTTGTACTACCTGGGGTATTATGCAGAGATATTTGGCTTGCCCAAAGAGCAATTTTTAGGACTGGGGCGCGAGAATACAGGCGATTTATCCGGGCCTTTCAGTATGGCGGTGCTGGCGCTGAAAATGGCAACATTTTCTAACGGTGTCGCCCAACTCCACGGTGTGGTGTCGCGGCAAATGTTCCAAGCCTTGTGGCAGAAAGTGCCAGTGGAGGAAGTGCCGATCGCCGCAATTACTAACGGTGTCCATGCTCGGAGTTGTGTGGCGAAATCGACTCAAGAATTGTACGATCGCTATCTCGGCCCAAATTGGTCATCAGCACCACCAGATAGCCCATTGTGGGAACGGATGGACGCTATTCCCGATGAGGAATTGTGGCGCAATCACGAGCGCTGCCGCTTAGATATGATTTTGTATGTGCGCGAGCATTTGGTCAAGCATTTGCGCGATCGCGGCGCTTCCGCCTCCGAAATTTCCCAAGCCCAAGAAGTTTTAGATCCTTACGCGTTGACTATTGGCTTTGCTCGTCGTTTTGCCACCTACAAACGCGCTACCCTGTGGATGCGCGATTTGGATCGCGTTAAGCGGCTTTTACTAGCTAATAAAGACCGGAAAGTGCAATTCGTGATTGCTGGGAAGGCACATCCCAAAGATATCCCCGGTAAAGAACTGATCCGCGAGATCAATCACTTTATCCGCGAACAGCATTTAGAAAAACAGGTAGTGTTTGTTCCCAATTACGACATTTATATCTCGCGGTTAATGGTTGCGGGTTGCGATATCTGGTTAAACACACCGCGTCGTCCACGGGAAGCCTCTGGTACTAGTGGTATGAAAGCCGCAATGAATGGATTGCCGAATTTAAGTGTGCTAGATGGCTGGTGGGATGAAGCTGATTACGTCCGCACAGGCTGGGCGATTGGACATGGAGAAAATTATGACGATCCAAACTACCAAGATGAAGTAGAAGCAAATGCTCTCTACGAATTGTTAGAGAAGGAAGTTGTGCCGTTATTTTATGAACATCGGGATACAGATGGTTTGCCCCGTCCGTGGGTTGCCAAAATGAAGGATGCAATTCGCCTGAATTGTCCCTTCTTTAATACAGCGCGGATGGTAGGAGAATATGCCCAAAGGGCTTATTTCCCAGCTAGCGATCGCTATCATACCCTGACTGTTGATAACTATGCTCCAGCCAAAGAACTAGCCGCTTGGAAAGAAAAACTCAGCGAACACTGGTTCAACATCAGAATCAAAGATGTTGACGTATCGGCAGCTTCAGACATTGAAGTTAACCAAACCGTTGCTGTCAAAGCCAAGGTTGACTTAGCAACTTTGAGCAATAATGATGTGCAGGTGGAATTATATCAAGGTGCGATCGATGCCAATGGTGAAATTGTCAACGCTGTGCCAGTAGTGATGGATTACCAAGGCGAAGATGGACAGCAATTGAGTATTTACACTGGTAATATCATCTATACCGCTTCTGGCTTACAAGGTTTGTCTTTGCGTGTATTGCCGAAAAATAAAAATCTGGCTAATCCTTATGAACCAAGGTTAATTGCTTGGGCAGAATAAGAGTGCTGATTAATTTTTGAATAATCAAGATTAGGCGTTGCTGATTTAATAGCAACGCCTTTCGTGTGCAATGCAGTCACGCTTCAAAAATAATTATTGCTAGAATGATGAAAAATTTTAACAATTTAAAATTCAAGACATAAAGACTAATATAGCATTTCCTAGTCTACTGAGGTACAAATCTCTGCGTACCTCTGCGCTTTACTTTGCGTCCCTCTGCGTTTCAAAATATTATCTGTACTTCACTTAACTGAGAATCGCTATAGTACACAAACAAAATATTTTTACGTAAATTTATCAGTACATAATGTGAAGAATACACAAAGATACATTTTGAAGCAAAAATATCTAAGTAAATACAGTAATATATAGTCAAGCTGAGATTTTGGGATTATTTAGATGTTCTCTATTCTCAAGATAGACATATACATAAAATGGCTCGCAAGGAGGTTATAAAAATATTTTTACTGAGTGAAAGTTAAGTATTTTCTCTTCTAGTAGAACTTAAACGCTGGCAATAAACCAAATACCAAGTATAAATTTTCAGCATTCAATTGTAAGATTTTTTAATTATTCTTGTTCATTGATTTTTACTGAACAAAAATAATTAATTTAGCCTGAAATGACCCACGAGCCTGAATCTACACGCTCATTAGTTTGTACAGCGCTTAAGGCTTAGATAGTGTCACGTAAAAGCCATTATTTGGATGAATCTTTGATGAATACTAGTGTTAATTAAAGATGATGTATAAGTATGGCAAAAACTTAAAATGCCGTTTAATTTTTGTACCCAAAAATAGCAATAAAGTCCATGTTGATAACGGAAGTTACTGAAAAGCTAGATTTAGGTAGATAAAAGTTATGGCAAATATCATTGGAACCAACGGTAATGATAACCTACTGGGTACTTATGACGCGGACACAATTAACGGTCTTGCAGGGAACGATACCATCGCAGGTAACCAGGGTAACAACACTCTAACTGGTGGCGGTGGCAATGATAAATTTATTTATAACTACATCACCGATGATATTGATATCATCACCGATTTTGGTGGCGTAGGTAAAGGAACACACCCAACAGCAGCAGTCATTGCTGAAGTGGACACTCTCAATTTTCAGGGCGATAGTCGCTTAACTGCCCAAAATATGATCCTGACCCAGAATGGCAACAATCTGGAAATCACCTTTGCAAATGCAACCTACTATGAAGACGACCCTACTCCCAAAGTCATTCTGCAAAACTTTGCCTTAGAAAATCTGGATAACCTCAGCAAATCCACTGGAGCGAGTGTAAACTTGGGCAATATCCTGTTTTATGGGCAAACTACCATCACAGACAGCTTTGATGTTTTCAATGCCAACTCTACCCAAAGTACCATCTTCAATAAGAATACAGTCACCTTCCTTAACGACCTGAACAATAATGTTAACGGCTTTGATAACTCAGATGATGTCATAAATGGTCAGGGGGGTGATGACAAAATCGATGGCAAAAGTGGCAATGACTTACTCAGAGGTGGTACTGGGAATGACACGCTCATTGGTGGTGCTGGGAATGACACGCTTGTTGGGAACACAGGCGATAACTCCATCGCTTATCGTTTTCGTACTGGCGATGATAATTTGAATCTTAACAATTCAAAAGGCAACGATCTGCTCATTGGTGGCGATGGAAATGATTCTCTCTTTGCCTCTGGTGACTACAGCGAGAGTCGAGGAGGCTTCATTTTATTTGGCAATCCTACCTCTGGCAATAACACCCTCAATGGTGGCGCTGGTGACGACACCTTGAATGCTGGTTATTCAACAGGGAATAACACTCTCAACGGTGATATCGGTGATGATTATTTGGATGCTATTTATTCAACAGGTAATAATCTGCTTTCTGGTGGCGCTGGTAAGGATTATCTCTCCGTTTCTGGCTTCTACGACTACGAATTTGGAAACTTTGGGAGAATTTATGGCACAGGGAATAACACCCTCAACGGTGGTGCTGGTGACGATACCTTGGATGCTAATTATACAACAGGCAATAACACTCTCAATGGTGATGCTGGTAACGATACCTTGGATGTTAGTTATACAACAGGTAATAACATTCTCAACGGTGATATCGGTAATGATTACTTGAATATTAACAACTCAAAAGGCAATAATTTGCTCTTTGGGGGCGATGGCAACGATACCTTTTTTGGGGGCATTGGGGGCGTTAGTGTTAACGATCGGAACAATCTGGGCATTACTGGCAAAGATACGATCGATGGGGGTAAAGGTGATGATTTGTTGTCTTTCGATTACGACTCTTCCTACGAATCTTCCGATGACACCTATGTTAGCGAAAGAATCACAACGAATTACAATGCTACTACTAACATTGGATCGATTACAGCAGGGACGAATCTGGTTAGCTACAAAAATATCGAACGATTAGATATTAGAGGTACAGCCTACGATGACAACATTGTGGGGAGTAATGGCAACGATACCCTTTCTGGGGGCAGTGCTGGCAATGATACGATCGATGGGGGTAAGGGTGACGATGTGTTGTTCGCCGATTATACCTATGCTAACCAAGGAATCACAACGAATTTCAATGCTACTACTAACACTGGGTCAATTACAACAGGCACAAATCAAGTTAGCTACAAGAATATCGAACGATTAGATATCACAGGTACAGCCTACGATGACAACATTGTGGGGAACAGTGGGAACGATACCCTTTCCGTAGACTTTAGGGGTAATAGTACTGGCAATGATACGATCGATGGGGGTAAGGGTGACGATGTGTTGGTCGCCGATTATACCAATGCTAACCAAGGAATCACAACGAATTTCAATGCTACTACTAACACTGGGTCAATTACAGCAGGCACAAATCGGGTTAGCTACAAAAATATCGAACGATTAGATATCACAGGTACAGATGCCAATGACAATATTGTGGGGAATAATGGCAACGATACCCTCTCTGGGGGTTATGCTGGCAAAGATACGATTGATGGGGGTAAGGGTGACGATTTGTTGTTTGTAAATTATGGCAGTAGTTTCAAAGCAATGACTTCGACTTTCAATGCTACTACTAACACTGGGTCAATTACGACAGGCACAAATCGGGTTAGCTACAAGAATATCGAACAATTAAATATCTTAGGTACAGATGTCAATGACAACATTGTGGGGAGTAATGGCAACGATACGCTCTGTGGGGGATACTTTGGTGGCAATGATACCCTAACAGGTGGGAACGGTACTGATACCTTTACTATCTATAATTACGACAAGGGTGTTGATACTATTTATGACTTCAACGCTACTAATGAATTGATTCAGCTATCGGCTTATGGGTTTGGAAGTCGGTCAATAGGTTCACTTTCAGCAAGTCAGTTTACAATCGGAACATCTGCAACCACTAGTGAAGAACGATTTATTTACAACAGCGCTACAGGTGCATTGTTCTTTGACCAAGATGGTAGTGCATCTGGGTTTACTCAGGTACAATTTGCACAACTATCTGCTGGATTGTCACTAAGCAACAACAATTTTGTGTTTTTTAATCCTAATTAGCGCTCTGCCATTACCAAGCGATACGGTTTGCGGAATGCTATTTTTAACGTGAGTTCGACAAGCCCTCTCCGTATCGGCTACGGTCTATACACAAGTCTGAACTGGCTCAAGAATCTGGGTTTTACCCCAATACGCTTGGGTTAAGCAAATTTATCTGTTCAGGCAGGCTGTTCTTGAGCAGGGGAGGCAGGGGAGCAGGGGAGGCAGGGGAAGAGAAAAAAGCTTAACTGAACTGTATTGGGTTTTACCCCACCCTAACCACTGCCCGAATTCAACAAACGACAGCCCGAATTCAATAAACGACAGCCCGAATTCAATAAACGACAGCCCGAATTCAATAAACGACAGCCCGAATTCAATAAACGACAGCCCGAATTCAATAAACGACAGCCCGAATTCAATAAACGACCGCCCGAATTCAATAAACGACCGCCCGAATTCAATAAACGATCGCCCGAATTCAATAAACGACCGCCCGAATTCAATAAACGACTGGATTTAAGAAGAAATTCGATTTGTGTGTACACGGTAGCTCCATATCGGAGAGGGGAGCCAAAATCCTAATTTCTCGTTGCTCCTCTCTTTCCCCGTGGGAGAGGGAGGTTGTCCGGGAGAGGATCATCGAACTCACGTTATTTTTAGCATCAGCAAGGACTCTAAAGCAGCAAAGGCTTCGCCTTTGCTCAAATTCTTTGAGGGATGACAATGTAACCGGTGGTGCGATCGCCTAATACAAGATTACGTTTTTCTCCCCAATACCACCAGTATGCAGCAACATAGGCGCAAATTAAGCTATCTAGTTTATCTTCGGTTGCTTTGAGGGCTGCGCCTGTGGTGGGGATTTCAAGAAGGAACAAACCGCAGAGGCGCAGAGGAGGAGAGAAGGAAGGGAGAATATCAAAAAGATATTTTTGGAGTTTAATTAGTTCTAGACGGCGCTCATTGAGTCGTCCTTTTTTGTATTTGAGGATGCGTTCTAAGTTGAATAAATTAACGATTGCTGGGTGAGGGAAGACTTCTATTTGATATCTGCTGAGTTTTTGCGGTTCTATGGTGGGGGCGTGGGCAAAACCGCGCGATTCTAATTCTAAGCCAAAGTTGATGGTGCGCTCTGCAAAGGGTAGGTTTTGATTTGCTGGGTAGCATCCTGCATGATATTTGCCAAAGTACTTGTGGCTGAGTTTGTCGGGGAGACGACTCCCGGTAGCATTGGGTATGAGGGTAGGTGCATCTACGGCGATAATGGCTGGCTCATCTGGTTGGACGCTGCGATCGATCCAGGTGAGGATGTCTGCAATGGCATCTTTGCGGTCTAGATCGAGTAGTTGCAGTTGTCCATCTATCCATTCTAAACAGCATAGTCCACTTGGTTGGGATTTCCAGCCCAAATCAATGCCAATAAATTTCATGGTAATAACACGAATTTGCGATTATTTTCACATTTTCGGGGAAGCATTTATCTAAATTTACTTGCTAAAAGTTGTGATAAATAATCTTATAATCTTAAGCAGCTTGTCTTAATTTATTTTATCTGGCAATAATTTAATCAAGATTATTCCAATGAAAGTTTTATTTTTACATCCCAATTTTCCCTCGCAATTTCGCAACCTAGCGATAGTTTTGGGTAAAGATCCTAATTGCCAGGTTGTCTTTGGGACAAATCGTCGGGAAGGAGAAATACCTGGCGTTTTTAAAGCTATTTATACTCCTTCTCGTGAAGCAGCGCCTCAAACTCACCACTACGTTCGCAATCTGGAAAATGCTGTTCTCACTGCTCAAGCTGTCTATCGCGTGGCAGAAAAATTAAAATCAGAGGGTTTCTTTCCAGATATAGTTTATGGTCATTCTGGTTGGGGGCCGACTTTATTTATGAAAGATGTTTTCCCCAAAGCCGAATTATTGTGTTATTTCGAGTGGTTTTATCACGCTCACGGTTCCGATGCAGATTTCGATCCCAACGATCCGCTGAATGCTGATGATGAATGCCGCATCCGGGTGAAAAACGCGCCGATTTTAACCGATTTATATAGCTGCGATCGCGGTCTTTCTCCAACTAATTGGCAGCGTCAGCAGTTTCCCAAAGAATATCATAGCAAACTCACTGTAATTCATGATGGTGTTGATACCAATTATTTTGTCCCCAAACCAGGTGCAAAGTTAGTTTTACCAAGAATAAATCTGGATCTTTCTCATGTGGAAGAGTTGGTAACTTATGTAGGACGAGGAATGGAACCTTATAGAGGTTTTCCGCAGTTTATGGAAACGGTAGCGCTAATTCAGCAGCGACGACCTAAATGCCACGTGGTAGTTGTCGGAGAAGACCGGGTTGCTTATGGAAAGAATCTCCCCGATGGTCAGACTTATAAACAATTAATGTTAGAAAAATTAAAATTATCTTTGGATTTATCGAGGCTGCACTTTACAGATAGGCTTCCTTACAATGAATACCTTCAGGTTTTGCAAGCTTCTTCTGCTCATGTTTATTTAACCCGTCCTTTTGTCTTATCCTGGTCAATGTTAGAAGTAATGGCAGCAGGATGTTTGCTAATAGCTTCTAAGACTTCGCCAGTTTTAGAGGTTGTACAGGATGGGGTGAATGGACTGCTGGTAGATTTCTTTTCTCCCCAGAATATTGCTAATCGGGTTGAAGAGGCGCTGAATAATCCTCAAGAAATGCAAGCAATTCGTGCGAATGCGCGAGAGACAATTATCAAGCGTTATGATTTGGCCAAACTGTTACCACAGCATTTGCAATGGATGTTTGCTGGCAAAACTTCTGATAGTTTGAAAAAGCGTCCAAGTTCTAAAGGATTTGGTAAATATTAGTCATTGGTCAAAAGATAAAAGCGATATGTACAATGCGAATTATTTTTACCATTGCCCATTTTTTCAAACCTAGCGGTGAGGGTCTTCATGCTTCCCAACGCAAAGACCCGCAACCTCGCTTGCGGGCGTTAACTAATAGCCTTACGGCTTTACACCAATTATTTGGTAAATCTCAAAGTATTATTAACATTGCTCAACGAATAGCTTTTCCTGCTAACCAGCCGCAATCTCACGAACTAGATATTGTTATTTGTACAACCCAAGATAATCATCTTTTAAACCAGCTTCCCTTACCATCTCATTTATATAAGCATCATTCTACTAATGTAGAACCTATGCTTTTGGGTTTTGAGTGCCAAGCTGTTCTGCAAAGTTGTCTCAATCAGTATGATTATTACTGCTTCTTGGAAGATGACTTAATTATCCACGATCCTTGGTTTTTTATAAAATTAAATTGGTTTACTCAACAAGCAGGTAATTTAAATTTGCTCCAGCCAAATCGTTATGAAATCTCTCCTTACGGTTTGGTTCATAAAGCTTACATTGATGGGGATTTGGCTTTGCGGGTAACTGCTCCTTTTCAAAATGTTCAGGAGCAACCAGAACTCAAGGGGACAATTATGAATGCACCAATTACCTTTCGCCGTGCCCTTAATCCTCACGCAGGCTGCTACTTTTTAAATGCAAATCAAATGGCTTACTGGGCTAATCAAACCTATTTTCTCGACCGAGATATTAGTTTTGTCGGGCCTTTAGAAAGTGCTGCCACCTTGGGAATTATGAAGACATTTCGGATTTATAAAACCTCACCGGAGCAAGCAAGTTTTTTGGATATTCAGCACTTTGGAACTGGATTTCTAGGGTTAATTGGCGGACAGGTGAGTTTAGCACAGAGGTAAATCGAATTTAAGAGTTCGGTTTTTTTGAGCAAAATTAATGCGATCGCTATTGATAAAACATCATAAAAACACATTAGCGATCGCTTAACAATCAACTAATCTTAAATTGTGACTAATGGTTTTTCAACAGGTGTAGGCAATACGGTTCGGTTAAAGGGGAAAGGGTAAAGGGGAAAGGTGAATAAAAAACCTTTAACCCTTAACCTTTTCCCTTTTCCCCAAACCCTATTTTGAGTTCAAAATGCTTATCCGAACCGTATTGCAGGTGTAGGCGTAGTCAGGGGATCGAATCCTAATTGCTCAGTAATGCGCTCTCTGGCTAAAAGGCGGTATTCCCAAAAATGCTCGCCAGCAGCACATAAACCCAAATACATATTCACAAATTGCGGCTTGGTACGGAGAATAGCCCAAAGTTGCTGCCAAAATTGACCGCGAATTTCTTGCCGTTGCCAACCTTGTCGCCAAAGTAAGTTTGCAAGTAGTCGCAGTCCTTTGCCAGGGGGAAAATACATTGTCTGCTGTAGTTGGGGATTAGGTGTAATCTTCAGGCACTGTTCAAAACAACGTCGGAGATAGTTTTTGGGTTCGTACATTCTCCAAATTGCCTCTAAATATTCTTTAGCAACTTCAGCCATCGGCCGGGTAGGAACAAAATTCATTAAGGAATTCTGATCCCCCACCTCCATACCTCCAAATCCTTCTAATAATCGCTCTTCTCGTTTTAGTCTTTCCCACAGTGCAGTATTGGGAATAGCTTGCAGTATACCGAGCATCGGTTGAGGAATGCTGGTTTCTTCAATAAAAGCTTGAATTCGCTCCCCAGCGCCAGCCTTTTCTCCATCAAAACCAATGATAAATCCTGCATAGATTAACAATCCGGCTTCATTGATGGTACGACAGGCTTCTAAGAGGGGATTGCGGGTATTCTGAAACTTGCGAGTGACTTGCAAGCTGTCTTGGTCTGGTGTTTCAATACCCAAAAAGACTGAGTAGAAACCAGCTTTAGCCATTAATTCTAATAGCTCAGAATCTTCTGCTAGGTTGACGGAAGCTTCAGTTAGGAAGGTGAAGGGATAATTACGTTCCTGCATCCACGGAATTAACTCTTGTAAAAGGCGTTTTACATTGCGTTTATTGCCAATGAAGTTATCATCCACTACGAACAAAGATCCGCGCCAGCCTAAATCATAAAGGGTTTGGAGTTCTGCTAGGGTTTGACTGGGTTCTTTAGTGCGTGGTTTGCGACCGTATAAATTGATGATGTCACAGAATTCGCATTCAAAAGGACAACCGCGAGAAAACTGGATTGCCATCATTAAGTAATCATCTCGTTTGAGTAAATCAAAGCGAGGGATAGGGCTTTGGGTTACATCTGGTTTTTCAAGAGCGCGAAAGGTTCCTTGTTCTTCACCTTTAGCGATCGCATCTAAAAACTGTGGAACTGTAATCTCTCCTTCATCTAAAATCAAATAGTTAGCTCCTGCTTTTTGGGCAGGTTCTGGCACTGAAGTCGGATAAGGCCCACCTACAGCAACTTTTTTCCCCAGCTGTGCTGCTTTGTGAATTTGCACGAGAAAATCTTCTTTCTGTGCAAGCATGGCAGAAAGAATCACGATGTCGCACCATTGCCAATCAGCATCTGTTTCTTGGTTAACATTGCGATCGTAAAACCGAACTTCCCAGTCTGTTGGTAGCATAGCGGCAACAGTCAGAATTCCTAGCGGTGGAATAAATGCTTTAAGTCCCGCTATTTTCATAAATTCGTCGTAAGACCAAAACGTTTTCGGAAAGCGGGGGTAAAGTAAGAGTACTTTCATTGCTGTAGTCCTCTAATTAAATTTTGGTTGAAAAATTTTTTACTTTTGACAAATCCGAGTTTTGGATGGTCATTGCAGAGATGATGCTACGATCCCACTACCTTTATTCTTGCTCTATCTGTTTTTAGATAGACATTTGCATCAGCAAAGATAATTTTGTAGTCAGTTAGCAGGATTACCGCCGTTGTCATAAAATATAATCGCGGATTTGTGCAACAAAAAACTGCCAGACCAATCGTCTGCTAGTAAATCCAGAAATAATTGAGCATTTTTATATGTCAGAGTAGTAAAGCTTTCATCAGTAGACTCTCCTGAGTGAAAAAATTAACTCATAATGTTGAGATTACTGCTACTTTCTCTAAAAAGAATTTAAATTTTGTCTATTTTTGTAAATCAAAAGTACATAAACTGCTTTGATGAGGAGAAAAAGTTTTTATTACGGCGTTTTGCAGTTTAGTATTTCTATTACCATGTTATGTAAACGCAACCTTTTGCAATGCCATTGCATCGACTAACAATGCCATTGCATCGACTGACAATGCCATTGCATCGACTAACAATGCCATTGCATCGACTGACAATGCCATTGCATCGACTGACAATGCCATTGCATTGACTGACAATGCCATTGTATGAACTAACAATGCGATTGCATTGAGCAACAATGCGATTGCATCGGCTTTTTATTTACAACAGACTACAGTCAAGCTTTACAATACCTACTCTATAAGCTGTCAAAAGTACACTAATGGACTAACAGTTTGTCTCGTTCTCATGCTCTGCATGGGAATGCTCCTCGTTGAGGCTCTGCCTCCAATTTAGCATTGAGTCAGAGACTCAATGAATGCATTCCCAGTCGAAGACTGGGAACGAGGAAAATCTTATCAAGCTAGGTTTTTAGGAGTTGTGTATACACGGTAGGTTTTCTAAAGGGGGGAGTATGTCAAAATACATACTCTATAAGCTGTCAAAAGTACACTAGTGGACTAACAGTTAAAAAATATACCATCCCTGCGGGACGCTTTGCGTTTGCATAAGCGTCCCGCAGGGTACGTAGGGGCGCAAGGTCTTGCGCCCCACAAATCTAGAAATAATTTGGGATAATTTATTTTTTGCAAGTCCCTAAGTTGTCGTTCTTCTTTGTGAAGAGTTTCTATAACAATCGGAGTTGAGTTAAAATCTCTTATTCCACAACGGCGAGTTGACCTGGAAAATGTCAAAATTAAATGAGTTTTGCGTAGGCGCAAGCAACTTGTCGCCAGACATCGCCACTTGACATAGCGCGGATTTGAGATAACTAAGTTGGAATTTATGGGCAAGCAACGTGTTCTTTCTGGAGTTCAACCAACCGGCAATTACCATCTAGGTAACTACTTGGGAGCCATTCGCAACTGGGTAGAAGGTCAGAGCGAATACGAAAATTACCTTTTTGTGGCTGATTTACACGCGATTACAGTGCCACACGACCCAAAACAGTTGGCAGCTGATACCTACACTCTTGCTGCTCTTTATCTAGCTTGTGGTCTTGATTTAAATCACTCCACTATCTTTGTACAATCCCACGTTTCGGCCCACAGTGAACTCACTTGGTTGCTCAACTGCATTACGCCTCTAAACTGGCTGCAAGATATGATCCAGTTCAAAGAAAAGGCTGTTAAACAAGGAGAGAATGTGAGTGCAGGCTTATTGGATTACCCTGTGCTGATGGCATCTGATATTTTGCTTTACCAAGCCGATAAAGTGCCAGTGGGTGAAGACCAAAAGCAACATTTGGAATTGACACGGGATATTGCAGCTCGGTTAAATCACCAATTTGGTAAACCAGAACAACCAGTTTTAAAGTTACCAGACCCTTTGATTCGCAAAGAAGGGGCAAGGGTGATGAGTTTAGCGGACGGTACGCGCAAAATGTCGAAGTCCGATCCTTCAGAGTTAAGCCGAATCAGTTTGCTAGATTCACCAGAGCAGATTCAATACAAAATTAAGCGTTGTAAAACCGATCCGATTCGGGGGCTGACTTTTGACGATCCAGCGCGTCCAGAGTGTAATAATTTGTTAACGCTCTATACATTGCTGTCAGGAAAGAAAAAGGAAGATGTGGCAGTTGAGTGTCAGGATATGGGCTGGGGACAGTTCAAGCCATTGTTGACAGATACAATTATTGAGTCTCTGAAACCAATCCAAGAAAAATATCACTCGATAACGGCGGATAAAAGCTATTTGGAGTCTGTGTTGCGGGATGGAGGGGAAAAAGCTAGAGCGATCGCAAATCAAACTTTATCACAGGTAAAAGCTGCTTTAGGCTACTCTCTTCCTCTATAAGTTTTCGCTTTTCGGTGTGATTGGCTATACCATTTAAGAAATTGAATTTCTTAATTTTATGCATCACACCCATAGCCCCACAGCCTTCCGCAGAGCTGTACAAGCAGGTGAATTTCTAATTACTGCTGAGGTAGCACCGCCGAAGGGGGGAGATCCAGCGCACATGATTCAAATGGCGGCGACTCTTAAGGGAAGGGTTCATGCCGTCAATGTTACTGATGGTAGCCGCGCCGTGTTAAGGATGTCTTCGTTAATGGCGTCGGTGATTTTATCACAGAATGGCATAGAGCCGATTTGTCAAATTGCTTGCCGCGATCGCAATCGTATCGGTTTACAAGCTGATTTGATGGGCGCTCATGCTTTAGGCATAAATAACATTTTAGCTTTGACTGGCGACCCTGTAAAAGCAGGCGATCATGCAGATGCCAAGGCAGTGTTTGACTTGGAAGCTGTGCGATTGCTGCAACTGATTCGGAAGATGAATCAAGGCGTTGATTGCAATGAAAAACCCTTGACTGATGGAGCCTTAGATTTATTTGTTGGTGCAGCAGTAGATCCGCAATGTAAAAGTTGGTCGGGTTTACAAAGTCGATTTGAACGTAAAATCGAAGCTGGAGCGCAGTTTTTTCAAAGTCAGTTGATTACCGATTTTGAACGGCTAGAAAAGTTTATGGATACCATTGCTGCTGGTTATAAAAAACCAATTTTGGCAGGAATATTTCTGTTGAAATCAGCCAAAAATGCCCAGTTTATTAATAGATGTGTTCCGGGTGTAAATATTCCCCAACATATTATTGATAGATTGGCAAAAGCCAAAGACCCTTTTGAGGAAGGGATGAAAATTGCCGCCGAGCAAGTGCAGATAGCGCGGCAATTATGTCAAGGTGTACACATGATGGCGGTGAAGCGTGAAGATGCGATCGCGCCAATTTTAGATTTGGCTGGGATTGCTCCAGTGAATCAATTGGTATCTATGTAAATTAGAGAATGAATCTTTTATGAAAGCAGATGGTTATTCCTATCTGCTTTTTTTGTGTTGAAACAGACGCATTTACACTATTTTTGATAGACTTTCAATATCCAATGTTTCCTTGACTAAATCTAGGTGCAAACTGACAAAATATTTTATAGCTTATTTCAAGCTTTTCCTAGCATATTTTTTGCCATAATTGGCGACACGACTGCCAATATCAACGCATATCAATTTGTTTCAGTCGAGCTAAAAGAAACTGCTTTTAGGATTGATGGGGTATTCATCCCCACAAGTGAAACTACGAACCAACCACTTTACTTTGTTGAATCCC